>CAVYGO010000001.1:0-257266 GCA_963768085.1 uncultured Flavobacteriaceae bacterium
ATTCAATCAAATAACGTTATTATGAAGACTTAAAATGCGCTCCCTTATAGCCATAGCTATGTTTGTAACCAGCTTTGGTTTTGCTACTACTCCGCTAAACAAACCTACCAATACCATAACCTCCATCGTTACTCATATCGATCTTAGCGCGGTAGTGGACGATAAAGTGCCTGTAATGGTCAACCCCGATAATTTCACCGGCGAAACAGCTACCTACCGCTTACCCAAAGTGGTGCAGGGAACCTACGCCGTGAGTGATTTTGGCAAGTATGTAGACGATTTTAAAGCTTTTGATAACAAAGGCAAGGAGCTGCTGGTAAGCAAGGTGGATACCAATAGCTGGATGATACTCAATGCTCCGGATCTGGACTATGTTACCTACTACGTTAACGATACCTTCGATATAGAGACCATGGGCGGCCTTGGCGGCGATACGCCCTTTTCCCCGGCAGGAACCAATATAGAACCGGATAACTACGTCCTCAACCTGCACGGTTTTATCGGCTATTTCGATTCCATGAAGAACGCCTCTTACACGCTCGACGTAACCGCCCCGGCCGATTTCGTGCGTACCTCCGCCCTTCAGAAAACAGCATCTAAAGAAAACACAGAAGCGGGTACCATCACTACCAGCTATTATGCGCCACGCTATTTCGATATTACAGACAACCCCATGATGTACGGCAAGCTATCCGTAGAGGAATTCGACCTCAGCGGGATCAAAGTAGTACTCAGCGTCTTTTCTCCCAACGGCATACACTCGGCCACCAGCCTGAAAGAGACCATGGCCACCATGATGCAGGCGCAGAAAGCCTACCTGGGCGACCTGGACAGCACGCCGCGCTACGATATTTACCTATACCTTTCGGAAGGCACCCCGGAATCCCCAAAGGATTCGGCGCTTTAGAGCACCACACCTCCACCGTGGTGGTCATGCCCGAGGCCATCCCGGCAGAAGGACTGGCAGAAAGCCTTATCGACACCATCTCCCACGAGTTCTTTCATATTGTGAGTCCGCTATCCATCCACTCGGAGGACGTACATTACTTCGACTATCACGAACCTACCTTCTCCAAGCACCTTTGGATGTACGAGGGCGTCACCGAATATTTCGCCAACCACTTCCAGGTGTACGAAGGGCTTATTTCCGAAGAGGAGTTCTATGCCAATATGATGGGCAAGATCCAGACCTCTCAGATGATGAATGACAGTATGAGTTTTACTGAAATGAGTGAGAACGTGCTTGTGCAACCCTACGCACAACAATACTATAACGTATATATGAAAGGCGCGCTCATCGGGATGTGCATCGATATACTGATGCGTGAAGAAAGTAACGGTCAGCGAGGCATCCTATCCCTGATGAAAGAACTGTCCAACAAATACGGAAAGAACAAACCGTTCGAAGACGATAGCCTGTTCGATGAGATCACGGCCCTCACCTATCCGTCCATCCGTGAGTTCCTTGACACCCATGTGGCAGGCACCACCCCTATCGATTACGATGTGTTCTTCGCAAAAATGGGACTGGAGTTCGTATCCGGGCAAGGTGGAAACCAACTATATCCAGAACGGAGGCACCCTTATCGTCGATGGTGATCCGGTACGTGGGATCTTCTTTAACGACCAGGTTGTCAGCAACAGTTTCTGGGCGGAGCAGGGAGTGCAGCCCGGCGATGTGATCAAAGCTGTCAATGGCGTTGAACTCACCATGCAAAACGCAAACGATATCTTTCAGAAAGTATATATGTGGACTCCGGGTACCGAGATCGATGTGAAGCTCGACAGGAATGGCGAAGAAGTGGTGATCAAGACCACGACTACCCAATCCTATACCGAAGGTACAGCCCTTCAGGCCAAAGAAGATGCCACGGAGGAGCAGATCGCTTTGAGAAAGGCCTGGCTTAAAGGATAAGACAGAGGTCACTTCGACTCCGCTCAGTGACCAAATAGCACAAATAAAACCCGCCATATGGTGGGTTTTATTCTTTATTCTTGCTCTTTATTTTTCAGCTAGTTTAAATTGTTTTCTTCCCTTCTTTTTTGCATTGCCCAAAAAAGAATTAGACAAGAATAATATTTAACTCCTCGAAGGATACACACCTACAAGACAAATAATATAATTTAAGCCCAGCGATCCCTGCTTCACTGCTCTGGAACTAGTTGGACTCTCAGCGGATCCATCGGATCCACCATACTCAAACGGTCCGAATTTCTGACCAAGTCGTACTTCCGTCATACCCTGCCCGTTGCGGGGCCCTACAGGAACACGGCCTCTCAGGTCCGGCAGTCCGAAAGTAGTTCTGCCATCACCTCCATAGGTAGTTCCCAAAATGGAGAACAAAGCTGAATTGCTGGAGATCGCTAATAATTGTCCATCGCAAAAGGCCCATCCACGCGGGGCAAAATTTCCGGCAAATAGTTTAACCTCTCCAATGAATCCTTCCTGGGCAAAACTTGCCAGGGAAATGAACATCACCAATAGTGTAATAAGAACTGTTTTTTTCATGATATAATTTGATTATATGTTAGTTATGATAAAGCTACAAAAAAAGCCCTGCATTTGGCAGGGCTTATATATTTATAGGTCGTTGAGCGGAGTCGAAACGACTACTTAACTTCTTCGAAGTCTACGTCTTCAACATCAGAGTTCTCCTCTCCGTTCTGCGAAGCAGTATCGTCTCCGGCATCAGCACCAGGTTGTCCCTGTTCCTCGGCCTGTGCTTTATAAAGCTCTTCCGAAGCAGTCTTCCAGGCTTCGTTGATCTTCTCTAAAGCAGGCTCGATAGTTTCAACCTCTTTGGTCTCATACGCTTTCTTCAGTTCTTCCAAAGCATCTTCGATAGGCTTCTTCTTATCGTCGCTCAGCTTATCACCAAACTCCTTCAGTTGCTTCTCGGTCTGGAAGATCATGGCATCCGCCTCGTTGATCTTATCAGCTTTATCCTTGGCTGCCTTATCAGCTTCTGCATTGGCTTCAGCTTCGGCTTTCATCTTTTGGATCTCTTCATCGGTCAAGCCTGAACTTGCTTCGATACGGATATCCTGAGATTTGTTCGTAGCCTTATCGGTAGCGGTTACCTTGATGATACCATTCGCATCTATATCGAAGGTCACTTCAATTTGTGGCATCCCTCTTGGCGCTGGTGGAATACTGTCCAGGTGGAATCTACCAATGGTCTTGTTGTCATTCGCCATCGGACGTTCTCCCTGTAGTACGTGGATCTCCACACTTGGCTGGTTATCAGCCGCAGTACTAAAGATCTGTGATTTCTTGGTAGGGATGGTGGTGTTCGCATCGATCAGCTTGGTCATAACGCTTCCCATGGTTTCAATACCCAATGACAGCGGTGTAACATCCAATAGCAATACGTCCTTCACATCTCCGGTAAGTACCCCACCCTGGATGGCAGCTCCTACAGCTACTACCTCGTCTGGGTTTACACCTTTACTTGGTGACTTTCCGAAGAACTTCTCCACCGCTTCCTGAACTGCAGGGATACGGGTAGATCCTCCTACTAAGATTATTTCGTCTATATCGCTCTTGGATAGTCCGGCAGCTTTCAGGGCCGCGTCACAAGGAGCGATGGTTCTTTTTACCAGGTCATCGATCAGCTGCTCGAACTTCGCACGGCTCATGGTTTTCACAAGGTGCTTAGGTCCGCTGCCTGTAGCAGTGATATAAGGCAGGTTGATCTCAGTTTGTGTAGACGCGGACAATTCGATCTTGGCTTTCTCGGCAGCTTCTTTCAGTCTCTGAAGCGCCATAGGATCTTTTCTAAGATCCATGCTCTCTTCCTTCTCGAATTCGTCTGCCAGCCAGTTGATGATCTTCTGGTCTACATCGTCACCTCCAAGGTGTGTATCTCCATCGGTTGCCAGTACTTCGAACACGCCATCTCCCAATTCAAGGATAGACACATCATGTGTACCTCCACCAAAGTCGAATACCACGATCTTCTGGTCTGTATGTTTCTTATCGAGTCCGTAAGCCAACGCAGCCGCTGTAGGCTCGTTGATGATACGTTCTACTTTCAGCCCGGCGATCTCGCCGGCTTCTTTTGTTGCTTGTCTCTGACTGTCATTAAAGTAAGCAGGCACAGTGATCACGGCGCGGGTTACATCGGTTCCCAGGTAATCTTCGGCGGTCTTCTTCATTTTCTGAAGGATCATCGCACTCAGTTCCTGTGGCGTGTAAAGACGCCCATCGATATCCACACGTGGCGTATCGTTGTCACCTTTCACTACTTTGAAAGCAGCGCGGTCGGCTTCTTTTTTGGATTCAGAGTATTTATTCCCCATGAAACGCTTAATGGAAGCGATGGTTTTGGTAGGGTTGGTCACGGCCTGACGTTTGGCAGGGTCCCCAACCTTGATCTCACCATCCTCCACGAATGCGATTACAGAAGGCGTTGTTCTTTTTCCTTCGGCATTAGGGATCACGGTAGGCTCGCTTCCTTCCATTACGGAAACACACGAATTCGTTGTCCCTAAGTCGATTCCAATTATTTTGCTCATAGCGTTGTAGTATAAATTATTGTGTTATTTCAAGTTTTAAATCGATATCACTATGACAATCATTGTGCCAGTGGATAAAATATGACAGGGTGTCAGTTAATTTTTCAGGGCAATCCCCGCCACACTTCGACTCCGCTCAGTGAGCGGCGGGGCCGGGCTATCCGCGCTACACGGTAGCATGCTGCTATCCCTATTGCAAAACCCCTCAGTCGGCCATCACTACGCTCTGTCCGCCAGCTCCCCTTGATTAGGGGAGCAGCTATGTGTATTGTAAATTTATTTACGAAAATGCATCTGCCTTAATTAGAACAGGGGTTATAGAGGATTTATCCCAGGAAATCACAAACCAAAAGCCAATAACAATATTTCTATAGAAAAGCTCCCCTCCTTGATTAGGGGAGCAGCTATGTGTATTGTAAATTTATTTACGAAAATGCATCTGCCTTAATTAGAACAGGGGTTATAGAGGGTTTATCCCAGGAAATCACAAACCAAAAGCCAATAACAATATTTCTATAGAAAAGCTCCCCTCCTTGATTAGGGGAGCAGCTATGTGTATTGTAAATTTATTTACGAAAATGCATCTGCCTTAATTAGAACAGGGGTTATAGAGGGTTTATCCCAGGAAATCACAAACCAAAAGCCAATAACAATATTTCTATAGAAAAGCTCCCCTCCTTGATTAGGGGAGCAGCTATGTGTAATTGTAAATTTATTTACGAAAATGCATCTGCCTTAATTAGAACAGGGGTTATAGAGGGTTTATCCCAGGAAATCGCAAACCAAAAGCCAATAACAATATTTCTATAAAAAAGCTCCCCTCCTTGATTAGGGGAGCAGCTATGTGTAATTGTAAATTTATTTACGAAAATGCATCTGCCTTAATTAGAACAGGGGTTATAGAGGGTTTATCCCAGGAAATCACAAACCAAAAGCCAATAACAATATTTCTATAAAAAAGCTCCCCTCCTTGATTAGGGGAGCAGCTATGTTTAATTTAAATTTATTTACGAAAATGCATCTGCCTTAATTAGAACAGGGGTTATAGAGGGTTTATCCCAGGAAATCGCAAACCAAAAGCCAATAACAATATTTCTATAAAAAAGCTCCCCTCCTTGATTAGGGGAGCAGCTATGTGTATTGTAAATATATTTACGAAAATGCATCTGCCTTAATTAGAACAGGGGTTATAGAGGGTTTATCCCAGGAAATCACAAACCAAAAGCCAATAACAATGTTTCTATGGAAAGGCTCCCCTCCTTGACAAGGAGGGGTGACCACTTTTGAGTGGTCGGGGTGGTTGACAATAGTAAAAAACAATACCTTTATATCATGAGCAACAAAGACCTTTGGGAAACCCAATTAAAGAAATACGACGAACTTGTCGAAATGACCGATAAATTCGAACGCCTGGGCAAGACCATGCCCTACACCACTGCCAATACCTATATGTTCTCGCTCTTGAACAAGGATGGGGAATTCGGGATCCGACTCTCAAAAGAATCCCAGGAAAAGTTCAAGGAGAAACACAACACCACCATTTACAAATCATACGGTGCCGTGATGAAAGATTATGTCCTTGTCCCTGCCCAAATGCTCGATACTCCCAAAACCCTGCTTCCCTACCTTATGGAAAGCTACGATTATGTGATGTCCCTCAAACCAAACCCCCGGAAGAAGAAATAGCCCCTGTCAGTTCGAGTGATTTGCGAAGCAAATTGTAGTTCTCCTGAGCTCGTCGAAGGGTCGAGAACCTTTTGTCTGTTCGAGTGATCCCGCAGGGCGGGATTGTATCGAGAACCACTTCCCAATACATTTTTTAACACCTGTGGTATTAAAAGACAGTCGAAGTGGCACTCCCGACTCCAGACTCCCCCATCTTTAACCTTTCCTTATTTGTTGAAACCTCATCTTTCCGTATCTTTAAGATTCTTCAAAAAAACTAATATGAAAGCAGTACAAGTACATGAAGCGGGAGGCGATTTTCAGATCGTGGATATACCCGTCCCAACCCCAAATAAAAACGAAGTATTAATAAAGGTAGAAGCCTGTGGTATCTGCCATAGCGATAATTTCGTAAAACTCGGTGCCTTTCCGGGTGTTACCTTCCCACGAACCCCCGGCCATGAAGTGGTTGGAGTGGTCGATAAGGTAGGTGAAGACGTAGTGAACTGGAAACCCGGACAACGTGTAGGTGTTGGCTGGCATGGCGGACACTGTTTCAACTGTGAACCCTGCCGACGCGGATTGTTTATCAATTGTGAGAATGAGCAGATCTGCGGGATTAGCTACGATGGTGGTTACGCCGAATATATGGTAGCTCCTCAGGAGGCTGTTGCTCTGGTTCCGGACGAACTGTCCAGCGAAGAGGCTGCTCCCCTGCTATGCGCTGGGATTACCGTATACAATGCCATGCGGAATTCCGGTATCCAGGCAGGAGATGTAGTTGCTGTTCAGGGAATTGGCGGACTCGGCCACCTGGCGATCCAATACGCGAATAAGATGGGGATGCGGACCGTAGCGCTATCTACTTCCGACAGTAAAAAAGAACTAGCAAAGAAATTAGGTGCACACCACTATATTAACGGCAGCACTCAAAACACTGTGGAGGAACTACAAAAGCTTGGCGGCGCAAAACTCATAGTAGCTACAGCTCCGAACGCTGACGCAATGACTTCGGTGATCGATGGCCTTGGAATTGATGGACAATTACTGGTGATTGGTGCGACCCCCGAGCCCATCCAGGTCTCTCCTTTCCAGTTATTGATGAAACGAACCTCCGTGGCCGGCTGGCCAAGTGGTACAGCGATCGACAGTGAAGACACACTGAAGTTTAGCGCACTCACAGGAACCAAACCCATGATAGAAACCTTTAAACTGGACGATGTGGAAGAAGCTTTTAATTTGATGCTTTCCAATAAAGCCAGGTTTAGAGTGGTTCTTACTCCATAAGGATTATGAAGGCGTGGCAAATTAACTCATATGGCGGGATCGAGGTTTTCGATCTCGTCACTATACCCGATCCTGAACCCAAAGCCGGATGGATACTTATTGATATTAAAGCTTTCGGTATCAACCGAAGTGAATTATATACTCGCCAGGGCCATTCTGGCGAGGCAGTAACACTTCCTCGGGTACTAGGAATTGAATGTGTGGGTGAAGTCGTCGATGGCGGTGACACCGACCTGCAACCCGGGCAAAAAGTAGCAGCCTGCATGGGAAATATGGGACGTTTGTATAACGGTGGTTATGCCGAAATGACGCTGATCCCCCGCTCCAATGTCTTCCCGGTAAATACCGATCTCGACTGGGAAATTTTTGGTGCGATACCAGAAACCTATCTCACTGCCTGGGGTGCTTTAAAAGAAGCAATCAACTTGCGACCAGGTGATAATTTACTGGTAAGAGGAGGAACTTCAGCGGCTGGACTAGCTGCAACTTCGATTGCCAAAGAGATGGGATGTACCGTTTTTTCAACTACTCGAAAGAAGTATAAAGTTCCTATGCTTGAAAAGGCTGGAGTAGATCATATCCTGATGGATACCGGCATGATCGAGGAACAGGTAAAAGCCATTATTCCCGAAGGCGTGAATGGTGTGATCGAATTCGTGGGGCTGGAACATACTATTATGGACTGTCTGCAATCAACAGCGCCGAAAGGAACTGTTTGCATGGTAGGCTTCCTGGGTGATACCTGGGACTATAATTTCTTCCCCTGGATGCCCTCTACGGTTAACCTAACCAATTACAGTAGCGAGACCCTACACACTGATCATGCAACTCCGGCTCTTCAACAAATTGTGGATCACGTAGCTTCGGGTGCCTATTCCCCGAACATCCACCAGGTATTTGATTTTGATGAGCTTCCGCAGGCTCATGACACCATGGAAAACAATCGTGCCGCCGGAAAACTTGTTGTAAGAGTTTCATAATTTGTCAGTTCGAGTGATTTTCCGAAGGAAAATTGTATCGAGAACCACTTCCTTCTCCAAACTCCTATGTCCGGACTTTTCGACTCCTGACTCCCGACTCCCGACTTCTGATTTCTGATTTCTGATTTCTGATTTCTGATTTCAAAAAAATTTATCAACAAAACATACAGCATTTGGAATATTTCCATATATTTGGAATAATTCCAATATGTTTATAAATACACATACATATTATAGTCTTCGCTACGGCACATTAGCTATCAAGGAACTGCTCCAGCTAGCGCAGGATCATGGTGTAAAAACCCTGGCGGTAACCGATATCAACAATACCTCGGCCTGCCTGGACATCATGCGTGTCGCGCCTCAGTTCGATATTCGCCCTGTAATAGGGGTCGATTTCCGGAATGGTGCCCAACAGCAATTTATCATGCTGGCAAAGAACAACGAAGGCTTCCTGAATATCAACCGGTATTTATCCTGGTTCCTCCATGAAGATGGAACTATTCCGGATCGCGCCGAGGTCCTGCCACATACCTATGTTATTTATCCCTTCGGAAGTTTTGAAGGGAATGAATTATTAGAGCATGAGTTTTTAGGAGTACGGAAGGAAGATCTTAACCGACTTAAATTCTCGCCCTGGAAAAAGCGGCTGAACAAGCTGGTAGTTTTGCAGACCGTTACCTTTATCAGTAAGAAAGGGTTCAATACCCACCGTCTGCTGCGGGCTATCGATAATAATACGCTGCTCAGCAAACTACCTGTTTCCGAACAGGGCAACGAATACGACAAGCTCTGTTCCGAAGAAAGTCTGAAGGAAGCCTTTTCCGAATTCCCCGGGCTCATTGAGAATACGGAAGATCTGTTGCAGTCTTGTACCATTGAATTCGATTTCTCCAAGGAGATTCCCAACAATCAGAATTCATACACCAATAATGAAGTCCTCGATTTCAAACTACTGAAAAAACTCACCTACGAAGGCCTTCCCTACCGCTACGGAACATCTACCAATGCCATCCTCGACCGCATAAAAAAAGAGCTGGATATTATTAAGGAAAAGGGCTTTGTCTCTTACTTCCTCATCAACTGGAAGATCTTAAAGTATGCCCGCAGCAAAGGTTATTTCTATGTAGGCCGCGGTAGTGGCGCCAACAGCATCATTGCCTACCTGCTGCGCATCACCGATGTAGACCCCATAGAGCTCGATCTGTATTTCGAGCGATTCATCAATCTCTATCGCAAGAATCCGCCGGATTTCGATATCGACTTCTCCTGGGCAGACCGGGATGATATTACAGAATTCATGTTCCGAAGGTTTAAGAACACGGCCCTGCTCACAGTATACAACACTTTTAAGTACAAGGCCTCTATTCGTGAGCTGGGAAAGGTCTTCGGACTTCCGAAGGAAGAACTGGACAAGCTTTCCAAAGGCAACTACGATTTCCGCAGGCTGGACAAACTTTCGCAACTGGTGGTCATGTACAGCAGGCGCATACAGGGTTTCCCGAATTATTTGGGGATACATGCAGGGGGTATTCTTATTTCTGAAAAGCCCATCCACTATTACACTGCCACCTTCATGCCCCCAAAGGGATTCCCAACCACCCAGTTCGATATGGTAGTCGCCGAAGATATCGGCCTGTACAAATTTGATATCCTGAGTCAGCGGGGCCTTGGAAAAATAAAGGATACCGTAGAGATCGTGAAATACAATCACCCTACCCTCCCACCTATCGATATTCACGATATCAAACGATTTAAAGAAGACGAACGCATTAAGTACCTGCTTCGGAACGCAAAAGCTATTGGCTGTTTTTACGTGGAGTCACCAGCCATGAGGATGCTACTAAAGAAACTCCAGGTGAACGACTACCTGGGGTTGGTAGCAGCCAGCTCGGTGATACGTCCGGGTGTGTCCCAATCGGGGATGATGCGGGAATACATACTGCGATACCGTTTTCCCGAAAGACGTAAGGAAGCCCATCCCGTAATGATGGACATCATGCCGGAAACCTATGGGGTGATGGTCTACCAGGAAGACGTGATCAAGGTGGCACACTATTTTGGCGGACTCACACTTGGTGAAGCCGATATGCTACGCAGGGGGATGTCCGGGAAGTTTCGTTCCCGGGAGGAATTTGCAAAGGTAAAAGACCGGTTTTTCGACAACTGTAAGGCCTCCGGAAAACCGGACGACCTCACCAGTGAGATCTGGCGGCAAATAGAAAGCTTTGCAGGTTATGCTTTTGCCAAGGGGCATTCGGCCTCTTATGCGGTGGAAAGCTACCAGAGCCTGTTCTTAAAAGCATATTATCCTTTAGAATATATGGTCGCCACCGTGAATAATGGCGGTGGATTTTACAGACCTGAACTATACGTACACGAAGCCCGTATGCACGGTGCCAGAATTCTGGCACCCTGTATCAATTACAGTCGGGCGGAAACGGTGATCCAGGGAAAGGATATCTACCTGGGATTTATGTTCCTCCACTCACTGGAGAGCAAAGTGATGAAAAAGATCCTCGAGAAAAGATTGGAAGAAGGCTATTTCATGAGCCTGGATGATTTTCTGGACAGGGTCCCGATCTCCATGGAACAGATCTCCATTTTAATAAAGATAGATGCCTTTCGGTTTACAAAAAGAAATAAACGCGAACTTTTATGGGAAGCACATATGAAAATTAACAAGATAACATTCGACGAGAACATTCAGACCCTTTTTCAGGCTGAAAAAATTAGTTTTAAAACACCCGAACTACCCAGCACGCCGCTGGAAGAAGCTTTTGACGAGATGGAACTCATAGGATTTCCCTTGTCCAATCCATTCAAGCTGCTGCTGGCCCCATCCCGAAGTAAGATGCGGGCAAAGCATCTTCCGGACTATGTGGGAAAGATTATCACTATTGAAGGTTACCTGGTAACCGTAAAGAATACGGCTACCTCCAATGGGAAACGTATGCACTTCGGAACATTCCTGGACAGGGATGGTGATTTTGTCGATACAGTTCATTTTCCACTGGTTGCAGCGCGATATCGCTTTCGGGGAAAAGGTATTTATGGAATCACAGGGAAGGTAGTAGAGGAATTCGACTGCATTACGATCGAAGTGATCAAAATGGTGCGTTATCCCATCATCGAGGATCCTCGTTATTCGGATAATGATACCCGGGTTAGGGTACATTCGAAGCGGTATAAGAATAGAGTGTAGACCAATAAATTTCTTTTTGTTTCCCTTCTTTTTTGCATTGCCCAAAAAAGAAGCAAAAAACTCTAGCGCTGCAGAGCCTTGTTCACCCGTTACGCCCTCCATTCTAAACACGTACAACTCGCCATGCTTCGCATGACTCGAACAGTACTTAGTTTTTAACGAATGTTCGGGCTACGGGTCCCGAAGTTGTCTCTGAGGCGCAGTTTTAGGTTCTGGCAATAATCAAACCCTTTTCGTCAGTATAGATGAGTAATTTCCGTGAAGAAATCGCGAAGCCTTGTAGTGATTTTAGGAAATTACGAATGGTTTTGGGCCGAAGGACCAAAAATACCTTCGAAAAGGCGCCGTTTTCTTTGGTTCATTTCTTTTGGGCGAGCAAAAGAAATGAACGGAAATTAATTCTTGGAAAGAATAAAAAATGATCAATACCCGTAACATCGTCCATATGGACCTCGACACTTTCTTCGTTTCCTGTGAGCGCTTACTCGATAGCCGGCTGGAAGGAAAACCTGTGCTCATTGGCGGGACCAGCGACCGGGGGGTGGTAGCCTCCTGCAGCTACGAAGCACGTTCCTTTGGCATACACTCTGCTATGCCCATGCGTCTGGCAAAACAATTATGCCCCGAAGCTATTGTTCTGAGAGGGAATTCCGGGATCTATAGTAAATTTTCCAATGCGGTAACCGACGTGATCAAAGAAAGTGTTCCAATCTATGAAAAGACCTCGGTAGATGAATTCTATATCGACCTTACCGGGATGGACAAATTCTTTGGCTGTCATAAACTGGCTTCAGAAATTAGAAAACGTATCATCAAGGATACGGGACTGCCTATTTCCTTCGGACTATCCATCAATAAAACCGTTTCCAAGATCGCAACCGGGGAAGCCAAACCCAATAATCAGCTACATATTTTACGTGGTAATGAAAAGCCTTTCCTCTCCCCGCTTTCGGTAAGCAAGATCCCTATGGTTGGCAAGGTAACCTATCGCCAACTCTGTGACCTGGGTATAAAACGCATACATACCATACAGGAAATGCCCATCGAGATGATGGCAAAGGTCTTCGGAAAGAACGGCCAGCTGATCTGGAAAAAGGCCAATGGTATCGATAACAGCCCCGTGGTTCAATACAGCGAACGCAAATCCATTTCCACCGAGCGCACCTTCGACCGCGACACCACCGATGTAAAAAAACTGGAAAGCATCATCATTGCCATGGCCGAAAATCTTATCTACCAACTACGCCGTGGTAACAAACTAACCGCCTGTGTCACCTTCAAGATCCGGTATTCCGATTTCCAGACCTACACCCAGCAAAAGCGCATCCCTTACAGTTCAGCGGACCACAAGATACTCCCCGTGGTAATGGACCTCTATAAGAATCTGTATCAACGTCGGTTACTGGTACGCCTGGTGGGAGTACGGTTTAGTCACCTGGTGGAAGGCGGACAGCAGATCGACCTGTTCGAAGACAACGAAAAGATCATCAATCTGTACCAGGCCATGGACCGGATGCGGGAGCGTTATGGAGACAGGGCTGTGATCAAAGCCGCCGGTATGGGTGCTAAGAGCATTAGCCGCTGGAACCCTTTCAACGGAGAGCCACCACCCTTACTGGCAAACAGAAGGCAATAATTATTCTGAAGATGTGGAATAGTCTTCTATATTTGTTGTGTAAAACAACCGTATGGAAAGCATAAGTGTTTTCGACATGCTTAAAATTGGCGTAGGTCCTTCCAGTTCACACACCCTGGGTCCCTGGCGCGCGGCTAAACGATGGATAGAAGCTCTCAAAAAAAGTGGGCAATTCGAACAAATTACAGGTGTACAGGTTAGTTTGTACGGTTCGCTTTCACTAACAGGCAAAGGTCACGCTACCGATATTGCTGTAATGATGGGCCTTTTAGGAACAGATCCGGTTACCTTCCCAACTGAGAAGATCACTTCAGAAATTGATAAAATACATTCGAAAAGCAAACTAAATCTTAATGGAGAACTTCCTGTTATTTTTATTCCGAAGGAACACATTAAATTCAATAGAAAATTCCTCGAATTTCACCCCAACGGAATTACATTCAATGCATTGCTTAACGATGGAAACAAGAGATCAAGCACCTATTATTCCATAGGAGGTGGTTTTGTAGTACAGAAGGAACGTAAGCGAGAGAAAATTAAAATGGAGAAATTCAGTCATTTCCCATTTCCCATTGAAAAGGCGACCGAACTTCTCGCCTATTGTTCGAAAGAAAATAAAGCTATTAGCGAAATAGTCCTTGAAAATGAAAAAGCCCTTCGTACCGAAGCGGAAATAAATCAAGGCCTGAATGAAATCTGGGATACCATGCTGGATTCGATGTATATTGGGTGTCATACAGAAGGAACCCTACCTGGCGGACTTAATGTGAGGCGACGCGCGTTCGAATCGCATAAAAATCTTATAGGAAGCACTGAATACAATAATACCTATGAATGGATTGGAGCTATTCGAAATACGGAAGTTAAATTCCGGCAGATCTTAAAATGGGTTAGTTCCTTTGCTTTGGCGGTTAATGAAGTAAATGCTTCATTAGGTCGGGTGGTTACAGCGCCGACTAACGGAAGTGCAGGTGTTATTCCAGCTGTACTCATGTATTACCTGGTAATTGAAAACCATGATGGCGACCATATTGATATAAATAAGTTCTTGTTAGTTGCCGCTGAAATAGGAAGTCTCTTTAAGAAAGGAGCTACCATTTCGGCAGCTATGGGTGGTTGCCAGGCCGAGATAGGTGTTTCGTCCGCAATGGCCGCAGGTGCACTAGCTGAACTAATGGGTGGTACGCCGGAGCAGGTATTGATGGCGGCAGAAATTGCCATGGAGCATCACCTCGGACTAACCTGCGATCCCATTGCAGGCCTTGTTCAGATACCTTGTATAGAACGTAATGCCATGGGTGCTATTAAAGCGATCAATGCCTGTGAAATGGCCCTGGATTCAGATCCGGCAGATGCTATAATTCCATTGGATAAAGTGATTGCGACCATGTGGGCTACCGCACAGGATATGACATCAAAATACAAGGAGACCAGTGAAGGCGGACTGGCAGTTCAAGTGAATATTTCAGATTGCTAATTACTCATCTTTGCAACTGCTTTTTCTGCGGGAATCTATCAGGTGAACTATTTTCCACCCGTCATCCATTTTAGCCAGGGTGAAGGCATTGGCACCACAATGGCTAAATTCTCCATTCAACCAGAATTCATAAGGGGTCCAGACATGAGCAAGATTACCATCGATCTGTATTTTATAATCCAATAGTTTTTCTTCCCATTTCTGATCAAGAGGCCTGTTGCCTATGGCCTTAATAAAATCATCACCGCTGCTATCTCTTACCATATTCTTTCCTTCTTTAGAAGCGAAAACCGTTTGAGTAGGAAGTTTTTCTGCCATCACCGATTTCATTTTGAGTGTGTCCCCTTCATGGAATCCTTCAAAAAAGGTATCGATAACACCGCGTGCGTCAGCTTCCGAGAAGCTATCTTGTGCCAACATTAGAAACGAGGAAAAGAAGAATGCTAGATAAACTAAGTATTTCATGAGCGATGAATTAGATTAGGTATTCTATTAATGAGTTCTAAAATTAGTACTTTTACCGCACTAATTGTCACAATAGTTTATATGTCAATAGCTAAAAAGGAGTACAAGCGCGTCACCACCAAGACTTTGGTCGATATGAAAAAAAATGGTGAGAAGATCTCAATGCTTACCGCTTACGATTATACGATGGCCAAAATTGTGGACGGTGCAGGTATTGATGTGATCCTTGTGGGAGACTCTGCTTCCAATGTAATGGCTGGTCATGAGACCACGCTACCCATCACCCTGGATCAAATGATATACCACGCTTCTTCCGTGGTAAGAGGGGCTAAACGAAGTCTGATCGTGGTGGATATTCCCTTTGGAAGTTATCAAAGTGATCCAAAAGAGGCGCTGCGATCGGCGATACGCATCATGAAAGAAAGTGGTGCTCATGCGATAAAAATCGAAGGAGGAAAAGAAATTAAGGAATCGGCCAAACGCATTCTGAACGCAGGAATTCCTGTGATGGGCCATTTAGGACTAACACCACAATCTATTTATAAGTTTGGGACATATACCGTTAGGGCCAAAGAAGAAGAAGAAGCGGAAAAATTAAAAGAAGACGCCAAGATCCTTGAAAAATGTGGTTGTTTTGCAATTGTGGTGGAAAAAGTTCCGGCCAAGTTAGCCGCTGAAGTGGCTGCCGAACTTACTATCCCGATCATAGGAATTGGTGGTGGTGGCGGAGTGGATGGACAAGTGCTGGTTACCCATGACATGCTAGGTATGACCCATGAGTTCAACCCGCGATTCTTAAGAAGATACCTAGACTTATACGCGGAGATGACCACGGCATTCACTCAGTATATCGAGGATGTGAAAAGCCGGGATTTTCCGAACGAAGAGGAACAATACTAACTTCATTAAAAAGTGTCTCGAGAAAAAATATCCATCATTATTAGTGGTATAAGTATACTATCTATTATTACTATTAATTATTTAATTGCGGAACGTTATTTGAACATTTCAGGTGAGTCCCGTGCTTTCTTCTCATTAACCGAAAAGGAATACTGGTATCGACATTTGTTTATTATACCCGGGTTAGTTGCGTTCGTATTAGCTTATAAAGGCAATGATGGAACTACTAAAGGAATAGCGTATACCATTGCCCTGCTTGCTATATTATTATCATTAATCGATGTATGGAAGATTTATGTCTAGTTAATAAAAGTAACTATGCGTACCAATAAAAATAATCTCCAGGTTCTTTACGAAGACAATCACTTATTGATTGCGAACAAGCGTCCAGGTGATATCGTTCAGGGTGATAAAACCGGCGATAAACCACTTTCGGAAATAGCAAAAGATTACATCGCTGAGAAATACAATAAGCCAGGAGCAGTCTTTCTTGGAGTGGTTCACAGGTTAGACAGGCCAACCAGTGGAATAGTGGTATTTGCACGTACTTCCAAAGCATTGTCGAGATTGAACAAATTATTTTCAGAAAGGAAAACCAAAAAAATATACTGGGCGATCGTGGAAAATGCTCCACCTAAGCAAACCGAGCAATTGGTCCATTTTATGAAACGCAATCACAAGCAAAACAAGTCTTATGCGCACATCATGGAGGTGCCTGACAGCAAAAAAGCCCTACTTACCTATACATTGATCAAAGAGCTGGATCGTTATTTTTTACTTGAAATCGAATTGGAGACAGGAAGACACCATCAAATAAGATCACAATTATCGTCGATTGGTTGTATCATCAAAGGCGATTTGAAATACGGAGCGAAACGAAGTAATAAAGATGGGGGTATTCACCTCCATGCGAGGTCGATCAGTTTTATTCATCCTGTTAAGAAAGAGGAACTAGATATTACCGCGTCTCCCCCGAAAGATGCTATTTGGGATGCCTGTGTTTAAATTTTTATGATATCATTTTTCAAGGCGTAGATTACAAGCCCTACCCTATTTTTAACGTGAAGGCGATTGAATAGCTCCTGCCGGTAACCATCTATGGTTTTCGGACTTAAACTCATTACATCGGCAATTTCCTTGTATGTCATTTCCGAACATGCCAACTGTAGAAACGTGAGCTCGTTCTGCTTAAACGTAACTTCCTCCCTGTTATAAGAAGGCTGAATTGAATGCAATAGGGTTGCGGCCACTTTTTCGGAATGATAATAACCACGGTCCATGACTTCCTGGAGGGCGATCTTAAGGCGGTCGGGATGAATATCCTTTAACAAATATCCCTTGGCTCCCTTCTGAAGCATTTTGAGGATTACTTTTTCATCATCCTCCATAGACAGGGCCAGTACTTTGATAGCGGGGTGATTTTCAGTAAGCCATTCAGCGGTTTCGAACCCGTCCATAACAGGCATATTTATATCCAGTAAAATGATATCGGGTTGAATGTTATTGATTTTGAATTTTTGCTGAAGTTCCTTGCCATTGCTGGCGTGAAATAAGACCTTGAAACCGTCAAAGGAGTTAATAAGTTTCTCTAAGGAACCTGAAAGCAAAAGATGGTCATCGACGATGACAACAGTGTGGTCGTTCTGCTTCATGACTTTAAGGGATATACTAAGTTAAGTTTTGTTCCTTCTCCTGGGTTCGAGATTAAATCGTAAGACGCACCCAATAGGTTGGCCCGACTTCTCATATTGTGCAACCCCGAATTATCTCTATTCACCGAAGTATCGAATCCAACGCCATCATCCTCAACAATGATCTCCAGTTCCTTTTCACGGTAACATAAATTTACAAATAATTTATCGGCTTTTGCATGTTTAATCACATTAGAGAAAAATTCCTGAAGAATTCTGAATATAATTATTTCATCTTCTCCTTTGATGGCGGCTTCATCTCCGTCAATTTTAAGATCGGCATGCAAAAAATTAAGACGGTTGAAACGCTCCAGTTCAGTACGGATGGATTTGATCAATCCATTGTTATGAATAATCTCTGTATTTAAAGTTTTAGACAGTGCCCGAACCTCCTGCACAGTGGCTGCGATCACGTCCTTGGTTTCTTTGATCTGTCCTTTCAGATCCTCTGGCACATGGGTTTGAAGCATATTAAGCTGTATGTTGGCTACGGATAGTAATTGCCCTACGTTATCGTGCAGCTCCCAGGCAATATTCTTTAAGGTTTGTTCCTGGATCTCTAAACGTGAATTGGTGAGTTCCCTTTCGAATTTCTTTTCGGCCTCCAAGCGTTCCATGATGAACTTATTCTTTCTGCGCTGAAAAGCGATAAAGAAGATCACCACAAATGCCACCATAACAAAGATGACTATTACAAAAGTGATAATTAATAAGATGTCTTCTTTCTGGAGCATATTAAAAATCCTATAATAAAAATAGTATACATAAAAACATTGGTGTATAAGTATACATTATTTCTTAACGCAACAAAAGACACGTTTTCTGCACTAAAGTACTTAGAAAATATATCTACAGGTGTAACACATAGGCTAAAAACCATGACACCAACAGAAATATACATTGGAAGTATTCGCTTTAATTGGAGAAGCAGGTCAGATTGAAGCAATTCGAAATAGAACATTATAATACTCATGACCAGGATTAATGTTCCTGCTAATAAAGTAAATTGTGCGTCCGCTTCAAAAAAGATTCCACTAAAAATGAGATTAATGACGGCTGCAAAGGCGAAGGTCACAATAATAACTTTCAAAATCAACCTCCATTTTAAATTTCGTAGATTTTGATAAAAATAATAAGTTAAAAAAATATAACTGTATAGTGTGTAGATATTGTACAACCATTTATGATCTTCAAATGGCGTATCCTTTACAAAAGAGAAATATTTAAATTCTGAAAAATATGCTATAGGGGCATAGGCTGCTATTACTTCTACAAAAAAAGTAATCCATAAAAAAGCTACAAGTTGCTTAGAGATTTTTGAGGCATTTGTATTAGAAAGGTAGAAACTACCTGCCAATGCAGCAAGTAGTTCCATTAATGTAATTGGTAATGTATTAATTATAAAATCTGAAATACTCAAATTAGTACACGTTAGGAGGCCAACCGTTGGTACCTCTGTTCAAAGGTTCGAGAGCATAATTATTGTCTGAATCTGAATCTGTTCCAAGTGTTGGGGCCAAAAACACCGAGGCTGTTGTCTGAGAATCTGGACCATATGCTGCAAAATATACGCGTATACCAGGGTTTGTTATACCTGCTTTTTCAGAAGCTTTAGCCACGTAATCAAGAAATTCCTGCATTTCTGCCAGACTAAAGGTGAAATCACTCACATCCTGATAGCCATCCGATTCCAGGGCAGCGCCACGGGAAGTTTGCCAATTAGTATACATGTCTTTTGCTGCTTGAACTGAAATACAATTTTGAGGTTTAGCCATTGTTTAAGTTTTTAAGGATTAAGTACTAAAAATAAACAATTCCGCCGGCTGGCAAAGGATACGGAAACAAATTCAGGAAAAATCCCCTATATGTTCTGAGGTTTTTTCCTGTGTTTTATAGCTCAGATCGTTCGTGATAAAAATTTATAGGAAAAATCCCCTTGTATACAACACTGATTACCAATAACTTTATCTAAATTTAGTATTATGCCGGAAACTAACCAATCCCCCGGTCTATTCAAGAAATTGGATAACCTGTTCTCTGGGTTCATTACCTGGCTCTCGAGCGTTTTCTCTTCCATCGTGAAGTTCACCAAGGCTTCGATCTTAAGCTTGCTTATCATTGTTTTCATCCTCCTGCTACTAACCAAAATGGATCAGGCGTTCACAATGTTCGTGGACCTCATCGAAACCAATGGCTTTAAATGGGGTTTATTATTATCGTTCTTTTTCATCAATGCGCTGGCTCTCGCCCTCTCTCATTATCCCATCTATAACTATTATGCCGCAAATCTCAACAATAGTGCGAAATTCACTACCTGGGAAGAAGTGTACCCATTCAAACCAAAGGGTGCTAAAAAAGCAAATTGGTTTTATCGATTGTTTAAGGTCTTTATCTTTCATGAAAAACCAGGAGCCGGATATAAAAAGGACGATCGTGCTCATTACCTGAGGTATTCTATCGGACTTTTAATTCACGCAGTTTGGATACTGTTTATTATTAAGACCTTTCTACCCAAATTCAACCTATCGGAAGCTCAGACTACCACCACGATGTGGGCCTTTTTTGCCTTGTGTTTTATTCCGCTTCTCCACTATATCTACGTTCGTCGCGCCACACAAAAAGCGAAGCAGGATAATAATACAACAGCGATATACAAGCGATTGGCCAATCGTTTTACTTTACTGCTCATTCTTATGTTTGTCATGGTGATCATATGTCTTCTTTATGGCTCCATGTTCAGCCGTGTTGGATTCTTCATACTTGTATTTACCTGCTACCTCTTCATGTTCAATTACCTGTATTTCCGAATTTTAAGAACGAAACTCGCGACAATCACTGGTTTATTCGAAACCTCAGGTTCAAAACTCACCCTGTTGGTCATGCGGATATTTAAACGCCTGTTCTATAAATCGGAGCGTTATCTGTTGTTATTTAGTTTCAATTTTGTCATCGCACTGATCATCATCTTCTGGACCACTTTTATGGCGATACGTGTTGGAGATCTGCCAAACGGCACCCCTATTCTATTGGCCTATTTCTATGCCTATTATTTCATAATCGCCGCTGTTGGTAAATTTTTCTTTACCTACCGGAAGATCAGGGAACAAATTACAGCGTCTGCTGGTGAAGCACCAAAACATACCTTCCGTTTCAAGCTAGTTTGCTTTGGCATCTTTTTACTGATATCGCTATTTGTTATTGGTATGAATACCGAAAGCAGTACACACGAACTCGAACTTGTAAATCATGACGGATCCAAGGATCTTCGGGAAGATCAGTTCTTAGACGGAATACGAAATATTCCAGGAAATAGTGTATTCTTTATTGCATCTCATGGTGGCGGACTGAAATCGAATGCATGGACACTACACGTCCTTGAAAAGTTACATCGGGAGACCTATGGACGTCTTATGGATAGAACTATTGCCTTCTCAGGAGCATCGGGAGGATCACTTGGTTTAGCACTATATACGGGATTGTCCAAAGAGATAAGCGGCAACCTAACTAACGATCTGAAATTGCTGGAAGAGCGTATCGATATTATTTCAGAAGGTAATTACACCTCGTCCGACCTTACCCTCACCTTCGGTCTCGACTCATTCAGGAAACTCTGGCCGTTTAATCGTGAATATCCGCTGCAGGATCGACCCTATTATGCCATGATAAAATATCAGAATTATGTCGAGGACAGCACCTATAGAAATCTTTCGAAGCAACCGTTTCGCAGTTTCTGGAAAGAGGTCTACATGAAAAGAGGATATTTTCCATCACTTATTATGAATACCGCCGCTACTACCGGCCGGCGTGGTATCTTATGGTCGGTGAAAGCAAAAAATTTCGATAGTATATTTCACTTTTCCGAAGACCTTGCGGAACTAAGTGTGTATTCCAACGAAGATGCTATGGTGCGTTCCAGGACACTTAGTTTTTATGAAGCGGTCTCGACCACGAATCGATTTCCGGTATTCAGTCCTGCTGCCAAGATCCCGGGTTATGGTCATTATATCGATGCCGGAGCTATTGACAATAGCGGATTATTAGGTTGTCTCGATTTATATCTCTATTTACAATCAAAGGATAATTATAGCTTCTTTCAGAATAAAAATGTTGTATTTATTGAAATTATAAACAGCAAAACATTGTATCTGGATCACTTGTTGAAAAAGATAGAAAAAGAGCCTATACAGAAGGAAGAGAACGAAACCGATAATATAATTGCCGATCTGCAAACCGCATTGAACCTCGATAAAATTCCCGGTTATGTGAGTGACTTCGTAGACCGTTATAAACAGGCAGAACTCATCAAGATATTCATGCCTCATAAAGTCACCATTGGTGATGTAGAATCCTATCTGAATGGAAAAATAGAAAATAAAGTACAGCGTGTTAGATTAATGGATGCGCTTAAGGAACACAATATCTATTTAGACCGTATCACGGAAGAAGGCAACGGACAGGCCGATACCGATAAATTTTTTAAAGAGTGGAATACCTATGAACCAACATTGTCACGGCACTTAAGCGAAAGCAGCTTACTATTCATCAAAGAAGTTTTAGATCATCAATCAATTTCAGAAAGTATCAGCAAGATCAAAAATCACCTATAATTAAGTCTGTTTATATAATTTCGGTAAACGTCTGAAGCATTGAACTATTTAAGTTCAAATTGTATATTTTCACCGGGCTTATTCCTGATTAGGTTGATGATTCCATTTTCAGTGATCTGAAGTATTCGCGAGTATCCGCCGGTGGTTTGGGCGTCCCGCAGCAACGCGATTATTTTTCCCGATGGAGTTAACTGAACAGTTCCCGGCTGAACAGGAGCTGTGATTATTTCCGGGGCACTCATGGGAACTTTAGAATTTAAGAGACTTGCCATTCGGTTACTTTGAGGAGAAACCTGCAAGTGATCATCGAATAAAGCTATCTTCTGAAATTCGGTTAGTTCACTAAATTCAGGCCCCGGCCATGCCTCTATCATTTTACTAACTTCGTATTCGGGTAGTTTTTTACCCCAATTAACTTCCTGAGAATTGCTTTCAGAAAGTGTTGCAATCTCTAAAATACGACCTCTGGCTAGTCGGATAAACTTTGTGATTCCAATATAAAATGATTTACTACCTAACACAGTTTCGGAAAAGATACCACCCTTCACCGCCAAATATCCCCAAACCCCCTCTTCTGTTCTACCCGTTTCAACAACACTATTGGATTCAACAAGGATAGGCCGATTTGTGGAAAAGTCCGTTCCATTTATCTGCACTTTAAATGGAGCGCCTGCTATAGCGATAATAGCAGGTTTATTAAAAAATAAGGTGGGACCAGGATTTGCAAATTCTATAACCGCAGCAGATGGTTCATTACCCAATAACAAATTTGCATTCAACGCCGATTGTATGTCCATCACTCCGCTAAGGGGAACGCCATAGCGTCTGTAGCCGGGTCTGCCAAGATCCTGGACCGAGGTATAAATTCCGGGATTTTGTACTTCAATCATGCTTCTCTGCTTCTAATTCATAAGTACCTTCGGCTACCTCATCTGAAATAGCGGCATAATCATCCGGTTCGATCGATTTAAACCGAATCGAATCTCCGGGAACCAGCAGAGATGGAGGGATTTTCGTGACATCAAAAAATTGTAACGGGGTCCTGCCGATAATATTCCAGCCTCCTGGCGACTCCATCGTATATATTCCGGTTTGTGTACCTCCAATACCCACCGATCCTTTTTGGATACGTTTTCGGGGTTGTGATCTACGGGGTGTAAACAGGCGACGATCCAGTCCACTCAAGTAAGGAAATCCCGGTAAAAAACCAATGAAACGTACACGGTATTCACCGCTGGTATGAAGTTGAACAACCTCCTTTTCACTTAAATTATTGTGCCTGGCAACCTGAACGATATCGATACCGAATTCGTTCTTATAGCAAACAGGGATGATCCAGGTTTTAGCCCTTTCTCCATTCCGATTTGTCGTTTCAAATTCAGAGTCAAATTTCCCCATGATAGCATCCGGATCCACCCCTGCCCTGAAATAGACAGCAATGGAAGTATATGCTATTACAGTCTCAAGAATTTCACCACCATAGGTTTTCAATAGATAAGATTCGAAAGACAGTAAGGATGTTTCGTCGATATCATTAATATCTTTAAACCATTCGAAAAGAATGGCAGATTCTCCGAATTTTCTAATGGTAGGTCTCATCGTTCCAGGTAAATATGTAGAGATTCAAGCTGTTCATTTATATAGTCAAGAATTTTCACAGAATTTGGAGTATCCCCATGCACACAAAAGGTATTCGCCACAATAGGTATAGCTCTGCCGCTCAAACTTACCACTTCTTTGTTATGTAGCATACTGTAAAGATTTTCCCAGGCGTCCACAGGATTATTTATGAGGGCCTTCGGATGACTCCTTTTTATCAGCGTACCATCATCTGCGTATCGTCTATCGATAAAGGCCTCAAATACCAATGGCAGTAAGTTTTCTGCTTTCCGGTGTAATACACTTCCATGAGGCACATACAGTTTAGGCCGGATTCCTAAATTGCAAATTGCATCTACCACCGCATCTGCGGTCGCAGCGTCCTTAGCGGCGTAATTATATAAAGCTCCGTGTAATTTAATATGATGAACGGTAGCTTCTTCTGTCTCACAAATCGCCAGAAATTGAAGCATCTGATGATAGACGGATTCCGTTAGATCACTTTTGGTTATGGTAAGTACTTTTCTTCCGAAATTATCCGTATCGGGAAAAGAAGGATGTGCCCCGATCTTTACCATATGTTTTTCGGCAAGCCTGATTGTATTCCTCATGGATTCATCGGTTCCATAGTGGCCGCCACACGCGATGCTACAGGAAGAAATTAACGGCATGATAGCTGCGTCTAATCCCGTACCCTCACCAAGGTCGGCGTTTATATCGATTTTACGATTCATAAACTTTGATACACTTTTACAAGACTCATCATCCCCAACACAACGGTTGTAATTAAAATGATTAAACCAAGGATATTCTGAGTTCGGTTGTTTTTATATTCACCCAATACATTAGTTCTATTCACTACCCAAAGTAAAAATGCGGCAATAATAGGCAGTAAGAGTCCATTGGCTACCTGAGCAACACGAATAATCTCTATAGGGCTAAATCCAACAGTTGAAAAAATCACGCCCAGGGCTAATATGATCATCCAGATACTTCTGAAATGCACCGATTTTAGGTTCGTTTCCCATCCGAAACATTCGCCAGCCACATAGGCCGCAGCAAGTGGGGCGGTGATAGCCGATGTTATGCCCGCAGCAAACAATCCTATGCTTAGCAAATAGGTAGCGTATTCACCATACAAGGGTTCAAGTGCCATAGCCAGGTCTGAGGCATTATTAACTTCAGAAGTCTGAACCGCAGCGGCACAAATAATAATGGCAAGGGACACAGCACCTCCCAATAGGATGGAAACATAGGTATCTGTCCGGGCAGCTTTCAGATGCGTACTATCCTTCCACTTCTCTTGAACCAGAGAGGCATGGAGAAATAAATTATAAGGAACTACTGTTGTACCCACCAAGGCGATAACAGTAAGCCAGCTTTCCTCCGGAAATTTTGGAATAAACATACCTTTTAATACTTCTGAAATATTAGGTTTTGTAAGTACGGCGGTTATGAGGAAAGAAATGCTCATAAGTAATACCAGAGAAATAAGAAACTTTTCTATAACCTTATAATTTCCAAGGAACAGGACGAAAAATGCGACACCTCCAATAACAAGACTTAACCAATTTATTTGAATGCCCAGAACTGAAATGCTACTATCGTGAAATATGGTTTCAAGTCCTAGTATACCACCGCTAATATTACCGGCCTCATAGGCAGCGTTCCCTATCAGGATGGCCGTTACTATGAGCCCAATCGCCAATATCCTTATCCATGGTCGTTTGATCTCTGCCCTTACCGTCGCAGCTAATCCTTTTTTGTGTATAATGCCTAATCTTGCAGCCATTTCCTGAAGAACGATCGTGGCAACGATGGAAAGGACCATCGCCCAAAGCAATGTAAATCCATAAGTTACTCCCGCGATACTGCAAACCGTAACAGTTCCTGGGCCAATAAAGGCAGCAGCCACTAATGTTCCCGGTCCGATATTTTTAAAGAAACGTTTCAAACAAAGCTTAAAACTATGAAGTTAAACAAAAAAGGGATACCGTTATGGTATCCCTTTTTATTATAACCTAAGGAGTTTACTGGGCTACTTCTTCCAGTTTCACTTCTTCTCCTTCTTTATCAAGTAACATAACTTCGTCGAAATCCATATCCTGGAACTGAACATACTGTGTAGCTGCATCCCCTACCACCAAATATGCCATTTTGGACTCATCCAAATATTTATTGGCGAGTGATTTGTGCTGATCCAAAGTCATATTTCGGACGATCGTTTCTTCATTAGCAATATAATCGGATGACAGGCCGTACATGCTCATTTCCTGCAACATACCTAACAAGGAGCCCTGAGTTTCGAAACGCCGGGCATTCGACTTTATTAAGGCGTTCTTGGTAAAATCGAGATCCTCTTCACTAATACCTCCTTTGTATTTCGCGATCTGTTCCTTGAAAATCTGAACCGATTCGCCTGTTGTATTTGTTCGAACGGATGATGACGCAGTAAATGTTCCGGGAATTTTCGATCCACTAAATCCAGTACGAGCACCATAGGTATATCCTTTTTCCTCACGTAATATGAGGTTGACATTCCCACTGAATGAGCCGCCAAGTTTGTAATTCATTACCTCAACAGGATAAAAATCAGAATCGGTTCTAGAGAGACCTATATAACCGATATTGATAACAGATTGTTTGGCATTCGGAATATCAACAAAATAAAGCGAAGCCTTGTCTCTGCTATTCTCCACCGGATATTCCGGGATACTTACCTCCTTAGCCGCCCATCCCGCATCCAGCGATGCCAGATTATTAAGTGCATTGTCCTTATCGATCTTACCTACTACATGAAAAGTACTTACGGAAGGTGAGAAATAACTATTGTAATAAGCCTTCAGATCATCCATGGTGATCGCCTCCACAGATGCTACCGTACCTGAAGTAGGATACGCAAAGATGTGATCTTCTCCATAAAGTAATTTGCTGTAAACCCGATTTGCCACAGCGTTAGGATTCGACTCTGATCGTTTAATATCATTTATGGTCTTTGTCTTGATCCTGGCAAATTCCTCTTCGTCCCAACGTGGTTGAAGTAAAATTTCCTCAATCAGGGCCATAGTTTTATCGAAGTTACGAACCAATGTGTTTCCTCTTATGACTATCGATTCCCGAGTAGTATACATATTGATACTTGCTCCTAGCATTTCAATCTCCTCTTCCAGTTCTTCGGGAGTTTTGTTTGCCGTTCCTTCCATCATGATGTCTGTCATTAAATTAGCAACACCGTTTTTATTCTTGTCATCAAACAAGTGTCCGCCTTCCATGACGAGACTGAAATTCACGGTAGGAATTTCATTCTGTTCAATACCATAAACTTTCATGCCGTTAGCCAATTCAGAAGACCATAATGATGGTACATTTAATTGTGGCGCGGGGCCCTGAGTAGGTTCTGTTGCTCTATCGAACAAAGAAGGTGTTTTAGCAACTTCTACATTGGCATCCTCCACGGTTTTCGCAACATTCTCTTTAATTTCTTCTTCTACAACAGGAGCAACGGTTGAATTCTCCGCAATTAGCTCTGTTTGCCCTTTAGGCACGAAACTGGTCAGCACAAACGGTTTATCCTTGATATACTTGTTATATACACGCATTACATCTTCCTTGGTAACAGCCTTGATATTCTCGATATCCTTTTCAATAAAACCAGGATCTCCGGTGAAGACATTGTATTGGGCCAATTGAAAGGACTTCCCTAACACGCTACTGATACCATTATAAAAACTGGTCTCAAGGCCTGCCTTAATGCGTTCAACATCTCGATCGCTAACTCCATCCGTTTCGAAAAGTGTCATAGCTTCTGAAATACCTGCTTCAACTTCATCAAGATCCACACCCTCATTGGCAGTAATAATGATATGAAATTCACCAGCAATTTCCTGAGATCTATTGTAAGCAATCGTTCTTGAAGTAATGTCTTTCTCCTTTACCAGTACTTTATAAAGAGGAGCTTTTTTACCGCTTGATATGATCTCTGCCAGGAAATCCAGCGCGTAGGCATCATCGGTATATTGCTCTAAAGTGGGCCATACCATATGAAGTTGAGGTGCTGTAGCGAAATTATCCTCATGGTACAGGCGTTTGGTTTCTGCAATTGTAACAGGTTGCGGCTCTAAGGGCGCTACATCCTGACGTTTCTTAATCTCTCCAAAGTACTTTTCAATAAGGGCTTTTGCCTCTTCCTCTTCAAAATCTCCGGCTAATACCAGGGTGGCATTATTCGGTCCGTAGAAACGATCATAGAAATCACGTACATCTTTTACAGTAGCATTTTGAAGATCCACTAATTCACCAATCACCTGCCAGTTGTACGGATGCCCTTCGGGATAAATATTTTTATCGAGCACCCAGTTGGTGTGTCCGTACGGGCGATTATCAACCCGTTGTCTTTTCTCATTCTGAACCACTTCCTGCTGATTGTAGAAAGCAGACTCCGTCACTGTATTGATAAGGTAACCCATACGGTCGCTTTCTAACCATAACACCATTTCAAGTGCATTCTTCGGAACTACTTCATAGTAAATCGTTCCATCTTTCCAGGTCCCGCCATTTAGTGTACCTCCGGCATCCTGGATCTTTTTAAAGAATTGATCCTGGGGAACGTTCTCAGATTCCTGGAACAACATATGCTCGAAAAGATGTGCAAAACCAGTTCGCCCGGTTTTCTCTCGGTTCGAACCAACACCATATTGAATAGCGACTGAAACAATTGGGTCACTTTTGTCCTGGTGTAAAACTACGTCCAGTCCGTTTTCCAATTCGTATTTAGCAAACTCTATGGAGAGTTTGGCACTTTCTTCGGCCGATTGCGATTTATCGCCACATGAAGTTATCATTACTGCAGTGAATAATGCGATAGCCGTGAATTTTGTGAGTTTTTTTAGATACATTTTTATGATTGTTTTTAAGAAAGAATAAAGATACGATGGAGACTTTACACTAATCCTAAAAAAAAAGTTAAATGAGTAGTTCATTTAATTGGAATTAGCTGTTTTCAGTATGATACTGATAGAACTGATGAAAATCATTTTTTCTCATCAGTTTAATACCCATATTGCTACCTTAAAATTCCGCGATAGTCGCAAAACTGAAAGCGTATGGGCGAGCACAAAGTTAACCGTTCTTTTTCCGAAGAAAAGAAGGCGGCATTCATCCAACATCTTCTCGACGATGTAAAAGCCCTGGAACTCATGCTCGAGAATGATCAGATTGAAAAAGGCATTACACGTATTGGCGCGGAGCAGGAATTTTGTTTAGTCACCAAAGACTGGAGACCAGCTACCAACAATGAGGAGATCCTGGCAAAGATCGACGATCCTCATTTCACTACCGAATTGGCAAGGTATAATCTTGAGATCAATCTGGATCCAATAGAGCTCAAGGACGACTGTTTTAAAAGGGTGGAAGATGATTTAAAAGCGCTATTGAACAAAGCCTCCAAAGTATCCGAAGAAAATAATTCCAAACTAATATTAACGGGTATTCTTCCAACCATTTCCAAGACACATTTGTCTATGGAATACATTACGCCGAATCCAAGATATTTTGCGTTGAACGATATGCTTATGGGGCTTCGAAGATCCCATTTTCAACTTAATTTGCAGGGAGTGGATGAGTTAAGCATTGCTCACGACTCTGTACTCTTTGAAGCTTGTAACACCAGCTTTCAGTTACATCTTCAAATTAATCCTGATGATTTTATTTCCAGTTTCAACTGGTCGCAGGCTATTGCCGGACCGATTTTAAGTGTCTGTTGTAATTCACCTTTATTGATGGGAAGAGAGCTCTGGGAAGAAACCAGAATTGCACTGTTCCGTCAAAGTATAGACACACGTAATATCTCGCAGGCACTCAAAGATCAGGAACCCCGTGTGGCTTTTGGAAATAACTGGGCCACGGGAACAGCTGCGGATATTTACAAGGAGAATATTTCAAAGTACAAGATCATACTCTCACGGGAATTAAAAGAGAATTCCCTGGATATATTAAAAAAAGGTGCTATTCCGAAATTGGAAGCACTGAATCTGCACAGTGGAACTATTTATCCATGGAACCGTGCCTGCTACGGGGTTGGAAACGGGAAACCGCATTTGAGGATCGAAAACAGATACATTCCTGCCGGTCCTTCGGTGATAGATGAAATGGCAAACTTCGCTTTTTGGGTGGGTGTGATGCGAGGCCGGCCAAAAAAGTTCGACGATATGCACAAGGTGATGGATTTCAGAGAAGCGAAATCCAATTTTGTAAAAGCATCTCGAAATGGCAGAAATGCTGTTATGTACTGGGATGGTAAGCACTATACAGCCCGTAAGCTATTAAAAAAAGTGTTTCTTCCCATGGCATATGAAGGATTGCGAAAGGAAGGCATTGATGAAGCAGATATAGAACGCTTATTAAATGTGATTAAAAAAAGATTAAAGGGTAACACAGGCTCTACCTGGATGGTATCTAATTACCGAAGGCTCACAAATACGCTTAAAAAGGATAAGGCGCTTCGGCTTATAACAAAATCGATCTATTTAAATCAGCAGAAAGGAGAACCTGTCAATAAATGGCCGGATGCCGACGAAAAAGATAAATTAAAGGAGGCATCCTATTGGGTAGGGCATATAATGACCACTATGTTGCTCACAGTAAAGAAAAGTGACCTCGCCAGTTTAGCAACGAGTATCATGGAATGGAATAACATTCATCATGTTCCCGTTGAAGATGACGAAGGAAAACTTCAAGGACTCTTAACCTGGACACATGCACAAAAATTCAATCCCGAGGATCATCAAAGCGGATACCTGGTAAAAGATATTATGGAGGTTGATGTCATATCTGTGGATGCTACCACGCCCATTAAGGAGGCCATCAGCATTATGAAGGAAAATCAAATAGGTTGTTTGCCGGTAACTCAGAACGAAGAACTTATCGGAATTGTTACCGTAAAGGATGTAAGACCCTACTACAATGATTAAGCTACACAGTACCCCCCTCGACAAAACCATAGAGATTTCGCGATTAATCGGGTCTCATTCAGGGACCGAGGAAGGTCCTACTTTGATTTTTACCGGAGGAATCCATGGCAATGAACCTGCAGGGGTATTTGCTCTTAAATCTGTTCTCGATAATCTTAAGAAAGTAAACCCGGAATTTAAGGGTAGTATGTATGCTATTAGCGGAAATTTGAACGCCCTGCAAAAAGGCATTCGATTTAACAAAATGGACCTGAACAGGCTCTGGACCAAGGAAAAATTGGCAGGGTTGCAAGATGATAAAGTTATTTCCTTCAACGAAGAACTCGTTCAGCAAAAGGAAATATTCGATATCATGATGGATATCCTCGAAAAAGAAACTGGTCCCTTTTATTTTTTCGATCTGCACACCACCAGTGGTGAGACGGCACCATTTATCACCGTAAACGACAGTTTACTAAACCGTAAATTCACGAGCCTTTTTCCGGTTCCTTTAATCCTGGGTATTGAGGAATTTCTGGAAGGACCTCTGCTTAGTTATATTAATGAATTCGGTTACGTCGCTTTCGGGTTTGAAGGTGGACAACATGAATCACCCAAATCTTATGAATACTGTGTTTCCTTCATTTACTTAACCCTTGCCTATACTGGATGCTTATCGGCTAACGATGCGAATCAGGACGAGCATTTTAGGAAACTAAAAGAAGTCATGGCCTTCAAAAATAAATTCTTCGAGATCATCTTCAGACAGGGGATCGAACCCGATGATAAATTTATAATTTGCGATGGTTACATGAATTTTCAGAAAGTACCCAAAGGTACTACGATCGCTATCAACAATGGAAATCAATTGGAAACACCTTACAGAGGCCATATATTTATGCCGTTGTATCAAGGGAAGGGTGAAGATGGCTATTTCATTATTCGTAAAACACCTGAGTTTTTCTTAAAACTCTCAGCTTTCATGCGAAAGATCTCCTTCGATCGACTACTTGTTGCGCTTCCCGGTGTTAGCTGGCGCTCTAATTCCCGTGAAGAATTGGTTGTTGATCTGAAGGTCGCGCGTTTCTTTACCCGGAAGTTCTTCCACCTGATGGGATATCGCAGTAAGCAGAAAGATGCCACCCATCTAAAACTGAAAAACCGAGAGGCTGTATCCAAAGAAGATGCGTATCGCGATGCGCCCTGGAATAAATGATCAACCCAACCACCCATCCCGGTCCTTGCTTTGGTGTTGAATGATATCATTTAGAACTACCTAATCCATATACACTGATTGAATTTCCTTTAAGACAGAGGGTAAATGATCGAATACCATTCTATTTTCGAAACGCAATAGCCTAAATCCATTTCTTTCCAGGACTTCCGTACGATGTCGATCGTATTCCATGGCTCTAGGGTTCATATGAACTGCTCCATCTAACTCTAGAATCAATTTCTCCTGAGCGCAATAGAAATCAACGATATAATTAAAAATACTGTGTTGTCTTCGGAATTTCCGTCCTCCAAGTTGTTTCCTTTTTAAATGTGTCCATAGAAATGCTTCCGCTGGTGTCATTTTTCTTCGTAAGGATTTTCTCCTAGCTCTCAAGTATGACCGATTATGAATTTTCATAATAACAATTATTAATTTATTAAGGCTCCTCTCCTTTTCAGGGAGAGGTGTCCCAGCTTTCCAAGCTGGGACGGAGAGGGTTTTTACCCCTTCCGTCTTCAATAGCTTCTCTATTGAAGCCACCTTTCCCTTTATGAGAAGGAGCCACTATGGTACTTTTCAACCCAGCCAACCATCCCGGTCAAGGCTTCTGTATTGGATGGCTTCGGAAATATGATTGCCCGTGATCTCCTCGGAAAGGTCCAGGTCTGCGATCGTTCTTGATACTTTTAAGATGCGGTCATAGGCCCTGGCTGAAAGATTGAGGCGTTCCATAGCATTTTTTAGTAACTCCGTAGAGGCTTCGTCCAGTTTACAATACTTACGGATCTGCTTTACTCCCATCTGTGCATTGTAATGCAGTTTCTCATACTTTCGGAATCTGACTACCTGGATCTTCCTGGCTTTTGTCACTCGCTCCCTGATCACAATACTGGACTCCCCTTTCCGCTCTTCACTTAACTTTTCGAAAGGAACCGGTGTTACTTCAATATGAATATCAATTCGATCTAATAAAGGTCCGGAGATCTTACTCAGGTAGCGTTGCATCTCAGCCGGAGAAGAGGTTACAGGCGCATCAGGATCATTGAAATACCCACCCGGACTCGGATTCATACTTGCAACTAACATAAAACTCGATGGGTACGTCACCGTAAATCGAGCTCTGGCAATGGTAACATCTCTATCTTCCAGGGGCTGTCGCATAACCTCCAGCACCGAACGCTTGAATTCCGGCAGTTCGTCCAGAAACAGCACGCCATTATGTGCCAATGATATCTCGCCGGGTTGGGGAAACGTACCACCTCCCACAAGCGCAACATCACTAATAGTGTGATGCGGACTACGGAACGGGCGAGATGTAATAATGCCACCACTACCGAGGGTTCTCCCGGCCACGCTATGAATCTTAGTGGTTTCGAGAGCCTCGGTAAGGGAGAGTGGCGGCAAGATACTGGGGAGTCGCTTGGCAAGCATTGTCTTTCCCGATCCTGGTGGTCCTATGAGAATAATATTATGGCCACCTGCTGCCGCTATTTCCATACAGCGTTTGATGGATTCCTGCCCTTTTACATCGGAAAAGTCGAATTCCGGATTTTGCAGATGTTCGTAGAATTCAGCTTCAATATCAACGATGGTGCGATCCAGGGGAACAGCCTCATTAAAATAATCGATCACCTCTTTGATGGTATCCACACCATAGACACAAATACCTTCAACGATCGCAGCTTCCTTGGCATTCTGACTAGGAAGAATGAAATGATGAAAACCTTCTTCCATTGCTTTAAGTGCAATCGGTAAAGCCCCACGAATTGGCTGTAGGCTGCCATCGAGGGATAATTCTCCCATAATAATGTAATCAGACAGCGGCTGACTTTCCTCTATTTGTCCTGATGAAACCAGGATTCCTAAGGCGAGGGTAAGATCATAGGCCGAGCCTTCTTTTCGAAGATCAGCCGGTGCCATATTCAACGTGATCTTCTTGCCGGGGATCTTATAACCGTTATTCTGAAGTGCTGCTGCAATTCGGTAATTACTTTCCTTGATGGCATTATCGGGCAGGCCCACTAAATGATAACCCACCCCCTGATCCACATTCACTTCTACAGTAATAGTTGTGGCATCCACGCCAAATACAGCGCTTCCATACACTTTTGTAAGCATGGTATTTCAATAATAAAAAGGAGGGGAATTAGAAGTATAGTAAAGCTACTAATTATTATTCAATAATAACAGATGGCAACAGATCAATTTGAATTTCAAAGATCACGAGTTCCATGATATTCTTAAATCTGGTTATTTTTGGAAGGTTTTTACTTAAAAAGATCTGTTTAAAAGAGACTTCGAAGATGAATTTTGAGCAACATCGGGATTTCTCGTTTCAATGGCTTGCAGCGTATTCTTCGCTAGTTTCTTTCCAAGCTCCACACCCCACTGGTCATAACTGAAGATATTCCAAATGACACCTTGTACGAATAACTTATGCTCGTACATCGCAATAAGACTTCCCAGGGATTCAGGTGTTAACTTCCTGATGAGAAGTGTATTTGTTGGCTTGTTCCCTTCAAAGACCTTAAAGGAATTTTCAACCTCAGCACCATAGGTCCCCAGAAGCAAAGCTTCAGTCTGCGCAAAGCAATTGGCTAACAACTTATTCTGGTGATCCTTGTTTCCGTAAAGTGATTCAACAAAACAAATAAAATCTGTAGGGATCAATTTGGTTCCCTGGTGAATCAATTGAAAAAAAGCATGTTGCGCATTGGTCCCTGTACTTCCCCATACAATTGTCCCTGTCTGGTAATCGATCTTTTCTCCATTCCTGTCAACGCTCTTGCCATTACTCTCCATAATTCCTTGTTGCAGATAAGCTACGAACTTACTGAGGTACTGTGAATACGGCACTATACATTCGCTCTCACTCTCGAAGAAATTATTATACCATACCGAAAGCAGGGCAAGGATCACAGGGATGTTTTCAGAGAATTGGGACTCCTTAAAATGTACATCCATTTTGTGCGCTCCCTTCAATAGATTTTCAAAATTATCATAACCCACGGCACATGAAATGGAAAGTCCTACGGCACTCCAAAGTGAAAACCTGCCGCCTACCCAATTCCACATCGGGAAAATATTTTCTGCCGCGATTCCAAACTCGGCTACAGCCTCCAGATTTGTAGACACCGCAGCAAAATGATTACTTATATCTTCTTCACGGCTTTTCTCAAGGAACCAGCTTCGTATGGTTTGTGCATTTGTGAGTGTTTCCTGAGTTGTGAACGTTTTGGAGACTATGATGAATAAAGTCGTTTCCCTGTCCAGGGACTTAATAGTTTCCGTCACATGATCGCCATCCACGTTAGAAACAAAGTGAACATTCAGATGGTTTTTATAATACTGTAATGCCTCGCACACCATATCAGGTCCCAGGTCGCTACCTCCTATTCCAATATTCACTACGTCCGTTATGGACTTACCTGTAGCTCCTTTCCATTTACCATCAATAACCTTTTCTGAAAAGGATTTTATCTTCTGAAGTGTTTCTTGAACTTCTGGTTTCATGTTTTTGAAATCCCGAAGTGCTGTATGCAACACGGCACGTCCCTCAGTTTCATTTATCTGTTCTCCTGAAAACTGGGCGTCTATGGCGGATCGCAGATCTACTCCATTGGCCAGGTTTAGCAGCTTCTGGATTGTCTCGTTAGTAACACGATTTTTAGAATAGTCCAGGTAAAAATCTTCCCAGGTAATTGCCATACGTGCAGCTCTGCCCTCGTCATCTTTAAACCATTGCTGCATCTTTTTATCGTTGATAGTATTAAAATGACGCTCCAGCTCAGTCCAGGCCGCTGTTTTAGTTGGATTTATCTTTGGTACGCTCATGTTTGGTTTTGATTTAAGAACTGGATTCGGTGACTTTCAGAACATGCGTTCTGTAATAGTCCAACAGCCCGTCAATGGGTCTTTGAATTACATTTCCTAGTTCCAAATGATAGCGCTTCATACAATCCCGGATAATGTCGGTGGAATAATGTGCAATAGATCCTATGAAATGAATAGGTACTGTCTGCGCTTCCTTATAACACATGATCCTGTACTCGATGAACCGGATCATTCCCTCACTGATCAGTTTATAAAAATATCCGTTAACTTCTTTACTGGTAAATATAAACTCGGCAAAGGAGGCTAAGTATGTATTCGGATTCGGTTTCTGATATAGATTGAGCTTAATGGTATCGGCATCCAGGTCGAAGCGCTGTTCAAATGCATTGGCGATCTGCTCCGGCATTCTCTTATAATAATAATCTCGGATAAGCCTTTTTCCGAAGTAATTTCCACTGGCTTCATCCATTAATGTGTAACCTAGAGAGGGTACCGGGGTAAAGATATTTTCGCCATCGTAGTAACAGCTGTTGGATCCGGTTCCGAGTATACAAACAATACCGGGTTCAGTGGTAGCTGCAAAAACAGCTGCCATCAGGTCTTCCTTCACCCTTACCTCGGCTTTTATAAAGAGATCTTTCAAAACTGCGGTAAGGACAGCTCTTGGTGTTTCGGTACCGCAACCCGCTCCGTAAAAGTCAACTCGATTGACCTTTTTGAACAAGGTGGGTAATTCGCTGTTCTCACGAATTCGATTGTACAATTCCTCTTCAGGGACTACAGCCGGATTCAAACCCCTGGTGCGGGTCTTTAAAATCTGGTTTCCCTTTTTATCCAGGAGTATCCAGTCACATTTGGTAGAACCACCATCCGCTATTATCGTCATAACTTATACGCTTGCAATATGAGTGGCCAGATCGATCAGTTTTGCCGAATAACCATACTCATTATCATACCATGCAACTAATTTAAAGAAATTGTCGTTAAGAGCAATTCCTGCATTCGCATCAAAATTACAGGTGTTGGGATCACTTACAAAATCCTGGGAAACTACAGGGTCTTCCACATAATCTACTATTCCTGCAAGTGGGCCATTGGCAGCATCCTTGAATAATTGTTTTACTTGCTCATAGCTAGCGGATTTCTCTGTACGAACTGTGAGGTCAACAACTGAAACATCCGCCGTGGGCACTCTGAACGCCATACCGGTTAATTTCCCTTTTAATGATGGAATAACCTTGGTGACTGCAACCGCTGCACCTGTTGAAGTAGGAATAATATTTAAAATTGCGCTTCTTCCGATACGATAATTTTTCCTTGACGGGCTGTCCACTGTATGCTGTGTGGACGTTGCAGCATGAACCGTGGTCATAAGTCCTTCTACGATTCCCAGGTTATCGTCGATCACCTTGGCCATAGGTGCCAGGCAATTTGTAGTACAGGAAGCATTGGAAACGACAGTATCCTCGGGTTTTACATCCATATGATTTACCCCCATCACGAACATAGGCGCATCTTTCGAAGGTGCGGAGATGACTACTTTTCTCGCTCCTGCCTTTATATGTCCTGCCGCGGATTCTTTAGTAGTGAATATTCCGGTACAATCGATCACTATATCCGCTCCTACTTCATCCCATTTAAGATCTTCAGGGTTTCTTTCGGCAGATACGCGAACGGTTTTGCCGTCTACTACCAAATGTCCCCCTTCCACTTTCACGGTTCCCGGGTATTTCCCATGAACCGAGTCATATTTCAGGAGATAGGCTAAATGATCGACATCCAGCAGATCATTCACTCCTACTACTTCAACATTATCATTTTGAGCTGCGATTCTGAACGCAATTCTACCAATTCGGCCGAAGCCATTAATTCCAATTTTTGTCATTTTTTTATGAATTTACACAGATGTAATATCTGCGACTCGTATTAATTCTAAATCTATTTCATTTTCTCCTTTTATAGCATCCATAAAAGGAACCGAAACAACTTTCTTATGAGAAATACCAATCATCACATTGCGTTCTCCTCTCAGCAAAGCATCGATTGCACCGATCCCTAACCGACTGGCCAGTACCCTGTCGTAACAGCTTGGAGATCCTCCCCGCTGAATATGACCCAATACGGTTACTTTTACCTCATACTCATTCATATGCTCCTGAATATAATCTGCCAAACCAAAAATATTCTTACCGATCTGGTCTCCTTCAGCCACCACAACAATAGACGATGTTTTACCGGATTTCTTACTCCTTTTTAAGGAGGCTAATAACTTCTCGCGCCCCATTTCCTCTTCCGGTATAAGTATTTCTTCGGCTCCTGCTCCAATACCGGCATTCAAAGCAATATCACCTGCATCTCTTCCCATGACCTCGATCATAAATAAGCGGTTATGCGAATTGGCCGTATCACGGATCTTATCGATGGCTTCTACAACCGTGTTGAGTGCTGTATCATACCCAATGGAGTAGTCGGTCCCATTAATATCATTATCAATGGTTCCCGGTAGGCCAACTATTGGAAAATCAAATTCTTCAATAAAAATACTCGCACCGGTAAATGTTCCGTCACCACCAATAACGACCATGGCATCGATGTTATCTGCCGTGAGATTATCGTAAGCTTTCTGTCTGCCTTCTTTAGTACGGAATTCTTTTGAACGAGCCGATTTGAGAAATGTCCCTCCCCGGTTAATAATGTTCTTAACCGATCTAGGACCAAGGGTTTCAAAGTCACCTTCGATCAATCCCTGCAGGCCTCTGTAAACTCCTACGCATTCCAGATCGTGAAATGCGCATGAGCGCACAACCGCCCTAATAGCAGCGTTCATTCCAGGGGCGTCACCACCACTGGTTAATACTGCTATGCGTTTAATTGTATTACTCATTAGTGTAAAACTATGTCAATAAATCCACAATACAAACCTGAAAAGTAACTATAACGTTTTCGGTTCGTAAAATTCTCAACAACTCATACATAACCACAGAATATCTTAAGTTCTATTACTGAAATCAGTGTTTTTACGATTTACTGAGAGGGTGTAATTTTAAAGCGAAAGCCTCTTCCGAAATATTTTCGGGAAGAGGCTTAACTTCAAATAAGCAATAAAAGTTTAATTTTTAACTAATCTAATACTCTTATTGCCGGAATCTGATTGAACAGTTGCTATATATAGGCCGGATTGAAGACCGGACATATCTATAGCCGCATTATTTTGATTTGGAGTAACCTCAAGCACTTCCTGACCAATAATACTATAGAGTGTAATCGAGGTTATGGCTTCAGATGCTTGGATATTTATAATATCCGTGGTTGGATTAGGGAATACTGCCACAGTTACTGCATCGACATCTCCAACAGAAAGTACTGGAGCCTGCACGACAACACTTCCCAGCGTTGCTTCGTCAGCTGGATCTGCAATAAGTCCAAGAACCGAAAATCCGTATTGTACGGCTTCATCTTGAGGCTCAACATCGGTAAATTCTATAGAAAAATTCTGTCCTGCTACTAGTACAACGCTCTCTTCTTTAACAATAGAGAAATTGGCCTGAAAAACCTTTATGTATGCTTTCACAGCATATCCAGGATCAATAGTAAAACTAGCACAGTTCCCGTTAAACGTAATATTTTGTCCTAACAAGCTATTATCCTCTATATAGGTATTTCCTTCAAATACCTTATTTGCTTCACCGGCAGGAGTTACCCAGAAAGGATCTGCAGGATCCCAAGTATTGAAGTTAGGTTGTAACGTTAGAGTTCCGGCACCCGTATCTATAACTGTTTTCAAATCCGGTACACCCCAGGCTTGTCCAAAAACAAATGCACCACCATTCGCTTGCGTTTCAAATACATTTGCATATCCAAGCCAGGCCGCGTTCGCGTCGACTTCTACAGTCACTTGTGCATTACTTAGAGTAAATACTCCTAGTAGCATCATTAATAATAAGTAAGTTTTTTTCATCTCATTTAATTTTAATTAATATTCATTTTTAAGTAAGAATGGATACTCTTTAGAGTTTGTATTAAATAGCCAATAAAGACTATCCATTCTTTTTCGATATTAAGCATATTCAGCATTTAAGCTGAAATAATCTTTTTTACTTCTTAATTAGTTTATAAGTTCCAGTCTGTCCGTTCACAGTCACTTTCATAAGGTAAGCGCCTGTGGCAAGTGATGAAGTATCAAGCTGTAAACTGGTAGCGTTCACATCCTGTCCTATCACCTGCTGACCTAATAGATTATAGATCACAACGTCCTCGATAGATTCTATCGAACTAAGATTCAAGGTTTCACCAGTTGGATTCGGATAGAAACTAAATCCTTGAATGGAGTTCTCGTCCGTACTCAACAGGGTTCCATCAATCGTAATATCGGTTTGGCCGCCATCATTCACAACAAACAGATAATAAGTCTGTCCTGCAGCGGTATTTATACTGGCTGAAGTTCCGGGAGCACATTGGTTGCCAATCTGGAAGAAGTATTCAAGATCGGTTTCTATTGCGTTCTCATCGGGAGCCGTGAAGAATACCACAAAACTTGCTCCTGCAGGAGATACGACCTCTGCGGTAGCAGTTCCGTTTCCAGCCGATACAAAGTTGTACCATACACCTTTGCCACCGTCTATGTTACATCCAGTTGGGTTACCATTTTCAATCGTTGCCGCTTGCATAACAACTCCTGTATCTGTATATGGGAATCCAAGTTCATCCACATCGATAGAGTTCGCTATCATGTCGTTTGGAGGTGGTAAAAGGTCACAGGTCATATTTAATTCGAAGTTTCCTGTGCCAGTACTAAATCCGTGAACCAGGATGTAAAAGGTAGTATTTCCATCACTCTGGAATTCTACTTCAGACTGGAAGTTCGTACAGTTCGGAGAATCGTCGTTACCTGCTACACAAGTAAGTGGTAAGGTTCCGCAATCACCAGTATACACAGAGATCTTAGTATCGTAGTCTGTACTCGCGCTACAAGTCGATACTAGGATATTGGCAGGCAGGCCACTTGTGTCTTCGTAAATGTACCAGATGCCTGGTGCAGTTGTCGTAGTATCACATGTTGGTGCAGCTGCACTATCATCTGTAGCTGTGTCTGTATTCCCAAATACAGGAACACCACATTCGATTGCTATTGCACCACAAGGATTATCATTAATAGGCCCACAAGAAACGGAAAGGTCGAAAGTACCCCCGGCACCACCGAAACCGTCTACGGCAATATAGTAGGTTGAAGATCCATCGGCTACGAAGGACAATTCGGAAGTGAATCCAGTACATCCAGGCCCGTCATCGTTGGTCGCGACTACGGCACCACCACAGCTATCATACACCGTAAGGATGGTATCGAATCCTGCCTGATCACAGGTAGAAACCGTAATCAGTTCACCGGCAACAGTACTTGTTACTTTGAACCACTCGTCCGGAGAACCGTCACCATTTGTATCGGTGTCATTGGAAGTATCTCCTGAAAGAGTTTGTCCACATAAGATTTCGGTAGCATTTGCACATGCGTCGTTTGGAAATTTTCCGGCTACAATCACACTACCAAGAGTAGGTTCATTTGCCGGATCGGCTATAGGTCCAAATACAAGGAAACCATATTGCACAAATGTATCTTCTGGTTCCACGTTGGTATAGGTGACCTCGAAGTTCTCACCGGGTACCAGAACGACATTTTCCTGCTTCAATACTGAGAAATTGCCATTGAATACTTTTATAAAGGCAAATACTGTGTAACCAGGATCCAGTGTATAGTCAATACAGCCACCAACGAAGCTAAACTCCTGACCTACTAATGAATTATCTTCAAAATAGGTATTTGCTTCGAACCATTTATTGGCCATTCCATTCACTACCCAAAAAGAATCATTCGGGTTCCAAGTATTAAAGTTCGGTTGTAGTGTAATATTATTAGACGCAGGAGCATCAATTACACTTTTAAGATCCGGAATACCCCAAGGTCCTCCAAACACATAGCCTCCCCCATTTGCTGGCGTTTCAAAAACGTTGGCAAATCCAAAAATAGGATCCGAGGTGTCTAGTTCAACTTCAATCTGAGCGTTCACATTACATGCGAACAGCATAGTTACGAGAATATAAAAGTATTGTTTCATCATTTGGTTTAATTTAGTTCATATTTAATTTTAGTAAGATATATCTGTTATAATTTGACGATTTTAATTGTTTTACTAGCAGTTGCCGTTGTTACCGTTGCGAGATAAAGACCTTTCATTAAGCTAGAAACATCCAGAGAATAGTTTAAATCATTTGGTTTCACTGTAAATTTTTCCTGTCCGATAACATTATAAATTGTGATTTTGTTTATTATTTCTGTTCCCTGAATATTCCAATTATCCGTTGCTGGATTTGGATACGACTTAAATGTATCTATCTCTGAGCTGGTTACACCAAGCTGATCTCCAAAATTGATGTCATCCCAGTAGATTATATTGTCTTGTGTTCGCGCGATGAAATCCGGAAATACAATTAATTGATCAATTCCGGTTGAAGATGGAGCACCAATAATCCCGGTAAAATCGAATACGAGCTCCTCCCATTGGTTTATTACGGTATTTGGCACCTTGATCTCCCCAGTAGAAGCCCCGCTAGGCGTGGCGAACTTAATACCTACATCACTTATTGTAGATTTCCATACTTTAACAGAAACGATCGCATTCTCACTGTTTAAAGTAAAAGTCCCTATATCCGAGCCGTGCATACTTTCCACCCCCGCAAACGGCATTCCAGACTGTAAAGCGGTAAATTTAGCAACGGTTGATGAAGTATTAATACCCGTGGGATCCGGATTCGCCACAATTTCCAGTGGTGGGTTTGTATCATTTTCGAAAACAGTCCAGGTCCAGGAATCGCCAAATCCTCCTGATTCAAAATTGATAGGATTATTTTGAGAAAACCCTGTAATGGTTATCACCAAGGAAAGAAAACATAATAGTTTTTTCATATTTGTTCGTTTTAATTAGGGTTTATAAATTTTCACATAATCAATTTTAAATTCCTTCGGAAAAATGGAATCATCTATTTCAGTACCGGCAAAATTTCCTCCTATAGCCATGTTCAAAATGACATAAAAAGGTTTGTTGAATGGCCAGTTGGCGTTGTCTTTTAATTTTGGTGAAAATGTGTAAACCAGGTCTTGATCAATATAAAATTCAATAAGATCCTTGGTCCAGTATACTCTATAAATATGAAATCCCTCTAGAATACCATCGACAAACGTCTTCCTGGTATTAAAAGTGTTACCGAAACTGGAAGGTGTATGCAATGAAGTGTGGATATACCCTGGTTCTTTACCTGCGTATTCCATAATATCTATTTCACCACAAGCCGGCCATTTCAGCGAATCGATGTCGTTACCTAACATCCAGATCGCCGGCCATAATCCTTTTCCTTCAGGAAGCTGCGCCCGAACTTCGATCACTCCGTATTTGAATTCAAATTTATCCTTGGTTGTTATCCTACTCGATTGGTAAACGTTGCTATTCTTCGTGGCTTCAATTATCAGATTGCCATTTTCAATTTTAACATTCGATTTAGTGTATATCTGTTTCTCATTATTACCCCAGCCACATAGGTTTGGACATCCATCACCTAGTTCATAATTCCAGTGTTCTTCATTCAGGGTTTTATCGCTAAAGTCATCAAAAAAGATAAGTTCCCCGCCGGGATTTCCCAGGGACAAAATCAAAGACGATATAAACAAAACCAATTTCATCTATTGTATCAATTCAAATTCACTCTTATGGTCCGTTACAGAACTTCCCCCAACAAATACCTCAAATTCGCCGTTCTCCACCTTCCATATTCCATTGTTGTCGTAGAAGCCAAGTTCTTTTTCAGTAAGTGCGAATTCTATGGTCTTTCGTTCTCCTATCTCGAGATTCACGAGTTCGAAACCTTTAAGTTCTTTTACAGGTCGGGTGATACTTGCGTACAGATCACGCAGATAAAGCTGGACAACTTCCCTGCCGTCAAAGCGACCTGTGTTTTCTATTTCAATTTTAACACGTACAATTCCATCTGTTTTGAAATTATTTTCAACCTGCAAGTTGCTATACTTGAAGTTTGTATAGCTCAGCCCGTGACCAAATGGATACAATGGCGTATTCTCTTCGTCAATGTAATGCGACCAGAAAACAATATCGGGAGCAGGAATAACTGGTCTCCCGGTATTCTTGGCATTGTAATAAAGTGGTACCTGACCAACCTTTCTGGGAAAGCTCATTGGCAGCTTACCACCAGGGTTGTAATCACCATAGAGCACTTCAGCCAGGGCATTACCACTTTGAGTTCCCAGATGCCAGCCTTCAACAATAGCAGGTATATTCTCTTCGGCCCATGGAATGGTAAGTGGTCTTCCGTTGTTGAGTACAAGAACTACATTTTGATTTACTTCATAAACGGCTTCGAGCAATTGCTGCTGTACTCCCGGAAGGTCAAGTAGGGTTCTGCTTCGCGCTTCACCCGACATAAATCCTGGTTCCCCCAGTGACATAACCACCACATCTGCACTTCTGGCGACCGCTACGGCCTGATCGAAATCGCTCTTATCCGAATTGTTAATCGTTAGTTCTTTTATAAATAGCGTTTCCCCTGTCGTAACATCAGCTCCTTTACTGTAGATAATCTCATTTCCTGCGTATTTCTTCATCCCTTCCAATAGTGAAACGGCAGTATTATCGTCGGCCGCGATTCTCCAGCTTCCAAGTGGACTATTTTTATCGGCGGCAAGGGCGCCGATCACGGCAATTTTTTGTCCTTCTTTTTTAAGAGGTAAAAGATTGTCTTCATTTTTAAGAAGTACAATCGATTTACGCGCCATATCCAGTACAGCCTGGTTGTTTTCCTCACTTCCAATTTCCTTCTGTTCTCTGTCCGCATCGCAATACCGGTAGGGATCATCAAAAAGTCCCAGTTCGAATTTCACCTTTAAGATCCTGCGTACTGAATCGTCTATAAGATTTTCATCCATCTTGCCGGAACTAACAAGTTCGGCAAGTTTATTTACATATAAATAGGATTCCATATCCATATCCGAACCGGCATTAACAGCCAATTCGGCTGCTTGGGAACCATCCTTGGCGAATCCATGCGCAACCATTTCTCCGATAGATCCCCAATCGGAGACTACAAAACCATCGAATGCCCATTGTTCTTTCAGAATATCTCTCTGAAGGTACGAGCTTCCGGTTGCCGGAACTCCATCTAATTCGTTAAATGCATTCATAAACGTTCGAGCTCCGGCTTCCTTGGCTGCCTTGAATGGAGGCAATACAACATTAAACAACGTAGATTTTCCAATATCGACCGTATTGTAATCTCTTCCTGATTCAGCAAAACCGTAACCAGCAAGATGCTTGGCGCAGGCTGCGATGGTATTTTCAGCCGCCAGATCAGTCCCCTGGAATCCATTAACCCTGGCAATAGCGATCTGGCTGCCTAAGAATGGATCCTCTCCCGCACCTTCCATCACACGACCCCATCTGGCGTCACGTGCGATATCGACCATTGGAGCGAAAGTCCAGTTTATACCGGAGGCCGCAGCTTCTCGAGCGGCAACACGAGCGGAGTTTCGAATGGCCTTCATATCCCAGCTGGCAGATTCTGCCAAAGGGATCGGACTCATAGTTTTGTAACCATGGATTACATCGAAACCAATAATCAATGGAATTCCCAACCTTGTTTCTTCAACGGCTATCTTCTGAACTTGAAGAACATCGGCCACTCCTCTTACGTTCAGCATAGAACCAACTCTGCCGCTTTTAAGATCGTCGTACTTTTTAGCCGCGTCCCCTTCGGTCGGAGCGGGTCCGGTTAGGTCCCAAAAACCATTTAGCTGATTCATCTGACCTATTTTCTCTTCCAGGGTCATCAGATCAAGAATGGAATCCACCTTTCGGTCGATCATTTGCGAATGCAATGACGGAGTGTCCAGGGAGTTTGCGACACCCACCTCACTTTTCATCTTATTGCAAGAAAGTTGAGTTGTAAATAATACAACGCCTAATAAATAATATATAAGGTGTTTCGTGGCCATTACTGATAAACTCTTACATAGTCAACTTCCAATGTCGATTCAACGAAACCTGGATCGATAGTTCCACCAAAATTTCCTCCCATCGCAACATTGAGTATGAGGAAGAAATCTTTATTGAAAGGATAATTGATATTATTCTGAAATACATGATATACCACGCCATCTACCGAAAAAATGATCTGTTGCGGGTTCCAGTTTACTTCATAAATATGGAAATCGTCAGAGGCACCTGGTACAACGGTAGATTCGGTAATTGCATTGCCTCCGAAATTAGCAGGCCAGTGTAACGAAGAGAAAACAACATCCTGATCATTACCTACATGTTCCATAAAATCAATTTCTCCGGCGGCAGGCCATGGATTCGTTTCGAAATCTGCTCCTAACAACCACATTGCCGGCCACGTACCGCCTCCTGTTGGGAGTTTGGCTCTGGCCTCGACTCGTCCGTATTCGAATTCAAACTTATCCTTCGAATTTATTCTTGCAGATGTGTAATCCTGACCTGCAAATGATTCTGCCTTTGCTGTGATCTTAAGAAATCCATTCTCAACCACAATATTTTCAGTTCTATCTGTGTAGTATTGCTCTTCACCATTTCCCCATCCGTTAGTACCCGTACCTGTGTCAAACGTCCAATTACCATCACATGGATTCCCGTCCACATCAAATTCTTCTGCCCAGACGAGTGTATCATTATTCCCACTACCCATGGACCCAGTGGAACCGCTATCACAGGCTGTGCCACCACTACCCGATCCTTCCGGCACGAAAGTATGATACCACGCGAGCATATCTCCCGGTGGATCAAAAGGATCTTGTATTCCTCGAATCATTAATTTATTTTCTGTGAGTTCCAAGATTTCATAAGACATAGCTCCGGACCAATAAGACATTGTGCTATTATTTACAGTGAGTGTGAGTGTTCCAGTGTTATCTTCGATAATAACAAAATCAGTATCTGTTTCAATCTGATCGTCAATGTCACGGCACTCATCTTCGAATTGTATTGGAGTTGCATCAGGAAAGAAGCGTTTAACTTCTGCCCAATTAATGAACGTGGCAGACTCGGTTTCTAGTTGGAAGGAATAGTTTTCCTGTCCGTCATGACTGAAAGTTAATACATCATCATAAAGGCATGGATTTAACTGATTCGGTGTTGCACTAAAGAAATTCGGAAAGTTCTCCAGGGGATCACCCACTCCAAAATGTCCGGCATTAGAAGAATCCCAAACCCATCGTTTTCCCTGACCGGCTTGACCTGCGATGTTCGCCAGGACAACTGGTTCGATAATCAGTCTAACATCTAGGTCAATCTGAAGAGACTTAGAACTTGATGCCCCTCCCGTACCATAGGCTATTACAGTGATAACCTGAGAATATTGTCCGGATTGTGTATATCGATATACGGCTGTTTCACCATTATTTATAACGACTGGTTCTTCTCCTTGAACAAATACTATGTGAAAATTAATCGCATTCTCTGCCGCAGGGGTTACACTCACATTTCCCGTCTGATCGTTTGCAACTTCTATTGATATCGTCAAATTAGCAGGTGCCTGAACGGGACCAAATACATTGTCATCATCCTGGCAACTGCCAATGAAAAAGAATAAAAGCGCGTAAATTATATATTTTCCTTTCATGCTAATATTTTTTTAATTTTCTAAATCGATGTCATCGAAATAATACGTACTTCCATCTCCCGGGAGATTATCAACAAACTCGAAGAAGATTATTACCTTGGTGAACACTATCCCGGCAGTACTGCCGGTGAAGTCCCATACCAGTTTCTCCCACTGGTTTACAACCGTAGTATTCACGTCCAATTCAACAAACTGGCTCGCATCTGAATTTTCAAGTTTAAGGCGAACAGGAATAGCAGCTTTTGGTGACCATGTCTTAATCGCAATTTTCTCGGTAGTGGAAAAATCAATAGGAACATCCAGTTCAACTACAGTACCTGCGAAGAATTGAGCACCATTTGTTTTTATTGTTCTAACCACATTGGCACTTGTATTGATGCCAGATGGATCAGGATTCGCTTCCAATGAAGAATCGGCACCTTCAAAACCTATAATGGTATAAATAAGGTTGGGATCCTCAAAATCTACAGGTAGGGCAACACCCCCGCCACCGCCACCACCGCCACCGGCGTTGGTTTGTAAAATATCGTCGAAATAGAAAGTTGTCCCCGTACCTGGATTTCCAAAATCAAAAAACACTACCACTTTCGAGTATTCCTGGCTAAGATCCTCACCTGAAAAATCGAAAACCAACTCTTCCCATGCATTAGCAGTTGTAGTTGGCACATCTATCTCGGCTGAGATATTTGGGTCGATTGCATTCTCAATTTTTAATTTAACGATCAATCCGGCTTGCGGTGACCATGTTTTTATCGCAAAGGCGTCCGAGTTTGTAAAATCGATTGGCGCACCTAATTCAATTACTGTTCCTGCAAAGATCTCGGCTCCCGGTTCTTTAAAGAATTCAGCCACTTTACTACTCGTATTTATACCCGAGGGATCAGGATTATCAATAACAGCTGTGCTTGCTCCTCCAAAATCGGAAAACGTATATTCAATGGTAGTTGATTCGAAATCAATGGGCAACGTGATAGGGTCTTCAATGATCACAGTTTGTGTTACTTCAATAGTTTGAGATACTCCACTAAAAGCGACCACTCTTAACTCATAAGATCCAACGGAGGGATACGTGTGCTGAATAGTTTCACCGATCATCAATGGTGTTGGATCTTCATTAGGCACATCCCCGAAATAAACCAAAAATCCAACAGCCAGATTGGCCTCTGCCGATACATTGATGGAGAAATTATCCCCACTCACCGGGGTAACGGTAACCACGAGGTCTGTAGGCGGCAAAAATGATACCACTACATCCTGGGAGTACTCTGTGACAACTCCGTTTATATTTTTTGCTTTTACAGTAGCACTGTAAGTACCTTCGGAGTACACATGAGTTGTGCTTTCACCAGGCAAAATATCGACGGTTTCCGGAGTACCATCGCCAAATTCGATAGTATAAAACGTGACATTATTTCCACTTGGTGTCAAGGTAACTAAACCCGAATTATCCTGAGTCAATTGCACAAGAAGTGCAATGTCTGATGGTGCTGGAATATTTTTCAAGTAATCTGTGTCTCTCTCTTCTTCTTCACATCCATTAACAACGGATAATAGCGAAATACACAAGAATAAAATACCTAGATGCTTTAATTTCATAACTTTAATTTTTAATAACCCGGGTTTTGCTCCCAGCGATTCCCTGCCAGTTGAATCTCAATCTCAGGTATTGGGAATAATTCATGTTTTCCATTCATAAATCCTTCAATATTTGTCGAAGCTCGCCCAGTGCGAACTAGGTCAAAGAAATGATGTCCTTCACCCACTAGCTCTAACCTTCTGTCGAGGTATATCGCATCAATTAACGCTCCACCGCTTACAGATAATGCCTCTAGACCAGCTCTTTCACGAATCTGATTTAAATAATTCAGTGCCATGCCATCATTACCGGTTCCCCGGCTATGTGCTTCAGCAGCCATTAATAAAACATCTGCATACCGAATAGATCTATAATTATTAGGGTTCGTTAAATTCTGATCTCCTATATTCGAATCACCTTGACGGGGTATATATTTCCTGTTAAAATATCCCGTATGCTCAAATCCATCCGTCCAACTCACGCCTGCACCATTGTTATAATCTGAATTGGCTGCTGCGAATGCTTCAATATCGAGGATGGCGACATCCCTTCTTAGATCGTCTTCATCAAAAGCTGCATATGCTTCAGCGGTTGGGACATTAAAACTGAATCCTGATTCGAAAAGGGGCCCGTTAAAATTTCTTGGTCCGTTGAAACCAACTGCTACATTTCCTTCACTACATTGCAGACAATCAAATGAGGCGCCTTCGAGGTCTGAATATTGAATTTCAAAAACAGATTCTATGTTGTTCTCTCCTTCAAACTCAAACATTAACTCGTAGTCCTGAAGCAGCTGATAGGTTCCCGAATTAATAAGACTATCAAGGACCTGAGCAGCTTCCGTGAATTTATTCTGGTATAGATAAGCTTTCCCCAGAAGGGCTTGTGCAGCGCCCTTGGTAATTCTTCCGGTTTCAGATTGAGTAACAGGTAATACACTTGCCGCAAATATCAAATCAGCCTCAATCTGGGCATACACCTGGGGAGCTGGAGTTCTTTCTATAACATTCTGATCTCCAAATAAAATACGCTGATCTACCGCCAAAGGCACATCCCCGAAGAACTTAACCAACTCGAAATAATAGTAAGCCCTTAAAAACGTAGCTTGTCCAATAACATTGGGCTTATTCGGGAATTCAATTTTGTCTTTAAATTCTAAAATGTAATTTGCTCTGTTCACACCAGCGAACATCCAACTCCAAATATCCCTTAAATTTGCATTAATTGGCGTGTGCCTCATATCATCGATCTCCTGGATTCCAGGAACGTCAATAGCACTTTCCCCACCCGCGAGGGTATTATTGGATGCGATTTCACCGACCATGGCATTTATGAAAGATGCCTGCAAAAGGTCATACGCTCCTATGAGTGCATTCTGATAATCTGCTTCTGTGTTGAAAAAATTCTCTGAATTCTGATCTTCAGAATTAATATCTACAAAATCGTCACTGCATGAAGTAGGTACGAAGCTCAATGCGATAATTACCAATACTACGCGTTTGTTGTTGAATAGAATCTTCATATCCTAAAATTTTAAATTTAATCCCATTAAAAACGTTCTGGGCGAAGGATAGAAACCAAAATCAATACCTCCGCCTATCGGCGCGCCCGAGGTTGTGGTTGGATCATATCCCTGATATTTTGTTAATGTAAAGGCGTTCAAGACTGAGACATACAACCTGAGATCATCTATTTGACTCGCGGACAGCAAATCCTTAAATGTGTACCCAAATTGTAAATTCTGAACTCTTATAAACGAACCATCCTCAACGAAAAAGTCTGAAAATAATGTATTAGACGTAGCAGAAGTCGTAACTCTTGGAAAATCGTTGCTAGTTCCAGGTCCGGTCCATCTGTTGAGGAAATAAGTGGTGCGATTCGTCAAAGGTTGAAAGCGCTCATAATTTCTAACAATCTCATTTCCTACGGATGCAAATGCATAGGCCAGGAAATCGAAATTCTTGTAACTCACTGAAAGGTTAAAGCCAAAAGTCCAATCGGGTATTGGATCTCCAATATTGGTGCGGTCGTCAGGATCTATAATACCATCACCATTTATATCGACAAAGCGGATATCTCCAGGAGAGGCGTTCTCCTGAAAAGCATGGTTATCCACTTCACCCTGGTTTTGAAATAATCCATCGGTTTTAAGTCCGTAGAAATATCCTATAGGAAAGCCTGCTTCCATTCTTGAAGGGAAGTCCTGACCCACTCCGAATGATCCGCCGGGAATAAAAGCATTCTCACTATTTACAAAGATTACTTCATTCTTGAGTGTCGTAGCGTTAAAATTGACATTGAACCTTAAGTTGTCTGATAGTGACTTGTTATAACCCAGACTGAATTCAAATCCTCTGTTCTCAACTGTACCGGCATTCACAACCGGAGGTGCTGAACCAGGGGCAGATGCCCCTAATATTCCTGAAACAGGAGCTGTGACCAAAAGGTCTTTAGTTCGGCGGTTAAAATAGTCTACGGTAAGATCTAAACTATTATTAAAAAATTTTGCGTCAAACCCAACGTCCAATGTTTTTTGCTCTTCCCATCGAATTTCAGGATTGGAAATTGCTCCAACCGCAGTTCCGAAAACAAGTTCATCATCTATTACATATACTCCTTCTCCATTAAGCAAGGATTCGAATCTGAAATCGGGAATACGGTCATTCCCAATGATTCCATAGGAAGCTCTGAATTTAAGAAAATCGAAAATCCCATTATCGACCATAAAGGATTCATCACTAGTGATCCAACCTATAGATGCGGATGGGAAATAACCAAACTTATTTTTTGGTCCGAACTTAGTAGAACCATCCCGTCGTATCACACCCGAGAAAAGATACTTTCCTTTATAGTCATATTGCACTCGTGCAAAATAGGATAGTAATCTCGCGTCGAATGTATTTCCTCCATTCGGAAAGTTATACTGGATCATTCCGGCTTGTTCAATTCTTGCATCGTAGCCTGGGTTTCCTGGCAGATCGAAACCTGTGAATGAGGAAAATCTACCTGTAGTCTGAAAGATCGAAGTTCCAACCGTTACATTTATATTGTGCGTTTCATTAAATGAATTCTTATAGTTAACAAACGTATCAAACGTATAATCACGGAACAAGGAAGTGCCTTCAAAAACACTGTTTCTTTCATTATTGAATACTTTTCCTGAACCGTAGAAAGCAATTGGAGAATAGGAGAAATCCAAAACTTCTGCATAGTTGAGTTGAATTCTTGATTCTACTGAGAAATTCTCCAAGAATGAATATTTCAGCCCAAAACTTCCTGCTATTTTACGCACACGGGTTTTATTAAAAGTATTCTCAATCTGTGCTAATGGATTAATAACTTCATTTCCTAGTCCCTCTGCCAGGGTAAATTCCCCATTATCATCTCGAATCGCAAAGGTAGGGGCATTGTTCAAGGAGTTGTATAAAACAGACCCAATAGTGTTTTCTAATATGTTTCGTCTTTTGGTGCCGGAGAAGATAATAGACGAGTTAAATTTGAAATTTTTCAAAAAATCGAGGTCATAACTCAAACGAGAGGTGACTCGTGTAAATGTTGATTTATCACCCCCGCCAACAATACCATCCTGATTCAAATAAGAAAATCCGAAAGATGTACGAGACTTTTCGCCTCCTCCGCTTACGGTAAGATCGGCACTGTAAATTGGAGACGACTTGAAAACCTCTTCCTGCCAGTCAGTCCCCTGCCCCAGTGACCCTATATTCGTGAAAAGTGGTGATTGTCCTCCATTAGTTCGTGCCTCATTTACAAGTAGAGCATACTCGGTAGCATTCAATACAGGTATCTTTCTTGTGGTTTCCTGAATTCCATAATACGTTTTGAAATCGAACTTAACTTCCGAGTTCAGGCGACCGCCTTTTGTGGTAATTAAGAGTACACCATTTGCCGCCCGTACACCGTAAATACCGGCTGTGGCATCTTTAAGCACATTGATTGACTCTATGTCGGCTGGGTTTACAACACTTAGATCTTCGATCACGTTTCCATCGAGCAGGATTAAAGGCCTGTTATCACCATTGGTCGATACACCCCTGATGGCAATATTTAAACCACTACCTGGTGCACCGGATCCTGAAGTAATCTGAACTCCAGATACCTGACCCTGAAGCGCCTGTTCTATTCGAATTGGTTTTAGATCTTCTATGGTCTCAGAACTAATTACAGAAACAGCTCCTGTAATTTCTTTCTTTCTTTGAGTTCCGTAACCTACAACTATAATTTCATCAAGCTTAGCCAAATCCTCAACAAGTATAATGTTGAGTCGTTGGTTGGATGTGATTGGAACCTCTTGAGTTAGAAAACCTAAATATGAAAAAACTATAATGTCGCCATTTGAAATATTCTCTATTGTGAAGTTTCCATCAAAATCTGTAGTGACTCCGTTCGACGTGCCTTTCTGAAGCACTGTAGCACCTATAAGCGGCAATCCTGAAATGTCCTCTACCACGGTACCCGATACTGAGAAATTTTGACCGTAAGTAACTACTGAAATGAGAAAAAGTGCTATCAGAGTGTATAACTGCTTCATACAAAAGTTGTTTGAGCACAATATAACCACAACAATTATCGAATTCTCAAAGCGATACTATACATAAAGCATACATTGCAAAAAAATATTTAATAAATTATCAAATCCTTAAAGAAGCGCTTATTACAAGCACTAACATTGCAAATACGAGGAATTTAGAAGTATCGAAAATAAATAGTTTCACACATATTACCTAAATGTTGTGGTAATGTTAAGTAAGTTAAGAGGTAAAAATTACTTTGTTGAGTAGCTTATAAGTTAATGAAGTAATCGTTGAGGTTAATTTCACGATCTAAATTAATTTTTTTACGTAATCGATAACGCTTTATTTCAACACTTCTAGGTGAAATATTAAGCAATGGGGCAATTTCTTTTGAAGATAGATTAAGACGCAAGTAACTGCACAACCTGAGATCACCAGGAGTTAATATCGGATGTAACTCTTTGATCTTCTTAAAGAAATCCTGGTCCGCATTATTAAATGCCTGCTCAAAGAACTTCCAGTCGTCAGCATCATTGAGAGTTTTATTTATAAGTTTAATAACAGATTTAACTCCATCCGAATCCTTTAATCTCAGCAATTCATTCTTTATACCATTCAGAGTGTTGTTCTTGTTGATCATACTCATCGTAGAAATGGCCAATTCACGATTCCTTGAATCTATATCTTGCTGAAGGCCTTCATTTTTCAACTGAATGATTTTTTTCTGAGCCTCCAATTCTTTCAATTCCATTTCCTGTTTCGACTTATCTATCGCTCTCTGCTGCTGTATTCTGTAATATCGTTTATATAACCAATTCACCAATAAGGCCAACAGAATAATACCAATAACATAGAAAAATATTCCCGTATTCGATAAATAATACGGTTTCCTAATAGTGAAATTATAAGAAGCGATATTCGTCGTCACTTGGTTGCCTACCTGTGCCCTCACACTGAATGTGTAGTCGCCATGCTTCAAATTTTGAAAGGATTGAGAGGAAGCGGTGGACCACTCACTCCATCGCTCACCCATTCGGTCATCCAGGTTGTATTGGTATTTTGTAACTTCGAATTTGTTATATGCAGGAACACTATATTGAAATTCCACGAAATTCTCATTGGCAGCGAACTCAATTTTCTCACGTAGGTTCACCGCCGTCAATTCGGTTGGATTTACTCCATTTTTTACTAAATCCAGTTGAATTGAGTGCTTACTTTTCTCATGTTCTTCCATATTCAGAATTAAATATCCGTTTGAGGTACCAACCAGATATTCATTTTCGTTGATCTTAGTGATGTTCTCATATCCTTTATTACCAATGTGCAATAGATTTGGAATAGGAATTCTTTTCACGCTGTAAGCGTCACCCAAACTCTCCTTGCTAATCCTGTTCACGTAATTCTTGGTAAAAAGCCATAATTGCTCCTCGGAATCACTTACAAGAATTCCTGTAATGTATTCGTCTTGTTCAAAAATTTTACTCAATTCAGGGTCTCGAACGAAGGTCACTGACTTTTCGATATACTTAAAAATCCCCTCCTCGCAGGCATAGTAGATGGTATCATTAAACTTAGCTATGCTGGAATTTGAACTCTTACTTACCGCATCACTTTTACTGAAAGATATAATCTTAGTAAAATCTTCATCGATCTTCAACATGAAGATACCTTTGTATTCATGACTCACCAAAATCTTAGAATCCAAACTAATCTCAAAATGCTTGGCGGATAAATTAAAACCGGAAATCTTGTTGCGCAATGCCCAGTTCCCATCTGACTTTTCCAGCACGTACAAACCGTCGTAATTTCCTTGCACAATTAATTCTGGTGTTCCGGGAACTTTACGCAGAAGCCAGGTTCCCATAACATCGGAAATCGGTTCTGCATTGCCACCTTTTACTATTAAAGTTCCAATATTATGGCCACAGAATAAATCCCCATTGATTGCATTCAAGGTCCAAACCTGTCCGCTTGTTCCTGTAACAAGTGCAAAGTCTAAATCACTGCCCTGTTCCTTATAGAACAAACCCTGGTTGGTTCCTAAGTACATATAACCATTGTATAATATAGAGGCATAAGATGTTCCAAGACGTCCTTTCTCATCGGTATAATTGGCGTATGGAGCATAGGCATTCACGCAATCTATCCCGTTGTCAAGTCCAACCCAAATATTGCGATCTAAATCTTCAAAAAGGGACAGCGCAGTATTATTACTGAGTCCATTACCCTGGTTCAGAGAATACAGAAGTATTCCTGCATTGTTTAATACATGGATTCCATCCGCAATGCTGCCCAGGATTAAATTTCCATCCATGGACTGCGTTGCGCTGTAAATCGCCAGACTCCTAATCTCCTCAGCAGCTGGCACATCCCATGGATCAGGTTCAGCATTGGATAAAAGAAACATACCATTGTTTTGAGTAATAAAACCAATTCCATCCTGAGTTTCGAACATATTGATTATGACGCCGTCCTTGAACACATCAGCGTCCGAAGACAATTTCTTATTTCCTTCCTTTATGGTATACAATCCTTCCTTGAATACCTGGAAAAAAATTTCGTCGTTAACCTGAAAGATCTTATTAATTGTATTTCCCGCAGTGATATATCTCACATGTCCATTCTCAAGGTTATATATCAGTATTCGATTCAACGACTGGAATAAAATCCATTTGTCCTGCTGTATTATGTTCCATATCTGTTCATCCTCGAGAATCTTTATCCCTTTAGATTTGACCAGAGAAGTATACTTCAGTAATCCATTTTTCCGTGGAATCCAATAACCAAAATCCATGTAATTCCCGGTGTATATGGTGTCATTGATAACCTTTACCGAACGAATGATTGTACTATTAGGAGACGGATACAACCTCCAATTTGCACCATTAAATTCTAATAAGCCATCATTGTTTGCAATGTAGATTTTCTTGTTCGATGTTTGTGAGATTGACCAATTCTGATTTCCTCCATTGTATTGTTCTGGAGAGAAATTTAAAATAGGTGGCAATTCCTGAGATTGACCATTAGTGCAAAATACGAGAAAGACAGCCAGTACCCGTAGGAATAGTACTAATATGAATCTTCTCATTAGCATACCAGCAATGTAACACTATAAATAAAGACATGCAACATAATGTATACAGGTCTTGATTTTCGGATTTAACTTAAATGGATTAATCTTTTTTGAGAATCATATATTGCCAAGGCCCTAAAGCTATTGATTCTGAACTTTTTATACTCATTTTTACTTCCGACAACAATTCTGTAAAATCTCCGGAAATGTCTGTTTTAAATACCACTTCATCGGGAGATAAATTTGCAACAATGACTACAACATTGTCTCTTTTTCTTCTTTTAAGTGCAAAAATTTTATCCGAATCCGCAGAAATTCGAGTAAATGTACCAGGATCTCTGGCACCGGAAAGTGCTGGCTCGTTATTTTTTATGTCGCCAAGTTTCTGCAGAAGCGGCCACATCTTTCCTTTTTTCTTTGGAATACTATCCTTTTCAAAAAACTTCAACCGATGGTCCAAATCGTATTCCTGTCCGCTGTAGATCAATGGCATCCCCGGCAGGCAATAGGTTAACACCAGCATCACTTCAGAAGCGTCTCCCATGCGTTCCGGGATGGATCCAGCCCAGGAATTCTCATCGTGGTTGGTGAGAAAATTCATAAGAAAACCGCCGTTCTTCCACATTTCGTCCAGGTGCCTCATATGATTGTCCAGGTCGTTCACGTTCTTTTCCCCCTTTGCAATCGCATTCAGCAGGTGATGGGTTTCCCAGCCGTAAGCCATTTCAAAAAGGTTGTTTTGTGTGAGCTCGGGATTCTCCCATTCGGCCAACATAAAGATATCTTTCCCGGCTCGTAGTTTGGGGATGGCATCAGCCCAGAAATCCGTCGGGACCATTCCGGCCATATCGCAACGGAAACCATCTATACCTTCTTCCTTAACCCAATACATCATATCGGCTATCATGGCCTCCCTCATATCCATATTGTCATAGTTGAGATCGGCTACGTCTTCCCAACCCACCGATGTTCCATCGTCATTCAGAGGATCTGTGATCTCACCTTCACTATTCTTTGTGTAGAAATCAGGATGCTCGGAGATCCATGTATGATCCCATCCTGTGTGATTCGGAACCCAGTCCAGTATCACATACATACCATTGTCGTGTGCTGTGTTCAGTAGGGTTCTGAAATCTTCTATGGTCCCAAATTCCGGATTAATTTTTCTGAAATCTGAAACCGCATAATAGCTTCCCAGATACTTCTCCCGTGCCTTTGGATCCTCAATATCCTCCACCATTTTATCGCCAAAAGCCTTCCTTTTCACTTTAGAAATTGGAAAAATTGGCATTAGCCAAATGATCTTCACCCCCAATTCCTTTAGTTGAGGAATGTCTCTTGTAAAGGCATCAAAAGTTCCTTCCGGTGAATATTGCCTGATATTGGCTTCATAAATTATGGCCGATTCCAGGACGGAATCGGTAATCGGTGCGATTTCTTCAATACTACTTTGTACTTCCACAGCTTCTTTTTTTGTTTCCGTTTTACATCCGACGGTAAGTACCGCTACGGCTATTATTAATTTATACTTTATCATTTTATTCATTTGTTGTTTCCAGCAACACCAGCGTATACTCTGAAGTTATGGTTACTGAACCCCCTGTAACTTCTGCAACTGCTCCACTGTATGCATCGCGGATCTTTGTTCCGTTCTCAAAAACATCAGACACGGAAACCGACTTCGGTCCTTCCGGAAGGTCCAGGCCAACAACCACCCTATCAGAAATTTCACCTTCAGAATAAGTACGTTTAAATACATAAGGGCTTTCCGAGATCATTTCATGGATGCCTGCACCCACAGAAATATGATCGTTCCTGAAACGACCCAGTTTTTGCCAGTGCGCCAGAATTTGTGCTGTTTCCTCATTATTATCAATATCCTCCCAGTTCATGAATGACCGTAAGGTTGCATCTCCACTGGTTCCATCAACTATTAGTGTTCTTGACGACTCATCACCGTAATAAACCTGGGAAGCACCGGGCACTAGTAATAATCGGTTAGCGGCCTCATATGGTTTTGTGCGATCCTTATCGAAGGGTTCACCATCGTCATGAGAACTCACATAACTAAGCGTGCTGTAGCCCTTCAGATCTCCATTCAAGACATCATTATAGCTACTGAAAACTTGCTCATAGGTACGACTAGCACTCGCACGTAGATCGAAGTTGATCAGCGCGTCGAAACTGTCTTTAAAGTAATCCACTTTTCGATCACCAAAATCATAGGTCCGGCCATTCAACATAGTATAGAAATAGATCTCTCCTACCATATAAAACGAGGCATCATCCAGTACTTTATCAGGATTTGCTTTCTTCCAGCTGTTAAAAGCATCCTCGCATACATCCTCAAATTCCTCCCACACATATTCTTCGGTATGCTTTACCGTATCCACACGGTAACCATCAATTCCGAAGTCATGGATATAATCAGCCAACCATTTCATAATATAAAACCTGGGTGCCCGGGGATGGCCTGTCTTTTCAAAAAAGGCATCCAGTTCGGCCAGTTCTTCATCATATCTGCCTTCGGCTTTCCATTTCGCTACCAGTTGGAGAGGCAATTCAACGGCCTCATTACTCTCTGTACGGATATCCGGCAGGTTTTCAACCAGGGTACAGGTGACAGTGCTTTCATAATCCTTAAATTCACATTTAGGACTGGTTCGCACCCATTCTTCCGGCCAGACCGTATCCTGTTCCGTCACAGGACCCGTATGATTAATTACAGCGTCCAATAAGATCCTTATACCATTTGCATGCGCAGTTTCAACCAACTCGGCAAGGTCTGCCCTGGTCCCGAAATTCGGATCCAGCGTGGTCCAGTCTTTGGTCCAGTAGCCGTGATACCCATAGGTGAATCCTGTTCCTTCATCGGTACCGTTGTGAATTTGTTCAACAACCGGTGTCATCCAGATAGCATTGATACCCAGATCGGTGAAATACCCTTCCTTTATTTTTTGTGTAATACCTTTCAGATCCCCGCCTTTAAATCCGCGCAAGACAGCTGTTTCTTTAGAACGATCAAAATTCACATCATTCGATAGGTCTCCATTCATAAAACGGTCGGTCAGCAAAAAATATATAGTTGCCGCCTTCCAGCTAAAAGGTTTGGCGATTGTGGATTCAGCATTAGTGTTTGTGGCTACCGCTTTATTTTTATTATCAGCACAGCTTAAAACGAGGATTAGAAAGGAAATAAATATCCCGGTGATTCTCAAGTTTCTCATATACAAATTTCTTCAGTTATGTTGTTGGCTCAATAGTTTTGGTCTCACCATTGAGTTTTATTGTTAGCGGCTCTTTTCCTGTTAATTTAAATGAATTACCATCCCTGGTTACAGTTACCCGAAGGATCTGTCCCCTGAAATTTACTTTGAAGGAATATTCGTCCCAATGTTCAGGAATACGAGGATGAAATTCAAGGTGATCATCTCGTACACGCATTCCTCCGAATCCTTCCACTATACTCAGCCAGGTTCCTGCCATACTGGTAATATGACAGCCTTCTTCTACTTCCTTGTTATAATCGTCAAGATCGAGACGTGAAGTTCTTAAATAGAATGTATACGCCTGTTCCATCCTGCCTAGCTTAGCCGCCTGGATACTGTGAACACAAGGTGAAAGTGAAGATTCATGTACGGTGAAGGGTTCGTAAAAATTGAAATGCCGCTCCAGTTCTTCCTGCGAGAAGTGATCTTCGTAAAAATAGAATCCCTGTAACACATCGGCCTGTTTAATATAGGGTGACCTAAGAATTCGATCCCAGGACCATTTCTGATTGATAGGACGCTGAGAGCGATCCAGTTCTGCAACGGTGATAAGTTCCTTATCCAGGAAGCCGTCCTGTTGAAGGTAAATGTTGTTCTCTTCAGAATATGGAAAATACATATCGGAGGCTACCTTCTTCCATTCTGAAACTTCCGTTTCGGACAAGCCTGTGATCGACATGATCCGGTTATAGTCTGCAGTATACTCATGCTTCACCTTCTCTATTTCCGCAGCAGCATATTCGATGCACCATTTAGCTGTGAAATTAGTGTACCAGTTATTATTCACATTATTCTCATATTCGTTGGGACCTGTAACACCAAGTATCACATATTTGTTCTTAAATTTACTGAAGTTAGCCCGCTGATGCCAGAATCGTGCTATCCCGATAAGTACTTCAAGTCCTTTTTCAGGAACATAACTATAATCCCCGGTGTAGCGTACATAATTATATATTGCAAATGCGATGGCGCCGTTTCTGTGGATCTCTTCGAAAGTGATCTCCCATTCATTGTGACATTCCTCACCATTCATCGTTACCATTGGATAAAGGGCCGCACCATTTGAAAAACCTAATTTCTCAGCGTTTTCAATAGCCTTCTGTAAATGATTATAGCGATACACCAATAAGTTTCGTGCTACCTTATGATCCTTGGTTGCCATGTAGAACGGCAGGCAGTAGGCTTCGGTATCCCAATAGGTGCTTCCTCCATACTTTTCACCGGTAAACCCTTTGGGTCCAATATTAAGTCGGGCATCTTTACCCAGATACGTCTGGTTGAGCTGGAAAATATTAAAACGAATCCCCTGTTGGGCTTCCACATCTCCCTTGATAGAGATATCTGCCATATCCCAGATCGAGGCCCAGGCATCAGCCTGGCTTTTCTTCAGTTTCTCATAACCGATACTGATACCTTTTTCAACCGCGGATTTGGCCGCATCAATAAGTTCATCAGGATTGTGATTGTGGGAAACTGTATAGCCTGCATATTTGATCAAGGTCGCATTCTCGTCTTTTTTCGCTGTTACCGAATAATTCAGTTGAATAGATTGTTCTGCTTCATTCGTTGTGTAATCCGGTGTAATGCTATTTTGGTTCAGATACACTTCGGACTGCATATAGGTGCAGATATGAAATTCCGTTTTCATGGTTTTGGATCGGATGAATGCCTGGTGGTTGGCTTCCGAAACACTTAACGTATCCCAAAATTTATCGTCCCAATTACTATCTTCATTGGTGATTCCACCGTCCAGATACGGACTAAATACAATTTCAGCGTCCTTGTTAAGCGGTTTTACATCATAATTGATAATTCCCAGTTCATCCATATCAATATGGAGGATTCGCGTACTGGTTACAGCTATCTCCGTACCATTTCGAAGGGTTGCTTCGAAGGATCTACGATAATAACCTTCCTGCATATTGAGTTCTCTTCTGAAGTTGTGCACCTTTGTACATTGATGCAGGTCAAGATTTTCGCCATTCACGGAAACTTTCAGGCCGATCCAGTTGGGAGCATTCAATACTTTGGCGAAATATTCCGGATAACCGTTCTTCCACCAGCCTACGCGTGTTTTATCGGGATAATACACCCCGGCCACATAGCTTCCTTGAAATGTTTTGCCTGTATAGTCCTCTTCAAAATTGGCTCTTTGGCCCATGGCACCATTACCAATACTAAATAAACTTTCGGAAGATTTCACTTTTTCGGCGTCAAAGCCTTCTTCAATAATCGACCACGGGTCTGGTTTGATATAATCCTGATTCATTATTCTGAAATTAATTTAGAAAAAAATTCGTTTGATATTTCTGTAAAATCTTTGAAAACATAGGTCGCTTCGTGTAAGACGGACGGATCACCTATCCCGATGCTCATCATTCCACCTGTATTGGCCGCCCTGATACCGGCAACCGAATCCTCGAAAACGACACAATTTTCCGGAGGCACCCCCAATCCTTCGGCAGCTTTTAAAAATACTTCGGGATCCGGTTTTGCTTTACTCACATTGGTCCCGTCAATAACGGTATCGAAAACGTTAAGTAATTCGACCTCTTTCAGGATGGTCCGGGCATTCTTACTTGCCGACCCCAAGGCAATGGGTTGTTTATTCTGTTTTAAAAATGAAAGCACCCGGGGAACATCCGGAAGGATCTCTTCCTCGTCCATTCGTTCAATATAACTCAGATAGTCCTTATTCTTCGTATCCAGTAATTCGTCAAAGCGATCTTCGGAAAGTTTCATCTTACCCCAGTCAAGAATTTTCTCGAGGGACCCAATTCGGCTAACACCCTTTAAATGTTCATTCTGTTTTTTACTGAAAGGAATACCCAGGTGCTCCGCTAATCTACTCCATGCTGCATAATGATATCTGGCAGTGTCTACAATAACTCCGTCCAGATCGAAAATAAATCCTTTCTTATTCATTAATGTCTACTTTTTTAACTATTGTTAGTGGTAGTATCAGTAATCCGGCCACAATCATCCCGGCAGCTACCATAAGTGAGGTGGAATTAGGCATGACAAATAAAGTTATGGAGGCTAGTAAGGCAACTACTAGTACGTGAGGCTTTCGTCGTCCTAAACAATTCCAGGTCCTGTCACTGAAATATCTATAAATGGGTTGAAAGATCGATCCGGTTACTGGGGCTGCGATCCACAATATTGGAATGGATTCATTAGCAGCACCTGACTTTTTAAAAACTCGTGAGGTATTGGCATTCTGATGTGCAAACCCGAACTGAATTCCTGGAAAACCGAAACTCATATTCCAAATCTGCCAAAAACTTAACTTTGGTTTTTCCATATTGATAGCCTCTTTGCTTCAATATGAGACTCTTTCATAATGAAAGAAGCAGCATATCAAAACTAATCTAAATAGGAAGTAAAAATTGAGTCCTGATAGGCGTGCGTAAATATAACGTATTTTTTAAAATTCCTTAGTTAGCCGATGTAGATTCACGCTCAATTAATCTGGTCTCAACCACCACAGTTTGGTATGGCGGTTCATAGTCGTCATCTTCCAGCCTTCCAATGAGTAATTCTGCGGCTTTCTCACCCATTTGGATGCCGTGCTGACTCACAGCAGTGAGGCTCGGTGTGGCGTATTTGGAGAGCACTCCATCGGTAAAACCGATCACTTTGATCTCTGAAGGGATATTCTTCCCGAGGGTACGAGCCGCTTTCATTGCAGTTAAGGCGTATTTTTCATTAACGGCAAAAATACCGTCAATTTCAGGTCTTCCTCTCAGGAATAATTCTATAGTGGTATTCAACTGGTCTTCCATCCCTTCTTCATTAAATTCATCCTGTAATTTTAAAACCAGTTGGTCTGAAAAATCCAACCCCTTCTCTTCCAGTGCATTCTTATAACCTGTGGTTCGTAATTTACCTACATTCACATGATCTTCAGTAGTAATCAGGGCTATATTTCCGCAACCTTGAGAAATCAATTTCAATACCGCATTCCTGGCCCCTTCGGTATCATCAACTACAACCTTATCACACTCGATCTCGGGTATACTGCGGTCAAACAACACGATCGGCATACCGTGATCGATGGTTTCTTTAAGATGGTGATAATCCTTCTTTAGCTGCGTTTCCCGGGATACCGACAGGATAAACCCATCGATGCTGCCATTAGCGAGCTTTTCCATATTAGTCACCTCTTTTTCAAATGATTCATTACTAAGTCCGATGATCACCGTATAACCCTTTTCATTGGCTACTTTTTCTATCCCGCTAACTACGGTGGTAAAGAAATGGTGCACGATTTCGGGAATGATCACTCCCAGGGTTCTGGTCTTGCGATTCTTCAGGCTTAATGCAATGGTATTGGGTCGGTAATTATATAACTTGGCGAAAGCTTTTACTTTTTGCCGGGTATCCTCACTGATCTCAGGGTTGTCTTTGAGCGATTTGGACACGGTTGAAATAGATACATCCAACTCCTTGGCAATTTTCTTTAAGGTAAGTTTTTGCATATTCCTCTGGAAATGTATGTGTTTACGCGTAAAACAAATTCAGAAATAAATAATTAAACTAGATCTTCATTGTTAAATTATGATTTATGATGCGATATTCTGAATAAATGTTAAAGTTATAAAACATATTAACACTATAACGTTTTCGTAGCTGATTTCCGAAGTATGGATATCGTACGGACTAAATTTTAAGCTACATTTGAGTAGGAAGTAAAAATTGGGTACACAAGTGTGAACTCATAAAATTTAAGCCACTATTTATCCATATAGGACAATTTAGTGGCTTTTATAGTGAAATACCAGTGATAACAAGGCATTCAATAGATTGCTAAAGTTATCAAAATACGTGTATGCACGTATGGACTTATGTAGGTATGTATTTTACCTTTGATATGAATTAGTGAAAATTCTACTAATATCAATTTTTTGTGGGGATAGAAAATTTATTTGGTAGAATATTTTAAAAGTATTACTAAGACTTTTAGAATTTACTAAGTTAGGTTTGTTATAGCATCCCGTGAAGACGGGATGCTTTTTTTATTACCACAATATCGATAATATATCGAGGAATCTTTAAATACCCATAGTATTTATTTCTTTCGGTCCTTGTTAATATCCCTAAAATAGCCGGAATAAAAGGTTTTAGAACCTTTTTGTCAGCTTATTTCCTGTTCTTGAACTCTTGCAATCCGGATTTGAGCCAGGCAAGATATTCGTTCTCATCGGGAGTATATCCAACCGGTTTATTCAATAGGTTATAATCACTGTCCATAATGGCATAATGAGGCTGTGAATTATTTTTAAAGTTGACCGTTTGAAAAGTTGCCCATTTATCACCTATGGTCTTAATTCGTTTAGTTCCGCCCGTGGGCTTCAGGAAATTGAACTGCTCTTCGTTGTTTAAGGGTTTTCTATCGTCCACATAAAGAGAAATCAGGATAAATTCTTCATCGATCAGCTTGAATACTTCCTCAACACTCCAAACATGTTCTTCCATTTTCCGACAATTCACACAGGCCCATCCGGTGAAATCCAACATTATAGGTTTTCCAGCTTTTTTAGCGGCTTCTACGCCTTCATAAAAATCTTTATAGGCCGTTAAGCCTAAAGGAGCCGATGTGCCCTTGTCGTATAAGCTATAGAACATTGGAGGTGCAAGACCGCTTAATAATTTCAGGTTTGCATATTTGGTGTTGGTGAGACCCGGGATAAGATAAAGCGTAAATGCGATCGCTAAAATTCCAACAATGATATTACCCTTAGGGAGTTTTTGTCCTTTAGGCCCGTCGTGTGGAAACCGGATAATCCCAAATAGATAAAGGGCCATACCCAGCGAACAAAGAATCCAAATAGCGATGAATATCTCTCTTTTTAGTATTCCCCAATGCATTACCAGGTCGGCATTAGACAGGAATTTAAACGCCAGTGCAAGTTCAGCAAATCCGAGTACCACCTTTACTGTATTCAACCATCCTCCACTACTTGGCATCGAATTCAACCAATTTGGAAATAATGCGAACAAGGCAAAAGGTAAGGCAAGCGCCAGTCCAAACCCGCCCATTCCAAAGGACAATTGCATGGCACCGGCATCCTGACTCAAAGAGCTACCCAATAAACCACCCAGAATTGGCCCTGTACAGGAAAACGATACGATGGCAAGTGTAAGTGCCATAAAAAAGATACCAGCAAATCCGCCAATAGTAGTGGCTTTCCGATCCATTTTAGTACTCCATGAGTTCGGTAATGTTAATTCAAAGTAACCAAAGAAAGAGAACGCAAAAACCAGGAACACCACGAAGAACAGGATATTCAGGTAAATGTTTGTTGAAATATTATTCAGTAGCCCTTCATCTACCGTGTCCAATAGATGAAATGGTAGGCTTAGCAATACATAGATAAGAAATATAAAGAAACCATAAAGCATGGCGTCTCTTATTCCTTTTTTACGATCCTTGGAACCTTTTGTGAAAAAGGAAACTGTTAATGGGATCATTGGGAATACGCAGGGTGTGAGCAAGGCCAGTAATCCGCCAATGAAACCCCAAAGAAAAATAGAGAAATATCCCTTCTTTCCATTGGTATCACCAAGATCACCTTGTAAGGGAATGGTAAGCGCAGCTGTTTGCTCGAGGTCGAATGCCGTTAGTTCCGCAGTGGTCAATTCCGACATGCCCGATGCCAGGTCAACTTCGAACGATTTCAGATCGGGTGGTAGACATTTCTCGTCGTCACATACCGAATAAGAAACTTCCACCAGGACCTTCAATCCTTTCGGATTAACAACCTCAATTGGTTGAATAAATACCGCCTTATCCTCGAAAAACTTAACGTCCATCTCGAATACCGGATCGAATATTGGAATTACATCCGGTTCCTGTGTTTCTCCCACCAATGTATAGGTTCCAGGACTTGAATTATAGAAAAACTCTGTGCGAATAGGTCCTTCAAATTCTTCTCCGAATTGTATCTGGCTATATAAATGCCACCCGGCATCTATGGTGGCTTCTAATATAATATTGTACCGTGTCTCACTCTCTTTTTGCGTAGTGACTTCCCAGGAAACCGGATCTAAAAAATCCTGGGCCTCTATCGAACAAGTGCCTATAAAAGCCGCTAAAACAAATAAAAATAATCGCTTCATTCTTTACTGATAGATTAGGAGGTGCGTATACTAATGATTCGGGTGGTTTCAGGCCCTATCTTGAATCTGCTATCTGCTCGTCGGCCTATAACCCAAACAATTTGGTCATCACTGCAAAGCAGCCAGATTTTTTCTTTAGCCACCAAAGATAACTTTTCATCCTTAAAAAATTTACTCAATTTCTTTTTTCCTTGCATACCCAGGGGATGAAAATAATCCCCCTTCTGCCAACGTCTAACTTTTAGGGGAAAGTGCAAGGTATCGGCATCTACATAAATCTCTTTGGGCGTGTTCGCTTTGCTATCATTAACAGAACTAATAATTAACGGAATGGGCTGCTCAATGCGCTCGGTGGATTCGAGAATTTCTACCTCTTCTGGATGATCTCCTGAAGGGATTTCGGTAAGTAAAAGTAAGTCCCTGTCTTTAACCAGCCTGTGGGATCCTGAAACTATATATTTGCCACTTTGGGCTTGAAGTAGTTCTGAAATATCCTTCCACGCTGTAAACCCAAACGGATACAACAACTCATAAAGCAATGCTTTGGTATTTGGAAGGTTTGAGATCTTGCTGATATTAATAGCGTATCCTTCGTCCTGCTTCTCTACCACCAATTGTCTGATGAGTACGAGGTAGTCCTCAAGAAGCGATTCGGATTCACTCAGATGGCTTTGTGTCTTATTCACATTCTGAAGCAAATTTGGAATTTGTTTCTTCAAAGGAGGAATCACTTCATGTCGAAGTGCATTGCGAAAATAATCGATTTTTGCATTGCTGCTATCTTCCCGCCAAAAGTATTTTTCTTTCTTCGCATACGCCAAAATTTCCGCTCTGCTGAAAGGCAATAAAGGCCGTACCACACTATCTGTATGTTCTGGAATTCCTGTTAATCCGCGTAATCCGGTTCCCCTTGACAGATTGATGAACAAGGTCTCGAGATTATCATCGGCATGATGAGCGGTGAGTAAAAAATCATAATTGAAATCCAGGAGGATCTCATCGAACCACAGGTAACGCAACTCCCTAGCTGCCATTTGAACAGAGAGTTTTCTATGCTTTGCGTATACCTCTGTTTCAAACTTTTCCACATACGATGGGATGCTCAGTTTTTTGGCGAGATCGGTAACAAAGGCTTCATCTTCATCACTTTCCTCACCACGAAGCGAAAAATTACAATGTGCCAGGCCCATTTCATAACCCAGGTCTTTGAAGAGATGCGTCATAACAACACTATCCAAACCACCGCTACAAGCGATCAATAGCTTCTTTCCCTTTAAAAAAGAAAGGTTGTCATCGATATGTTGTTTCAGACGATTCAGCATTTGAAGTTGTTAATTGACGCAAATATAAGTATTCGCATTGGTCGAAATAGATTATTTAGGCTGTTCCAGTGCCTCCCGCATAGCTTTTGCTTTCAGCAGACATTCTTCATATTCATTTTCGGGAATACTTTTGGCGGTGATCGCCCCTCCTACAGAATAGCTTACATATTTTTTATCGGCATTATACAGTATACTCCGAATCACCACATTGAAATCGAAATCGTTGTTAGGGGCAAAATAACCTATCGCCCCGCTATAAAGACCACGTTTTGCATCTTCCAGCTTTTCAATGATCTTCATCGCCGACACTTTGGGTGCTCCTGTCATACTTCCCATCGGAAAGGTTTCTCTAAGGATGCTGGCAGGTTTCACATCCTCCGAAACATCACAGCGTATTGTTGAGATCAATTGATGTACCTGTTCGAAGGTATAAACAGCGCACAATTCTTCCACTTCCACACTTCCCTTTTTCGCAAACCGGGATAGATCGTTTCGAACCAGATCTGTGATCATGATATTTTCACTCCGTTCTTTCGGATCGTTCTTAAGTTTCTCGATCATTTCATCGTCCAGCTCCTCGTCTTTAAATCGTCTGGCCGTACCTTTTATGGGTTGTGATATTACTTCCTTTCCCTTTTTCTTCAGGTATCGTTCCGGTGAGGCAGACATGGCGTAATTATTTCCGAATTTCAGGTAAGTCGCGAATGGAGGTCTCGAGATCTCGTTCAAGTGATCGAACGTTTTAATAGGATCTATTACAATATCTTCGGAAAAAAATTCCTGACAGAAATTTGCTTCGTAAATGTCACCGCGCTCAATATGTGCAAGCATTCGGTTCACTTCTTCAAAATAATTATCCTTGGAAGTACGCAAACTGATTTTCACTGTCTGATGTTCATCCACTGATGAACTTTCATCCACAGAGATCTTATTTATATCACTCCAATCAGCTTCCATTTCATCTGCCGCCATATTCAAATACAACAAATCGACGGTATCTTCAGAAAACAAAAACAACCTTTTCGGCTGAAAAAAGAACAGGTCCGGAAATCCCAGTCCGTCATGATTGTGCGAACTAAGCTCTTCAATATCATTTTTAAGGTCGTAGGTAAGATAACCGAATAACCAGTCATTCAGACTACTTTGATACTCATCCAGTTTTTGAAATGCATCATGGTAGTCCGTCTTCAAGGATGTAAAAGCATCTACCGCCAATATCGCCTGGTAGCTGCTGTGACCCTGCTGATAATTATTTGAATCCAGCCATGCTACCTCATCGAATTGCTGCGCCCATAGAAGTATTTTCTTCCTGAACGGATCATCAAGGGTGAGCGTATAATTGGAGTGGATCCGTTTCATGCAAGAGATGCGAGAAATGATTGAATTGCCTGGTCAAGTTCGGAAGCCAATTCGGCATTGGTAACTTTATTGTCATCAACTGAAAAATTAGCAGTAAAGGATGGGAATGATAATGATTCAACCAATTCTCCGTTATAACGAGGCATTACGCCTTTGGTGTATTCAAGGGCTGAAATGGCGCCACGCTTGCCGGGCGAGGTACTTAGCAGAAGTATTTTTTTACCATCCAGAAATTTGATTTCAATGCGGGAAAGCCAATCCAGGACGTTCTTAAAAAATGCGGAAATCCCACCATTGTGTTCATTTACCGAAATAATTACAGCATCGTGCGATCTAATAACCTCCAGAAGTCTGCTTAATTCCTCCGGATGACCAGCTTCCTTTTCGAGGTCTTCTCCAAATATCGGCAAGGGATAATCTGTAAGTTTAATAAGGTTTACGGTATGATTCTCGATTCTTTCAGTCACATGAGCGACTAACTTATGATTAATGGAAGTACTGCTGTTACTTCCGGCAAAAGCAATAATTTTTTTCATAATTCAAAGATACCTATTTTGAAGAGACATTTGCATTACTCTGAGCGTCTAAAGGTGGTCAAAAATGAATTTGATTGAATGTATAACGATGCACTTTGTCGATGAATGATGCACAACATCGAAAATATTCAGTTTTTTCCTACAATTGTTTTTGAGAATGTGTCTTAGGTATTAATATTGTCCCAGATAAACCCCAAATTATCTCCCCCGTATGAGAAAGACTACTTATGTGCTCTCATTGTTATTACTTGTGGTTTTCGCCCTGGACATGAATGCCCAGGTTGGAATCGGTACAACAAGTCCTAAAAGTATGCTGGATATTCCGGCATCCAATAGCACGGCCCCCGCTAATACCGATGGTATACTCATTCCAAGAATAAGCAATTTTCCATCTTCAGATCCCGGTACGGATCAGGATGGTATGTTGGTTTTCTTAAATACTGCATCTTCCGGTAATCCAAAAGGATTTTACTACTGGGATAATACAAAAACAGCCTGGATCTCTTATAACGACGAGTGGAAGGACAGTTTCGTAACCCAATCACGCGGAGATTACGATGGCAATCTTATCTATGCAAACCAGGCAGGTGTTGGTGGAGTGGATGTCGTCATACTTGACTCCGGTCAGATAGGTATGGGAACCAGCAATCTGGAAGAGAACCTCGAGTTAAAACTCGACGGAGACAACGACATTCAGATATCCAGTGCATCGCCACCGGATCCGCCACAGCTGGTATTTTATACCACCAACGGTACTTTTGCTACTCCCGATTTCATGAACGACGAAGACGATATAGGATATATGACTGGTAAGGTATGGACCGGAACCGGAAAGTCTGCAGATGTTGCGAACATTCAAATGGAAGCCGACGGAAATCACACTTCATCAAGTCATCCCACAAAGATAGAATTCGCGGTAACCAGCCCCGGAGAAACTGTACTCAATTCGAACAATCCGGAAATGGTGATTGCGAGCACTGGTAATGTGGGAATTGGTTTAAACGACCCTTCTGCAGTATTAGAACTAAAGGCTGGAACAGCTAGTTCCAATTCGGCCCCACTCAAATTATCATCCGGAACTAATTTAAGTACTCCCGAGGCAGGAGCTATGGAATATGACGGTTCAAATCTGTATTTCACACCTGCAACAACCCGAAAGATATTAATGACCGGGCTAACAGCTACTCAAGCATTGGATTTCCCGAATATCACATCCGGCAACACTTCCGAATTAACGGTAACTGTAGCTGGAGCAACTGTAGGAAGTGCCTGCTCTTGTGCACCAAACACATCTATCGAACCTGGATTACAATGGAGCTGTTACGTAAGTGCAGCAAACACCGTTACTGTGAGGGTTTCAAATGTGAGTGCTATAGCTGTAAATCCAGCGAATAAAAGTTGGAAGATAACTGTCATCCAGTAAAGAAAAGGACATGAAGAAATTTATTTTCATAGTATGTTTCAACCTCTCGCTGGCCTCTCAAATTTATGCCCAGGTAGGTGTAAATACCACTAGTCCGAAGAGTATTTTTGAGGTAACCGCCACCAATCCATCCAATCCTTCAATTCGAGATGGCTTACTTGTACCTCGTGTAGATGCGCTACCCGCAATAAATCCGGGTGCTGATCAGGACGGTATGTTGATTTTTTTAGCAACAGCTGCTACGGGGTATAAAAAAGGGCACTACTTCTGGAATAATGCCGACAGCGAATGGCAATATTTTGCCGGTGAATGGGTGGATGGCTATAATAAGACCAATGAAGACCTTACCTATGTAAGACAAGCATTCAAAGAAAACCAAAAAGATGTGGTGATCCTGGATACAGGTCAGATGGGCATGGGAACTGATGATCCTGACGAGAGTCTCGAAATCCGGCTACCAGGAGATAACGACATACAAATAGCAACTAACGGTACGCGCCCTAATGCCCCTAACTTCATATTCTTTACAAAGAATGGAACGTTTGCTTCGGGTGACTTCCTGAATGATGGTGACGCTATTGGTTCTCTGGCAGGATCTGTATGGAACGGCAGTGGAGAATCTGATATTGTTTCCTATGTAACTTCGGCGGCAGATTCTGATCATTACAGTGGGCATTTGCCTTCCCGATTTAATTTTTCGGTTACCCCGGCAGGTAATACTTATGCCGATGAGGACGGTATGCAAATGACCATAAGGGCCAGCGGAAATGTCGGTATAGGCGTGGATAATCCAACGGCTGTTTTACATCTTAAAGGAGGAACCAGCTCTGCCGGCTCCGCACCGGTGAAATTTAATGCCGGCACTAATTTAAGTAGTCCTGAAGCAGGTGCTTTTGAATACGATGGAACTAATCTGTACTTCACTCCGAATAGTACACGAAAAATTGTATTGAAAAAGTTATCAGCCATTACCATCCTGGATTTCCTGTCATTGTTCGCCGGATTACATACTGAACAAACAGTAACGGTTAACGGCGCAAACCCTGGTAGTTCTTGTAATTGCTCCCCAGCAGGAACCATAGAAAACGGACTAACATGGAGTTGTTACGTGAGCGCACCCAATACGGTAACAGTACGACTTTCAAATATAACAGCTGGGGCGATAGATCCGGCACCAAAGAGCTGGACGGTTAATGTAATCGAATAAATAGTTTTCGTTGGCCCACCCCGCACTAACAACAGGGTCAGGGAATAAAAAAAACCATCCGATAAGAATCGGATGGTTTTTTTGTGTTTTATTATGTTCTAAATGTGAAGCGGACGATTCTCAGTAGCTGCCAGCGCTGCTTCTTTCACCGCTTCCGCATACGTCGGATGTGCATGGCTCATTCTTGCAATATCTTCTGCACTTGCCCTGAATTCCATAGCGGTAACGGCTTCAGCAATAAGATCGGCTACCCGTGCCCCTACCATATGCACTCCCAGTACTTCATCGGTCTTGGCATCGGATAGGATTTTTACAAACCCATCCGTATCGCCACTGGCGCGAGATCTGCCCAATGCGCGCATGGGGAACTGGCCACTCTTGTAATCAACACCTGTCGCTTTTAGTTCCTCCTCGGTCTTTCCAACAGAGGCCACTTCAGGCCAGGTATAGACCACCCCAGGAATCAGATTATAATCGATATGAGGCTTTTGTCCTGCTACTATCTCTGCAACCAATACTCCTTCTTCTTCTGCCTTATGGGCAAGCATGGCACCGCGAACGACGTCTCCGATGGCGTAGATATTTGAAACATTGGTTTGTAAATGATCATTTACATCTATCTGTCCTCGTTCATTCACTTTAACGCCTGCGTTCTCAACTTTTAAGCCATCGGTAAAAGGACGACGACCTACTGATACCAGGCAGTAATCGCCGGTAAACGCAACTTCCTTATCCTTCTTATCAGTCGCTGTTATGGTGATTTCGTTTTTCTTTCTTTCTACGGCTGAAACTTTATGGGACACATAAAATTTGACCCCCTGCTTCTTCATCACTTTCATGAGTTCTTTACTCTGAGCCCCATCCATTGTTGGGATTATTCTGTCCATATATTCCACCACAGACACTTCGGAACCCAGGCGACGATATACCTGCCCTAATTCCAGACCGATAACACCTCCTCCAATCACAATCATATGCTTTGGAATCTCGGTTAAACTTAATGCTTCGGTAGAAGTAATGACCCTCTCTTTATCGAGAGTGATGAATGGCAATGATGCCGGTTTACTACCCGTAGCAATTATTATATGTTTTGCTTCTATCTCTTTTTGTTCCTTTTCAGACTTTATAATGACATGCGTTGCATCCTTAAACGAACCGACACCCTGTAATACATCAATCTTATTTTTATTCATCAGGAAGTCGATCCCTTTGGTCGTCTGATCAACAACAGCCTGCTTCCTTTCGATCATTTTTTTGAAATTCAGTTTGATCTCACCTGGGATCTCAATACCGTGTTCCTCAAAATGCTTCAATGCATCTTCATAATGATGCGAAGAATCCAGCAACGCTTTACTCGGGATACATCCTACGTTAAGACAAGTTCCACCCAGGGTACTGTATTTCTCAATAATAGCAGTTTTCATACCTAACTGAGCGCAGCGAATAGCCGCAACATAACCGCCCGGTCCGGAACCAATTATAGCAACGTCATATGTATTCATATTGTCTTTTTTGAAAATTCGAAGTACAAAGGTACAATACTCCTAAGCAACAGGCAACGAATTAAGAAAGCTAAAACCTAAGCGCCGTGGTATTTTTTACTTCGCTTATAGTAAACGAGCTTTGCGTACTCCCTATGTGCTGAAGTGTGGTAAGTTTTTCAACCATAAAACTTCTGAAATCATCCATATCCTTAACAATAACTTTTAGCAAGTAGTCATATTCACCACTCACATGGAAGCACTCAAGAACTTCATGCAATTTTACAACCTCGCGCTCGAAATCGATAACGGATTTATGCACGTGTTGGACCAATTTGATATGACAGAAAACCGTAAAGCCCAGATCAACTTTCTTCCTGTCCAGAAGCGCCACATATTTGCGGATCACATCAGATCTTTCTAATTTTTTAATTCTTTCATATACCGCTGTAACCGATAAATTGAGTTTATGGGAAAGCTGCTTATTCGTTTGCTTAGCATCCTCTTGCAGATATTTGAGAATAGTTACATCAATTTTATCCAATACCATAGCTGAAATATTTTCATCAAGTTACGATAAAATTAACGTATATTAAACATATTTTCTGCATTAATTTAATCCTCTAGTATAATAATCTAATTATGATTTAAATCATTGATTAATATATTATATAAATTTAGTTTTGAATAAATATAAACATCAATATCATGGCCTTTAAACCTGCAAATAAAATTCAGGATCTACAATACTTCGGTGAGTTTGGTGGAGTGAATCCCTCCATCTCAGATTCTTCAACCTATACCTTCCATTCCGCAAAAACCATGTTCGATACTTTCGAAGGAAATGCAGAAGGATGTTATTTGTATTCGCGTCATAGTTCGCCATCCAACCTTTACCTGGGCGAAGCACTAGCCGCCATGGAAGGGACTGAAACCGCCACTGTTGCTGCAACAGGTATGGGAGCTATCGTTGCTGCCATATTACAAATCTGCGGTGCCGGCGATCATATTGTCGCTAGCCGAACCATCTACGGTGGAACCTATGCGTTTCTGAAGAATCTGGCACCTAAATTCAATATTAAGACCACTTTTGTCGATATCACTACACTGGACGCTGTTAGGAAAGCAGTAACTCCGGAAACCAAGATACTCTTTTGCGAAAGTGTGAGTAACCCATTGCTGGAGATCGCCGATATTAAGGGACTTTCTAAGATAACAAAACAGCACAGCCTCAAATTATTGGTGGATAATACCTTCTCTCCTATGTCTATATCTCCCGCTAAATTAGGTGCTGATGTGGTTTTACATAGTCTTACCAAATTTATAAACGGTAGCAGTGATACCATGGGCGGTGTAATTTGTGGAACCCAGGAATTCATCGACGAATTACGCAATGTGAATGATGGTACTTGTATGCTTATGGGTGCTTCCATGGATAGCATGCGGGCAGCTTCAATTCTTAAAAACCTGAGGACGCTTCACATTCGAATGAAGCAGCACAGCAAAAATGCAATGATCCTTGCTGAAAAATTTCAGGCTGATGGTTTCAGAACGGTATATCCCGGATTAAAATCACACCCAGGCCACGAACTTATCACCAGCCTGATGAATCCCGATTATGGCTACGGCGGTATGCTAACTATTGATGTTGGTTCACTTGAAAAAGCCAATGAACTAATGGAACTCATGCAGGAACGCAATCTGGGATACCTGGCGGTGAGTTTAGGTTTTTACAAGACCTTGTTTAGTGCACCCGGAACGTCCACATCTTCTGAAATTCCCGAAGAAGAGCAGGAAGAAATGGGTCTTTCAGACGGCTTAATACGTTTCTCAATAGGATTGGATAACGATATAGAACGTACCTATCGCAGTATGCGACAATGTATGTACCATGTGGGATTACTAAACCCTGAAACCAATAAAGTACTGGTTCATTAAACCTATTAATTTTTAAGCATTCCCTTGATAAGCTTGATCTCGTTTTTCAGATCGTCGATCTGCTGTTGCTGATCTTCAATGAGCTGTTGCTGCTCCTGCACCGACTTCACTAATGGCACCACGAACATGGCATAGCGAAGTCCGTAATGATCGTTTGAGTTTTTTGGTTTATCAATTCCACCAAAATCAAATCCCAGTGAATGTGCAGAAGTCTCAACTTCCTGGGCTATAAACCCGGTATGCCGTAATTGTTTCGCTTCATTAACATCTATCATTTCATAGGCTTCGTCAGCAAATAGCTTATCGTTCAAATTATAGGTCACAGGCCTGAGCTTAAGTATAAAATCGAGTCCGGAAACATCTTCACGTATATTTTGTTTCATACGTGAATCGGAAAAAACGCTCCAGCCTACTGATCCTCCAATGGTCGTTACCCCTGTATTTCCAATTCGCACCATATTGCTGGCAGTGGCTATCGCAGCATACCCTAAAGCAGTTGCATTGTTATAATTACCTGCGTTTACATCCGAATTAGCACCCACTAAAGTGTTGAAAGAACCTTCAGTATTGGTGTTCCCAGCTGAAAGTCCTAATCCAGTATTTAATCTGCCAGTAATAGTGGATATTGGTTGATTTGCATACAATGCATTATATCCCACAGCCACATTGAAGGAACCGTATGCGGTTCCGCCATTAGTAAACGACTGACTATATAATGCCTGGGGTCCTATGGCTACATTCCCACTACTCTCTGTATTAAATCGCATGGCCCAGAAACCCATTCCCACATTTCGATCGCCAATGGTATTAGCCTCAAGGGTTCCGCCGCCCACGGCTATGTTCAAACCTCCTGTTGTTAAACTTGTAAGCGAATAGTGCCCTATTGCCGTATTTTGATTCCCGGTTGTTACATTCTCCATACTTCGGAAACCTAACGCAGTATTTCCATAAGGCGTGGAGGAGGCTGAAACACCTCTAAGTGCAAGATATCCAACCGCTACGTTTTGTTCCCCCGATAAATTCTCACCAAGTGCATAATCGCCCAACCCTACGTTATAAGAAGCCGTAGTTTGTTGCTTAAGTGCTTCAAACCCTAATGCTGTATTGTGACTGCCGTCTATGTTCTGCTGCATGGCATCAACGCCAATAGCTGTGTTCCAGTTGCCAATTGTATTGGCAGATAGTGATACGGATCCCAAAGCGATATTTCGGCTACCTGTGGTGTTCGCATCAAGGGAGTAGGTACCTATGGAGGTGTTGAAAACCCCGTCTACCGTCATACGCTGTGAATTGTATCCCACAGCAGTATTATTTGAACCTGTTGTATTTGCATGAAGCGCCAGCATTCCAACAGCGGTATTTATAAAGCCTGTGGTATTTGCAAAGAGTGCTCTCCCTCCAACCGCAGTATTATATATACCATTACTTGTAGCAGTAGGATTGTTGCTGTGTAAAGTAAATGCGCCTACCCCGGTATTGTAAGAGTTCCAATTCGCACTTCCGTTGTCAAAAATCTGGTTGAACATGGAGCGAAAGCCTATAGCGGTAGAATAATTACCATAGTTTTCATTGGCAAGCGCCCATCGTCCTACTGCCGTTGCTCCCGCAGCCCCTTCGCCGTACTCCATGGAACCAACCCCTACAGCTACGTTTTCCTGGCCTACTCCAAGAGCTCTCATGGCGCGCCATCCTATAGCAACATTCATAAGCGCGTCGGTTGCGTTTTCCATGGTTTCCATTCCTATGGCCGCATTAAATCCGTTCGGGCCAACCTGCTGTCGCAACGCCCTATAACCCATCACGGTATTTCCTCCTGAGGTGGTGAGTGACTCCATGGATTGGTATCCCATGTTCGTATTGGCTGTACCACTCGTAACAGCCGTGAGTCCCTTATAACCAATGGAAGTATTCGTTACCGTAGAATCGATCACTCCGGCTTTCTGGTTATTTACCCTGAAATTCAGCGGTTGATTATCTATGGTTCCGAAAAAATTAGCCGAGGTCGTCCCGGTATTTCCTGTAAGGTTCCATTTGGGTTCAGCGGAAGTTGTCATTTTTTCCCAGGTGGTTCCATTAAAAAAGTAATACCCAACGCCTGAGCCTCCGCTAACGGCTGCATTTGTATTATAAATAAGTAATCCGGTTGCCGAAGTATTCACACCATCCAGCATGGTGTCTGTGACATCGGAAAGTGAAATTTGCGGAATCAGGATTCCTTTATCCGATGACGAAATATCCAGGACGGAAGAAGCGTCCGGTGCTATGGTTCCAATTCCCACCTGAGACCATCCCCAGATGGACAGGTGTGTTACAACTAAGGTTAGTAATATTTTTCTCATGATAATAGTATTATTAAATCAAAACTAATTAGTCTAATTACGTTTGTTAAAGACTTATGTAACAGACTTTGCTACATATGTAACAAGGTTGAAGTAAATGGTAGAATTGGGGTGATTACCGGGTTTTGAGATTGTTCTGTAATAAATAATGTAATCCTCATATTACTTTCATACTGAAGTTAAGTGGTAGTAAATGAGGGCGTTACGAATGTATGATTTAAAAATAACACGGCACAAAGGGAAAAACCCCTTTTTAATCCGTAAAAAGACCCTTTTTACCGTATTTGCATAGCAGATTACAAAATCGTAACATTACAAGTCAAAAATTTCAACCTTCATGGAAGACCAAGAAAACATTTCAGAATTTAAGATCAAGGACCAGAAAATTGTTGAGAATATCGAGCTGAACATATGGGAAGCCCTTATTCCTGTGGTAGCCTTGGTCGGCATGTTATTTTATAATGTTTATGTCTTCGGTGATGATGCCTTGAGCGGAAGTAATCAGTTCATATTGTTACTGGGTGCAGCAGTTGCCGCAATTGTTGGATCTTTCAACAAAGTAGGGTATAAACGCATGGTCGAAGAAGTAGCAGAAAATGTTAAGTCTACTACCGGCGCCCTTCTCATCCTGCTTATGGTAGGAGCTCTGGCAGGTACCTGGATGGTAAGTGGAGTCATTCCTACGATGATTTACTACGGACTGCAAATACTTAATCCAACTATCTTTCTGGCTTCATGTGTTGTCATTTGTGCTATTATTTCCATTGCTACCGGTAGTAGCTGGACCACTTCAGCAACCGTTGGAATTGCTTTAATTGGTATTGCGGAAGCGCTGGGTATTTCCCTGGGTATGACGGCTGGCGCTGTTTTGTCCGGAGCTTATTTCGGAGATAAAATGTCACCTTTAAGTGATACCACAAACCTGGCTCCGGCCATGGCTGGAACGGATTTGTTTACCCATATTAGATATATGGCATTAACGACTGTGCCCACTATAATCATTACCCTGATCATATTTATCATTATTGGATTCGGATTGGAGCCGGAAGGAATTGCGGACAGCGGATCTATTTTATCTTCAATAAAGGGTTCATTCAATATCAGTCCATGGCTGTTCGTTGTACCCGTTTTAGTTATTGTTCTTATTATTAAAAAAACACCCCCTCTTATTGCCCTTCTAGCTGGCACCCTACTGGGCGCCGTGGCAGCATTAATTTTTCAGCCTGATATCGTGACAAAAATTGGTGGAGGAACTTCACTGGACTTCACATCTGCTTATAAAGGCATATTAAATTCAATTACTATAGATTCTGCGGTTGAAACGGACAATGCCGACTTAAACGATTTGTTTTCTTCCGGAGGAATGAGTGGAATGCTGGGTACGATCTGGTTGATCATTTGCGCCATGGTCTTCGGTGGTGTTATGGATGCCATAGGAGCATTAGCAAGAATAAGCAGAGCTTTACTCAGCTTATTCCATACCACTTTCGGTCTTTTTGCAAGCACTGTCTTCAGTTGTCTGGCGCTGAACGTAACAGCTTCAGACCAATATCTTGCCATCGTTGTACCCGGTAAAATGTATAGCAAAGCTTTTGCCGATAAAGGACTGGCTCCCGAAAACCTTTCAAGAACATTGGAGGACAGCGGAACTGTGACTTCTGTTCTTATACCCTGGAATACTTGTGGTGCCTATCAAAGTGGCGTATTGGGTGTTCCTGTACTGGACTATTTTGCGTTCGCGATCTTTAACTGGTTAAGTCCGTTTACCACCCTGTTCTTTGCTGCGTTCAGAATAAAAATTCGTCAGTTAACAGATTCTGATGTAGCCGTATAATTCTGTGTTAACTTTGCGTCAAAGTATTTAAATATATTTCAAAGCTTCGCTACCTTTACATTCTAAAAAAGAAACTATGGCAAACATAACTTTAGGAGGAAATCCTGCAAAAACAATAGGAGAATTACCTTCAGTGGGGTCGAAAATCTCCGATTTCAAATTAGTGGCTACAGATATGTCCACAAAAACATTGAGCGACTTCGAAGGCTCAAAGCTTGTATTAAATATTTTTCCAAGTGTAAACACCGGGATTTGCGCGGCTTCGGTACGTAAATTCAACGAAGAGGCAGCTAAAATGAATAATACCAAGGTGCTTTGTATATCCAAGGATCTGCCTTTTGCACAGCAACAATTCTGTGCCGCGGAAGGGATCGAAAATGTGGAGATGTTATCCGATTTTAAGACGGGCGCATTTGGTAACGATTATAACCTGGCAATTCAGGGTGGTGCATTCGATGGACTTTTGTCTCGAGCTGTCGTAGTAGTCGACCAAAATGCAAACGTACTATATACTGAACAGGTTCCGGAAATTGGACAGGAACCTAACTATGAAGCCGCTCTTAGCGCACTTTAAATATGTGGAAAACCTATCTTGGTAAACGTCTGCTGGGATTTAAATATGCAACCAAAGGGGCCTGGATGCTACTCAAGAATGAGGCAAGTATCCAGGTTCAGGCGGTTGTTGCAGTGGGAATAACGATTGCCGGATTCTATTTCAACATTTCATATTCCGAATGGATCGCACAAACCCTGGCTATTGGTCTCGTAATGAGCATAGAAGGCCTGAATACTGCTGCGGAAGAAATCGCCAATTTCGTTCATCCTGATTTTCACAATAAGATTGGTTATATAAAAGACGTGGCCGCAGGTGCTGTTTTCTTTGCTGCCGTTGCTGCGATTATTGTGGCTTGCCTGATTTACATTCCTAAGTTTTAAATAATTTCGTTTTTGCTACGTTCAATATTTGTATTTTTAACAATCGACAACCCAAACCTTCATGGCGAAGAAAAAAGCTTCCACATCCAAAAAGAAGAAAACCCCTCGTAAAAAAGTATCCCTTGCGCTCTCCAAGCAGCAAAAGATCCTGTTGGGAAGTTTTCTATTTTTCCTGGGGCTGGCACTAATTTTCTCCTTCGTTTCCTATTTCTTTTCCTGGCAAACCGATCAAAGTACGGTGGGTGTTCTCAGCGATCGCGAGTTACAGGCCGAAAACTGGCTGAACAAATTTGGTAATAATGTGGCGCATTTCTTTGTGTATGATGGCTTTGGTATCGCCGCGTTTATTTTAGCATTCCTTATCACTCTCACCGGGATCTATTTCTTTTTCGATTATGCGAAAAGACAACTCTTACGGTTTTGGTTCTGGGGATTACTGGTAATGGTCTGGATCTCCGTGTTCTTCGGATTTTTTATGAAGATGCGGAATCTTTTCAGTGGTGTAATGGGGTATGAAATCAACGACTTTCTTCAGGATTACCTGGGTCTTATCGGAACCATTCTGCTTATGACATTTCTGGCAATCGTTTATATCGTGATTCGATTAAAAATGACTCCGGAAAAAGTAGGTGATGCCATCAAGAAGACGAAAAAGGACATCGCGGCCGATTTCAACACTGAGGCGGCTTCAAAAGCCTCCAGTGAGGACGGTCTGACAGCCGAACAAACCGACTATGAAAAAGAGGTGATCGAAGAAGTAGTAAACATTGATGACACAGGTTCTGTCCCTTTGGAAACTGTTGTTGAAGATGAAATTATTGAGGAACCCTTCCTTAAAATTACGGGGCAGGAAACAATTGAAAAAACTCAGAAAACAGAGGTGTCTATGGAGATAGAACAAGCCACAGAAGAGGAAACCGTAGAAGAAAACCTCAGTAAGAAACTGGTGGAAGATTTCGGTGAATTCGATCCCACACTGGATTTGAGCAATTACAAATTTCCAACCATCGAACTTCTGAAAGATTATACCGGGGGACAGGGAATTACAATTAACCAGGAAGAACTGGAGGAAAATAAGAACCGGATTGTCAATACCCTGAACAATTACAAGATAGGTATCTCGAATATAAAGGCGACCGTTGGACCCACCGTTACATTGTATGAAATAGTTCCTGAGGCCGGTGTCCGTATTTCCAAAATTAAAAACCTGGAGGACGATATTGCCCTATCCCTTTCCGCATTAGGAATTCGAATTATTGCACCTATACCGGGGCGAGGAACCATCGGTATTGAAGTTCCTAATAAAAATCCCAAAATCGTATCTATGCGTTCGGTGATCGCATCGCCTAAGTTCCAAAACGCGGAAATGGAATTACCATTATCCCTGGGTAAAACTATCAGCAATGAAACTTTTGTGGTAGATCTTGTTAAAATGCCGCACCTTTTGATGGCAGGTGCCACGGGGCAAGGAAAATCGGTGGGACTTAATGCTATCCTGGCATCACTGCTCTATAAAAAACATCCGGCAGAAGTAAAGTTTGTATTGGTAGACCCTAAAAAAGTGGAACTTACTTTGTTCAACAAAATTGAGCGGCATTACCTGGCTAAATTACCCGATACTGAAGAGGCTATCATTACCGATACTCACAAAGTAATAAACACCCTGAACTCGCTATGTATTGAAATGGACCAGCGTTATGACCTCCTGAAGGATGCGCTATGCCGAAATATTAAAGAATATAACGCGAAATTCAAAAAGAGAAAACTCAATCCGAATGACGGCCATAGATACCTACCCTATATCGTTCTGGTCATCGACGAGTTCGCCGATCTAATAATGACAGCCGGCAAGGAAGTGGAAACCCCTATTGCCCGACTTGCTCAACTGGCAAGGGCGATTGGTATACATCTTATCATCGCCACACAGCGACCATCAGTAAACGTAATCACGGGTATCATAAAAGCCAACTTCCCGGCGCGTATTGCCTTCCGCGTAACAAGTAAGATAGATTCCCGAACCATTTTGGATAGTGCCGGTGCCGACCAGCTGATTGGACGAGGCGATATGCTCTACACCCAGGGTAACGATCTTACAAGGCTTCAATGCGCATTTGTGGACACGCCTGAAGTGGCCGAAATAGTAGATTATATTGGATCTCAGAAAGCCTATGCAAGTGCTCATATGTTGCCCGAATATGTAAGTGAAGAAGGTGGCACAAATCTTGATATTAGTGTGGATGAAAGGGATAAATTATTCCGTGATGCAGCCGAAGTTCTGGTCATAGCACAACAAGGCTCGGCCTCGCTATTGCAGAGGAAACTGAAGCTGGGTTATAATCGTGCCGGAAGAATAATTGATCAGCTTGAAGCCGCCGGGATTGTGGGCCCTTTTGAAGGAAGCAAAGCCAGACAGGTTCTGGTTCCTACCATTGACGCATTGAACCAACTCTTAGAAAACGAAAGTAACGACCAATAACATGAAAAAGTTAATCTTTTTATTGATAGCACTGATCAGTTTCTCAACTGCACACACTCAGAGTCCGAAGAGCCTTCTCAATGAAGTTTCGGAAAAAGTGAGAAATTATGATAATATAATGATCGATTTCAAGTACAACCTGAATAACGCCAAGGAGAAAGTTAATCAGGATACGCGTGGAGATGTTACCATGCAGGGTAACAAGTATATACTCAATATGCTTGGCACTACTCGTATGTTCAATGGCAAGACGATTTATTCAATTGTCCCCGAGGACGAAGAAGTAACCATTTCGGCATATGACCCATCGGAAGATAAGGAGATCACCCCGTCCAAAATGCTTACATTCTACGAAAGAGGCTATACCTACAAGATGGACATCACTCAGAATGTAAAAGGCAGGAAAATCCAGTATGTTCGGTTAAACCCAATCGATTCCAAAGCCGAGATCAAAGATATTTTGCTGGGTGTGGATGTTCAGACCAAGCACATCTATAAGCTAATTCAAACAGATAGCAAGGGTACAAAGTATACCATCACTGTTAATTCTTTTAAAACCAACCAGCCGTTGTCCAAAACTCTATTTACCTTTGATGAAGCTAAGTACAAAAAGGATGGCTATTATATCAACAAGTTGGACTAACAAACATTGAAAATACTGGATCGCTACATATTGATCTCTTTCCTGAAGACGTTTTTTAGCGTCTTCATTATTTTAATGTTCATTTTTGTACTTCAAACCATATGGCTTTATATCTCGGAACTGGCAGGAAAAGATCTGGATGTATGGGTAGTACTCAAGTTCTTGTGGTATGTATCCCCCCGACTTATGCCTTTAGTGCTTCCTCTTACTATCCTGGTGACTTCCCTGATGGTTTTCGGGAATTTTTCTGAAAAGTATGAGTTCGCAGCTATGAAATCTACCGGCATATCGCTGCAACGCGCTATGCGAAGTCTCACGGTATTCATATTGATCCTTGCCGGAGTAGCTTTCCTCTTCGTGAATAATGTAATCCCCTATTCGGAATATAAATGGCAAAATCTGAGAAGGAATATCGCTCAGGTGAGTCCGTCTATGGTCATTGCCGAAGGGCAATTCAGCCAGATAGGTGACGATTTCAATATAAAGGTCGACAAAAAAAGTGGTGACCGTGATCAATATCTTCACACGGTGACCATCCATCAAAAGACTCCTATGCGACCCAACGGGAATTATCGAATCATCACAGCCGATAATGGTGAATTAGCGAGCGAAAAAGACAGTAATACCCTATCGCTTATATTAAATGATGGTAACTATTATGATGAAGTCCAGTCTAAGAATCCCAAAAAGCAGCAAAGCGAACCTTTTGTAAAGAGTTATTTTGAACAGTTTATCATTAATATCGACCTCACTGAATTCAATAATACCGATGTTGAAAAGGAAAATGAACTGAGCAATCACAATATGTATAAGATGTCCGAATTATTTGTGGAGATCGATTCCTTATCGAGTGGATATTCCTCCGACATCAGGACCTTTGCAGATAATATGTATTATCGCAGTGGTATTTCGAAATTTAGTGACGATAAAATTCAGTCAGTACCCGATGTCGATACGATTGATAATATCATGGAGGTCTACCCAACAACAATGCAAATAAATATTCTCAACATGGCCTTGAACAACGTGCGAGGAACGCTGCAAACCGTAAAGGCCAAGAAAGTTGAATTTCATATAAAAGCCAAACGGTTAAACGAACACGAAATCGCCCTTCATGACAAATATGTACTAACCATTGCCTGTATCATTCTTTTCTTTGTAGGAGCTCCTTTGGGTGCTATTATCCGTAAGGGAGGGATGGGACTACCCATGGTGGTTGCTATTGTACTGTTCTTAACCTATCACTTCATTGGAATCTTCGCCAAGAACAGTGCTGAAGACGGGACTTTACATCCATTTATCGCTTCATGGCTAAGTACTGCTATCATGCTTCCATTGGGAGTGTGGCTCACATATAGAGCAACGACCGATCAGGGGATATTCGATATCGACTCCTTCCTGCAGCGTTTCAGAAGAAACCCTGAATTGGAAGCTGAAGTGATTTATGAGAATCTGAACCAGCAGATCACAATTTCAAAGGAAGAAAAAGATAAGCTCGACGGTCTAACGGTGGATCAATTAAAAGATGCTGTAAAGAATTTCAAACAATACGATTATTCTCACGATTTCCGCATCGCGGCATTACGAAGACTGGATGAACAGGGCTATTCTCAGGAACACCTGCATGTTTCAGGAGATCTCTTCAATAAAGATCTTATGGAAGCCGAGAAACTCTCAGGCAAATTCAGGAAGTTCTCGCGAATTACTTTCGTATTTTTTACCATAGTATTAATTCTTCCAACAGTGATCGCGCTCGTAGAATTCAAGGATGAGACCGCAACAGTCATACTGGTAGTAATTACCCTGCTAAATGTTATTCTGTTTTATATATTTCTGTTAAAAAGTCATTCCGTGATGAACAAATTGAATGAGATTACACAGAATACGAAGGTAAGTTGGCTTATGCTTCTTGTGGGATTTCCTTTTTATATTCTTTTATACTTATATATGAAAAAGCGCGTTGCCGAAAGTATAAAGAACATTCGTTAATAGCTTTATAAGAAAGTCTGATACATCCGTGAATTTGATTTAGGGTATCATTCAGTATCTTTGTAACGATAAAAACAAACTAATGATCACTTCGGAAAAAACTTCATCTATTCAACTAAATACGATCGAGGAAGCCATTGAGGATATCAAGAAAGGTAAAGTTATCATTGTAGTTGATGATGAAAACCGCGAGAACGAAGGTGATTTCATCGCTGCTGCTGAAATGGTCACTCCCGAAATGATCAATTTCATGGCGCGTCACGGTCGAGGTCTCATCTGCGCACCCCTTACTGAAGAACGTTGCAATGAGCTCGATCTATCTATGATGGTGGAGAATAATACGGTATTACATCACACGCAGTTTACAGTGTCTGTAGATCTCATTGGTCATGGCTGCACGACTGGTATTTCTGTTCAGGATCGTGCCAAAACAATGAAGGCACTGGTGAGCGACAATACAAAACCCGGGGATCTGGGGCGCCCGGGCCATATTTTTCCTTTACGAGCTAAAGAAGGCGGCGTGTTAAGAAGAACGGGGCATACAGAAGCCGCCATCGATTTTGCCCGACTTGCGGGTTTAAAACCAGCCGGGATCCTTGTTGAAATTCTCAACGAAGATGGAACCATGGCACGATTGCCGCAATTGGTTGAAGTAGCAAAGAAATTTGATCTGAAACTGGTATCCATTGAAGATCTCATCGCCTACAGGATGGAACATGATTCTTTAATTATAAAGAAGGAAGATTTCCAGATCAATTCAAAATTTGGGAGTTACAGATTACGGGCTTATCAGCAAACCACTAACGAGCAGGTACATATTGCCTTATCAAAAGGTGACTGGGAAATTGATGAAGCTGTTCTGGTTCGAGTGAATTCCACCTTGGTAAATAATGATATTCTAGGGACACTTACCAATGATGCCGATAAGAAACTGGACGATATGTTCAGGGTGATTAATGAGAAAGGAAAAGGTGCAGTGGTGTTTATCAATCAGCAGGCGCAATCTTTAAATCTTTTAAAACGTCTTACTGAACTTCGTGAACTACAAAGTGAAGATAAAATTGCCAAGGCTCCGGCTATTAGGATGGATAGCAAGGATTTTGGGATTGGGGCACAGATCTTACACGATCTCGGAATTTCGAAAATAAAACTGATTTCTAACAGCGTACAGACCAAGCGAGTTGGCATGATAGGTTACGGCCTTGAGATCGTAGATTATGTATCGTATTAAGCGATACCGGAAAGTACCTGCTTCATTTTTGCAGCACGTTGTTTAACTTCATCCTCTGTCCAGCCCACTTTTACCAGACATGAGATGGTTCTACTCATCCAATGATCACTTTTAGAAAAGTCGGTATTGTTCAGGTCCTGGATCTGCTCTTTAATTTCTGAAGGCATGCTTCCCAGGGAATTCAAATTTCGAAGATGTTCCCATCCGTTGATATAATGCCAGTTGTTGGTATACCAGTAGAAGCAGCCGTCTACACCTGCTTCAGATAAAGCTTTATGTGCCTTTTGAGCAGTTTCTCCTGTGGGGAGAAAGAAATTCAGAAAAGAATAATTCTCAACACCACCGTCAGGAACTCTTCGGAAGGTGACCCCCGGAATATCTGAAATGGCATTTCGCATGGCTGTATAGTTCTTCTCCTGAATTGTTAGTATATCATCTATTTTCGACAACTGGGCGATCCCTACTGCTGCGTTCAGTTCGGAGATCCTGAAGTTATATCCAAGTGTTGGATGCGTTTCAGCGCCGCGATCGTTACCAATATGGTCATGGCCGTGATCCTGGTATTGATCGGCATGAGTTATATACTGTTCAAAATTGGTGATCACCGCTCCGCCTTCACCACAGGTGATAGTCTTTACAAAATCGAAAGAAAAACAACCAAGGTCTCCGTAACTCCCAAGAGGTTTCCCTTCGAAAGTTCCGCCAATTGCCTGACAGGCGTCTTCCAGAAGCAAAAGGTTGTAGTTTTCACATATTGTTTTTAGCGCCTTAAGATCGGCCATAGAACCACACATATGAACCGGCATTATGCAGCGTGTTCGAGGTGTGATTGCAGCTTCGACGGCTTCAGGATCCAGGGTAAGAGTATCATCTATATCCACTAAAACCGGCACTGCACCCAGCATCATGATCGATTCGAAACTCGCGACAAATGTGAAGGTGGGCATGATCACCTCATCACCGGCCCCAATACCCGCCGAAGCAAGAGCCACTGTCAAAGCAGAAGTTCCGCTGGATACCAACTGACAATGATTGGTGTGCATTCTCTTTGCAAAAGCCTCTTCAAATTCTTTCGCTTTCCACTGGTTGTTTCGCATTCCATCGAATCCGTAACGCATCAGGATTCCTGTTTCCAATACATCATTTACCTGTTTGCGCTCTTCGTCGCCAAATACTTCAAATCCGGGCATATAGAAAATTCTTAAAGATTATATCTCTTATTAGATATGCTGCAAAGGTAAGGGTTGCGCACAGATTAAAAAACCAGGCTGTTCAGTTTATATTGATATAACAACCTCTTCTACTCCACGCCTCACTTTCTTATAGTCAGCGAACGAATCATCTTCCGCTCTGTATCCAACTGGCATCACTAACACTGAACGGAGTCCTTTTTGTTTTAGCTGTAGCAATTCGTCATATTCCTCAGGGTCAAAACCTTCCATCGGACAGGCATCGATATCTTCCAGGGCACAAACCGTTAATAAATTTCCCATCGCCAGATAGGCCTGTTTAGTCATCCAAAGTTCAATATCTTCCGGTTTTTTTCCTGAAAAGGACTCGAGAAGATACGATTCGAACGGGTCAAGAATTTCACGTGGGGTATCTCGTATGTCCTCCACCCTATTAAAATGCCCTTTTATGAATTGAGAAGTAACGGTAGTTTCCGTACAGAATATTAACACATGGGATGCATCTTTCACCTGTGGTTGATCCATACTGATCGGTACCAGTTGTTCTTTTATCTCAGGATCACTAACAACCAGCAGTCGAAGAGGCTGAAGGCCATACGAAGTGGCGGTTAGATTGAAAGCTTCTTTTAAGATCTCAAGTTTCTCTTCCGTAAGTGTTTTATCAGCATCGAATTTTTTAGTCGCATAGCGCCATTGAAGTTTGGAGATTATTTCCGAAGTCATACTTTTTAATTTGAGTCACAAAAGTAAACATCGCAGACCGGTTTTCATGCAATAGTTAATTACTTCTGCTTATAGTAAAAAAACGAAGATTTATGTTAATATGACTTAATTTAATTGTCTGAAAAATAGTACATTATATATTTTGCGTATATTTTATTCTTATCTTTCAACAGAGCATCTTCCAAATTTTGAGAACTTTTATTGGCTTACACCCCATTTCATATTAAATAGTATTGTAGCGTTAGACAAACGATTCAGGAAAAAAGCCTGTATATATATTACTAACCAAAACTAAATAACATGAAAAGATTTGTGATTATCCCGTTAATGATGCTTACCATCATTTGTATAGCCCAAAAGAAAAAGAACGGAACCGTCTTTATTGAACATCCCGCGATCGACGCCGTAGAATCCATGATGTCTGCCATGGTTAACGGAGATGCAGAAGCAGCAGCTCCTTTTCTCGCTGAAGAATTTACCTATTACAATGGGAACAACTCCAATCCGGATTATAAAGGTACACCCAGGGAAAACTTCCTTAAATGGACTGATTGGTACAACGAGAATCTATCGTATACCAGTATAGCGCGTCAACCAGGAGCGTATCCCGATGCATTGGTGTATAAAGATGACACTGTCTGGGTGCAGACCTGGGATGTGGTAACCGGGATGCACAACGAAACCGGAGTAAAAATGGATAGACCTACGCACTGTCTTTTCAGTATGGATAAAGACAATAAGATCTTAGTGATGATCGAGTATACTTCGGATCCCTGGGAGGATATTCGTGAGAGTTCAGTAGCTAGAAAAAACGGAACGCTTTATAATAGTCATGATAACATCAACACCGTACGAAAAATGATGATGGCCTTAGAGCATGGTGATCTGGATAAGGCATATAGCTATTTTAGTGAAAAAGCCAGATTCAGAAATATTAATAAACCTCGTGGAGAGTCATCTACAAAAGAAGAAGACCAGGCGGGCTTCGAAAAAATGCTGGAAACGTTCGCGATTGATAGTTTTGATGTTGTTGGATATCCGGATTACCTTGAATACGAAATAGGCAGTTCCAAAGTAGTAATGTCCTGGTGGAATATGAGGCTCACACACAAAGCTGATAAGAAAAAAATTGTGATCCCAGCCATGTACGTACATTATTTTAATGACGAAGGAGAAATAACCAGTGAAATGGGATATTACAGTTTGAAATTATTTGAGGACCAGTTAAAGGAACCCCAGGTGGCGAAGAATTAGAAAGACACTTCTGAATTTAAATCCCCGCAATGAGAGTTGTGGGGATTTTTTTATTCAGCGGAAGAATATGGTAGTCGCTACATGGGAATCCCGGGCAAACATAGAAACCTTTACAAGCTACGCTTGTTAGCTTTTTTGTTTTCATCAATCTCACTCAAATTGAATTTAAGGATTACGACCTTCGGTCATGATCCCAGCCAGGCAATCGGTGGCAAGCATAGAAACCCAACAAGCTGCGCTGTGTAGGTTTTTTGTTTTCATCACCAATAAAAGTTAATAACCGGGGATTAACTGCGTTGATCCCGGCAGGGAATCCTGGGCAAGCATGGAAACCCCAACAAGCTTCGCTAGTGTAGGTTTTTTGTTTTCATCACCAATAAAAGTTGATAACCGGGGATTAACTGCGTTGATCCCGGCAGGGAATCCTGGGCAAGCATGGAAACCCCAACAAGCTTCGCTTGTGTAGGTTTTTTGTTTTCATCAACTTCACGCAAGCAAGCTTGGTTCGTTTCTGAAAACAAAAAACCCGCAACTCTTGTTGCGGGTTTCCTTTTGCGGAGAAAGAGGGATTCGAACCCCCGGAGGTGTGACCCTCAACAGTTTTCAAGACTGCCGCATTCGACCACTCTGCCATTTCTCCGGTGCGGGTGCAAATATAACGTGCTTTTCTTTATTTGTAAAAGGTTTTATTATTTTTTTAAAAACGATTTTCGTTTGGCATCAACGTAAAAATCATCTCTATGAATTCATATAATTTCTCTACCTGTTAGATTTCGTAGATATGAAATAAATATTGGCAGATTACTTTAGCCAATAATCAATACAACCACATCATGAAAAAATTAGTAACACTTGTTATCCTTTGTTTTATAGGCTTCAGTCTCAATGCACAGCATACAAAACTTCTTATCACAGACCTAATGGCCAGCAAGCAAACGGCTAATATGAATGTTGAAAGTTTAAGTTTTCAGCCGGATAAAGAAAAAACCGCGGGTCAGCGAAATTCCAATACGGTGCAAATGGTGTACCGTGTTGAAAAGAAAATGGATGGTAGGTCTGCTAAAATTGAAGATGCATCTAAAAGGGGCCGGGTTTTTCAAAAAGCCGAAGTATGGATGAAAAATCACGTGGGCAACATGCAAAAGTATAAACTATCGAATGCGCTTCTCATGAATTACTCAGCGGTTTATGTTAATGGTAAGCCCCCTAAGGAATACTTTACCATTGCCTACCAAACAAGAACAAAAATGTAGAAATAAAAAACCCGGACTCTCATCCGGGTTTTTCTTGAACTGAAATTAAATTTAATTATAAAACGTCACAGAGCCATTTTCAATGTGATACATTCCACCAACGATATTGATCTCACCATTATCTTCCATCTCCTTCAGGATGCTGCTGCGATTGCGAATATTATCTATGGTCATTTCCACATTCTTCTTGGCGACGGCATTCACAAAGTCAATATTCCCTGAATTACGCCGACTTTCATCCTGCGGTTCCGATACAGCGGCAACTGCAGGCTCTAGTTTATTGATCAGTGTGGTAAGATTCCCAAGACGCGCATGGTCGCAGGCTCCTTTTACAGCGCCACAACTGGTGTGTCCTAAAACCACTAGCAGTTTGGTACCGGCGAGCTTACAGGCGAACTCCATGCTTCCTAAAATGTCGTCATTCACAAAATTACCTGCTATCCGAATACTGAATACATCCCCGATTCCCTGATCGAATAACAGTTCTGCAGAGACCCTCGAATCTATACAATGTAATACGGTAGCAAAGGGGTATTGGCCCGTCGAAGTCGCGCTTATCTGTTGATTTAAGTCACGGGATACCATTTGATTTTGAGTAAATCTGTTATTTCCGTCTTTCAGGGCCTGCAAGGCCGACTGCGGTGTCATGGCCGCTTGTGTTTCTTTTGTATGTGCTTTCATAAAATTGGGTTATAATGTGTTAGTTAATAGACTCACGCCAACAAAAGAGACGATGGAAGTTGGTTAATGACTCCATTCAGATTCGTGGAAGAAGCCTTTCGATTTCTCTGAGTTACGTTATCGCGGTCTAAGAACAGTAAATTTACATTATTTCTAAGAACATATTTCGATAAGTTCTTAACAGCATTGTCGCCTGGTTCAAAAGCATATTCCACTGTCTTAAAAGCCATGGTGCTGGATGATTGGGTATCACTTGCCTTGTTGACAATCCTGAAAGACTTCACAGGTTGTGACGAGATTTTAAGGAGGTCTTCCACAATACCTTTGGGTGCATCAGAACCCGAAGCAGAGAGCAGTCCCAAAGAGAGTTGTTCATTAAGTTCCAAAACCTGATGTGTGGCAGATATCAAAACAGGTCCATTGAATTCATTTACCACAAATTGCGTAAGTCGGTCACCCTCCCACGGGAGTATTTTTTTGGACCTTTTCCCAAGTATTACAAGATCCGGATTCAATTTATTCAGGTGCTTTGCAATATGGTTTTTCACATTTCCGATAGCAATCTTACTCCGCAGTTCAGTATCGGTGGATCGTTGAAATGGCTCCAATAGTTCTCTCATTTTCCCATCTATTTTCATATGGGCATCCGTAAGGGTTTTTATAGCTGATATATGATTTTCGTTTTGAACTACGTCTACCGCTTTCTTAACATATAAAAAAGTTACAGCTGCGTTCATACTCTTCGCAACATTTATGGAGTTCTGGACTATATTGAGTTGTGGCTTATCTAAATTGATTAGAACCACGATATTATTTTTTTTCATGATTGTTAATTTTTTTGGCCAATTATGCCGTTTTCGGTAATAATTTGAAATATTCTATAAAACTCGGAGGATTTTCAATAGTACCTCCTTCGGAAATAATCTTGATATCGATATTTCGCTCCTTTGCCTTATAAGCAAAATCTTCCAGGATTTCGATGATGTCATTATCCAGGTATCGTGTCTGGCGAACATCCAACTCCAGGTATGTATCCCTGGGAAGGCTATCCAATTCCTTTAAAATAGCTCCCTTGTTAAAAAAGGTAACTTCTTCGGCCAGGGTCATCTTAATTTTATGCTTCCCGTTACTTTTGTCTTCAATATGCAGGAAATGAGAGTTTTGATAGCTCTTAATCAAGATTACTATGATACCAACTCCCAATCCAAGACCAATCCCAACCAACAGATCCGTAAAAATAATACCTCCAACAGTCACTGTAAATGGGACAAATTGTTTCCAACCCAGGGCATACATTTCCTTGAACAGCGCAGGCTTTGCCAACTTATAACCCACTACAAGTAAAATAGCCGCCAGGACAGATAATGGTATTTTATTTAGTAAGGTTGGAATAAGAATAATGGAAATCAATAAGAAGAAACCATGGATGATGGCAGAAGCTTTGGACTTACCACCCGATTGTATGTTCGCCGAACTTCGAACGATCACCTGAGTTATAGGAAGACCTCCTATTAATCCTGAAAGAATGTTACCTGTACCCTGGGCTAATAATTCACGATTTGTAGGAGTAACTCTTTTCTCAGGATCCAATTTATCAGTTGCTTCCACACAGAGTAATGTTTCCAGACTCGCTACGAGCGCTATGGTAAATGCGGTGATCCATATCTCGGGGCGTGTAATTGCAGCGAAATTTGGAAATGTAAATTGTGCCAGGAACGAACTCGCATCCTCAGGTGCCGGAACAGAAACAAGGTTTTCGGAAGCAATCGCCATACTGGTTCCACCTGCTAATGTAAAGAATACAATTCCGAATATAACAGCTACCAATGGGCCCTGGATCAATTTAAATATCCTGGCCTTTTTGGATAATACTTTTTCCCATAAAATTAGTATTCCAAGACCCACAATTGCAACAATGGTAGATCCAAGGCTAATATTATTGAACATGACAAATATTTCAGAAAATGTATTCTGACCGTCCACTTGCATAAAGGCGAAGTCACCTTCAGGATCGGCATCATAACCAAAGAAATGAGGTATCTGTTTCAGGATTATAATAATCCCGATACCTGTTAGCATTCCTTTAATAACCGAGGAGGGAAAATAATACCCAATTACTCCGGCTTTTAATATTCCAAATACCAACTGGATTATACCACCCAAAACCACAGCCAGTAGGAAGTTTTCGAAACTTCCAAGCGCCGCAATGGCAGTTAATACAATGGCAGCTAATCCAGCCGCCGGGCCGCTTACACCTATTTGTGAACCACTAAGGGCCCCTACAACAATCCCTCCAACGATTCCGGCAATAAGCCCGGAAAATAACGGCGCTCCACTTGCCAGGGCAATTCCCAGACATAAGGGTAACGCGACAAAGAATACGACTATACTTGCGGGTAAGTCGCTTTTAATATTTTTGAACATAGTTATTTGATTTAACCTCTGACGTATCCGAGGTTGAGTTAATTTATTCTTGATCTGAAAAATTAACTGCTATGTTCTGGAGGGGGTAAGTGTATTTTATTGTGGAATTCGGACGAACTGTTTACGTAGTGTATTTCGGTTTGAAACCGTAACCCTACTAGAAAGTCATTAAATTGAACGATGTCTTCGAAAAAAACATCTTTTTCGTCCATTTCGGTTTTGTTCTCTTTCTTATTTTCCTTTTTATTCTCTTCTTCAATTAAGTCTAAGACAACAATATCCATATGATTCCTTTCTATAAAGGGAATTACAGAAGGAGCGAATAGTGAAAAGATCACCATTACCATCAAAAGATTATATGAAAGCTGTTTTATCATAGTAATACGCGCAAATATAAAAATGATCCTTATAAACCTGGTATGTTTAACAATTATTTATAAAAGTGAGACAATTTTTAAACGCAGGATTATAATCCGGAAATAAAAATGGACTGCATATGAGGCCGCATCGAAGTTCAGCTTGAATTTTCACAAAATTTTCACAAACCTCGACCGTCATAGCTGTATATTTAGCTTTTCTTAAACATTATAATTAGAATGAAATACCTTTTAATAATTGCCCTGTCGGTATTAACCGTTTCCTGTAATTCAGCCCAGACCAAGAGTGAAAGATCCATAATGAGCCGTGTGGATTATGCCAATACAATAATCGCAGCGGACCTGAAAACCCATCTTTACACCTTCGCTGGAGATAATATGGAAGGCCGAATGACCGGTACAGACGGACAAAAACTGGCTGCGGAGTATCTTCGGAATTTCTACATGGACAATGGTATTCAATCTCCAATAGAAGAAAAGAACTATTATCAGCCCATACCCGCAAGCTATTTGGGTAGACGCGTTAGAACAGATTCGGAAAATGTGGTTGCCTATATAAAAGGTTCGGAAAAACCAGATGAAGTTATAATTCTCACTGCACATTACGATCATGTAGGTATGAGGGAAGATGGCACCATCTACAATGGCGCCGATGATGACGGCAGTGGAACGGTTGCAATGCTGGAGATCGCCAAGGCGTTTCAGAAAGCCGTAAGTGATGGGAACGGCCCCAAGCGATCCATACTATTCCTGCATGTTACAGGAGAAGAAATAGGGTTGTTCGGTTCAAGGTATTACACTGAAAACCCCCTTTTCCCTCTGGAGAATACGGTTTGCAATTTAAACACAGATATGATAGGGCGTATCGATCCGGATAAAGCCGATGGACCAGACTATGTTTATCTTATCGGAAGTGATAAGCTAAGCCAGGAATTACACGATGTTTCCGAGGCTGTGAATAAGCAGTATGTAAATCTTGAACTGGATTACAAATTTAACGACGACAAGGATCCGAATCGCTTCTATTATCGAAGTGACCACTATAATTTTGCAAAGAACAACATCCCGGTAATATTCTACTTTAACGGCGTTCACGAGGATTATCACCAACCCTCTGATACCCCCGATAAGATTGAATACGAACTGCTGGCAAAACGGGCTCAGTTAATCTTTCAAACTGCATGGGAAGTTGCAAACAGAGAGGAACGAATAACCGCAGATAAACTCTAATTAAGATAATTTCTTTACCATAAGCCACTTGACTGAAGTGGCTTTTCTATTTCTTTTCGCTGAACATTTTAGAAATGATAAAGGCATGTGCAAATGTTATTGCACCCAGAAATGCGAAGAAAAGTGGTACAAAAATGTCTTTGTCGTCTTTCACGATGTATAGCATTAAGAAAATGAATGCGATGGATATCGACCAGATAAGCGCGGAAGATCTCAGGTACATCTTAAAAGATTTGATACTTACATCCCCATACAGATAATTTAGTTGTTCGAGGATTGACGGTATGCTGTGCCAGAATATAAAATAAATTGAGAATGCCCAAAGCAAAGTAGCATACTTGAAAACAATTGCAAATACCAGAAACAGGAATAGTTCGAATAATAATCTGGACACATCCATCTGCTGTCGAATAAGTAAAATGGCGAATATCACCATGGTAATTCCAGCTGAGACTAAGGCTAATACTAAAAACCATGATTCAGGATATTCCGTTTGAGTAAGCATTTGAATTACATCAAGGGTTTCAGGTCCGTTTAAATAGAACAAAAGGCTCAAGACGGAAAGGCCATAACTCGTATTTAGAGTAGCCCTGATTCCGGTTGATAAAGAATTAATATCGCTCCAATGTTGTTCCCCAAAATGATAACCGCTGAATAAAATAAAAGCGGTAAGGGCAAGGACTGGAATTTTATAAAACAAGCCGGCAGCAACCACCACAGTAAGAATGTAGCTGCCAAATAACAAAACAACGTTTTTAAAATTTTTAGAAGACCCCAACTTGTTGATAATGGCCAAATCATTACTCCCATGTAAAATTCCTACAGAGAATATTAGTAAAAACGCCAGTATCTGTTGCGATGGCTCAATAAAATAATTGGATAACCATAGGCTGATAAGAGTTATAAATACTGCGATTTTCTTAAAATTCATCCGTCAAAATTAAAATGTTAGGAAATATTTAAGTTAATGATTAAGAATCTTTTAACAGTGTTTTGTTTAACTTTGAGTAAAATTAATTAAACAAAAATATTATGGACACATTTTCTAACGTTATCTCGCTAGTCCCAAAACTTGCTCCAGACGACTATGTAGGATTTACATTTTTCGTCGGCTGTATGGCTATGATGGCTGCATCAGCTTTTTTCTTCCTTTCTATGAATAGTTTTGACAGGAAGTGGAGAACTTCTATTTTAGTTTCCGGACTTATTACATTTATCGCTGCGGTACATTATTGGTACATGCGTGATTACTGGGCAACTAATGCCGAATCACCTACGTTTTTCCGTTATGTAGACTGGATACTAACCGTACCCCTCATGTGCGTTGAATTCTACCTCATATTAAAAGTGGCTGGAGCTAAAAAATCATTGATGTGGAAGTTAATTCTACTTTCTGTTATCATGCTCGTTACCGGTTACCTTGGTGAGGGTGTAGATCCAGAAAATGCACAAATATGGGGATTAGTCTCAGGAATTGCGTATTTTGCAATAGTTTATGAAATTTGGTTAGGCGGAGCCGCAAAACTTGCAAAACAAGCAGGTGGGTCCGTTCAAAGAGCCCACAAGATCTTATGTTGGTTCGTACTTGTTGGCTGGGCGATCTATCCAATTGGATATATGGCCGGTACCCCTGGATGGTATGAAGGTATTTTCGGTGGACTGAGCATGGACGTATTCTATAATATAGCTGATGCCATTAATAAAATTGGCTTTGGCCTCGTTATTTACAATTTGGCTGTACAGCAAACGTCAGCCAGTGAAGCATAATTTAGAGGTTATGTATTCATTAAACCCCTCAATAGAGGGGTTTTTTTTTAAACAAATATTTATTTCTGCTATCTGTTTAATGATCCAGCTCAGAAAGTTAATGCGCAAAGCGTTAAAAATATTTCTTTATTTCTAACGGTTTAGCTATGCTGAACCGAACGAGGGGTAACCTGCTCATAAAGCCTTCGGGCTGCACCCGATAATCTTTCTTTATTTCTGAAACTCGAAGCAAGCTTCGGTTCAGAAATAAAAAACCTTCAACGGATGTTGAAGGCTTTAATGGGTGGAAGACCGGGTTCGAACCGGCGACCTCTGGAACCACAATCCAGCGCTCTAACCAGCTGAGCTACAACCACCGTATAATTTTAGTGCTCTAAGCGGAGGCAAATATAAATCTTTTCCCCTGCTTCTACAATATCATTACGTAAATTTTACATCAGATCGAAAATCGAATTTACAGCTACATATCGCTCCACCGTATAACCTTCCGCATATTCCGTGCCAATAAGCCGACCCAGGTTTCTATTTCGATAACGCAAACTTTCCGTGGCATTCTTACTCGATATTGGAGTTTCAGGTTCGAGGGAATTTTCATCGTAAAACTGACTCTTATACGCAAAGATCGCTTCCAGTTTCTTATCCATATAACCGGTTACATCCACTACAAAATCCGGTGTTAATTCCTTCCATTGTAAATAATGATAAACATGTTTAGGACGCCAGGCTTCCAGTACCATTCCTTCCACCTCAGTTTGAATTTTCCGAAGGCCACTCAGAAAACAAGCATCACTCACCAGTTTACTCCCTTTTCCATGGTCAATATGTCTGTCATCGACCGCATTGCACAATACAATCTCCGGCTTATAGGTACGCAAGACCTTAATAATAGCGAGCTGGGCCTCTTTAGTATTTTCGAAAAATCCATCCGAAAGTCCCAGGTTTTCGCGAACACGCACTCCAAGTATCTTTGCAGCTCCCTCGGCTTCTACTTTTCGGATTTCGGCATTACCACGCGTACCGAGTTCACCACGTGTGATATCGAGTATTCCAACTGCTTTCCCGGCATCTATTTCCTTGGCAAGCGTAGCACCACAACTCATTTCAACATCGTCCGGGTGCGCCCCTATGGCGAGTATATCTAATTTCATACGATGGTTTTTTGCAATTGATCTTTAGCAACCGTTTCAAAAGCCTGTTGCAGATCTGCAATGAGGTCTTTTCTGTTTTCAATACCAATCGAAAAGCGCAATAGTCGATCGGATATTCCCTGTCTTTCCCGCTCTTCAGCACTTAACAAGGCATGGGAAGTCTTGGCAGGAGATAAAATTGTCGACTCTACACCAGCCAGACTCATCGATTGTTTGATCATGTTCAGCGATTGCATAAATACTTCCGGGTCTACGGAGGCTATTAATTCGAAGGACAACATGCCCGTATAACCATTCATTTGCTTTTTTGCTAACACATGGTCGGGGTGACTTTTCAAACCGGGATAATACACTTTGCTAACCAGATCGTGCTCGTGAAGCCATTTTGCAATTTTCTTCGCGTTTCGGTTATGTGCTTTCACCCTGATACCTAAAGTCTTCATACTCCGTTCGAGCAACCATACCGTATAATCACTTAAACTACCTCCCAGGTTTTTCCCAACGTTCCAAATCTTCTTTATATGAGCTTCTGAAGCCGCAACGGCTCCCGCACAGATATCACTGTGTCCACCCATATATTTAGTGGCACTGTGAATCATAATATCGATCCCAAAATCGGCAGGGGTCTGATTCACGGGCGATGCAAATGTATTATCGATCATAGAAACCAATCCGTGCTCTTTAGCCAGACGTGTAATCATCTCAAGATCGGTGATAAGCATTAGTGGATTCGAAGGAGTTTCCACATAGATTACCTTTGTGTTTGGTTTAATTTTACTTCTGAAATCTTCCTCTGAAAAGCCATCGGTAAAGTCGAACTCAATTCCATACTTCGGAAATTCTTCAACCATAAAATTGAAAGCACCACCATAAATTGTTTTCTGAACTACCACATGATCTCCCTGTTTCAGAAAAGCTAACATCGTATGACTGATTGCCGCCATACCACTGCCGAAGATCAATCCAGCCTCACAATGTTCCAAAGCGGCGACCTTTTTTGACAGTCCTTCCTGGTTAGGTGTATTGAAGTACCTGGGATATCGTTTAACATCTACATTTTCGTATGCGTAGGAACTTGACATATACAAAGGCGAAATAGCACCTTGGTATTGTTCATCTTTTAGTTCACCAACATGGGTGCAAATCGTATTAACACCCGCTTTTTCTGATTTCATTTTCACTGAGATTTTTTACAGCTCTAATTTATAAATTCCTTTTCAGGTTTGCTATCTTTAACCGATGAATGTTTTACTAACCAACATTAAAGAATTAGTCCAGGTAAGGGATATCCCGGTCACAAAATTAAGGGGTAGCGAAATGAAAGAACTGCCTTCCCTGAAGAACGCCTGGCTTCTCATTGAGAATGATACCATTTTAAATTATGGAACGATGGTGGCGTCTCCAACCGGTTCATTCGATAAGGTCATAGACTGTAATGGTAAAATAGTACTTCCATCATGGTGCGACTCTCACACTCACATTGTCTTTGCAGGAAACCGGGAGCAGGAGTTTGTGGATAGGATCAATGGACTTAGTTACCAGGCCATAGCAGAAAAAGGGGGCGGTATTTTAAATAGTGCCGGGAAACTTCAGGAAATTTCAGAAGACGAATTGTATAAGCAGTCTGCTAAACGCCTGGAAGAAGTTATGAAACTCGGCACCGGAGCCATCGAAATTAAAAGTGGTTATGGACTCACGACGGAGGCCGAATTGAAAATGTTGCGCGTTGCTAAAAGATTGGATAAAGCCTATCCTGTAACGGTTAAAACAACTTTTCTGGGTGCGCATGCGGTGCCGCAAAAATATACCGATAATAAAGATGGTTATATTCAGCTGATCTGCGATGAAATGATCCCTGCAGTAACCAAAGAACAGCTGGCCGACTATGTGGATGTATTCTGCGAAGAGGGATATTTTACGGTGGAGGATACAGATAAAATATTAACCGCAGCCAAAAATTTTGGGTTAATTCCAAAGATCCATGTGAATCAGTTCAACAGTATTGGTGGCGTTGCCATTGGGGTGAAACACCAGGCTTTGACAGTAGATCATCTTGAGATCGTTAGCGATGATGACATTCGCGAATTACAACATTCTGAAACCATGCCTGTGGCACTTCCTGCTTGCTCGTTCTTTTTAAGCATTCCGTACACTCCGGGTCGCACATTGATCGACGCAGGATTACCTTTGGCCATAGCCACAGATTATAACCCTGGCTCCTCACCTACGGGGAATATGAATTTTGTGGTGGCGGCTGCCTGCATTAAAATGAATCTCACCCCGGAAGAAGCTATTAATGCCGCAACCATAAACGCAGCCTATGCCATGGGATTGAGCGAAACCCATGGGAGTATCAGTAAAGGGAAGAGAGCAAATCTTATTATAACCAGGGAGATTCCTTCGTATGGTTTTATTCCTTATTCCTTCGGAAATAATTGTATTGACAGTGTAATTTGTAATGGCGTACTTCTATGAACCGATTAAAGATCTATAATCAGGAATTTCTCAATTCACGCACGAATATTAGAAAAGGTGAAACAAAGTTCGGTGAGAAGGTAGCAACCATAGGAACACTGGACGAATTAAAGAAACATAAAGCTTCGTATGTCATACTTGGTATCCCGGAGGATGTAGGAGTCCTTGCCAACTTTGGAAAGAAAGGAACTTCAGAGGCATGGCATGCTTGCCTGAAATCATTACTCAATATGCAGGCCAATTCACTGTCCAGACCGGAAAACATAATAATCCTGGGGGAACTGGATTTTCGAAATGAGATGCGAACAGCACATATGCTGGATTTGGATGCTGATAACTTTGGCGAGACCATAGGTAAATTAGTAGAAAAGATCGATCTGGAAGTATCCCAGATCATCCGGACCATTGTCGCGGCAGGTAAGATTCCTTTGGTTATTGGAGGTGGGCATAACAATGCCCTGGGGATATTAAAGGGATCCAGCGATGCCCTGGGAAAACCTCTAAATGTGATCAACTTTGATGCACATAGTGACTTTAAACCCCTGGAACACCGTCATAGTGGTAACGCTTTTTCTTATGCTATGGAGCGAGGTTACCTTCACAAATACGGGATCTTTGGCATACATAAAAGCTATACATCCCAAGAAGTATATAACAGGATGGAGCAGTTTAAGAATCGTATCGGATTCTATTTTTTCGAGGACGTGATCCTTCGTGAAAATCCACCTTTTAAACAGGCTGTGAAAGTAGCCAAGCAGTTTATTCGGGACAGTAAGTTTGGACTGGAAATTGACGTGGATGCTATAGAATCATTTCCGAGCAGCGCTATGACTCCATCTGGATTTCCATTGACTCAGGCCCGACAGTTCGCGCGATTCTTTTCGAAAAATCCGGTTCCTTCATATATACATATTAGTGAGGCGATACCGGATAAAACTGAACCCGATACCGTGGGAAAAGCATTGGCTTACCTGATATTAGACGTAACAGTATAATTTTAAATTGAAAGAAAACAACCATGCAGCAACAACTTATCGAATGTGTTCCTAATATTAGTGAAGGAAGAGATTCCTTAAAGATCAATGCGATCGCCAGTATAGTAGAAACTGTGGAGGGCGTAAAATTACTCGATATAGATCCGGGTAAAGCGACCAATCGTACCGTGATCACTTTCGTTGGAGAACCTGAACCGGTTATCGAAGCAGCATTCCTTCTTATAAAAAAGGCTTCAGAACTAATCGATATGTCCAAACACAATGGTGAACACCCAAGATTTGGCGCTACCGACGTCTGTCCATTGGTGCCCATCAGGAATATAAGCCTGGAGGAGACAGCGGTATATGCCCATAAATTAGGTGAGCGCGTAGGTAAGGAACTGGGCATACCAGGTTATTTTTACGAAAACGCAGCTAAAGAAGAAAAACGAAAGAATCTGGCCAATTGCCGTTCCGGGGAATATGAAGGACTACCTAAGAAATTATCCGATCCCAACTGGAAACCGGATTTCGGACCGGCAGAATTCAACGAAGATGTTTCAAAAACCGGAGCAACAGCTATTTCAGCGCGCGATTTCCTTATCGCTTATAACGTCAATCTAAATACTACCTCTACTCGAAGAGCAAATGCCATAGCCTTCGATATTCGTGAAGCAGGAAGAGTAAAACGCGAGGGAAACCCGATCACCGGAAAAAAAGTACTGGATGAAAATGGTGAGCCTGTGCGGATTCCGGGAAAGTTAAAGGCGGTGAAAGGGATAGGGTGGTATATTGAAGAATACGGAATCGCTCAGATATCGTATAACCTTACTAATATTTCTATCACTTCCATGCATGTTGCTTTCGATGAAACCTGCAAAGTGGCTGAAGAACGCGGACTCAGGGTAACAGGTTCCGAATTGATTGGATTGATTCCCTTACGAGCTATGCTAGATGCGGCTGATTATTTTCTAATAAAGCAGCAACGTTCTTTGGGTGTTTCTGAAAGTGAAAAGATCAAGATCGCGATCAAATCTCTGGGACTGGATGATCTTAAGCTATTTAATCCGAAGGAAAAGATCATAGAATACATGTTGGAATCAGAGGATAATAAATTAGTGGACCTCAAACTGAACGACTTCGCCAATGAAACAGCCGGGGAATCGATGGCACCTGGTGGTGGTTCCATATCTGCCTACGTTGGAAGCCTCGGTGTGGCTTTGGGAACCATGGTCGCTAATCTTTCGGCCCACAAAGCAGGCTGGGATGAAAAGTGGGAATTCTATTCGGAATGGGCGGAAAAAGGTCAGGACTACATGAGCAAATTGTTATTCCTGGTGGATGAAGATACCAATGCTTTTAACAAGATAATTGATGGTTTCCGCATGCCACAAGGATCAGATAAAGAAAAAACGGCACGAAGCAAGGCCATTGAAGAGGCCACCAAATATGCCACGGAGATACCTTTCCAGGTTATGGAAACAGCACACTCCTCAATGGAAGTGATGCAATCCATGCTGAAGGAAGGCCTTCAGACTTCGCTGTCCGATGCTGGTGTTGGAGTTCTTTGTGCAAGAGCTGCAGTTATTGGTGCCTATTTCAATGTACGTATCAATGCAAAGGACATAAAGGATCGCGAATTTGCTGAAGATATTCTCAATAGGTCGAAACAGATATACGAATCCACCCTTAAAATTGAAAGTGAGGCTATTGCCTTTATCGATACTAAAATGTAATGACGCTTACTGATATCATTCCATTTCAGCAGAAATACACGGACGATTTCTATGAACTAAATATAGAATGGCTGGAAACCTATTTCTATGTAGAGGATTTCGACAAGGAGGTATTGAGCCACCCCGGGAAATATATCATCGAGCCGGGCGGACATATATTCTTTGCCAAAGAAGGTGAAATTATTGTTGGAACGGTTGCACTGATGCCCCACCCTGATGGTGTTTTCGAATTAACGAAAATGGCTGTATTACCCGATCAAAGAGGTAAGAAGATCGGGCAACAGTTACTGCAATACTGTATCGATTTCAGTAAGGAACAAAAATTTAAGAAGCTCATCCTCTACTCCAACACCAGGCTCGAAAACGCAATTTATATCTACCGTAAATATGGCTTTATCGAATTAGAGCTTGAACCGAATAGTCCATATGTTCGCAGTAATATTAAGATGGAATTGGCACTTTGATTTGATCTCAATGGCGAAAACTTTGTACTTTTAATGAAAATCGATGCTATGAGAAAGATATTCCCTCTACTCCTTATTAGCCTGTTGCTAATGCAGTGCAAGTCTGAAACCGAAAAATCAAAGTCGGTTGCAGAAGCGGATTCCCCTACTTCGGAAAACATTGAAGTATCAGAATCGGCGCAGGAAATATTTGAAATTACACCTATTTCCCATGCCACTATGGTGCTAAACTGGGATGGTACAATAATTTATGTAGACCCTGTAGGAGGTGCTTTGGCTTTCGAAGGACAGCCATCACCCGATCTTATCCTTATCACTGATAATCATGGTGATCATTTAAATGTTGAAACCTTAAAAGCGGTTAGTACAGACAAATCTAAAGTGATTGTGCCGCAGGTCGTAGCCGATAAATTACCAACCGAATTCGATGCTCAGATCGATGTGCTGAACAATGGAGAAACTAAGGAGCGATTTGGATTTACCGTTGAAGCTATCCCTATGTATAACCTGCGCGAAGAAGCATTGAAATTTCACGTTAAAGGACGTGGCAACGGTTACGTTATAGAAAAAGACGGTAAGCGCGTGTATATCTCTGGAGATACAGAAGACATACCCGAGATGCGAGCATTGAAAAATATTGAAGTGGCCTTTGTTTGTATGAATTTACCGTATACCATGACCGAGCTTTCGGCAGCCAAGGCTGTGGTGGAATTTAAGCCGAAAAAAGTATATCCATACCACTATCGGGGTGCTGAAGGATTCAGCGATGTTGGTAAATTTAAGGCTTGGATAATGAAATCCGATGTTGGCGATGCTATTGAGGTTGTGCAATTGGACTGGTATCCTAAAACAGATTAACCTAAAACAACAGGAATTGATCTAACATTCATAACAGTAGACCTTTATTCTATTTTCACTCTTTATATTTCTCAAACCACGCTAACGTATGCGCAATTTTTGTTATGAGATTACTTGGTCTGGCTGCAATGCCATGAGAAGCCTCCGGAATTTCAACCAAAACGGTTTCGATCTTTCGCAATTTCAGCGCATGATATAACTGTTTCGCCTCACTGGGCGGAGTTCTAAGGTCGTTCATCCCTACCATAACCATAGTAGGTGTTTCAACATTGCCAACCAGTGATAAAGGAGAGAACTTCCAGTATCCCTCGAAGTTTTCCCATGGCTGACCCGGATAACGTGAGTTCGCATATCCGTAGTAATTATCTGCCACTAAAGTCTTACTGATCCAGTTCACCACAGGCTTGGCAACCACAGCGGCTCTAAACCTATTGGTCTTCCCAACGATCCAGGCCGTCATGATCCCTCCTGCGCTACCCCCGGTAACATACAATTGATCCTCGTCTACCTTACCTAGTTTAATTACTGCATCCACACCGTCCATAACATCGTTATAGTCCTGACCAGGATAATTATTATATAATAAATTTCCAAACTCCTCACCATAACTGGTACTTCCTCTCGGATTTGGGTAAAATACCATATATCCGGCCGCAGCATAAAGTTGCATTTCTGCAGAAAAATGTGGTCCGTAATTCAGGATCGGCCCTCCATGATTCTCTACAATAAGCGGATGTTCCTTTCGCTTATCGAAATCCGGCGGATACACCAGATACCCGTGCAAGTCCCTTCCGTCGAATGAAGATTTATACCAAATCTCTTCCACAGGCCCAAGAATTCTATAATCGAGAAGATCGTCATTTACACCAGTTAGAATCTTTGGTTTTTGTTGTCCTTTACTAATTATTGCCACGTCAGCAGGTCGATCACCAAATGATATGGTGTAGGCAATCTTTCCGTTGTTAGAAACCGAATAACTACCACTGGCATACGGTCTTCCTAAGGTTGTTCCCCCAACATTATCAATAATATCGCTGACCTTTCCCTTTAAATTGATAAACGCAAGTTTGGTAAGACCCTTATCGTTATACATAAAATATATCCCCTTACTATCACTGGCCCATTGGATATTCCGAACGCTTCGGTCGAGATTTTTTGAAAGGATCTGCTTATTTCCCCCTTTTCGGTCCATAAGTTCGATCTTACGGGTTTGGTAGGTTTGAACTTTATCCATAAATCCGATTGACGCTATGAATTGCCCGTTAGGAGAAACTTTAGGCGAACTATCGGGCCCCGGCCTCTCTGTAAACGTTTCATAGAGCAGGGTTTCTGTATTGATAGCATATATTTCCGAATTTCTGAATTCGTATTCCCAATCCTCGTTCAGATTCGAAGAGAAAAATATCTTCAATCCATCAGGAGACCAGGACAATCCACCGCTGTGATTTCTATCCTTATTCGTCATTTGCCGCGGAGAACCACCTTCAGAAGGAATCGTAAAAATGTGCGTAAAACCCGGTTTAATGTACCCCGAGCCATCCGATTCATGCTTCAATCGGTCTGTTATTCTAGGTTCTTTGGCCCATTTTGCGTCTTTCGGTTTTGACGGCATCTTGGCGATAACCGGGGCTTTGGCATTAACCTTCATAGTAAATGCGATCTTCGTACCATCCGGAGACCAGCTTATCGAAGACGGCGAATTTTCCAATTGCGTTAGTTTTGCAGTGGCTCCGGTATCAGTCCAATAAACAAATATCTCACTTCCTTCATCTGTACTTCGCACGAAGGCGATGCGATCTCCATTAGGTGACCATTTCGCCTGCCGTTCATTTCCTTCAAAATTCGTGAGTTTATGATGAAGCTTTCTTTCATCTGTGCTTAATAACCACAAATTACCTTTTGATCTGTCTTTCATAATATCGAATCCTGTGCGTCGATATACCACATAATTACCATCAGGTGAAATTTGCGGATCCCCGGTATACTCGAGTTGAAACACATCCAGGTATTCGAATTTTTTCTGAAGTTGGGCTTGAAGTTGAGATGTGGTGATAATCACCAATGAAATCAGGAGAAATACTTTTTTCATAGTTATTTTTTAAGAAAGCTAAAGATACTCGTTTTAGCGACCTTAGTCAAATTAAGAAATAGTAAGAAGGAGTTACAGAAGTTGAAGCATTTCGGTCGCAGTATTGAGTAGACGAAATCTGGGGTGCTCCACAGGTTCTTTCACTTCTTCATGTATCCAGGTAGTATGAAAAGGGATGTGAAAAGCATGTGCGCCAATATTGAGCACAGGAAGTATGTCGCTCTTTACGGAGTTTCCAACCATTAAAAACTCTTCGGGCCTAACGTCCAGATGGTTTACCAGTTTTTGGTAGTGCACTTCTGTTTTATCCGAAACGATTTCTATATGATGAAAATAGGGTTCCAGACCAGATTTTATCAGCTTACGTTCCTGGTCCAGCAGGTCGCCCTTGGTAGCCATAACCAGTCGGTAATTCCCATTTAATTGCTGCAGGGTTTCTTTTATCCCGTCCAATAACTCAATAGGTTCCTGTAGCATCTGCTTTCCCCGTTCTATCAATACATTTATAGCCGAGACAGCAACTTTTCCATCTGAAAAACGTATGGCGGCTTCGATCAGTGAAAGTGTAAAAGGTTTTATCCCGTAACCATATAAGGGCAGATTCTGCATTTCAACTTCGAATAACAATCGGTTACACTGATCTTCATCCAGGTAGTCCTTCATCAGTTCACAGAACTCTTTTTCCGCATTTCTGAAAAAGGGTTCATTCACCCATAAGGTGTCATCTGCATCGAAGGCAATGGCTTTTATATTGCTCAGCATTATTGGTAGGTTGGTATCGACTAACGGATGAGTTTCTTGTATTTTATTCTTTTCGGTAACAGATCGCCACCCAGTCGTTTCTTTTTATTCTCTTCATAATCGCTAAATCCACCTTCAAAAAAATATACCTGGCTATCTCCTTCGAAAGAGAGAATATGGGTACAAATTCTATCCAGAAACCAACGGTCGTGTGAAATGACCACCGCGCATCCTGCGAAATTCTCAAGTCCTTCTTCCAATGCCCTAAGCGTATTTACATCCAGGTCGTTGGTTGGCTCATCCAGTAACAGTACGTTACCTTCTTCTTTTAATGTCATTGCCAGATGTAAACGGTTACGCTCCCCACCGGAAAGCATCGAAACTTTTTTATTCTGTTCGCTACCGCTGAAATTAAACCGGCTGAGATATGCACGCGAATTTACCTGTCTCCCACCCATCATGATCAATTCCTGACTATCGCTGAAATTCTCCCAAATCGTTTTTTCCGGATCGATATTAGAGTGTGCCTGATCTACATACGCAAGTTTGGCAGTATCTCCCACTTCAAAACTTCCTTTATCCGGGTTTTCCTCGCCCATGATCATTTTAAAGATGGTTGTTTTACCCGCACCATTGGGCCCTATGATCCCAACAATACCTGCCTGTGGAAGCTGAAAATTCAGATCCTCATACAGTAATTTATCTCCATAAGCTTTGGAAACTCCTTTGGCTTCAATAACGTTTGTGCCTAAACGCGGGCCATTTGGAATATAGATCTCCAGTTTTTCATCCAGTTGTTTCTGGTCTGCACTGGCGAGTTTTTCGTAATTTCCCAAACGTGCTTTTTGCTTGGCCTGTCTACCTTTGGGAGCCATTCGCACCCATTCCAATTCGCGCTCCAGCGTTTTTTGTCGTTTGCTGGCTTGCTTCTGTTCCTGCGCCAGTCGTTTGGATTTCTGTTCCAGCCAGGAGGAGTAATTTCCTTTCCAGGGAATACCTTCTCCCCTATCCAGTTCCAGGATCCATCCGGCCACATTATCCAGGAAATAGCGGTCGTGAGTTACGGCAATTACGGTCCCCTTATACTGTGCCAGGTGATGTTCCAACCAATGCACACTTTCCGCATCTAAATGGTTGGTAGGTTCGTCCAGTAATAACACATCAGGTTCCTGAAGCAATAAACGGCACAATGCCACTCGCCTGCGCTCACCACCGGAAAGCACGCCAATAGATTTATCGCCTTCGGGCGTTCGCAGCGCATCCATGGCGATCTCAAGTTTGGTGTCAAGTTCCCACGCATTGGATGCATCGATCTTATCCTGAAGTTTGGCCTGCTTGTCCATCAACTCCTGCATCTTATCAGGGTTTTCGTAAACTTCAGGTAAGCCAAACATATCGTTGATCTTATTATATTCATCAAGAATATCAACAACTTCCTGAACACCTTCCTTTACAATCTCGATAACCGTTTTAGATTCGTCCAGTTGTGGTTCCTGTTCCAGGTAACCTACGGTATAGCCCGGAGCGAAAACCACATCGCCCTGGTGATTTTTTTCCAGTCCCGCGATAATCTTTAAGAGGGTGGATTTACCACTTCCGTTCAGACCGAGGATTCCAATTTTGGCACCGTAGAAAAAACTTAAATAGATATTTTTTAAGACAGGAGTTTGAGCATTCTGATAGGTCTTGCTCACTCCCGACATGGAGAAAATAACTTTCTTATCGTCAGACATTATTATGGTTGAATTATATTATCGTAGAATTACACCCGGCCTTTTAAGGCATTGAATACCCAGGCGATCGCGAAGAATCCTATTCCCACGGAGGCAAAGCCCCATCCGGCTACATCTTCATATTTAAAAGCTCCCAAAACGATAAGGCCTATACCAACAATGATCATAATAAATGTTGCCCAGGCCAATACGGTATTCTTATTCATCATAAGTGATTAATTAAACAGAAGCAACAAATATCGTTAATTAATCGTAGAATTCAGTAAGCATAATACTACACTTTTGTATTTTTGAGAAAATGAACGATCTGTATGGATATTACCTTCAATAAAAACGAAGATCACAATAAATTATTAGCTTCCGAACTTCGGAAAAAACTTGGCAAAGTTATGGCCGGAGGCGGTCCCAAGCGAATTGAAAAACATCACGCCAAAGGCAAGATGACGGCCAGGGAACGAATTGACTATTTGCTGGACGATAATAAAAACAGCATCGAAATAGGAGCCTTTGCCGGAGATGGCATGTATGAAGAACACGGCGGCTGTCCAAGTGGCGGTGTTGTGGTTAAGATCGGTTACGTCCAGGGTAAACAATGTGTTGTGGTGGCGAATGACGCTACGGTGAAAGCCGGGGCTTGGTTTCCTATTACAGCAAAGAAAAATCTACGTGCACAGGAAATATCTATAGAAAATAAATTGCCGATCATTTACCTTGTGGATAGTGCAGGCGTATTTCTCCCAATGCAGGACGAGATCTTTCCGGACAAGGAGCACTTTGGAAGAATATTCAGGAACAATGCCGTGATGAGTAGCATGGGTATTACCCAGATCTCAGCTGTTATGGGTAGCTGCGTAGCCGGTGGTGCCTATTTACCTATCATGAGCGATGAAGCACTTATTGTAGATAAAACCGGAAGTATCTTCCTGGCTGGGAGTTACCTGGTAAAAGCCGCCATCGGCGAAACCATTGATAATGAGACCCTCGGCGGAGCCACTACCCATTGCGAGATCAGCGGTGTTACCGATTATAAGGCGAAAGATGACAAAGATGCGCTGGACACTATTAAGAATATCGTATCGAAAATCGGCGATTATGATAAAGCCGGTTATAACCGAATTGAAGCTGCTAATCCTATCGAAGACCCTGTTGAAATATTCGGAATCTTGCCTAAATCAAGAGCCGATCAATACGATATGCATGAGATCATCAAAAGACTTGTAGACAATTCAGACTTCGAAGAATATAAGGAAGGCTATGGCAAAACCATACTTACTGGTTACGCGCGAATTGATGGATGGGCAGTCGGTATCGTGGCCAACCAACGGAAACTGGTTAAAACTAAAAAGGGAGAGATGCAGTTTGGCGGCGTGATCTACAGCGACAGTGCAGATAAAGCAACGCGGTTTATTGCCAATTGCAATCAGAAAAAAATACCGTTGGTGTTCCTGCAGGATGTCACCGGCTTTATGGTGGGCAGTAAAAGTGAGCATGGAGGGATCATTAAGGATGGCGCTAAAATGGTTAATGCGGTAAGCAATAGTGTGGTCCCAAAATTCACAGTGGTTATTGGCAACTCATATGGTGCCGGTAATTACGCTATGTGTGGAAAAGCTTATGACCCGCGTTTCATTGTTGCCTGGCCTAGTGCGGCGCTTGCCGTGATGAGTGGAAATAGTGCGGCAAAAGTACTGCTACAAATAGAAACGGCTTCCATGAAAAAAGAAGGTAAAGAGATCACACCTGAGGAAGAGAAGGAACTATTTGATAGGATAAAGGCCCGATACGACAATCAGATTTCACCCTATTATGCGGCTGCAAGAATCTGGACAGATGCCGTCATTGACCCATTAGATACTCGCAAATGGATCTCGATGGGAATTGAAGCAGCAAATCATGCTCCTATTGAAAAATCTTTTAATATGGGAGTAATACAGGTATAAGATCAGCCGAATGACAAACTCCCAATCGGTGAAACAGCTATAGGCGCAGTATTGTTTATCAGGTACTTTCCCGATATAATTGCCGTCGCCATGATAGGATATTTCCTGGATGCCTAACCCGACCAAGCAGGGCAGCATTCTCTGTGCGGATTTTGGCTATTTTTTCGATAGTTGGCCTTTTAACTTCAATTATTTTTTATCGTATAAACCGAAGGTCCTCGCCCTGATTTTCTGACAATAATCATATGTTATCTCATTAATTATGAGTACCTTAAGAGAACCTAATCAATACTTTTAATCATGGGAACCATAAAAACCTGGAACAAATGGGCGAATCGACATACCTATTACCCACTCGATCTGTTACGTGTAGCACTTGGTGTTTTTTTATTCTATAAAGGGGTTTACTTTATGTCTAATTTACCCATGCTCATGGAGTTGTATGAACCAATGAAGCCAGTCTTTGGCGATATGATGCTGGTTCACTATATCGCACCTGCACATTTTGTAGGAGGCTTTCTTATCGTCGTCGGATTGTTAACCCGATGGGCCATCATTGCACAGCTGCCCATTCTTATAGTAGCTGTCCTTATCAATTTTATTGGAGAAATGAATACGAATAATTTACTGCTCTCTTCGAGCGTATTGTTGATTTGTGTCTTCTTTTTATTCTATGGTTCAGGCAGGCATTCGGTGGATAAGTATCTCAAAATGCAGAAATAACGGCCTATTTGGAAGGGATTGATCGTATTTGTTCCTGACGGCCATTAACATAACTGAAACCTTCCTCTCCATAAAATCCTGCCTCTTCAAGCATGATCCGAACGTCCTTTTGCCATTCCTCAATGGTCACTGTAGTATTTAATTCAATAGCATAAACCGTGTTGGGATAAAGAGGATAATCCCCGCGTACCGGAACTCCTCCCTGTGAGTCCCACATACCTATGGTAGGTCCTGAACTATGGCCATAAGTTCCTAACGGATGCGTGTAAATTGCAGGTCGCAAACCTTCTTCTTTTCCTTCGGAAAGAGATTTAAGCAAAATTTCGTTACCCGTTCGCCCCGTTTTAAAATTAGAAGTAAAGATATCCTGTACCCGGTTACCATCGGAAAAGGCTTTTTTAAGAAAATCAGGAACTTCCGTTTCATCGTCTTTTAAGACATAGGCGTGTTGCTGGCAATCGGTATTCAATCCTATATAAGTGATTCCGAAATCGCAATGAAGCAGGTCACCTGGTAGTATCACCTTATTTTTATCGCCTTTGGTAAATGAATATATATGACTTTTCAAGGCTTCATCCGATCTTTGAATATCCACGGTAGGATGGAACCAGGTCTCCAGGCCCATGTCCGTAACTTTCTGGCGCATCCACCAGACCACATCATCCGTAGTTGTGGTTCCTCGGGTAATCACTTTTTCTGAAAAAGCCTCGGCAATAATGTTGTGCGTTATTTCCACCAGAGTATTGTAAAGTTCCATCTCTTTTGCGGTCCGTGTTTCTATCCATCCAATGGCAAGTTTTTCTGCTGAAACCAACTTAGCCTCTAGATCATCCGGTAAGGCGTCTTTGAATTCAGAATAATCGGTATGTACCAATCCATCTGCTATTCCAAAGTGTTCGGAAATATTGATTCCGATCTTCTCAGGATTTCGTTCGCGAATTATTTCTACCAGTCTCGCCCATTGATCCGGTTGTTTCTCCTTCTCCCAGGATGAAACGATATTTTCACCGATATCATAACGGGCGACAGCCAGTTTTTCTATGGTATTAGCCTCCTTGTTTCGGTAGAAAACCAAAATGGTTCTGCGCCGAGCGTTCAGCCATCGAGCCGGAAGCATGGTGCGCATAACAGGGTCTTCATTGTATTCCCGGGAGATAATAATCCACATATCGAAGTCGGCTCGATCCATAAGTTGAGGCAGGAGATTGTTGAATCTATCAGCCAGGATCTCATCTTTTAGTTTTGCCCTGTCCCATTCGCTGAGGACTTGAGATTGCACGGTATAACATCCCAATATCATAAAAAAGAGTAAAATTCGCATGGAAATCAATTTTTCCTAAAGATACATTTTTCGATAAAAAAAGAGCCGGAAAACGGCTCTTTTATCGATGGTTATACAGAGGGATCACAGAACAGCAATCCGATCCATTAATTGTATTTTTCTATCATCAGATATACGTACCAATTTAACCTCCTTGGTTTGATTGGGACGACCGTAATTTCGGAATACCGTCAATTTCACATACGTAGGTCCATCAACGTCAAGAATCTCACCCTCTTCGAGCGGATGACCTACTTTTAGGTAATAGGATCCTGTTTGCAACTGTTCAAGCTCGAAGATCTCCGGTCCGAATCCGGTTTCATTATTGGGTAACAACATCCCTCCATTACGGGTACGCGGATTATCGGCCGTGGCTACCTCGAGATAAGGATCGATCACTTTCAGATCCAGATCGACATCGGCGCGATTCCAGTCGATCACAACCCGCATGTCCTTCGTGACATCGTTAAGGTCCGATAGCCGGATTTTATACGCACCTCTGGCTGCTTCTGAAGTTCTTAAAATCCTGGTGATATCATCTTCAATAATAGTTCTGTAAGCCTTGTCCAGATTTGCGCGCTGCGTTACTGCAAATAATAGTTTCACCGCCTCGTTCACATTGCCTGTTTCTTCCAAAATCAGTGCCAGATCCCGATATGATTGAGGTTGATCCGGTAACAACTTCATTAGTTTTCGATAGATCTGAACCGCATCCATGGATTTGTTTTGTTCTTCCAGCTTAAAGGCGAGTACTTTTAGAAGTTTCGGATTTGTAGTATTCACCTGAACAAAAGAATTCAAGACTCCCATGGCAAAATCCGGGTCTACATTCTTGAATCTATCGAATACATCCACGTAGAAAGCTGGATCATCTGTGTTTTCCTTACGCAGTTTTAAATAGGTACTCATATAATCCTCACTGGCAAGAATGGCTTTTACAAGAGACTGATAGGGGCTTTCATACCCTAACTCCGTGGTAGTTCGTTCATTCGCCAATCGATTTCTCGCCTCTTCCTGTACCGCCAAATATCGTTCGCTGTATGGCAGCTCGGGCGCCATTTCATAGTCTTTTTGAGAACCTGATTTAGTCGTAATAAGAACTACCCCGTTTCTGCCTTCCTGTCCGTATAGGACTGTTGCACTTAGGCCACGAAGTATCTTTACGCTTTCAATATTGTTTGGATCGAGGTCGAGAAATCGGCTACTGGTAACAGCACCCCCTCCGGAAAGACCTGCAATATCATTGGTGCCGGAATTGAATGGCATTCCATCTACAATAAACAATGGCGTGTTGTTGCCGGTAATTGAGCTACTGGATCGTATTACAAAATTTGTACCCGAACCTACGGCACCACTCGTCGCTGTGATTCGGGCGCCGGGAATTTTCCCAACCATGGAACGAATAACGTCCGACTCCGGTTTATTCTCGATGTCTTTTGCTTCCAGTATGGTTACGGAAGTTGGGATTATCTTTTTACTTTTAGGTATTCCATAGGTACGTATTATAACCTGACCGATCTCTTCTGCTTTTTGGGTCATTATAATATCCATTACCCCAGCATTTTTTATTTCGAGATATTCATCATTCATACCCAGGTAAGAACATTTAAGTCGTTGTCCGATACTTGCTTCGATCGAGAAATTTCCATCGAAATCGGTTTGTACACCTTTTTTGGTTCCTTCAATTAAGATATTAGCACCATTAAGTTGTACATTAAATTCATCGGTCACCGTTCCGGAGACGGTAACAGTTTGTGCGGTGATTTGAAGCACCAGCAAACATAAAATCGTAGTAAATAGTTTTTTCATAACGCTGTTGTTTTAAAGAATTTTCATAAAACTAGGTAGCGTAATCAAAAAAATAAACAACCAATGAGTAAAGGGCTACTTTGAGCGAGGGAAATTTCTTATTTGTATTTCTGAAGTACGTTTAAAACGTCCTGGCGCTTTAATTTGCCAGTTTCTGTATATACAAATCGTGACAGACTGTACACTTTTCTTGGGCGTTCGTGTGGTTCCAGTTTTTGAAAAGCTTCGGACAGGTTGGGGACGTTATCTTCATTGCCTTCGAAAACCATGATCACACATTCACCCAATTCCTTATCCTTTTCCGAAGCTATTAAAAAATTGTTGGCAATATCGGGTGCCAGTTTAGCTTCCAGTACTTCCGGGTATATTTTTATTCCGCCACTGTTTATCACGTTATCGTATCGGCCATGCCAGTTGAAGTTGGTTGGTGAGTTAAGTGTCACTATATCGTTGGTGATAATGGGAGCGTCCAGTACATTAGGCGCATTTATAATCAGGCACTCTCGTTCATCCACCGAAAATTTCACTTCAGGGAGTGCTGAGAAACTATCACTTCTCGCCGGACCATTCAATCTTCGAACAGCAATATGCGTTGAAGTTTCGGTCATTCCATACGTTGCGAACACTTCAGTGCTGACATCCTGCAATCTGGCTTCAAGTTCGGCAGGAATTCTTCCACCTCCGATGATGAGTTTTTTAACCTTGCCAAGAGACTCCATGGAATGCCATACCTGATAGGGTACCATGGCCACAAAATCGTAGTCATTGTCGTATTCAGTGAGGGAATCTTTGGAGGGAGTCACAATATGCAGGTCCCAGCCCAGAACCATTGCCCGGACCAGCATCATTCTCCCGGCAATATAATCTGCTGAAAGACAGAGCAATGCCTGCGTGCTACTTCCTGTTTTAAAATAGCTCCCGGTTGCCCTGGCACTATTGATCATGTGTTCTTTCCTGAGCTCTATAATTTTTGGCTTATCAGTAGATCCTGAAGTCTTAACCGTAACGGTTTCGGTAAAGTCAAGCCATTGTTCCAAAAACCTCACTACGCTGGCTTCCTGGTCGTTACCATCTTCCAGCAAACCATCCGCGAAGTTGAGTACCTCTTCCGCGGAAGAGAAGTTAAGTCCGTTGAGTTTAAAAGCCGGATGAAGTGATTGTGAGGTTGGTTTCAAGTATATCCGAATTAATTTATATGCTCTGCTATTTGCTGTTCATCGAGTGGTGGTTCGACTTTACCAAACAGTTTGTCGCGCCAGTCAGTCCATTTATATCGCCAGGCCATTATCCCAAGAAAGATCGGATAAAAGATCAAGACAGGGATCAATACATCCAAGCCAGCCGATGGTTCGGAAATATCTTTTAAAATCGAATTGGTTTGAAAAACCGTCCAGTCCGCAGTAACTAACAAGGCTGCCACCAGATTATTACCGGCATGAAAACCAAGAGCCAATTCGAGGCCATCATCCATCAGCGTTATTATACCCAGAAATAGACCTGTGCCGATATAGTATATCATAATTATATATCCCAGTTTTTCAACTTCAGGATTAAAAATATGAAGCCCTCCGAAAATAAGAGATGTGAACAATAGCGGCAGCCAGCGATTTCCAGCCGCCACCCCTATTCCCTGCATAAGGTATCCCCGGAAAAAATACTCTTCAAAGCTGGTTTGTAATGGTACCATAATGATTGCAATGATAGCCAGTATGATAAAAGGTACAATCTCGAACTGAAGGACATAGTCTTCCTTATTACTAAAATAATCGAGAGATGTAAGTGCTAAGGTCGTAATACCAATAAGTCCAAAACCAAACCAAAACCGTTTCCAGTCGATCTTCTTGCGGGCCGTTGTAAGAGAAGTAATTGTCTGTTTATGAAGAAATCTCACCGTGAGATACAGTCCTGCCATGCCGATCGCAAAGCCTAATAACATTAAGAAGAAGGTGAGATTCGAATCCAACGTATTCATCAGAATACTAGGATCTTCCAAATCTGCATAGGACCCTCCTTCACTTATAATTTTCAGGAGAACCACTACTATAAATGGAATCGTCCCTAACTGTGAAATGAGAAAAATAAATATTCCTCCAACGAGGTAGCGCCATCCTTCGTGCAGATTATTAAAAGCTTGTGCTATGTACATTTTAGCAAATTAATTATTTAATAGTTTCAAATCCCATGGAATCCCTGGTTGGTATCGTAGTAATCCATCATTTACTTTGAGCGGTGAAGGAATATTATTTACAAACAAACTTCCCGTCCCTAATCCTTGTGGCAATTTACTATTTTTTATGAAGGTGTATTGAGAAATTGCATTTAATCCGATGTTGCTTTCCAGGGCCGATGTTATCCACCAACCGGCTCCTATTTCCTCGGCGATCGAAATCCATTCGTCACATCCCCGGAAGCCGCCAACCAGGGTTGGTTTCAAGATAATAAAATGCGGATTTATAGTTTTGAGCAGTTTCTTCTTTGCTTCAGAAGAAAACACACCGATCAGCTCTTCATCCAAGGCAATCGGTAGTGGTGTGCCCTCGCATAATATCGCCATTTCTTGTGGCTGACCTGCTTTAATTGGCTGTTCTATGGAATGCAGATCGAATTCGGCTAATCGTTTTAATTTTTCTAATGCTTCGGAAGGTGAAAAGGCGCCATTGGCATCGACACGTAGTTCTATTTCGGAAGCGTTGAATTCCTTCCGGATTCCTTTCAGTAAGGCAAGTTCTGTTTCGAAATCAATAGCCCCGATCTTCATCTTAATACAACTGAATCCGAGCTTTAATTTTTCAGATATCTGGGTTTTCATAAAAACTTCATTACCCATCCATATCAGTCCGTTAATGGGAACAGCACTTTTACCTTCAGAAAATTCAGAAGAAAAAATCTGAAATGGATCTGCAGAGCGTAACGATCTGAAGGCCGTTTCCAGCCCTATTTGAATTGCAGGAAATTCGGTCAATTTATTATAAAGGTTAATCACTCCCGAATTGATATTGGTGCAAACCCATTTTAATGTATCTTCAAAATCGGGCCTGTCGTCTACACTAAGGCCCCGAAACATTGCACATTCTCCTATTCCAAGCTTACCATCTTCGCGAAGAATCAAAAACCAGGTATCCCTGGTGGTAAGTACACCCCGTGAGGTACCGCCCGGGCGTTTGAATTGTAACGTGTGTTTTTGGAAGGAGGCATCAATCATAATTAGAGACCCCTCGACTGCGCTCGGGGTGACATTACATATTATAGTTCAATTGATTCTCCGATTTCCAGTAACATCAGGTCTTTACCTGCGTCATAAAATTTTCGTTTGGCAACATCATGATCAATTTCAATAAATCCAAAAGTGTCGTAATGAACGCCAAGAACTTTATCACAGTCCACAAAATCACTGGCAATAATAGCGTCATCCACACCCATGGTAAAATTGTCGCCAATAGGTAAGATTGCGAGATCCAGTTTTGTTCGCATGGGTATAAGTTTCATATCCATAGTTAGCGCCGTATCACCCGCTATATAGACATTTTTATGTTCCCCTTCTATTACAAATCCGCCCGGATCGCCACCATTACTTCCGTCCGGAAAGGCGCTGGTATGAATAGCATTAACGTATTTTACATTTCCAAAATCGAATTTCCAGTTGCCACCGTGATTCATAGGATGTACCTTAAATCCTTTCTCCTGGTAATGCATGGCAATCTCATAATTACTAACAATAGTAGCTCCTGTATTTCTGGCAATTGCTTCGGCATCGAGCACATGATCCTGATGTGCATGAGTAAGTAAAATATAGTCAGCCTGCAGCATATCTATGTCTACCTTATCTTTTGAAAGCGGATTTCCACTGATGAACGGATCGACAATAATGTGTTTATTGGAAACTTCAATGGCGAGGCTGTTCTGACCGTAAAATGTGATTTTCATAACTCTTATAATTTTAATGAAAGATACTTCTAAATGAAATTCGTTGCAAATAACAACAGGGCGAATAAGAATATACTCAGTGCTACTTTTTTTAATTCAGGATCCAGAGTCGTGGCATCTTTGGTCCTTATTACTTTCAGCACGTTCAGGAACAGAGGAATAAAAGCGATAAGAGGTATAAAATACTTCAATCCGCCATGTTCAATCCATAAATAAGTTGCTGCCGCAATAAACGCTATAAGAATTAGGGTTGCATGATAATATTTAACCTTTTCAGCACCCAGAGTAACGGCCAGAGTCTTTTTGTTTACTTTGGCATCGCTTATCCTGTCTCTCATGTTATTCAGGTTGAGGACGGCGGTGCTTAACGATCCGATAGTAATCGCCGGAAGAAAAATAAGATTACCAAGGTTTTGAGTATACAAGAAGTAACAACCCATCACTCCTACGATTCCGAAGAAAACAAAGACAAAGAGATCTCCCAGCGTGCGATAGCCATAAGCCGATTTCCCAACGGTATATGTGATAGCAGCTATAATAGCCGCTATACCCAGGTTAAAGAATATAAAGGACAGCAGGAAATTCTCCCTTCCGAAGGCTATAAAGATGAGCAGACTTGCCAGAAGCAAGGTGACCGCGGAAGTAATGACCATTCCTCTTTTTAACTCTTTTGCCTTTAACAAACCACTCTGGAATGCCCTGGAGGGGCCAACTCTGTCTTTATTATCAGTGCCCTTTACACCATCCCCGTAATCATTGGCGAAGTTGGAAAGGATTTGAAATCCAAGGGTAGTGGCCATTGCTAAGATAAAAACCGGGAGCCTGAACGAATCAATGGCATAGGCGGCGGCACTTCCTGTAATAATTCCTGAAACAGACAGCGGCAAAGTTCGCAAACGAGCAGCAGAAATCCAGGCTTTTACTTTAGACATCTAAGATAAATTATCATGTAAAAATACGGCTAAATTGTAAAACCGGTTTCTTTTCTTATTTTTATCCTTTAACTAATAAAATTTGAACTTACTTATGACTTCTACGTATCATTTAGGCCTGCTTATTTTGCGCATTAGTGCCTCCGGATTAATGCTTGTTCATGGAATCCCGAAATTACTGGAAGTACTCCAGGGAGATTTTAGTTTTGGAGATCCTATAGGAATAGGAGCCACTCTCACCAAAATTCTTGCCATCGTAGGAGAAGTTATCTGTCCGTTGCTTATCATCATTGGGTTTAAGACCAGGTTGGCAGCAATACCGGCAATGATCACCATGTTCGTTGCGGCGTTTATTGTGCATGCCGGAGACCCGTTTTCAAACAAAGAGAAGGCCTTACTGTATGGATTCGCATTTCTGGTTATTGCACTGGTAGGTGCGGGTAAATTTTCTGTGGATAAGAAGTAGTATTACTTCGTTTAGCGAAATCGTTAGTCAAAGATTCTGACGAGGAGCTCTTTCAATAGATCACCCTGAGGAATGTTAGACCCTCCCACACCCTTGCTTTTCATGTCGATCTCTCGGATAGCACTGATAATTCCACTTACTTTTTTCATTGGATAGTTCAATGCCGCGGTTTGATAATCCTTAATGAAGTACGGACTCACTCCCAATTCACGAGCCGCATTAGCCGGATTCTCCAAGGCGTGATATTTTAGTAGTTTTGAAAAGAAGCTGTACAGTAATGCTACGGTCATCACCAATGGATGACTCTTTGTATTCTGACCAAAATACTGAACAATGGTGAAGGCCTTTTTAATATCCTTAGACCCTATTGCATTCTGAAGTTCGAAATTATTGAAATCTTTACTGATCCCAATGTTTTCTTCTACCAGTTGCGGCGTTATTTGAGATCCCGGAGGTAATATCAGTTGAAGTTTTTCCAGTTCATTATTGACCTTTCCAAGATCATTCCCTAAAAATTCGGTGAGCATTTGAGAAGCCTTCGGTGTAATGGTATAGCCCTTCCCGGCCAAAACACGGCGAATCCAATCCGGCAACTGGTTCTCATAAAGTTTTTTACTTTCAAACAAAACTCCTGTTTTCTGAATCACCTTAGACAATTTCTTCCTGGCATCCAGCTTTTTGTATTTGTAACAGATCACCAAAACCGTGCTAGGCTGAGGGTTTTCGGCATATGGCAACAAGTTGTCAATGGTCCTGGAAAGGTCCTGTGCTTCTTTTACGATCACTACATGCCGCTCGGCCATCATTGGATAACGTTTGGCGTTGCTAACAATATCGTCTATACTCACATCCCTTCCATACAGAATGATCTGATTAAAACTCCGTTCTTCTTCAGAAAGGACCGTATCCTCAATAAACCTACTAATTCCATCGATATAATACGGTTCTTCACCCATAAGGAAATAAATGGGCGCGATCTTACCTTGTTGAATATCGGCTATTATCTGTTTGGTCTTCTCTAAGGGCATTTCTTGTGTTGTGATAGTGCTGAAACAAGCCTATTCGCTTAAGAACAATAGCTTAAATACGATGCGATTTATTACTTTTGTGCTATGCAGAAACTGAATTTCCCGGGCTATCAATTTCGTTTCAAAAATAGGGAAAACAAACCGTTGATCTTTGATGTTATTCGAAAAAAATTCGTTGTGCTAACACCCGAAGAATGGGTTAGGCAACATTGTATACATTTCTTAAATACCAAATTGAACTACCCCCTTTCCCATATTAATGTTGAAAAGCAATTCAGTGTGCATAACACCTCGAAAAGATACGATATAGTTGTTTTTAAACCAGATGGCAGCATTCACCTTATTGTTGAATGTAAAGCTCCTGAAATAGCCATATCCCAGGAAACGTTCGACCAGGTAGCACGATATAATTTTGTGCTTCAGGCCAACTACCTCATGGTGACCAATGGACTGGATCATTTTTACTGTATGATGGATTACAAGGAATCCCGCTATCATTTTTTGGAAGACTTACCTCCTTATGATAAAAAATAAACCCTTTACTTTGTGTTAATGACTGTAGCTGTTGTCATCCTGAATTGGAATGGGAGATCATTACTGGAACAATTTTTACCGTCCGTGGTTAAGAATTCTTCGGAAGCAACCGTGTATGTGGCCGATAACGCTTCCACTGATGATTCCATTTCCTTCGTACGTGAAAATTTTCCGGCGGTACGGATCATTCAGAATGAAGTAAACGGAGGCTATGCCAAAGGATATAACGATGCGTTGAGAAATCTAAATGAAGACCTTTTTGTGTTACTAAACAGTGATGTTGAAGTGACGCAAGGTTGGTTGCAAGAGGTCATTTCGCTATTCGAAAAGGATAGATCCATAGTTGCGGCGCAACCCAAGATACTGGATTATAAGAACAAGGGAATGTTTGAATACGCCGGAGCAGCTGGAGGATATATTGATAAACTTGGGTATCCTTATTGCCGCGGCCGCATATTCAATACGTTAGAATCGGATTTAGGTCAGTATAATGACACCGCCAAAATTTTCTGGGCTACCGGGGCCTGCCTGTTTGTTCGTAAAACTGCTTTTTGGGAAGTGGATGGTTTTGACGAAGATTTCTTCGCCCATCAGGAAGAAATCGACTTGTGTTGGAGATTACAGGCCGATGGAGGATTGGTGATGTATATTGGAAGCGTTCATGTATATCACATTGGTGCAGCGACACTGGAAGCTGCCAATCCGAGAAAGACTTTTTATAATTTCAGAAACACGCTGTTAATGCTGCTTAAGAATGTTAAGGGCAGCAAGGTTTACGGATTGATTTTCCAGCGACTCCTACTCGATGCCATTGCGGGTATCCATTTCTTAATTCAGGGGAAAGGAAATCATTTCATAGCAATTCTTCGGGCGCACTTCAGTTTTTATTCCCTGTTTCCGCAGTTCCTGAAAAAACGTAAGAAACACGCCACAACACTATCCTATTTCAAAATAAAGTCCATCGTTTGGAAGTACTATATTTCAAAAAAACGTAACTTTACCCAACTGTGATAATTTTTACTTAAATTAATGTTAAGTGCGAATTTATCGTCGGCCTAATCAATAATTTTGAATAAACAAATAAAATAATCTTAACATGAAAAAACTTTTAATATTGACAGCCTGTGCAGGACTGTTATTTTCTTCTTGTGTATCGAAAAAACAGTATGCCGACCTGGAAGCCAGGCATAAGAAAACACAGGATTTGCTAAATACCGCAACCGTTAAATTAAATAGCTGTTTAACAGATAAAGCCGCAGCGGTAGCCCGCGTACAATCTCTCGAAGAAGCCATAGCCGATCTGCGTAAGACCAATCAGGATCTTATACAGAGCTCTAAGGACCTAACTATGCTAACGAAACAAGGTGCCATCAACGTAGAAAAATCTTTGGAAAGTCTGAAGGAAAAAGATCTGAAGATCTCTAGACTGCAGGATGCACTGAACAAGAAAGACAGCGTAACTTTAGCATTGGTCACGAGTTTAAAGCGGGAAGTTGGGCTTGATGATCCGGATATTAATATTGATGTCGAAGGAGGGGTTGTCCTAATCTCATTATCAGACAAGGTATTATTCAGGTCAGGCTCATACCGTCTATCATCGCGTGCTAATGAAATTCTTGGAAAAGTTGCCACTGTGATAAATGGCAAGCCGGATTTTGAAGCACTGGTTGAAAGCCATACGGATAACGTACCTTACAAAAGCGGAGTTTTGGAAGATAACTGGGATTTAAGTGTGAAGCGATCTACCTCCGTTGTTAGAAAACTACAGGAACTTGGTGTTAACCCGGGTCAGTTAATTGCTGCAGGACGCGCAGATTACGAGCCCCTGGTGGAAAACACCACGGCTGAAAACAAGGCGCGAAACAGAAGAACGAAAATCCTGGTTATTCCTAAGATAGATCAGTTCTACGAAATGATCGAAGACGAACTTGAAACACTCGCAACTGAAGAAGGAAACTAAAATTTATAATTAGATATTCTAAACCCGGACCATAGTCCGGGTTTTTTTATGTGATAGAAATTGTAACAGAATATAATGATATTCGTCTATTAATATGTTGATCGGATTATATCGGTTCTCAATTCCCCGGGCGACCAGAATTCCACAACCCACTAAAAACAACCAATATTAAGATTTCTAATCTCATGGAAGCACATTATCGTTTTACAGACGAATCTTTCGAAAAACAGTTCAAGTTTGGCTTGCTGCACCCAAGCTATTTTACACACGAAGCACATCTGCGCCTGGCTTGGATTCACATACACAAATACGGACTTGAAAAAGCTATCCAAAATGTAACCAACCAGTTAGAGACGTTCACAGTTTTACATAACGAGCGTACTAAATTCAATACAACGGTGACGGTTGCTGCTGTTAGGGCGGTGCATCATTTCATGTTGGAAACAGAGTCGAATACATTTAAAGACTTTATTGAAGAATTTCCTAGATTAAAATTCGACTTTAGGGAATTGCTTGGGTATCATTACGCCTTCAATATTTTCGCTTCCGAAGAAGCCAAAGAAAAATTCATGGAGCCTGATTTGCTACCATTCGATTAATATTTAAATCTCCAGGCTTCCTTTGCCTTCCCTTATCAAAACCGGTTCATCTCCGGTTAGATCGATTACGGTAGAAGGTATATTTCCGCCGTAGCCTCCATCCACAACCACGTCGACCACTTTCCCCCATTTCTCGTAGATCAGTTCGGGGTCCGTCGTGTATTCAATAACTTCGTCCTCATCTTTAATAGAGGTTGAAGCAATGGGATGACCCAGTTCTCGAACGAGTGACCGGGCAATTTCATTATCCGGTACACGTATTCCCACTTCCTTCTTCTTTTTGAATACGGAAGGCAGATTATTATTGCCGGGAAGGATAAAGGTATAGGGTCCCGGCAAGGCTCGTTTTAGTATCTTGAAGGTGGCAGTATCTATTTGCCGTACATAATCGGAAAGATTACTAAGGTCCTCGCAGATAAACGAAAAATTGGCTTTATCGAGTTTAACGCCTTTTAGCTTCGCCAATCGTTCCATGGCTTTACTACTCGTGATATCGCATCCCAGAGCATACACAGTGTCGCTGGGATAAATAACCAGGCCTCCTTTTCGAAAAATATCGACCACTTTTTTGATATCCTTCGGATTAGGATTCTCCTCGTAAATTCTAATAAGTTCGGCCATATTCTAAAGTATAAAATTTTTCAAAGTATATCCCGACTAAGAATCGAGTACATTCAGTTTGGCAAAACGCAGCAGAAGTTTTTTTAAGCCGCCGTTCTCAAATAGTATTTCGGCTTTGCTATCGGCACCGATCCCTTCTATTTTTAGAATTTTTCCCTTTCCAAAGCGAACGTGCTCGACCATTGTACCTTCAGATAAATTCGCACTGGCCGGATCAAAATTTTTATCGGTATCACTGGTAACAGGCTTTAATCTTCTCAATTTCCTAAGTTGTGCCGCGGTATGGCCTTTAGGCGATGTTCCCGATGTGGGTTTCCGAAACCTCAGTTTGCTCTTATCCACATCACCGAATATATCTGTGTCTATTAGAGGTTTAAACCTGTTTTCGGTAATCGGTGTGAGATACTCCAGAAATTGTTCTTCGATCTCTTCAATAAAACGACTGGGTTCTGCGTCAATTAGTTTCCCCCATCTGTATCTGCTCTGAGTATAGGTTAGATAAGCCTGTTTTTCTGCACGGGTTATTGCTACATAAAATAGGCGCCTTTCCTCTTCAATTTCTGAGCGTGTATTCATACTCATGGCAGAGGGAAACAGATCTTCCTCCATCCCCACGACATAGACAAAAGGAAATTCAAGGCCTTTCGCGAGATGCACTGTCATTAGGGCTACACGGTTCTCATCGCCTTTATCATTATCCAGATCGGTTGCAAGGGCCACATCCTCCATAAACTCGGCCAGGACTCCGGTTGTATCGGCCAGTTCCTTCTGCTCTTCCACAAAATCCCGCATTCCATTCAGTAATTCCTCAATATTCTCAATACGCGTTATGCCTTCCGGGGTTCCGTCTTTTTTCAGTTCCTGAACCAATCCGGTCTTTTTAGTTACATGCTCCGCAATCTGAAACGCATCATAGCCATTATTCAATACCTGGAAACTTTCAATCATGGTCACGAAATTCATAAGCTTACCCTGGGTGCCTTTATTGATCTTCAGGTCGATCTTATCGATGTGCTTCATTACATCGAACATCGACCGATCGTAATGATTGGCCGCCACAATAAGGCGATCCACCGTGGTTTGACCTATACCTCTTGCCGGGTAATTGATTACCCGTTTCAGGGCTTCCTCATCCTTAGAATTGAGAACGAGCCGCAAATACGCCAATACATCTTTAATCTCCTTGCGCTGGTAGAAGCTTAGTCCGCCATAGATCCTGTAGGGTATATCTTTTTTTCGTAAGGCATCCTCGATGGCCCGGGATTGGGCATTAGTCCTGTATAAGACTGCAAATTCATCGAACTTCATCTGGTTGCTCATGGCATTTTCGAAGATGGAACTTGCCACAAAACGGCCTTCATCACCATCCGTCATCGTTCGATTTACCAAAATCTTATTACCTTCATCATTGGCCGTCCAAACTACCTTTTCCAGTCGTTGTTGGTTCTTTTCAATGATACTATTAGCAGCATTCACGATGTTTTTTGTGGACCGGTAATTCTGTTCCAGCCTGTAAACACGTACATCATCATAATCTTTCTGGAAGTTCAGGATGTTGTTGATATTCGCTCCCCGGAATGCATAGATACTCTGGGCATCATCACCAACTACACAGATATTCTGAAATCGGTCGCTTAATGCCTTTACTATGAGATACTGACTATGATTCGTATCCTGGTACTCATCCACCAAGATGTAACGGAATCTATTCTGATATTTTGAAAGGACATCGGGAAAACGATTTAACAATTCGTTAGTTTTCAGCAGTAAATCATCAAAATCCATGGCACCTGCCTTGAAGCATTTATCGACATAGGCCTGGTATATATCTCCAAGCCTGGGTATCTTGGCCATGGCATCCGCCTCCTGGAGTTCTGGATTTTTGAAATATGCCTTTACGGTGATCAGACTGTTCTTATAAGAAGATATTCTTGAATAGACTTGTTTGTACTTATAGATGTCCTTATCAAGTTGCATCTCTTTGATGATACTGCGAATTACACTTTGTGAATCCTGAGTATCATAAATAGTGAAATTGGAGGGGTATCCTAATCTATCCGCTTCAAATCTGAGAATCTTTGCAAAAATGCTGTGGAAGGTGCCCATCCATAGATTCTTAGCCTCACTACTCCCAACGATATTCGCAATACGCTTTTTCATTTCACGAGCTGCCTTGTTGGTAAAGGTCAGTGCCAGTATATTAAAGGGATCCACTCCTTGGGACATCAGGTATGCAATGCGATAAGTGAGAACACGGGTTTTACCGGACCCTGCTCCGGCAATAACGATCATGGCACCCTCTTTTTGAAGAACGGGTGCTAATTGCGCGTCGTTAAGTTGTTCCAAATATGCCTGCAAACCGTGAAGTTTCTGAAGCGGAAAAATACTGAATTTACAAGGATATTTTCCCATGGGGATTCATAAATTATAAACAATCGAAGGTTGTTTTCGTTTTATTGAAAATCAGTTATCTTTAGCTGAACTTTTTTACCTTATGATACGTACCACTATCTTTTTCCTTGCCTTATTCGCAGTAGGTTTCGCGCAGGCGCAAATGGACAAATCGGTCCTAAATGATATTGAAAATATTGAAAAGCAAGTAATAGACTGGCGTCGTTATTTCCATCAAAATCCGGAACTCTCTAACCGCGAATTTAATACCGCAGAAAAGATCGAAAGTCATTTGCGATCTCTGGGGATGGAAGTGCAATCTGGAATCGCGAAAACGGGTGTTGTAGGCGTACTTAGAGGCGATATACCAGGGAAGGTCGTGGCATTAAGAGCGGATATTGATGGACTACCCGTCACCGAACGTAACGATCTGCCCTATAAAAGCGAAGTTACCTCAACCTTTCTGAACACAGAAACCGGTGTAATGCATGCCTGTGGGCATGATACGCATATCGCCATCCTGATGGGTGTTGCTGAAGTGTTGTCCAATAACAGGGACAAGATCAACGGTACGGTGAAGTTTATCTTTCAACCGGCTGAAGAAGGCCCGCCACCGGGAGAAGAAGGTGGGGCAAAGCTGATGATCAAAGAAGGAGTTCTTAAAAACCCCGACGTTGATGCCATCTTCGGGTTGCATATAAATTCTGCTACCCCAGTGGGGACCATAAAATATAAAAGCGGTGGCACCATGGCCGCGGTGGAACGCTTTGTGGTTACTGTAAAAGGTAAGCAAACACATGGATCCGCACCTTGGACGGGTGTAGACCCTATTCTGATTTCAGCGAAGATCATAGACGGGTTCCAGACGATTATCAGCCGTGAATCACCATTAGTTGATGAAGCGGCAGTGATTACAGTTGGAAAGATCACCAGTGGTGTACGATTCAACATTATCCCGGAAAGTGCTGAAATGATAGGAACTGTTAGAACACTTAATCCTAAAATGCGGGAACTTATTATAAGACGTATGACTGAAATGGCCGGGGATATCGCCAAGGCCTATGGTGGTGAAGCCAGTATTGAATGGCAGAATAACACGGTAGTTACGTATAACGACCCGGATCTAACAGCACAGATGTTACCAACACTACAGAAGGTTGCGGGTACAGAAAATGTAGTTACCATGAAAGCCACAACCGGGGGCGAAGATTTTTCGTATTTCCAGGAGATTGTACCGGGCTTTTATTTTTTCCTGGGCGGAATGACTCAGGGAAATACAAAACCTTATCCGCATCATACCCCAGATTTTCTTATCGATGATTCCGGCTTATTACTGGGTGTAAAAGCTATGACACAACTTTCGTTAGATTATTTAAACGCAAATTAAATGGATGCATTCTTGGAAGCGTTAAAATCGGTTCCCTGGTGGGGGTGGATTCTCATTGTATTGGCGATAATTGCCATTCGCGATATATTCTTCAATAAACGACATACTATACAGCACAACTTTCCAATTGTTGGTCACATAAGGTATATGCTGGAGAGTATAGGGCCGGAGCTTCGTCAATATATTGTAGCTAATAATCGCGAGGAGCTTCCTTTTAACCGTATCGAACGCGGTTGGATCTATGCCTCGGCAAAGAATGAGAACAATTACGAAGGCTTTGGCAGTGATCGCGATTTCTACAAACCGAATTATATTTTTATCAATAATGCCATGCTTCCCTATAAACTGCCGAAGGATCATCCGAACAGGAACGACCCTTACTTTGTACCCTGTGCCAAGGTAATGGGTGATGGTAGAAGGAGACGTCCGTACAGGCCGGCTTCGGTAATTAATGTTTCTGCCATGAGTTTCGGATCCCTATCTGCAAGGGCGATCGAATCATTAAATCATGGGTGTGCCATGGCGCATGCATACCATAATACGGGAGAAGGCGGCTTATCCCCGTATCATCGTAATGGCGGGGATGTAGTTTTCCACTTCGGAACGGGGTATTTCGGGGTGCGAGATGCTGAAGGAAACTTCTGTATGGAAAAAATGAAACAATTGGTTAAGGACAATCCGCAGGTACGGGCCATTGAGGTTAAGCTAAGCCAGGGAGCAAAACCGGGTAAAGGGGGTGTTTTACCTGGTTCTAAAATCACATCGGAAATTGCCAGGATACGGGGAGTAAAAAAAGGGAGGGACGTACTCTCACCTCCTACTCATAGCGCCTTCGAAGGAATAGATGGGCTTCTCGATTTTATAGAGGAAATCGCCGAAGCGACCGGATTACCAGTGGGGATCAAATCGGCCGTAGGTAAACTCGACCACTGGGAGGAATTGGCTGTAAAAATGAAAAATAGTGGAAATGGTCCCGATTTCATCACCATAGATGGAGGCGAAGGAGGGACAGGTGCCGCACCACCAAGCTTTGCCGATCATGTAGCACTTCCCTGGGTCTTCGGGTTTAGTGATGTTTATAAGATATTTCAGAAGAATGAACTGTGCGATAAAACGGTATTCATAGGTAGTGGCAAGTTAGGCTTTCCCGCCAAAGCGGCTATGGCATTTGCTATGGGTGCAGACTGTATTAACGTTGCTCGCGAAGCTATGATGGCCATAGGCTGTATTCAAGCTCAGATCTGCCATAACAATCATTGTCCGAGCGGCGTGGCCACCCAGAACAAATGGCGTCAGCGTGGCATTAACATTGAAGATAAGGCGAAGCGCACCCACTATTATTTTAAGAATTTCCGCAAGGAATTATTAGAGATTACACATGCCTGTGGATACGAGCACCCATCACAGATGACGATGGAGGATGTAGAGTTTAGCCTGGGAGATCGTAACTTGCTAAAAACACTGGCAGATTCATTTGGATACCATAAAACGAAGTCTCCATTTAGAAGTGTTGAAGAATGTATGGTTTGTGAGCATCTTGGCGGAAATTACCAGCCGAAAGAGGCAAAAAACAGTGTTCAGAGGGCAATGGAAAAAAATGAAGTGCGGTATTAAATTAGTTGAACAATCCCAGGAACACTTTCCTGTGGGTTTTCGAAATTGGGACTCTGGTGTCGTTCGATAAAAGCAGATAACCTTCGTTCTCGAACGTTCGCACGCTTTCAATGTTGACAATATGCGATTTGTGGCATTTGAAAAATATTTCACTTAAAGACTTGGCAAATTTACCCAGGTTATAGGAGCTGGTTATAGTTTCACCAGATATCAGGTGAATTCTGGTATATCCCTCGTAGCCTTCCAGATGTACGACTTCATTTTCGGGAATGAGTGATAATCCTTTAGCCGTGGGCACCACAATTTTTTTTGTTCGGCTAATGGTATCTTTCAAAACCTGCAGTAAGTTTTCGCCAGATTGTGCCTGTTGTTGTTTTATAATAGCCGTTCTCGCTTTTTCAACCGCTTCGAGCAATTCAGAATCGTCTACGGGTTTCAAAATATAATCCACAGCAGATTCTTTCAGCGCTTTAAGGGCATACTCGCTATACGCAGTTACAAAGATGACCTGAAAATTAACTTCAGACAGTTCCATCAGCAAATCGAATCCGCTCATTCTCGGCATTTCAATATCGAGAAACAAAATATCAGGAGGATTCAATTTCAGTTCCTTCAGCGCGGTGGCGGGACTCTGAAAAGTCGCTTTTATATCCAGATCGGGACATAAATCGGATACCTTATTTTCCAATAGGCCCAGGGCAGACAGTTCGTCGTCGACTAATATGGCGGAATATGAGGTCATGGTAAGGGTTGAATTATAAATGTAGTGATATTACCCTTATCAGCTTGATGCGGGAAGGCTTCTTTATGCGAAGACGAAATTATCCACTCTCCGGATTTATTTAAGAACAAGAGTCGGTCATTTAATACATCTGAAGACGTGCGACGGTTCCTTTTATTTTTGCTGGTTCTAACGAAACCCACACCGTCATCCGCAATATCCACCCGTAGCGATCCTTCCGCGGTACGGTAAAAACAGATATCCACTCTGCCGCCCATTTCTTTGTTGAATATCCCGTGATTAATTGCATTCTCTACTATGGGTTGCAACAACATAGTGGGGATCATAACGCTGCCGTTTTCCAGCCCGGGTTCAATTCGAATTGAATAATCAAGTTTTTCCTTAAACCTGAGTTTTTCGATGTCCAGGTAGTTTTCAAGTAGCTTGACTTCTTGAGATACAGGGACTTTTTTAAGTTTTGAAATCTCGAAAAACTGACGAACCAGTCGAGAAAATTTCACCAGATAGGATTCGGCCATCTGGATCTCGTTATTGTTTATACAATACTGTATGGCCGCCAGTGAATTGAACACAAAATGCGGATTCATTTGAGATCGTAAAGCGTATAGTTCGAATTCGGTAAGTTTTTTCTGTATTTCAATCCTTGAGATATTCCGGTTAATTTCATAACGTCTGATTTGGAACAGGATAACCATCAGCACCCCGATTCCTGCGACTATAAACAACGCTTTACTCCAGGGATTCTGCCACCATAGTGGTTTTATGGTATAGGAATAATCTTTCTCATAATTTCCCTGACGCAATTTCAGATGATAGGTGCCAGGCGAAAGTGCACTGAAATTAAGGGTTTTCGAGCTGGTGGTGGTCCATTCCGGCTGACCAGGTTGAAGCCTATACTCATATTCGGGGGTATTCGTGCTCTGGGAAAAATTGATCATCCCCAAATGCACTACCAGCGTACCATTCTTTTTAAAAGAAAATCCGGTATTACCCGGTTTTATTTGTTCCCCTTTATAAAAGGAGCTTTCGATATATATAGCTAAAACATCAACTCCTCTTTCTGCATTTTTAGGTAATACGATCAAACCATCATCGGAGCCTACGAATAAAGATGCTTCATCGACCAGTACCGAATTTGTGTTTTGACCATAAATTCCAAAACTGTTATCGTACTTCTCTTTGAATAAAAGCTCATTGTTATTTATCTGATATTGCAAGATCCCTTCTTCGGTCGCCAGCCACAATGATTCGTTGGTAGCGTGTATGTCACGGGCACTCAAGAATTTTGTCTCAGGTAATAGCCGAGCAGCATTCATATCTGTGATAAAAACACCGAAACCATCTGTTCCTATTATTAGTCGGTCGTCTGAAATTGGTGTGATATTTAAAATAGGTTTATCGAATGGTTCATTTTGAAACGCCACAAGGTTTAGCTCTTTTCCATTCAATACTTTCAACCCGCCAGATGTACCAACGAAAAGTTTATCATTCACTTTTGCAAGACTCTTTATACCAACCTGAGGTATACTGAATTCCACCTTCATAGATTTAGGATCAATCTTATTGAGGCCTGCGGATACATTGCCATAGAGTGATCCTTCATGATATATAAGCCGCCTGGCGACGGCAGAATACGTTTTCCTGCGATTATCCGGACCTATGGCGGAGATTCCCTTGCTGGACAATAGGTAAAGGGTATTCAGTTCTTCGATGAATTCGGATCCGTAGACAAAATCATCAACAGTTTGCAACAATTCAACCTTATTAGAATTGAAAAGATAAAACCCATCATTGTATACAGAAATTAGAATCCCGGCAGGAGTGAGCTTAAGCTGCTTTATCTTTTTATCTTCCAGCCAGAATGAAATGTTCTTATTACGTTTAGGCAGCATATAGATTCCATCTGTAAGACTTGCAAACCAGACGCTCCCACTTCGATCGGTCATTGCAAAATGTGAATTCAAATGATCCGGGTAGGTTCTCAGGTTGGTGATGCCGGAATTTGGCGTTAATTCAGAAACAAAGCCTGGACCCGTTAACTGTATCTGACCGTTCACTTTGTGAAACCGGAAAAGCCCGTGATCTTTAGTCTTAATGCCATCGGGATACTCGAATTCCTTAACTTCGTCATTGATCAAATCCACCACTGCATATCCGTTCTTTCCCAGGATCAGTCCCAGCGAATCAATTCCTCGAATAACCGATCCACCATAGGTCGTTCTGTTTTGCGATGTAAAGTGATTGATCTTTTTTCGACCTGCTTTAAAAGCCGCGATACGGCTGTCGGCCAGATCATCTTCCATCTCAGGTAGCTCCTGCCATACTCCATTTTTCAGATAAAAATATTGGGTATTATATCCGAAGTATATTTCATTCCCGGTTTCATAAATAATAGAAGGAAACAAGTTCGTGTCTTTGTTCACGGCCGGAAATACATGAATCGAATCGTTCTGTATATAACCGAGGGAAGAGGACTTGGAAAAATACCAAAGTTTGTTGTCATCAGTGAGCTTCATATCCCAAATATCATTGATGGGCAAGCCTTCCCTGGTCGAGTAACGCTTAAATGAAGTACCATCGAAACGGGCAATTCCCTTATCCGTTATAAGCCAGATAAATCCTTGCTTATCCTGTGAGATACGATATACCATGTTGCTGGGCAGACCATCTTTAGCCGTATAGTGTATATATTTTTGGGCTAATACTGGCTGTATGCATATAAAGTTCAGCAGGAATATTTTTATTAGAAGTCTCAAGAATCTAACTTTTGTTCTATTAAATTTAATTAAAATTACCCGACCGTTACTTTTTTATGAATCTAAGTGTGGCACTTTTACCGTAATCGGTAGTAACCGTGATTAAATACATACCATCTGCCAGATCTCCTATATACACAGAATTATCTGATAAAACAGATCCCGATTTCATCTCAACACCAAGAACACTGTGAATTCGATATTCGGTTATGTTTTCAATTCCGATGAATATTCTTGCTGATGCCGGATTTGGAAAGATCGAGCCATTTTCGTCATTAATGTTCCCAGAACCAAGGGTAGAATCACAAATCTCTTCCATTATAGTTGCAGGTGTGATATTCATAGTAAGCGTTATCGCATTATTGGGTGTAAATCCCGAAGTAACCGGTGCTGGGTTTGGATTTATCGTAGCATTGTTAATTAGTTTGCTAATGAAATCGCAATTATTCACCTTGGATTGAGGTGTGCGAAACATTTCAGTTTGTGTAATACCTGAACTCATAGTGCGGTATCCAATATGATAGTATGAAGAATTTACATTGGCCGGATCACGATACATAAAACTCATGTCCGGGTAATACATTAACGGCATTTGCCAGAACCAATAGTTATAATCATCCCCTGTTGGTTCAACATGAGGTACGGTGTATTGATAGATTGGCCCTACCTGTGCTCCGGTCGATTTATTAAACTCATATACAAAGATATTACTGTTTCCGAATAGAGAATTGTTATTTCCGTCTACCCACGATTCATCCCTGTCGTAACCAGAAATTACCAGGTTAGCTGGATTTGAAAGCGACTCCATGATGGTAAACCCGTAGCGATTGAGGTCCCCCCAGTCAAAAGAATACCAACTTCGCGAAAGATCTATGGCGCCTGCTCCTGTAACACTATCATCCAATACCGTAACACCAAAATAATGTGAAAACGAGTAATTCGTTAAAAGATAGAGCTCATCGGCTACGTTATCATACCAGGCGTCAACTCCTATATCTCTCGAATTCCCAAAATAGTAGCTCTGATCCCAAACCTGATTTCCTAAAAAATCAATTTTATGGGCCATTACTGCCTGCTGCTCTCCTCCTGAAGGCAAGGTTACAGTGGCACTTCCTGTTAGGAAAAAACCATCATCTGTTTGGGTGATGTCATTTATAAAATCATAGTCGTCATTATTTGTTGACAAGTTAGTGTCCACTTCTACCGTCCATAAAAGATTTAACGAGAAATCCGTTCTTATTACAAATCCGATATTATTATTGCAATTCAGAGTTACGTTATAGCAATCACTAAAATATCCTACGGCAACAAATCCGATGTCCCCTAATCCGTTGCCTGTAGCATCGCTTTCGCTAAATTCGATATGCATCCCTGTTGAATTAAAGTTGGGAGAGACGATTTCATAATATTTGGCATCGATTAGCGCTCCCGAACTGCCGTCGACTTTGGCGATAAACACATTACGCACTCCACCAACGTCCACGGAGCCGGTAAAAATGATAAACGATTCAAAAGTCACCACATCAAAGATTCGTAAATGTTGAAATGTAGGGTGGGTATACGTATTTATCCATACAATATTTCCCAGAGCATCAACTCGTTGTAAAAACAACTGCTCGTTAGTCATGCTTGCGTCGAACAAATTTCCGGCCACCACATAATCATTTGAGCCATCGGCCAAAGGTTCGATGTTTAGATCGTGAAAGTGCTTACTGCCTTCTGAAACACTTTTCTGGTATGGTCCCTGTCCGAAGGAATTTAGGTTTACAAAAAGTACAAGGAACAAACCCATTAATATATTTTTCATGATGTTAAGATTAAATTACAAATAATTAATTTTTAGCAATTTACGTAGGGTAACCACCATATGGGGGTCACAACTGACGATTGCATAAATTGATATAAGGAAATACTTATTTCATTCAATTACCGTTATCTTGTTCAAATCAAAAAAAACAGTATGTTTGTGGATAAGACCTATTTATTATGGAAGAAATGACTCAAATCTTAGGCTATGTCGCCTACCTGTTGCCTGCAATAGTTGTTGGTATCATTACTTATTATTTCTTTAAAGGCCACACTTCAAATGAAGAAGGCCGAAGGAGGTATCTTATTCAGAAAGAAGCTCAGAATAAGGTGTTACCGATGCGCTTACAGGCTTATGAACGGATTACACTGCTCATGGAACGTTTAGATCCCAATAAGCTTTTAATCCGGGTAAAACCCTTCTCAGATGATATAGAGAAGTATGAAACCCTGCTTATTAACAATATCGAGCAGGAGTTCGAACACAATGTAACCCAACAGATCTATGTCACTCCTGAATGCTGGAATCTGGTGAATGCAGCTAAAAATGCAACCATTCACGTGATCCGACAGGCTACTATGCATGAAAAAGGCGGTGGAGCTGATAAAATGAGGGAATATTTACTTCGGAATTTCATGGAGGAGATCACTCCTTCCCAAAAAGCCCTGGCCTATATAAAAAAGGAAGTTTCAGAATTATTTTAGGCATCATTCGGGTGGATTTCGCTGGTTTCCTGATCCTGATTCATAGCATGCTTAAATCCACTGGCCCACCATTTTATCATTTGACTATGATCGAAGATCAGGGAATTGGTGGTTAACACCGTTGGGGTGTAATAGAAATTAATCACCACATCGTGGTGCCCTGCTACAAATTTCCCGATTCGAATATTCTGTTTCTCAACCCTGTCGAGCATGTAAGCATGCATATTTGTAAGCAATGAAAAGGGATTCCTGGAAGGCATTCTGTTGTAGTGAGTTACTTCGGTTTCCAGGATGATTACATCAACGGTGGTAGCACCGCGATTAATAGCTTCTTCTATAGGTACCATACTTCCGAATCCACCGTCTGCATACTCATAGAAATCTTTCTTCACCAGGCTCATGAAAGGTATGTAGTTACAGGAAATCCAGATCCAGTCGCAGAAATCGCTGTAATCGAAATCGTTTACCGACTTGTATTCAACCTGGTTCAGTGACAAATTGGATACGGTGACCACAACTTCCTTGTCACTATCTTTTAGTTTTTCGAATTCTTTTTGAGTAAGTGTGTTCGAGATGAGGCGACGCAAATTATAACTTTCCCCAAACGTTTTGCTACCCCTGAAAAAATTCAGAAGTACTTTAAAATGAGCAATGCCTATCTCCTTCTCCCCGTGCTTTCCTTTCTTAACCACAAAGGGTCTGTGGCTAAAAATATCTTTCTGATCTACCGAGGTATACACTTTTTTGATCTTTTCCAGCTTATTCAGTGCAAGGTGGGAAATCAGCAGACTCCCTGTCGAGGTGCCAACAAATAGTTTATAATCATAACCTTTTTCTTGCATAAGGTATTGGGCCACTCCTCCTGCGAACGCACCCTTACTTCCACCACCTGATATGACCAATGCCCTCATTCGTTGTTCAATTTAATGTTTAGAAATTGCTGTTCTTTTTCTGAAAATTGATCCATCCTCGATTGAATGGTCGCTCTGGTGCCTGGATTCAATAGTATTTGCGAAAACATCTTACGCGACGAATTTCGAAACCTCCAATTATGATGCACGGAAGCATCTATAAGATTATCGATAACCTCGTCATTGTATAGTCCTAATGCATTAATATATCTGAAGGCGATCTGCCTTATTTCAAAACTGTAATCGTCACTGGTATAATTCCGAAGCTCCGCAACAAAGGAGGGTTTTTCTTCGGTTCGATATCCCTCGGTAAGGGTGGCAAGGACCAGCCACAGCTGACGCACATTCTTATCCTGAAACCCCACCATGTGCCTGGTAGCGTCCAAATACCGCGCTCTGTCTGGTGGATATAGTTCCCAAAGTTGAGACAAAGCGGCTTCGATCGTTAAATAGCTATTATCCAGCAGCAGCGTTTCAAATTTTTCTTTTAATTTTTCTGAAACACCGTCGATAGAGACCGCAACAGCCTGCCTTATATAGAGGTTGCCGCTCTGCAGTGCTTTTTCATAAAGAAAATGAGTGAGAAATATGTCTTCTCCCGCTAATTGGTACACCGCTTCCTGACCGATAAAATCATTATTGCTTTCAATGGCAGCCCTTAACGCATCCATTTTCTGAGAAAGCGGAGTAGCTCGTAGCGCGGAGATCTGGAAAAACTGTTGTATAAATGTGGAATTCTTCAAAGAATTATACGCTTGCTCTGCTTTAAAAGCACTTTGATTAAGCCAGTCTTCTTCCCACTGAGATATATCTAGAGATGAAACAGCTCTTACTTCCACCAGGAAGTCTTCTGTTTCTACATTTCTAAATTTGTGCTTTTCAAGATAGTTCCGGATTGCGATGCTGTACGCATCATCACCTATTAATTCCCTTAAAATATGGAGCGCCCAGGCCCCTTTTTCATAAAAGGTAAGCGAGGATGCCTTAGGATTAAGTAAGGATTCACCATTACCATTATCACTCAATTCACGTAGTTGTTCGGCGCTTTGATACAGCTTCCAGTAATAATACTCCTCACCAAAGAGCTCTCTTTCCGCAAGATGTGCATAGTAGGTTGCGAAGCCTTCCTGCAGCCAATGATGGCTACCAGATGATGCTGTCACCAAATTCCCAAACCAATGATGGGCAAGTTCATGTGCATTGATATTCACATAATTTCTGTCATTGAAACCTATTGAATCGATTACAAAAGCCTCCGAAAAGATAGTGGCAGTAGTGTTTTCCATACCGGCATACAGGAAGTCGCGCACGGGTACCTGTTTGTAATTCTGCCATGGATAAGGAAAACCAATTTCTGCTTCCAGAAAATCGAAGATCTCTTTGGTGTAGCGATAGGTGGGCTCAACTTTAAGAGAGTCATCAGCTTTATAATACAGTTCGATCGGAACCCCGGAAGAAGAAGTGATTTCTTTCTTTTTAAAAGCTCCAATAACCAGTGCCGCTAAATAACTGGACATTGGATTGTTCATTTCAAACCGCCATGAGATGGTATTCTCATCCGTGAGAGTTACCTCTTCCCTCCGTCCATTTGCAATTACATAATTTAACGAAGGGGCAAGTATCTGCAGATCAAACTCGATCTTATCATTCATATCGTCTATTGAGGGTAACCAGTGCGAGGTATATTTACCCTGTCCCTGGGTCCAGATCTGATCTCCCGTGAAATAAAGGGTTTGTTTAGGTTGGGCTTCGTAATAGAATGCGACATCATACTCTTTTCCCGCATTAAAGGAATCTACCATCCATATTTTATCCTCTTCTGCTGAAATTTTCGGACCTTCTTTAAAGGAATTAGTGATCTTCATCTTACTGGCATCAAGAAATATAGAATCGACATCCTTTAAAACCTTGAATTTTACTGATAAACCTCCCTTAATTTTATCATCTTTCATGCTAGTTTCAAGCGTGGCGCCAATTCTTAGGAAATCAACAATCTCTGTCTGCTGACAATAACTTACAGATGTAAGAAGTAAAAAGAGAAGTATAAGAATATGTTTCATGAAGTTAAGCGCAGCAATTGTTTTGCCAAATTAACTAAATTCGTTCTATGAATCCCAATTTCCTTCAAACTCCTATAGAATATTTGAAAGGCGTAGGCCCTAACAGGGCCGACTTGCTCAAGAAGGAACTGGAAATTCATACGTTTCAGGACCTTATCAACCTCTTTCCCAACCGTTATCTCGACAGAACTCGCTATTATAAGATAGCAGAACTTGAAAAAACGAATGCTGAAGTGCAGATTATTGGAAAAATCACGCACATTAAAACTGTAGAACAAAAACGCGGAAAGCGACTGGTGGCAACCTTCATTGATGATACGGGTAAAATGGAACTAGTTTGGTTCAGGGGCCAAAAATGGATTCGGGAGAATTTAAAGTTGAATCAGCCATACGTGATCTTCGGAAGGACGAATTGGTTCAATGATCATTTTTCAATGCCGCATCCGGAAATGGAATTGGTAGAAGCGCATGAAAAGAGTCTTCGTTCGGCTATGCAACCCGTATATCCTTCCACTGAAAAACTAAATAGCCGGGGGATAACAAACCGAGTGATAAATAAGCTGATGCAACAGCTCTTTATTGAGGCAAAAAATTCCTTCCATGAAAGCCTCTCACAACCGGTTCTGGGCCGTCTGAAATTGCTCCCTAAAAATGAGGCGCTTTTCAATATACATTTCCCTAAAAATACCTCCCTTTTAGCAAGGGCTCAATATCGTTTAAAATTTGAAGAATTATTCTACATCCAGCTACAGCTTTTACGTAAAAATCTTATCCATAAAACTAAAATTAAGGGATACCCATTCTCCGAAGTAGGGGATTACTTCAACACATTTTACAAATCATATTTACCATTTAATTTAACGGATGCACAGAAGAGAGTGATCAAAGAAATCCGTAAGGATGTGGGTGGTCAGGCACAGATGAACAGACTACTGCAAGGTGATGTAGGTAGTGGAAAAACCGTAGTAGCGTTCATGTCAATGTTAATAGGCATTGACAACGGTTTTCAGGCATGTTTAATGGCGCCGACTGAAATTTTGTCAGTCCAGCACTACAATGGTTTATTAGAATGGTGTAATAATCTCAATATCAGTATTTCACTACTAACTGGTTCAACTACTACTTCAAAAAGACGAAAAATTCACGAAAACCTTGAAAATGGCTCACTACAAGTCCTTGTTGGCACACATGCACTGCTCGAAGATAAGGTACAATTTAAGAATTTAGGGATCGCGATCATCGATGAACAACATCGTTTCGGAGTTGCTCAGCGAAGTAAATTATGGCATAAAAATAAGCGCCCTCCTCACATTCTTGTGATGACTGCCACCCCTATTCCCCGTACCCTTGCAATGAGTGTTTACGGCGACCTGGATATCAGCATTATTGATGAGCTTCCGCCAGGTAGAAAATCGGTTAAAACGGTACATCGATTTGACGCAAACCGACTCAAGGTTTTTCGCTTCTTAAAAGACGAGATTTCCAAAGGCCGGCAGGTGTATATTGTCTACCCTTTAATCCAGGAAAGTGAAGCGCTGGATTATAAGGATCTGATGGATGGATATGAAAGTGTAGTACGGGAATTCCCAATGCCTCAATATCAGGTTTCCATCTTACATGGGAAAATGAAGCCTACGGACAAGGATTATGAAATGAATCGGTTCGTAAAAGGAGAAACACATATTATGGTCGCCACAACCGTCATTGAAGTTGGTGTAAACATACCCAATGCATCGGTAATGGTAATTGAAAGCGCTGAGCGCTTTGGATTATCACAACTGCACCAGCTTCGCGGCCGTGTGGGCCGCGGTGCGGAACAAAGCTATTGTATTCTGATGACCAGCCATAAGCTCTCTCATGATGCCAAAACTCGCCTGGAAACCATGGTCCGCACGAATGACGGCTTCGAAATTGCCGAAACTGATCTGAAATTAAGGGGGCCCGGAGATATTATGGGGACCCAGCAAAGCGGAGTGTTAAATCTTCGGATCGCTGATATAATGAAAGACGGCGAAATATTGAAGATCGCACGATCCTATGCATTTCAAACCTTAAAAGATGATCCCAACCTTGAGAAACCGGAGAACGCACCCATAAATTATACCTACGCCCAGCTGTCCAAATACAGGAATATCTGGAACTATATTTCTTAAACAGATCATTTTCATTCATTGCTAAATATGTTATCTCCGTTTTGTCCGTTATAAGATTATCCGCTGCTTACCAATCGCATCATGTGGCATACTCCTTTTGTTATCAAATGTATCTCCGTATTCCTGCTGAACCTATGTATTTCGCAAGCTCAAATAACTACTACATCTCCCGATGGCGGACATGAGCGATGGGAATTTGTACTGGAAGGTTCGGGTGATGTACTCCAGATTGCATTACCCATTGGAGCGGGAATGCTAACGATCATCAAAGGAGATTATGAAGGAACCAAGCAACTGGCTTTTTCATATGGCACTACGTTAGCGCTTACTTACGCGTTGAAATATCTGGTAGCCAAACAAAGACCGGAAGGCCGGGAGCAATATGACGCTTTTCCCAGCGGCCATGCAGCCTCCGCTTTTAGCGGTGCATCCTTCATTCAAAAAAGATATGGATGGAAATATGGTTGGGCCGCCTATGTTTTAGCGGGAGTGGTTGGTGTAAGCCGAATGGAAGGGCCGGATGATTACCACGATTTCTGGGATGTTCTTGCCGGTGCGACGATTGGTGTAACCAGCACCTATCTGTTTACATCAAAATATGAAGATCCTCCGGTTGATATTGGCTTTGTCTCGGGAAATGGAAATTATATTCTTACAATAAAGTATCAATTCTAGTATTTTCTGAAGGTATTTTAACATTATTTGCTAAATGTTACTCCCTTGGAATTAATTAGCTTATCTTTGCACATTATTAATTAATTATATTATTTATTATGACTAAAGGAACAGTTAAGTTCTTTAATGACGCTAAAGGTTTTGGTTTCATTACAGAAAATGATTCACAAACCGAACACTTTGTACACGCAACCGGCTTAGTTGACGAAATTCGCGAAGGAGATGAAGTAGAGTTTGAGCTTGAACAAGGAAAAAAAGGATTAAATGCAGTTCAGGTACGAGTGATCTAACAAAACGCAACTTAATTTTTGAACCAAACCCATCGTTTTCGATGGGTTTTTTTATGGCTTATGTTTTCATTCGGTAAGTAATTCAGCCATAAAACTCTCAAAATTCTTTACGAAATCTGTGTACTTCCTCCCTGTTGCGGGTCCGTTAAATCCCGTATGTATCTTCCGAACCACACCCCGCTTGTCTATAAAAATCGTTGTAGGATATGACAATATATGATTTAACATGGGCAACTTTTCATTTGCTTCTTTCTTGTCATCACTCCCTGCCTGTGCCAGAAGTATCGGGTAAGGTACGCCAACTTTCTCCTTTAATCGGTTGATTGCCTTCATCGCTTTTTCCTCATTGGGCGCATATTCAAACGCTAATGAAACAAATTCAAGGTCTTCAGATGTATTATTTCTGTAGTAATTCGAATAAAATCTTGTTTCATCCAGACAATTAGGACACCAGGTGCCCATAATCTGAACCACAACTACTTTATTCTTAAATCTGGCATCCGATAGTGAAACCAACTCACCATCGGTGTCGGGAAAACTGAAGGCTAACGTATCGTATCCTTCTTTAATAAAAGTTAATGAATCCGCCGGGGGCAACTCATACTGTTCATTACGTTTAGCAACAAAAGGCTCTATAAAATGTTTTCCGCTATAGAACATACCATTCATGCTACTATCCGTAACTTTCGCTTCAAACAAAAAAACGTGAGCCCCATCAAAGGTTGATAGTCGTAAAGTATCCTGATCTACAACACCTTCCAGATATCGATAATCACCAGTGGTGGTGCGAAATGTACCGGTCACTCCCGTCCCATTCTGTTGAAAAATCCCTTTCGCTATATACCTGTCATCTTCAGAATCCCGGCTAAAAACTGTTTCCCATTTTCCGGTAATTTCAGCTTCGGCAGGCCCGGAGGTTACAAACCTGGGGCGCTCACCAAAGGTCATTTCAAAAGGAACGATACGTTTCAAACTAGGTTTGATAAAACTACCTGAAATTGACTCAGCGGTGAAAGTCCCTTTCATCACTCCTTCAAAAACAGGATGGTTAATAATAATAGAATCGCCACGTATAATCACCTCTTCCGTACGGACTTCTTCTTCGGCATTATATATTACAAAATTATGATCTTCGGTAAAGTCTAAATTAAAAGGAAGCTCCTTACCATTACCCAAATCAAACACTGCACGCCAAGAACCATGATTAGGATGATGAGGCCTCTGGGAGCAGGAGAATATTAATAAACCGATAAGGGATGTTAGAAGGGTGTTTTTCATACTTTTGAATTACCTTCCATAAAAAACAGGCGCCCTTACCGGACGCCTGTCGTTTTATATGAATTAATCCTTAATTCTTTTCTGAATCGGTATTCATTTTATCTAAGGATTCTTTCTGTGACTTCATAGAAGTATCGGCATTATCGAGAGCCGTTCTGAACTTCATCAGTTTTGCCTCAGCATCTTTAATCCGGTTCATTTTAGCCGCATATTCCTCGTCATTTATTTTCCCATCAGCTTTTGCCTGTTCAACTCTTGCACGTGCAGCATCAATTCTCGTTTTACCATTCTCCAATGCCTTCTGATGCCCTTTAATTTTCTCTTGGGACATGGCAATATTTTTATTTGCCTTGGCCACACTTTCCGACTTCTTGACAATTCCTTTTTTTACCTCGGCCTTACGTTTCTCAACTCCGGTTTTTTTACTTGGATCTGCGTTTTTCAATCGATCTGAAGCTGCTTGATCCGCATTTTTTGCAGATTTATCGGCATCACTCATTACCTTGTCGGCGTCGTTGATAGCCTTATCTTTCATTTTTTCGGCTTTCCCTTTTGCATCAGAAGACTTCTCCTTCATTTTCGCCTTTTCTTTTTCCATTTCCTTTTTCCGAGCATCCTGCTCCTGGGAAATTTTAGCTTTGGCTGCCTTATCGGCTTCCGTACTATTTACACTTTTCTTAATTTCCTGTTTTTTCTCAACGGCTTTTTTCATTACCGCACCATCACTATCCTGCGCCACTGCAATTTGGCCTGCTCCCAGGAATAATACGAATGCTACTATTAAGGTTTTTAATATGTTTTTCATAATGTTTTGTTTTAAATACTATCTAATTCACTCAATGTTTCTTCCAGTTCTTCGGCTTCAGCATCGATTTCTTCTGTTAACTTAGTCGTTTCTTCTTCAAGGTTTTCAATTTGTTCGGTGACCGCTTCAAGTTCGGCTTCCTCCTTTTTCGTGTCCCTGCAAGAGGTAAGGCCAAGCACGAACAACACAATAAATAATTTTAATACTACTTTCATTTTAAATGGATTAACGATTTGCGACCATAAAAGTACAAATTCTACCGCAATGTTTGAATGGTATTGGCATTGTTTTATCTTTGTAAGCTTAAATTTGAAGCTTCATGAAGATTTCATACAATTGGCTTAAGCAGTTCATCGATATTGATTGGGAGGCTGAACGCACCGGAGAACTTCTCACAGACCTCGGTCTTGAAATTGAAGGAATCACTCCGTTCACATCGGTCCAGGGAGGATTAGAAGGTGTAGTTGTAGGTCATGTTTTGGAATGCAAACAGCATCCAAATGCTGATAAATTGAAACTTACTATGGTCGACCTGGGCGAAGGAGAATCTGTTCAGATTGTCTGTGGTGCTCCTAACGTTGCCAAAGGACAGAAAGTTCCTGTTGCGACCGTAGGCACCACTCTGTACAATGATGAAGGGGAGCCCTGGAAAATAAAAAAAGGTAAAATACGAGGCGAAGTCAGTATGGGTATGATATGCGCCGAAGACGAACTCGGTCTTGGCCAGAGTCATGACGGCATCCTCGTTCTCGGCTCGAAATTTAAGCCGGGAACTCCTGCTTCCAAAGTATTCGATATTGAAAATGATGAGGTATTCGAGATCGGTCTTACTCCGAACCGCGCCGATGCGATGAGCCATTGGGGAGTTGCACGAGACCTTAGGGCAGGGTTACTTCAACAGGATGTTGCGATAGAATTAATAACACCATCTACGAGCAGTTTCCATGTGGACAACCGTACGCTCAAGATAGATGTGGAAGTGAAAAATGAAGATCTAGCACCAAGATACTGTGGGGTTACCATAAGCGGTATCAAAGTAGAACCTTCTCCGGGATGGCTTCAGAACAGGTTGAAATCTATCGGATTATCTCCTATAAATAACATTGTAGATATTACCAACTATGTACTGCATGAACTGGGGCAACCACTACATGCCTTTGATGCCGTTAAGATCGCCGGGAATCAAATACAAGTTAAAACATTACCCGCTGGAACGAAATTCGTAACCCTGGATGAAGTGGAACGTGAATTGCATGAAGATGATCTTATGATCTGTGATGCAGAAAAACCAATGTGCATTGCCGGTATCTTTGGAGGAATTCACAGTGGAGTGACAGAAAGTACCACAAGTATCTTCCTTGAAAGTGCGTATTTCAACCCGGTGAGTATCCGGAAGTCTGCCAAGAGACACGGACTGAATACCGACGCTTCTTTCCGATTTGAACGAGGTGTAGATCCTAACGCCTGCGAGTACGCAATGATGAGAGCCGCTATTTTAATTACTGAAATAGCCGGTGGCAAAATTACAAGTGATGTAGTGGATGTCTATCGTAAAAAGATCGAAGACCATCAGGTGGTACTTAATTTCGATAATGCCAACCGACTTATTGGTGAAGAGATTCCAAGGGAAACCATCAAGAAAATTCTAACTTCCCTGGAGATCAAGGTGAACAACGTTACTGAAACCGGTATTGGCATGACGATACCCGCATATAGAAATGATGTTACGCGAGAAGCAGATGTTATCGAGGAATTACTTCGGGTGTATGGTTACAACAAGGTAGGTTTTTCGGAAAAATTAAATGCATCCATTTCAGAATATAAAAAAGTGGAGGATCATGAGATTCAACAGCATGTATCAGCACAGCTCACTGCACTCGGTTTTAATGAGATGCTAGCCAATTCGTTAACGGCACCCGCCTATAGTACCTTAAGTAATTCTTTGAAACAAGTCCATAACCTGAACATTGTAAACCCGTTAAGTCAAGACCTTTCAGTACTGAGACAATCCATGTTATTTGGTGCTATGGAGGCCTTGTCCTACAATTCCAACAGAAAGATCAGGGACATCAAGCTGTTCGAATTTGGGGTTACGTATCATAACTACCCCGATGGCAGGTCTGAAAAAAAGCATCTTACCATAACCGTTTCCGGTTCGAGGAATGAAGACAACTGGACCATACCTTCCAGGAAAAGTGAGTTTTTCTACTTTAAGGGCATCGTAATGGCAGTAATGGAACGGCTTGGTATTAAAGACTATTCGGAAAAACCCTTAAAAACCGATGTTTTTGCCGAAGGACTTATTTTCGCAAAAGGCAGAAATTCCCTGGTGGAATTCGGCTTGATCAATAAAAAGGTGAAGCGTCATTTCGATGTGGAAGCAGAGACCCTATTCGCCGATTTCAACTGGGACCTTATTCTGGAGACTATTTCTACTGAGAATTTCAGTCTAAAGCCAATCCCTAAATATCCTTCTGTGAAGCGGGATTTCGCCCTACTTCTGGATGATGATGTAAGTTTTGGAAAGCTCAAAAAAGCTGCGCTACAGACCGAAAAACTACTTTTGAAAGATGTTTCGTTATTCGATGTATATACCGGCACAAAACTTCCGAAAGGAAAAAAGTCCTATGCACTTAGTTTTACAATTCAGGACGATAGGAAAACCTTAACCGATAAGCAGGTCGATAAGATCATGACCAAATTACAACAGCGTTTCGAAAAGGACTTTGGCGCAAGCTTACGCTAATCTCTTAATTCAAAGGGTTATTCTGCAATATCAGGTGATATCACGCCATTTACAATATGGAAGAATCCATGTTTGTGATAGAGGTCTGAAGCAAGTATAGTAGCCGTATTTCCATTATTATCGGCTAAAACTATTTCACTTCCGGATAAACGAATCCTTAATTTTTCACCGCTGACTGTTCGATAGTAAGCTGTACCTCCGCCTTTATCAACAGCCTTTTTTAGCGAATAGACATCGATTCGCCCTGGAACCGTAAAGAAATGTAAGATCTCTTTTTGAGTGATAGGATCTGAAACATCTATTACAGTTTCTTCTCCGTTTTCAGAATCATTTTGAAATCCTTCATCGACAACCACAAAGACGGTCCCCATAAAATCTTCGGTAAATAATTGTTCCGCATGATTCTTCAATAACTCCGCATAGATACTAAATCCATCCGCCTCGGACAGATTTTCCAACAAGGTCCTTTCAGATGAAAATTCAATGCCTTTATAGGTTTTGGTCACTTTCGCCATCTCGGTAGTCTTATATTTCTGTGCCGAAAGCTGACCAGAGACCGTAAGTGCTAATACAAGCAGTATATTTAAATTCCGTTTCATTAGTGATTCTTTTTCAGGATAAATGTACATCAATATATAAAACGAACTGAAACAGGATTTATTTATTATTGCAAAATTGTTAAAATGTTGCTTCGTATACATCTGGTATCTATTTTTAGGAAAAAATTGTTATGCTCTCTAGAACTAACATTGAAACGGTATTGCATAAAGCTCGTGACAGAAGGATATCTTCTGAAGCGATTCTAGCCGAAGTTTCGGAGATTCTTCAAGAAAATACACGCCAGCGTGAATTGATCGCAGTTTCATTAAATGGTTCCGGAACTGACGAAAACAAGTTTGACATAAACTTGCTTGAAGCTGATAAGATTTTTCACCTCGACGACATCAGGGAATTGTGTGTTATTTATCGGCTACGTTTTTTAGACGCTCGTTTTTTTAAAGGCGAGATCCCTGAGGAAGCTATTTCCAAAATCCGCCATTTGGAAAACGAACACGACACCCCTTTATCCGGATTTAAGATCATGGCACCAGCCAAACTACTGAAATTAGAAAATGCAGATGATCCACTGTTATTTGCTCCGATGGGAAATGATTATTATTACCTTATCCACAAATGGGGAAACGACCTTCATCCCTTCCGAAAATTGCTGATGTGGCCATATAAAAGTTTCGAAAATCTCGTATTCACGATTTTCCTTGTTAGTATCATTCTCACGGCGATTACCCCGATGAAAATGTTCACACATACCGCACAAATGCAGGAATATATTTTAATGTTCCTCTTTATGTTTAAAGCTGTGGGCGGGACCGTACTATTCTATGGATTCGCCAAAGGGAAGAATTTCAACAGTGCTATCTGGGATAGTAAGTATTATAATGCCTGATTTTAATGATGAAAATTTATCATAATTAGATGTTCAGGGCAGGAAGTTATTTTAAACCTCAACAGCATACATCTTATCGCGAAGTTCTTTTATCTTCTTATCATTCATGTATTCGTCGAAAGTCATATATCGATCTATTACCCCATTGGGTGTGATCTCGATAACCCGGTTCGCAACCGTCTGGGCAAATTCGTGATCGTGGGTAGTTAACAGTACGGTTCCCTTGAAGTTCTTCAACGAATTGTTAAATGCCGTGATCGATTCAAGATCGAGGTGATTGGTCGGTTCGTCCAGCATTAACACATTGGCACGTATCATCATCATTCTGCTCAACATACAGCGTACCTTTTCTCCTCCTGAAAGCACATTGGATTTTTTCAGCGCCTCTTCACCGCTAAAAAGCATCTTACCCAGGAAACCACGAATAAATACTTCCTCTCTTTCTTCTTCTGTTTTAGCCCATTGACGAAGCCAATCAACCAACGACATATCGTTCCGGAAGAAATGTTCATTGTCCAGTGGTAAATAACTCTGGGCGGTGGTGACACCCCACTGATAATTTCCGGAATCAGCATTCGCCTTGCCATTGATAATTTCGTAGAAAGCCGTTGTTGCCCGTGAATCCCGGCAAAACACAACCACTTTATCCCCTTTGGCAAGATTTATATCCACTTTGCTGAAGAGCGTTTCACCGTCCAATGAGGCAGCGAGGTTCTCGATATTAAGGATCTGGTCACCCGCTACACGTTCTCTGTCAAAAATGATTGCCGGATATCTTCGGCTGGATGGTTTAATAGCATCTACATTGAGCTTTTCGATCATTTTCTTCCTGCTGGTGGCCTGTTTCGATTTCGCAACATTCGCCGAAAACCTTCGGATGAATTCCTCAAGTTCCTTTTTCTTTTCTTCAGCTTTTTTATTCTGCTGTGCTCTTTGTCTGGCGGCTAGCTGGCTACTTTCATACCAAAATGTATAATTACCGCTGTAATGCGTTATTTTCCCGAAGTCAATATCACTAATATGCGTACATACAGCATCCAGGAAGTGACGATCGTGAGAGACTACGATCACACAGTTATCGTAATTGGCGAGGAAATTTTCCAACCAACTTATTGTTTCGTAATCCAGGTCGTTGGTAGGCTCATCCATGATTAACAGATCAGGATTTCCGAAGAGCGCCTGCGCCAGTAAAACCCTTACCTTCTGTTTACCATCCAGGTCGGCCATCATACTGTAATGCACGCTTTCATTAATCCCAAGATTCGATAACATGGCAGCGGCGTCACTATCTGCGTTCCACCCGTTCATTTCTTCGAAAGCCACTTGCAATTCACCAATTTTCTCGGCATTCTCGTCAGTATAATCCTCGTACAGCTTATCAATTTCCGATTTGATGTTGAACAATTCCTTATTTCCTCGCACCACGGTTTCCAGTACTGGATAGGCATCGCATGCATTGTGATTCTGTTCCAGGACAGACATACGCTTACCGTGCTCTATATGAACATTACCGGACGTAGGATCCTGTTTACCTGCAATGATCTTTAGAAAAGTAGATTTTCCAGCTCCATTCGCTCCTATAATCCCATAGCAGTTCCCCTGAACAAACTGAGTGTTCACTTCATCAAACAGGACTCTTTTTCCAAATTGAACAGATAAATTATTCACTGATAACATAAGTCACAATACTTTTTTAAATTCGCCGCAAAAGTAGCTAATTAACTGCTATTGAAGAAACATTAGAGTTTTAAAATACTTTTAACTAGTAATTAACACTGAGTAGAACGTGATACGACTACTTTTGTTTTGTGTATCAAAAAAGACATAGTATTGATTAGAAAGCTACTTCTACTAACCCTTTGCGTCCCCTTTCTTTCTTGTGAGACTGGTACTAATACCGGGTCTGACGAGACATGGATCGGTGGACAGATAATTAATCCTAAAAGTGACTATTTAGTCTTCCTGAAAGACAACGAGGTTCTGGATACAATTAAACTCGATTCTAAAAATTTCTTTCATTACAAACCCGAAAATGTTAGTCCCGGACTCTATTCGTTCCGGCATCATGAGTACCAGATTTTCTTTCTCGAGCCTGGGGACAGCCTGATGTTTCGAGTTAATACCGTCGATTTCGACGAATCCTTGACCTATTCGGGAAGGGGAGCTGCGAGGAATAATCTACTCATGGACTTATTCCTGATGAACGAAAGTGAAAACACCTTAATGCCACCTCTTTATAGATTAAGTCCTTCGGAATTTGAAGATAAAATAAAAGCACTACGGGATCTCAGGATGGACCTGTATAATGATTATGCGGAGAACCAGGCATTGTGTTCGAGCTTCAAGAAGGTAGCCATGGCGAATATTAACTACGATTATTATTCCAAGAAAGAGCTGTATACGTCCGCCAATGTAATGAACAAAAATTTAAAGCCTGAGGATTTTCCATCCGACTTTTACAGCTATCGAGGGGATATTGACTTTGGCAATGAAGAACTAAGAGCGTATTATCCTTACTATCGCTTTCTGAACAGGTATTTCGATAACATGGCTCATATAGAAAACCCGAAAACGGAACATTATCTGAATAGAAATAGCTTCGATCACAATTATCATAAGATGAAAATTATCGATAGCCTGGTAGAATGTGACATTCTCAAGAACAATCTACTTTATACCTGTGCTCGCAGATACCTGGTGAACGGCAAAAACATTGACAATGAAAAGGAAATGGTAGCCATGTTTAAGTTGTCGAATACCAACGAAAAGCATCATGTGGAGATAGAAAAACTGGCCGACAGGACGATGCAGCTTACACCCGGGAAAATTCTACCCAATATTATGCTTGTGAACTACGATAATGTTATGACAGATGCCCACTCGATTACCGATGGCCCTACCGTCTTTTATTTCTGGTCAGCCGAATCGGTAAAACATTTTAAAAATCTCCATTCCAGGGCCGCCGAATTAAAATCGAAATTCCCTGAATACCAATTTAAAGGAATCAATACCGACACTCATTTTAAGAAGTGGAAGGAAGTTGTTTATAAAGCAGGATATAATCCTGACCACGAATATCAGCTTGAAAATTTGAAAGACGCAGAGCAGAAATTATTGATCAACTCCATCAATAAAGCCATTATTGTAGATAAGAACGGTGTTATTCTGGATGGTCACACAAACCTCTTCTCGCCTACTATAGAAGTAAATTTACTGGGATATCTTAACCTGTAATAAAAAGCTCCGGTTTCTCCGAAGCTTTTCTTTTAGTTTCCTTTATTGTAATCCGCCAGGAATTTTTCCAATCCGATATCCGTTAATGGGTGCTTCAGCAGCCCTTCAATAGATGATAAAGGCCCTGTCATAACATCAGAACCTAATTTAGCACATTCAAGGACATGCATGGTGTGACGAACAGATGCGGCTAGTATTTGTGTTTTAAATCCGTAGTTGTCATATATAAGTCTGATTTCCGCAATAAGGTTCAGACCATCGGTGGAAATGTCATCCAGCCTGCCAATAAAAGGTGAAACATACGTCGCTCCGGCTTTAGCTGCAAGTAAGGCCTGCCCTGCCGAGAAAACCAGAGTGCAATTCGTTTTAATTCCGTTATCCGAAAAATACTTGATCGCTTTCACGCCTTCCTTGATCATTGGAACTTTCACAACGATCTGGTCATGCAGTGCGGACAATTCTTTTCCTTCCCTGATAATACCGTCGAAATCTGTCGCGATCACTTCAGCAGAAACATCACCGTCAACTATATTACAGATATCCACATAGTGTTTAAGGATATTTTCTCTTCCTGTAATTCCTTCTTTCGCCATTAGGGATGGGTTGGTCGTCACCCCGTCCAGAACGCCCAGATCCTGCGCTTCCTTTATTTGATCTAAGTTTGCCGTATCAATGAAAAATTTCATGCTGTGAGTTTAATTTTATAGTTGAGACAAAAGTACAAAGGTTTGATGCTTCCTTTTCTGAAACATTAGAAAATTTCACACAAAAAATTGTTGATAAACTCCTCTGAAAAAATTACGGCAATGAGGGAGAAAAACTTACTTGAGTTTATAATGATTCATAAGCATTCTTTCGTACATGCGATCGGGAAGAATTTTCTTCAGGACGACAGAAAACTTTTGTAGAAAAGCTCCTACTTTATAGTGAATCTTTGGTTTGGATAATGTAATGATATGGTGTATCGCCTTTGCCATCTGTAAAGGGTTTTCACCATGATCCACATGGTCATTCATCATTTTCAGGGTATCGCCGTACGATTTTTTGTATGGTGAATCTTCCAGTTCCGGAGCGTGATAACGACCTGCAGCAATGTTTGTAGCAAAATCACCCGGGGCCACATTGGTTATTTCCACACCAAACTGAATGGTCTCCATCCGCATAGCTTCGGTAGTGATCGCAAGGGCCGCCTTAGTCGCTGAATACATTCCTCGATATGGCAATCCCATATAACCGGCAATAGATGTGATATTAATTATGAGTCCACTTCCCTGTATGCGCATCTGAGGTAAAACGGCTTTCATCATTCGAATGGGTCCATACACATTAGTATCGAAAGCTTTGTGTATTTCTGCATCCGGGGTTTCTTCAATGGGTCCAGTTATTCCTACACCTGCATTATTGATCAGGACATCAAGCCGATTTTCTATTTTTATGATTTCTGAAATGGCCCCGGCGATGGATTCCGGATCGGTTACGTCCATCTGAAATAATTTGAATGCACGTTGAGATTCATACTGTTGCGGATTTCTGAAGTACCATAAACGGTGTATCCTTTTTCCGAAAGATAGTCGCCAATGGCTTTACCAATCCCCGAGGATGCTCCTGTGATGAAGACTACTTTAGACATAGTTGGTTTCGAATGAAGCAAAGATGCGTTTAAGGGGTAAGATTTGCAAAAAAAAGCGCATAAAAAATGGCAAGCTACCTACATCACACCGCTACGACCGTCTACCCTTGCTGCGTTCCCGCCCTGGGGGATTCAACAGGAGCTGGTTGTGTAGGACTTGCCACTGCAAATATACGGCAATAAACACGTTTGGCAAGGTTTTTTACTTTACAATTTTAAATAACTATCTTTCCCGAAAATTGTGAAATTCCATGCCTGTTCTTAAGTTATTCATAGTTATTCTTTTAATTGTTGCACCCGTGGCCTGTGGGGATAAAGAACCTATCGCCAAGAGCCTTTTCGCTCTTGAATTTGATGGTGCCAAAAAAGGTCATAAGGTAACAGAACCCTTCAATATCTCTGTGAAATCCCGTAAAGGTAAGGTGATAGATTCTGTCATTTACAGTGTGGACGGTAATCAAATGATTTCCGCCGTGGGTACTTCACCACAAACCCTGAATCTTACCGATCTGAATTTGGGTAAACGCGTTATAGCCGCCAGGATCTTTTCAGAAGGAACAAGCTACAATCTGGCGAATACTGTAGTTCTGTTGGCATCTGAAACTCCTAAACTGTACACCTACTCTATTCTTGAATCCTACCCGCATGATGGCAAAGCATATACCCAGGGGCTGGAATTTAATAACGATACCCTTTACGAAAGTACTGGAAAGTATAAGCGTTCCAGTTTGCGCAAAACGAATTACCTCTCAGGTGAAGTGATCCAAAATGTGGCTTTAGGTGATGGATTTTTCGGCGAAGGATTAACCATATTAAACAATAAGATCTATCAACTCACCTGGCAGGAAAATACCGGCTTTATTTACAATCTGAAAACCATGGAAAATACGGGAACATTTGTGTATGGTGAGAGTCAGGAAGGCTGGGGACTTTGTAATGATGGCCAGAAAATCTATAAAAGTGACGGCACGGAACGTATCTGGTCCCTAAATTCCGAAACATTGGCCGAGGAAGGATACATCGAGATCTATACCAATAAGGCTAAAATTCCGAAGGTAAATGAACTGGAATGGGTGGATGGAAAGATCTATGCTAACATCTATCAGAAAGATGCAATAGCCATAGTAAATCCGGACAATGGAGCCGTAGAAGGGGTGATTAATCTTAAAGGCCTTAAAGATAAAGTGACTCAACATGAAGAATTAGATGTACTGAACGGTGTAGCCTATAACGGTGAAGCAAATATTTTATATGTAACCGGTAAGAACTGGGATAAACTCTTTAAGATCGAGATCATGAAGAAGTAACCTGGATGGTTGGATTCGTTAATTCGGAAATCTAACGTATCTCCTCACATCCCGTAGCAGATAACCCACAACTAATTCCTACCACTCACTTCTCACTTTTCCTCATTCACTCACTAAAACCTACCATTCCCTCATTCTGCTTTTTATATTAGCTTGTTTTTTGATTGTTTTGATGTATCAAACTCAGCAGCATTCAGTAGGTATCCCTGCATAATCTGGGTAGGTTTGGGGTATATCAGGCGATACCTACTGCAACTGCTTTGTAAAACTTCTTCTCACAACAATAAGTTGCTTCATAAAAAGTTATATTTTTACTGAAAATAAGCTTACATGAAGTATTTGTACGGAATCGCAGTCTTGGCCTGCGTAATTTTATGGAGTTCCTGCCGAAATGATTTTGAAACTGTCACGAGCACAGGAAATCTTGAGTTTTCACGAGACACCGTTTATCTTGATACGGTCTTCACAAATATTGGATCAAGCACCTATAACCTGAAGGTTTATAACCGAAGTGATGAGGATATAAACATCCCTGCCATTGCCCTGGGGGACGGGGAGGCATCCAACTATCGCCTTAATGTTGATGGAATTCCGGGCAAGTCCTTCCAGGACATTACAATTCTTGCCAAAGACAGTATCTTCGTTTTCATTGAAACAACTATTGATATCAATAATTTCCCAAATCCGGATAACGCTTTTCTGTATACGGACAAAATTCTGTTTGATACCGGTGGGAATCAGCAAGATGTAGACCTGGTTACATTGGTACAGGATGCTGTATTCCTGTTCCCCGAGCGATTCGCCGATGGAACCATCGAAACCCTGAACCTGGGGGTGGACGGTGACGGTAATGATATATTGGTGGAAGGATTCTTTCTGGATGATACCCAACTTAATTTTACAAACGAAAAACCCTATGTGATCTATGGTTTCGCTGCGGTACCTCCAGATAAAACCCTAAGCATTGACGCAGGTGCGAGAGTACATTTTCATGCCGATAGTGGAATTATCGTAGCTAATATGGGCTCAATACAAGTGAACGGAACGCCCAGCGCGGATCCTGAAGTACTCGAAAACGAAGTAATTTTCGAAGGCGATCGTCTGGAACCCACTTTTGCCGATGTACCGGGGCAATGGAGTACGATCTGGCTAACTCAAGGAAGTATCAATAATGTGTTCACCCATACCACCATTAAGAATTCTATCGTGGGTATTCTGAACGATAACTCTCCCGTTGCCCTCACCAATGTACAGATCTACAACAGCGCGAACGTCGGGCTCTTAGGTCGCACGGCGACTGTAGTAGGAAACAACGTGGTGATAAATAACAGCGGTCAGGCATCACTTGCCTGCTCACTAGGTGGTGATTATATCTTTAATCACAGTACTTTTGCAAATTACTGGTCAAACAGCTTCCGTACCTTCCCTACGGTGCTTATCGACAACGTACTTCAGGTAAGTGAAACTGAAGTAGTGGTAGCCGATCTGGTACGAGCGGAATTCAATAATTGCATTGTCTATGGAAGTGAGCAGCGTGAACTTGGTTTCGTAAATGAACCTTCGGCTATGTTCAATTTTAAATTTAACAACAGCCTGATCCGATTTGAAGATCCCAACGGAGAATTCTCCAATATTCCTGAATATCAATTTCAGAATGATGCCCTTTACAGCAATATTGTATTGAATCAGGATCCTGTATTCTTTGATACCGAATTAAACGATCTGAATATTGAAACAGGAACATCTGGAGCCGACGGCATTGGTTTACCAGGTGTGGGCCCCGCCACAGATCTTAACGGTACTGCACGAGGTGCAAATCCCGATGCGGGAGCTTATGAAAGTACAGTCTTTCCTGAACCACCGGGTGGAACGCCTTAATATTTTGTTGTAAATAAAAGCAACTCTTCAGGATCCCCTTCTAAGTAAATACGGTCTGTGTTTTTAAATCCGAGCTTCTCCAGGAGTCGGATAGAATTTGTATTTGTGGGGAGCGTTATTCCGTAGAGGATGCCTAACTTTAAGGTATGAATGGCGTATTCTTTAATTGCGCAAGCCGCTTCAAAAGCATATCCCTGCTTGGCGTACTTTGGAAGCAGCGCGAAACCAATATCCGGATGATCCAGGTCTGGTCTCTTATAAATTCCACAGGTACCAACGATCTCCTTGGTTCCGATTTTCTCTGTTACATACCCCCCAAAACCATATTCCTCATACATTGGAAAGTACTTTTCTTCAATATACTTTTCGGCATCTGCAAGGGTTTTAATTCCTCTATCGCCAATATTGTTCAACCACTGAGGTGTATTTAAAAGCTCCAGCACAAAAGGAGCATCTTCGAGCGTGTAGGGTCGAATCTGAAGCCTTTCGGTGGTAAGTATAATCATAGTAAATGTACTTTGTAACGCTTTGCAAATTAGGGATTTTCCTCTTCCAGTAAGGGATTTTCCTGATCATTTTCGGAGTATTCCTCGTATACATTCTCAGGTAAAATACGCTTGTGCAGTGCTGGTTCCAATTCTACATTTACACTATCATTAATCATAAAACAAATAGTATGAAATCAAGACAAAGAAAAGGAAGCGGAGCTGTACGGTTATCCATTCCTGTGAAAGTAGCTTACAACGCGGATGCTTTTCAAAGAAGCATTTACGATATGCTCGATGAACTCGGATGTCCGAAGTGTTTTTCGGGGGTTGATTGTTATTTCACAACGATCCGTGACTATGTGCTGGACCCAAAAGAAAAAGCCATTCAACCACTTGCTTATGGTGATCCATCACCTCAGCCTAGTAAACTGGCAGCAACCAGCACCCTGAGCGTTGGTGTTTCCAAGGACGCATCCTACGACATCGGTAAGATTGATTTAGCCATTAAAGATATCTTTGAGGAGATCGGATGTCTTGCATGTTGTTCGGGGCACGATATTTTCTTTCAGAATCAATTCGATTTTAATTTCTAATTGACCCATGAAAGGATCTATCCACAGCGTGAAGGCGTTAGAATGTCTACCCCACACAGGGGTAGGCATTATCTATTCACCTACCATTGCCGCAATCGATTTTCCAAAGGGACTGGTCGATACCCTGGAAGTTGAACCTCAAACCCTCTGCATAAGAAATGCAGATGATGCGCTTCAGATCCCTTGTAATGTCTTTGAAGACATAAGCGCCTTGCCTTACAATAAACTGGTTCACAGCATTGGCGCGCCGGTTGGAGGCACCCTTCCTCCCAAACAAGACCAGCTCGACCTTATAAAATATTCAGCTGAATTATTCGATAGCCCATGGGTCACAGAACATCTCAGCTTCAATGCCACAACAGAATTTAATACCGGATTCTTCCTTCCACCACTTCAGACCGAAAAAGGACTGGAAGCGGCCATCAGGAATGTCCGGATCTTACAAGAAAAGATCGGTCGTCCTATTGCGATCGAAACAGGGGTAAATTATTTGAAACCCAACAATATGGAAATGAACGACGGTGCATTTGTGTCGGCTCTCGCCAAAGCCACTAACTGTGGAATCCTTTTAGACATACATAACCTCTTCGCTAACCAGTTAAACGGCCGGCAAAGCATCGTCGATTTCATTAAAGAAATTCCATTGGAACAAGTTGTAGAAATGCATATAGCCGGGGGAACCGAACTCAATGGTCTTTGGATGGACTCACACTCGGGGCCTATCGACAAAAGATTATTGTCCTTAACACGAGAAATATTACCCGATTTATCAAATTTAAAAGCAATTACCTATGAAATCTTTGATTCCTATATACCGGTGGTGGGAGATCCTGTCATCATTTCTGAAATGGAGACCGTCCGTGATCTCTGGGAGCACCGAAAAATACACTACAAGGCTATTAATAATGAACAGCTCCCGAAAACTGTATACAATGTCCAAAAACTAAACCGTGCCTTCGACCCCGAAGAGTGGGAATCACTGCTAAGTAATGAGGTGATAGGTCGTTCGTATGCTTCTGAAGGAGATATCCAGCACGAACGCTTCGATATCTATCAAAAGCTCATAAAGGAATTCCGTGCTTCCATGGTTGCCCGGATCTTCAAACTAACAACACGTTACATGATGCTGGTCCTGGGTATGGAAGTCTTTGCTGCCATACTTCAGCATTTTTGGCAGCATTATCCCCCGGAACAATTAAGCTATAAAGAAGCTAAGAACTTTGCGGAATACCTTCAAAAGAAAGATTACAAATTACCCTGGTTGGACCGTCTGTTGCGATACGAAATAGCAGTCCTCGATACCCTCATGGATGAAACAACCCGAATCGTGGAATTCGATGCCGACCCTACTCCCATGTTCAATGCGCTGGCACAAGGAAAATTACCGGAAACTATTGGTGCGCTGGGTGAATACGAAGTTGAGATCACCCCGGATATTACGAAAACAGAATGGATGGTTTTAAGTGAATAGTCATACTCTTAATCAATGAGTCAGGGTCTTTTATCGCGCTACGTTTTCAATATATTCGTTGTTCATAAGTGCCGGTCCATAAATCCAACCGGAGTTGATGAAGCCAGAATAACCCGAAAACTGACTATAGTTAGTCAACCCATATGAATCTGAAGGGGCCAACATCCCGGAGTTAATGTCGGGGTCGTTAGCAAAAACGTTATCGAACAAGTTTGCTTTTGAAAAACTGATAGCCGAAGCGGCTGCACCTACGATATCGTGCTGTGCGATCACGTCTTGTGTAATGTTTGAATACGAAAAATTTGCTTGAAAATAATCATAACTGCCCTGAGTGGACATTGAAAAATTGCTGATCGTATTATTATTTACGGTAAAATCAAGATCTACAGTTGGTATATTTTGAGGTATGTTAGTTGAATGTGTGGTGTATCTATATTCATTTTCATTATTACTCAACTCGTAACCGACCGAGATACGGTACATATCGAATACGTTCTGAGGAACCATTGCGTTGTATGAGGCCGTACCATTGCTCGTATTTTCATATTGTGCGTGATGAAATACACCATTTATGGCCTGGGGGTCATCATCCATCATCCCCCATAACGAAAGCGAAGAACTCTCATTCAACGGAATGTTTACTGAAATTGATGTATTGATCATTGGCAGTACATTAAAATCCAGGTTTATATTTGAATTTCCGGTGATATCTTCAAGCCAAATATATCGTGGGAATTGTTCTCCGGGTTTTTGTAGAGAAACATAATAATCCCCGGGAGAGGCTATCATCTCTCCGGAAAGAATGTACGTACCGCCGTTGTTTGAATTTGAATCGACATTTAAAAACCGAGAGGACGATAGAATCTCCAGGTTACTTCCCGCATTCGTGATATTTATAGTTATAGTATCGTCGTTTGGATTAAGTTCCATTAATCCTGGAATATTATAGTTGCCTGGTGGCACATTGGTTAATGTATTCAGAAAATAAAATTGAATCCCATTAGTTTCCACTTCCAGAAAAACAGATGCATCGTACACTTCATTCGGGTCGAAATCGACTTCCAGTGAAGTCTGCTGGTTATTGGCGAGTGCACCCTGGCCCACAATCTCACCATCGCTATCGCTAATATAAAGGATACCCGATGATTGGGAAACAAAGAAATTTCCGTCTATTGAAAGTGAATAAGTTGCAGTGATGTTCGGATCTGGGGAATTATTATTGTCGTCGGTTGCGCATGAAATGAACAGTAACGAAAGTGTGGATAGCCAGAGTATCTTTTTCATACTACAAGATACCTTAAAAACTGGAACTATCCTTAACGAAAAATCTGCTGTTCATTAAAATTAATATGAGCTGGGAGCCATCAAAGAAGGGATTATTATCGAAATATCAAATAGGGAAAGTTTGGCAATTGATTAAATCACCGAAGTGCGATCATCTATAGGAAAAGTATAAATCTTTAGTCGATCAGTAACTTCCTGTTTACGGTACTTTTATCGTTCATAACTGAAACAAAATATATCCCGCTGGCAAATTCTGAAACATCGATAATGGTTTCCGTCCCTTCAATTTTTGCTTCATAAAGTAAACTACCATTTATGTTCCTTAGTTTTAAATGACTACCTATCATCACGGAAGAAATATTGATATTAACCATATTCTGGGCAGGGTTTGGTGTCATCCGTAAGTTAGTAGATAGTCCCTCTGCTTCTTGAGTTCCTAATGCGAAAGATCCTTCCACCACCGTAAGATGTGTATTTATATCCGGGTTCTCAATGAGATCTACAATACCACTTAGCCACGTAATTTTAACATAGTCAATTTCTGTAGCATTTCCTATCCCGAAAAACTCATATGCGGAATTCTGTCCCAAATACCCTTCACCGCAAAGCGTATAGTTATATTGGCTTTCACCGTTTACGGAGATTTCAATCCACGATCCAATCCCTTGTCTATTAGACTCTTCTCCCTGCAGTTTGATTTTCAGCCAGTTGTTGGTGGTGGATGACTTATTTTCAAATAAAAATATATCATGCGGCCAATAATTTAAAACTGCAATATCTGGATAACCATCGTTGTTAATATCACCTATGGCATTCCCAAAACTTACTGCGTGATCATTATCAAAACCGGCTCCGGTTGGAATTATATAGTTCCCAGATCCGTTGTTATAATAATACGCCGATGTTAGGCTTTGAGACGGATCATCTATCATGGCACTCACATAAAGATCTTTCAGTCCTTTGTTATCGCCATCTAAGAAAACGGCCCCCCAGGCAACACTTTCCATTAATGTTCCATTAACTGAAGCGATATCGCTGAAGGTACCATCTCCATTATTCTCAAAAAAAGCGTTCCCCGCACCTGTATTAGTGACATAAATATCCAAAAGACCATCGTTATTAGCATCATCAATTGTGGTACTCATTGCGTCGATGGAAACTCCGGTTCCTGAGGAAATCCCTACTTCGCTAAAGGTTCCATCACCATTGTTGTGATACATGTGATTGAGAGGAGCGCGATCATTGGCGACATATATATCTTGCCATCCATCTCTATCATAATCGAAAAAGGCGGCACAAAAAGAGTAATAGGCATCCTGTAAAATACCAGCTTGGACGCTTACATCTGTAAAGGTTCCATTCCCATTATTTTTAAACAGAAGGTTACTATAGCCGGAATTCTCTTCATGATGACTGGTTAGAAAGAGATCGAGCCAACCGTCATTATTATAATCACCCCAGGAACTTCCGAAACTCCAATTGTTCACTATTTCAAGTCCTGATGTAATAGTGATATTGGTAAATTGCATCTGACCATCATTTTCGTACAATCTGTTATCATCAAGTATACTGGTAGTGAATAAATCATAATCACCATCATTATCGAAGTCAACCCACTGTGCCGTCTTGTTTTCAAGTGTATCATGGATCCCTAGATCTACCTGTACAAATTGTCCGTTGTTATTTCTAAAAAAAAGAATGGGTTGGCCTTCTTCGGAGGTTATTGTTAGATCATCCCAACCATCCGAATCAAAATCAAAAAAAGAGATCCCTCCTCCCAGGGTTCCGTTACCGTATGATGTATTTCCACAGCCTAAATTACTTGCTTCCTCGCTAAACAGTAATTGCGCATTGAGGGAAGTGATCGACACAAGAAAGCACAAGATTATTTTCAAGAACATGGATATATATTTTACTTAGACATCATTGAAAGTCAAGTAAATATATGAAATTTTGAACTACAACTCCTTGTCAGGAATTATCATTCTGGTTCAGTCCTATACTATCAATCGCCTAGATTATTATTGAAACAAAGGCCTTCCTTCCATCATAGTATTTACCTGCTCCGCTATGGATTCCAGCTTCCCCTCATCTTCGAAGTTCATGATCACCTTATCAATAAGATCTACGATTTGTCCCATTTCACCTTCGGTCATACCACGGGTAGTGATGGCGGCTGTTCCAATGCGAATTCCACTGGTCACGAACGGGGATTTATCATCGAACGGCACCATGTTCTTATTAACGGTGATGTCCGCTTTTCCAAGCGCTTCCTCGGCTTCCTTGCCGGTGATATTCTTATTGCGAAGATCTATTAACATCATATGATTATCCGTCCCCCCTGAAATAATCTTATAGCCTTTATCCACAAAAGCCTGGGCCATGACAGCCGCGTTTTTCTTCACTTGAATCATATAATGAAGGAAATCGTCGGTTAAAGCCTCTCCAAATGCGATAGCTTTTGCTGCGATAACGTGCTCTAAAGGTCCACCCTGGTTACCGGGAAATATTCCACTGTCCAGTAAAGAAGACATCATACGAGGTTTACCACTTTTAAGGGTAATTCCGAAGGGATTTTCAAAGTCTTTTCCCATAAGGATCAACCCGCCACGTGGACCTCTCAATGTCTTGTGGGTCGTGGTAGTTACTACATGGCAATAAGGGATGGGGTCCGAAATGATTCCTTTAGCAATTAGTCCAGCCGGGTGTGCGATGTCCGCCAGTAAAATAGCGTTTACTTTATCTGCTATTTCCCGGAAACGTTGGTAATCGATTTCTCTTGAATATGCAGAAGCTCCGGCAATGATCATTTTGGGTTGTTCGGCAATTGCGATCGCTTCAATCCTATCGTAATCTAACCTGCCGGTTTCTTCGTCTACCCCATAAAATACCGGATTGTATAATTTTCCTGAAAAGTTAACCGGAGAACCATGGGTTAAATGCCCCCCGTGTGCTAAATCAAAGCCCAGGAATTTATCACCCGGTTTCAGGCAGGCCGAAAAAACAGCCGTATTAGCCTGTGAACCGCTATGAGGTTGCACATTGGCATATTCGGCGCCAAACAAGGTTTTGGCCCTTTCGATAGCAATAGTTTCGACTTCATCGACCACTTCACAACCGCCGTAATATCGTTTCCCGGGATAGCCTTCTGCGTATTTGTTAGTTAATACGGATCCCGTTGCTTCCATCACCTGTTCGCTTGTAAAATTTTCGGAGGCAATTAGCTCCAAGCCGCTTAATTGTCTTTGTTTTTCGGCTTCAATAAGTTCGAATATTTGTTCGTCTCTAGCTATCATAATTCAGAAATGTTAATAAAGCATCAAAAATACAAAATGCTTGCTGCTAATAGTGCAGAAATCATATATTTGATTAACATTTTACCAACAAACCAAGAGTACTAATTCAAAAAACAAATCATGCCCTTATCCGCAAATAAAACCGACCGCAGAAGCTGGCTTGAAGTTCCCGAAAACAGCGATTTTCCTATTCAGAATATTCCGTTTGGAGTGTTCCTAACCCGTGATGATATTATCACCATCGGCACGCGAATTGGTGATACGGCGATCGACCTTGGCGCGTTGCATCAACTGGGTTATTTTAAGGGTATCGAATTAACAGACGACATCTTTCTTCAGGACACTTTAAATGATTTCATTGCAGATGGCCGCAAAACCTGGAGGTTAGTACGCAACAGAATTTCCGAAATCTTCATGAAAGATAATCCGGCACTCAGGGATAACGCAGACCATAAATCACATGTCCTTTTCGCTTTGGATGAGATCGAAATGCAGCTACCGGTCGAGGTAGGAGACTATACCGATTTCTATGCCAGTAAAGAGCATGCTACCAATGTGGGCTCTTTGTTCCGGGATCCCGAGAATGCATTACTGCCTAACTGGTTGCATATTCCAATTGGATATCACGGTAGAAGTTCATCGATAATTCCATCCGGTACGCCCATCCACCGACCTTTAGGGCAAACCAAGCCCGGGAGACGATGGGGTTCCAGGTTTCGGACCATCAAAATTGCTGGATTTCGAACTGGAAATGGCCTTTATTACTACAGCATCGAATAAATTAGGAAATCGAATTCCAATTGATGAGGCTGAAGATTATATCTTTGGGCTGGTATTGTTTAACGATTGGAGTGCGCGTGATATACAGGCGTGGGAATATGTTCCGTTAGGGCCCTTCCTTGGAAAGAATTTTGCTTCAACCATATCACCCTGGATTGTAACGTTGGATGCGCTGGAACCCTTCCGTACCGCCGGACCCGAACAGCAACCTCAACCACTTCCCTATCTTCAGCAACAGGGTAAAAAGAACTTCGATATAAATTTACAAGCCATAATTCATCCTGAAGGCGGGCAGGAATCCGTGGTCTCAAATTCCAATTTCAAATATATGTACTGGTCGATGGCCCAGCAATTAACTCACCATACTGTGAACGGATGTAATGTTCGTAGCGGAGATATGATGGGAAGCGGGACTATTTCAGGGCCAACAAAGGATAGCTATGGTTCTATGCTGGAATTGAGTTGGAGAGGACAGAACCCGATCACGCTGAACGATGGTTCTACAAGAAAATTCATTGAGAATGGAGATACCGTAATTCTCCGTGGATACAGTAAAAATAATGAAGTGCGTATAGGCTTTGGGGATTGCAGCGGTAAAGTACTGCCAGCTAAGCCTTTATAACTTTGGCACAACCCTTGTAATCTACTACGGGTAACCAATACATTTTCGTTATGAGAACAACTATTACCCTAATTTTAGCTACGCTATTGCTCAGTGGATGTAATAGTGTAAAACGAAATCAGAAATTCCTGGCCCAGGGAAATTACGACCAGGCGATCGGCCTTGCGATAAAAAAACTTCAAAAGGATAAAAATTCAGCAAGGAATGAAGAACATATCATTTTGCTGGAAGAAGCTTTTAAGAAAGCTGTTTCCGAAGATTCCCGACAGATTAATTTCCTGAAGAAAGAAAATAACTTACAATCGAAGCGAAACCTGTATTATCTGTACCAGAATTTGGAGCGCAGGCAACAATTACTTCGTCCATTATTGCCCTTGTATATCTCTTCGGAAGATAGGAACGCCAGGTTTAAGATTAAAGACTATACAGACAATGCTATTGAGGCTAAACAAATATTGGGGGATGCGCTATGGAATCAAAGTGATCGATACCTGCAATCCAATGATAAGATGCAAGCCAGAAGCGCTTATGAGCTTTTGACCGAATTACAGAACCTCGGTCTAGGCTATTTAGGACTTAATGAAAAGATTGAAGACGCTTTATACCTGGGTACTGATTTTGCCTTCGTTACGTTGAATAACAGAAGCGGCCAGATCATGCCCAGAAGGCTGGAGCAGGAACTCCTGGACTTCAACACCTACGGACTAGATGATTTCTGGACACAATATCACAATGAACGTATACCCGAGGTCAACTACGATTTTGGAATCGCGCTTAATTTCAGGCAGATCGAGTTTTCTCCCGAACGAATTTCAGAAAAAGAAGAAAGAAGAACCAAAAGAATCAAGGATGGTTGGGAATACAAACGAGATAGAGAAGGAAATTTTATACTTGATGAAAACGGAGATAAGATCAAGGTAGACATATATATTACAGTTTCCGCAATACTATTGATCACGGAACAGTTCAAAGCAGCCAATGTTGGTGGCAATGTGCTATACCGTGATATGAAACAAGGCCGGGATATAGATAAGTTTCCAATGGGTACCGAGTTTATTTTCGAGAATATCTTTGCCACTTACAGTGGAGACGAAAGAGCATTGAGCAACGATGACCTGGTGCTCACCGAAAACAGTTTCATACCCTTTCCTAATAATGCACAGTTACTTCTGGATGCTAGCGATGATATTAAAGGAAGGCTTAAAGAAATTCTTAAGAATAACACGTTATAAAAAAATCAGGGGCGATCTTTATCGTCCCTTTTTTTAACGATAATTACACGAAAGCCTCCAGGCTGGAGGCCCTTATTCCATGATGTGAGGCACTGTGCACCACCACCTCATTCTTGATCACAATAAGTTGTGGACTTTGATGCATTACCTGGAACCGTATACCCACTTCATTCGAAATGTCACGAAAACTCAATAGGTCGAGGTAGTAGATCTTCATTTTATCGGGTTCGATATCATAGGATCCCTCAAATTGGCGCAACGCCATACTACTAATTCCACAACGGGTGGAATGTTTGAAGATAGCCACAGGAATAGACTTCGAGATCTCCACAATCTCATCCAACTGCTCCATCTGCGTTAGCCGCTGCCAGGGAAGTTCTTTCTTTTCTTTCTTTTCTGAAGATTCTTTTGAACCGAATAATCCAAATAAGCCCATATCCAAATTTATACAAAGATACATGTTTCACAATTCTAGGCATCAGTCAGAATGTCGCTTAGAAACTTACAAAACCAGTCATTTTGTCTCAAATAAAGCTTGGCTTGAGTTTTGACCTAATCCTTTAAAAAATCAGAAAAATCGAAAGCAATGCTTTCAAAATAATATATAAGCTATGAACCTAAATAATTTTACTATAAAATCGCAGGAAGCGCTGCAGCAAGCCCAGCAACTTGCACAAGGCCTGGAACATCAGCAAATAGAAAATGAGCATATACTCAAGGCAATCTTTGAGGTGGATGAAAATGTAATTCCTTTTATACTCAAGAAGCTGAATGTAAACCTAAATCTATTGCAACAGGTTTTGGAAAAACAACTGGAGAGTTTTCCCAAAGTATCGGGTGGTGATATCATGTTTTCACGTGAGGCTGGTAAAACTGTAAACGAAGCCAGCATCATCGCCAAAAAGATGAACGACGAATACGTAAGTATCGAGCATCTGCTGTTGGCAATATTCAAATCGAAAAGTAGCATCGCGCAAAGCTTAAAAGATCAGGGGGTAAATGAAAAAGGGATACAATCTGCAATAGAAGAACTTCGGAAGGGAGATCGTGTTACTTCAGCCAGCGCGGAAGAGACTTACAATTCACTTAATAAATATGCACGCAACCTAAACCAGTTGGCAATAGAGGGTAAACTGGATCCGGTTATTGGCCGGGATGAAGAAATACGACGTATCCTCCAGATCCTTTCCAGAAGAACTAAAAATAATCCTATGCTCGTGGGTGAACCCGGGACCGGTAAAACGGCTATAGCAGAAGGACTGGCCCATCGAATTGTAGATGGTGACATCCCAGATAACCTGAAATCGAAAGAGATCTATTCCTTGGATATGGGTGCACTAATTGCAGGAGCCAAATACAAGGGAGAATTCGAAGAGCGATTAAAAGCTGTTATCAAGGAAGTTACCGGTAGTGATGGCAATATCGTTCTTTTCATTGACGAGATTCACACATTGGTGGGTGCCGGCGGCGGACAAGGCGCTATGGATGCAGCTAATATCCTGAAACCCGCTTTAGCAAGAGGTGAATTAAGAGCAATTGGGGCAACCACACTGGATGAATATCAGAAATATTTCGAAAAGGATAAAGCACTTGAACGCAGGTTCCAGAAGGTTATGGTTAACGAACCAGATAACGAGAGCGCTATCTCAATCCTGAGAGGTATTAAGGAAAAATATGAAACTCACCACAAGGTGAGGATCAAGGACGAAGCGATCATTGCCGCAGTTGAATTATCACAGCGTTATATCACAAACCGTTTCTTACCGGATAAGGCTATCGACCTTATGGATGAGGCCGCTGCAAAACTGCGGATGGAGATCAATTCCAAACCGGAAGAACTGGATGTTCTGGACAGGAAGATCATGCAGCTGGAAATCGAAACTGAGGCCATTAAGCGTGAAAAGGATGAAGCCAAACTGAAGATACTTCGTTCAGATCTTGCTAATCTTAAGGAAGAACGCAATGAACTGAACGCTAAATGGAAAAGTGAGAAGGAAGTTGTGGACAACATTCAGAACGCGAAGAAGGAGATAGAAGAATTTAAGATTGAAGCCGAGCGGGCTGAGCGTGAAGGGAATTTCGGAAAGGTGGCCGAGTTACGTTATGGAAAAATAAAGGAAACACAGGAACGACTCAGTGCGTTGGAAGTTCAGCTTACAGAATTTCAGCAGGGTAGTTCAATGATCAAAGAAGAAGTCACCAACGACGATATAGCGGAAGTAGTGGCCAAATGGACCGGTATTCCCGTTACTAAAATGCTTCAGAGCGAACGTGAAAAGCTGTTGCAACTTGAAACCGAATTACATAAACGTGTCGTTGGGCAGGAAGAGGCAATCGTAGCGGTGAGTGACGCTATACGACGAAGCAGGGCCGGACTCCAGGATGCGAAGAAACCCATTGGTTCCTTTCTTTTCCTGGGAACTACCGGGGTAGGTAAAACAGAACTGGCAAAAGCACTGGCTGAATACCTGTTCGACGATGAGAATTCTATGACCCGTATCGATATGAGCGAATACCAGGAACGCCATAGTGTGAGCCGATTGGTGGGCGCACCTCCTGGATATATAGGATATGATGAAGGGGGTCAATTAACCGAAGCAGTTCGAAGAAAACCATATTCTGTGGTGCTGCTGGATGAAATTGAAAAGGCACACCCGGATACATTTAATGTCCTGTTACAGGTGCTGGATGAAGGCCGTTTAACAGATAATAAAGGCAGGGTTGCCGATTTCAAGAACACTATTATCATAATGACCAGTAATATGGGCAGCCACATTATCCAGGAGCAATTTGAAAATCTGAAGGACCTGGATACGGCCATGGAAACCGCGAAGGTGGAGGTGCTTGGATTATTGAGGCAATCGGTTAGACCGGAATTCCTAAATCGAATTGATGATATCATTATGTTCACACCGCTTAATAAGGAGGACATCAAAGAGATTGTTGGCCTGCAGCTTAAAGGTGTTACCAAAATGCTTGGTAAACAAGGAATCACCATGGATGCCACCGAGGAGGCCATTGTATATCTGGCCGAGAAAGGCTTCGATCCGCAATACGGGGCACGACCCGTGAAACGTGTCATACAGCGAGAGATCCTGAATGAACTTTCAAAAGAAATTCTGGCGGGTAAGGTCACTACAGACAGTATCATCCTGATCGATAGTTTTAATGATGGATTGGTATTCCGGAATCAGAACGATCTGGTGAATTCATAAAATTGGTTAGAGTTCCATAAAAACTCATTCATAATTGGTTGGTTAGTGGCCGCCCCGTTTTGGCGGGGCGGTTTTTAATATTAATAAACGAAATTGCTTACTTTCGCAACAATGAAATCCCTGGCGAACAATTTTACCATCCTACTTTTACTCAGTATTGTTTTAAGTTGTACTGATCGACCAAAACCATTGGCAGATAATAGGCTGAACGACTACGCGCTTTACGATACCAATGGTGATTTTCATCGATTTTCAACCTACAACGATAGTAAGGCCATTGTACTATGGGTGCAGGGCAATGGGTGCCCTATTGTGCGCAATTTAGTGACAGATTTCAATAATGTGTTCACCGATTATTCTCCTAAAGGCTTTACCTTCTTCCTTCTGAACAGCAATACACAGGACGATCGAGAAGAATCAAAAAAAGAAGCTGACGATTTCAAATTTGCGGCTCCCGTATTAATGGATAATGCGCAATTACTTGCCGATGAACTCGATATAAAGATAACGTCCGAAGCCATTATTCTTCATCCAACATCCAGAAAGATCATTTACAGGGGTCCGATAAATAACAGACTGGATTATGAAGCCCAAAAAAATGAGCCAACTGAACGTTATTTGCGTGATGCTCTGGACGCAATTGTAAAGGATCAGCCTGTCCAGTCCAGAGAAGAAATGACCCGTGGTTGCACGGTAACACGACTTTCAAAGGATTCGGAAAAAGAAACACTAACCTATGTTGATGATATTGCACCCATTTTATCCAATCATTGCGTTCAATGTCATAATCCCGAAGGTATTGCTCCATGGGCCATGTCTGATTATGAAACGGTAAAAGGTTGGTCGACTATGGTGAAACAGGTATTACTAAGTAAGCGAATGCCTCCATGGAAGGCCGATCCTTTGATTGGAGAATTTCAAAATTCATTCGCCTTGCACGACAGTAATGTACGAAAGATTGTTCGCTGGATTAATTCAGGTATGTCCCGGGGAGAAGGAACAGATCTTCTGGCGGGGCTTACATTTGAAGCAGAAGAATGGCAAATGGGGCAGCCGGACAAGATTCTACACTTTAAAAAAGAGGAAATCCCTGCTACGGGATTAATTCCATATCGCTACCAGAAAATGCCCCTCCACTTTAAGTCGGACACATGGCTTAAGGGTGTTGAGATCAAGCCTGGGAATTCTAAAGTACTGCATCACATTGTCCTTACCAATTCAGAGAGGAACCAAAAAAGTCCGATTACAGATCGGAAGATTCGTCCATGGACCGATAACTATATCGCCCTGGCTGCGGGAGCTGACGAATTAACAGTATTTCCTGATAGCACAGGTGTTTTTATTCCTGCGGGAACCACCTTAACTGCCCAGATTCACTATACCCCTACTGGTAAACCCGAGGCAGATATGACAAGGATCGGGTTGTATTTGCACGATTCGATTCCTGAAAAAGAATTGTTTTCACTGTCTCCTTCCAACACTACTTTTGAAATTGAGCCTTATGAAAAGAATGCTGCATTTTCAATTTCCGATACTATTTCCAGGGATATACATATTCATTTTGTTTTACCGCATATGCATTACCGAGGTAAGCAGATAAAATTTTCTGTTATTAAACCAAATGGAGTGAAGGAAACATTGGTTTCAGTTCCCGACTACAATTTTTTTTGGCAGTATATGTACAAATTAAAACGTCCGTACTTCGCGCCAAAAGGATCTGTAATTCTTGTTGAAGGGGTCTTTGATAATTCGTATCAAAATCCTTTTAATCCGGATCCTTCCAAGGATATTGAATTTGGTATTCAAAGCACAGACGAAATGTTGATTGGGTTTTTTAATTATACGCTTGATGACTGATTCTTAACGGTTCAGAACGAACTGATGTAACAAATTGAGATATATGGTCGTCTAAATAACGTATCAATCTTAAAACCAATCATCATGAGAATTAAACAAATCGTTCTGAGAAAAGAATTAGCAAAACCAAGACGTAATTATCCGCTGGCTGTATATATAGCTTGTATTTCAGCGGTAATGATCAGTTATTCCGTGGTAACCGCCGTTCAATATCTATAAAGATTTCCTGCTGCGTTAACCGACGTATTAGAGGCTCTGCTTCATCAAAGTAGCCTCGTCAAACGATACTCGCAATCAAAATCTCACTTTCAATATTATAATTGCTAGAAAGAGGGAAAGATGGTTTCCTATTTTTGTATATTTCTGAAAAGCGAAAATCATGATTAAAACAATATCATTTGCCATCTGTTGTTTAGCACTAATAGGCTCATGTAAAAATCAGGAAACCAAAGAATTGGATGTTTCCGAAGAAGTGAAAACCACTCAGTATTACCTTATAAGGCATGCCGAAAAGGACAGAACGGATCCTGAGAATAGGGATCCAAAACTTACCGCTGAAGGTATGGCAAGAGCAGAACGCTGGGCTACTTATTTCGACACTATCGATCTGGATGCTGTTTATTCAACACAATATGTTCGCACAGTTATGACAGCTACACCTACGGCAGAGAGCAAACAGCTTTATATTCTATCGTACGACCCCAGGCAGCTTTATAGTGAGAGTTTTAAGCTAAACACAAAAGACCAAAAGGTGCTGGTTGTAGGGCATAGTAACACTACACCTGCCTTTGTGAATAAAATACTTGGAGAAGAGAAGTTTTCAGATATGGATGATAATGATAATAGCAGTTTATTCGTTGTTACCTTAACGAATAATGTGTTTGAAACAGAAGTGCGAACCGTTCAATAATTCGAATTACCCTATGAAATACCTCATCACATTAATGCTCTTCACCACGCTGGTGATCCATGCACAAACTCCAACGTACGTATCAGCTGTGGAATCCTTTCAAAAATCGTATAATGCAAAAGACGCTGATGCGATCTTCAATATGTTTGCTCCGATGATGCAACAATCGGTAAATCTGGAAACCACAGAACAGATAGTAAAATCGTATCAAACACGGTTCGGTGAAATGAAAAGCTTCGATTACAAAGAAAGTGAAGGAGCCATGGAAACTTTTGTCGCACATTTTGAACGCGGAAAACAGAATATGCAAATTTCGTTGAATAATGAAGGTAAAATGAGAGGTCTGCTCTTCAAACCTGTTACAGAAAGCAGGCCCCCTAAATTTGAACGGAATACTACTAAACTCGACTTGCCTTTCAAGGGTAAATGGTTTGTATTCTGGGGTGGTGACACGAAAGCCCAAAATTATCATATAAGCTTTCCTGCTCAGCGCGGTGCTTTCGATTTCCTGATATTAGGCATTGGTAATAAGACTTATGAACGAAGTGGTACCCGAAATGAAGATTACTTTGCTTTTGGACAACCTTTATATGCGGTCTGCGATGCTGTTGTTCTCGATGTGATCACCGGGGTTGAAGATAATAAACCCGGAGCTATGAACCCCTCACAGCCATTAGGTAATGCAGTCGTCCTGAAGACAGCCAATGATGAATATATTTTCTATGCGCATTTTGAATTGGGAACGATCAAAGTGGAGAAAGGCCAGAATGTAAAAAAGGGGCAATATCTGGGTAATTGCGGAAATTCAGGTAATTCCTCCGAACCCCACCTGCATTTACATATTCAGGACGGTCCGGATGTTTTTAGCGATGTTGGTGCAAAGTGCTACTTCGAATCCATTGTAGTGAACGGGGAACTGAAAACAGACCACTCCCCTGTCCGAATGGAAGTAATTTCGCCTCCTGAAGAATAATTTTGTAGTATTTTTGCCGCCGATGGCAATTCAGAAAAAAGTACAGATAAAAAACAAAAAAGCTCGCTTTGAATACGAGATACTGGATAAATACACAGCAGGTATCGTACTTCAGGGGACAGAGATAAAAGCGATTCGCGAAGGCAAAGCGTCTATTGCGGAGAGTTTTTGTGAGTTCAGCAATGGTGAACTCTTTGTCATCAATATGACCGTTCAGGAATATTCACATGCCACGCACTTTAATCACAATCCCAAACAGGAACGAAAACTTCTACTTAACCGAAGTGAGTTGAAAAAACTTGAAAAAGAAGTGAAAAATACAGGGCTCACCATAGTTCCTTTATTACTGTTTACGAATGAAAAGGGGCTGGCTAAACTGGTGATTGCGTTATGTAAAGGGAAAAAACAATATGATAAGCGGGAATCGATCAAGGAGAGAGATACCAAACGCGATCTGAGTAGAATAAAAAAGTCGTTTAATAATTAGGGCATTTATCTTCGCCACCTTTCGTTGTATGGTAAAAAATTCCCAACTAACATTTTTTTATGGATTGTACCGATACAAATTTCTATTTTCACAGTAGAAACGAACAACCAATGTCTGAACTAAAACGTCTTTGGCTTAGAACCTTTTCATGAAACAACCCATACTACTATTCCTTTTTCTACTTTCAGCACAGCTTTCGGCTCAAATTGTTGGAAAGGTTACCAATACCAAGGGGGATCCATTGCCTTTTGTAAACATTTACCTTGAAAATACGTATACCGGAACTACCTCCAATGACGATGGAAATTTTGAATTATTGATTTCGGAAAAAGGTACTTATACGGTCGTATTCCAGTTTTTAGGGTACACCAAAGTAACCGAACAAATAAACATATCCTCTTTTCCTTATATTCTGAACAGCACCTTGCAGGAAGAAACCACCAGTTTGGATGAAGTGGTTATTAACACTTCGGAAGATCCGGCATATCGGATTATTCGTAACACTATCGCCCAACGAAAGGCAAACATGGATCGTATTTCGGAATTTAAAGCTGATTTCTATTCACGTGGGCTTTGGCGGGTAGACAGTATACCGGAAAAGATCCTGGGCCAGGAAGTAGGCGATTTCGATGGTCAATTGGACTCTACCCGCACGGGCATCGTGTATCTTTCAGAAACCATTTCGAAGATCGCCTACCGGAAACCTGACGATTTCAAAGAATCCATTATCGCCAGTATAGTGAGTGGTAATGACAATGGCTTCAGCTTTAACACTGCCATAGATGCTGAATTTTCCTTTTACGAAAACACGGCCGATCTAAACGCTGCCATCGTATCACCCATTGCCAATAATGCATTTAGCTATTACAGGTATAAATTGGACGGCGTATTTTACGAAGGCAATAAACTCATCAACAAGATCATCGTTACCCCCAAAAGGCCGAAAGACAGGGTTTGGAAGGGCATCATTTATATTGTAGAAGACGACTGGCAGTTGTATGGACTGGATCTTAGTACGAGTGGCGAGGCGATACAGATCCCTTTTGTGAAAAAACTGGTATTTAAACAGAATTTCAGTTTTGATCCCACAAATAAGTTCTGGGTAAAACGCTCTCAAACTATTGATTTCGGTTTCGGTTTTTTCGGTTTCAACGGCGATGGTAAATTTATTGCGGTCTATAGCAATTACGACTTTTCTCCCCGGTTTGAGAAGCGGTCCTTCAATAACGAAGTGCTCTCGTTCGAAGCGGAAGCCAATAAAAAGGATTCCATATTCTGGAAGGGAATACGCCCGGTACCACTTACCGATGAGGAGTTGAACGATTATATTAAAAAGGATAGTATTCAGCAATTACGAAAATCGAAACCATACCTGGATTCACTGGATCAAAAAAATAACCGCTTCAATATCTTTGATATTCTTTTGGGATATTCCTATCAGAATAGCTATGAAAAATGGGATCTCAGTTATCAGGGGCCCATACCCGATGTGAACTTTAATACCGTTCAGGGATGGAATGGCGGTATTGGGTTGTCGTATTTCAAAGCCTACGATGAAAACCGCACAAGGTGGCTATCGGTATTTTCAAGGCTGCGTTATGGTGTATCGGACGACCGGCTTCGGCCTGCAGGTGGAATTGTGTTCAATTTCAACCGAATAAACCGTTTAAGACTTGGAATAGATGGAGGTAACGAAGTGGTTCAGTTTAACAGAGCCGAACCTATTTCACCATTAATAAATACGGTTTCAACGCTCTTTTTCCAACGAAACTATATGAAGGTATATGAGCTCAATTACGCCAATCTTCGATGGAGTCAGGAGATATTCAACGGACTTCAAATGAGTGCTACTGCCGGATATGAACAAAGAAAACCCTTATTTAACACCACAGATTATGTCACCATTCCGAATAAAGGCGTTGAATACACTCCCAATAATCCAAGACAACGGGTTAACGAGGTATTACTGCCGGATATAATCGAGCACGATATCTTAAAATCATCGGTGACAGCGGATGTTAGTTTCGGACAAAAATACTACAGTTACCCAGACGGAAAATTCAATATCAGTAACGGGAAGTACCCTTCTTTGCGTATCACTTTCGAAAATGGCATTGGAGCTTCCATCGATGATTATAATTTCAGTCAGTTAAAAGCACAATTATATCAGCGGATCAATACAGGTAACAAGGGAGAGTTCATCTATAGATTAAAAGGAGGTACTTTCTTCAATGGGGATGCTATTTCCTTTGCAGATTATCAGCATTTCAACGGAAATCAGACCCGGGTAGGCACAACTTTTAATTATACGAATGTGTTCAACCTGCTTCCATACTACAATCTTAGCACAAACCAAAATTACTTTGAAGGGCATCTGGAACACGATTTCAGGGGATGGATACTAGGGAAGATACCCGGAATAAACGCACTCAACTTTAACCTGGTCGCAGGCGCACATTTGTTGAGTATAGATGGTAAGAAACCATATACCGAATATTCCATTGGAATCGACAACCTGGGTTGGGGAAATTTCAGATTCCTGAGGCTAGATTACGTGCGATCCCATTACAATGGGGTTGGTGATGGAGCCTTTATCTTTGGACTGAAGTTTTTAAATTTACTGGATTAGTAATTTTTACTTCACACTATCCGACTTGGATTGGGGTAGGTGAACGCCCTTTTTAAGCAATACTATTCCCATAAGGACCAACCAGATCACTTTAACGTGAAACATTGGTTTGTAGATCTCATAATTATCCGGAATACCCATTATGATTACCATGGTAGCGAGACCCATGAGTAATGTAAGCCATCCTATCCATTGGCCCAATAGCTTCCACTTAATAAAGGCAAATCCTAACAATACCAAACCAACTCCTGTAAATACCCGCCCGAAACGAATAAAGCAGGTTACATATTGATTGGTATATAAGATGCTATCCATGAAGGTCTGGATTTCTGTAGCCGATTTTCCTTCTGTCATACCAACTCCCCAGGCACCAAAATTATAAAAATAAGCAGATGCTATGGCCAGGGTAAAAGTTCCAATGATCGCAACGCCCGCGCCCGGCAGGATTAGTACCCGGTAGGGTTTACGAGCAGTTGCCGATACCAAAGCAAACAATGCAATTCCCATAAAGACCCACCCAAAAATATGTATGCGATATATCCAGATCCATAACCAAAGATCTTCACCAATTGTGGTGAAATCGGATGCGACTAAATATTCTCCAATATGGTGAGGTGAAAGAGCCCAACCAAGCCACAACATTACAGCAGCGGCCAGAAACGACCATCCTGTAAATTTGGTTTCAAAATCTTTTTTTATAATCTTCATGATTGTATACTTTTGACAGTTGGCAATATATATCTATCTGCAATGTCAGTATGTAACATATGTTACCAAACACAAATAAATTGCATGTTTAGTTTGCGTAAGTATTATTTTTAAAGGTGTTTTACAATAAGGATAACAAATTAGTGATCGAGCGCTTAATTGCGCTTTGGGCTCTCAATGAATGCGGGCTGGGCGGTTTTATGCATGCAGTTGGCTCTCCATTCACGGGAATTTTAGTAGGTGGAATATCGATCTTACTTATTAGTTTAATCGCTTCGAGCACAACAAAGGTGTTGCCGGCACTTCTTAAGGCCCTGAGTATAGTCCTATTGGTAAAATTAAGTGTGAGTCCGCATTCACCAATTACGTCCTATTTAGCAGTATCCTTTCAGGCTTTTTTAGGTATGTTGTTATATGGTTTGTTTTCAGTAAACCGCATTACTGTCCTATTTTTAGGAGCGTTAACGTTTTTAGAATCGGCTTTTCAAAAGTTGGTAACCCTTACCATTATTTACGGTCAGTCGATTTGGGATGCCGTGGATATCTATTCGGTCTGGGTAAGTGAAAAATTCTCATTTTTCCATCTCGCCCTGTCATCTAAAAGTTTAATAATTTTATTCATTGCGTTTTACACCGCCGCTGGGATCATAGTTGGATTATTAATTGTGCGGGTTATGAAACTTATGGAGTCTGTTGATATATCATTGTCAGATCATTTTTCGACAGATTTGAAAATGAAGGAAGCTAAACAAAAACATCTTAACGGTAGAAAGAGGCTATTTTTATTTTGGACAATCACACTTCTTTTTGTCATGTTACCCTTACTGTTTTTCAGTGCCAGCTTTAATGGCTGGAAAGGTGGATTGTACCTTCTGGCACGCAGTTTTTTAGTCTTGGTCTTGTGGTATTTTATTATGGGGCCTCTATTGCTCAAAGGATTGAATCGATTGCTTTTAAAGCGTAGATCGGCTTATCAAACGGATATACAAAACACGTTGGATCTGTTTCCCCATTTAAGATCGATAATTCAACATGCCTGGCTGGACAGCAGCTCTTTAAAAGGACTTAACAGAATACAGCATTTCATGGCCCGGAGTATTGTATATAGTGTTCATTTCAATGCATCAAACAAATGATCTATATACTGAAAGGTGACATAGAAACGGGAAAAAGTAAAGCTTTGCTACAATGGAGTGAAGGTCGCAGCGATGTTTACGGTGTGCTAAGCCCTCGAAACGACAAAGGTGAGCGTTTCATTCTGAATGTGAATACCAAAGAAACATTTCCTATGCAGGCTAATCCGAGTGATGATTCCATTATTGCGGTTGGACGTTATCACTTTTTTACATCGGCTTTTAAAAAAGCGAATTCGATTATTTTTCAAGCTGTAACGAAAAATAAATCCGGGTTTATTATCATAGATGAATTAGGAAAGCTTGAGATGAATTCTGAAGGATTATACAAATCGGCTTCCGAAGTAATTCAGAAAACAAAACACCATAAAGATCTGCATCTTATAATAGTTGTAAGAACGTCCTTACTGAATACAATAATCAAGAAATACGATATAGTTGACAGCGATATCATTACCGCTAAAGATCTTACCTTAGGATATTTGGAAAATGTAACATTAGTTACAAAGGAAGAAAGGCAGAATCAGTAACTTTACCATAATTATTGAACCTATAAATCAATCATTTTGAAAAGACGGGAATTCGTAAAAAAAGCAACACTTAGTTCATTTACCGCCCTCATCGGTGCAGAACTTGTCTTTGGATCGAAAATGTTGGCAGGTTATCAACCACTGGCTTTGCAGGATCCTGATCCTTTTAAAATGTTCAATAAGAACCCCGAAATGATTGTTCTCAATGACAAACCTTGGAACATCGAAGCTCAGGCTCACCTATTGGACGATAAGATTACGCCGAATTCCTGCATGTTCATCAGGAATAATGGATTAGTCCCTGAAGGTATTGATCCGCAATCATGGACACTTACCATTGATGGTGAATCGGTAGTAAATAGTAAAACATATACGCTCGCCGAATTGAAATCGAAATTTAAACTCCATACCTATCAATTGACTCTGGAGTGTGGTGGTAATGGCCGGAGCGAATTTGATCCCCCGGCTAAAGGGAATCAGTGGACTGTTGGCGCAATACATTGTGCCTCCTGGACCGGAGTCCGACTGAGGGATGTCCTGGAAGACGCCGGAATTAAGAGTAACGCAGTGTATATTGGGTATCATGCGGTGGACAAACATCTGAGTGGAGATCCTAAAAAGGAACCAATTTCCAGGGGATGTCCAATGTCTAAAGCATTACAGGACGAAACACTTTTAGCCTTTCAAATGAATGGAGAAGATATTCCTTTGGTTCACGGCTATCCCTTGCGTTTAGTGGCTGGTGGCTGGCCGGCTTCAGTCTCTGGTAAATGGATTAATAGGATTAGTATCAGGAACAAAGTTCATGATGGTACTAAAATGACAGGGACTGCCTATCGGGTGCCATGTGAACCGGTAGCGCCCGGAGAAAAAGTGAAAGATGAAGATATGTGTATTATCGAGAAGATGCCTGTAAAATCATTGATCACGTATCCTAAGACCGGTGCAATGATTAAAAAGGGACAGATTTTAAAGATACGAGGGCATGCCTGGGCGGGTGAGCTTGAGGTTGATAAAATGGAGTATTCTATCGATTTCGGATCCACCTGGACTGAATGCATGGTAGAAAAACCGGCAAACCGACTTGCCTGGCAACATTTTTCAGCTAACGTAGATTTTCCTAAGGCTGGATACTATGAGGTTTGGGCGCGAGCCACGGATACAGAGGGTATTTCACAACCCATGTTATTACCGGGCTGGAATCCTAAAGGATATTTAAACAACGCCTGCCATCGAATAGCGGTAAAGGTAAAATAAATGGGGGTCCAGGAAAATTTCAGAGAACAAGTTAGGAATGTGTATCGACTATTGATGCTGGTACTTGTAATCTCTGTTTTAACCGGGGCCGGTTTAATTTATTTCACAATTAATCCCGATTTCCTGGAATCTAAAAAGGTTACGGAAACCCTGATAGAAGTTCCATTGGAAGTAGATGAGGACCTTATAGAAAATGGAATACATGTGAGAACAGGATTGGTAGAGGCCGACGGACTAATGGAGGTTGTTAATAATTGTACGACGTGCCATTCGGCCAAAATAGTAACTCAAAACAGAATGAACGCCGAACGCTGGAACGCAACCATTAAATGGATGCAGGAGACGCAAAACCTTTGGGATCTTGGGGGGAATCAAGAAATAATAGTAAATTATTTAGTGACGAATTATCCACCCATAGCTAAAGGAAGACGTCTGGTCCTTACGGATATCGAATGGTACGAACTGGAAGAATAATGACTAAGTAGATCAAGTCATGGAATATTAAACGATCTACACTTTGAAAAAGATAGTATAACAATAATTATTATTGAAATGGAAAAATATTTAGATGCATTTGTCAATGCTTTTACTGGCACAGTGGAATGGACATGGAAATCCATCATTTTTGACGTACCCTGGTACACTAATTATCTTTTGGGGACTTGGTTGCGATCTCTCTTGTGGTTTGGCTTTTAGAGATCGCTTTTCCTTGGAGGAAAGAACAGTCTGTCTTCAGAAAAGATTTTTGGCTAGATGCTTTTTATATGTTCTTTAACTTCTTCATTTTCGCGATTGTGATTAGTGGAGTCTATGAGATCTTAGGATTACTTTTCGGGGAATTCAATGTAACCGCCAAAAGTCTGGCGATAATTAATATCTCGGAATGGTCACCATGGCTACAGCTACTGGTTTTCTTTATTATTCTTGACTTTGTGCAATGGTTTACACATGTCTTGTTACACAAATATCCTTTCTTATGGAAATTTCATAAAGTGCACCACAGCGTGAAAGAAATGGGGTTTGCAGCGCATTTGCGATACCATTGGATGGAGAACATCTTTTATAAACCACTTAAGGTATTTGGAGTGATGATTATTGGTGGTTTTGAACCTGAACAAGCCTATATTATTCACTTTTTCGCGATCTCCATCGGTCACCTGAACCATGCCAATATTAAGATCACCTGGGGTCCGTTGAAGTATATCTTCAATAATCCTGTTATGCATTTATATCATCATGCTTATGTTTTACCTAAAGGGAAGTACGGCGTGAATTACGGCATTAGTTTAAGTCTGTGGGATTATATTTTTAAAACGAATTATATCCCTGAAGATAGCGGCACCATAGAAATCGGATTTAAAGGCGACGATAAATTTCCTAAAGATTTTCTACATCAGAATCTGTACGGATTTAGAAAGGGACAGCGTTAAGCGAGTAAGCATTATTTGTTTTTTTGTCATGATTATTGTCATAAATAACTCGTGCATATATTCTTAGTTTCGTCGATATAAAGATCAATTGAATCTATTTATTTATGAACCGAGAACTATCGAACACCATGACTGACGCCCGGAAGAATCTTGTGATGCTGCCAATTGATAGACTCTCCTGACCGTATACACATGTCAAACTATTTTAGTCGAGAAAAAAGTATTGCTAAAAGCAATTACAATCGTTGGTATGTTCCAATTGCAGCACTTAGTATTCACCTTTGTATTGGACAGATCTATGCTTTTAGCGTTTTCAACAAGCCACTCACAAAAATAATTGGCATTACGGAGCAGCTGCCTGAGGATTGGAAGCTTACCGAATTAGGTTGGATTTTCACAATAGCCCTTTTCTTTTTAGGTGCATCGGCTGCTGTGTTTGGCAAATGGGTAGAAAGAGTAGGACCCAGAAAAACGATGTTTGTTGCCGCTTTGTGCTTTAGCTCGGGATTTCTAATCTCCGCCGCAGGCATTTATCTACATCAATTGTGGTTACTTTATTTAGGATCAGGACTCCTGGGAGGCATAGGCCTGGGTCTGGGGTATATATCACCTGTAAGTACATTGATTAAATGGTTTCCGGACAGGCCCGGAATGGCTACGGGTATGGCCATCATGGGATTTGGAGGGGGCGCAATGATCGCATCCCCGTTAAGTGTAAAGTTGATGGAATATTACGCTACCGATACCTCTGCCGGGGTGATGGAGACATTTATTACTATGGGGCTCATCTACCTGGTTATAATGCTCTTCGGATCATTGATCGTACGGGTTCCCCGAGAGGACTGGGCTCCCAAAGGTTTTAATCCGGACATAAAGAAGCAAGGGAAGCTAATTACTTCTGCGAATGTATTAGTGGATAATGCAGTTAAAACTCCTCAGTTCTGGTTACTTTTTGTGGTATTACTATTGAATGTGAGTGCCGGAATCGGAGTCCTTGGTCAGGCCAGTGTGATGATACAGGAAATGTTCAGTGTGACCAGTGTAGGGTCTGAAATGGCAGTTGACGCCACCGCAGCAGCAATGTTTGTTGGTATCTTAAGTTTATTCAATATGATAGGCAGATTTTTCTGGTCGTCACTTAGCGACTATATTGGCCGCAAGAACACGTATTCAATCTTCTTTATTTTAGGTATCACATTGTATCTGCTTGTTCCTTATGCAGGGAATATTGGCAGCGTATTGCTCTTCTACATTGCATTTGGAATCATAATTAGTATGTACGGTGGAGGTTTTGCTACCATACCGGCCTATCTGAAAGATATGTTTGGGAACAGGCAAATAGGTGCCATTCATGGCAGATTACTGCTCGCATGGAGTCTGGCTGCGATTGTTGGCCCCGTTACCATTAACTATTTACGCGAATACCAGATCGAGGTCTTACAAAAACCTCCTGCTGAAGTTTATAGTTTGACGATGTACCTTATGGCAGGGCTACTGCTTATAGGATTAATTAGCAACCTTTTGGTTAAACCTGTTGATTCGAAATATCATTGTAAAGATTGATTACAATATGACATCCGTCATTGAACTCTCTTGGTTTTCCATCTAATTTTAGCCCTTTAATTCCGAAGGAAACTTTGGCTAACTTATTATTATGACCGACTTACAGATCGCGCAAAGCGTAAAAGAAGAGCACATCCGGGACATCGCGGCCAAACTCAACATCAAAGAAGAATCACTCGAATTTTATGGTACCAATAAAGCCAAATTACCCCTTACCCTGATCGATGAGGAGAAGGTAGCGCAAAGCAACCTGGTGTTGGTAACTGCTATCACCCCTACTCCGGCAGGAGAAGGCAAAACAACGGTCTCCATAGGGCTGGGTGATGCTATGAATATCATAGATAAAAACGCGCTGACTGTAATACGGGAGCCGAGTTTAGGTCCGGTTTTCGGGATCAAAGGCGGAGCTGCCGGTGGTGGCCGGAGTCAGGTTATCCCCATGGTGGATATAAACTTACACTTCACAGGTGATTTCCATGCGATAGAGAAAGCGAATAACCTGTTATCCGCTCTTATTGAGAACAACATCCAAACCAAAAGCAGGAATCTTGGTATTGATCCTCGTACCGTACTATGGAAACGATGCATGGATATGAACGATCGCGGACTTCGGAATATAGTTGCCGCATTAGGTGGTAAAGCGGGAGGAATGCCTCGTGAAACAGGTTTTAATATTACCGCAGCTTCAGAGATCATGGCGATACTATGCCTTAGTAAGGATTTTGAAGATCTGAAGGAGAAATGCGGAAATATTTACGTAGGCGACACCTGGGAAGGTAAACCGATTTATGCCCGTGACCTGAATGCACATGGAGCCATGGCAGTGCTCATGCGCGATGCTATAAAACCAAATCTAGTGCAGACACTGGAGGGAAATCCTTCTATTATCCATGGAGGTCCTTTTGCGAACATTGCACAGGGAACGAATTCGATACTTGCTACTAAGATGGGCTTAAGTTTAAGCGATTACGTGATCACCGAAGCTGGGTTCGGAGCCGATCTGGGTGCGGAAAAATTCATGAACATCAAATGTCGTGAAGCCGGATTATCTCCTAAGACCATCGTGCTGGTTGCTACCATACGTGCATTGAAATACCACGGCGGGAAACCCCTGAAAGAACTAACCGATGAGGACACAACAGCACTCAAAGCAGGTTTCCCGAATTTGGAACGTCACATTCACAGTTTAAAGAGTTTCGGAGTGCCCCTGGTTGTCGCAATAAATACCTTCAGTAGTGATTCCGAAGCTGAGAAAAAGGTACTAATGGAGCATTGCGACGCTATGGGAATTCCTGTCGCCTTGAGCAATGGCTGGGCCGAAGGGGGCAAAGGTTGTACAGACCTCGCCAAAAAGGTTGTGGAAGCTACAAAAAGTTGTAATACTGTCTTTCAACCTACGTACAGCCTGGAGGATTCGCCTCGAACAAAGATGGAAAAGATCTGTTCCACCATTTACGGTGCTGAAAATGTGATCCTTACCAACAAAGCCAAACGCCAGTTAAAACGATTTGAAGAACTTGGTTATGCAAACCTTCCGATATGCATGGCGAAAACCCAGAAGAGCTTAAGTGATGATGAAAAACAATTAGGGAGACCGGCGAATTTCGATATTCATATTCGAGAGATTGAGATTGCGACAGGTGCGGGCTTTATGATTCCTATCGCGGGTAATATTCTTAGGATGCCCGGACTTCCGGCTACACCCGCGGCTGAAAACATCGACATAGACGGTGAGGGTAATATTAGCGGTTTGTTCTAAATTGCCCGATTTTCCAAAATATGAAATGATATCTGTAATAATTATTATAAATTTATCTAAACCAAAACCAGCTACTCATGACGTTTTTTAACAAACCAGCCTTTTTAAAGCAAATTTTAATCCTTGCATTAACCTTTTCTTTTTCAACCCTAGTTTATGCTCAGGAAAATAACGCAACACAAGAAAAGAAAGAGAAAAAAGCAAAAAGTTCCTTTAAGGCGTATGGCGGTGTGAATTTCAATAATTTAAGCCTTGATTCAGCCGATCAAATCGAATCGAAATTCACTGTTGGTTTTGATCTTGGAATATCCTATAAGCGTGGTCGCTTTTTTTATTATGAGGTTGGCGCAAGATATAATTACAGACCTTTTGAGGTGACTGATGTCTCAAATTCAAACGGAACAAATCAACCGACCAGTTCTTTTTCAGTATCTGCTTTGGAAGTACCTCTAACGGGCGGTATTAACATAACATCCTTCGCAGATAGGTTGATTGGTGTTCGAGTTTTTCTAAGTGGGGTCCCATCCTTTTCCGTAGGTAAAGATGTTGACGAACTAGGTTTAGAAAAGGATGACATTACCAATTTCATGTTTTATGGTCAAGGAGGTGTTGGAATTGATATTGCATTCTTTTTCGTTGAATTAGGCTATAATTACGGATTTAGTAATCTTATTAAAGATATAGAAAATGAAAGTATAAAGTCTAATCCTAGCCAAGGCTATTTTAACGTTGGCTTTAGATTTTAATCATTCATAAATCAATGTAATCACAGGATTGATTTTAATACACCTCTTAAAAATATTTTCACTTTTTTATTTGGAAGTTTCAACTGAAATCGTACTATAATATCTATAGTAGGTGCTTCTTTCAGTGCATATCGCCCAATTCAGACAGAAGTTATATTTCCTAAAGAAATACTATAAAGATGTTCTTGAAAGCAGATTTATTTAGCCTGTTCTGAATCCTGTTTAATACTTGCATGAACAGGCTTCAACTATCTGATTTTTAATATTTTATTATGATTCTGATTCTATTTTGTTTAACTTTTTAAGTTATATTTGAAACAAATTAATTATGAAACTAATAATACTCTCATTCTTACTGTTCACTATGTCCAATTCACTGGTTATCTTCGATTTTTCTTCTAAGAGTGACTTGCAGGACTGGTATGTGGTTGACGATGGCGTTATGGGAGGCCGTTCACAGGGTAAGTTTTATATCTCTTCCGAAGGGTTTGCGGTTTTTGAAGGAATCGTTTCCATGGAAAACAACGGCGGGTTTTCTTCCGTACGATATAACATGCAGGCGATTGACATTTCAGAATTCAATACCTTAAAAATTAAGGTGAAAGGCGATGGAAAGACCTTCCAGATCCGCGCAAAGACAAGTCGAAGAGATTACCAGTCTTACATTGCTTATGCAGAAACCACTGGCGAATGGGAGGTTCTAGAAATTAAACTTGGTGATATGTATCCTGGGTACCGGGGCAGTAGACTCCGGATGGCTAACTATCCTGGTGAGGTAATGGCTGAATTCGCCGTCCTTATAGGCAACAAAAAAGCCGAAACCTTTAAGCTGGAAATCGATAAGATCTGGTTGGAGTAGCATCGAGCAAATTGAATATTTATAAAACAACAATGAAAATACTTTTTCGAATTTTTGTACTTATAGTCATTTTTATGCCTTTCTGTACCATTATTGCTCAGGATAGTTCACCCAAAGAAACTTACACCTTGAAAAAAGGGGATCCTAATGGTACAGGAAAATGGTATATGGGTCGAGAAATTGCATATGTTATGGGTTTCCAGGGTATGGATTGGCTGGAACGCCGTGAACGTGAAGCCGAAGAAAACACCACCACCCTATTGCAAAATATGGTTATTGAAAATAGTGATGTTATTGCAGATATCGGAGCGGGTTCCGGTTACCACGTGTTCAAAATGGCACCAATAGCGAATAAAGGCCTCATCTATGCTGTTGATATCCAGGATGAAATGTTACTTGCCATGGAATATCGTAAATCAAAGGGCAACGTTCAAAACGTGAAGGTTATCAAAGGTTCTGAAAAAAGTATAAACCTACCTGAAAATTCCGTCGACAAAGTACTTTTGGTCGACGTCTATCACGAGTTTAGCCATCCCTCGGAAATGATCGCTTCCATTAAAAAAGCGATGCGAACAGATGGAAAGCTTTACTTGATCGAATACCGTGGGGAAGATGGTTCCGTTCCTATAAAGAAAGTACATAAAATGACAGAAACCCAGGCTGTAAAAGAAATGGAAGCTGCTGGTTTGAAACTGGAACAAAACATTAGTAATCTTCCCTGGCAACACTGTATGATATTTATTAAAGACAATTAAAATGAACAAAACACTAATCCTTGGATTGCTTCTCATTGGAATGCCGTTTAATGCATCAGCACAATCCATCTTCGAACTAAGTCCATCTCAAAGTATGTCAATAACAGGCAAGGGACAAGGACAGGATGCTGCTATTAATCCATATTCCAGTGAGAACAGCGTAGGGATCATTGAAAATATAGGTGAGAACAGCTTTGTAATTAGAATTCAAAAGGCAGGAGCAGTAATCAAAATGATTACTATCAATGCAATGGAGACCAAAGAAGTGAGCCTGATAAAAGGATATGAACTCTATCTGGATAGTGAATTACAAGCCAGGGCCAAAGTTACGTTTAAGAAGAGTAGCTTATAGAATTATGAGCAAATCAATATCCTAATTCATGGTTTGGTTATTAGTTAATAACTAAGATGGGTTAGAAACAGGTCTTATTCCAGTCAACAGTTGCCCTTATCCCCTATTTATAATTATCTTTATGTTCCAGCAAATACCTGCCGATGTAGGTTGATCTCAATAATTTTCAATTCGATTGTAAAAGTCGGTCATGATAAAATTATTCCATGTTTTAATTCTAAGTTTCGTTTTCACCTCAGGCACATTGGGACAATACAATTCGGATGCTAAACGCCTTGCCTCCATGGAGTATATGAAATATGCAGACCAGGTGAATTGTAATCAAATAGAAACCTCGATGGACGCCAGAGTATGTTATAATTTGAAGTTTCAGAATCTGGATTCAATTCTCAACAATCGTTTTACTGAATATCTTCAGTACATCGAAAATGATAGCCTGAAACAAAATATTGAGGAATTTCAATTGCAATGGCTCGATAACCGACGATTACAAAGTAAGATCTATTCTGAAGGTTATAGAGGCGCTATGCTGGGAATAAGATATCTGAGCGCCATGAACGATGCTACGCAATTACGTACTGAGGAATTGGAGAAGCTAATGGATATTGAAGTAGAATTAGAAACAAATCTTATAGCTATGGATAACAATCATATCAATTACATCGAATTTAAAGCCAGGGACCTTGAAGCGATTAAAATGTTTTATAGTGAATGCTTTGGCTGGAGCTTTACCGACTATGGCCCCGACTATGTTTCCTTCGAAGAAAGTGGCGTAGCGGGTGGTTTTGAAAAATCCGATGACCCTGCTGTGAACGGAGTACTGGTGATTCTCTATCATGATGATCTTGAACTGGTTTTTGAAAATGTAAGCAATGCCGGCGGAACGATAGTCAAACCGATATTTTCCTTTCCTGGCGGGCGAAGGTTTCATTTTACGGACCCCGCTGGAAATGAACTGGCGATCTGGTCTGATAAGTAAGCACTTGTTTGATATCAGTGACAGAATTAATAATAAATCTGTCATGCCTGTTGATTTCAAAAAGGTAAAAATCTCCTTCGATTATGTTTCTTAAGGATCATCTCATAAACTTACTCAAATCCTTTAATGCTACCGAAAGCACAATTAGTGATCTCTGGCGTGAAATTGAGACTCAGTATACAGGCAAGAATAGATATTATCACACCCTGTCTCACCTGGAAAAAATGTTAAGGGAGCTTATTGAGGTTAAGTCGCTAATTCAGGACTGGTCTACCCTATTATTCAGTTTGTATTACCACGATTTCGTTTATAACGTGCTGAAATCAGATAATGAACTGAATAGTGCTGAAATTGCAAGAGAACGTATGCAAACCCTTGGGGTTCCGAAAGAAAAAATTGAAAAATGCAAAGAACAGATCATGGCCACTAACTTGCACCACCGTTCTGAGGATAGTGATACCAATTACTTCCTGGACGCGGATCTTTCGGTGTTGGGAAGTTCTCGTGAAGAGTACGAGAAGTATTCCGAAGATATTCGAAAAGAATACAGCATCTATCCTGGTATTTTATACAGGCCTGGACGGAAAAAAGTAATTAAGGATTTTCTTACTGTGGATTGTATTTTTAAGACTGACCATTTTATTGCTAAATTTGAAGAACAGGCTCGAAGAAATCTGCAATGGGAATTAAATAGATTGAATTAAAAAACCCTCCTTAGCATAGGCTTCAGAGGGCTCTTCTTCATAGCAATCTTTAAAACGCAATCTTTATTTTGGCATCACCACGTCTCCAATAACATGGATTACTCCGTTACTTGCCATGATATCTGTACTGGTAATTTGGCTGTAATTACCATTTTCATCTTGTAACCAGATCTTACCATCTTTCTGAACAACCGTTAAGGTGGCTCCGCTCAGGGCTTTTACTTCAACTTTTCCGTTTCCTTTCTTGAGGGCAGCTACTACATCTGCAGCTGCTAGCTTTCCAGGTACAACGTGATACGTGAGGATTGAAGCAAGCGTGGCTTTGTTCTTTGGCTCTAATAAACTGTTTAAAGTATTGGCATCTATCTTCGCGAAGGCAGCATTTGTCGGTGCGAATACGGTAAATGGTCCGTCACCTTGCAATGCTCCAACAAGGTCGGCTGCTTTTAAGGCAGTTACCAACGTTGAAAAATCATCGTTAGATACAGCAATGTCTACAATGCTTTGTTTTTGAGCAAACGCGTTCTGAGAAACTCCGAATGCTAGAATAGTTGTTAAAATTAGGATTAACTTTTTCATGTGTTCTGTTTTTTTAATAAATTATACATAATTGTTTGATGTGCGTCGATTACATTTACACCAGGAATGATAGTTGGATGAGATGGCCTATACTTTTTATCAGTTTCTTAACAGAATTATGACTTAATGCCTGAAGATTTAACACTTATTAACCAATTGAAGGCTCGTGACGAACGGGCGTTATCCGTATTGTACGATAATTATTCCGGGGCATTATATGGGGTGATCATTCGGATGTGCCGAAATGAGGCTCATGCCCAGGATCTCCTGCAGGAGACTTTTATAAAGATTTGGCAGAAATCTGATTCGTATGATCCTGAAAAAGGTAGATTCTATACCTGGGCATACAGAATTGCACGAAATACCACATTAAATTCGTTGAGAAATCGGCCCGACCTCATCCAAAATGAAGATTTAAGTGTATATAATAATAAGGAGGAGGAAGAGGGTACGCCCATTGATCATAGTCAATTAAACGGTTCCATAAAAAAACTCGAGGTCCATCACCAGGAAGCGCTTGAATTGGTCTATTTTAAAGGGCTCACACACAGAGAAGCTCATAAGGAAATGAAGGTCCCGCTCGGGACGTTTAAATCGTACGTCCGACAGGCGCTGACACAACTTCGAAAATCTTACGAACTTTTGCTTGTGGTGGGGATAGCATTATTAGAAAGGATAGTATGAAGGAGACACATGACATTATAGAATCGGGAATACTGGAAAGGTATTTGTTGGGGGAGCTTTCCAAAGACGAATTAGCAACCCTGGAGAACGAGATTGAAAAGGATATGAACTTAAAGCTTACTTATCAGCAATTGGAGCTGGATATTGAGAAAATGGCAATTGAAAATGCCGTTACACCAACCGGCAATGTAAAACAGGCTTTGTTTCGCCAATTAAAAGGAGATACGGATAAAAAGATAATAAAGATACCAGCCCCGAAAACCCTCCAGGACATATACGGCAATTGCGGCTAGTCCTTGCAGTTCTGTTTCTTCTTAAGTTCATTCTGGTTATATCAAAAGATGAATGGAATCCAGCGAAGATCTGCAAATTGTTCAGGACCAGAACGATTTGCTCCTGGATGAGAATGAAGATCTCGTTAAGAATTATGATGAAACTATGAAGTGGCTGGAAGAATTGAATAACGCAGATACGGAGAAGCTCATTATGAAAGGCAATGACCTCATGCCAGAAGCACAGGCTATAAGTTATGTGAATCATAAGAACAAGACCGTAATTCTGAATGCATCGGGCTTGCCGAAACTTCCTTCAGATAAGGTTTACCAGCTATGGGCGGATGTGGAAGGTGAAATGATCGATATGGGTGTAATTCCGAAAGATATCAGACATGGCCGTCATGACCTATATCGATGAAGCCGAATCCTTGAATATTACTATAGAACCTGCCGGTGGAAATGATCATCCTACGGTTTCGAATCTCATAACTTCAGCGACTATAGCGCTTTAGTCATCTAATACCTCAATAGGCACCCTATTCCAGTCTATTAACTCATAATCATCAGCACTCCATTCATCGTGCTTATCCATGATATCACAGAAATCGTTCAACGACCTGCGCTTTTCTGTATCGCTGCTCTTTTCCCAAATCCCCGCAACTTTAAATTCAATGGTTCCGCCAGGCTCTGTTTCGTAGAATTCTACATCGATCAATTTATAACCTTGTGCTCTGCGGCTCTGTACCATTGCATCAAAATCATCCATAGAATAATTTCGATTCAATTTGTTGGGCTCCCCTTTTGTAAACACACCGCTCCAATATTGTTTGCCATTTTTCAAGTAGACCTCTACATCGATCAATTTTTTACCATTGGCATTTTCTTGTTCGCGGATTGCTGAAAATTCTGATGTACTGCGGTCCAAACGTACAGAATATCCATCATTTGTCTTTCTGAAGACTCCTGCCCACAAACGTTTTCCCTCCTCGTTTATATATGTTTCTACATCGTAAAGACGGTAACCGTCATCGCGCATTTCGGCACATTTGTCAACGAAGGCCTGTTTGCTGGCATTGCGCCACATTCCTGTTCGCGCAATATCTTTTTGGAAGACACCATCCCAATACAATGCTCCGTTGTGGACAAATGCCTCAATATCTTTACAGTGATACCCGAACGCCCGTAGTCGTTTAACTTCTTCGTAAAACTCATCATTGGGCCTTCCAGTGCGCACGATAACATCATTACCGGTTTTTCTCCAAACAGCATTGAAAAGATCATTTCCATTGTCCATATCAGCACGACACTTGTCAAGTGGCGTGTGTGTTACAGTACCATAAAGCCCGTTTCTTTCGCCTAAGGCTTTATAGAGTCGCCTGGTCAAATAGGGTAAATCTGCATATTCTGCCGGTGCCATAAGCACTACACCTGTCGAGTCTGAAGGAAAAAAATGCATAAAAGTACGCATGTTATCATGCTTTCCTCCATGCCATACTCGAAACTGAGCGCCGCTACCTGTTGCGTTCACACCATATTTATAATTCCTTCCACCAACATCCCATACTTTACCTTTTGTTTCATCATAAAATTGATTACTGGCAAGCCCGATGGCATATTTGGCCAGATCACAGATATTGGATTCCCAACCACCGGCTGGTAGCACACTTTCTTTGTTTCCCTGTGATATTATTTTTAAAATACCATCTGTAGGCATATCATGACCTTGTCTTTTTACATCATTTCCAAAACGATCTTTTTCGTTTGCTACTTGAAAGCTATTCATATTAGATACATTGGCAATGTTCTTCATTACCCAATCTACATAGCCATTGGGGCTGGCCTCTTCAATCGTAGCGCCGGCTAAATTGAAACCATAAGAGGAATATAAATAAGCTGAGCCGGGCTCGAAGTCCATAACGGAATTTTTAAATATTGCAACAGCAGAGGGCGCATTGTATTCATCCCTTTCTGGTATATAATTGACGTTTCTTAAAAATGGTAATGAGTCATTTATCGGTGGATATGGGGTTATTTTGTCACCATTATCATCTCCATCTCTGTCCATTCCTTTTCCGTAATGTTGGATACCACTCTGGTTACGGAGAAGATGCTCAATGGTAATCCTACCCGAGCGACGATCAATTAAAGTGCTGTTCCTATCGCATAGTCCAGGATATAGATCACAGTAGTCCAATTCTTCCGGCCAATAGGAACAATATTTGGTAGGATTGTCTGAAATATCATACTCGATATTTGGATCCTGCTGCAATTGAAGTGCAGCTACGGCTGTAACCGATTTCGATATCGATGCCCAACGCATAACAGTTTGATTGGTAATTTTTTCTTTTTCCACAACATTGGTGTAACCATAGCTCTTGAGGTGAATAATCTTTCCGTTTTTAAACACACCCACTGCCAATCCGGGTAGATTTTGCATGATCATCTGTTTACGGACAGCATCGTCCACAGCTGGATTAATTAAGGGCTCACAAGACAGGTCCTCATTTGAGTTTCCATAACCACCCGTATTGGAACTTGGATTTCCTGAAGGCAAGTTTGTTTGCAACAATCGCTGCCCTCGATTAGGTGGAACTGCTATATCCGTTGAAGGATTGAACTGGGTGGTTCCTGCCGATTCCGGAATGTAGATCTGAGTTCTGGTCATAGCATATCCCTTTGGAAAATACCTGATATAATATCCATCCGGGTGTTTGGTCCATCTGCCGGCTTCAAAACCAGGTACAATTGGTTCAATTCCTGCTAGCATCGCAATATCCTCATACTCCTGATAGGATTTCGCACCGGCATAATATTTTTTTCTAAGGTTATTCTCGGCTTCTAATACGGCGCGGATAGCAGGTGACTCTTTAGCCACGTTCTTTAATTCATTCCTAGTGAGTCTGTCTAAGGCACCTTTACTTAACCTTGCGATCTGTGCGGGTGTTAACAATTTTAGTGCTGTCACCTTAACCGGTCCCTTCATCTTGGCGAAATCTGCTTTTGCGATTATGGCCCAAAGTAATAACTGAACTTCCCTCTGCGTTATTTCCGGATTACCCTGATACCCATCGATGATAGCCGTCATGATATCGGCTTTGGGTCCTTTGATTGGAGCATAAAATCGACCCCCGCCAGCTATGGGAGGAGTAGTCCCGGCCTTGATACAAAAACTCTGAAAGGTTCCTTCATAATATCCGGGCTCAAGTGTAAATCCATTCTTTGGATCAAACGGCTGTTCAAAAAATGACCGGTACGCTCCATCATTTCCGAATTCAATATCCAGAACCTCAGATTTATCAACATCCTTAAACGAGGTAGTAATTGGATCCTTGCTAAGCTTATCGACCGTCACTGTGCCGATCTTATCAGTGGTCTTCTTGATCTTGTCAAGAATTTGGGCCTCGGCAGGTATTGAAAACAGATAGAAACTGCTCATCAAAATAAATAGTATTCTCATTTCATTAGATTTTAGGATAGTTCAATCGAACAATCGATTCGATTCTGAATCTTCGTTGTTAACCAAAATTAGAGACCACGGAGATAAAGGGGTAACACCTTTGTAACAATTTATCATATTGTTGTAACAATAGGAATAACTTTTGCAATTAGTAGACTTGATAATTATAGAGAAAGACAATATTTAGTAGAATTAGTTTTTATCCTCCAGTAATGGGACAAATCTATACTCTCCGTATTCTTTTTTGTCGAATTCCTTCGGACCTTTTCGTGTGTATACCGTCATAACCTGGATAGATTCTCCCACGGGAATTACCAACTTGCCTCCCATGGCTAATTGAGACAATAGAGTTTTTGGAACAGAAGGTGCGCCGGCGGTAACAATAATTCCGTCGTAAGGTGCTTCTTCAGCATAACCCTGATAACCATCACCAAAAATTAATTTCTTAGGGCGGTAACCAATTTTAGGCAGAAACAATTTAGTCCTTTTGAAGAGTTCATTCTGCCTTTCAATACTGTAAACAACAGCGCCCATTTCCAGGAGTACTGCAGTCTGGTATCCGCTCCCCGTTCCTATTTCCAGTATCTTATCACCTTTTTTAACTTCCATCAGTTCCGTTTGCCGGGCCACGGTATAGGGCTGAGATATAGTTTGGTCCGCTGCTATAGGAAAAGCCTTGTCAACATAGGCATGATTTACAAACCCGGAATCCATAAAGAGATGCCGTGGAACCGAATTTATCGCATCCAAAACGGCTTCATCACCTATTCCCTTCTTAACGAGGATCTCAACGAGTTTCTTACGCATTCCTTTATGTTTAAAGTCGTCTTTCATCATTACAAAGATGAAAAGAAAGGAGGAATATTCCGTAGGAAATTCAGAAAAATAACGGTGGGTAAATCACTTATTTCGGACCTCTATTTTCTTCAAAATCTATTACCTTTGTGCAAAACGAAATCACATGCTTAAAGCAGGCGTTCTGGGTGCCGGTCACCTTGGGAAAATTCACTTGAAACTTATTAACCAATCTGACAGATACGAACTGATTGGATTTTACGATGCCGACACCCATGCTTCAGCCGCCATTGAAGAAGAGTTCGGTTATAAAAGTTTTCCTTCCATGGAGGCACTTATCGAAGCATGCGATATGGTAGATGTGGTCACACCCACGGTTACGCACTTCGATTGTGCTCAAAAAATTGTATCGGCTGGAAAGCACCTTTTCATAGAAAAACCAATCACTCATACGGTAGCGGAGGCCAATGCGCTTCTTAAACTTGTTGAAAAACACAAGGTAAAAGGACAGGTTGGACAGGTAGAACGCTTTAACCCGGCGTTTATGGCGGTGAAGGACATGATCGATAATCCAATGTTTGTCGAATCTCATCGCCTGGCTGAATTCAATCCACGAGGTACCGATGTATCTGTGGTGTTAGATTTAATGATCCACGATATTGATGCGATTTTAAGTGTGGTCGATTCTGAAGTGAGTAGTGTATATGCCAGTGGCGTGTCGGTAATCTCAGAGACCCCTGATATCGCAAATGCGCGCATAGAATTTGAAAATGGCTGCGTTGCAAATCTTACAGCCAGCAGGATCTCCATGAAGAAAATGCGGAAAGCAAGGTTCTTTCAGAGGGACGCTTATATCTCGGTCGACTTTCTGGAAAAGACTTGTGAAGTAGTTAAAATGAAAGACGCTCCGGAAGATCCAGACGATTTTGCCATGATCCTTACCAATGCAGAAGGTGTGGAGAAACAGATTTACTTCGACAACCCGGAGATTGAATCCAATAATGCAATTTTAGACGAATTGGAGACTTTTGCAGATGCAATAGAAAATAATACTACCCCTGTGGTTAGTTTACAGCAGGGAACCAATGCCTTACGAGTGGCTATGCAGATCATTGAAAACTTTAAAAAACTATAAGACCTTATGAAAAATGTTGCAGTTATTGGCGCCGGAACCATGGGCAATGGAATAGCCCATACCTTCGCTCAATTCGATTATAAAGTTCAATTGATAGATGTTTCCCAGGTGGCTCTTGACCAAGGATTAGCGACCATTACAAAGAATCTGGACCGAATGGTGGCCAAAGAGCGAATCACGGAGGATGAAAAAGCACAAACACTTGCCAATATCACTGGCTATACCAGCCTTGAGGAAGGTGTGGAGTACGCGAGTCTTGTGGTTGAAGCTGCTACTGAAAATGTCGATCTGAAAATAAAAATATTCCAAGATCTGGATAACTTCTGTCCGGACGATACCATCCTTGCCAGTAATACTTCGTCGATATCCATCACACAAATCGCCGCGGTTACCTCGCGCCCGGAAATGGTGATCGGAATGCATTTCATGAATCCGGTTCCAATAATGAAATTGGTAGAGATCATCAAGGGATATAGCACCAGCGCTGAAACGTATAGTACCGTGGAAGAAATTTCAAAAAAGCTGAACAAGATACCCGTTCAAGTAAACGACTATCCGGGATTTGTTGCAAACCGGATATTAATGCCCATGATCAACGAAGCTGTGGAAACATTATACAATGGTGTTGCCGGCGTTATGGAGATCGATACCGTGATGAAACTAGGTATGGCACATCCTATGGGTCCTTTACATCTGGCCGATTTTATTGGACTAGACGTGTGTTTGTCCATTCTGAAAGTGATGTACGACGGATTTAAAAATCCTAAATATGCCCCTTGTCCATTATTAGTGAACATGGTAGCCGCAGGCAAATTGGGCATTAAGAGCGGTGAAGGATTCTATGATTATTCGGAAAGCCGAAAAGCGGAAACTGTGGCAAAAATGTTCCAATAATATGCCAAAAATCCTTCCATTTAAAGCTGTGCGCCCAACCCGGGACAAAGTGAGTCTGATTGCGTCACGGGCTTACGACAGCTATACCAGGGAAGAACGTGAGGCGCGCCTGCGTGATAATCCGTTCTCGTTTTTGCATATTGTAAATCCGGGGTTTAAGTACCACAAGGTTATTTCAGGAAAGGAACGATACAAACTGGTTCGGAACCGTTACCAGGAATTTAAGGAGGATGAGATCTTCATACAGGACGAGAACCCGAGTTATTACGTATATAAAATAGTTAACCGCGATGGCCTGAATTTCTGCGGAATCGTGGCGGCAACCAGTGTGGAAGATTATAAAAATGACCTGATTAAAAAGCATGAAGATACCCTGGAATTTCGAGAGACAATGTTCAAGGAATATTTAAAAACAGTAGGATTTAACGCCGAAGCTGTTTTACTTACTTATCCGGATAATACGAAGATGAAACAAATTATCGACGAAATTATAAAATCGCGCGCAGAGTACGAATTTACCACTACTTACAGGGACACCCATTATCTTTGGTGCGTGAACGACCCGAAAGTTGTCCATGAAATCGCACAGTTATTTGAGGCAATGCCGGCTGTATATATCGCAGATGGGCATCACCGCTCCTCCTCTTCATATCTGCTTGCAGAAGATCTGAAGAGCGAAAACCAAACGCATACAGGAAATGAACCCTATAATTTTTTTATGAGTTACCTCATCCCGGAAAGCGAACTTAAAATATATGAGTTCAATCGTCTGGTTAGTGACCTCAACGGTTTGACCAAGGAAGAGTTTCTTATAAAACTGGACACCATGTTCAGAATAGACCATCGCGGGGCCGAGTATTATAAGCCTTCTAAGAAACATCATTTCAGTATGTACCTTGATGGTTCGTTTTATTCATTATATCTGAGAAAACATGATTATACTATAAACAATGCTGCAGATGCTTTAGACAGCCAGATTCTCTTCAGTACCATCCTTAAACCCATTTTAGGTATTGAAGAAGCACGAAACGACAAGCGACTTAGTTACTCTCATGGGAAAATGGATATGGCTTACGTGAAAAGTAAGGTAGATATTGGTGAATACAAAGTGGGTTTCGGATTACTGCCTGTGACTATATCAGAAATGAAGAAAATTGCAAATGAAGGCCTTACAATGCCACCTAAAAGCACGTATATCGAACCCAAACTAAGAAGTGGTGTTACGATTTATGAATTTTAGGTAAAATATCAGATTATTGGTTTGAGTATTTCAAAAAACATAAAAGAGTTTAAGTCCGGTCTTCCCGAGGGGGTTACCCTTGTTGCTGTTTCCAAGACCAAAATTGTATCGGAAATCATGGAAGCTTACAATACCGGACAACATGTGTTTGGTGAAAACAAGATCCAGGAAATGGAAGCGAAATGGAAGGAAATGCCAAAAGATATAGCGTGGCATATGATTGGGCATGTTCAACGAAACAAAGTAAAATATATAGCAGAATTCGTGAGTTTAATTCACGCCATTGATAGCCTGAAATTGCTTAAAGAAATAAATAAACAAGCCGCAAGACATCGAAGGGTGATTCGCTGTTTGCTTCAAATTAAGATTGCCAGGGAGGAAACTAAATTTGGCCTGAACGAAGAGGATGCCAAAGCATTATTGAATTCCGAAGAGTATAAAACATTGAAGAATATTAAGATCGTTGGACTAATGGGCATGGCCACTTTTACCGACGATGAAGAACAGATCCGATCGGAGTTTCAGTTCTTAAAACGATTATATGATTCGTTAAGTGGAGCGCATGACTTCACTGAACTTTCGATGGGAATGAGTGGAGATTATAAAATTGCTATTGAAGAAGGAAGCAACATGATCCGTGTAGGAAGTGCTATCTTTGGAGCAAGAAATTACAGCTAAGAAGCAAAATTATTTGATGTACGCGATTATCGATATAGAAACCACGGGAGGTAAATACAACGAAGAAGGTATTACCGAAATCGCGATCTATAAATTTGACGGGGATAAAATTGTAGATCAGTTTTCGAGCCTGATCAATCCGGAAAGGAGAATTCAACCCTTCGTAGTTAATTTAACCGGTATTAATGCTGAAATGCTTCGCAACGCTCCAAAATTTTACGAAGTCGCAAAACGCATTATCGAAATCACCGAAGGCACTACCCTTGTGGCACACAACGCTCAATTTGATAATCGTATACTCACCACCGAATTCGACCGCCTGGGATTTAACTTCGAAAAAGATACTTTATGTACGGTTGAGTTGGCAAAAAAACTCATCCCGGACCTTCCCTCCTACAGTCTTGGTAAACTGGTTCGTGCCTTAGGAATACCATTAAGTGACAGGCACCGGGCACAGGGAGATGCCAAAGCTACTGTCGCCTTGTTTAAAATGTTATTGACTAAAGATGCTTCTAAGGAGATCATTCAAAAGTCAGTACGAAAAGACCCTAAACGACAATTGGAGCCTAAACTTCTGGACCTTATTGAGAATGCACCTTCCGAAACCGGTGTTTACTATATGCATAGGGAAGATGGGGCCATTATCTATATAGGAAAAAGTAAAAATATTAAAAAACGGCTGGTACAGCATTTTACAAATGATTCGAAGAAATCTAAGCAGATTCAGTTGCAAGTCACCGCGGTTACATTCGAAAAAACAGGTAATGATCTAATTGCCCAGTTAAAGGAAAGTCAGGAAATTAAGCAAAACAAACCCATCTTTAATCGCGCATTGCGTAGAACTTCTTTCACCTATCAGTTAATCTCACAAACCGACAACGACGGTTATATAAATTTAAAGGTAGAAAAGTCCAATAGTAAAAATGAAGCGATTATCACCTTTACCAACTACCAGCAGGCAAAATCAACATTATATCGAATTACGGAGGAAAATCAGCTTTGTCAGAAATTAACGGGTCTTTATAAAACAGACAGCAGTTGTTTTTTATTCAGTATAAAGGAATGTTCCGGCGCCTGTATTCAGGAAGAACCGATAGAAGAATATAATACACGGGTTAATGCTTTTATTGAAAAGAACAGTTACAACAATAAGCATATGCTCATTATCGACAGGGGTCGGGATGTGGATGAGCGATCGGTAATACTCATTGAAAATGGTAAGTATAGAGGTTTCGGATTTTATAATCTGAATTACCAGATCAACAATATTGAGATTTTGAAAACCATCATAAATCCTGTAGCGAATGATCGGGATTCGCAGCACATAATTCAGAACTACCTGCGCAAAAATAAAGTGCTCAATATTGTAAAATTACCAGAAGAGGCAGCCATATAAATAAAGTTGATTACTTTTATATACAATTTAACCACACATTGACTTCCAAACCACAATCTTCCTGGCGAACTCAACTCCATGATATTATTTATGAAGCAGATACTCCTATGGGGAAACTGTTTGATGTAATATTGTTGATCCTTATCCTATTAAGTGTCTTTTTCGTTATGCTGGAAAGCGTGAGTGGTTTGCCGGATTACATCTATAAATGGCTTTACTACGGAGAATGGGTGATCACGATCTTCTTTTCTTTTGAATACATTGCTCGCATCATTACGGTGAAAAAACCATCTCGATATATTTTCAGTTTCTACGGAATTATAGATTTCATGTCGACTATACCACTCTATCTCTCTTTTATTTTAGTAGGCAGCAACTATTTGCTGACCGTTAGAGCATTGCGCTTATTGCGGATTTTCAGAATTCTAAAGATCACGAGATATATTAAAGAATCCAATAAATTAACCAGGGCATTATTGCACAGCCGTGCCAAGATCCTTATTTTCCTTTTTACGGTCGTTGTTGTATGTATTATTGCCGGAACGCTCATGTATCTTATTGAAGGTGAGGAAAGCGGATTTAAAAGCATCCCGTTAAGCATTTATTGGTGTATCGTTACGCTCACTACTGTTGGTTATGGTGATATTGCGCCTATTACACCGCTGGGACAATTCCTTGCGGCCATTATTATGATCATGGGTTATGGCATCATCGCAGTACCTACAGGAATTATTAGTGCTGAATATGTAAAGAGTGATGAATATGTACATGTAAATTCATTTGCGTGTCCAAACTGCAATTCATCCAAACACAGAGATGACGCTGAATTCTGTCATCGTTGCGGAGAAACTTTACATCCGGACGAATTTTAATAGGTATGCCGGCTTCCAAAACTCTTATTTGTGTAATAGGCCCAACCGCTATTGGCAAAACTGCCCTTGCGATCGAATTGGCAAAAGCCTTCAATACTGAAATAATTTCGGCAGATTCCAGACAATTCTTTAAAGAGATGTCTATCGGAACTGCCGTTCCTACCGATAAAGAACTGGATGCCGTACCCCATCATTTCATTCAAACAAAAAGCATTTTCGACGATTACTCGGTTGGAGACTTTGAACGCGAAGCCCTGACATTGCTTTCAAACTTATTTCAATCAAAAGATGTAGTGGTGATGGCGGGTGGATCGGGATTGTACGTGGATGCCGTTGTTAAGGGACTGGATGATTTACCGAAGGTGAAACCAGAAATTCGAAAACAATTAAAAGATGAATTAGAACTACATGGTATTGAATATCTTCAAAATGAATTGAAATCAGCAGACCCTGAGTCTTATAACAGAATCGATCTTCAAAATACGCAGCGACTTATACGAGCCCTTGAAATATTTCGTGGAACCGGTAAGCCGTATTCTTCTTTCCTAAAACAGAAATCGGCTGAACGCGAATTTAAGACAGTGTATATTGGACTTGAAGCGGATAGAGAGATTGTCTACCAGCGAATTAACGACCGGGTGGATGCGATGATCGACTCGGGCTTGATAGACGAAGCCAGAAGTTTATATAACGAACGCCATTTAAACGCATTGCAAACCGTGGGTTACAAAGAGTTGTTCGAATGGTTTAACGGCGATTGCACTCAGATCGAGGCTATCGAAGAAATTAAGAAGAACACAAGGCGTTTTGCTAAACGTCAGGGAACATGGTTCCGAAAAAACGAAGCTATTGTATGGTTCGATTATACCACGACCCCGGAAAAGATCATTTCCTTTTTAAAGGAATAAAAAGGCCTGTAAACAGGCCTTTTTAACACTAAATATCAATCTTATTGGTCGACTTCATCTTTCACGACCAACCTGAAACCTTCACCATGAATATTGATAATCTCTACGCCATCATCTTTGCCTAAGTACTTTCGAAGTTTGGCGATATAAACATCCATACTACGAGAGGTGAAATAATTATCATCACGCCAGATCTTTGTTAAAGCCAGTTCGCGCGGCATCAGATCATTCTTATGCAAAGCCAGTAATCGTAGTAACTCATTCTCTTTAGGAGAAAGTTTAATGGGCTCCTCTTTGTTATACGTAAGGAACCTCAGTTTCGAATTTAAATGGAAGTTGCCAATTTCAAACTCGAACTGTTTACTATCGGCGATCGAGTCGGTTGCTTTACGCTGAATGATCGCCTTAATTTTCATAAGCAGCACTTCACTATCGAAAGGTTTGTTCAGATAGTCGTCCGCACCTACTTTATATCCTTTTAATACGTCCTCTTTCATTGCCTTAGCGGTAAGGAAAATAATAGGCACGTCCTCATTTTTCTCACGTATTTCTTTCGCCAGGGTAAATCCGTCCTTATAAGGCATCATTACATCCAGAATACAGAGATCGAAATCATCTTTTTTGAATTTTTCGAATCCTTCCATTCCATTTTTGGCATGTGTAACATCGTATTCATTCATTGCCAGATAATCCTTCAGGACTGTTCCGAAATTCGGATCATCTTCAACGAGTAGGATTTTTTTATTTTCTGTTTCCATAATTTATGATATTAAGTGTAATTTAATTGTGAATGTGCTGCCTTTTCCTTTTTCACTTTCCACGAATATTTCTGCATCGTGATCGTCTAGTATCCGTTTGGCATAGGCCAATCCAAGGCCGTGTCCTTTTACATTGTGTATGTCTCCCGTGGATTCACGGTAGAATTTTTCAAATATTTTTTTCTGAACTGATTTCGTCATTCCAATACCCTGATCGCGAATTTTAAGCATGATACTGTCTTTGACATTTTCGGTATAAATATCGATCTTGGGTTCATCTTCCGAATATTTTATCGCATTATCCATGATATTTATTACCACGTTGGTTAAATGGAATTCACTGGCAAAAACAGAGGATTTCAGCGCTCCTAAATGAGTTTTAATATACCCTTTCCTGTCTTCAACGATCAGATTCACATGCGACACTGCGTTCTGAATAAGATCATGAAGTTCAATGCGGTCCTTGGGCAGGTCCAATTGGTTTTTTTCTAGTTTCGAAATACGCAACACATTTTCTACCTGCGCATGCATCCGTTTGTTTTCTTCGCGGATCATTTCGAGATATCTGTCTAAGAATTCTTCATTATCCTTTACCTTGGGATTTTTCAAAGCATCCAGCGCCAGATTTATAGTCGCAATTGGAGTTTTGAACTCGTGTGTCATATTATTGATAAAATCTGATTTTATCTGAGATATCTGCCGTTGTTTAAAAATTTGCGATAAGGCACTGGAATAAGCTAAAACTATTACACTCGTAAAAGTAAGCGACAATATGGCCATTCCCATAATAGATTTAAGTACTGTTTTCTTCTTTTCCGAGAAGTTTACGAGTAAATCATATCCTATCTTCAATTCTTCATTTACAAAGAGGGGCGTTACAAGTATCTTTTGAGGGTCGTAAACGAAATTTCGGGAATGGACACTGGTTGCGAGTCCGTTGCTGTAAACGGCAAATTCCACATTCGAATTTAATCCTCTTTTCTCCATTGCTTCTAGAAGCGAATTTTCTATTTCACCCACGCTCACTCTTTTATGAATGGGCGTTTTGGCGGAAATATTCCTAAAGGCGTTCTCAAACCGACTTCGTTCGTAATCTTTAAGTCTGCTGAATGTTTCTATTCTTTGAGATACCTCTCCCGAACCGTCAAGGCCCGAAATTACTTTAGTGGTACTCTTTCTATTGGTTATTCTTTTAAACAGGATACTATCGATTTCGGTATCCAGAAAACTGGAAGACAGTTTATAATCTTCTTGCAAAATACCATCACTGAAAATATATGTCTCGTTACTCTTATCACTTTGGATGTTATAAATCAGTTCACTGAAATTGATACTTTCCGGAGTCTTTGCACTATCGGCTAATCCATTGTAAATATGATAATAATCATCGATCTCTCTTACCTGTACATCTCGGGCCACCTCATTCAGAATCTGCTGAAAATTGTAGTTGATCTGTTCTTCGTTTTCCATACGAATTCGATATCCAGTATCCCTGAACAAAAATGATCCCCAGTAACGATAGCGTCATTAGCGCAATATAGAATAAACAGCTTTTTGTTCATAACTCAAAAGTAAGATTTTAACATTTAGACCTACTTCCATTTAACCAAATGTTAACAAAATGAATTGCAGGAATTTATCGGGATTTGCAGAGGGTTTTATGTATCCTGAAAACGTGTTTTTGGGTATCCTTAAGGTCTATATTCTCGATAATGATATCGGCTAGTTTTACCTTATCAGCATCACTCCATTGATTCGACATTCTGGATTCAATTTCACTTGTTGTGCTTCCGTCGCGCGATCGTATTCGCTCAATTCGTAAAGCTAGCGGAGCTGTTACCAGTATGGTCTTATCACAGTGTTTATAACCCCCGTTCTCAAATAGAATGGCAGCCTCCTTAATTACATAAGGTGCATTTTGTTTTTTGAACCATCGTTTGAAATGAGAGGCTACCTTAGGATGAATAATGGCATTTACCTGCTGTAATAATTCGGGATCATTAAAAATCTTTTCAGCCACAACGCTACGATTCAAAGTACCTTTTTTAAACGCTTTAGCACCCAGTAATTCAATCAATTTCCTGCGAATTACCTTAGACCGGTTGGTCAATGCTTTCGCTTCGGTGTCGGCTATATAAACCGGGATACCAAGATCACGGAACATCATGGCCACGGTAGTCTTTCCGCTTCCGATACCACCTGTGAGACCGATTATTTTCAAACGATTTATTTAAAGATTAGATAATCTATTTTCTTTTCACTGAATTCAATATGGAAAATACCTTCCGGCTGATTTCTCAATTCAACAAGCATGAAGTTCTCTTCGTTATTCTTGTTATTGAAGTCACAGACCACCTTAAAATCCGAATCATAAATATCATTGAATCTTTCCATTGCCACATCGAAAGAGATCATTAGTACTTCCGGGATAATTTTTACCGTGGTGCCAGTAGGGATATTGATCACCTCAATTGGCACAGATACGGTTTTCTGTGTAAATTCGGTCACATCAAGCTGCAGTTCTACCTGTTTGGGCTCAACATTGAAATTTTCATCATCCGGCAGTTCTAATTTCACATTTACTTCAACCATTTGATGTACATCTGTGAGCGATACTAAGGTGGTAGGTATCGAATCAATGCCTGATAGTATATTGTTAGGGGCAAAGATATTCACAGAATCCGGTGAAAGGACAGGCCCGTATATGGTTTTAAAACCCTCGCGAAATAAAATATTGGTATTCGCAACCACCGGGACTCTCTTGCTCCCAACCCGATCCAGGGATATATTGAGCTGGGATAAAGACAGGTTGGAAATACTAACATCATTTCCTAATTCAGAGGAGACCAGCCTGTTGAGATCCCTGCTTTCCAAAACGACCCTGTCGCTCTCGTCTACAGCAAAATTATTCAGGGGAATTATAATTCGTGGTTTGTTAAGCTGATATTGCAGGAATTTAAATCCGACAGCGGTTACTTCGAAAGAAAAATCCTGGGGATTTCCTTCTCCTATTACAGTATTTTCGGGTAAGTTGGAATAAACAATATCTCCATTTATAGTAGCTGTATATTCTTTTGAAAATTTGGTCAGTACCCAGATTACACAGGCGACTCCAAGAAAAAGAAGGAAGGTTTTGATCTTTTTGGTGTTATATTTTTTACGAGTCACTTTTACTGTTATTATGCGTCTGAATTATGTTAATAAAGTTACTTAAAAAATAATTGCGGGAATTGCTTCTCTGGTGGTTTATTGAGTACCCGAATAAAGAAGGTTGATTTCAGAAAAGCTAAGCCATATCCGAAGAATTGTACAAATAAAGCCCCTATTACCAGTATACCGATCTTTAGACTCTTGTTTTTGTAGGATGCATCAATAAATACTGTTACGAGATAGGCTAGCAACGGAATGATAAAAAACCAATTTACGATAGCCGACATTATGATAGAAGCCAAAACAAAAGCAACAAATACAGTTGGAAACCAAAACGTTATCCTGGCACTTTCCGGATGCCACTTGGAGAGTATCGGGCGAACAAGACCGAACTTCTTTACTTGTTGGTAGAACTTAGACCAGGAAATTTTCCTTTTGTGATACACGAAGGCATTTGGAATATACGTAGTTTCAAATCCTGCCTTCCTAATACGATGAGACAGATCCGGATCTTCACCCGGATGAATCTTAGAGAAACCCCTGGTATGTCTGAATGCTTCCCTGGAGATCCCCATATTGAAGCTTCGAGGTTCAAATTTGCTCAGTTGTATTTTATTACCACGTATCCCTCCGGTGGTAATAAATGATGTCATTGTATAATTAATTGCCTTCTGAATGGGATTAAAGCTCATATGGGCAGCATCCGATCCACCATAGCAGTGATAAAATTCTTTTTGTAGAAAAGCTGAAACTGTTTCGAGATAATGGGCAGGCAAGAGAACATCAGAATCGAGGATGATAAAATAATTCCCTTTAGCGCGCTCCATGCCATAATTTCGGGAGTCTCCCGGGCCACTGTTCTCTTTATAATAATACGAAATATTATGCAGGGAGCTATAAGCTTCCACCACATCCTTAGCTGTTTCAGTAGAACCATCTTCTACGATCACTATCTCATAGGGCGTATCATACTCCAAAACACTAAAGCTATCCAGTAGTTCCCTGATCTCCTGGGGTCTGTTATACACGGGAACAATGAAAGAAAAAGAGAGCTCCATTGGGCAAATGTAAGTATAAATAAAAAGCCACCCCGCTTTAACGAGGTGGCTTCAGAATAAATTGAAAAGAATTATCTCTTAATCACTTTGTACGTACCTACCTGTCCGTTCACAGTCACTTTCATAAGATAAGCGCCTGTAGCCAGTGAGGAAGTATCAAGCTGTAAACTTGTTGCGTTCACATCCTGTACTATCACCTGCTGACCTAATAGATTATAGATCGTAACGTCTTCGATAGATTCTATCGAACTAAGGTTCAAGACCTCATCGGTTGGATTCGGATAGAAACTGAATCCTTCGATAGTGTTCTCATCGGTACTCAACAAGGTTCCGTCGATGGTAATGTCGGTTATTCCGCCATCATTTACAACAAATACATAGTACGCCTGTCCTGCAGCCGTATTAATATTGGCTACCGTTCCCGGAGCACACTGGTTACCTATCTGGAAGAGGTATTCCAGGTCGGTTTCTATTGACATCTCATCAGGAGCTGTGAAGAATACTACAAAACTTGCACCTGCAGGAGATACGATCTCTGCCGTAGCAGTTCCGTTTCCAGCCGATACAAAGTTGTACCATACACCTTTGGCTCCATCAATATTACATCCTGTTGGGTTACCATTCTCCAGAGTCGCCGCTGGCATAGCCACAGACGGATCTACATACGGGAATCCAAGTTCATCCACATCGATAGAGTTCACGATCATATCGTTTGGTGGTGGAAGTGTACAAGTTACCGACAGATCGAATGTACCACTGGCACCGCCGAATCCATCAACCGCTATATAGTATGTAGAGGCACCATCGCCAATGAAGAACAATTCAGAAGTAAATCCTGAACATCCTGGTCCGTCATCATTGGTCACTATTACCGCTCCACCACAGCTGTCATATACCGTAAGGATGGTATCATAGGCTGCCTGGTCACAGGTAGAAACTATAATTAATTCACCGGCTACCGAACTGGTTACTTCGAACCACTCGTCCGGAGATCCATCTCCATTGGTATCCGTATCATTAGAAGTATCACCTGATAGTGTTTCGCCACACGCTATTGGCGTAGCACCGGCACAAGTATCATTGGTTAGAGGTGCTGCAGCTCCCTCTATTGCAACAACCGAGAGTTCTGCACAGTTAGCGTTAACCTGGCCAAGACTAGTAGCTGCTCCTGTGGCCGTATCAATGGTTGCCCATTCGTTAACACCACCACCAATATATAGCGCGGCATACAATGTATCTGTATCAGGATCAAAGTCAGCATCTTGAGCAAATCCAATATTGAACCCCAATGCGCCAACAAGTGTTCCAGCGCCAGTTCCAAGATCTATTGAATATAAATTATCATCACCAATATCTGCCATAAATGCATTTCCTGCTGAATCTATAGCTAACCAGATCCCGAGAGCATTGCCCGAATCGCCTATAACTGTTAAGGTACCGGTGCTTAAGTCAATCGAATAAATTGTAGTGACAACACCATCCGTACTAGAAGCGTACATTGTAGAGTCGTTAGCGTTCCACGCTAGGCCTGTCACAGTATGTCCCGCGGCTAGATTGGTAAGCGGTCCCACCGCTGTATCTAAACCAGTGGCAGTATCAACAGTAAGTAGGGAAGCAGTGGCATTATCAAGAACATACAATGTTCCCATATCATCAAAATCACCAGCAAACCAAGTTGGGTTAGTTGTGGTTAATATAGTAGCCAGGGTATATGGTCCGTTGATATCAAATGTACCAAAATCGTCGGAACAAAAACCACCATCATAGGCATAGACTGTATCACTTCCACCACCGCCGCCTCCAAGGTCGTAGATAATACTTCCATTAAAGACTCGTGGATTGAAAGTCGGGCCAGTAAAAGCAACATTAGAAGCCGAGCCAAGGTCGATAGTAAGATCTCCATTAGTATAGCTTTGATTCGTTCCGTCACCATTAGTATAGTCATGTCCGTGAGTAGCATCCAGCACAAAGGCCATAGCGTAGGTGGTACCTGCTGATAATACCAAAGGCACATCCAAGGTTGCAGGCGAAGGAATATCGAGTCCGGCACCGACACCAGAGGCTACTGCAACTGGTGTACCCCAGGGAGCTGGATTGGCTTCATTCCCAATATAGCTTCCTTCAAAGGCATATACATCCATGGTAAAGGCACCTGTTTCAGCAGAATTAATTTCAAGATCCGTTACAGTAATATCTGAAGCACCTACCGTAACATCAAAGTAAACAGCACCGCCAAAATCACCACCATTATTAGACGCGAATAACGTACTGAGAGTGGTTGGCATTCTTGTTCCATTCTCGTATTGCAAATCCCTGTAGTAACTTCTGATCGCCAGTCGCTCCTGCGAAGTGAGTAATTCATTATCTAATAATGGACTGGAACCTCGGTTATTTAATTGGTCAATCAGCCCTTGAACATCAATGGGGGCTGTTGCCTCTAGATTTTCTAATTGATCAGGACCTGGCTGTGAAACAGCATCCTGATGAGTCTGTGATATCACTGCAAAGGAAAACCCTAGAAGTAAGCACCACATTAAAGTAATTTTCTTCATAATTTTTTGAATTTAATTTATAGTCGTTATAACGTTAAAGATAAAAAGAAAACCAGTATTCTCATTATGAAATTATTTAATTTCTTAAAATTATTTTAAAAAAAATCCCGGTGAGATTTCTCTCACCGGGATCTTCGTCATTATATAGAAAAGAATTATCTCTTGATCACTTTGTACGTACCTACCTGTCCGTTCACAGTCACTTTCATAAGATAAGCGCCTGTAGCCAGTGAGGAAGTATCAAGCTGTAAACTCGTTGCGTTCACATCCTGTACTATCACCTGCTGACCTAATAGATTATAGATCGTAACGTCTTCGATAGATTCTATTGAACTTAGGTTCAAGACCTCATCGGTTGGATTCGGATAGAAACTGAATCCTTCAATAGTGTTCTCATCGGTACTCAACAAGGTTCCGTCGATGGTGATGTCGGTTACTCCGCCATCATTCACAACAAATACATAGTACGCCTGTCCAGCAGCCGTATTAATGTTTGCAGAAGTTCCCGGAGCACACTGGTTACCTATCTGGAAGAAGTATTCAAGATCGGTTTCTATTGCCATCTCATCAGGAGCGGTAAAGAATACTACAAAGCTTGCACCTGCAGGAGATACGATCTCTGCCGTAGCAGTTCCGTTTCCAGCCGATACGAAGTTGTACCATACACCTTTAGCTCCGTCGATATTACATCCTGTTGGGTTACCATTCTCCAGAGTCGCCGCTGGCATAGCCACAGACGGATCTACATATGGGAATCCAAGCTCATCCACGTCGATAGAGTTAACGATCATATCGTTTGGTGGTGGATTTGAACAAGTTACAGTCAGATCGAAAGTACCACTGGCACCACCGAATCCATCAACCGCTATATAGTATGTAGAGGCACCATCGCCAATGAAGAACAATTCAGAAGTAAATCCTGAACATCCTGGTCCGTCATCGTTATTCGCTACTACGGCACCACCACAGCTGTCATAAACCGTTAGGATGGTATCATAAGCTGCCTGGTCACAGGTAGAAACAACAATTAATTCACCGGCTACCGAACTGGTAACAGCAAACCACTCGTCCGGAGATCCGTCCCCGTTTGTGTCAGTATCGCCATCAGATGTATCACCTGACAGTGTTTCGCCACAAGCAATATTGGTGTAGCATTTACACATAAGTCATTCGTTACTTCACAAGTGACGGTTAAATCGTACGTACCACTTGCGCCACTAAAACCGTCAACAGCGATATAGTATGTTGTAGAACCATCGGCAACGAAGGTCAATTCAGATGTGAATCCGGCACAACCTGGTCCATCATCATTTTCCGCAATTTGGTTCACAAGGTACAGTCATCATAAACTGAAAGTCTTGTATCATACGCTGCCTGGTTACATGTAGAAACTGTCACAATCTCTCCCACCACAGTACTGGTGAATGCATACCATTCATCCGGACTGGTAAGGTTTGGATATTGTGCTCCGTTTGTATCTGTGTTTCCATCGGACGTATCTCCTGAAAGTGTCTCGCCACAAGCTATCGGTGTAGCACCGGCACATGTGTCGTTATCTGGTGGAGAATTATTTACTGTAGAAAACCACGCCAATTGTACTAGACCTGTTGGATTAGTTGCACCAAGCACGTCAATAAACGTAGTATTTCCAGTAGCGGTATCAACACTTCTCCATTCAGCCTGGAATGCAGCACCGTTAAAGGCAGTCATAAATATGGTATCTGAATTCGGGTCGTAGGACATTCCTTGACCGAAATTAGCATCAAAACCGATATTTCCAACTATGGTACCGATACCTGTTGCCTTGTCTATAGAATATAAATTATCATCGATAAGATCATATCCCCACATATCTCCGGCACCATCAACAGCCAGTCCAATACCTCCGCCAGGCATACCTACCGGGTTTGGAAGTGCAGTAGCTGTCATCCCTACAGGATCAACTGTATGAAGGTTATTATCTACATTGAAATTGCCTGAAAGTGCATAGTATGTACCTGAGGTAGCATCATATTCCATTCCCGCCCAGGTACCTCCGGTTGAAGGAAGAATGGTTCCTAAAGAAGTATAAACACCTGTTGCAGTATCAACACTCCAAAAGTCCCCATCTGATGCGAGAACATATGCAGTGTCACCAGCAGGATTTAAAGCTCCTGCATTTTCAAAAGATGTTGATGCCAACGGCGCGATAGCCGTCAAGTCATCCGGAGAAGCTGTATCGAAACTACTGAAATTAGCATTTACCATTTCAGTTCCATACGCTGTAACAGCTCCACCGCCACCACCGCCACTTGGACAAGTGATCGCACCAGGACCTGTGATTGTAGTCTCATAATCTCCAAAATCTCCGGCAGCAAAACCAGTAGTGACAACATAGTAGTCAACTCCTGTGGATAAAGCTACTCCAATAATATCGGAAGTCCCAATTCCTCCTGCTCCGTCATCATCTCCTGCAACAAAACCGTTTAATTGATCAAGTGGATCAAAGCAGTCCATATAGACGAAAAGATAGCCATCCCAGCCACCAACCTGAACACTCAGGACATCATAGGCGCCATTGGTATCTACAGAAAAGGGACCATACACATCATAAGATACTGGTCCTAATCCTGAACAACAAGTTCCACCTGCGAATGGACGATCCCAGATAAATGAACTGGTGGCATCATCAGGTGTAGCATCATTCAAGTTACAGTCACTCACAGTAGAACAGCCTCCTTCCGAAAAAGGATTTGTTTGATTAAAATGAGTGCGTAATGCTAATCGTTCTTGAGGAGTGAAGTATTCTTCGTAGGACTGAGATTGTGATCCGATCTCTGCATAACGCGCTAAAAGTGCGTTCAAGTCAACGGATGTACTCTCAATACCCCGGTTATTTGCTTTTAACTGTTCACTTTCAGCCTCCGAAAGTCCAGTTTGGGCGTTTACTGTAAACGTAAAACATAACAATAACACCCCTAGAAAGGTAATTCTTTTCATAATGTATTAATTAGATTAGTTATTAATGAATTAAATTTATCTAATAAAAACATGATTCGCAAATAATTAAGACAAGAAAATTATTTCATCGATTAAGGTGACTCTCTATCGGATAAAAAGCCAAAAAAGCCGCTTGTTTCGGTTAACAAGCGGCTGGTAATACTTTAATATTGTAGAATCTAAGCTTTGTCCTGAAAAGTTTCCATGACCCGATCACTAACTCCCATGTTAGAGAATCCTCCGTCGTTGTATAAATTTTGAAGGGTCACTCTTTTGGTAAGGTCGCTGAACATAGCCACCGTATAATTGGCACAATCTATTGCGGATGCATTGCCTAGCGGAGACATCTTTTCGGCATATGACATGAATCCGTCAAAGCCTTTCACTCCCTGGCCGGCTGTGGTGGGTGTAGGAGATTGGGAGATCGTATTCACTCTTACTTTTTTATCTCTTCCGAAGAAATATCCGAAACTACGGGCAATAGACTCCAGATAGGCTTTATTATCGGCCATGTCATTGTAATCTGGAAACACACGCTGCGCCGCCATATACGTTAACGCAACGATACTACCCCATTCGTTCATGGCATCATTCTTATAAAGGACATGCATGGTCTTGTGGAATGACAAAGCAGAAACATCCCATCCTTTGTGAGTCCAATCGTAGTTGGATTCTGTGTAGTGCTTCCCTTTACGAACATTTACCGACATCCCGATGGAGTGCAACACAAAATCCAGCTTTCCACCCAGGATCTCGGTGGCTTTTTCTACAAGGTTTTCCAGGTCTTCAAGACTTGTAGCATCTGCAGGTATGATCTCCGAATTGGTTTTTTTAGCAAGTTCATTTATCTGCCCCATTCGCATGGCGATGGGTGCATTAGTAAGTACAAATGATCCGCCTTCTTCAAAAATACGCTCAGCTGTTTTCCAGGCAATTGAATTTTCATCCAGTGCACCGAAAATGATACCTTTTTTTCCTTTTAATAAATTATACGACATTGATTATTAGTTGAAGATTAGTTGATTTTTCTGGTCGTAAAGATACGTTTTAATTCAATAATTCCCTGGCGTTTGCGAGGGCCGCTTCGGTGATGTTCTTTCCTCCTATCATTTTCGCTATCTCAACAATTCGTTCATCGTTATCCAGCTCTTTCAATCGGGTAACGGTTACCTCATTCACATCTTCTTTGTAAACCATCACATGCCTGTCACCCTTAGCTGCAATTTGCGGCAAATGAGTAATACTCATCAATTGCATCGATTGACTCATTTTTCCCATTATCGCTGCCATTTTATTGGCGATCTCCCCGGAGACTCCGGTATCTATTTCATCAAAAATAATTGTAGGAAGCCTTTTATAATTTGCAAGAACAGCCTTGACAGCCAGCATGATCCTGCTTAATTCCCCGCCGGATGCCACTTTTTTTAAGGGTCCGAAGGCCAGGCCTTTATTCGCTGTAAAAAGTAATTCCAGCGTATTTCTTCCATGCTTTCTAAAAGTTTCCTGCATTTGAATATCAAACTGAAATCTGGCATTGGGCAATCCAAGTTCCTTAAGTATACGTTCAAGTTTTTCTTTCAGCGATGGTACTGCCGCCACCCTGTTCTCATGAAGTATTTTAGACGTATTATATGCCTTCTCCTTTGCTATTTGATGTTGTTGCAGAAGGCCTTCAATTCGTGAATCCAGATCGATGGTGGCATTTATCTTGTGCTCCAGATCGGTACGTATCTCGATCAATTCCGGTATGTTTGCTGCGGTATGCTTTTGTTGAAGCTTATACACCAATTGTAAGATATCATTGATCTCATTTAACTTATCAGGGTTAGCCTCTACTTTCATCAGGCTGTCATGTATACTTTCTAAAAGGTCCTCAAATTCGATGATACCGCTATTCAACCGTTCCCACTGTTCATTAAATTCAGATGAAAATTCCCGTATCCGCGCAAGGGCCGAACGAGCCTGTTTAGCAGATTCAATAGCCCCAGTATTTTCATCACTCAATAACCCGATGGTGGTTGCAAGCGACTCCTGGATAACTTCCGTGTTGTTTAGGGTCTCATAGTTTTCTTCCAATTCCTGCAGATCCAGACCGTCCAGGCTAGCTTCGTTCAACTCTTTGTAGAGAAAGGTATTATAATCGAGTTCCCGGTTTGCTATTTCTTTTTCCTCCTCCAACGCATGCAAACGCTCGGCGATGGTCAATAATTCCTGATGTTGAGCGTAATAGCGATCCAAAATCGCGTCATTGCCGGCTAGCGCATCCACCACTTCCAGCTGGAAAGATTCGGAAGAGAGAACCAATGTCTCATGCTGACTGTGAACATCTACTAATCTAATTCCAAGCGCCTGCAACTGTGAGAGGGTAACCGGTGTATCATTTACAAAGGCCCTCGATTTCCCACTGGGTAATATCTCCCTGCGCACAATAGTATGAGGGTCGTAATCAAGATCATTTTCAGTAAAGATATCCTCAAAATCATATTCTGCTATGGCAAAATCGGCTTCTATAGTACACTTTTTTGAAGCATCTTTCACACTGCTAAGGTCTGCTCTTTTCCCAAGTAATAATGACAGGGCTCCCAGTAAAATCGACTTTCCTGCCCCGGTTTCCCCTGTAATAATGGTTAGGCCGGATCTAAAATCGACTCGTATATCATCGATCAGGGCGTAGTTTTTTATGGAAAGGGTTGTAATCACAGGTAAATTTTCAGAGAATCGCTGTAGCGTATCTGTGTGATGTTAAAAGTACAAGGAATTCTCCGTTCTGCAAACGCGGGAAGGACTAAAACTTGATCTCGCTCCAATTACTTCTTTTAGTAGGAGCCATTCTATTAAGATTCTCGATCAGCTTGGTAATTTCAACATTCGGACCACCACTGAACACATCCTGGATCTCATCGCTTTTGGCATCGAAAAAGGTACGAAGCAAAAAAGAATTAGGACGTCGGTCGTTAATGTTTTTAAGTAGTGCAATAGCGGCAACAATGTTCTGTTTGGCACGCTTAGGCTCATCGCTCATTAGATCAAGGCCTTCACGGTGATATTTGTACATGGCATCATGAAATTCCTTATAAACATTCGAGATAAGGGCATCGTTGTAACGAAAACGTGATTGCGTTCCGTCTGTGCCTCGCCAACCCGCAAAATTACTTCCTGCTGCAGTATTTACGATCTGTTTTGCAATATCGAAGTATTGCTGTCCACCGTTTGGTTCAAAAGTGTCAGCATCCAGCCCAATGATAGTATATACATGATACGCGAGTATCGACATTAAATTCGAACCAAAATTATTAATGTTGAACACAAGCGGTTCAAACTCTACATAATCGAAATTGGACTGTCTGTCGTTATAGTTATAAATCGGACTGTCGTAGGTAGAGCCGTAAATAGTTCTTGAAGCCTGAACCTGCAGTGTGGCCAGGAAGGTGTCGGATTCGTAATTGGAAACAATAAGTGAAAAATTACAGTAGATCCGCTCTTGATTCTTATAGATTTTATCGGTCCATTTAGTGTTGTTGATATATTCGGTCAATTGAGTTTCCAACGTTCGGAATACCTGCTGATTGGGCTGTCCTGTCTGTACAGCATCAATCGTGACTGTTGCATTAAGTTCCTGTGATCGAACTGTAACCGTCGAAAAAATAAGTGCTATAACGAATAATATTCTATACATGTATTTCGTCTATAATAATTTCTAAAATATCGCGGGCGACTTCTGTTTTTGGTTTAACTTCAAAAGGATATATTTTATTGTCCTTGTTGATAAGTGTAACTTTATTGGTGTCAACCTTAAACCCTGCCCCTTCATCTCTCAGCGAATTTAATACAATTAAATCTAAATTCTTTTTTTTCAGTTTCGTTTTTGCGTTTTCAAGTTCATTTTCGGTTTCCAGTGCAAAACCCACCAAAAATTGTGCCTTCTTCATTTCCCCCAGAGAGGCTAATATATCTTTGGTCTTCTCAAGTTTGATGTGTAGTTCCGCGTCTTTCTTTTTTATTTTTTCTGAAGAAACTTCAGCCGGACGGTAATCGGCAACGGCAGCACTCAAAATAGCGATATCAGCATCCTCAAAATGTGCATGAGCTGCCTCATACATCTCTTCTGCCGAGGTTACCGAAATTACTTCGATCCGAGAATTATCGGTACTAACACTCACAGGGCCGGAGACCATTGTAACCTCTGCCCCCAGAGAGGCCGCTACTTCTGCAAGGGCATATCCCATCTTCCCCGAAGAATGATTTCCTATAAATCGAACCGGGTCTATGGCTTCATACGTTGGGCCGGCTGTGATAAGAATGTTTTTATTCCGCAGAGGGAGCCCTTTTAACAGATCCTTTTCAATAAAGGCAATGATATCTTCCGGTTCTGCCATACGACCCTGGCCTATCAGTCCGCTGGCTAATTCACCGTGCCCGGCGGCTATCTGAATATTATCATAAGAGGTGAGTTTGTCGAATGCTTCTTTTGTACTGGGATGCTTATACATATCCAGATCCATAGCAGGTGCATAATAAACAGGACATTTAGCCGACATATAGACCGCCAGCAGCAAATTATCGCAGGTACCATTGGCCATTTTCGACAAGGTATTAGCCGTTGCCGGTGCGATAATAAATAAATCAGCCCAAAGGGCTAACTCAACATGGTTATTCCATTGGGCATTTTCATCTTCTTCATTTGTAAAAGAAGAAAAGACTTCATTTTTTGATAAGGTAGAGAGCGTTAGCGGTGTTACAAATTCCTTGGCGTTGGGGGTCATCACCACCTTGACATTCGCTCCATGCTTGATGAGCAAACGAACCAGAAACGCTGACTTATAAGCGGCAATACCGGCTGTGACTCCGAGTACTATATTTTTACCGCTTAGAACAGACATAACGCTTACTCTTCTAGTTCTTCGTCCTGAGTATTTCGGTGATAGATCTTATCCTCTAACCACTCCTGAATCGCCAATGCATGTGGCTTGGGTAATTTTTCGTAGAATTTGGAAACTTCTATTTGCTCCTTGTTCTCGAAGATCTCTTCAAGACTGTCATTGTAGGTTGCGAATTCATCCAGTTTCTCCAGTAACTCCTTTTTAATATCACCATTGATTTGCACGGCACGCTTGGATATTATCGAAATGGCTTCGTAAATATTCCCTGTTGGTCCGTCGATCAAATTTTTATCAATAGTCGTGGTATTGATAGGTGCATCTGAATTTTTAATATCTGTCATAATACGGTTATTTGCTTGTTGGTTCTTCCGTCGACAATCGTTCATCGATATCCGCCAGTATGGATTGTGCGTCTTCGGATAAATCACTGTCTTCGTAATACTTTTTAAAACTACTATAATATCCTTTAGCCTCTTCCAGCCTCTCTTTTATAAGAGAAGGAAGGCTCCTAAGGGCTAATTTATAGGCCGCTTCGAATCTACCGTAAAAGGCTTCTTTCCTGAAGAGAAGCTCCGGGATGATCTGTTATGAAATTATCAAAAGCTTCGATAGCTGCCTTATAATCTTCAATATTGAGGTATTGATTTGCAACTTCGAAATCTTTTTTCTCCAGTTTCCTTCTTAATTCGAGGACCAGGCCATTTGCCTCCTTACGAAATTCTGAATTAGGATATTTATTGATATAACTCTGAAGGCGTTCCAGCCCTTTGCCGGTATCCTTTTGATCTAGCGAATATCGCGGAGAAAGCTCGTAATAACTCTTAGCCGATTTATACGCCGCCACTTCTATGCTGTCGCTATCAGGATAAGCAGTCTCGAAACGCTCAAACTGATACCCTGCCAGGTAAAAGTCTTCCATATTGTAGAATGTATTCGCGTACATGTACATAAGTTTTTCAGCCTGAGGTTTTCCCCGGTACACGGGAACGATCTGTTCCATGAGTTTCAATGCCTTCTTATATTTTCCCTTGGAATATAAAGAGTCTGCAAACACAAATTTCCTGGCTGCATCATCTGCCTTAAGTACTCTTTGATACTCGCTGCAGGAGTTAAAAAGAAGTGCCGTTAGCAGCGCTAAAAGACTCGTTCTGATCAATTTATAAAACATCGTGCAAAAATAGTGAAATTAAGCTGATTACAAAAACTTATTATCAGGCTAAAATATTGCCCTTCAGGGGATATTCAGTAGGGTTTTCGATACAATTAACATTTGAAATCAAATCCCACTAAGAAATTTGCGTTACAAAGTCATTTATTCTAGCCCTCAGTGAGCTGCTGGCGCTCACCAGTGGCAACCTCACATAATCCTCACAAATACCAAGCGCCTTGAAAACGGTTTTAATACCGGCTGGATTGCCTTCAGCAAAAATATAATCAATTCCAGGGGCGATTTTGTAGTGAATCTTAAAAGCTTCGGAAGCATTACCGTCAAGACCTAATCGCACCATCTCTGAAAATTGCTTCGGAAATCCTTCCCCAATCACCGAGATCACTCCCGATCCTCCGGCCAGGATCATTGGCAATGTTACCATATCATCACCGGAAATAACCATGAAATCCTCCGCTGTGCCATCGATCATGCGCATCGCCTGAACGATATCTCCCGCAGCTTCTTTGATGGCGATAATGTTATCAAAATCCCTGGCTAAGCTCGAAACGGTTTCCGGTAATATATTACTGGCTGTTCTGCCCGGAACATTATATAATATTATCGGTTTTGGAGACTTTCGGGCAATAGCCGCAAAATGATGATAGATTCCTTCCTGTGTAGGTTTACTGTACATGGGTGATACGGATAAAATAGCGACCATATCACTTAAGTCCCTGGATTCAATTTCTTCAATGACCGCCTTTGTGTTGTTCCCGCCAATACCAAGCACCATGGGTAGCCTTCCGGCATTCGCGGTTGAAACCGTGTCTATAACCAACTGCTTTTCGGTCTTAGACAGGGTTACGCTTTCAGCGGTCGTCCCCAATAAAACCAAATAATCAATACCATTATCAATTTGATAATTCACTACACGCTTCAACCCTTCAACATCTATCGAAAGATCTTTGTTAAACGGTGTTATCAGCGCGACTCCAGTTCCAATTAATTCTTTCATGACATTTTACCTAAAACCGTTAGGTACTTTTTAAGTTCTGCTTTAAAACTATCTACACTTGCAGGTGCCACCGCAATGATCAAATCGAATAAGCGTTCGTCTCCTCCGGGGAAACCCACCTTAAATGCCGAATTGCTTCGAGATATCATAAGGTCCAGGAATTCGTGTTTACCACTGTAATATCCTACCAGTACATCAAATTTTCTATCCAGGAATTCGACCGCATTCTGATTATGTATCTCTCCTTTCCAACTGAAATCCTTGTTATTAATCTGGTTCTGTCTCAAGGATGGTGTCTTTCTTTTCACCTCCTGAAACGAAAATACTTTTACATCCTTGGGCTGCAATCCATACTCAAGCGAGAAGGAGTCGAAAACTTCAAGCGCGGGAATCAGCGCTTCGTCAACCAAAAATCCCAACGTTATCATTTCCGTATTTATTCTGGAAATGTCGCGTTTAGTAATATTTTGATCGATGCGTTTCCTTAAAGTCCGACGTTTAATTTTTTCAAACATACAAGCAATCTCATGTCATACAAAAGTACAGCTTAAACATGTATTATTTTGATAAGCTCACGAAATCATTTTGAGAAAATATTCTTCAGTGATGATGGGAATTCCCAGGCTTTCTGCCTTGGTTCTCTTACTTGGCCCCATATTCTCTCCCGCGACCACAAAACTGGTCTTCCCCGATATACTACCCGATACTTTGCCTCCATTGTCCTCGATGAGTTTTTTAAGTTCCGTTCGCGACACCTGAGCAAAAACGCCGGATACAACAAAGGAATTACCTTGTAGTTTGTCTGTCTGATTCGCTAATTTCTCGGCAGATATCTTCAGTTGAACCCCATAATTATTTAACCGATGAATGATGGTTTTATTTTCTTCGGAAGCAAAAAAGGCAATTACACTCTCTGCGATGCGCGCTCCAATCTCGTCTACATTAACGAGCATTTCTGCCGAGGCATCCATTAATGCATCGATGGATTTATAGTGTTTTGCCAGTTTCCTGGCAACTGTCTCACCCACATAACGTATTCCTAAAGCAAATAAGACCCGTTCAAACGGAATTTGTTTTGACGCCTCGATCCCGTTCACAAGGTTCTCAGCACTTTTTTCTGCCATTCGCTCCAACGGAATTACCTGTTCTACAGTTAAGTCATATAAGTCAGCATAATTTTTTATTAAATCATTGGTCACTAAAAGGGCAACCGTTTCTCCACCCAGACCTTCAATATCCATGGCCTTTCGTGAAATGAAATGCTGGATCCTACCAATTATCTGTGGTGGACATCCATCCGTATTAGGACAATAATGCTGGGCTTCACCTTCTTTTCGCTCCAAAGGAGTATCGCATTCCGGGCAATTTTCTATATAATGCGTTGGTATACTGGACGCAATTCGTTTGCTCTTATCAACAGCGGTGATCTTTGGAATGATCTCTCCACCTTTCTCTACGAATACAGTATCACGTTCCCTGACATCGAGCTTGGCGATCTGATCGGCATTATGGAGGGAAGCACGTTTAACCACAGTCCCGGCAAGTTCGACTGGCTCCAGATTGGCAACTGGAGTTATTGCGCCTGTACGACCTACCTGGTAAGTGATCTTATTAAGCACCGTAACAGCCGATTCTGCTTTAAATTTATAGGCCATGGCCCATCGTGGCGATTTAGCCGTGTATCCCATCTCCTCCTGTTGCTGCAGGTTATTTACTTTAATAACAACGCCATCTGTTTCATAAGGCAAGTCATGGCGATGAACATCCCAATAATTTATAAATTCCAAAACCTCATCTATATTATTACAGAGTTTTGCCACCTCCGGGACTTTAAAACCCCAATCACGCGCTTTTTGTAGACCCTCAAATTGAGTGGTAATTGGCAGTCGGTTTGCCTTTAAGCTGTACAGCAAACACTCCAGAGGGCGCCTGGCTACTTCACTACTGTCCTGTAGTTTTAAACTTCCTGAAGCTGTGTTCCTGGGATTCCGATAGGGTTCTTCCCCAATATCGATCCGTTCCAGGTTCATATTCTTGAAACCTTCGAAGGGTAAAACAATCTCGCCCCTTATTTCAAACTTATCGGGATAATCACCCTTCAGCTGAAGTGGTACCGATTTAATGGTCTTAACATTGTTTGTTACATCATCACCCTGGAATCCGTCACCACGGGTCACAGCCCGAACCAACTTCCCGTTTTCATAAGATAGACTTATGGAGGCCCCATCATATTTAAGTTCGCATGTATATTGAATGTCGCCATCCACCAATTTTCGGATGCGGTTCTCCCAATCCAGCAGATCATCTTTGGAATAAGAGTTATCCAGAGAATACATTCTGAACTCATGGGTCGCTGTATTGAAATTCTTAGTGATCTCACCCCCAACCCGAACCGTAGGCGAATTTGGGTCGTGGAACTCGGGATGTGCAGCTTCCAGAGCTTGAAGTTGACTCAGTTTCTGATCGAATTCGTAATCTGAAATTACTGGTTCGTCCAGTACATAGTACTTATAATTATGTTGACGGAGTTCTTCGCGAAGTTGTAAAATCTGCTGTTCCGGATTCATGTGAACAAATATAGAAATTGAATTTGCAAACTCTCATAATTTTAAAAATTAGTGCATAAAAAAACCGCTCCTTTCGGAGCGGTTCAATAATTAAAGAGGATATACTATTTTTTGACAAATCGCTTAGTTACAGCTAATTTTCCCGTTACAAATCTCATGAAATAAATTCCTGCAGCATATTCGGATACATCAATACTCAAGGCATCACTTCCCACTTTCATGGATTGAACCAATACTCCTGTCGAAGAGAATATCATGATCTCATCGTAGCTACCATCAAGAATCTCAATGTTCAGGACGGAATTAGCCGGATTGGGATATAGTCTTACATTTTCACTATTGGCCAATTGCTGGGCCCGAATAGCCTCCGGAGCTCGCGTTATACCATCATTCGGAACGATTGGCGCTAGTGTACCATCGCCATTAATTATAACCTGGTCAAACCATATCTGATCGTTATTCGCACTGGCATCACATCGAATACGGAATCTGTTGTTCGCATTGAAATTATAAGTTCCCGAATCCAATACGATGGTATCGGTAAAGAAACTTCCATTACTGAAGTCTGTTCCACTTGCATAGTCTCCTATAACCTGATAAGACGATCCGTTATAGAATTCAACGAAGAAATTCTCTCCATTCTCCATGCTGTTTGCATAGGTATGAAATTCAATACTCACCTGAGAATTCCCTGAAAGGTCCAGCGTAGGTGAAACCGCATTCGAAGTGTTTGAATTATCGCGTAATCGAATGGAATAGGTACCCTCAAAAGAGTTTGAAGATGCTTGTCTCGCACAGTCATTTCCTCCATCGATCCACCCCTCAAGTCCGGTCTCGAAATAATAGGCAGCAATTTCTCCGTTACCTCCACCTCCTTCTAAAGTAGTAAAAGAAGTAGAAGCACTACCTGATACATTACCGGCAGCATCTTCCGCATTTACAGAAGCATTATAGGTAGTAAGTGGAGAAAGGCCGGTAACATTAAATGTAGTTGTGGTTGAAGTTCCAACCACATTGCCATCTATGGATATATTATAATGATCCACGCCTACATTATCTGTCGAAGCATTCCAGGTTAGTGTTGCGCCACTGGATGTTTCATTACTGGCAATGAGATTCGTAGGATCGGTTGGGGCTTCCGTATCGGGCGGAGTCACCTGTACAGTGAATTTTCCAACCACACCTCTTCGGGAACCGTTCATATATTCATTGATGAACCAGAAAGATGTATCGTCAGACGGATCTACATCGATCTTACTGTAGTCACCATAACGTGTCCCGGGGATCTTAGCATTTCCATTGGCGATAAGTCCTTCTGCAGCGGTCATCACTCCCAATGGATCGGAACTTGACCTACCAGTGAAATACGAACTTATATAGACTGTGCTCGAAGTATTGGGTCCGGACATGGATGTATACCCCATACCGATATTCCCACTACCATCCATGGCTAAACTTGCGTTCCATGCATGTCTTCCATCCGGTGCCGTATACGTTCCTTCCTGGTATAAAGACCAGGGTTGATTATCACCGCTCTGGCGGAATTCATACCAGCGAACTGCTGCTAATTCCCCGGATGAGGCATCTGCATCAACGACAAAATTGAATACTGCTGAATTATGATTAGTAAATTTTCGAAATTGAGCCTGGTTCATGATTGTGGCCTGCAACGCATCCACATTTATCGGTCTACCATTGCCCGGTTGTCTTAAATTTGAAAAACTTCCATTATCGAAGACACTAATAAAGGGTGTAGTGGAAATCTCCTGCGCAGCCGAAACTGTTGAGCTACCGGGACTGGCCCAGTTCACATCGATGGTCCATAATTTAATATGATCATTCGCTACGCCGTTCCAGGCATCGTCCTGAAGATAAACCACTGTGGCTCCACCTGCCGCTGGCAGATTGGCGTCGGTAACATTAAGTACCTGTGGACTATAAAAACCCGAGGTTTGAATGCCCGGTAAATTAAATCCAATGATCTGAGCTGAAGGGTTTCCGTTTAGCATGGCCGAACGTTCCATAGCCCAAACCCTGTTGGTTGAACTTGTATTATCTGTAAGATAATAACCGTCGCTCCAAACGGATAGTTTCTGATAATCATTTATAGAAGAAATATTGTAAACGTACCATCCGGAAGTAACCGGGTTTGGTCCATCGGATACTGCAATTTGAGCACCGTTTCCAAGAAAGGATAGGACCCAACGATCAGCAGTATTATCATAAGATACGGTAAGGTCACAACATCCACCACTAGGGAAAATGGCCGGATTGGGCGCGGTTTGAGGGACTAGGGTGTTCCCGGATTTATCAAAAATTGTAAAACCTGTATTGTACACTACGAACACGTGGTTAGGCCCAATTGCCAATGAAGGATCTGTAGGTTGTGATCCGGATGCATACGCGTCGAAGACCAGGCTGGCCGGAGCCATTCGTAAGCTTTGTTCAAGTTCGTGTCTGTTGCGCACGTAATAATCGTCTTCTGTTTGCGGATCCTTACCAGTAACGATCTGGTTCTCCAGGGATCTTTTGTCTTTCGCTTCCTTTACGGAGTTATCAGAAGGAATCCAGTCGTGTGGCCTGGATGCCAGTGAAGTCACATACTCCATGGATGTTACAGCACCCACGAAATTTGGTTTTTGTTCAACATTTACCTGTCCCACAACCGGAACAGAAAATGTAATGATGGTTAAAAATAGAAATAGAAATTTTGTTTTCATGTTTACGTCAGATTTATTAATAATTCTCTAATGTAGGAAAAAATAAATATTTTCCTACAAATAAGAGAACTCATTTGATGAGTTCTCTTATTTAGATATAATACTAATCGTCCACAAATAATTTGCGCACAAGTGCTGCAAAAATTCCACCTGCAATCGGCGCTACGATAAAGAGCCATAATTGTTGCAGCGCCATTCCACCGGCAAATAAAGCAGGTCCAAGGCTACGGGCAGGATTCACTGAAGTTCCGGTTATAGGTATTACTACCAGGTGTATTAAAGTAAGTGACAGACCTATTGCTAATCCTGCCATCATTGGCGAAGCATTTTTGGCGGTTGTCCCAAAAATGACCATCAGGAATAGGAAGGTAAATACAAATTCGGCGATAAGGGCTGAAGTCATATTATATTCTCCCAGGTAGCCTTCTCCCCAGCCATTGCTTCCAAGACCCCATTCTGGCATTTCGAAGCCTGCTCCACCACAAAGGAGCATATATAAAAGTGCAGCGGCAGCGACCGCTCCTATACATTGGGAAATTACGTAACCTATGGTGTCTTTCATAGACAACTTGCCCGCTACCAGCATGGCAATTGAAATGGCAGGATTGATATGGCATCCTGAAATTGGCCCGATGGTATAGGCCATAACAAGAACTGCCAGACCAAAGGCGAGCGAGATTCCTAATAATCCGATACCGTCAGGCCCGGTCTGTGAAATTCCGGCAACAGTAGCGGCACCACATCCAAACAGCACCAAAGCGAAGGTTCCAAGCCCTTCAGCAAAAAACTTTTTTGTAGAACTCATAATTGAAATTTAATGGTTATTGGTTCAATGTAGCCAATTAAATTTCAGACTATAGAATATTGTTAAAAAAAGGATTGAAAAAGTTAATAAATTGATTCTTAAGCTCTTTCTTCATTCAGCCAATGAGGAATATCAGGCGCTTTGAACTGCGTCATTTTTTCAAGCAATCTATCCACCTGGGAATCGACCAGCAGCAGTTCGTAGTTATCCATAGAAACAAATCCTTTTCGAACCATAGTCTCAAGGAGTTGAAGCAGATCATCGTAGAATCCGTTCACATTTAAAAGACCAATGGGTTTCGAATGCAGCCCCAATTGCAACCAGGTAAGAATTTCGAACAATTCTTCCAGGGTCCCAAGTCCACCAGGAAGTGCTATAAAACCGTCACTGATCTCCTGCATTTTTAATTTCCGGTCGTGCATATTGATCGTAGTGATCAATTCGTTAAGCCCGAGGTGCACCACCTCTTTCTTTTTAAGAAACTCCGGGATGATCCCGATTACCTTTCCGTGATTATCCAGAACTGTTTTTGCCAAGGTTCCCATTATCCCGATCTTGGCAGCGCCATAGACTAAGGTTATATTTTCTTTGGCGAAGATCTCACCCAATTCGACTGCGGAACTCGTAATAGAGGTATCATTCCCATCACTGCTTCCACAGAACACGCATAATTTTTCAAGTTTATTCATCCAAATTGAGTGTACATTTAATGAATCGGTCCTTGCCTCTGAAATCCCGGCGAAGTTCTATGTCACAGAACCCATAATCTTTAAGCATAGAAACCATCTCCTTACTAAGATACTCATTAATCTCGAAGAACAGACTGCCCCCCTCTTTTAAATGGGTTTTAGCGAGCTTGGCAATATTGTGATAAAATTTAAGTGGATCCTTATCTGGTACAAATAATGCTGTTGGTGGTTCGAAGCGTAATACATTGTCGTGCATCTTTTTTTTCTCTAAATGTCGAACATAGGGAGGATTAGAAACAATAATGTCGTATTGAGAAGGAAGTTGACTTGTAGAAAGAATGTCTGCCTCGATGAATTGAACGCTAACATTATTATCTTTTGCATTACGAACAGCTACCTCAAGGGCCCCGGTTGAAACATCCAATGCCGAAACAACACTGTCTTTCATATGTTTAGCGAGGGTAACTGCAATACATCCGGTACCTGTCCCTATATCAAGGATTTCTGTTTTTACTGTGTTTTCCCGAATGATCCAGTCGACCAATTCTTCCGTCTCCGGACGCGGTATCAGGGTGTCTGGTGAAACGCTGAATGGCAGTCCGTAAAATTCTGTTGTACCTATTATATATTGAATAGGTTCCTGGTTTTTTAATCGTTCCAGTGCATTAAAGAACTTTAAGATAATTTCCGAATTTATCTCTTCGGAACCATTCAGAGAAAGTTCTAACCTCGAATACCCCAGCCAATATTCTCCAAGCATCGTAAAAAAAGAATGGTGCTCTTCGGAAGGATACCGTGCAGAAAGTTCGTTTGCAAAACGCTTCGTAAGGTCGTTTATCGTCACGGTTACAGAGTTTTTAGCATATGGGTCTGGCAGGCATAGTGGCCCGTATCTCCCAATGGACCGTCGAGATATTCAAATCCGCTACGCTCGTATAATTTCTGTGCGGCGATCATATAGGGCATGGTCTCGAGGTACACTTTTTCATATCCGAATTCCGCCGCTTTTTGCAAACAGAGTTCCATCATCCTGGCACCAAGCCCTCTGCCTCTGGCTTCGGTTAAAAAGTACATTTTCTGCAATTCACAAATAGGTCCGTTATAATTATCGAGTTGTGCGATTCCTGAACCTCCTATGATCCTTTCTTCGTGATCGATCACGAAATAAGCTGCTTTTTCTTTCTGATAGGTGCCAAACATATCTTCCAGTGCAACATCGGCATAGGCACTTCCAATTTTCGGTACACCGAAATCTTCCAATATGGAGCGAATAAGATAACCCAACTGTGCATTATCTTTTTTCTCTACGGGGCGGATAACCGGCATTTCCATGTGGTAATTTACTTGTACTTTTGTGCGGTGAAGTTACATGAAAAATTTATGTCGCGTTGCATCGAACTGGCCAAAAAAGGGTTGGGCAGCACCTACCCAAACCCACTGGTGGGCAGTGTGGTAGTCCACAACGGGAGCATTATCGGAGAGGGTTGGCACTACAAAGCGGGAGAACCTCATGCCGAAGTTAATGCGATTCGAAATGCCACTAACTCACGACTCCTGTCTGACGCGATAATTTATGTAAGTCTGGAGCCCTGCAGTCATTTTGGTAAGACACCTCCTTGCGTCGATCTCATCATTTCCGAAGGAATTAAAAAAGTTGTGATAGGAAGTACCGATCCCAACCCCAAAGTAAGCGGGCGTGGAATAGCGAAGTTAAAAAAAGCCGGTTGTGATGTTATTACAGGAGTTCTTGAGGACGAGTGCATTGCTTTGAACAAACGATTTTTTACTTTTCAGAATAAAAGAAGACCCTACATCATTTTGAAATGGGCTCAATCTGAAGATGGCCTCCTCGCCCCTGCCCATAGAGATGAAAAGAAAGCACCGGTATGGATCACGAATGAGTTTTCAAGACAATTTGTTCACAAGATGCGAACCGAGGAAGCTGCCATACTCGTGGGCACCAATACAGTTATCGATGATAATCCCAGCCTTATGGCAAGGTTCTGGGAAGGTACTTCACCCCACCGAATAATCCTGGATAGAACCCATAGGATTCCTGAGAATGCCGCAGTTAAGGATGGCAGTGTTCCAACCATGGTCATCTCGGAAGCAAACGAAAAAGATGCACGAAATCTGAATTATGAATCTATCGACTTTAGCAGCCCCATTGCCAAACAAATTTGCGATCTTTTATATAAGTACGAATTACAAAGTCTGATCGTGGAAGGTGGATCTCGAACGCTTCGAACATTCATTGAAGAAAATCTTTGGGATGAAGCTTATATTTTTCAAGGACCCGTGAAATTTAACCAGGGCGTAAAGGCACCGGAGCTATCCGGAACGCTCATTTCCGAAAAGACAATAAAAGAAGATCTTGTAAAACAATATAAAAATCCGCACTCTTGATATACCTGCTGTTAAGTGTTCTGTCGTCTACGGTAATCTTTGTGACCTTCAAATTATTCGATCGCTTCAAAGTGAATACGCCGCACGCGATTGTGGTAAATTACATCGTTGCCTGCCTGTGTGGGATCCTTGCCTATGATGGGGTAGTGTCTGCGGGTGAAATTCTCGACAAGGATTGGTTCCTTTATACAACAGCACTGGGAATTCTATTCATAATAATTTTCAATCTCATGGCCATCACTACACAAAGAAACGGACTTTCGGTAGTCTCCGTAGCGACCAAGATGAGCCTGGTGATCCCTATCATTTTCGGACTCCTATATTATAAGGAGAGCCTGGGGATATTTAAATTTATTGGAATCGTGCTGGCATTAGTGGCTGTTTATCTGGCTTCCGTAAAGTCTAAATCCGGATTGAGGATCAACCGAAGTAATTTGATGTATCCCTTCCTCGTATTTATGGGAAGTGGGATTATAGACAGCAGCCTAAAATACCTGGAAGACACTCACGTGGCTAAGGATGATATAGCTATTTTTTCATCTATGATCTTTGCCGCTGCAGCTGTTGTAGGATTACTCTTGCTCCTCGGTCAAATGATAAAAGGAACCTTCAGATTCAGTATAAAGAATGTGATAGGTGGTATCTTCTTAGGCATCCCAAATTATTTTTCGGTTTACTTCCTGGTAAAGGCATTACGCAGTGATATTCTGGAAAGCTCCGGAATATTTACTGTGAATAATGTGGCGGTGGTAATGACCTCTACCCTGGTGGGCATCTTGCTCTTTCATGAAAAATTATTACCAAAGAACTGGGTGGGAATTGGCTTGGCCATCATCAGTATTTTTCTGGTTACTATTAATAATTGGTAATGGCTTCAGAAAAAGATACGTACAAAACCATCGCAGCACCTATAGGGGAAACCTTATTCAAGGAAAAAGGGAGTAAATTCTATGGGTTTGCCTTCCCGGTTACTTCTGAAGAAGAGATTAAGCATCATTTGGAAAAACTGAAAAAAGAACATTACAATGCCAGACACTGGTGTTACGCCTGGCAGTTGGGTAAGGCCTATGAACGGTACCGGGTTAATGATGACGGGGAACCGTCTAATAGTGCCGGAGCCCCAATACACGGGCAGATCCAGGCATTTGACCTTACCAATGTCCTGGTTGTTGTTATACGATATTTCGGAGGAACCAAATTGGGTGTAGGTGGCTTGATCCAAGCCTATAAGACGAGTGCAAAGCTGGCCCTAGGTGCTTCAAGGATTGTAACACGGACCATTGATGAAAATTTTATGGTCCAATGTACCTACTCAGAAATAAATACGGTAATGCGCATCATAAAGAATGAGCAGCTGAAAATCGTCGGTCAAATTATGGAAATAGACTGCAAGATTGAAATTTCTGTTCGAAAAAAAGACTCGGATCGCATCTTTAACACCTTCCAGAATCTTCAAAATATTCAGATTAAAAGGAGATAGTTATTCCTGAAGCTTTTTTATGAGATAATCGGGCGCGCTTTTCAACTTATTTGTGTGCATGTCAACGAAAACCAAAGTCGTTGAGGCGGTCACCAAAAGCTCACCATCGGCATTATGAATTTCATAATCAAACTCAATTCGAACTGTAGGAAGTTTCTTTAAGGTGGTGGTAACGAAAATTTCGTCATCATAATGTGCCGGAAGCTTGTAATCTATAACGAATTTAATAACAGGGAATTGCACGTTATTTTCTTCCATCCATTTATAGGAAAAGCCCAGTTCTCGTAGCCATTCGGTTCTTCCTTGTTCGAGATACTGAGCATAATTTCCATAGTAAACAATACCCATTTGATCGGTTTCTCCATAACGCACTCTTATATTTAGTAATATTTTTTTTCACAAATAAAGTGTCTAAAAGGGGGATATTTTTTGTAAGTTTAGCTACGTAAAGGTATGCGAAAAAAAAAGTAAAAATTCAATACCCAATCTATTTTTTTTTTCATTTTTTTGTTCACATATTTGCAATGTTAAGAAAATGTTAGGGATTACTCTTTTTTCTACATTTTTTTACGACTAGATTAACAAACTAAAACTTCAGCAAGTAATTATGAGTAAAACTGCGGAAACGGTTTGGAACAATTGTTTGTCCTTTATTGAAGATAATATTACTTCACAAGCATACAAAACATGGTTCGAACCTATCAAGGCAGTTAAGCTTACAGACAATGCCCTTAGTATTCAGGTTCCCAGTAAGTTCTTTTACGAATGGCTTGAAGAACATTACGTAAAATTATTGAAGGTTGCTCTAACCAAGGAATTAGGGAGTACCGCAAAATTGGTGTACATCATTAAGATGGAAAATACCTACGGTAACAAACAACCTTTCACAGAAAGGATACCAAGTACCAATAGAAGTCAGGTGCAATCGCAGGAAGTAGATGTACCGTTGAAGAACAAAAGTCCAGAACTTAAAGAATCCGTTTGTGATTCCTGGAATACGTAATGTAAAAATCGAATCCCAGTTGAATCCGAGATATAATTTTGATAATTTCCTGGAAGGTGAGTCCAACCGTTTAGCACGTTCCGCCGGTATGGCCGTTGCTAACAAACCAGGAGGAACATCTTTTAATCCATTATTGATCTTTGGTGGAGTAGGTTTAGGAAAAACGCATCTGGCTCATGCCATTGGCGTGGAAATCAAGGATAAATATCCGGAGAAGACCGTTCTGTATATCTCTGCAGAAAAGTTTACTCAACAATATATAGAGTCGGTTAAAAAGAATAACAGAAATGACTTTATTCATTTCTACCAGATCATCGATGTACTGATCGTAGATGATATCCAATTACTTTCCGGAAAAGCCGGAACACAAGATGTTTTCTTCCATATTTTCAATCACCTGCATCAAAACGGAAAACAGGTTATCCTAACCAGCGATAAGGCTCCGGTAGATATGATAGATATCGAGCAGCGGCTCCTTTCCCGATTTAAGTGGGGACTTTCTGCAGAATTAAATCATCCGGATTACGACACACGTGTTGCGATTATTAAAAATAAACTGTACCGGGATGGTGTGGAAATGCCGCAAGATATCGTAGAATTTCTGGCAAACAATATTAAAACCAACATTCGCGAACTGGAAGGCGCAATAATATCGCTTATCGCTCATTCTTCATTTAATAAGCGGGAAATCACTATCGACCTGGCGAAGAAGATTGTCGACAATTATGTGAAACATACTAAGCGTGAAGTTTCAATTGATTACATACAGAAAGTTGTAAGTGAATACTTCCAGATGGATGTAGACACTTTGCAATCGAAAACTCGCAAACGGCATATCGTACAGGCAAGACAGCTAGCTATGTTCTTTGCGAAGAAATTTACCAAAGCTTCATTGGCTTCCATTGGTTCTCAGATCGGACAGCGCGATCACGCTACAGTTTTACATGCTTGTAAGACGGTAGATAATTTATCTAGTACGGATAAGCAGTTTCGAAAGTATGTTGAAGACCTTAATAAAAAATTAACCTTATAATCTTCATCCCGCCCTTGCGGGATTTTTTATTCAGAATGAAAACAAAGGTGTTAATGGTATGTTTAGGCAATATTTGCCGCTCTCCTTTGGCAGAAGGAATATTGAGATCGAAAGTAGATACCACAAAGATAACCGTGGATTCAGCAGGTACGGGTGGCTGGCACGTCGGTGAACAGCCAGATCCAAGGAGTATTGAGGTGGCCAGAAAGAACGGCCTTGATATTACTTACCAACGTGGGAAAAAATTTTCTACCTACGATTTTGAAACCTATGATTATATCTTCGTCATGGACAATTCGAACTTTCAGGACGTCGTCAAAATGGCGAAGGACGACAGTGAGAAATCCAAGGTACAGCTCATCCTGGATGAGATCTTTCCTAATGAAAATGTGGATGTCCCCGACCCGTATTACGGCGGAACTTTCGGCTTCGAAAACGTTTTTAATATGCTCGAAGAGGCATGTGAAAAAATCGCTGCACGTCTTTAACTTTTTTATTCTTAGGTATTTCGTTACTTTAGTAGTACATCTAAAAAACTAACTATGAAAACTATTATCCCCTATCTGCTATGCCTGCTAATTTTTGGTTCGGCTACTTCTCAAATAATCGAAGTTGAACAATTCAACACCGGCTCCTCTTTTAATCAGCCAGTGGATCTACAAAATGCTGGTGACGACAGGTTATTTGTTGTTGAAAAAGCCGGGATTATCAAGATCTTAAATTCAGACGGAAGTATTAATGCAGGACCGTTCCTCGACATAAACAGCATTGTAATTAATCCTTCAGGTATAAATGATGAGCGTGGTCTCCTTGGCCTGGCTTTTCATCCCGATTATGCTACCAATGGTTTTTTCTATGTTAACTATATCACCAATGGTGGTAACACCCAGGTTTCCAGGTTTTCGGTAGATCCGGGAGATCCGGACATCGCACTTCCGGGTTCTGAATTTCCAATTATCGACTATATTCAGCCATTCCAAAATCATAATGGGGGAAGTCTTGCCTTTGGCCCTGATGGCTTCCTTTATATTGCTTCCGGAGATGGCGGAAGCGGCGGTGACCCGGGAAACAGAGCTCAGAATACCACCTTACTTTTGGGAAAACTGCTGCGAATAGATGTTGACAATCCCGGAGGTGGTAATAATTATGGAATACCCGGAGATAATCCATTTGCCGGAAGTGTTATCGATGCCGAGGAAATTTGGGCCTATGGTCTTCGCAATCCATGGAAATTCTCCTTCGACAGCATGACGGACGATCTTTGGATTGGTGATGTAGGACAAGGAGATGTGGAAGAAATAAACAAACAACTTTCAACTGCCTCAGGTCTTAACTACGGTTGGAGATGTTATGAAGGGTCCGTACCTTTTAATACAACAGGTTGCCCGCCAGTGGGAACCCTTACTTTTCCTGAAGCAGAATATTCTTCCAGTTCAGGAAGTGGTAATTGCTCTGTTACGGGTGGATATGTATACAGAGGTAGTATGTGGCCGGGATTACAAGGTCTTTACTTCGCAGCTGACGTTTGCAGTGGCAGGTTATTCACGGTAGATCCGGCAGGTACTCTTACAGACCGTGGTGGGTTTGGTGGATCCTGGGTTTCCTTCGGAGAGAATAACGATAATGAACTTTTTGTTGTAGATATTTCGGGAAATATCTTTCGCATTATCGATGAAACTATAGCAGGCACTAACGACTTTGCTGCGACAGGATTCAGTATTACACCCAATCCTGCTACTGAGATGGTTTCTCTTAATTTCGAATACGGTGCTATTCAATCGCTGCGAATTACGAACCTCGCGGGTTCTGTGATTTTTACCGAAGAGAATATTGACAACCAACATTATGAACTAAATATCTCGCGACTTCAGAGTGGCTTGTACCTGGTTTCTATTCAAACCGATTCAGGAACCCAACTGGTTGAAAAACTGGTGATCCGATAAGTATGGTTTCTGAAAAAGGAAATCTTTATCTAATTCCCTGTCCCCTGGGAGAGACACCTCCTCTTGAGGTTTTACCTTTATTGGTTAAAAAAGCCGTGGAGGAAATCGATTATTATATTGTGGAACAAGAAAAGAGTGCCCGTCGCTTTATAAAAACTATTGTCCCACGAAAGTCACAGCCCGATCTGCAATTCAGACTTATTAATAAGTATACAGATGAATCTGAAATTCCTGAAATGCTGGCACCTTGTCATCAGGGGCTGGATGTTGGTGTGATTAGTGATGCAGGATGTCCGGGAATTGCCGATCCGGGCGCTGCGGTGGTAGAAGAAGCGCATAGGCAGGGTATAAAGGTAGTTCCCCTGGTGGGTCCTTCCAGTATTTTATTGGCGATGATGGCAAGTGGATTTAATGGTCAGAATTTTGCATTCAATGGATATCTACCCATCGATAAGCGTGAACGAAGAAAAGAAATTAAGCGACTGGAGCGACTTTCGGAGGAGTTCAACCAGTCTCAACTTTTTATTGAAACTCCGTATCGCAGCGATCAATTGCTAGAGAGCCTTATAAGTACGGTACAGCACCAGACCAGAATATGTGTTGCCTGCGACATCACTTTGCCCACCGAATTCATCCTTACGCTAACAGCGGAAGAATGGAAATATAAAAAGGTGGACCTAAATAAAAGGCCCACCTTGTTCATCATCCAAAAATAACTTACTTATAAAACTTTAGCTTGCTTGTCGGCTTCTACCCAGGAGGTATCGTAGCCTGAAAATTTCTTTAAATAATAACGAATTGATGTTCCGAAGGCATCACTAAACCCGATCTCTCCGCCACTGCGAAGATATTTTTTAACGTTACCGGCTCCAGCAAGGTGAGCTGCAGCAAGAATTCCTGATTCTGTTACCTTCACACCATCGATATAACGCCCCACATAACGGTCGATATCTCTTCGCAGAATCCATTTGTTTCGCGAGGTATATGCGGTAAAGGCCTGTTCCTGAAGTTTGGTGTCGTTCAGGAAACGATCCGGATTATAGATCCCGATCATGTTTAGAGTTCCTTTTCCAAACTGGTACTTACCCATATACCCGTATTCATTGATGATTTTGTAATTATTACGAGACTCTTTGAATCCGAGAGCCTCTTTAAAACCAACATATGTTTTACCAAGGAATAGTTTATGATTTAACTCAATTTCCTTGTTGTCGAAATTTGCCTCCGCCTTGGTAGGAACTGTAAAGAACAGCTCCAGACCATCGGTATTGAAATATGAAACCTTTTTCTTGTTCTTAAAAGAAAACATGGTCAATACTCCAACGGCAACGGTTACTAATAAACTAATTCGCAATAACTTACGTCTCATTTTTTATACCATTCGATACGTAATTTCTTACATATCTAATTTCAGTGTGCAAATATACGACCGAAACCAAGATTTTTATATGACGGATGTTAATGTTTGTTAAGGTTATTTTTTGTGGGAATATTCAACTAGACAGCGTTTTTTAATATTAATCGTAAAATTAGCATGGAAAAGACTGGGAAACTGATAATTCGTTCAAAAACAATGAACTATCTTATGAACAACGTAAATGTGTTAAAGTTAAATTTTAACGAATTTTTTGGTCAAATTTTGGTTTTCTGAAGAAATTTGAACGGAAATTAAACCCGAAATCGAGATAAACATCAATTCTTAAACAATTAGCACTAAAAATCATAACAATCTGTAATTCAGTATTATAAATAAAAATTCCGGACAATATCATTCACTACTCGTTCCCTGGAGAATTTTATAAACGCGTGTTCAGGGATAAAATTTAACGATTAACCCCCTGACCATCAATCCATCGCACGTACTCCGCACGATTTCTATTATGTTGGGACAGGGTTTTGGCAAATTTGTGATAGCCTGGATTGGAGATATCCGCCACCATAAAAATATAATCATGATCTTCATGATTGAGAACTGCCTTGATGGATGACATATCCGGCATGGAAATCGGACCGGGAGGAACGCCGGTATTTTTATAGGTATTGTAAGGAGAATCTAGTTTTAGATCACGATATAATACTCTTTTAATCACCTGCTCGAAATCATTTTCCGCTTTCTTCTTTGCATAGATCACTGTTGGATCGGCCTGAAGTAACATACCGCGTTTAATCCTGTTCACATATAATCCCGCAACCCGGGGCCGCTCATCTACCTTAGCCGTTTCTTTCTGAACGATCGCCGCCAGTGAAATAACTTCTTCAGGGCTCAGACCAATAGCTTTCGCTTTGGAAGTCCTGGATTCATTCCAGAAACGATCGTATTCAGACTTCATGCGTTTGCAAAAATCGGAAGCAGAAGTATTCCAGTACAGCTCGTAGGTATTGGGTAAATATATTGCCAGGGCCGATTCGGGTGTTTGTCCTATTTCAGCGAGAAATTCCCGGTCCCTCATGGCATTGAGGAGAGAGACACTATCTGTTTCAATTTGACTGGCTATGGCTCCGGCCAGGTTCTCAAGTCGTTCCTGGTTGTTGAATTTTACTTTTACGGGGGTGTTATTAATACGGATGGTGTTTATAATATCATTATTGTTCATTCCCTGGCGGATCACGTAATGCCCGGGTTTGATATTTCCCGGATATCCTTTCCTATTTGCCACAGCCTCGAAGGAAACCGCATCTTTCAGGAGCGGTCGTAATTCATCCATTACATCCGAAAAGTTTGCATCTGTTCGAATATAGACATGCGCCTCATCATTTGTAAAAGCCGTATTCGGAGATAATACTGCGCTATACACGAACCAGGCAAAAATTGCCATAGCAACTATACCTATAAGTAATACAGACCAGATTAGGCGTTTAAGATTCTTTGTCATAAATTAATTGATAGAGGAGTTCGTTTTTAAATCCATTTTCAGAAATGATCCAATCCTTTTTAGAACCAACCCGTTCATAGCCGAGTTTTTCGAACAACGTAATACTAACGTCATTATCTTCTGAAATATTGGCATATAGCTGATGTACTTGCAAGTGCGTAAAGGAATATTCAGCCACCATTCTAAGTGCTTCCGAAGCATATCCCTTATTACGGTCGGCCGAATTAAAAATTACAATCCCTACACCTACGCGTCGATGCCGTGGTTCGAAATCAAACAGATCGACAAATCCAACTGGGTTCTTGTCTTCAGAAGTACAGATAACAAGACGTAGCTGTTTTACTTCATAGATATCCCGATGGGCATTTTCCAGGTATTGCTTAAGTACGAACTTGGAATAAGGCGTACTGGTATTGCTCACCTCCCATACCGATTCATCGTTTTCCAATTGATAGAGAAAATCCAGATCGGTGCGCTCAAGCGCCCGAAGCGTAATTATATTTCCACGAAGTGTACTCATTTCCAAACGCCTTTATAAACCTGTACCGCAGGCCCAATTAAGTAAATATCAGTATAGCCGTTGTCTGTTTTTGTAAATCGCACCTTTAATTCTCCTCCAGGGGTTTTTAAAATTACTTCTTCTGAAGTGGTATTTCCGGTTTCGAACATCGCAATGGCCACAGCCGTTACCCCTGTGCCACACGAAAGTGTCTCATCTTCCACGCCTCTTTCATACGTCCGAACCGAAAAACCCGACGGGCCTTCTTGCTCCACAAAATTTACATTAGCTCCGGATTCACCATACATTTCCATTCTGATATTTCTGCCATTTTGAAATACATCGTAATCTGACAAATCGTCAACCAGGATCACATGATGTGGCGAACCAGTGTTCAGAAACGCGAAATCGTCTTTCAAATCTACATGGTGAACATCATTCATCCGTAACGAAATTATTGCATCCTCAATGGACGACTCATGCATACCGTCTATGGCTTCAAAAACTGCCTGATCTTCAATAATTCCCAGGTAATTTGCGAAATGAGTGATACATCGTCCGCCATTCCCGCACATTGAACTTAAATTGCCGTCCGAATTGTAATAGACCATATTGAAATCGTCTGAAAGATGATTTTCTAAAAGTATCAAACCGTCAGCACCAATACCAAATTTTCTGTCACACATCCGGGCGATCAGTTTGGTATTATTTTTGGGGAATTTTTGAAGTCGATTATCGACTATGATAAAGTCATTACCGGTTCCCTGGTATTTATAGAATTCGATTGCCATTGAGGCAAAGGTATAAAAAGCGAATTCTATATACGGAGATAGACCGGTGTTAAATGCACGTTAAAACTGAAATATTGAAAGAATATATTCGTCTTATAAGTGTTAACCTATAGTATAAATATGCGCATATGAAACAGACAGTTCGATTATTTGCCGTGGCGCTCATTGCAGGCGCCTTAACACTTGGAGGTTATAAACTGCTTGAAAAAGATAACCCGATAGTAGTAAACGCGACCCAGGAAAATCCAACTTTTATTCCCGCCAGCTATACGTCCAGCCTTAGTGGAACGTCTCTTGACTTTACCAAAGCTGCCGAAAAAACTGTACATGCCGTTGTGCACGTTAAAAACACGACCATAAGTCGTAAACCTACCAATATTATGGAATATTTTTATGGTACTGGCGAACCTCGCGCTATGGTAGGAGCGGGAAGTGGTGTGATCATTACGCCCGACGGATATATTGTAACAAACAATCATGTGATAGCGAATGCCTCCCAGTTGGAAGTTACGCTGAATAATAATAGAACATATCAGGCTCAACTTATAGGAACTGATTCCAAAAGCGACATTGCACTTATCAAGATTGAATCCGATGAGAAATTACCATTCGTACCCTTTGGCGATTCCAATGAATTGCAAATTGGCGAATGGGTATTGGCCGTGGGTAATCCATTTAATCTTACCTCAACCGTAACAGCGGGTATCGTTAGTGCCAAGGCAAGAGATCTCAACGAATTCGATAGTAATCCTCAATCATTTATTCAAACAGATGCCGCAGTAAATCGCGGAAATAGCGGTGGGGCATTGGTGAATACTCGCGGTGAACTTGTGGGGATCAATACGGCAATAACTTCTGAAACCGGTTCTTATGTTGGCTACTCTTTCGCCGTACCTTCCAACAACACCCGTAAGATCATCGAGGATATCATGGAGTATGGAGACGTTCAGAGAGGGATCTTAGGAATTCAAGGGCAAACACTTAATTCCAATATTGCAGAAAAATTAGGCCTTGACGAAACTGAAGGTGTGATCGTTGGAGGTATTGAAGATGGCAGTGGTGCGGATAAAAGTGGCATAAAAGAAGGCGATATCATTAAAGGTCTGGACGGATATAAAGTTGGTAAATTTTCAGATCTGGCCGGTTATTTAGGATCGAAACGCCCGAATGATGTGGTAGATGTTACTATAATTAGGAACGGCAATGAAAAAATTATACCGGTTACCCTGGTAAAACTAGAAACTATCGAGTTGGACGATCTCGGATTAGAGTTAAGAAATGCAACCAGGGACGATCTATCGCGATTTGGAGTAAAAGGTGGTGTAAAAGTGAATCGTGCTTTAACAAAAGATATGCAGCGATATGATCTGGGTGGAATTTTAATTACCAAGATCAATGATCAAACTGTTAATAATATTGACGATGTAAAACGTGTAATGGACCGTATGAGTTCAGGTGAGGATATTAAATTAACTTTCCTGGATAGGGAGGGCGACTTAAATACGTTCATCTTCAGGTAAATTGTTTTTACTGAAGAAAGATACCCCTTTGAAACTCAATTTCGAAGGGGTATTTATTTTTACAAATATCTTTCACGAAAACGTTTGAATTCTATACTTTTGCAGCAAATTTCAAACCCCTAAACAATTACACATGAGTTTTGATGAAGTTTATGAAAAAGAACTTTCTTTTCAAACCGATCGCCGCAAGGCCACGGTAGAATTTATAAAGATTGTCAGCGACCTGTGGTACGATCGTTCTATCGAGCTGGTACTCTTCCGAAATCAGCTAATAGACCGAAATGTGAGCGAAATTCTGAACCTACATGAATATGCCGGTGAATTCGTTCAAAAACCTATTTCCATATTCGATTCTGTTGAGATCGCACAGGCGATTCTAACACTCAAACTTCCTCCCGCGAAGCTCGACATTGGTAAATTAACATACGAGTATCACCTGACAGACAATCAATATGAAGATGCCATAAGGTTTGTTAGTCATAAACTTAAAGAGGGCAAAGCAACCAACAATATTATACCTAAGGATGTTATCCTTTATGGTTTTGGCAGAATAGGCAGACTATTGGCTCGTGAACTTATGACGCGCACCGGGCAGGGAAGTCAGATGCGACTTCGTGCTATAGTTACGCGGGGTGAAATCGATAATACAGTTCTTGAAAAACGGGCGTCATTGTTGCAACATGATTCGGTTCATGGAGATTTCCCCGGAACGGTGAGAACGGATATGGAGAATAATGCGCTGGTTATTAACGGCACTACTGTTCATATGATCTCGGCCAATGCACCTGAAGATATTGATTATACGCCTTACGGAATCGAAGACGCCCTGGTGATAGATAACACAGGAGCTTTCAGAGATAAAGAAGCTTTGAGCAGACACCTCAAATCCAAAGGAGTTTCCAAAGTGTTGTTAACTGCTCCCGGCAAAGGCGTCCCCAACATTGTACATGGTGTAAATCATTCTGAACATCACCCTGATGAAGTTGATATTTTTTCTGCTGCGTCGTGTACAACGAATGCCATAACCCCGGTACTTAAAGCCATAGAAGATTCGTTTGGAGTTGTACAGGGACACCTTGAAACAATTCATGCGTATACGAACGATCAGAATCTTGTTGATAATATGCATAAGAAATACCGTCGTGGTCGTGCCGCTGCCTTGAATATGGTAATCACAGAAACAGGCGCTGGAAGTGCAGTCTCTAAGGCTTTACCGTCATTTGAAGGAAAACTTACATCGAATGCCATCCGTGTGCCCGTACCTAATGGATCTCTCGCCATACTCAAATTGGAATTAGAAACTAAAACGTCTCGGGATGCCCTCAATACAATCATGAAAAAATATGCGTTGGAAGGAGATCTTGTAGAGCAGATAAAATATTCCCTGAACAACGAATTGGTTTCCTCGGATATAGTAGGTTCTTCGGCTCCTGCAATTTTCGATAGCAATGCCACGATCGTTGCCAAGGATGGTAAAAATGTTGTATTATATGTCTGGTATGATAACGAGTATGGGTATAGTCAGCAGGTAATTCGACTTGCGAAATTTATTTCTAAAGTGAGAAGGTACACATACTACTAGACCTATAATCCCCAACCGTCTCTATACACCCGCTTAACCCAGTTGTTGGCGTGATCGTAATTGGTCACTTTCATAGCTTCACCATCCCATAGAATGGTGCGACGTCCGGGATAAATATACGGATCCCAGTCTCCCGCTTTCTTGCCTTCCTTCAGTGTTTTGTACTGAAAAGCCTTGATGGCAAGATTCCCCATCAGCACAGCTTCGGTTAAAGGGCCGCCATAACTGAATGGTGAAGACGTTGCGCCACCGTTAATACAGGCATTCACCCATTCCCCTGCATGATCTGTTTCAACTCGCGCTATGCTGGGTTCCGGTGGTGTAAAGTCCAACATGCGTTCCGAAGGTAAAAGTCTGGGATTCCTGGAATAGGTGTCGGTGATCAAAATACCTTCACTTCCGTGGAAAATACTACCACCCCCTGATCCTCCGGGCTCCTCTCCTACTTTTAATTCAGCAGGGAGATCAGGCATAATACCGCCATCGTACCAATTTAAAGAAACATCGCCATGATCTTCAGTATCGAATTTAAGGCGCACAACCGAGGAAGGTGGACAAGCTTCGGAATAATCGGCTTCCACAAAATCACCAGACCAGATCGTAGTACAGCTTGCTTCAGCTTCATAAGGGAATTTCAGTCCGAGCGTTTTAAAAGGAGTCTCCATGATATGACAACCCATGTCGCCCATGGCACCGGTTCCAAAATCCCACCAGCCTCGCCATTTGAATGGCAGGTAATTTGAGTTATAAGGCCTGATGGAAGCGGGTCCTAACCAGAGATCCCAGTTAAGTGTTTCGGGTATAGGTTCTCCCTCAATTATCTTTTTAAATCCCTGTGGCCAAACCGGACGATTCGTCCAACAATCCACCCGATGAACCTTACCGATTACCCCGGCATCGATCCATTCCTGAGCCAGACGTATACCCTCGCCCGAAGCACCCTGATTACCCATTTGGGTGGTGATTCCCATTTCCTTAGCGGTAGTCGCCATCAGACGGGCTTCATAAATGTTATGGGTAAGAGGTTTCTCCACATAGGCGTGCTTCTTTTCTTTCATAAACGGCAGCGCAATAGCCGCGTGAGTATGGTCGGGAGTTGCAACCATGACGGCGTCCATATCATTTAAATGATTATCATATATTTTTCTGAAATCTACGTATCGTTGTACGCCTGTGTGATTTGCGAAGGTAGTTGCCGCTCTTTCCTGATCGACATCACAGAAGGCAACAAATTTCACCTTTCCACTCTGGAATAGTTCATTAACCACACCTCCCCCGCGTCCGCCAACACCAATCCCTGCAACATATAGCGTGTCGCTTGGAGGAATATGGTTTCCACCTAGCACAAAACTTGGCACAATAGTAAATGCGGCACCGGCCGCCGCCGATTTTTTAAGGAACGATCTTCGTTTCATGGTTGAATAGTTTCAAGATTGCCGTTTAAAGATAAGAAAAGGATTTACTAATTACACAGCGATGTTTCCTCCTAAAAATTCCTAACTTCCATTTTCAAAAAATGGAAATAATGAAAATAAAAACAGCTACCACGGAAGATCTTGAAGTTCTTGAGCCACTATTTGATGGATACAGGGTCTTTTATAAAAGAGATTCGGATCGTTCGGCTGCGAAAGAATTTTTACAGAACCGGTTTCAAAAAAAGGATTCTGTTATCTTTTTGGCTGTTGCCGAGGATGGTACAGGTTTGGGATTCACGCAGTTGTACCCCTCTTTTTCTTCGGTTGCAATGCAGCCAGTGTATATATTGAATGATCTTTTCGTTTCTCCGGCAGCGCGTGGACAAGGTATTGGTGAAGAATTATTGGAACATGCCAAGAAATTTGCTATCGCCCGCAATTGCCGAGGAATTACCTTGGAGACCGCTATGGATAATCCGGCACAGAAGCTATATGAACGACTTGGATGGACTAAAGACACAGAAGTATTTCACTACACCTGGCGGACAAATAAAAGTATTTGATGTATTTTTATACTTTAAACATTTCACTATGGATCACTTAACCAAACTGGAAGAATTATTAGACCAGGCCAATCTGAATATAAAAGACGGGTTATATGACCAGGCCACCAATAAACTAGAAAAAATTCTGGATATGGATCCGAATTTCGGGAAGGCATATAATCATTTGGGGTATTTATACGAAGTGAAATTCAAGGAATATGAAAAAGGAGAAACCCTCTATAAATTATGTCTTGAAAAAAGTCCGATGTATCCTGCCGTTTATTACAATTACTCCATACTTCTATCTACTTTGGGCAAGTGGGATGAATTAAAAGTACTTTTAGACAAAGCGATTAACATCCCCGGAATCACCAAATCCACTATCTGGAATGAATATGCTATTATGTGTGAGCAACAGGGGCAACTGGATGATGCCATAGATCATTATCGAAAAGCCGCATTGAATACCCTTGATAAGGCCGTGCTGGAGCGGGCGAAAGGTTCTATTGAACGATGTAAAATGAAAAAAGAACTTATGTAATGCGTATCGATATAATTACGGTATTACCCGAACTGTTGAAAAGCCCTTTCGAGGCATCTATATTAAAACGAGCCATAGATAAAGGGCTCGTTTCTGTATACACTCATAATTTACGTGATTATACCACCAACACCTACAAGCAGGTTGACGATTATCAGTTTGGAGGTGGTGCCGGAATGGTGATGATGATTGAACCCATAGATAAATGTATAAGTGAATTAAAAGCAGAGCGGGCGTACGATGAAGTGATCTATATGACTCCAGATGGCACTACGCTAACGCAGGGTATCGCCAACGAACTATCGCTGAAGGGAAACATAATTATACTATGCGGACATTATAAAGGGGTGGATCAGAGGGTACGGGATCACTTCATCACCAGAGAGATTTCTGTGGGTGATTTTGTACTGAGTGGCGGAGAACTAGCCGCTGCGGTGGTCTGCGATGCGGTTATCCGACTACTGCCCGGAGTACTGGGCGATGAGACCAGTGCGTTGACCGACTCATTTCAGGACGACCTGCTGGCCCCACCTATTTACACCCGTCCGGCCAACTATAAAGGATGGAAGGTGCCTGAGGTACTTACCAGTGGGCATACTGCCAAGATTGAAGCATGGCGGGAAGAACAGGCTTTAAAAAACACTGAAGACAGGCGCCCTGATCTTCTGGATGAATAATTTGCGTTAGGGATTGAAGCAGGCTATCGAGTAGCGCGAAAAGCCCGACCCTGAAGCGAGCATCGCTCTGCTTCATGGGGAACGCCCAAAATATTTACATTAAATTATTTTGATAAAAAATTGCTCCAATATCAGAAATACGTATATTTGCAGCCGATTTACCTCAACCTCTGGCGAAAACCGTGAATGTTGTTTTAAACAAAACCATTAATAATTATTTACAATGGAAAGCTTAGTAAAATTTGTTCAGGACGAATTTGTAACTAAAAAAGAATTCCCAAAGTTCAGTGCCGGAGATAGTATTACCGTGTATTATGAAATTAGAGAGGGTAATAAAACCAGAACCCAGTTTTTTAAAGGAACTGTGATCCAGGTTAAAGGAACAGGAACGAGTCAGACTTTTACTATCAGAAAAATGTCGGGAACTATTGGAGTTGAAAGAATATTTCCAATGAACCTACCGGCACTTCAGAAGATTGAAATAAACAAAACAGGTAGTGTTCGAAGAAAACGTATTTACTACTTCAGAGGACTTACCGGTAAAAAGGCGAGAATCCGAGAAAAAAGAAGCTAAGAAACGCTTCAATCCCCATAGAATTAAAGGCCTCCATTTAGGAGGCCTTTGTTATGAACAAATGTTAATAACCTACGTTCATAATTTGTTGATACAAAGGATGTTGTTTTTATTGCTTTTTTAAATTTCTATATTACATTTGAACTATCAATGTGATGCAAATCGCATGATAAACATAAAGTAACGTTCTTTATTTCTTTTGTTGAATTGTTTGAGACTCTGACGCCCGCAAGGGATGTCAGGTTGAGATTCAGTAAAAGATAGGGTATTGTTTTAAGAGGCCGGACGAACTTGTTTCGGAAAGCTGTTGACGAAAACAGTCTCGTTGAGACAGGTCACAACTGCGAGGGTGTAATAAACTCGCTTCGAATCGTAAAGGTTAGTTGGTAACGATGTGTTTCACAAGAAGCCATATCAAAGTAGCAATACGGTGATATGGCTTTTCTTGTTTATGTAACTTACTATTGATTCTCCGCCACTTCCCTTTTAAAAGCAGGTCCAATTCACTATCTTTGGCATCCTTAAAACAAGTTCAAAAAACATTCCAGACCTATGACTAAAGCTGCGAAGATCATATATACCTTGACGGACGAAGCGCCGTTCCTTGCAACCCATTCTCTCCTTCCTATCATTGAAGCCTTTACGGCCCCATCGGATATACAAATTGAAACAAGGGATATTTCCCTGGCAGCAAGAATCCTTTCAAATTTTCCCGAATTTCTTCGTGAAGATCAACGTGTAAATGATGCGCTCGGTGAATTAGGTGAACTGGCAAAAACCCCTGAAGCAAATATCATTAAACTTCCCAACATCAGTGCCTCTATCCCTCAACTAATAGCTGCAATTTCCGAACTTCAGGCCAAGGGTTATTCACTGCCTGATTACCCGGATGATCCGAAGAATGAGGAAGAACAAAAGATCAAAGCAACGTACGATAAAATTAAAGGTAGTGCTGTAAATCCCGTGTTACGAGAAGGAAATAGTGATCGACGGGCACCGAAGGCGGTAAAGAATTATGCGAAGAAAAACCCACACAGCATGGGTGCATGGAAATCCGATTCCAAGACCCATGTATCTACAATGTCGCATGGCGATTTTAGGCATAATGAACAATCGGTCACAATTAAGAAGGCCGGAAGCGTCTCTATTGTACATACGGATTCGGCGGGAAATAAATCGACACTTAAGAATGTACCTGTTCTGGAAGGTGAGATCATTGATGCTACCCTGATGCAAAAAAAGGAGTTGCTTTCTTTTCTTGCCGACCAGATAAAAGACGCTAATAATAAAGACGTGTTGTTCTCACTGCATATGAAAGCGACTATGATGAAAGTGAGTGATCCCATTATTTTTGGTCACGCGGTTCGGGTTTATTTTGCCGATCTCTTCGAATCGTATGGCGCCACTTTTGAAAAGCTTGGCGTTGATGTAAAAAACGGATTCGGAGATCTTTTAAGCGATATTCAGAAGCTTTCGGAATCCGAAAGAAATGAGATCCTAGCCGAAATAGATCGTATATATAATTCAAATCCCGACCTGGCTATGGTTAACAGCGACAGGGGAATTACGAATCTGCATGTACCTAGTGATGTGATCATCGATGCATCCATGCCGGCCATGATCCGGAATTCGGGACAGATGTGGGATAAAAATGGTGACACGAAAGATACCAAAGCGGTTATTCCGGATAGCAGTTATGCATCGGTCTACGAGGCTACCATCGATTTCTGTAGGAAACATGGGGCTTTCGATCCCAGCACTATGGGAACGGTTCCAAATGTCGGTCTGATGGCGCAAAAAGCAGAGGAATATGGATCACACGACAAGACTTTCGAGGTTCCATCCGATGGGAAAATAACGGTTCTCGATCAGGATCTTTCGACCTTAATGGAGCACGAAGTTTCCGAAGGCGATATCTGGCGTATGTGCCAGGTTAAAGACCTACCCATTCAGGATTGGGTAAAACTGGCCGTAAGTCGTGCCCGGGCAACCCATGTACCTGCTGTATTCTGGCTTGATGAAGATCGCGCACATGACGCAGAGCTCATTAAAAAAGTAAATAAATATTTAGCGAATCACGATACGTCCGGACTGGAAATCAAAATACTATCTCCCGAAAAGGCTACACATTATACCTTAGATCGAGTGAAGAAAGGTGAAGATACAATCTCGGTTACTGGAAATGTACTAAGAGATTATTTAACAGACCTCTTTCCTATTCTGGAATTGGGAACCAGCGCAAAGATGTTGTCGATAGTCCCACTAATGAACGGTGGCGGACTTTTTGAGACCGGAGCGGGCGGATCTGCACCGAAGCACGTTCAGCAGTTCGTTAAAGAAGGGCACCTGCGTTGGGACTCACTGGGAGAATTTCTAGCCCTGGCGGTTTCCCTGGAACACCTGGGCGCCACATACAATAACCCAAAGGCGATTTTGCTATCGGAAACTTTAGATGACGCAACTGAAAAATTACTGGAGAATAGAAAAGGCCCTTCTCGTAAAGTAAATGAACTGGACAATCGTGGAAGTCATTACTATTTGGCATTGTATTGGGCGGAAGCTCTGGCAACACAGGACAAGGATGCGACATTAAGCGATCGATTTGCCTCAATTGCGGAACAGCTAAAGAACAGCGAGGATAAAATTATTCAAGAACTGAATGATGCTCAGGGAGATCCTGTCAATATTGATGGTTATTATATGCCAAACACTGATCTTGTGAATGCTGAGATGAGAGCAAGTGACACATTAAACGCCATTTTATCCGCTATCTCATAATTTAACATTTCCCTAGGTATGGCTGCTTTCAGTGTACGATTTTTATCCTTATTTTTAAGAAAAATTCGAATTGAAAAAACTGACCTTAATTCTTATCGTGCTTTTAAGTACGTTAAGTTTTTCCCAGCAAAAATATACGTTAAGCGGATCAGTTTCAGAAGATGAAACCGGCGAAACGCTGATTGGTGTTAATGTGATTATTCCGGAATTAAAGACCGGGGCGACCACCAATGAATACGGCTTCTACTCCATTACCTTACCTCAGGGTACCTATGAAGTGACCTTCAGCAGCCTGGGATTTATCTCACAGACCATCACGGTAAATCTTTCAGAAAGTATTCGACAGAGTATCAGGCTTGCGAACGATACGGAGCAACTGGATGAAGTGGTTATAGAAGCCGATGTGGAACGCGCCAGTATTAAGGCACCTCAAATGAGTGTTAATACACTTACTGCCGGAACCATCAAGCAGATTCCTGTAGTATTGGGGGAATCCGATGTGATAAAATCGATCCTGCTTTTACCAGGTGTCACCAATGCCGGTGAAGCGGCTTCCGGGTTTAACGTGCGGGGTGGTGCGGCCGATCAGAACCTGATCCTGTTAGACGAAGCGACTATCTTTAATTCGTCACACCTGTTTGGATTCTTCTCTGTGTTCAATCCGGACGCTATCAAGGATGTGAAATTATTTAAAGGCGGAATCCCCGCCCGTTACGGTGGAAGGGTGTCATCGGTGCTTGATATCTATCAAAAAGAAGGAAACAGTAAGGAACTTAAAGTAGTTGGAGGTATAGGTGCGGTGGCTAGCAGACTGTTAGCTGAAGGCCCGATTGTACAAGATAAAGCAGCTTTTCTGGTGGGTGGGCGTGGCTCTTATGCACATTTATTCCTGCCTATCTTTGAAATTGAAAACCGCGCGTATTTTTACGATGTCAACACCAAGATCAATTGGAGAATAAACGATCGAAACAATATTTTTCTTTCAGGTTACTTCGGAAGGGATCTATTCAGTATTCAGGACAATTTTATCAATGTATATGGCAATGCCTTAGGGAATTTCAGGTGGAACCATAACTTTTCCGATAAGCTCTTCTCAAATCTATCGGTGATCTATTCGGACTATTACTACGGACTAGAACTGGACTTTGTAGGGTTCGAATGGAATTCAGGGATTCAGAATTTCAATATCAAGTATGATTTGAAGCATTACCTGTCCGATCGACTTCAGGTTAACTACGGTATCAACAATATCTATTACCGTTTTAATCCCGGGAAGATCCAACCCAATAGCCCGGATTCAGGGATTCTGGAAGAACAGCTCATTAAGAAATACGCTAACGAATTTGCGGCCTATGTTGATGTAGAGCATAAAATCATCGATAAATTGAGAGTACAGTACGGGTTGCGATTAAGTCATTTTATTCGTTTCGGACAGGATGAAATTAATGTATACGCCAACGACAATCCCGTTGAGTTTGATAAATTACTCTTAATCTATAAAGAGGCTGAACCCATTGGAACGATTAATCCGAAACGAAGTGATCGATTAGCTTCCTTTACGAATTTGGAACCCAGGGTATCTTTAAGCTATACGATTAACGATGATACCTCCATAAAAGCCAGTTATACCAGAATAGCTCAATATCTCCATCTTCTGAGTAATACCGGCTCTCCTACTCCTTTGGATGTCTGGACTCCTAGTGGTCCGTTTATTGAACCTCAATTGCTGGATCAGTATGCAGTGGGGTTCTTCAGGAATCTTTGGGACAGGGAGTTTACTATAGAAACTGAAGTGTTCTATAAAGACATACAAAACAGAATAGATTATATAGATGGTGCCAATTTAATAGCGAACAACGCCATCGAACAAGTGATTCTTAGTGGTGAAGCAAGAGCGTACGGATGGGAGTTCCTCTTCAGGAAAAATAGCGGAAAACTGCAAGGATGGCTGGCATATACACTTTCAAAGTCTGAACAACGAACTCCTCCCAGGAATTCTGATGAAATCGGAATCAATAACGGGCAATGGTACAATTCACCTTATGACAAAACACATGATATATCCCTGTATGGAAATTACGAGCTTAATGACAGGTGGAGTTTTAATAGTAATTTTATTTTTCAAACAGGGCAACCCACTAACTTCCCCATTGGTCAATTTGAGTTCCAGGGCTTGGTTATACCTTATTTCGGATTAAGGAATTCCACCCGACTACCTAATTATCATCGTTTGGATATAGCGGCAACCTTAAAACCAAAAGGGAATATGGGTAGAAACTGGCAATCGGAATGGGTCTTTAGCATTTATAATGTCTATAACCGAATGAATGCAGCCTCGATCAATTTCCGGCGTAACCAGGACACAGGGGTTAATGAGGCAGTACGTACTTCAATTTTTGGGATTGTGCCTTCGGTGACCTATAATTTTAAATTTTAAGCCATGAAAAACACTATTAGAACATATTTTTACGGAGCAATTGCAGTTTTTTCGCTGGTAATTTTCATGTCATCCTGTGAGGATGTTATTGATGTTGATCTGCCTACCGAAGAACCCAGGCTTATTATTGATGCCCTGATTCGCGTAGACACTAATGAAGCATTCACTAAAGTTATCGTTAAAGTTAGCCAGACAAGTTCCTTCTTCGAAACTATTCCCGCAGCCAATATTCAACAATTAACAATCACGAACCTGGATATACAGGGGGGCGGTATAGATCCCCCGGTATTAACTGAGGAAGAACCGGGATCGGGAATTTACAGTAAGATTTTCGAAACCGATTATCTTACCCAAGGAAGTTTATTCCTGCAGGTAGATTTTGAGGATAAACTCTATGTAGCTACGACACAATTTATTCCTGCGGTTCCTTTCGATAAGGTCGAACAGGGAGATGGATTCCTATTTGATGAAGAAGAAACAGAAGTGATTATTGCTTTTACCGATTTGGATGTGCGGGATGATTTTTATCTGTTCGATTTCGATTTTGCCAATTACCTCGTGACCGAAGACGAGTTTTACCAGGGGCAACAATTCGAATTCTCTTATTATTATGATAAGCTGTTGGTTCCCGGGGATACTGTAAATATTAGCCTCATGGGCGTTGATCAGGAATTTTACAACTACATGGATCAGCTAATCACCCAAAGTGAAGGAGGATTTGGTCCCTTCAGTACCCCATCGCTCACCGTGAGAGGAAATATAATTAATGCAACGGATATCGACAATATAAATAACTCCAACAACCTGAACAATGCAAATAATTTCGCCCTGGGGTATTTTGCGATTGTACAGGAATTTAAGGAAATGCTCGTTATTGAAGAATAAACCATTGTAGTAATTCCATAGTTCTCTCTTTAATTAACTCTGAAGCATGTTTAAAACTATATCCTGATGCCTGATCAGGATGGTAAAGTTGCCGTACACCAACGAGACCTAAGGATTTTACTTCCTCCGAATTCAAATTCAACTTTCCACAAATTGCTAATACGGGAATATTCGTAGTCCTCGTTTCGTTTACTACCCCATAAATCAATTTACCAAAAGCTGTCTGCTGATCAATACAGCCTTCACCGGTTAGGATGACATCAATTTCTTCTGAAGATATCAACTCCTGAAATTTTGCAAGTTTAAGAATGAATGAAACTCCTGAAATGTATTCTGCATCAAGGAATGATTTGAGTCCGAAAGCAGTACCCCCGGCTGCTCCGGAACCCGGTAGATTTGCAAAATCTTTGTCCAATTCCTTAATAATAATCTCACTGAATTGTCGAAGACCGTCGTCTAACCGACTAATAGCTTCAGAAGTTGCCCCTTTCTGTTTTGCATAGGTAAATGCGGCTCCATTATTTCCGAACAGTGGATTGAGTACATCATTGATCGCAAAAAACCGGATGTTTGAATAGATATTTTTAGGTGATTTGATAGTATGAACGCGTATAATGTTCTCACCTTTCGGGTAAAGCCTGTTTCCTTCAGAATCCATGAACTGAAAGCCCAAGGCTTCCGCTATTCCCATTCCCGCATCGTTGGTAGCACTCCCACCGATACCAATATAAAGAGTAGTTGCTCCATTCTTTAGCGCATCCATCATTTGAATTCCTGTGCCTGAGGTAGATGTTTTTAATGGATCCCGTTCTTCAAGGGTTAGTAACTCCAGGCCTGATGCTTTTGCCAATTCGATATATGCAGTATTGCTGTCTTCCGAATATAAATACCCTGCATGCATTGGTCTTCCCAAAGGATCTACGGTTTCGCATTCCAGTTTAACTAGTGATTTAACATAGGAGTCCACCGAATTTAGGAAGCCTTCGCCACCATCGGAGCCTGTAATTTGAAATATTTGTGCCCTTGGGTCGACCGTGAGAACAGCACTGCGCATGGCTGAAGCAACTTCGGCAGCCGAAAGGGAATCTTTAAAGGTGTCAGGGATCAAAAGTACTTTCATCGAACACTATCAAAATATTGCTAAAGTAAAATAGGTGATGGTCATATTGGACCTGATACCGAAACCAGGTTCTATTAAAACCAATATCATCTTTCATAAGGAATGGTAATTGACCCTTTCCGTTTATTGTGAATCGCTTCAGAATAATAGACCGGCAATAAAGCCATATAATTCAGTTAGCTTTCTATAAATATAGGGTTTTAATCCTTACTTTTGAATGGCTAAAATACATTGAGTTGACTTTCAGAAAGACCACAGAAGAACCCTCAAACTACGATCATCTGGAGCAGATGTCGATTCATGAATTACTGGTTTCTATTAATTCGGAAGATAAATCTGTGCCGAGTGCGGTGGAAAATTCTCTGCCCGAAATTGAGCTCTTAGCCGCGAAAGTAGCAGAACAACTTAAACGAGGAGGGCGATTATTTTATGTGGGTGCAGGAACCAGTGGCCGACTGGGAATAGTTGATGCCAGTGAATGTCCTCCCACTTTTGGGGTTCCCCATGGATTGGTGATAGGCCTGATCGCTGGTGGAGATTCCGCTATCAGAAAAGCAGTTGAATTTGCTGAAGACTCCAGGGAGCAAGGATGGAAAGACCTGGAGGAATTTAATGTTTCGGAAAAAGATATAGTTATCGGAATTGCTGCATCCGGTACCACACCCTATGTACTAGGCGCCCTGGAGGGTTGTAATGAAAATGGAATTCCAACGGGTTGTATTACCTGTAATGCAGGTAGTCCACTGGCGTTAACAGCAAAATTACCGGTAGTAGTTATCGTCGGTCCGGAATTTATCACCGGAAGTTCGCGCATGAAAGCCGGAACGGCACAGAAACTTGTATTGAATATGATCAGCACTACTGCTATGATCCAGTTGGGTCGGGTAAAAGGGAATAAGATGGTGGATATGCAACTCAGTAATAACAAATTAGTGGATCGCGGCACCAGGATGGTCATGGAAGCTCTGGATATTTCAGAAGACAAAGCAAACGAGCTTCTGTTGAAGCATGAGAGCGTTCGTAAAGCAATAGAAGCCTATAAAAATGCCTAGAGGACATACCGATAAAAAGTTAATGGTGAAGGGACTAAAGTACATGGCCTTTGTGATTCCTTTGCTGGTCCTTACCACCTATTTATTTACACTTGCTTTCCTGAATAAAGACAGTAAAATTCTTTATATCGTACTTCCTGTCGCGATCTTTGGTATGGCAGCTACTATATGGCTGGGCTTTAAAGGAATGCGAACTATTTTAAAAGCTCTATTCAAATAAGATTGCTCTGTGATATTTCTCAGAAGTGATAAGCCAGCTCAGGTGTACTAAACGCAACAAACCTTCAAACTTGTAAGCAATAATGTACAAATTTGGGGGCTTGTTCTCCTACAGTTGTATGGTGCCGAGTTTGGTGTACAAAAAGACCGTTTTCGAAGCGTAATGTTGCTGTGCAACATACCATATCCGGCGGACATTGTGAGAAGATACCTGCGATAGCGGCGTGCAAATCGGTAATAATAAAGGTCCCACCTCTTTTTAAATTGAGGCCTGAAGAATGCGGCTTATGAGACTAGAAACAGTAAAACCCTATGAATAGGTAAAATGTAAACTACACTTTCCCTGGCTTTGACTTCCAAGGGGTTCGTGCGAAAATGTAGGTGGCAACTAAATAGAAGTCAGCTCAAAAAAGGTAGAAACGACATCGGTCTGTTTTTTTTAGCTTCATAGTTTACAAAAAAACAGGCCGATGTCACCACGGATTCGTTGGAAAGTAGATTACAAAAAAAAGTCCTGACTCTATAATTAGAATCAGGACTTGAAGAATGCGGCTTATGGACTGGAAACAGTAAAACCCGGCAACTTTGTAATTTATAAGGTACAAAGTTGCCGGGTTTTACAACCACGATATTCGTGGGAATTGGGATATACCCATAAAAAAACCCTCCTTCGCTAAAAGCTATGGAGGGTTAAAGAAGGCGGCGACCTACTTTTCCACGAATGTAGTATCATCGGCGCAAACGGGCTTAACTTCTCTGTTCGGAATGGTAAGAGGTGAGCCCCGTCGCTATAACCACCTTAAATTGTCGAGTTAGTATTGAGCTATTAGTATGTAGTATCGAGAAGCGATCTCCATACTCAATACTCAGTACTGACTACTAGTATTATAACATAATTGAGAATAAGAAATAGGAAAAAAACGTTTTTTTGTAATACCTATAAAAGAGTGCTCTCCCTCCCGAAGGAGGGAGAAGCGCGTACATAAGCATACGGGTTATTAGTATCACTCGGCTACGTACGTTACCGCACTTACACCTGTGACCTATCAACGTGGTAGTCTCCCACGACCCTTTAAAGAAATCTCATCTTGTGGTGGGTTTCGCGCTTATATGCTTTCAGCGCTTATCCCTTCCCAACGTAGCTACCCAGCAATGCCACGGGCGTGACAACTGGTACACCAGAGGTTAGTCCAACTCGGTCCTCTCGTACTAGAGTCAGATCCACTCAAATTTCTTGCGCCCACTGTAGATA
>CAVYGO010000002.1:0-140000 GCA_963768085.1 uncultured Flavobacteriaceae bacterium
TTACGTTTGGATGTTCCTTATTCATAATACTTCATTTTTTGTTGACTAAATTCTTCGCATTTATATGCGTTAGGAGCAATCAATTAAATTAAATAATCCTCTTCTTTTAGGCAATGATTTTAGTCAATTTACGGTCGGAAGTCAGAAGTCAGAAATCAGAAGTCAGAAGTGATTTTCTAAGATGACAGGACCCTGAGTATTTCGAGCGTAGAGAGAAATGTATCGATGGGTCGAAGAACCGGAAGTCATAAGCTGCGAGACAAGTGGCACAAGGCATTAATAAGGATATGAAATTCCAAAAATTAATTTATTGGTCTTTGAGTATTGAGATATATTAATGTAATGGAAATAGGGGTCTCTCGAAGATCTACCTCAAGATCATTTCACCACTACTTGCAGCCATGTAACCCCCAATTGCTCCCAGTATATTGATGATGCAATGAATGAGGATACCCAGATAGACATTTTTCTTGCGCCACACAATATAGCTAAGGATAATACCTACTGCAATGATCGCGAAATAGTTATGGGGTTGCCAGAAATGATACAGCCCAAAGAGCAGGCCATTTAAAACAGGCGCCCAGCCTTTCAGGTAGGCCATCCTGGGCAGCAGGTACCCCCGGAAAAACAATTCTTCGGCCACAGGCCCTACGATACCATCAATAACTATCGCTACAAGAAAGATATTGGCAACTACTTCAGGTCCCGATGCCCCGTAAGCCGGATTGAAGTACCACTCGGGTAACCAGTTGAATACAGTTTCCTTCAGGTACAGACCTACCGGGTACAGCGGAACATAGATAAGCAAACAGCCTACAACACCCAGAATGGTCCAAAAAGCGTACTGCCTGAAACTCAATTTTTCTGTATATCGAATGGCAGAACGTATGCTGAATGATCCACTGCGGCTTTTTCCGACAAAGCCTAAATGAAGAATGGCGATTGGTGCCAGGATCAAAAGCTCCACAGCTAACAAGGCGGCCATTCCAGGATAGCCATTAGCGACGAAGACATCGCTAAGGATGATATAACCTAAAGCTATAAGAATCCCTGGGTAAAAATGATAGAGGAGTTGCTTTTTAAGTGTAAGTTGGTCGGAGTATTCTGTGATGTTTGCTTCCATGACGGTAGTTATTGATTTGGTAACCAAGGTCGTGAATGGACTTGAGTCTCACGACCGATTTCAGGAAGTCGAACGGAATTTTTCCTTTAACTCACAGGAGGTGAGAGAATCTAATTATGCTGCCTTTTGTATTCGGAAGGTGTGAGGCCGGTTTTGGCCTTGAACTGAGTATTGAAAGAAGATTTCGAGTTATATCCTACCTCGTACATTACTTCAAGAACGGTTAGCCGTGGATCTTTGTTTTCCTCAAAGATACGTTTGGCCTCCTCGATACGGTAGGAGTTCATCAGGTCGAAAAAGTTCTTGTTGAAGTGGTTGTTGATGACCGATGAGACCTTTTTCGGACTACTATTCACATGAATAGCCAGCTTTTCCAGGTTCATATCGGGATCCAGGTACACCTTTGAATCATCTAATGCCCGGCGGATAGCAGAAGCAATTCCCGTAAGCTCGTTCTTATCTAAATGTAATTCCCTGCCTGATGTCATTTTTCCGGCGGTGAGCAGGGAAGGTTGGTCAAGCACTTTAAAAATGATCCTGGCCATGAAGATCACTATAACGCTAGCAAGAACCGGAAGGGCAAATTGGAAATGGATTTTGTTTACAAACACCTGCAGAAGGCTGGCTACTATTGAAAGAATAACGATCAGGCTGAATGAATTAAGGATCAGGTAGAGCCATTCAAGTGTTATATTCGAATAATAACCTTTTAATTCCTGATAAGCTGCTTTTATGCTCAATCTCGAAGCTACAATGTAGGCGAAAAATTGAATGTACACGGCCACAAGAAAAACCATACTACCAGAGGTAGGTTCGAAGCTGATAACTTCCGACAAGATTTCAGATTTTACAGCCGTTGGTTGCAGGTGGTAGCTGAATAGCAGGATCAGCATGAATAGTATGAAAGGCAAGAGGTGAAGCAGGGACTTAATGGAAAGCCGAAATTCCGAAAACTGAATAGACTTGGTGTACCAGAGGAGTAAGGGCCCGTATAAAAATACAAAAGGGTCTGTCCAAAAGGCCCAGTTTGGATTCGAAATAAAGCTTCCGTTTAGCAAAAGAATACCATCGATAAAATCAATGCCCCATAAAAGAAAGAACAAGCCCAGGAACATGTTTGCCTTTCTATTGCCACGTTTGCTTAGGAGCAGGTAAGATCCTAAAAGAAAGAAGAGAGCTGCACAAACAGAGGAGACTATGATCACAAATGCAATTTAATGAAACCCGGGCCAATTTTCTGTAATTAACCTAAAATTCCCTTGCGAAACGTTACAGATAATTGAAGATGAATCCCCATTCGGATTGTGGAGACATTCTGCTTAACAAGTAATCCCAATTCGTCCTGTATGGAAATCCGAACTATGAAACCTTCCTTAAGACTCTACCTGTCGAATGTTAAGATTTTTACAAATAGGGATCAAATTGTTTAAGGTTTATTTATTTTCGTTTAACATTGCTTAATTTATTAACAACCATGAAATCAATCTTCTACACAGCGTTGGCGTTCTCCTTTATCTTTTTGGTATCATTTACGCCCAATCCCCAGGAATTCCAGGGACAGGCTTTTTATTATTCCAAGTCGAAAATGGAACTGGGAAACTGGGGCGCACGAATGAGCGAAGCCCAAAAGAAACAGGTCTATCAGCGACTTAAGAACCGCCTCAACAAAACATACGTTCTTACCTTCAACAAAACAGAATCCACGTTCAGGGAAGAAGACCAGATCGATGCTATTGCAGGTGCTACCGATTCCTGGGGGAATAACTTTTCCAGGGGGGAGCAGTACAAGAACGTGCAAGAGGATCTCCTGGTCCAAAGCCAGGAATTCTACGGCAAGAAATTCTTAGTGAAAGATAAATTACAGGCTATCGAATGGAAGATGGGTTCCGATTCCAAACAAATAGGTCAGTACACCTGCTTCAAGGCAACGGCCTCCATACCCTCCGATGAACTTGCGTGGTACGACTTCTCATGGGGTGACCTGCGGCGTGAAGCTGCAAATGATACGGCCGATGCTGCAACGGGTGAGGCTGCAGAGCCTGAGATCGCCATGACCGAAGTGGAAGCCTGGTATACATTACAGATCCCCGTAAGCCATGGTCCGGCAGAATACTGGGGACTGCCGGGACTTATCCTGGAAGTAAGTGCGGGTAATACCACTATGCTGTGTTCCAAGGTGGTGATGAACCCCAAGGAGACCATCAAAATAGAGGCTCCGGACAAGGGGAAGGAGATCACAAAAATGGAGTATCAATCCACAGTCCGCAGTAAAATGCAGGAAATGATGGATAACCGCGGTCGCAGAAGAAATTGATCATTCCTGGCTTCTATATCTTCACTCAACCATCAAGCTAACTGTTACTATGAAAAAGATCTTCGGCCTCGTTCTGCTTCTTGTGGCGTGTAATTCCTTCGCCCAGGTTACGCTGAAAGGTGTGGTCAAGGACAGCGTGAACAACCCGTTGGAACTGGCCAATGTGGTGGCCTTTAACCAGGCGACAAACACTTTGGAAAAGTATGCCATTACAGACCGGGAAGGCAGGTATTCGTTAAAACTTGTCGCTAACCGTACCTACAAGTTGCAGGTTAGCTATATCGGCAAACAGACGCTGGAAGAAACACTAACCACCCTGGAGAGTGATATTACAAAAGACTTCACCTTACTGGCAAACAATACCCTGGATGAGGTGGAGATCATCTATGAGATGCCGGTGGTGGTTAGGGGTGATACGCTGATATACAATGCCGATTCCTTCAATACCGGCACCGAACGGAAACTGGGAGATGTGCTGGAGAATTTACCGGGTGTGGAGATCAACGAGGACGGACAGGTGGAAGTAGAAGGCAAGGTGGTGAACAAGATTATGGTGAATGGTAAGGATTTTTTTGACGGAGATACCAAAATAGCGACCCAAAATATTCCATCCAATGCCGTTTCCAAAGTTCAGGTGTTGCGAAATTATTCGGAAGTGGGACAATTAAGCGGTGTGCGAAATAACCAGGATAATGTGGCCCTTAATATCAAACTAAAAGAAGGGAAAGAGAACTTTTGGTTTGGTAATGTTACCGCCGGTGGGGGAGCCTCACCGGATAACGAATTGTATTTACTACAGCCGAAGCTGTTCTATTACAGTCCGAAGTACAGTATTAATTTTATCGGCGATCTGAACAATACCGGGGAAGTAGCCTTGTCACGACGTGATATAAGAGGTTTTGGCGGGGGTTTCCGGACAGCCGGCAGGAGTAGTGGAACCGATATAAACCTGGGTGATAACAGCCTTAATTTCCTTACCAGCCAGGGAAACGCCCTGGAGATCGAGAGCAAGCTCGCCACGGGTAACTTCAGCTATTCGCCCAGTCAGAACCTGGACCTGAGCGGGTTTATTATTTTCAACAGCAGCAGAATTATTTCCAAAGAGAACAGTTTTGTGCAATACACGAATCCCGAGTTGGGTATTCCCGATGAAGCTACGGAACAGAGGAGCAGGGAGCGTTCCGACCAGGGACTGGGAAAACTAAGTGTGTCCTATCAACCCAACGTGAACAATCAACTCGACTATGATATCCTGGGACGAATTTCGAAGGATTCGCAAGATCAATTCCTGTTTTCATCTGTCGTTGGAAATACAGTACAGTTCGATGAGGTAATGCCTTTCAGTATTAATCAGAATCTGAACTATTACTACACCCTGAATGAGAATAATATTTTCGCATTCGAAGCGCAGCATCTTATTAAAGATGAAGATCCCTTCTACAATGCTATACTGGAAAACGACCCGGATGTGGAAGGTGCCTTTGACACCACTGCGGAAGCCCTCGGACTAGATACGACCTTACCCACCTACGACCTTGGGCAGGACAGACGCATAAAATCTAACCAGCTGGACGCCAAACTCGATCATTACTATATTATTAACCAAAGGAGCAATATCAACTTTACCTTCGGAACCATTCTGAGCCGTCAGGAATTCAATTCGAACATCTTTCAGTTCTTATCGGACGGATCCACGTTCGAGCCAACGCCAACCTTCAATGACGGAAGAGCTACCAATGACACCGAGTATAACTTCAGGGATATATACCTGGGCGCCCATTACAGGATTAAATCCGGAAAATTTACCGTTACACCGGGCTTCTCACTGCACGCCTACGGAAATAAGAATACCCAGTTCGGGGAAACCTTCGAAGACAACTTCTTTCGTGTATTACCGGATTTCGAAACCCGGATCCAGTTCAAGAAGAGTGAGGCCCTTACTGTGCGTTATGAAATGCGCAATCAATTCACCGATATCACCCGTCTGGCGCGGGGATTGGTGTTGAATAATTTCAACGATATTCAATATGGTGAACCCGAATTGCAGAATGCCTTGTCGCACAATGTGAGTTTGCTTTACAGCAGTTTTAACCTCTTTAATTATACGAATGTTTTCGCCAGAGCTGCATATACCAGCAATATTGATCAGATTCGAAATTTAACCGATTTCGAGAGTGTGATACGTACGAGTACTTTTTTCAACTCAAGTTTCGCCGATGAGAACGTTAGTGTGTTTGGCCGGGTTCAACGAACCTTTGGTAAGTTGCAGGCCAGCCTTCGTGTAAGTTTTAACTATAGTAAGATCAATCAATTTATCCAGGGTACTCAATCGTTGAATGAGGGCTATACACAGACCTACACACCTGGATTACGTACTAACTTCAAGGTGGCACCTAACATTAACCTGAGGTATCGCCTTAGCGTAACCGACAATAATCAGGGGGGAGGAAAGACAACATTTATTACCAATGCGCCGTCTGTAGAAATTGACGCATACATCTGGAAAAAGGTCACGTTCCGCACCAATTACAGCTACACCAATCAGGACCTGGGAAATGGTGAATCTCAGTCCTTCCAGAACTGGGACGCCAATATTTCCTATCGAAAGAATAGGGATGCCAAGTGGGAGTATGAACTACGAGCAACCAATATATTGAATATAGATTCTCAGGTGAGAAACAGGGCGAATAATATCTCTGTATTTGCTTCAGAAACCTTTATTCAGCCACGTTTTCTTACTTTCCGTTTTGTCTACAACTTATAATTTAAGCAACACCGGGGTTAAGAATTCGTATCCGTCGGTTTAATCAAAGCAGGTTAGTAGTATAGCAACATACCAGCAAACAATCACAGATTACCACGGAAATCGATCTTGAGGCTACCAATGCCAGGTCGTCATGGACAAATTACAATTCGGCCGATCCTTCAGCCATTTCTTTAATGGATTCTGCCGGAGCCGGAGGTTCGGGTACTGGCATACTGCTGTTCCAGATATCGTTGTGAAATTTCCAAACACCCTCTACTTTTTTCCAGATACCGATGAACTTTCCTTTATCGATCAAACTTCCATCGGCAGCATATATCTCGAAGGTTCCATTCTCGATTGCCGTATCTCCATAGGCTGTGGCCGTGTCTGTATGAATCACCCCAGAACCAAGACCTGCGTCAAAACCGGCTTGCCAGAACGCTTGTATGTTTTCGGCTCCTGTAATAGCTTCACTTTGCGGAGGATACAGAGTTGCGTCACTACTGTAAACCGCTGTTAGTCTTGCAGCATCATGGGCGTCGAATGCGGCCATAAACTCTACATTCGCAGCACGGATCTCTTCGGTGACATCTGTGGGACCTCCCTGCGCACATGAGGCCAGGATGATCACCGACAGTAACAAAATTGCTTTTAAAAGATGTTGTTTCATTGAATTGAAAATTTATGGGTTAGCAGGGTAAAAATAATTAATAAATCCGTGGGAGGTGTGTCCGAATATTCTGTCTCATCATAGCGATTCGAGTTCTCCTGGTTAATTATTGAAATACGCAGTATTGGCTCCACCGTTCTGAACGGTTTCCAGTCGATCCTTGAAGATGTTAGTGGTGGGAAGGTCCCCTTTCCGGGTGTAGATCTCTTTCAGGGCGATGAGGGTACTGATATCGTTAGGATTAATGGACTCTGCCTTCTGAAAGTAGGGGAGTGCCTGGTCGAAGATAGCCATAATTTGTGCCTGTTTCTTTTCATACTTTTTCATTCCTTCTGAAGATATATCTTCACCTAAAACCATTAAAACCTTTGTTTCCATGGCCGCCTTGTTGTAATAAAGGGCTCCTATGCTATAATTAGACAAGGGGTTGCCGGGATCTTTCGCGAGACCTTGATTATAGTATTCCAGCGCATTATTAAAGTACAAATTTACGTGGTCGGGGTCGCCACCTTGTGCTTCCCGTTGGTATAGATTATCGTATACATTGCCCAGGGTGTTATACAAAGAAACATTGGCTGGTTCTTTTTCTATGGCCGATTTAAGCTTTGTTACCAGTTCCTCCAGTTGGTTCGTCTTAAGGAAATGATTGATCTCCGCGAAGAGCAGGCTTACGTCATCCGGGTATATCTTTCTGCCTTCCTCGAGATATTTATAGGCATCCTTGATAGCTGCACCCTCTTCAGCCGCAGTAATGTTATACAGGGCTTCATAGATCATTGGTTTATCAAATTTCTTTTTATATAGCTCTTCAAAAAGCTCTTTCGCCTCGCTATTCATTTGCGCGTTGAATGCCGCCAGGCCGGCGATATACAATTGTTCGTTGTAGTCTTCTTCCTTATCCAGGGCGCTTTCGGCACCGGCATCTTTCAGCACATTATGCGCTTCTACTACCCCTAAAAACAAATTATAAGCACCTTGATAATCGCCATCGTCGAAATTAAATATACCAGTATTAGTCAAATTAGACTGTACCTTGCGTATTCCTTTCATAGCATCGTTGGTCTCGTAATTTTTCTGAGCCAGCTTCTTTGCTTTTTTATACGCATCAAAGGCCGTAAGAGAAGGGTATTGCCGTTTTGGAAGTTCTGATGCATCGCCGATGCCGGTACTTCTAATGATCATTTGTTGTGTAGCGATCTCGTTGTAGATATCGCCGCGCAACAGCCATAAGGAGGCCTCATTGGTGATTTCACCATCTCTTGTTGCCGCGTCTATGTTGTCCGTTGCTTCTACCAGTTTTGACTTGTCGCTTTGATTGATTAAGAAAATGTTATAGGCTTTTTTGGCGTTTGTTAACTTGTCTAAACCATTTTGTGCGCTCAACGGACAGGCCATCAAAATGGCAATGATTATTAATGAGATCTTAATTTTCATGATTTCTGAAGTTTACTTTATTAAAGCTCATTATAGCCCTATACTTTGTAGAATTAGGTAATTATCGTAAGTATCGATCGATTAGCGCACTAAAAATTTCATACTGAAATCTCCGATCTCATCCTGAATATTCAGAAAATAGAGTCCTCTGCCAAGATTATGAGGCATCACGATCCTATTCGATGAAATATTCGCTGTTTGTGACAGCACTTCCTGACCTGTAACGTTAAATACCTTCAGACTTACGTTACTGTAATTAAGGGCCGGATCCAGACGTATCTCAATTGTTTCGGACACCGGATTCCTGGCAAGCTTGTAGCGATTTACAAGGTCGAAATCGGTATTTGCTAAAGATCCATTTCGAATTTCATCCAATGCAAATTGTGCACTGGCAGCGGTAACGGTCACATGTGGTTCGTTGATCGCCGGAATATAGGTGTTCACAAAAGGTGATGTGTGGATCCCACCTATATCGGGTGCTTCATACCAGTCATCTTCGTTATCTATTGCCAACGCACTGATCACCGGAATAAAAGAATAGTCATCCTGGTTTAAGGCTGCAATAAACGCCACGATCACAGGATTGGTAGCCCCACCACCGCCCAGGGCAGCAGATATGTTAGATGTACCTCCGGGAGCGGCGTCCACACCGTCCGTAAAGGCGAATGATTGCGCGTTAGTGTCGTAGGAATCAACTGGAAACCCAAACAGGAAAGAGTCGAAACTGGTCACATTATTTGTCAAACCGGCTTCAGGAGTGAAACGAAGCACTACATCTGCAGTGGCACCACTTCCCAAATCCAGGGTAGTATCTACCACAAGCATTCCCGGATCTCCGGTTGTGGTACCTTGTGAGCTACCATTCACCATGGCAACGTTCCTCACGGTCTGTGGGAATCCAAGTGCGTCCAGTTCTGCCTGGAAGGCATCCCTGAAATTAGGAGCGCCTTCGGGTAGTAATTTTGCCGGATCCTGTAAATAGGTGGATCCTGCCTGTAGATGAGCTAACAGATGATCGTACAGCATTTCTCTGGCTGCCGGTGAGTTCAGCACGTCCTCTACGATGGCAAGGGCATCAGGGTCACCCACCTGTTGAGCGAGGTAATTGATGAGATATTGTAAGCTTATAGGAATATTGGCTCCGCGATGCGGAGAATCGAACGATATATAAAGCCGCGTCTCAGGATCGAGACTGTTCTGTTCCATAAAGGACAGGGCGTATCGGGAGATGAGCCCTCCCATACTTGGACCGAGGACAACCAGTTCTTCATCGCCCACCTTCTGATCGTTCATCAGGTTGATCAGTTCAACCAGCACCATGGCATTTCGCTGAATATAATCGGCACCTCCATCTATGTCTTTGCCTCCTGTGGAGTATTGTGGCGCATTCAGGATAACAATATCGAATCCTTCGTCTCTTAGAATATCCGCAAGGTTGTCGCCACCAAAACTGAGACTGTTGTAGAGTCCGGCGATATCACGGCTATCGCCCGGGTCAAATCCGTCCAGGACTATGATAGGTTTGTCGAAAATGCCATCCACATTGTCCACGAATATTTCGTATTCTCCTTCACCAAAATAGGCCTGGGTCTCTTCGTACCCCTGATATCCTATAGTGGCTGTGATGGGTGTAATAACACTACGATTTTGAATGGGCCTGTCCGGAGAAGGACTCATAAACGTACTTTGGGCGAATCCTCCTATAGCAATTATGCTGAGAAGTAGGGTAAAGGTATATTTCATGATTTCGGGCTTTTGCAATTTTTTAATGTCGGAAGATAACAATAAATCTTTGGGATGTCAATAGATAATATTTCAAAACATTGGAATTAAATAGATGCTCAACTTCCCGAATTTTAATTAAATCGCTGAGCTATCTTATTACATTATAGTTAATTAACAAAGAGGCGGGCTACTTTAACGTAAATATAACAAGGGACAAAAACTATTGATACTACCTTGAAACTATAAACACTCAATCAATACAATACGATGAAACAAAACAACCTTTTAAAAGTGTTACTATGCTTATTTGTTATAGTAAGTTTCACGGCAAAAGCCCAATTGAACACACCACGGGGAAGCCAGAAAGCAACGGTTTCTCAAACCGTAGGAATTACAAAGATCTATATTGAATATTCAAGGCCAAGCGTTAATGGCCGGGAAATTTGGGGTAAGTTGGTACCCTATGGAATGAATAACCTGGGCTTCGGAACTGCAATTGAATCGCCCTGGAGAGCAGGTGCGAATGAAAATACCATCATCAAATTTACCGACGATGTTACCATTGGCGGAAAAAACGTGAAAGCCGGGAAGTATGGACTTCATGTTGTGGTTAATGAAGATAACACCGCTATGATAGTACTTTCCCACAATCACAGAGCCTGGGGGAGTTACTTCTACGATCCGGCCGATGACGCGCTTAACCTGGTTGTAAACACAGAGACGATTCCCCATACCGAGCAGCTTACCTACCATTTTATGGATGTAACACCTAATTCGGCAACGGTGGCCTTAGATTGGGAAAAGAAACGAATTCCGTTTACGGTAGAAGTGGATGTTACCAATATCGTGCTGGCTGATATTCGCAGTGATCTTCAAAATGAGCCTGGATTTAGCAGGCAAACCTGGGAACAGGCTGCTAATTTCTCATTGAACAACGGTGGAGACCTTGACGAGGCCCTGGGTTGGATCGATGGTGCGATTGCCGGACAGTTCTTTAGTCAGGCGACTTTCAATAATCTTCAGATCAAATCGCAAATCCTTACCAAGCAGGGCAAAACAGCGGCATCGGAGGCTACTTTAAATGAAGCTCTGGATGTTGCCACAGTTTTAGAAGCCCATCAATACGGAAGGACATTGATTGGACAAGGGGAGAAAGAAAAGGCGATGAAGGTCTTTAAAATGAATGCCGAAAAACACAAAAATACCTGGCCGGTTGATTATGGAATGGCACGGGCACATTCAGCTATGGGCAACTATCGTGTGGCACTGAAGCATTTAAAAAAGGCTTTGGATCGGGCACCAAATAAGCCGAACAAGGATGCGATTTTAGCTAATATCGAGAAACTGGAAAGTAGTCAGGACATTAATTAATTATACGAACTGAAACAGTCGTATACTCAGTAGGAGTATGCGACTGTTTATTTTTTTGAACGAATTATTTAGGCTGTTTACCTTTTCGAAAAGGTGTAGAACGAATACCCCAATTCAAGATCTTCTATATCGGTTCCCTGTAGTTTCCCTCCGGCTTTCTTAGCATGATGATTTAAAGGAAACGCATTGTGCAGCGTCCATTCCACCAGAGGCTTTCCGGATGCGTCCTTCAAATACAACAACACCCGTACTTTGGCGGGCAAATTTCCCTCTTCCGTTGCAGGAGCGCACCACTGCATTAATTTAGACCCCGAAACCGATTTTCCTTTTTTTAGTATAATGCTTGCCGTTTTAGGTAAGGAAGGTAAACGGTATTTGAAGGGATGTTCTCCGGGCAGTAAGGCATGTTTTATAACTGGTTCTGTTGATACTCCGTCAACGGCTTCAAAAGCGGTTTGTTCGCCATTAGCAGATAATTCGAAATAGAAATCGGATGAATTCATAAGGTCTTATTAATCGTGTTATTCGAGCTGAATATTAAAGGTAATGAAAAAAAGTTAACCCCTTATAGCTTCCCGTCTCGAAATGATATTTAACAACAAAAAAGGCGACTCCCTGGAGAGCCGCCTTACAATTAAACTAATATGAAAAAAAATTACTGCTTAATAATCTTGTACATTCCGGCCTGACCATCTACCACTGCGGAGCACAGGTATTGGCCGCTCGCCAGGTATGAAATATTCAATTCGGAATTTAATGCGTCTACAGGTTGATACATTACTCTTCGGCCTTGCATATCATAAATAGAAACACTTTCTATCTTGTCCCGGGCTTGCAGGAAGATCGAATCACCCGCCGGATTGGGATAGATCTGGAATAGCTTTTTCAGATTATCACCCACCGAAAGGCTGGTATCGGGATTAGCGATCCATGCAAATTGAGACAGGGTACCCACCAGGATGATCCCAATGAGGGTCGTTAGCCCTGTGAGAATATTAACGATCCTCAATTCTGAATCGAATACTGTATTGTTAAAAGCAGACAAGAGTATCACTCCGGCCACAAAGCTCAGAGCCATGCCCTGGCCGAAGTTTGCGTCAAAGCCTATAGCACCGATGAGTATCGCCAAGCCGGTAAGTTTATTAATGCTGAAAATACTGTCATTATCTATATCCAGGGCAAAGAAATTCCCGGCAAGTGTCGCTGCCAAGGCTATTCCCAAGGTCATACCTGTTATACCCACATTATTACCGCCGCAATGGTAACCAGATTAATGATAAGAAATGTTGTCTGTATCGCATCGGTAGATAATGCATATAATGTTCCATCGGTCGGGTCCATCTCCAATCCCGTTATACTTTCTCCCACCGGAATACCTGTTATGGCTCCCAACAAAGTATACACTCCAGTAAGTATTACCAGGGAATATAAATTATTATTATTATCCACGACATAGGCCATGGTCCCATCGGCATTAGAGGCACCCGCGCCTTCGAAATTTGGGTTTACAATAGGTGAACTGTTTATCGGTGTAAACACAGCCGGATTTCCTTTATCGAATTTTCCGTAAGTCTCACTTTGATTTTCAACCCCGAAAATATCGGATCCTCCGATACGCATATCAACAACCGGGGTATCAGAGTCTCTAACGAAGTGCGCTCTTAGAAGGGCGATCTCTTCGGGAGAGAAAACTGCAGTAACACATTCATGTGTAGTTTTGTTTTTTCGTTCCAGGAGTTCTGATAAAGAGGCGGTGGACTGTGTGAGGACGGGTAATGCAAAAAGCATACAGCTCAGCATTACGAGAGAGTGTAAGGCTTTCATAATTGATTATAATTAGTTAGTTACCAGAAAGATACGAAAAAAATGATACGTTTTTAATTTTTCTTTTATTTTTTGGCCTAAAAGAAAAATGAAGTAATGAATCGCCAATCACTGACGGAATCAACTAACGAACATTATTTTCGCACAAAGCAGAAGCTCCCAATACAGGAAGGTTGGGGTGGGTGGATACCTCAATTGCCAGATGTGAGATTTGCTTTGGATACGGAAAATCTGCGATGGTCTGTCTCATAGATGATTCGAAATATTGATACGCTTTCGAAATAGATCCTCCTAGAATTATTGCCTCGGGTGCGTACATAAAAAGTATGATCTTCAAGGCCTCCCCTAAATGAATCCCGAATTCGTCGAATGCCTCCACAGCTATCAGTTCACCGCTACGGGCAGCCTCGTGTATCTGTTTCGCAGTTCTATCGTATTCTCTGGTAAAGAAGAAACTACCGGCATATTCTTCAACGATACCATCTTTATAGGGTAGCATACCAATTTCTCCCGCACCGCACATCACCCCATTGTATAATTGATTATCAATAATAATTCCCATACCGAGTCCGGTTCCAACAGACAGTCCAACAAAATTATCGAACAATTGTCCTTTCCCGAACATCTTTTCAGCAAGTACAAAACAGTTCGCATCATTGTTTAATACCACCGGAACCTCATATTTATTTTCTAAGATCTCCTTTAGATGAATTTCCTTCCAGGCAGGGATATTCTGTATGTCGTAAATTATACCTTTACTCGTGTCTACTATCCCGGGAACACCTATGCCAATTCCTTTTACTTCTGATGTTATTACCTGGTCTATCGCCGATGTCAACGTGGATAAAACATCGGCGGCCTTTCCGCTACTGTTAATGTTTTTGCTGACTTCATCCACCAGCATTCCACTTTTCACGCGACCCACATTAAAATTGGTTCCTCCCAGATCAACACCTATGTATTCCTTACTCATGATACAGATTTCTTTTTAAGTTGAATGGTACTATTATTTACTAAAGGTTTCGCCCAAAATCCGATCGACGCAATGAATAGTAAAGGCAACACCAGGAAGATGAGGCCTGTTTTTAAACTGAACATATCACCCACAAAACCTACGATGAGTGGCATAACGGCGCCGCCAGCTATGCCGGTACATAAAATTCCTGACAAGGATCCATGATGATCCTTTACCGAATTGAGTCCTAATGAAAAAATGACAGACCACATTACCGAGATAAAGAACCCTATCATTGGAAATGCGATTAGAGCAACTTCTGAAGATCCTAAGATGGCAATACATAGACATGCCATGGTTATCATACTGGCACCTATCAGGATTTTCCGGCTATCGATAAATTTCAGCAACAGCAGTCCAAGAAGGCAACCTACGGTGAGCATAGCCCAAAAGTAGGACACGGTATTGGCTCCCGTAGTTTGAGCATCGAGTCCGTGATATTGATTCAGGAATTCCGAGATCCAGTTGCCAATGCCCTGTTCAGTTCCCACATAACAAAAAATACCGAAAAAATATAACAAGGTCCATTTGTTCTTCAGTAACGACAAATAGGATCTTTTGTCACCGGATCTTTCGGTATCCTTCCGGGTGTAATCAGGATAGTTGGTAAATTGAACAATAAGGTATAGTAAGACCGCCAGCATAGCGAACACAATGTAAAGAGACACCCAGGGAAGCTCAGTGGGCACCAGGCTGCGCAATGATCCGGCTAGACCACCCTGCGAATCGTTATTATTTACCAGGTAGATATATAAATACGGGCTGGCAAAGGATGCGAGTCCGAACACCAGTTGCGCCATCACCGAATTAAAGGCAAAGTGTTCCTCACCACCGGCCACACGCAACATTGGGTTGATAATCACCTGTAATACCGCCATGCTACACCCAAGGAAGAACAACGTACAACTGAACACCACATAACCGGGAAAGATGACAAATGCAATGCAGGCCAGGATAATGACGGCAAATGATACGGAAAGCAGGGTCTTATCACTGAACTTTTCGGAAAGAAATCCAGCGGGGATAGACATGACACCATAAGCGATAAAGAACGAAAAGGGCAGGAGACCGGCCAGGCTAAGACTGAGATCGAAGCTTTCCTTTACATCTACGATGATCGAATTAAGGATGTTGGTGATAAATGAGATGGCAAAGAAGATCACCATCACCAGCACAACAATATGGTAATATCTTCTTGAGGAGGTTGGGTTGGTCATTGGTCCTTTACTGAATTACCCCTTTGGGGTATTCATAAAAGTACTAAAACAATTTTGTTTCAGCTCTCAGGGGTATTCTCATCGTCCTTTTTCTTTTGATTGGCCCCTGCAAAAGCAGCACCGAAAGCAACTCCAACACCTGCTCCGATGCCGATACCTATGGCGACGTTATCCATGGCCACTCCAATTGCTGCTCCCATCCCGATGCCAATAAGCATCCCATATATGTAATGTTTTAATTCCATTGAAATATATTTTCAGTTAATATTCTATACCTAGTTGCTTCAACCATAAGTTACAGTCATTTTCTTTATTGCTTTTCAGGATCGTATATGGCAACCGCGATTTTCGAATCGGCCGTTCCATAGTACAAAAACCATTTTTCCTTGAAATACACCAGTCCTTCAACAAAACAAACTTCGTTCACTTCACCTACTTTCTCGTAATCCTTGTCTGGATGAATGAAGTGGTTCTGGGTGCGGTCTATCAATTTGTAGGGTTCTTTGGCATCGAAGAGCGCCTGTCCGGCTGCGTAGGTAAATTTTGGAAGCTTAGGGTCATTGAAATTTGATGCATTACTGGCATTATAGATCAATACGATCCCTTCATCTTTAATCAGGGCATAGGGACCTGGCTCCACGAGACGACTATCATAATAGCCCATTCGAGGATGCAACACAGAGATCCTTTTTCCGGATTCTTCATTGACGGCCACCTTCCAGTTGATCAGATCTTCTGAAGTTGCCATAAACAGATTTGTATCACCAAAATACATCCAGTAAGAACCATTGATCTTTTTCGCAACCATATTGTTCCCCCGTTGCTCAGCGATGATAGCCCCTGCTTTGGACCAGGTATCCCTGAAAATGGAGTCTTTCATTACCAATCCGTGTTTGGTCCATGATTTCAGGTCGGGCGAAGAGGCAATGCTTAAACGGGCAGTTTTTCCATCATAAGATGTATATGTCATAAAATAATCTCCCGATTCACTCTGCACTATTCTTGGATCTTCCACGCCGTCGAAGTAACAGAAATAGCAATCTTCGGTGTTTTCCTGCTTGCTGTTATCTTTTTGGTAGTTCCATTCGTACACCTTCATATCGTCCTTCTCCGGGTAAAAGACAGGAGCCTTTAGTTTTTCGAAATTCAGACCATCGGTACTTACTGCCATTCCAATCCTGGACGTCCCTTGCAGGTCCTGTGCCCGATATAGCAGATAAACTGTATCATTTCGCACGACGGCAGTTGGATTCAGAACATTACGTTCTTCCCAGCGCACTACAGTATCGGTTATGGGATCTGTGAAACTTAATTCGGGAGAAGGTTTGAGAATGGGATTTAGACTGTCTACTTTGGTGAAGTAGGGAAATGCCCAGGCCTGAGTTGTATCCTGAAGTTCCTTGTCCACGGGGGTTTTCTCCTGACAGCCGAGCACGATGAAAAGCAATGTAGTGAAAGTAAGAAATTTCATTGGTTTGGATTTGTACATTGAAAGATACATTTTTCGGCAGCTATTAGAAATATAAAACAGTATGAATATCAAGATTAGCTAAGTTCCCTATAGAAAACACTGCCTAAAAAATTAAGCCTACCTTTGCAATTACTTAAAGAAATGACATTAAACTTATTCTTGTCCTTTCACAAAAATAATTTATGTCATTTAATTCTCTCGGGCTGTCCGATGCCCTGCTAAGAGCTATTAGCAAAAAAGGATATAACGCACCTACTGTTATTCAGAAAAAAGCGATCCCTCATATTTTAGAAGGTAGGGACATACTGGCCTCCGCACAGACAGGTAGTGGAAAAACAGCTGGATTTGCACTTCCTATTATTCAATTATTAAGTAGTGAAAAGAAACCTCTTAATAAGCGACCGGTTCGCTCTCTTATTCTCACACCAACGCGTGAGCTCGCTGCCCAGGTTCAGGATGAATTCAGGGAGTATTCCGAATTTACGGATCTGAGATCTGCTGTGATATTTGGTGGTGTAAGTGCCGTGCCGCAAATACGAACCCTTCGCCAGGGCGTCGATGTTCTTGTAGCCACACCCGGAAGGTTGCTCGATCTTCACGAGCAAAAAGTGCTGTCGCTTGCTTCTGTAGAGATTCTGGTCCTGGATGAAGCAGACCGTATGCTGGATATGGGTTTTATCAGGGATATAAACAGAATTCTGGCCTTGTTGCCCAAGCGACGACAAAGTCTGTTATTTTCTGCGACATTTTCGAAAGAGATAAAGAAACTTGCTGCCTCTATGCAGTACAAGCCTGTATTGATGAGTGCAACCCCCGAAAACACGGCGGTTGAAATAATCACCCAGCGTGTTTACAAAACCGATAAAGGCCTTAAATCCAAGCTGCTTACCAAGTTGATTTCTGAAGGGAACTGGCAACAGGTGCTGGTTTTTATGAGAACCAAGCACGGAGCGAATAAACTTTCGACCAAGCTGGAAAAAGCAGGGATAAGATCATCGGCTATTCATGGGAATAAAACCCAGGGTGCACGCACAAGGGCCCTGGACGGATTCAAAAAAGGAAAAGTTCGCGTGTTGGTAGCAACGGATATTGCAGCTCGCGGATTGGATATTCCATTGCTTCCGCATGTAGTTAACTATGAATTGCCAAATATCCCGGAAGACTACGTGCATCGCATCGGAAGAACCGGTAGGGCAGGTGCCAGTGGAGAAGCCATTAGCATAGTGAGCGTAGACGAATATCAATTTCTCCGTGATATCGAAAAGCTGTTGAATGAACGTATTGAACTGGTGACGATCCCCGGATTTGAAACCACGGAAACACTTCAGGAAGTTCTGGATAAAAAGGCAGAGAACAAGGCTAACAATCAACGGGGTCGTCAAAATACGAGACCCAAGAATTCCAATAATAGAGGACACAACAGAAGACGTAATAGATAAGGATGACACCTGACTATTTAAGTTAAATGTTCCATTCGCTCATAACATCACGTAATTTATTGGGATAATCTGTGATGATACCATTCAAACTTCTGTTTATTTCAGATGCTTCTTAAAAAAAGCTATGGTACGTTCCCAGGAAAGTTTTGCAGCTTCTTCGTCATATCGCGGTGTGGTATTATTATGAAAACCGTGATTTACCTCTGGATAGATATGTGCTGCATATACCTTGTTGTATTTTTTAAGAGCAGCTTCGTAGGATGGCCATCCTTCATTAACGCGTTTGTCCAGACCCGCGTATTGCAGTAATAGCGGTGCGTTGATTGCAGGAACATCCTCGTCTGCAGGCTGCCTGCCATAATACGGAACGGCTGCTCCCAGTTGAGGTATCTTCACCGCCATCATATTCGATATCCAGCCACCAAAACAAAAACCTACCACACCAATATGTCCATTACACATTTCGTGTTGTTTCAAATACTCGAATGCGGCTATAAAGTCTTCCAGCATTTCATTTCTGTCACGTTTACGTTGCATAGCTCTTCCGTCGTCATCATTTCCGGGATAACCGCCAAGGGGTGATAACGCATCCGGGGCCAGGCTGATAAACCCTTCAATGGCAGCTCTTCTTCCTACATCTTCTATATACGGGTTAAGACCTCGATTCTCATGAACCACAACAATACCGGGCATTTTACCTGAATTATCCGTGGGATAACTAAGTAAACCATTAATATCTCCACCTCCTTTGGGAGAAGTATAGGTGATATAATCTGAGAACAGCCTTGGGTCGTCCGGCTTAACTAATAATGTATTCACATAATCGGGCATCACAAAACTGAGAAGGGAGGGAATTGTGATTCCACCAACGGCAAAGAAGGTTAATTTTTCTATGAACTCCCGCCGTTCCAATTTATTATGAGCATAATCATCGTAGAGGTCGAAAACCTTCTGACTAATATCTTCCTTGCGTAGCTTCTTCATGTCCTTATTGTTTTACTTTGTCTATTACTCGCTGCGTTAAATCAGTATTTTCTTCAGCATAGAGCACAATTCCTGCACTGGAATCCAAGATCATCTTAAAATTGTTTTCCTTCGCAATAGCAGCGATCACCTTATTCGTCTTATCGTAAATGGGGGAGTAGAGTGCATTCTCCTTGTCTTTGATCTTTTGCACCGATGCACTTTCCAGCGTTCTTAAGGACCGCTCTTCGACCGCCAGCACATTCTCAATTTCCTTTTGCTGAGCAGGAGTATACTCACCGTTCTGCGCTTTTTTTTGTGCTTCTGCGAGTTTTGTCTGAAAGGCTGTTACTTTTCCTTCATATTCAGTATTCAGATCCTTTCTGAACTTACCAATCTGCGCCTGGGCCACTTTGGTTTCAGGCATTGAATTTACTACTGCGATCGAGTTTACATAACCAACTTCCTGGGCGGTTGCCTCCATGGTCCCAACGAGCAGGAAAAGCGAACAAATAAGTATTTTAATATATTGATCCATAACATAAAATTTAGTTAGATGCTCATAAGATATTCAATAATTCTGAAAATCTTAGCTGGTATAATTAATAATGAAAGAAATACCGGATGGCAAGTCAATTTTTTCGTAAATTTATTAGATAAATGCTTCATTTCCAGAGTGGGATGATTTATTGGTCTAACCTAAATTCACCGCTATGAAAAATCTTCGATTTTACTTTTTTCCTGGACTGGTCTTCTTCTTATTCGGGATTATCGGTACCCAAACTATAAATGCCCAGGTAATAGACTTTACTGAATATAATGGTGTGGTCCTGGATAGTAATACAAAAGACCCGCTTGCAGCGGTTAGTGTAAAACTTACCAATTCCAACTTAGGAAGCATAACAAATGATGAGGGTGCGTTCACCATTAAAGTTCCGGATGGCAGAGGGATCACCGGTATCGAGTTTTCCCTTTTGGGCTATGAAACCAAACTGATTCCGCTTTCCCAACTTACAAGCCGTAAAAACAAGATAGAAATGGATGTAAAGGTTACTGAACTGTCACAGGTTAGTATTTCCTCGTTTAAAAATGCTAAATCCCTGGTGAAAGCTGTGTTTGATAATAAGAAGAAAAATAATCTGGATCGCTCCACGGTGATGACGGCCTTCTACCGTGAAACCATCAGGAGACGAAACCGTAATGTCTCGCTTACCGAAGCAGTGGTCAACGTATATAAACAACCTTATTCCTCTTCCGCCCGGGACCAGGTTGGGCTTCATAAAGCACGTAAGAGCACCGATTACAAGCGCCTGGATACAGTTGCGCTGAAGCTTCAGGGCGGGCCGTTCTCTACCTTATACCTCGATATTATGAAGTATCCTGAGTATATTTTTACTCCGGTGACTATGGACGAATATGAATTCAGTTTCGGGCCACCCACGACAGTGAAAAACAAACCCGTATTTGTGGTTAATTTTGAGCAAAAACCGGAGATAGATGTCCCTCGGTATTATGGTAGTTTGTTCATAGATGCAGAAAGCCTTGCACTGATCAGTGCCGAATATAGCCTCAATCTTTTGGGAATGAGCAATTCGGCGAACAATATGTTTGTTAAACGGAAGCCCAGGGATATTGACGTTACGGCTTTAAGCGCATCCTATAAGGTTGATTATCGGGAGAAGAATGGGCAGTGGTATTACGGATACGGAAGCGTAAATCTTTCGTTCAAAGTTAAAAAGCGTCGTAAGTTGTTTAATTCGGTGTATACCCTGTCCAGCGAAATGGCGGTTACCGATTGGGAAGAAAATACCACCGGAGCCAGGCTGAAAGGAAAAGAACGGCTAAAACCCACTATAATTATGACGGATGCCGTATCCGGATTTAAAGACCCGGATTTCTGGGGGCCTTATAATGTGATCGAGCCCGAGAAGTCCATTGAGTCTGCAATAAATAAGATTCAAAGAAAACTACGTAGAAACGGAACCTTATAGAATCTGCGTTTTAAAAAAGGAGATCATAGTACATACAAAAAGCAACTGCGAAGAGCGGGGCCGTAATAATTCCCGGTACGTATTTCTTTACTATTCCCCACCAGGTGATATGCCAGATCCCATTGGCAAACATCAACAAAATGAAATAACCCATTAGTTTTTCTCTGAAGGGGAATTGCTCGAAGAAGTACAAAGCAGCCCAGAACGCGATGAATAGTATTTCAAACGTAAGGAAGCTGCTAAACTTCATTGTAAACAACGGGCACTTCTTATGAAATCCGGTGGTAAGTTCTTCTATAGAATGGAAAAACTGAATAATGAGAAATACCAGAAAATAAGTCTCTATCCTCACATCGTTACTCTTTGTCCCGTATTATCGCCGGAATATTCAAATCTTTAAACATCGCATTGAACGCTGCCATTTCCGTGTTGATTATGGTATTGCGTTCCTGCTTATAGGTATTCCAGTCCCTTTTAAGATCCGTTAGCCGTTGTTTGGAACCCTGGGAGACCTTCGGCATTGTACCTTCATTAAAGCTTTTCAGAAACAACAATTCAGAATTCAACTTATTGTTATAATTGATCACGTCCTGAAAGGTCTTTTGTTTCACCTGGATAAGATTTTCTTCCCAACTCGTGATTCTTTTACTGAGGGAATCGCCTTTCTCTAATAGTCCTTCCCACTTTTCCTCGTCCTTCAGTAGTTTGGCGTACGTCTTAAGCTGTGTTCTGGCGGAACGCATATCATTCACAGATTCGTGAATGTCCTTAACCATTCCTTCAATATCCATAAGGAATTGTTGCTGCTCGTTGAAATCGGCCTGTGTAGCTTTAATGTTCGGATCGGCTTTTACAGTGACTATTTTTTCCGAAGTAGCTTCGCCCTGTATTAAGCGAAGTGTATAGGTTCCCGGTCCCACATGTGATCCACCCAAATTCCCGAATACAAAAACTTTTGAAACCGCGGGAAGGGATTCTCTTCGGAAGTTCCAGTAAAACCGGTTAAAACCGCTCTTAGCAGGTAAAACGGCGGGTTTCGATGGTCCACCCGGCCAGGATTTAAAATCTTTGTCGGCTTTACTGGTCAACGTTCTGATAACATCACCATTATGAAGCACTTCCAAAGTTACCGGAATGGAATCGATGGCTTCCTTAATATAATAATCGAAGATCACTCCGGAAGGAGGATTTTTACCTATCGTAGGATTTTTACTCATTCCCCCAAAAAACAAATACGTGTCTTTGGGTTTAAACAAGGCAACTGTATTTTTTGTGTTGTTCTTATTCTGAATAGCACCGAGGTCATCGAGGATCCAAAAGGATCGTCCGGCCGTAGCGGCAATAAGGTCGTTATCCTGAATAACCAGATCATTTATTGGAACCACAGGTAAATTTAGTTGGAACGATTCCCATTTGGCTCCGTCATTCCATGAGACATATAAGCCCGTTTCGGTACCTGCGTAAAGCAATCCTTTTCGGTTAGTATCCTCCCGAACCACGCGTACAAACGTGTGGTCGCCTTGAATACCATTGGTGATCTTTGTCCAGCTTGAACCATAATTACTCGTCTTGAAAATATATGGTGTAAGGTCCATGGACTTGTATCGCATCACCGAGATATATGCTGTGGCCGGATCATGAGGAGAGATTTCGATACTATTAATAATCCCATCCTGAATATTTTTCGGACTAACATCTTTCCAGGTTGTGCCGCCGTCCATGGTAATCTGTACCAGCCCGTCATCGGTTCCTGCATACATAACTCCCTTTTCATGTGGTGATTCTACAAACGACATTATCGTATTGTAATTTTCTCCACCGGCTGCTTCGTTGGTATAGGGGCCACCTCCCGGGCCATGCTTGTCCTTTTCATTTCTTGTGAGGTCCGGACTTACAGGAGTCCAGCTATTTCCACCGTCTGTGGTTTTAAATACCCTGTTTCCGGCATGGTATATCGTATTCCGGTCGTGTGGGGAACTAATGATAGGAGCATTCCAGTTGAATCGGTATTTTGCGTCCTCAGGCGCTTTACTCAGGCCTTGTTCAGGGTATTCGTTAATAGGTTTACTTGTCCCGGTATTCTTCATCCAACGGTTAATGATTCCCTGGTAACAACCGCCGTAGATCTGTACAGGATTGTCAGGATCGAAAGCAAGGAACGCACTTTCACAACCTGCGACGGAATACCAATCCTTCCAGTCAATACCTCCATTCCGAGTCCTGCTGGCGATGCCAATAGCCGAATTATCCTGTTGACCTCCATATACGTTATAAGGGAAAAGATTATCGGCAGTGACCCTATAAAACTGTGCCGTCGCCTGATTTTGCTGCGTACTCCAGGATCTGCCGCCATTGTTGCTCACATTGGCGCCACCGTCGTTCGAGTTTATCATGATTTGGTTATTCTCCGGGTGAATCCACAAATGATGATTGTCGCCATGTGGGGTTGAAATAGGGATAAAAGTTTTTCCGCCGTCTATGGATTTAGTAAGAGGAGCATTACAAACGTAGACAACATTCTCATCCTGTGGATCGGCGAAGATCTCCATATAATACCAGGATCGGGTAATGTTTATACGATCCTTATTTATTTGTTTCCACGATTTTCCTGCATTATCACTGCGATAAACGCCACCTTTTTCACCTTCAGCCTCAATTACTGCGAATACACGATCGGGATTTGCCCTGGATACTGAGATGCCGGATTTACCCATAGCATCGGGAAGTCCTCCTTTCATCTGCTGCCAGGTAGTTCCGCCATCGACCGATTTATGAAGTCCGGAGGATTCACCTCCGCTCTCCATGGTCCAGGGATAACGTCTGTGTTGCCACATCGAGGCATACAGTATGCGAGGATTGGTAAAATCCATGGATAAGGAAGAGGCTCCTGTGTTATTATCAATAAACAGTACTTTTTCCCAGTTCATACCACCGTCTGTAGAACGGTACACACCGCGATCTGCGGAAGGCCCGTACTGGGCACCCTGTGCGGCTATAAGAATGATATCCGGGTTGGTGGGATGAATAATCACATCGGAAATGTGACGGGTATAATCGAGACCTATGTGTTTCCATGTCTTTCCCGCGTCGGTAGATTTGTAAACGCCATCGCCCATGGATGTCATAACACCTCTGGCTGCGTGCTCTCCCATTCCCACCACGACGATGTTGGGGTCGGATTCGGACACAGCGATCGCTCCAACGGTTCCTGTTTTGAAAAACCCATCCGAAATATTCCTCCATCGTATTCCATCATCGATGCTTTTGTACACACCACCTCCGGTAGATCCCATATACCAAACCCCGGGTTGCTTAACAACGCCACTGGAAGCTACGCTTCTTCCGCCACGAAACGGACCTATGTTACGCCATTTCAGATTGTGAAACTCTTTATCGGCGGTGGGGGGAACATCATCCTTTTTATCCTGTGCGTTTAATGAAACAGATATCAGTAAGAAAGAAATAAATAGAAATCGGATAGTCTTCATAGGTTGTTTTTTAGTTGCTATAAAGCTACGGAATTTCAAAAAAAAATACAGCTCTCGCGGAGGCCGTATTTTTTTCGACAAAGTTTGTAATCTATTTACCTATCAAATGCAATTCGCTGAAATTCTTATCAACCACCAGCGAGGCGTTTCCATTTACCTTTAGTTTGGAAAGGTCGGTTACCTGGTTATCCACTTCGATGGTCTTTATTTTAAAGGGAAGTCGCTTCAGATCCAGCTTGAATTTATCATAGGTTGTTACATATTTCCCTTCCTTATGTTGCTGAATGATCAGTTCATTTTTATGTCCTGTGAGTTTGAAGGTACGGTAGCTAAATCTGCCTTTCTTGTAATCGTAACCATCGTGAGCGTCTTCATACAGTACAGATCTTTCCTTTCCTTCTTTGTAATAGACTTCCAATTCCACCTCTTTAATCTCTTTCTCGCCAACATACTGCTGAACAGGGTATTTAGGGATGATTGCGCCTTCTTTTACAAACATTGGGATGCTGTCGATGTCGGCATCTACCCATACTTCCTTACCGCCCGTTACCATTTCGTGAGTCCAGTAGTTATACCATTTGCCTCTTGGAATATACATTCTTCGCCCTTTTGAATTAGGCTCCAGGATAGGGCATACCAGTATTTGTTTTCCGAAGATAAACTCATCGGTACGATAATAGGTTTGATGGTCTTCCTGATCGAACAATACCAGCGGTTGGATCATTGGAGTTCCTTCCTCAACATATTGGTAGAAAGCCGTATAGAGATAAGGCAACATCTTGTATCGCAACTCTATGAACTGCCTTACGATATCCGTTACATTCTCATCGAACGCCCAGGGTTCCTGATCCCCGTGGTCTCCTGAGGAATGGGTTCTGCAGAAAGGATGAAAGATACCCAGTTGTATCCAGCGCACAAAAAGTTCGCCGGTGGGTTGCTCTGAAAATCCTCCGATGTCGCTACCTATAAAGGACATTCCTGATATTGCCATTCGCTGGACCTGCTGATTCGCGATCCACAAATGTTCCCAGCTCGCTACATTATCACCCGTCCACGATGAACTATAACGCTGTGTCCCGGAGTAGGCCGCACGAGTAATGATAAAAGGTCTTTTAGGGTAGGCAAATTGCTTAACGCCTTCATAAGTGGCTTTTGCCATCTGCATGCCATAGACATTATGTGCCTTACTGTGGCTGCAGGGATCGCCATCGAAATTATGTCGAACATCGAGCGGGAATGTTTTGGTTGGGACTTCCATCACGGCGGGTTCGTTCATGTCGTTCCAAACCCCTTTGATTCCTATATCTTCAATCAATTCTTTATATAAACCACTCCACCAGGTCCTTACTTCCGGATTGGTGAAATCGGGGAAGTTACATTCACCAGGCCATACTTTTCCACGCATAAGCGGACCATCCGCCCTTTTACAGAAATAGTCCTTCTCTAAAGCTTCCTTGTAAATATCGTAGTCCTTGTCAATTTTGATTCCCGGATCTATAATAGCTACCGTATTGAAGCCGTCAGCCATTAAATCGCCCACCATCTTTTTAGGATCGGGAAAGAATTCCTTATTCCATGTAAAACAGCGGAAGTCTTCCATATAATCGATATCGAGATAGATGGCATCGCAGGGTATTTTAAGATCCCGAAATTTTTGAGCAATCTCCCGCACATTACTTTCCGGGTAATAGCTCCATTTACTTTGATGGTATCCCAATGCCCATAATGGTGGTAGTTCCGGCTTGCCGGTAAGATCTGTATAGCTGGTTACTACCTGCTCCATTTTTGGACCGTAGATGAAATAATAATTCATTTCTCCGCCCTGAGCCCAATAACTGGTTACATTTCGTCTTTCATCACCAAAATCGAAAAAGGTTCGGAACGTATTGTCGAAGAAGATTCCGTAGGAAACATCGCTATGAAGCCCTATATAGAATGGTATCGCCTTGTACAAAGGATCCTTGTCCTTGCCATACGCATATTGGTCGGTTACCCAATTCTGAACTCTTTTACCCTTTAAGTTGAAATGCATCGGTTTATCTCCGAGCCCATAATAACATTCCATTTTCTGTTCGGCCTTACTCATCTTTACGATGTCACTGCCGTGATCATAGCTATATTCCCAGTGAAATCCTGCCTCATCCTGATTAATTAATTTCCCATCGATATCGTAAATGGACTTGCGGAGATTGGCTTTGTTCAGATGTAAAACCAACTTGGAGGTGCGGATAATGAATTTGTCTTTCTCTTCCGTGTATTCAAGATGATTATATCCACGAACGGCATCTTTGGAGATGGCATAAGAGAAATCCCTCGGAAAACTGCCCGTAGGCGCATAACGAAAACGGAGGACACTGTCCCTTATCACGGTAATTTGAAGCAGCAGACCATTTACTGTCGTGATGATGAACTTGTCTTTTTCTTTAACAAAACTATTTATAGGAGATGGAAACTGATTTCCTTTTTGTTCTAATTCAGTATTTACTATCATGTAAGTATGCTAAATTTATACGTATTACAAATGAAATTAAAACTATTGAAATGTGCTTTATGATCCTTAGTACATTTTGGAAAAGTAATCAACAAACGAAAACGTTTTCATTAACTTTTTTTGGCGGTTCGAACCTTTTTCAGCCCGATTATAGACAACGGTGGCAGATCGAGAGCTACCGATTGTTTTCGAAATTGCCATTCAAGGGCTTCAGACGTGTATTGTTTGGCAATCTTATAACCGCTTCCTCCGAATACAGTATCATCGCTGTTGAAGATCAGTTTATACTTGCCCGATGCGGGCAGACCAATTCGGTAATTGTCCCGCGGTATAGGTGTCATGTTAGCCACCATGATCACATCATCCTTTTCTTTTTCACCTTTCCTGATGTATGCCAATACTGAATTCTCAGCATCATTATAATCGATCCATTCGAATCCTTCCCCTACAAACTGCTTCTGATGCAGGGCGGGCTCTTTTTGATATAATTTATTTACCTCAGAAACCAGTTTCTGTATGCCTTTATGATAATCGTTTTCCAATAAGTGCCAGTCAAGACTGTTCTGAAAATTCCACTCATTACTTTGTCCGAACTCTCCTCCCATAAATAATAGCTTACTTCCCGGATGCGTATACATATAGCCATAGAGCAGTCTGAGATTGGCAAACTTCTGCCATTCATCACCGGGCATTCTTCCCAGTAAGGACTGTTTTCCATATACGACTTCATCATGGCTCAATGGCAACATGAAGTTCTCTGTGAAGGCATAGGTCATACTAAAGGTGATATCATTCTGATGGTGTCTTCGGTATACAGGTTCTTTTTTGAAGTATTCCAAGGTATCGTGCATCCATCCCATCATCCATTTCATTCCGAAGCCAAGCCCACCTAAATAGGTTGGTTTTGAAACCATGGGAAATGAAGTAGATTCCTCGGCGATGGTCTGCACACCTTTAAAACTGCCATAAACTTCTTCATTCAGTTCTTTGAAAAACGAAATAGTATCCAGATTTTCCCTGCCGCCAAACTCATTGGGTTCCCATTCGCCCTCTTCACGAGAGTAATCCAGGTATAGCATACTGGCTACGGCGTCCACACGCAATCCGTCCGCATGATACCGATCAAGCCAGTAGATCGCATTACTTATCAAAAACGCACGCACTTCGTTTCTTCCGTAATTGAAGATCAAGCTTTTCCAATCAGGGTGATAGCCTTTACGTCTGTCGGGATGTTCATACAGATGTGAGCCGTCAAAATTCCCCAGACCATGGGCATCTTCAGGAAAGTGGGAGGGAACCCAGTCCAGAATAACCCCGATACCATTTTTATGAAGTTCATCTACCAGGTACATGAAATCTTCAGGCTTGCCAAAACGTGAAGTAGGCGCAAAATAACCTGTAAGCTGATAGCCCCATGAGGGATCGTACGGATATTCCATAACCGGCATGAATTCTACATGGGTGAAATTCATCTTTTTCAGATAGGCAGGAAGTTCTTTGGCGAGTTCCAAATAGGTAAGTGACCTGTTTTCTTCCGCATTACGCATCCATGAGCCAATATGCATCTCGTATACCGAAAACGGTTTGTCCAGACGATTGATATCCTTCCTTTTTTTCATCCAGCTCTTGTCTTGCCAGTCATAAGTGCTGTCCCAGACAATAGACGCCGTGTTGGGTGGATGTTCGCAACGTGAAGCGAAAGGATCTGCTTTCTCAGTTTTTACATCGCCGTGATTTGAATGGATCTTGTATTTGTATTTGGAGCCTTTCTCCACACCGGGAATAAATCCTTCCCAGATGCCGGAAGAATCCCAGCGGTTACTTAAAGGATGCTCTCCTTCAATCCAGTAGTTGAAATCACCGATAACCGATACAGCCTTAGCCGATGGAGCCCATACCGCAAAATAAACACCTTTCTGTCTATCTAATTCGGTGAGATGTGCTCCGAGCTTTTCATAAAGCCGGAAATGCTTACCTGCCTTAAACAGGTCTATGTCAAATTCGGTAAAAAAACTATGTGGAATTACGTTGCTCATATATTCTGTTCTTCGTTCATTATGGAGGCGATACCTTCCAGGGGGATTACTGCCCACAACGGGCGTGCATTCATTTCGTAGCCCAATTCATAAACCGCTTTTTCCAGCATTGAATATTTCAGCATAAAAACACGTTCCTGGTTATAACCGATATTCAAATTAGCGTCCTGAACCAGATTGGTGTAGGTTTCCAGAAATACGCCAATAAAATAGCGATAGAGGCATTCGCCGGCCTTGTACAATTCGTCCTGCAAGAAAGGATATTTCTGTCCGTTATTGAAAATAGTAGCATACACCGCGTAATGAAAAGAGCGGAACATGCCCGCAATATCCTTAAGTGGAGGCTGTTTTACCACACGATCGCGAATCGTACTTTCCGGTTCTCCTTCAAAGTCCAGAATATAGAAATCATTTTCGGTTACAAGTACCTGTCCCAGGTGATAATCACCATGAACCCTAATGCGTTCACCTTTAAGTTTCGTCCAGTCGTAAGCTAGAAAACGCTTCCGTATCTCATTCTTCTGTTCCAGGAATTGTTTGGCAAGCTTCATGGTATCTCCTTTTAGCTTGTGCATATTGTTTTCAACTATGTTCAACCTGTTCTGAAACTGGTATAATAGTCTATTTTTTAACCAAACCTCATAATCCCGATTGAAATGCTGAGGGGTAAAGTTGGTATCCTCGAATTCCGATCCCAATGCTATGTGCATTTCCGCGGTTCGCTGCGCCAGTTTCTGCATTTTCAGGAAAATGTCCAACCCTGCCCAATCGATAATTTCATGAGGGACATCTTTTAACGGCAGGCGGACGAATAATTCGGTGGCTGGCAGTGCGTCGATCTCTATGTTTTTATTACTGAGATTCTGGAAGATCACGTCTAACTTTTCGAGCATATATTCCCAGGCATCGCCTTTGTTTTCAACCATTTGCTGCATTAAAGCAATGGTAATAACCAAATTATCGGTGTCGATTATATTTAAGCTGCCTAAATAACCCGGTGTATTTTTAAATCCTTTCTTATCTGAAAGAAACAACGACATTTCAAAATCCGGATTCTTATTGGCATATATCCGTCTGAAGAACTTGATCACGCAGTTATCATTAACGATCACCGAGGTATTGCTTTGTTCCACTCCCATGTTTCGGGAGGATATGTATTCGGTCTCTGTTAGCCTGTCACCCTTGTGATATTGCACCCGGGTCGAATCGTTCGGCACAGCATTAAGGATGCGTTCGAAAACCACTTTTCGGAAAGCTTCAAGATTGATAGCATCTATAATATAACCATCAGTTCCCTGAATACTCAAAGGAAGAATTCGATCGTTCCGGGCGTAGTCCTCATCGGTAACGAATGCAATGGGAATGAAGTAATGCTGGTAAAAGGCTTCTTCAAAATTTACTTCCAGGATAAGCCCGTAATACATTTCTTCTTTTCGCTGAATTCGGAAATATTCGGTGAGTTCAATATATTTTAATTTACTGGACTTCCCGCCATACCAGCGCTGTTTCTGTATGTAATCTTCCAGTACTTCTGAAAGAAACATATTCACGAAGTCCTCATTATCCATCAACGATTCCCAGGGGAGGTCGAAATTCGATGGCTTTTTTGCTTTAGAAGTTTCCAGTTTTGCCATTATTTACTGATTTTGAATAAATGAAAGGGCAGCGCGGGATGTAATTCCACGAAATTCCATTCTTTATCCCACTGATAGCTACTACCCGTAATTAGATCGGTAACATTGATACGCTGACCTTCAAACACTCCTAATTCCGCTAAAGGCAATTGTATCCACCCCTTCTGTGCGTAATATGGGTCCAGGTTAATGATCATCAGGGTTTCATCCTTTCGGTCATCACTGTATTTATAGTATGCCAGGAGCTGTTCATTTTCAACAGATAAGAACTGTATGTTATTTGTCTGCTGAAGGGATTCATGTTCTTTTCGTAAGTGATTGATCTTTGAGATCAGGATGGTAAGCTTATTTTTTTGATCCCAATCCCAGTGTCGTAGCTGGAATTTTTCAGAATCCAGGTATTCTTCCCTGCCAGGAAGAGCTGCCGAAACCATTTGTTCAAATACCGGTCCGTAAATACCTGTATTTGAGCTTAATGTAGCTGAAAGAAAGTATCTTTGCAAGTGTATAGCCTCATTGCCTCCCTGTAGCGACCACGGATTGATGTCCGGCGTATTGGGCCAGAAATTGGGCCGGAAGAAATATCGCTGATCGGTCTTTGTTAATTCTTCCACATATTCTATCAATTCCTGTTTAGTATTCCGCCAGGTGAAATAAGTATAGGATTGCGTAAAGCCATGCTTGGCAAGCTGGTGCATAACTTTAGGACGCGTAAACGCTTCGGAAAGAAAAAGAACATCGGCATGCTTTTTCTTCACTTCGGCGATGAGCCAACCCCAGAAATAGAAAGGTTTGGTATGTGGATTATCCACTCGGAATACTTTGATACCACATTCTTCGATCCAGTATAAGGCAGTATCGAGCATTTCCTGCCATAAATTCTTCCAGTCTTTACTTTCAAAATAGATAGGAAGGATGTCCTGGTATTTTTTAGGCGGGTTCTCGGCATATTGTACGGTCCCGTCCGGGCGCCACTTAAACCATTGGGGGTGTTCTTTCACCCAGGGATGGTCGGGAGCCGCCTGTAAGGCGAAATCCATGGCAATCTCTATTTCTAGTTTGGCAGCTGCCTTTACCAGTTTCTTAAAATCCTCAACCGAACCTAATTCAGGATGGATATCTTTATGTCCGCCAAGCCTGGAGCCTATTCCCCAAGTGGACCCAACGTCCATTTTAGTTGCTTGTGTTGTATTATTCTTTCCTTTTCGGTTTACTTCACCTATGGGATGAATGGGAGGGAAGTACAAGATGTCGAAACCCATCTCGGCTACCCTGGGTAAGAGGCGTTCACAATCTTTAAATGATCCATGTTTTCCTTTTTCTTCCGATGCGGAGCGGGGAAAAAATTCATACCAGGTGCTGAAGCGCGCCTTCAGGCGATCTACATAGACCTTATAAACACTACTTTCATTATACAATAGCTTCGCAGGATACGTACTCAGGACGGTATGAAGTTTATCCGACTGTGCCATTTCAATTGCTTTCGCATAAGCCTCAGGATCACGAAAAGAGGTGATACAGTCCAGCAGATAGTCTGTATCGCGCTTCGCTGCCCTGTTAACCATATCTTCCAATAGGAGGGCGCCCTCCAGTAATTCGGAAGTAACGGTTTGACCATCCTCGAGTTTTCTCCGAATACCATGCTGCCAGTTTAAGCCCTGGTCTACCCACGCCTGTATCTTGTACTGGTAAAATCCTTGCTTACTCACCTGAAAAGTTGAGCTCCATGCGTCATTTTCGGAAGGGCTCATTCTGGTTTCCTTCCAGCTTTTTTCTTTTTCATGTTTAAAAAGAACAGAGGCGGCAATAACATCATGTCCATCGGCAAAAACATCGGCAGCAACGGGTATGATTTCGTTCACCACACTCTTCAGTGGGAATTCACCACCATGAACTAACGGGGTGATATTTTCAATAATAACCCTGGATTGGTTATACATATTCGAATAATTTTTCTAGGCGTAAAGATATGAAACATAGCCTATTTACAACTCATATCAAATCAAAACCTACTACAACGTTAGAGTAGTGGCGACAGGTTCCCGGGCGGTTCATTTCGGCCTATTGCTTCCGACTTCAATTTGAATGAAATCTGCTATTGTTTGATGATCTTTCGTGTAATAATTCCTTCCGAAGCAACTATGTTCACATAGTAGATCCCGCTGGAGAATGATGACATATCCAATCGAAAGTATCCTGCGGATACTTCGGTGTGAGTGCGTATTAGTTTTCCGAAGTTATCGTAGATCAAAATTTCAACTTCTGAAATGTCCCCGGGCAACCGAAGGTTTAGTTCGTTCGTGACCGGATTCGGGTACAAACCAATGCCCTGAAGTTCACTGGCACCGGCATCTAAAATTATCACACCTACTGTTTCAAACCATGAAAAGGCATCACTAATATTAGCCGCGGTTACTATATCATCCACCAGATCCCCATTCAAATCGGCTGCAGTTATCGCAAAAGCCCCATTGGCATATGTAGGGTCGATACTGATGATATCTCCCGTAAAAACTCCTGATCCGTCATTTTCGTACCAGGCGAAAGCATCTCCTGTAACTGCCGCTGTGATAATATCCATATCGCCATCCTGTTCAAGGTCTACCAGTGAAAGTCCCCTTGGTCCAATAGAGTAGTTTGAAGTATTATCTATGATATTGGTGCTGAAGTTTTCGTTACCATCGTTTTCATACCATAAAAACTGGTTCGCATTATTGCTTCCCGCAGCGACATCCATATCACCATCACCATCCAGATCGGCTACACCCAATGCAGTGGCTCCATTTGCGTTTACAGTGTCATCAATGGTATGAGGGGTAAAGATCCCTGACCCGTCATTTTCATACCAGGAATAGGTGTCTCCTGCAAAGGCCGCGACCACAATGTCCGGATCCAGGTCCTGGTCCAGATCTGCCACTCTGGCTACTCTTACGCCGTTGGTTCTGTTATCACCTACACTAAGGACATTGAATACTGTAAAATTCTCGTTCCCATCATTTGCGTAAACAACTAAGGCATCCCCTGCATTTGCACCTCCTACAACGTCCATATCCCCGTCATCATCGAAGTCGGCCGCATCGATGGAATAAGCTTCATCAGAGAGCGAAGAACTATCGATTACGTGGGTTATAAATACGCCGCTGCCATCATTCTCATACCAGAGATAGGCATCGGCGGTAGAAGATGTTGCGAGGATATCAAGATCACCGTCTTCATCCAGGTCGAATGCCGTCACATACCGGGCTCCATCCGCAGTAGCCCCGTTATCAATAGTGTTTCGTGTAAAATTTCCACTGCCATCGTTCAGATAGATAGAGAAGTAATCTGCCTGGAACGCCCCACCAATTATATCAATATCCCCATCACCATCGAAGTCACCTGTGGTGACCGTGTTAGCGGCGTTTGCAGTTGGTTCCGCATTATCTATGATATTTGGACTGAAGGTAATCTGAGAATAAGCAGTTACCGTAAACAAGGACAGGAGCGTGAGTTGTAAAGTTCTTTTCATGTATACATTTTTAAGTTCATTAAATATACTTGAAAAATACGCATAAAAAAAAGCGGCTCGCATTGCGGGCCGCTTGAACTTATAATAGTTGGTTCTTATACTTTAATTATTATCGTCACTGGTTTCAATTGCGATAACCGACTTAGCCGCAGGTACCACTCCTTTATCATTGAAGTCGAGTGTTGCAGAGGACGACATAAGGATCACGGAAAAATATTCTGTATTACTGAAATCATTTTCGGCGATCATTACCTCTTTCAGGCTGCTTATTTCTGATAATTCAGACGGAAGTTCCCCGGATAGCTTATTATCGAATACGTTGAAAACCTCTAAATTTTTCAAATATTTCAACGATCCGGGTAGTTCTCCCGTCAAATAGTTGCTGCTCAAGTGCAGTTGTTTAAGATCTTTCAGGTTACCTAGAGAAACCGGGACATTTCCTGAAATCTCATTGCCGTTAAAGGCAAGCATTTCTAGTTTGTCTAAATCACCTAAAGACGCCGGTAATTCACCCGAAATCTTATTAAATGATAATTCCAGTATTCTAAGATTTTTCAAATTACCTAAAGATTCTGGTAAAGATCCATCGATATTATTGAACAATAGACTTAGACCTGTCACCGTGTTATTTTCAATGGTAACACCCTGCCAGTCGCTAACCGGAGTACTGAGATCCCAGGACTGGTTCCATTGGTCACCTTGAGTGGAATGGTAGAAATCTAATAGGGCTTGTTTTTCTGCTGGGGCAACTTGCGCACTTAATACTACTGTTACTAGTAGCAGGAGCAAGGTAGAAATTGATTTTTTCATTAGTTGAGGTTGAGAATTTACTTACAATATTGCGTAAATAACGTCATTACCTCGCTAATGGACAAAAAAATTCGATGAAATGCACAATAAAATTTTAGTTTTGTGCGATTTTTTGTAGGAATTCTTTCGAGACCTCGTGTATTCCTGGGAATACTACCATCTGTAATTTATCACCGAACAAATTATTACCCTTCAATGATTCCTCGGTTTTTCTCGCTTCCGTGATGTATTCGTCTTCGGTACCATACAAATAGGTAACACCGGTTTCAGCATTCATATAATGAAAATCGGGCGATTTCAGTTCTTTTGGAATCCCTCCGGAGTGAAGGATTAATTGATCACATTGTATTTTTCTGTTGGCAAGCCAGCGAGTAGCGATGGAGACTCCCTGAGAATAACCTAAAACCAGGAAACGTCTTTCGTCAGGGATTTGTTCCGATTCGCAAACAGCGTCGATATATTCAAGTACATTTTTAGTCTCTTCCAGAGTATCTTCCCGAGTTAACCAGGAGGCTCCAACATGCTTAAAATCGGGCCCTATATAGTATTTGGAAGGTGCCTGTGGCGCAATGATATAGTTTTCTTCCGGATTCAGATCGGAAAAATATCTCAGGAAGTAGCGACCCAAATACCCCATTCCGTGAAATACGAGCCAAATGTTCCTTGTTTTAGGCGTAAGCGTGTTAAGCGTGGAATACGAAGCTGTTGCTTTATAACTTACTCTTTTTTCGAGGGTCATTCTAGGTTCATTTTGTATTTTTACAAATGTAATTGAATCCCATGAAGAACTCAAAAGAAGATACACTCAAAGCCCTGGCTGCCATCCGTAAGAATACCCTGATGGAAACCCTTGAGATTGAATACATAGATGTTTCAGAAGATATGCTTGTTGCCAGAATGCCGGTTAATGCAAGGGTTCATCAGCCCGATGGAGTGCTGCATGGAGGAGCCTCAGTGGCTTTAGCGGAGAGTGTGGGAAGTGCAGCAGCCATATTATTCCTCGATGGAGATGAAGTAAGTATTCGTGGGATCGAAATTTCGGCAAATCACGTGAAAAGTGCTCGTGATGGCTATGTTTATGCAAAAGCCAAAATTCTTCACATGGGCAGAACCACCCAACTTTGGTCTATTCCCATCGTAAATGAAAGTGATGAATTGATCTCGATGGTGAAACTAACCACTATAACTTTGAAAAAGTAAACGGATGACATCCGATCTTCTGACAAGCACGATTTCGACCCATTTTCAGAAAAAGTTACCATTCGTGGTATATGCACTCCCCGGAGAAACTGTAATAAGGGGTCTGTTTCAGCAAAATGACACCTCACTCGGGCGATCCATAAAGAAGGAAAGCGGTTTTATTCTTTCACCCTTCAATTCTCAGGATACCACCTATGTAATTCCGGCCTCTCAATGTAAGATTTTGAATGGTGAAAATGACAAACGTAAACCCTTAGAGAGTCCAATGAACCTGGATGATAATGATGTTGAGCAGGCTACTCATATGGCATTGGTGGCTCAGGCCATTGAGCTTATACATACTTCCGGATTGGAAAAAGTAGTTGTAAGCAGAAAGAAGGAAGTAGTCTTAAATAGATTTCGAATAGTAGATCTTTACCGCAGTTTGTTTTCGGAATATACTACTGCTTTCCGCTATCTCTGGTATCATCCTGATACGGGTATCTGGTGTGGAGCAACGCCGGAATTGCTACTATCGGTAGATGATTTGGCCTATAAAACCATGTCGCTGGCCGGAACAAGGCTAATTCGAACAGATGATATCACTGCCTGGACGGACAAGGAATACCGGGAGCAAAAGTTAGTTACAGATGCTCTTCTTGAAGGGCTAAAGCCTTTTTCAGAAACTGTCCACCAATCCGGCATCTATACATCAAAAGCCGGAATCCTGGAGCACCTCCGTACAGACATCTCGGGAAAACTATCTGCAAAGGAAAACCTGGAAGACATACTGGAGGTATTGCATCCTACACCAGCCGTATGTGGCAGACCACGATCTCAAGCATTGGAATTCATACGATCTGAAGAGGGCTATGATAGATCTTTCTATACCGGTTACGTAGGTCTTTTAAATGACAGAAATGAGAAGTCAGATCTATTTGTCAACCTCCGCTGTATGTCCATCAAAGATAAAACAGCTACGCTATATACCGGAGGAGGTATCATGGCCGATTCCAACCCTGAGGATGAATGGAGGGAGACTTGTAATAAGCAGCAAACCATGCTAAAACTACTTTGGCAGTTTCTTTAAAATATTCCCATCACTTTGTACCTTTGCAGGAATGAATTTTTCCAGCAAGCGCCTCTCGCAGACTCTTACTCAATTATGCCTGGCAAAGGAGATTGACCATGTTGTAATTTCACCCGGATCGAGAAATGCGCCACTCATCATAGGATTTACCGAACACCCTGATTTTAAAACATATAGTATTGTAGACGAACGCTGCGCCGCATTTTTAGCATTGGGTATCGCACAGCAATCTAAAAAACCGGTGGCCCTGGTATGCACTTCAGGTTCTGCCTTGTTAAATTATTATCCTGCCGTAGCAGAGGCATTTTACAGCGATATCCCATTGATCGTAATTAGTGCCGACAGGCCAGAACACCTTGTAGAAATAGGGGATGGACAAACGATAAGACAGGAACATGTTTTTGCCAATCATATCTTGTATAGTGCGAATTGTAAGGGAGGAGATGATTTTCAGCTAGACAATGAAACCGAGATAAATATTGCATTGAATACGGCGATAGAGATACGTGGACCGGTGCATATAAACACTCCTTTCGATGAACCTCTTTACGATAGAGTAAAGGATCTGCAGGTGCGCCCCCAACACGTTCCCGCCAGGTTGATAGAGGAAACGATCCCTGATTTTAATGATTTAAGAAAAATTTGGAAGAGATCTTCTAAAAAGATGATCCTGACCGGGACGATGGCACCCGGTACATTAAAGAATGATATTGTGGACCGATTGGCTGCCGATGGAGAAGTGTTAGTACTTACTGAGACAACGTCAAATATCCATCACGGGAATTTTATTCCTGCCGTTGATCAGCTTATCTCTACCTTGGATAAGACAGGTTTTGAAGCTTTACAACCGGACCTTCTTATCACCTTCGGAGGAATGGTTATATCCAAGAGAATCAAGGCTTTTCTCCGGAAATATCCACCCCTGAATCACTGGCATGTGGATATCAAGAAGGCCTATGATACTTTTTTTTCACTTTCGGAACACATCGAGATGACACCCAATAGATTTTTTAAGCACCTTCTTACAGCGCTATCTATGAAAAATTCCGGTTATCGTGATGAATGGCTGGCGATAAAGCGGCATCGACTAGAAAAGCATGCTGAATACGCGTCGCAAGTTCCTTATTCTGATTTTAAGGTATACGACAGAATATTTGCTACTGTGCCGAAGAAGTACCAGTTGCAAATCGCCAATAGCGCAGCGGTGCGTTATGCGCAATTATTCGATCTTGATAAATCACTTGAGGTTTTTTGTAACCGGGGAACATCCGGAATTGATGGAAGTACCAGTACAGCCATTGGCGCGGCAATTGGTTCTGGTCTTAAAACGCTATTGGTTACCGGTGATCTCAGCTTTTTTTATGACAGTAATGCCTTATGGAATCAATATATTCCGAAAGACTTTCGAATGATCATCATTAACAATTCAGGAGGTGGGATTTTCAGAATATTACCTGGTGCCAAGGACACAGCTCATTTTAAAAAATATTTTGAAACAGCACATAATTTGAACGCTCGAAAATTATGTGAGATGCACGGAATGGAGTATACGGTTGCAAGCGATGAAAACGAAATGGCCGAGAATTTGAAAGAATTTTATTCGGAATCCCATGCACCCAGGATCATGGAGGTTTTCACGCCCTCGGAATTGAATGATAAGGTCTTATTGGAATACTTCGATTTTATACGATAACCTGCCCGTCTATCACATAGTGGGCCCATTTTTTAGCCTCTTCAAGATCAGAGAAGACCTTGAATGGCTTACGGAAGAACTTTTCCTCCAACACTGCGGTATTATGGGAATACTCATTATAGGTAACAATCCCTATACCTTTAAGATTAGGAATCATTTCCAGATACTTATAGTCGTTAGGATCTACAGAATAAGCGTTGATACGATTTGAAATATAAACCACTGCGCGCAGTCCAACTTCCTTAACCACCTTCAATAGGATCGGCATGCCATTTAGAATTGAAATATTCACATTTTCCTTCCCTTCCATGATTATGATGCTTTGATAGATATAAATTGTACCTATTTCCGTATTTAAAATCTTGCGTGGGGTTTCAGCATCAGGAATTGAAGTTTGAGTTGACTTTTTCGGGGCGGTGGTCATCATAAGTGGTGGGGTTAATTACTTAGTTCGGATTAAAAGTAGGAAAATGTATCATACTATAAAAACAAAAATTGACCAATAGCACCTTTTTTCGATGAATTACAAGATAGAATGGTTGACCTGCAATATTTTTTATAAATAAAATTTATTATTCGATTGTGAGAGCCTTGGGATTATTGTTATTTGGCTCCGTGTAGAATTTCCTTTCCCCATATATTGGCTTCAGAAACAGACTTGCAGATAAACACAATATCTTCGTAAAAATATACAGTGACTATATCCTTTTTAAGTACATGGAGTAAGGATTTACCAGTCAAATTGTGGGGATTGGTCAATTCAATTGCAGGTTGAAATTCCATAATATCTTTAAATTTTCAATGAGTTTTATGGGGATTAAATAATTAACTTTGCCAGGATGTTACAACTTGGACAAAACCAGCAACTTACTATATTAAGAGAAACAGATCCCGGACTTTATCTAGGTTCTGAAGAAGAAGATGAAGTATTACTTCCTCATAAATACAAACCAGAAAAATACGAGATCGGCGATGCTATCGACGTATTCATTTATCTGGATCATGAAGAACGTCCGGTAGCGACTACGCTCGAACCTTATGTTAAGCTTAATGAATTTGGTTTCCTGCAATGCAGCGATGTGAATAAATTTGGGGCTTTTATGGATTGGGGCCTTGAAAAACAATTATTCGTTCCGTTCAAGGGACAGGCAAGGCCCATGAAAGTTGGTAACTGGTATATCGTTTATTTATACCTGGATGAACTAACTACCCGACTCACCGGATCGAGTAAGACCAATAAATTCTTAAGTAATGAGGAGATCACGGTTGACATTTTTGACGAAGTTGATATACTGGTTACTCACTTGACAGAAAAAGGAGCTAATGTGATCATTAATGGTATTCATATGGGGCTAATTTACAATGAAGATATATTTGAAGACATCCGGACAGGGGACCGCATGAAGGCCTTCATAAAAAAAATAAGATCGGACAATAAAATCGATGTCGTTCTACAAACACCCGGATACAAAAGTATCGAACCCAACGCAAATTACGTTCTGGATGAACTGAAAGCGGCCGGTGGATTTATGCCATTACATGACAAATCGGATCCCGAGCTTATCAAGAATGAATTAGGACTTAGTAAAAAAAGTTTTAAAAAAGCAATTGGGAGCCTTTATAAGGACAAACAGATTCGGATTAAAGAAGACGGCATAGAATTAATCTGATAATTCGTATTTTTATAGGAAACCATATGCGTTCCTATGAAAAATATATTTCTTCTTATTTTATTTTCTTCGTTATTCTTTTTCAATTGCAATGATTCCGATTCTGAAACAATTACTATATCTGTAACTTTATCCGATTCCCTTGAGATAGATTCCCTGGACGGGCGACTGTTGCTCATGCTGTCTGATAATGAGGAAAATGAGCCCAGATTTCAGATCAATAATGGCTTGAATACACAGATGATCTTTGGTAAGAATGTTGAAGGATGGAAGAAAGGAGTGCCCATTACTTTCACCGAAGCGGATTTCGGCTACCCCTTGGAAAGTTTGAAGGACATCCCTCCCGGATCTTACCAGGCACAGGCATTACTGCATGTGTATGAAACATTTAACCTGGCCTCAGGTCATACAGTGAAATTACCTATGGACAACGGGGAAGGGCAGCAATGGAATCGATCTCCTGGTAATATTTATAATGTCCCGGTTGAGATTACCATAACAGAAAATGCAAATTCCAACACAGCCATTTCGATAGACCAGGTGATACCGGCTATTGAAGAACCTGAAGATACCGAATGGATTAAGCACATTAAATTCAAATCGGAGAAACTCTCAGAATTCTGGGGAAGAGACATGTACCTTGGGGCTCATGTGTTACTTCCGAAGGGATTTGAAGAAAAGCCCGAAGCCAAATATCCCCTGATTATCTTTCACGGACATTTCCCCAGTGATTTTGGAAATTGGCGTACTACACCACCTGATCCCGATGTCGAAGCCGTTTATTCAGAGCGATTTAATGTGGATGGATATAATATAATACAGCAACAAGAAGCTTACGATTTTTATAAACGATGGAATAATGAGGATTTCCCGAGATTCATTATTATACAAATTCAGCATCCCACACCCTATTATGATGATAGTTATGCGGTTAATTCGGCAGCACAGGGGCCTTATGGTGACGCAATTACCTATGAGCTTATTCCTCATATTGAAGAAAAATTCCGAGGTATAGGTGAAGGATGGGCGCGTTTTCTTTACGGCGGATCAACCGGAGGATGGGAAGCGCTGGCCGTTCAGGTAAAATATCCCAGTGAGTATAACGGTTGTTTTGCGGCCTGTCCGGATCCTATCGATTTCAGGGCGTATTGCCTTACGAACATCTATAAAGACAACAACGCTTATTACTACCAAAGTAATTATCGTGACCTGGAAATTCCGGGGCGTCGTAATTACCTGGGACAGATAAGTACTACCGTCAGAGATTATAACCATCTCGAATTGGTATTGGGAGATAAGTCTCGTTCCGGACAGCAATGGGATATTTGGGAAGCGACCTATTCGCCCCTCGGGGATGATGGTTACCCGCAACGAATTTGGGATAAATACACTGGTGAGATCGATCATGAGGTTGCCGATTACTGGAAAGAGAATTTCGATCTCAGACATATCCTGGAACGAGATTGGAATAAACTGGGGCCGGAGTTAAAAGGAAAAATTCATATCTATTGCGGCGATATGGATAACTATTACTTGAATAACGCAGTCTATTTAATGGAAGATTTCCTGGAAAGCACTACAGACCCCTATTACGATGGTGAGGTAACCTATGGTGACCGGGCTGAGCATTGTTGGAATGGAGACCCCGAACTTCCGAATCACTTGTCCCGACTTCGTTACAATAGTATGTATATACCTAAGATCATGAAACGAATTATGGAGAGTGCCCCACCTGGAGCCGATCTTAGCAGTTGGCGTTACAAATGATCTAACGATCCAGCCATTTCCTGAAAGCGAACATATCGACCTAATGATTTTCTATCCATATTGTGGAGGTTTCATTAATATCCTCTCCCAACACGATAGGGTGCGCAACGGGAACAAATGCCAAAGGGCGGACAGGGATCCATAAGATCCAAACCTCTCATTTCTTTATAGACCGTATTATTCACCCGTGTTTTTCCATCAGACCGATAATTCTGCTGGGCACCGAAACTGAAGAATTCAGATTGAATTTCCTTTACGTTTACATAGGACGATACATAGTCCATTTCCTTTTCGATGGCACCGACCATATCTACTGATTCCCTGTAATTATTTACGTTCATTCTGAAATAATTCAACCCGATCTTCTCGAAAGGGGCATCGGCCTTTAGATTGTAAACCGACAATTCTTCCAGTTGAGGTAATGATTGCGAATTGAACGTATAATAGCGCGTACTGAAATCATCCTGGCTAAATAAGGTCAGTGGAAGTATAAACAATATGAAACATATGATTTTCATTCGTTTCAAATGTATCAAAAATGATTCCTAAAGCTATTTATGTTTTTATAAATTTAACTTTTCTGCTGTAGCTCGCGGCACAGCATCCTTATGGATGGTAATACTAATTGCCTTTAAACGCATATAGGATTCGCTGAAATATACATATCCGCCGTTGGCGTTTCTGCTTTCATCCGTACCCCAGCTATTTTTTACCTTATAATATTTTGTTCCATTTTGGTCTCGAAGTGCGCCCGTGATATGCATCAAATGATCATCGGTGGTTGTAAAATTCTCAAATTCATCCTGTCTGTATTCCTGGCTGATATTCTTTTCGGTATACACTCCTTGTAAGGCCTTGATGTTATTCTCCGGGTTCTCCGGAATGATCGCTACACCGTCCTTAGATGAAAAAGTTCGTTCACTTACGTCGCAGTCGAGTTCTACTGTAAATCCTTTTTCCAGGGCGTTCTGGATGGTTGCGATCATTTCATCCAAAGGTAGGTTATACATTTTCCCATAGCTCCAGTTATCGGGGATGTTCAAAATGAATTCAGAATAAAAGGGCGAATGGGTAAAGGAGGTTATGGTCACATAATCATCCGGAACTATTTTAGTGATCTCCAGAAACGACTGTGGTGAATATTGTTTTCCCTCATAGGAGAAGAAATTCGGGTTTTGTCCCATATAGACATCAAGGACTGCTTCAATGGCATCATCCCACTTCTTACTTAGTTTCCTGCCGGGATTATCGACGTAGGTTTTAACCATAGCTTCCAGAACTGCCGATAACTCAGCATGATTATGGCCTGTCTCTCCTGTGAAGATACCACTGTATGCAGATTGAGGCACTAGTCCGTAATCTCGAACCGAATTCATAACATCATGTGCAAGTCCGCCCTCACTGAATTGCGCTTTTCCTTGTCGCATCACGTAATTCTCAGCTTTTTTAGGATAGGTATTTCGTACTGTGTACATTTCGGAAAGATCAATTTCCTTGCCTGTTAAGCGGATGATCTCCGATTCCAGGAACGAAGTGCTTGAAAAACTCCAGCAGGTTCCTGTTCGTCCCTGGCTGATAACGGGTGTGGTTTCAAGATCGATCACCATACTAAACTTGTAGGGTTGCTGTGCAAAGAGAAATGAGGAAGTTAGAACTCCGATAACCAAAAGTATGTTTCGCATGATTCAATATTTTAGTCGCTTTGATCTGCTATGAATCCTTCAGTGAGCAATGATTAAAGAGAATTAGTTTTATCTTTGGTAAAAATAAAGAATATGAGTACACCGAACTGGAAAACGGCAAAAGAATATACCGATATAACCTATAAAAAATGTGACGGTGTTGCCCGGATCGCCTTCAACCGACCTGAGGTAAGAAATGCTTTCAGGCCGAAGACCACTTCAGAGCTTTTGGACGCTTTTCATGATGCCCAGGAAGACACAGGTATTGGGGTTGTTTTACTATCTGCTGAGGGCCCTTCGCCCAAAGACGGTATTTACAGCTTTTGCAGCGGCGGGGATCAGGCTGTAAGAGGTAATAAGGGTTATGTTGGAGAGGATGGTTACCATCGATTAAATATTCTTGAGGTACAGCGACTTATCCGTTTTATGCCCAAAGCGGTAATTGCAGTGGTTCCGGGATGGGCCGTGGGCGGAGGGCACAGTTTGCATGTTGTTTGCGATATGACCCTGGCCAGTAAGGAACATGCCATCTTTAAACAAACAGACGCCGATGTAACCAGTTTCGATGGCGGCTATGGTAGTGCCTATCTGGCGAAAATGGTAGGACAAAAGAAAGCCCGGGAGATATTTTTCCTCGGAAGAAATTACAACGCCCAGGAAGCGTATGAAATGGGTATGGTTAATGCGGTAGTACCTCATGAAAATCTAGAAGCTACTGCCTTCGAATGGGCACAGGAAATACTGGCAAAATCTCCAACCTCTATCAAAATGCTCAAGTTTGCTATGAATCTTACCGACGATGGTATGGTAGGACAGCAGGTATTTGCCGGAGAAGCAACCCGACTGGCCTATATGACGGATGAGGCAAAGGAGGGCAGGGATGCATTTCTTGAAAAGCGGAAACCAAATTTTGAAAAGAAGTGGTTGCCATAGATTTTACTTAAGAATGAAGTACGCATTTTTTCTGTTCAGTTTTTCCCTTATTGTTCTTTCCTGTAAAAGTGATGATGATTGCACAACCGCTTGCGATCAATCTACCATCATTAGTGCCCAGCAATTTGAAAACGCGCCAGATGCCCCTTTAAATATTAATAATCTGACAATAGAAGGCGATTGTCTGAGAGTGAAATTTAGTGCTAGCGGCTGTAGCGGCAATACATGGGTTGTAAAGCTAATCGATAAAGGAGTTGTTCTGGAATCTAATCCACCACAACGGATTTTAAGGGTTTCGTTGTTAAATAATGAAGCCTGCCTGGCCGTATTTACCCAGGAATACACTTTCGATATTACCAATCTGCGGGTAGAAAATACCAATGAGGTATTGTTGAATATCACCAATTCGGACGAGCAGATATTATATTCATATTTAGTAATACCTGACTTCACGGATCAGAATTGTGGCTAATTGCTTATATTTCATAATACTAACTAGCGTACGGACATGATTGGAAATCATGCGGAAATCGATCTACATACCGCTAATAATCGCGATTCTGGCGTCGGCAATTTGTGCATGGGTCGCCCGGGATATGCCTATAGTATATGTCTTTATTCCCGGAATATTAATTTCATTACTGCTTGCCATTGCAATTTTCTCTAAGCAGAAACTCCTTCCCAATAGAATTCTACCCATGTATTTATTGCTACTTGGGATTCAATTCTTGCACTTCACTGAAGAATATCTTGCCGATTTCGTTACGGAAATACCGAGGCTGCTGGGACAGGAACCATATTCATTAGATATTTGGATTAGCTTCAATATGATCGCCTATTTCATCTTTATTCTCGGAGCCATTGCATTGTATAAACAAACAACCGAATTATATATCATTCCGTTGTTCTTTATTTTAGTGGGTGTACTGATGAATGCTATCGTCCATATAGCAACAGCGATCTATGTTGGCGGATACTTCCCGGGTTTATATACCGCAATAATTTATGCAATCATTGCACCTGTATTTGTTAGGATTGTTCTGAAGGAGATGATGAAAATAACTACTACAGATTCTGTCGAAATTGTCGATTGAATTCACTACTTTTATTATGCGCCTCGACATAGTATTTTCCTAGGATTAGAATAAAACATCTTCGATATGAAAAATATTTTGGTTGCCATTGACTTTGATGAAAATCTCGATTATTTGGTAAAACATGCACAAAGATTCGGAAGAGCCTTTGATGCGAAAATCTGGCTAATGCATGTAGCTGCTCCGGATCCCGAGTTTGTTGGCTACGATGTAGGACCGCAGTATATTAGAGATAGTAGGGCGGATGAACTCAGGGATGAACATAAGATCATTGAGAAATATACCGATCAGCTGCATGAACAGGGATGTGATGCAGAGGGCCTCCTCATACAGGGCGCCACGATAGAAATGATCATGGAAGAATCTAAGAAGCTAAACGTAGAAATGATCATTGCCGGTCATCACGACAGAAGTTTTCTCTATAATGCTTTCGTAGGGAGTGTGTCCGCCCAGATCATGAAAAATGCAAAGATCCCGGTATTGATCATTCCGTTCAAATAGTATTTTTGTCGTTATAACTGCTTTTCAAAATCTCAAAAGATTTTATCACCTTCTCATTCTGAATGATATGAAATACATAATATCCGTCCTTCAGGTGGTCTATTGCCAGATAAATCTCAGGATGTTCCGAGGAAACATAACCAAGAAATTCACCCTTTTTCTTTGTCATTGGGAAGTAGTTGAAATTAATTACAAAGGTAACCTGCCAGCCGTTGTTTGGTAACAGGTTTGTAACGCTTCGTATCAATTATGTAACATCGCCGGACTGATGATTCTTAAGGAATTCGGTAGGTGTGATTCCATAAGCCTCTTTGAAGCATTTAATAAAGTAGGAGGGTGAATTAAACCCAACAGAATAAGCGATCTCGGATATGGACAGATCCGAGGTCTCAATCAGTTTGGTACTTGACTTAAGGCGTTGCGACCGTATAAATTCCGAAGCACTCAGCCCGGTAAGGGCCTTTAGCTTTCTATGGAGTTGCATCCTGCTAAGACCGAGTTCTTCAGCAAAGGGAGTCACAGTAAAATCGGGCTCTGTAATACGTGTGTCTATGATCTTCTGAATATCCTCCAGCAATTGTTCATCCACATTAGTTACCGAAATGTCTTTAGGCTTCAAATACAGATGCTGACTGTATCGTTTTTGAAGATCCTTTCGCATCTCGATGAAATTCTTCACTTTTTGCTTCAGTATCTCCGCATTGAAAGGTTTGGTGATATAATCATCGGCTTTCGATAAAAGTCCTTTTAGCTCGTTAGATGTGCCGGTTTTAGCCGTTAACAGGAGTATCGGGATATGACTCGTTCGAACATCGGTCTTTAAAATATTTGTTAATTCCATACCGTCTTTTTCAGGCATCATGATATCACTGATAATGATATCCGGTACTTTCGCAATTGCTTTTTTAATACCCTCATTGCCGTTTTCCGCCTGGATCACTTCAAAGGAACCCCTAAAGAGTGCAGCGATATAAGTCCGTAATTCGCTGTTATCTTCAACAACCAGGAGTAATGGGTTATCTTCTTCGTTTGAGAACAACTCCTCTGCCTCATTGTGTATGAAATCATAACTCCGTTCTTCTGTTACCAACTGGTTCGCATTATAACCTTCTCGAGAAATTGGTATAATCACTTCAAAACTAATTTCATCATCTTTTTCTTTTCTTGCCTCGATACTTCCCTTACTAAGCGTAGTGAGCTCGCGAATTAAAGCAAGGCCTATCCCTGTCCCGGGAGTATTCTTGTCATGCTGGTAAAAGCGATTGAAGAGTTTAGGAAGGTCCTTCTCTCGTAAGCTTGTATTCTTATTTTTGACGATAATCTGTAAATTATCATTCGCCTGCCTCGCCGAAAGGGTGACTTCACTGTTCTCAGGGGCATATTTTATGGCGTTGGACATCAGGTTTGTCACAATTTTGTCGATGATATCGCGATCATACCATGTTTCCTTAAATTCCCCGATATCCATGTTTATTGTGATCACTCTTTCATTGGCCCGGAGCATAAATGTTTCTATAATCTGAATTATCTGGGGTTTCAGATCGTTTTTTGACACTCGTAATTTAACCGATCGCTCCTCAAGCTTGGACAGGTCGAGCATCTGGTTAATAAGTCGGAGCATTCGTTCTGAACTGTTTTCTATTATCGCCAGCGATTGTTTATCTTTTTCACTAAGTCCGGAGGTATTCAGAAGCTGTTGCACCGGCCCTGAAATTAACGTAAGAGGTGTTCGGAATTCATGGGAAATGTTAGTGTATAGTTTCGACTTCAGGTCGTCCAGTTTTTGTAATCGTTCCGTTTCTTCATGCTCCAGCCGAAGTTTCAATTGCATACTCCAGCGCCATTTGAAATATACATAAGTGAGATATAATAACACGATGGCAAGGAGCACATAAGCGATCTTGGCCATATTGGTAAGATACCAGGGTTTGCCGATAGTGAAGGAATAGGAGGCTGGTGTTTTATCCCACACTCCGTCGTAATTACTGGACATGACTTTAAAGGTATAATCGCCAGGTGCCAGGTTGGTATAATGTGCAAAATTATTATTTGTAGGTTTCGACCACTGTTCTTCATAATTTTCCAGTAGGTAGGTATACTCATTTCTTTCCGGCTGAGAGAAATGCAGGCCGGCGAAGGTAAAGGAGAGCGTATTCTCCGAACTTTTTAACTTCACATTCCCTCTCATAGGAATTTCCTCATTGAATAAGTCCAACCGGTATATGATCGTTTTGGGAGGTTCGGTGTTATTTGTTATTTCTGAAGGATGCAACCAGTTAATTCCTTTTAATCCGCCAAAATATAAGATGCCTTTTTCGTCCTTAAAATAGGCTCCTGTATTAAATTCCAAGGCTTGCAACCCGTCGTAAATATCATAGATAATAATCTCCGGATCCGCTTCGCTATTCATGCTGAACTTTGTAATTCCGCGGTTGGAACTTAACCAAAGATCTCCTTCTTCGTCGGGAAGTATGGCATAGATCACGTTGTTTGGTAAGCCGTCCTTCGTGGTATAACCCTTAAGTTGTCCGTTGTCCAGATTCATGGCGTGAAGGCCGTTTCCATTCGTGCCTATCCACAGTAGACCATCCGATTCATACAGGGATTTAATATTTGAAATAACCGATTGATTATACCTTCTGAACTTTCTTTCTGAAATAAAGAACTTGTTCAACCCGTTATTCTCCGTGCCTATCCATAAATTGCCATCGGAAGCTTCGATGATTGCCCTGATATTGTTACTAGACACACTATTGATATCATTGGGATCCCAGGTGTAATGTGAGATCACCCCTTGTTCCAGGTCGAATTGAATAAGGCCACTATCCCGGGTTCCCAGCCATATCCTGTTCCGGCTATCTTTCAGAAAACACCAGATCGTATTTGCGCTAAGGGGAGGAGCAGAAGTTGGAGAAAAATGCTTGAACCGATCATTGCCTTCGTAGACTGAAAGTCCCTCATCCTGAAAACCGATCCATAATTTATCTTCATCTGCCAGTAGACTCATGATCCTGTTCGATACTATGCTATATGGATCGTTAGCATCGTGTACATAACTTTTAAATTTATGCTGGTTGGGAGTCACTGTTGTCAATCCTTTACCAGAGCTTCCCAGCCATAGGTTACCCTTTTTGTCCTTTGTAATAGCCCGGATCACATCGATATCGGCAAAAATAGGAGTCTGATAATTGGTCAACACATTGAACTTAGAAAGGTTTTCATCGTAATAGCTTAATCCAGCGCCGTCGGTTCCAAGCCATATGGTTCCCGTATGATCTTCATAGATACTTAAGATGTCGTTGTAATGTATGGCTGTAGGATTTCTGGGGTCGGCAAGAAAATGCTGAATTCGTCTGGTATTAAAATCAATAAGGTAGGCACCTTTTCCGTAGGTTCCTACCCAAAGCCGATTCTTGCCATCTTTTTTAAGACATAGAATGTTAAGATCTTCAGGGAGGTTTTCTTCCTCGCTAAATCCATTAAATTTTACCAGAGTTCTTAATTCAGTAGTATAGAATAGCCCTTTTCCAAAGCTCCCGATCCATAGTTTTTCATTCACTTCGGCAAAGGCGCTGAAATTGGTTTCGTCTTGCTGAATGGTATTGATCTCCCCGGTTTCACTTTCCGGAATCACATAGATGTTATTCGAACCTGCTACCACCAGCTTATCATCAAAAGAGTGCATGTCGTACACAGACGATAGTGAACCTTCATTTTGGAGAAATGCTGTGGTATCACCAGAATTATGATCGATCTTGTATAGGCCGTTACTGTACGTTCCTATCCATAAGGACCCATTAGTACCTTCTTCCAGCGTACTAACATCTTTAAACCTCTCAACCAAAGAAAAAGTATCGGAATCCTGATGGTGCCTATGCAATTGGCCATCCTTACCAACAACGTACAATTCATTGGAAGAATTTACATAGATCTTACCAAGCCTGCTGTAGTTCTCCTTAGTGATATCGTCAAACAATAACGGGTAATATTCGAAATCTATGCCGTTGTACCTGTTTAGTCCATCCTGGGTTGCAAACCACATATAGCCAATCGTGTCCTGGGCAATACTCACGACGCTGTTCTGGGAAAGACCGTCGTTAACAGAAAGCTGGCTGAAGGTGATCTGTTTTGCGTCTTGTGAGAGAGCAACAGATTTCACTAATGAAAGCACTAAGAAAAGATAATATTTCACTAAGGTTGGTTTGTAATAGGTAATAACAAATTAGTGAATATATTTTATTCTTAATTTAATAAGCCTCATCATGGACATTCTTAACCGCCCTTCCTGACGGATCATTCATATTCTTAAAGCTTTCATCCCATTCCAGGGCGATTGGACTACTACAAGCAACCGAAGGAACAGAAGGAACAGATAATGCCGCAGTATCACTGGGGAAATGTTCCTCGAATACAGACCGGTAATAAAATTCTTCTTTGCTTGTTGGAGTTTGATTAGGAAAGCGGTGATGTGCATTCTTCATTTGCTCATCGGTTACTTTGACCTCCACCATTTCCTTTAAGGTATCAATCCAGCTATAGCCAACACCGTCACTGAATTGTTCTTTTTGCCGCCAGGCCACACTCGCCGGTAGCATGTCTTCAAATGCCTTCCGAAGCACCCATTTTTCGATTCGATCTCCGGTTATCATTTTGTCTTTTGGGTTTAGTCTCATAGCTACATCCATGAATTCCTTATCCAGGAAAGGGACGCGCCCTTCAATACCCCAGGCGGCAAGGGATTTATTGGCTCTTAAGCAATCGTATTGATGTAACTTGTCCAGTTTTCGGACCGTTTCTTTATGGAATTCCTCTGCATTGGGTGCTTTGTGGAAATATAAATAGCCACCAAAGATCTCATCTGCTCCTTCACCACTCAATACCATTTTAATACCCATCGCTTTTATGGCGCGAGCCATAAGATACATTGGTGTAGAAGCACGAACCGTGGTGATGTCATAAGTTTCAAGGTGATAGATCACATCACGAATGGCGTCTATCCCTTCCTGAATGGTAAATTTCACCTCGTGATGCACAGTTCCTAAGTGGTCTGCCACTTTCTGAGCTGCAGCCAGATCCGGCGAACCTTCCAGTCCGGTAGCAAAGGAGTGAAGGCGAGGCCACCATGCTTTAGCTTTATCGTCCTCTTCAATACGTTTATCGGCATATTTCTTGGCCAGGGCCGAAGTAACAGAGGAATCTAATCCTCCTGAAAGCAGAACGCCGTAAGGCACATCACTCATTAATTGTCTGTGTACCGCGGCGTCAAGGGCATCCCGTAATTCGTCGATAGAAGTTTCATTGTCCTTAACGTTCTCATAGTCCATCCAGTCTCGGCTATACCATCTTTTTAGTTCTCCATCATCACTGTGAAGGTAATGTCCCGGGGGAAATAGCTCAATGCGGGAGCAAACCCCTTCCAGTGCCTTAAGTTCAGAAGCTACATAAAAAGTTCCATGCTTGTCCCAGCCCATATAAAGTGGGATAATGCCCATATGATCCCTTGCTATGAAATAGCTGTCGTTGTTAACGTCGTAAAGTGCGAAACCAAATATTCCGTTAAGGTCGTCTAGGAAAGAAACCCCTTTGTCCTTAAAAAGAGCCAGAATTACTTCACAGTCGGAATGTGTTTGGAAATTGTAATTGCCTTCATATGGTTTCCTAAGTTCCCTGTGATTATAAATCTCGCCATTTGCTGCGAGTATTAGTTTTTTATCTTCTGAATACAGCGGTTGTTTACCGGAAGTCGGGTCAACGATCGCCAAACGTTCATGAGCCAAAATAGCCTTGTCGTCGTTATAGATACCGCTCCAGTCGGGTCCGCGGTGGCGAATACATTTCGCCATGGATAATAATTGAGGTCGCAACTCTTCCGAAGGTTGTTTAAGGTCGAAGGCACATACTATTCCACACATATCTTATATTTTATTTGGTTGGTAAAACAAAAAAACCCGCCAGATTGCAAAACCTGACGGGCGGTATATCGCGACAAGTTTTTGCTACGGCATTGTGTTATTATTATTGCTATTAGAAAGTAACATAAACTTGTGGTTGTCTTTTCGTGGTATAAAGATCGAATAAAAAATATTAATTCAAAATATTTTATGGAAATCTTTTAATTCAGTGTTAACACTTCAACTGGTAAGCGATTTCCATCCATCATTCTGGCATATCTGTCGTAATAGACATATTGCAAGAGTCCTTCTGTGTTTATTCGTACACGGTAAATTTCAATATCTAGATCGTATAGTTTTATAAGATCTCCAGATTTAATGCGGGTGTTCAGGTATGAATTATGCACGCCTTCCTGTATAACTTCTGGTAAAGCAAAGGTAGGGAGGAAGGTTACTTTGGATATTAGTTCTCCATCAGCATTGAAATAGGCCTTAAAACTATTGGTTCCTTGTTTCTGAAAACTTGAAATGTAATAGCTTGAATTTTTGTTGGGTGACGGAAAATTGGTGTACTGAAACCAATCCGTCACAAATCCGGTGGGAAAGTTTTCCTTTTGACTGGTTAAGACGACCTCTGGAACTTCAGATTCACTTAAGGAATATTTTTGAAATCTTCCCATTTGTGAAGAAGTGGTTTGAACGGTAAATAACGAAATAAGAACGGTGGTAATAATTAGTTTTTTCATAGCAATCATTTTTATTTAGATTACTTAAAGATAAGGATACAGTCATTTGAAAACTATTTAATTATGAGTTCCTTAAGTGGGAATTATGAATGTCTTAACGATGGAAAAGATTTTGAATCAACTTCGCTGAAAATGGAATAGACCTTTTCAAATACATCTTCCACTGAAGGCTTGGAGAAATAGTCGCCATCGGTTCCGTAGGCAGGCCTGTGAGGCTGAGCCGTCAGCGTTTGAGGTTTACTGTCAAGGTGCTGATACCCGTTCTGTTCGTCCAGTATATGCTGAATAATATATGCCGAAGCTCCTCCGGGAACGTCTTCATCAATTACCAGTAACCTATTTGTTTTTGCCACACTTTTCACCATGTCGTGATCAAGATCCAGGGGCAGGAGTGACTGAACGTCTATAATTTCAGCATCTATCCCCACTTGCTGAAGTTCCTTTGCAGCTTCTTCTACAATTCTCAGGGTACTTCCATAAGATACAAGCGTAATGTCGGTACCTTCTTTCACCGTTTCAACCACGCCTATGGGTGTGCGGAATTTTCCAATATTGGTAGGCAACTTTTCCTTTAAACGATACCCGTTAAGGCATTCAACTATCACAGCAGGTTCATCACTTTCCAAAAGGGTGTTGTAAAAGCCTGCTGCTTTCGTCATATTTCGTGGAACCAAAAGATACATTCCTCTTAACAAGTGAATAAGACCTCCCATTTGAGAGCCGCTGTGCCAGATACCTTCCAGACGGTGCCCTCTTGTACGAACTATTAGGGGTGCTTTTTGCCTCCCCATGGTCCTGTAGCGCAAAGTTGCGAGGTCGTCGCTCATTATTTGCAGGCAATAAAGAATGTAGTCCAGATACTGGATCTCAGCAATTGGCCGGAGGCCACGCATGGCCAGCCCAATCCCTTGTCCCAGAATGGTTGCTTCCCGTATGCCCGTATCGGAGACTTTCAAGACCCCGTGTTTCTCCTGAAGCCCTTCCAGCCCCTGGTTTACATCGCCTATTTCACCGGCATCTTCGCCAAATACCATAGCTTCCGGTTTATTCGCGAAAATGTAATCGAAATTATCACGCAGTATCACTCGTCCGTCAACTTCTTCAATTGAATCTGAATAGGTTGGCTTTACTTCCGTTACATGAATAGCTTTATTATTCGCTTCCGAGTACAAATGCGAACTGTATTTGGGTTGGATGATCTCGAAGTAATTATCGATCCAATCCTTTAACTGTTGGCGTTCGGCCGTATCTTCAGCAACCACGAAACGCAATACTTTCCTGGCAGAAGCCATTATATCCATTCGCAACGGTTCCTTTTCTGCTGCGAGATCGTTTTTTATTTTTGTTATAAAATTCTTATTGGAAGACCGTTCCGCTACGTTGCCAATGAGGGTTAACGCTTCTTGCTGTTCTTTCTGCTGGGGAGAAATAAATGCCTGCCAGGCTGCTTTCTTCCCATCCCTCACTTCTTTTTTAATCGATTTTTCAATTTCAGAAAGTTCTTCCTCTGAAGCCATATTGTTTGCGATCATCCATTCCCGCATCTTCACATTACAATCATGTTCCCTTTCCCACTTCAGGCGTTCCAGGTTCTTATATCGTTCGTGAGAGCCACTGGTAGAATGTCCCTGTGGTTGGGTGAGATCCAAAACGTGGATTAGTACAGGAACATGGTCCTCCCGTGCCATAGTACCGGCTTTTTGATAGGTTTCGATCAAGGATGCATAGTCCCATCCCTTAACGCGAATGATCTCGTACCCATCTTCCTTTTCTGTCCGTTGAAATCCTTTGAGGACCTCGGAAATATTCTCCTTGGTGGTTTGATACTTTGCATGTACAGAGATTCCATATTCATCATCCCAAATACTAATAACCATTGGTACCTGAAGCACACCTGCAGCATTGATGGTTTCCCAAAAAAGGCCTTCACTGGTACTGGCATTACCAATAGTACCCCAGGCAACCTCATTTCCGTTTATAGAGAACTGAGTTTTATCCTTTACGCCATCCATATGCCTGAAGATCTTCGATGCCTGGGCCAATCCAAGTAATCTAGGCATTTGTCCGGCAGTTGGAGAAATATCGGCGCTGCTGTTCTTCTGGGCGGTAAGTGTTTTCCAGCTGCCATCTTCGTTGAGGCTGTGGGTTGCAAAGTGCCCGCCCATTTGGCGACCAGCACTCATGGGATCTGCTGCAATATCGGTATGGGCATAAAGACCCGCGAAGAATTGTTCAATGGTAAGTTTCCCAATGGCCATCATAAAAGTCTGATCCCGGTAATAACCACTGCGCCAATCTCCATTTCTGAAAGCCTTCGCCCATGCCAGTTGAGGCACTTCTTTTCCGTCACCGAAAATTCCGAATTTAGCTTTACCTGTTAAAACTTCCCTTCGACCCAACAAACTACATTCCCTGCTCGTTACAGCGATCTTGTAATCGTTGATCACTTCGGCTTTAAAATCGTCGAAAGATAAGTTCTCGTCGGTTTGAGGATTTGTATGCATTATAAGGGAATTGGACTAGGCAAAAGTAATAAAAAGCAATGGACTTCACAATTTCAATATATCTCAAGGGATTATGAAATTCGCAAATAGAATGGTATTTCAGACTATTTTTTTACCAACTTAACAATTAATAAACGAAATAGTAATATAAATGGCAATAAATGCCAGATTGTATCGAACCAATCTAATCCTTGCATGCCATGAGCTCCACCCGCTATCCATTTCAATTTCCCCCATAGGTGCGGTTCAGGATAATAGGGCGCTAGTCCCAGGGTTAAGCATAGCAGTATCACTAGTCGCCAGTCATTCAAGATTTTCATGGATAAAAAGTTTGCGTTAATACCATTCACGGGTAAATAGGCTTAGAAGGGTCTTTGGACTTAAAGTTACAATAAATCGGATACGCTGATCGTAATTACCTAAGCCGGGTTCCCATCCAAGGGTTGAATACAATGGAAAATATAATTCAAAATAATCTGCCACGAGACTTAAACGCACTCCGGTGTCGAATACCGCCTTGGTTCCTCCATCTATTCCACGGTTATGAACCAGACCTGCATCTCCGTAAGCATAGATCCATTTCCAAATGTTTGTACTGGCATTTACCGTTGTGATCCAGCTATTGGCAAAAGCCGGTTGTAGTTTCGATTTAAATCCTCCTTCGGCGATAATGATCTGCTGGCTAAATAATCCGGTATCCTCACTACGTCCGTAGTAATTATAATCGAACAAATAATCTGTCGGTCTATCCAATGCGAAACTAAAAAAATCGTCATTCCTTGCGGTATTGTTGCGCAGGAAAACACCTGCGAAAAATCGAAGATTGAGTTGTCGGTTATTCAGAAATAACTTTCGATATTCCAATGTAGCAGATACTTTCGAGAACTTCGATGAGAGCTGGTAGTCTAATACACTTCGGGAATAATCAATGAGATTGGGATTCGAGTAGATGTATCTAAGGTTCAATACACTGTAATTTGGTTCCTGATTGGGATCATTCGGGTTAACATCTCGGCCTACATTAATGTTCCTTAGGTTAATAAATTGCTTCTCATTATTCCTAAGATCTCTTTGTCTGAAAGCTAATGTCACGTAAGGTGTAAATCGCTTGTAGAATAATCCATTATCATAAGAAAAATAATTACCTGAGAGCCCGAAACGCACGGAGTATAAGGGTCCGTTATAGCGTTGGGTATACGTAATCGACCCGTTCCCAACGATGGTCTTCGATCGAAATCCATATTGTGGTTCCAACTTGTAATGGACTCCTTTGGGCAAAACAGTTTTATTATAAAGTTTGGGGCCAATAGTAATACCATCATACAGGTTGTATTCAAAGACTGGCATAAAGAACAGCTGGTTGTACCTGGGATCTTCCACATCCTGGAATAAACGGAATTGTATCGGGCGATTCAGTAATCCGGACAGGTTCTTATAATTATTTCGCTGATTGAATTCCGGAATAGTTGCTTCTTTGTTCAGAACCAACTTCTTTACATTTTCCGCAGGGACCGTCACCATACGTACACTATCGATTGGTTCAATCCATTTCTTGAATAGGGTAGAATCCTTGTTAATGCCATAAAGCGAAACAGGCATAGCGTATTTTCTGCGATTTCTCACAAAAACATCCAATGAATCTCCACGTTTTTTAACCCCTGTTATCTTAAAGTCAATAGTAGTGCGCTTATCCACATAAGAATCGAAGAACCAATCTACGGGCAGCGATGTGTTCTTATTCAGTTCTGCCTTGAAGGCTGCTGTTGTGCTTAATTTCAATGAGGTGTTCGTATAAAAATCTTTTATCGATTTCTTAAGCGACTCCTTGCCTAAATAATCTGCCAGATAGCTCAAACCATCACCGCCGTAATAATTATTTGCGATGTTCTTATTAAATTTTGTCAACGAATCTTTTGAAGTACTCAGGGGCTGGTGCAGGTTATTTCTCGCCATATTCAGATACAGCAGCGGATATTGATCATTGAACTCCAGATCGGACGCATGGGACCAGTTGATCACCCAGAAATTACTCAGCGTTCCCAATAGCTTCATATTCGGATAATACGTGTCTACATATTCCATCATCAAGTAGATCTGGATCGCACCGTACAACCAATAGTCCTTCCGGGGGTGCAATACCAAGGTGTTTTCAAGATAGTTTGCCGTGGCGGTCTTGAGAACTTCCATGTCATATTCAAATCCATCGGGAAATGGACTGATAAAGTCCGGAAGCTGATTTAAACCATATACCGGATTGTTTCGGTATTCAATTTCACTAACCAACATTTTATCAAACGGGTAAGGCCCCAGATTCTCATCGAGAAAGTGTGTGATGCGATCCACTGTTAATGCTCGCAAGGCAGGATTTATTTTTCTGTCTTTCAGATCTGTAATTACCTCCAGTTTATCAGTAACTATAGAGTCGAAATTCAAGCGTTTTTCAAGGAAAAGGTTAGCCCGCATGCGATCGCTGCCCTGTAATACCGAAATCCTCTTATTGCCTGAGACCCCGTCCGAAATAACCCTGAGATCCGTACTTAGTTTAAATATGCTCGGGGTGGTGATCGTAATTCTGAATTCGGAGGGAGTAAGATACAGGTCCTCAGTGTTTTTATTACTGTAAACCTGCCACGCTCCATCGAATACACCTGGAGAAAGATACCAGTATCTGAGATTATAGTTTCCCTCACGGGTATAACCATAACGCGTGAATTTTGCGTTTGGCAGTTTAATAGAATATAAGAAGTTCAGAGAGTAACTTTCACCCGGCCCCAGGGGTTTATCGAGTTTTACTTTTAGCACATCGATTTGATCACCACGTTCCCATTCGAGGGGTTGATCACTTCCGTTGGTAATACTGAAAATATTTGTGCCACCTCGATCCTCATCCTTCTCAAAATGAAATGAACTCTTGAAATTTTCCGCAAATCTTTTCGCAAGAGGTGTAGTTTTCGTTGCAAAACTATTCGCCCAGTCATTAAAGTAGATCTCGGTGAGAATTTCATCGGAGGTATTCTTGTAAATAACCTTTTGGGAATTATTAATTTTGTTTTCAGTGGGGACTAATTCGGCATCGATAGTGATCACATGCTGAGCAAGCAGAGGTGATAAGCCCACGAAGAATAAAATAATATTTATGAATTTCCCTAACTTCACTTAGTAACAAAGGTTTTTGAATAAAACCGGTGGATGGAAACCCCATTCCACAACATTTTTTCCGAAGTATGCACAAATTCGATGCCTTTTATAAAAGAGATTATTAACAGCCGCAAAGTTGTGATTAACCAATGCATAACGGGGAATTAAAAATTAGAAGTTCGGACTTAAATTAAATTTGTTGTAGAATTCATTCAGAATATTAAGAACTTCATCTTCCGTGTCTACCACATGTACCAGATCGAGATCTTCCGGACTGATATTCCCGTTTTGTTCCAACAAGGCATTTTTTATCCAATCCATTAATCCGCTCCAAAACTTGGAGCCAACCAGGATTAGCGGGAATCTTTCGATCTTATTGGTCTGAATTAATGTAAATGCTTCAAAGAATTCATCAAGTGTTCCAAATCCTCCCGGCATTACAACGAACCCCTGGGAATATTTAACGAACATCACCTTCCTTACAAAGAAATAATCGAAGTCAATACTTTTATCACTATCAATATATGGATTGTCATGCTGCTCGAAAGGAAGGGCTATATTCAGTCCGACAGAGGTGCCACCGGCCAGATGAGCTCCTTTATTACCAGCTTCCATTATACCCGGACCGCCTCCGGTTATAACGCCATAACCATGTTCTGTGATCTTCCTGGCGATTCGTTCTGCCAGTTTGTAATACTCGTTGTCTGGTTTTGTGCGTGCCGAACCGAAAATCGAAACACAGGGACCTATGCGGCTTAATTTTTCATAACCACTCACGAACTCTCCCATAATCTTAAAGATCGCCCATGAGTCGTTGGTTTTTACTTCATTCCAGTTCTTATGTTTACTTTCACTTCTCATAACAAATTCAGTAGCTAATGTAACTCTTTTTTGAGGAAACTTGATGTATATCCTTTTTTACGTTTGACGATCTCCTCAGGAGTTCCAAGGGCCATGATTTCCCCTCCTTTTTTCCCTCCATCCGGACCGATATCGATAATATGATCGACGGTCTTGATCACATCGAGGTTATGCTCAATTATTACCACCGTGTTTCCTTTATTTACGAGTTTATTCAGAACCAGTAATAGTACACGGATATCTTCAAAATGCAATCCAGTAGTGGGTTCATCTAAAATATAAAATGTATTCCCCGTATCCCGTTTAGACAATTCCGTGGCCAGTTTAATCCGCTGGGCTTCGCCACCGGAAAGAGTTGTGGATTGCTGTCCTAAGGTAATATAGCCCAAACCTACATCGCGAATGGTTTTCAGCTTACGGTAGATCTTGGGAATATGCTCAAAAAAATCACAAGCTTCGTCAATCGTCATTTCCAACACATCGTAAATGGAGTGCCCTTTGTATCGAATTTCAAGTGTTTCCCGGTTAAAACGCTTCCCCTGACAGGTTTCACATTCAACGTATACATCGGGAAGAAAATTCATCTCTATTACCCTCAAACCACCTCCTTTACAGGTTTCACATCGTCCACCGGTAACATTGAAACTAAACCTTCCTGGCTTATAACCTCGAATCAAAGCCTCAGGGATCTTAGCGAACAGGGAGCGTATCTCTGAAAATACTCCGGTATAGGTAGCGGGATTGGAACGAGGTGTGCGCCCGATTGGGGATTGATTAATATCGATCACCTTGTCAATATGCTTAAGGCCATTTATTTTCTTGTATGGCAGGGGTTTCTTCACCCCATTAAAGAAATGAGCGTTTAAAATAGGGTAGAGGGTTTCGTTAATGAGGGTTGACTTCCCAGAACCCGATACCCCGGTAACACCAATCATAGTGGCTAAGGGGAATTCTACAGTAACATTTTTCAAGTTATTTCCAGTGGCACCTTCCAGTTTTAATATTTTACCGTTGCCTTTTCTTCGTTCCTTCGGAACTTCAATTTCTAAAGTTCCATTAAGATAATCGGATGTCAGGGTATGATGTTTCTGAATTTCCTCCGGGGTTCCTTCGGAAACAATTTCTCCACCATGTCTGCCGGCAGCAGGGCCTATATCGATCACATAGTCGGCGTGCACTATCATATCCTTGTCGTGTTCAACGACGATCACGGAATTCCCGATATCTCTTAAAGAGATCAGTGATTGTATGAGTTTCTGGTTATCTCTCTGATGTAATCCAATGCTGGGTTCATCGAGGATATAAAGAACCCCGACAAGCTGGGATCCTATCTGGGTCGCCAAGCGGATTCGCTGGGCTTCACCACCTGATAGCGACTTGGAGCTTCGATCTAAAGCGAGATAGGTAAGTCCAACATCAACGAGGAATTGAAGTCGGCTTCTAACTTCCTTTATAATTTCAGAAGCTATCTTTAACTGTGTCTCCCCCAAATGTTTTTCCAGGTCCATGAACCATTCTGCGAGCTCGACGACATCCATATGTGCCAGCTGAGCGATGTTCATTCCGTTTACTTTGAAGTAAAGAGACTCTTTTCTCAGGCGACTTCCTTCACATTTAGGACAGGATATCTTGTCCATATACTCTTTTGCCCAGCGCCGGAGTGATTTCGATTCGTTTAATTCAAAAGTATTCTGAAGAAAGGTTGCAACGCCTTCAAAGTCGATCTTATAACTCCGTGTAATTCCCAGTGTTTTGGACTCAACTTCAAATTTTTCATTTCCTCCGTGAAAGATCATCTCTTTGGCCTCTTCGGGAATAGAATCAAAGGTGTCGCTTAGTTTGAAATCATAGCGTTCTGCAATAAGTTCCAGTTGCTTGAATACCCAGTTGCTCTTTTGCGGCCCGTGAGGAGCTAGGGCTCCCTGTTTTATTGAAAGACTCGTATCGGGAACGATCTTGTGGATATTTACCTCGTGTAGTTCTCCCAGGCCTTTACACGTCGGGCACATGCCTTTGGGGGAATTGAAGGAGAAATTATTGGGCTCCGGGTTAGGATATGAAATTCCCGAAGTGGGACACATCAATGACCGACTGAAATATCGAACTTCTTCTATGTCATTATCCAACACCATTAGCACATCATCACCATGATACATGGCTGTTAGAATGGTTTCTGTAAGCCGTTTGTCGTTATCACTTTCTTCAGTGATCTTTAGGCGATCGATCACGATCTCGATGTCGTGGGTCTTGTATCTATCGATTCGCATTCCTTTTACGATGTCGATTATTTCTCCATCTACCCTTACTTTCAGAAAACCTTGCTTTGCAATTTGATCGAAGAGTTCACGATAATGCCCTTTACGGGAACGCACAACAGGTGCCAGCACAGTCACTTTCTTTCCTTCAAAATCCTTGATGATGAGTTGCTTGATTTGCTCATCGCTGTAGCTCACCATTTTTTCCCCGGTATTAAAACTATAGGCGTCACTGGCACGGGCGAAGAAAAGGCGGAGGAAATCGTAGATCTCGGTGATGGTTCCAACGGTAGAACGCGGACTCCGACTCGTGGTTTTCTGCTCGATGGCAATAACAGGAGAGAGGCCGTCTATTTTATCCACATCCGGACGTTCGAGGTTTCCAAGGAACTGTCTCGCATAGGCTGAAAATGTTTCTATGTAACGACGCTGGCCTTCAGCATAGATGGTATCGAACGCAAGGGAAGATTTGCCACTCCCGGAAAGGCCGGTGATCACCACCAGGTTCTCACGGGGAATTCGCACATCAATGTCCTTTAAATTATGGACTCTGGCCCCTAAGACCTCAATAAAATTCTCCGTTTTTACCATAATTTGCAAAGGTACTCAAATGGATTGGAAAATTAGATTTCCACCAAATCAAAAAACAGGAATTAGATAAAGTTGATTTATTATTCCGCGTCTTATTTGAACTTCAGGTGATCATGAATTGATCTCCCGGTTGAGGAACTGGTAGAATGTTGTTGCAATATAAAAGATGATGCTTATCACGAACGCATAGCTACCAATAAGGGCGATCACAGGCAGGCTGTACAACAAAACTGCCAGAGGTAATAAGAGTCCAAAAAGGACCAGAAACAGAAAGATCAAATAGAGATATCGGATCAGGCCTGGCATATTTCTACTCGATTTTTCCTGAAACTGGAATAACTTAGGAATAACCTCTTTGGTCATATATTCGCCTAATTTGGAGAAGAAAACTTCGTTAAAAGAAGAGTCATCAAAATAAGCACTGTCGATCACATTAGCCAGCGTCATAACTTTTTCCTGGTGTCGTTCAAAAACAGCGTTATAATCCAGGGCTTCCTTAAAGATGCCGTATTTATATCCAAAGTAATACCACAAGCCAGAGCCACATTTATGCTCCAACCACTTTTTTACTATATCCTGAGAATAGACCTTCGGATAATCTATACTTTCTGCAATTTTTTTGTCCTTTGTGCTCGTCATAAGCAGGGATTTCATCTCCAGGTACAAATTCTCCGTATCCTGGTAATTATGATGTTCCTGGAGGAATTCAATGGCCAGTTTGGATTTACCTTTGTAAAATTCCTTGACTTCAAAGAAATTCAGCCCTTCAAATTCATCGTCAATGTATTCCCTCAACCCGGGAAGCCACATTTTAGATCGCAGCAGTATCTCTACAATACTTCTGAAATTATGCATTTGCTGAGTTACCTTGCTCAACTTGTCGACCATAATGTCTTTAGTCGATTTAAGGGACATCGCTGTATATGCCATATATACCATAATAATAGCCGATAAAAATCCGCTTATACTAATGAAGATCGTGGAGAAACCGATTAGTTTTTCGGCAAATTCAGGTGTCGCAGAAACTTTCTGCTGAAGGAAAAATATAAGAGCAATGCAGAGCAGTCCACTAAATACAAGTGGAATAATCGCATACAAATCCTTGAAGAAAGATTTTTTTCTCATACATAAGTATCGCAACAAGAATGTATAGCGGGGGGCGGCTCACTACGCAAGTTAGCAGCGCCTTTAGGATAATTGTTCCTTCTGCGCTTTGAGTTTTGCGATGTTAATTAGTAACGTTAAAAACTATACCAAAAATAGCCAATTAATCGGCTATATGTAGTAATTTACCTACAATTCGATAAATTGTTGAGGTTTATCGATTAACGGAAGGATATTTCCTACAATAAGCTTTAATATCCAACGGCTGTGTCATCTCCACGCAGATCGGCTCCTCCTTCCATTTTGCCGTCCGGGAGCATTAGAATCGCATCGATCTTGCCAATTATGGGGTCTACCTCGGTGTTCTCGGGATAACCCAGGGCCTCTAATTGCATTTTTAACTCGTTTGGAAATCGCCCGTATTCATATCGTATGGCGTCTGGTAACCATTGATGATGAAATCGTGGTACATTAACTGCTTCCTGCATGGGCATGTTATATTCATAAACGTTTAGAATGGCTTGTAAGACCGAAGTTATGATCGTGGCACCTCCGGGAGTACCCACCACCATCCACAATTCGCCGTCTTTTTCAACGATCGTTGGTGTCATGGAACTTAACATGCGTTTTTGTGGTTCAATGGCATTTGCCGCCCCACCTGTGAGTCCGTAAATATTTGGCTGACCCGGCTTAGCGCTGAAATCGTCCATTTCATTGTTCAGAAAGAAACCCAATTCCTTTACATATAGCTTAGAACCGAATGCTGAATTTAATGTGGTTGTTACCGAGGCGGCGTTTCCAAACTGGTCCACGATGGAAAAGTGTGTGGTCTCCGGGCTTTCATATCCTGTGATTGTTGCCGTTTTAATCGATTCTGATGGTGTTGCTGCGTCGAAGGAAAATGTTGACATTCGATCCTTTAAATAGTCGTCTGAAAGTAACGAATCGACGGGAATATCGATAAAATCAGGATCTCCCAGGTAATAACTCCTATCCGCATAGGCCCTGCGTTCAGCTTCAGTAATGATCTGTATGGCCTTCACGGAATTGTGATCGTAATCGGCCAGGGAATAGGGTTCAAGCATTTTCATGATCTGAGCCAGGCAAATTCCGCCGCTCGAGGGAGGGGCCATGGATATAACGTCGAGATCCTTGTATTTAAAGACCAGTGGTTCTCTCCATTTTGCTTCGTAGATGGCCAAGTCCTCCATGGTAATAATTCCACCTTTCTTCCGAATGAAATCCACTAATATCCTGGCAGTTTCACCTCGATAGAATTCGGCCAGTCCATTTTCAGAAATTCGAGTAAGCGTTGTTGCCAGTGCCGTATTTTTTACAATATCTCCTGCTGAAATATCTTCTGTATATAGAAAAGGTTCTCCGGTAACCTCTTCGAATTTCGTCTTGTATTCTGCGAATTGTTTTTCCTGTTTTTTAGTAACTGTATAACCTGCCTCAGCCAATTCGATCACCGGTTCGAGAATTTCCTCCATAGGCAGGGATCCTAGTTTTTCATGAATAGCAAACAGTCCGGCGATCGTACCCGGAACGCCAATGGCCAATCCTCCTATTTTACTTTTTTCCTGCTGAAAATCGCCATTCTCATCCAGGTACATATCTCTAGAGGCAGCAAGTGGGGCTGTTTCTCTGAAATCGAAACTCCCTAATTCACCATATTGGGTTCGATAGACTAAAAATCCGCCACCACCGAGATTGCCAGCATACGGATAACTTACAGCAAGCGCCAATTCGACGGCTACCGAGGCATCGTAGGCATTTCCGCCCTTTTTTAGTATTTCTATTCCAATTTGTGAAGCCTCTTCACGGGCAGAAACGATCATGGCATTTTCTGTGATCACTCCTTGTGCCGGTTCGTATATTACTTTTTGTTCAGTCTCGGTTTTACAAGCGGTGAACAGGAGAAAAAAGAACACATAATAAAGGGTCTCATAGTTGATTCAGTTTATTTTCAGAATAGGCCTTCAAATCGGCAAAAAAAGAGGTGAATTCTCTTTGAATTCGTCGTAGTATTCTTCCAACTCCATAACTGCAAAATTCATTTTCGACTTATCTTTTGTACGCACATTCATTTGGGCAAGAATTCTGCTTATACCCTGCACACTGGCATAGCTCAACAACCAGTTATCTGCTATCATATACGGCATCATCCGCTTTATGCGACCGGGTAGTAGTTCAAAATTATTCCGAAGTAATTCATAAAAATCATCCACATATTCGGACAGGGGTTGATGTGATAATCCATCCAGTTCCTGGCAAGGAAATGATCGTAGAGTATATCCACTATCACTCCGCTGTAATGACCGTAATTTTCATGAAGTCGTTGGTACTCTGACGCACGGTTGGATGCTGATCCGTATAGCTGTCGATCCCACGATGCAGTAAAATACCTTTCTGAATTTTCTCCGGAAATTTCAGATACTTTTTCCCTTTGATACTGTCTGCGAAGAAGTTGCCTAATGTTATTCCTTCATCATCTCCCGAAAGATATATATGTGCAAGAAAATTCATTGGGACAATTTACAAAATCGGAGGATGATTATGAGTTATAAAAAGTATCTTTGCTTCAAAATTTTCAGAGCATGACCCTTATAAAATCTATTTCAGGTATACGCGGTACCATTGGCGGCAAACAAGGAGAAAATCTAACGCCATTGGATGCCGTTATGTATGCTGCTGCCTATGGAGCTTATATAAAACAGCAGCGAAACAAAGAGAATTACCGGGTTGTCGTGGGCAGGGATGCCAGAATATCGGGAGAGATGATCCAGCAGTTGGTTATGAACACCCTGGTGGGAATGGGATTTCATGTGATCGACCTGGGTCTTTCAACAACTCCTACAGTTGAAATGGCTGTACCCATGGAACACGCGGATGGTGGGATCATTCTTACCGCGAGTCATAATCCGAAACAATGGAACGCCCTTAAGCTTTTAAATTATAAAGGAGAATTCCTGAATGCCGAAGCAGGACAGAAAATACTTGAAATAGCGGAAACCGGTGAGATTGAATATTCAGAAGTTGATGACCTTGGCCGCATTACCCGCAACGATGCTTATATCGACATGCATATCGATGAGATCCTCGATCTATCTGCTGTGAATTTAGAAGCCATTAAGAAGGCAAACTTCCGGGTTGTGGTAGATGGTGTAAATTCTACCGGGGGCATAGCGGTCCCGTTATTATTACATGCATTAGGCGTACACCCGGTGAAATTATATTGTGAGCCAACAGGGCATTTCCCTCACAATCCGGAACCACTTAAAGAACATCTAACCGACCTCATGCGTATGGTGGTGGAGGAAAAAGCAGATTTTGGGATCGTTGTGGATCCTGATGTAGACCGTCTTGCATTTGTAGATGAAAAAGGAGAAATGTTCGGTGAAGAATATACGCTGGTGGCAGTCGCCGATTATTTACTGGGCAGGAACTCGGGGAACACCGTATCCAATATGTCTTCGTCCCGTGCTCTGCGTGATATTACCAATAAACATGGCGGTTCATATACAGCGAGCGCTGTAGGAGAAGTAAATGTGGTTCAGATGATGAAAGATACCAATGCCGTGATAGGAGGAGAAGGAAATGGTGGTATTATCTATCCTGAACTGCACTACGGACGTGATAGCCTGGTGGGAATTGCTTTATTTCTGAGTCATCTAGCCGAATTAAACATTCCGGTAAGTGAACTTAGGAAAACCTATCCTTCTTACTTCATGAGTAAAAAGAAAATTCAATTAACACCTGACCTTGATGTAGATGCAATTCTAAAAGCAATGGGAGAGAAATATGCCTCGGAAGACATTAAAACTATTGATGGTGTAAAAATTGATTTTGCTGAAAATTGGGTGCATCTCAGAAAGTCTAATACAGAGCCCATTATCAGGATCTATACCGAAGCGACGTCACAAGAAACGGCAGATTCTCTGGCCGATCGCTTTATCGCTGAAATAAAGGAAGTAGCAAATCGTTAAGTTTTAGTATTTTTACCTTAAATCGTTCACAATGTTCAAAACAACCCAAATATTAAGCACGGAGATGGAGACCTACTTTGCTCCCTTTCGAAATAATATTCTGGGCATTGATCAGACCTTTGAGTCACCCTACGGAACCAAAACAATAGTCTATACAGACTGGACTGCCAGCGGCAGGCTCTATAAGCCAATCGAGGATAAGATGATCCATACTTTTGGTCCTTTTGTGGCAAATACGCATACCGAAACAGCAGTGACCGGGACGACCATGACCCATGCATATCATCATGCGCGCAAAATAATCAAAGAACATGTGAACGCAGGACAGGACGATGTACTCATTACAACCGGTACAGGAATGACCGGAGCGGTAAATAAATTTCTTCGGATTCTGGGGCTTAAGATACCTGAACAAGTTAAGGATCAATTATCCATAAAGGATGAAGACAGGCCCGTCGTTTTTGTTTCTCACATGGAACATCATAGCAATCAGACCTCCTGGTTGGAAACCATAGCCACAGTGGAAGTTATTCCCTGTAATGAAGTGGGATTGTTCTGTATAGAAAATCTGAAAGAACTGATAGATAAATATCGGGACAGAGAGGTGAAGATTGCTTCCATCACCAGCTGTTCGAATGTAACTGGAATTAAGACTCCCTATCATGAAGTAGCCAAACTAATGCACCAGAATAACGGATTGTGTTTTGTTGATTTCGCTTGTTCGGCACCTTACATTGAAATTAATATACATCCTGAAGATCCTGAGGAATCTTTGGATGCCATTTTTCTTTCTCCGCATAAGTTCCTGGGAGGGCCCGGCTCCAGTGGAGTGCTTATCTTCAACAAAAAACTTTATAACAATCTGGTACCTGATTGTCCCGGAGGGGGCACTGTCGATTGGACCACTCCCTGGGGAACACATAAGTATATTGAAAATATTGAAGAACGGGAAGATGGTGGTACACCAGGTTTCCTTCAGGTAATACGCACCTCGCTGGCAATCCGATTAAAAGAAAAGATGGGGGTAAAGAATATTCTGAAACGTGAGGAAGAATTGCTCACCTATGTATTCGAACGCCTGGAACAAGAACCTAAAATATCTATTCTCGCAGGTGAGCATAAGGAGCGGCTGGGAGTCATTTCCATATTAATCGGGGATATGCATCACGATCTTGCTGTAAAAATGCTCAATGACCGTTATGGTATTCAAACAAGAGGAGGATGCAGTTGTGCAGGAACGTACGGACATTATTTATTGCAGATAGATCATAATAAATCGGATGAGATTATCGGTAAGATGAGTGAGGGAAACTATTTGTTAAAACCGGGATGGGTGCGTTTTTCCATTCATCCAACAACTACAAATGCAGAAATTGCCTATGTATGTGACAGCCTGATAGAACTCGCCAATAATTACGAGGAATGGTTTAAGGAATACGAGTTCAATCAAGGGAAATTCACCCACCTATCAGAAGAGTTGAAGCCCTTTTCACCCTTGGAGTCTGAGTGGTTCGATCTTTAATTTCTGAGTTTCCAGCGTTTATGAGACCAGAGATAGTATTCGGGTGCAGTTTGGATTTGCTTCTCAATTTCATTTAAAAACATCCGGGTAATCTTGTAATCTTCGTACTCTTTTGGATTTTCGGCAAGAAGGACAAAACGCGCACTATAATAACCCCGCTTTACCTTTTTTACCTTTAAGTAAACCGAAGCAAAGTCTAGTTTCTTGGCGAGCTCTTCGGAACCAGTGAAAACAGGCACATCTATACCCATGAAAGTATCGCGATATTTGAAAGCGCCTGGTTTTGGTGTTTGATCGGCCAAAATTACCGTCAAAGTCTTTATTTTTTCTTTGGTATGACGAAATAAAACCTGAACGATCTTTCTATTACTGACAATTTCCCCACCATAGCGTCCGCGTATCTTTTTAACAAGTTTATCGAAAGAATCGTTGTCCAGTTTTTTATACACAGCCAGCCCTTCATGTTTAATTTGTTTTACCAGGATACCACTCCATTCCCAGTTTGCATAATGTGCGCAAAGGAGTAATATACTTTTGTGGTTATCGTATAATCCATCCAGTAATTCCAGATTTTCAAAGTTATATCGCTTTCTTATTTCCTTTTCTGAGATTGTTATATTTTTAATGGTTTCGAAGATTATATCGCACAAATGGCGGTAAAATTTTATTGCAATAATCCTGCGTTCCTTGTCTGTTTTTTCGGGAAAAGCCAGTTTCAGATTACTGAACACCACCTTTTTACGATAACCAACTATATGAAAGATAACGAAGGACAAGGCATCCGATGTAATATACAACACCCACATCGGAAGAATCGATGTAATCCAGAGGATCGGGTAAATTATCAGATAAACCAGTCGCTGCATAGGTTATTTTACAACAAAACTAACTAAATTTATTGCATTGTAATTCGTAAACCACTTCAGAAGCTATTATGCAGAACATAGATACTGCTACTATCATCATCATTGCCACTAACATTATCATTTCATTAAAAGGGTTTAACGATTTTTCATTCTTTGAAAAATATAAATTCAATATTGCTGGAATTCGTAGGGGAGAGCAGTTGCGAATGTTCTCTTCAGGGTTTTTACATGTAGATTACACCCATCTGCTTTTCAATATGTTAACGCTGTATTTCTTTGCCAATGTGGTAATCGGTGCGTTAGGAGTGACCCGATTCGTTCTCTTATATATTGCGAGCCTGATTGTAGGAAATCTGTTCTCCTATTATTTTCACAAAGATGAATACCATTACAGTGCCGTTGGAGCCAGCGGAGCGGTCATGGGGGTATTGTATTCGGCAATTCTGTTTTATCCCGACATGAGTTTATATTTATTTTTTATTCCGATCCCAATTCCTGCATGGGTGGTAGGGATATTGTACCTTTTTTATTCGATATATGGTATGCGTTCCCGTCACGGAAATATTGGCCATGACGCACATTTTGGTGGCGCCATTGCCGGCTATGTATTGACCCTGGCATTTGTTCCGGCCATATTCGAGACAAGCCTGTGGATCGTTATCTTACTGGCCATACCTATTATTTTATTATTTATCTTACACAAACTGGGAAAAATTTGAAAATTTTAAAACATGAAGACAACCTTATCAATAATCATCTTATTATTAACATCAACATTAATGGCGCAAAATAATTTAAAACCTATGGTAGAAGTTACCGGAGAAGGAATCGTACGTGTAGTCCCGGATGAAGTGACTATCAATCTGAGAGTTGAGAACACGGGAAACGACCCAAAAGTATTGAAAAAGGAGAATGACCGCATTGTAAATGAAGTGTTATCATTTCTTAGTTCGCAAAATATCGATGAGAAATATGTGAAGACCGAATATATACGTTTGAATAAAAATTACGACTACAATACAAAATCGTACAATTATGCGGCCAACCAGTCCTTATCTGTTAAATTGATCGATCTTAGCAAATACGAACCTGTGATGAATGGCCTGCTGGAAAGCGGCATAAATAGAATTGATGGTGTTTCATTCTCGACAAGCCAAAGAAAAGCTCTGGAATCGAAAGCCCGAAAAAATGCTGTTGCGAATGCAAAAATGAAGGCTGAGGAGTATGCCGGTGTGTTGAACCAGGGAGTAGGTAAGGCAATTTCTATTAGGGAAAATATCAATTTCAATCCTCCCTCTCCCGTATTGCGAAGTGCCATGGCTATGGATAGTTCAGGAGGCGGAGAACAAACCATGGCTCCTGGTGAGATGGAAGTGCGTGTTACCGTCTATATTAGTTTCGAGCTACTCTGATTACTGACCCAGCAAGGACGCGATTTTCGATTCCAGGGCTGGCCCTCGGAGGTTTTTCGCGATTATTTTTCCATCCTCATCCAGTAAAAATGTTGCAGGTATAGAACGCACGTTGTATTGACGGGCAATGGGATCCTGCCAGAATTTTAAGTTGGAAACATGATACCAATCCATATTGTCATCCTCTATAGCCTGAATCCACCGCTGTTTCTGTCCTTCCCGGTCCAGTGAAACACTAATGATGTTAAGGCCTTTGTCGTGGTATTTTTCATACACCCGAACCACATTAGGATTCTCTCTTCGGCAAGGTTTACACCAGGATGCCCAGAAATCGATAATGGTGTATTTTCCCATAGTATCTTTCAGTGCAAGCATGTCACCCTCAGGTGTTGGTGCGGAAAAATCGGGTGCCATACCACCGACATCCGCTCTTTTCATTTTCTCGATGGTACTTTTAATATCGGTGGTAAGCTGTGCCGATGCCGTTTTTGGAGGCAGGTTTTTCACAATTTCGGCCGCCTGATCTGCACTGATTTCTTTGCGTCCCAGCATTTCGGTAGTCAGCATCAATGCAAAGATCGAGTTTTGATTCTCATTGATGAAATTGAGCTTGTAATTGGTCTCTTCATTAACCAGTTGTACATTTTCTTTCTGAATTTCCGTCACCAATAGATTATCCTGTTCCTGACGAGCTTGCTGAAAACGTTGAGAATTAGCCTTTTTCTTTGTATTTATTTCCCGCATTTTGGTTACGAATTGCCTGTACATATCATTCTGCCGGCTTCCGGTAACATAGGATGCTACCATGCTATCTTTATATAAGGTCGCCTTTATATCTTCATTTTCAGGAAAGAAGACCAAAGATCCGTTAGGGTTTTCCACTGCAAGGTAGCCCAACACTAGCTTGTCGGTTTTGGGATAACTAGCGCTAAATTTTCCATTTTGAACTGAAAGGGTATCTACTGGTACTGGCTGATTGTTATCTTCCATGCTGTAAACCAAAACTTTTGTTCCATCGGCAAAACCTTCGGCTATACCTTCAAGTTTATAGGAATTTGAGTCTTCAGCACAAGAAAACAGAATCGTTGTAATTACCAAGGCAAAATATCGTCTCATATAGAAATGTTTGATTGCAAAAATAACTGTATTTTTTGCGCCATAAAAATTGAATGCTGAAATTATTGTTAATTATTGGTGCAAAACATACTTCTAAAGTGAAAATGTGTAATTTAGAATGTTAATCAGTTGATTATGAAAGATAAAACTACCATAGAACAGTTTCCTTTGAAGATCAAAGTAAGTTTCAAAAAACTATTCGAGTCCTACAGGGAGTCATTGGAAGGGATGAGTGGTTTGCAGAGAAAGCGGACGGAGGAAATACTTAAAATTGCGGATGAATATCCAATACTTTCCGAAGGATTCGAATCTACAGAAGCATTGATGAATTATCAGGCGCAGGTTGATTTTGTCCTGGAAGATTTCTTCGCAGATATTCTAACAAAAAACGAGATAAAGATCGCCTCTATCCCTTATCGTTTTGTGATCATCAGGTCTTCGGAGCGCTTTAGGAATATTGTATCACATGCCGGAGATGATTTTGAGGCCCAGCTTACCAATTTTGATGCAGATGAATCGTATATCATGGGCTGCGCCATCATTTTGAATGCGTATTATGGATACAGCGTCGATTTCAGAAGGCCGTTTTATTATGATATTCCCGATGCCAGCGGAGTGATGAGACATTATAAAGTACTATATAATGGCGATTTTATCGACATAGAAAAAACCAAAAAAGCCATTGATATTACTCCGGAGGATGTGGCTGAATTGATAGACAATTTCGATAATATCGATCTGTGGAAAAGTAAATTCCCGCCCGATAGCTGGGTCTTTAAAGGCTTTGTGATCGCTAATATGTACGACGCCACCATGGATGTGTCTCTTTCCAGCTTTAAGGAAAATTTAATTTCCAAAGATTCCAAGCAAGACGGGTATGTGATAGATTTTCAGAATATAGTCAGGTCTATTTTTGGGCTTTCTTCCCTGGAATTAGGTTACGCCATGTACAATGAGGACGAAGGTGTTTTTCAACTGCCGCCTATAAGTGAGAAAGTAAAGAGTTTCATATTAGACGGAAAACATAGTGAAAAGTGTACGTCAACGCTTTGTCCGCATTCTTACGAAACTCTTTTTAGTAAAAATGAATTCTATTCCATTTCCGATGTCGCAAAGTTTCACAAAATGTACCCGGATAATGTAGTGTATAAAACACTGCACAAACAAAAAATAGGTAGTGCAATTATTGCTCCATTGGTAAGCCAGGGAAATTTACTTGGGGTCATGGAACTGATATCTCCAAACGCTCAGGAACTCAATTCGATAAATGCGAATAAGCTACTTGATATTATGCCTTTTCTGGTCGATTCGGTGCGTCAGTCCAAGGAGAAGGAAATGAACCTGATTGAATTAATGATTCAGGAAGAATGTACATCGATACATCCAAGTGTTCATTGGAAATTTAAAAAAGAAGCGGAGCGAGTGCTGCAATCTAAGTTATATGATGAGAATCCAGCTTCTTACCGAGAAATAGTATTTAAAGATGTGTATCCGTTATTCGGACAAGTGGATATCAAGGGATCTTCTGCTGCACGGAATGACGCAACTCAGCAAGATCTTGTATTACAGTTGAGACTCGTAAAGCAAATAATTGAAAAGATCCTTAATGTGGAATCTCTTCCTATCTATGATCAACTAATCTTCAGAATAAACAAATACCTGGATGAGATTAAAGATCACCTGGAGGTTGATACTGAACGCAGAGTTCTGAGTTTTCTTAAAAATGAGATCGTACCCTTATATGATCATTTGAGTAAAAAGAATGATACCCTTTCAGGTCTTATTGACCACTATTATGAGGAGATCGACGATGATAAAGGATTTGTTTATAAACATCGAAAGGATTACGACGATTCTGTGATGCAGGTGAATAAACGTATGGCCATGATACTGGATATAAAACAGAAAGATGCCCAGGCGATGTATCCTCATTATTACGAACGCTTCAAAACCGACGGGGTAGAGCACAACCTGTACATTGGTGAATCTATCACCAAGGCTGACAGTTTTAACAAGATATACCTGTATAATTTAAGGTTATGGCAACTTCAGGCCATGTGTGAAATGGAAAATAACTTTTACCATATGAAGGATGAGCTTCCGGTAGCATTAGACGTGGCATCCATGATACTGGTGTTCAATACGTCTTTATCGCTTCGGTTCAGAATGGATGAAAAACGCTTCGATGTGGACGGAACGTATAACGCCCGCTATGAAGTTGTAAAGAAACGTGTTGATAAAGCTCACATCAAAGGAACCGATGAACGAGTTACCCAACCGGGTAAGATCTCGATCGTTTATTCACAGCGGGAAGATGAAAAGGAATACCTGAAATACATCAGTTTCCTGCAACATAAACATATGTTGGATTCGGATGTGGAGATCGTGAAAATTGAGGATCTACAGGGAGTGACCGGACTGAAAGCTATTCGGGTAAATGTTCTGTATTCAAAAAAGAAAAAGGACAATACCAAGGAGTATTACACCTATGAAGATCTGATGAATGAAATTTAAACCGATTAAAAGCCTTCCAATCTAGACCGTCAGAAAAGCAAAAGCAAAAGCTGCAACCGAGACAATAATACCAGTCATGAAGATCGTGTAGGTAAGTCTCAGTATTTTGTATTTCCGTTGTAGCACCAATCCGAGAAAGTACAAGTCCTTGGTCAGTGATGAATAGATATATTGCTTGTCATTTATCATCTCGTTCATGGCCCATTCAAATTCTTCCAGGCTCATCTTATGGAAATTTCCAAAGAATAAAAGGTTCACTTTTTTGTTATTTACATCGTCCTTGGTGAATTTACCGCTGGTAACGTTAGGTCTGGTCGCCAGAATGGATAGCACGATAGATATTACGGTGAAAAATAGAAAAATAGTGGTAGGAATAATCAGGTAGCTGTTAGAGGGGTTATCCAGTTTAGGAATTAGGTTTGATAAGGCGATAGAGATGATAATGGCATTTACAGAAAGTAATATATTCGCTTTGGTATCGGCAATATCGCTAAGTTTAATATGGTTCCTTAGCGTAACTCTAAAAACGCTTTGGATGGCCTTCTCGGGATCCACACTTTTAAGTTCGGCCTTTAATTTTTTCTCCTTTGCTTTCTTCTCAGCCTTTAGTTCTTGTTGCTGTGCTTCCATGATCAAGATGTTTTCTTCTTTTTTCGGGTTCCAGTGTGTCTTAGCGTAGTCGGTATAATAGCTGTGTGTATTTCGTAACAAGTCAATATTTCCTAATAACCATTTAGATTTGCTGTAATCTGCCAGGCCTTTTAATTTCAATTCCAGCCTTAAGAACTCACTTGCTTCCTGAAAATAATCTTTCGCAAAATGCGATGCATCCGCATCCCTGATGATCTCATCCAATTTTGTAACCGGACTTGCTTCCATTTGGGTGGCCATGATACATTGCGCTACCTTTTCTATTTTATCATCCGGAAACCCTTGTTCTTTTAAAAATGCATTCGCGAACTTTACACTTTCAGCTTCGTGCCCGTCATTACAACGCACAAAGCCTGTATCGTGAAATAGTGACGTTAAAAGTAAGATCTCAGTATCTTCTTCTGAAATCGCCGAATTTTCAATTAATTCTTTTGTACTTTTAAATACTCTTCTGGTATGAGTAAAATTGTGGTATAAACAATTGCCGGGTAATTTCTCCTGAAGCAATTCTTGCACATAATTAAAAGATTTCTCAACCAGTGATGTCATACTTGTTTTGTTTATTCGACAAAATACTAAATTTTAGCATTAGTCATTTAATATGAAGAAAGTTTACACGGTTATTGGGATACTTCAGATTCTTCTTGTTTTCAGTTGTGCCACACACCGGGTAAGGTATAGTGAAAATACGACTAAATCCGATCCCGATCCAACTGTAAAACAAATAGATAAGACCATTTATCTAATTGGGGATGCCGGCGGTGCTGATATGGGTGAAAGCACCAATGCTTTGATGGCATTTAAGGATTTTATTGCGGATAAAAACACAAAGCAAGATTACACCATTTTTTTAGGTGATAACATCTATGAGGAGGGAATGCCTGCTGCGAATAGCGATAGTCGGGCCGAGGCAACTCATAGAATTGATGTTCAGATCCATGCCGTGAAAGGCTTTGATGGTAAGGTGTTGTTCATTCCCGGAAATCATGATTGGTATGCCGACGGACTTAAATCGGTTAAAAGGCAAGAAGAATACATTGAAAAGGCTCTTGGTAAAAATACCTTTCAACCCGAAGACGGCTGTTCCATAGAAACTATCGATATATCAGATGATATTGTAATAATTGCCATTGATACACAGTGGTATCTTACCAATTGGGATAAACATCCCACCATGAACGATGAATGTGAAATAAAGACCAGAAGCGAATTTATCGATGAACTTGAAGGGGAACTTAAGAAGAACAATGAAAAAACCGTTATTCTGGCGATGCATCATCCGGCATATACGTATGGACCACATAATGGCGGTTTCAGTGCTAAAAAGCATCTCTTTCCTTTCCAAAATAAGATACCTCTTCCGGGAGTTGCATCATTAATAGCTCAGGCGAGATCTCTGGGAGGGGTTTCGGTTCAGGATCGATACAATATGAAGTATGATGAATTGATGGATCGTCTTATTACCCTGGTACGTGGTAATGATCGGGTCATCATCACCTCAGGCCATGAACATTCGCTGCAATACATAGAGGATGAAGGTATAAAACAGATTGTTTCAGGTTCCGGTTCCAAAAATTCTGCGGTGAGGCTGGGTCAGCATGCCAGGTTCACCTACGGATATCAGGGTTTCGCGGTGTTAAAAATATATAAGGACCGTTCGTCCGAAGTATCCTATTACAGCGCTGTGGATGGAAAAGCCGAATTGTTATATAATACAGGAATTCACAGTGCCCCCACCCAATATGATACCAGTGGATTGGCAGATAACTTCAACCAATCCGTTGCGGTTTCAACATACGAAAAAGAAGTAAACGTTAAAGGGAAGAGTTATGAATGGTTTTGGGGTGAGCACTATCGGTATATCTATGGTAAAGATATTCAGGTGCCGGTAGTTACCCTCGACACTTTGTATGGCGGATTAACTATCGGCCGAAAAGGGGGCGGGCACCAAACAAGGTCATTGCGCCTTGTCGATAAAAAAGGGAGGAACTTTGCCATGCGCGGTGTAAAGAAAAGCGCGACCCGCTATTTACAAAGTGTACTTTTTACAAATACGTATGTGGAAAAAGATTTCGAAGATACCCTAACTGAAGATCTTGTGCTCGATTTCTACACGGCTAGTCATCCATTCGCATCATTCGTTGTTTCCCCGTTAGCTGATGCCATTGGGGTCTATCACACGAATCCTCTTTTGGTTTATGTTCCCAAACACAAAGCATTGGGTAACTATAATGAGGAGTTTGGCGATGAACTCTATATTATTGAAGAACGTCCCGACGATGGATTTTTAGATGTGGTGTCATTTGGTAACCCAACAACGATCGAAAGCACCAGCGATCTTCGGAAGAAACTGAGAAAGGATGAAAAGTACCAGGTGGACGAACCGGCATTTATTAAGGCCAGGGTTTTTGATATGTTATTGGGAGATTGGGATCGTCATCAGGATCAATGGCGATGGTCAAGATTCGATATTTCCGAAGACAAAAAAATATTCAGACCAATTCCCCGGGATAGAGATCAGGTCTTTTCCAATTACGACGGGGCTCTGCTTGACGCGCTTCGATTACTTGCTCCCGCTACGGGGCAATTGCAAACTTTTGAAGCCGAGATCGATGATATTAAATGGTTGAATATGGCCGGGATCAAACTGGACAGAACTTTTATACAAACTTCGGAAAAGTCCGATTGGTTAAAACAAGCCGAATTTATCAGGACCACCCTTACAGATGAAGTAATCGATGAAGCCTTTCTGAAATTACCTTCGGAAGTTCAAGATGAAACTGCCGATGAGATAAAACGAAAATTGAAATCACGACGGGATAATCTAAAAGAAACCATATCTGAATATTACGATTATATTTCGAGTCTGGTAATAATTACCGGAACCGATAAAGATGATCGATTTGAAATTACCAGGGGGAACGGTTCCACTAAGATATCAGTGTCTCGTATCAAGGATGGAAAAACTACCAAGCCGTACAAAGAAAGAATTGTGTATTCCAAAGAAACCAGGGAGGTCTGGATTTACGGCCTTGATGACGACGATCAGTTCGTGGTGAATGGTGAGGGATCGAATCCCGTATTTATCAGGATCATTGGTGGGCAAAATAATGATGTATACACTATTGAGAATGGTAGAAAGATCAAAGTACACGAGCAGAATAAAAAACCAAACACCATTGTAAAGAAAAATGGTGCCAGCATTCGCAGGTCAGATGTGTACGAGATCAACACCTACGATTATGAAAAGCTTATTACCAGGTCCAATAATATAATTCCCAGTATAGGTGCGAATCCCGATGATGGATTGAGGATAGGATTAACCGACACCTATACGATACGAGGCTTTAAAACTAATCCGTTCCATCAGAAGCACTCGGTAGGAGCACACTATTATTTTGCAACCCAGGGATTTGATTTAAAATATCAGGGGGAATTTGCCAGTGTATTTGGAACCTGGAACCTATTGGCCGGAGGCCGATTCACCAGTGAGAACTTTACACGTAACTTCTTTGGTTTTGGTAACAATTCTACGAATAATGATGAGGAACTGGGGTTAGACTATAACCGTGTTAAAACAGGGCATCTTTCCGGAAAGATAGGTGTTTTAAAAAGAGGCGAATACGGTGGAGCTTTTGGATTTACTCTTGAGATAGAGAATGTTGAAGTGGAACAAACCGATGGTCGACTGGTCTCTGAACTTTTTATGGACATGCCTACTGTGTTCGAATCGAAAACCTTTGCCGTGGCCGAGTTGATTTATACCTACGAGAGTTACAACAACACCGCAAATCCTTCAAGAGGGATGCTTTTTGCATTAAAAGGGGGTGTAACTTCTAATATTGATGAATCGACAAGATCGTTCGGTTATATCCATCCAAAACTATCATTCTACAATCCACTATCGCGAGATCAAAGGTTGGTTTTAAAAACGATTGTGCAAGGTCAGTTTAATCTTGGAAAAGACTATGAGTTTTATCAAGCGGCGGTCTTAGGAGCTGATTCTGGGTTACGCGGTTATCGAACCCAAAGATTCAGCGGACAAAGCGCATTGGCTTTTGGTGGAGACCTGCGATATAGTTTCAGAAAATTTAAAACGGGCTTGTTACCCCTACAATTAGCGATTTTTGGAGGTTATGATATCGGAAGGGTATGGCTGGATGGTGAACGTTCAAAGATCTGGCATGATGATTATGGGGGCGGTATCATTCTAAATGCTGTAGACGCACTTACCGGTAAACTAGGGGTATTCAATGGTGACGATGGGGTTCGGGTCTCCTTTGGCTTTGGAATTAGCTTATAACAGGTAAAAACTAACATTTTGTCGGATATTTATTACCGTACACAGAGAATACATGTTATATAACGAAAACACATTTGCAATCGTTACGTTGATTTTTTTTAGCCTAAAAAGGGTCGTTTATTTGCACTGTAATCCTGGTATAGTGTTTAAAACGGTGTAAGAAGTTTTTTCATAAAAAGGATTATATTGGTTAGTTTTATGCCCTTCCATCCCCGGAAGGGCTTTTTTATTATCCTTACTGATTTAAAGTGAGGGTGTAGAGATTTCCACCTTCAGAACCGTTTTGTTCATCGGCAATATAGAGCGTGTTGGAATCTTTAAATGTGATACTTTCTTTTTGAGAAGAATGTTTCAATTTGATCTCCTCCACGCCACCTGAAAAAAATTCATTATTCTCGTATTCCGAGAATATCCATACCTTATTATAGCTTAATAATGCTAGTTTCTTATTAACTCTATCCAGGCCGGCACCTGTTACTTGGCAATCATCGTAATCCTTGCAAGTTTTAAATGTATCCATTAATTTGGCAGTGAACTGCCCTGGTTGGGATGGGAGGCGATACATTTTAGTCGTGCCATCGAATTTCGAACTTCTGTTACGGGTAAACAGATAAAAGAAGCCGTCGGAATAAATAAACGCTTCAATATCGAAATTTCTATCCTTTTTCTTCGGCGGAAATTTTTCCTGGTCCTCTAAATTGAAAGTAGTCTTTAAGGCATTTGTTTTACTATTATACAACGTATCGGGAATTGTTACAGCGTATATAACCAGATCTTTACGATAGTTCTGGTTATTTCCGAAATCACCAATAAATAGCCTTTTCTCACCATCAGTAGTTATATCTTCCCAATCCGTATTTAAGCCATTAGTGATCGATATAGTTTTTTTTATTGAATTACTTCCTGGATGATAACCATATACAATGGCCTTATTTCCAGAATCGTTCACTGCCCAAATAATCGAACTATCCTTAGCTATTGTAATACCACTGATTTCTTGAAGGTTGTTAGGCAGGGACTGCGTAACTTTCAAAACTCCAAAGTTCTGGCAGCTTACGGTAGTAATCCAGCTTATAAAAAGTAGTATTTTATACTTCATTTAATGTTAGAAGTAAATCCGATTATTACTATTTAGACCTTAGGATGATTGTCTGAGGCTTGCATGGACCATGCATCAAGCATCCAGCTGATTTTTTCTGTTTCGGCAACATAAGAGCCTATCAAGTCTATAGTTCCTTCATCACTTGCTTCAGCTGCTTTCTCCATTACTTTACGCATCTGACTGATCATAGTAGCATGGTCGTGAATAAGTGTTTTAACCATGTCTTTATCATTCAGGTCTGAATTGGATTCCGATAAATTAGACGTTTTTAGGTAGTCAGAATAGTTGCTAAGAGGTTGATATCGCAACGTTAATATTCTTTCGGCGATCTCGTCAACTTTTAACCTGGCATCGTCATACATCTCTTCAAATTTTGCGTGCAGATCGAAAAAATTACTACCCACTACATTCCAGTGAAAATTTCGAAGTTTCTGATAGTATAAATGGAAATCTGCTAACAGAATATTCAGTTCTCTGGCCGTTGTGTTTATTTTTTCTTTATCTAGATTTAAATAAGTCATAGTTTTATTTTTAGTTCAAATCAAAGTTAACAAGCAGATATGGCGATAACAAGTTTTTACAGTTGTTTACAATTTATTTAACGGCTGAAACGGATATTTAACGAGGCATTAGCAAAATTTCTTATTGTTTTTAATATGTCTTTAATAGTTTAAGTTTTTGGGTGATTTGTTGTAGCTTTACGCCCTTGAAAAACAGCCATTAAATGAGAGAAAATCTCCACATTGCTATACGAGCTGCCATTGATGGTGGACTTGAAATTATGAAGGTATACGGAACCGATTTTAAGGTGGAACTGAAAGGCGATGATTCACCTCTTACTATGGCCGATCAAAACGCCAATGATGTGATCAACACTTATTTGCAACCTACAGGTATTCCTATTATCAGTGAGGAAAATAAGCAAACCGATTTCATGGTAAGGCGTCACTGGAATCAGTGCTGGATTGTAGATCCTTTGGACGGGACGAAGGAATTTGTAAAACGGAATGGAGAGTTTACCGTGAATATCGCTTTGATCACAGATGGTAACCCGGTTTTGGGAGTTATTTATGTTCCTGTTGAAAAGGCATTGTATTACACCTCGGAGAATGCGTCTAAATCGATGAAAGTAGTGGTGGAAGATCCATCATTGGAAGTCGATGCGATAATGGCAAGAGCGCATGAAATATCTCCAACTAAGGAAATTAATCCGCCGGTAAAGGTTGTGGGGAGTCGCTCCCATCTAAATGATGATACTCGTAAATTTATAACCAATATTGAGAAAGAGAGTAGTGTTGAGATTGTGTCGCGTGGAAGTTCCCTGAAGTTCTGTCTGGTTGCTGAAGGTGATGCACATATATATCCACGTTATGCCCCTACCATGGAATGGGATACGGCTGCCGGGCATGCAATTTGTCAGGCTGCAGGTGTCAGAGTCGTTGAAGAGTCCTCTGGAGAACCCCTCACATACAATAAGGAAAATTTGTTGAATCCGTATTTTTTAGTGGCCCTTTAATATGGTTAAATATAAACAGGAATCGCACTTACGAAGCCTGCTGAAAGGTATTTCATGGCGTATCATTGCTACCACAGATACCGTACTGGTGGCGCTGATGATTACTTGTTTATTTGGTAACTGCAGTATTGAAAATGCACTAAAAATCGGAGCCGTTGAGTTCCTGTTAAAACTTTTTGTGTATTATATTCATGAAAGGATTTGGCAACGATACAGGTCAGGAACCGACATGACCAAGCTCATTACAATTTATAAATCGGTATCGTGGCGTGTAATTGCTACTACGATGACCTTCCTGATATCAGGGGCTATATTGGAAAGTTTTGATGAAGTTGCACTTTTCATCGCCTTAACGGAGCTATTTACTAAATTTGTACTTTATTACTTTCATGAACGTCTTTGGTTGCAATTACCTTTGGGGCGTATACGAAACTATTTCTTTAAACGATTAAAAAAGTAATGCAGGAAAATATTATTCCACATCAATTCAGTATCTCACAAAAGGAGCGTCGCCAACTCAAAGGCCATAATTCGTTTCTTCTATGGTTTACCGGCCTGTCAGGATCCGGGAAATCGACCATAGCAAATGCTGTGGAAAAGGCAATGGTTTCTGAAGGAATTCATACCTACACCCTTGATGGAGATAATGTACGAAAAGGATTGAATAATAATCTGGGATTTTCACCTGAAGATCGTACCGAGAATATCCGAAGGATCGCTGAGGTGGCCAATTTGATGGTAGATGCCGGATTGGTGGTGTTGGCGGCATTTGTGTCACCATACCAAGCAGACCGTGATAATATCAGGGATATCCTGGGTGCTAAGAATTTCGTGGAAATCTATGTGAATACCCCTTTGTCGGAATGTGAGCGCAGAGATGTAAAAGGACTATATGCCAAGGCAAGAGCAGGGGAAATAACTAATTTTACCGGCATCGACGCACCCTATGAGGCACCGCAGCATCCCGATGTTGAAATTGATACAACAGAGTTGTCGGTCGAAGGGGCCGTTTCAGAAATTATGAAACAAATTAAAATTAAACTGGCGAAATAACATGAGCAAGTATTATTTGAATTACCTGGACGAGCTTGAATCGGAAGCGATTTTTATACTTAGAGAAGTATGGGCACAGTTCGAAAATCCGGTTATTTTATTTTCCGGTGGAAAGGATTCCATCCTAGTGACTCATTTGGCTAAGAAGGCATTTTATCCATCCAGAATTCCATTTCCGTTAATGCACGTGGATACCGGACATAATTTTCCGGAAACCATCAAATTTCGTGACGATCTTATCGATGCTTTAGGAGCAAAACTCATAGTTGGTTTGGTTCAGGAGTCGATAGACACAGGCCGTGTTTCGGAAGAAAAAGGAAAGAATGCTACTCGGAATGCGCTCCAGATAACAACGTTGCTGGATGCTATTGAAGTGAATAATGTAGATTGTGCAATTGGAGGAGGCCGAAGGGATGAAGAGAAGGCACGGGCAAAAGAACGTTTCTTTTCTCACAGGGACGATTTCGGACAATGGGATCCTAAAAATCAACGTCCGGAATTGTGGAACATCCTTAATGGTAATCATTTCGAGGGAGAACATTTCAGGGCGTTCCCAATTAGTAACTGGACCGAAATGGATGTCTGGAACTATATCCTCAGGGAAAATATCAGCATTCCTTCTTTATACTTCGCTCATGATCGCGAAGTGGTCTGGAGGCAGGAATCCTGGATACCTGTTTCGGAGCATTTGAAGCTGGAAGAAGGAGAAGAGATTCAGAAGAAGAAAATCAGGTTCAGGACGTTGGGGGATATCACAATAACCGGTGGAATTGAAAGCGATGCTGATACATTAGAGAAGATCGTAGGAGAAGTTTCGGCCATGAAACAAACGGAAAGAGGGAATCGCAGCGATGACAAACGAAGTGAAACCGCGATGGAAGATCGAAAAAGGCAAGGTTATTTTTAATCAATTCTCCCGAATCCTTAGTCACTGAAACGACCTAATTTTATTATTTTTGAACAGAATTACAACCTAAAGGAACGAATGAATACTTCAACCCAAATCGATAATAATCAATTATTACGCTTTACAACAGCGGGGAGTGTGGATGATGGTAAAAGTACCTTGATCGGTCGACTCTTATACGATAGCAAGGCAATATTTGAAGATCAGCTTCAGGCAGTAGAAAATACCAGTAAACGTAAGGGACATGACGGTGTGGATCTTGCGTTGTTTACAGATGGATTGAGAGATGAAAGAGAGCAGGGGATCACTATCGATGTAGCGTATCGTTATTTTACAACTCCAAGGCGTAAATTTATTATTGCGGATACTCCGGGACATATTCAATATACCCGAAACATGGTTACCGGTGCTTCCACGGCCAATGCGGCTTTAATTTTAGTGGATGCGCGCCACGGCGTAATTGAACAAACCAAAAGGCATGCTTTTATTGCATCCTTACTTCAGATACCACACATTATTGTTTGCATTAACAAAATGGACCTGGTAGAATACAATGAAGACGCATATGAGGGAATTATCGAACAATTCGAAGAATTTTCCTCAAAATTATATGTGAAGGATATCCGATTCCTTCCAATTAGTGCTTTAAATGGGGATAATGTTGTAAACCGTTCAGAAAATATGGACTGGTACAAGGGGGCACCTTTATTACATACCCTGGAGCATATGCACATTAGTAGCGATATCAATAAGATAGACGCCCGTTTTCCTGTACAAACTGTTCTTCGTCCCCAGCGTGAAGGCTTTATTGATTATCGTGGATATGCCGGCCGTGTTGCCAGTGGAATTTTCAGACCTGGTGACGATGTCACGATTTTGCCATCCGGATTTACTTCGGTGATCAAATCGATCGACACTATAGAAGGAGAATTGGAAGAAGCCTATGCACCAATGTCTGTATCCATTACCCTGGAAGATGATATTGATATTAGCCGTGGCGATATGATTGTACGCACCAATAATAAACCCGAATCACTTCAGGAATTCGATGCCATGCTCTGCTGGTTCCACAATGACCCTGCGAGACCCCGAGCAAAATATACCATCATGCATACTTCCAATGAGCAGAAAGCTATGATTAAGGAAGTAATCTATAAAATCGATATTAATACGTACAACCGGGAAGTGGTAGACAAGCAATTACATATGAACGACATTTCCCGGGTAAAGATCCGTACTACCCGCCCGTTAATGATCGATGAGTATAGAGACAACCGAATTACAGGAAGTTTCGTCTTAATTGACGATGCAACCCACGAGACAGTTGCTGCGGGGATGATCATTTAATCTACCTGTATGACCATATGATTAGTCATAAACATAAGTGCATTTTTGTTCACGTGCCTAAAGCGGCCGGAACAAGTATAGAAGGTGCGTTTATGGAAGAATTAAGGATAGACAGGCCAAATCGGCATGCGTTATTATTAGGTACAAATACGAATCTCGATGTTGGCCCCAGGATCATATCACACCTGTCTGCTTCGGAATATGTATCGAATCATTTTATTTCACAAGATCTCTTTGACTCCTATTTTAAGTTTGCTATAGTAAGGAACCCCTATACAAGACTATTTGCTATTTATCATTATTACTATTATCACAAATACATCACTTTCGATTATTTTGTGTTAAGCAAACTGGATAAACTACTGGAATCTAAAGAACAGCGATATTTTCTGAAGCCCCAATATGAGTATCTCTGTGACGCTAACGGGGATCTTCTTGTGGATTTTGTTGGGAAGATAGAGCAGATAGAAACAGATTTTGAAAAAATAAAAAAACTGGGGGATTGGCCGGATTTTAAATTATTACATCTGAACAAAACAGCCGATTTCATCGATTTGAATTTCTTTTCCCTCGTCAATAAGTTAATAAGAGAGGATTTAAAAACCATCTTACATATTAATTTTAGGAAATCAGGAAAGTTGACTTTGAGTGATCGTGCTCAGGAAAAATTAATTTCTATATACAAAAAGGATTTTTTACTTTTTGATTATCCCACGAACCTTTAACACAGATGTCTTTAGAGCGAAAATTAGTATCTGGTACGGTTTGGAGCTTCCTGGGCAGTGTTTCGGTGATGGGAGTAACCCTGGTTACTAACCTGATATTGGCAAGACTGCTCACACCATCCGAATTTGGTCAGTTTGGTGTTGTTTTGTTTTTTATAGTTTTAGGAAGTGTGCTTAGTGGTGGCGGATTTGCCGGCGCTCTTATAAGAAAAGAGGAGGTCACTAAAGAGGATTATTCAACTGCTTTTGTTTTTAATTTCACAGTTAGTGTTGCTTATTTTATACTGATATATTTGATCTCTCCATGGATATCAAACTTTTATGATGATCCGGAATTGAAAAATATCCTGCCTGCATTAACGATTTCGGTTGTTATCAATGCGTTGCACCATGTGAATATTGCTTCCTTAACCAGGGAGATGAAGTTTAAGAAAAAAACCACCATTCATTTCTGTGCAGTTGTAGTTGCATCGGTTATCGGAATTATTATGGCGTTCAGGGGTTATGGTGTTTGGTCCCTTGTCGTCATTCAAATTATCACATCAATTTTGCTCACATTGATCCTTTGGATTTGGGATGGCTTTCTCATTTCATTTATATTTAAGCGTGATTCTTTTCGGCAATTATATGCCTTTGGTGCTAACACGACAGTAACATCACTAATTACTACCGGTTTCGATAATTTGTACAGTTTGATCATTGCGAAATATTTCACAATGGGGCAGGTGGGATTTTTCTACCAGGCCAAGAAACTTCAGGATGCGCCTGTTGGAATTCTTAACGCCATAGCACAAGGTGTTGTTTTTTCTTCCTTGTCGAAAGTTCAAAAGGACATGCATCAGTTCTTTTCCATATTTTATAAAATCATCGTTGTAGTAACCGTAATAATGGGGTTCTTTGTCATGATCGCTTTCACCTTTAGTGAGGAGATAATACAAATTCTGTTTGGTGAACGCTGGATTCCGGCTCACCAATACTTAAGACTACTTGTGATTGCCTCTTTTTTCTTCATCCAGGAACAATTCAACAGGGTGATCTTTAAAGTGTATGATAAAACACGCTACCTCGTATGGCTTGAAGTAATTAAAAAATCAATTCAGATAGGGACTATAGTGATTGGGGTTTATTATGAAAGCATATTAATTTTGTTGTATGGCCTTATTTTAACTTCAGTGATCAGTTACCTAATTAATTTGGTGGTTTCCAGGAAAGTGATAAAAGTTTCGTTCGTAAAGGAGCTTTATGTGACGGCCAAGGTGTTGGTAATCTCCGTATTAACTATTCTCTTTTGTCTTTGGCTGGGAGATATTCTTGGTTTATCCGGTCTTGAAAATTTATATTTATCACTACCTTCAGTGCTTTTGTATATAGGACTTATAAAAGTGTTCAGAATGGATCATATTTTAAAGGAAACATTTAGAATATTGAAATCAATGAAGCGTTGATATGTTTAGGCGGATCATAAATTTTTGTAGAAGGAAATTCTACACCAATGAAAAATATGCGCGATCTCTGGGAGTAAAGATTGGCCGAAATTGCTCCAAAGCATTAATTCATTTTGGTTCGGAATCCTATTTAAAAGAGAATAGGTATTATGTTCAGATTACGAATGAAGTGAGATTTTATACCCATGGGGGAGGATGGGTATTAAGAGAAAAATATCCTAAAATGGACAGCTTGGGAAAAATTAAAATTGGCAACAATGTTTATATAGGAAATGCGGCTTTGATCCTGTCGGGTGCAGCTATTGAAGATAATTGTATCATTGGTGCCGGAACTGTGGTGACCAAAAGTGTACCGACAAATTCTATTGTGGCTGGAAATCCCGGTCGAATAATTGGCGCAGTGGACGAACTGGAAAAAAAGATGGTTAAATACAACCTCAATACCAAAGGCATGAGTTACAAAGAAAAGAAATCGTATCTCTTATCCCTGGACCCATCAAGATTTATATCCAAGTGAGTTTATTAATTCCAAATAGTGTAGCACCCATAAAAACGAAGACCAGTATTGCTATACTTGTCATTTCACTGGGTGTGCTCTCTTTATTGATTCCAACTAAATTTGAGAACATCAATCATGAGTTGAATCTATTATGTTCAATTATTGTTGTTGCCAATGTTCTCGTATTTTTTAGATATCAATATGCCGTGTACAAATCCTGGGTACGATTCGACACGCTCTTCCTATTGGGTTATCTTATAGTACATTTTCAGATACCGTTTTTGGCGAGTATAGGAATAGAACCAGAAAGACCTGATTTTATATGGGTCAATATAATGGTTGTGAATTATGCAACCTGGTTAAGTGCTATTGGGATTCTAGTCTGGATGTTTGGAACTATGATGTTCAGGAAAAAATCCAGGCCGATTGACCATATATCCTTTAAGGTGCAAACCAAAAACCTGGATATACTTTTGTTAATGCTATTTCCTGCATTTATCTTTCTTGTAGGTTCAGATTTTTTAGGTGGGGAGTATGATGGTATCTCCAATTGGGGAGCCGGGGCTACCTATGTTTTTTTGTTGTTGCGTGCTGTCTTATATCTTCAGATTATTTATTTCTTTATGAACACACGGGAAGAAAAATTCTCCATAAAGAACCTTCCCAGTATACTGTTTAAAAACCCGATAGTATTTGTTGTAGGCGTACTGTACACTTTGTTGTTTTTGTTTGTAGGCGATAGAGGCCCGGTAATGCAGATTGTATTAATTGTGATGGGAAGCTATGCGATATTTCAGAAGGACATAGGGTTATTGCGATTGCTTCTTATTGCAACTGTTGGGGCCGTAGTGTTCTTTTTAATAGGCTTAGGCCGAGGAGAAAATCTATCGGATGATAGTAATGTTGTAAGCAAGGGTTTGGATATATATCAAACTGATGAGATACAGTTTAATCCTACTTACGAGCTCTCCACGAGTAACAGGATCCTGTTCAGGGCCATTGATGTTGTTCCTGAATCCCATCCGTATCTCTACGGAAATACTTTTGTTATGGAGATCATGAACCTTATTCCATTTGGCAGTAGTACGTATATGGAAATCACAAACATTCCTGACCTGTACAGAAGTACGAGTTATTTTTTCACGATAATGGGACAAGGCGAGTTTTATACCTACGGAGAGGGGTCTGAGATTATCGGCGACATCTACATAAATTTCGGGATTATTGGTGTAATAATTATGATGTTTTTGTTTGGATATGGGAATGGATATATTACCTGGAAGCTTCAATTTACAAGGAAACAATACGTGTATGTCATTTATTTATTAGCAATCTCAAGTGCTATATATATCAATCGCTCCCATTTATTGGAACCCTTTAAACTTATTGTTTACGGACTACTTATCGATAAGTTTTTGACCAAAAAAATAGCAGCAGAATGAAAAAGAATGTTTGCTTTTTGGTAACATCATTGAATTCAGGGGGGATAGAAAATTATTTACTTCGATTTATACAGCACTATCCCGATGAGTTAAACGCCACGGTACTATGTAAATCGGGTGAAACGGGCGATTTGGAACAGCAATATATGGACAATGGTGCCGGAATATCCAAACTGAAACTAGGATATTTTAATCCCTTTCCATATTTCAAACTATATCGATTCTTAAAAAGGAACAGATTCGACTCGATTTGTGATTTTACAGGAAACTACGCAGCCTTACCATTGTCTGTTGCGAAGGCGGCTGGCGTTACGAGAAGATTGGCTTTCTATAGAGGGTCATCAAATCGCTTTAAAGAAACACTATTTCGACTTGCTTATAACAATTGGATGAATCTGCTGTTGCCAATTATGGCAACCAGGATACTGTCTAATTCTAAGGCAGCCTTTACTTTTTTCTTTCCGAAAAAATCAATTTCAAATCCGTCCAAATACAACGTAATTTATAATGGGATAGACGCGGACACTTTCTTACTTTCCAAAGATGATCTTCGTAAGGAACTAGGTATTCCTGAAGATGGTTTCGTTGTTGGCCATGTTGGTAGATTCAACAGGGCCAAAAACCATAAGACCATCGTTGAGGTTGTTATTCAATTAGCAAAAAAATACATTGACTTCTATGCCATATTGTGCGGACAGGATGTAGATGTTGGCCTGGAAGAACGAATAAAGGATGAGGGCCTTACGGGACAGATTAAGTTGTTTGGGTATCGCAATGATGTGATCAACGTTTTGAATACTTTAGATTGTTTTTATTTTCCATCCATTACGGAAGGTCAGCCAAATTCTTTGATCGAAGCTATGATTGCCGATTTGCCATTAGTTACTTCAAATATAGATCCTATACTTGAAACGCTGCCCGGGAACCTGGCAGCACAGGTAGCATATGATCCACTGGACACTAAAGCGCACGTAAAGGCCCTGGAAAATTATTACCACCATCGCACTTCGCTGGAAAAGTTTAAAGCTACCGAATTCGCAAGGAAGAATTTCGATGCAGGAAAGCAGTTTTCGCAATTTTTTGATACCTTATAAATCAATTATATGAAAGTCACTTTTGTAACGGAAGCTCGATTTATAAGGAATGAGAAGGGCGTCGTATATTCCATTGGCGGATTCCCATATTCACTTTGGAAAAGATATTTAGAGGTTTTCAGCCATATCAATGTTCTGGCAAGAGTACAGAAGAATGAATCCTACAGAGGAATTAATGATGATATCTCCAGTGGCCCCGATGTAACTTTTCTGGAAATTCCTTATTACGTGGGTCCCATGGATTATTTGAAGCGATATCGTGCTGTAAAGCGTAGCATCAGAGATCATATTTATGCGCATCGGGATGGTGCATTTATCTGTCGTGTGCCCGGAAAGGTTTCATTTTTGTCGGTTGAAGTACTAACGAAAATAAGTAAAGGATTTGGTCTCGAAGTGGTGGGTGATCCAGAAGATGTGTTTGGTAAGGAGAATTTTAGTTTTATAATTCGAACGTACTTCAGAAAACGAATGAAACATGCATTACAGGAAGCAGTTTATAATGCACAGGCCGTGCTGTATGTAACACAATTTACCTTGCAAAAGAAGTATCCCTCGAATCCCAATGGCTTTACAACCCATGCTTCGAACGTGCATTTATCCGACAAATTCATTCAGAAGACACCTAAAAAATGGATTGCTAAAGCAGAATACCGGCTCCTTTCGATCGGGACCTTGGAACAGCTATACAAGGCACCGGAAATCGTAATTGCAGCGATAGAAATCATTAATGGTAAACAACTTTCGTTTTCGGTTTCACTAACCTGGCTTGGTGAAGGTAAATTCATGAGGCATATGCTTGATATGGTTTCAGAAAAGAAACTGGAAGATGTCATCGATTTTAAGGGAAATGTCTCTAAGGATGACGTATTTCACACTATGAATAACACCGACTTATTTTTGCTGGCATCTCGTACTGAAGGACTACCCAGGGTTGTAATTGAGGCTATGGCATATGGCCTCCCATGCGTAGGAACTAGGGTTGGAGGAATTCCAGAATTATTAGAAGAGGATGCGCTGGTGCCTCCAAATGATGCGGTGGCCCTAGCTGATAAAATAATCGCTGTACTAAGTTCGGAAAATAGGTATAACACTTATGCAACTAGGAATCTTAATGAGGCCGAACATTATAGCGAAGCGGTATTAAAAGAAAGACGCGAAGCTTTTTACGATCATGTTATGAAATTACCCTAAATGAAGATATTACATCTCATAAAAACCAGTAAGGGAGCACTTTGGGCCTATAATTATACCAAGGACCTAAAAGAGCGTCATCCGGATCTTAAGATTTATGTTGTGGTCCCTAAGGGAGGGAAATTGTATACGGCATATGAAGAGTTTTGCGAAGCGGTATATGATTTCGAATTCACTCTTGGATTAAGCACCTATAAAAAGGGTAACGCGCTCAAAGCGATCGTTAAGAGTGTGGACCCGGATATTATTCACAGTTGGTTTACCCAAACCACCTTATATGCCAGATTTTTCTTGAAAGGGATACACTGTCCGCGGATTTATCAAGTAGTAGGTCCGCTACATTTGGAGAACAAACTTTTTAAATATACTGATATATTTTCTTCGGGTAAGAATGACTACTGGATCGCTACCTCGAAATATATCTACAACAAATACAGGAGTGCTGGAATTTCAGAGGATCGGTTATTTCTTAATTATGCATATATCGATGCCCGCGAACTTTATAGTAAGAATATCGAAGTTAGTCCGATCGATTATCATGAGCGCTACAGCCTTCCTTCCGGATCCAGGATAATTGGAACAGCTTCGTATATATACAGTCCTAAACGATTCGAAAAATATGGGGTTAAGGGACATGAATATTTAATTCTTGCCTTTGCCGAATTACTAAAGAAACGAGAGGATGTCTATCTCGTGATCGCGGGAGAACCTTTTCTTGAAGACCATTCCTATCTGAACAAACTCAAAAAAATGGCCGAGTCACATTGTGGTGATCGTGTATTATTTACGGGTAGATATGAAAATGTATATGAAGTGATAGGTAATATGGACGTTTTTGTGTACCTGTCCCGTTCGGAGAACCTTGGTGGAGTGTACGAAAGCCTGCTATTTGAGATTCCCACAGTATCATCGAATGCGGGTGGGTTACCTGAATTGGTTGAACACCAAGTGACGGGTTTTACCGTAGCACCCGAAAATAGCTCGGAGATAGCGAACAGCATCGATTACATTTTGGAGAACCAGGATGAGATAGATGAATTTAAAGTAAGAGGTAGTAAACGAGTTTACGAAATTTTTGATAAAAACCTTATCTTATCTAGAGGTTTTGAAATTTACAATAAAATTCGAACTCAAATAAGTAAACAATCCGAGTGAAAATATATAGCTCCATTATAAAACCAATTTTTGATTTCTTAATCGCCTTGTTGTTATTTGTGATTTTATCTCCGGTATTTGTGATGATGATGTTATTATTGGCAATTTCGCATGGGACTCATCCTTTTTTTCTTCAGGAGAGGCCGGGTAAGAACGAAAAGATCTTCCGTATCGTTAAATTTAAAACGATGAATAACAATAAGGATCCGAAGGGAAAACTACTGCCGGATGCACAGCGATTAACGAGGCTCGGTTTATTCATTCGTTCAACATCTTTAGATGAAATCCCGCAATTGATCAACGTTATAATGGGTGATATGAGTCTAGTTGGACCTCGACCACTTTTACCCGAATACTTGGAATTATACACAAATTTTCAAAGGCAACGGCATCATGTAAAACCAGGTATAACTGGCTATGCCCAGGTTAACGGCCGGAATATAATATCTTGGGAAAAGAAATTTGAATTGGATGTATACTATGTGAAAAATCGTAGTTTTGTACTCGATATGATGATACTGATAAAAACAGTAAAAAAAGTAGTTAAAAGGGATGGAGTAAATAAAGCAAATACGGCTACGATGTCTCGATTTACCGGAACTAATAATAAATGAAAGAAATAGTACTATTTGGGGCTGGAGGTCATTGTTATGCTGTTATCGAGCTTATCAGGAGTTTGGGCGAATTCATCCCCTCGAAGATAATAGACGATAATCCCGAAACTAATTCCATTTTGGGACTTGATGTATTATTAGCAGAAGAGAAACATATTACGGAAATAATGTGTATCACTATAGGTAATAACCGGGTTCGTAAAAAAATTGCTGAAATGTATGCATCAGATTACCCCAGTTTTATTCATAGAACCGCAGTTGTGTATCCATCTGTTACAATAGGAGAGGGCACAATGATTCATCCTCTTGCCGTGCTGGATGCAGACGTGTCTATCGGGAAACATTGTATTATCAATAATCATTCGACAGTCTCTCACAACAGCGTAGTGGGAGATTATGCACACATAGCTATTCAGGCGACAATTGCAGGTGGAGTTAAGATTGGTGAAGGAGTATTGGTAGGTGCGGGCAGTGTTATTCTACCCAATGTTGAAATTGGTGAATGGTCAACAATAGGCGCTGGTGCTGTTGTTTCGAAATCTATCGCTCCATACACAACTGTAGTTGGTATACCCGCCAAACCTTTAAAGAAATGAGCAACAAACGTATATACCTCTCATCCCCTCATATGGGTGGAGACGAACGTAAATTTGTGAACGAAGCCTTCGATACAAACTGGGTGGCTCCTTTGGGGCCCAATGTAACCGGGTTTGAGATCGACCTTGAAAATTATCTTGGTGGTGATCACCATGTTGCAGCCTTAAGTTCCGGTACTGCGGCCTTGCATCTTGCATTGATTATGCTGGGAGTGGGTCGTGGAGACGAGGTAATTTGTCAGAGCATGACATTTTCGGCTACGGCAAACCCAATAGTATATCAGGGGGCCACACCGATATTTGTAGATAGTGAAGCGGATACCTGGAATATTTGCCCGGAGCAACTGGAGAAAGCCATCAAAGACCGCATCGCAAAAGGGAATAAACCAAAGGCGATCATTGCGGTCCATTTGTACGGTATGCCGTTTAAGGCCAAAGAGATCTGTAATATTTCAGAAAAATATCAGATTCCTTTATTGGAAGATAGTGCAGAGGCACTTGGAAGCACCTATAAAGGCCAAAATTGCGGTACCTTTGGAGATCTTTCGGTTTTGTCTTTCAATGGAAATAAAATTATTACAACTTCTGGTGGAGGTGCATTGGTTACCAAGACAAAAAAAGAAAAGCAAAAAGCGATTTTCCTGGCTACCCAGGCAAGAGACGCTGCTCTACATTACCAGCATTCGGAAATCGGGTACAATTACCGACTTAGCAATATTTGCGCTGGCGTTGGCAGAGGGCAAATGCGTGTTCTGGAGGCTCATGTGAATCTAAGGAGGGAAATGAATTCATTTTATAAGAAGATCTTTACGGATATTGACGGAATATCGGTCTTTACAGAACCCGGGGCCGATTATTATTCAAATCACTGGTTAACATGCATATATGTTGACTCTACGAAAACTGGTTTTTCCTCGGAAGATATTCGATTATCACTGGAAAAAAATAATATTGAATCACGACCTTTGTGGAAACCAATGCATTTACAACCTGTTTTCGAAAACTATCCATTTTACGGCAACAATATTGCAGGTGAATTGTTTGATAAAGGCCTGTGTTTACCCTCAGGATCAAATCTGAAAAAGACTGAAAAACAAAGGATTATGTCATCATTATCGCAATTCGTTTAGTTATTAGTTATATTTGTAAAAAACCTATTAGTGCTAACCCCAAGAAGTATCATACAGAGTTTATATCGTGGCGATAATAGCCTCAAGGTGTTGGACCAAAGGTATTTACCCCGATGGATTGTCCTGCTTTTGGATATTTTCCTGGTTTTAGTGTCGCAGGTATTGGTCTATCTCATAATACTTGGTACGCCAATTGTATTCCTGGATTATATTTCCGTACCTGCACAGGGTGGGATTATACTGGGAGTGAATATTGTTTTCTTTTTTTTGTTCAAGACCTATTCCGGAATTATTCGGCATTCTACGTTTACGGATATTCTTAAACTCGCTTTCTCTGCATTCTTTACATGTGTAAGTCTGCTCACATTCAATATTATTTTTGCTGAAACACAGGGAGATCGTATTTTCCTTACTACTTCACTATTAATGTATATGCTAGTTTCCTTTACCGTCATGCTGCTTTTCAGAATTGCAGTGAAGGAAAGTTATCAGTTCCTTCGTAATTCTGCGGCAGGAAAAGATAAGAAGCGTGTTGCAATTATGGGAGTGGATGATCAGACGATCGCTTTGGGTAAAGCCTTGACCACAGAATCTGATTTACCCTTTGTTCTTGTTGGATTTTTAACCGAGAGTTTTGATTCAAAAAGATTTAAGATCCTTGGAAAACCTGTTATTCCTATTAAGCAGAGTTTTTCAGAAACTATTTCGAAAATGGAATTAAATGGTGTTCTGTTGATAAGTGATAGTATGACGGGTAAACGTCGCAATCAGATTATTGAAGCTTGTATAGACCATAACATTGAGATTTTTAATGTACCCAACCTGGAAACCTGGAACAAGAAAGAAGATATTCAAAATCAGATAAAACCATTGGATATTGAAGATCTGCTTGAGAGAAGTCCCATAGCTATTGACAATGAATTGATTAAGCACGACCTTCAGGATAGGACCATACTCGTTACGGGTGGTGCGGGATCTATCGGTAGTGAGATCGTGAAACAGGTTGCTGAATTTGATCCGAAACTAGTTGTTATTTTAGATCAGGCCGAGTCGGCATTACACGAGATGGAGGTCTATCTGTCACTAAATTACCCGAAGCTAAATTACATAACAGAGTTAGCAGATATAAGCAATATGTATAGGATGGGGCTGCTTTTTGATAAATATGACTTTGAGATCATTTATCATGCGGCTGCCTACAAGCATGTTCCGTTAATCGAAAGGAATCCACACGAAGGTATTTATGTGAATGTTCTTGGTACCGTTAATCTAGCCATACTTTCGGTTAGTTACGAGATTTCTAAATTCGTAATGGTATCTACGGATAAAGCGGTTAATCCAACCAATGTCATGGGGGCATCAAAGCGTCTGGCTGAAATGTATGTACAATCACTTCAGAATGAAAAAGGAGTAAGTACCCGATTCATTACTACGCGATTTGGAAATGTACTTGGGTCAAGTGGTTCGGTAATTCCACACTTCAGAAAGCAAATAGCACATGGAGGCCCTGTAACGGTAACACACAAGGATATAATTCGTTATTTTATGACCATACCAGAGGCGTGCCAGCTTGTATTACAGGCCGGTAACATGGGAAATGGTGGAGAGATCTTTGTTTTTGATATGGGCAAACCGGTTAGAATTCTGGATCTTGCTGAGAAAATGATTAAATTATCTGGCCTGGAACCATATGATGACATCGATATTAAAATAACAGGTCTCCGACCGGGAGAGAAACTATATGAGGAATTATTGAATGATACCTCGACGACCTTACCTACACATCACCCGAAAATTATGGTATCGAAGACTCCTATTGTAAAATTCGAAGATCTGAAACGAAAAGTGAAGGATATTATAAAGATGGCAACACGAGGTAATGATGATGAGGTGGTACGAATGTTAAAGGAGCTTGTTCCAGAATTTATAAGTAAGAACTCAAGCTTTGAAGCTTTAGACAAGCCTACCTCCGATTCGGTGGAAAACGTAAGAATGAGCTAAAGACAAAATTAATGAACGCAAGAAAAGGGGCAATGGAATACACTGGGATTTTTAAGAACATAAGAATATGGAAAATTGTTTTAATTGTATTATTTGTTACAACTAGTTGTGTTTCCCGAAAGGAAATCGCGTACTTTCAGGACATTGAGAACCTTGACGCCACACATAACAAACAACAGGCACTTATAGAAATTCAACCTAATGATCTGCTGTCCATAGTTGTTTCATCAACCAATATGGAAGCTGCAAGACCATTTAATTTATTGGTCGAAACTCGCCCCGGAGACCCGAATGGTTTAAATAGTCTGAATCAAAATAATTATCAGCAACAACCATTTCTGGTGTCTGCAGAAGGAACGATTGACTTTCCGGTTATTGGTAAGTTGGAAATAGAAGGTCTTACTTTAACTCAGCTGAATGATAAATTAATAAATGCCCTCAAGGAATATCTGAAAGAACCGATCGTTACTATTCGATTGGTTAATTTTCAGATCAGTGTGTTAGGAGAAGTACTAAGGCCAGGCACCTACCAGGTTGCTAATGAACGTTTGTCTTTACCGGCGGCACTTGGACTTGCAGGCGATCTAACGATCTATGGGCAACGTGAGAACATTTTAATTATTAGGGAAGTAGATGGAAGGAAAATACATAAGTTTGTAAATATTGCTGATGCTAGTTTTCTATATTCGGAGTATTACTTTTTGAAACAAAACGATGTGATATATGTAGAACCAAATAGTGCCCAACGTCAAGGCTCAAGTTTTAATAGAAACTCGACCGTCTATGTAAGCATAGCTTCTTTACTTATTACCACTGCGGTACTTTTATTCAAATAATATGCAAGATCAGCCAGTGAATAGCCTAAATCAAGTAAAAGAACTGACATTAAAAGACCAATTGGGCAAGTATATGCGTTACTGGCCCTGGATTGTAATTTCCATACTGTTTATGTTAGTGGTCGCGTATACTTATCTCAGATATTCCACCTCTATTTATGAAAGTGAAACTAGTATCTTGATTAAAGATGACAAGAACAGTTCTTTGTCCGAATTAGCAGCTTTTCAGGATCTTGGATTAGCTGGAGGATTGAATGCTTCTGGATTCGATAATGAAATTCAAATTATAAAATCAAGAACAATCATTGAGCGTGTTGTTGACCGTCTTAACCTGAATGTTAAATACTATAAAGATGGAACTGTTAAGGATTCTGAGGTGTTTGAAAATGCCCCGTTTTCCGTTACAATAGTTCAACCAACACAAGAATTAAAATACCCGATTGGTGAGTTTAATGTTAAGATACTCTCTCTGGAGACGTATTCTATCTTAACAAAAAAGGGAGAGTCGCCAGAGTATGGTTTTGGAAATGTGGTAAACCGTCCCTTTGGCGATATTATTGTAAATAAAAAATTTCTGGACTCAACTCAGTTCAAAAAGAATGATGTTTACAGGGTTAAAATTGTCGATCCGAAAAATCTTGTTATCGGTTTGCAAAATGGACTCGATGTTTCTAAGGTTAGCAAATTTGCAAGCGTTCTCAATATCTCCTTAAATACGGCAACGCCTGAAAAAGCAGAGGCTATTTTAAATGCCCTGGTTATTCTATATAATGAAGATGCTGTAAGCGACCGAAATTTGGTATCGAAGAATACGGCAGAGTTTATTGAAAAAAGACTTTCGATCATTACCGAAGAGTTGGATTCGGTAGAAAGTGACAAAGTAGTTTTCAAAGAAGATAAGAACCTAACCGATATTGAAGCTGAAGGTCAACTTTTTATTGAGAATCTGGCCGAATACAAAAAGAAACGGTCTGAAATCGATACACAAATTCAATTAGTGAATTCTGTACAGTCCTACTTGCAGGAAGCAGGTACGTTTGCATTATTACCTGCCAACATCGGTATTAACGAAAACCAATTGTCAAGTCTGATAGACAACTATAACACTTTAATACTTCAGCGAAAAAGATATTTGGAAGCCTCAACCGAGGCCAACCCGGTAGTTCAATCCGTCACCAGTCAGATATTAGACTTTCGAAATACGATTAGTGAAAACCTGAAAGGCCTGCAGCAATCGTTAAGAATTCAGAGCAACAAATTATATGCACAAGGAGGGCGGATCAATTCTGAGATTTCTGAGATGCCGTCGTTGGAAAAGGATTTGAGAGACATTTTAAGACAGCAGGAGATTAAAGAAACACTGTATTTGTACCTACTTCAAAAAAGAGAGGAAACTGCCATTTCACTTGCCGTCACTACTCCAAAAGCTAAGGTTGTGGATATGGCCTATACCAAAACGCAGCCTGTATTTCCGAAGAAAAGAATAATTTATTCCCTGGCATTCCTAATGGGATTTCTGGCTCCCATGGGTCTGATTTATCTGAAAGATGCATTAAACAACAAGATTAGTAATAGAAAGGATATTTCGATTGCACTTCCGTCTTTAACTATTTTAGGAGAGATACCTCGACTAAAAAAGGGGGATTCGGAATTGATACAGGTTAATGACCGGAGCATACTTGCAGAATCATTTAGGATTCTCCGCACCAACTTGCAATATCTCTTTGTAAATTCCCCAACTGACTCTAAGAAGATTTTTGTTACTTCAACCATTAAAGGTGAAGGGAAAACGTTTGTGGCTTTTAATCTTGCCCTTACATTGGCATTAACGGGCAAAAAAGTGGTGTTAGTGGGTGCTGATATTCGGAATCCCCAACTGCATAGATATATAGATAATAAAACAACAGAACATAAAGGCCTTACGGAATACATCATCGACGATACGACAACTGCCGAGCGTTTAGTGATAAAAAGTGAAAGCCATGAGAACCTTGACATAATCCTTTCCGGGGTAATTCCGCCAAATCCTGCCGAATTATTGATGCAGGATAGGACCTCTCTATTTTTCGAGGAATTAATAAAGAAATACGATTATGTAATTGTTGACACAGCTCCTTCCATGCTTGTTACCGACACATTAATTATTAACAAATTGGCAGATCTTACCCTTTATGTGTTCCGTGCGTCTTTCACAGACAAGGACCTGCTGGAGTTTTGTAAGGATGTTACTACCGAGGGTAAATTAACTAACGTTGCCGGTGTATTGAACAATGTGGATTTGAATAACTTCGGGTATGGAAATAAATATGGTTACACATACTCGAGCCATAAATTACCCTGGCACAGAAGAATCTTTAAGTGATGAAGATTAGATTATTTTCACTTCTATTTTGCATATCCACCATTTTGCCTGCCCAAGATCTGAAAGTCGCAGGCTCCATAAACGCGAAAGGATTTGTTAGTTCAGAAAATGAATTGCCATTTTGGATGTATACCAATACAAACAAGGCTATTGAACCGCTTACAAATGCCTTTATTGGCGGATCTTTTGTCGCACGATTCGATTTTAAAGATCATGCTATAGAAGGAGGTACCACCCTTTATTTGCGAGACGGAGTAAAAGATAATCTTCAGCGAAGAGATATCTACCTTCGATACACGAATCGATGGCTTAAAATGACCTTAGGAGCTAAGAAAGCTGATACCCGATTAGGTGGGTTATCGGTTAGTAATCAGAATTTTTTGTTTTCCAATAATGCAAGACCCTTACCGGGAATCCTTATAGAAGCTCCAGAATGGGTTCGTATTTCAAAAGGATTTTACCTGGATTGGCGAATGGGTCATTACGTTATGAACGACAAAAGGTATGTAACCGACACCTGGGTACATTTTAAGGAATTCGGTATGTTATGGGCATTTAACGATCTACACACTTTAAAGTTCAAAATACAACATGTCGCGCAGTGGGCCGGTACATCACCTGTTTATGGTAAATTGTCTAGTGATTTTAATACGTTCGTCGACGTCTTTTTTGCAAGGAGAGGTGATCAGGACACCACTATTGGAGATCAATTAAATGCCGTTGGAAATCATTTAGGTTCTTATTATCTGGAGTATGGTTTTCAAAGTTCGATTGGAAAATTTTCTATGTATCATGAGCATCCATTTGAAGACGGATCCGGAACTAGACTTGCAAATTTTCCTGATGGAATCTGGGGAATTAACTTTAAACCATCAGATATCGCACCAATTTCTTCCGTCCTTTATGAATACGTAACTACCAAGAATCAAAGTGGTTCCGATGGAGGAAGCGGAGTTGATAATTATTTTAATAGTCTTATATATAAATCAGGCTGGACCTACGATTCAAATATTATTGGGCTTCCATTTTTTGTATTTGATCCATCACTGGTATTCGATGAAAATGAACAAAATCCAGTTATTGTGAACAGTGTCTCTGCACATCATATAGGAGCATTAGGGGTATTAGGCCCTTATATGTATCAAATTAAAACTTCTTTCGTTGAACGTTTTGGCACCGTATTTAATCCTCTGGATAAATCTATAAGTAGCCTTCATTCCTATATGAAGGTTGGCAGAAACTTTAATAACCTTGGTACGTTCTACCTGGTAACAGGTTTAGATATAAACTCCAATTCTAATACAAACGTGGGGGCAGGGGTGGAGTATTCCTATAAGTTTTAATTGATTCAATATCCTATAAAAAAAACCCCCTCCGTTTCCGGAAGGGGCCTCTTTTCGATCAATTAAATTTAATTATGAAATTAAAGTTACTGTTTAATCAATCGTTTCACGGTTGTTGATTGCTCACCGGTGATCTGAACCATATAGACTCCAGATGCCAGTTGCGATACATCGATCATCATTTCACTTCCCATATTGCGAAGGTCGATGGTATTGACCAGTTTACCGTTTACGTCAAAGATCACTAGATTATCCAGCAGTATGTTGGATCCGTTGGCAATAGTTACTTGCTCGCCGGCCGGATTCGGATACAAACTGATCGCCGAGCTTAGCTCGTTGTCCGTATTACCCAGTATGCTCTCAACAGTTAGCTGGAAGGTACAGCAACCTTCGTTACCATACTCATCGGTAGAACAGATCGATATAGTGTACACACCATCAGATAGTTCTGTGCCTGCCGCCGGATCCTGGGTAAAGATCGTAAGAGGATCGGTACAGTTGTCTGTCGCCGTAGCGTCTCCATCGGCCCAGTAATCAGGTAATGTATAGAACAAGTTGCCTGGTCCCGGATCTACAGTCATGTCTGCCGGACAGGTTACTTCTGGTCCTAAAGCATCCACTACAGTGATCATAGACTGACAAGCGGCCAGGTTACCACTGGCATCGGAAGCAAATACCGTTGCCGTTAGTGGTGAGGCTGCAATGTCTGCACAGGTTACCTCGGTGATGTCTACTGCCAGTACGGTAATACCACAGGCATCAAAGGATAGTGGTCCCCCTGAGATAAAGACAAAGAATGCATCTCCATCGGAGTTGTTTAGCGTAAGGGTCCAGTTAGCCGGATCGAACTGACCTACAAATCCTGGTACAAATCCACTGATGGTGGTTGTAGCAGCACCAAAGATACCGTCATCAGACTGTGAACGGAATCCGAACACATCGCCAGCGGCCAGGTTGATCGGTCCACTGTTTCCACTTTGTGTATTGGCTCCTGCAGGATCGGTTAATTCGGTGAATACACCGTTTAACAGGTATCCAAAGCCGTCGAAGGCCGGTCCGTCAGGGGTTGTGTAATCCCAGTCGAAACTAACTACTTCAGCAGCTGTTACATTCATTGTGAAGTCTGTGAATCCTTCAGTACCCGATCCGTTATCACTACTAATAGTGATCACTTCATAGATCACTGGCGATGAAGCCAGCAGGTCTTCCGGTTCGATATCGGCCGTACCGTCAGGTCCAAGCTCGATGGTTACATCAGCACAAACCAATACCGGAGGCGTGTTATCAATTACATTCACCAGCGCGGTACATGTGGAAGAATTTCCAGCAGCGTCAGTAGCAGTTATGATAACATCGGTTAATCCGAGATCATCACAAGTAAAGTCTACTATCAGTCCTGTAGAACCTACACCTCCTACCATGTAATTGAGGGTTCCATTGAATACACGTGGGTTAAATATAGGAGTAGTAAATGGTGCGTTGGAAGCTGATCCTAAATCAATGGTTAGATCAGCATTAGAATACTGTTGATTAGTACCATCACCGTTGGTATAGTCATGTCCGTGAGCAGCGTCTAGTACAAAGGCCATGGCATAGGTAGTTCCCGCTGATAAGCCTACAGGAACGTCTAAGGAAGCAGGCGAAGGAACATTCGCTCCAGCACTGGTTCCCGAAGCTATCGCAACCGGGGTTCCCCAGGCGGCTGCGTTGTCTTCATTACCAACATAGGTCCCAACAAATGCATACACATCCATGGTAAAAGCTCCTGCTTCACCTGTATGAATTTCAAGGTCGGTTAGAGTAATGTCGGAAGGACCAACAGTTACGTCGAAGTAAACCGCTCCACCAGGACTACCTCCGTTTCCACCAGCAAATAAGGTGCTAAGGGTCATTGGTATAGGAGGAGTGGTAACACCACCAGTAATTGTCACACCACCAGGGCCACAGTTATCATCCCAACCTGTAGCAAGGGCAGTGGCAGCAATAGAAGCCATACCATTAGCATCAAGGACAATGTCTAACGGGATGCCCGGGCTGTCATAGTCATAATTCAGTGTCCAGCTATTGATCATACCTGTGTCACCACCGGCATTATCAGATACGGTTAAGATCCAGTCTCCCATCACTTCTTCCGTATCGAAAGCAGACAGGGCTTGTTCTGGTGTATAAGAACCGCTAATTGGAGAAGAACTACATTCATCTTCAATTGGATCTACCGCTTCATCATCCAGTGTTACCTGCATATCATTATTCGAACATCCAAAGGTAGAAGCCGGCACACCCATTTGATCGATAAGTGTTACTACGGTTCCACCCGGAGATTCCAGGGTCACAATAAGGTCACCTACCCAGGTATGTGAGATATCAAGATCTACGTTCATATCGAGCACGGGTCCTGCATCGGTGACTGTTATGGTTGTTGAAACACCTATAGGATCGTTATCAGGAATAGCCAAAGCAGGAGCATCGGTTGCAGAACCAGGAACTGGTCCCGGAGTTCCGATACAACTTACCGTTGGTGGTTCTATATCGTTCACAGTAACATCCATAGTACAAGAGGCCATATTTCCACCCTGGTCTGTGTAGGTCCATGTTACGGTAGTGGTTCCAACAGGATAGAAGTCGGAAGCATCATCTGTACCGTTAAAGTCGTTAATAAGGCTAGCACCCATTGGTATTCCAACTCCCGCATAGTTAGTGGTAAGTTGGTAGAATCCATCTGGGAAGGCTCCACCACACAAACCATCATCAACTTGCTCATCGGCAAGCAGAACAAAAGTAAGGTCAGATCCAAAAGTGCTGATCCATCCATTCCATGTGGCCATGTCTACGTCAAAACTCCTATTGATCACAGCACATTGTGAAGTACCACATTCAAAGAATACCTGGGATCCATCAGGACCCTGAAGATCGAAACATTCAGTTGAAGCCGTTCCGAAATCTCCCTGGTGGGTGATATTCACAGTCACCATGGCATCCGTTGTATTTGTCATACCTGTAAGGGTAACCGGAGTATCGATCAATCCGGCAGTGTTGTGATTAAGAGCTACCTGGCCAGTGTCGCCACTAACAGGAGCGCCACCCGCACAGTTGTCCATGATCGTTGGCTGAGAAACCGATACGTTGGCTCCACAAACACCCATGTCGTTATCTACTGTAATATCTGCAGGACAAGTCACAACCGGTGGTTGGTTATCTATTACAGTAATTGTAAACTGGCATGTTGCAGTTTCATTCGGTGCATCGTCGTTAGTAGCAGTAAACTCTATAATGGTGTCTCCCAATGGGAAATCACTTCCCGATAGTGGACCCATAGTTTGCGTAACTGTGACTGTCCCGCCTTCAGGATCAATGGCAACTGCATTGGAGAATGTTACCTGGGCGGTACAAACACCGGGATCGGTATTGGCCATTACGTCCATTGGGCAGTTGATAATAGGTGGCATTCCCGCAGCGTTAAAGGCTATATCCATAGCAAGATTTGGACCACTTCCACCGACGCAAGTTGTTCCATCTATCCATCCAGTGCAACCTGTTCCAAATCCATCGGCAGGATTTTGCCATGCGTAGTTGTTGGAGGCATTGGCCACAGATCCATCCCAGAACCATTGACCGGAAATGCCAGCATCAGCGATAAGAAACACACTTAACCAATAAGTGGCGCCGCCGGTTAAGTTTGGACCTGCGGTTAAATCCAAAATAAAAATTCCATCTGCATCAGGATCGACTGCAGTTCCGGCGAACGATTCGCTGTATAGCATAGCTCCGGGAAGTCCAGCAGCATCTGTATATATTTCGAAAGTTACAAGATTTGCCGGGTCGGCAGGAATAGCAGCCCCTGTACCACTAATTCCAACGGTACAAATAACTGCGTCTCCAGTACCGGGAACAACAAAATCGTCAGCTGCCTGGTTTGAAAATGTAGGGAAGTCACCAAACATTTGAGAAGTTACCCCATTATTTGATGTGACATTTGTGTAATTGGGCAATACTCCATCACAAGGGAGCAACCTTACACTATTGAGTTCAGATAAAGAAAGTCTTTCTATTTGATTAGACCCAAATGGGGCTACTTTGACCGGTACTTGTGATTTTCCCACAAAGCACAAAAGAATCAAAGCAATAAGACTTATTGTAATTTTTTTCATAATTAGATTGTTTTAGTAGTTATTTTAAAGTTACATGAATTGATTTAATAGTGACAAGGTTTTAGATAAAGCGTTGAATTAATAGGTGAATGGCATTAGAACAGAGATTTTACAAGAGAGTTTGATACAATCATTTTATAGATTTTTTATGAAAAGAAAAGTACCAATGCAAATAATTGAACGTTATATTTGCATACTTTCTTAAGACCCCAATGATTCAGGATATTTTAATTGCGATGTTATGGAGTGTTTCTCCCTTTGGAGAAGCTAAGGTGGGCATTCCCTACGGAATGTTGCAGGGTGTTAATATTTACCTTGTTTTTATCGCTTGCTTTATCGCGAATCTTCTCGTCTTTCCTATCATGATGGTTTTTCTTGACAATATAAATCATTATTTACTTCGCTGGAACTGGTATAAGAAATCTGCTATATGGGTAGCCCGGAGGGCAAAAACCGGTTCGGGGAATAAAATTCAGAAATACGGCTTCTGGGGATTATTGTTCTTTGTAATGATACCACTGCCTGGAACAGGCGTGTACGCCGGAAGTATCGCTACGTATCTTTTTAAGATTGAAAAGAAAAAAGCGTTTACGGCCAATGCTATCGGTATCTTCTTGTCGTCGGCAATTATCTGGGGGACTACAGTACTAACGATGAAAGGAATAGGATAGTTTCTGGCTTAATTAGAGCTTTTCTTTTTTCTTTCTGAATAGAAAACCCAGGGCAACCATATAAAAAGGAATAGAAACTTTCCGCTGATCAATCCGAATATGGTAATCGCAGCAGCTACGAGAATGAAAACAAAGATTAAGTGTTGCCTGTTCATTTAATTTGCAGGGTTCTTTTTCCTGCTGAAAAATACGTTTTCGAATAGTAAATTTTTTCTGCTACTGTATTACTTTAACCTCCACGCGACGGTTTAGCGCTCTACCTGCATCGGTATTATTAATTGCAACAGGATTCGATTCCCCTTTGCCATCCGCTTTTATTTTAGAAACATCTATATTCTGGTCTGCGAGCCATTGTTTCACAGCCTGCGCTCTTCTTCTGGAAAGATTTTCATTACAGGCATTATCACCTTCAGAATCGGGTATGTCCGATAATCTCGATTTGCAGGTTTTCATTGTTCTTTACAAAACTAGCCAGCTCGTTTAAAACGGGTTCCGACTCTTCCTTCGGTATGTCTTTTCCTGAATCGAAAAGGATACCATACAGATTAACAAAGGCCTTTCCTAAGATCTCCTCGCTCAGGAAGTTCTCATCTTCGGCCTCTTTTTCTTTTAAGATAAGTGTTATATCCTTTTCCTCTTCTCGTTTTAGTTCAAAAGCCTCACTGGCTTGTTCATACCCTTTGTGATCTGATTTGAAATGAACAAAAGCATCAAGGGACAATGAATTTAATTTTTCAATAGTGAGGCTTCTAGATTCTTACACTCCTGGCAGTCCTGTCATAGTAAATATCATAACAAATAAGGCAACGGTTTCTACAACCCCTATGACCATTATGTATTTGGCGGTGTCTTGGGCACCGGATGCTATGGCGTCACAGGCACGTGCCCCCGTTTTGCCCTGGAAGATAGCTGATCCGGCCATGGCAAGCCCTGCTACAAGGCCAATTATTATCTGCCACACATACGAATCAGGTGCGAGATCAGCATTGGCAATGGCATTCTTCAAGATCATACCGTAGATAACCTGAGATAGGGGTGCCCCTACAAAAATTAACAAGGCTGTTGCAGCCTTTTGTCCATTTGTGATCATTTTTTTCCAGGCGCCAATTGCTGCCATACCGGCTATTCCGGTACCGATGGCCGATCCTATTGAAGCAATGCTTAAGGACATGCCCATATCCCCCAAGCCGGTTACTGTCGTTTGTAGTGCTATATCTATCATGCTATTCGAGTTTAAGATTTTTATCTATTTGTTAGTTGATTTGTGATTATTGGGATATTCAAGAGTTTTAAGTTTAAAAGGTCTATAGGCCTCTCCGGAAAACTGTAATCCCAGATGCCCTGCGAATTCGAGCATATTTAGGCGGATGCCGTGTACCATTACAGCCATCAGGGCCAGGGCGATATTTAACCCGTGCCCTAGTAGTAGAGCTATTGACGCCACCAGGATTTCGAGAATATTCAGGTAACCAAAACCATTGGGAACGATCATGTTGTTGAAACTTGAAGCTACAGCTGCTGTTGCCATACCAACGGCAAATAACCTTACGTAAGACACGATGTCGGAAAAGCCACTGATCAGGCTAAGAGGTAGATTAGCTATTGACAATAGCATACTTTTTACAAAGCTTTTGCTTTCGAAAGAGAATAGGGCCACCAATAATGCTCCTCCAATCATCAGCCATGTGCTCCAGTACGGCATGGGAATACCCAGCACCAGTTGTTCAGTAATAAAAAATAGTGCCCAAACCAGCGCAATCCAGCCTACTTCGCTTAGCGCTTTGAGTGAATTGATAAACTGCACCAGCTTTATTCCGTGTGCGATTGTAATATGAAGAGCCCCTATCAAAAAGGAGAAGTGCATCATAAAATTTATATTGTCAACACCAAAACTTGCCACGTTATCGATCACCAGGCTGTTCAAGACCGGCAATGCGGCAATTGTTTCGGAACCAAAGTATGTACCACTGATTACTCCCCAGACTATGGTCGCTCCACTCAATACATAAACCAAAAAGAGGGCGGCTTTTGGTAGTTTTTTACGCATCAACATAGCCAGTATGAGGAAAATAACCCCGTAGCCTGCATCACCAACCAGCATAGCAAAGAAGAGTGCAAAGGCAATTAAAAAGTATATCGACACATCCACTTCCTTGTACCCTGGTACAATATCAATGAACTTCATCACTGGGTCGATGATAGATACCCATTTGGGGTTTTTAATATACACAGGAACCGCTTCAGAGTTTTCAGGTTCGTTTATTACGTATCCCCAATCTTCCTTTTCGGCCAGTTGTTTAAAGGAGCCCACCGCATCAACAGGGATATACCCCTTGAGATATTTGATGCACCCCCCAACATCACCCATACCCTCGGCGGCCTGTTGCATCTTTAGCCGGTCCTTCAGGTATTCACGGTAAACCTCAAGGTCTGGTAGTCTCTTTGATCTCGTCCTTATGAATTGTTTTGTCTCCCGATTGATGCGAGCTGCCTTCTCAAGATTTACCCTAACCTCGCCGATACCGAGCACCGGAGGATAAACTTCTTTCAAATTCAATTTTTCATCTTCCGAACGCCCGACCAGGATAATGGGGGTTTTACCTTTCTTCTCATCTAAATAAATGACGTCGTGGCTTCCAGTAACAGAGGAAGGGAGTTCTTGGTCAATCATGTACAGTCGCAGGTAGAGACCTTTGCTTCTTAAATAATCAAGGTCATGAATATTAAATTTTTCACCCCAGGTTGAATAAAACTGAAGAGCCTGCTGTTGTTCAATGATCTGCTTTTCTGAGTCTTGTAGTTTTTTTTCGGCTTCAAGAACACGCTCCACCAACTCCTTAGGGTCATAAAGGGGTTCTGAATGGACTGGTTGTTCCTTTTCTTTACCATCATACGAGTTGATTATGGCTATGGCGCGTTCGGCATTTTTCAAATGCTCTTCATGTACCCCCACCTGCTCACTATCTGATGTTCTTATGTCCTGAATATCAACGACACCGAGTTTCCCAAGCAATTGTACGGTATCATCCACCTTCGAAGAGAGGGTAAAAATAATCAGTTCTTTCATCCTTACAATCATAGGGTAGCAGGTTTTTCCTGTTTTTTCTTTTTAACCAATTTAGCACAACCGGTCGCAAGGCGCTCAACATCACCTAGATAGATCTGTATCTTTCGAATATTATTCATGGTTTCCGGGATAAACACCTCTTTTAACGCATTTTTCATCCGCCTTGCTTCTGCCAATTCTTCAATAAGGGCATCGAGGTTACGCTGCTCCACATCGATCATACTAAGGTTGCTTTTTTGATCCTTTAACACGACTACTGCAGCATCCACCCAAAGTGGAGTTAAAAGTAGGTCTATCTCTATTTCTTTAAATTTGACTTCCTCGAGAGTCTCAATGGATACACCGGCGATTTCGCTTTTGGTGATTATTTCTTCTTCAACCTCGACAAGGCTTTTGAGTTCAACTTTTTCTTCCGCCATAACTGATACCCAAGGACGTGTACTTTCGTTTGTCTTCCTGATTTCCTCTTTAAGGCGTGTAATATTGTCCTCTATACGCTGAACCACTTCCTTCAGCTGCTGTTCCTTCATTTCGAATACCGGCAGGGCAATATGATATTCCCTGAGCTCGGCTTTGAGAGCTGCAAGCGTATTCTTATTCATTAGAATCTTTTCAGCCATCAGCTCTGTAAATTAGTGGTTTCAACAAAGATCTCGTATCCTTTATTTGGGTCGAAGCTCCATAGCCTGAGTAAAAGCATCAGCTTAAGCTTGTAGGCTACCAGGGCGGAAAAATCGGAAAAATGCATGGAAGAGAGCGCTTCAATTCTGTCCCATTGTAGTTCCAATATCCTGATTTCTTCTTCCAGTGGGTTTCCGGTTTTAATTGGTGATGGCAATCTTTCGATTGCGATGGGATCGTCCGCTTCTCTCCGGGCAATACGAAGTAGTTTTAATTCATCTCTAAGACCAGCCACATAACTGGAAAAACCAGCGAGTAATGGTAAGTCGGCATTAACTAAAGTATCCTTGTGGAGTTGATCCAATGTGATTTCCTTGAAAAAATTAGTTCTTTGCGGGCTTAAATATTTTGCCGCCTCAATATCAAGTAACCGATCCAGAGTAAGGTCACCCATTCCGTGATCGGAATATTTCCTGAGGCAATCAGACACTGCCATTTTGCTTTCTTCACTAGCGTTGAAAGTAAGGTAGGGGAGGCTGGTCATCAAGTATTCAAGGTCACCACTAATCATCGATTAACTTTTGTTGATTATTTCAAGCCAGCTTGAGCTGAGTTGTGCTTTTAACACTTCACTTACGGACTCTGGATTAATATGGTACTTCCAGCCTTCGTCTATCTTGCTAATTGTAATACTTTTCGAAAGTGTTCCTTCTACATTGCTATTTACGAGTGTATCGGACGACCGTAGTTTTTCCAGTATATATCCTTTGAGCTCTTTCATCAGGTCTTCGGATAATTGAAGTTCGACACCGCTTCCAATATTTTCCAGGACTACGGCGATCGCTCTTTTAACGGCATCAGGTTTGAATTGGGACGTCACTTCCTGCTCAAGCACATTTCCCAATAGTTTCAATAAATCGTTTTGCAGGGTAATGGTGACATTTCTTGCAGCCTGCCTAAGGGCACTCTTTCCTTTTTCCAGGGTTTGCTGCGCCTGTACTTCGGCTTCATCACGCATATTGTCGCATTCGGCCTTGCTTTCAGAAAGAAATTTAGCTGCTTCTTGACGCGCTGCTTCTTCTATGCCCGCCGCTTCCTTTTCGGCTGCCTCAATAGCTTCGGTCTTCAGGCTGGATATCAGTTTATCTAAAGTTTTTTCGCTCATACATTTGCATTTTTTAGGATTAGAAACGCACCATCCTCCGGCCAGTAAGTCTCTTTCAGTTTTGTCGAAAGGTTCACTTCTTCCTTTTTAAAATACTTGGCCAGTATGTCCCAGCAAAGGTCAAGTGCGTCTTCCAATTCCAGATTTCTGAAAGGGTCCATGAGTTCTTTCTGAAAGGTCTTACGGTAGTCCAGCAGGCGCAATGAATAATCGTCCTTTACTGAACCAAACTTTTGCGCCTTGACCCGTTCTTCCGATTCGGAGAGTAGTCTTGCCATGGCATTCATGATGGAACGGTGGTCTGGACGCGTTTTATCATTAACCTGTTGCTTTAGGCGGCTCAGGGATCCAAAAAGCCTAAGATAGCCGTCCTTCATAAAGAATTGTCCTTCGGTGATGTAACCGGTATTATCAGGCACTGGATGGGTTACGTCATCCATGGTAGTAACACCGAGAATGGTAAGACTGCCTGCTCCATCTATATCCGCGGCTTTTTCGTATCGGCTGGCTAATTGCGAATACAAGTCGCCCGGATATCCCTGATTTGCAGGGATCTGATCCTGGGCATTAGCCAATTGTCGCAGGTAGTCCGACCATTGGGTCATATCGGACAGCAAAACGAATACTTTCTTACCCTGCAAGGCAAACTGCTCACCAACCGCCAGAGCTAGGTCGGGAACCATCAGTCCTTCAACGATAGGATCCCTGTGGGTGTGAATGAACATAATTGTTTTCTCAAGGCTTCCCGCATCCTCCACCCGATCCCTGAAGTAATGGTATTCATCATATTTAAGTCCCACACCGCCAATAATGATCACATCCGCGTCGGTTTGTGTTGCAATGTTAGCGAGCAGTCGGTTATAGGGCTCTCCCGCCTTGGCGAAGATGGGTATTTTTTGTGATTGTACTAGCGTATTGAACACGTCGATCATGGGAACCCCGGTTCTGATCATGCTCTTTGGTATTAGTCGTTTAACCGGGTTTATGGAGGGTCCTGCTATTCGGATCTGGTCGGCCATAAGTTTAGGACCATTGTCGATTGGCCTTCCATTACCCGCATATATCCTGCCCAGCATGTTTTCTGAAAAACCAACCTGCATCGGTTTTCCAAGAAACCGAACTTTACAATCTGTGGAAAGTCCGAATCCACCGCCAAACAACTGAAGGGTAACTTCATCTCCGTTAAGGGCGATAACCTGTGCCAAAGAGCGCTCGCCGTCGGGATAAATGATCTCGGCAAGTTCTTTGTTGTGAACCCCCTTAGCTTTAATGCTCATGATGGCTCGGCCAATACTATCTATATTCTCATACGTCTTGAGTAGCATGTTCCATTTGTTTAATTAGCTTGAGCAGCGTATTCTTTAGTTTAATAAAATCCTCTGAATCCGGTTTGAGATAATTCCAGTCCAGAAATGACTGTCGAAGAAAATTGAAATGTGATCTAATTCCCCGCTTACCTTGAATAGCTACTGGGGCATCCACCACTTTTTTGACCATATCGAACATCATTAGAAGACGCTCGGGATAAGTTACCCCGTCTACTTCATGAAAACTGTTTTGTTGAAGGAATACAGCATCAACCAGTTCAGACTTTTGATAGGTTATAAAAGATTCGTCTGTTATTCCTCGCTCTCCCATGAGCAATATGTTTGAGGATATGGCTTTACCCTGGCGCAGCAGTTCCAGCAGACCGCTAACCTCATCCTGCTTTAAGAGGGAGGGGTATTTGGAATTACTGTCGATACGGTCTATAGCCGGATATTTTCGCGCATCTGACAGCGCCCTGGAAAGTCCCCAAAACGCACCTGTGCTCAAAAGCGTGGCCTGAGTAACCGGCTCATCAAAATTACCTCCGGCTGGCGATACCGTACCAATAATCGATAGCGAACCGCGCTTACCATCCTTCAAAAGTTCAACCCCGGCCCGATCGTAGAAGGCCGAGATAAGCGTTGAAATGTACATGGGGAACGCCTCGGGACCAGGAATCTCTTCCTTTCGTCCTGATGTTTCTCTTAAGGCCTGAGCCCAGCGAGAAGTTGAATCTGCAAGGATCAGCACTTTAAGCCCCTGTTTGCGGTAATATTCACCTACTGCCGTAGCCATATATACAGAAGCTTCACGAGCTGCCACCGGCATGGATGAAGTGTTCCCGACAATATAGGTGCGGTCCATCAATGATTTTCCAGTTCGTGGATCGATTAGATTGGGAAAGCCTTTAAAAACCTCTACAGCTTCACCGGCCCGTTCACCACAAGCGGCTATTATCACCACGTCTGTATCCGAATGACGCGCGAGGCTCTGTTGCAGCACTGTTTTTCCAGCTCCAAAAGGACCCGGATTACAAGCCGTACCGCCAAAAGCGATAGGGAAGAGGGCATCGATGATACGGATTCCAGTGGGCATAGGTTCGGTAGGTATTGAACGCCGATAGAATGGCATTGGTTTCTTTATCGGCCAATCGAATGCCATTTGTAGATTATGTCTGCTTCCCCCGTTGTCTTCTATTATGGCAATCGTATCCTGTACTGTGTAATCTCCTTTCGGAGCAATTTCAATTATACTGAATTCCCCGCTAAGTGTAAACGGAACGAAGATGTTATGCCGGAACAACTTCTCCGGCACATGTCCCAAAATATCTCCTCCTGTCACCTTGTCTCCTTGTTTGATGGTAGGGGTAAATTTCCATTTGGTTTTCAAATTGAGAGGACTTACTTCCATTCCTCGCTCCAGGAACCAATGGTTCTCTGCCAGGTCGTATAGTGGGTTTTGGAGTCCGTCGGTTACGGACCCAAGGATTCCTGGACCTAATTTGACCGAAAGGGGAATGCCGGTAAATGAGATGGGGTCACCTACTTTCATCCATTCTGTGGTTTCGAATACCTGTAGATTGGCAATGCCGCCCGGTTTAACATCGATAACTTCAGATTTCAACCGGGTGTTATCCTCAAGAATTATGTAGGCAACCTCTCCGTTGGTAACCGGACCGTTGCTTATCCTGGCTCCAACTAAAGATTCGTTTACGCTTATAACGTGACCTTGGGTTTTATTCATACCGGATACTACTTTCAGTGGTGCCGAAGTTTTCGAACCTCATCCTCTACTTTAGCATACCACATATGTTCCTTAATCTCCAGTCCGCGTTTTCGGTATTGTTCTGCTTTTTCTTTGTTTTTTAGTTTTTCATAAACATTGGCAATACCAAAATAGGCCGGAATGTGCATGCTACTGATACTCAGACAATCCTTGAAGTGCATAACAGCTTCTTCGTAATACCCATTTTCGGATAGTTCGACAGCAGTTTTGTATAATGTATCCAGATCAGTTATATCAGTATCGATATTAAGATTAATCACATTCTCCGATTTCAGTGTTAGAAAACTGGTAGGCACATCGCGTATTACCTTTTCAGTAACACTTCCCACAAAGTATCGCTCAAGTCCTGTTCGTCCCGCTGTTCCCATGATAAGCAGATCGGTATCCTGCTCTTCAATTATTCGGGTAATCTCGTCGGCAGGCTTTCCTTCGGTTGACAATTTTTGCCAATCGAGGTCATCGAGATTAAAATCCTCAAGGAAGGTGTTAAAACTCTTCTCATGTTGGTTCAGGCGTAGCTGACGCTCTTCTTCCCGGTCTTTTGGAGTATATAGCCAATGTGGGGTATCGGCCTGGCAAACACCAAGAACCGTTAGTTGGGCATTGAATTTTCTACTGATCGTCATGGCATTCCTTAGGGCGCGTTCCGAAGCGCTTGAGAAATCCACAGGACACAAAATGCGTTTTATATCAAGGCTTTTCCCGGGTGCTATAACCAACACAGGTTTCTCACTCCTCTGGATAATTCTAAAAGTGGTTAGGCCTAATCTGGATTTGGACGACTTGGGGATATTCCCTGCCCCCACCAGTATGATATTGGCATTGGTGTCTATCGCTGCCTTGACAATTCCCTCGTACGGAGAACCAAAGTTGATGAGGTAGTCCTTGACGTCTATACCCTCTTTACGTAGTCTACTGACTTTGGCCTCGAGCTTTTCTTCAACTTTCTTTCGGGCATGAGCTCTCAAATTGTCGTCAAGAATGTCATCCGGCAAAACATGCATGGGTATAATAGTCGAATCGAAGACAGAGGAGATCTTTTTCGCCATGCTCTCAACGTCCTTGGAAACCGCACTAAAATCATCTGCCCACAAAATTTTTTCAAGTAATTTCATATGGTATCAATTAGTTATTTTTTTAAGAATAAATAGTAACAAAATACATGTATTGTGCATTCTTTAATATTGCCCAAATATAGGCAAAGGTGATACGATTCTGAAATGATAACCGTCATGATTTTTGTTAAAATAACACGAACTTTAATTTGATATAATTTAACCACACTATTGGCTTCTGCGAATGGTTTAAAACAGTTGCAGATTAGTTAATCAATACTTATCTTTGAATAGACCCAAAGAGGTAGCCTGCAATAGAATTTTCATTTAATTCAACAGTTACTATGAAACATATTCTTGTACCGGTAGATTTTTCAGACATTTCAATGAATGCTTTAAAATATGCGCTTGATATGTTCAAGGGTAAGCCACTTGCTGTCACACTTGCTCACTTTTATGGAACGCCAAAAGGTGGTCCTTTTATGATGAAAAATATCGATAGAATCCTTGAAAAGGAAGCCAAAGATTCGATGAACGCACTGGTAAAACAAATGGAAGAAGCACACAGTGAGGTTTCTTTTATTTCCAAAACGGTTCATGCAGACGCCTCTTCAACTATTTGTGATATGGGTAATAGTGGTAAATACGACTATATCATCATGGGCACGAAGGGTGCCAGCGGTCTTAAAGAAGTTTTTATGGGTAGTGTGGCAGGTGGTGTAATTGCGGGTACGTCGGCGCCGGTTATGGTAGTTCCAGCAAATTATGTATTCAAAGCAGCATCCGAGGTGCTCATGACCATAGGTAAGGAACCTGTTGTTGACGACAGTGTGATTGAACCCTTAATTGAGCTTCTTAAAATAACTGGCGATCAGCTTAAGATCCTTCATGTGGTTAACAATTCTGACAAAGTTATGGAAGTTCCGCTTGGGAAACTGAAATCCCTGATTAGTGAGGAGGATTATATCATCGGCTCAGGCGATCTAAACAAGGATCTAAATTCTTACATAATCAAGGACGATGCTCAATTGCTATGCATGGTTAGAACCAAGAAAGGATTCTTTAACCGAATCTTCGGTGGAAGTGCTACTTTAAATCAAACCTTCAATAGTACCATCCCTTTGCTTATCTTGCACGAATAGAAGATGGTGTTTCGATGATTGGAAATAATCATCCCTGTCAGTGATAATCTGCAGGTTGTCTTAATCAAAGTACATAGAAGAATAATTGTTTTCATCCTTCCGCATGGTTCTAATAAAAAAGCTGACTATACTTACTCCCGGATAAAAAAATTCGCAACCTATTCCATAGTTCGGGATCTGTTTACTTTCCAATACAAAAATTCGCGAAGATATTACCAAGCAACTCATCATTGGAGATCTCTCCCGTGATCTCACCAAAATAATAAAGGGCCTGCCGGATATCTATCGCAAGAAGATCACCACTCAGGTTGTTGTCGATCCCTTGTTGCACCTTATCTATTTCCTCAAGCGCTTTTAAAAGGGCATCATAATGGCGTGAATTGGTCACAATGGTTTCGTTGTTTCTCAAAGCACCGGTATTCACAAAGTCGAGTAGGGTAGTCTTTAAAAGCTCAACATTTTCACCTGTTTTGGCGGAAAGCACCATGGCATGAGATTTCTCGCTGTCATTCGCTATGCCCTTTAAGTCATCCTCAATTTTCTTTCTTTCTTCCTCAGAAACCTGGTCAATCTTATTAGCGATAATAAGAATTGCTTTTTGAGGGTATTTGTTGTGGATCTTTTCGATCTCTATTTTGAGATCATTCTCCTGGCTAATAAACTTTAAAGCTTCTAAAAGAAAGACCACGACCTGCGCCTGTTCCATTTTCTCGTAGGTCTTTTTTATTCCCAGGCCTTCAATGACATCACTGGTGTCACGTATTCCCGCCGTATCGATAAAACGAAAACCAATGCCCCCGATGGTGATCTCGTCTTCAATAGTGTCACGTGTGGTACCCGCTATCTCACTCACAATTGCCCTTTCTTCATTAAGCAGTGCGTTAAGCAGCGTAGATTTCCCAACGTTCGGCTCACCCACGATAGCAACGGGTATGCCATTCTTCAGGACATTTCCTGTGGCAAATGAGTCGATAAGTCGTTTCAGGACCTTTCGAATTCTTGTAATTAGTTTCTGAAATTCTTCCCTGTTCGCAAATTCAACATCTTCTTCAGAAAAATCCAATTCCAATTCAATAAGAGATGCAAAATTCAAAAGCGCTTCCCTTAACTTTTTTATTTCAGAAGAAAATCCGCCACGCATTTGCTGAATCGCTAATTGATGCGATGCAGCACTATCACTGGTGATAAGATCTGCGACGGCCTCTGCCTGACTCAGATCCATTTTTCCATGTAAGAATGCCCGTAAGGTAAATTCACCCGCCTGTGCCATTCGGCATCCTTTCCGAAGCGCCAATTGAATAATTTCCTGCTGAATATAATTACTGCCATGACAAGAGAACTCCACCACATTTTCACCGGTATAACTATGAGGATTTATGAAGACCGTAGCCAGAACCTGGTCAATTACACGGCTCTTATCCATAACATGTCCTAAATGAACCGTATGCGTGGCCTGGTCTTGCAATACCTTACCGGAAACCGATTCGAACATGGACGAGCCTATACCGATTGCTTCCTGTCCCGAAAGGCGGATTACAGCGATTGCTCCCGCTCCTGCCGGTGTTGCCAATGCTACTATGGTGTCCTCATACGTCATAGGCTGCAAAAATACGAATAAGTTAATTGTTGTAACATTTCAAAATAAATCAAGTCATATATATTACAACCTCAAAATCAATCAAAATGGAAGTTATTAATCATAGTGTGAAACGAGTAGACAATAATTTGCTTGTTGTAACGCATTTGTCACAATTACTGTATTATATCACCGGTTTCGGTGGACTTGTTGTCCCTCTCATTCTTTGGCTAACTCAGAAAGACAAAGTGGAAGGAATGGACGTGCACGGAAAGGCAATCGTGAATTTTCAATTGACCCTGCTCCTTATCACGTTGGTAAGTATTCCTGGGATTCTCCTATTCGGACTAGGGATTCTGGGCTTGATCTATGTGGGACTAGTAGGATTTATTGTTCCGATCATTAATGCCGTGAAAGCCGGTAATGGTGAATCACCCAGCTATTTCGGAACCATAACATTTATATCTTAATATGTTTTGGTGGACAATATTAGGTGTGGCAGTCGTTTTATGCACACTCTGTTTCGCCGGCGTTTTCAAGAAAGAGAACTGGCGATCACTCGACGATAAGTAATTTTGATCAATTACTTGTATGAAGTTTAATGGCTAAACCCTATTCCTTGTGGATAGGGTTTGGTTTTTTATTCAATTGCCAGACAGATGAACGTAAGTCAAGTTGATTTTGTTCTTTTGGAAATAAATACCAACTTTGAAGTAAGCTTATATTCTTAAACTAACCAAATCAGAATGAAATCCAGCAATAGATTCATTGTTTACGGCTTAGCTCTTTTCAATGTCGCACTTCACTTATATGCCTATAATAATCTTGAATATCACCGTGATGAATTGCTGTATTTCTCTCTTGGGAATCATCCTGACTTCGGCTATGCGACAGTACCTCCGTTGATTGGCTGGATCGCAGCTGCCATGCAATCGATCTTTGGGTATTCGTTAATTGCGGTAAAATTATTCCCGGCGCTGCTGGGAGGTGCCCTGGTCCTCGTTTCGGCGAATATTGCCCGTGAATTAAAAGGAGATTCATATGCCCGGATCATTACCGCGATTGCTATTGTAATGATGCCTGTTGGTCTCAGAGCTTTCCATCTCTTTCAACCCGTACCGATTGACCTGTTTCTCTGGACGCTGTTATTATATTATACCCTTAGGTATATAAATTCTGAAGAAAAAAAATATCTCATTATTCTGGGAATCGTTGCTGGTATTGCCATGCTGAATAAATATCTAATAGGACTGCTGTTCTTCGCGCTGTTGATATCATTGATCTTTTCTCCACACCGAAACATATTTCGCGAGCGATTTCTTTACTATGGAATCCTTATCGCATTCGTAATCTTTTTACCGAATTTGATTTGGCAGGCCGCACATGATTTTCCAGTGATAGGACATATGTCTGCTCTTAGCGAAAATCAGCTCGTCCATGTAAACCGAATGGGTTTTTTAATGGACCAGTTACTTATGACCTTCTCGGTGTGCATTATTCTTATTATCGGATGGGTATATACTTTTCGGAAATCAAAATACAGATACCTGGCTGTTAGTGCATTGATCGTTTTTCTAATGCTCATGTTGCTGCGTGGTAAAAGTTATTACACCATGGGGATATTTCCTGTGTTGATAGCCGCCGGATGCGTGGCTGTTGAGAAAACGGTGAGGAATAAGTTTTTTAGGGTTTTAATTCCTTTGCTTATTGTACTTATAACCCTACCCGCCTTGCCAATCGGGCTACCCGTGTACAGCGAAGCTGGCTTAGTAGCTTATTTTAAGGATTTGGAAGAAGATTATGGTCTTGATATTGGACGTCGTTTTGAAGACGGAACCATTCATTCGCTACCGCAGGATTACGCCGATCAACTGGGATGGGAAGAATTAACAAGCATCACAAAGAAAGCGTATGATCTGGTTCCCGAAAAGGACAGAACTTTTATCTATGCCGAAAATTATGGTCAGGCCGGAGCGATAGCCGTCATTGGAAAAAAATATGATCTTCCCGAACCCGTAAGTTTCCATGAAAGTTTCTTCTATTGGTTTCCTGAAAAGTTCGATCCGGATATTGAATACCTGGTCTATATTAACGATGAACTGGGAGAAAACGTACGATATTTATTTAGAGATATTGAAGAAATAGGTCGTATCTCCAATATAAATGCCAGGGAGTACGGTACTACAGTATACCTGTGTAGCAATCCTAAATCATCATTCAATGAGTTCTGGGCCGAAGTGATAGAAAGCGTGGAAGATCCTTTCTGAAAACACCTGCTGTCAGCCCTTAGAAATTCAATTCTTATAACTAGTTATTCAGCATGACAGGCATTACCAGCATGGTTACCTGTTCTCCTTCATCCAGTCCATCCACCGGCATTAAAATACCGGCACGATTTGGCAGGGACATTTCCAGGGACACGTCATCACTGGACAGGTTGTTCAGCATTTCGGTGAGGAATCTTGAATTAAACCCTATTTGCATATCATCGCCCTGATAGTCACAGGTTAGCCGTTCCTCCGCCTTGTTGCTATAGTCGATATCTTCCGCCGAAATGTTCAATTCAGCACCTGCTATCTTTAAACGTATCTGATGTGTGGTCTTGTTACTGAAGATACTCACCCTGCGTACCGAATTTAAAAATTGTGTACGGTCGATTGTAAGCTTGTTTGGATTTTCCTTAGGAATAACGGCTTCGTAATTCGGATATTTACCATCGATAAGGCGACAAACCATCTCGGTATTGTCGAAACTGAATTTAGCATTGCTCTCGTTGTATTCAACCACTACATCGTTTTCATCGCCTGCCAGTATGCTTTTCAATAAATTCAGGGGTTTTTTAGGCATTATGAACTCAGCGGCCTGGGAAGCACTAACATCTCCTCTTGAATACTTCACAAGTTTATGTGCATCGGTTGCAACGAAGGTGAGGTTTTCTGTGGAGAATTGAAAGAATACCCCACTCATAACCGGCCTGAGATCGTCATTTCCACTGGCGAAAATTGTTTTACTGATAGCATTTGCCAGGATATCGCCCTGAATGGTGGTTGATGACGGGTCCTTTAAGGCAACCGGACTTGGAAATTCATCGCCATTGGCATAAGCAAGTGCATATTTACCATGGTTACTGCTTATTTCGACGGTATTATTGTCCTCCACCGTAAAAGTCAGAGGCTGCTCAGGAAAAGTTTTCAACGTATCAAGTAAAAGTCGTGCAGGTATACAAACACTTCCTTTTTCACTGCTTTCAACCTCTAATTTCGAAGATATGGTCGTCTCCAGGTCGGAAGCGGAAACGCTAAGTGAATTCCCATCCAGATCGAACAAAAAGTTATCTAAAATGGGCAGCGTGTTATTGCTGTTTATAATGCCGCCTAAGACTTGCAGCTGTTTCAGTAAATAAGAACTCGATACAATAAATTTCATTCTTGGGTTGTCTTTCTGGGTTGAATATTCAAAGGCAGCATGACTCATTTCGCCTACCTACAAATATATTTTAAATGCGCTTTTAGTTAAAACAAACTTATTAACATTTTAGCGTGGGATCGACTCCTGGCTGACGCTATATTTACGTTTCCGAAGGTACTGAAATATAATCCCAAAAACAGCTAATAAGCCCAATGGTAGCAGCAAGTTTATAATTTGCCACCGGGTGCGTTCTTCCGAAGTTTTTTGTGGATCGAGAAAAGGAATGGCGATTTCCTTGGTCCGAATGTTTATAAGTCCGCTGTCATCCAGCAGGTAATTTACCGTATTCAGCAGAAATTCCTTGTTCCCATAGAAGGATTGCGTCCATTTGTCGAAGCCTAATTCTAATGGGCGACCTCTGTCCAATTGATTCCGGATCACATCACCATCACTTATCACAACCATTTTAGTAGGAACGGATTTGACCTTATCCTCTTTGTTTGAAAATGGCTTCACTCGGTTTGTATATACCGAGGGGAATTCTCCTTCCAGCAAAACGGCCAGCGGCGTTTCTCCTGCCGTGAATTTTGAAGGATCCGGACCTTCTTTGATCACTTTCAGGTTTTCAGGGATCTCTTTGTCGATGTTAATCTCTGCAGGTAAACCAATTATTCTTGTGATAGGTGAGGAGCTTAGTAATATGGTCTTCTTGATATCATTGGGAAGTGTATCGATGGCACTGGCGTATTCAAACTTCACCGCCTCTATATTGGTCACTATCGGATGATTATTTCCGGAGCTGCTCAATGGATAGTAGAACCAGGGATACCGATTATATTGCGAATCTCGTTCATTACCACTGGCAAGGACAATGGGGGCTGCATAAATGTCTTTAACAAGATTCGGGTTTATTCGAATTCCGTATTTAAAAAAGAAATCGTTAAGGTTGAGATCTTTCCCAAAGGCAAACGTATTACCACTCAGGGTGTCGATCTTGTTCTCCGTAGCATCCACCAACCATAAGGATGAACCCCCGTTCATTAAGAATTGATCGAGGATGTATTTTTCACTATCCGAGAAAGCCTGGGTGGGACCCGATGCCACTATCAGGTCGAATTCATTTAACTGTTCAAGAGTTCTCACGGGGGCTACGGCAGCAGAATCTAAAGTGAAAGGAGCAATAAAATAATATTCACGAAGCGTACTGAAGAAGTCTGCCACAAAACGATCGTCCAGTTCACCGTTACCTTTTAGAACTGCAACTTTCCTTCGTTTGGGTTGGGTTAATTTACTGAAACCATCGGCGAACGCATATTCCAGGTTCTGAATGGAACTATTAATACGTTCTTCCGAGGTAGCTCCCAATTGATTCTTAAGCAGTGGAATCTTCACTGTTTTATCATTGTAATAAGCAAGGGCCCATGGATAGACTAATTCAGTACTAACCTTTCCATTATCCTGCACTTCCACTTGTGCTGCGGTGAGCCCGAAGTTACGCAGCTGGGTCTGTATAGCTTCCCGATCCTCTTCGGTAGCCATTGGATCGATGAATTCATAATGTACATTGGAATTATAATCTGAAAACTCGTCGAGCAACTGCTTGGTTTCCTGCTGCAGCCTTTTAAATTCAGGTGGGAAATTACCTTTAAGGAACACATCGATGATTATTGGAGAGTCCACGGATTCAATCGTTTCCTTGGCAGCTTTGGAAAGGGTATATCTTTTATCCTGGGTAAGGTCGAATCGTTTGTATACGTAGGTGCTAATTATATTCAATAACAATATCCCTGCGATAAGCAATACCAGATTCAGGGTATATTTCTTTTTTCCCTCCATCAACGTCTTTGCAATTTAAAGATGGTAAATGCTAAGAACAATAGTGTAACACTGAGAAAATAGATCAAATCCCGGGTGTCAAGAACACCTCTGGAAACACTATCAAAATGGGCTTTCATCCCAAGTTTTTCAAATGCCAGATCTGAATTGATCGATGCCAGGCCTTCAAATCCATAGTACAAAAGAAAACAAAGAAAAACTGAGATTAGAAATGCCACAATTTGATTTTGAGACAATGAAGAACCAAATATTCCGATAGCTGTGAAGGCTGCCGTGAGAAACAGTAAACCCAGATACGAACCTAAGGTGCTTCCAAGGTCCCAGTTTCCTGCCGGATTACCCAGATCTGATATGGTAAATATATACAGTAAAGTAGGGGATAAGGCGATAATTATGAGAAAGATCGAACCCAGGTATTTACCTCCAACAATACTGCGAATAGAGAGTGGTTTCGTAAGTAAAAGTTCAAGGGTGCCTTGTTTCAGTTCATCACTAAAAGATCGCATGGTTACAGCGGGTATTAGGAATAACAATATCCATGGTGCCAGTTCGAAGAGAGGGGCCAGATCGGCAAACCCGGAATCGAATATGTTGAAATCCCCACTGAACACCCACAGAAATAAACCATTAACAACCAAAAACAAGCCGATTACCAGATATCCTATCGGACTGGCAAAAAACGATTGTATTTCTTTTTTAATTATCGCTGTCATCAATTCAAACTATGCAGGGTATCGACACTATAGGCCTGCGCATTAGTACGAAATTTACTTTTTGTTGTTGCCCATACTTCCTTAAAAAAATCGCTATTTCTGTAGTACTCCAGATCGCTAACTTTTTCCCATTTACTGTATGTAAAAAAGATTTCCGGATTATTTTTATCTCGATAGAGTTCCAGGAAGCAACAACCGGGAAATGCACGGATCTTTTCCTTGATACGATCAAAATTAGCAAGAAATGCAGGGATTTCCGCTTCAATAAATTCCATTTTTACAATTCTTGTGAACATAGTTTAAATTTCATACTACTTATAGAAAATTCACGGTAATAGTATCCCTGTATTCCAATCCAAATAGTGAGGATGCACTACCCACGGTAGTAGGGTTACTCTTATAGATCGCCAACTCAAGATATCCTCCGGAATTCCATAGTGCGAGTTTCTTTCCATCTTCTTCCCGTTTTTCAGCGGGGAGATCAAAATTGATCGCATCACTGTAATTGTCATGCACTTCAGAAAATGATGCGGTGCGGGCCATGATCCTGTACGACCGCCCTTTACCTATTTTATCGAACATGCTACGTGTAATATTACTTACTACATTTCCATAATTGTCGATATAAATAACATTCCCGATGATCTGGTTATTTTCCTGGTTTACAACAGGACGTATACCCGTTAACTCTTTGATTTTTGTGATATTTTTACCTATCACTTCAAGGGTTCCTCCACGGGCGATATGGCAAGCAACTTTTACAAATACGTCCAATACCGGGAAATTGCTGTTAATGCGCTCGTGAATGTTGATCTCGACGATTTTTTCCGGTTTTATTTCCGAAGTAAGCATCGAAATTATACCGTTGTTCGCACAAATAAAATAATGTCCGTCCAGGAAGACAGCCAAATGCTTGTTTTCCGGCGTAAGACCGGAGTCAATACCGATAATGTGAATACTGCCCGCCGGAAAACTCTTATAGGCGTTCTGAATTATATACGCTGCTTCCGTAATATGAAATGGAGAAATAGAATGTGAAATATCAACAATTCGCATACTTTCCAATTCGCTGTAGATCGCTCCTTTTACCCCACCAACAAAGTGATCTTTCTCTCCGAAATCGGTTGTGAGGGTAATTATTGGCATCTAATAAATTGTTGATATTTTTTTAAAACTACTACCGCAAAAATAGGGTACTTTTGCGAGTAGAAAAACTATATTTACACGAAGTACAATATCCTAATAAATAAAACCGCTTTTGAACGAACTTATTATTGAATTGACTGAAATTAGCCCACGCGATTTTTTCGGACTTCAGAACGCTAATATCGACCTCCTTAAAAAATATTTCCCCAAGCTCAAGATTGTCGCTCGAGGTAGTAAAATAAAAGCCTACGGTGATGAAGAAATACTTGAAGAGTTTGACACTCGACTCACCATGCTCCTCGAACATTTTGCCAAATATAATAAGCTGGATGAAAATTCTATTGAAAGAGTACTTCAAAGCGATAGCAGTGCAGATTATGAAACATCGGCAAGTAGCGGAGAGGTACTTGTTCATGGAGTAAGTGGGAAATTGATTAAGGCTCAGACTGCCAACCAGAGAAAGCTGGTACAACTCGCTCAGACGAATGACCTTGTGTTCGCGATAGGACCGGCAGGAACTGGAAAGACATATACCGGCGTGGCAATGGCTGTAAAAGCGCTGAAAGAAAAACAGGTTAGAAGGATTGTATTAACCAGGCCCGCTGTTGAAGCTGGAGAAAACCTTGGATTCTTACCAGGTGATCTCAAAGAAAAGCTAGACCCTTATATGCAACCTCTTTACGATGCACTTCGTGATATGATCCCCCATGAAAAGCTGGATTCGCATATTGAAAAAGGCGTCATTCAGATAGCGCCCCTGGCGTTTATGCGCGGGAGGACTCTGGATAATGCATTCGTAATTTTAGATGAGGCCCAGAATACAACACATGCTCAAATGAAAATGTTCCTGACCCGTATGGGTAAGAATGCAAAGTTTATGATCACCGGTGACCCAGGTCAGATCGACTTGCCAAGAAGAGTAATTTCGGGATTGAAAGAAGCCCTGTTGATACTGAAAGACGTTGATGGTGTTGGGATGGTATACCTGGACGATAAGGATGTGATTCGTCACCGCCTGGTGAAAAAGGTTATAGCGGCTTATAAGGAGATTGAAAATAGAAACTAATGAGCACTACTATTACCGATACCAATTTTAATTTTCCCGGACAGCAAAGCGTGTATAAGGGTAAAGTTCGAGAAGTATACCGACTAAAAGACGATCTGTTGGTGATGATAGCTACCGACCGTCTGAGTGCTTTCGATGTGGTCATGCCGAAAGGGATTCCTTATAAGGGTCAGATCCTGAATCAGATCGCTACCAAGATGATGAAAGAAACCGAGGACCTGGTTCCTAACTGGTTGTTGGCGACACCTGATCCCAATGTGGCTGTAGGTATTGCATGCGAACCATTTAAGGTAGAGATGGTGATTAGGGGATATTTGAGCGGCCATGCAGCCAGAGAATATAAAGCGGGCAAACGCTTGTTATGTGGTGTGTCTATGCCCGACGGCATGATAGAAAATGATAAGTTCCCTGAACCTATCATTACTCCTGCTACCAAGGCAGAGAAGGGGAATCATGATGAAGATATATCACGGGAAGATATACTGAAGCGTGGAATAGTTTCGGAAGAAGATTATATTCAACTCGAAGATTACACCCGGAAGCTGTTCCGGCGAGGCAGCGAAATTGCAGCGGAACGTGGATTGATACTGGTGGATACGAAATATGAATTTGGTAAAACAAAAGAAGGTAAAATAGTACTCATCGATGAGATTCACACGCCTGATTCCTCTCGATATTTTTATGCTGAAGGCTATTCAGAAAGACAAGAAAAAGGAGAGGCCCAGAAACAACTTTCCAAAGAGTTTGTGCGTCAGTGGCTCATTGCTAATGGCTTCCAGGGTCTTGAAGGCCAGGAGGTACCGTTTATGAGTGACGAATACATTGAAACGGTTTCAGCCAGGTATATTGAACTTTTCGAAAATATCACCGGGGAAACCTTTGTAAAGGCGGAGGTGTCTAATATTCTGCATCGGATAGAAAAGAATGTATTGGCCTATCTGATGTCCTAATTCCTAACTTCGAGGATATCGGGATACGCTATTTCATACGTAGTGTTCGATTGAAGATCACTCAGCGAGACAAGAGTCCCATTGCTCCATCTAACGGTTGCAGACACGCTGTGAGCCTTGCCTAGTCCAAAATGCTGCTGTTTAGGATGTACCGATAAATAACCTGTAGTGCTGTGTATCTCCCGCCAGATCCTCCTGTTTTCAGAAGTTGTAAGAATAAGGGTCGACCCAATTGCATCCCGATTGACTTTAGCTTTAGGGTCCCCGATTAATTTGATCTTTATCCAGTTATTGGAAGCAGGATTATTATTCTCTAACAGATCGGCGTTATCGTGATAATTGTTTATGATTATGTCCAGATCTCCGTCTGAATCGAAATCAAGATAAGCCGCAGATCGTGCATTGCTGTTCAGGTCCAAACCATATTCTTCGGCTTTGTTCATTAGAACACCACCTTCATTTACAAATAGCACATTCTTTTCACGGTCACTTTCAGCATATACAATGGATTTCGACTGTTCCGCCCGTTCGAAATAAAATGGATTTTCAGAAGAATAAACACTAAAATCGTTCATCCCATTTAAACAGTACAGGTCCTGATCTCCGTCATTGTCGAAATCGAAGAAATCCGCATCCCATGACCAGCCTGTGGCAGAATATCCCCTGCCAATGTTATCGGACAATGAATACTTCGGCATCATATCACCTGCAACCGAAGAAAGGAAGAGATCATTTGCTTCGATAGTTCGGATATTCGCCATTTTCTCAGGATCGAATTTCATTTGCATCTCGGCATTCGGACTCACATACTTTTCTTCTTTCTGCATGACCACGATATTCGATATATAAAGATCGGGATATAGATCATTATTTAGGTCGGTTATACCTATGTTCATTGTATATGAAGGCTTATCGGTGCCAAGTTGAGCACTCACCTCTGTGAATTTTCCCGATGACGAATTCAGGTAATACTTGTTTTTACCGAAATCGTTACCCACTATCAGGTCCTGAAGGCCGTCCTGATTAAGATCGGTATGGCCAACCGCCTGGGTCCATCCGGTATTGGAACCAATATCCTCTGTGAAAACCACCTCTACGAACTGAAAGTTACCCAGATTCCTGAACAATTTATTAGGCATACCATTCTGGTTATCCCTGCTTAAGGTGGGCAGTTTCCCTTCCGGATAATTTCCGAAGTAACCAATAAAAATGTCCAGTAACCCATCATTATCAAAATCCAATGCGGTTGCAGGACCCCCAACGGCATACTCTCCGCCAAGATTCGCATCTTTGGTTACATCATGAAATTCAGTTCCGTTTACATTGTGGTACATCCTATGGGGTTCATTCACATACGTAATGAAGATATCCTGCAGACCATCATTATTGAAATCTGCAATGATTGGTTGTCTGGGTTCTCCATAGGAGTTCGAAGTTTCATTCCAGTGATTGATGCCGGCCAATTCGGTGATATCCTGCCATGGTCCCAAAGAGGTATTCAGGAATAATTTATTTCCGAAGCCACTTAACAATAAAACATCCGCTAAGCCATCACCATTAATATCTTCAGCGGCCACGCCAGAACCACCAAAAGCAGGAGGAACAGATAGCTTTATAACGCCTTCGTCCTCGGACACGGCGTACGACCGGATGAGTCGATTTAACCAGTCTGCAGATTTATGAGCGAAATTAAGACCCACCTTTTCATTGGCCTGGATGAACTTATAAGAGTTCCCTTCGGAATTCGAGGAGACTATGTTGGATCCTTTTACAGGAGTTCCGGCAAAGTCGTATGTGCTGATGAGATTCTGAATTTTTTTGAAACCTCTGTTAAGGTCTTCGATTTCCAATATAGATTTTCCAGCTTTCCTGGATTCTTCTCCTGCCAGCCGCAATACCAGGACCCCAAGTTCAGCTATTCCCTCCACCAGTTGTTCCGCGGCATTGGGGTCTATGCTTTTCAAGGGTTTCTCCTGAAGATCATCGATAGCGTAGCCCAAAATACGCCAGTGAAAGCCACTATCCCGAAAAGCATCCAAATCATAGGATTCAACGGTTATCTGCCCTGAACCACTGTTGGGAAAGAATGTGACATCCTCAAATGAATTAGTATTGGAAGGTAAGAAAAGTTGTATCGCTTGTTTTACATCCTGAGCGCGGATAATTGCATTTTCCGATTTCTTGGCATTTGCATCGGATTGAATGAGCAACTCCTTGGCGAATTCTACCAGTGATTCCAAATAATACGCGCGCAGCTCATCAGATTCGGTTTTGCCTACCGGCCATTTTTGCCGCGCAAAATATACCTGTATATTCCGAAGGAAAACACTGGCAGATAAATTATTGTATTTTTCATAAGACCGAACTTTCTGGGCGATAATCTCTTTGGCGAGTGTATTGTGATTCAAGGAGGGTTCCGGCTTTCTAATCTTGGGGAGGGTTGCCTTTGCAAAGGTACCATTTCGTGATTCACTTAATATCAGGATCCAACTTTCTTTAAGGCGTTTTTTAGAAATTCGGGTCTCATTTGATTTTCGGGCATTTATATCCGCAATTTTCAGGACCACTAGTGTGAGTAAATTGACGTAATCGTTGATCAGTTGCAATGCTTCTGTATCCGGAGGTAATAAGTTTGAATTACCGGCGAAGATAAGATCCTGCTCTACCGAAAGAAGCGATCTGTAACCATAAGAAACAGACGAGTACTGCCTGAAATCCTTATTCTTAATGGTGATCGTTCCAGTAGTTAACTTATAATAATAATCGCCGTTTTCCGCATTACCATATTCGGAGATACCTTGCAAGACCTCTTTAATTTGGGACCTTGTGATATTTTCAGATCTTTGTTTTAAAGCCAGTTCGGTTCCCTTTTCCTTCAGGTAATATATCAATGTCTTTTGAAAATCGATCTTAAAATTACGAGCATCATCATCCAGGGGTGTTCCAAACATAAAATCCTCGAGACGGTTAGCGGTAGCATAGCACTTGGGATCCTTGTCCTTCTCCAGGTCGTAGATCTTCTGAATAATATCCGATATACCCGATGAGGTTTGGGAGAAAACGAAACCGCTGTTACACATCAGTAATAAGGAGCATCCAATGATAAAACTTTGTATTCGCATAAGGTAAATATATCTAATTGTTCAGCCGATATTTAACAATTACAGATTAAAAGTTCAATGTCTTTGGTTATAAACTTAGTGAATAATCGTAGAACTACAGATAATAACTATTGGTCGTTCATTACACTCCATTCAACGATTATTTAATTTAAACTGTGTAAATCAGACAATTCTGTTTATCTTAATATTCGTTATTTCTAACTAAACCAACCGTATTATGAAATCAAAATTATTTCTATCAGTGCTTGCTGTGCTCTGCAGTATTCTGACTGCAAAGGCTCAATCGCCGGTTATCGACCAGGACAATCCCGGCAGGCAGGTAATAAACGACGACCTTGAGGTGATCGGGTCGCTGGGCGTGGGTCAAGATACCCCGGCAAACCAGGCCTATGGGTTCGACACCATCATTTTACGCGAGAACAACCTGCGTATTTTCTTCGATGACACTAGTAACAGTGCAAGTTTCCCTGATAATGACTGGAGATTGATCGCTAATGAAACCGCTAATGGTGGTCTCAATTATTTTGGGATCGATGATGCTACCGCAGGCACCAATCCATTCAGGATTCTGGCCGGGGCTGGGAATAATGCCCTGTATATAGGTTCTGGTGGTAATGTGGGTCTTGGAACCAATGCGCCGGTGGTTGAACTTCAGGTTACAGATGGTGATTCACCAACTTTTCGACTTGAACAAAATAATACGAGCGGTTTCACACCGCAAACCTGGGATCTTGCAGGTAACGAGACTAACTTTTTTGTTCGCGACGTCACCAATGGAAGTACCCTGCCTTTTCGAATCAGGCCGGGAGCACCAACCAGCGCGATCGATATAGGAGCAGCCGGTACCGTTGCTATCAACGGAGCTGCATCCAATGCCAATATTTCTGTGGATCTGAAGGCTACAAACCGGGCTATGCTGCTGAACAGAATGGATACCGCCGGCAGAACAGCCTTAGCTGGCGCACTAACTGCCGCAGAAGCAGGAGCTATTGTATATGATACAGATGATTTGCAAATTTATTCCTGGGATGGAACCCAATGGGTAACCAATGGATTGGGTACCGATGATCAGATTGCTGATGCTTTTCAATTAAATGGAAACAATCTCGAATTATCCCTTGAAGATGATGGTGTAGCCGTCAATACGGTAGATCTATCTTCATTTCTGGATAATACAGATGATCAGGTTGCAGATACTTTTCAATTAAATGGAAACAATCTCGAATTATCGTTGGAAGATGATGGTGTAGGGGTTAATTCTGTTGATCTATCAGGTTATTTGGATAATACAGACAACCAGGATCTGGATCTGGCAGGTAATACATTGAGTTTAACGAACGATGCTACCACTGTTGATCTATCAGGTTATCTTGATAATACGGATAATCAGGATCTATCGCTTGCCGGAAACACATTGAGTTTAACGAATGATGCTACCACTGTAGATCTTTCAGGTTATCTGGATAATACGGATAATCAGGATATTTCTGGTTCCTCCCTGGTTGGCACCGATCTTACCATTGGCATTAGCGGTGGAGCTTCTGAAGTCGTCGACCTTTCATCGCTCGATGATTCCGGAACCGATGATCAGCAGTTATCCCTGGCGAGTAATACGTTAATGCTTGAAGACGGCGGCAGTGTAGACCTATCCGGTTACCTGGATAATACGGATGAACAATTATTGGGTTATGCGCTAAATGGCAATACCTTAACCCTGTTGATCACCGATGGCAATACCTTAATGATCGACCTGACACCTTTGATACAGCCACTTATAGATGAAAATGCGGCTCAACAAGCTCAAATAGACGACATTATTGCAAGACTGGAGTTACTGGAAGCATGTGCCTGTACCTTAAGAGTTCCTGAGAATATACAGGATCCTAACCGCGCGATGCTTTTTCAGAATATTCCAAATCCATTTGATAACAGCACTACAATCAGTTACTATATCCCGATTACATATTCAAAAGCCAATCTGGTGATTAGTACGGTTACAGGACAGCTGCTATATAACCTTCCACTGGAAGTAGAAGGTGAGGGAAGTATTGACTTTGGTAAATCTAACCTTCCTTCAGGAATGTACTTTTATACGCTTTTCGTAGATGGTAAAAAAGTAGATTCAAAACGTATGGTTATAGAGTAATAGATTAACTTAATTCTAAAAAGGGCCTTTCAGTAATGGAAGGCCTTTATCTTTCCTTAAAATTGAAGTTGTAAATGTAGCCTATACTGATATCGGTGTACTCGGCCTGTCCGGCATTGGCATTGATATGAATTCCTAAATATAAATTATTCACAGGCTCTCTGCTCGTATCAAATATATAATACTTCAGTCCCATACGGGTTGCCAGGGTTTTCTTCAATTTGTATTTACTGTCGAATTCACCTAACTGAAAATTTGGAGGAATCTCTCTTGGGGTATTATCCCAACCCTCATTGATCCGCCAGTCGATCTGGTAAGCCGGTTTATGAAGGTTGATCCCAAGAAGGACATTAAAACCTATATGATTCAGCATAAATTCACCATTGGCATGCAGTCCAAGGGCACTTCCGTTCCACGAGGGATTTTTGGTCAACTGCTCAAATTCCTCTCCTTCCCGCACTAAAAACTCACGATCATTTATATAATCGTAATAGTGCTGGTAAAAACGATAGTAGAATCCGATGCCCACTCTGAACATACCATTCAATACTTTACCATATTCTCCGGAAATTGTATAAACACCTCGCTTGTCATTATAGGCGAGTGATAGTACATTAATTCCAAACCCACTGTAAAAGCTAACATAGTCGTTGATTCTGCGATTGAAATCGGAAGTTAATATATCCGGATTCTCATCAATTGATTTTTTGCTTTTAATATCGGCCGAAACACTTACAAGGAACGAATTATACCCTTGATTGGGCAATCGGGTATGGCCATTGGAATGATGTGAATATCCCAGTCCCATTCTCCAGTCCACATTTGTCGTGCGTAGCATTTTATAATATAAATAAGCCCTGAAGGACCAGCTAAGTTTTGTCGACACCGCCTGGTTCAATGGGTTCTCAATTTTGTCATAGATCTTTGTAAAATAGGAGCCCCCCATTCCAACATGTATTTTGAATCTCCGGCTCCTGAAAGCTCCGAATTCTATGAACGGCATCAATGAATAGGCACTGCCCAGGCTGTCCTTGGCGAAATTCGTATACCCCAGTGAGATTCCGGTTTTAGGCCCTTTAAGCCGACGTGCCCATTCCCTTGGATTCACACTATGATCCCATCCGAAGTTAAAAATTAGTTGCGATTGCAATCCGCGATCGGGAAAATTATCATTGGATTCAGCCGTGTAACCGAGCATAAATTCAGGGGTAAAGACAAAATTGGATTTATTTTCCACGGGGGCCTCCTGGGAAGCCAATTGAAAACATAGAAACAAGAAGAAGACGGTTAGTAGTTGTTTCATTCCATTACAAATAAAGTCATTTGAAATGAATTTTAAAATTTAAATTACTTTAGACGTCACATGTACGAGGAAATCATTAGATATCTTGAGAACATCACCTCCCAGGCACAATCGATCGCCTGGGGCCTCCCATTACTCATTCTATTAATAGGTGGGGGGCTCTATATGATCGTACGTATTAAATTCTTACCCTTCCGTTATTTTGGGCATGCCATAGCTATCCTGCGAGGTAAATATGATGATGAAAATGATATCGGCGAGATCAGTCATTTCCAGGCATTGACCACAGCATTGTCTGCTACGGTGGGTATGGGAAATATTTCAGGCGTTGCTGTAGCTATTGCCATTGGTGGACCGGGAGCTGTATTCTGGATGTGGGTAAGTGCTGTTATAGGTATGTCTACCAAGTTCTTTACGGCATCGCTGGCCGTTATGTATCGGGGCAAGGACAGCAATGGTAAAATTCAGGGTGGCCCCATGTATTTCATAGTTGAAGGGCTCGGCAAACGATGGAAATTCCTTGCGGTTATCTTCAGCGTGGCTGGCTTGGTGGGAGCTTTACCCGTATTTAATGTCAATCAACTTACCCAGGCAATCAATGACCTTGTGTTGAAACCAACGGGGATGTATACTGGTTTAAATAGTGATCTTACTTTAGGAATAATTCTAGTGCTCATCACTTCACTTGTAATCCTTGGTGGACTAAGCAGGATCAGTAATACAGCTTCAAAATTAGTACCTAGTATGGTGCTGCTATATTTCGTTATGGTCCTTGTAATATTGGGGGTTAATTATGAAGTTGTCCCCAAGTACCTGGGCATGATCTTTACCGATGCCTTTTCGGCATCATTCTACAAAGGAGATGCCTTTCTAGGGGGAATGGTGGGAGGTTTACTGCTATTAGGCATTAAGAGGGGAGCCTTTTCAAATGAAGCTGGAATTGGTACAGCTCCTATGGCGCATGGAGCGGCAAAGACCAATGAACCTATTCGGGAAGGGTTAGTTGCTATGCTTGGACCTGCTATAGATACTTTGGTGGTTTGTACATTGACGGCTCTGGCGATTTTGGTCACCGGGGTCTGGGAAACGTCCAGTGCTAACGGGGTTTCTCTAACAGCCTCCGCATTTACCCAGACTATTCCTGGAATTGGGAAGTATTTGCTGTTGTTATGTATAGCAGTATTCAGTATATCCTCCCTTTTTTCGTATTCGTATTACGGGACTAAGTGTATGTCGTTCCTTTTTGGGGCAAAGAACGCTCCTTATTACATTTATATTTATATCACAAGCATCATCGTTGGCGCAACTACAACGCTTGATATGATGATCCAGCTCATAGACACTTTCTTTGCTATTATGGCATTACCCACTATGATTGCTACAATCATCATGGCACCTAGGGTGATAAAGGAGGCTAAAAGGTATTTTGCCGATCTGAAAGCCTCTAAAGCTTTTCGTTGATCAACTTTTCCAGCGTCTCTGTGAATTTCTTTGCACCTTTCGCATTGAGGTGGTTGAAGTTAATAAAGTCATTTACATTGAAGCCCAGAGTATCGGTTTCAACTTCCAAAAGACGAACGTTACGATAACGTTCGGCAATAACATCAATAAGGCTATCCCGCCTTTGAACAACAGCCCCCGCCCTTTTGCGTAATTGTGACTTATACAGCGGTACATTAACCAGGATCACGTTCATTCTATCATCCGCCAAGGTATCGAGCATACCAAGTAGGTAGGTGCTATTCGAACTAAAAACATCTTTATGCATTTTAGCATAGACCTTCACTTTGGTGTTTTCGATCTTTTCTTCGTTATAATCCAAACTACTGAATAAGCCTTCAAAACGATCTTGCTCGAAACCGTATTTATTGAATTGGTGCTGCTTTTTACTGCTTAAATAATGATTGTGAATTGCGTGGGAAAAAAAGGCAGGGTTTGAAAAGTAGATCAATCGGTCTTTGAACCAGGTAGGTCTATCGAAACAGTCTACCTTGTAATATTCTAAGAATACGCTGTTTTTCCAGAAATCATCAGTATTATGTGGCAATTCCAGATGGGCATAGGACAATTCGAGTACTACCGTGTGTAGCTTGGGTAATCGTTGCCTCAAGGACCGGTAGATCTTAAAATCCGTATTATGATGCTGACTAGCCGCAGTAAGACTGGTAGTTGGTTTTTCCATCCATTCGGGATTGATCGCCCTTTTCATCTGGGAGGACCCTAATACGAGAACTTCAATATTGTCTTTTTCAGTTTCGATCTGTTGAGCGATATATGCAAACCGGTGGGGTAGATTACGAGTTAACAGCTCCAAAGTGATACAAATCATGATCACTGGGATAAAAAACATAATGATATGTACAACGAACTTCCTTAGCATATCAGAACTGAAAATAAATAAAAGTTTTTAATGGTTCGTAAAAGCGTATGATAAGGGCAACCAATATGTAATATAGTACCCAGCGGACCGGCCGTGAAAATCTTTTTTCCAATTTCTGAAGTGGAAATTCGTGCCTACGGGTAAATAACTCGGCAATGATCAGAAGTACTAGAAAGGAAATCTTATAACCAATTAGCGACGAAAGTTCTTCATCCCGGCTAAAGGTGAATATACGTTTCAGAATTATCCAGGCGTCATCAATATTGTATGCGCGAAAGAACACACTCGAGATCGATGTTAGGGCGAAGAAATACAATACAGTTAACCATCTTGTTTGGGTTGGAAGAATACGGGCAAGAGTCCTTCTCGAATTTCCCATTGGAATCCTTTCCATAACCAGCATAAGACCATTAAATACCCCGAAACAAATGAAAGTCCAGTTAGCTCCGTGCCAGAGTCCTACTAAAGACATAGTAATAAGTAAGGCCCAGATCCGTGACCAACTCCCCAGTCCCGAATAGCTCTTTACCAGAGGGAGGTAGACATAATCGGTAAACCATTTGGTAAGTGTGATATGCCAGCGTTGCCAGAATTGTGTCATACTTTTCGCGAGGTAAGGGATCCTGAAGTTTATATGGAGTTTGAATCCGAACAAGCGTGCGGTTCCTATGGCAATATCTGTATAACCTGAAAAATCACAGTATACCTGAAATGAAAATAGAATTGCGGCATAGGAAAGGGTAATAAAACCATATCCATCGGGGTTGTCGAAGACCATGGTAACTGCGATCCCTAACTTGTCGGCAACCAGTACTTTTTTAAATAATCCCCAAAGAATCTGCCGGAGGCCTTCTTTAGATTCCTGGAGGTTGAATTTCCGTCTTTTTTCAAATTGAGGTAGTAAAAAACTTGCTCTTTCAATAGGTCCCGCAACCAGTTGTGGAAAGAAACTCACATAACACAGAAAATTTAATAGATTATTGGTGGGTATCAGTTTTCTGCGATAGACATCTATGGAGTAACTCATCGTTTGAAACGTATAGAAACTAAGACCTACCGGAATAATAACATTCCAGATGCTGAACTCATGTGGCAACAACTCGGAACCGAATAGATTATGAAAACTATGGAGAAAGAAGTTCATGTATTTAAATGTGAACAGTATTCCCAGATTCCAGAACAGGCTGAAGAATAACCAGAATTTTCGTTTGCCCTGATTTTGCGAACTATGAATAAATTTCGCTGCGATAAAATCGATTAGTGAACTTCCTATTAAGAGTGACAGGAACCTCCAGTCCCACAAGCCGTAAAATATATAACTGGCGATAAGAATAAGTACATTCTGGGCTACTCGCCGTTTTGCACCAATGATCCAGTACATTGAGAAAACAATGACCAGAAAGAATCCAAAATCGAGGGAGTTAAAAAGCACTTATGCCTAGTTTGCCGACTAAGATAGAAAAAGGCTACCATTACAGTAGCCTAAGTTGATATCTTGTGCATAAGTTGTTATTCAAAATAACTAAATGTCTCTCCGGATTTTATCTGAAGTAAAGACTCATAGATCAGTTTGATCACATTTTCAACATCTTCTTTATGGACCATTTCCACGGTAGTATGCATATAGCGAAGCGGCAATGAGATCAGTGCGCTTGCCACTCCCATATTACTATAAGCGAAAGCGTCGGTGTCGGTACCGGTTGCTCTCGATAATGCAGCCCTTTGAAAAGGAATATTATTGGTTTCAGCAGCGCCTATGATAACATCCCTCAATTTTTGTTGAACGGCTGGTGCGTATGCGATCACCGGCCCTTCGCCGATTTTCGCGTGCCCTTGTTTCTTCTTATCGATCATAGGTGTGGTAGTATCGTGTGTCACATCAGTCACGATAGCGGCATTCGGGTTAATTCGTTCAGCTATCATTTGCGCACCTCTCAATCCGATCTCTTCCTGTACCGAATTCGTGATATACAAACCGAAGGGTAATTTCTTTTTATTCTGGTGAAGTAATCGTGCCACTTCGGCGATCATAAAACCACCCATCCTGTTATCCATCGCGCGGCATACATATTTATCTTTATTCAAAATGTGAAACTCATCGGGGTAGGTGATTACACATCCTACATGGACGCCCATTGTCTCAACTTCCTTTTTGTCTTTTGCTCCTATATCGATGAAGATATTCTCAGGCTTCGGTGGTTCCTCTTTTGCGCGACTTCTGGTATGAATGGCCGGCCAACCGAAAACACCTTTAACGATACCCTTGTTCGTATGTATATTTACAACTTTCGAAGGTGCTATCTGGTGGTCACTTCCACCATTGCGAATTACGTAAAGCAGACCGTTGTCACTAATATAATTCACATACCAAGAGATCTCATCGGCATGTCCTTCGATCACTACCTTGTATTTTGCTTTCGGATTGATAATTCCAACAGCCGTTCCATAGGTGTCGGTTAGAAATTCATCAACATAAGGAGTTAGGTATTCCATCCACAATTTTTGCCCATCCCATTCATAGCCGGTTGGGGCGGCATTATTGAGATATTTTTCCAGGAAGGTCAGTGATTTTTTATTCAGTATAGAACGTGCCATAAATAGTATTTTTCAGAAAAATCAAAATTAGCAATTTATTAGTTAGCGGGACGTTTCTATTTATGTAATTTTGGAACGATTTTAGTGCTACTGGAAT
>CAVYGO010000002.1:147500-604260 GCA_963768085.1 uncultured Flavobacteriaceae bacterium
TATGATTTAGATGGCGACCTGGATATGTACTTGCTCAATCATCCCGATCCAAAATTTAATCCTAAAAGTAAAAGTTTTGCAGAACATATGCTAGATATGAAATCGGGGAAAATCCAAACGGATGTTTTTTATGAGAATATCGATGGAAAATATGTAGATCGCTCAAAAGAAGCGAACATGGTACATTTCGGATATCGTCACGGGATTGCCATAGGAGATATCAATAAAGACGGTTTTCCGGATATCTACATTAGCAGTGATTTCGAGGAACCGGACGTGCTGGCGATCAATCAAGGTAACAAAACATTTAAAAATGAGATCGATTCTTATTTCTCTCATTTATCCTATAATAGTATGGGAAATGAGATGGTGGATATAAATAATGATGGTCTATTGGATATTTATGTGGTGGATATGGCACCGGACGACCATTTCAGATCCAAGGCCTATATGCAATCGATGGATGTTGCGAAATTCAGAGAGCTAAAGAAATATGGTTATCATTCCCAATATATGTTCAACACGCTTCATCTAAATAATGGTAGTAAATCATTTAGTGAAGTTGCTCAATTCTCAGGCACAGCTAAGACCGATTGGAGCTGGGCACCTCTATTCTTCGATATGGACCTGGATGGCGATAAAGACTTATTCATCACAAATGGGATCAAAGAAAATTTTCTCTTTCGCGATATTCAAAGTGAGGTTAATAAGCGCAACCAGGCAGGACTTCAAACAGGATTCGACGAACTATTATCGATAGTACCAAGTGATATATCAGAAAATGTATTCTATGAAAATACTGGCGGAGCAAAATTTAAGAATACATCTGGAGTCTGGTCTGAACCAAGCCTGTACAATTCAAATGGAGTTGCTACGGCCGATTTCGACAATGATGGTGATCTGGATTTCGTGACTAACAATATGGGCAGTTTTGCATCTCTATACGAGAGTAAGGCCGCGGATAATAGAATCGGCAATAGTATAAAACTGGTCTTGGAAGGATCAGAAAAAAACCCAAATGCCATAGGTGCCAAGGTAGAAATCACATATGATGGAAAGAAACAATGGTATGAACAGTACACTTCTAGAGGATATCTATCTTCGGTTGATACACCTATCATTTTTGGAATCAAAAATTACCAAATTGTCGATGCCACTATAATTTGGCCTGATGGTACAACCACCAAAAAAGCTGGGCTAGAAGCTAATAAAACGCATGTAATCGAATATACAACGGGACTTGATAAAACAACAAATATCTCATCAAAACTCCCCACACGATACCAATTGAGTAAAACTAATTCGCTGGGTATTGGTTTTAAGCATAAGGAAGATCCTTTTGATGATTACACCAAGCAGATATTATTACCGCACTCGCAATCGAATGTTGGCCCATCCTTTGCCAACGCTGACTTGAATGGGGATGGCTTGGATGATATATATATTGGCGGAGCCGCAGGTCAATCGGGAGAATTATATTTACAAAAAAGCTCCGGAAAATTTACAAAGAAGTATGGTCCCTGGTCCGGTGACGCAGATTCAGAAGATACAGGAGCGACTTTTTTTGATAGTGATAGCGATGGTGATCTCGATCTCTATGTAGCAAGCGGAGGAGCTCATAAACCAGAAGGAGATAATAGTTATCAGGATAGATTGTATTTGAATGATGGCAATGGCAACTTTCGTAAATCGATAAACATCATTCCCCAATTAAGGATCAGTGGTCAGGCTGTTATCTCTGCCGATATTGACGATGATGGGGATACTGATCTTTTTGTAGGTGGCCGGATCATTCCTGATAAATATCCTTATCCGCCGAAATCATACTTCCTGATCAATGAAAGTGGTAAGTTTCTTATGAGAGAACTTGAAATTCATCATATGGTCTCATCTGCTTTATTTACAGATTACGATGGAGACGGAGATGAAGACCTCATGACTGTAGGGGAGTGGTCAACAATAAAAATATTTAATAATGAGGACGGGAATTTTTCTGAAGCTATGATCCCATCCCTTCAAGAAACAACCGGTCTTTGGTTTGGACTCGCACAATACGATATAGATGATGATGGGGATATGGATTACTTTGCGGGAAATATTGGACTTAACACCAAGTTTAAGGCAGACGACTCTCATGAATTTCACGTCTATTCGATGGACTTTGATGATAGCGGCACATACGATGTAGTATTAAGCAATACCTATAACGGAGAACTAGTCCCGTCACGCGGCAGGGAATGCTCTTCTCAGCAGATGCCGTTTATAAAAGATAAGTTCACGGACTATCGTTCTTTTGCCAGTGCTACCATGTCGGATATCTATGGAGAAAAACTAAATGAAGCCCTGCATTATCAGGCAGATATACTCCATAGTGTGTTTATAGAAAATCTCGGAAATGGTGAATTTGATGTAAAAATGCTCCCATGGCAGGCTCAATTGGCACCGTTAAATGATTTTGCCTTTGCGGATATTAACAATGACGGGGCAACCGAAATATTTTCGGTTGGAAACCTATACAATGTTGAAGTAGAAACAGTACGGTACGATGCCTTTAAAGGAAGTGTAATGCGGTTTAGGGATGGTGTAATTGAAGCGATCCCTTCTTCAAAGACCGGTTTCATTACCGAAAATGATGCGAGGGGAGTGATTACTATGGATGTAAAAGGCAAGTTGATGGTTATCGTTGCGAATAATAATGAATCGATTGAGGTCTTCAGCACTCAATAAACCTTATTCAATATTGCATTTATATTCGTTCGTATACCCATAAGCCTTAGCCAAATTGTACCCCCATTCCAATTAAAGCTACTATAAAGTATTATAAAAAAGCCTTCTTTCATTATTCAGAAAGGCAGCCTTAAACATATGGGTGGTAAGAACCAATAATGGAATCACATAGGCATGTACTTTAATGCCTTAATCAAAAGCTTTTTATCCGATTGTCCTATAGACATCTATTGCTTTTCTATCACTTTGATGTTGCATCAATAGATTGTTGGCTTCTTCCACAGAAATATCCAACGCTTCCATAACGATTCTGGTTCTGCGATCCACTAATTTGTTATTACTGAGTTGCATATCCACCATCTTATTCCCTTTTACTAGCCCAACTGGTTCAATGCTGTAAAGTGATTAAGTTCAGCATTAATTTCTGAACCGTCTCGGCTTACTTATGTGAACTTCCAGTGATAAATTCCAGACCCACGATAAATACTAAAGGTAGTTTTGCCGTTAAGGTCAGGAGATGATCTGGCTATATAGCAAGTGAATGACGAGAGTAATCCGATAAGTATGCAAATGTCCGGGATTGACTGTTAATTGAGATACAGAACATTTTTTGCATTTAATATCTCAAATAGGGTGATATTTAGATGTTAAACTTATCCTTATCCGCAATAGGGATAGCAGTGATATCCTTTTTATGCTTTAGTTTTGCATAAAAAGATAGAACGGATAGCCCGGTTGCGAAGATGCATCGAGCAAATTGCCAAATTCATCACAGAAACCATGTACACTAAAAAAGAGGAACTTTGGAACAGCATTTCACATGGCCTTGGAATTCTACTTGGGATAGCCGGGTTGGTGCTTTTACTTGTATTCGACAATGAGAAGACTTCCTATAGTACGTTTAGTATACTGATGTACGCCATATCTGTGATCGTACTTTATAGCGCATCAACCTTGTATCACGCCATTGGTCATGTAAAATGGAAACCCCTGCTTCGGAAGCTGGATCATATCAGTATTTATTTTCTTATTGCCGGAACCTATACACCGGTCGCCCTAATATCCCTGGAACACAACTCAGGCTGGGCTTTATTCTGGACAGTATGGGGAATTGCGGCCCTGGGAACTTTTTTAAAGATCTTCTTTACCGGTAAATTTGAAGTAGTCTCACTTATACTTTATCTCGTTATGGGATGGCTGATCGCCTTTGATTTCAGTAGTGTACTGGAAGCTCAATCCACTTTAGGAATCGCACTTCTTGCTATCGGCGGAGCTTTTTATACTTTGGGAATTCTGTTTTACGTGGTTCAGAAAATCCCGTATAACCACACTATATGGCACTTTTTCGTACTGGCCGGAAGCATTTTTCACTTCTTTTTCATCTTTACCGACGTTATCTAACCCTAGAAAAAATAAGCGATCGTAAATCCAAGTACAATGATGAGCAGCTTTGCCAAGTTGAATTTATGATCCCTGCTGCTCTCGTAAAGAATGGTGGTCGATACATGTAAGAAAATACCTATCACAACCGCGGTTATTTCGGTGTGATACGTATGCAATACCGAGACCTGTTCCGACAATAAATTACCCAAGGGTGTCATCAATGCAAAAAGGAACAAAAAGGATATTGTGACCTTTCTGCTGTATTGAGCCTGTAGAAAAAACATGGATAGTATTATGGCTACCGGGATCTTGTGGACCAGTATCCCTACCAGTATATTATTTTGTTCTGAAATTGGAAACCCTTCCAAAAGGGCATGGATGGAAAGGCTCACAAATAAAAGCCAGGGAAAATCCCGATTTTTAATATGTAGATGCACATGCCCGTGTTCTGCACCTTTTGAGAAAAATTCAAGAATTATCTGAAGCAGTATACCCGCCATAATGAAGACTCCAATTCGTTCTGTAGGCATTTTAAATACCTCGGGAAGCAATTCATTAATGGTCATAGATAGCAGGAATGCACCACTAAAAGCCAGGAATATTGACATTTGCTTAACCTGCCTATTTTGCAGACTGCTGGCTATCACATATCCTATAGCGACTGCCAGGAATAATAGAAGATAATTCATCGGCCAAAGATAAGGATTAATCTGTCTGGGGAATTCACCGGATAACTGACTGTTTTTGTTTAGGATTAGTTTTTCGGCCTAAAAATACTGTATTTTTGCAGGACTTCGGAAGAATAATTATGGGAAACAACTTTAAAATGGTAGCGAAAACCCTCTATGGATTGGAAGAGCTTTTAGCTTCAGAATTGAGACAGTTGGGTGCTTCGGGCATAGAGAAAGGGACCCGAAATGTGTCCTTTGAAGGGGATATCGGTTTTATGTATAAAGCCAATCTTTGCTGCAGGACAGCCATTAAAATATTAAAACCCATTACCGCATTCAATGTGTTTAAAGAAGAAGATCTGTACCGGAAGGTTTATGATATCCCCTGGGAAAATTATATGGAGGCTAATGGATCATTGGCTGTAGACGCAACTGTTTTTTCAAAACAATTCACCCATTCACAGTATATCGCATTGAAAACCAAAGATGCCATTGTAGACCGTTTTAGAGATAAGGAAGGCGAGCGGCCCGATGTCGATCTGGATCATCCCACACTACGTATTAATATTCATATAGACAGAAACATTTGTACCGTATCATTGGATAGTTCAGGGGCATCATTACATAAGCGCGGTTACAAGACTTCGTCTACGCTCGCACCTATTAATGAAGTGCTGGCAGCCGGAATGATTATGTTAAGTGGTTGGAATGGACAGTCAAATTTCCTGGATCCCATGTGTGGTAGTGGCACCATCCTCGCTGAAGCTGCGATGGTCGCGTGTAATATCCCCCCTAATCTAAACAGGGATGAATTCGGATTTGAAACCTGGCCGGATTTCGATGTGGACCTCTATGAACTTATTGAAAACGCGGCCCTCAAGAAGGTCAAGGATTTTAGATTTAAAATACTGGGTTACGATACAGACCCTGTTGCCGTGAAAAAGGCAAGACAGAACATCAAGAATGCAAATCTTCAGGACTTTGTTGAGATCACCACCCGGGATTTCTTCGAAAGCCAGAAGGATATCGAAGGGCCGACGCACCTCGTCTTCAATCCACCATACGATGAAAGGCTGCAGGTGCGTGATATAGAAGCCTTCTATGGGAAAATCGGTACAACTTTGAAGCATGGATATCCTGGTTCGCAGGCATGGATGATCACTAGCAATATGGAAGCTTTAAAGTGTGTAGGCTTGCGTCCTTCTAAAAAGATTAAACTCTTTAATGGCAAATTGGAGAGCAGGTTCGTTTCTTATGAAATGTATGAAGGTAGCCGAAAAGCCAGTAAGCAGTAAGCTTTTTACTTTTTGAAAATAGGTATGAGATAAGAGATACTGTATCCAAAACCTGCGCCAAAATCACTGAAATCGTACGTGCGATTGAATCCGGGGATAAACAGATTATCAAAATTATCCAGGGAAGTTTCCGAAATTTTATGTTTTAACTGAAGGTTAATGCTGAGATACAGATTATTAATGACTTCGGTTTTAACACCAAGCATCAATTCGGCCCAGGAAGCTGTTAATCCTGTATATTCACGAGGATCTACCCTAAAAGTTCCCGGAAAGGTCTGATTGGTTGTATAGATGCCATAGGCAAGTAATTCCTGTTTGAAACTAGAGAATCCATAACGAAGTCCCAAAAAAATAGCGTTTTCCATTCCCAGCCAGTTTCTATAGGCATTGAAGTCTGCACCAATTTTCACATAGCTACCGGATGCGATGGAGTTTAGATTGCTTTCGAATCGTTCCTTCTTTTCGTTCCCTATTTCTGCCGCCGCATAAAAGCGTTCCGATATCCTGAAATCTCCAACAATCTCGAATCCCGAGTAATTATTGTCTATGAGTGTGCGAATAGGTTTTGAAAGATCCACACCAACCCTTAGTCCGTAAGCATTCTTCTGCTTCGGGATAGAATCATTAGTCGTTTCCTGAGCCATCGTAACTGATGCTAATAGAAAGAAACTAATGAAAGATAGTAATGTGAGTTTCAGTTTCATCGATAATATCGGTGGTTTCTATTTCCAGTTGTAATATCCAGTTTGCCGAACCTTCGTCCTGAACCATTGCATTGAGTTCATGGTATATTGTTTTAAAGGCACAGGCCCTGTTTATATATATATCTTCAGTGCTGTAATTGAACGTAATAACATCTGTATTAGGCGCTGTCGTCCCTACACCCGATTTGAAGCGATATCGAGTCTCCATCCCAGTATTTCGCAGGGGAATCGCTATGGAATCGGTAGTCGTAGCCGAAATAACTTCTTTACTATTATTTTCAATGGTTTCAACGGTTAAAGAAGGAACGGATTTCCGTTGGTTAGGGAGTACGATATCATTGAAAGTGATGATCAGCAGAGGAGTAGTGGCAATTCCTTCCTCGCAAATGTCATCGCGGGTACAACCCAATACAGACGCGAGAGCTAAGAAAATAATGAAGAGCCTTTTGATCATTGATTGCGTTGCTTATTGACGTTTTTCCAAAAGTACAACATTTTCTACATGATATGTCTGGGGAAACATGTCTACCGGTTGTACCTTTTTAACAAAATAATATTCGTCCATCAATTTAAGATCCCTGGCCTGGGTGGCGCTGTTGCAACTTACATAGACAATTCGATGTGGAGCAAGTGTCATCAACTGTGCCACTACATCGGCGTGCATTCCGTCTCTGGGCGGATCTGTAATTACCACATCAGGAACACCGTGTTCATTTACAAATTCCTCATTGAACACTTTTTTCATGTCCCCGGCCACAAAAACGGTGTTGTGTATTTCGTTAAGAACTGCGTTTTCTTTAGCGGCTTGTATAGCATCGGGAACCGATTCTATACCTACAACCTTTGATGCATCCTTCGCCACGAATTGCGCTATGGTGCCGGTACCTGTGTAAAGATCGTATACCAGCTCCTTTCCGGTTAGCCCGGCAAAGTCCCGCGTTACTTTATAAAGTTCGTAAGCCTGTTCACTATTGGTCTGATAGAAGGACTTGGCATGTATCTTAAATCTGAGACCTTCCATTTCTTCAAAAATATGATCCTGACCATAATAACAAATCACTTCTTGATCGTATATGGTGTCATTCCCTTTTGAATTAATAACGTATTGAAGGGATGTTAGCTGGGGGAATTTATTTTTTAATGCGTCCAGTAATTGCTCGCGTTTTAACTTGTCTTCAGAAAAGAACTGGATCAACACCATTATATCACCTGTGGAGCTGGTTCTTATCATGAGGGTTCGTAGCAAGCCGTGTTGCTGTCTTGTATTGAAGAAGCTTATGGAAAGCTCTTCCGCTTTCGCTTTTACAAAATTTCGAATCTCGTTGCTGGGATCAGGTTGCAGATGGCATTTATCGATATCCAGGATCTTGTCCCACATCCCGGGAATATGGAAACCCAATGCGTTTCGGTTTGTGATTTCCTCACCACTTTCAATCTGTTCCCTGGTAAGCCACTTATTATCGCTAAATGAGAACTCCATTTTATTACGATAGAATAGTGTGTTTTCTGAACCAATAATAGGATTGACCTCCGGTATCTCAATTCCTCCCAGGCGCTTTAAATTATTTTCCACTTCGTTCTGCTTGTAAAACAGCTGATGGCTGTAATCCATGAACTGCCATTTGCATCCACCACAAGTTCCGAAGAATTCACAAACCGGATCAACACGTTTATTGGAGTATTTTGAAAATGATATAGCTGATCCTTCGTAATATGCTTTCCGTTTTTTAAACGTTTGAATGGTAGCTATATCACCTGGAACAGCATTATTTACAAAAATCACTCGTCCGTCAGGGGCTTTGGCCACCGACTTGCCTTTAGCGCCGGCATCGATGATTTCAACGTTCTCAAATATTACGCGCTTATTCCGTTTTCTCATGACGGTAAAAATAAGAATAGCATAATAGAATCAAATAAAAAATTCGGCCTATCTTAATAAAACTAATGAATAAATGAACCTTTTTGAAATGTGTACGTCAATAGGGTAGGATATGACCAACAGTAAAAAGATATTCGATTCGTGGCTTGTACTGGAGAGTCAGGCAGGTAGTAAGAAAGCCATGTCTCTGCTTGTAAAAAGATGGCACAAGAAATTATGCAGACATTCCTGTTGGTATACAAGAGATATTGACGAAGCGAAGGATGTGGTGCAGGACTCATGGGGAATAATACTTCGAAAAATATATGGGTTGAAAAATCCGGATCGCTTTGGGAGTTGGGCAATGTCTATCGTTACAAGAAAATCACTCGATTGGATTAGAAAGAAAAAAAGAGAGAATACTAGTAAATCGCAATATTATGAACAACGTATTAACGGCCCGGATAATGATCACACTTATGGTACTGGCGATAGTCTGGTCATGGTAAAGATCAGGATGGAAGAATTGCCCGAGGTGCAGAAAATGGTCTTAGAGCTGTTCTATCTTGATGAATTTAGTATCAAAGAGATTAGTACGATACTTAATGTGCCAACGGGCACAATCAAATCCAGGTTATTTAAGGCCAGGGAACAATTAAAATTAACATTAAAAACAAGAAATCATGAAAAATAAAATGACAGAAATAGACGAATTAATTAAGCAAACACTTAATGAAGAAGAAGCTGATTTCTATAACGAATTGGATGAACAGAACGTTCTTGAGATGCTTGGAGGGCTATTCCATGGAAAGAACCGATGGATTATGATATTACTGAATATAGTGATGGTGGTTGTTTTCGTAATATTCATTTATTGCCTCATTAATTTTTTGAGTACTGAAAATACCAATGAGTTATTACGTTGGGGAGCAGGAGGATTTCTATGCCTGACGTCGATTCTGCTGGTTAAACTTTTTGTATGGATGCAAATGGACAAGAATGCAATACTTCGTGAAATGAAACGACTGGAACTTCAGATTTCTTCGCTGGCCGCTAAAAAAGTTTAAAAATTTTCATTTGAAAGAATAAAATATTCAGACTAATATTCATTAATTTGCAGTCTCAAGGATGATTTCTCTCCTCCGCTGAATTCCCATCTTTAGGGAAAATAAAGGTATAGTAGAAATTTTATTAATTTTTAAAATTTATATTATGTCAGTAGCACAACACACGCTGTCCCAGGAGGCGATGGCACTCGAAAACAAATATGGAGCTCAGAACTATCATCCGTTACCTGTTGTTTTAAGCAGGGGTGAGGGTGTATTTGTTTGGGATGTAGAGGGAAAGAAATATTACGATTTCCTATCGGCCTATTCATCGGTTAACCAGGGGCATTGTCACCCGAAGATATTAAGTGCTCTTACCGAGCAGGCAAACAAACTTACCTTGACCAGCAGGGCCTTTTATAATGATAAGCTGGGTAAATATGAAGAGTTCACGACCCAGTATTTTGGCTATGACAAACTTCTTCCCATAAACACTGGCGCGGAAGCTGTTGAAACAGCGATCAAGCTTTGCAGAAAGTGGGCCTATGAAGTAAAAGGTATTGATATTAATAATGCGAAGATCGTTGTATGTAAAAACAATTTCCACGGCCGTACTACCACGATAATCTCATTCTCCAGCGATCCCGTTGCACGGAAGAACTTTGGGCCGTATACTGAGGGATTCATAAAGATAGAGTATGACAATCTACAGGAACTGGAAGAGGTTCTTAAGAAGAATGAGGACGTAGCCGGTTTCCTGGTAGAGCCCATTCAAGGTGAAGCGGGAGTTTTTGTGCCAAGTGAAGATTACTTAATAAAGGCGAAGGCGCTGTGCGATAAGTACAATGTATTGTTTATCGCAGATGAAGTTCAGACTGGAATTGCCCGGACCGGTAGGTTATTAGCCAGCTGCGGCAATTGTAGTTGTGCAAATCGAAGCTGTGAAGGAACTCCGGATGTTAAGCCAGATATCCTTGTGCTGGGAAAAGCACTAAGTGGAGGTGTGTACCCGGTTTCTGCCGTTTTAGCAAATAACGAGATCATGGGAGTGATTCGACCGGGTAATCATGGAAGTACGTTCGGCGGGAATCCTTTAGCTGCAGCTGTTGCCATGGCGGCGCTCGAAGTTGTACGTGATGAAAAATTGGCGGAAAACGCGGAGCGGCTCGGGATAATCTTCCGAGAGGCTATGGATGAGTATATTAAAACAAGTAAGATATGTAAACTCGTAAGAGGGAAAGGTCTGTTAAATGCTGTTGTTATAAATGATTCTGAAGACGGTGATACGGCCTGGGAAATCTGCTTACGACTACGAGATAATGGATTGCTGGCAAAACCTACGCATGGTAATATAATCCGTTTTGCACCTCCATTGGTTATGACTGAAGATCAACTCATGGAATGTATTGATATTATCGTTAGCACATTACGAGAATTCGAATAGTAGTTGATTTCGAATATTAATAAAAAAAGCGGCCAATGGCCGCCTTTTTTATATTAGACTCATGCTAAATTCCCATTTCTTCCATTCTCCTTCTTGATTCCTCCATATAGCCTTCCCATCCGCCCATTGCGAAGATAGAGTAGATGTTCCAGGCGAGATATAAAGCATTGATGATCAATACAACCAGAGCAATGATCTTTGCCGTATTCATCGCGGTTCCATTTTCGTAATTCTCAGGATTTGCCTTCCATTCTTTTACCTTGCCATTAGCAATAAAAAATGCTATTGCAGCAGGGACAATACCCAGGCCGGCAAAACAACAGCATAAAAATCCGACGATTGAAAGGATATATATAAGGGTTGTATTCAGTTTTTGTTTTTCCATAATTGTTATTTGATGTTATTGATTCGATAGTTTGATGAGAAAATTACCCACTATAAAAACGATGGTAATCAAGATAAGAATTAATTTGATTTTTTCTGAATGTTTAAAGTCGAGGAACATGTTCAGACCCAGGAATACTACTAAGATGATGAGTGGGTAAATAGCGGGATACATTTTAAAGGCTGCAATAAATTCACCATTAAAAAGAAAGGCTGTAGCACGTTGCATGCCACAGCCTAAACAGTCAAAGCCTAAATACTTTTTGGTAAGGCACGGCAACATATAATCGTCAATGCCTAGGGTAAGCATAATTTATCTCTTATTGAACACGGTCATTTTATAGTCGATTACAACATTGTCTGAAGTTGTAAGCTTCACGATATACACGCCATCACTGAACGAACCAGTTGGGAATGTAAGTCTGGTACTATTACCAAGATTCTGCTGGTTTAATACCAGTTTACCTGACATATCGAAGATTGAAGCCGACTGGATATCGTAACCTTCAGGGTTGCTTACTTCCAGTTGTGCAACAGCATTGTTTTGGAAGAAGTCCACGTTCGAGGTAACTTCCGTTGTTCTTACCGCACCTCCAGAGTCATCATCCGTGTCCGGACCACCTCTGAAGACTAAGAAAAATCTGTTTTCGTAATCGCCAGTGTGAAGCAATAATTCCGCTTCATTTCCGTTGGTGATTTCCTGGTAGGTATTACCGATACTGTCAAATAGATATACTTTCGAAGGAAGGTTAATTTCTTGAACCGCCGTAATCATAACAGGGGTTTGAACCTCAATTTCAAATGTTAGAGGAACTCGTTTTCCTATTTCATAAGGTACTGTCTGGATTACGTAAGGCAGTGTTCCCTTGTCGTCGGTGATAGGGAAGTACACTTCGGCTTTTGCTCCATCCATTGGGTGACGAGCATCTAAACCTCTGTCATAACCGTCAGTAGATTGCGGAGATAAAACTAATACCATATCACGCATGTGAGACTCTCCGAAAACTGAAAACACTCTGATAGTAGGTGGATACTCTTCAAAAGGATCTACTTCGCTAACCACAGTGCCGCTAGGGCCACCATTTCTTGAATTAGTTCCCTGCGCTCCTCTGAAGGTAGAGGTACTTCCACTTTCTGTTTCGATATACCCTGTGGCTATTCTTAAAATAAACCAGTCCATCACCAGCTATGTCAGCAAAAATATTGAACCCTTGTCCGATTGGTGAATACAATCGCTCTACAATTGGTCCCATCATACCTGTACTTCCACCTTGTCCTCCGCCAGCGTCATAATTGTAAAAAGTAGGTCTTGTGTAAGTCCCTCCTGTGACATAAGGAGAAACACCTGGAATCCATGTTCCATAACCACCTTTATTGTCTATATAATAGTGGGAATTAATACTTCTGTCTTCATCCCAAAATTTAAATTCTTGTATTTCGCTATTATCAGCGTCATTAAACACTAAATTTAAATCTATCGCTGAAGGATACGGATTTCCTGAAAGCGTGCTTTCATTTGCTAAACACCTACAGATATAGTACCATTATTAGGTCTTCCTCTGAAATCGTAATTCTGATTCATAGGATCGGTAAAGGGATCAATGTGAGTGACACACCCACACCTTTCATGGTGAATCCTATTCCGGCTGGTACTGCATAATTACTATATATTGACTGATATCCTGCTCCTGCCGGTCTTTTGTACAACCAGCGACGAGAAATAGTCAAGTTTGGTGAAGGGGAACCGTTGTATCCGGCAGTCACCAGAGTTTGATCTGAATCCGTAACCGTATTAACGTCATAAAAGTTAAGAACACCAAAATTCACATTTCCACTACCCGCTAACGCCTGGTTTCCAACAGGGGAAGCCCAGAAATTATAGTCATAGGAATCTGAATTACTATCCTGATACACAGAAATAAACCCGGTACCAGAGTTGGCTGAAGCAGTTGCTCCCTGGATTAATTGAGCTTCGTCTCGCAAATAAATGCTAGCTTCTGTTGTTGGATCGTTTGCATTTGCCACAAGATTTACATCCTGTTCAACAAATAAAATTTCATCACTTACGTATACATAGGAGTCTGTTGAAGTAGTCCCGTTCGGAGTTACATACAATTGTGCCATCGCTGAGTATGACATAAGTAACACAATTGCTGAGAGTAGTAGGCTTTTCATATTTTTCATATATTTAAATCGTCATCTTGGGGGCAAAATGGCGCTATTAACCTTGGTAAAAATAGAAATAATATTTAATTATCATAGTTTTAAGTGGTTAAAATCGATAAAATACCGATATTTCTACCTTTGTATTCGTTAAAATACAATAAATAACGGTAAACGGATTTAAAAAGTAAGAATAACGCTACAAAAATAATGAAAAAAGGGGATACTGTAGAAACCATTGATGATGCTATAAAAGGGGTTGTTATTCGCGTCGAAAATGATACGGTTACGATCCTTTCGGAAGATGATTTCGAGATGCAGTTCGAAATCAATGAATTGGTAGTTATGAATGCAAAAATACCCGATGCGGCATTGTTACCGGAAGACCCTGGGGCTATTTTAATTGAAAAGGAGTCTTCGAAACCCCTTAAATCTATCAGAATCAAGCCCAAACAGCGCACACAACCCGCGATGGAGGTGGATCTTCACATCCATAAACTGATTAATTCTTCAAAAGGAATGGCAAACCACGATATGCTTAATATTCAGCTGGACACCGCTAAAAGACAGTTGGATTTCGCGATTCGTAAGAGAATTCAGCGTGTTGTATTTATACACGGTATAGGAGATGGCGTCCTAAGAGCGGAATTAGAATACCTGTTCAGGCGCTATGAAAATATGAAATATTACGACGCCGATTTCAAGAAATACGGCCGAGGAGCCACGGAAGTATATATTTTTCAAAGTAAATTACCTTAATCCGGGAAATCCGGTGTTAAGGTGATATCTGTATTCACAATATTTTCTATTGTCCCCAAATTCAGAGTTTGCTGTGTTATTTGTTCTGTTTCCGAAACCAGGACCAGATTTTCGATGATGACACGCACTTCGCTCACCAAATTATACGTATGGACTCTAAAGGCATCTACAACTATGGCATTGGCTACGGCAGGGTTCAAGTAATCAGGCCCGACAGAGGGATCGGTGATGTTGTCCCTCGGATTCAAATCAATTTTACTGCCTACCTCGTAACGTGTTAATACGCCATCGTTATCATCATCCTCATCGAGATAGTCCACGAAGTCCTCGCCATCCGTATTCATTGGGTTTTCAGGGTCATCACCAAGTTCTGCGATTGTGGGTACGTTGTCACCATCATCGTCGTCATCGTAGAAGTTTGGCAAGCCGTCGTTATCGAAATCGCCGAATCCCTCCTTTAGCGGGTCGTTGGTCGCTTCAAAGGGAATTCCGTCATTATCGTCCAAAAGCGTGGTAATAAATAAGGTGGCTAGCCCTTCAGATCCTAAAAAGTTTTTTACCGCAGCTGGTGAAGTTGGAGGTATATTGTCACAGAAGTAATTCGACATGACCGTTTCGTTAAAAGTTCGGTACGTTACTTTATTGGTAGATCCATCAAGATTTACCTGCAAGGTGTCACTCTCAAAAAACAGTACCTCCGCAGTGCCTAACTGCAAGGCGATGATTTCGGCGGCTTCATTATTTATTTTGAAAAATACATAATCACCGGGTCCACCGCAGAATTCCAGGTTGGCATCTCCAAAGTTAAAGGAAGTGAGTATGATATCACCATCATTACAAGCCGTTAAAAACAGCGTTAGAAAGCATATTGAGAAGTATTTTTTCATAGTGGTTTTTTCAAACATTACAAAGTAACACAATTCTTTATAATTACATGTTTTGGATTATAGATTAATATGTATTTTTGCCGGATATGAAGAAAGTGTATTTTGATAGTGCGGCCACGACCCAATTGAGGAGTGAAGTGATTCGCTGCATGTCGGAAGTATTAAAAACAGAATACGGAAATCCCTCATCTACACATTCTTATGGAAGATCATCTAAATCTTTACTTGAAACAGCAAGAAAGGAGATTGCGGACTTTTTAAACGTTTCTGCATCGGAGATCATCTTCACATCCGGTGGAACCGAAGCCGATAATCTCGTGCTGCAAAGTGCTATAGCTAACCTTGGGGTTAAGAGAATTATTTCAAGCAGGATCGAGCATCACGCCGTTCTTCACACGATTGAAGTGCTGGCTGATCGGTGTGATTTAAAAGTGGATTATGTGGCATTTCCACTTCGGGTTGTACAGATTACGACGACCTGGAGCGTTATTAGGGTCTTCCGGGGAAAAGACTTTAGTGAGCCTGATGCATGTAAATAACGAGGTGGGTACAATGATCGACTTAAACGAGTGGCAGAACTCTGCAAGAAGCATGATGCTTTGTTTCATAGTGATATGGTGCAGTCGGTGGGACATTTCAAGCTGGATTTCACAGATATCCCAATTGATTTTGCCGCTGTTTCAGCGCATAAATTCCACGGACCGAAAGGAATTGGATTTGCCTTTATTCGCAAGAATACGGGTTTAAAGCCCCTTATTTACGGAGGTGAACAGGAACGCGGATTGCGTGCCGGGACTGAAGCTGTGTATGCAGTTGCAGGTATGGCAGAAGCGCTTCGGATCTCCTATCAGAACCTCGAAAAGGAGCAGGCCTATATTTTGAATTTAAAGGAATATTTCATCAGGAAGCTAAAAGAAAGCATACCCGATATTCACTTTAATGGCGGTTGTGAAGATTCTGATACCAGTACTTATACCCTGATCAACGTATGTTTGCCAATTTCAGAAGAAAAGTCCATGATGCTATTGTTTCAATTGGATTTAAACGGAATTGCCTGTTCCAAAGGAAGTGCCTGTCAAAGTGGAAGCAGCAACGGATCCCACGTTTTGGCCCAATTATTACCCGAAGAAGAACTTAAAAAACCATCCATTCGATTTTCCTTCTCTTCTTTCAACACTGAAGAAGAAATAGATTACGTTATCGACGTCCTGGAAGAATTTGTCAAGTCCTAGAATTTCATCGTAAGCCGGACATTGTAAACTCTCGGGGTAAGGAAGTTTGGAATGGCGTACTGTACTTTGGTGTAAATGTCGCGAACAAATGTGTTTGTAATTGAGTTTTGTACATCGAAAATGTTGAATATCTCAGCTCCCACAGATAACTCCTTAAAGGGCTTTAACCAGCCGCTATTACGAAGTTTGTCACTGTCCACAATAACATAGGATACTCCCAGATCGACTCTTTTGTAATCGGGCAGACGTGTTTGGAAGTCATAAGGATCTGCATAACTAGGGGATCCACCTGGAAGTCCGGTATTATACGTCAGGTTGAGATACCTTTTAAGATCCGGGATCACTTTCACATAATCCTGAAATAAAACTCCGAATTTCAGTCGTTGGTCCGTAGGTCTGAAAATATACCCACGGCTATCAATATTTTCTTCAGTTTTGAGATATCCGAAACTCACCCAGCTCTCTGTACCCGGCACAAATTCTCCTGTAAGTCGTAAATCGAGACCTAAGCATAGGCATCGGCATTGTTACGCGCTCTGTAGCGAATTCTTACATTTTCTAAGGTGTATGGATTTACATCGGTAAGTTTTTTATAATAAACTTCCGAATTAAGCGTAAATGGCCTGTCCCATAAATCGAAACTATAATCATTACCGAGAACAATATGAACAGATTGCTGTGCTTTAACGCCGGGACGAACAGTTCCGGTAGAATCTCTAAGCTCCCGGTAAAAAGGGGGTTGATGATATACACCACCGGACAATCTGAAAAGCATATCCATGTCCCAGTCTGGTTTCAGTGATACCTGTGCCCTTGGGCTAAATACTATTTGCGAAGTACTTTCTATGCCTTCGCCATTAACAGTCCAGTTATGTGCTCTAACCCCTGCATTGAGCCATAATTCGTTAGTACCAAGTTCAGTTTTCTTACTCCACTGCACGTAACCTGAAATACGATTGATCTGTACATCATTTGTAGCGCGAATAGTTGTAAAAGGTACAATGGGAGAGGCAAATGGTTCATAAGGCTGATCATTAGCGAAATCGGGCAGGGGAGGACGAATGGAAAAACCTGCGGAGTCTATTATTTCATATTCCTGCACTCTGTCACGTATGTCTTCACGGGTATATTTTAGACCGTATTCGATAACATCACATCCTTGTCTTCGTCCGGGCTTTTTAGTTTATAAATTCCTTTGTGCTCAAAATTTAATATAAGGGCATCCAGATCGTTCCTGGCATGCGTCAACTGACAACCTATCCCTTCTGAAAATTCAACTTCTCCAAGATTTTCATCACCAATATCGGTATTCACCTCGCCAAGTCGGTATTGCGCCAGGATATCGAAGTATTCCTGCTCTGTGGTTTGGTATATGGAGCCTATAAACTTAGCAGTATACTGATCGGAAGCCACATAGGTCCCTTTTAAGGCCCCGAAATAGGTGTCGTATCGATCTTCCTCCTGACCTTCGTAGAAAACTAGTAAAGCGATAGGATCGGCTAAAGTACCGAAATTGGTCTGTCGCGTTAACGGTTCGTAATTGTACTCATTTATTGACACATTTCCCAGAAACCCGAGTTCAAATTTATTACTGAATTTATAGGTTAAATAGGTTTGAGCATCTGCAAATCTCGGTTTGAAATTAGTTTCGGTCTGCTTCGCATTTACAAATAATGTGTTATCCCTGTATCGAAGACCAACAATACCTCTCAATTTTCCGTTATTTGAAATTCCTTCAACAGATACACTTGCACCCAGTAAGCTAAGATCGGCTGTAGCCCCAAAGGCAATTGGATGGCGGTATTGAATATCCAGAACCGATGATAATTTGTCACCGTATTTGGCCTGAAATCCACCGGCTGAAAAATCTACAGAACGAGTTAGATCACTGTTTACAAAACTCAAGCCTTCCTGTTGTCCACTTCTAATTAGGAAAGGACGATATACTTCAATTTCGTTTACATACACCAGGTTTTCATCATAATTTCCACCCCGAACCGCGTATTGCGTACTTAATTCATCATTCCCTCCGACCATAGGAAGCGATTTTAGGAGATTCTCTACACCTGCATTCGCTCCCGGTATTTTTCGAATCGTTTCAGGATCTAATGTTTGACACCAGTTTCGGTAACCGTTTTTCGTCTTTTCGTTCCAGTTATAATAACCTGGCCAATTTGTTCCACATCAATTTTCATGACGGGATTGAATTCATAATCCTGATTGGGTTTCAAATTGAAGGTCTGGGAAACATTACAATGACTGATATGGGTAAAAGTGATCGTTATTTCCTGGTTGGCTGGTATTTCCAACAGGTAAAAACCATCAAAATCTGTGATAGTCCCGGTACCATTATAGCTAACATTTACGTTATCAATGGGAATATTATTCTCATCCAAAATAACACCCTTTACGGTAGCATTTTGAGCAAAAATGGAGAAACCCGATCCAAGAAAAAGTAGAAGTAGAAGTAATTGTGAAGTTTTCAAAAGCAGAAGTTAGAGTTATTTTCTGAAAAATGTTGCCTCAAATGTAGCATTATTTCCTGCATTATCTACAACATTCAATTTCAAATTGTTTTCAGTTTCAGCAATTATGTTATCGTCAAAATTATAGGTTAAAACGTCTTTTTTATAATTATATTCCATTAGGATATACTTTCCGTTAATGGTTGCTCTGTACGATCCAATACCGCTTAGATCGTCTTCAATCTTAACCTTCAGCGTCTTTTATTACTAATCCATTTACCTTCGGAAAAATTCACGGGACGAATCGAAGGTGGCGTGGTATCACTCACTAATGCGAACGAACCAAAGGTTCTTGTTTTAGCCGTTAACCTGGTTCCTTTTCTGTAGGTAGTATTGTAATAAGGTTCTCCTTTGTAATTCAGGCGACCCAGATATAATTTATCCAGATCTTGTTTTTTGTAATTGGACGCGTCTACCGTGATTGAAATATTTTTATGAATTGGAATATTATCTTCATGAAACACCAGAGTATCCCCCTTCACATTTATATCAAGATATGTGTCTTCATATAGACTATTGGCTGGTATGTATATATTGAATTTACCCTTCGATATCGATGTTGCCTGATTTGCATAAATAAAATCTTCAGTCTTCTTAATTTCCCTGGTTTTCAGTATTTCCAACTTTTTACCGTCAATAGGAACCGTGATCGCTACTTTATTTCCCTTGAAATCCAGGACTTCGATGGTATAAGTGGCAGTCAACCCGTCTTCGACCATAATAAATCCATTGTCTTTTTCTTTAGTGATCATACTTAACGGATTATTTGATTCTCTGAATAATTTCTGAACACGACTCTTGTTGGTTCGCCAATAGTGGTAATCAATAAACCGATTTAAATAACGTGTTTCCCCAAAAGAGAACTTTTCAAATAGGACATTAAAATTTTCTGTTCCATTAAAAGCGGTTTTTATTTTATAGACTCCATTTTTATTGGAAGCACCATCCTGCTGGTCGTACGTTGAAATTCCAAATCCTAACTTTCCCAGGGCTGTAATACTTTCTGTTTTGTACGTACCGTCCTTTTGAAGCATTAATCGAAGTTTAACCGGGTTTTGAGATTGATTCACGTGGGCGTTGTCATCCAACGGATACGCGAACACTGAATTCACCAATGGTTTTTTAGTATCCGGAATATCAATTCCAAAAAGCATAGGATTCATGGGACGCGAGTTTCGATCTCTTATTTCAAAATGAAAATGGGGCCCACCGCTGCTTCCCGAGTTTCCCGTATACCCGATTAGATCTCCTTTGTTTACTTTTAATTTACTGCATCCGGAAATAGTTCGACTTCGTAAGATTCACGGTCGTATTGGGTTGTTTTAACAAATTCCTGAATATCCCCGGCGTATCGTTGTAGGTGAGCATATACGGTACTATAACCATTTGGATGGGCAATATAAAGTGCCTTTCCATACCCATAGTGTGCTACTTTGATTCGGGTTACCTCACCATCGGCAGGTGCATAGATTGGTATTCCTTCTTTTTGCTGTGTCTTTATGTCGAGACCGCTATGAAAATGATTGGAACGCAATTCACCAAAACTGCCGGAAAGAATGATCGGTATCTTCAGAGGATCCTGAAAATAGTCCTGTGGCAGGCTACTTTGAGCAAAAGTAATACTACTTAAAATATATGTAAAAAACAGTAGCCTCATGGCATTCAATGATTTAGTTCTTCTTAAGAAACGGGGGTGAACAGCATTGTTATCTTCGTCGATCAATATTACAAAAAATATGTAAAAGAGTTGGCATATTACATATGGTTGGTTAACTTTGTGAGTAGAGTATTGAAATATTTTTTTAATGAGCACGATTTCTGAAGTTGTTGATTCTCTGGAGAACAGAATAAGCAAACTGCTTCACAGGCATGAAAAGCTGAAAGAAGCAAAGGACCAACTGGAAAATAAAATTCAGGATCTGAAATCGCAACAGGATCAGTCTCACAATGATATTGAGGAATTGCGAGAAAAATGCAGCTCGTTGAAGTTAGCAAATTCGATGCTCGGCAGCGACCAACATAAACGAGAAACAAAACTCAAAATAAATGCTTTAGTTCGGGAAATTGACGATTGCATTTCTCAACTTTCCGAATAGACAATATGTCGAACCAGCTAAAAATAAAACTATCAATAGCAGACAGGGTGTACCCGTTAACCATTGACCCTTCACAGGAAGAAGGTTTGCGGAAAGCCGCTAAGAAGATAGAAGAGATGATAAAAAGGTTCGAAAAAAGTTATGCTGTACGGGACAAGCAGGATGTATTAGCCATGTGTGCGTTACAATTTGCAGCCCAGGTAGAGCAAAAAGAAATCGATAAGGATATCGATACGCAACAAATAGAAGAGAAGTTAATTGCTTTAAATCAATTGTTGCACGAAAACTTATCGTAACGTTCTTTAAAATATAATAATAAGGTTACTGCCTACATTAGTATTATTTTTGGTAAACTCAACACGAATTCTTTAAAAAGGGTGAGTTGAAGTTGTAAAAGCGAGCCGTCTTTGAGCGGATACTTGACCAGCTTGTTAGCCCTAAACTTGTTTTTAAGGAGTTTATTCAAAATGACATTATTAGTGTAGGCTTTTTATTGCATGAAACTGAAATAAGGATCGGGTGGGATTACAACACTGCGATATTCAGTTTTATAACCATTCTGTGTATCACAGAAATAATACAGATAAACAATGGACAATATAGTAGCATACATTATTGCCGCCGTGATAGGAATAGCAGTAGGATTTATAATTGCAAAGGTCTTTGAACGCAACAATGCGTCTCGAGTTACCAGGCAGGCCAGGAAGACCGCTGCCGCTATTTTGAAGGAGGCAAAGGTTGAATCGGAAGCGCTTAAAAAGGATAAAATATTACAGGCCAAAGAAAAATTCATCGAACTAAAGGCTGAACATGAAAAAGTAATACTGAACCGCGATAAGAAGATCGGTGATGTGGAGAAACGCATTCGGGATAAAGAATCACAGGTATCCAGTGAACTTGCAAAGACAAAAAAAATTAATTCCGAAGTTGACAGTAAACGAAAAGAATACGAGGACAGACTCAACTTCCTGCATAAAAAGCAGAGTGAAGTTGAGAAATTGCATCGAAGACAAATAGAACAACTGGAGGTCATATCCAGTCTTTCTGCAGACGATGCCAAGGCGCAACTTATTGAAAGTCTTAAAGAAGAGGCGAAAACCGATGCCATGGCTTATATTCAATCTTCTGTTGAAGAAGCTAAACTCACCGCACAACAGGAAGCCAAAAAAATTATCATTAACTCCATTCAGCGAATTGGAACTGAAGAGGCTATCGAAAACTGCGTTTCGGTATTCAACCTCGAAAGTGATGATGTGAAGGGTAGAATTATAGGACGGGAAGGTAGAAACATCCGTGCTATTGAATCAGTGACCGGCGTAGAGATTATTGTAGACGATACTCCCGAAGCGATTATACTGTCCTGTTTCGATTCTGTTCGAAGAGAGGTTGCCCGATTATCATTGCACAAACTGGTTACGGACGGACGTATCCACCCGGCTCGAATTGAAGAGGTTGTTCGTAAAACTACCAAACAAATTGAAGAGGAGATCATCGAAGTTGGAAAACGAACTGTGATCGATCTTGGAATTCATGGCTTACATCCGGAATTGATCAAATCGGTTGGTCGTATGAAATACCGTTCTTCCTACGGTCAGAACCTTTTACATCATTCCAGGGAAGTCGCTAAGCTTTGTGGCGTTATGGCATCTGAATTAGGTTTAAATCCAAAACTCGCAAAAAGAGCGGGATTATTACATGATATAGGAAAAGTACCTGAAGCCGAAACCGAAGTTCCTCACGCTATTCTGGGAATGCAATGGGCTGAAAAATACGGTGAAAAACCTGATGTGTGCAACGCTATCGGTGCGCACCATGATGAAATTGAAATGACCAACCTGTTATCTCCAATCGTCCAGGTATGTGATGCGATTAGCGGTGCACGCCCAGGAGCAAGGCGACAGGTATTGGATTCTTACATACAACGTCTTAAAGACCTTGAAGCAGTTGCCTTCGGGTTTACCGGTGTTAATAAAGCCTTTGCCATTCAGGCAGGACGTGAATTACGTGTGATGGTAGAAAGTGAGAAAGTGAGCGATGAGAAGGCGGCCCAGTTATCTTTTGAAATATCACAAAAGATACAAACCGACATGACCTACCCGGGTCAGGTAAAGGTTACTGTTATACGTGAAACACGGGCTGTTAACATTGCTAAATAAAAAAAGGCCTCCACTCGGAGGCCTTTTTTATTCATCGAATATATTGGAATATCCTTTTTCAGGAGCCTCGAAGAACTTTCCGTTAATAAAGCGATAGTGCTTGTCAAGCCCCGCAATAATATTCAGATCCTCAGCATCCAGTTGAATATCACCTGCGGCAAAATTAGCGGCAATATGGGCCGCGGAAGTGGATTTTGGGATCACAGAGCAATCCCTGTGCAGATGCCAGCAAATAAGCACCTGAGCCGCCGAGATATTGTGCTTACGGGCAATATCCAAAATTTCAGGGATGTCCATCAGATTAGGCTCATTCTCATTTTTCATACTGTGGTCCCTGTCTCCCGATCCAAGAGGTGAATATGCGGTAAGTATGATTCCTTCGGAATTGCAATACTCCAATAAGTCATTTTGTTGCAGCAAGGGATGTAATTCCACCTGATTCACTTCAGGCCTTTGAATAGCCGTCATTTTTAATTCCTCCAGTTTTCTCACACTGAAATTCGACACGCCTATATGCCTGGCCAAACCTTTTCCTTTATTAACCTCCATCTGCCGCCAGGTTTCACTAATAGGACAATCTTCGAGAGCTATGTAATCGGATGCACCTGCCGGAAAGAATACATCTTTTCTAAAGGCAACAGGCCAGTGAATGAGATATAGATCCAGATATTCCAGCTGAAGTTTTTCAAGGCTTTCCTGCAATGCCGGCAGCACTTCATCTGCCTGATGTGCGTTGTTCCAAAGTTTAGAAGTAATAAATATTTCATCTCTTGAGATCACCCCATCCGAAAATAGTTCTGAAAGCGCTTCACCGATCTCCGTTTCATTCTGATACACAGCAGCGGTATCTATATGCCGCATTCCTGCCATAACAGCCTCTTTTACTGCATATTTTACGGTGTCACCCATAGCTTTCCATGTTCCTAAACCAACCGCGTGCATAGGGTCACCATTGGTATATGTAAGTATCTTCATAATGTTTAATTAGATTTTATTTGAATTTACGAATTCGTACCTAGAACCGGAAGCATACTGGCCGATTTATCTATTTCTTACCCCTTAGTCACTTTTTCTGGGATGATAACGATTTATAACTTCCGTAAGATGGCTCTTATCTATATGGGTATACACCTCGGTGGTTGTAATACTTTCATGCCCCAACATCTGCTGAATAGCCCTGAGATCGGCACCATTTTCCAAAAGGTGAGTGGCAAATGAATGGCGGAAGGTGTGCGGACTGATATTTTTACGAATTCCTGCTTTTTCAGTAAGTCGCTTCACGATCGTGAAGATCATGGCACGTGATAGTGATTTCCCACGACGATTCAGAAATAGAGTATCTGCCGCTTCGGGCTGGATCGTTTCATGCACTCTTATTTCTGTGCGATATAGTTCAATAAATCGGATCGTATGCGCTCCGATAGGAATAAATCGTTGTTTATCGCCTTTACCCGTAACTTTAATAAAGCCTTCAGCGAAAAAAAGATCCGAAATTTTCAGATTTATTAATTCGGAAACACGGAGTCCGCAACCATAGAGTGTTTCAATGATAGCCCTGTTACGTTCACCCTGAGGTTTTCCAAGATCGATCTCAGCGATCAACTGGTCGATTTCGGTCATAGAAAGTGTGTCAGGTAATTTTCGGCCGATCTTCGGGCTTTCAATGAGTTCCATTGGGTTGTCGTTGCGATAATCTTCAAAAACCAGGTAATTAAAAAACCCTCGTAATCCGGAGATAATGCGGCTCTGAGATCTCGCATTCACAATTTTTGCGATATGATAGACAAATTGTTGAATGGTATCTTCGGAAATAGTTGCGGGAGATTCGATTATATCATTTTCCAGGAGCCAGTCTTCCAGTTTTTTAATGTCAAGTAAATAATTCGAAATAGAATTCTCGGATAACCCGCGTTCCAACCGCAGGTAGTTCATATAGTCTGAGCGCAGATTCGGCCATTTCATACTCTTCCGGATAATGTCCTCAATTTACTATTTGTTTTAAGAATAATGTACATATTTTTGCGTTACTTAAAACAACAAATTAAAATATAACTAGCATGAAAAAATTCATTTTATTGTTTGTAACATTTGGTCTGTTTGCTGTTGAGGCACAGGCACAGGGAATTGATTTAGGAGTAAAGGCCGGAGTCAACTTTGCAAATATTACAGATGCCTCCGGATTATCAAATCGTACCGGATTTGTTATTGGTGCTTTCGTTGGCGGAAAGTTAGGAGACAAGATAGGAATCCAGGGCGATCTGTTGTATTCGCAGCAGGGTGCTAAGGCCGATCCCGAAAAGATCGATTTGAATTATGTAAATGTACCCATAGTGATAAAGTACTTCTTAACGGAATCACTTAATCTGCAGGCAGGGCCTCAGTTTGGATTTGTTGTGGATGATAATATTAAACAAGTATTTAACAATATCGCCACAGCAGAATCTTTTGATCTCACAGGGGTTGTGGGATTAGGCTATGATCTGCCTATGGGCATACGACTCGAAGGAAGATATAATTTTGGTCTTACGGATGTTGTAAAAAATGAAAGTGGTAAAAATACGGTAGTAACCCTATCGGTTGGTTACTCCTTCCTGTAACATTAAATAAACATAAAATAAAGGCGACTTTAACAGTCGCCTTTTTTTATCACCGAAAAGGTAACTTCTGAAACCGGTTAATAAGGTTATTCTTGCATGCCAACGATTTTTTAACAACTTACGATATCAGTACTTAAATTGAGCTATTCCAGTAATAATTACAGTATTATTATCAAATAATAGAAGTATTTTTTACGTTTATGTATTATTGCAGAAAACTTCGAAATCTTATCGAAAATGATAATTATCATATCTGTATGGTATTAATTTGGTAGATTTGCCACTTAACTTAACAACTTTAATCATGAAAAAATTTCTTATGCTTGCTGCAATTGCAGTATTCTCGTTTACGACAGTTCAAGCTCAGGGAGTGAGTTTTGGAGCTAAAGCCGGGGTTAACTTTGCCTCTATTGGTGGGGATGAAACTAGTGGTATCGATGGCCGAACAGGTTTCCATATTGGTGCACTTGCTGAAATTCCAGTTAATGACTTCTTCTCTGTACAGCCAGAAATAATTTATTCTGCTCAGGGAGCTAAAGACACTTACACGGAGTCTTTCGATGGTGTAACTATAATGGGAGAGTCCATTATTAAATTGGATTACATCAATATTCCAATTATCGGTAAATTTTATGTTATAGAAGGTTTGAGTCTTGAAGTTGGACCGCAGATTGGTTTTAACATTAGCGCAAAGGATAAATTCGAAGTATCAGGTTTGGGAATGACCGAATCTGGTGAAGAAGATATTAAAGATAGCGTTAAAGGTACAGATTTCGCAATTGCGGCCGGAGCGGCTTACAAATTGCCTATTGGACTATTCTTTAGTGCTCGTTATAATGTCGGGTTATCTAATATAAACGATTTTGAAGGAGATTTTAAGAATCAAAACAATGTGTTTCAGCTCGGAGCTGGATTTTTCTTTAATTAGAAATACTCATAATCATTAGAAAAGCAGGATCATTTGATCCTGCTTTTTATTTTTAACAGGTATTTTTAACGTAACTAAACGTATATCATGAATCTATTATTTAGGGTAGTATTCATACTACTTACTGTATTTACGACGGTTCACGCCCAGAGAACGGATTTTGGAGTTAAGGTGGGCCTCAATTTCGCATCGGTTATCGGTAGTGACGTGAGTGGGTTGGATGGTAGAACAAGTTTTCATGCCGGAGGAATAGCCCGTATTGGCGTTTCCAAATTATTTGCTGTACAACCGGAGGTCGTTTTTTCTTCTCAAGGGTACACAGGCTCCCAGGGCTCGTTAAAGGTCACCGGCAAACTCGATTATATAAATATTCCTGTCTTGGCTGATTTTACCATTGCCAAGGGCCTTAGTCTTCATGGAGGTCCTCAACTTGGTATCAGTATAACAGATGAAGTTGAAATAGGAGGGCAAACGATGCCCATAGGAGCAGAGAGCATGGATTTTTCTGCTGTTGCTGGTGCCCAGTATAGGTTTAATATAGGATTGATCATCCAGGCGCGATATGCCACAGGACTATCGAATATTATCGGAAAAGAGACTATTGAGGGAATGAGTGTGACAACCGATGTTAAGAATTCCGTTTTTAGCCTTTCCGCAGGTATGCTGTTTAACTAACAAGATAATTTTCAAATAATTAAGCAGGACATTGTTGTCCTGCTTTTATTTCATTAAAAAACGTAATTTTGTGCTGAAGAAAAAAACAACGAAATATGAAAAAATTACTTTTTGTTTTAGCAATTGTGTTAAGTGTGCATACGGCAAGATCTCAGGGATTCGGTGCATCGATCTCCGGTGGTTACCTCAGTGAAATAGAAGCTTTTGGCGCCAGTGCCGATCTTATCTACGACATTACGGAAAAATGGGGAGTATCGACCAATGGGACGTTTGCCGTGGCAGATGCAGGATCTTTGCGTACCAAATGGTTTGCAATAGATCTCAATGCCAGATATAAGGTGTACGACGAATTCTACGTACTGGGCGGAGGTGAATATCTGAATATTACCCTGAAGGAAGGAGGCCTTGGTGGTGGCACAATAGAACAGGAGTCTGAAATATCCAATAGCGAGTTCGGTGTAAATGCAGGAGCCGGATATAAATATAATATCATAGATAATGTCAATGTCTTTGCAGAAGCAAAGTATGTAATTCTGGATGCAGCATACTTCCATGCCAGGTTGGGATTGCAGTTTGATTTTTAAATCGGACATAGATCTTAAATAGAAATTCGGAGTATCATTCCGAATTTTTTATTTATTTATATTTGAATCATGAAGATAATCATCATCAACGGCCCTAATCTGAATTTGCTCGGAAAAAGGGAAACAGATATTTACGGAGACCTTTCCTTCGAAGATTTCTTCGATACCCTGAAGAATAAATACGATTGGTTTGAAATCGATTATTTCCAAAGTAATATTGAAGGAGAACTAATAGATAAGATCCAGGAGGTAGGCTTCAGTTATGATGGTATTATTCTGAATGCCGCCGCTTACACTCACACTTCCGTGGGGATTAGAGATGCGGTAAGTGCCATAAGCACTCCGGTGATCGAAGTTCATATATCAAATACTGCGTCGAGAGAGGAATTTCGGCATGAATCCCACATCACACCTGTGGCCCAGGGCCTTATAATGGGATTTGGTTTGCAGAGTTATGAGTTAGCGCTACAATCTTTTATCAACTAATAGAATCTATTTAAAAATAAAAAAGCGCCCGTTAAAGACGCTTTTACAATTTATATTCGGCTGTGACTACAGATGAATAACTTCACCATAGGCATCAGCGACTGCTTCCATAACGGCTTCACTCATCGTGGGATGCGGGTGGATTGCTTTTAAGACTTCATGTCCCGTTGTCTCAAGTTTACGAGCCACTACCGCCTCGGCGATCATATCCGTCACTCCGGCACCAATCATATGGCAACCTAGCCATTCACCGTATTTAGCATCGAAGATCACTTTAACAAACCCGTCTTTAGTTCCGGCAGCACTGGCCTTTCCACTGGCTGAGAACGGGAATTTTCCAATTTTCAAATCAAATCCGGCTTCTTTAGCTTGTGCTTCTGTCATTCCAACACTTGCAATCTCCGGGCTTGTATAAGTACAGCCGGGGATATTCCCATAATCAATAGCCTCTGCATTCATACCTGCGATCTTTTCTACACAAGTGATTCCTTCTGCAGATGCAACATGGGCCAATGCAGGACCGGGAACTACATCTCCAATGGCATAATAGCCAGGGATATTGGTTTGATACCAGTCGTTTACCATGATTTTGCCTTTATCGGTTACAATTCCAACATCTTCAAGGCCAATATTCTCAATATTAGAAGTAATTCCTACTGCTGATAACACAACATCAGCTTCCAGGATCTCTTCTCCTTTTTTAGTTTTTACCGTGGCTTTAACTTTCTTACCAGAAGTGTCCACACTTTCAACGGAAGAATTAGTCATGACCTTGATACCGGACTTCTTGAAAATGCGCTCAAATTGTTTAGATACTTCTTCGTCTTCAAGTGGAACAAGGTTAGGCAGGAACTCAACAATTGTCACATCGGTTCCCATCGTATTGTAGAAATTAGAGAATTCAACACCAATGGCACCGCTTCCTACAACAATCATACTCTTGGGCTGTGTCTTTAAGGGTCATCGCTTCGCGATATCCTATCACTTTTTTTCCGTCCTGTGGTAAATTGGGCAATTCCCTGGATCGTGCACCAGTGGCTATGATAATGTGATCTGCAGAATATTCTTTTCCGTCTACATCTACCTTCTTACCAGGTTTCAACTTTCCGAAACCTTCAATCACATCGATTTTATTCTTTTTCATCAAGAACTGAACACCTTTGCTCATTCCATCAGCAACTCCACGACTTCGCGCTACGACTTTGTTAAAATCCTTATCTGCATCTTTTACAGTAAGTCCGTAATCTTCAGCGTGCTTCAGATATTCAAAAACCTGTGCGCTCTTCAGTAACGCTTTGGTTGGAATACATCCCCAGTTGAGGCATACTCCCCCCAAATTTTCTTTTTCAATAATCGCTGTTTTGAGACCTAATTGAGATGCCCTGATGGCCGTTACATAACCGCCCGGGCCACTCCCTAAAACAATAATATCGTATTTACCCATTTCCTAGAATTAGTATCGTTAAATTGAGGGAACGAATTTACGAAATGTAAGCGTAACGAAGAAGAGCAGAAATGTTTTTTAAACTTATCTCAATTTTACCAGGACATAACCTTTTCCGGTTTTGCGGTAGTGATTTCCGTTCCAGGTGTAATACCGTTTTCCTTTCACAACCACTACCTTATGGTTTCGCGGGGCCTTTTTAATCACAACAACCCTGGTAGAAGTTACAGGAGCCGGTGTTACTACACGAGTTGCACAACTTGATAAAAGAAATGTTCCTAATCCTAATATAAGTAAATAACGTTTCATAATACAGAATTTGTGTTCCATACTATGACGTTGATACAGGAAAAGGGTTTAATCTTCCTTGTTCTGAAAGTCAACAGAAAGTGAATTCACGCAATAGCGTTGTCCGGTTTCAGTAGGTCCGTCATTGAATACATGACCCAGGTGACTACCACAGTTCGCGCAAAGTATTTCCGTTCGGATCATACCATGAGACGTATCTTTAATATTCTCGACTGTTCCCTCAATGGCGTCATCGAAAGAAGGCCAACCGCAACCGCTATCGAATTTGCTACTGCTGTCGAACAATTGGATTTTGCATGCACCACATGAATAGACACCTTTTTCAGAATGTATATTGTACTCACCTGTAAAAGGTCTTTCAGTTCCCTTCAGTCTCAGAATCCTGTATCGTTCAGGGCCGAGTTCTTCAAGCCATTCTTCTTCCGTTTTTACCAACGGATATTGTTTTTCTGTCATTGTTCTTTAGGTATAAAATCGAGGGCGGCACCATTGATACAATGTCGTTGACCAGTGGTTTCACTGGGTCCGTCGTCGAATATATGTCCCAGGTGACCGCCACAGGTAGCACAGTGTTCTTCATTACGCGCATATCCCAGTTTATAATCGGTATCGAAAGCCACGTTTCCTTTTATCTCCCGGTCGAAACTAGGCCAGCCTGTTCCACTATCGAATTTGTTTTCACTTCTAAACAGCGGAGTCTTACAGGCAGCGCAAACGTATATGCCTGGTTCATAATTTTTGTTCAACTCACTTGTAAATGCCCGTTCCGTACCAGCTTCACGTAGCACGTAGTATTCCATTTCAGTGAGCTCGGACTTCCATTCAGCTTCTGTTTTAGTAACAGCGTAGCTGGCTTCCTCTTTTTCTCTTTCCTGAGCTTTCGAATTGCAGCTAATGGCGAGCAGACTGAAAACGATCAATGCAAAGTGTTTCATCTTAATTTCCGATTGATTGAATATCAGTAACTTCCAGGTTCATGGATTCCAAAAGTTCAGCCATAGACATATTAGCATCTGCAAATTCTGCTGGTACTATCGCGATACGGAAAGTTTGATTGTCGGTAAAAGCACTTCCCAAAGTACTAAGATCGAAATTCCCATCAAGGAATAATCTCACATCGAGGAATGTATGATCGAAGCTATATACAAGTGTATTATTTCCTATGAAGAAGGTTTGTGGTAACTGGCTCCAGACATCAATACTTCCACCGCTTCCAGGGATCACATCTTCCAATAGATACACCAAGACAACATCACTTTCAAATACTTCCACATTTTGTGGGAAATCTACTATCTGACTAAAGTCGTTTCCCGGTGTAAAATTGACGGTAACTTCAAATACCTGCCCTAGAATATTAATACCTGGGTCACCCGGAGGTCCCGGAGGTCCTTGATCGCCTGTGCATGAGGTAAATAGAATAGTTGTTGATAATGCTAAAAATAAAAGTAGGTTTTTCATAATTATATGTGTTTTCGACTAGTGGCATCAAAAGTCGTTCCATCTAATTCAGTTATCAAAAATAATGGTATATCTTTTGCACATCAATAAAAAAATCATAAAACTTTTATTATTAACTTTAATGAAAATTATAAAACCGATTACAATGAAATTTAAAATGACATTGTCCCTACTTGGAGTTGTAGTATTTATGGTAGCCTGTGCTACGAATCCTTTTACCGGGAAGAAAACCATGGCTCTTGTGCCGAATTCCCAAATATTCCCGATGGCATTTCAGCAATACGATCAGTTCTTAGCTGAGAATAAAATAGTGACTGGAACCGCAGATGCTATGAGAATTAAAAAGATCGGACAGCAGATCTCTGTGGCTTCAGAACGTTGGTTAAATGCAAATGGATATGCGGGGTATTTAACAGACTATCAATGGGAATATAATCTCGTGGATGATCCCGCGGTGAACGCCTGGTGTATGCCTGGTGGTAAAATTGTTTTTTATACCGGAATCCTACCGATCGCTCAAAGCGATGCGGGAATTGCGGCTGTAATGGGCCACGAAGTAGCCCACGCATTGGCAAATCACGGTCAGCAACGCATGAGCGCAGCTCAGTACCAGGGTCTTGTAGCGGTAGCCGGAAATGTCGCTTTATCTAAAGATCCGAAAGCGCAGGAAGATTTTAATAAATATTACGGAATAGGATCGACGGTAGGAGTAATGTTGCCTTTCAGCAGGAATCATGAGAGTGAAGCAGACCGTATCGGGCTAACTTTAATGGCCCTTGCCGGATACGAGCCTACCGAGGCTGCAGAGCTATGGAAACGTATGCAGGCTAATTCGGGCGGACAGGCACCACCTGAGTTTCTTAGTACCCACCCTTCCAGTCAGACTCGAATTAACAATATAACAGGCTGGGCTCCTGAAGCCAAGGCTGAGGCGCGAAAATTTGGGGTGACTTCTTTTAAAAGGAAATAACTCCTTATAAATATTTTACTATTTTAGAAGCTGCCAATTTATGGCAGCTTTTTTTATGGCCAACCTAACCAAAGGGAGTAAGAAACTTTTAAATGCCTGGGCGTTTTACGACTGGGCGAATTCGGTATACAGTCTTGTAATTGCCTCTGCCGTCTTTCCATTATTTTACCAGGCGTTGTTCAGTTCGGCAGGTGTGGAAACCGTTACGGTTTTTGGCGGTGAAATTCGCAGCACGCCTTTAATAAGTTATACGACTGCGGCCGCCTTTCTAACGGTATCGATTTTGTCGCCCATATTATCCGGTATAGCAGATTATGTAGGGAATAAAAAGGTTTTCATGAAGTTCTTCTGTTATTTAGGGAGTATTTCCTGTATAGCACTTTACTTCTTCGATCTGGATCATATATACCTCAGTCTCACATCGTATTTTTTCGGGTTGATAGGATTTTGGGCCAGCCTGGTGTTTTATAATTCATACCTACCGGATATCGCGTTTAAAGAACAGCAGGACAGTATTAGCGCTAAAGGATTTTCAATGGGCTATGTGGGAAGTGTGGTGCTTCTTATTTTTAATCTTGTCATGGTGCTTTATCCACATTGGTTCGGATTGGGAGAAGGAGATGAGGCCAGTATGAAGGCCATGCGTATTTCATTTATCACGGTGGGAGTCTGGTGGATGGCCTTCAGCCAATATACCTTTTATCATCTTCCCAAAGGAGTTTCAACGGGTCATAAAGTGACGCGAAGTGTTATATTAAATGGTTTTAAAGAATTAAAGGGAGTTTATTATTCACTTTCTGAAAACATCCGGCTACGCAGATACCTTGCTGCATTTTTCGTTTATAGTATGGCGGTTCAAACCGTGATGTTGGTAGCTACGTATTTTGGGGAAAAAGAAATATGTTGGTGTGAAGGTTGTGAGGATATCTCGTGTAGCGAAAAGACCATTGGACTCATATTAAGTATTTTAATCATTCAGTTGGTTGCGGTGTTAGGAGCATTTCTTACGTCAAGGGCTTCGTCTAAATTTGGTAATATCCCCACACTAATCATGATCAATATTATCTGGGTTGGGATCTGTATTGTAGCCTTTTTTATTACTACCCCTTATCAATTCTACAGTACGGCAGCGGTTGTTGGACTCGTGATGGGAGGCATACAGGCGTTATCACGATCGACATACTCGAAATTCCTGCCAGAAACTGAGGACACGACCTCCTTTTTTAGTTTTTACGATGTAGCGGAAAAAATTGGGATTGTTATTGGAATGATGATATATGGATTTATCGATCAGGTAACGGGTTCAATGAGAAATTCTGTTTTATTCCTGGTAGTATTCTTTGCTGTCGGGGTTATTTTACTTCTAAGGGTGCCAAAAAAACCTGTCTGAATAGACAATTTTTACTTATGTTTGCGTTTATTATACCAAAGAAAACTTACTTACTTATGAAGAAATTTCAACTAGGAAGCTGGTTATTGTTATTTTTTCTCGCGCTCCAATTTACTGCCTGTGATAATGAACCTCTTGAAGGAGAATTTCCACAGGAAGAGGTAGTAATAGCCGGGGAAGGACAGTTTGTCGCCACTATTGGTGGCCAAGCATGGACGGCCAGTACGGCAGCTGCAGTCTTTAATGGTGATAATTCTCTGGTGATCACCGGAGAATTAGATGCTACAGGACAGAGCATATCGCTAAATGTAGAAAATGGAAGTGAAGGTACATTCGATCTTTCAGCCGGTGCTGGGACGCTTAACAGTGCCGTCTATATTGATGCAGACCAGACCAACCCCTTTATCTCAGATACAGCTTTAGGTGGTTTCGGTCAATTAACTATTACTGAAATTGATATAGATGCGTCTACTATCTCTGGAAATTTCAGTTTTGAAGGCGTGCGAATCGCTCTGGATGCGGATGGAAACCCAATAACCGATGGGAACGGCAATCCAGTAATCGAGAATGTTTCTATTTCCAATGGTGCCTTTAATTCAATTCCTTACACTGAAAACGCCGGTGGCGGAGGTGGAGGAGGAGGAGGAGGAGGTATGCTGGATCCCTTCTTCGCTAAGGTTGATGGCGTTAATTTCGAACCTCAAACTGTAAATTCCACACGGAACGTAATATCGGATGTTCCTATGATAAATATAATAGCTCTTAATGCAGCCGGGGAAAAGATCAGGATCGACATACCCGAAACACTTGGATTGGGTACATTCGCCATGGAACAGCTATCCGACGGCACAAAATTAATCGCGCAATACAATGCAGGATTAGGTACCGAAGACCTGTCTTCAAATCCAGGTACTATAGAAATTCTGGAATTCAATACATTAATTGGACGCATAGTTGCCAATTTCGCATTCACTGCTACAGATCCGTTAGGGATCGATCCAACGGTTGTAGAAATAACCGATGGTAATTTTGAAGTACTTTACGAACCAGGAGCTACCAATGCCAATAATAGCATGAGTGCCAGTATAGATGGTGCGAGTTGGTCGGCTAATTTCACGGATGCTTTTGAATTTGATTTCTCAGGTACCGAAACAGTTACCGCCAGAGGTTATAACAGTGAAACCGGAGAATCCATTGAAATTACATTCCCGAAAAACCTTGATCCAGGTAGTCACGACTTTGTAAGTGCCGCGGCACCAGGTGAGTCTATCGCAAAATTATTTACAGAGCCGGGTGGAACACCATTCACGTCCACAGACGGTAGTATCATTGTGATTGCGAATGACCTCGCTACCGGAGGAACCATAGAAGCGGCTTTCCTCTTCCTTGCTGAAGATCTTAGTGGTACGAATCCGTCAACTTTCAATATTACAAATGGGCAATTTTTAGTTGAATTACCCTAGTATACAAGATTTTAAGACAATAAAAAACCGCTAATCCAGTAAAGGTTTAGCGGTTTTTTTTATGGCAGGATATTTAATTTGAGCTTATACTTCCTGATCCGGATACTTTGGTATCTCGTTTTTCCGGATTACCATCATATTCAATGTCACCTGAGCCACTAACACGCGCCTTAAGATACTTGCTCGCATATACCGATGCGTCACCTGATCCCGAAACCGTGGCATTTGTATTTTCAGAACGCAGACCATCACCATCAAAATCGCCACTTCCGGTGACTCTCACTTTGAGATCGGTAGTGTTTCCTGTTACTTCAATATCACCCGAGCCCGTAACCGTTGCTTCCACAGAATTTGCTGCAACTGCCAGGTTAACATCTCCCGAACCGGTTATATTGATTTCAAGTTCATCGCTATTGATTGTATCCTCCGTATCAATATCTCCTGATCCCGTTAAGGATACTTCAGAGATATCATCGAATGGAACATACACATGGATACCTTTTTTGGTTTTCAGATAGGTGTTCTTTTTCGTACGTATCTTCAAAGCTCCATTTTCAACTTCCACGATCACATATTCCTGAAGATTCTCATCGGTTTTCACAGTGATAGTTCCTTCTGAACCTTTTTGAAGATGCACATCCATTGAACCTATTCCTTTAATAGCATCATAATTATCGGTGTTTACCGTTCGTGTGGTAACATTTCCGTTACCAACAACTTTCTCACCCCATTGGGCCATCATATCACCACATCCGAAAATTATCAGAGAAACGGCGAGTGTAAATTTTGCTAATTTGTTCATGCTTTTTGTTTTTTGGTGATTATTGTTTCTTAAGGCTTACCCCGCCATAGGTGGAGTTAATATCAATAGTATTTCCGGAATTCTCTGTTCCATGGTATCCTTCGTATAATTTGTTAGAATTGCTTTTGTCACTGCGTGTAATTTTCAATTCATCATCGTCATTGAAACCCGCGTATGAAAGCTTAACTATGAAATCAAAATTCAATCCACTGTCATAGCCTAATTTAACACCAGTGTAATCGGATTTTATAACTACTTCTTTGACGGAAGAAGCAAGTCTGCTCACCGAAATGGAGCCATAGTCAGTATTGAGATTAAGTGAACCACTTACCGTCCCGATCTTGTTGGGTATATAATTTCCCCGCCCAACAAGAGTATTGACCTTCCCTACGATCAGCTTCCCGTAATCACTATTGTAATTAAGATCGTTTACTTCCAGAATCTCAGATTTGGTATAATCGGCCTTCAACTCGATCTTGTCAGCTTTGTCTAGGGTAAATCCGGAGTAATCCGCATTAATGCGCCCACTTTTCATATAATCGATGGTCGAGTTGTTCGTATAATCGAAATTTAGCAAGTTGTTTTCGGCCATTAAATCACCAATTATGAGCTGCCCATAGTCACAACTTATCTTTGCATTTCCTTCGAGGCGGTTCAGACTAATGGATCCGTAGTCATTTCCAAGGTCCACCGAATTTGTCACAGGGAGTTTGATCACATAATTGATCTCCATATGAACATTATTCTTTTTCCCCCAGAAGCTCCAGGAACTTTTCTTTCCTCCATTAAAGATGGTCTCAGCACTAACCTGCGAGGCACTTCCCGAAAACTCAACATCGATATCGTCAAGTCGCTCCTGAACCTTTTCTTCATTGTCACCGTTCGTGGTTATAGTTACTTCAATCACTGTTCTGTTCTCGTTCCAGCTTGTCACATCAATATTACCATACGAGTTCATCACGCGAAGACTTGCATTGGCATTCACTGTATATTCTTTATTCAAAGTTTTGGTTTTGGTGTACTTTCCTTTGAATTTGTCGTTAGCCATTACCATCATTGGCAACAGCAAGATTATAATTAGGGATTTAAATAGTAATTTCATTTTCATTCATTTTTAGGTTTTCAAAATCCTCGATGATTGTTACAACATGCTCGAGCAGATCGATACGACTCTGGAAATTGGAAATCATTGCGTAGATCACGCGTTTGTCATTTCCGCTTTCCACCAGGTCGATCTTGAGCTGCTGGTATTCCTTTTCGAGGTTTGTTATCTGTTTTAATGCGTCATCGATAAGCTGTTTGGTTTCAGGAGTTTCGAAACTCTTTAGTTTATCTATTTCATTGTTGATGGCTGATACAAAAAAAGTTTGTGTCTGCTCCATTTCCGGAGAGACACTCGCTAATTCACCTGATGGTTGGGGACTTTTCATCAAAGAAAATCCGATACCCAGAATTACCACAATGGATGCGGCGATGGACAATGGTTTCCACCAGTTTCGTTGTGGTTTGGCTTCCTGTTGGGCGTTTAAACGGTCCAGAAAACGCTTCTGGTGACCGTCTGGCGTTTCGTGCACATCGAAAGTGCCTTCCAGGGATTCAAACAATGTATCTATAGTATCTTTTTTCATGTTTATGCTGTTAACTTTTTACGCAAACTCTCTTTTGCTCTGGAGATCATCGTCCGGCAATTGGCATAACTGATCTTCATTATCTCACATATTTCTTCATAATCGTATCCTTCTATAAAATGGAGATTCAGAATTTTTGAATAGCTGTCATGCAGCTCATCCATGCAGTCCAGCAATTTTTTAGCCTTGATATTTGAATGATCTTCATTCATAATTTCAATTTCCTCCTGTGCAGCTTCCACTGGAATTGCCTCTTCGGAGACCATGGTGTAACGATTCGATTTACGATATTGCGTAAGACTGTTGTTGATTACTATTCGTTTCAGCCATGCTCCAAAAGTGGCTTCACCTTTAAACGAATCCAGCTTGCTAAACGCAGTAATAAATGATTCCTGCATGATGTCTTCGGCTTCTGCACGATCTTTTATAATTCGCAATGAAATATTGTACATCGCCTGCTGATACCGGTTATAGACTTCCAGTTGGGCCAATTGATTGCCTTGTTTACAAAGAACGATTAACGTATTTATATTTTGACTGGTTAGCGACAATTAAAAAAACATATGTTTACCCTAAAGATAATCTACTTTGGTTTTTGTTACACTTACTATAATTATTTTTTTTGGGTTGGCATAACAATTGTCCAATAGAAAGTGAAGAGTACACGAAATCCCGCCTTATAGAAGAGCTGCGGGATAATACGAATGTAAAATACACAAAAAGTACATTGGCACCCTTAGAAAAAGTGACACAATGTCTTAGATTAATATATGGGAAAAGCAAAATTGACTACAGTAGACAGTTTGTCATTTCAGGAACTTTCAGAAGATGCGGATCTTATTCCACTGATGACTCCTGAGGATGAAGATGCAATGAATAAGGAAGACCTTCCCCAGGTGTTACCAATACTACCACTGCGCAATACAGTTTTATTCCCGGGAGTTGTGATACCTATTACGGCAGGACGGGATAAATCAATAAAACTAATCAATGAGACCAATAAAGGGAATAAGGTCATTGGAGTGGTATCTCAAAAAGAAGAATCCAAGGAAGAGCCGGAAATTCAGGATATAAACAGAATTGGAACAGTTGCACAGATATTACGAGTCTTGAAAATGCCTGATGGCAATACCACGGTGATCATACAGGGAAAAAAACGCTTCGAGGTGAATGAAATCATTACCACCGATCCTTATATGACTTCAACGATAAGCGAAGTCGAGGAAGCAAGGCCTGCTAAAGACAATGAAGAATTTAAGGCGATTATCGAGTCCATTAAGGAAATGGCTCTGGAGATCATTAAGGATAGTCCTAACATTCCTTCCGAGGCGGCATTCGCTATTAAAAATATAGAAAGCACTTCTTTCCTGGTCAATTTCGTTTCATCCAATTTGAACATTTCGGTAGAAGAGAAGCAAAAATTGCTCGAGATCAACGACCTGAAAGAACGCGCACTGGAAACACTTCGCTACATGAACATTGAAATCCAGAAACTTTCACTGCGTCAGGATATTCAATCGAAGGTGGAAAGTGATATCAGTCAGCAGCAGCGAGAGTATTTCCTTCATCAACAAATGAAAACCATACAGGAAGAGTTGGGAGGAACTTCTACTGAAGCTGAAATAGAGGAAATGCGCAGTCGAGGGAAGACAAAGCAATGGAAAGACGAAATACGCGAGCATTTTCAGAAGGAATTGGCCAAGATGCAACGTATGAATCCGCAAGTGGCCGAATACAGCATCCAGAGAAACTATCTTGAACTTATCCTGGATCTTCCGTGGAATGAATACAGCACGGACAAATTCGACCTGAATCGCGCCCGCAAAATACTGGACCGGGATCATTATGGACTGGATGATGTGAAAAAACGCATTATTGAATACCTGGCCGTACTAAAATTGCGAAATGATATGAAATCTCCTATACTATGTCTTTACGGGCCACCGGGTGTGGGTAAAACATCCTTGGGGAAGTCAGTCGCTGAAGCTCTCGGTAGAAAATATATTCGGATGTCCCTTGGCGGACTTCGGGACGAGGCAGAGATCAGGGGGCACCGTAAAACCTATATTGGGGCTATGCCGGGACGGATCGTTCAGAATATCAAAAAAGCCGGAACGTCCAACCCCGTGTTTGTACTGGATGAAATTGATAAATTATCCATGGGACACCAGGGAGATCCTTCCTCGGCCATGCTCGAGGTTCTGGATCCGGAACAGAATAATGCCTTCTACGATAATTTCCTTGAACTAGGATATGATCTTTCCAAAGTTATGTTCATTGCAACTTCAAACAGCCTGGGTACAATACAGCCAGCATTAAGAGACCGGATGGAGATCATTAATGTTTCGGGTTATACCATAGAAGAAAAGGTTGAGATCGCAAAAAGACATTTACTATCCAAACAACTGAAGGAACACGGACTCACAAAGAAGCATCTTATTATCGGCAAACGTCAGCTTGAAAAGATCGTGGAAGGATACACCCGAGAAAGTGGTGTTCGGGGACTTGAAAAGCAGGTGGCTAAAATGGTACGTCATGCGGCTATGAAGATCGCTATGGAAGAACCGTACGAATCGAAAGTTACCAATGAAATGATTATTGAAGTACTAGGGCCACCTAGATTGGAACGTGACAAATACGAAAATAATGATGTAGCTGGTGTTGTTACCGGCTTAGCTTGGACCCGGGTAGGAGGGGATATTCTTTTTATTGAATCGATACTATCTAAAGGAAAAGGTCAACTCACCATGACGGGTAACCTCGGGAAAGTAATGAAGGAATCGGCTACCATTGCCTTGGAATTCATTAAATCCAACGCTGGAAAATTGGGTCTGAACCCTGAAATATTCGGCAAGTATAATATACATATTCACGTTCCGGAGGGAGCAACTCCCAAAGACGGCCCAAGTGCGGGTATTACCATGCTTACATCGCTCGTGTCTCTGTTCACTCAGAGAAAGGTGAAGAAAAGCCTGGCTATGACCGGTGAAATCACTTTAAGAGGCAAGGTACTTCCTGTGGGAGGGATCAAAGAGAAGATATTAGCAGCGAAACGCGCCCGTATCAAGGAGATCATGCTGTGTGAGGATAATCGCCGGGATATCGAAGAGATTAAGCCTGAATATTTGAAAGGGCTCACATTCCATTATGTTAAAGACATGGATGAAGTCTTGGAGGTGGCATTAACGAATCAAAAGGTTAAGGACGCCAAGAAATTATAATCAGATGATACCCGCTGCACAGGAGATTTGTGATCTTTAAACTAATTCTTAAGGATTTTTCGAATTAATTTGCCTTCGGTTATCTGGATCTCGATGAAATACATACCACTTTTTAAGGATATTTAAATTTCAATCATTTCGTGCTCCGCTAAAAATAAATTATACTTGCAGTCGTTTTAGTTTTCAGGGAAAAGAATCTCACGCTCCATGCACCATCGGGTATTTTACGTACTAGCCTTATTTTTGTCGGTTTCAACATACGCCCAGGTGGGTGGCCGCACTACGTATCAGTTCCTTAATTTGGTAAATTCTCCCCGTCAGGCTGCCCTGGGCGGTAAAACAGTGACGAATTACGACTATGATGTTACTCAGGCCATGTTTAATCCTGCGAGTATTAATCCGGCCATGGACAATCAATTGTCGTTAAATTACACCAACTACATAGGTGACATCAATTACGGAACAGCGGCATACGCCTATCTGTGGGATCGCCGTACCCAGGTAATACATGCGGGAGTTACCTATATTAATTACGGGAAATTTGATGGGTACGACGAGTTCGGGAACGCTACAAGTAGCTTCTCGGGAGGAGAAGTAGCTTTATCTGTAGGGCATGCCAGAAATATTGCCTTCACGAATTTCCATGTGGGTGCAAATTTGAAATTGATTTCTTCTACCCTTGAGCAGTATTCCTCATTTGGAGTTGCTGTGGATATTGGAGTGATGTATGTTTATGAAGCCTGGGACCTTCATATCACTGGTGTGGCGCGTAATATAGGTACTCAAATCACTCCCTACGACAGTGTTTACGAACCATTGCCCTTTGAATTGATCTTCGGAATATCCCAAACATTGCAAAACATTCCGATCCGATGGCATTTAACCCTGGATAATATGCAACGTTGGAATGTAGCATTTTCAAACCCGAACCGCGAATTAACCGATCTGGAAGGCAATGTCCAGGAAGAAAGGATTAACTTTATCGATAATGCCTTGCGGCATACCATTCTGGGTTTGGAATTATTTCCTGAAGGTGGTTTTAATATCAGAATAGGATATAATTTACGCAGGGGAGAAGAGTTACGAATCGTTGACAGGCGTGCGTTCGCAGGGCTTAGTGCCGGGTTTTCAATAAAGCTGAACAAACTCAGATTGAGTTATTCGTTTGCGAAATATAGTACTGCGGCTTCTACGAGTAACTTCGGACTTAATATTAATCTTCAGTAATGCGAACCATTACCATAGCGATCGACGGCTATTCATCTACCGGTAAAAGCACGGTTGCCAGGCAATTAGCAGACTGGCTTGAATATGTATATGTAGATTCAGGTGCTATGTATCGTGCTATAACCTTGTTTGCGCTGCGTAAGGGATTTATTTCTGAAGAGCATTTCGACAGACAATCGCTCATTGAGGCACTTTCAGACATTGAATTGGAATTCAGGAAGAATTCCGAAGGGAAAGCAGAAATTCATCTGGAAGGTGAAAATGTAGAAAATCAGATACGCACCCTGGAAGTATCTGAATTTGTAAGTCCTGTCGCTACGGTTCCCGAGGTTAGGCGTAAGCTGGTGAAGCTACAACATGCGATAGGAGAGAATAAAGGAGTGGTCATGGACGGCCGGGATATTGGCACTGTGGTATTCCCTAAAGCCGAATTAAAGATCTTTATGAGCGCTTCTCCCGAAGTACGGGCTAAACGTCGTTATATCGAACTTTTGGAAAGAGGTGATGTTATTACGTATCAGGAGGTATTGGAAAATGTGACGGAACGCGATCATATTGATACGCATCGAGTAGATTCTCCATTAGTGAAGGCAGAAGATGCCATCGAAATCGACAATACGGAAACCAATATCGAAGACCAGTTTCATATAATCCTTCAACTGGCGAAAGACCGTATAGCTGGCAGGATTTAAGCTATTCTGCGATAACTATTTCCTACAATATTCCTACAGACTACTATATTTTAACTGATAAATTTGCTTTTTAACTGATTTATACGTTATTTTGTCGTCCAAATAGCCCCTAAATTCCTACAAATGAAACGTTTAAAATCTACTTATGCATGGGTATGTTTAATTATGCTCGTGGTTTCCTGTTCCCAGGATAACGAAGATAGTTACAACATAGATACCACTGCCAACGCATTATTACTAAAAAATCAGCAAGCCTTAGAAACGAATGATACCTCCACTTATGGATTATATCATGGAACCGTTTTATCTGCTACCACTACATCCAGAGGTAAGATATGGGTAAATATAGCTAACGACGGTAATTATTACGCTTTGGTTGAGCTGGTTTCAGGCGAAGAACTCGCATTTAAGTTAAAACCCAGTTTCATAACCAAATCAGCCCTAACTACAGTATTTGAGTTTGAAGGTGAAGGAGGTTCCTTTATCTTCGACGTTAGTGATATAAACCAGCCACAGTTAAGCGAGTTATCGCTAAACGGTGAGGAGTTTTTCTCACAGATCGTGAAAAGCTACAGCTACAATATGGCAAGTTCGGCAACGGCCACATTCTCTGAAACCGGTAACCCGTCGTTTTCAGGAACCTGGAGCCTTATCGCTGATGGATCTGTCGTTAATCCTAATGGAAATAGCGGCGACGGTATTACTTCCGTAATGGTGGTAATTTCAGGTGAGGTGTTTGAAGATTTCGATTTCGATGCTTTTGATGCATCCACTTGTTTAAGTAATGCTAATTATATCCCAACATTGAATTCCTATGGAGTTCCGGGATTCACGATAAGTGACTACCAAACTACTATGTTCGCTAATGGTATGACCAAATGGAACCTTAGTTACGATCCGGTAGGAGTGACCTATATGAATTACCTGAGTTGCAGCACAGAAAGCTCGGGTACCTTTTACTGGTCCAGTATTGACGGATTAATCACAAAATATGGCGACATTATGCTGGATTAAGAAACGATAAAGCATAATTAAAAAAACCACTCATAGATTGAGTGGTTTTTTTGTTGCTAACTTTAACTAATAAGTCGTCCGGTATTTAAGAGATGTATGGCTTTCCCGGCATCACCATATCACTTCGCTCTAAGGCGAGATGTATGTGCTTGAGTCGAAACAGGTCCTTGCGCTGCGCCTCCTGCTTCATGATCGTGTGGATGTTTCCTGCTAAGTTCATGATTAATTTCTTTTATTGTTGGTCTGTTCTTTTGTTACTGTCTGAAACGTCTTTTGGCGTTCCATTCATATCCCATACTTGTTCTGGGTTTTTCTGTAAGTGTGTTTGAATCTAAAGTTCTCATGATGTTAGTTTTATATTGATTGTGTTTTATAGCATGTTACTTATCGGAAACGTCTTTTGGCGTTCCAGGTAAATCCTAAACTTGTTTTAGGTTTTTCAGTTAATGTGTTTGAATCTAAAGTTCTCATGGTCGTTGTTTTTAATTGATTAAGTTGATAGCATGTTACTTATCGGTAACGTCTTTTGGCGTTCCAGGTAAATCCTAAACTTGTTTTAGGTTTTTCAGTTAATGTGTTTGAATCTAAAGTTCTCATGGTCGTTGTTTTTAATTGATTAAGTTGATAGCTTGTTACTTATCGGTAACGTCTTTTAGTGTTCCAGGTAAATCCTAAACTTGTTTTAGGTTTTTCGGTTAATGTGTTTGAATCTAAAGTTCTCATGGTTGTTGTTTTTAATTGTTACTGTTCGTTTTTTGATTGAATTATTCGATTGATATATTAAGTAGACGAAGCAGAAACAAAAATGTTACAGTACTATGTTAAACAAAGTACTATTTTAACCAAAATTTAACATACTTATACGGTAGGGAAGTGTTGTTACCTTAATATATATATGGTGTAAGCGAAATAGTCTCGGGCTGATTTTAATTTCGAAAAAGAACAGCAATAGTAATAACATGGCGAAATTTCATGTTTTAATACAGAGATACAGATTAAAAATAAATTGTTTCAAGGATGAAAATATAACTTTAAGAGAAGGGTTAAGACCATTCAAAAGAGCTTCAAAACCTTTTGATTATCAAAACAAAAACACTATTTTTGCCATCCTTTTGGCGGTTAAGCGAGTTCCGAAGGAAGATTTTAAAACCAGACACAAACCCTTCTGTGGGATTACCGGGAAATAACTTGCAGCAACACAGAATACAAACCACTGATTTCGAAAATCTTTTTTTGAGATCAACTTTTTAGAAATGGCTGAAAAAGCAGAAGCTAAAAAAGCAACAAAAGCCAAAGCAACAAAAGCAGAGGCAACAAAAGCCAAAGCAACAAAAGCAGAGGCAACTAAAGCCAAAACTGCAAAAGCAGAGGCAACAAAGGTAGAAGCTGCAGCGGAAGCAGTAGCAGTAGCAGAACAACCAAAACAGGAAGTATCGCTTAAAGAAAGTAATCCTGAAAAATTTCTGAAAGATTTTAACTGGCACAACTACGAAGAAGGAATCGATCCTATCGATGACGGTAAACTCGAAGAATTCGAGAAACTGGTCGCTGAGAATTTCGTGGACACTTTAGATGATGAAGTAGTAGAGGGAGAAGTAATCTTTATGACAGATCGCGATGCTATTATAGATATCAACGCGAAAAGTGAAGGTGTGGTATCACTTAATGAGTTTCGTTATAATCCGGATCTTAAAGTAGGTGATAAGGTTGAAGTATTGATCGATGTTCGTGAAGACAGCACCGGGCAGTTAATTCTTTCACACAGAAAAGCAAGAACTATCAAGGCATGGGATCGCGTTAATGCGGCTCATGACGAAGGTACTATCGTAAACGGTTATGTGAAATGCAGAACCAAAGGTGGTATGATCGTAGATGTATTTGGTATCGAAGCCTTCCTTCCAGGATCGCAGATCGATGTGAAGCCAATTCGCGATTACGATATCTACGTTGGTAAAACAATGGAATTCAAAGTGGTTAAGATCAACCACGAATTCAAAAACGTTGTGGTTTCTCACAAAGCGCTTATCGAAGCCGATATCGAAGAACAAAAGAAAGAGATTATCGCGCAGCTTGAAAAAGGTCAGGTACTCGAAGGAGTTGTTAAGAACATCACTTCTTATGGTGTATTCGTTGATCTTGGAGGTGTAGACGGTCTTGTCCATATTACAGACCTTTCATGGTCTCGTATCAACCATCCAAATGAGATCGTTGAGCTGGATCAGAAACTAAACGTGGTAATCCTTGACTTTGATGAGGATAAAACACGTATCCAACTTGGATCTGAAGCAGTTAAACGCTCATCCTTGGGATGCTCTAGGTGAAGAACTTAAAGTAGGTGATCAAGGTAAAAGGTAAAGTAGTGGTTATTGCCGACTACGGTGCCTTTATCGAAGTAGCTGAAGGTGTTGAAGGATCTTATCCACGTTAGTGAAATGTCATGGTCTACGCACCTTAGAAGTGCTCAGGACTTTGTGAACGTTGGAGATGAAGTAGAAGCTGTGGTCCTTACTCTGGATCGTGAAGAACGTAAAATGAGTCTTGGTATTAAGCAATTGACTCCGGATCCATGGACAGATATTACAACCAAGTATCCTGTTGGCAGCAAACACAGTGGAATCGTTCGTAACTTCACGAATTTCGGAGTATTCGTTGAACTGGAAGAAGGAATCGACGGACTTATCTACATCAGTGATCTTACCTGGACTAAGAAAGTGAAGCATCCAAGTGAATTCACCAATATCGGTGATAATCTTGATGTGATCGTACTAGAATTGGATGTTGAAGGACGTAAATTAAGCTTAGGTCATAAGCAAACTACCGAGAATCCATGGGATAAATACGAAGATGAGTTCGCTGTTGGAACCAAACATACAGCGGCTATCACCGAGATGGTAGACAAAGGAGCTGTGATAGACTTTAATGACGACATCACTGCATTTGTACCGACGCGCCACCTGGAGAAGGAAGATGGAACTAATCTTAAGAAAGGAGAAGAAGCCGAATTCCAAATCATTGAATTCAATAAAGAATTCAAGAAAGTGGTTGCATCTCACATGGCCATCCATAAGGAAGAAGAAGCTAAGATTGTAAAGCAGGCTGCTAAGAAAGCTGCTAAACAAGCGGAAGAAGTCAAAACCAACCTTAGGTGATGCGAACTCGAAACTTCAGGAGATTAAAGACAAAATGGAAGGGAAAGAATAAATAATCCTTTTATTTATAGCTATAAAAAGCCCTTCAGCAATGAGGGGCTTTTTTAGTTTTTGGCGTTCCGTAGATTCTTGTCGAACGCATTCGAGATAACATTTACGGCGCGCTTTCGGCTATACGCGGTATTTACCTCTATCCCTAACGCTTCGTTCTTTTGAGATTCTATTCTTCGTATTACCGAAAAATGTCTAAATTTGTATCCTGAAACGATTCAGAACTACTCTATGAGCCAAAAAGTGTTATTAAACGCAACCGAAGTACAGATCGCACTTCAACGCTTGGCTTGCCAATTAATAGAAAATCACGATACTTTCCGTAATACAGTACTTATTGGAATTCAGCCAAGAGGTATTTATTTGGCCGAGCGACATAAAAACAATGCTCGAAATCGATTATAAGATCAGGAACATTCAATTGGGCTATCTGGATATTACTTTCTATCGGGATGATTTCAGAAGAGGAGACAAGCCACTGGAAGCCAATACAACGAAAATTGATTTTATCGTAGAAGACAAAAAGGTCGTCTTTGTCGATGACGTACTGTACACCGGAAGAAGTATCGGGCGGCCTTAACGGCTATTCAATCGTTTGGAAGACCCACAGAGATTGAATTACTTAACCCTGATAGACCGACGATTTAGCCGTCATTTGCCTATCCAGCCCGATTATCGTGGCCGACAGGTAGATGCAATTAACAAAGAAAAAGTAAAAGTATGCTGGAAAGAGCAGGATGGAGAAGATGCCGTTTATTTAATTAGCAATTAATATGAGCGAACTAAGTGTAAATCACTTATTAGGAATTAAATACATCACCGAAGCTGATATTCAACTGATCTTCGAAACCGCCGATCATTTCAAAGAGGTTATTAATCGTTCCATTAAAAAAGTTCCCACCCTTCGGGATATTACGATAGCAAACCTATTTTTCGAAAACAGTACGAGAACCCGTCTTTCCTTCGAATTGGCAGAAAAACGACTTTCGGCAGATGTTATCAATTTTTCTGCAGCATCATCTTCAGTAAAGAAAGGTGAAACCCTTATCGATACAGTGAATAATATCTTATCCATGAAAGTCGATATGGTTGTTATGCGACATCCGAATCCGGGTGCAGGTGTATTTCTCTCGAAACACATAAATGCAAGTATTGTGAACGCAGGTGATGGCGCTCATGAACATCCTACTCAGGCCTTACTCGATTGTTACTCCATTCGGGATCGACTAAACGATGTGGCTGGTAAAAAAGTGGTAATCGTTGGAGATATTCTCCATTCCCGCGTAGCGCTAAGCAATATATTCGCGCTTCAAAAGCTTGGAGCAAAAGTTAAAGTATGCGGTCCTAAAACCCTTATACCTAAATACATAGAAAAATTAGGGGTAGTGTACGAAGGAAATCTTAGAACGGCACTTGAATGGTGTGATGTCGCTAATATGTTACGTGTACAAAATGAACGTATGGAGATTAGTTATTTCCCGACAACACGTGAATATACCCAGCAGTATGGTGTAAATAAGTCACTCCTGGACAGCCTTGGCAAAGAAATTGTAGTGATGCATCCCGGGCCGATAAATCGCGGTGTAGAAATTACCAGTGACGTGGCCGACAGCAAGCAGGCGATCATTTTAGAACAGGTTCAAAATGGCGTTGCCATTAGGATGGCGGTATTATACCTGCTGGCTTCAAAAATACAACATAATGAAAATTGAAAATTTTGAAAACTACGTGGTCCTGGCGGATGACCATAATAACCTCAAAGAATTCGCTTCTTTTCTCGAATTTCAGATACTAAAAAAATTTAAAGGTCAGAATGTCGTCATTAACCTGACCAACTACCCGGCCTTGAACCTGGAAGAACTTTTATACTTTTTAAAGACCTCCAATATTCACAGGGGTACTCAAAAATCCTGTGTACTGGTTACATCGGCAATAGATCCCGATACATTACCGGATGAACTTGTTGTTGTGCCTACCTTACAGGAGGCCGCAGATATTATAGAAATGGAGGATATAGAACGAGACCTCGGATTTTAATTCAGTACTAATTAATAATGAACCTAACCATTCTCGGTTGCCATTCTGCCACACCCCGGACCAATGCTCACCCTACAGCGCAGGTACTGGAAATAAAGGGACATCTGTTCCTCATCGATTGTGGCGAAGGAACACAGGTACAACTGAGACGATTAAAAGTCAAGTTTTCCCGCATAAAACACATTTATATCTCGCATTTGCATGGCGATCATTTTTTCGGTTTGGTCGGGCTGGTGTCTACATTTCGCTTGTTAGGAAGGGAGGCCGACCTTCATGTTCACGGGCCTAAGGGAATAAAAGAAGCAATTGTCCTGCAACTGAAACTGGGAAATAGCTGGACCGATTACAATTTAATCTTTCACGAACTGGAATCTAAAGATCCGGAGCTTATTTACGAAGACGATTCGGTAATGGTTACTACCATTCCGCTTGATCACAGGATTTACACAAACGGTTTCCTATTTCAGGAGAAACCGGGTGAACGTAAATTAAACCTGGATGCAGCGGTTAAAGCTAAAATTGACACTAGTTATTTCCCAAAACTGAAGCAGGGATTCGATGTTGAGAATCGAAACGGGAAGTTGATCGAAAACAAGCTAGTAACCTTAGACCCTGATCCTCCCAAGTCCTATGCATTTTGCAGCGATACGGCGTATTATCCGGAGATGGTGAAACAAATCAAGGATGTGACTGTTCTCTATCATGAATCGACTTTCCTGGAGTCCCATCAGCATTTGGCCGAAGCTACCAAGCACAGTACTGCCAAGGAAGCGGCAGTAATCGCGAAGAAAGCGATGGCGGGCACCCTTATTTTAGGTCATTATTCCGGACGATATAGGAGTTTGGAAGATTTCCGAAAGGAAGCCCTGGAGGCGTACGATCATGTTGAACTGGCAGAAGATGGTAAAACCTTCAAATTTTAACCCAGATTTAATTCTTTCTTCTTTTCACAGCTTTCAAAAACTCGTAACTTGCAATATAAAGTATGTTTCATGGTAGACAACCTTCACGAATATCGCCAGAATTATGAAAAAGGCGAACTGACGAAGACTTCCGTAGATCCGAACCCCCTGCAGCAATTTAGAACCTGGTTTTATGATGTAAAGGATGCCGGTGGGATAGATGAAGTAAATGCCATGACGGTTACCACCATAGGGACCGATGGATATCCGAAAGGAAGGGTCGTACTTCTGAAGAAATATGATGAATTCGGTTTTTATTTCTATACGAATTACCGAAGTGACAAAGGCCTGGCCATTGAAAAGAATAATAAGGTTTCCCTGTCATTCTTTTGGCCGAATATGGAACGCCAGGTTATTATAACAGGTACAGCAGAGCGTACCTCCCAGATTGATTCGGACAATTACTTTCAGTCCAGACCTAAAGGAAGTCAGTTAGGCGCTTTGGTTTCAGACCAGAGTTCAACTATTGAAACCCGAGAAGCACTGGAGAACCGTTTGCGTGCATTAGAGAAAGAATATGAAAATAAGGAAATTCCCAGGCCTGAAGACTGGGGCGGTTACCTGGTACGTCCAATTTCCTTCGAATTCTGGCAGGGAAGGCCAAACAGACTTCACGATCGTATTCAATACCTTCTCAACGCTGATTTTGACTGGATTATTAATCGACTACAACCTTAAATAGACTTTAAATGAAAACACTTTACATGGTGCGTCATGCTAAATCTTCCTGGAAATATGACCTTCCGGATCATCAAAGGCCATTGAAGAAAAGAGGTCACAATGATGCTGAACTGGTTTCAGCAAAAGCCAAAGAGGAACATAAAGCACCGCAAAGGATTATATCCAGTGATGCTAACAGAGCACAGACGACCGCTATGTACTTCAAAAAAGCCTTTGGAATATCCGATGATGATTTTTTACTAAACCATGATTTGTACGATTTTAGCGGACAGAGTGTGATGGAGATCATCAAAGGCCTGGACGATTCTCTTAAAAGAGTTATGATAGTAGGCCATAATCACGCTTTTACTTCAATAGTGAATATGCTGGGTGATGAGTATATTGATAATTTACCCACCAGTGGATTTGTAGTCATCAAATTTCCGGTAGATTCGTGGAGTGAGATTACAACTGGAAAGACCAAAACACTTTTATTCCCAAGACATCTTAAAGAATAGCTTGTCCGATCCTGGTGTAATTATTAAAACTGAATTAAATGATACCTTTGAGGAATCGTTTGAATAATGTGAAAATCATCAAGAAAAAATAAAATAGATTGCTAAATATAGAAAAATACGCAGCTATTGATATTGGTTCGAATGCCATACGATTGTTGATAGCCACGGTCATTGAGAAAGGGACAAGTGAAGTTCAGTTTAAAAAGACGTCCCTGGTTCGTGTCCCTATTCGCCTGGGTGCGGATGCTTTCCTTAAAGACAATATTTCGGAAGAGAATTATTTGCGAATGGTCGACGCGATGAACGCATATAAGTTATTGATGAAAACTCATAATGTTACTAAATACAGGGCCTGTGCAACATCTGCCATGAGAGAAGCTGATAATGGTGTTGAAATAGTAAAGCGTATTAAACAGGAAACTGATATAGATATCCAGATTATTGATGGTAAGGATGAAGCAGCCATCATCGCCATTACAGATCTTTACGAATTAATTGACGACGATAAGGCATTTCTCTATGTGGACGTGGGCGGTGGTAGTACTGAGTTTACCGTCTTTGCAAACGGAAAAGTAGTCACTTCCAAATCGTTCAAACTTGGAACTGTGCGAATATTAAACGACATGGTACGTGAATCTATATGGGACGAAGTGAAGGATTGGATCAAGAAGAATACCAGGAAATATCATAAGATCAATTGTATTGGTTCCGGGGGAAACATAAATAGTATATATAAACTTAGCGAGAAGAAAATCGGAAAACCATTAAGTTATTTCTATCTCGCGGGATTTTACGAAGAACTCAAGTCCTTAACATATCACGAGCGTATTTTCGAATTACAAATGAATCCAGACCGAGCCGATGTGGTCATTCCGGCAACACGGATCTATCTGTCTGCCATGAAATGGAGTAAATCGAAAAACATGTATGTCCCTAAGATCGGGCTATCTGATGGTATTGTGCGGAGTCTCTACAATGAAAAGATTGCTAAGAATATAGAAATAAAAAGGTAGGGCCTATACATTTGATACCATATTGCCTCCTCTTAGCCATGTATGGTTTCTTCCTTACCAAGATCTTTCATGATCTCAGCTTCAAAGTTTAATAGATTCTGCCATTTTTCATTAACCTGATCCAGATCCTCTCCATATTTTCTGGCATGACGGAGGAATAGGGTATAATGGTTGGCTTCACTAATCATTAATGTGCGATAGAACCTCGCTAATTTCTTATCCTTCAGTTCTTCACTTAATAACCTGAAACGTTCGCAACTTCGCGCTTCGATTAGCGCAGCATATAAGAGCCTGTGCACTAACTGGGTGGTTCTGCTTCCACCTTTTGGGAAGAATTGCGTTAGTCGTGATACGTAATAATCCTTTCGATCTCTGCCCATCACAAATCCTCGCTCAATAATTAGATCGTGGACCATTTTAAAATGACTCATTTCTTCCTCCACAAGATCGATCATGTCTTTTACTAGCTCTGTATATTCAGGGAAAGTAACGATTAGGGAAATAGCCGTTGATGCTGCTTTTTGCTCGCAATAGGCGTGATCTGTAAGAATTTCTTCTATATTCTTTTCCACAATGTTTACCCAGCGTGGATCGGTTGGAAGTTTGAGACCGAGCATTTTCTTGTTTTGATCTTTTTTCTTCTCCATATATTCTGTGGTTAGATATCCAGGTCGAACTCCGTTCTAAGGGTATCGATGAGTGGGTTCTTTTCCCGTAGTTTCTCAAATTTTTCCCTGGCAGTATACGCATATCGCTTGGTTTCCGCCTCATTCACTTCAATTGAAAGGTCTATGCTATAATTCTGTAGTTTATCTCTTAGAAATCCTAACAGTTCAGATTTGGCCCTTTCAACTTCTACGCGTATCGTATCATTTGGAAAGACCAGATGAATTAGCGATCCCTCTAGTGTAGGAGTTCCCATGGTGAGATGTGAAAGAAGATTGTATTTCCCATCGCTTTCCACCTTATTCGCATAGTCGGCCCAGGCCGTTTGCATCTCCACTTCTGAAAATTCGGTGACGGGCAGATTTTCCTGATCCGGTCGACTGGCGATGAGTTCTTTCTTAAGTTGTTGTTTTTTCTGAATGCTTTTGAGAGACAGGGCGGACACCTTTTTTGCATTGCGTTCCGCGAGTATCTGAGGCCTTTCAATGACGCGTTTCTCAATAACTTCTGGCTTCTCATTAATTTCAACAACAGGCTCCGGATCTTTTATTTCTTTGGAAGATTCGTTGGAATTTAGCACCTCAACTATCGGCTCAGCGAAATTTTCATCTTTAGGTTTCTGTGCATTGGCAATATCCCTGAAAAAGGATGGTGGAACTACGTAGGGTTTGTTATCAGTCTTTTTTTTTTCGTCCTTTTTTGTGAGCGATCCCAATTGCATGAGGCATAGCTCTACTAATAGTCTTGTATTCCTACTCGAATTATACTTTAGATCGCAACTATTTGCCAGATCTATGGCTTCTATAAGAAAATTTGCTGATGTCTTGGATGATTGCTCCAGGTACATGGCCTTCACGCGTTCACCAACTTCTAGAAGTTCGACGGTTTCCTCATTTCTGCAAACAAGAAGATCCCGAAAGTGGGAGGCGAGGCCCATAATAAAATGATGTCCATCGAACCCCTTCGCGAGAATATCATTATAAGTCATTAATAACTGCGGTATATTGTTCTGAAGCAACAAATCGGTTATAGTAAAATAGTAGGTGTAATCGAGTACATTCAGATTCTCAGTTACCGCCTGTCTCGTGAGTTCTTTACCGGAAAAACTAACCACACGGTCAAAAATGGATAAGGCGTCGCGAAGGGCTCCATCGGCTTTCTGGGCGATGATGTGCAAAGCATCATCTTCGGCATTTATTTTCTCTGCCTTTGCCACTCTGGCCAAATGTTGCTTAATATCCTTAACCGTGATCCTTCTGAAGTCGAAGATCTGGCAACGTGATAATATTGTTGGTATGATCTTATGTTTCTCTGTGGTTGCAAGGATGAATATAGCGTGTTTGGGTGGTTCTTCGAGAGTTTTCAGGAAGGCATTGAATGCGGCTGAAGACAACATATGGACTTCATCTATGATATACACTTTATATTTCCCTACCTGAGGAGGTATCCGCACCTGGTCAATAAGATTACGTATGTCATCCACCGAATTATTTGAGGCAGCATCAAGTTCGAATATATTAAAGGCAAAGTCTTCGTCTTCTCTTTCAGTACCATCCTGGTTGATCTTCTTTGCTAATATCCTCGCGCAAGTGGTCTTTCCAACACCCCTGGGGCCAGTGAATAATAAAGCCTGAGCCAGGTGGTCGTTTGCAATTGCATTGTCCAGCGTATTGGTAATTGCCTGCTGTCCAACCACATCTTCAAACTGAGAGGGCCTGTATTTTCTGGCAGATACAATGAAGTGCTCCATAGATAAACAAATATAAAACCCTGGTATCGCTTTTTAAAAAATAGCTACGCCTATTTTACGGTATTTATTAACATTGCAGTACTTTTGTATCGCAGGCCGCCTTATCGCTTTTCAGTTCGCTGAAGGGAGGAAAGTCCGGACACCATAGGGAAGCATAGCGGTTAATGGCCGTCGCCCTGGAGCACTTGCTTCAGGGTAGGACTAGTGCAACAGAAAGGATGTACAGGTAATGCTGTAGTGAAATCGTGTAAACTCTATGCGGTGAAATACCACGTAAACTTGCATTTAAGGGTTCCCGCCCAACGTAAGAGGGTAGGTAGTTAGAATTGTTTGGTAACACACAATCCAGATAAATGATAAGGAGCTGTATTGAAAAATACAGAGACAGAATCCGGCTTACAGGCCTGCATTTTTTACTTCATTGTAATGTTGTAGAATAAACGAAATACAGTCGTCCAAATTATAGTAAGCAGCATGTGGCCATGAAAAGAACTGTTCGGCAAACAAAGCCATTTCATATGATTCCTTGGAATAGCATAAAGTGGCAATCGCAACAATCCCAAGGTCGTATTTTTCGATTTCCTTATAGTACATCGGGTTTATGGTATAGTCATGCTTTCGATTGGAAATATAACCGAAAGGCCTGTCGCCATAATAATTCATAAAGACTTCATGAAATTTAGCCATCTCTTTTTTACCAAGGATGACGCCCTCTTCAACAGTGGCAATAACGTATTTATCGTAGAATTGAAATTTGGCAAATCCTACGTCAAGAAATGAATTCTCGGAAGTTTCCATTCTGTGCTGGGTGGTTAATTTTAGTTTTACATAAAAGTAGTAATTAATTTAATAAGAAGAGGACCGATTTGGCCTGGCGTATCAAATTTGTATGATCCGCTCTTTCATTAATTCTATTCTTCAGCAAAGTAACTAAATAAAGAACCACCATATTTTCTGGAGTCGATGAAATAATCTGTGCCTGAAAGATCGAGATGTTTAGTATGTTCAATGATCAATGTTCCGACTGGCCTTAGTAATTCATTATCGAAACATAATGAAACCAGTCTTTCCATTTGCTCTAGGGTGAAATCGTAAGGTGGATCCGCGAAGATAATATCGTACGGTTCCTGGGTCGCATTCAGATATTTGAATACATCCGACTTAATCGTTCTAAGAGGCATTTGCAATAACGAAGCCGTCTGCTCTATAAATTTCACACAAGCATAATGTCCGTCAACGCACACGATATCCGTTGCTCCCCTGGATGCGAATTCATAACTGATATTACCAGTGCCGGCAAACAAATCCAGGACTCTTAATTCGCTTATATCATAGCGGTTATTTAGAATATTGAATAACGCTTCCTTTGCAAAATCTGTCGTCGGTCTCACCGGAAGTTTTTTAGGAGCAATAATCCTTTTACCCTTATGTTTCCCAGAAATTATTCGCATAGTTAAATGGATTTCAACACAGCATGCTGATGTGGTAATGTATTTTCTATGTCCAATTTGCTTGTTTCGTCTATCATGAATTCAAGATTCCGGATATACGTATAGGCAATCCCAAAAAGTTCATCATCACCCTGAATTCTACCCAGTAAAACAACCTTCGCGTTGTCAGGATTGATCTCTAGTTGTTCGAAACAGAAAAGGATGTAGTAAAGAAAATCTTCGGGAGTTACATAATGATACGAATTACAAAGCTTTAGCTCTCCGGACTGCTGAACAATGATCTGAAAACTAGTCTCTTCCACATAAATATGGACGGTTGGTATTTCCGAAAATTTCGTCCCCGTGGGAAGTGTTTTTAGAAGGACTGAAGCCGTATGATAGTATTGGAAGCTTCCGAAGGTGTTGAACAGATAGTTATTTATGTTCACATAAGGCACATATACCAGGTGCATCCCTCTTTCCAATATCTCATCCCATGCAATGAAATCGTTAACCAGGATCTTTGAATTGAACTTTAAGTAGTCGCTGGCTTTAGCTTCATCAAACAGGGCAGAAGGTACTGTTGTATATTCAACATTGGAATACAATACGTTGACAGAATCGAATTCAGAAGGGTCTGTAATTTTCGTGCTTACAAAATCTTCTATATCGATAAGCAATTCCTCCGGTGTCCTGGCTTTTTTATATTCCTTAGTCGAAAACTCAAGCACCTGGGTTTTTGCAGAATTCGTTATTAAAAAAGAAAGTCCGGTCAAAGCTACTTGAACGGACAGTCTTTTATTTGGTATAGTATGTAAACTAGTTGTTGTCGTCTGTGTCATAAATTTTCGGCCAGTTTCCACTGGTGTCAACTTCATCCATGGATCCCACTTTAATATAAGGTCCGTTCACACCGTCTACAGATATTACCTGCTTTTCTTGTGATAACAGATCCTTATCAAGATCGGAGAGGATTACATCCTTCGCCACTCGGGATTCGAAAACCGAGAATATCGTTCCATTTTTATCAATTGTACCCGCCTTGAGTTCGAATTTCTCATTCACTCCTTCAACCGGAATATTCATCATAGTTTTATACCGATCGGTTCCGTGATAGATAGAGTCCCGTACAGGGGTAAACCCTAATGTATCTATAATAACTTCTTCTATGAAATAGCCTTCGTCTATTCCAAAAGCTTTGTTCTTTACAACATCAGGATAACTGGTATCACGACGCTGTATTACCGCAAACTGTGCGGTGTCAACGAATCGTACAAGGCTATCAAAATCACCCATGAATCCACCATTAATTTCCTGGTAGGCAATTTGAGCTGCCTTAATATCCTTTAAGTTCTTTATAACCTTGGCGTATCTTGCTTTTTTTACCCTGTTGAATTCAATGGGTCCCTGAATGGAATTATAAAGCATATAACCCAAATAAATGATAATAGCCCATAGGATTATTGAAATTATCGGATTGAATTTTTTAGGCACGAATTTCTCCAGAAAAAGCACTAAACCAATACTGAGGATAATGCCAACAATAATGTATACAATCATAATTTATGAGATGAAGGTTATATTACTTACATAGGTCTATCGCAAATCTACAATTTTTTTTTGTTCACAAAAGTATATTCGGAAAAAATCATGGCTATCTTTAGCCTCTCAGTTTGCTAATTACCCTATGGACGTTTCCGGTTTCTACAGCCTTCTAAAAAGCGATTTTGAATTTACAGCGACCTCTAAACAGGATATCACGTTGCAATTGCTCTCGCGCTTTGTATTAAACACGGATAAGAATCAGGTTTTTCTTTTAAAAGGATATGCAGGAACCGGTAAGACCACTATTGTCGGAACCCTGGTAAAAAACCTATCGAAGGCCCGGCAATCGTCCGTGCTTCTTGCACCTACCGGAAGAGCTGCTAAGGTAATCAGCTATTATTCGGGCAAGGAGGCTTTTACCATCCATAAAAAAATATATTATCCCAAAAGCAATAAGAGCGGGGGAGTTTCCTTTACACTTCAACCCAACAAGCACCGGAATGCCATTTTTATTGTAGATGAAGCTTCAATGATCCCTGATGTAAACCAGGATTCCAAACTATTTGAAAACGGCTCTTTGCTGGACGATCTCATGCAATATGTATATTCCGGACATAATTGCAAATTGCTGCTCATTGGCGACACCGCACAATTACCGCCAGTAAAGCTGGATGTTAGCCCGGCACTGGATAAGAGAATACTTGAAAACCACTATAATAAAGAAGTGATTGAAATTGAACTGGATGAAGTGGTTCGACAGGAGGAGGGAAGTGGAATTCTATTCAATGCTACAAAAATTCGAAAAAGGATAGAAGATGAGTTGTTCGAAGCTTTCAAACTAAGCGCTTCAAATTTTCCTGAAGTGATTCGCCCTGAAGACGGTCAGGAAATCATGGATGCTATAAACGATTGTTATACCGAGCTTGGGAATGAAGAAACTGTTATTATTGTTCGTTCCAATAAAAGGGCGAACCTATACAACCAAAATATCAGAAACCGAATATTGTTTCAGGAAGAAGAACTATCGGCCGGAGATCACCTGATGGTTGTAAAGAACAACTATTTCTGGGTAAAACCCCATACAGAGGCCGGATTCATTGCGAATGGCGATATCATTCAGGTTTTGGAAATATTTGGATTCAAGGATCTTTATGGATTTCGCTTCGCTGAAGTGAAAATTCAAATGACGGATTATCCCAAAATGCCTCCATTCGAAACCGTGCTTCTGTTAGATACCCTTTCTTCGGAAACACCTTCGCTATCTTATGATGATTCCAACCGACTATACGAGGAGGTTGTAAAGGATTATGCCGATGTAAAGTCGAACTACAAAAGATTCCTGTCGGTGAAGAATAATAAATACTTCAACGCCCTGCAAGTCAAGTTTTCCTATGCTATTACCTGCCATAAATCACAAGGTGGACAATGGCATACTGTATTCGTGGAACAGCCTTATCTGCCTGAAGGAGTGAACAAAGATTACCTCCGTTGGCTTTATACTGCGATTACTCGGGCAACCAAACGAATATATCTAATCGGCTTTAAAAATGAATTTTTTGAAGATTCCCTGTAAACCTTTTTACATTCTTTACATCTATTCTTCAGAAATGTACTGCGATAATGTAGAATTCTCTTATTTTTGGGGCCAATAATAAAGATTTCTCGATTGAAAGTAATAGCAATGATACCCGCCCGATATGGCGCGTCCCGTTTCCCGGGAAAATTAATGCAGGACCTAGGAGGTAAGCCTGTAATCGTTCGAACATATGAAGCCGCTAAAGACACTGGCTTATTCGACGAAGTTTACGTGGTAACCGACAGTGAGATTATTTTTAATGAGATCGAATTACACGGTGGTAAAGCCATTATGAGCAAGAAGGAACACGACAGTGGAAGTGACCGGATTGCGGAGGCTGCTGAAAATATGGATGTTGATATTGTTGTAAACGTTCAGGGTGATGAACCTTTTACCAGCAAAGATGGGCTGGAGCAGGTTCTGAGTGTGTTTCACGGTCCTGATGCTGAAAAGATAGATCTGGCATCACTTATGACCGAGATTCACGATTGGAAAGAGATTAGTGATCCGAATTGTGTAAAAGTCATTGTCGATAAAGATAATTTTGCACAATATTTTTCACGGTCACCGATACCATATCCAAGGGATAAAAACGCCGCAGTACAATATTATAAACATAAAGGTATTTATGCATTCCGAAAACAGGCATTATTGGATTTCTATCGTCTGCCTATGCGATCCCTCGAGGCCGCAGAGAAAATTGAGTGCATTCGATACCTTGAATATGGAAAAAACATTAAGATGGCTGTAACCGCAACACAAGGAATTGAAATTGACACCCCGGAAGATCTTAAACGGGCAAACAAAATTTTAAAGGAGCAGAAAAAAGATAATGTGAACAACAAGTACCGCAATTTTCCAATGGTACCCAAAGTTGTATTTGGTCGGGGAAGTTTCGATCAGTTGTCTTCGATCCTAGCACCACAACGCAGGGACAAAGCACCTTTTATCTTCCTGGTGGATGATGTTTTCCAGGATAATGAAGAATTTGTGGACCGCATAAATCTTAGGTTTAACGACAAATTATTGTTCGTTTCTGCAGATGAGGAACCTAAAACCATACAGGTAGATGAGATAGTAAAAGATATTAAAACGGAATTCACGTATAAACCGTCTGGTATTATTGGTATTGGCGGGGGAACCATACTCGACTTAGCCAAAGCTGTTGGAATAATGCTTACTAACAAGGGCAGCGCCTCCGATTACCAGGGTTGGGACTTAGTGCCCAATAAAGCCGTTTACCATGTAGGCATACCCACTATTTCCGGTACAGGCGCAGAAGTATCCAGAACCACGGTACTTACGGGACCTGTTAAGAAATTAGGAATCAATAGTGATTTCACACCTTTCGACCAGGTGATTCTTGATCCGGATTTAACAATAGGAGTTCCAAGAAATCAATGGTTCTACACCGGGATGGATTGTTTTATCCACTGTGTGGAATCTCTGAATGGAACTTTTCTCAATGCCTTTAGCCAGAGTTATGGCGAAAAGGCCTATGACCTGTGTAAAGAGATTTTCATTCATAGTCAACTTTCCAGTGAGGAATCCAGGGGTAAGCTTATGATGGCTTCCTGGCATGGAGGAATGAGTATTGCATATTCACAGGTTGGCGTAGCGCATGCGATGAGTTACGGACTTGGGTACGTGCTTGGTACCAAACACGGGATAGGGAATTGTATCGTGTTCGATCATCTGGAAGAGTTTTACCCGAAAGATGTTGCGTTGTTCAAGGAAATGGTAAAAGCTCATAATATCGATATTCCTCGTGGGTTGTGTAAGAATCTTTCCGAAGAAGAAATGGATACTATGATAGACATTGCCTTAAGTCTCGTACCTTTATGGGAGAATGCCCTGGGTGATGATTGGGAATCGATCGCAACGCGGGATAAATTGAGATCGCTTTACCTCAAAATGTAGGGCCATAAACACAATTCTTGATACTTACCAAATTCATATTTCATACGCTGCTTGGCTGGAAGATCGATGGTGAATTTGACAGGTTTATTCGCAAAGCTGTAGTTATTGTCGTACCGCATACGAGCTGGCATGATTTCTATGTGGGTGCTTTCACGCGAAAAATCCTCAGAATTGAAATCAACTTTGTGGCGAAAAAAGAATTATTTAAATGGCCGTTCGGCGCCTATTTCAAATGGATGGGCGGTGCTCCGTTGGATCGAAGCGGAAGTTTGAACAAAGTGGATGCGATCGCCAGGATCTTTTCTGAAAAAGATGAATTCAGAATGGCACTCGCACCCGAAGGCACAAGAAAAAAGGTGGATCGATGGAAAACAGGCTTCTATTATATAGCGATTAAAGCGAATGTACCTATCATACCTGTCGCTTTCGATTACAGCACTAAAACAGTGAAAATAGGAGCAGCCTTTTATCCTTCCGGTGATATCGATCGCGATTTTGAAGAATTACATCAATTCTATGATGGCGTGATAGGGAAAATTGGGAAATATACCTAACGGCTCTTTACGCTTCTTCAGATGAGCTTTCATCCATAGTGTGATATACATTTTGAACATCGTCATCCTCTTCAATCTTTTCAAGAAGCTTTTCAACATCAACAGCCTGATCCGCTAATATGGTTTTGGTAACCTGTGGAATACGTTCAAAACCCGACGATAAAATCTCGATGGATTGGTTTTCCAGGAAAGATTGAATAGCTCCAAAGCTTTCGAAAGGTGCATATATAAGAACACCATCTTCATCTTCAAAAATCTCTTCTACGCCAAAATCGATTAATTCAAGTTCCAGTTCTTCCATATCGATGCCTTCGGCATGTATCCTGAAATTACAAACATGGTCGAACATAAAGGCAACCGATCCGGATGTTCCCAGGCTTCCGTCGCATTTATTGAAGTAAGATCGCACATTCGCCACGGTACGTGTGTTATTGTCGGTGGCAGTTTCTATAAGAATGGCTATCCCATGTGGTGCATATCCTTCAAAAAGAACTTCTTTATAATCCCCCTGGTTTTTGTCGGATGCCCGCTTAATCGCGCGTTCGATGTTGTCCTTAGGCATGTTAACCGACTTCGCATTCTGGATAACAGCACGTAGCCGGGAATTGGCATCGGGATCGGGACCGCCTTCTTTGACAGCCATTACGATGTCCTTACCAATTCTGGTAAAGGCTTTGGACATAGCTGCCCAACGTTTCATCTTTCGTGCTTTTCGAAATTCGAATGCTCTTCCCATTTCTCTCTCAATTAATAATTATTTGCGACAAATTTAAAAAAATCTACTAGTCCTTCTGAATGCGTTTTACTAAATACCGTTCATAAGCCTGTTCATTGGAAACGAATTCGAGGTATTCAAGGGCATTTTTGAATTTTTGTGAATACAGGTGATTGGAAAATAGAACAAAAAGGAGTGAGAGGAAAGGCAGGTGTTTCTTCATATTATTTTATCTCATTCATATCCGCTATGATGTTGAATGCTTCTTCAATGAAGAGGTCATTCGAGATTTCATCCATGGACAAGGCGTTCACTTTTTTATCGTCATTGTTGTATTCGAGAATTTCTTTGGTGGAAGCTGTATTTTTTACCGTTAAAACTCCTTTCCGATTTTCAAAATAATCAATGAATTCTTTCCACAATTCATTATATCCATTAAGATCTTCGAATACATTTTTAAGTGTTAAAGAATAGACCGTATCCTTCTGAATGTAATTGCTAAGCAAAATTTTATTAAGTCTCTTTATTTTCTGAAATCCTTCATCATTATACATTCTGTATTCACTCTTTTCCCTAAGCAGCTTAGTTGGAATCATACGCTTTGGCTTATGTTTAACGGTAACATGCACACTATCATTTGGCAAAGCGAAATCTATAAATTGTTCGTTAATTTCGAGTCCGTTGTACATGCTTGGAAAGAAAATATCCGGAATCACTCCTTTTGACTGATTACTCTTTCCGGTAACCCGATAAAAAAGATCCGTCGTAATTTTACAAAACCCCAGTTCCCTTTGTTTCTCATTGAGTGGAACGATGGTTTGCATACTGGATTTACCATAGCTAGGTGTACCTACAATTACCGCTCTGTTATAGTCCTGCATCACACTCGAGAAAAATTCGGAAGCTGAAGCACTGTAACTGTTTACGATAATCACTATAGGTTTGTTGAATAATGTCCCGCGATTAAGGTCGCGAAGCGTAAAAGTCTCACCGCTTCTGTATTTTAATATGGAAACCGGTCCGCGATCTATAAACATTCCACAAAGTTGTGAAGCTTCCTGCATACTTCCCCCACCATTGAAGCGAAGATCAATAATCAAGCCCCTGATGTTCTCCTTTTTGAGTTTATAAATCTCTTTTGCCACATCATTGGCTACGCCCATGCCATTAGGAGATTCGAAGTCGGTATAAAAACTAGGAATACTTATGTATCCAACCGGGAATTCCTTGCTCATTATATATCCACGCGTTAAATTCTCGACCGCTTTATCCGCTTTTTTTGAGAGGTTTATCGATTTAACCGTGCCATCTTTCTTCTTTATTCTGAAAGTGACCCGATTATGGTTTTTATCGGTGAGAAAAGCAATGATCTCCTCATTCGAGATACAATTCGTTTCTACGGTAGCTGTACCTGATGAAAGGGAGCGAATTTCATCTCCTTCTTCAATGCTGCCCTCAAAATAGGCAGCACCACCCGGTGTTAGATAACTTACCACAATTTCTCCCTCTTCATTCTTATCGGTATAAAGTCCGAAGGTCATCATACTTGTGGAAACCGAATTTTCGAACATGGTCTTATCTGTATCATTAAAGAACGTTGTATTCGGATCCTGGTAGTTGGTATAGGCATTGAGGAAAGTTTCCATAACAAAGCGCTCCAAACCACCGTTTGCGTTCTCTATTTCATCCAGCTGACACGACAGTTTTTCAAAGACCTGAGGCCGCACTTCTTTTTCAAGAATTTTGAAATTCAATTCCAGGCGTGAGAGTATGGAATCCTCCTCGACAACCTTAGATAATATCTCAAAACGAAGCCGTTTGGACCAGTATTTTCTCATCGCTGCATCATCATCGAAATAACCGGATTCTTTGGTGCGATAGTATTTTAAAGTGTCTTTGCCGGCATAATCAAATGCGGAATCGCGATAGGAATCAATAATTTGCTTTGTTTCCGCTATTCTGTATCGCAGCGTCTTGATATATTTTTGGATGAACCCACAATCCTTTACTCTTATATAATCATCGAATTTTAACGCATCCTCCTTAAAAATGGCAATATCAGCATCGTTAAAAAGAACCTTATCCTCATCCAGACGTTTAATGAAAAGTTTATATACTCCTACACTTAGCGAGTCGTCTAGTGGTTTTGGATTGAAATGCTGTGATTCGATCAGGGACTTCAGAGCAGCCATTTGATCGCAAAAAGGAGGGTTGGACTGAGCGTAGGTGTTGGCGCTAAGCGAAAAGATAAGTATGAGGCAAAAATTCTTGAACATTAGCTAAGGTCCTGGTGAGAAAAATACGAAAATTTAACTTACAAGTTGGTTGATTATCCCTGCCAGTTCAAAGTCCTTTTCAGTGACGCCATTTTCGCTGTGGGTGTATAACGATATGTGCAATTGGTTATATACATTGCTCCAGTCCGGGTGATGGTCCAGGTTTTCAGCTTCGAATGCGATTCGTGTCATTATGGTAAAAGCCTCTTTGAAATTTTCGAATTCAAAAGCCGTATGTATTGCATTATCCTTATATTCCCATCCATTGAGTGATTGAAGTCGTTGCTGGATATCCGTTTCTGTTAGTGCCTTCATAATTAATTTTTTAACGAAATTATTTCATCGTGTAAGGTACTGCTTTCTATAATTTCAGCAATGGTAATACGATAGGGTTCCGGCAATAAGTTTTCCTTGGGAAGTATTGCCTGAAATTCGTCTTCGTTGGAGTTGAAAACTTTTTTGAATATCGGAAAGTTAGCGCCTATCTTAATCGCAATATCTCTGAAAATATCATCGTGATGTACTACGTCCGAACTGGATAGATGGTAGATATCAATAAGATCCTTATTGATGATATAATGAACTTGCTGTGCTATTTTTTCGGCAGTAGTCGCACTAATAATTCGTTTTGGAAAAACTTCAAAGGCCGCTTTGTGCTTCATGGCCTCTCGCAACTGCAAAATAAGGGGGGCATTAATTCCAAGCACCAGGGGTAATCGAATAATAACCGATTGAAACGGTAGGTGCGACAGTAATAATTTTTCTATCACAATTTTCTTTCTTCCACTAAGAGACTCAGCCAAAGGCTTGTCGTATTCATAAGAAGGGAATTTTTTTCTCGCGTCAAAAACTTCAACCGAAGATGCAAAGATGACCCTGCTCATAGGTAGCAATTCACAATACTGCAGTACATCCTGGTGTACTTGTGCCGACGCTGACTGATTTGCAGAAAAAACCGAAATAATACAGCGTGGCTTTAATTTTTCCAATAACGGCAGGATTGGATCCGTCTCGGCGTTGAATCGATAGAAAACCTGATTGTCAGCATACAACCCATCCTGTGTACAATAGGTGCCATACACATCAAAATAAGAGTCTAATTCTCTGTATAAAGCATTGCCAATATAGCCACTGGCCCCGAGTATTAATATTCTGTTGTGAATCACCCCTTGTAGAATGGTAATTTTACGATGGTGGCGGGGACAACATTTTTACGAATCTGTACACCTATCTCGGTTCCAGCTTTACTGAGTTCAACAGGCACATAACCCATTCCAATGCCTTTATTAAGAGAAGGTGACATAGTACCACTGGTTACCTTTCCAAGGGTTCGTCCTTCCTGATCCAAAATATCGTATCCCTGGCGTGGAATACCGCGTTCATTTAATTCGAAAGCCACTAACTTACGCGTTACACCTGCTTCTTTTTGTTTCTGAAGGGCTTCAGAATTAATAAAGTCTTTTGAGAATTTAGTGATCCAGCCAAGCCCTGCTTCAAGCGGGGACGTAGTGTCGTCGATGTCATTTCCATACAAACAATAACCCATTTCAAGTCGTAATGTATCTCTTGCGGCAAGCCCTACGGGTTTAATCTCGAAATCCTTACCCGCCTCCATTACTTTATTCCATATTTGCTCCACCTCAGTGTTCTTACAATAGATCTCAAAACCACCGCTGCCCGTATATCCGGTAGCGCTTATAATTACAAAGTCAATGCCCGCAAAATCGGCTACTTCAAAGGTGTAGAACTTTATTTCACTAAGATCAACCGTGGTAAGTGATTGCATGGCCTCGACGGCTCTCGGGCCCTGGATTGCTAACAAAGAAAAATCCTCGGAGAGGTTTTGCATTTCAGCATTCATCGAATTATGAATACGTATCCAATTCCAGTCCTTTTCAATATTCGAAGCATTGACAACCAACAGCCATTTTTCTGAATTAAGCCTGTACACGATGAGGTCGTCCACGATACCGCCATCGGCATTTGGAAAGCAGCTATACTGCGCCTGGCCATCTTCAAGCCTGGAGGCGTCGTTACTGGTTACTTTCTGTATTAAATCCAACGAATTCGGCCCGGTGATAAGGAATTCACCCATATGGGAAACATCAAATACCCCTACGGCATTTCTTACGGTTTCGTGCTCAGCATTTACACCTTCATACGACACCGGCATATTGTACCCGGCAAAAGGCACCATCTTGGCTCCAAGGGCCTCATGGACATGGCTCAAAGCTGTATTTTTCATTCCTATTGTTTAAATATTTCGCAAATGTATTATAATCTGAATAAGCTAACGAAAGAAATGCTTGATTGTTTTCAACAAGCATGGTAACTTGCGGAAAACAATTTGCAGAATGAAAGTCTTTTCAGCAGAACAATTACACCAGGCCGATAAGGTTACTACCGAAAAACTCGATATCACCCCCTTAGATCTGATGGAACGCGCAGGGCTACAGATTTTTAATTGGCTCCATCATCGCATGCAGGGGGCCCAGGTGCCAGTACATATTTTCTGCGGAATTGGAAATAATGGCGGTGATGGCCTTGTCCTTGGGAGACTCTTAATTGAACAAGGTTATAAAGTTCATATATATGTCGCAAATTTCACCGATAAACGATCCAAATGCTTTCTCATAAATTACGACAGGATAAAGGAGATAACTAAAAATTGGCCCATCCTTATGACTTCGGAAGCTGATTTCCCAAAGATCCATCAGGATGATGTGATCATCGATGCGATCTTCGGAATTGGTTTAAATCGTGCTCCTGAGGGTTGGGTTAAAAAATTAATTCAGTTTCTCAACAATGAAAAAGCTTTTAAATTGTCGGTCGATATTCCCAGTGGATTACACGCCAATAAGCCCGTGGCCGATAAAGAAGCAGTTTTAAAAGCAAATCATACCCTTACCTTTCAGACACCTAAACTGGCCTTTTTCTTACCCGAATCCGGGGCTTTTGTCCCTTTTTACGAAATTATCGATATTGGACTGGACCCCGAATTTCTTAGTGCAACAGAACCACTGGCACAATTGGTGGGTAAGCAGGAAGCCAGGCAGTTTTATAAGCAGCGAGAGAAATATTCACATAAAGGTGATTACGGACATGTATTGATAATCGGAGGGAGCTATGGGAAGATAGGAGCGGCAGTTCTTGCGGCCAAAGGGTCTTATAGAATGGGGGCAGGCCTTGTAACCACTTATATTCCGAAGTGTGGTTATGAAATTATGCAAACTGCCTTACCGGAGGCTATGACCCTGACCGACAATCATGATGGGTTTATCTCGGAAATATCTCATGAAATGAAAATATCTGCTGTTGCGGTAGGTATGGGAATGGGTACAGCACCGGAATCTGTGAGTGCTTTAAAGAAATACTTCTCAGAGAATAGAGTGCCTATGGTGGTCGATGCAGATGCCATCAATTGCATTGCTGGTGATAAAGAGCTTGAATCATTGATAACAAAACATTCCGTCCTAACTCCGCACCCCGGGGAGCTAAAACGACTCATTGGAGACTGGAGTGATGATTACGACAAATTGGCTAAAGTAAAGGCATTTGCGAAAGCGCATGAATGTGTTGTGCTGATTAAAGGCGCCAATTCCATTGCAGTCTTTGAAGATAAGCTGTATATCAATACTTCCGGAAATCCAGGAATGGCCACCGGTGGCAGTGGTGATGTATTGTCCGGAATGATAGCCGGTCTTCTTGCCCAGGGATACGATCCATTACGGGCCGTGCTGTTTTCGACCTATCTGCATGGAAGTGCCGGGAATATTGCATCTCAGACCCATAGTTTTGAAGCGTTAATGGCCGGTGATATCGCCGATCATATTGGAAAAGCGTATCTGGCATTGTTTGAACCCGAACCTGAGCAACCCGATGCAACAGAAGAAAACGAAGCATAAAAAAAGGGCCTAAGCCCTTTTTTTATTTATTCTTCATCTATCAGATCAGTGTTTCCAGCAATTTCTTTAGTTTGGGATCGGAGGGTCGTGGTGCATTTGGATCAACAACATTTCCATCGGGATCGATCAAAATAAATCTGGGAATTCCATTGATCTTATACGCCTTCACAAAGTCTGAATCCCATCCCTTGGGCGCCATGATCTGGACACCACTTAGCTCTTTTTCAGCAACCATCTTTTTCCATGCTGCATGAGCCTTTTCCCAGGAACCTTTGTGTCTCTTGTCGTCATCTATCGACATACTTACAAAAGCTATGTCCTTATCACGATATTCTTCTTCAAGTTCTTTGAGATGCGGAATTTCCACCTTACAGGGGCCGCACCAGGTTGCCCAAACATCTACGTAAACGTATTTGCCTTTGAGATCGACGAGCGAGGTGGAACCTCCTTTAAAGTTTTCATAACCCTCAAATATAGGGGAGGGGGAACCTTTAGGAAAATTATTTCGCAAGGCAATAATTCCTCCGTAGTATCTTTTATAAGACTGTAAGGTCGCATCCACCTGATCCCGACTACTATTGGTGATCATGGTATCAATATCCACAGCCTTATCAATAAACTCGGTCATTTGGGTTTTTGCGTCCGCCAGGGCAGTGTTAAGTTGGTTTTCATCGAATTCATCAAAATCACCATCCAATAGCTTTTCATTAAAAAGGGCCTGCTCTGCAAGGAAATTGTTGTTCTTGGCGCCGTTACCGCTAAAGGCAATGGTTTCATCGAACATTTCCGTATCTAACGTCATATTCAGCTCATAGCCGTTTTTCAGAAATAATGAAGTTGCTTCGTTTCCGTCGTGGAACGTATATTTTCCGGTTTCAACTTTCAAGGTATCACTGAAAGTGCCGTCATCATTAACTTTTATAATTTTTGAATAATTCTTTTTGTATATTCTGATCTGGTTACTGCTCGGGTTGGTAATTTTACCAGATAATGTAACATGATCTTTTGGTTTTTCTACTTCACAAGCCAAAACAACTAAAGCGCAGAATGCCAGGATAAGTTTTTTCATTATTAAGATTTTAGGATGGCTAAAATAAAGTAATATTTCGAGTTTTCAGAATAATTAAGAATCCTATCGGGGAATTTGTATTTTTGCCTTAAACAACCCAATCCATGCAAAACACACATTACGTAAGTAGTGATATACTCGACCTGCCCGAATTGAAGGATATTATCGAGGAGGGTAGGAAATTAGAACTTTCCGAAGAAGCCATACTTAATATCAATAAATCCCATGATTACCTTCATAAGAAAATAGGGCAGGATGATAGTCCCATGTATGGTATAAATACCGGATTCGGGGCACTTTGTAATGTAAAAATCTCTTCGAAAAACTTATCGAAATTACAGGAGAACCTCGTCATGTCACATGCTTGTGGTACAGGCGAATATGTTCCGAAACACGTAATCCGATTAATGTTACTATTGAAAATCCAATCGCTGAGTTATGGTCACAGTGGCGTTCAACTGGAAACGGTCCAACGACTCATCGATTTTTTCAATCACGATTATCTGCCTGTGATCTATACACAGGGAAGCTTAGGAGCTTCCGGTGATCTGGCTCCGTTAGCTCATCTGGCGCTACCTTTAATAGGGAAGGGTGAAGTGTATGTGAAAGACGAGATTATTAAAGCTGATAAAATACTAAAAAAACACAATTGGAACCCCATTACACTTCAGGCAAAAGAAGGCTTGGCCCTGCTTAATGGAACCCAGTTCATGAGTGCTTATGGCACTTATGTGCTGCTGAGAGCGCATAAATTGTCCTATCTGGCCGATGTTATTGGCGCTATTTCTCTCGATGCTTTCGATTGTAATATGAGCCCGTTCGACCCTCTGGTTCATATGGCGCGTCCGCATCGTGGTCAAGTGAAGACAGCTGAGCGTATGAACTATTTGCTTCAGGGCAGTGAAATAGGGCAGAGTGAAAAGAATAATGTTCAGGATCCGTATTCTTTCAGGTGTATTCCGCAGGTTCATGGAGCCAGCAAGGATACCATCGTATTTGCGCATAAAACATTTAAAACCGAAATAAACTCCGTTACCGACAACCCAAATATTTTTGTAGCTGAAGATAGAATAATTTCAGGAGGGAATTTCCATGGTCAGCCTCTGGCTCTGGCCTTCGATTTTTTGTCTATCGCACTGGCGGAGCTGGCAAATATTTCAGAACGCAGAACTTTTCAATTAGTTAGCGGGTTAAGAGGTTTACCCGATTTTCTTGTGAATAATCCAGGGTTGAACAGCGGATTTATGATCCCGCAATATACGGCTGCCAGTATTGTGAGTCAGAACAAACAACTAGCGACGCCTGCTTCGGTAGACTCGATTGTTTCTTCAAACGGACAGGAAGATCACGTTAGTATGGGAGCGAATGCTGCTACTAAATGTTTTCGCATATTGGAAAACCTCGAAACTGTGCTTGCTATAGAACTTTTAAATGCTTCGCAGGCGCTTGAATTCAGAAGGCCAAAGAAAACTTCGCCCTTCCTCGAAGGCTTTGTGGCTTCGTTTAGAATTACGATACCCTTTGTAGATGAAGACAGGTTGCTGGCCGATGATATTCACTCATCGATCGGATTCATTCAAAATATGAGTATTGACGAAGAGATACTGTTTAATTAGCAGCCAACCTCTTGTGATTATCTGGCGCAATTAACGCAAGATACCGTGTGAGGTAGCAGCATGATCCTTTCCAATGGAATTTCGCTCTTACATTGTATGCAGACACCAAAATCCGGGTCATCAACTTTTGATAAAGCAATTTCCAGATTCCTAAATTTGGTTTCCGCTTTCTGCAAAGCGGCATCATTTATCGATTTATTGTTGATGGCATCCATACGTGAAACCCGGCCTATTGCATTTTCCGGGGCTATAGGCTTGGTGAGTTCTCGATATTTTAACACCAATTCTTTCGTAGCTATCAATTCTTCTTGTATTCGTTGTTTTACCTGATCTGTATCTTTCATCGTGATGGAAGTCAATATGTGTGATAAAAAAAACACCTGCTATATTTAATAACAGGTGCTTTGTGAGTTAAAGAAACTTGCGTTAAGACTCTGTCGTTTTTTTCTGTTTCTTAATTTTGATCTTCAGTTCATTGGTTTTCTGGTCCAGATCCATTGCGATGGAATCACCTTCCCTTAAATTGGAGTTGATGATCTCTTCTGCCAAAACATCTTCTATATACTTCTGGATGGCTCTTTTTAAAGGCCTTGCCCCATAATCCTTATCGAAACCTTTGTCAGCAATATAGTCTTTAGCCTTATCCGTTAGGGTAAGTTTATAACCAATATCTGAAATTCGGTCATATAATTTTTCCAGCTCAATATCGATGATGGCATGAATATGTTCTCGTTCCAAATTATTGAATACCATCACATCGTCTACACGATTCAGGAATTCCGGAGCGAAGGTTTTTTTCAAGGCGTTCTCAATGACACTTTTGGCGTGAGCATCTGCCTGACTTTCTTTAGCGGAAGTGCCGAAACCAACACCCTGGCCAAAATCTTTCAGTTTTCGTGCCCCGATATTCGAAGTCATGATAATGATCGTATTTCTGAAATCGATCTTTCTGCCCAAACTGTCGGTCAGGTATCCATCATCCAGCACCTGAAGCAGCATATTGAACACATCCGGGTGCGCTTTCTCAATTTCGTCAAGCAGTACGACTGCATATGGTTTTCTTCGTATTTTCTCGGTAAGCTGACCACCTTCTTCATATCCTACATACCCCGGAGGCGCCCCGATAAGTCTGGAAACAGCGAATTTTTCCATGTATTCGCTCATGTCTACGCGAACCAGTGCGTTGTCACTGTCGAATAACTCTCTGGCTAGCACCTTCGCAAGTTGTGTTTTACCTACACCGGTTTGCCCGAGGAAGATAAAAGATCCAATGGGCTTATTAGGATCTTTAAGTCCGGCGCGATTACGTTGAATTGCTTTAACAACCTTAGAAACCGCTTCATCCTGGCCAATAACTTTTCCTTTGATGCGATCGGGTAATTTGGCGAGTTTATTACTCTCTGTTTGTGCGATCCTGTTCACAGGGACACCGGTCATCATGGAAACGACTTCCGCGACATCGTCTTCGTCTACTGTTTCTTTATGTAATTTGGATTCATTTTCCCAGTCTTCCTGTTCCGTAGCCAGTTCTTTTTCCAAATTCTTTTCATCATCCCTTAGTTTAGCCGCCTCTTCATATTTTTGCTTTTTAACCACTGAATTCTTCAATTCACGTACTTCTTCCAGTTTCTGTTCGATCTCGAGAATCTTCTCAGGAACATTGATATTAGTGATGTGTACGCGAGATCCGGCCTCATCGAGGGCATCAATAGCCTTGTCCGGAAGGAAGCGCTCAGTCATATAGCGGTTGGTAAGCTTTACACAAGCTTCGAGAGCCGAATCGGTATAGGTAACATTGTGATGAGCTTCGTATTTATCCTTGATATTCTGAAGAATCTCTATGGTCTCTTCAACCGTAGTTGGCTCTACCAGCACTTTCTGGAAACGACGCTCTAGAGCACCGTCTTTTTCTATATACTGTCGGTACTCATCCAGGGTCGTGGCACCAATACATTGAATTTCTCCACGTGCCAGGGCTGGTTTGAACATATTTGAAGCATCCAGGGATCCTGTGGCGCCACCGGCTCCTACAATAGTATGGATCTCGTCTATAAACAAGATGATATCATCATTCTTCTCGAGTTCGTTCATAACGGCTTTCATGCGTTCTTCGAACTGACCCCGATATTTGGTTCCAGCTACCAGACTGGCGAGGTCTAAGGTAACTACGCGTTGATCGTATAAGATCCTGGAAACTTTCCTTTGAATGATCCGCAATGCGAGTCCTTCGGCAATAGCCGATTTCCCTACACCGGGTTCCCCGATGAGAAGGGGATTGTTCTTTTTTCTTCGACTCAGTATCTGAGAAACACGTTGAATTTCAGATTCACGACCTACCACAGGGTCTAATTTACCCTCTTCGGCCATCTGGGTAAGATCCCTTCCAAAGTTGTCTAAAACAGGGGTCTTTGACTTCTTATTGCTCTTTCCGGCGTTGCCTGAGAACATGTTCTCCTTGGAAGTATCTTCATCACCTGAGGAGTCATCTTCATTGGGAAATGATTCAGCGGTGGGATCTTCTATATAATCTTCGTCGTTTGTGATCATAAGTTTAAATTGATCTTTTACACCATCATAATCTACTTTCAGCTTATTGAGCAGTTTGGTGGTGGGGTCATTCTCGTTGCGCAGTATGCACAACAACAGATGTGCTGTATTGATTGAAGAGCTTTGAAACAACTTCGCTTCCAGAAAAGTTGTTTTTAAAGCGCGTTCGGCCTGTCGCGTAAGGTGCAGATTCTTCTTGTCGTTTGTACCGGAACCGGCACTGGGGTTTGCGGGGCTTAATATTTCTACTTTTCGCCTTAAGTGGTTAAGGTCAACATCCAGGGCATTAAGGATAGTTACTGCTTTACCATTCCCGTCACGAAGTAATCCTAACATCAGGTGTTCCGTACCAATAAAATCATGCCCCAATCTTAGGGCTTCCTCTTTGCTGTACGCAATCACATCTTTAACTCTTGGGGAAAAATTATCATCCATAAATTTAAATCCTATTCCTTCTAAAAACTCTAAATTTACCTAAAAAAAGGCAAAAACCATACCCACTTTAGGACAACTGCAGTAAAAGGACAAAAAAACATTGAAAATTCAAAGTATAAAGTTCGATACTTATTAACGAATTACTACTAATTTTTTGTTAATAAAATCGTGAATTAATCCGTCGTAAACCCCTATTAAAACTTACAAAAAGATGTATCTTGCCTTTTAGATTTAACATTAAATTTTAAGATAAATTTTTATGGCTGAAGGCGAAAAACTTATCCCGATTAACATAGAAGATGAAATGAAATCGGCGTATATAGATTACTCTATGTCCGTCATTGTGTCACGAGCGCTGCCAGATGTGCGGGATGGAATGAAACCAGTTCACCGACGTGTACTTTATGGAATGCATGAATTAGGTGTTCGATCGAACACCGCCCACAAAAAATCGGCAAGAATTGTAGGGGAAGTTTTAGGAAAATACCACCCGCACGGAGATACTTCAGTATATGATGCAATGGTTAGGATGGCACAGAATTGGAGTCTTCGCTATATGCTGGTTGACGGTCAGGGTAACTTTGGATCTATCGATGGTGATAGCCCGGCTGCCATGCGTTATACCGAGGCCAGGATGCAGAAGATTTCTGAAGATATGCTTTCAGATATCGACAAAGAAACAGTAGATCACAAACTGAATTTCGATGATACACTTCAGGAGCCTACTGTTCTGCCTACCCGGGTCCCCGGGTTGTTAATCAACGGTGCTTCCGGTATCGCAGTGGGGATGGCCACCAATATGCCACCACACAATCTTACCGAAGTGATCGACGGGATCAAGGCATATATAGAAAACAACGATATCGAGATCGATGAACTCATGCAACATATTAAGGCACCGGATTTCCCAACAGGCGGTGTTATTTATGGCTATGAAGGTGTAAAAGATGCTTTTCATACAGGTCGTGGACGTATTGTAATGAGAGGAAAGGCGAATTTCGAAGAGGTTAACGGACGCGAATGTATCGTGGTAAACGAAATTCCTTACCAGGTCAATAAGGCCAACATGATCAAAAAGACGGCAGATCTTGTTAATGATAAGAAGATCGATGGTATTTCGAATATCCGGGATGAATCCGACAGGAACGGGATGCGGATCGTATATATTCTGAAAAGGGACGCGATTCCCAATATCGTGCTCAACATGCTTTACAAGTATACCGAGTTGCAATCCAGTTTCAGTGTAAATAATATTGCACTGGTGAATGGTCGTCCCAGAATGCTCAACCTAAAAGATATGATCCACTACTTTGTGGAACATCGTCATGAGGTAGTGACCAGACGAACCGTATACTTGCTCCGTAAAGCCGAGGAACGCGCCCACATCCTGGAAGGATTGATCATCGCTTCCGATAATATTGATGAAGTGATCGCCCTGATCCGTGCATCAGCCAATGCGGACGAAGCGCGAGCGAAATTAATGGAATCCTTCGAATTATCCGAGATTCAGGCGAAGGCGATCGTAGAGATGCGATTGAGACAACTTACGGGACTGGAGCAGGATAAACTGCGAAGCGAGTACGAAGAGTTGATGAATACCATCGATGATTATAAGGATATCCTCGCGAATAAAGAACGCAGAATGCAGATCATCAAAGATGAACTTGAAGAAATAAAGACCAAGTATGGTGATGAACGTCGCTCTGTGATCGAATACGCCGGCGGCGATGTGAGTATTACCGACCTTATTGCCGATGAAAAGGTGGTGCTAACTATTTCCCACGCGGGTTACATTAAGCGCACCTCCCTGACCGAATACAAAAAACAGAATAGAGGAGGCGTGGGACAGAAAGGCTCTGCAACACGAAATGAGGACTTCCTTGAGCATTTATTTGTGGGTACTAACCATCAATATATGTTATTCTTCACTCAAAAAGGTAAATGCTTTTGGATGCGTGTATTTGAAATACCTGAAGGAAGCAAAACTTCCAAGGGAAGGGCTATCCAGAATCTCATCAATATCGAACAGGACGACAAGGTGAAAGCCTTCATCTGTACGCAGGATCTGAAAGATGAAGAATATATAAATAACCATTATGTGATTATGGCAACCAAAAAGGGGCAGGTTAAGAAAACTCCTTTGGAACAGTATTCACGTCCCAGAACCAACGGTATCAACGCCATTACCATCAAAGAAGATGATGAATTACTAGAGGCAAAACTCACCACAGGGGATAGTCAGGTTATGCTGGCAGTTAAAAGTGGAAAAGCGATTCGATTTGAAGAAGAAAAGACACGTCCGATGGGTAGAAATGCCTCCGGTGTGCGCGGAATCAGGCTTAATAGCAAGGATGATGAGGTTGTAGGCATGATTGCCATCGAAGATGCTGAAACAGAAATTCTGGTTGTATCTGAAAATGGTTATGGAAAGCGTTCCAGCATCGAAGATTATCGCATCACAAACCGTGGTGGCAAAGGTGTAAAAACCATTAATGTTACGGAAAAAACCGGTAACTTAGTGGCCATCAAGAATGTAACTGATTCGGACGATCTGATGATCATCAACAAATCGGGAATTGCCATCAGAATGGCGGTCGAAGACCTAAGAGTAATGGGGAGAGCAACTCAAGGGGTTCGTTTAATAAAAGTTAAAGCAGATGACGCTATTGCTGCGGTTGCCAAAGTAATGCACGACGAAGATGACGTGGATGAGAATGGCGAGGATGTTTCAGAAGTTGAAAATGGCACCACTCTTGATACTAACGAGTCGAATACAGAAAACAATGAATAAATATTAAAACCATTACGATGAAAAAACAATTATTGCTGGCGGGTCTGTTTTGTCTTTCAGCCATAGCTTTCGGGCAAAAAAAAGAAATTAAAAAGGCTGATAAGGCATTGGACGCCGGAAATGCTGCAGAAGCCATATCTTATATTAATCAAGCCGAGGCTTTGCTGAGCAATGCGGATGACGATATGAAAGCACAGTTCTATCTGATAAAAGGTAGAGCTTTTCTGGCCGAAGCCGGAACTACAGATTATGGGAAATTGAAAACAGCTGCTGAGGCTTTGAAAATGGTCAATGAGATGGGCCCGACAGGGAAAACCGCACAAGAAGTGGCCACTGCCATGCAAAATTTGAGAGTTGCTCTTGTAAATAGTGCTGTGTCCGACCAAAATGCTAAGAATTACACCAAGGCTGCAGAAAAGCTTTACACCAGTTACACCATTCAGAAAGATACAGCCGATCTGTATTATGCGGCAGGAAATGCCGTGAATGCTAAGGACTACGATACGGCCTTAAATTATTATAAGACTTTATTGGATATGGGCTATACCGGAGTCCGGCAAGAATTTGTAGCCACCGATATCGCGACAGGTGAGGATGTTGTATTTGCAAGCGAGAATGACCGTAATACGATGATGCTATCAGGTCAATACACAAATCCAATCGAGCGTATGTCTGAGTCTGTACGTGGCGATATACTTCAAAAAGTAACGCTCATTTATATTAGTCGTAACGAAAACGAAAAGGCACTTGCGCTAATGAAAGATGCACGTGCAGCCAATCCTGACGACAAAAGCTTACTGCGCGCTGAAGCCGATATGGCCTATAAAATGGGCGATATGAGTAAGTATAGTAAATTGATGGAGGAGATTATTGCACAAGATCCAAATAATCCGGAATTATATTACAATCTCGGAGTAGGGAGCGCAAATAATGGTGATATTGACAAAGCTATGAGCTATTATAAAAAGACGTTGGAACTCGATCCTGATTTCACGAATGCGAAGATCAATATTGCAGCTACTATTCTGACGGAAGAAGCGGCAATCATCGAGGAGATGAATAGCCTTGGAACCTCCAAAGCTGATTACGACCGTTACGATGAGTTGAAAGAGGTTAAAAATGGAATTTACAATAAAGCCATGCCATATCTGGAAGCTGCAGCGGTAGACAGGCCAGAAAACCTGGAATTGCTAAGAACCCTTATGAATATATACAGCCAGCTGGGAATGGACGATAAGTTTAAATCGGCAAAAGCCAAACTAGATGTCCTGGAAGGCGGGCAATAAATATTTCTCTTAATAGAATATTGTGATCCTCCCTCGCGAAAGCCCGGGAGGATTTTTTATATGATGCGTTTTATAACGCGAAGTTTGTGGGTGTGAGACCTTTTATCATAGTTAAAGATCCCCGTCTGATCCAGTCGGTCTATTCGAACTTTGCCGTGAGCATGAATAATATGATGATCCTTCATAATTATGCCAACATGGTTGATTTCTCCATCCTGGTTATCAAAGAAAACAAGATCGCCGGGCTCACTTTCTTCGATAAAGCTTAAAGCCTCTCCCTGGCTTGCCTGTTCACTCGCATCTCTATTAATAGCATGTCCGCATAGCTTATAGACTAATTGCGTGAAACCACTGCAATCAATCCCAAAAGGCGTTTTGCCTCCCCATAGGTAAGGAGAATTAAGAAATAGAAGTGCGGTATCAACTATTGCCGATTTCGGTAATCGACCCTCCACCTTGTTTCCTTCGAACGTATGACCAAGAAAATTGGAGGCAGCCACATTGCTGCCGATTGTGATGGTAATCAATTGCTCTTCTTCGGAAGTAATGATATTGACCAGGTCTGAAGAAAGTTGCTTAGGAAGATCATTTAGATTTTTAAAATCTTCTTTGGATATACCCGCAAATTGTTGGTTGTCGATCCAACCTTCATAAGAATCGAAATGCAGTCTTATGCGACTCCACTTTTTACGGTGTTCCAGGACCTTAAATGTTTCTCCGTACAAAAGCTGTGAGACCATCTCGCTACGATCCGAAGATTCAGCGCGTAAGGGTACTATACTTAAATTACAAAGGCCATACTTCATTTAGAGAGAAGGAAATTATTGACGTTCAATAACCATAGCCGATGCACCACCGCCACCATTACAGATGGCAGCCGCACCATAACGGGCGTTGTTTTGTTCTAGAACACTCATAAGTGTGATCAGGATTCTAACACCGCTACAACCCAGAGGATGCCCCAGGGATACTGCTCCGCCATTAACATTCACATGGTTGTCGTTCAACCCAAGTATTTTCATATTCGCTAGTCCAACCACTGAAAACGCCTCATTAAATTCGAAATAATCTACGTCGTCCTGGCTTATTCCCGCTTTGGCTAATGCTTTAGGCAGTGCTTTCGAAGGAGCTGTAGTAAACCATTTAGGTTCATGAGCTGCATCCGCATAACTCCGTATCGTGGCTAAAGGTGTAAGATTTAATTCGTTGGCCCTTTCCTCACTCATTAGTATTACAGCGCCGGCGCCATCATTAATAGTTGAAGCATTCGCGGCAGTAACAGTTCCATCCTTTGTAAAAGCAGGTCGCAAAGCTGGAATCTTTTCCATCTTTACATTTTTGAATTCTTCATCTTCTGAAATCACCACAGCATCGCCACGTCGCTGCGGCACTTCTACCGGAACTACTTCGTTTGTAAATTTTCCTTCAGACCAGGCCTTTGCGGAACGTTCATAAGACTGCATAGCAAAAGCATCCTGATCTTCTCTCGAGAATTCGTATTCAGAAGCGCATAGATCGGCACATACACCCATTGCCTGTTTATCGTAAGCATCAACCAGACCGTCCTTTTGCATGCCGTCTTCCATCGATTTTGGCCCGAATTTATGTCCATTTCTAAGATGTACGTAATGAGGAATATTACTCATACTCTCCATTCCGCCCGCCACAACAACATCTGCATCACCCAAAGCAATCGTCTGGGCAGCATGTATTACCGCTTTCATTCCAGAAGCGCAAACTTTATTTACTGTGGTACAAGGTACAGAGTCGGGAATACCCGCACCAAGAGCTGCTTGTCGAGCAGGTGCCTGACCCACTCCGGCCTGAACCACATTTCCCATAAAAACTTCTTCAACCATCGAAGGCTCTAAGTTGATCTTCGACAACGCTCCTTTTATAGCGACTGTTCCCAAATGGGTAGCAGATAAGGACGAAAGGCCTCCCATAAAACTCCCAATCGGTGTTCTTGCAGCTGAAACTATGACTACTTTTTTGTTCATTTGATTTTACTTTTTTCGAATTAATACGAGGAATGCAAATTTACATATTATAAAGTGAATTATCAATGAATCCACTTAATGCTTCTAAGATAACTGCTACGATATTTCTACTTTTTCCTGTACATTTGAGGCTATGAATAAACGTTTGTCGCGGTTCTCCAAAAAACAAGCCCTGGTTTACAAGGTATTTTTGTTTGTTACCGCTACGTTACTGGTAATTTATTTGCTTCCAAGAGGAGGGCAGTTCAAGTATGACTTTCAGAAAGGAAAACCTTGGCAATATGAGAATTTGTATGCACCCTTCAGTTTCACCATTAAGAAAAGTGATGAAGCCCTTGAAAATGAAATAGAGGAACTGCGCAAGAGTGCAACTCCATATTTCGATTTCGACTCGGGAATTATAGATCAAAACAAATCCAAATTCAGACAATTATTGAACGAAGCTTATGTGGATACGCTTTATGCCATGAAAAGGTCTGCCTTGTACGATCTTGGTAGTTCTATTATAGATCAGGTGAATATCCATGGTATATCCGGTGAGATTCATGCATATTCCCAGGATCAGCTTGTTTATTTAAAAAAAGGAAACGAAGTAGATGAGATTGCATACGGTCAGATTCTTAAACAAGACGATCTGGACGATCGCTTAATAGATCTCATTAATGGAGTATCCAATGATAAAAGCGCTCGAGATCTTCTGGAAATTCTATTGAAGCGATCCGTTTCAGTGAATGTTAACTTCAATAATAAACTAACAGAATCCGCTATAGCTTCTGAACTAAAGGAAATAAGTCCGAATCGAGGGATCATTGATAAAGATGGACGAATTATTGCCAAAGGGGAAGTAGTGGAAGGAGACACGTTCCAAATACTCAATTCACTAAAGGCAGAATATCAATCGCAGGTTTGGAGCAAATCTAATCGAGTATGGCTATTGGTAGGCTATGCCTTGCTGGTTTCCCTGGTTTTTTTAATGCTATTTCTTTTTTTGAATAAATATAGACGGGAGATCTATTCGAATAATACCAAGGTAACCTTCATCTTTTTCAATGTAGTATTAATGGTGTTTCTCACCACCTTCATTGTGAAACTGGACGCCGCCTTCGTCTATGTGGTACCGCTTTGTATACTACCATTGATACTCAAAGCGTTTTTCGATCCGAGATTGGGATTATACGTCCACGTGCTCACCTTGCTATTATTAGGTTTTATCGTACCGAATAGTTTTGAATACCTATTTCTGCAAATCATTGCCGGTATTGTCACGATACTCACAGTTTCCGAACTTTATCGCCGAGCGAATCTGTTTATTTCCGTTGGTCAGATAACGCTAATATACATTATTGGATATTTCGCGTTTTTTATTATTCAGGAGGGTAATATCCAAACGTTGGAATGGAAGACATTTGGATACTTCATATTGTGTGGTTTGGCCACTCTTTTTGCCCACCCACTCATTTATTTCTACGAGAAACTTTTCGGCCTGGTTTCAGATGTATCTTTACTTGAGTTAAGCGACACTAACACAAAACTGCTTAAGGAGTTATCTAATAAAGCACCGGGAACATTTCACCATTCTCTAAATGTTGCAAATCTTTCTGAAGCGGCTGCGAATGAGATAGGTGCCAATGCCATGCTCGTTCGGGTAGGAGCCTTATATCACGACATTGGAAAAATGATAAATCCAACCTACTTCACAGAAAATCAAATAAACGCCGTAAACACACATAATGAATTGGCTCCCAAGGAAAGTGCGAGGATCATTATAGATCACGTAATAAAAGGGATTGAGATCGCGAGGAAGAACAACCTCCCGGATCGAATTATCGATTTTATACGCACACATCATGGTACCAATTTGGTCTATTATTTCTACAGTAAGGAAAAGGAAATGAATGGCAAGGCAGATAAAGAAGACTTCACATATCCCGGGCCCATACCTTTTTCTAAGGAAACCGCTATACTGATGATGGCTGATAGTGTAGAAGCAGCAAGTAAAAGCTTGAAAGAACCTACTTCCTCGAAGATTGACGCTTTTGTTGAGAAGATCGTAAATTCTCAAATGGACAACGGCCAGTTCTTAAATGCGGATATTACGTTTAAAGAAATTCAGACCATAAAAAAGGTCCTGAAAAAGAAACTCAACAACATCTATCACTTACGTGTAGAATATCCTGAATAAATTAGATCTCATTATGAAGAATATCAGTTATCAACCTGCAGGCCAATTTGAAAGCACAAGGTTTGAAAAAATTCATAATGTAGAATTCCCAAATCACATTGAAGCCTCCGCAGTAGTGGCAGCAGAGATCGCAGCGCTTATAAGACAAAAGAAAAAAGCTGGTAAACCTTGTGTCCTCGGGCTTGCCACCGGATCATCACCCATTAGAGTATACGATGAGTTAGTGCGACTACATAAGGAAGAGGAACTGAGTTTTAAACATGTGGTAACTTTCAATTTAGATGAATACTATCCCATGGAAAAACAAAATCTGCAAAGCTATTATCGCTTTATGCATGAACATTTGTTCAACCATATAGATATCCTGGAGGAGAATATTCATATTCCAAATGGAGAACTTGAGCGTGCTGAAATTCATCAGTTCTGTATCGATTATGAAGAAAAGATCAGTAAACTAGGGGGATTGGACTTCCAATTACTGGGTATCGGTCGAACAGGTCATATTGGATTTAATGAACCAGGCTCACATTTTAATTCGGGAACCAGGCTTATAACCCTGGACCATTTAACCCGGGTAGATGCGGCAGATTCGTTCCTGGGAATCGATAATGTACCCCGAAAGGCTATCACCATGGGTATTGCCTCGGTGCGAAATGCCAAGCGAATTGTGCTCTTGGCCTGGGGACAGCATAAAGCGGACATAGTAAAAGAAACCATCGAAGGAGAGATAATCGCTGAAGTTCCTGCAACCTATTTACAGCGACACCAAAACACTACTTTTGTTTTGGATTATGAGGCGGGGTCTTCCTTAACAAGAAATAAAACTCCATGGCTGGTGGGGCCATGTGAGTGGACTACAGCACTAAAAAGCAAAGCTATGGTATGGCTGTGTGGTCAAACCGGAAAATCGATACTTAGGCTTACCGATAAGGATTATAATAACCATGGGATGTCTGGACTTCTCGCCCAGGAAGGATCCGCCTACAATTTCAACATCGAGATGTTCAACAAATTGCAGCATACTATAACAGGCTGGCCAGGAGGAAAACCGAATGCCGATGATTCTAAACGCCCCGAGCGGGCTGAGCCACCATCGAAACGGGTAATCGTATTTAGTCCACATCCTGATGATGATGTGATTTCAATGGGTGGGACCCTGGACCGTTTGATAGAGCAGGGGCATGATGTTCATGTGGTTTATCAAACTTCCGGAAATATAGCGGTATCCAATGAGGAAGCACTCAAATTTGCCGAAATAGCATCGGCACTGGACCCTGCTTCCGACTTGAAAGGTGAAATTCTGAAGGAACTGGTATCAGGAAAAGAGCACCGGGTGGATAGTGAGAATTTACGACGTCTGAAAGGGCTGATCAGAAGGAGTGAGTCTTTTGCGGCTACCCGCTACCTGGGACTTAGCGATGAGAGTGCTCATTTCCTCGACCTGCCGTTTTATGAAACAGGGAAAGCGAAGAAAAATAAGCTCTCTGAAGCCGACATTGAACTAATGACGGGTATAATTTCTGAAATTGAGCCCCATCAGATCTATGCTGCCGGTGATCTTGGTGATCCACATGGTACCCATAAAGTATGTCTTGAAGCTTTATTCGAATCATTAAACCGATTGAAAACCGAATCTTATATGAAGGATTGCTGGGTATGGCTCTATCGTGGAGCATGGCATGAATGGCAGCTGCATGAAATTGATATGGCGGTGCCTATGAGTCCCGACCAGATAATTAAAAAGCGACATGCGATATTCTATCATCAATCTCAGAAAGACAGGGTGATGTACCAGGGAGATGATGATCGGGAATTCTGGATGCGAGCTGAAGAACGGAACAAAAATACTGCGTCTAATTACCGTGCCGTGGGACTTGCCGATTATGCTGCCATAGAAGCGTTTGTCCGGTATTTATATTAAACCCGACAATACTTTCATATAGCTGAATTATTCAGTAACTTTCCTCTAGTTTTCTCCCCGTTAATAGGTTATGAGATTTTTCATAATCAACTTTTCATTTTTATTAATTTAAATATATCGTTATGGCCATAGGTTGGGTGAGAGCATATTCCGAAGAAAACAGTCACGTCAATTCAAGTAATCCTTACAGCAAAAGGACAAAACGTGCCCTGTTTAGAAAATCCTTTAAAACCGCATTGAGATCTGCAGCAGACGAAAATTCAAATCCTTTAAAAACAATATCATGGGGTTCGGAAGTAGCATTACCCTCGGGTCTATCGAAGAATAAGTGGACAGCAGTTACCAGTGGTACTAAACAAGGTTTTGTACTATCAAAACACCTTGTACAGGTAGGGTATGTAAAAAGAAAAGGAACCTCCAATAAGAGCATGCAGTCCACGATGGAACCGAACTATGGAGGTAGTAAGAAACTCCTTTGGGGAGATCTTGTACAGATTACTAAGCCCGGAACCAAAATAAGTGAAGTACGGGTTAGGGGAGTACATGGTAAAATGAAAACCTCCGACCTAACCGATAAACCTTTGCTGGAACTTTACTTCGTGGATGTTACCCAGGGAGATGGCGTATACGTGCTTACTCCGGATCGCCGGCATTTACTTATCGACGGGGGATATGAGAGAACCAAACAGCTTACGGGTAAGAATGCTGCTGATTTCGTGGATTGGAAATTCTTCTTTGACTATGGGCTTTTCGATATTTCACTCGATAGTATGATGGCAAGCCATTCCGATAATGACCACTACGGTGGATTACATGACCTGGTGCGACAGGATAGTATCATGGCCGATCGTGAACAGGATTGTTTAAATACGAACATCAAAGTCTTTCATCATCCCGGACTTTCACGATGGACGAACAACAAAACGGCAAATCCACCTCACAAATATGGATTAGGAGCATTTAAAGATGATGCTTTCATTCAATTACTCGATGACAGGGCAGATGCCGTGAAGGCGGTTAAAAAAACAAGTAAGGAAAAACTATCCGGTCCCTGGAAATACTTTATCGAGGATCTATTAGAGAATAGCGATAAAACCAAGGTGGAAAGGATATTACTAACTCGTAAGGAATTGGACGATGGTGATCCGCTACCCTTGTTGTGGCCTACAAAGGAAGGTTGTGAAATAAAGGTTCTTGGTCCGGTGGCGCATAAAGTTGGGAATAAGATAGGATTGAAAAATTTTGGTAGTAAACCATATAATACGAACGGCCATAGTATTTGTCTGAGAATAGACTATGGTAATGCAAAAATCTTATTGACAGGCGATCTGAATAAGGAAAGTATGGATTGGATTGAAACTTGTTATGGTGACAGGATGGGTGTATGGGAATGTGATGTAGCGAAGGCTTGTCATCACGGAAGTGATGATATTTCGTTCAAATTTCTTGAAAAGATTAAATCGGCTGCGACAATTATCTCTTCCGGTGATGCTGAAGGACATGCGCATCCGCGTCCGGAGATCGTAGGAGCGAGCGCGGTAACAGGATTTAAAAATGTAGATCGAACCAAGGACAAGCTTATAACACCACTGATCTACATGACCGAAATTGAACGCTCTGTTTCCCTGGGTGCGATCAATAGAATAGATTTTAACAATCTTACAGTCGGCACCGATAAGATAGATGGAGCTATTCTGGGCAGAAACCTGGATGAGTTATCGGAAAAGGGATATTTGACCTATGAGGATAGGAAGAAATACGAAAAACTTCCCGACACAAAGTCTAAGAACAAATTCCTCCGTGATCTGGTCAAGGTTCAGAAACCGATATTTAAAACCATGGAGGCGGAAATTCAGAGTTACCAGACTAATATTAATTTTAATATTTCTGTACCTCAGGGACCGTTAAGTCCGAAAACCAAAAGTCAGCGTGCCTGGAAAGCAAGGGTGATGGAAAAGAACCATTACGGACTTGTAAACGTACGAACCGATGGTGAGATGGTAATGTGTGCCACCCTCGATGAAACCGAAAAGAAATGGGTTATAAACGCCTTCCCGGCAAGATTTTAATAATTGATATAATTCAGATTAATTGTCAATAGCTTCCCAGAGACGGTCTGCACTTAGCCTAAAACTACTTATGTAATCGAAATTGCATTCCTGAGGCGATAATATGGAAAGGAAGGGTGAATTAGCACCATTTCGATACAAATGGTACGTATTTCCAACGATAGGTTCGAAGCTGAACTTGGCGTTGTACACCAACTCGTTTATTTCAAGTTTCTGAAGAAGTTTATTATACTCAGCCTTTAGTTCATCGAAGGAAGATTTTAGTTGAGCGTTTGCTTTCCCTGCACTCACTTGTTTCCAGCTTATGCTATCTACCACAGAAATTGCGGGTGCCCCTACATTGGACGCATAGGGCTTTATTGAAGCATCGTAGCGTTCGGTTTCCTCATTAAAAACTACCTGGTCGGGTATCTTGTCTGCCATGCAAGGTTTGGATTTTAAAGTACATCTATTCTTTAAGGTAATTCTGAAGCTCCGCGATCTTCTGAGGGGTGTTAAACTGGCCCCCATAGAACGAAGTAACGGTAGCGGAGGTATCGTCTTTAATTCCGCGGGAAGAAACACATAAGTGCTTTGCATCGATTATAACAGCAACATCTTCGGTATCCAGTATCTCCTGAAGATCCATCGCGATCTGGTTGGTTAACCGTTCTTGTACCTGCGGCCTTTTGGCATAATACTGAACGATCCTGTTGAGTTTTGACAAACCAATTACTTTACCTGAAGAAATATAAGCTAAATGCGCTTTCCCGATGATAGGCACAAAATGATGTTCGCAATTTGAATAAAAGGTGATATTCTTCTCAACCAGCATCTGGTTGTATTGATATTTATTGTCGAAAAGAGCCACTTTGGGCTTGTTGGCCGGATTCAATCCCGAAAAGATCTCATCGATATACATCTTTGCGACCCGGTCTGGTGTTCCTTTGAGAGAATCATCCGTGAGGTCAAGACCCATTACATCCATGATCTCAGCAAAAAGGATAGAGATACGTTCTTTCTTTTCTCTATCAGACATATCGAAGGCATTGTCCTTCATTGGGGTTTCTATCCCAGTATATAAGTGGTCGTCACCAATTTCTTCATGATTGAAGCCATTAAGGGTGCTTCCTTTAAATAATGAGGTGACTAATGATTCCTGATTCTTCATATGTTATTATTTTCTGAAGTAAAATTAGGAATAATGTTTAATGATATATGTTAAAGATTAAACAATTTTTTACAAAATGGACAAAAAGTATGAGATAAGAAAAAGAACTTCCATACGCCCCCATATGAAAGTTCTTTTAAGATAGCAGGTTAAGTGGAGACTAATTTGTCTTTTTAATCAGGGCTTCAAGTTGCATGAGTCTTGATTCCAATTGCTCAATTTTGCTTTTCTGTTCCTCAATGAGCTGCTGTTGTTCTTTTATTGCATTGATAATTACAAAGTCCATGGCGCCATAGTCAACCCCCAGATAGGTTTCCTTTTGCGATCCGTCTTCATTTTCATATTCCCATTCCTTTACCATAAAAGGAGCTACTTTTTGAATTTCCTGTGCGATAGTACCCACACCAGTTTCATTCGGCATATTGGCCCTTCCATTATAGGTGAACCATACCGGATTAATTTCTTCCAATACGGACAGTCCATCAGTGAAAGGTCGTATGTTGGTTTTAAGTTTCCTGTCTGAAGCTACAGTCCAGGAACTTGAAGTTGGTTTTGCGGCCGAATTCGTACTTAACTGCAGTTGATAGGCCGGATTAGTATTTCCAATACCTAAGCGATAACTGATATAGGTTCTACCGGAAAAATAGGCGGCATAGGCAGAAGCCAGGGAAGTGGGAGCTATAGTATAGACTCCTATATTCGTTCCTCCACCAGATACATCGACGATATTTGCATAGAATCCATATTTATTTGCTCCACTAGGACTGTCCATAATAGACGCAACACCATATTTAGTACCAGTACCCGTAGAGGTCATATTGTTATAAACACCAAACTGGTCGCCATTACCACTTGCGGTTAAGGCATTATACGCACCATAATGATTACCACTTCCTGTACCCTGTATATCTGTAAAGCTACCAAACCTGGATCCAGTGCCACTTCCGTAAAAAATACTGTGAACGCCATACCGACTTGAATTTCCATTACCAGAAAAGATATTATACAACCCACGATGAATACCACTGCCGCTATTGTCAATTATTACGCGAGACCCAGTCTGATCGCCGTTACCGACACCCTGTAATTCGGCAAAAGAGCCATAATGTACTCCATTTCCGGCCCCATTCAACCGAACACGCATACCGTAGTGAATTCCTGAACCACTTCCACTTAAGAAGGAATACGAGCCCAAATGGTCTCCATTGCCCGTGCCTTGTATTTCAGTCTGACTTCCAAATCTATTGCCTGCACCAGAACCTTCTAATAAGTTCAATGCAGCAAACTGATAACCACTGCCGTTAGCAATTAAATGATTTCGATATCCAATATGATCGCCGGTCCCACTACCCACAATCGTGGTGTAATGCCCGTAGTGCCACCCGTTACCATTCCCTTGTAGCGTACTATAGCTTCCATAATGTGTTCCATTCCCATTTCCCGTAAATTGGTTGAAACTCCCGTGCTGGTTGCCACTTCCATTCGCGATCAAATTATTAAATGTTCCATAATGTGCTCCTGTGCCACTGCCGTTGACTGTAACAAAATGTCCATAATGAGAGCCGTCACCACTACCTAATAACTCACTAAAACTGGCATAATGACTGCCATTTCCAGTACCCGTAATTTCATTGTAGCTGGCGTGTTGATTTCCACTTCCGGCAGCATTTAGATTGTTATAGGTTCCGAAATGAGCCCCGGTGCCCGAGCCTGATAGTGAATTACGAATACCATAGTGTAGACCATTACCACTAGCGCTTAAGATATTGTAGCCCCCGTAATGATCACCACTTCCGGTTCCCTGTATGTCGTTAAGATTTCCATATCTGACTCCGTTACCACTTCCGAAAAATATACTTCGAGAACCATATCGTATTCCTGTTCCATTTCCGGAAAATATATTGTAATTCCCGTAGTGGATACCGTTACCGCTGTTATCAATAACCACTCTTGCCCCTGCCTGATCACCATTTCCTGAGCCTTGTAATTCAACTAATGAACCATAGTGAAAACCATCACCGGCGCCGATGAGACGTGCAAATGTACCATAGTGGACTCCGGTTCCGCCACCTGATAGCAGATTATATGAACCATAGGTATTACCATCACCCGCTCCCAACATCTCATGTAAACTACCCACCTGAGAACCCGACCCATTGGCGGTTAGCGAGTTGTAATTCCCAATATGACTGCCTGATCCACTTCCTTGCAACCTATTGTAAATTCCGTAATGCGTTCCATTGCCAGTACCGATTAACTCGTTAAAGGTTCCATGTTGATTTCCCACACCATTTCCGTCAAGTTGATTCCACACGCCGTAGTGCGGTCCGGTACCAGATCCATTTAAAATGTTATAACCTCCAAAATGATCACCATTATCGTTACTGCCTATACCATTGTAGCTGCCATATTTTGTCCCCGTTCCACTTCCGGAAAGATAACTATAGCTTCCATAATGCATTCCATTACCTGCTCCTGAAATCTGAGTATAGCTTCCATGCTGATTGCCATTTCCATCGGCAGCGAGATTATTATAAACTCCGAAAAGTTGTCCTGTCCCGTTACCTATAATATAGTTATAGCTTCCATTTTGTGAACCACTTCCGTTTGCTTCAAGATAATTATATGCTCCATAATGTGCTCCCGTTCCATTACCACTTAAATAATTTAACGACCCATAATGAAGGTCATTTCCTGAGCCACTTATTTCATTGAACAAACCATATTGTCTGCCCGAACCGTTAGCAATTAAACTGTTCCACACACCGAAATGTGTGCCAGATCCACCACCATCAAGTAAGCTTTTAACCCCGGTTATAACACCATTACCGGTTCCGGTCATCTCATTTGATACACCAAATTGCTCATTGTCGCCAGTTGCATTTATGGTATTTTGAATCCCCATCTGAGGCAAGGAGTTCGTAGTGCCACTCATTACATTTCGGATACCCATGATAGCACCAACCCCATTAGGAGACGTCGTGCTAATGTTACTTAGGTCTATGGCGATCTCGTCGGTGTCCTGTTCGATATCAAGTTTATAATCAGCGTAGTTTTTACCTACTCCAATATTTCCAAGATGAAACATACGGTCATTTATGTCATTTGGCGACATGGTTGTTCCTTCTTCATACCAGTCAACATCGCTTCCACCAGCCGCACCTGTTAATAAGGTCCAAACTGCTAAACTGTTATCCCAATAGTAAAACCCTTTTGATGGGGTCCCGTTTCCCGTAGAAAATACCATCATTCCATCCTGATTAGCACCGGGATTCGTTAACGGAAAATCATCCACCCGGGGAATGAGAATCCCATCATCAGCCGCAGGAGTGGCTACATTGGACGCAGTAATATCCAGCAAAGCATTGGGACTCGTATTTCCTATTCCTACCTGAGCATAGTTTATAGCTGTAACGCTGAACAAAGCGACAAAAAAAAGATTTTTCATAACAGAACTCTTTAGTAATTAATAATGATTAATACTGAATTGGGGAGATTCCGTTATGCACGTAACGCACGGCAGTCGGGATATTGAGGTAAAATTAAGTGAACCTAGAAAATGAGGCTATCACTATTGTAACATTAACATTGACTTATGTAACATCTTTGGGACGCCTGGCTATATTATGTGTTTTTATGAAACAACGTAGAGGATTACATCGTTGATCCTGACAGCACTCCGTGCTGAAAATATCAGGAGTACTCGCTTCGCTCATGATCCGGACCGAGTGTTAATAAAATGTCCGGCGGACATTTTTAGGGAGGGGCCAGCCGGCGGGGTGGCTCAACAGGGATCCTGACAGCACTCACGATGCTGAAAATATCAGGAGTACTCGCTTCGCTCGTGATCCTGACAGCACTCCGTGCTGAAAATATCAGGAGTACTCGCTTCGCTCGTGATCCTGACAGCACTCCGTGCTGAAAATATCAGGAGTACTCGCTTCGCTCGTGATCCTGACAGCACTCCGTGCTGAAAATATCAGGAGTACTCGCTTCGCTCATGATCCTGACAGCACTCCGTGCTGAAAATAAAAAACCACTACTAAAAAATTCAAGCGAACTTGATTTTACGCAGTGGTTTTTTATTTATTCGTGATCGCACCAGGATTCGAACCTGGGACCGCCTGCTTAGAAGGCAGGTGCTCTATCCAGCTGAGCTATGCGACCCTATTAGGTCTTTGATTAGACGGCTGCAAATTTAGATAAAAATTGCTTTAAACCAAATACTAAATTACCTTAGTTTTGGCATTCTATAAAGTGATTTTTAGAGTTTCTGGCTGTATAATTATTTCCTGTCATTCTCAATCCCCCATCGCTTGTACGCTGAATTTAGAAAGACACCATATATCTCATTATGCTTTTCAAGTTGTTCTTTAGTGAGAAAACCCTGTAGATCTCTATTTTGATTATCCAGCAAAACGTTCAGGTCCCTAATAAAATAGGCCTCGGTATAGTACTGGTCACGATCATCGAGCCTGGATATTTTGTAGACATAATAAGTAATTACATGGGCGTACTCGTCCATTTGTTCTTCCGTTAATGCCATCTTATCTACTTCCTCATGAAACCACCTTTGAAGGTTGTCCTTTTCTTCAGGTGTAAAGATCTCGACTCTGGGATTATCCTCCGATTTTTTCTTTGTTTGTGCATTTACGGAAAAGGCTAGGAGTAAAATAATAATGGATAAATAATTTCTGAATATCATAACTCAAATTTTTTAATAAATAAATGATAGTTAACTATTTTAGTTTTTTCTGATAGCTTTCAACTATTTTTGCCACATATTGTTGTGCGGCCTTGTCGGCATCTTTGGGGTCATCGACTTTAGTTGTTACTACAGCCACCAATTGATTTTCTTCGGGTTCATCTAAATTATACATCACGGTTTCCAACACATAATCGGTAACAACCCGCGTACTGGTTGAAAGGGGTATAGAACCTCCCACAGAGTTGTAATAGGGCCCGTAGGCATATGGAGTGCTATAATAATTGTAGAAGGATCCATAATAGCCTGGGTAGTAGGATCCATAACCTCCTCCAACATACATACTACTGCCTGATGTAACGGTAGATTGAGATTTATCTTTTACCACCGTAATAACAACTCCATTATATCCTTCAAGTTCAAAAAGTTTCCGGATAAATGCAACGCGCTCTTCTGTAAGTTCTTTCTGAAACAACATAGGCGCCCGCGTATAGCTTTCTGTCGCATCGTATCCCTGAGAGCGCATTTGTTCCGCTATTTCATTTTCAAAAGACAATCGAGCCTGATTGTTAGCCGTTCTTGCAATAACGATTATTTTCTTCTTCTTGAACTTGTCCACGGTTACTTTTTCAGCCCTCCATGAATTTAAAACCTTCACACCACTGCCACAGCTGAAGATAAAAATCATCATAAGTACACTTAAACCAAGCTTTATTGTATTCTTCATATTCATATAATTTTGATTGTCAATTTATATTGTATCGTTGGAGTTTCAAATATCTCTAATTCTTCTTATCGTGATTAGTTACCGGAAACTTCTTGAATAATTTTTCAACCGATCTTACGATCTTTTTCTTGTTCTTCACTCGTTTATCGGATAAAGTTCCGCGCGATATAGCCTGCCAAATGAGTTCATTACTTTGTACATCAACTAGATCAAATATTACGGTTCCCTGCGTATACCTGTAGGTAACTATTTCTCCGGCCTCCCAATGATAATTGCGCTGACCAAGATACGGAGCATCTCTGAAGCTTTTCTCTCTGCGGTTCTCCACCGTCTGCAGTGCAATTCCGATATTTATAAGCATATCAGCAGCATCATTAGCCGTTACTGTATAACCCCTGGCGCTCATTTGTTTGTTAATTTCAAAGATCAGCATATTAATACCTTCTTTTTTGGCCTCGAACTCAGGGGAGTTCTGAATATTTACTTTATTGATCTTGTAGGTTTTATAAGAACTGAAATCTACCGATTCTGTTTTCTTGAAAGAAACTAATGTCTGAGCATAAAAACAAATGGGAATTCCCATCAGGAGGACGAAAATGAGAAACTTTTTCACAATGCTAAAATTAAATGATCACTAATTATGGAATTAATTTAAAGATTTTCTACCCAATCGAACTATATTTATTTGAACTAAAACGGGCATTTACTTCTTTAAAGTTTGAATGATTTTCGCAGCATAAGCGCTAGCAATATCTGAAGCGCTTACAGGGTCTTCAACACTAGACGTAACTATGGCCACCAATTGTTTTTTACTTGGTTTCTCAAGATCGAATATCAAGGTTTCCACTACATAGGTGACGGATTCCTGCTCACTGAATGTTTCTTCAACATAATTCCCGCCGTATCTTCCTACTGGCATCGAATATGCATGTCCGTAATAGCCATAAAAATCGTACAGCATCGGATGCAGTTCACTGGAATAGGAAGCTCCGGCATAATAACCACCATCATTCGTAATCCTAATCGTGCTTTTCTTATCTTTTAAAACCGTTAATATAACCGAGGAAAAACCTTTGGCCTTGATTTCTTTTTTTACATTTTCAATCTCGGATTCGGTCAATTTTTTCTCGGGATTTACATCCGTAATGAAATTGTAACTTACTTCAGATACAATGTTGTTCTTCTTCAGCTGTTTTGAAATGGCATCCTCGAAAGCCATTCGCCCTTTTTTATTATTCGTTCTGGCTATGACCAGCATTTTTTTGGACCTTACATCTTTCGCATCTTCAGATTTCCATGAATCGATCACCTTGATCATGGAGCAACTTGAAAGAAAGAAGGACACGAGTAATAAGAAGGAATATAACTTAATTTGCTTAGTTTTCATGAGCGATATTTTATATCTGAAAAAATTAAAAGGGAAACGGTGGTCCCCCTAATTCTTTTCTAATCACACAAATTTACATTATTCCGGTAACAATAACACCAGCTGGAATCTGAATTGTGAGTCTGCTCCAGAACTAGGAGTAACTACATTATAATGATATCCTGTTTGCGCATTAATAATGCAAGAAGAAAACTAAGAACACAAAAATTTATTCTTACAGCTATTCACCGTTTTCCCATTTAAGGTTTTTGCCGCCCCGGATTCTTCTCGAATCAATGCTATGTTCATCCACGGTAAAATCTATATCATCGATGGTCATACTGCTTATTTGGGTTCTTTGAACTTTACAGAGAGCGGTACTAAATACAAACTACGAAACTAGGATTCGGTTTACAGATATCGAAGCGGTTAGAAAAATTGAAGAAGAATTTGATGAGTTATATAACCATCCGGATGTGGCTTTTATTGGAATTGAAGAGTGGGGTAAATCGATTTATAATGAACCAATAAAACAAAGTTCGTCTGACTTAAGAATATCTTTTCATTGATTAAAAAGTGTCTCATAAAAGGTCAAATTAAGGGACTACTAAAAGAGACCGCAATTGAGACGTTTGAATATGAAGTTCTAAACTATTGGCAAATCGTCCTATAAAACGGCCGTCTTAATGGACTAATATTTCCATACAAATCCTTATTTAGAGTATCTCCAAAAACCGGCAATTCTTTTATGGGTTAAATTTGGAAGTGTTTTGTTAATTATTTTTCCAGTTTCACTTTATCGTTGCGCTCATTTGATAAGTACACATATTACTCTTTATCGGTTAATTACGAATTTTCATTTTTATTGATTATCAAATAACCGTCAAATAAGCCATTGCCTATATATGTTGACTTTATCATAGTAGTTACTATGATAACAGGATAGCAGGATAGCTGTCAAAAATAAGATTAGGAAAAATAACTTTAGATGCTAGTCTTTTAGATGCTGCTCGCCGTACTCGAACCAAAAGCCTTGGATCCTGTTCTGTTTCAAAAATTCACTATAAATTGCTACATTGCACGTGTGATATATATTAATTGAATTCTACTCAATTATGCTGCTAACAAAATTAAATAGGCCACATATTACCAAAGAGCGTGTTTTCAGGAATCACCTGATTGATCTTCTTGACCAGGCAGGCCTTGTGGGAGTGCTTAGTAAGATCTACTCACTTCGCTTACCATTAATAGAGGTAAATTATTTGGAACAAATAATAAAGTATCGATCAAAAAGGACTGATCCACATCATCTTATAATTTATGGGTTCCTTGTAAATGAGGCAACATTTTATAAAAGAACTTTTGAGTAGATGCAAAAACCTCAACAGGATTTCGATGGATATGTATGAACTTTGCATTTGGAAACATATCTAATAGAATTTTAATTCGGCCAGTATTTGATGGGTTTTTAGAAAGATAAACTTTCTTATTAGTGTTTCTTAAAGCTTTTTTGATCAGCAATTTATAGTCCTCTTTCCATGATTCTATATGATTGCTATTCGATTTTTTTAATCTAATAAAATCCAAATAATACCTTAAGATATTTCTAGGGAACATCCAGAAATAATAAAAACAAATCTGGGTTTTACTGCCTAAAGCAAATTCTTCCTCTTGCGGAAATGAGGCTTTTAAACGTACATTATCGCCAGCTCTATTACCTGGCATTAAAATCTTTGTAAAACCTCTAAATAGAAAAAGGCCTAAGGTATTAAACAAGGTGTCAGGAAACACACTTTGATAGGTTGTTGTGTATCCCATTTGTGAATCCTGACACAGTATATTGTGTAAATGGGTAGTGCCACTTCTCCAATGTCCAACTATAAAAATGGGAGCATCGTCAATACCCTTTTTCCTGATTTTTGGGTTAATTATTAAACGTTCATATTGTCTAAAAGGGTAGTTTATTATGTTAATAATCAACACTGCCAGTAATCTTGGAATGTATTTTAGAGAGATTCTATTTACACTAACTAAATTTAATAAAATTTTAAAGGAATACCCAACTGCCGGAGGCAAGTATATTCCATTCTTAGGCTTTGCTTTTTTGTAAGGCATAAAACAATATTCAACTTACTTGAAATCATGGCAAGTTCAAGAATTCTTGTTTTCTAAATAATGACAATTCTAATCCTTCGCAGCCGATTTTTCTTTGTTAGGAAAAGTAAAAGCGTAGCCTAGAGAAAATGTTACACTCCCCATATGTACGGTTCCATAAAGATCTACATCATTTTGTAATGGTATAAATCCATAAGAGCCTCTTACTTCAAATAGTAACTCACTATTTTCCGTAATATTGGCAGTTGCACCAACGCCTAACATCGCGCCAAAATCCATGTTGGCAAGATCTTTATCAATATCTGTTGTAGCAGTAAAATCACCTTGTGCTGGAACAAATTCGGTGAATGTTGGAGGTATTGGCACTAATAATGGCATAGTTCCACCTTCATCCAGGTAAATAGTACTTTGACCATTCGTAACTTGTTTAGGATTTATTATAAAACTCACATAGGGGCCACCATTAACATAAACGCCCCAGGTATCTCCTAAACTCCATTCATATTTTGCCAAAACTGGAATTTCTATATATGAAAATACAGCTTTGTTCTCAAAGTCAGCCCATATGGTTGTTCCCGGAGGTAATAAGGAAGATAATTCGGGTGGCAAAAGTGCCGAAAGTATGGGTTGTATGCCTGTTCTTTCTCCACCTTTGCGAGCATAAGCCAATTCTGCCTTTATCGAAAATCGCTCAGTAATTCCAAAATCGGCAAATAAAGCGCCATCAAATCCAGCTACAGTTTCATAGTCTTTACTATAAATGTTGTTGTCTGCACTTTGCAATTTAGGCAGACCTACTCCAAGACGTACCCCGTATTTATTGCTTTGTGCATAGTTAGTCGTTGAAAAAATTGTAATTAACAAAACTAAGAGAATGTGACTGCTTTTCATAAGAATGGTATTTAATGATTAGTAGTTTTTAACTAGATATAAATTTAAAATTTACATATAGCCCCTACAATAAACTAAAGTGGAAGAAAAGTAGAGATTCGCCGTTATTTTATGTTATATGTCATTTTTTTATGAACTTTATGACATAATACTGCTAATTACATTGACCATATGAAAATCATCACGACTTCAATCTTGCTTATAATCACATTACTACTCGTGCTCCTTTTCACTTATTTCTTTGCTACTCCCCTAGGCCCTTTAGAGTGGAAAGTCCTAAAGATACTATTGGTGCTTTTAGGATTTGTTTGGGCCTATTGTTTTATTGTAGGCGAATTATCTGGAAATAATAGCCAAGTAGATAAATTATGGAGCTTAATGCCCATTGCTTACACATGGATTGTTGCCCATTATGGTAATTATTCCCCCAGATTGGTTTTGATGAGTGTCCTAGTGACTATTTGGGCACTTCGTCTCACTTATAACTTCTCGCGTCATGGTGCTTATAAATGGAAGTTCTGGGAAGGTAAAGAAGATTACAGATGGGAAGTTTTAAGACAGAAAAAAGAATTTCAACCAAAATGGAAATGGACCTTGTTCAATTTTTTCTTTATCTCTGGATACCAAAATATATTAATCCTGTTATTTACGCTACCTAACATCATAGCGCTACAATTCAATAGTACACCTATATTTTGGTTGGATTATATGGTAGCTTTCTTAATGTTATTTTTTATCATTTATGAAACCATAGCTGATAACCAACATTGGAATTTCCAAAGTAAAAAGTGGTCTATGATTAAGAATAAAGAGGAATTATTTGGGGACTATAAAAAGGGATTTCTTACCAAAGGACTATGGTCATTATCGCGTCATCCTAACTATTTTGCTGAGCAAGCCATTTGGATAGCGCTGTATTTATTTAGTGTAGTTGCCTCAAGAGAAATCTTTAACTGGTCTATTGTAGGTTGCCTGCTTTTAGTAGTGTTATTCCAAAGTAGTTCCGCTTTTAGTGAAGAAATTAGCGCTTCAAAATATCCTGAATATAAAGATTATCAAAAACATGTCTCTAGATTTTTTCCTATAAAAAGGAAAATAAATAGATAATATATTTAAAATCAGCTGATTATGACAATTACGCAAGTAACCTCTAAGAAACAAAGGAAGAAATTTATTCTTTTACCTGTTGAACTTTATAAAAATGAAGCTACCTGGATTCGCCCACTGGATAAAGATATTGAAAGACTTTTTGATGTTGAATCAAACAATTATTTCAAAGATGGGGATTGTGTTAATTGGATTCTAGAAAAGGAGAATAAAATTATTGGCAGAATCTCAGCCTTTTATCGTAAGCAAAATGGCCATAATGGCTATAATCAATTTACAGGAGGAGTCGGTTTTTTTGAATGCATCAATTGTCAAGAAGCCGCCAATCTTTTGTTTGATACTGCAAAATCGTGGTTAAAAAATAATGGTATGGAAGCCATGGATGGTCCAATTAATTTTGGTGATCGCGATAAATGGTGGGGCTTACTTACAAAAGGATTTGATTTAGAGCCCAACTTCCAGTGCAATTATCATATGCCTTATTACCAAACACTTTTCGAAAATTATGGCTTTCAGAATTATTTTAATCAATTTACTTTTAGAAGAAAAATAACTGATCCTTTGCACCATCGATTGAAATACAAAGCAGAATTAATAGCCAAAGACCCTGATTATACTTTTGAACATCTAAATGACTACATGTTAAAAAAGCAAATATTAGATATCATCGAAATATATAATAAAGCTTGGAAAGATCATAAAGGTGTTTCCCAATTAACACAGGAACAAGGTGTAATCTTGTTCAAGAAACTAAAACCGATTTTAGACAAGCGTATTATTTGGCTTGCTTATTATAAGAATAAACCGGCAGGATTTTATATGAATATCCCTGATGTTAATCAAGTATTAAAGCATTTAAACGGTAAAATAGACCTCTTAGGTACACTAAAATTTTTACGCTTTAAATGGGGGAATAAAAAGCATAAAATGTTAGGAATGGTATTCGGTATAATACCAGAACACCAAGGCAAAGGCTTAGATGGGGCATTAATAATGAACGCTGCAAAAACGATTCAGAATTTATCTAAAACTTACCCTATATTAGAGATCAGTGGTATTGGTGATTTTAATAAAAAAATGATTCTTGTGGTAAAGCAAGTAGGCGGTGAAATATGTAAAATACATACAACGTACAGGTATCTTTTTGATAAAAGTAAAACGTTTGAAAGAATGACAACCCTCTAAAGAATATAACGATGAAACCAAAAGTAACAACAGATTATAAAACAGGACAGGCAACTATTTTTAAAAACTCTTTTTTAGAAAAATTAACCAAAACCAGCCCAGTTCAAAATATCATATTTTACGGGTCTGCTATTATTTTACTGATTTATTTTGCCAATGCCAAAATAGGATTATCAGCCTTACAGATAAGCCTTCTATTTGTTTTTGGGATGGTTTTCTGGACTTTTGCTGAGTATATTTTACATCGCTATGTATTTCATTGGGTTACCGAAAGTAAATGGTCTCAACGCTTTCATTTCATTATGCATGGTTCACATCACGAATTTCCGCTGGACGAAGAGCGCTTATTAATGCCCCCTCTTCCTGGATTTATATTGGCAAGTATTCTATTTGCAATATTTTTTGTCCTTTTTTGGATGTTGGGCATATCAGACTTAACCTATGGTTTTTTCCCAGGTTTTTTTAGTGGCTATTTGATGTATTCCTTTGTACATAGGGCAACACACGTTATTAAAAGACCCCCAAAACGATTTAAACATCTATGGCATCATCATAGTTTGCATCACTATAAATATCCAAATAAAGCGTTTGGCGTTTCAAATACCTTTTGGGATAAAGTTTTTGGCACCATGCCTCCAAAAAAAACTAAACATTGAACATCCTATTTTTTCATGTCCTATACTTCGAACTAAGTATCTAAAATCATGGGCAAGGCACAATTTTTGACCATGCGGTAATCCGAGTTTGATTGATAAAAAATGGTGAGATAAAACCAATATTAATTTACTAATATATTTTCACAAGAAACCTTAGTTGTAGTTAAACGCATTGACGCGATGTTAGAAATTATACGACTATTATCAAATGAATTGTATTGGCTTTGGTTTTAAATTGGATTAAGTGCCGTACTTCAAATAAAGAATATCGATTCCCGTTACTTTCTGCCTAAAAGCAGGTGCTCAGGAAATCGAAGACCTGCCTGCCGACAAGCAGGTTTGACGGAGTCAATGACAATTTACGTAGTATCTTCCGCAATATCTCTACCTTTCTTCCACTTTAGTTTATTGTATGAACTTACTGTTCTATCTACTTTTATAAGAACAATTTTACTAGTAATTTAAAAGTTGCCATTAGTATTTAAAAAAAAATCAATTTTAGGTCTTTTGGCTATTAAATTCTTGTTCAAGTGTAAACGTATTAGACCCATAGAAAGTGGATAATATAAATTCTATTAATGACAAAAATATTTTAGTCATTGCAAGAACAGCTCACAGTCGAGCACGTATTATCCTCAAAAATGAAGACCCGTCAATTGTTATTAGTGCAGCAAAGGACTAAGTTAAACCAATAAGAAAAAGTTTAAAATGATAAATAAAAATATTTTTGCCCTATTCGTATTGATGCTTATAGGGTTTAGTTGTAATTCGCAGGTACTAATATCGCTCTTACTTGGAGACAAATTAAATTCAGATCAATTGGAATTTGGGCTTGAGGGCGGTGTCAATTTTTCGAATATTTCTGGCCTGGACTCAGATAGACGTTTGTCTGCATTTAATCTCGGATTCTATTTTGATTTCAAACTAAAAAATCAATGGAATTTTTATACTGGTGTACTGGTAAAGTCTAATCTTGGCGCTGACAAATTATCGCCAGATGATCTTGTCTTTCTTGAGATAACGCCAAATGCTGAGGAAGATGGAACTTACAGTCAGGTTCTTAAATATTTTATAGTGCCTACTCTAATAAAGTATAGATTTAAAAACAGAATATACCTAGAGGGAGGGCCACAATTTGGTCTAATGTATAAATCGTGGGTAGAGTTCGATTCTAGTGTCGGTGATAAGGATATACAAACTAAAGACTACAATAAAGATAAAATTAATAAGCTAGATACCGGAATAACCTTTGGAACAGGTTATAAATTAAGGCCAACAAAGGCAGGAATGACCATTGGTGTTAAATATTATTATGGTTTTACAAATGTATACAAGGGTGTTTCCGGTACCAATAATAGTTCATGGTTTTTAAAATGTAACATACCTATAGGTGCAGGAAAGAAGAAAGAAAAAACCCAATAACAATTAAACAAAAATGGGTATGTTGCGTATATTATTAATTTGTTTGGTTTTAACTTTATTTTTATTCTGGCTGAAGTAAATACATTTTAAATTACTGAACGATTACATAACTATCTTATTTGTTTTTTATAATGATCGGTTTGGCCACTAGCGCTCAAAATGATACGATTCGCTTAAAAAACAATGATATTCTGGTCGGGGAGATAAAATCGTTATCCACTGGTATTTTAACCATGGAAACTTCCTAAAGCGACAAGGATTTTAAAATTGAGTTCAATAAGATAAAAAGGCTTGTCATTAATCGGAATTGTATTATTACCCTAACTAATGATAGACGTTTTTTTGGAAAAGTAGAATCTGATAACTCCGGGGGATTAATAATTATTTTAGAAGACGGTAGTTCCGAACGGTTCCTATTGGCCGAAGTGATCGATTTAGTAGAAGTTAACGATAATTTTTGGAAACGTTTCAATGGGGGCGTAGATTTAGGCTGTAACTTTACCAAAGCTAGCAATAATGCCCAGTTCACCATTGGCGGAAATTTGAGTATTATTGGTGAAAAATGGTGAGATAAAACCAATATTAATTTACTAATATATTTTCACAAGAAACCTTAGTTGTAGTTAAACGCATTGACGCGAGGTTAGAAATTATACGACTATTATCAAATGAATTGTATTGGCTTTGGTTTTAAATTGGATTAAGTGCCGTACTTCAAATAAAGAATATCGATTCCCGTTACTTTCTGCCGGTAGGAAAGTTGGACAGAATCTATTACAATTTCTATAGTATCTCCCTTAATATCTCTACCTTTCTTCCACTTTAGTTTATTGTATGAACTTACTGTTCTATCTACTTTTACAGTAATTATGTAGCTCGAAAAATAAAAAGGAACCAAAAAAAATTAAAAAATCATGAAAGTCAACTTCTTCCATTTTAAGCCATACTGCAGATTTGTTAGTTTGACTTATTTAAACGCGAGATATTTAATACTCGTTATTCTTGTAACCTTAGTTGCTAGTTGTAGTAAGACTGATAATTCAGAAAAAAATATAGCCGTGGTCGAAAAATATGTCCAATCTGTAACGTCAAAGGACTCAGAGTCCATTGCAATGTTACTTGATGATAATTATTTAGGAGTTGGACCCTCCTATGGAGATTCAATACGAAAGCCTGCCGCCATAAAAAATTGGAACGATAATATTACAAATTTGTACGAAAAAATCACGTATAACAAATCTAGAAATGCCGCCTTTACAATAACAGAGGGTGATAATCAAGGCGAATGGGTATCTAACTGGGCGGAATTACAAATTACGTACAAAGGGGATAGAGGTGAGGTTACTATTTGGGCCAATACCATTTATAAAATTGAAAACGAAAAAATCGTAGAAAGTATTACATTCTATAATGAAGCAGATGCCCTAAGACAATTAGGTTACGTATTTATTGATGTAAATGATCTTTAAAATTTCTTATTATGACAACAAAAACAATATTTCCATTATTTGCAGCTCTTATTTTTTCGGCTTTTACAACTACTATCATTGCACAAAACAATTCTAGTATTGCTAAAAGCTTAGGCTTGTATGTGTTTCCTCCAGAAGGGAAAGATGCTGCGGCACAGGATGCAGATGAAATGGCTTGCTTTAATTGGGCAAAGCAACAAACAGGATATGATCCAATAAATCCAACTCAGGTGCAAGCTGCACAAATAGATCAATCTCCTGATGGTTCTGCTATTCGTGGTGCCGCTAGAGGTGCAGCAGCAGGCGCAGCCATAGGTGCGATAGCTGGAGATACCGGAAAGGGTGCCGCCATTGGTGCCGTTGCAGGCGGTTTGAGAGGCCGCAGGGTAAAAAGAGCGTCAGGACAGCAGCAGCAACAGCAAGCCAATCAAAATGCCGCTGCAATGGAACAACAGTATGCGGCCGATTATAACAAAGCCTTTTCTGCCTGTATGGAAGGCAAGGGATATACTGTTAAGTAATTTTTTTAACACAGATATTTTTTAGTACATATTTTTTTAATATAAAAATTAAGCCCTATGTCCTAGAAACCACTCCAATATGGATTGCAATCTGGGTAAAGCCTTGTTCAAAAAAAATTATACTTTGCCTGGTATATTAGCAGGACATCAGGAGATAATTCTAGAATATTTTAAAAGGTAAACTTGAGTTATGTTAGATCACAATAGACTTGCATTATTTATAAACGGCCTTCGTAACGCCTTAGGTGGCCGTTCTTGGGTGCTGCGATCATGGCTCGTGCTCTTTTTAGCCATGCCGTTAATTACGCTTTCTCAAAGCGTGACGGACACGATTCCTAAAGTACCCCATGCCATTAAAAACACGGACATTTCTGATTACAGGAAAAACACAAAACTTTTGGTTGAGGATACTCAATTACTCCTGCAAGACTTAGAAAAATTAGAACCTCTTAAATCTCAGTTAATCGAGGATCATTCTTTTTTTTCCGACAGGTTGCTGATCTTAAAAGATTCTGTAAGCCGTTTTAAATTGGATGAAATTAATCGCTTTGAAAATAATACCCAGGAGTATAATATTAAATTAAATAGGCAAAAAAAAGTTATTTCAAATTGGAGGAGTCAAATCAATGAAAAGCAGCAACGCATTAATTTTGATATTCAAAATTGGCAACTTACCAAGGATTCTATAAACGTAATACAAAGCGGTGTAAAGAAAACTGACTCCACTCAAACCAGTATTGACTCTACTCAAACCAATATTTTGACTCGAGTGAATGAACAGGTGGAGAAAAGTTTAACAAGTTTGGCGTTACTTCAAGACAATTTAAGTCTCTGGAATGACCGATTAATCGAAACCGAGAATGCACATACAGTAGCAGAAGGTGAAATCAATGAGATAAAATCCCTTCTTTCTTCGAAGCGCAAAGACATACTGAATAATATCTGGTCCGCAGAATATCCTCCAATTTGGTCAATGCATAGGGAAGATTCTACCTCTAATAATGCTAAATTCAAAACTATAGTGCATACCAGAATAGAGGATTTGAAGAAAAACATCAATTCCCATACGGATTTTTACTACGCTATTTTTTTTAGTTTCGTTTTTATTTTATGTATTGTTCTTTTTCTTAAAATAAAATCCCGCAAAGACCCTATTGCTAATCCAACGTCGTTATGGGATACTCATTTACTCGTTAAATACCCCATCCTTTCAACTTTTATTCTCTTAAGCTTTGTACTTTTTATCTTTTTTGCCATTCCTTTAGAATTAAAGGCTTTACTATTTTTAATTTCAATTATCCCCTTTGCCATTTTATTATGGGAACTGAACCCAAAAAGAGGAGCCTATACGGTTGGTTTTTTTGTTTTTTATTGTCTGGCATTTATCTCAATCCCATATTTAGGTGAAAGTATCATTTTACTTCGATATGGTTTATTATTTCTAAATGGTTTATCCATACTGCTGCTTCTTTTATTGCGAAATAATCGCGAATTAATGGATGAAGAAAGAAGTTATTGGCTCGGGACCTTACCCTTTCTTATTTACACCTTTATTTTTATAAATATACTGGCAGTCATTGGCAATTTAATTGGAAACGTTCAACTAGCCATGATTCTTACACAAACGAGTATAGGCACATTTCTGGCCTTTGCTATAATAAAGGAATCTGTCAAATTGGTGTATTCCTTCCTGTATCTCTTAATTGTGCAGTTGTTGTCTAACATATCGAACATCATTAAAGATGACAGCGAAAAAGTCTTGAACGGCCTGTATAGATTATTGAAATTTTGTGGCTACTTTTTATGGCTATACGTTATCCTGGGCCTTCTTAAAATTCGTGAAATTTTGATGGACAATCTTCTGAATTTTATTACTAAACCATTAAAAATAGGCGAATTAAGCATCTCATTAGGCAATGTTATTGCTTTCTTCCTTATTATACAATTGTCACTATGGATATCACAATTTATTCGGTATTTCTTAGATAAAGAGGTGTACCCTCGCACTAACATCGATAAAGGGGTTGCAAGTACATTTTCAATAATGATAAAATATACACTTATTGTTTTTGGCTTTATGCTTGCATTAGCTGGTGCTGGTGTAAAATACAGCAATATTGCAATAGGTTTGGGCGCACTGGGTGTTGGTATTGGATTTGGCTTACAGAATATAGTAGCCAATTTTATTTCCGGAATCATTTTGGCTCTTGAACGGCCCATTAAAATAGGTGATGTTATACAAGTTGGTGATGTAGAAGGTGAAGTGAAAGATATTGGGATGAGAGCATGCCAAATCAGAAGCTGGGAAGGTGCTGACGTTTTTATTCCTAATGGCAGTTTAATTTCAGGAAAACTAACGAATCGAACCTTTAAAGACAGGGAACGACGGCTGGATTTAGAAGTGAAACTAGCGCTTGGGTCAGATATTCCGGCCGCATCACAAGTCGCTTTAGATGCTGCCATCACTGTCCCAGAAATTTTTGACCCTTACGTTAATTTTGTCGGTGTCATAGAAGGTGCATCAGTACTAAAGGTATATGGCTGGGTAGATGATTATTCACGAGGTATAGCTGTAGGTGCATTATTTAGAGCTGCTGTATACCAAGCTCTTTTAAATGGCGGCTTTGAATTACCGGTTCCGTTGTTAAATGTAACTATTAATGAAAAAAGAAATAAAAGTATGGATAAGGTTGAAAACGACAAAAAGATTTGATGGTGTGCGCTAAGAAGGCGAATTCAAAAAGTATCATAGATTAAAATCTATAGTCGATTATGAAAAAACGGATGTGTTTTTTTCTATTTATTTTATCCGCTGTGCATGTAATGGCGCAGGAATCTGACAAAGAAGAGGTTAAACCTCATAAAATTGCCCTGTCATTAAGCGTTACACATATTCCAGATGCCTTTGAAGAAGGGCAATTTTAAAAAGCGGTTTATGTCCCTACCATTGGTCTGGATTATTTTTATCAACTGGACTAAAAATGGAAACTCGGACTGGCTATAGATCTGGAATTAGGAAATTATCTGGTCGATTTTAACAGAGAGCCTCTTGCCAGAGAAAACGCATTATTGACTGTGGCTTAAGCAGGATTTGAAATTTTACCTGGTTGGGGAATTCTTGCAGGACCAGGTATAGAATTTGAAAAAAATAAAAACCTCTTTATTTTCAGGATAGGCACCGAATATGAATTTGAACTCGGAAACGACTGGGGTTTATTCCCTTCATTAAGCTATGATTTCAAAGAGGAATACAGTACCTGGGACTTCAGTATAGGGCTAAGTAAAAGGCTGTAATTAATTTGGCTAAATAATAAAAGACGTTACACAAGTTTAATACATTAATTCTAGCTTCACAAAGTATTCAGTATTCTTAACTTTAAACAACCTAAAAGATATAATCCTGGCAAATACAACTCCACAAAATTGAATAAATTCAAAACTTGAACGGATCTTCAAAATAAAATATCTTGCATTAATAGTTTAGTTACGGCTCATGATTAGTGGTATTATAGCCATCGCTATAGGTGCCATAAAATTGGTGGAATCGATATTGCAAATTACAGGTGTTCATGAAGGGGAAAGACCATGTATTTATCTTATAGAATCTGCGATTGAACATGGCAAAAGCTGCAATCATGAAAACACGATTGGTAAGAACGCCATTATTCATAAATTTATACAACAACATGGCTTTGAGCAGTTGCATAGATTGATACTTTCTAATCCCTGCTCATCATAGCCAGGTCATTTATCCCTCCATCTTGAAAGTCCCATAAAATGAGGGTTTTAGAGGGCCATTCGATTTCAAATTGCTGTTTGATTAGTTTTGATATAACAATACGTTTTCTTAAATTTTTCGGATAAAGAATTACATCATTTGTGCTTATTTACATAAGAAATTGCAAAGAGGGGTACAGCTATAGAATAGCAAGGTAAAATATTGAAAATCAGCGCAGCTAATCCTTCGGAATAAAAAAGGATAAATCAAATCAGTTCAGGTTTAATTTAAAATCAGGTATATCTTGCCTTTATTAGATTGGGAGTTGAAACCTTTTCTTCCCTTTTCAAGTCACTGTAACATATTACACCAGGTCTTATTTAACATCATCTAAATATAGGTTTACTGCCCTTGAGGTCTTTCTACTGCCTTTTGCTTTTTGCTGCTTTAAATCCCATAAGTGTAAATTGACTTTTTAATTTTAAGCTAATACTGACTCGTTTTCCGTTGACCGTTACACGGGTATAAATAGGGGTTGTGCCATCTTTTCTGATTGATTTCTTTTTCAACCAAAAGTGGACAATAAAAGTGTGTGTAGTTTTCATCACTTTCGTTTTTTAAAGAATATTGAATCAGTTAAACGAAAGTCAAATCGCTGTGAAAAGTCTATTGCGATAAGTTGAACGTATTAAAGTTACTAAAAACGATTCCAAAAATAGGACACGTAATAGGACACGTTCGATTATGATTTCAAAACTATTCAAATGAAACCAAGGAAAATTTAAATCCTTGGTTTTCATATGATTAGTACAAATTTGGTGTCGTTTGACACCCTTTTTGTCGGGGTGGCAGGATTCGAACCTGCGACCTCCTGCTCCCAAAGCAGGCGCGATAACCGGGCTACGCTACACCCCGATGTAACAGTTTTCACCATTACAAACAATATTTTCAATCCCAAAATTCAAACAAACTACCAATTCAAGTAGCCCGGGAACCGGGCGGAGTTTATACTGAGCCTGTCGAAGGGCTACACCCCGATGTAACAGTTTTCACCATTACAAACAATATTTTCAATCCCAAAATTCAAACAAACTACCAATTCAAGTAGCCCGGGAACCGGGCGGAGTTTATACTGAGCCTGTCGAAGGGCTACACCCCGATGTAACAGTTTTCACCATTACAAACAATATTTTCAATCCCAAAATTCAAACAAACTACCAATTCAAGTAGCCCGGGAACCGGGCGGAGTTTATACTGAGCCTGTCGAAGGGCTACACCCCGAATAACAGCTTAGGCTGAAATCAAAATTGAAAACCTATCGTTGAATACTAGCTAGGAAATTGCGGAGAGACCGGGATTCGAACCCGGGCAACGGTTGCCCGTTGACAGATTAGCAATCTGCTCCATTACCACTCTGGCACCTCTCCAATACGATTAAGAACATACGCCCAAACGCGGATGCAAATGTAACTTTTCAATTACATTCTCGCAAACAAATAATCAGTTTTTAGTATCCGATTTTTCAATACAACCCAGGTTGTTTATGAAATATTCCCTGGGATAAATAGGCAGGTCAATTGCCGGGTTGCTTAGCACCGATTTAAGTTTAAAATCAAAATTGGTATTCATGCTCGAAATACGCATTGTCTCAATGGGAGATCTCTTGAGCTTTTCAGCACTTTCGCCATTTATAAAAAAGGCGGCTTCCGATGTGCTATTGTCCAACTGATCCTCATGATCCGTCTGTCTGCCACAATTTACTTCATCCAGGTAGGGGAGTGATACGAAACTACCGTCTAAAAGTTTGAAGGTGATCCTGCTCTTGCGGTCGAAACACATAATAGGTGGCATTTCTAACGCATTCAGGGAAATTTGCAACACTAAACTAGAGAGATCTGACTCCCGCATCAAAGAAAAATAAATAAAAGCACTTTGCGTGTTCGATAACTCATATTCTACAAGCACTTCCTGGGTGAGCTTGAATTGTTCATCTTCCATATCCACATTGATCTTATAGCTGCAATCATCTTGTCCATGAATTGCTCCCGTCATGATAAACATTAATAATATGGCAAATACATTTCTCATGTTGTAGTTTTTTCGCAAAGTAACATCATTTTTTCATCAGATCCTGAAGTGGTGAAGAATACATATTTATCACCTCCGTCTTTAATTTTCCAACGCTTTTTAAGTGCTTCCACAGTTTCAGGAAAATTTCGGATCGCGATATTGGCTTTATCAAAAGTAATGCCAGCGCGCATATCTTTTTTGTTATATGGGACTTTATTAATTATTCTGAATCTACGACCGGGAAATTCAATGAGTTCATCACTAGTATACAAATGTGTATGCTTGCCAAGCTTTGAAATCCCAAAGCACTCCGAAATCATCGAAAAACCACCACTTTTCAATATAGCTCCATTTGGTTCATATAAATATTCCATGGGTTCAGCGTAGGTCGCAACTCCTTTACTTCCGTAATTGAACACAAAAATTTCCTTGTCCGATCGGTTAAAATTGACGGTGGTAATAGAAGGTTCAATCGGGACAAGCTTCTTCAATAACCACAGCACTTCCTTAACTTCATTTTGAACTGCTACAATGTGAATATCACTTACATATTTCAATGCTTTTACCCCAATCGAAATATCAAGCATGGGTGAAGTTTTAATAAGCAGTTCCGAAGTACGTTCCATCAAATATTCCAAATGCTCTGCGATGTTAGGAACACAGTCTTCCAGGAAAAACACTTTCCCCTTGGCATCATGACGCCTCGAGGGATCTACATAGATCAGGTCATAATGACCATCTTCAACACCCTTTATACCGTCCGAATTATAAAATTTGACATTTGTACTACCTAATTGTCCTAAATTATAACGGGCGATATCCGAGACATCTTCGTTTAATTCATAATATTCAACAGTATCGAATTCCTTAGCAAAGAAGAAACTATCTATCCCAAATCCACCGGTGATATCTGCCATTCTCTTTCCAGTCACCAGTTTGGATTTATATTCGGCCGTGATCTCCGAAGATGACTGTTCTAAATTCAGGGTAGGTGGGTAGTAGATGTTTTTAGAATGGAACCAGGTGGGTAACTTGGATTTAGATTTCTGCCTGCTTTTTATTTGTTCCAGTAAATTTTGGGTAGAAACATCATCGAACGGGCTTCTGGAAAACGCGAGTTTAGAGATATCTCCGGAAAAATTTCTTATGAATTCCTGTACATCAGGTTTTAGAATGCTTTTATTCACCAATTCTGAAATTGAATTCAAAGATACTATTTCAATCCGGTTAGTTGATACAATGCGATCGCGGTAGCATGACCAACATTGATACTACTATTTTCACCGAATAGCTCAATATGCAGCACTTTATCGGCTGTTTTCAATATAGCTTCTGAAATTCCATTTGCCTCGTTTCCAACAATTAATGCCAACTTCTCCTGCTTGTTCCATTTGAAATCTTTTATAAGTTTACTCTTCTCTGATATCTCCAGGGCTGCGATCATATAACCACCTTCCCTGAGATGTCTGGTAGTTTCAGCCAGATCTTCGGAAACGGAATAAGAAACTTTTGCCTGAGTATCGCGGGCCGTACGTTTTAATCGGGAGGATTCAAAGTCTATTTCAGCATTTCCGAAAATGATCTCCTGTACTCCAAAAGCCTCAGATATTCTGAAAAGGGAGCCTATATTGGCCGGCCCATTAACGCCATCACAAATTAGTACGATGGGGAAGTCTCGTTTGGTAAATGGCGTGGATTCGTGAGAGTGTTGCACGATTATTTAATTTTCGAAGGCGTATTTTACAATATTGGCGCCCATACGCAAGGCTCTGAGTCTGACAGCTTCAGGATCGTTGTGAATTTCGGGATTTTCCCAACCGTCGCCCAGGTCGCTCTCATACGTATAAAGTAGCACTAGTCGTCCCTCATGCGTAATTCCAAAAGCCTGAGGTCTGCCCCGGTCATGTTCATGAATTTTTGGGAGACCCTCCGGAAATTTATAGCTATAACTAAAAATAGGATGGTCGCCAGGAAGCTCCTTTAATTCCTTATCCGGAAAGATCTTCACCAATTCTTTCCGAAGATATTGATCCATTCCATAGTTATCATCTATATGCAAAAACCCACCGCTCAGGAGGTAATTCCTCATGTTTTCTGCTTCTTCTGATGTAAAGAACACATTTCCGTGGCCCGTCATGTGAACGAAGGGGAAATTAAACAAATCCACGCTACCGGGAGAAACCGTTTGAGTTTGGGTTTCAATAGCCGTATCGATCTGTTGATTGCAAAATCTTGCCAGGTTTGGTAACGCAGTCGGGTTACTATACCAATCGCCACCACCGCCGTATTTCAGTACAGCGATCTGCTGGGCATTTAACGATATGCCAACCAAAAAGATTCCTATAAATATACCTATCCTCATAAACTCAAAAATACGATTTAAACTTCATTAATAAACGCCACGCTGTGACAAGCCACAACAGCGGCCGTTTCAGTTCTCAAACGACTATTACCTAAATGAACTTCCGTGTAACCATTCGAAACAGCACTCTTAATTTCAGCAGTAGAGAAATCGCCTTCAGGGCCTATTAACAAGATAACAGATTCCCCTTGCTTCATAGTATGTTTCAACGATCTTTTTTCTGAATCGCCACAATGTGCAATACATCTAACAGTTTCCTTATTCTCACGCTTTAAGAATTCGGTGATAGAGACAGCAGGGTTTAGTTTTGGCAGCCAGGCTTTTAATGATTGCTTCATGGCGCTTTGAAGAATCCGCTCGAAACGTTCAGGTTTAATTACTTTTCGCTCACTATGTTCGCAAATTATCGGGGTTATTTCGGTCACCCCGATCTCGGTTGCTTTCTCTAAAAACCATTCATAGCGATCGTTTAGCTTCGTAGGTGCTACAGCAAGATGCAATTGATAGGGAAGAGGAGCTATCTCCTCATAGCTCTGGATCGAGGCTATGGACTGCTTGGGCTCAACCAGGGTTAAATGAGCCGTAAAAATGAAACCACGACCATTTGTAATACTGAGATCATCACCGGGTTTTTTACGAAGGACTTTCGAAATGTGCCTGCTTTCATCTTTACTGAAGATGATGTCTTTAGATTCTGCACTAAGGTCGGGATGATAGAACAATTGCATGGCTATTCGGTTTTCGATTTAGCATGCGCGATTCCGTATTCAACCCACTGCTGCAATTTTTCTTCGGTATCGTAACCATCTTCAGAAACAAAAATAAACTCTTTCATGGGTTTACCCGTGAAATCCATCGGATGTACGTGGGGCATGGACAATACGTGGTCCATATGCTGAGAAAGTATACGAACCATCAGCCTGTGCTTGGTTTCTCCTGCACACATCTTCCCTTTATATAAATAGCAAAAACCCCCAAACATTCGTTTTTCGGTAATATGGGAGTCCCAAGGCTGCAAAGCAGCTCTTATTCTTTTTACGATATGGTCACTTTTTTCGTCCATCAGAATTTCATTCTTGCCTGTGATATGGCATCATTGGAAGAGAACAATTGTTGTTTGTATTTTAGTTCACCCACCATCGCGATCATGGCAGCATTATCGGTACAATACTCAAATTTCGGGATATAGGTTTTCCAGCCCAGTGACTCTTCAGCATCTCTTAATGCCTTCCGAATACCACTATTTGCCGAAACACCCCCGCCAATTGCAATTTCCCTGATGCCGGTTTTCTCAACGGCATTTTTCAGTTTATCCATTAAATAATCCACAATGGTGTATTGAAGAGAGGCACAGATATCATGAAGGTTCTCTTCAATAAACTTCGGGTTTTCCTTCAGTTCCTTTTCAATAAAATAGAGCACGGCGGTCTTTAGTCCGCTAAAGCTAAATTGTAAGGGGCCCACTTTGGGTTTCGGAAATGGAAATCGGTGCGGGTCGCCCATTTGAGCAAACTTATCAATTAATGGTCCGCCGGGATAAGGTAATCCCAGAATTTTAGCAGATTTATCGAAAGCTTCCCCTACAGCATCATCCAGGGTTTCACCTATAATTTCCATTTCAAAATAATTGGTCACAGTCACCAATTGTGTATGGCCACCACTTATGGTTAGTGCTATAAAAGGGAATTCAGGAGCACTTTGTTCTGATGTTTTGATAAAATGTGCCAGAATATGCGCCTGCATATGGTTTACTCCAATTAATGGTATGTCCATACCCATGGCAAATGACTTGGAAAATGAGGCACCAACAAGCAATGAACCCATAAGTCCGGGACCCTGTGTAAAGGCTATGGCGCTTACGTCTTTTTTATCGATATTTGCTTTGCGTATTGCCTCATGAACGACTGGAACAATATTTTGCTGATGCGCGCGCGAAGCAAGTTCGGGAACAACACCACCGTAGGCCTCATGAATTTTCTGTGTTGCGACAACATTAGACAAAACCACACCGTTGTTAATAACAGCTGCAGCAGTGTCATCACATGAAGATTCAATGCCAAGTATATAAATGTCTTTGTCTTTCAAAATAAAGGCACGTTTATTGGGTGTAAAACTAAAACATTAAAATCGTATCAAAAAACTCGGGAAAATATTACTTCGCACCATTGCTGTAATTGTATTACTGCTCCTGCTTATTGTGATCATCTTATCTATTCCGGCGGTTCAAACCAAAATTGCAACAAAGGTTACCGACAATTTAAATGAAACCTACGGTACTTCGATCTCGATTGATCGTATTGGATTAAACTGGAAAGGCGAAGTCGATATACGTGAGGTATATATAGAAGATCATCATCAGGATACATTGATCTACTCAAGGCAACTCCAAACAAATATACTGAGTGTTCCTAATCTTATTAAAGGTAAGCTTGAATTCGGAAAGATTCGTCTAACCGATAGTAAATTGTATGTAAAAACATATCAAGACGAAAAGGACGATAACTTATATATTTTTACTGAAAAGTTCAATACCGGAGAACCCAGTACCGAACCCTTCTTTTTGTTCGGTAATGATGTCTCACTTATCAATTTGAAATTCAGGATTGGGGATGATAACCTCGAGGAGCCCGAAATCCTGGCTATAGATCGGATAAATCTCGAGGCTAAGGATTTTGAGGTAAATGGTCCCGATGTAGATGCAGACATACTTGCTTTGTCCATGCTAACTGATTTTGGTATCCAGGTGGAGAATCTATCGGCCGATTTTTCCTATTCGCTGGATGAGATGCATTTTAAAGACTTAAAACTGAATACCAGCGATTCCCAGATTTTCGGCGATGTGATTTTGGACTATTCAGAAAACGGCATGGCCGATTTCAATAATAATGTCATTATCAGGGCCAAGCTTGAGAATTCGGTAGTCGCCACTAACGATCTGAATAACTTCTATGATGAATTTGGACCTGACCAAAAGATCGATCTAACTGGAAATCTGGAAGGAATACTAAACGATTTCAAATTTACCGATGTTAATTTGAGAACCAGCTCATCCGGAATTCGTGGTAGTTTTCATTTTAAGAATCTCTTGAATAAGGATGAGGAATTTTCCATCACAGCCCGGAATCATGTCATTACTACCGACTATTACGATCTAAGAAGACTTATGCCTCGCCTCCTTGGAGATGTGCTTCCGAAGGAAATTAAACCCCTTGGGCGATTTAGTTTTAGCGGCACAACGACCGTGACCAATAATGAACTTATCACTTCAAGTACGCTGATCAGTAAAATTGGGAGATTGGAAACTAGTTTTGAAATGAGGAATACTACGGATATTGAAAATGCTTATTACAAAGGGGATGTCATTTTGAATAATTTCGATCTTGGGAAGATAACCGGCACAGAATCCATAGGAGAAACCACGGCTAATCTTGCGTTTGACGGACGAGGATTTACCCAGGAAACGGTCGATACGCAGATACGAGGTACAATTGGCTCCCTCGATTTCGAAGGATATCCTTACAAAAAGATCAGTGTTTCCGGGAACTTAAAGAATCCTATTTTCGACGGTGACCTGGTGATCAACGATCCCAATCTGCAAATGGAATTTAAGGGGCTGATCGATGTGTCTAAAAAATTCAATCAGTACGACTTTGAAGCCGATGTGGAATTTGCGGAGTTAAATAATCTCAATCTTTTTAAAAGGGACAGCGTATCCGTCTTCGCGGGTAGGATCATCATGGATATGGACGGTACTACGATTAACGATGCCGAAGGAACCATAGAATTCGTGCAGACCTTCTACCAAAATGAAGATGATGATTTTTTCTTCGATGATTTTCTTATAACCTCTTCATTCGAAGGGCTAGTAAGAACCATCGAAATAAACTCTCCCGACATAGTGAACGGAAAAATAAAAGGTGAATTTCTGATTGAGGATGTTCCTAATCTTTTCAGAAATGGGGTAGGTAGTATTTATGCCAATTATATTCCGAATGAAGTTACAGTCGATCAATATATAGATTACGAATTTGAAGTCTACAATAAATTAGTAGAAGTATTTGTCCCACAATTAAAACTAGGTGAGAATACCCGTGTAAAGGGTTCTGTATCGTCCAATGAGTCTGAATTCAAACTGGACTTTCGTTCCCCGGAGATCCTTGTGCTGGACAATTATCTGGGCAAAGTGAATATCCAGGTAGACAATGATAACCCCCTGTACAACACCTATATTTCTGTGGACTCTGTAGACACTGGTAAATACCAGGTGTCTGATATTAATGTGATTAATAAAACGCTCTTAGACACCTTATATATTCGTTCGCGTTTTAAAGGAGGTAAGAAGAAAAGAGATCTTTATAACTTCTCATTTTATCACACTATTAATCCTGAAGGAAGATCGGTAGTAGGCGTCAAGACCTCAGATATTACCTATAAGGACAATGTCTGGCTCATTAACAGGAATAACAACAAACTGAACAAGATCACCTTTAGCGACAACTTCAAATATGTGAAGATCGATTCACTGGTATTAAACCACAATGATGAGTATATCAGGTTCGCTGGTATTGTGCGGGATACTACCTATAAAAACCTTAAGCTTCAATTTCAGAATGTGAATTTTGGAAATATCGCACCGGATATCGATAGTCTGGACTTACAGGGTATAGTGAATGGTCGATTGAACTTTATTCAGAAAAGTGGTGCGTATTACCCTAACTCGAACGTGACCGTTGATGATGTAACCATCAATGATGTACCCTTTGGGGATCTTACAATCAACATTCGCGGTAATAAAGACCTCACTAAATATGATATCAATACTACGTTAATTAATGAAAATGTTAAGTCCATCAGCGCTGTAGGCAGAATAGATGTGGCACCCGAAAATCCTCAAATTTCAATGAATGTGGATCTTGAGCGATTCAATTTGCAGGCGTTTAGCCCCTTTGGGGGTGACGTAATAACCAATATTAGAGGCTTCGCTTCCGGTAATGCGAAAGTTGTAGGGAATTATAAATCACCCAATATTCTGGGAAGGGTAGTCCTGGAGGAAAGTGGTTTGAAAATTCCCTATCTGAATACCGATTTTAATTTGGCTGAAAATACCCAGGTCATCATTACCCGGGATAAATTTGATATTGGAAAGACCACTATTTCCGATACAAAATATAATACCACAGGAACCCTTTTAGGCAATGTAACTCATAAGAATTTTGGTGATTGGGAATTAGATCTGAGTATAAATACGGATAAGCTTTTGGTACTGGATACTCCTCCCGACGAGGATGCCTTGTATTATGGTACCGCCTTCATTAGCGGAACAGCCGACATCAAAGGGCCTGCCGAAGAACTGGTGATTGATGTAATAGCGACAACCGAAGAGGGTACCACGTTCAAGATTCCATTAAGCGATACCGAATCTATTGGTGATGACTCTTTTATCAAGTTTCTTTCTCCCGACGAAAAAGCAGCACGTATCAGTGGAGAAACCATAGTTTCTGAAGAGGTAAAAGGGTTGTCTCTAAATTTTGAACTGGATATCAATGAAAAGGCCGAAGTGGAAGTAGTGGTCGACCAGGTTAATAATTCAAGATTAAAGGGCCGTGGAGCCGGAATTCTTTTGTTGGAGATCAATACCCTCGGAAAATTCAGAATGTGGGGAGATTTCCTTGTCATTGAAGGAATCTATGATTTCAGATATGGGGGATTGGTGCAGAAAACTTTTACCGTGGAGCCAGGAGGTAACATTACCTGGGACGGCAGACCGGAAAGGGCCAATCTGGATCTGACGGCTAAATACACTACAACCGCCAATCCTTCGGTCTTACTGGATAATCCGTCGGTAAACAGAAAGATCCCTGTGGATGTCCTTATCGACCTTACGGGTGAATTGATCCAACCGGATATAAATTTCGAGATCGGATTCCCTAATGCTTCTTCCATAGTTCGGAGTGAATTGGATTATAAGTTACAGAATCAGGAACAACGGGAGAAGCAAGCTTTGTTCTTATTGGCTTCAAATTCTTTCGTAAATGACAACCTTCAGGGAAGCGGCGCTTTCTCAGGTACGATTGCTCAAAGCGTATCCAGTTTGGTGAACGATATTTTTGCCGGGCAGGATAAGAAATTTGTGGTAGGCCTCGATTATACTCCCGGTCAGAATACACCCGATCAGACCATAGCCGACGAGGTAGGAATTACCATATCCTCACAGATTAACGAACGTATTATCATAAACGGTAAGGTAGGAGTGCCAGTTGGTGGTGTTAATGAATCAACAGTGGCCGGAGATATAGAGGTGCAATGGTTGGTTAATGACGACGGAACCATGCGTATCAATTTCTTCAACCGCCAGGCCGAAATCCAGTTCATCGGGGAAGATCAGAACTTTGAACAAGGAGCTGGTTTAACATACACGGTAGATTTCGATACCTTCAGTGAATTGGTCTTTAAGTTATTCAACAGGAAAATATCTAAGGAAACTAAAGATGACATACCCGTTACTCCCGATGACAACTCTGTTCCGGATGATTTTAATCGGACGGCGATTAATGAAAATGAAAACTAACGCGAGGCGATCATTGAAATCTCCACATTCACATACTTAGGAAGATTCGCTACTTCCACAGTCTCTCTTGCCGGAGCCGTATCATCGTTAAAATAGGAAGCGTATACTTTATTGATTTCAGCAAAATTACCCATATCGCTGATGAAAATAGAAGTTTTCAGCACATTATCAAAGCTCATATTGGCCGCTTCAAGCACTGCTTTCATATTTTCCATCACAAGGGTGGTTTCTTCACCTATGGTCCCTGAAAACAATTCTCCTGTCACCGGGATGATAGCGATCTGTCCGGAAGTAAAAAGCATGTCGCCTTTTAATACTGCCTGGTTATAAGGGCCAATGGGAGCCGGGGCTTTTGGGGTGTTTATTATTTTTTTCATATTTCAGAGAATTGATATAATGAGTCTGTTATGCTTAAATTCTATGTTATGCTTCTGCCGAATTCCATGCTACAAATTTCTGTCCGGAACCCGTCTCTGGTCGTATTTTATATCACTAAGCACACCGGATCTAATGCCAATGAAGAAATACCAGTTAGTGTTAATGCTACCAATGGGCGTCCAGTTAAATCGCAATTCCCAACTTTCCAGATCACGAACAAACCGAAGTTGTGTTAAGGTTACCCCTTTGTTCTTAAAATCGTAACCTGAAGAAACTCCCACACTCCAGCGCGGTGATAATTCTACATTCGAACTGAACATTATCGATTGCGAACTGATCTCGCTCTGGCGGCTGGCGTTTGAATACGTCATAGTATAAGCAACCCTCAGGTCCCAGGGAATCTCGAAATTATACCAGTCCACATTCTTTTCACGATCTGTTACTTCATCCCTGGTTGTTGCAGTTGCTCTATCGTTTAAGCTTGTCCCATCACCAAACAGATCATCCGGCCGACCCCCGTTCCGAAACGTCTCATCATTTATATCCGGATCACCATCATCAGTACCTTCAAAATCCCTACTGGAAAAAGCATAATTAAAACTGATATTCGCATTGGTAAGTCTGAATAAACCTCCTCCATTGTCAATGTTCAGTTCGTCAATCCTGTTGTTATTGTTATCCAATGCATAAGGATCCAGACTTCCGTTAAAATTGAAATCCAGCTTTTTTATTATAGGAATGCTACCGGTAAATCGCACCGGGCTTAATTTAAGGGAATCACCGGAAATATTATATGCTGTACTGAAGTTCAGGTTATTGAGCAGTACGATCTTTCTTGGCTCGGTGGCTGTGCTATCCTTATCCCTTACTTTGGCTTCCAGGGTATTACTTAATGAGAATCCAATGGAACTGGAAAAAGTTTGACCCGGCGCCCCGTATAAAGTGTTCTGAAACCGTGAATATGATATTTGCTCATTTATATTAGGATCGGCAGTCGGCATGGAATATTCGTCATAATATTGATCGAATCCAGGGTTAATGTTGTAGGAAATAGAAGGACGAATTACGTGTCGTATTGTTTTGATCTTTTTATCCTCACCTTCCTCTTCAAAATCGTACATACCATATAGGGTGGTTCCTAAACTGGTTGAAAAATTATAGGTCAGATAGCGATCAAATCCCTGAAGTGTATCCCGAACCACGCCACCGGCTCCGTCATTCGCCTCCGGATCGTACGATTCTCTGGTGGTTTGCAATGTCCAGGTTTCCTGCAATCCAGTACTCATGGAAGCACTCAGATAATCCATAATTTTAAAATTAGTACTTACCGGTATTGAATGGCGCGCTCCAATCTGAGCGTTGTCGAACATTTCACTTTTAAAAAATAGGGAATCGACGGTGGAGATCCTGTTTTCAGCGTTGACGTTGTATTGAAAATTAATATTCTGAATAACACCTTTTTTTACGCCCGACTTAGGCGCGAAAGGAAAGACTCTTGAAACACTTCCATTAAGATTTGGTAAGGACAAATTGACTTCCTGGGTATTGGTATTTTGTTGATGTGTTGCAGCGATGGTTAAATTTACCTGGGGTTCCCCCTCGAAGGTCTTATCGTAAGATACAGATGAACTCAAAGTATTCACCAGGGCACTTGCGTTATTCACCTGGTTAATGGATTGCCTGAAATAACGGCTACTACCCAGGTTTACAGAGGCCGAGAATCGGGATGAGGGATTAGCCTTGGGATCCTGGGTATGATTCCAACGGATATTGTATACAGAACTCTGACTAAAATCGGGGAAGCCCCGTTCGCTATTAAGTTGGTTTTCATAACGAACACTTACATTACCACTGAACTTATACCGCATCGCATAGGACGATTCTCCTCTCAGTCCATAACTTCCATTGGTGTAATAATCTCCCAGGACTGTAAGGTCTACATAATCACTAATGGCAAAGTAATACCCACCATTCTGAAAGAAAAACCCGCGGTTACTGTCATCACCAATAGTAGGCAAAATTATTCCCGATGTTCTGTCTTCGGTAAGGGGGAAGAAGGCGAAAGGGAGGCCCACTGGTGTTGGTACATCCGCGATATACATATTGGTGAGTCCTGTAACCACTTTCTTTTTGGGTACAAACTTGGCCCTTCGTGTGTAGAAATAGTATTCGGGATCTTCAACATTCTTTGAGGTGGTAAATTTTACATTTCTAAGAAAATAGACAGAATCATTTTCTTTTTTAGTGGTGTTTGCAATCACGGTTATTCCCTGATTTTCTGTCACTGTATTATAAACAATGGCCTTTTTTGTTTTTGTATTAAATCGAAGTGAGTCTGGTTTAGCTATGTTAGATCCTTGGGCAAAAATGGGCTTTTGTGAATACACCCCGGCACTGTCAATACCTCTGGCCGTTACTTCATTCTTATTAAGGTCTAAGATAATTAAGCCGGCATCGATTCGCATATCGCCATAAACGATGTAGGCCTCATTGTACATATAGACCTTATTGTTCTTACGGTCTATATATACATAATCCTCCCCGTAATAGTCAACCACATCATCGAGTAATTCCGGTTTTGGTTGTACGGTATCGGGTTTAATGGTATCCTGAACAACTTCATTAATAGGGGTTATGGGTGATGTAATTCGAACCGTGGTGGTATCGGCCTTATTTTCAGCCTCTATAGTCACTTCGTTCTTCGGAGGAATATCCTGACCCCGGATAGTTTTTGTACCCATTAAAAAAATTACAAGAAGGAGTATATAAGCGTGAGCCGGATTAATCGGCATAATTTTGTTTGAAAGAATTCCTTTGTATGACTTTGAATATTTGTTCAAAAGTTTAAAATTAAATTTTCAACAAAGGAACATGGCATAACCATTTTTCATTTTTCTTTGTGATGAACAAAATATACTATGCCTTTTTGGCTTAGTTTTTGAAACCTCAAAATTAAGCATATTTTTTCTGTAGGTTTTTAAATATAGTATTTTAAAATATCAATTTTCAACATACGTTATTAACAATATGAGAACGACGATTTTATTTTTTTTCGTACTTACCGTCGGATCCATCTTATTCCTTTCGTTCGAAAGGCACAATAATAATACCACAAAGCCCTTCGTCGTTGTGCTTGACGCCGGTCATGGTGGTAAAGATCCCGGTAACATAGGAAACGGTTTTAAAGAGAAGGATATCGCATTGAACGTTATTCTCGAAATAGGAAAAATTCTTGAAAAGGCCGATGGTATAGAAGTGATCTACACACGGAAAACGGATGTGTTCCTTGAATTACGTGAAAGAGCCGCGATTGCCAATAAAGCCGATGCTGATGTTTTTGTATCGGTTCATTGTAACTCTCATCACACCCAGGCTTATGGCGCAGAAACTTTCGTGATGGGGTTGAGCAAGAGTAATCAGAATCTGAATACCGCTAAAAAGGAGAATGAAGTGATCTTCCTGGAAGATAATTACGAGGAGAAATATGTTGGGTTCGATCCAAATTCACCTGAATCGTTCATAGGCTTAACGATCTTGCAAGAGGAATATCTGGATCAGAGTATTATGCTGGCAGGTCTTGTTCAGAATAATATGGTGAATAACCTCAGACGAAAGGATCGAAGTGTTAAACAGGATGTCTTCTGGGTACTTCATAATACCTATATGCCCAGTGTTCTTGTTGAACTAGGTTTTTTAACCCATAAAACCGAAGGCCCGTATATCAATTCTAAAAAAGGCAGGACTTCTATGGCGAAAGAGATAGCCAATGGAATCATAACGTACCGCAGGAATTTACTTCTGGCTACCAGTGATGCTCAAAATCCAAATATCACAGAGGAAGAGATAAATAAGGCGATGGATGAAGCAGAAAAAAAGATTTACGAGGGAGTGGTCTTCAAAGTTCAGCTCCTGGCCAGTAAGAATAAAACCGAAACCTTTGCTTATAATTTTAACGGGCTCAAAGAGGTAAACAGGCACAAGGAAGATGGACTCTATAAATATTATTACGGCAAAACTTCCGATTACAATAAAATACGATTAATGCAAACCTTTGCGAAGGACAATGGCTATCCAACTTGTTATATCGTTGCCTTTAAAGATGGGAAAAAATTAAAAATTTCAGAAGTCCTAAAATCGGAAGACAAATAAATCGGTTTTTGTAGATTTATGTCTAAATTTGTTTCAGCACTAAAAATCTAGCCCTTGAAGCTATCCAGAGAACTAAAAACCGGCATTTTCGCTATTGTAGTCATACTGCTCTTCATATTCGGTTACAGCTATCTTAAGGGCACGAATATTCTGGAGAAGAAACGTACCTTTTTTGTAAAATACAGTAATGTTGAAGGACTTGCCATGGGAGCACCGGTTACGATTAACGGCTACCAGGTGGGAAAAGTTCAGGATATTGAATTTGCTAACGGGAATGGGGATCTGATAGTGACCTTTTCAGTAGAACAGGATTTTAACTTCTCGCGCCAAAGCGTTGTTGAAATATACAGCAGTGGTATCATTGGGGGAAACAATCTTGGAATCTTACCAAAATACGACCCAAAAGACATTGCTAATCCCGGAGACACTCTTCCCGGTAATATCCAACAGGGTATTCTGGACCAGGTGACAGGAAAACTAGCCCCCTTGGAGGCAAAATTACAAAACACATTAACTAGCCTGGATACATTACTATTTAATGTGAATGACGTTCTTGACCAGAAGAGCAGGGATAACTTGAAACGGACCATTTACAATTTAAGTGGGACGGTGGCAGAGTTCAGAAGTGCCTCGGCTTCCATGAGCACACTACTCAAAGACAATGAGGAGAAACTGAATAATACCATTGCCAATCTTGACAATACTTCACGCAATTTCTCCAAGTTGTCTGATTCACTGGCCGAGGTAGAAGTTGGAAAGATGGTTAAGGAACTGGAAAGTACGGTTAGTAAATTCAATGCGATTGCCGTCCAGGTCGAAAACGGAAAAGGAAGTTTGGGTAAATTGATGAAAGATGAAGAATTATACGATAATTTAACCGGTGCTTCCTTCCAAATTGAACAATTGCTTGAAGATATGAGACTTAATCCGAAACGATATGTTCATTTTTCATTGTTTGGAAAGCGGCCAAAAAATTATGAACCCTCTGCAGAAATCCCTGTAGACTCCACTGCAGAATCCCAGGAATAAATGATGCAATACCTTTCTAATATATTATTTCTCCTTGTCCTTGCGGCAGGAATCGGTTATTTCACCATGAACATCCGGAAGATTATTCGCAATATAAAATTAGGCCAGGAAATTGGTGAAATAACACATAAGAAGGAACGCTGGGGTAATGTGGTCCGAATCGCATTAGGCCAATCCAAAATGGTGGTAAGACCCGTGGCCGGATTGATGCATATAATCGTGTACGTTGGTTTTGTGATTATTAATCTGGAAGTACTGGAAATAATCATTGATGGTGTCTTCGGTACCCATCGCATCTTTTCTTTTCTGGGTCCGGTCTACGATTTATTAATTGCCTCTTTTGAAATACTCGCCTTATTAGTCCTAGTTGCCGTGATTGTTTTCTGGATACGAAGAAATGTACAGCGCTTAAAACGATTTTTAAATCCCGAAATGAAAGGGTGGCCAAAGAATGATGCCAACATTATACTCTATTTTGAAGTGGTATTGATGTTGCTCTTCCTCACTATGAATGCTGCCGATCATCAGTTACAGCAAATGGGAGTGGAACATTATACTCTGGCGGGTTCGTTCCCGGTTAGCCAGTATATGTTACCGCTTTTTAGTGATATGTCTGCCGAGTCACTTATCCTTATTGAAAGAATCGCCTGGTGGATACATATCCTGGGTATTCTTGTGTTTCTGAATTACCTTTATTTCAGTAAACACCTTCATATTATTCTAGCTTTTCCCAATGTTTTTTTTGGAAGAATTCTTCCAAAGGGACAATTCAAAAACCTCGATTCGGTAACGAGTGAAGTAAAACTCATGATGGATCCTAATGCCGATCCTTTTGCTGCTCCTGCTGAAGGCGCAGAAACACCTGCTAAATTCGGAGCCAGTGATGTAATGGATCTTAATCGTGTACAACTGCTGAACGCGTATACCTGTACAGAATGTGGTCGCTGTACCAGTGATTGTCCGGCCAACCAGACCGGAAAAATATTATCGCCCCGTAAGATCATGATGGATACCCGCGACCGACTCGAAGAGGTAGGGAAAAATATAAATAAGAACGGCGAATTCAAACCTGATGGGAAACAGCTTTTGGACGACTTTATTACCCGTGAAGAACTTTGGGCGTGCACGACATGTAATGCCTGTGTGGAGGCCTGTCCTGTGAGTATCGACCCACTGTCTATTATTATGGATATGAGACAATACCTGGTGATGGAACAATCGGCTGCACCCACAGAATTGAACGTAGCCATGACGAATATAGAAAATAACGGCGCTCCATGGCCGTATAACCAAATGGATAGATTGAATTGGAAAAATGAAAATTAAATGAAACAAGAAGAAGCAGAAAAGTTATTACACGATAAAGTAGAACAAGGTGAGCAAATTAGTCCGGTCTTACCAAAAGGCGTTAAGAATTACCTGATCGATATAGATGGGACTATAACAGAGGATGTTCCCAATGAGCAACCCGAACGTATGGCGACTTGCAAACCGTTTCCGGATGCGAGGAAAACCTGTAATAAATGGTATGACGAAGGTCACCTTATTTGTTATTTTACATCAAGAACCGAGGCACATCGCGAAGTAACTGTAACCTGGTTGAATAAACACGGTTTCAAATACCACTCCCTGCTCATGGGCAAACCCAGGGGAGGTAACTACCACTGGGTGGATAATCACCTGGTAAAAGCCACGCGTTATAAAGGTAAATTCACAGACCTGGTTGAAAAGCAGGTGACAATTCAGGTGTTTGAAGATTAAATCCTAAGAGATGAGCGATAGCATAAAAGTACCCACAATGGCCGAATTCATGGCGCAAGGAAAGCAGCCCGAAATATTATTCTGGGTGGGCTGCGCGGGTAGTTTCGACGATCGCGCGAAAAAAATAACCAAGGCTTTTGTCAAACTACTGCATAATGCTAAAGTTGATTTTGCTGTCCTGGGAACAGAAGAAAGTTGTTCCGGGGATCCGGCAAAGCGTGCAGGTAACGAGTTCCTGTTTCAAATGCAGGCCATGATGAATATCCAGGTACTGAATGGATATGAGATCAAGAAGATCGTTACCGCTTGTCCGCACTGTTTCAATACGCTTAAAAATGAATACCCCGGATTGGGAGGAAATTACGAAGTATTGCATCACACTCAGTTCCTCATGGCATTGCTTAATGAAGGCAGACTGAAGGTAGAAGGTGGAAAATTTAAAGGTAAACGCATCACTTTTCACGATCCTTGCTACTTAGGGCGTGCGAACAATGAGTACGAAGCGCCTCGTGAATTACTTCAAAAACTCGAAGTGGAACTGGTTGAAATGAAACGCTGTAAGTCTAAAGGACTCTGTTGTGGGGCTGGTGGCGCCCAGATGTTCAAGGAGCCTGAAAAAGGAGACAAGGACGTGAATATCGAGCGTACCGAGGAGGCCCTGCAAACCAACCCTGAGGTGATTGCCGCAGGTTGTCCGTTTTGTAATACTATGTTGACCGATGGGGTTAAATCAAGTGAAAAAGAAGGCGAGATCGCTGTAATGGATATAGCTGAGATGATAGCTAATGCCGAAGATATATAAAATGGTAACAGAATTTAAAAACCTTCCGGCCAATTCAAGGATCTGGATCTATCAGGCTAACCGTAAACTTTCCGATGAGGAAGTTGAAGAAATAGAAGCTCGAACCATCGAATTCCTCTCACAATGGACAGCCCACGGCTCCGAACTTGAGGCAGGAGTCGAAATAAAATACAACCGATTCATCGTGATCGGATTGAACCAGGCAAATGCATCTGCATCCGGTTGCAGTATCGATGCATCCGTACGATTCATACAATCGCTGGAGAAAGGCCATACCGTTGACCTCCTGGATAAAATGAATGTTACTTTTTACAATGGAAAATTTATAGCATATAAGTCGCTTTCGGACTTTAAGAAAATGGCTAAGGCCCGATCCGTATCCCCAAATACCGTTGTTTTTAACAATTTAGTGAATACAAAAGCGGAATATGAAGAACACTGGGAAGTCCCTGCTAAAGATAGCTGGCACAGTCGTTTTTTAGCATAGTTTTTGTTACATTCGAAATATGAAAAAACTGCTCGTAACCTCACTTTTTACGTTCCTTACCCTCGCCGTGTTTGGGCAGCAAATTAACCCTCTGATCGATCTTGATGATTTCCCCAACCAGAAGAAATGGGTGGACAGTATTTACAACAAAATGTCACTACAGGAAAAGGTAGGACAATTATTTATGACCGTTGTGTTTTCCAGCGATCCCAAATCAACAACTGATAAGACCAAAGAACTAATCCGTGATTATTACCTGGGCGGAGTTATTTTTTCCAAAGGAGGGCCGGTGCGTCAGGCAAAGCTGAATAATGAATTTCAGGAACTGGCAGAAGTTCCGCTCATGGTAGGAATGGATGCCGAATGGGGCCTGTCCATGCGATTGGATTCTACGTATGCATACCCATGGAATATGACATTGGGCGCTATTGCAGACAATAAAATTGTACAAAAGGTTGGTAAGCGAATTGGAGAACATTCAAAACGGATGGGAGTTCATATCAATTTTGCACCTGTGGTAGATATCAATACCAATCCAAAGAACCCAATCATTGGAAATCGTTCCTTTGGGGAAGACCGGGATAACGTTACAGAGAAGGCGCTTGCATTTATGAAAGGAATGCAGCAAGCGGGTGTCCTGGCCAATGGCAAACACTTCCCGGGCCATGGTGATACCGATACCGATTCACATAAAACATTACCGACTATTAATTTTACCAAGGAGCGTCTGGACAGTATTGAACTCCATCCGTATCGAACTTTAATCAATAATGGATTAAGCAGTGTTATGGTGGCGCATTTAAACATACCTGCCCTGGAGAGACGCGATGGTTACCCATCATCGATCTCTGAAGCAATTGTGACAGATATCCTAAAGGGTGAACTCGGTTTTAACGGACTCATCTTCACAGATGCATTGAATATGAAGGGAGCATCGAACTTTAAAGAACCTGGTGAGATCGATCTTGCGGCCTTTCTGGCTGGGAATGATGTACTTCTTATTTCCGAGGACATTCCCAAAGCTCATGAATTACTTATTGCTGCGTACAGGGAAGGCGTGATCACGGACGAACGCCTGGCCCATTCGGTGAAGAAAATTCTGTATGCCAAATATAAGGTGGGACTTCACGACTATAAACCGGTCAATTCGTATTATTTATATGAAGATCTCAATTCGGTGATTGATGATGCGCTATATGAGGAAGCCATGGAACATGCGCTTACCGTATTAAAGAACGATCAGGCTATCCTTCCCATTAAAGATATTCAGAAGAAGAAGATCGCTTATATAAACTTTGGAGATGCCAATGGCAGACCCTTCCTGGATCAGTTGCGAAAATACGCCGATGTGGATTGGATAAAAGCAACCAACCTGGATAGTTACCTGAAAAAACTGAAGAATTATAACTATGTGATCGCCGGATTTCATAAATCGAACGAAAATCCCTGGAAAGGCTATCAGTTTACCAATAAAGAACTTGTTTGGCTGTACGAGATCGCACGGTCCAATACAGTGATCCTGGATGTTTTTGCCCGGCCGTATGCCATGTTGGATCTTAATGCGACAGGAAACTTTGAAGGTATTATAATGTCCTATCAGAATAGCAAAGTATCACAGGAATTATCGGCTCAGTTGATCTTCGGGGCTCGTGAGGCAAATGGTAAACTTCCGGTTTCCCTGGGTGAAGAATTCCCTTTGAATACCCATTTCAGGACAAAATCATTAAGACGCCTTCAATATGGTACACCTGAAAGCGTAGGGGTGAACAGCTACAAATTAAAGAAGATCGATTCGCTGGCCAGGGTAGGCCTTTGGGGAGGAATGATGCCAGGGGCTCAGATACTGGTAGCCCGTAAAGGTAAAGTGATCTACAATAAGAATTTTGGGTATCATACGCAGGATAAGAAGAACAGGGTGCGCTCAAACGATGTTTATGATGTTGCCTCTTTAACCAAAATTCTGGCAACCCTTCCCGTAGTAATGTCCCTGGTTGATCGTGACATCATTAATATGGACAGCAAACTATCTGAAATGTTACCGGAATATTCCAGGTCAAACAAAGCAAATATCAGCCTAAGGGATATGCTGTCACATTATGCACGTCTTCGTGCGTGGATTCCTTTTTATGTCAATACAATAGATACCCTTACCAAAAGACCTTCCAATAAATATTATTCCACCGTAGCCTCCGATGACTTTAGTATAGAGGTTGCCAAGGATCTTTATATTCGAAAAGATTACAAGGACAGTATTTATGAAGCGATTAAAAGTAGTGAGCTTCGAAGTAGATTAAGTTATAAGTACAGTGATCTGCCGTATTATATATTAAAGAAATATCTCGAGGAATTCTATGGTACTCCGTTAGAACGAGTTACGCAACGGGATTTATATGGTCCTATTGGTGCTAATTATACCACGTACCGACCTTTGGAAAAATTTTCCAGGAACAATATAGTTCCTACCGAGATCGACGATTATTTCCGTATGCAGACAGTTCATGGCTATGTGCACGATCAGGGGGCTGCCATGTTAGGTGGCGTTAGCGGCCATGCGGGTCTGTTCAGTAATTCCAATGATGTTGCCAAGATCATGCAAATGTATCTCTGGAAGGGGTTCTATGGAGGGAAAAGATATTTTAAACCGGAAACACTAGACTTATTCAATACTTGTTATTATTGTGAGGATGATGTAAGGCGTGGCGTTGGTTTCGACAAACCACAATTAGGGGATGTAGGGCCGACCTGTGGATGTGTGTCTATGACAAGTTTCGGACATAGTGGATTTACCGGTACTTTTACCTGGGCGGATCCGGACGAGGAAATTGTTTATGTATTCCTTTCTAACAGAACCTATCCATCAGCGGATAACAGAAAAATAATAGGCAGCAACCTGAGAAGTAAGATACAGGAGGCGATTTACGAAGCCATTGACTATAATTTAGAGGACTGATATGAAAATTGCGATTGTTTGTTACCCAACATTTGGAGGAAGTGGAGTAGTGGCTACCGAATTAGGCATTGCCCTCACGGAACACGGCCATGAAGTACACTTCATTACCTACAAACAACCCGTGCGACTCGAGTTGATATCTCATCATATTCATTACCATGAGGTGTCAGTTCCTGATTATCCATTATTTCACTTTCAACCCTATGAACTTGCGTTATCAAGTAAATTGGTGAATGTTGTGAAACAACACAAAATTGATCTGCTTCACGTTCATTATGCCATTCCGCATGCATATGCAGGCTATATGGCCAAGCAGATGCTGTTATCTGAGGGAATCTCAATTCCCATGGTAACCACCTTACACGGTACCGATATTACCCTTGTTGGGAGTCATCCTTTTTATAAACCTGCCGTTACTTTCAGCATAAATAATAGCGATGTGGTGACTTCGGTTTCAGAAAGTTTAAAGGACGATACTAACAGATTATTCAATATTACCAATGAAATTATTGTGGTGCCTAATTTTATTGACATGAAAAAACATGTTAATCCCTACACGGATTGTCAGCGCGATCTCATGGCTGAACCACACGAAAGAATAATTACGCATATCAGTAATCTAAGACCTGTGAAGCGTGTACCTGATGTTATAGAGATCTTCGACCGTATTAATAAACAAGTGCCTTCACGATTGCTAATCGTAGGAGAGGGGCCGGATAAAAAAGTCTGCGAAGCTCTTTGTGTTGAGAAAGGCATAGAAGAAAAGGTGGCTTTCCTTGGAAATAGCAATGAGGTTGATAAGATCCTTTGCTTTACCGATCTCTTTATTCTTCCTTCGGAAAAAGAAAGCTTCGGGCTTGCAGCACTGGAGGCTATGGCATGTGGCGTGCCCGTAATTTCTACCAATACCGGCGGAGTGCCTGAAGTAAATGTTCAGGGCGTAAGTGGTTATTTAAGCGATGTGGGAAATATTCAGGAAATGGCTGCAAATGGATTATCCATATTATCGTCTGATAATAACTTGGCTAAATTCAAGGTTCAGGCAAAAGAAGTAGCCCAACGTTTCGATACCGAGCGGATCGTTCCACTATACGAAGCGGTATATGAAAAAGCCTTGCAACTGGTCATTTAATAATGGTTCTTAATGAATTCCATTGCGTTGTCCCGCAGAACTCTCGCTACTATCGCATCGGCTGAAATCCTGTTGAAATTTTTTAGGTTCTCCCTATGCTCCGAAAGATATTCGTTGGCTCTGTTCACGAGTTCCTCGCCAAGGTCCTTGATGTTCTCTGCCGTCCAAAATCCTTTTATTGGATTTACAATTCCGTCAAAATCACTTCCTATCGACTGTATTCCCCAGCAGAACAGACCTTCTTTGTCCAGTACTTCGGCCACATGTTCAATCTGCCGCCATACCAGTAGCGATTTTTTTCTCAATTGTTTGCGCTTGTTCGGGAAGTAAATTTTAGACTTTTTTATCGCTTTCGGGCTACCAATTCTTCTCTCGTCCAGTTGAATTCCGAAGATATCCTTAGAGCGTGCAATTCGAATAAATTCGTCATCGTAGAAATTAATATCTATATCATTGAATAGATGAGCCCTGTCGGGATAATCAGTTGTATCGGTTTCTATAATGGATCTCATTCCGTTCGCAGCACCATGGCTGGCAATGACAGGTATCGCTTGGTTGGTGTAGGTAGTATCGAGAAGTCCATAGTACGTTTTTCTTGAATCCCTGCTCATGTGTTTTACATCTAATGGTATTCGGTTACCATCTGTATTATCCAATAATTGATTAATTACATTAAACCCCAGTTCGGTGATCCCGCTATTAAGGCCTCGATTCTGGTTATCACGCAAGGCACCAATGCTGATACTTCTGGCATGACCGCAGAGCTCGTTATAAAAATGGTGAGCAAAGGTTAAGAACAATGGCCTATGCACCCAACCCTTGACTTTCGCAACATTTTTCCTGATCTCTAAAGGATCTCCGGTGTTCTGATGCATATCAAGTCCTGAATTGAACGCATGACCCCCTTCAATCGTAATTAGAATATTGATGATCTTTTGTGTTTCTGTCTCTCTTTCTGTATTAGTCTCAAGGTCCTTGAAATTTCGTATCACCCGGTACGTAAATGTTATACCATCGATTCGCTGGACCTGGTTGTGTAGCTGAAGATAAAAATCGTATTCACTTTGCAGATCCTCGAAATAGTCGGAATGTTGTAAAACATGATCAATACGTTTCTGGCTGATACTTGCGGCAAGATTGACCAACAGGTCCGTTATGCCTTTCCATCCAATAATTCTCTTACTTAGAAAATGTTTTTCAAAAGGATACAAGCTTACAATAACCACTTTCGTTTTGGCCCTGGCCAGGGCAGTCATATCGGTTTGGGTAAACTTGGTAAGGGTCACAATTCTGTTAACAAACTTCTCGAGTACCGTGGGCGGGCTATAGTGCCAGATGGAATTTTTTCGACCCGCGTCCAGCTCATTTCTCTTTGGCGGCTGGTATTTAAAACTCTTACTATACGGTTTAAGGGATGGGTGACAATGCAGATCTATGTAATGCGTTTCCATGAAGCTATTATTAGAAGGTATAAAGCTCTAATTTATTAATTACTTATGAAACAGGGTTTTACCTGAATTTTCATCCATAAAAAACCCTCCTGAATCACTTAGACGGAGGGTACAATAAGTTTCATTTAAAATTGATATCGAATTCCCAGGGCAATATCGAAATCAATATCATCCCGAACATTGCCAAAACCAAATTCCGGGCGAAAATCTAGCGAGAGCAGCAAGGGTATATCAAAATCGTATTCGATCCCAATATCTCCCGCGGCAAATACATATGTTTCAGAGCCTGAATTTACATCAACTTGTCCAACGCCACCACCGGCACCAACATACCAGTTGAAATTACCATCCAACACCCAGACCCATTGGTAGAGCGCAGCTAGTTTTATAACGGTAACATCGTTATTACTGTGCCATCCCAGGCCAAATTCCAGCCTGTTATTTTCGTTAAGTCCACGCTGATAATTGACCTCAGTACCAAATCCGCCACTATCGCCTAATCGCAATCCAATTGCATTGTCAGCGACGCCCTGTGCCTGCATTACGAGAGAAAATGTGAGAAATGTAATCGCCGTGAGAAACAAATTTTTCATATATTTTAGTTTAGGATTATATGCAAAAATACGCAATGAATTCACTTTAAAGGTAAACGATTTCCGAAGTTATTAATTGCTTTTTCAACAGAAACTTCATAGAAATTGAAAGGGTTTACTACCTTTACTTTATACAATATGGAGGCTAAACTCGCAGCATTCGAATACCGGTTTAAAGGAGACTTCTTTTACGATGACCTTCATAAAATATTGTACGCGACAGACGCCTCCGTGTACAGAAAATTGCCTTTGGCAGTCGCTTTTCCTAAGAATGAAGAAGGAATAAAACAACTCATTAGCTTTGCCACCGAGAACAATACATCTTTAATTCCCAGAACTGCGGGTACCTCACTGGCAGGTCAGTGCGTGGGAGAGGGTGTAGTTGTAGATGTTTCTAAATATTTCACCAAAATCATAGCCCTGGATGTTGAGCAGAAAACAGTTACCGTGCAACCGGGTGTTATACGAGATGAGTTGAACGAATATCTAAAGCCTTACGGACTCTTCTTCGGGCCCAACACATCAACTTCCAACCGGTGTATGATAGGGGGTATGGTAGGGAATAACAGTAGTGGAACCACCTCTATTAAATATGGCGTTACAAGAGACAAGGTGTTAAGCTTGAAAACGATACTTATCCAACGGGGACACTGCTGAATTCGAAGAACTTACCAAAGAAGCGTTCATAACCAAAAGCCTTGATACATCTTTGGAGGGTGGGATATATAGTCTTTTGCATACTGAATTATCATCTGAATCTACAAAAAACGAAATAGCGAAAGAATTTCCAAAACCGGATATTCACCGGAGGAATACAGGATATGCAGTTGATGCCTTACTAGACTCGGATGTGTTCTCAGATTCTTCAAGGCACATCAATATTTGCAATTTACTCTGTGGTAGCGAAGGTACATTGGCGTTCACGACCGAGATAGTCCTTATGTTGGATGAGCTACCCCCTCCGGAAACTACCCTGATTGTGGCTCAATACAACAATTTGAGTGATTGCCTGAACGATGTGATTGTCGCCATGAAACACAATTTGTATACCTGTGAATTAATAGACGATATAATATTAGACTGCACCAGGCAGAATAAAATGTATGAATCTTACCGCTTTTTTGTGGAAGGAAATCCCAAAGCATTGTTGCTTTTGGAGCTTAGAGGAACTTCTATTAAAGCGATGGAAAAAGAATGTGACGCACTCTTGAAAGACCTGAGATCTACCGGGAGAAGTTATTGCACAGCTGTGTTAACAGGTGAAGAGATCGATATGGTACTTGAATTGCGGAAAGCCGGTTTAGGTCTTTTAGGGAATATGATAGGCGATAAGAAAGCGGTAGCTTGTATTGAAGACACGGCGGTTACTCTGGAAGACTTGCCGGAATACATAGAAGAATTCACGGCGTTAATGGCGTCTTATGGCCAAACGGCGGTTTATTATGCGCATGCAGGGGCAGGAGAGCTTCATTTAAGGCCGATCCTGAATCTGAAGGAAAAAGAAGGAGTGGAATATTTCAGGAAAATCACCACAGATGTTGCTAAGCTGGTAAAGAAATATAAAGGTTCTTTTTCGGGTGAACACGGAGATGGCATTGTGCGTGGTGAATTTCTGCCATTTCTTATCGGTGAAAAGAACTACGAACTAATAAAAAAGATCAAACAGGTCTTCGACCCGAACGGTATATTGAATCCCGGAAAGATCGTTCATCCTAAGAAAATGGATCAGGATTTAAGGTACAAGACAGATCGGGAAGAGCCCGATGTGATGACCTTCATGGATTTTTCCGATACTCAGGGTCTGCTCAGATTAGCTGAAAATTGCAATGGAAGCGGGGATTGCAGGAAGACCGAACGCGCATCGGGTATGATGTGTCCCAGTTATCACGCTACACGTGACGAAAAGGACAGTACCAGGGGCAGAGCGAATGTGTTACGTGAGGTTCTTACTAATAGTTTTGGTAGTAACACATTCGATTCAGAAGAGTTAAAGGAATCTTTCGATCTCTGTTTAAGTTGTAAGGCCTGCGCCAGTGAATGCCCTAGTAATGTGAATATTGCCGCCGCAAAAGCTGAATTTCAATATCAGTACCATAAAGCAAACAAGGTATCCTTTGCTACCAAACTCATTGCGAGAAGCAGTATGTATAATAAGCGTGCTTCGCGATTTCCCAAACTGACTAACTGGTTGTTTCGCAATTCCATTACCGCTTCTATCATAAAGAAAATAGGAGGTATCGCTCCCGAAAGAAATTTACCATTACTATCAAGTAAATGTTTCAGTAAGTCATTCAAAGAGTCTATAAAACAACATGTTAAAGGTAAAAATGTTTATCTATTTATTGATGAATTCAGTAATTACCTGGATACTGAAATCGCCTGTGATGCTTTAGAGCTATTAACCCGCTTAGGCTACAATGTAACCGTTATCGACCAATTGGACAGCGCAAGGGCATTGATCTCGAAGGGATTTTTACGAGATGCTAAAAAGGTGGCTAATGAGAATATCGATTATTTAAAAGCTAAGATCTCCGAAGAGACCCCGTTATTAGGGATAGAGCCTTCTGCAATTCTGGGGTTCCGGGACGAATATATCCGTCTGGCCGATAATGAATCTGCCGCCAAAGAAATTTCGAATCATACCTATTTAATAGAAGAGTTCATTGCCAGTGAAATTGGAGCCGGACGAATTAAATCAGATCAATTTACTTCCGAAGTAAAAAGAATTAAGATTCATACCCATTGCCACCAGAAAGCCTTGAGTAATCAAAAAGTGACTTTCGATATGCTTAACCTGCCAGAAAACTATCATCCTACGATAATCCCCTCCGGTTGTTGTGGTATGGCTGGCGGATTCGGATACGAAAAAGAACATTACAAGATTAGTATGAAAATAGGAGCGTTGAAGCTTTTTCCTGCCATTAAGAAATCTGATGCAAATGTAATTATATCGGCTAACGGTACGAGTTGTCGACATCAGATCAAGGACGGAACAATGCGAACTGCGCTTCACCCCGTTACCGTTTTAAATAAAGCATTACGGAAATCGTAGATTTTTAATATTCGCTGGTAAAGGCTACATTTGTTGAAAACACCGCATGGCAGGAAATTCCTTCGGAACCATTTTTAAACTTACCACCTTCGGCGAGTCTCATGGAGAAGCCATCGGAGGTATAATCGATGGTTGTCCCGCCGGACTAACGATCGACCTTGAAGCCATTCAAATTGAAATGCAACGTAGGAAACCTGGTCAGTCCAGCATCGTTACACAGCGTAAGGAAGAAGATGAAGTAAAGTTCCTCTCAGGAATCTTTGAAGGTAAATCAACAGGCACTCCCATTGGTTTTGTAATCCAGAATACCAATCAGAAATCACAAGACTATTCCCACATTAAAGATACCTACAGACCATCACATGCCGATTTCACATATGACCAGAAATACGGTATAAGAGATTACCGTGGAGGAGGGCGGTCATCTGCTCGTGAGACGGCTTGCAGGGTAGTAGCGGGCGCCATTGCCAAACAACTTCTTAAGGACATTAAAATTACCGCCTATGTTTCTGCCGTTGGGAACCTACGTCTCACTATACCATACTCGGAACTTGATTTTTCACAAATTGAAAAAAATCCGGTTCGCACCGCCGATGCTTCGATGGCAGAGCGAATGGAGTGTTACATCAAGCAAATTCGTAAAGATGGTGATACTGTGGGCGGAACCATTAGCTGCGTGATTCAGCATATGCCTGTTGGTTTGGGTGAACCCGTTTTTAACAAACTGCATGCAGAGTTGGGAAAAGCGATGCTGTCGATTAATGCGGTTAAAGGATTTGAATACGGAAGTGGATTTGGTGGCACTGAACTGAAAGGCAGTGAACACAACGATATTATTAATGAAGACGGGAGTACGCGAACCAATCATAGTGGCGGTATACAGGGAGGTATTAGCAATGGAGAAGATATTTATTTTAATGTAGCCTTTAAACCGGTGGCAACCTTAATGCAAAATCAGCAAACGATCAATAAGGAAGGGAAACCTGTAGAGATGCAGGGTAAGGGAAGACACGACCCCTGTGTTGTTCCGCGTGCCGTGCCTATAGTAGAGGCGATGGCTGCCCTCGTACTGGCTGATTTCTGGCTACTCAATAAACTTTCTAAAATATAACAGAACGCAATCGAATGAAAAAATTAGAACTACACTGGCAAATATTAATTGGGATGCTCCTGGGACTTGTATTTGGTTTTATTATGCTTCAAATTTCCTGGGGTGCCGGGTTTGTGGGAGACTGGATTAAACCATTGGGGACAATTTTCATTAAGTTGCTGAAACTTATTGCTATTCCCTTGATTCTGGCATCCCTGATAAAAGGTATTTCAGACCTGAAAGATATTTCCAAGTTCAGAAATATTGGCCTCCGAACCATTATAACCTATGTTTTTACGACTGTTATCGCGATATCCATCGGGTTGATGCTGGTTAATGTAATGCAACCCGGAGATGGAGTTTCTGAGGAAACCATTGCAAAACTTACCGAAACCTATGCCGGAGACAGCGGAGTTCAATCAAAAATAGCCGAGGCTACCAGGCAAAAGGATAGCGGACCCTTACAATTTTTGGTAGATATGGTTCCGGATAATGCCATGAAAGCTATGAGTGAAAACGCTCTCATGCTACAAGTGATCGTTTTTGCAATTTTCCTGGGTATATCATTATTACTTATCGGTGAGAAAAGAGCCAAACCACTGAAGAACCTGTTCGATTCTCTAAATTACGTGGTACTGAAGATGGTCGATCTTATTATGCTCAGTGCGCCTTATGCAGTTTTTGCGCTACTGGCGAATGTTGTGGTTTCTTCAGGGGATCCGGATTTATTATACGCCTTGCTTAAGTATGCAGGGACTGTTGTTTTAGGACTGGTACTTATGATCGTTTTCTACCTTATCATCGTAGGTAGCTACACTAAAAAAAATCCATTCTGGTTTTTAAAAGAAATTAGTCCTGCCCAATTGCTGGCCTTTTCTACCAGTTCGAGTGCCGCAACGCTTCCCGTTACAATGGAACGCGTTGAAGAGCATATTGGAGTAGATAAGGAAGTAAGTAGTTTCGTACTTCCCGTGGGAGCTACTATAAATATGGATGGGACAAGTTTATACCAGGCCGTAGCAGCCGTATTTATTTCGCAGGCTTTAGCCTTCGACCTCACCTTCGCCGATCAACTCACCATTGTATTGACCGCGCTTCTGGCTTCCATTGGCTCTGCAGCCGTTCCTGGAGCAGGTATGGTAATGCTGGTAATTGTGTTAGAGTCGATTGGCTTCCCGGCCGATCGCTTCCCAATAGCGTTGGCATTAATTTTTGCGGTAGACCGTCCTTTGGATATGTGCCGAACTGTAGTAAATGTTACCGGAGATGCTACCGTGTCGATGATCGTAGCTAAATCGGTGGGTAAATTAGGCAAACCCAAGGTTGAAGATTGGGACGAACATTACGACGAAGTAAAATAAATACAAGCCGTTTACCTGTACATTCATGAAATCATAGTGAGACCTCGCCAGTTATTCATGAAATAAGGGATGAACCACCCTTAACTCCTTAGTTTACTGAGTTTTATTAGCTACTATTGAAGAGCTAATCGAAAATAATTCAGGGTGTTACGGTTATTAATTACAGTTTTTCTTTTCATAAGTTTTCAGTTTAATGCTCAAGTGGGAATTAACACGACAAGCCCCAGTCCGGCTTCCATACTTGAAATTAGCAGCACCCAGGATAATATTAATTTCGGTGGTTTAATGCCTCCCAGGGTTCCTTCTATAGCTAACAGGAATTCAATAAGTCCTTCGTTCTCCGATATTGGATTACTAGTTTTCGTTGATGAGGTTCAGTGTTTACAGATATGGAACGGAACCACCTGGGAGGATATTCATTGTTTGAATGAAGTCACACTATTGGGCGTATTTCAAAATTTCGATCTCAATACAAGCTGGGGATATTCCAGCGACGTTCCTTTTTTCGATAACGGTAATGACGGCTTCTTTGGCATCACCAACAGCTCGAATGGTGGTTTTAGCAACATAAGTACACTCACCAATAACTTCCTGGGTGTAAATGATCTTGATGACGAAGGAATGAATGGCACTTCAGGTTTCGCTACAATTAACTTCAATACCATTGATATTTCGGGAGCAGGAGCCGGGGTTACTCTGTCTTTTAGTTATGAATTTTTCGAATTCGACACGGGAGATGATGCGTTTTACACAATAACCATAGATAGTGTTCCACAAACTGAAGTTCAGCTAATCAATGGACTGGCAGACCTGTCTGTTTCAGGCACTGTATCTGCCATTATTCCTCCAGGGTCAAATACGGTTGGCCTTAGTTTCAGGATCCGGCAGGATGGAGCCGGTGACTACGCAGGTTTCGATAGTTTTGCAATAGTTCCTAATTAAGTACACAACTATCCTTGTTTCTGAATTTCGACTTGATGTGGATATGGTATTTCAATTCCTGCCGCATCCAGTTCTTCCTTAATAGTAGCGATCAAATTGAATTGCACGGGCCAGTAAACTTCATTTTTAACGGAACATCGTACAGCAAAATCAACCGAGCTATCTCCTAACCCGGACACTTCCACCAGCGGAGGTGGGTCAGTCATCACATTTTCCTGTTTACCAATAGCACCCATTAATACTTCTTTGGTTTGTTTTATATCTGCATCGTAGGATACACCAATGGTAAGAAATATCTTCTGAAAGCCTTCAGCCGTATAATTTGTTATAGTGCCATTAGACAAAGCACCATTAGGCAGAATCACCAATCGGTTCTGTGGCGTAAGCAACTTGGTGGTAAAAATTTCTATTTCTTTTACACTTCCCAGTTCACCTTGAGCATTAATAACATCACCTACTTTGAAAGGACGAAAGAGCATGATTAGCACCCCTCCGGCGAAATTAGACAGCGATCCCTGAAGAGCCAGACCAACTGCCAGGCCAGCAGCACCCAATACAGCGATAAATGAAGTTGATTCTATACCCAGCTGGCTTAATACCGCTATGAATAGCATAATTTTCAATATCCATCCGATCAAATTGGACAGAAACTTCTGAAGGGTTTCTTCCATTTCCCGCTTGCGCAGGGCTTTTCGGATTCCTCTGGAAATGATACCTATCACCCATAACCCAATAAGTAGTAAGGCCAGTGCAGCCAGTAGCTTAGGACCGTAATCGAACAATAGATTTTTAGCGATATCGAGATAATCAGTGGCGTTTTTCATAGTCGAAATTTTGAAACTCTAAATTATAAAAATGTCATCAGTATTTCTCAATAAATTTTCATTTTTTAATGACGAAATTGATTGGTAATTTTATACTCTTCATAGCCAGTGGTTTCTAATTGAATATAAGTTGTTCCGAAGTAAATAGATTTAGTATATTTATTTTTCTAAAAAACCAATCATGAACGTTTGCTTTATAATGTACCCCTGGGAGGAAATCGATCCGGATAACGATTCTACGTTGGCGATGATCCATGAATTCGTTAAACGAGGTCACGGCATGGCAGTTACAACACCCGCCAATCTAACGATTCGGGATAGTGTGGCATATGCCTTCTGTAAATGTGTGAAACGCAGCGAGAAGATCAGTAAATCACTTAAATCATTCCATGGCAGCACTCAATTTTACGATGAGATGTTACCGCTGGCCGGATTCGATGTGATCATCCTTCGATCTAATCCGCCACTGGATATGATCATGCTCAATTTTCTGGACAGCGTGAAGGACGATGTATTTATTATGAACGATCTGGATGGGATCCGTCGGGCGAACAACAAACTATATACGGCGGTATTTGAAGACGACAATAACGATATGATCCCGCGGACACATGTTACCAAGAACAAGGAGTATTTGAAGAATGTGATCAAGGAAGGCCCCGAAAAGATGATCCTCAAACCATTGAACGGTTATGGAGGTTCTGGTGTGATCCTCATAGAAAAAAGAGCGATGAAGAGTATTAATTCGTTACTCGATTTCTATATCGATAATAAGGATGGTACCAGTAACTATGTGATCTTACAGGACTATATTGAAGGTGCGGATCAAGGTGATGTTCGGATCCTGATGCTCAATGGACAGCCCATCGGAGCTATGAAAAGGGTTCCGGGAGATGAAGACCACAGAAGCAATGTAAGTGCGGGTGGTTCGGTTCAGAAGCACTCACTTACCAAACAGGAAAAAGAACTCTGCAGGAGAATAGGGCCTAAGCTCATTAAAGACGGGCTGTATTTTGTTGGAATCGATGTGATAGGTGGGATGCTGGTTGAAGTAAATGTAATGTCGCCGGGCGGAATTACGTATATGAATAGGGTCTATAAAACGAAAGTTCAAGAGAAGATTATTGATTTCATAGAAGATAAGGTGATTGAAAGAGTCACTGCATTCGAACGCCGCACTAAACTTCGTAAACATGTGAGTGACGCCTGATGATCAAATTACCTGTTTCAGAAATAATTTCCCGAATTAAAAATGAGGACTGCTTCGAGGCTGTTTCCGAAGAGTATTCGTTTACATTAAAAATTGATGCGTACGTTCCTTATCTGTGCGGTGCTGTTCATGACGGAGGCCAGTTCAGAAAGGAACTATGGGATAATTGTTATCATACGCAATACGAACGCTGGTTCGAAGAAGATCCATGCACCAAAGAAATGGTGAAATCGCATCCCATGCTGATCGCAGGATGTGACAGCCGCTTTGAATACGACCTGAATCGTGACCCTGAAAATGCCATCTTTGAGGATGCCTGGGGTAAAAAGCTATGGAAAGAACCACTTTCCAGGGAAATGTACAATAAAAGTATGGCCAAACACACGGCTTTCTATACCGTGGTCCATGCCCTTATAGAAAAACTTGAAGAAAAATTCGGGACCATAGTGGTCTACGATATGCACAGCTATAACTGGCGAAGGTGGGATAGGGAAGTACCCGTGATCAACCTGGGAACTTCAAACATTGATAATGTTCGTTTTGGCAAGATGGTTGAACTCTGGAGAAGTTCGCTTTCAGAACTACAGATTCCGGGCGTTCAGGATACTACCTCAAAAATCAATGATACATTTTTCGGAAATGGCTATTTCTTGAAATATATTACCAAAACCTTCAAAAATACCTTAGTTTTGGCAACCGAATTCAAGAAGATCTATTGTGATGAACTTCAGCAGGTCATCTATCCAGAGGTAGTTGCAGCTATCGAGAAACAACTTCAATCAAAACTGAAGGAACACGCCGAAGCGTTTTACAAGGAACATAATTAATTTATGCCGTTTACCAAGACAATATTAGAAAACCATCCGAACCTGGTTCGCATTGACAATAATCTGAACAAATTGGTCGAAAAGATCGAATTGCTCAATTATATCAATCCAACGAATATTGAGCAGGAAAAGCGTAATTTCTTTTCGTCTAAATACAATATCAACCCAAGATTTCATTACAAGAAGATCGATTTCAATGCTCATAAACTACAACAAGAGCTTTTCTCGCAGGATATCGACAGTATCCTGGACGAGGAGGCACGAAATTTCTATCGGGATGTTATTTATGATTATTCCGGACTGATCCAGTGCATAGAATCCATAGGAAAAGGAAGTAAATTCTATTTTAATTCTTTGAAATCTTTCGGTACTCCTACGGAAAAGGATGTTGAAAACGCAAAATTTATATTGCATTTTGAGGACGAAGAATACGACCAGGAGATGTTTCCCGTTTTCAGTGCTGTTGAAGCCGCCGAATACTTCCGTGAATTCATCAGGAAATACGATTTCGAATTTAATTTGAAATATTCTACAAAAATTTCAGCTGCAGCCATGGTGCAAAACAGTACCCAAACGCTGGTACTGAAGAAAAATCACAGGTTTAGTGCAAATCAGCTCAAAGTATTAGCCAATCATGAGATCGGAGTTCATTTGGTTACCACTTATAATGGCCTGGAACAACCTCTTAAAATTTTCCATAACGGATTCCCGAAGAACCTGGAAACCCAGGAAGGCATGGCAGTTTTTAGTGAGTATATGAGCGGATGCCTAACCCTTTACAGACTAAAAGAATTATCGTATCGTGTACTGGCTACGGACAGCCTACGTAAAGGTTTCGACTTTTGCGGGACCTTCGACCTACTACACAACCAATACAAATTGAATAGGGAAGAGGCGTATACTATTGCTTTGCGGGCGCATCGAGGTGGTGGTTTTACAAAAGACTTTTTATATCTCACGGGGCTTAAGAAGATTTACGATGCCTATCATAATGGTAAAGATTTAGATTCTCTGCTGGCAGGTAAAGTTACACTGGAATATGTCGATATAGTAGAAAAGTGGCTGACAACAGGATTAGCTGAAAAAAATCGCTACGAGAATTTCGCTTTTCAGAAAAATGAGAATTCCAATATAAAACTCGAATTCATTCTTCAGAATTTAAAATAGTTACAGGAATTTATTTAGAAGCTCCGGTGTTGGAATCATACAACTATCCTTCTTACCAAACCACTTATAGCGGTTCTTAGCAATTATATCATAAACAAAATCCCGAAAAAACCGGGGAATGATTAATGCCCCGTAAAGAAGTGGCCAAAGGTGCTTGAGGTATAAAGCAATATGAAGGGCCGCGGTCGATTTAACATAAGCTTTTCCATTATCGATAAGGATAATAGAGTCGACTTTCGATGTGTCGATATCATATTCAGAAGTGATTTTCTTACCAGCTTCTTCCTGAAGGGCCGCAAACCGGAATCGGTCATCCTTGTCGAGACGTATCATATGGTTCACAGCGCCATTGCAAAGATTACATACCCCGTCAAATAATACGATCTTATGTTTTACAGACTTTCTCATACTTTCTCCAGTTCCTCCATCTTAACGTCAGCTGTAAACATCCCATAATTTACAATAGCATTATTCTTCTCAATGGAATCGATCGTACCAACCGCCATTCCATCGATCATACGAACCTTATCGCCAATTTGCAGCGCTACTTTTGGTTTCGGTGGAGGGGCTTTTTTTGCTTCTTCTTTCCGTTTCTTTTTCTTCTGTCGAATAACAGCCACTTTCTTTTCCACCTCCTGTTGCACTTTCTTTTCCCTGGCTTTGACAACTCGCTTTTTCTTTGGATGAATTATTTTGCGTTTACTATTCTCGATCATAACAAGTTTCACCAGCTCATCAATTAGATCGCGCTTCTTTTTGTTATTAAAATAACGTTCCGCCAGAACATTCACTTTTTTTCCAAGCGTGAGCAATTTCTGATTGCTGTCGTACAATTCCTGGTAACTTTCAAGTTTCTGCTGTAAACGGATGTTAATTTCCTCCAGTTGTTTACTTTCCTCCCGGGCTTTTTTCTCTGTTGTCTCTAAATCTGCCGCAGTTTTCCGAACCTTGGATCGTTCTTTTTGCAAATTGGCAATGGTCTTATCGAATCTAACTTTACCACGCTCTATTTTCTTCTTTGCTTTATTGATCAGGCTGTAGGGGATACCGTTTTTCTGAGCTACCTCGAAGGTAAAAGAACTTCCTGCTTCTCCCAGATGCAGCTTGTACATAGGTTCAAGACTTCGGTTATCGAATTGCATATTCGCATTGACGGCAAACGGAAGTTCATTCGCGAGTAACTTCAGGTTGGTATAATGAGTCGTGATTATTCCGTAGGCCTCCCGTTCGTAAAAAACCTCGAGAAATGTTTCAGCCAGGGCTCCTCCTAATTCTGGATCACTACCTGTTCCAAATTCATCGATTAAGAATAAGGTGTCACTCTTGCATTTCTTAAGGAATTGATTCATCATTTTGAGGCGATAGCTATACGTGCTCAAATGATTTTCTATCGATTGGTTATCGCCTATATCTGTTAATACCCGTCCAAATGTACAGAACTCACTTAGCGGATCCACAGGAACCAACATCCCCGATTGCAGCATGAGTTGGACTAATCCCACTGTTTTTAATGTAATACTTTTCCCTCCGGCATTTGGGCCACTTATAACAATAATTCGTTTTTCAGAATCCAATTCTATGGTTTGCGGATAGGTCCTGGCCTTTTTCTTTTTATTTGAAACCAGTAATAATGGGTGATATGCATGCTTCAGAAAAACCCTTCTTTCAGAGGTTAAAAGAGGAAGTTCACCTCCGATCTCTATGGCATATTTCGCCTTGGCATACATCATATCGATTCGTGAAAGGAATTCCTGATATTCTGCTAAGAATTCCTGTAACGGACGAACAAATTCAGTAAGTCCTTTTAAAATCCGTTTGATTTCTTCTCCTTCCTCATAGATCAGATTACTATACTCATTCGCAAACTCTAAAGTCTCCTGTGGTTCTATGTATACAATGCTCCCGGTCCTGGACTGTCCAAGAACCATTCCTTTCACCTTACGCCTGTGCATAGCCTTAACTGCCAGGACCCGGCGATTATCCACCACTGTTTCCCGAATTTCATCCAGGTACTCGGATTGTGAGTAGCGGTTCAATGCTTTGGTAAAAGACGAATTGATCTGCCCTTTTATAACACTCAATCGTTTCCGAATAGCATGTAGCTCTTCCGAGGCACTATTCTTTATCTCACCATACCGATCTATTACGTTATTGATCTCCACGGAAATACTACTCGTATAATCTATATTATTGGAAAATTCTGAGAGGTGTTGGTAAAATTCCTTGTATTTCCGGAAAAATATAAGCAGATCGTTTGTTGTATTGCAAACGGATAAAATTCTTCGGAACGCACCTATTTCCAGGGTACTGTTCTCAATAGTTAATAGATGAAGTTCGTTAAAGATAGGATCGAATCCATGATTCGGGATCCTATTCTCATTGTCGAAAGAAGCAGTATATTCTTTTACCCGATGAAGTTCTGGGGCTATTTCACTTTCGTCCCGGAAAGGCCTAATAGCGGCAACTTTATCACGCCCCGGTTCTGTAATGCAACATTCCGAGACCTGTTGCAAAACGGATGGAAACTCTAAATCCTGTAATGTTTTTTTATCGATGCGAACCATTCCGCTATAATGCTGTAATTTTGATTTTCGGATTACAAAAATACGGATAATGGATGTAAAAATTGAAGAAAGCTGGAAGCGCGTTCTATCGGAGGAGTTTGAGAAAGATTATTTTAAACAACTTACATCTTTCGTTAAACAAGAATATACATCGGGCACTTGTTATCCCCCGGGTTCACAAATATTTTCAGCCTTCGATCATACGACCTTCGAAGATCTGAGGGTTGTCATTCTCGGACAGGATCCCTATCATGGTCCGGGGCAGGCGAACGGTCTGTGTTTCTCTGTACAGGATGGTATTAGTAAACCGCCTTCGCTGATGAATATTTTTCGGGAATTACACAATGATCTGGGGCTGTCCATGTCTGAAAATGGAAACCTGGAAGCCTGGGCAGATCAGGGTGTTCTCCTGCTCAACGCAACCTTATCAGTGCGCGCTCACCAGGCCGGAAGCCATCAAAATAAAGGCTGGGAAATATTTACGGACGCGGTAATTAAATTGATTTCAGAACAACGGGAACAAGTTGTATTCCTGCTATGGGGTGGTTATGCTAAAAAGAAGGGCAGTAAGATCGATAAGAATAAACACCTTGTATTAACGAGTGGTCATCCTTCACCGCTTAGCGCAAACAGAGGACTCTGGTTTGGCAATAAACACTTCAGTAAAACAAACCAATATTTAAAGGAAATAGGGAAGGAGCCAATAAATTGGCAATTATGATTTTGAAAAGGGATAGATTTTATTCTTCGTCGGGAGAGTCCGGCTCGGTAACATCATTGCAACTAAACTGCAACAAAAGGTAATTTGTCACTAGCAAGGCCCCCAATATGATTAGAAAAATTGTCATAAACTTACTATTTACTTTAGTAAGATTCGCGAGTTGCGAAAGGGTTGCGTTATATATTAAAATTAAATATCCTGAAAAAGAAATTTTTCCGCCGGCAATGCCGAATCAATCAATTCCAACTGCATTAATTTCTTCTGAATACGATCAACCTGAGTCTTTGTAAGGTTCTGCTGACTCCATTCTGTCAAGGATAACCATTGCTGCACATCTTCAAGTTTCTGATCGTAACGATTGGCGATCATGGTATCGATACCAGGAATATCTTTGAAGTCGACCGTTGTTCTGTTAATGATATCGAGTATAGTTCGAATTTCTTTCAAGTTGTTCGTCAGCACATCATTTCGCACGGCGATCACGAAACAGGGCCAGGGGGTAGGGCATTCGCCTACAAGACGAAATGGACCATTATCCACATAAGGCTTGGTGGTGAATTTCTCCCACATGAAATAGTCGCCTTTTCCATTTGGTAATCCTTCCAATGCACCATCGAGATTCTTGATCACCTCAAAGCTGAGATCCTCTTCTGTATCCCATCCTTCATTTTCAGCATTTACATAGGCCATCAGGTGAGATCCCGAACCATACCTGCTTATAGCCGCAGTTTTTCCTTTGAGGTCTGAAATCTCTTCAAATTCCGAATGCTGCGCCACATGGATTCCCCAGATCAGTGGCGATTGGACAAACACCTGGACTATGGAACAATCGTTCCCTTTGCAAATATCTCTTATAATCCCTTCTGTGAGGATCACTGCCATATCGATCTCCTTCTCCCGCAAAGCTTTTGCCATGGCTCCCGTACCCCCGTAATAGTCCTTCCAGCGAAGGTTTATACCAACCTCTGTGTAAGACTTATCACGAAGTGTTAAATACCAGGGAAGGTTAAAATGTTCCGGTACACCGCCGATTTGGAAATTTTTCATTGAATTATAATATCTAATGTCTTTTGAATTAATCTCTCCATCGCTGCTTTAGGATTTGAGCTAAAACTACCATTCGCACGATTCGCAAGGATCACATTTAAGGATAACGCTTTATGCCCTAGTAATTTCGACATCCCGTAAATAGCCGCAGTTTCCATTTCCAGATTGGTGATTTTTCTTCCATTGTATTCGAATGAGGCGATCTTATCATTCATTTCGGGATCCTGTAATGCTAACCGCAATATGCGTCCTTGCGGACCATAAAAACCAACATTGGTCGTTGTAATGCCTCTTGTGATTTCTTCGGAAGTGAATTTTTGCCTTAGCGCTGGGTCGGCATGAACAACATAAGGAACCGAGTTGTCTGTATTCCATTTCGTATGTTCAACGAAGGCTTTTGAAAAATCCACGTCAAAAAGTCCTGCTTCTCCTTTATAGAAATGGAGCAGGTTATCGAAACCAATCCCGATATCGCTGGCTACTATGCTGTCGATCTGCATTTCAGGTTGCAGTCCACCGGAAGTTCCTACTCGAATAATTTGCAATGAAGTTAGATCTTCTTTGACCTTTCGGGTTCTAAAATCAATATTCACCAGGGCATCCAGTTCGTTGAAAACAATATCTATATTGTCCGGGCCTATTCCGGTCGATAGTACCGTTAAGTGCGTCCCTTTGTACGTTCCGGTATGGGTTATAAATTCCCTGTGCTGCCGTTTAACCTCAATAGTGTCGAAATACTGGGAAACCAGACCAACCCGGTCCTGATCGCCAACTGTAATAATGGTATGAGCAATTTCATGTGGCAGGAGATTCAGATGATAAATGCTGCCGTCGGGGTTTACTATGAGTTCGGATTCCGGAATTCTCATCCGCCAACACGTTTTACCTTAAACCCTTTTTGTTTAAGGAATTCCATGATCTTGTCGCGATAATCGCCCTGGATAATGATCTGCTCATTTTTAAAACTGCCACCTACACTGAGCAGCTGCTTTAATTCTTTAGCCAGTTGTTTGAAATCGGATGCAGCACCGTTGTATCCTTCAATTATAGTGGTTGGTTTTCCTTTGCGCTTTTCATATTTACAAATAAGTGGATCGTCCTGAAGCCACACTGTGGGCTTTTCTACCTTGGTTTCTTCTTTGGTAGGCTGATGATCCGGGAAGAGGTTCTTAAGCTGATCTTGTATGTCCATTACTTTTTTATAAGTCCGATTTCCACAAGTCGCTGATGAAGGAATTCACCGGCTGTAATATCTTCATAGGCCTTTTGATGCTCTCCATCGATACATTTTTCAAGGCAGTTCAGTTTCATATCACTTCTGGGATGCATAAAGAAGGGTATAGAGTATCGGGGATTTCCCCACTGTTCCCGTGGCGGATTAACGACCCTGTGGATGGTAGATCTTAGTTTATTGTTAGTATGTCGCTCGAGCATATCGCCTACATTTATTACAAGTTCGTCCTCCTCAGGAATGGCATCTATCCATTCACCATCTTTCCGTAACACCTGTAAACCCCCTGTGGAAGCCCCCATAAGAAGGGTAATAAGGTTTATATCCCCATGGGCTCCTGCCCGGACGGCCCCTTCGGGCTCCTTGGTGATTGGCGGATAATGAATGGGGCGTAATATGCTGTTTCCATTGGTCGCCCAATGATCAAAGTATGTTTCTTCAAGTCCGATGTATAATGCTAACGCCCTAAGTACGTAAATTCCTGTTTTTTCCAGCATGCGATATGCATCCATACCAATCTTATTGAAATTGGGTAGTTCTGTCACGCTGACATTGGCTGGATACTCTTCGGGTAATTGAGCATCTTCCGAAGGTTCCTGTCCGAAATGCCAGAATTCCTTCAGGTCTCCTTTCTTTTTGCCCTTTGCGTGTTCCTTTCCGAAGGAAACATAACCACGTTGCCCGGCAAGACCTTCAATTTCATATCGCAACTTGGTTTCAACAGGTAGCGCAAAAAACGCCTTTACCTCCCGGTATAACTCCTCCACTAGTGTATCACTTAAAAAATGGTTTCTGAGAGACACAAAACCAATTTCTTCATAAGCGCGGCCAATCTCATTGACAAACCTCTGCTTTCTATCGGGATCCTCCGACAGGAAATCGGAGAGATCTACACTGGGTATGTTATTCATCACTTTGTTATTTCGGAATCACAAAGATACCAAATAATAGAGCGAATTCCGAAGATAAAAAAAGTGCATTTTTTCTTTAACAGACTGGGTTTTTTTCTACTTTTGAAATTCACATTTTCATCAAATGGCGCATACTACAGTTTCAACAATTTCATTCGATTACGATCCGGGAGATCTGGACCACTCGATATTACTTTCCCTTTATGAAAAGATGATGAAGTCACGTCTCATCGAAGAAAAGATGCTGATCTTACTTCGTCAGGGAAAGATTTCCAAATGGTTTAGCGGAATAGGACAAGAAGCCATCTCCGTGGGTGTAACCGCTGTTTTGGATAAAGATGAGTACATTCTTCCTATGCATAGAAACCTGGGGGTTTTTACCGGCAGGGACATCCCATTGAACCGACTCTTCGCTCAATGGCAGGGTAAAGCGAGCGGTTTCACCAAAGGCCGCGACCGCAGTTTTCACTTCGGAACCCAGGAGTATAAGATCATTGGCATGATATCTCATTTAGGACCTCAATTTGGTGTAGCCGACGGGATCGCCCTGGGAAATCTGCTAAAGAAAAACAACCAGGTGTGCGCAGTGTTTACAGGAGAAGGGGGTACAAGCGAAGGTGATATTCACGAGTCGCTTAATGTAGCCTCTGTTTGGCAACTTCCCGTGCTTTTTTGCATTGAGAACAACGGTTACGGATTATCAACTCCGTCCAGTGAGCAATATAACTGCGAACATCTGGCGGATCGTGGCATAGGTTATGGCATGGAAAATCATATCATCGATGGAAATAACATACTGGAGATCTATATTAAACTATCCGGGATCGTAGAAAGTATGCGTAAAGAACCAAGACCCGTTTTAATAGAGTTTAAAACTTTTAGAGTTCGCGGACATGAGGAAGCCAGTGGTGTGAAATATGTGCCTCAGGAACTTAAGGACCAATGGGCAGTTAAAGATCCTATCGAGAATTATGCAGAATATCTTCGGAACGCGGACATCCTCACGGAGGAGAATGAAGTGAAGATCAAAACAGATATCGTTCATGATATCAATAAGAATCTCGATATTGCTTTTGCAGAGGAAGTTATTGATTCTACTGAAAGTGATGAATTAAATGATGTATTTAAAGAGAGTATATATCAAGAAGTTAGACCGAATAAAAAAACAGTAGAGCTTAGATTGGTTGATGCTATTTCAGAGGGATTGAAACAATCCATGGAACGTCATGACAACCTGGTGATCATGGGTCAGGATATTGCGGAATACGGAGGTGTTTTTAAAATTACAGAAGGGTTTCTCGATGCGTTTGGCAAAAGCCGGGTAAGAAATACCCCCATCTGTGAGTCGGCTATCGTATCGGCCACCATGGGACTTTCGATAACCGGGTTTAAATCGGTTATGGAAATGCAGTTCGGTGATTTTGCAACCACGGGATTCAATCCGATTGTGAATTATCTGGCCAAAACTCAGTATCGCTGGAATCAGAATGCCGATGTGGTTATTCGCATGCCTTGCGGCGCGGGCGTTGGAGCCGGGCCATTTCACAGTCAGACGAATGAAGCCTGGTTTACCCATACGCCCGGTCTGAAAGTTGTCTATCCTGCTTTCCCTTATGACGCTAAAGGATTATTGGCTACGTCCATCGAGGATCCAAATCCCGTTTTGTTTTTCGAACATAAGGCCTTGTACCGGAGCATCAGGCAGGAAGTACCCACCGATTATTACACGATTCCCCTGGGGGAGGCCGCTTTATTGCGCGAAGGGGAACAGGTATCGATCATAACCTATGGCGCGGGCGTCCATTGGGCATTAGATGAATTAGCGACTATGGAATCACTTTCCGCGGATCTTCTGGATCTCAGGACGCTCGCACCCCTTGATACAGAAGCGATATATAGATCGGTCAAGAAAACCGGCAAAGTGATCATATTTCAGGAAGACTCTCAATTTGGAGGTATAGCTTCAGACATATCTGCTCTGATCATGGAAAATTGTTTTGAATATCTGGATGCTCCTGTTAAACGCGTGGCGAGTATGGAAACACCGGTTCCGTTTGCAGCTAATCTGGAAACGCTTTATTTATCAAAACGAAAATTCAAACAGGAATTGGTCGCTCTTCTCGAGTATTGACAAGCAAAAACCACCATCCAGCGCTGGGCTTCATGATATAAAGATATGTTTTTCCCGTTTTCAGTGTTTTATTTGTTATTTTTATAGGTACGATTTCCAAGGACTAAAAAGTCTATTTGAACATCTAAACCTATGCAATAATTTAAATACAATACAATGAAAAAAACCATCCTGTTAGCCATTTTGGCTGCTGTAATTTTTTCCTGTGGCACCTCAAAAACGGTTCAAGATTCAAAAAAAGTGATCAAGGGATACTGGAGTCTTGACAATATCGCTTACAGTGAGTCGGGAACTTTTAATGTCCAGTTGTTCAATGATGCCTCAAAAGAATGTTTTGAAGGTAGTAGCTGGCGCTTTATTCCAAATAATAATACCGGTAATTATTCGATCGAAGCCAGTAATTGCCCTACCGGAGAACGTTATTTTATCTTTACCATTCAGGAGGTTGATGCAACCACTGGTTTATACGATTTCTTATTAAAACCAACCAATGAGAAGAAAAAATCGGAGACCAATGCAGGTATCAGACTTAGACTTGCCCAACTTACCGATACTTCTATGCGATGGGAACAAACTGTCGATCTGGACGGTAAACCCTTTACAATTTATATGAACTTTTCTAAAACAAGCGAGTAATGAAAAATATCTTAAAAAACATAGCCATAATAGCCACATTAGTGCTATTTGCAGGAAGCTTCGGTAGTTGCGAGGCGACCAAAAACGCGAACAATAAACAAAAAGGAGCCGTGATCGGGGCAGCCAGTGGTGCCATCCTTGGCGCCGTTATCGGAAACAATGCCGGTAAAGGAGGAAACGGTGCTGCCGGTGCCGTGATTGGTGGCGTTGTTGGAGGAGCCGCTGGAGTAATCATTGGGGATCGAATGGATAAACAAGCGCAGAAAATTGAAGAGGAAATTCCTGGTGCTAAAGTAGAGCGTATTGACGATGGCATTGTAGTTACCTTCGATGAGAACAGTGGTGTTTATTTTGATACCAATAAATACAATATCAACAGCGCATCCCAGGCCACATTAGATAAGCTTGCCGGGGTTCTGGTTGAGTTTCCGGATACAAATGTACTGATCGTTGGACATACGGACAGCTCTGGTACCGAGGAGTACAATATGACGCTTTCTAAAAATCGTGCTATGGCTGTGACGAACTATTTCACTACATCCAAAGCATTAAATTCTTCCAGGTTTACCACAAATTGGTATGGTGAAACATCTCCGGTAGCCGATAATAGTACCGCTGAAGGTCGATCCAAGAACCGAAGGGTAAATATTGCGATCGTACCGAATGAAAAAATGAAGAAGGAAGCCCAGAAACAAGCGAATAGCAACTAAACCATTATCAAATAATAATCCCGATGTGCGGCATCGGGATTTTTTTTGCTGAAAAAATAATGAAATGGGGAAATCTGAAGAGTACGAGATTATCGTTGTAGGAGGAGGCCTCGCAGGCCTATGCTGTGCGTTACATCTTCAGAAATTTGGCGTAAAGATCCTGTTAATAGAAAAACATCCGTTCCCCAGACACAAAGTATGCGGTGAATATGTTTCTAACGAGGTATTGCCATATCTCAAATTCCTTACTATCGATCCGATAGCCGAGGGAGCAGTTTCCATCGATTGTTTTGAAATAAGCACAAGACAAGGAGAAATCATTGAAAGTACGCTCCCTTTGGGTGGCTTTGGAATGTCGCGCTATGCACTGGATAAGCTGTTATTTGAAGAAATAAACGGAAATTCAGATGTTGTTATAGATACTGTTACCTCTGTTCATTATTCAGACGATTCGTTTGAAGTGATCACAAAAAGTAAGGAATCCTTTACAGCGAAGTATGTCGTGGGCGCCTTTGGTAAAAGATCCCAACTTGATATACAAATGGGACGAAAATTTATTAATGAACGAACCCATTGGATGGCCGTTAAAGCGCACTATGAGTATGACTTTCCCGAGAATAAAGTCGCACTGCACAATTTTGAAGGTGGCTACTGCGGGCTTTCTAAAACCGAGACCGGCGCAGTAAATGCCTGTTATCTCACTACAATTAAGTCCTTTCAGCAATGTGATAACATGGAAGATTTTCAGAATGATATCATGTGTAAAAATCGGGTATTAAAAGATTTCTTTAAGCACGCCAAGCCACTATTTGAAAAACCCCTCACTATCAGCCAGATTTCCTTCGCAAAGAAATCTGCCATCGAGGATCATGTCTTTATGCTGGGTGATAGTGCGGGTCTAATCCATCCTTTATGTGGAAATGGCATGGCTATGGCAATTCATTCTGCCAAGATCTTCTCAGAATTGTACCTTAAAGAAATTCATAATCGGGGAGGAGACAGAAGTTCTCTTGAAAACGCATACGAGAATACCTGGAAAGCAACCTTTTCGGAACGATTAAGAACGGGATCGCGCATACAACGACTCTTACTGAATAATACAGCCGCAAGCTTTGCGTATACCGCCGTAAGCAGATTTCCATCGATCCTTCCATATATCATTCAAAAAACGCATGGTACTACACTGGTATGATACGTTACAACTCAAAATACAGGTCGAAGGACACAGAGATCATGGACGATTTCGAGTTTCAGGGTACGGAAATGGAAATACTTCTAAATGACCTGAAATGGGTGAATAAATGGTTAGGCGGAAATAAGGTCACCCTGACTGGAATACGAAGGCTTTTAAAGAGTGTAAATAATAAAAACTCCATCACGATTTTAGATTTGGGGTGTGGTGATGGTGAATTGTTACGCGTATGCTCGGATGTCTTAAAGTTTCATAATGTGAAAGTGAAATATATTGGTCTCGATGCGAATCAATACATTATAGAAGAGGCCATCAAACGCAGTAAAGGCTATCGCGATATCACCTTCGGTAGGATGGATGTCTTTTCAGAAGAATTTAAAGAACTGGAATACGATATCGTACTCTGCACCTTATTCCTGCATCATTTTAAGAACAGCGATATTGAGAATCTTCTAAAAAATACCATGGCTAAAGCGAAAGTAGGAGTTGTTGTGAACGACTTAGAGCGAAATAGGTTGGCTTTTGTCCTTTTCAAAATAGTAAGTACCTTGTTTGTTCGCACAAAATCGGCCAGGAACGACGGACTGATATCAATAGCGAGGGCATTTAAAAAGGATGAGTTAATAGCCTTTTCAGAAAAAATTAAAGGAAAACATCGAATTCGCTGGAAATGGGCGTTTCGCTATCAATGGATCATACAGAGAATATGAATGTAAGAATTAAGTCGGTTGCCAAACAATTACCTCAGTACACACGTGATATTGACGAGATACTTCCGTATGTAGAGGCGTGGTTAGAGGGTCAGGAGGATAGATTCAAACGTAAAGTCCTCAAGATCTTCGAAGGTGCTGGCGTAGACCGGCGTTATTCCATTATGGATGCGGAAGATATTTTTCTGAACTCATCCTTCGAGGAACGCAACGATATTTATAGTCGTGAAATGAAAATTCTGGGCAGTAAGTGTTTGCAAAAAGCATTGGATAAAGCCCACTGGAAACCTACAGATATCGACTATATCATTACCGTGAGCTGCACGGGAATTATGATCCCATCGGTAGATGCCTATCTGATCAATGAATTGAATATGCGTCAGGATGTGGTTCGCTTACCGGTCACAGAAATGGGCTGTGCGGCCGGAATTTCCGGGATGATCTATGCAAACAATTTTCTGAAGGCGAATCCTGGCAAAAGAGCTGCGGTAGTCGCTCTTGAGTCGCCCATGGCTACCTTTCAACAGGAAGATTATTCCATGGTGAATATAGTAAGCGCGGCTATTTTTGGCGATGGTGCGGCTTGTGTTCTTATGTCCTCTTCAGAAGATGATGAAGGTCCCGAAATTATAGACGAAGCTATGTATCACTTTTATGATGCTACCCATATGATGGGTTTCAAACTGGTGAATTCGGGTTTGCAAATGATCCTGGATATTTCGGTTCCTGAACAGATCTCCGAACATTTTCCCCAAATTGTGCATCCATTTCTGGAACGAAACGGCAAGTCGATCGAAGATGTGGATCACCTGATCTTTCATCCCGGGGGAAAAAAGATCGTGCAAACTGTGGAAGATCTATTTGGCGGTCTTGGGAAGAATATAGACGACACTAAGGAAGTGCTTAAATTATATGGAAATATGAGCAGCGCAACGGTACTCTATGTCCTGGAGCGTTTTATGGAAAAGAATCTTCCGAAAGGTGATTTAGGACTCATGCTGAGTTTTGGACCTGGTTTTTCCGCCCAACGAATTTTATTGGAATTTTAGATGAACGAAAAAAGACTCACAGCGGTTATTTTAGGAGGTAGCAGCGGGCTCGGACTCGCATCTGCCAGGAAATTAGCGGAAGAAGGTTTCAATCTCTGTATTGTATACCGAACTCGAAAGAGCGATCTTCCTGAATTTATGAAGGCTGTTTCCGAGATGGAATCGGATGGGGCAAACGTTTCCACATTTAATAAAGATGCATTGAAAGATGAAACCATTTCAGAAATTCTGGATCACCTTCAGGATAATTCTGTGGGTCTATTACTTCATAGTCTTGCCAAAGGAAGCCTGAAAACCCTTACAGATGAAAACGCTTTAAACATTCAGGATATCGAGATCACATTACACGCCATGGGATATAGCTGGTACGAATGGACAAGCGCCCTCATAAGGGCTAATAAGTTTACAAAAAAGGCTCGCAACCTCGCCTTTACCAGTGAAGGTAATAGCAAGGTGTGGCCAGGTTATGCTGCAGTTTCAGCGGCGAAGGCTACCCTTGAATCCTTCATGCGTAGTATGGCTGTGGAGTATGCACCACTTGGTATGACCACTAATTGCATCCAGGCCGGGGCTACGGAAACACCTTCTTTTAAAATGATCCCGGGAAGTGATATGATTGCAAAAGCCGCTAAAAAACGAAATCCATTCGGTCGATTAACATCACCTGAGGATGTGGCGAATACCGTCTATTTACTAAGCAGGAGGGAAGCTGATTGGATCAATGGGGCGGTTATAAAAGTAGATGGAGGAGAAAGCCTGCGCTAATGGATGTCAACGCCATCATATCGAAATTGCCATATGAGAAGCCTTTCTTATTCGTTGAAGGAATTGACAGGGTTGACGAAACCGGCATTTCAGGTTATTACACATTTAAAACAGATGAATATTTTTATGAGGGGCACTTCAGGGATCATCCTGTGACCCCAGGCGTAATTCTTACGGAGTGTATGGCTCAGATCGGTCTGGTTTGCTTCGGAATATATCTATTGAAAGACACCCCCGAAGAGGGAGTTCAGGTTGCGATGAGCAGTACTGAGATTGAATTTATGAAACCCGTATTTCCCGGTGAAAAGGTAAAAGTGATCTCTGAAAAAATTTATTTTCGTTTTAATAAACTAAAATGCAAGGTTAAAATGCTGAATTCGAAGCAAGAGATTGTTTGCAACGGAACTATCAGTGGAATGCTTATTCCGAAGGAATTATGAAGCAACGTGTTGTTATTACTGGCTTAGGAATAGTTTCTCCCAATGGAGTGGGCATCGATTCTTTTCATAAAGCGATAAGAAACGGTAAGTCGGGAATTCGCTTCTTTCCCAAACTAGAGGAACTAAATTTTTCTTGTCAGATCGCCGCTAAACCCGATATTTCTGAAGAACAAAAGAAACAGTATTTCACAGAACTTCAGTTAAAAAACTTTAACAGTAGTGGCATCTTGTATGGCGTCATGGCTGGTATGCAGGCGATCGAAGATGCGGGGATCCAAATTGCAGGTAAGGACGCCGAACCACTCTGGGATCTGGGGATTATATTCGGTACGGGTACTAGTGGGGTAGATAAATTCAGGGAATCGGTATATCTTCTTGATGCAGGGAAAGTAAAACGACTGGGAAGTACTACGGTGGTTCAAACAATGGCCAGTGGTATTAGTGCATATCTGGGCGGTAAGATTGGCGCTGGCAATCAGGTAACCACAAACTCATCGGCTTGTGCAACAGGTACAGAAGCTATTATCATGGGGTATGATGCTATTATTTCAGGAAAAGCAAAACAAATGCTTTGTGGTAGTTGTTCGGATGACGGACCGGTGGTATGGGGAGGTTTTGATGCCATGAAGGTATTGACCTGGAAACACAATCAGGAACCGGAAAAGGGATCTCGTCCCCTCAGCGCCACTGCTTCTGGCTTTGTGCCAGGTAGCGGCGCAGGCGCCCTGATGTTGGAATCGCTCGAAAGTGCTCTGGAGCGGGGTGCTACCATTTATGCTGAAGTGCTTGGTGGTCATGTGAATAATGGTGGACAGCGACAACAGGGAAGCATGACGGCGCCAAACAGCATCGCTGTTCAGCGTTGTATAAAATCGGCTTTATCCTCGGCCGGAGTAGATCCCTCGGAAATAGATTATATCAATGGCCATCTTACTGCTACAGTAATGGATGCTACGGAAGTGAAGAACTGGAGTGAGTCCCTGAAACGAAGTGGTAGTAATTTTCCTTATATAAACTCGCTAAAAGGAATGATAGGACACGGATTGGCTGCCAGCGGGAGTATGGAAGCGGTTTCAGCCATACTTCAGTTATATCATGGTTTTATTTTTCCAAATTCCAACTGTGATGACCTGCATCCGGAAATAGCAAAAATTGCTGCCAGGGAACGTATTCCAACAGAACTTGTCACCCCAGCTATAAAAACTGTAGCAAAAGCAAGTTTTGGTTTTGGTGATGTCAACGCGTGTGTTATCTTTAGAAAAAATTCCTTTAGATGACATCAGAAGATATCTACGACCAACTTCAGCCCATAATCGCAACATACTTACCGGAAGACGTTTCGGCAGACAACATCAACAAAGACGCCGATCTCACCCAGGAACTAAATATCAACTCTGCTCACCTGGTGGATGTGGTCCTTGATGTAGAAGATACTTTCGATATCGAATTAAGCAATATCGATTTGGAGTCCCTGCGAACGGTGAATGACGCGATTTCTATCATTTCGGCCAAGTTAACAACAACCTAAAGCATGAATTTAGGTTCCGAAATACCTAAGCTTCAGCCACAACGCCTTGCTATAAAGCTCACAGCCGCGGGGGAGCGAAGTGTTCGAAGTGGCCACCCATGGTTATTTTCAAAAAGTATTGTCAAGATAAATAAAGAAGGTAAGGCAGGAGATCTGGCGATAATCTTCGGAACTAAATCCAACGAGGTTATTGGGATAGGCTTGTACGATCCATCTTCCCCAATACGAATTAAAATGCTTTCCACGGATGGCCCCGCAACTATAAATGCTGAATTCTTCTCTGAAAAAATTGCCAGGGCCTGTGCAATACGAGTACCATTGCTTGAAACTGACACCAACAGTTACCGTCTGATCTTTGGTGAAAATGATGGATTCCCCGGCTTTATTGCAGATATTTATGCAGATGTACTGGTGGTGAAACTGTATTCCGAAATATGGTTTCCATATATAGAGGATATTCTGAAGGCATTAATAGACAGTAGTGGCGTTCAATGCGTGGTGCTTCGTTTAAGTCGTAAACTTCAACGCACAGAAAACTATGGACTTACCGATGGAATGGTTTTATATGGAACGCTTGAAGGTGAGAACGTACAATTCGTGGAATATGGCGTTAATTTTTCGGCCAATGTAATTCACGGACATAAGACGGGATACTTCCTGGATCATCGCCACAACCGCAAACGAGTAGGGGAATTAGCAAAGGGAAAAACTGTTTTGGATGTCTTCAGTTATGCGGGTGGTTTTTCGATACATGCACTGGTGAATGGTGCGAGAGAGGTGACCAGTCTCGATATTAGCAAACAGGCGCTGGAGGTTGCGAAATACAATGCCGGCCTGAATACGTTTAAAGGCATTCATCACACCATGGCAGGCGATGCATTCGAACTAATGAAACAACTAATTTCTGAAGGAAAAACGTATGATGTTGTAATTATCGATCCGCCAAGCTTTGCGAAAAGCGCGAACGAAATTAAGCGAGCTGAAAAGAAATATACCGAACTTGCCCGTTTAGGAGGATCATTGACTGCAAAGAGAGGAATCCTGGTATTAGCTTCCTGTTCTTCAAGAATAACTTCGGAAGTGTTTTTTGGGATTAATGAAATTTCTCTGAAAAATACGGGGAGACACAGCGTCCTTTTTGAACGAACAGCTCATGATTTGGATCATCCGATATCCTTTCCTGAAGGTGCCTATTTGAAAACAGGGTATTATCAATTCTAACATAATGTTAATTAACATTCCGGAACGTTAAAAGTTGTACTACAGTTTTTTTCATGACGTTTTCTTTATAACAAACCTATTTATCTTATTTATGAAAACTACCATCAAATGGATGGCCGTAGCCTGAGTACTTATAACCTTCTCCAACTATGGCTGCTGCCAATCAGAAAAACAATATGGAATTTACGTATACGGATGCAAATGCTGCGATAAATCAACCTGATATAATGCCACGCCTACTTGTTGGTATCAATTACCAATTGTGATATGGTAAGGACTAAAATAGAAGGGAAAGCAGGCTTACGGTCGTTATCCCCACTAACGCAAGGATCGTTGTCATGGCGGTCCAACTCCTGAAAGTTTGCTTTTCCGTTAGTCCTAAATACTTGCTTACCAGCCAGAATCCGCTGTCGTTCACATGCGACATAATCGAAGCTCCGGAGGCGATGGCTATAACCAATAATGCTTTCTCTATATCCCCGGTGGTTCCTAAGAGTAGGGGAGCAGTGACACCTGCTGCCGTGATCATGGCAACCGTTGCTGAACCCTGAAGAATTCGAACCAATGCCGCTACCACGAAAGCGAAGAGTAAGGTGCTAAGACCGAGTTCAGAAAAATATGCCGCCATCATATCACCAGTTCCTGTGGCGATGAGCATTTCTTTAAAAACACCACCAGCACCCGTTAGTAAGATAATGATCCCGGCGGGACCCATCGACTTTGTGGTGATCTTGAGAAGTTTCTCTTTAGAAGTATTTCTCCGAATTCCCAGAACATACCAGGCAATTAGATTTGCAAGTATGAGTGCGGAGAATGGATGACCAATCATTTTTATCCATTCTTTTATGGTTTCTGAAACCCAGCCTTCGGCCATCGGACTGTTAAGTACTGTATTACATACTATCAGTATTATCGGCAGACCAATGATTGCCGCGATCATTCCTACCGAAGGTTTTGGCTGGTCGTCACTATAGGAATCGATCATTTCCGGAGCGTTGATGTGGATTCTTTTTGAAATATACCTGGCAAACAAAGGCCCGGAAATAATAGCTGTAGGAATACCCACTATGGCTCCGAATACTATCACCCAACCTAGATCGGCGTTTAGTATATCGGCGACGGCAACCGGTCCTGGAGTGGGTGGAATGAAAGCATGAGTAATAGCCAGACCAGCGAGTAATGGGATTCCGTAGAGAAGCAATGACTTGCCTGATTTCCGTTGAAGGGAATAGATAAGTGGTACTAAAATAATAAAAGCCACATCAAAAAATACCGGGATAGCAATTACAAATCCAGTCATCATCAGGGCCCAGGAAGCGCCTTTGTCACCGGCACGTTTCAGTAAAAATGATGCGATCGCTTCAGCCCCCCCTGAATGTTCCAGGATCGCTCCAAACATGGCTCCCAATCCAACCACCACAGCAACAAAACCTAAGGTGTTAGCCATTCCATCCTGGATCGTTCTTATTATACATTCAGGTTGTAATCCGGCAATAATACCCACCAGGATACTGGAAATTAATAAAGCTACAAATGCTTGAATTCTGAATTTCAGAATGAGAATTAGTAGGACAGCGATTCCCGCAAATATGGCAATGAGCAGCGTACTATCCATTGGATTGCCAGTTTGTAGTGTGCGAACCTTTGGTATCCGTGCGGTTGTAGGTGTGCCCTCCAAAGTAATCTCGCTGTGCCTGTATAAGATTTGCCGGGGAATTGCCGGTGGTTAGTCCGTACCAGAATTGCAAGGCGGCCGAGAAACAGGGGAGTGCGGTCCGTTGCTCCATACCAAAATTAACAACGCTTTTTACAGAATCCTCATTTTGGTTCAAGTCTGATATGAGTTTTTCATCGTCCCAAATATTCGTCTCCGTAAGGAAACGACGTTGAAGCAGGTTCATAAGATCAGATTTTATGATGCAGCCGTTCGTCCAGATCCTGGCAACTTCGGCGAGGTCGATATTCCATTCATATACTTCGGAAGTTTTTTTAATTAGGTCGAATCCCTGGTAATGATTGATCAGGCGGGCAAACCGATAGGCTTCTTTTAGACTTTTTATATCTATTTGCTCATGGATAGGAGGCCTCTCCCGGGAGATCTTTTCGCGTAAATCCTTATAACTCGACACATACCGTGCAAATAAGGCGTTGCTCATCATAGTAGCCGGAATTCCCAAATCCACGGCTGCCTTTGTTGACCACCCACCGGTACCTTTATTGGATGCTTTATCGAGGATCTTATCTACTAGAAAATCCTTACCATCTTTGTACGTAAGAATATCGGTCGTAATTTTCAAAAGATAGCTCGAAAGTTCAGAATCATTCCATTCTGTAAAGATCTTGCTTACGTCAATATTGTTTCTCCCGGGGCTGAGCATGGCATAAACTTCTGCCAGGAGTTGCATTTCTGCATATTCTATCCCATTATGCACCATTTTCACAAAATGACCTGCTCCATTTGGCCCGATGAGACTTACACAGGGTTTTGCGTTCAGATCTTTGGACGCGATAGTTTCCATAACGGCCTGTATGTTACCGTAGGCTTCAGCCGTACCTCCCACCATGAAAGAGGGCCCTTTCAAAGCGCCTTCGGAACCACCGGAGATACCTATTCCCAGGTATTCTATTCCCAGCTGTTTGTAATATTCAAATCGTCTTACAGTACTATCGAAGTGAGAATTTCCACCATCCATCAGGATATCACCCGTTGAAAGATAGGGTTGAATTTTTAATAACACAGAATCTACAACCGGACCTGCGGGAATCATTAATATTATCTTTCTAGGTGTTTTCAGAGACTGAATAAATTCCGGATAAGAAGTAAACCCATGCGCTAACGGGGTATCTGCTTCTGCACGAAAATCTGAAACCACATCAGCCTCATCACCTTCGGGCCGATTGTAGACCGAGACCGAAATTCCATGGGATAGTACGTTATGGGCCAGATTACGTCCCATAACTCCCAGGCCGATAATTCCTAAGGTTGATTTTTTGGTAGCAATAGAGTCCTTTAATATTTCTGAAACAAGGAGGATCGGACTTTTTTCAACATCCAGGTACAAGCCGTAATCCGGCAATTCAAGTATATCGAATTGTGATTTCAGCATATCGGCTCCCATATAGTGATGTTGCCGGTCTTTCATGCGCTTTAGTATGGTCTCATACGCACCATTCAGAACCACCCAGTGAACTTCATTTCCAGCGGAGAGTATTTGTCGATACGATTCTTTAAGTGCCGAGCATGCCAACACAGCCCCTTTGTCATTGGTCCATTTGCCGATCTTTTTTGACAAGGTTTTTAACCAGGGATCACGGTCCTCATCGGTTAGTGGAGTCCCCGAGGACATCTTAGCTACATTGGATTTCGGATGAAAGTTATCCGCATCATAAAATGGAAGGCGCAATTTATCCGCAAGAAGTTTTCCAACGGTTGTTTTACCGCAGCCACTTACCCCCATAAGTACATATACCGGTTTCATATCTTTTAGTTAGTGGTCCCGAAAAATTGACTTTTCACGCCTTTAATCCCGGGCTTCACGCTAAAAATAGATCCGGCTAGGGGATATTTAGCGTTCTCTTCTTCCGTCATATCGGTCTTGGCGGTAGTGATATACAAAATGTCAAGATCTTCACCTCCAAAAGCGCAGGCGGTGACATTGTGTGCCGGGACTTCGATCTTGTTCAATAATTTTCCATTCTTCGGATTATAGCGGGCTACCGCATTTCCGTTCCATAAACCTACCCATAGCATATCATTTTCATCGATAGCCATACCATCGGGAAATCCATCATCGGCAGACACTTCAACCACAATACGCTCATTGCTAATGGTGGAGGTTTCTTTATCGAAATCGTACGCCCGTATCGTTCCGGTAGGCGTATCAATATAATACATGGTCTCTCCGTCTTTGGTCCAGACAATCCCATTGGAAATAGTAATATTTTCCAGCATCTTGGTAGTAGTGCCATCGGGAGCAACCTTATATAAACCCGCAGCCGGAATAGATTCATCCAGACGCATGGAACCTACCCAGAGATTTCCATTCGGATCGCACTTTCCATCGTTAAACCGATTGGTTGGGATATCCTCTTCAACATTCGACAACTTCAATAGTAAACGGTTATACAGATTCAGAATATAGATTCCATTGTCAAGAGCTACCACAGCCGTGGAATCGGTTTGAGGGACCACGGTCCCCGGGCGATAAGGGAGGGGGAAGGCACGGTTTGATTTATTTTTCGGATTGTAGACATTAACCGTTTTTCCTATGATATCCACCCAATAAAATTCCTGTGTTTGATAATTCCAGAAGGCGCCTTCACCTAACAAAGCTCTTACTTTAAACTCCAGTTTAGCAGTGGAATTTTCTAAACTTATTTCCGGGATATCTGTTTCAGATGAATCTTTATTAGAGGAATCCGCACAACTGAACAGAAGCACGACAGGTAAGAGAAAGGTAATAAACCTCATGGATGGACAATTTTGGTTAATTCTCACGAAAGTTACATATTAATCTACAATTTCCGAACGGAATTAATGGGTAGTATACGGAAGTGTAATGGTGATATTCACCATATTCCTTTCAATTTCGTTATGAATTAAAATATCGAAATCGGAAGCATTGATCACCGAAGTTCCCCTTAATTTTCCGGGTAATTTGGTGAAGGTAAAAGAAACCGGTTTTGAAATTCCTTTGATGGTAAGATCCCCACTAACCACGAATTCATGATCCGTAGCTGTAACTGAGTTACTTTTAAAGGTCATACGGGGATGGCCCTTATTGTTGAAATACTTCTTCGATCGTAAATGCCTGTCGCGAAACCAATTGTCGGTATCCAAAGATTCCATAAGTACCGAACCGGAAAATTTGCTAGCTTCAAGATCACTAAGATCTATAGTTCCGTTGAAATTGAAATCGGATAAAGTTCCGTCCACATCGTCATCGACAAAAACAAAGTCGATGCTCGCATTGGACTCATCAATCTTGAGCTCTTGAGCAGTAAGCGATAGAGTGGAACTTGTGAGGAGGAACAAAAGTTGAAATAAGTAGCGTATCATCTTTAAAATTACATCAATAAAAGTGCCAATCACATTAGGCACAAATGCTTAAAGTAATCGAAAATATTTAAAGGAGCTGCTATAGTCGATATCATCGACCAGATATTACTACGACTATTACTTGGGATTAATAGTTGATCCTGGTTTTGGCTGGTCTGCCTTTTTTGGATTGATCGTAGAACCTGGTTTCGGTTGATCGGCTTTTTTCGGGTTAATTGTTGATCCCGGTTTTGCTTTGTCTTTATCGCTCATGAGGTTATGTTTTATTGAATTATATATTTACTATATTAGTGAAAACTTCTAACTAATCCAAAAGAAGCATTATACATTTGAAGCGGCGTAATGTTATTTCCCCAGTCATATGAAGCTAAATTCTTTCTTTAAAGAGTGTAGTGAAAAGGGAGTATTGAAGATGCTTTCCATCTATATAGTCTCGTCCTGGGTGCTTATCCAGGTACTGGCTGTGGTATGGCAACCTCTTGGAGTTCCCCAGATATCAGTTACTTATCTTATCCTTGTCCTACTCATTGGCCTGCCTCTGTATATGTTCTATATCTGGAGATACCAATTGAGGCAGTTAGAAATTAAAAAGAATCTTGTAGGTAAAAACGGTAAAAAGAAACAAAGTGCTTTTCAAAGAATGTATTTCTCAGCAGCATTCTTAATAACATTACTGGTTGCCGTAGCTGTAACTTTTATCATCAATTCTGCATTCAAGCCAGGCATGGATTTGCCGGAATTGGTAGCTAGTGATAAGATTGGAATACTAAATTTTGGCAATAATACTGGCAAGGAAGAGCTGGATATCGTTAGCAAGATGTCTGCCGACTGGATCATGCATGGTATTACGGAGCAGAAATTAGCACAGGTGGTATCTCCGGAGATCGTCAATGATTATATCAGTATAATTAAAGCAAACGAAGGAGAGGCCAACAACGAAAAGGTATTAACCGATTATTTCAAACCTTCCAAGGTAATCATGGGGAACTATTACCTGAATAACGACAAATTGATCATTCAATCATCTATTACCGATGGCGACATCAATAAGACCCTTTTCTCGTTTCAACCGGTGGAATGCGACCAGGATAGTCCTTTAGATTGTATTGAAGACCTAAAACAAAAGATCCTTGGCTACCTTATTACAGAGGATAAGGACAAGCTGAATCTTCAGAACTTTCCGCCAAAATTCGAGGCTTATCAGTTCTATCTGGAGGCAAGAGCAAACTATTCGGATCCGGAAAAGTATCTCGATCTGTTAAATAAATCCTTAGAACAAGATCCAAATTACTTCGAACCACAACTGGAACGCATTTCTTATTATTATAATTACGGCAATTTTCAAAAAGCCGATTCCCTGTTTCAACTTGTAAAATCGAATATCAAGCTGAGTGAACGCCAACGAAATCTAATCAGTTATTATAATGCGCTGTTGGAAGGTGACAGCCGATTGATCTATAACACCTTCAAGAAAGAATATAATATTGCTCCATTCGACCTCGGGACTAATTCCACCACCATGGTATTTGCCTTGCAGTATGTGAACAAACCTCTAGAAATTGATACCATCTATTCGAAGATCTCGATGCAACGAATGGATATTACGCAATGTATACTTTGTGAGTTCAGATATTATATAAAAGCATTGGCAGATATCGAAAAGGAACTATACCAGCAAGTGATCGATTCGTTCGCTCCGGTCACCAGGCTGATGAGTGATAATTATTTTAAAAATCCTCTTCTCGCAGCCTATGTGCGCAACGGATCTATTGATGAATTGGATACTCATTTATCTGAAATACAGGCGTTGGAGGACCTTGATGCTTTTAAGCAAAGCACTCTATTCGCAAGCAAAGAGCTGTTAATGGCTGGAGATAAAGCGAAGGCAGCCAGCTATCTTTCTCAATTGTCAGAGATCCATAAAGCAAAAGAGAATAAACTCGGGCTCGCAGAAGTTTACTATTACATGGAGAATTATGGGAAATTAGTTGAAACAATAAAAGTCACCGATGTTGTTGAAAGTCCAGACATAATGTCGATGCTCGCGGTTGCATTACATAAAACCGGCCGTGTACAGCAGGCTCTTTCGTTGATACAACAACTGAGGTCCAAAGACGAACCTTACACGTATGGAGAGATCGATTATATGTTGGCGAGGTTTTACGCAGCTACCGATAACAGGGCAATGGCACTAGATCATTTGAAGAAGTCGATAGCAAAAGGTTACTCTTTTACACCATCTACATTTCAGAATGACCTACACTTTATTAGCTTTAAAAACGCTCCCGAATTTCAGGAAATTTTAACTTACTGGCATTAAAAGATAATTGAACTAATCAAAATAATAATATGATCGCATTAATAGATACTAGCGCGGAGACGCTTATAAAACTACTGGAAGTTATCATATGGCCCGGAACATTGTTACTTATAATATTAATGTTCAGAAGTCAATTTAAAAATGCCATGGGCCGGATGGGATCATTCAAGGCAGATAGTACTGGCATCTCCATGACCTTTGAGCCCAAACTAGATGCGGCCAAAAAAGTATTTGCAGCTCTGAAGCCCGGTGGATCATCCAAATCTACACCGAAATTGCAGGGAACGGTCGCTGCAACGGGAACACCTAGAGAACAGTTGGATCAAATTGCATCGGAATTAAAAACAACGCTCATTGAATTAGGCGAAGAAGCCAGCCTTAATGTGGCTGGAAAACCAGGCAAGGAATTATGTGTAGAATTGGAGCGTAGTGGGGTAATAACCCATGAAAGTGGCACTTTGATCGCAACCTTATTGGATGTGATATCCGCTGCTCCAGCTACAATTTCTCAGAGCCAGGCAGATGAAATAACCGCCATGTACAGGGCAATTTAATCGATATTTATGAGTCAGTTATCAAATGCATATGGTCTTATTATTGGTGTAGGTAACGATCTTCCTGCCAGCGCTAGGGACGCACAAGCCATATATAATATATTATCCAATAAAGAATTGGCTGGTTACATGGAAGAGAATCTATGTTTGCTGGTTGAAAAAGAAGCGACGCACACCAAAATTTTAAAAGCTCTGGATGATCTTGTTGCCAAAACCGACGAAGAATCTTCGGTATTTATTTTTTATTCAGGCCATGGTGGTACATATACCGACAATGACATTATTGAATTGGAAGAAGGAGGGAAGGACCTGAAGCCGGAAGATGAGAATCAGTCGCACTACTATTTGGTTCCGAATAACTTCGATACAAAGAAGTATCGGGAAACCTGGGTACACGCCGGCGACCTTAAGGATAAATTACGTAGCTTAAAAAGTCGCAGACTCATATTATTCCTGGATTGTTGCCATGCTGAAGGAATGACTAAAGCAGGGCCACAGATAAAATCGGAAGATCTTAAACAACGTATTCGGAATCCGGAGGGCCTGGTTCACAAGATCGATGACGGAAGAGGAATATCGATTGTTTCTTCTTGTAGAGCCGAAGAATTATCATGGATCCTTAGTGACGAGCCCAATAGTCTGTTTACTACCTGCCTGCTAGAAGTGCTTCGCGGGGAACACAAAGCCACCTATACCGAACCCTATATCAGGATGACCGAAGTGGTTCAATATATCATGAAGCGAGTTCCGGAAAAGAAACCTGTACAAAGGCCTTTTGTAAATTTACAGCTGTACGATGATTTTATCCTGAGTTGTGTACCTGACAGTCTTATAGATGCAGTTGAAGTGGTGGAAGAAGTGAGTGGTGGAACCAATAAGGCAGTAAAGCAGGAAGTTGTGACCAGCTTCAGAGAGGAAGGTGCTCCCAATCTTGTGCTGTTCGTTCATGGTTTTTCGGGCGAGGCCTCCGATACTTTCGGTACTATCCCCGGCTTATTGATGGAACAGCAGTCCATGGATGGCTGGGATCTCTTACCGCTGGGTTATTCGCAGCATGTTAAGCCGGAAATGGGTAAAACAGTATGGGCTTCGGAGGAAGATATCCGGCGCATTGCGGATTATCTGAGGTCGGCCATCGAGCACCGGTTTTCTTCCTATAAGCGCATCGCCCTAATTGGTCACAGCCTGGGGGGATTGGTAATTCAAAACGCATTGCTGGAATTAGACAACGGGCAGCTTGACCGCATTAGTCATGTAATGCTTTTTGCCACGCCTAGTAGCGGCATTTCAAAAGAAGCCCTAAAAAAATTATGTGATGCAGAGAATTCGGCCTTACAAAAGGAGGGTTCTTATATTAAGAAGTTGCGTTCAGACTGGACCGCAAAATTCTCGGATGGATATCCGTTCAAACTGAATGTAATAGCAGCTACAAATGATGAATTTATTCCCCCGGATACTTGCTTTGATCCTTTTACCGAGGAGCATCGAATTACACTGGACGGTAATCATTATTCCCTGGTGCAGCAGGAGGGAACGGATAATGACACCTATCTGCTCATTGAGAAAACACTTACCGGGAATGAATTTCACAGTCAATTCACTTCCCAGGAAGAAATAAATATTGCCCTGGGAAATTATGAAGCAGCGGTAGGTGAATTATTACCGAAAAAAGATGGCTTAAACTTAAAAGGTCTGAGAAATCTAATATTCGCTTTAGAGGGTCTGGACAGGGAGTCGGAGGCCATCGAGATCTTAACACATCATCCGTTGGCAAAGGACAATTCGGACCTCATGGGTATACTGGGAGGGCGCCACAAAAGAAAGTATCTTCAGGATTCGGTTGAAGCGGAAGGACAAAAAGCCATCGATTACTACGAGAAGGGACTTGAGCTGGCCAATGCTGCTAACAATAAGGGGCAGCAATATTATTTAGCAATTAATCTGGCCTTTCTAAGTTTGGTTTGTGAAGAAGACCACCAGGCCATGTCGGAGTATGCACAACTTGCCTTAGACGCTGCTAATGAAGATGCCTTCGACAGCCTATGGAAACTAGCAACCATTGCTGAATGTAACTTATATCTAGGCCAATTGGAATCCTCTAAAAGTTATTATGAGCGAGCGGCCGCCATGGCAGGAATTCGCGAAAAAATATCTATTTATACCAATGCATACGGTGCATACACCAGCCTCATGCATACTGAAAATCCGGAGGATCCATTTTTAAAATTCCTCAAACTCAATTTTTTATCGTAACTTTTTTTTTGAAATACACGCCTGACATGTTGAAATTCAGTTCTGATAACCTGCCCCAAATGAATTTCAGAAAAGCTGTCAAAAGACCTATACCTATAGAATGTGCCCAGATCGATGAACCTTTCGAAGTGGAAACTATGGAGGGAACATTGCAAGGTAAAAAAGGGGATTGGTTGATGAGAGGAGTGAATGGAGAATTATACCCCTGCGATCGTGAGATCTTTGAAAAGACCTATGATCTAAAATAATTATACTAACTAAACAATATATATGTCGGACAACACGATTTTCTTCAGTTATTCAAGGGATAACTCAGATTTTGTACTCGGCGTCGCCAAAGAGTTAAGAGACGCCGGAGCCAATGTGTGGCTGGATCAGCTGGATATTAAACCCGGGACCCGCTGGGATAAATCTATCGAGACGGCTCTTGAGAAATCAACGACCCTGCTTGTGGTACTCTCTAAATCATCGGTCGCGTCGCATAATGTGATGGATGAGGTATCCTATGCTTTGGAAGAAGGTAAAACGGTGCTCCCGATCTTACTCGAAGAATGTGAAGTTCCATTCAGACTGAGACGACTTCAGTTTGCAGATTTCACCCAATCACGTGAATCTGGTATGCAGACGTTATTCAGGGCCTTACATATCGGTGAGGATATCGCAAATAAACCTGCAAGTGATCCTGTAAGGGAGAGTCCGCCTAAAAAACCAGCTGCTGCCGTCAGTAAGCAACCGTCTTCTCCTAAGAAGTCGATTAAAGCAACGCTTCTATATGTTATTGGAGGAATTCTTGCGGTCCTGGTTATTCTGTATTTCACCGGTGTGATCAATCTTGAAGACTCCAGCGACAAATTGAAGTTGAATATAGTTGAGACGGCTGCCAACGATGAGGAGGCCTGGAAGAACGCACAATCGCTCAATACTGCCAAGGCGTATCTCGATTATGCTGCCAAGTACTCTGAAGACGGCAAATATGTGCAGGAGGCATACGCCGCTATGGATGTTGTGTACAATTCCAGGGGAATCATAGAGTATTCCGAAGGTTCGGGAAGCGATAAGGAGAATTTTTTCCATGTATATAAAGGAGGTGTGGATGATAAGAGAAATACACCTGATGAAGGGAACTATATCATATCATTGGACGAATGGCCTGTGAACCTGGATCTGACGGGGACAAACTCCGGAGATACTGGCAACATTAATAAGAATCAGATTGCTACCGTAGAGCAGGTCCACCTGGCAGGCGATAAGGTATATTGCACGATCAAATATCATCAGGAGTAATAAATTGTAAGTATTATGTCTAAAAAGAAAATTTTTATCAGTTATTCCCGGGCCGATAGTGACTATGTATCCAGGCTAGTGGATGCGTTTAGAAGTAAGGGTTTCGATGTGTGGTTCGATAAAAATATCCGTTCGGGGAATGAATGGGATAACACTATAGAGCGGGAAATAAAGAATGCCGATGCCATGGTTCTGATATTGTCCAACACCTCGGTGCAGTCTGACAATGTAAAGGACGAGATGTCTTACGCCATGCAACTTAGCAAAAATGTGATTCCCATAAAGATCGAAGAGTGTGATGTGCCCATGCGTTTGGCCAGGAAGCAGTTCATTGATTTCACCCAGGTAGGTTTCGACCAGGGTGTTAATCGTCTTGTGGATGATATCAGTCATGCACTTGATGTACCTGCACCAGAGGCCTCAGCCGCTAAGGCCGAACAAAAGCCTTTGGGCTCAACAGGTTCGGAAACCGTTCAGCAAAATAAGGCCAGCAATATAACTCAACCGAAAGAACATATAAGCAGGGAAACAGAAACCGCGCCTCATAGACAATCTTCAGGGAAGAAGAAGAAAAATCCAATGATCTATGTCCTGGGCGTGGCCATTATCGCGCTTGCCATATGGGGAATTTACAGTATCTCATCTGGGGGAGAACATGACATGATGGCCATGTGTAAGGCAGACTGGGAAGAAATGGAAACCGCCGTAGCAAACGAGGAAGAAGAACTGGACGAACTGGCTGCTTTAGAAAAACATATCGAACTGTATGCGCCTTGTCCTCATGAGACAGAAGCTATGGACAGAATTTCATTTTTAAAGGCAATGGGTAGCGGGGATGCAAAAGAAGATTCTACTACGGATAATTCAGCTTCTATGTCCAATGCCAATTCCACAAATGATTCCCCTGAAGACAATGTCATGCCTGAAACTTCTGATATACAGGAAGAACCGGTCGAAATTATTGAAGAAGTGATCGAAGAGGTAGAAGTTGATGGCAATAACGTGACACAGGTAAATTATAGCGGTGGCGTATTTAAGCAGACAACTCCAAAATCATGGGTAGAAGAAAATGAAAATGGAGAAAGGCTATGGACCGTAGTTAGAAGAAATAAAGATGCGGTATTCTTAAGAGAAGGTTCCGATGTGAAGATTAAATTGGACATTAGCAACTTTGCCATTTTCTATTCTGATGCCAACACCGCACCATTTCAACTTTATACGATCACGGAATATTCAACAGATCTATAGATACATCCCTCGATCATTTCTTCCTTAATGCGAATAAAATGATCAGGGAAAAGAGTGAACAGATCGCAAATCCAATAAAAAGGGGTAGCGCGGTATCTCCCACATAACGACCAATCCAAGTGCTCATTGGCACTGCCATCATAGTGGACAGGAAACCGGTTATTGCAGCACCTATCCCTGCAATATGCCCAACAGGTTCCATAGCCAGGGCACGTAAATTTCCGAAGAGAAATCCCACACAGAAGAATTGAATTCCGAAGAAGGTCAGGAGAACAATGATCCCCGGATTATCACTTCCGAAAAAGAATAATATATACAGTAGGGAAGTGGCAAAGTAACCAATCAATGCCAGGGTAACCAACCGTTTCATCCCATAGCGCAGGACGAAGGTCGCATTCAGAAGAATTGCCGCACCAACTGCAATTGCCAGCCCTGCGAAGATATACGGAAACTCTTCCTTGAGTCCGTATTGCTCTTGAAATATCTGCTGGGAACTACTCAGGTAGACCAGGAAGGATCCCACTACAAAACCGGAGATCACGGTATAGCCCATGGTGGTTTTGTGTTTCAGAACTTCTTTAAAACCTTCGGAAATAATAGCAGGTGTAAAGCGGATCTTATTTTCTTCCGAAAGGGTTTCAGGCTGTCGCTTCCAAAACCAAAATGCCACCAGCAGGCTGATGATGATCTGCACGTAAAAAATGCCTTGCCAGTTATGAAGTTCAAGCACCAGCTTTCCCATAGCCGGCGCCACGATGGGAACCAATAGAAACACCACCGTAACAAAGGACATGATACGCGCCATATAATCACCTGAATACTTATCCCGGATAATGGCAATAGCGATCGTTCGGGGAGAGGAGAGCCCGATTCCCTGTAAGATCCTGCCTGCTACCATTACTTCAAGGGTAGTGGCATAGACACAAATAAAACTTGAGAGTATAAAAATGATAAATCCGAAATAGACTACAGATTTTCTGCCCAAACTATCGGACAAAGGGCCGAATAAAAGTGGCCCGATCCCCAGGCCCAGAAAGATCATTGTGATTAACAGCTGATTGTCGATCAATCTGCTGCTACCAATGGCAAGGCCAATAATATCAAGGGCTGGTAACAGGGCGTCTATTGCCAGGGCTACCACCGACATTAGAGCTGCCATTAATGCTATGAACTCTAACTGCGAAGATTTTGGCTCAGACATTTGGCAAAAGTAGTTTATTATTACTATATTAATTCCGTCTTAGCGCTCAATCTACAGGACTCAACTTTTTACGAAAACCTAACATTTATCATATTTTAAAAAGTTAGGTCTGCATAGCTTTAAGGTTTGAAATTTTAATCGATCGTTAACCAATCAATACTACTGCAAAATGAAAGTATTCGACAACAAACATATAAAGAACGTTGTGTTCGTAGGAGCGCACCGTTCTGGAAAAACCACCTTGTCTGAGACCATGCTTTTCGAAGCTGGTCTTTTAAATAGAAGAGGGTCCGTAGAGCAAAACAATACCGTATCAGATTACCACGAAATAGAGCACCAGAGAGGTGCTTCTGTTTTTGCTACCCCTTTGCATACGGAATGGCGGAATTACAAAATTAATATCATAGATACCCCGGGTCTGGATGATTTCATCGGTGAGATCATTTCTTCCATACGTGTGGCAGATACTATTGTAACCGTGGTAAATGCGAAGCACGGAGCCGATATAGGGACAGAGATCATCTGGAATTATATCGACAGATATCACAAGCCCACCGTGTTTGTGATCAATAAAATAGATTCTGAAAAAGCCAACTTTGATGATAGTGTCCAAAGTTTGAAACAACTGGTGGGTAATAATGCCACCCTTATTCAATATCCGATCAAGATGGATGGTGCACAATGTATAATTGATGTACTGAAAATGAAGTGTTATAAATTTGGCCCCGAAGGAGGGAAGCCGGAGAAACTGGAAATTCCTGAAGATGAGAAAGAGAAGGCTGAAGCCTTACACAACGAATTGGTTGAAAAAGCAGCTGAAAACGATGAGGAACTGATGGAGATGTATTTTGAAAAAGGCACCTTGAACGAAGACGAATTGCGACAGGGAATAAAACTGGGGATGTTGAACCACGACCTGTTCCCGGTATTCTGTGTATCTGCACTTAAGGATATGGGAACCGGAAGATTGATGGGCTTTATCGATAATGTAGCACCTTCGGCTGCCGATCTGCGTCCCGAGCAAAGTGTGGAAGGTGATGAGATCAAGCGCAGTGTCGATGCAGATACTACGCTTTTTGTATTTAAAACCCTGTATCAGCAAAATTTAGGAAAGGTAACTTTCTTCAAAGTAAAATCGGGTGAGGTAAACGCCAACGACAAACTGTATAATTCGAGAACGGGAGAAGTTGAAACACTGAATCAGTTGTTTATTATGGACGGGAAGGTAAAACATCCGGTCAATAAGCTAACACAAGGTGATATTGGAGCTACCACCAAGTTAAAATCGACAGAAACCAACGATACATTAAACGAAAAGGAAAACGGGCCGACGATCAAACCGATAAAGTTCCCGCAGAACCGTATTGAAAAAACAGTTTCAGCGGTACATTCAGCTGAAGATGAAAAACTGAACGATGCGTTAAAACGTATTCATGCTCAGGATCCTACCTTGAAACTGAGATACAATAATGAAACCCATCAAACCGTAATAGGTTGCCAGGGAGAACTTCATTTACTGACTATCTCCTGGGCTTTGAAGAATATATACGATGTTGAGGCCAATTTTGAGATTCCAAAGATATCCTACAGGGAGACTATCCAGCGAAGTGCTACTGCCAATTACCGACACAAAAAACAATCGGGGGGAAGTGGCCAGTTTGGAGAGGTACACCTAAAGATAGAACCCTATTTCGAAGGTATGGCGGAGCCGGAAGGCTTTAATATTCGAGGAAAGGAAGAGATCAGTCTGCCCTGGGGCGGAAAGCTCATTTTCTACAATTGTATAGTAGGAGGGGTGATTGATATACGTTATTTACCTTCCATTATGAAAGGTATCCAGGAAGTGATGGAATCAGGACCACTCACCAAATCGTACGCACGTGATATCCGGGTGATGGTGTACGATGGCAAGATGCACGCGGTGGATTCGAATGATATTTCGTTTAAGATCGCGGGAGCTCATGCTTTTAAAGAAGCCTTTGTAAATGCAAATCCGAAGTTACTGGAACCCATAGACGAAGTGACCATTAAAGCTCCCGAAGCCATGGTAGGTAATGTAATGACAGATCTCCAGTCGAGGAGGGCCCTTATCCAGGGCGTGGATTCGGAAGATCGCTACCAGGTGCTTAAAGCGCTGATCCCGAGAGGTGAGATGAGTAATTTCTCCTCCCAGTTGCGATCATTAACCCAGGGAAGGGCGAATTTCACATCTGTTTTCCACAGTTACCGGGCCGTACCAACGAATATTCAGAAGCGGTTAACGGAAACGAAGGAAGCTGTAGAACAGGATAAATAAGTGAGCAGTGATTCAATGTAAGTTCGCGTGATTTTCCAACGGAAAATTGTATCGAGAACAACATGAAATTAAAAATATTTATAAGAACTATCTAATAATCTAAATACCCATAGAACTATGCAGACACAAGTGCGTTATTTAAGTGATTTGAAGTTTAACCTGGAGACCTGGAGACGGGAACTGCGCTTTCATTTTGAAGAGATGGATACATTTCAGGAGAAGTTGGAAGAGATTGCAGTGCGTGAATTCGGGCAGGATGCCAGGAAATCGTTAGAGAATTTTCAAAATCGGATCATGATCGAGAAAGCAGCGATCGCTAAATTAAAACATAGGTGTAAGAATAAATTACGGAATATACACTTGGCGGACCTCCGTGAAAATGTTGACGGCCGTTTGAGAAATGAGCAATCAACCCTGAAAGAGGATATGCGAACCTATATTAAGTTGCATTATGACCTCAAGGAGGAAATGATGAATTATTTTGTAGAATATTTAGTAGAATAGACTAACCAACAATTATGAATTTGCAGAACCACATCCTGATGGCAGGGTGTGGTTTTGTATTTTCGAAACATTAGAAAAGCGGATAAAGAATTTTATCTTTACCAAAAATCAGTATTGCATGAATAAAGAAAACCGGGTATTACAGCCTTATACGATGGGTGATCTCGAATTACCCAACCGGGTGGTGATGGCACCTATGACCCGCAGCCGGGCCACAAATGCGGAGCATGCTCCCGAAGCGGGCCTCCATGATGTTTATTACGCTCAGCGTTCCACGGCAGGACTTATCATCACCGAAGGGGCGCAGGTCTCCAAAAGGGGAGTAGGGTACATACATACACCCGGAATCTATAGTGATGTACAGGTGGAAGGCTGGAAAAAAGTTACAAAAGCCGTTCATGAAGCCGGGGGACGAATATTTATACAATTATGGCATGTGGGGCGTATCTCACATCCCAATTTCCATGAAGGTGAATTGCCATTGGCGCCTTCGGCATTGAATCCGGAGGTGAAATCGTACACTCCCGATGGATTCAAGGATACCGTTACACCGAAAGAAATGACGCTTGAAGACATTGAGAATACAAAACAAGAGTTTGTACAGGCTGCCAAAAATGCGATGGAGGCTGGCTTCGATGGCGTGGAGATCCACTCATCCAATGGGTATTTATTTCACCAGTTCTTCAGTGGGAGTAGTAACATACGAAAAGATGGTTATGGGGGGAGTAGGGAAAACAGGACAAAATTCTTCTTTGAAGTCCTTGATGCTATGAAGGAAGTAATGCCTGAGAATAGGATAGGAGTGCGGTTTAATCCTTCGTTACATGGTATGGCCGGTATTTCGGTGGATAAGGAAACCTTGCCAACTTTCGATTATATCATAGAAAAACTGGATGCCGACTACAACCTCGCATACGTGCATCTGTCGGAGCCTTTTACTGATGTATCCGAAGTTCCTTTTGCCGAAACACAGATCGCCAAACGATATCGCCCGAAATACAGTGGAACTCTGATGGTCAACACTAGTTTCAACCTGGAACGAGCGAATAAGGTACTGGAAGATGGCGATGCCGACCTGGTTGCGTTTGGAAGGCTTTTTGTTTCCAATCCCGATCTGGTAGGCCGATTCCGTGAACGGTATTGAAATGGCTCGATGGGATAAGGATACCTTTTATACCCAGGGAAAAGAAGGATATATCGATTACCAAGCCAAAACGACAAGGCCTGTTTGAAAATAGGAGAGGGGCTAACCCGGCTTTTACATGGTTCACAATGCCCTGGTTATTATTTTCGTTTGAGTGTGATTATCTTCCCGTTACGCAATATGGTAAGTTGTAAGGGAGTGGATTGATCGATGCTACTTGCGAATTCGGCCAACTTATCCATTGTATTGTCACTGGTGTTATACCTGATATCGTTCAAGGCCAGGATGATATCGCCTCCCAGGATCAACTTCATGCCTCCAAGGTTAACTTCGGTATCACCGCCTTTAACACCCATCTGCCCGAAGATAGATTCGTTAACAACGCGTTCCACAAGGATGGCTTCTTTCTGCGGGACATTAAGGATATTCGTTTGCCTTTCATTGAGCGATTTCAGATCGGCACCTAGCCATGGCATTTTATTGTTGAGAAGTAACCTCGCAGCCAGGTTCGAGGTAGTTGCGTAGCCAATTCCTTCGAATCCTCCGGATTTCGTTATAATATTACTTACGATCCCGACAACTTCACCTTTTAAGTTAAACATAGGGCCTCCTGAATTCCCGGTGTTGATGGCAGCATCGGTTTGAATGAATTCGGTGGTTGTAAACGGATTTTGTCCGTTACCTTGTCTTCGGAAGCTGCTCACATAACCGGACGACAGTGAAGCATCGAGTCCGAAGGGAGCTCCGATCACAAATATGCGTTCGCCTATTTTCAAAGCATCGGAATCACCGAAGCTAACGGTAACCGGATTTATCCTCGGCCTGAAAAGTCTGATAAGTGCGATATCCGCGCTTTTGTAAATAGATTCTATCGAGGCCGGAATAAGATCACCATCCGGGAACAGTACCTGTATCTTTTCAGGAACGGTAACCACATGAGCTGCCGTAACTACCAGGCGATCTGAGATCATAAACCCGGAGCCCAGACCATCCTGATCTACCATCCTGGAAGTGCTGTTCGAAGTGCGGACCAGCTCTTTTTGTTGTGTGAGAATAACGACAACCGCAGGACTTACCTTTTTGTATAGTTCGGAAAGGTCCTGGGCAGTTACGAAGAAGCTGCAAAGTAAGGTAGTTAGTAGAATAGTGTGTTTCATAGTGAGCATGGAATAAGAGTTGAATAGGCGTACAATACGAAATGTAAAATTAAATAATCTTATGCAGTAAAAGCAGCATTGCAACGTTTAAATATCATCATTGTGTAGAGGTATAGTTTTTGTGGTATCTTTAGGTAAAAAGAAGATATGAAAACATTTGTATATATAGGTGTGATAATGCTTCTCATAACAGCTTGCAAGAGTGCCGATACAGGAGTTACAGAGGCCGAAGCACAGCAAACACGTAATTTGATCGAGAGCAGGAACTACGAGCTAACCATGGAATGGGCGACGCCTTTGGCCACGAATGCCATGAACCAGATAAGTAATGCTAATTTATTGCCAATGGACAGCAGGTCCGGGAGAATTAACCTGATGGGCAGCAGCAGTTACATCAGAACCAGGGGTGATAGTCTGCTGGTGTATTTACCCTATTACGGAACACAGCAAATAAGTCTGCCTCCTGGCAACACGAACGGGGCCATCCAGTTCGAAGGTGTTCCCAAAAGATATGAGGCCCGGTATAATGCAAAGAAAGGCCTTTCCGATATCAGCTTCCGGATGAAGGACAAAACCGAACAATACGATGTGTTTATAAAGGTTTATGGCAATAAAAAAGCCAATGTGTATATCAACAGTACACACAGGAATTCCATACGCTATACGGGTATATTGGGGGTTCTGGAGAACCTTTAAAATTTCATTCGCCGCGTTCGGTCCCAAACAATAAACTTTCCAATTAAATGCTGTTTAAATTGCCAAAGGCGGTTAGAGCGTAACATGGTCCATTTTAATAAAAAAATAAGAAAAATGAATTCCTGGTTGTTAAGGAATCATAAAGTAAAGAGTGGCTAAATGAACAATTATTATATTTAGGCCAATCAACCAAAGATTGTGATCATGGAATATGTACTTCTTGCCCTTAAGCTCATTGTAGCCATTAGCTTACTGAACGTATGGCTGATACAATACAACAAACCTACCCGCTGGCGTGGAGGTAATGCCCAAACCATCGTAGAAGAATTTAAGGTATACGGCTTACCCATCTGGTTTTGTTATGTAACCGGTTTTCTGAAAGTTAGTTTGTCTTTAGTATTAATCGCCTCTTACTGGTTTCCTGACTGGGAAAACCCTGCGGCTTTGGGAATAGCAATTTTGCTGTTAGGGTCTGTTGTAATGCATATTAAGATTGGTGATCCTTTATACAAATCATTTCCGGCATTCCTGTTCCTGCTGCTCTGCGGAGCTATATACTATCTCTAAGTGGGATCAGGCGGGTAGTAGCAGGCTAAAACCATAGGCCGCACCTGCATTCAGCAACATAAAAATAAAGGATGGGGCAGCTTTCAATACGCTGTCCTTAATTTTTAAGCGGATCCGAAAACCAAGCAGCATCAACACACCTAAACCTAAAGCAGCAGCCATTCCAATGGCAGGATGCAGAAATCCCAACAATAATCCGAATGCCCCTAATAGCTGACAAATTCCTGTCAATCTTCGTTGTCGTGGTGTTAGACCAAACCTGTTGAATTCTTCGATCATACCGGCAAAGAACAGGCAATTATAGCCATAGGTAAGGAACGCCAATGCGATAGAAGCGACGAAAATTTGGAAGTAAACATCCATGGGAATAAAGGTACGGATTAGGGGAAAGAGAACCTTGGATGTCAAGAAAACTTTAACGCTGATCTCGGATTACGCATTGAGAAATTTCCGGATCCCGATAAAGATATGAATCATCTACTTCAAAAGTTGATAACTCTAATTACAGAATGACGAAAATCATTGCATATTTTCTGCATCACATCTAATTTATCGGATTATTTACAGCGGGAAAAGCGACCCGTTGTCAACCATTAAAACTGGATAGATCATGAAAGCAAATCAATTTTTTGTTTTGGCATTCATCGCTATGTTATTCATGGCATGCTCTGCCGAAGAAATGGACCCTTTAAGCGAAACTGCAGATTTAGAGCTTAACGAAAACACAACCAAAGCGGTCACAAAGCCTTTTAAGGTGAGAGGCTCGGGAACTTTGGAAATTGTGCCCCCAACGGAATGTGAGAACCTGGCGCAAATCGATATAAACGGAACCGGAAATGCTACTCATTTAGGACGTTTTAGTGTTGAGATTTTGTATTGCACCGACTTTCAAACTACTACTATCATAAGCGGAACACAGACTGCGGCTAATGGCGACGAGTTGTACTTTTATTCTGTAGGATTCGGGGTTGATGCTGAAGGTGAATATACCGATTATATATATGACGGAGGAACCGGCCGTTTCGAATTTGTGACCGGGGAATTACGATTATATGGCGTAACCACCTTTACAGGACCCACCACCGGGGTATATACGAATCATGGTGAAGGAACTCTTACTTATTAAATTCTCAGATATAGTACTCTAGACAGAATGGCCTGCGAATGCGGGCCATTCTTATTTGGATTCGATCGGGGAGTGGGTGATTTCGGGATTCCTTTGCTGAATATAGGAAAGCAAAGTTTAGGTATTTATGAACTTTCTGATGGCGATGAAAATAAATATCATCATGGAATAAACCACAAAGAAGGGTATAATCAATTCTTTACTTCCCAGGATAAGGAGAAACCCGATAAGCAACAACTGAAACCCTAAACCAAAGCTGGAAACGGCTGTCATAAGCCATTTTGGCAATTTTTTACCCTGTGGAGCATTGGTATCGAGGCGATAGATGATCATGTCGAAAACACCATACAGGAGTCGGTAGACTTTGAATAGTGCGTTAACGCTCCGTTGATCTTCGCCGGCGAGTGCTTTCGGGGTTTCTGTCTCAAAGACCCTGCTGGTAGTATCGCCATTTACTTTATTTCTCAGGATCACATAGTAGTAATTGTATAGGGTTCCCTGCAATTGTACGCCCAAGAATCCCAGTACAGCCCAAATCAACGCAATATCACAAACCATATAGAGGGTTATGAAGATAAGCGCATTCAGGAGGATATCTGCGATAGAATCGAAATAGCGCCCTGTATAGGAAGGCGTTTCTTTTAAGCGGGCCAGTTCGCCATCGGCGGCATCCAAGATAGATTTTAGGACCAGGAAGAACGCGGCCAGATAATAATAACCTAGATAGATACCGGCAATGCCTGCAATTCCCGAAGCGATAAAGAGCCAGGTTACCTGAACCGGTGTACAATTGGTATCCTTAAGGTAAAGCGCAATAGATCGGGCTATGGGACGGCCATAGTCTGAAAGGTCGAGGAATTTATATTCTGCCGGAAGTTTGGACATTTATAATAAGTTCTGCATTTTTAAAGAGAAGAACCTATTTAAAACAGCATGTTTCTAGTGGAGGTGAAGATACTACAATTAGGCGTAACGAAAGAAGTGTCGTAATTGGAATAGGTGGGTATGGCCCCAGAACGCTATATTTTCTATTTGACATAATATAAATTATGATACAAATATTAATATTGAGTGATTTCCGTACAGCTGTGCTGTTTTACATAATTCAGTTATAACTACAGCTTGCTGTATTATAACGTCAGGATTATGTAAAAGGAAATTACGCAATACTACAGCAATGCTCTCTAATACAATTCAGTTGGATACATTAGTTTATCTAAGTGATAAATTTCTTTTTGTATTTCATAAAATTCATCCACAGGATAAATTCTATGAAATAGTATGTAAAAGGTAATTTGTGATTCACAATGGCCTTCTTCTTTACATAATTCAGTTATAACTACAGCTTGCTGTTTTATAACGTCAGGTTATTTACGGGTTTGACTTTTACTCAAACTGTCAGGTTTTTTTTCAAGCCGAGTCCTTTTTGAAGGAATTGTTATGTAAACGGTTCGAGATCTTTCAAAAGGTGATTGATCCTGAAGCTGACCACTAATAAGCATTTTTACTCTATAAGTCCCCGGTTTTTTAGCCCTTAACTTAAGTCCACGCCGTATGTCATTTTTAAGGTCTCCCTCACGGGAAGTTGAGATCTTGCAGTCGACATCCATATTTTCATATCTAAAGGCATTGTTCACTTTTGTGCCTACGGGTACTAACTCTGCCCATTCTATTTTACTGTTCTTTTCATATCGTTTGTTCTTGTTGTATGATATTCGCTCCAAACTAAAGTTTCCGGAGATATTTCTTAACTCCTTCTTCGCAAAGCAAACATTTGGTAAAATATTAATTTCGTAATACTCTTTACGGAATTTTATGGTCGTATCTATATTCATCTTAAGCGGTGAATCCACAAAGGCTGAAATGGTATATCTGCCAGCGGTTTTGGATGTACAAATGGTCCAGCGTCCGGGACGGGGTCTTTTAATTCGAATAAGCTGATAGCCCTGATCCTGCTTCTCTTGAAATTTCCAATCGTTTTTATCTAAAGCATAACCTGCAGGATCAATAATGGTTAATTTTGATCCTTTTTTCTTCTTATCCACTGCATATGAAAGGCTTACCGTAAGGGATTTTGCACCTTGCTCAACATACACAAAGTATGGCTTATTATTTTTTGAATCATCGTCATCATCACTACTTTCCTCGGTTTCATTAAGCAGAAGATCATCATCGGAAACATCTGCCCGAATCTCATTGTAAATTTCGTGTAAATCCAGCACTTCCGGACTAAGATAAAACCTTCCACCGGTATCCATTGCTAAAGCAGAGAGGGTTCCAACATCTGCCGCTGGACCAAGAGCTATAGTATAAACGGGTAAATCGGCAGGAAAAGTCATAAGAGCATCTGCAATTAAAGGATCGCGGTTTTCAAAACCATCAGAGAGCAAAATAACAGCCCTGCGATCTAAAGCGGTCAATTGATCGGCTGCCAGCAGCAATCCTGCACCAATAGAAGTCCACCCTCCAAAGTTGATTGCATCTATACTGTTTTTAACTGTGCTATACAGCCCCGGATTCGAGATATTAGTAAGTGCCAGTTCCAAATGAGCCCGATCTGCTATGGGGGTTGCAAATGGATCGGGAGAGGGATCTGAAAAACTGACAATAGCAACATTGTCACCAATAGACAACAGGTCGGAAAAGCGTTTGGCATTTGCCCTGGCTTCATCCACAAAACCAAAAGTAATCATACTACCGGTACTGTCTATACATTGAGCTATATTCGTGGGTATGGTAGCGGCCACATCCAAATCCAGCCCCTTGACAGCAAGAGCACGAAGCGCTGCCGTTACCTCCTGAACAGAGATGAGTGCCTCTGCCAACAGGGGTTGAAACGACAAGGCACATTCAAAGTCGAAAGCAAAAATTCGGTGACCAAAGAACATATATTCATCTGATGTCCCGGCGTGGTTGCTTGTAGTACCGGTTAAATATGTTTTTCCGCTTACTGCCTGAATTGCTGCGTTCGCCGCATTTTCTAAATCGGTATAAATTGTTTCATCCTCCGGAAAAACCGGAAGGGAGCTTGTATAAGTTCCTCCGGTAGCAATTGGTCGGAATATTTTTTCTCCCTGAGAATGAGAATCTACGCCAATGAGTATATTGGGGTAATTGTCCAGTATAAATTTCATATTCAGGTTCTCTTGTTCTGAGAATCCAAAATCGCCATGATGTGTATTGGAACAAGGATTTGGAGACGATCCTACTTCTCCAAAAAATATACTGTAATTTCTATTATTATCCACTCCGGGACATGAAGGAGATATGATGCTGGGCCTTCTGTTCTTCCGCCATGAAGCATCGTCATAAAAGGAAAAATTAAATCCGTCTGGGTTCATTACCGGTACGATAAATGTATCTCCTTCTTCAACAATTCGATTGATCTTTATCACGTCCGGATCCGTACTCGAAGGAGAATAATTTTGTAACAGTTGTTCAGCAAACTCCACCGCAATTAAAGGATTAACCCATTCGCGGGCATGTGTACCACAAATAAGCAATAAACCCGGTTTAGATTTCAATAACGGCGTAGTGGTAATTCTTAGCATGATAACATTAGAAGGACCGGCAATTCCCGGTTCACCACCATCATAGCCAAGTGTAGCATGTGGTAGAGTGATTAGCTGACATAGTCCTGGATAGGTTGCAGCTAAAGTCTGAATACGTGAAAAAACTTCGGCGGCATCCATATAATGATCTACAAAACCGGTGCTGATAAAATCGTCGGCATCATCTGAAGCCTTATTTAAATTAATCCTTTCTTTTTTAACTTTAGCAGCACGAAGATTCAAATTTTCCCCCTTTTCAAATTCAATACCATAAGAACTTAACAGTTCAATCTCTACTGAACTAAGCTCCATTCCGTAGTAACCTTTGAACTCACTATAGTGTTCAAAAGCAAATTCACCTTCGTGATTTAATTGCTTTAATAGGGCCGTTTGCGCCCATGTATTCTTAATCTTACAATAATAGTAACCCATAATATATGATTTAAAAAACCACTTATGTATTGTCGCATAAGTGGTTTTGACTAAAATGATTTGTTCTATTTGCCTTGAATACTCAATGCAAAACCTCCGAGTTGTTGGTTTGACATATCTTCCTCGATAAGAACTAACTCACGACCTTCCTTACCGGGTTTGCCTTTAAATTCGGTTCCAATCGCAACGGGTGTCAATCTTCCGTTAATCATCGGCACCTCCAATATGAGTCGGGATTCTGTTGTATAGAAATATACAAGACCATTTTTAGATTTCACATGGGCGTTGGGCCTTTTGTGAACTGCCCGCTCCTTTTTCGAAGTTGAACGGCAGCAACAATCTCTTTTTGAATCATGTTGAGTATCAGTATCAGGGTTTTTACGAATAAGTTCCAGCATCATTTTTTGAACTCGTTCATCCAAAAATCTAACCCAGATTGGGCTTGTTTTTGGCAATTGTCCCTTGTGCAATATGAGGCGTTTCATTGAAGAATTGTTGGCGGCATTACCAATAACTCCGGTTGCTTCATACACATCATCATTGCTGTCATCGGCATAATCTATGGTAATGTTTCGCTGTCCCAGATTAGAATTGTCGATCACCAGATTTCCTGATGGAGTTGGACCGGTATGTGGTGCGACTTCTGCTAAAAGACAGGGATGCCAGGAAGTTCCTCCAACAGTTTCCGGCGGTAACATGGCAGCGGGCCATTGGAAATTGTAAATAACCTCTGCCCCACTGGCTTGTGTGGCTACAAACTGTTCCCCAATCAAATAGGTTCCCTGAACCAGAGGGTTCGGAATTGGATCTCCCGGATTTCCCGATGGAATATAATCATTTGGATACACAAACTCTGACCCGGCAAAATGTGTTATATACAATCGTACATAAAAATTAGAAGACGCTGCGGTTCCAACATTTTTAACCCTTACGCGTACCCAATTGTCTGCGGTCGACAGTGCATTTAGGTGCGGCGGATTACTACCATAAGCAGGATCGCCTATACCTTCGGTGGAAGGATCTGCGTTTCTTACCCAGATGTCAGGGCTTCTCCAAAAAGTACCACCTGTGGGTACGACAGATCCGTTATCGGACAAATTATCCCTAATTACCAGATTTACTGCTCCTGTATCAAAAGTATCGGCGCCTTGTACTGCTGCCAGAATATCTAATCTTCCAAAGCCATACCACTGACTAAAACCTCCAATCCATTGCCCTACAGGGTTTACATTGGCACCATCAATTACAACAGCCGTATTTCTAAGGATGTCTCTTAAATTAATCCATGTAAGTTGGGGCTCCGCTGAAAGCATTAAAGCTGCTGCTGCTGCAACAGTTGGTGCCGCAGCTGAAGTGCCTCCAAAAGTTTGAGTACCTCCGGTACTATTGAGAGAAGGCGCCCCATTTCCTTGCGCACAGATATCTATTTCCGGACCAAAATTGGATGTACCATTTAGTACTTCTACTCCCCCCCCATTTGGCTGATTCGAGTTAGATATTGCTAATGTTCTGGGGTGAGCTGCCCAAGTTCTAAATCCGGTGATTAATGTACTGCCATTTCCTGCAGAATAGATCATAAGTGTACCTAGTCCGCCACGACCGTAAGTACTTAAATATTCAAATGTATCGTCCATTAATCCAGACAACGCTAATCCATTCGACCCATGGGAACAAGAGATAATATCCGCCCCATTCGCGATAGGTTCTGCCGGCCAACCAGCAGTAGTGTTACCTGTTGTAAAACCGGCTGCCCAAAGCAGTACATCGGCATAATTAGCGGTGCCGATGGCCAAAGGTCTTTCCAACCCAATTTGATGTGTATTGGGAGCGATACCGGCAATCGCGGTATTGTTATTTGTGAGTGCTGCAATAATGCCATATACTCCCATACCATGGGTAGTATCCGGTGTATAACCGGGAACGGTGCAAGCTTGCATTCCCGAGAAATCATAACATTGAGATAACTGAGGATTACCGTCTGTAAGGTTTCCGCCAATATCGGGATGATCAATATCTATTCCTCTATCCAATGAGCATACAGTTACGTTGGTACTCCCTAAAGTAATGTTAGGATTAATACCGTTCAAAAATTGCCATGCATCATCTGCATTTTGCAGGGTTAGATTAGCCTGTGTTCCATAAAGTGTATCATTTGGTGGATCGGCCGGAAATACATCATCCACAATTTCTGCCATAATATCCGGTTCTGCATAAACCACTATTCCTTCCTTATACCAGGACTCCATAAGTTCCAGATGATTTTTCCAGTCACCTTTTAAGAATTCAATTAAACGGGCATTACCGGCCTGAATGAATTTTCTTAAAATACGACCGCTGGCTCTTTCAACCAATGAATTAATATCATTTGGTTTAAGATGATCTTTAAACCTTACGACAAAGCGATGGTCAATTAATTTAATTTGGTTCTTCTCCATATCAACGGGAATTCCTATTCTCACACCTCGATTTAATAATTTGGGTGCTTCAGCCCTAATCTTATCAATGTCTTTTGGATTATTTATATCATAAATCCATATTGCACCATCTCCCGCTATGTTAGTACCATTTTCATTATTGAGCGGATGTGGCTTGAGATTATATTTTTTGGAGATTTTAGCCATGAGTCTTTTCGTTTCCTTTTCTGAAGGCGGTGCGGTCTCAAATACAAATCCGATCAATTTTCCTTCAGGATTAAAAGGCACACGATTTTGTCCCATACGATAGGAAGGCCAGCCTTTTTTACCAAGGTATACCGGTACAACTTCATCTCTTCCTGTAACTTGCACATCCCTTTCAGGAGCGGTCATATTTCCCGCTGCTTTAACGGATAAGGTATAACTTCCTTCACTTACTTTTCCGCGATAAAGGTTATCTCCTTTTGCTCGTTTAAGCTCTATTTTACCTAAATAAACCTGCGCATCGTTTTCATAAGGTCTTCCTCCCGGATTATGAAGCGAAATAGCTACGTTTACTTTGTCCGATCTTGTTGAATTTTTCTTTTTCATAGCAAAAGTTTTTAGTTTAAATTATAGCATTTATACAAGATGTAAAAAGTGCATATTTTATTATTAAGTGAAGTTAAATCATTATATATCAGTAGTCAAGAGGGAATTCCCTCTATTTTGAGGGGATTTTACCTTAACCTTTTCAGGTTTTTTTATTCTTCGTAAAAATTGATTTTAACCGAATACAAATAAATAAAATCGTCGTTGAAATTGAAGTTTTTGCAGCCGTTATAAATACCCTCTTCGGCTGAAGCTAAAGCGGACAAGGCCGCGTGTTTCTCTACCACTTTTTCGCCTATTGCAGATTCGGCAGACAGGCGTGGAACATTATAGTACATTCCTAGCAAATTGCAGACGAAGAAGATTAAAGTACTAATAAAAATCACTCATCCGAAACCCCAAAAACCTTCTTATCAAGCCTGTAAATAATAAAACCCAGTAGTAAGTTCAGCAATCCCAAACAGGATTCAAGAGGCTGTGCCACGAATAAATAGACCAGCACCCAACCGCTTAACAGAAGAAAGATCAGTTGAGGCACAGGATACAAAGGGCTCCTAAATCCATTGGTTGCACCCCGGTTTTTTCGCCTCACCACAAAAACCCCCAATACAGCTATGGCTGCGAACAGCTGTAATACAAAACCACTGTAGATCAATACCTGTTCGAAGGTTCCTGTAAATACGAGAATGAGCGTTATAGCAGTTTGCAGCCAAATGGCACGCAACGGAATTTGATTCCGTGTTTTTTTAGAGAACCAACGCCAAAGTTTATGATCCTCGGCCATCACCTGGGTGACCCGGGGGCCTGCCCAGACCATGGCACTCACGCTGGATATCAGCATAAGCGCGATGGCAAAACTAATGAGCTTCCCTCCTGTTACCCCAAAAATGGCAATGGCGGTGATCTGGCCTATTTCCAATTCCCCCTGAATGGCTTCCAGCGGATTCTGGAATAGAAATACAAAGTTCAACAGCAGGTAAAGAACACTTACTATGATGGTTCCCAGTAAAAGGGCGACGGGTAAATTTTTCCGTGCGTCCCGTATTTCATCTACGATATAGGCAGCAGCATTCCATCCTGAATACGAGAAGGTGACATACACAAAAGAAACCGCGAACGCAGGCAGTAAGATCTCGGTTTTCCAACCTGTATCCAGTATGAAGGCAGAGGTCTCCGGGGATTTTGTCAACCCGGCAACGATAAAGGCCAATATTAAGCACTACTTTGAGCGTGGTTGTGATATTTTGAAGTACACTACTTCTTTTGAGGCTTATGGAATGAATGATGGAAATCACTAAAATGGCAGCGATGGCCAGTACTATTTCGGAGATCTCCATATACGGCCCTATATACGCTCCCAACGCCATGGCCGATAAGGCAACGGGAGCCGAAAAACCTATGGTTAATGAAACCCATCCCGATAAATACCCGAGCAGCGGGTTAAAAGCCTTGGTGATAAAATGGTATTCTCCCCCCGATCTTTTCCAGTGCGTTCCAAGTTCAGCATAACTCACTGCTCCACATAATGCCATTAAAGCACCCAGCGACCATAATATGGTTATGGACCAGGTATTTACGGTATCGACTAATTGAAAGCCTAAACTAGTGAAGATCCCGGCACCTATCATATTCGCCACCACAATCGCAGTAGCCGTGAACACACCTATGGAATTATTCTTTTTCACAGGGTGAAATTGATTTTAGCTTTAGTTCTTATCCCTGGTGAAAGGCACGAATACCACCGGAATAAGTTTTTTCCTCTTTAGTTGCCCGTCCTTCTTAGTGGCAAGGATCAGGTTTCGTTGTACACTTGTTTCCCCAACCGGAATGATCATTCTTCCGCCTTCCCCTAATTGCTCTAATAATTTAGGAGGGATCTCCTGCACTGCCGCAGTAACCATAATAGCATCAAAGGGAGCCTGATCGGGCCAACCATGATATCCATCCCCTATCCTGGTGTATATATTCTTATATCCTAAACGCTTCAATCGCTTATCTGCAATAATGCCCAAGGGTTTTACTATTTCTATGGTATAGACCGAATCGACTATTTCGGCAAGTACGGCTGCCTGGTACCCGGATCCGGTACCAATTTCCAAAACCTTATCCTGAGGTTTTAGTTGCAAGGCCTGCGTCATATAGGCCACTATATAAGGTTGCGATATAGTCTGATCGTTACCAATGGGTAAGGCACCATCTCTATATGCATATTTCTTGATCTTTTCCGGCACGAATAAATGCCTGGGAACATCGAGCATCGCCTGAAGCGTAGCGGGATCATTAATATCCCGAGCTTCCAGCTGTGTCTTAACCATCCGTTTTCGTTCTTCCGTAAAATCTTCCTGCGAGAAACCCATCATATAAACAAAACACCCTATTAGTACAATGATATTTTTCATGATCTCAAAATATTAATCTATTAAGTTAAATCATTACTCAATACTGCGCAATGACTAAGATCATTAGGTAACGGTGGATCCTAAATAGCTTCGGTGTGCTGCGCTTTATGCTCCATTCCTTTCCGCCAACGAATAAAGCTTCGGCGAACAATATCGTCGGGATCGTGGAAAGAATATTTACTCGCTCCTCTCCTATTTAATAAATAGGTGCTCGTGAACCTAGAATAAGTGTGCCTATCGGCGAAACTCATTCTTCGGCTTCATTATATTTTAAAAGAAGGTTTTTCCAGAAAACTTTTTAGTGAAGATTAGACAGCATTACTTTGCGGTCCTAAGCAAAGTAATCTCTCGACAACACTTCGACACTTCGACATGCTCAATGCGGCGCTACGCTCAGTGCAGCGGCTCAGGGCAAGCGGCTCAGGGTAAACTCCACGCAGGACATTATAGTACATTTGTAGCAAATGGACGTCACGTTATATTGAATAATCCGGATAACTTCATAAAGGTTTTTGAAATACGCGATTCTCGTAAGTTAGCTTTAAATAGATTGGTTTTGCAAAGAGACCAAGACTCAGGAATTCACAAAATACATTTTCAGCTTTCCGCGGTTCTTGACTTCCAATTCACCCCGGTAATCGAAAGACCATTGGTCCTTGAGCAGATCGTACGTATTCTCGCTGATGTTGATCCGTCCGGGTTCAGACATGGATTCCATGCGTGCGGCCACGTTCACGGTATCCCCCCAGATATCGTAAGCAAACTTCTTGGTGCCCACTACCCCGGCCACCACGGGGCCGGTGTTGATGCCGATACGGATATCAAAGGTTAATTCGCGGGCAGTTTCATCCTTTCGGGTTTTGTCTACAAATTCTACAATTTCCTCAGCAGCCCTTATCATTCGCTCGGCATGATCGTTTTTATTATCGTGCAAGCCACCGGCACACATATAGGCATCCCCAATGGTCTTGATCTTTTCGAGATCGTATTTCTCCATGATCTCGTCGAATTTGGAAAAATAAAACCCAATGGTATGCACCAGGGCCTCGGGAGAAAGCCCTTCCGAATAACTTGTAAATCCTTTAAAATCGGAAAAGAGCACCGTCACACTTTCGTATTTCCTCGCTTTTACTTTGCCTTTCGCCTTCAACTCTTCGGCAGTTTCTTCGGGTAAGATGTTTAGCAGCAGACGGTCTGAGCGCTCCTTTTCTTCTTCGATGATGCGCTTCGTTTTTTGTATAAACTGATAGCGCCTGTACAGTGCAACCGCCAGGATGACGATCAGGAATAAGGCAACCCCGGTAGCGATGTTTATGATCCGTTCGGTCTTCCGTTTCTGTTTCACCAGGTCCAGTTCGACCTGTTTCCTGGAAACTTCAAATTCGGTGCGCTGATCGGCCATCTGCTCCACCACTTCGATATTCATTACGCTGTCACGATGTACAATGTGGTCTTTAAAGAACCGATAGGCAACGGCCGAATCTCCGCGTTCCCCGTAGAGATTAGCAAGCAAAAGATTGGCATCACTTATCTGGCTGATTAAACCCTTCCGCCTGGCCAGTTCAAGGCTTTGTGTTGCGTAGTTCATGGCGGCAGCAAGATCGTTCTTACGTTTGTAGATATCAGACATATAGGTTAGATAGATCGAGATCCCATAATAATCTTCCATTTCTTCCAGCATAGTAACAGCCTTGCTAATATTCTCTTCGGCCAGCTCGTCTTTGCCCTGCTCGGCGTAGACCATCCCAATATTACCGAGGTTATAGGCGGTACCTATGGGATAGTCAAGGTCCTCAAAAAGAGAACTTGATTCATCAAAATATTCCAGCGCCAGGGTGTAATCGCCTGCATTGAATGCCGTATCACCCGCATTCAGCAAAGCACTTGCCAGGGCGATCTGGTCGTCGGTATTGCGGAGAATATCTATTCCTTCTTTAAAATATTTGCTGGCATTGGAGGAATTTCCCAGTTCCGCATAGAGACTGGCAACAGAAATGGTTGCCTTTCCTACCAGCTCCAACATCCCGGCGCGATTGGCTATGGCAATGCTTTCAAAATACGCCTCCAGGGCCCCGTCGGAATCCCCGATCTGTTTAAGCGCGTTGCCCTTTTGTAAATATCCGCTGTAACGGAAGTGTGCCAGGCTGTCGGCACGGGAATTAACGATAAGCAATTCGGCATACTTTAGTATTTCTTCGGGCTTGGTTTCTTCTTCTGAAATGCTTTCGAGCAATTCCAGCTTATCTCCCTGATAGGTCTCCGATTCATAGAGAATGATCAGGCTGTCGGCGACTTTCTGATCTTGTGCATAGAGCATCGGTCCACTGAATAAGATCAGTGACATCAAAGGTCCTAAAACAGCAACTTCTATATATGAACAATGTAAAATAGAGCGTAAACGCATACAGTTGAGTTAAAAATCAGTCTGGTGTTACAAATTCAAAGTATCGCCTGTCTCCCACATCGTTTGCCGGGAGGTATTTAAACCCTAAAAAGCGCAGCCAGGTAAAAAGATGCGGATGTTGTGATGTTGAATAAATACCCAGGGTATAGCCCTTATAATCCTTCATTTTCTGCCGCAGCACCTGTCTTATTTCGAAACTCAACTTCATGGCATATTCATCGTAATGATAGCTGGAAACAAGGAAGGTAGTGTAGTTTTTTTCCGACATTTTATAACAGCCCAGGAGAGAGATCGGTTCATTATCAGGAGTTCTCCAGAGTTGGGAATATCCGTCCTTTTTTGCCAGTTCCAGAAGTTCCTGAATGTATTCGAACATACTTTCACGATTGTTTTGATCCCCAAGCCTCCACTCGGCTTTGGAAATGCTCCATGGATTATTAAGAATAAACCAGAGTTCCTCTGATGAAATATCGGCTTGTTCCTCCTTCATGATTAATCAAATAAAAGAACCTCCCGGTGAAAGGTCGAGCCGCACCGGAAGGTAAATGACTTCGTTAATTCATTCCTTATTCTTAATATAAAGATTGAACTGGAATTATCGCTTCATTTTAAGCTGCGGATCCTGATCGTAAGGACTGTCATGGCCAGTGACCCTGTACTGAATGGTATATTCCCTGGATTCGTCATTTTGCAGCCCAGTACCGATCACCCCGGTAAAATTATTTGCCGCCGTAGGGTCTGTCTTAAAAATATCCGAACCTGTGCCCTCGATAATCTGAATTTCGGTGATGTCGCCGGCCTTAACAAATTGTACCTGTTGATTGGGTACTACTGGCGTGGTGAAATCCTTATCACTCGATCCGCCTACGGGTAAGGTGGTAGCTCCATCGGACAGTCCGGGTGGAAATGGTACTGCTGTGGTTGCGGTAATGGTAATAACGATCTTTGGTGGTCCTCCTCCGTTGCACATAATTGTAGTTTTTAAATGAATAATTGGTTAATAAGTCGTCAATGTAATCAAGGCAAGCGCAGGTAGTGTATAGATTCAGGGAAAGAAACCGGCTATTTTCAGGCCTCACGGCCCTTTATAACCAGTTTCATATTTGAAAGATAGTAATTTTAAATAAAATAAAACGACTTCCGAAGAAATTCGGTCTTTATTCTAATCCGTTGACGTAAGCTTATCGCTTCATTTTAAGTTGGGGGTCTTGGGAATAAGGCTTATTGCCATGACCTTTGACTATATAACTAATAGTGAATTCCCTGACATCATCATCGCCAAAAGACCCAATTACGCCCGTATAATTATTCTGAGGACCTGGAAAATATCTATAGTGATCGCCAGGTTTGAATGGATTGGGGGGTTTTACAGAAAACGCTGTAATCGTGAGGTCTCCTCCTCCCACAAATTGAATAGTCTGACCTTCTTCGACAAAAATGGTAAAGGCTTTATCCCCTTCTTCCGAACTTCCTGGCGGTAACGACACAGATCCATCCGAAAGTCCAGGAGGATGGGGAATTGCCGTAGTTGCAGTTACTGCAACGGTAATTTTTGGTAATGACATAATAATAAAATTTTGGTTAGTAATCAATTGACCATACCGTCATAGATAAAATAGCAAGTCGGTAAAATTAGAAATACGGAAAGATTCAGGAATACTCTAAATTAATGATTATTAATATAATACACGATTTTTTAAATTAAATATTGGGTCCGCTCCAAATATATCACTAATGTAATCCGCTCTTTTTTTGTAAATTACACGAGGATCTCCGGGAGATGGAGTTCCCTAAATCAACCATCATGGCACACGATCCGAATAATTACTGGGAACAGTTGGAACGCTTGGAAAAACTTATCCGGGCCTCCGAATTAAAGGCGGGGGTTATCTTTTCATTCCATAGTTTGATAATTGGGTTATTTGTAGATCGCTACGATTATTTTCAAACCGCGATGGAGGATTACCTACTCCTTACCGTGCTTATCGTCCTGTGGATGCTCACGGTGCTTTGCTCTGTCTTCTTTTGCTTTAAATGCTTTATGCCCCGCATTGAATCCAAATTACAGAAAAATGTGTTTTTCTTCAAAGATGCTGCTTTCCGCTTCGGTTCCGTAAAAGACTACACCAAAAAACTGATGGACGTATGCGATAGCGACGAGGAACTCTTCGTGATGCTCAGTGAGCAAATCTTTATTGAAAGTGAAATCATCTCAAGAAAATTTAGCAGTGTTCAAAAATCAATACGCTTTTTTGCGCTGAGTCTTGTCATGTCCGTCATAGTAGCAGTGGTATGGATCATTATTGCTTAGAGGGCTTCCTATCGTTGTCTTAAACAGCACCATTCAACCAGAGTCCCAAGGGTATTACCTCCCCAATTTCCATGCTACCTTAACAGTGAATATTGACGCTTACCTGCTATTGCACTTAAACTGGTTGAGCTTGAAAATTCAGCATTGTTAATTGTTCAAATAAACGGGTAAGGAATGGCTATAATATGATTAAGCCGGCGTTGTTTATTCTAATTTCTTCAGTCATATCTTCTTGCATTATTCGATTAGAGGGCTCCATTTCTTTCTGAATTGCCAATTGCTTTTGATCAGTTTAAAATCCAGGTATTTATAGAATAATTGTCCAGGGAAAAGTTTTCACAAGAGTATCGCATCCGTACCGCAAAAGCTTAAAATTTAGCCGAGCGTAAATTTCTAAGCACTTGCTTGTTTTGTCCTTCGATTAAACTCTTTTGTACTGAGCGTTTATTATTGAATAAATAGAACCTATGAAATTGACTTCTTAAAACAATTATAATTTTTCAAATACCAGCCTGTAATGCTCCATGATCTCTTTTTCAAAACAGATCTTATTCGGACTTATTTTAAAAACTGCGACCTGATGCCTGAATTCTTTATCGGTGATAAATTTCGGAAGCAAGGAAAGATACAGTGCGTACTTCTTAAAGTTAAACGCTCTGAATCTTTTTCGCCATTGGCTAATGGTTTCTATATAGTCTTTTCTACCACTGCTTTGAGATATCAATTTAAAATGGGGTTCGGCAGATCGAATTACCATTTCCGGTCCGTAAGGGAGCCATGAACCGGGAAATTCTTTGATCATTAAGGCCATCACATGAGCTGCTGAGCCTTTTTCGGCATTTACATCTATATCTTCAAAATCGATCATGTTCTTTGCAAACGTCATCGTCTGCATATAAAATCTGCCGCCACTTGGCAGCAGGTTATACAGTGTTTGGAAAAATCTTTGATAGATGTTCTCCTGCTTTCCGGCCTGCCATTCGGCAATAGAACAGAAATGTTCCAGGCCTCCTATGCAGGATATGGCGTCGAAAGTTCCGTAGTCCTCAGGGGTTACTGTGCGACAATCTTTAACGATAACATTCATGCCGTTATTCTTACAGGCATCCGATTGTCCTTGAGATAGGGTCAGGCCTATACATTCCGCCTCTCTTTCCTGGGTGACATATTTAATGAAAGGCCCCCAACCACAGGCCATGTCCAATACCTTGCTGCCTTTTTTGATATTCAGGCTATCGGCAATGAATTTATGTTTTTGTCTTTGAGCTTCTTCTAATGACATTGAAAAATCGCCATCATATTTGGCTCCGCTATAATCGGCAGATTCGCCCATACTCAGACGAAATATTTCGTCGATGGTGGTATACGTGAAATCTAAATCTTCTTTATTAGCCATAAGCCTATGTGTTAGTGGGTTAAAGACAGGTGTAACTTATAGTTGCTTGTGTATTTACCGGATAAACAAGAAACCATCCGTTAAGATGGTTTCTTTTAATTTTAAGTAAATATTTACTAAGCTAAGCTCACTTTTACAGCACTTAACCCTCTGTCTCCTTTTTCTACATCAAATTTTACATGATCGTCTTCCTTGATGTCATCGAGCAAGTTTGTAGAATGTACAAATACTTCCTCATCACTATCCTTTACACTGATAAAGCCAAATCCTTTGGCGTTATTAAAAAACTTTACGGTACCTTCTTTCATAATTGTTACTTTATTTTTATTCGTTAATTTATTTATAAATTGTTTTATCATTAGTTCTGTGTTTTAATTTAAAATACATGTTTACTTAATTCTAAATGTGCTTCTATAGGTTTCTTACCTAAGCTTCGGAGAAATTCTATGTGATCCCGAATGGCAAGTATAAAACTCCTTTTAACGTTATAAGGCATCCCGAACTCCTTGGCCGTTTCCTTTACGATATGGGTCAGTTTTTTATAATGTACATGGCATACATCCGGTAGAACATGATGTTCAATTTGGTGATTTAATCCCCCTAAAAACCAAAATAGAATGTTACTATTAGGTGAAAAATTGACCGTTGTAGCAAATTGATGTCCATACCAATTATTACTCATTAGTCCATTTTCATCAGGCAACGGAAATTCATTTACTGGCATAATATGAGCTACCTGAAACACGATGCTTACCAAGAGTCCGGTGACAAAATGCATACTCACGAACGCAAGTAGCACAACCCACCAGGACATGGGAAGCATGATCATTGGAAGTACTAAGGCATAGCTATAATACAATATCTTCCAGGCTATCATACTGGCCAGTGTTTTATTGAATTCTCCTTTTTTGTCTAGAAAGCCCATGTTTCTATAGCGTTTTAGACGAACAAAATCTTTAGTTGTAACCCAGAAAAGTGTTGATATCCCGTAAAAGAACCATATATATATATGCTGAAATCTATGTAACCAGTAATGCTTTGCTTGAGGTGAAAATCGGAGGAAAAATGGCGCATTTATATCATCATCGGCGTCCTCAATATTGGGATAGGTATGATGCAACACATTGTGTTGTATTCTCCAAATAGATGAATTGGCTCCTATAAGATTGAACGTATATCCTAAAATAGTATTTAGTTTTTTATTTTTTGAATAAGAACCGTGTATGGCATCGTGCATTACCCCCATTCCAATACCGGACATACCTAGTCCGCTAATAATATAGAGTACGAAAAGCATACCTACGGAGGATACTGCTCCGGTTGAAAGAATAATTAAGGGCGTAAAAAATAGCCCTAGCATGATGATCGTTTTAACTTTCATTGCGGAATTTGCATTTCTGCTTTTGCCATTTGATTTAAAATAGGCATTGACCCTACTTCTTAATGTCTTGGAAAAGTCGGAATGATTGTGCTTGGAAAATCTTGGATTTTTGATACGATACTTTTTAATGTTGTGATGGATTAAAACATATTATACAATACGCTATAACTGCTTTAAGTCATATACGCTTCATTGCGCTACAACGATTAAATTATTAAGGAAACAAAAGGATTGATTAAATTCTGAAGAAAATAAAAAAAAGAAAAGCTGCTCTAATAACTCATTGGGGCAAATATAGGTGAATTTATCTTAGTGATTACCCGATTTGCGTTAAATCTTTGATAATCAATTTTTTATATCATTCCAAACACGACGACTCCTCTCCAGTCCTTCGGCAGTCTCAGGAACCTTTTTCTCTCTTTTGAGCCTTGAGTTACGGAGGACATGAACGTCATCGCACAACTAGTATTACGGTAATTTTAAACGGACAAAAAAAGCCCGTCAAAATATTGACGGGCTTTCGCAAAAAAATTTATACGAATTTGCTAAACGACTTTTACGTTTACGGCATTTAAACCTTTGTTTCCTTCTTGCAGATCAAATTCAACGGTATCGCCGTCACGAATTTCATCGATACATCCGGTAACATGTACAAAATGTTCTTTTTCTGAACCTTCTTCTGTGATAAAACCAAAACCTTTGGCATTGTTGAAGAATTTTACTGTTCCTGTATTCATTGTAATATAATTTAATTTAATAATTACTTATTGAAGTTCAAAGATAGTGCCAAAAAAATAAATGAGTGCTATGGTACTGCGAAAGTCAGTGCAATTTGAATATTCTTTCATAAAACAGTATAAGAAAACCTATGATATCGGTACAATATCGTAGCTTCACACATCATTAAAGTTCTACTTTGCATCCACGTAATATTCACAATGACTCGTATGATTTTGACGCTTTAACCAAGGCGCATACCCCTTTAACCAAATTTGTTTATCCCGGTGAATCCGGCAGGCAAACGATTAATTTTGCCCTTAGCGATGCGGTATTGCATTTAAACAAAGCGCTGTTAAAGCATCACTACAGAGTTGCGGAGTGGAATATTCCTCCAAACTATCTTTGCCCTCCCATTCCGGGAAGAGCCGATTACATTCATTATTTGAAGGATCTTATTACGGAAGCGGAAAATCCTGTAAACATTAAAGGTCTGGATATCGGCGTAGGCGCAAACTGTATTTATCCTATTCTGGCCAACAAAATATATAATTGGAATATGGTGGGTGCAGACACAGACCCTGCTGCAATCGATTCGGCCAGGGCCAATGTAAAGGCAGCTGACGTTCTGACAGATAGTATTGAAATTCGACAACAATACAACAAGGCAAATATCTTTGAAGGAATTATATCCGGGAGGGAATATTTCCACTTCAGCATGTGCAATCCGCCCTTTCACACTTCCACGGAAGAGGCTGTGAAGGGGACATTGAGGAAGTTAAGGAATCTTGGCAATGAGTCGCCACGCCAAACAAAAAAGGAAATCGTACTTAATTTTGGAGGGCAGGCCAATGAGCTTTGGTGCAATGGCGGGGAAGCGCTTTTTATCAAAAGAATGATAAAACAAAGTGTCGCTTTTAAAACTCAAATCGGGTGGTTTACCACCTTAGTTTCAAAAAAAGAAAATCTGAATAATATCTATAAACAATTAGATAAACTGAAGGCGACACATCGAACTATTAAAATGGAACAAGGCCACAAACAAAGCAGGATAGTAGCCTGGAGGTTTTCTTAGAAACTTTTTTTAATAACGATCGTGTTTGTAAGCTTTGCTATGCGCCAACCTAATATCACCCCTCCCTCCGCAGTACTTCCAGGGGAGAACTATTGAGGACTGTCCTGATATTACCCAACCCAATAGCCAATACCAATAGTGTAACACCGGGTAAAAACACCACAAAAGGCATCCCCGAGGGTGTAAAAGGTTCCTTGAATACAAAGAGGGCTAAACAAAAGCTACTCGCCAACGCTAACAATATACCCACCAAACTACCCAGCAATCCTAAAAACAGGTATTCCAGTGCTGCGATTCTAACTATTTGATGGTTCTTGGCGCCTAAAGTCCGCAGCAGTACACTTTCTTTAATGCGTTGGTATTTGCTGGTTCGTACAGAGCCAATAAGTACGATGAGCCCGGTTATTATACTAAAAAAGGCCATGAAATTGATAATCAATGACACCTTGTCCAGAATATCCTCAATAATCGTATAGACTTGTCGCAAATCCAGAATGGATACATTCGGAAATCTTGCCACCAGGTCACGTTGCAGGTTCGCTGAGCGCTGCTCATCGGGTGCCACCGTTGTAATTACATTGAACTGGGGGGCATCCTCAAGGACTCCCCGGGGAAATACAATGGAAAAGTTGAGTTGCAAACGTCCCCAATCCACCTGGCGGATGCTGCCCACCGTGGTTTCCATGAGTACGCCCTGCACGTTAAAAACAATAGTGTCTCCAACCGTTACCCGGGCATCCGCTGCCAGATTATCCGATATTGAGATGACCACGGGATCCTCTTTTTCCAGACCGGGGGTCCACTCCCCTTCTAATAATTCTTCGGAATCAATAAGTGCATCCCGATAGGTAGTTCTGAATTCGTGATTCAATATCCAACCACGTACCTGGCGTGTGCTGTCCTGGCGAATATCATTAACCAGGGCACCTTTGATACTATGCATACGCATGGTAACAAGCGGAATATTATCCAGAATGGGTAATTCGCTCTGTTTGAGTTGCGCTATAACTTCATCCCGTTGATGATTTTGTACGTCCAGAATGATAATATTAGCATTTTCGGGTGTCTGTCCAACTTCCGTCTTTGCCAGGAGAATATCCTTTGTAAAATACAAGGTGCTTATTAAGAAGGTTCCCAACCCGATAGCGAGCACCAGTACGACCGTTTGATTATTCGGACGGTATAAATTCAATAAACCCTGCCGTGCCGTATAGTTCCAATGTTTAGGGAAGAATCGTCGCACTAGTTTCATCCCAAAATTGGCTACTACCGCGAGAACGATAAAAGTGGCTACCGTACCTGCTACAAATGCCAAAGCATAGGAAGCATCCCTGAGTAACCAGAACGAAAACAAAAACAGAAATATTAAAATAATAATGAATACAAGGGCTCTCACTTTGCGGGGCTGCCGTGCTTCTTCGTCTATACGCAGCACTTTCAATGGTGATACATACCATGTGAATAATAAAGGCAATAGTGCAAATAAGACCGACATGAAAAAACCTAACGAGACACCAATGATAATGGGTTGTGCCGTTATGGTTATATCCAGATCAAAAGGCAGGAAGTCTTTAAGGATGTAGGGAAACAGTTCTTGCAATCCAACTCCGATACCTGAGCCTATCAGTCCACCTACAATACCAATTCCTGAAATCTGGATCAGGAAAATCAGGAAACTTTGCATCCTGGTAGCACCCAGACATTTTAGTACGGCGATAGCACTAAGCTTTTCCTTGATATAGATATGCACCGAGCTGGCAATACCAATACAACCCAGAAGTAATGCTATAAAAGCTGCTAAATTCAGAAACTTACCGACATTTTCATAGCTCCTTCCCAGGCGTCTGCTCGTACTGGTGTGTGTATCTACATCGGCGTTTTCAAGATCTAATTGGGGATCTATCTTCTCCTCAAATTCATTGAGATCAAACGTATCCGATACTTTATAAAAAAACTGGTATTCCTTTCGGCTTCCAAATTGTAGTAGATCCGTGTCATCGATAAAGCGGTAAGGAATGATCACAGGAGGTGCTACAGAGGTGGATATGGCTGTGCTCCCTGGAATGGCCTTTAATGCCGCTGCAATGGGTAGTGTGATCTCTCCCACTTTTATGGAATCCCCCGGCTGTACGTTAAATTGTAGCAGTAATGTCGCATCCACTAAAGCTCCCCCCAAGTCCTGGTAGCTTTCTGCAGCCGAATCAGGTTCTGTGGTAATGGTTCCATAAAAAGGAAACGCACCTTCAAGCCCTCGAACCCGTACCAATTTGGTCCCGCCATTTTTTGGAAAGGCGATCATGGACACAAAATTGACTTCTCTAGCATCGGGCTGCAGGGAATCGATGATAGTCTGCGCACGTTCAGTGGGTTCTTGCCGGGTGTCAATAATATAATCGGCACCCATTAAGCTTTTGGATTGCTGTTTTATAGTATCTGAGAGGTTGGCACTAAATAATTGAATGGCAACCACAGCCGATATTCCCAGAATGATCGAAGCCATAAATAGAAGCAGTCGTACTCTGCTTGCCTTAGCATCACGCCAGGCCATTTTAAACAACCAGGACGTATTTGTTTTTATTTTCTTTGAAGAAGATCTCAAACTAGCGTAGTTGGTTGATTGGTGAGTATTTGTCCGCCTTTTAACCGTAAGATTTGTTGCGTTCGATTGGCCAGATCTAAATTGTGGGAAATAATGACAAAGGTTGTGCCGGCTTCTTTATTGAGATCAAAGAGTAACTGAATGACCTTTTCACCTGTTTCCTCATCTAAATTACCCGTAGGTTCATCGGCAAAAAAAATGGAAGGTGTATTGGCAAAGGCTCTTGCTAAGGCCACACGCTGCTGTTCACCTCCAGATAATTGTGATGGATAATGATGTACACGATCCCCCAAGCCAACTTTTTCCAATAATTCCCTGCTCTTTTTCAGGGCATCTTTTGCACCTTGTAATTCCAGCGGTACACTCACATTTTCGAGTGCGGTAAGGGTAGGTAATAGTTGAAAATTTTGAAAAATAAAACCCACTTCCTTATTTCGCAATGCGGCTCTTTCGTCTTCATTCAAGGTTTGTAGATCAAAACCACATAATTCTACCTGGCCGGCATCGGGTCGATCCAATCCTGCACATAATCCCAATAAGGTGGTTTTACCACTTCCTGAAGGGCCAACAATAGAAAAGGTTTGTCCTTTTTCCACTTCAAAGGAGATATTTTGCAGGACTGTTAATTGTTTTTGACCACTGGTATAGTCTTCTCCAGACCAGTTATCTTTAATATCTTTGACATATAACTTTAATTTAAATCGCTTTTATCTATGCCTCAAAATAAACATTTGGATTTAAATCTAACCGCTTCTCCGGCCCCTAAAATCATAAAGTTTTGTTATTTTATTTTAGTGGTACTTTTCCTTGGATGTGGAAATGAGAAAAGTTCTCAGAAATCTGAAGACACACTTTCTAATACGGAAGAAGAAATGCAAACATCAGAAACACCCAAGTCGAAAATCATTCTGTGTTTTGGCGATAGTATTACCGCGGGTTATGGTCTGGATGATAGTAATGATGCCTTCCCTGCTGTACTTCAATCCAGGATAGACTCCTTAGGCTTGGATTATATAGTTGTTAATTCCGGATTAAGCGGTGAAACCACGGCCGGTGGCAGAAGCAGAATACAATGGGTGCTCAATCAGGATATTGATATTTTTCTTTTAGAACTTGGTGGTAATGATGGCTTGCGAGGTGTTCCTTTGTCGGAAACCCGAGCCAACCTGCAAGCGATCATTGATGCCGTTCGTAACAATAATCCCAACACGACTATTATTTTGGCTGGCATGGAGTTACCCCCAAATATGGGGCAGGATTATACCTCTGAATTCAGATCGATTTTCGCTGACCTGGCAAAAAAGAATGATTTAGCGTTTATTCCTTTTATATTAAAAAATGTTGGAGGTATTGCTGAACTAAATCAAAATGATGGCATACACCCCACTGTTGAAGGTCATAAAATTGTGGCAAATACCGTTTGGGAAGTTCTGGAAACAGTTATCAACCCATAACTATGCGCTTTCAGAATCCGGCCCCAAAAGCAGATAAAAATGGATTGGTTATATTCACTTCTATATTCACTTCAGGGATACTGCTTAGTAATTAATGGATAGCAAAAAGAAATTCGGAACCTTTGAAGGTGTATTTACACCTTCTATCTTAACCATTTTAGGCGTTATCATGTACATGCGTTTGGGATGGGTTGTTGGGAATGCCGGACTTATTGGTGCTATTGTCATCATATTAATTGCCCACCTTATTGCGGTTACAACGGGTTTAAGTGTATCGTCCGTGGCTACGGACAAAAAAATAGGCGCAGGTGGTATTTATTATGTACTATCACGCAGTATGGGAGTTCCCATAGGAGGTTCTATAGGTATTGCCTTATCCGTAGGAACTGCATTTTCTATTGCTCTATATTTGATAGGGTTTGCAGAAAGCTTGAATGCCTTTTTTGGATTTGGCATGACCACAAATGATTTTCGACTAACAGGTACTCTGGCATTAGTCTCTCTTACCCTGCTGGCGTTAATTAGTACCTCTCTTGCCCTTAAAGCTCAATATATCATCCTGGCAGCTATAATTGTTTCTCTGGTTTCAATTTTTATCGGGACATCAGAATTTACGGCGGACAGCGTCCCCCTTTTTTCCACAATTGAGTCAGTCCCCCTGGAGATTGTATTTGCTGTATTCTTTCCTGCTGTTACCGGTTTTACCGCAGGTATTTCCATGAGCGGCGATCTTAAAGATCCTAAAAGGTCCATTCCCCGGGGAACGCTATTTGCCATTGGCGGTGGTCTGTTAGTCTATCTTGGGCTTGCAACTTTTTTGGCCTTTACCGTGGATTCGGAAATGTTAAAAAGCGATTACAATATTTTAATGAAAATAGCATTCTTTGCCCCTGCAGTGGTTGCCGGAATCTGGGGTGCTACCCTATCTTCTGCTTTAGGTGGTATTCTTGGAGGCCCCAGAATTATTCAGGCCATGTCTATTGATAAGGTTACACCAAAACTATTTGGTTTTGGTAAGGGAAAAAATAATGAGCCTGTAAATGCGCTGCTACTGGTTTTTGTTATTGCCGAAGCAGGTATTTTAATCGGCGAATTAGATATTATTGCACGTGTTGTATCCATGTTTTATTTAACCGCCTATGGCTTTATTAATATTTCTTTTTTCTTAGAAAGCTGGGCAAACCCCGACTTTCAACCCTCATTTAAAATTAAGCGCTGGATTGGCCTGCTTGGTTTTATAGCTTGTTTTACCGTTATGTTCAAGCTGGACATGCTGGCTATGCTCGCTTCATTGGCTATTATTGGAGGATTGTATTTTGGATTACAGCGCAAAGAAGTGAAATTACAATCTAATGATGTTTGGCGAAGTGTTTGGGAGAATGTGGTGAACAAAGGATTGAAAAGAATTGATTCCCAGGTGAATGAAAATTCAAATTGGAATCCGAATATTATCCTGTTTAGCGGTGCGAGTAAACACCAATTTTATTTATTGGAACTATGCAAGACCATTTCCGGGAGGACAGGAATTGTGACTAACTTCAAACTTATTTTAGACAAGGAAGGCACAAAGCCTTTAAAAAGAACTGAACAAGTAATTAGAGATGATACCTTCACCGACCTTGGGATTTTTGCCAGACAAATAAATGTGAATAATATTTACACAGGCATCACCAATATCGCAACCACTTTTGGGTTTTCGGGTGTTGAACCGAACTCCATAATGATGGGCTGGCCAAAAGGTCTGGAGAATTCTAAAGAATATTCTAAAATGACAGAAACGCTGTTGTATTTAGATTATAATTTATTATACTTAGATTTCGATAGAAAGAGAAAATTTGGGAATTATCATACGGTTGATTTTTGGTGGAGGGAGACAGATAGTAAGAATGCCGAAATGATGCTGAATATTGCGCGATTTATTATTGCCTCTCCTCGATGGAATAACCCACAGATTCGGGTGCTATTTGTAAATAATAACAATGTTGATGTTGCTGTTATTCGTACAAAAATTTCGGAAGTTGTTGAAGATTTAAGAGTTAGTGTTGAAATTACCATTATTAATAATGCGGTAGAACAAAAAGCATTTTATAGTTTAATAAAGCAATATTCCCAAACTACCGACCTAACAGTAATAGGCATCCCTAATTATAAAATTGAAAAACAGGCTGCCTTTGTAATCAAAACCAATGATTTGTTTGAAACTATTGGCTCCACCTTATTAGTTAAGGCAGCAAATAATTTTAACGTTTTGGATTTAGATTTTGATAAGAATTCATAGATTTCACCTTCCAGTCATTTGGAAATTGATCTTTTAAGAACTTGCCACCCCGGCTTTTGCCAGATCTAATATCTTTAATTAAGGGGTTCATCTCTCTTACTGCTTCAGCAACTGGGAGATACAAGCTGCAATGTCTTGAATTGGATTCTTCTTAGGTATAAAACTTGAGCACAAGAGGCTACAGAAACATGAAAAAGAACATATTGATATTGATCATAATACTCGCTGGTTCCAACCTAAGTATGGCTCAGAATAAGGAATTAGATGAGATACGAAATCTTGAGGAATTTGTTGCTACGGCTAAAAAAGAAGATTGGAAACAAGCGAAACAAAAAAATGGTATTACCATCAGCTATCGGAAACTTGAACTTTTCGACACCATTAAAACAAGAGAATTATTATTAGAATTCACTGTTTCGGGAACTATGGATTCCATTTTGTCGCAGATAAAACAGCCCGACAATCTAAGTTCCTGGAATGACGGCATTAAAAGTGCTAAAGTACTGAAAGACAACGGCCCTAATTGGATCCTGCACACGGTATATAAAATTCCCTTCCCCTTTTCGCAACAGGATCTTGTGGCTTCCTACAGTATAGAAGAGAGAAAAGATACTATTATTATATCTTCAAAATCATTACCCGATTATATTAAACCCATAAAAGGAATCACCAGGGAAGGTTATAACTTATCCCAATGGCTACTGATCTCAAAGAATAATGGCCTTTTTGAAATAAAATTTTCGGCCATTTCCATAACAAATTCAAGTATCCCGAGATGGATCAAGGATCCCTTGATACAACGAATGTTAGTAAGGTCATTCACTAAGTTTAAGAACAGGATGCATTGAGGCGATTGATTGTATCTTCTTGCTATCGATAATCGTTATCAGGGAAAACGAGAGCCCTGCCTTGTACAGCTGGGTTTTGAAAAATTTTATTGAGCTAATTATCAAAATCCCTGATATTTATCATTCCCTGCCTGCTATCTGATTAAGAACTTTACAGCTATCATAGATTTTAACCCTACTCAAATGGACAAACATATTTATAATGTCGATATCAACTGGACACAGGACCGCAAAGGGGTGATGTGTTCCCCCGAACTACGTAAGGAAGACACCCGCGAATCCAATTGTATAGAAGTGGCTACCCCACCGGAGTTTGCCAAAGGGATACCCAACATCTGGTCGCCGGAGCATTTGTTCACAGCCTCGGTTAGCAGCTGCCTGATGACCACCTTCCTGGCGATAGCCGAATATTCGAAGTTCGATTTCATAAGTTTCCGATGTGGTTCCAAGGGTGTACTGGACAAAGTAGACGGTAAATTCGTGATGAGCGAGATCCTGCTGTACCCGGAAGTCTTTATAGCCAACGAGAAACAAAGGGGTCGGGCTTTACGTATACTTGAAAAATCGGAGAAAGCCTGTTTAATTTCAAATTCAATCAGATCGAAGATCACCATGGAACCTAAAGTTACGGTTCAGAATTAAAATTTTCGGAAGAGCGAATTAGTACCTCAGGTGAAATTTATTTCAATCCAGGACCTCCAACTTATACTCCAAATCATATACCTTGGTAATTCTTATGATATCATCAACCTAAAGTTTACTCTGCAATTTGTCCTGGATATTGTGACGATTCAATAAAACATCTAAAACCCGGCCCTTATATTGTATAGCTTGAGTATAAAGGATCAATATATAATAAAAAGGCCCTCCTTTTGAAGGGCCTTGGTTTAAGGTGTAAGAAGCAAATGTAACAGCTAGCTAATACTGCCCTTTGGCAACCGTAAGCGCTACCTGCCCTCGGTTCATGGGTTCTCTGTTTTCGGAAGGTTCTTCTGTTGTAGTCTCTTCGGGGGTTGCGATGCCGGTATCAGCATTGCTGAATAGTACAACGAAATTGCCGCACAACACTACTAAGACGAAGAGCCCGAGTACATATTTCCATTGGTTTTTCATTTTGGTAAGTTTTATTTAGAGGTTATGTATTTTCAAAGTCATTATCGCTCAACAACTACGATAACTACACTCACAAAGTTAAGTGCCTGCACGTGAATTTGTGTAAGTGAAAACCCTGAATATCACTGGGTAAACAACTAAATTTTTAACGAGGGTTTTTCCTGAAAGTGAAAGAAGTTGCATCAATAAACGGATTAGCTGAATATAAATTTAGAATGAAGACTTGTTAAGGTTTTCCATGTTTTATACCATCGCTAATCATTTGTAATAAAATTGCCCTTAGACTACACTAAGGGCACCATTCTTTACATTACTAAAACGGTTAAAAAAAGCTATATATATTAGCTTTTAAGTGATCCCATATCAATAACAAATCGATATTTCACATCTGCTTTTAACATACGTTCGTATGCGGCATTGATGTCCTGCATATTGATCACTTCAATATCCGAAGTAATATTATGCTTGCCGCAGAAATCAAGCAATTCCTGGGTTTCGGCAATACCACCAATCAATGATCCGGCCACAGACCTCCGTCCCATAATCATGGATACGGTCATTAACATGGGGTCCAGCGGACCTAAATACCCTACCACGACCAGAGTTCCGTTCGTACTTAAAGTATTTACATACGGATTCAGATCGTGCTCGTAAGGCACGGTATCGATAATAAGATCGAAACGTCCCATGGCACCTTCCATCTGGGCATCATCCGTGGAGATGATCACTTCATCCGCACCCAACTTCTTCGCATCCTCTATCTTGTTCGGAGATCTTGAGAAAAGCGTGACATGTGCGCCCAAGGCATCCGCCAGCTTAATAGCCATATGGCCTAATCCGCCTAATCCAACTACGGCAACCTTGCTGTTCTCATTCACTTTCCAGTGTCGTAATGGCGACCAGGTTGTAATTCCGGCGCATAACACAGGAGCAATCCCCGCAGGATCCAAATTCTCGGGAACACGCAGCACAAAGTCTTCATCCACCACAATGGTTTCCGAATAGCCACCATGGGTATTGGTTTGTAAATGGTTATCGAATCCTCCGTAGGTTCCCACCCATTCCGGGCAGTACTGTTCCAGGTCATCCTTACAGTTGTTACAACTTCGGCAAGAATCCACCAGGCAACCTACGGCTACCAGGTCACCCTCTTTGTATTTACTCACGCCTTCCCCTACTCTGGTTACCCGGCCAACAATCTCATGCCCGGGAACGACAGGATAAACTGTCATGCCCCAATCATTTCGGGCGAAATGCAGATCGGAGTGGCACACTCCACAGTATAGTATATCGATCTCAACATCTTTTGGCAGGGCTACCCGCCTGTCAATTTGTAATTGCCTGAGATCCGCATCAGCAGCCTCTGTTCCATAGGCTTTAATAGATGTAGTTTGCATTGCGTTTTTATTTAAAGGTTAGTTTGATATTGTTATTAATAGTACAGCAGATTATAAAATGTAAGCACAGGCCGTCACGATGGTTATTCGATTCCGCATGCTCATTTTAAATGTAACAAAAGAATAAGAATTTTTATGTAATAAGTGTAACTTTCACTGCGTTCATACCCTTCAACCCCTTTTCTAATTCGTAGGATACCTTGTCGTTTTCAGCAATCTCATCAATAAGCCCACTGACATGGGTAAAGTATTTTTCCTGGTTTTCAGAATCGATAATGAACCCGAATCCTTTAGAACTATCGTAAAACGAGACTTTACCTTTTCTAACCGGGTCGAATGGCTCTACATCGCTGTCTTCCAGCCTGGGAATGTTTATCTCTATGCTCTCAACATCAACTTCTACTTTCAAATTGGGATCGGGTGGCGAATCTGTTAGCTGGCCGTCATGACCTACATAGGCAAATTCTATGGTATTTCCCCTTTCTTTTGCTTCAGCCTTACGCGCTTCTTTTTTCTTCTGCTTTGCCTCGCGTTTTTTTAAACGTTTTTTCTCTTTTTCCTTTTTACTATATGTTTGCTGCGATTTTGCCATGTATTTATCTAAATGTTTTTCTCAAAATAGTAATTATTATTGAAAGAATTATATTTTTCTGAATTAAATCCTGAAATGAAACTAATCCGAAGCATTATCTCACCATTGGAGAAAACATTTCATATTAATCTACCTCCAGTTTATAACCAACCCCATGAACATTGGTAAGTCTAATGGAATCGTCTTCTTGTAGTATTTTACGGAGCTTGGAAATATAAGTATCCAGGCTTCTACCCACTATTACGCCATTGTCTTCCCAGACCTTTTTTGTTAGTTCCTCTCTTTTAACAATCTGGTTGGGATTTGCCGCAAAAATGGCCAGCAATTCGCATTCTTTTCTCGAAAGTGGAATTTCCACAGCCTCCTTCACCAGCTTATTCTGCTCCGGATAGAAATGAAATTTCCCTACCGCTGCATAATTGGCACCCTGTAATTGGGAAGCACGCTGAGATCTTTTTCGAAGATATACTTCGATGAAAAATATTCCCAAAACAACTAACAACAGCAGATACGATAGATATTGCTTGCTAAAGAACGAGGCTTTAGCATGGAGAAACCTCACGTCTATTGTATAACAAGCCTTTGGCACGTTTCTTCCCTGGCAAGCCACTATGGTACTTTCCTCCAGAAAATCCATCTGGTAACTGTAGGCCACTTCCCCATCGTTGCATTGGATCACTTCCACGCGGTACGTATCGGGAAGTGCCGCGATCTGAAAATGCCTGGAAATCGCAGAGACCAATTCACCGGGTTCAAAGGACAGATCGCTTTCAAAAGACACGCGGTATTTCTCCGGTTCAATTTCTACCACAGGTTGTATCAGTGAGGTCGAATCTTTATTTGCTAGTAAAACCTCATTTCCTGCTGCTCGCAAAGCGATCTTCACTTTTTCTGAAAACTCCTGATTCTCAATTTTTGAACTGGTACTCCCATAGGCATACAGAAGCACAGTGATAAGTATGGCATAGATAATAAATCGGATTCTTCGCATAGCTCCTACAAATAACTACTAAATTGAGGACATTTTACAAAGGTTTGCACTTCTTTTACATTCTTTTGACAGTTTTCCAAATTCATTCCCCTAGTTTTAACCTATCATTAATCAAAATAAAAATGAATAGTATGAAACATATCATTTATTGCTGCGCACTTCTGTTTCTCATAGGTTGTAACACGAATATTTCGGAATCTCAATATGACCTTGCCGTTGTAGAAAAGGTAAAAAACAAAACAGAACACAAAAAAGACTATACCTATTATTACGATTCCATAACCAATAACGACTACAAATTAAAATTCGGGGTAAATGAACTTAAGGACGATGCGTACGAGCTGGTGATCGACGTAAACCTCTTGAATGATTCATATTATGTCTCACCGAACGCGAAAAGAGATTTCAAAGGAAAGTTCACTATTGAAATGGAGGATTCCCAAAAACTTACCACTCTTGACGATTGGGATGAAGTTCCACGCTCTGTAGAAGAATTCGACCCGCATCCATTCGTTGATGGTTACGTGAACTGGGTTCGAGAAGATACCAGGTATATTCTTAAAGTAAAACGAAACAGTCTGGAAGATTTTAATATAAACACAACTCTTCAATTTGTTATAGAACCAAAATGTACCATGGAAAAATTCCCCCTGGTGGTTCGGAATCAAGGTGGTTATCTCAAATTCCAGATTAACGGATGCTAATTAATTTCCACAGATATACATAATTAATATTGAAAAGCCCCATATGAATACATACAAGGTAGTATTGCGCTATATGTATTTGATTCTTTTAGTAGCATGTCTGAGTCTTCTGGTTAATTCTTGTAAGAAAGGAATAGTTGAAAATGATGAGTTAACAACAAAAAGTGAAAAGATAGACGATCTTATAAGTCGGTATGCAGACTACGGAAAATTCAACGGAACGATCCTGGTGGCCGAAAATGGCGAGGTACTATACAAGAAAGGTGTTGGTATGGCTAATATGGAATGGGATATACCTAATAAACCGGATACAAAATTTCGCATTGCTTCCATCACCAAGCAATTCACAGCAATGCTTATTGTTCAGTTGGCTTCTGAAAACAAAGTAGACTTACACGAGCCAATATCCACCTACCTGCCGGACTACCCTAAAGAAAATGGGGATCGTATTACCCTTCATCATTTGTTAACCCATACATCGGGAATCCCGGAATTCGATCTCTATATTAAATACAGGGACATAGAACGCGATCGTTACCGCCCAGAAGAGCTATTAAATATTTTTGCAGACCAACCGCTGCAGTTCGAGCCGGGAACAAAATTCGAATACACTAATCCCGGTTATGTCGTGTTGGGTGTTATTATCGAAAAAATCACGGGCAAGCCTTACGAAGAGGTCTTGCAGGACCAAATATTCACTCCCCTCAAAATGACCAATTCAGGATATGATCGTCACTATACGGTGATCAAGAACAGAGCTTCTGGTTATTCAAACGGGTATAGCAGGGGTGAATTTTACAACACAAATTTTGTTGATATGTCCATCCCCTATGCCGCCGGATCCATATATTCAACAGTAGAGGATCTACATCTATGGGATCGTGCTCTTTATTGTGATACACTGGTTTCTGAAACTTATAGGGATCTCTTATTCAACAAGCATATACCTGCTCGAGGGCGACACTATGGTTATGGCTGGTTTATCGGCGAAATGCCTCTAGGAAACACCAATGAGCAGGTGCAAACCATCGGGCATGGTGGTGGAATTAACGGTTTTAACACTTTGATCACAAGAATTCCTTCAAACGAATCATTAATTGTAGTATTAAACAATGTTGAAAGAGTTCCGTTGCGTGAAATAACCACTGCGATTAACGGAATCCTTCACGATAAATCCTTCGACCCGAAAATATCCGTTGCTTATTCAATGAAAGAGGTTTTGGAGAAAGATGGAGAGCCTAATGCACTTGAATATTACAAAGAAGTGAATAGATCGGCAGATCACTATCACGACCTGCACGAAATGAATAAGGTAGGATATGAATTATTCTTTTCGGACAAGATCATAGAAGCTGCATTCGTTTTTAAATTGAATATTGAAGCCTATCCGGACCGATGGGAGGTATACGACAGTTATGCGGAATCGCTTCTGAAACTTGAGGATTCTATAAATTCTATCCGGAACTATAAGAAATCTCTCGAATTAAATCCGAATAACAACCAAGCGAAGAAAGTATTGAAGACGTTGGAAAAATAAAAAAACTATAACTTTCCTATTACTTCTCTTTGATCGGCAATCGTATTTGCGACGGGTACTTCCTGGAGTGGTGTACTTTATTGTTCGCTATAAGGCCTTCAGATTCATCGTAGTTATTTCCGCCGGTATTCAAATTACGCGCAAAACGCGGGAAATTACTGCTGGAAACCTCGACCCGTATACGATGCCCTTTTTCAAAGTAATTACTCGTAGCCATGGGTGTTAAGTCTACCTTATAGACTTCTCCTTTTTCCATAAATACTTCGGTGTCGTATCCTTCTCTGTAGCGCACTCGCTGTATGGTTTCATCCAGGTTATATGCTCTTCCATCAGGATAGACATCGATCAATTTAATGGTGAAATCGGTATCTTTTACGTCTGAAGAAATATAAAGCGTAGATTCTATAAAGCCGCTAACTTCCACTCCTTCTGAAAGCACTTCAGTAGTATACACTAAAATATCCTCTCGCCCTTCCATGTCCTGCTGATCGAACGCACCCCCTTTTACGGCATTTCCGGTACAACAAACATTGCCTCCCCAGGAAGTCACAGGATTCATAGGATCGTACACGAAGGAATCCGGATTATCCCTGGAAGGTTTCTTTTTAGTGAGCATACCGCCTCCATCCAGTGTATTCGCATCGCCTTTGCTGTTCATGTAGTAGGTAACCATCTTGCTATTGGCTGGAGGCCATTGTGTTGCCGACTGCCATTTATTACTTCCCATGGTATAATATTGTACCCGTGGCGTTTTCTCTTTAAAATCGTTCGCTTCCCCTTTCAACCATAGATCCCACCAGGCAAAAATCTGTTCGATATAATTTAGCCGTGCATCACCTACGCTGCGTTCCCCTACGATCGTATTTTCAGTGGCCCGGGTATACCCGCAATGCAATGTGGGTGCAATCACCAGGTATTGATTCTCCCGAATTTCAGGATCCTTGGCATTATTCCGCACATGATTGAACAAGGCAATATTCGGAGTTATCGAGACATCGTACCAGGAGGTAAACCAGAAGCTGGGTACTCCAAATTCCATATCATCATGATACAAACCTCCTGTATACCAATCGGGGTCATTAGGCTTACGCCTTACCATCTTGTCAAAGATCTCTTTTTTCCCGCTTACGTTTTTAAGGATATCCTGTATGGGTAAATGATTTAAAGCTTCCGACATATCAACGGGTGGATTCTCAGGCGCCAGGTCATAGAATCTCGATATACGAATAAGGTCTTCCTGGGATGCACCTGCAGGGATCCTGGGTTTGAACTCATCATGCTCTACCCCATATAACCAGGCAAAGAACAACATTTGTTCTACTCCACCTCTATACCAATTTCCTTGTTCCATGATATCACCCACTCTACCTACCCCCGCTCCATATCCTTGTGGTACCATAGCCGCATGCGAAGGATGATCCAGGGCAGCAACAGCCATTTGCCATTCCGCAGTTGAGGAACAACCATAAGTTCCAATTTTGCCATTGGACCAGGACTGATCTTTCATCCAGCTAAAAGCATCGTAACCATCGGTAAGCGGGACTCCTAAAATATCCCATTCGCCTTCCGAATAGTAACGCCCGCGTTCATTCTGAACCACATAGGCATAGCCTCGTTTAACCACCTCATATGCGAAGTTTGCCGTCCAGGTACGCTGTTTTCCATCACCCCAGGAATTGAAATTATAGGGTGTCCGAGAGAAAATAACAGGAACCTTTTTGTTTGTTTTAGGCCTGTAAATATCGGTAGCAAGTCGCACACCATCCCGCATGGGCATCATTATTTTCTGGTCGATGATGGCAATCTCTTCAAGTTTTTCAAGAATCTCGTTTTGTTCCTGTGCGAGAAAGATCTGAGTGAATAGAACGAAGAAAACAAGCGAAGTGAAGCGAAGTAGTTTCATAAATGGATGGTGTTGATTGGTAAACGCTAAAGTTACCGAAAAAATGATTCTCTTACCCGGCAATGATTAATCAAACTATTAAGATCAACATTCAGTGATAGCCTGCATCATCATTTAACCTGTTCCTTGATTTTGTTAAACTGAGTTTGTAAGACAAGAACTCGTTGCTCGGCATCCCTGCCCGGAACCTGATCGGCACTGCTTATCATATTCAGAAGATAACTTATTTGAGAAACCAACATTTGCTGTGGGTAGGCGCCTTCATCGTTCTTGAGTTGTTTTAAAACAGTCTCTACTTTTTCCAGGCGTTCCTTCTTAACCTTTGCTTTCTTCCCATCCAACTGCTTAGCTTCTTCTTCAAGTTCATTCTGCAGTTTTCTTGCTTCGGAAAGCAGATCGATCACCTTATTCTGAAGTGCCAATTGCTTTTCAATATCATTTTTGGATATACCCTGTGCTTTAACCCGTGGATCCATCAACAGATCAAAGGACTGCTGAAAGGTTTCCTCTCCCACAATTAGCATAACAGAATACCTGCCGGGAGTCACCATAGGTCCGTTCTTAAATCTTCTTTTTTCTTCCTTGGCCCAGGCACCTTTTTGTCGTAGATCCCAGAGAAATCGATTCATTCCAGGTTTCGACTCGAGTTTTTTGTCGACATAGCGGAAGGTCTGACTCAAATTCATATCCTCCACTTTTTCAACGGTAGATTTCAACTGGGTACTATCGCCAACGATACTGGCAACGGTCTCTCCTCGTTCGTTCAGGATCTCCAATTGAACTCCTCCACTGCCCGACTCAGGGATATAATAATCCATAATCACACCGGGCCTTGGATATTCCGGAAAGGAACCCCAGGTTGATTTTGGATAACGATAGCGAATGGTATTATCCGGTTTGAACAAAGCAGCATTGTCTGCTAAATTATTCACTTGAGATTGCCGAAGCGTTGTAATATTATCAAGTATCCAGAAACCACGGCCCATAGTGCTTATCACAAGGTCACCTCTGTGAATCTTTAGATCGGTAATAGGTGTTACCGGTAAATTCTGCTGAAACGCCTTCCAGCTTTCCCCGTCATCAAATGAAACAAAAACGCCATACTCGGTTCCGGCGAACAATAATCCAGCGCGGACAGGATCTTCCCTCAAAACCCGGGCGTTAAAATCGGATGGAATCCCTTCAGAAATCAGTGCCCAGCTTTCGCCATAGTTGCTGGTCTTATACAAATAAGGCTTTGAATCACCAAGCAAATGCCGGTCGACGGCCAGATATGCTGTTGCCGGGTCGAAATGTGATGGCTCGAGCGACTCTACCCGCCCGCCTTTTGGTAATTTTTTAGGTGTTATATTCTTCCATGTCTTTCCGCCATCCCGGGTTAAGGACACGACTCCATCATTGGAACCAACCCAGATCAAGCCTTCCTTCAATGTAGACTCCCGGATAGAATAGATCGTGCTATAATATTCTTCCCCGGTAATATCTCTAGTTATCGGGCTTCCTGAAATTACCTGTTTATCGGCTTCAAAGGCTGTTAGATCCGGTGAGATCGTTTCCCAGGCCAATCCGTCATTTACCGTTTTATGAAGGAACTGAGAACCGTGATACACCACGTCCGGATCATGTGGTGACACATGAATGGGTGCTATACGCTGAAAACGATATTCCAGATCTTTGGGGTTGTGTCCGTATATATTAGAAGCACCTACATAATACCCTTTTTCAGTTCCCGTGCGCTTATCAAAAACACTAAATCGTCCCTTGCAGTTTGCATATACTATATTGTGATTCCCCGGCTTAGGTACTCCCGGACCTGTTTCACAGCCCCCTGTATTGATGATCCAGCCTTTTCCTGCATATTGAACAGAGCTGGGTGGAAAACTGGGTACTGCGATAGTTGATGAGTTATCCTGCATCCCTGCGTATAACCAATAGGGGTATTGATCGTCCACTTCAACCTGGTACAATTCCGCTGTGGGCTGATTAAATTGCGTGGACCATGTCTTGCCTCCATTATGACTCACATTCGCGCCACCATCATTACATTGAATAAGCAGATCCGTATTATTGGGATTGATCCATATATCATGGTTATCCCCATGTGGAACGCTCATTCGATCCCAGGTCTTGCCTCCGTCTAATGATTTTAATAAAGGATTTGCGTTCGAGTAAACTATGTCGGGATTGGTGGGGTCCAGTTCAATGTTGGTGTAATAGAAAGGCCTATTCACCAGTCCTTTCTTATCGGACATTTGTTTAAATGATTTACCCTGGTCTGCCGATTTATAAAGCCCTCCTTCCTTCTCGGGAGCTTCGATCACTGCATACAGAATACTGGAATCTACCTTTGATACGGCGAGATCGATCTTACCAATGAGACCTTCGGGCAATCCGTTTTTAAGTTTAACCCAGTCCTTTCCTCCGTTCACAGATTTATAAATTCCGCCTTCATTATTATTTCCTCCGGATATGATCGTCCACGGTTTACGCTCCGCTTTCCAGGCGGCTGCGTAGACAATATTCGGGTTACCGGGAAGCAGTTCCAAATCTGAAAAACCTACCTTATCAGAAACAAACAACACTTTCTCCCAGGTTTTCCCACCATCAACAGTTTTATAAATCCCTCGTTCACTGTTCGCCCTGAAGGCGTTTCCTATGGCTGCGACCCATACAATATTATGATTAGTAGGATCTATTTCAACAGCGCCGATCTGACCTACATTTCTTAGTCCGATATGCTCCCAGGTCTTCCCGGCATCAATGGATTTATAAACACCTCTACCACTGATGACATTAGATCGCAACCCATCCGACCCGGTACCTACATAAACGATATTGGGATCGTTAGCGGATACCTCAATAGCGCCAATGGAAGGCGTTTCAAAAAATCCATCGGACACATTGTTCCAGGAAGTTCCGTAATCCTCCGATTTCCATACGCCGCCTCCGGTTGCTCCAAGATAGAAAGTACCAGGTTCCATAGGCGTTCCTGTTACCGTGGTAACTCGTCCCCCCCGTTCCGGCCCAACCGTTCGGTATTGTAAGGCTTCAAAATCCTGGGCTGATAGTGTGGTTGGAATACATAATAATAGGAGAATCTTAACAGAGATCGATCGAATATTCATAGAACGCAATGTGGGTTGATTAGCGTTTAAAGATAATTAAAAATTCATGCTTCAAATACGGTTTTATCTCATCCCTTATTTCAGGCACCTCATTATTCTTCAGAATATAAAAGGGAGCCGAAGCTCCCCTTTTAAAAATGAATGACTCAATCAATACTATTCAGGCTCCAGTGCAAATGCAGCTAATCTGGAGGCATCATAGGCATTGATCTCATTATTACCATTGATCGCCAGCGCATTCACGTATAAATATTCTGCGAATGCTGCCTTACCCTCAGAGGTACAAATTCCGAGGAGATCAGCGGGTGTAAAGGTTCGGGTATACTCGCTGAAACTATTTCTGGAGTAACCCACACCATCGTTCGTATTAGCATCTCCTATCACCATGCCTGTGGCATTGGTCTTGCCCGACTGTGTGGAATCGCTGCAGGTTCCTTTTTGAACCGTAAAGTTTAAATCGGCAAAATTATTAGGATGATAGGCTCTGAACTTAATTTCAATGTTCGATGTAGGAGTGTATGGAACAAAACCACAACAGGTCGGATTCTTCTCAACACCGTTTACCTTGATCTTTGAAATTAGGGCTGTACACTGGCTGTTATCCAGTCGCATTACCATTTTAAAGGCATTACATGTACCCGGCCCGCTATTTCTTAGATTTACCGATGGAGCTAGCACCGATGGAGCAAAGGTATTGTAATGAGGTACCTGGAACAGCTCATCTGGAATGTTCGTTACCTTGTTTCCGTTCTTATCGAAGAGTTCCAGGGTAAATTCATACAATCCGTCGCCTTCCAGATTCGAATCGAAGGAAATGGTCCATGTATCTCTCGACTGCCATTTAGCATTCGCCTCCGTAGCGTTAAATGGTGCATCGGTTGGAGATGGTGTAGGAATCTGGTAAAGTCCAGTTTCGGTACCTACATCCACAGGTCCGAGCTTTTCATTGCTATAGCCTATATGCGTAAATCCGTCGCCTCCAATAAAAGTGTAGGAATACAACTTATAGGCTGGATTTCCTACGGGAGTTTCGGCTCCAAAGGCTAAGGACAGATCTCCGTGTTTTACTTTTCGGTACGACCATCGATAATAGGTGTATTCATTGCTGCGAACCGCATCACTGAATTGCACTTTAAAGTATAACTTACTTCCGAAAGGCCTTCTGTAATTGCCACTTCCTTCAAATCTGTCGGTAAGTCCCTGCCTGTTCAGTAATTCACCTTGAATTGGCGCGCCTGTTACATTATTTTGCTCAATATGGGACACACTTGTACCAGACCTAATGGTCTTCACCCAAATGACCTTCCCATCCAGATCGGTGGCACAATCCCACTCTACCCGTGGATCAGTGACATTGATATTCACATGAAGTCCGCAAGGGTAATTCCAATAGATATTACAAGGTAATGGTGGTTTGTAAACCGTTTCCCACTGGCCATCGATAAATGCTTCCACCCAGAAATAAAGATCTGGATGATCTCCAAAGAGACTATAGATGATATTGGTATCAAAATCCCCGTTCTCATCCGTATAGACCACTTTTATTTCATCACATTTATAAAAATAAGGCCATATCCATGGTGTTATACAGAATATAGGATGAAATAGTTTGAAATTTTCCAAAATAGTCTCCCTGATCGTTGCCGGGTTCCTGGTTTGAAGCAAGCTAACTATTTGCTGGTTGCTTTGAATAGCCCTGCTACTCTTTTCAGGGTTTAGTGAGGTTTGTTCCATGCTCGTTTCTGAAACCTCCTGTCTTTCGAAACTTGTGGCCTCGAAGATATGGTCGATATTTCGTGTTATCGGAGGAAGCACAGGATCCGGGAAGGGTGGAAATGGTGGTATCTTTTCCACTGGAACAGGAAACGGAATCTTCGGACGTAGCACCAGGTCCGGGATCTTCACCAGAATATCGTCCGGTATCCTTGGCAACAACCAAATCAGCCTGTCCACTTCACAAATATGAACTCTAACATTGCAGAGTCCTTTGCGATCTGTATATCCGCTAATATCAAAATTCTTGGATACATTACCTTTTACACGGCACTTTCTTATCCACCAGAAATTGATGTAAAGATCCGGTATAGGCAGGATCTCAAATCCTCCCTGAATTGTTTGCTTTACTACCGGATCATAGGCTTTATGCCTATTAATTAAGGTATCGTAATTACTTTCGGCTTTAATCTCCTTTCTGTTTGGAGCCAACAGTAATTTAAATTCCCCTGGCTTACAATTTCCCGTCTTGAAAACGGCCTGGTCTTTCTTAACCAAAGTTCTTTCCAGTAATTCCTTCTTATTATTGAATAATAAGGCAAGAAATTCTTTGGGTTCTTCATCCACTTTTTCACCGGGGCGAATATGGATCGTTAGATTTTCTTTGTAACCTCCTTTTTGAGGTTCATTCTTTGCTTTCATAATCTGTTTGATTTTAGATAGGTATCTCGTAGGTAGTACCATATGCATACTCTTGAGACCCCGTAATTAATAAATAGATTTAGGGTTTGTAGTCCTCGGCAATTCTACCTTATGCAGCTACTGTATATTCCGGGATTAAAACGAGCTAAGCGTCAGGAAAAACCCGAAGTGAGGTAGATTTGATTTAGGCTATAATAAAGTTAACTGTTTCTTTATCAACACATAAGAGGTATATCACCCATTTATACACCGTATTTTTCCTGTAGAAAAAAGGGGTTTATCACTAAGTCGTGGATGTGTTTTAAGCTTAGTTGGATTGCAACTCTTTTAATGTATACTCACTTATTCCTTCAATTCTCGTATTTTTAAACTTCTAAATTTTATCCGAATGAAACTAACAACCACCCTATTCGTATCATTACTCACAACACTTACTCTTTTCGGTCAGGAAGCCAATGAATATTTTTCATCCATGAAATACCGTAACATAGGTCCGTATCGTGGCGGTCGTTCTGTAGCTGCCACAGGTGTGGTCGATAATCCTCTTACCTATTATATGGGCACTACGGGTGGTGGTTTGTGGAAGACCGAAGATGCGGGCGCACATTGGAAGAACATTAGTGACGGCTTCTTTAAAACAGGTTCAGTAGGTGCAGTGGCCGTTTCAGAAAGTAATCCGAATATTGTGTATTGCGGAATGGGCGAACATGCAATCCGTGGCGTGATGACCTCCTATGGTGATGGAGTGTACAAGTCGAACGATGGAGGAAAAACTTGGGTTCATATGGGTTTAACAGCTACAGAGCAGATCTCCAGAATCGTGATTCATCCCACCAACCCCGATATCGTATATGTGGCAGCACAGGGAAAATACCCAAGTGCTACCACCGAAAGAGGGGTCTATAAATCGACAGATGGGGGTGCGACGTGGAAAAAAACCTTATATGTGAATTCCTTTGCAGGAGCTTCGGAACTATCGATAGATTATAATAACCCTAATGTATTATATGCGGCGCTCTGGCATCACCAGAGGACTCCCTGGAAAATGATCAGTGGCGGTGAAGGCAGCGGACTCTATAAATCGACGGATGCCGGTGAAACATGGGAACGGCTTGAAAATGGCCTTCCGAAGGAAATGGGGAAAATGGCGATATCAGTTTGCCGAAGTAATAGTGACAAAGTATATGCGCTGATCGAAAGCGATTCACAAACCGACCAGAGTGGATTATATGTTTCCAACAACGCGGGGAAAAGCTGGTCGCAGGCAAGTGGTGATAACCGACTTACCCAACGCGCGTGGTACTACACGGAGGTTTTTACCGATCCCAATGATGACGAAACAGTGTATGTGCTCAGCGCCCCTGCCCTGCGTTCCAAAGACTCAGGGAAGACCTGGGAGCGAATTACAGGCACTCATGGAGACTATCATGACTTATGGATTAATCCGAATAATTCCAAAAATATGGTAATCGCTAATGACGGAGGTGCTGCGATCTCCTTTAATTTTGGAAAAAGCTGGTCCGCCCAGGATATCATGCCTACGGCACAATTCTACCGAATCAATACCGACAATCTATATCCCTATAATATCTATGGAGGGCAACAAGATAACAGCTCTGTGAGAATTGCCAGTATGAGTATGGGTAACTACAGCATTTCTGAAAGCGATTGGACCCGGGCTGCCGGTGGAGAGAGTGCTTTCCTGGCTTTTGATAAAAACGACCCCCTAGTAACCATTGGAGGTAGTTATCTAGGCACTATAGAAGTACTTCACATGAAAACCAAAGCCAGTAATAAGATCATGGCTGCTCCTATACAGTACCTGGGTAAAGCTGCCCGTGATATGCGATACCTTTATAATTGGAACGCCCCTATTATCTGGTCACAACATGAACCAAATACTATATATCACTGTGCGCAACTGGTTTTGAAATCGACCGATATGGGTAAAACCTGGACAGAAATTTCACCCGATCTAACCCGTAATCTGGACGAGAAACAAGGTAAAGGTGGTGGCCCGTATACCAATGAGGCCGTGGGAGCCGAAAATTATGGAACGATCAGTTATATGGTGGAATCTCAACACGAAAAAGGTGTTTTTTATACGGGCAGTGACGATGGCTATGTGCACATCACTCGTGACAATGGACAAAGCTGGCAAAATATTACACCAAAGAACCTGAGTGAAACGCTGGTGAATGCTATCGAGGTCTCCCCTCATGATCCGGCTACCGTCTACATCGCGACTACTAGATATAAGTTAGGAGATTATTCACCTTCCTTGTATAAAAGCATCGATTATGGAAAGACCTGGAAGAACATAAGTTCCGGAATACCCAATGGTGCCTACACACGAGTAGTTCGGGAAGATGAATTAAAAAAAGGATTATTGTATGCTGGTACTGAAATGGGTGTCTATATTTCTTTCAACAATGGTAGATCCTGGGAATCTTTTCAACGCAACCTTCCCATCACTCCGGTCACAGATCTGAAAGTTCATGATAATGACTTGGTGGTGGCTACTTCGGGTAGGTCTTTCTGGATACTTGATAATCTTTCGCTACTATCACAATATGATCAAAACAAGAATTCAGCAAAGCTATATGAGCCGGAATCGATCTTCTATGGAAACTGGGGTAGTTCGTTAAGCGGGAACAACGACAACTTTACTGGGATGCAGGATTTTGTGGGAATTAATCCGGCCAATGGTGTGGAATTGTACTACTACCTCCCTGAAATTCCGGAGGAATCGGAACTTACTATGACCGTCACTGACGCTAGCGGAAAAGTGATCAACAGCTATAGTTCAAAAAAAGATGAAAATTTCATTCCACATAATGGCGGGAGTGCTCCTCGCGCTCCAACATTATCATATAAAAAAGGCCTGAATCGCTTTGTGTGGAATATGCGCCATGAGATAGTGGCCGGAGTACCGGGTGTTTATATTGAAGCCGGGTTCAGAGGTCATAAGGTCATTCCGGGAACTTATACTTTTACTTTTAATTACAATAGCCAAACCCTTACAAAACAAGCTGTTATAAATCCAAACCCTAAATATAACGTCTCCCCTTCCGCGTATCAGGAATACGATACTTTTATGAGTGAAATAGAGGCTAATGTTACCGAAATGCATGACATGGTCAATTTATTGAAAAAGGCCGAAACGGAAATTACCAATCTTTTAAAAGAATTCAAAAAGGAGGGCAAACACACCAACATTGTTTCGGAAGGAGAAGTCCTGGTGAAAGAATTGAAAAGTTGGGATGAGGATATGGTTCAACGTAAATCGAAGGCTTATGATGATGTGGAAAATTTCGAGAATAAATTCACCGCGGAGTATTTATTCCTTATGAATCAGACTGACAGTAGTCTCCCGAGGGTAAATCAATCCAATAAGGATCGTAAAACTGAACTTGATTCCCAATGGAAGGCATTACGAGCTACCGGAAGTTCTTTCCTGAAAACAAAACTCCCAGATTATAATAAAAAGTTATGGGATACGGGATATGGAGCGATAAGCCTGGAATAGAATGGATTGGCTGCTGCGTTAAGCGACTTACATTTTATAAAAGCAAGTTGAAACTCCGTCTCTGTATCGTTTACCTCTCTGGCATATGCAAATCCTTCCCTTAAATATCTCCTGAACATTGTGGAGTCTTTCTGCAGGGAATAGTTGGTTATAGCCTTGTAGGCATCGTACTTAGCTTTACTATCTTCGGAAGATATTATCACCTGTTTAAGACTATCTACATTTTGCCCGTAAAATTGCGCAGATATAAGAAATAGCGCTGCATAAAAGATCAACTTTGCCATGGAATATTCTTGTGGCTAATTTATGATTCTTTCGTTGTTCAATCAAAGAATTGTATTCAGGAATTTGTCCTTCAGTTACTTAAGATCACAACAGCTATCAATGTTTATATCTTTCGCTTAAACCTGACCCTGATCATTGCGCTACAAATCATGCTGACATATCTTGATGCGTTAATCAATAATGTACTATGCAATGGTAACTGCAATATCTAACATCAGAATTGCGGACCTGCCAAAACGTACGTTGGCATATGTCCGTAACGTAGGCCCATACATGGGTGATACCGAACTTTTTGGCCGACTTTTCAATCAGGTAATGGAATGGGCTGCGCCCAAAGGCCACATGACCGAGAAGACTGAAGCGATCAGTGTCTACCACGACGATCCTTATATCGTACCGATAGAACAACAACGTATAAGTGTTGGTTTTACTGTTCCGGAAGGAACCAGGGTAACCGACAAAATAAGGATCATGGAAATCCCCGCCGGAAAATATGTGGTTGGATCGTACGAACTACTTCCGCACGAATATGGCGATGCATGGATGGAGGTTCATAACTTCATTAGATCCGAAGCTATAGAAACCACAGATCTCAACTTCGAATTATATAAGAACGATCCGGAAACACATCCGGAAGGCAGACATATGGTCGATATCTGCATTCGAATGAAATAGCATACAAGAACAGGTAACTGATTTACGGCACGATAGGATAGCTGGCTTTACTAATACAGTTCTATGAATCATCATAGCTACATCGGTATGTCGTTATGTTTTTTTGAAATAAAATTGAAAGCTATGTACAAATCAAAACTTTTACTATTCGGATTGCCAATACTACTACTGCTACTTTTAAGCACGCAATGCAGTAAGGAAGATGTGCCACCTATAGTACCCGAAAACGGTTATTCGTGGCCCAACAATACCAGAACCTTCTGGCCCACCGAGGGGTGGGTAACAGCTCCTATGGAGGAGCACCAGATCGATCCTGCGAAAATGAATACGGCCGATCAGTTTGCTAAAAATGACAACCTGGCCAAGGCATTGCTGGTGGTTAAGGATGGTTACCTGGTCTTTGAGAACTATTATCATGGCGGGAATGCAGAACAGAGTTCCAACCTTTGGTCAGTGACCAAAAGTGTTAGTTCTGCGCTTATTGGAATTGTCAAGGACGATCGAGAAATTTCCTCAACAAATCAGTTCATGACCGATTTCATGCCGCAGTACCCGGACTTTGATGGTATCACATTACATCATGCGCTTACACAAAAAACCGGTTTGGATTGGGATGAGGAAGGACCACGATGGGTGGAATGGATATTTTCCGATGACTGGGTGCAGGAAGCCCTTGACCGGGGATTTAATTTCCGGCCGGGAACACGATGGAAATACAGCTCAGCTAATTCGCATTTCCTGACTTCCTTAGTCTTTTACCATACGGGAGAATCTCCCGGTACGCTGGCCAAAGAACGCTTGTTCGAACCTATGGGAATAGAGTTCAACCCATATACAGAGCCTTTTGATTACATCGACTGGAATCAGTTTAGAGAACCCTTGCATCAAACCTGGAGACGTGATAATCACGATATTGAATGTGCAGGCTTCGGTCTCTATCTCACAGCCCGGGACATGGCTAAATTCGGATATCTCTATCTGAATCGAGGACGATGGGACAACGAACAACTGATTTCAGAAAGATGGGTATTGGATTCAACAAAAGAACATGAAACCGATATATACGGAAGATACAGTTATGGATACCAATGGTACATCACCCTGGTAGACGGGCACCCGGCATTTTTAGCCAGTGGATGGGGAGGACAGATCATTGGGGTTGTGCCCGCACTGGACCTGGTAGTCGTATTGAAGTATGAAGCCAAATATCCTCAACATCCCGTTCCGGGAACCAGTCACGACGATATGGGTCTGTTCGACCTGGTAGTACAGGCCGTGAAATGACAGATTGTTAACTGAGAGAAAAAAACTCTGAAGCAGGTAATGCTTCAGAGTTTTCTGTTTTTATTGACACAGTGACTCCATGGTATCTTCGATATCCCCCGGAGTACTCATTATTTTCATAAAGGTTCCCATAGTGAGATCCGGCCAGTGCAGTGCGATTCTGTATTTTCCATGCAAGATGGTTGCCTGATTACCTTGTAAGATAATTTCATAAGGTAATGCTGCTACGTGTGCTTCACCAATTTTAGGTAAAAAATAGGCCTCACCATCTTCCCCGGACTGCAGCCCAACACCAAACACAGCAACTTTCGACGATTTATATACTAGTTTATAAACCATTTTAGTATTGCCTTTCTTTGCTTTTAAGTTAGTCTCAATGGTTGCCAGACCTTCTTCAAAAGAAGAAAATTCTTTTAACTCTATCGGGTCGGTAAAATAAGGCATCATTATCTTGTAATGATACTTTTTAAGCTTATCGGCAGCCACTGATCCACCAAAGGGGGTAAAATCATTACCTACTCTAGAAAGAGCAGCCCTTAGATCTGAACTAAACCCAGTAAAAGTAGATTTATAGCTGTTATAATGATCACCTAAGTACGCGCGTAAAATATAATCAGGATTGGTATAAGACATGACTACTTTATCACCATCTTTTACTAAGCCAATTTTGTAAATAGCGGCCAGGGCACCTCTGTCCTTAACTTTGATCACTGTGTTTTTCAGATCTGAACGTGTGAATGTGATCACTTTCAGATTACCTTTATTTGAAGGATTATATGCCCCCAGAATAGTGAAAGAATTATCTTTCAGGGTAGCGATGATCTTGTCGGAAGCTTGCTGAATAGTTTCCGGGGTTTCCCCTATTTTTATATAGGGTGAAATCTCTTGTCCAATTACTTGTGAACCAAATGCAATCAGGGTCACGATGCAAAAAAATATGTTTCTCATAACTTGATCTTATTTTAAAAATCATTCAAAAGTAGCCATGGGTGGAGTCTTTAAAAATGACCATAGTCATAGATAGAATTTTCAAGAAAAATAGTGGGTTTCAGTCTTTATTCATAATGATCACTACTTGATTGTTATTCTGGAATGAGAGAGAATACTACCCATAAAAAAACCACACTGTGAGCGTGGTTTTTTTAAATAATATTTTTTTATATCCTAGTCTATTATCTTCTTTTCCGGCTTGGGTACATGACTTAATTGATTCCCATCAGCATCTATATCAATAATAGCATCAAATCCAAGATCTTTTAATTTGTCGATGACCTTGACCTTATCCCCTACCATAAACCAGTTTACGGCCTCCGGATCGACTACTTCCTTACTCACCTTAGTTAGGTCGCCCAATGTAAGATTACGAACGTTATCGTCATAGGTTTGATAATAATCATCCGGCAGGTCATATTTTACCAAATCATTCAGGGAAATACGAACTTTTCATAATTGATATTTATTTCCTCTGCTGAGAATTTGAAAGATTGAGCAAAAGTGAATTGCATCGCAAAAAGATGAATGCGAGGTTCCAGAATGTTTTTATTTTTATTGGTATTAGTTTTATAACAGCTAATTCGTTAAGAATATTGAAGTTACAATTTTATTTTAAACCAGATGGAGAAGTAATTCCTACAAAATAATTTAGTACCATGAAACAAAACGTTCCGCTTTTCAGACGGAACGTTTTAATAAAAATATGCGGTACCTATGCTACTGCTTTGTACCCCGTCCCGGTGTATATGGCATACCGGCTTGTTTCATGGAATCTTCCAACTGTTTCATATCACCTTCAATTAGTACTTCCAGTCGCTGCATGATTCCTTCCAGTTCAGATTTAGCGATGTTATAGCTATCCCTGTGTGTACCGGTTATTCCTGAGGTAGTATACTTCTGCTCATAGCTTATCGTACCCAGTCTATTGGCCGGGGATTGAGGTTGATCCATATCAAGGGCCCGCTTCACCGGATCCCCGTACAAGGCTGCATTGATATCCCTAAGCTGATCCTCGATGGATTTAACCTGCTTCAGCAGGCCACCCAGAGGTTGCTCTGATCGTTTTAAAGCAGACTGTATAAATTTCAACTTCTCGTTCATTTCCCCTATTTTATTTTGCATCTCACCTACCCTCGATTCCAATTGCATGATCTGCCGTTGGAAGGCCACCTTCTCCGCCCGGTTTTCAGCCGGCATTACTGTATTGTCAAGTGCTTTCACAATGAAGTTTTGCGGCGCTACCAAGGTTGTGAACTCTCCATCACGTTCTAGTTGCATGTCCACGGTATACGTCCCCGGTTCCACCAATGTACCTTCGTCTTTAGGCATCCACGGATTATAAAACGATGGAGTGTAAAAACTAATTGGATCCTGAAGTGTATATCGCAAATTCCAGTGGAAGCGCTGAATCCCTCTGGCTGGTTTCTGAAATTCTTTCTTCACAACCTGCCCTTTGGCATTACGAATCGTAAAAACCAACTGTGGTTCGGCTTCCTCTCGCTCGGCCTTAAGCTCATCATAGGTAGGATAGCGCACATCTTTCTTCTCTTCTATTAGTTTCTGCTCCTTTTTCTTACGCGTATCTTTTAGCGACTTATAATCATCTCCGTAATAATAGGTGATCAATGCTTCGGGTCCCAGGTTAGCCGCTGTATAAAAGTTATCTCCTTGAAATGCTTTTCCGGGTAATCCCAGTGGTGAGCTTTGTTCCCATGTTAAGGCATCACGTATAGGATAGATCCTGGCGTTTTCGACAGGAACGTTATTTTCAATGGAACGCAAAGCGGAATAATCATCCATTACATAGAAACCTCTTCCGAAGGTACCCAGTACAAGATCACTTTCACGTTCCTGGATAGCAATATCACGGACTGCAATGGTAGGCAATCCGGCCGCTAGTTCCTTCCATCTTTTACCTCCGTTTGGTGAAAAGAATGCTCCGAATTCAGTTCCACAGAATAATAGATCCTTATCTACCGGGTCCTCCTCTATCGCATACACACTTCCACGTTCCGGCAGATTTCCACTAATTTTCGACCATGAATTTCCTTTATTCACCGACTTAAATATATAAGGCTTGAAGTCGCCATATTTATGGTGATTGAAGGCTACATACATGACATTCGCATCATGTCGGGACAAATAAACACTATTTACATAGGATCTGTTGGGTGCTCCGGGGATATTGTCGATCTTTCTCCATGTTTGTCCCCCATTCTCACTGATATGAACAAGGCCATCATCCGTACCTACAGCGAGCAGGCTTGGATCGATTGGAGATTCAAACAGCGCCACAATACTTCCGTATAAGGAAGTAGAGCCATTCTTCATAACCGCATCTATACTCAATACACGGTCGAATACTTTCAGTTTGTTACGATCCAATTGTCGTGAAAGATCATCGCTTATAACTTCCCAACTATTTCCATAGTCATTCGACCGAAATAACTTATCAGCGGCGAAATAAAGTCGGCCAGGCGCATGACGGCTAACCACCAATGGCGCGTCCCAATTAAAATTATAGGCATCCTCCCCTTTTCTTTCTTTGGGTTGGATACCCACGATCTCCCCACTTTTTCTGTCAAAGCGAACCAGGAATCCGTACTGCGATTGGGCATATACTATATCCGGATTATTTGGATCTACCTGCGATTCGAAACCATCACCTCCGTTGGTGATGAACCAATCGAAGTTAGTGATCCCATGATTGGTGAGCACCCTGGATGGCCCGCCAATGCTAAAGTTATCCTGTGTTCCACCATAGATATTATAAAAGGGTTTATCGTTATCGACCGCTACTTTGTAGAACTGCGTCACCGGTAGGTTCTCCTTGAAGTCCCATTGCTTTCCCGAATCGAAAGTTTCGTATACCCCTCCATCGCACCCCACGAGCCAGTGAGCCGTATTTTTGGGATTGATCCACATAGAATGATTATCCACATGCTTGTATGTTTCACCCACTACATTAAAGTTCTTCCCTCCGTCGTGACTTACGGACATCCAGGTGTCCATGGAATACAGCGTATTGGCGTCTACCGGATCTGCGATAATCTCCTGGTAGTAGTTCCCGCTTGTAGTATGATCTCCTCTTTTCTCCCAACCAGCCCCGCGATTAGTAGTTGCAAAAACACCACCCTTTCCATCTGCTGCCTCGACAATGGCGTAAACCAGATGTGGATCGGCAGGTGTTACCGCGAGTCCGATACGGCCTAGTTCTACTTCCGGTAAACCGGTATGAATCTTCGTCCAGGTTTCTCCCCCGTCAGTACTTTTATGTAATCCCGATCCGGGACCACCTCCCACATAAGTGTATACATGCCGTCTCCGTTGAAGCGTAGAGGCATATAAAACATCAGGATCAGCGGGACTCATCACGATATCATTCACTCCGGTATGTTCATCAACAGTTAGTACAGCTTTCCAGTTCTTACCGCCGTCTTCCGATTTATATAAACCACGGTCTCCTCCTTTACTCCATAACGGACCGATAGCAGCTACATAAATAACATCCGAATTATCCGGATGGACAATGATCTTACCAATATGTTCTGAAGTCTTTAAACCCATATGTTGCCATGAGGCTCCGGCGTCTTCCGATTTATACACACCGTCGCCATAAGATACTGAGCGTTGGTTATTGTTCTCACCTGTACCCACCCAGATTACATTGGAATTGTTCGGATCGATGGTTATACAACCAATGGAATACGAGCCCTCATTATCGAATATAGGCGTGAAATCCACACCGGAGTTTATTGTTTTCCATACACCACCGGCAGAAGCAGCCACGTAGTATTCGAAGGGGTTGTCGGGATTTACCGCAATGTCTGAAATGCGCCCTGAAGTAAGGGCAGGACCCACACAACGCCAGCTTAATCCGCTTATGTTCAGGGTGTCTAGAGCTTGTTTGTCTTCGGACTTCTTTTTCTGAGCTTGTGTGAGATTTGTGAAAAGAAATAGTGACAGAATGAGAAGAATTAAATGCTTTTTCATGTGATTAATATTGGTTGGTAATTATTGTGGAAGCATAAAGATAATGAACAATTTCGGACTTGTTATCGATGGTTAACCGATATATTATTGCGTATTGTTTTTGTTTTAGATCGAAGATTATTTAGATGACCTGCACCCATAAAAAATGTCTTAACCCAGGTTGGGTTGATCAACATAATTCCGAAGTAAATCTAAATGAATTGCTAGTCCGGCTTCATAGCTTTTACGTGCGCAAAAACCTTAACACCTTGAATAACCATTTCAACGGGTGTATCGAGCATTTTTAATCCTTTCACGTCATTAATCTCCCCAAGGGGTGACACTGCCAGGACATTGTATTGTGCCCCATCTTTATCAATTGCCCTGATATGAATAATATTACCGGTTTTGCTAACCCCTTTCACATCGAGCATGAAGCCTTCATCCGTGATTGCTTTAATATCCATGATCGTTCCGTCTGTGTTGATTGCTTTTACAGGATAATACTGATCGTCTCCATGAATGATCAACTTAATGGGTAACCGGTTTCCATCCACGAGAGCTTTAACGTTGAGAACACTGGTGCTGTATGAATCCTGAATTGCCTTCACATCATGAATATTTCCATCTTTATCTAAGGCTTTTATACTTAGTAATTTGACCTGAGGATGATAGGCTTTGACATTCCAATATATATCATCTGTGATCTCTGTTTCAGGTTTAATAAGATCGGATTGATTCTTATCCCGAATCTGGGTAAGACCTGTAACGGAAGTCAATACTAAAAGTGATAAGAATATTAGAAGATTAGTTGGTTTTGCAAGGATCATGACGGTTTTCATATCTTTAATTTTATGGGTTTAAAACTAAAGAAGATGCACAAGAAATAATATGACTAAAATCATTGATAACCCACGACCATTATCAATTTTTTAGTTTTTTTTCAATTAGAAAACCATTATGATCAAAGCGGTTGTGCTTATTTTTTTGGTTTAATATTCTGGTTCACTCTAAATAAATTGTTCCCATCGTATTTCTGTTTGATAGATACCAGGCGATCGTAATTATGCCTATAACTTGCCTGAACACGCTCCTGACCTTCTTCCATCATAAAGTTAGAATAGGCCCCACCGGAAGAATATGGATGTAAGGCCGTCCAATAGTCCTTGCACCAGTTCGTAATTTTTTCTGCATTTGCCGGATCCGGGTCTACCCCTACTATTACTCCTGCATATTTCGCATCTCGATAGGCCCATGGTGTCTCATCTGTTCCTACTCTGGCAGCAGCTCCACTAATGGGATAAAGATGCATTTGTGAAAGGGGTGTTGGAATAGCAGAGCCAAACTCCAAATGCTTTGCCCTAACCTCTGGTCCAAGCTCTTTAAAAAAGTCTGCTCTCCAATACCATTGCAGGCCATGTGGCAACATACCATCGAACAATGTTTGAATGGTTGGATAAGGCATTTCACCCACATGTGCAAATAATGGATTCTTTGCCAGAATAGGTTTGAATGCTTCTTCAGCTAAACTCATATCACCAGCATAACACCAAACAATCCCACAGAATTGCTTGTTGTGCAAAGACTCCGGAAACGGTGGACCAGGTATCACCATAGTCGCGATAAAACCATTTAATTCATCAGGTGAGTTATGTAAAAAATCATGGTACCATTCCATTATTTCTTCGGTTTGTTCAATAGGCCATAAGGTTGGCCCCCCGAAAACATTTTTTACGGGGTGAGCTTGAAATTTAAAGGAGGTTACAATACCAAAGTTTCCACCGCCTCCGCGAATAGCCCAAAATAAGTCCGAGTGTTGTGTTGCATTCACAGTGACGAAGGAACCATCTGCTAATACCATATCGGCTTCCAGCAGATTATCAATGGTCAAACCATGTTTTCTTGATAAATGGCCCACACCACCACCTAGTGTTAATCCTCCCACACCCGTGGTGGAAATTATCCCGGCGGGGACTGCTAATCCAAAAGGATGTGTAGCATGATCTACTTCACCCCAAAGGTTACCTCCCCCGACCCTTACAGTGTTGTTTGAGGTGTCGACGCGTACAAATTTTATTCCTGATAAATCGATGACCAATCCTTCATCACAAAGCCCTAGTCCCCCGCCATTGTGCCCACCGCCTCGAACTGCGACCAACACATTGTTTTCTCGTCCAAAATTCACCGATGCCATCACGTCGGCTACATCCACGCACATAGCGAATAATCCGGGATGTTTATCAATCATCCCGTTATAAACCTTCCTCGTTTCGTTATAAATGGAGTCTTTCGGGTGAACAAGTTTCCCTCTTAATTGAGCTGCGAATGCCTCTATTACAGTAGCGTCAAGATCTTTAATTGAATTGGTCATAATTTTTGATTTAGTTAGTTGACTGTGTTTATTTTGGCTCAAAATTAGCGTGAACTTTGATAGGGTAATAACACATTCCGTTCAATAAACCACAAATTTGATGCACGGAGCTAATGGAAAGAAAAAGACCTAATTGATATGTTGCTGAAGATATCTGGACGGTAGAATTCCGTACTTATCTAAAAAGCATTTGGAGAAATATGTCGGGCTGTTAAATCCTGTTTCGTAAGCTATTTCTGATATATTGCCTTTTTGCCTATGTAATAGATCTAACGCCTTATGTAATCTAAATTCCCTTATAAAGTGATTGGGAGATTTCCCGGTTAATTTCATCAATTTTCGATACAATTGAGATTTGCTGTATCCCAGCTCTTTACTAAACGTTTGCACATTAAAAGATGGGTTTTTCCATTTCGATTCGGTATGATCCATCATTTGAGTAAGAAATTTCTCTTCAGCTGGTGTTAAAGCCTTGATCAGATCTTTATCAATGACCGCATTCCTGTTCTCATTCTCAAACATGGTATTCACTTCAGCAGAAATAACCAAAGGATCTTTAAGGATCTCACACATTCTGGTAGCCAGGGAAATACCATCCTCGAATAAACTTGTGTTCCCTGTGACGGGGTTACCAATACTCAGGGCGATATTGAGGCGGCGGTTAAACGAATCTTGTTTGGGAGTGACATATTTAAATTTGAACTGAATTTTTAAAGCACAACGGACTGCGTCTGAAACCGATTCGAAAGAAACCAGATAGCTGTTATTGTCCTTTTTAACAATACTTCCGTTAAACCGATTTATAGTTTTTGAAGCACTGTTGTGGAACTTCTGTGTGAAAATAGTGTATTGCTCAGCTTCTACCCTATCAAAATAATTACTGATCTCGACCACCATTATTACCCTATATGTATCCTCATTAATAGCCGCTAATATTTCATTATCCTCATTCACAGGATCCTCGATCCTACCCAGAAATGACTCCACTAGTTTTTCATTGACCTCAATGATACTATGCGGTAAATCCCCATGCGCATGATTATGCATGTCCTGTAAGGCCTTTTCATTAGGGGCTTCAATTAAGCAGAATGCTGTCCTCCTTTTTTCATCACACCAATAGGTCATTCCTTTGCAACCAAACAGATGTTGCACTTTAAGGTCTGCCTGATGCATGGATGCTACATGCTCGGCCTTAATGTCATCAGGAATTTCATGTCGATCCATGTACAGCGGCATATCTATTATTTTTTATCAAGTTAGTAATTTATTATCAATCTTTTTTCAGAAGGTTCCCTGAGTGAATTGATTTCATAAGGTGAGGTAATTGTATTTCACGTTTATTTTGTTAGAGTAAGTTGCTAATTATTATTAAGTTAGCTCAATAACGACTATGACCTTTCGCCACAACTAATTAAGTACACCTGACCTTCCATTATGCAAGGATCGCAATATCGATTTAATCGAATCATACTAAGGCTCCCACTCCTGGGCATGGTACTATTTATAGTATTCTACGTGATCGCGGCACTTCATTATCCGGGAGGTTCCTATGTAGATCCTACATATCCGGTTTTTAGTTTTGAACATAATTATTTATGTGACCTTCTAGATGATGCTGCAATTAATGGAAAACTTAATCCTGCTCGCACTTATGCCCGTATAGCTCTAGGGATTTTGTGTACTAGTCTCATTCTACTATGGTCTTATTTGCCCGGATTGTTCGATGTAAAGCGTAAGATTCACGTACTTATCAGTTCAAGTGGAATTCTATCCATGCTAATAACGGTTTTCCTGGCCTTAGGGGCACACGATATTGTGGTTCGAATAGCCGGACTCTTTGGTGCGATCGCCCTGGTACTTACGTTTCGTCAACTGTACAAGGCACATTATGGAAAGCTCCTTTTCTTAGGAATATTGTCCTTGGTATTATTCCTTGCGAACTATTATATCTACGAGACCGGAGTTCTCATTGAAAGATTACCCCTGCTGCAGAAGTTAACTTTTATTAGTTGTATGACCTGGTTTGTGATCTTGAATGTTCTTCTTCTGAAGAAGTTTAATCATCTTAAAGAATAAGTTGAATAAATTGAATTCGTAACAAATTCATAACAATTACACTAATAAGGTAGTTCTGAGTTTTTCAGAACCTTGAATAACCTAAAATTACATTACATGAAAAAAGGAGGATTATTAGCCTTATTAGGATTAGCCGGTGGTGCGTTTGCATACTGGAAATACAAAAATCTTAGCCCCGAAGAAAAAGAAGCGCTTAAACAAAAAGCCCGGAAAGTTGGTAAAGACGTGAAGGAAGCGGCAGATGATGTGGAGCAAACCATAAGTGAGGGCTTAGATAAACTCTCGGACAAGGCCAAAGAAACATTTGATAAGACCACCACTTGATCAAATAGATAATTAAAAAATCGAAATCCCACCAATGGTGGGATTTTTTTGTTATTACAGCTAAGGGAATTTTCCTGTTTAAATACCGGTGTTTTCCCCTGGTGTAGCTTGTTTCCTAAATATACCTTTGAAAAAAACATAATTATGGCATCTTCATCCTTTCAAGTAACATCGTACAACTATTACACCTGGTCTTCACGGAATACCACTAAATCCAATCTCAATTTAAAAGGAGCCGGAGGGAAAGTGTGCTTCTTGAATTTTAAAGCAGATTCTGTTTCGGACCTGCCTCCTGCTACAAATTCAGGTAATTTTTATTGGTTCTACTATCGCGAATCTCAATTAGCTCATCTTATTGATATGCTGCGTAATGAAGGTCCTGTATTTGTATATTTTAATGATAATGCCGGTTTCAACAATTCGAGAATATCTACTTCAGATGAACCCGTAGGTGAAGGAGAAATGAGTTGATACCATTGGATTGACCTATTTATTACGGCTTTGCCGAAAGTTGTTTATTGGAATTAGCCAACAATATATTAACCGATAATATTACCGGTTGGGTAAGTTCTTTTTTCCAACTCATGCAGACATTATCATTATTGCTTTAGTAATAATGTATTTAATCTGAGATCTCGAATAAAGAGATCATCACTTAACTTCATTTCAACATATTCCATTTTACCAGCCATTAAAAGGTATGGAAGACAGTCATTTTTAACAGTTGATCTTCAATTTTTATGATTAACTTTATGTCCCTTAAGATTTTCTTACTCTAAAAAAACTGTCAACCAAAAACTATCATTAATGAAATCATTACTTACCATCCTATTAGCGGCCGTTTTGTACATGGGCGCTACTGTAAGTGCTTCGGCACAAGAAAAGCCTAAAAAATCAGACAATATTTACAACGGATTAGAACTCCGCAGCATAGGCCCGGCCTTTATGAGTGGTCGAATAGCCGATATTGAAATTCATCCCGACAACGAAAGTATTTGGTATGTCGCTGTAGGTTCAGGAGGTGTTTGGAAAACTGAAAATTCAGGAACTACCTGGACTCCGGTGTTTGACGAGCAGTCTTCCTATTCAATTGGCGCTATCACGATAGATCCGAATTATCCCGACACGGTCTGGGTAGGAACAGGTGAAGATTCCGGCGGACGTCATGTGGGTTATGGAGATGGTATCTACAAAAGTAATGACGGCGGTAATACATGGAAAAATATGGGACTCAAGGATTCCCAGCATATATCACGAATACTCGTGCATCCTTTCGATAGTAATGTGGTCTGGGTCACCGCACAGGGGCCACTTTGGAGCAAAGGGGGTGATCGCGGCGTCTATAAAACTAACGATGGAGGCCAAACATGGAATAAGACCCTGGGCGACAGTGAATGGGTAGGTGTCACCGATCTTGTTATGGATCCGCGTGATCCTGACGTATTGTATGCCGCAACCTGGCAACGACACAGAACCGTAGCGGCATATATGGGCGGTGGCCCGGGAACAGCTTTATATAAGAGTATGGACGGCGGCGACAGCTGGAACAAATTAACCAACGGATTGCCAACCTCCTGGATGGGTAAAACAGGATTGGCCATCTCTTATCATAACCCGGATGTTATTTATGCTGCCTTAGAATTGGATAGAAGAAAAGGTGGTTTATATCGTTCGGACGACGCTGGTGGCTCCTGGAATAAAATGTCTGAAACTATTTCAGGCGGAACGGGGCCGCATTATTACCAGGAATTATATGCTTCACCCCATCAGGAAGGCCGATTGTATCTTATGGATAACAATCTACAGATCTCGGAGGATGGCGGAAAGACCTTCTATCGTATGAATGAAAAAAACAAGCATGGAGACAATCACGCCATTGCCTTCAGTAAAAGTAATCCTAATTACCTGATAGTAGGATCTGACGGTGGTTTATACGAATCATTCGATCTTACTAAAACATGGAAATATGTTGAGAATCTTCCCGTAACACAATACTATAAAATGGCCGTGGATGACGCCGAGCCTTTCTATAATATCTACGGCGGGACACAAGACAATAGTACACAACGCGGTCCTTCGCGCACCGATAATGTACATGGAGTTCAAAGTAGCGACTGGAGTGTGATCCTGAACTGGGATGGGCATCAACCCGCAACAGAACCGGGCAACCCCAATATCGTTTATGCCGAAAGACAGGAAGGAACATTATCACGTATCGATATGAGTACGGGTGAAGTGGTGGATATTCAGCCACAACCCGGTGAAAATGAAACCTATGAACGATTTAACTGGGATTCACCCATACTGGTAAGCCCGCACTCCCCTACCACTATCTTTTTTGCCTCTCAACGAGTCTGGAAAAGTGAGAATCGAGGTGACGACTGGACGGCTATTTCAGGGGATCTTACCAAAGATGAAGAACGTATTACGCTGCCCATCATGGGAAAACAGCAGAGTTGGGATGCCCCCTGGGATGTCTACGCTATGTCAACCTACAATACTATTACATCATTAGCAGAATCTCCAAAACAACAAGGTTTGATCTATGCCGGAACGGACGACGGACTCATACAGGTTACCGAGGATGGAGGTGCCAACTGGCGCAGGATTCCCGTTGGAAACTTACCCGGTGTTCCTTCCACTGCTTTTGTTAATGATATAAAGGCCGATATGTTCGATGCGAATACGGTCTATGTTGCTCTCGACAATCATAAATACGGCGATTTCAATCCATATTTACTGAAGAGTACGGATAAAGGACGAACCTGGAGATCAATCTCGGGTAATATCCCAAAAAGAACGCTGGTCTGGCGACTGGTGCAGGATCATGTGAAACCCGGGCTCATGTTCCTGGGTACAGAATTCGGACTCTATTTTACAGTCAATGGTGGTGGTAAATGGACGAAATTGGAGGGCGGAGTCCCTACTATCTCCTTCAGGGACCTGGCCATTCAAAGAAGAGAGAACGATCTTGTGGGTGCAACTTTCGGAAGAGGATTTTACATCCTTGACGACTATTCTGCCCTACGGGATATATCGGATGCAGCGCTTCAGCAGGAGGCAAAACTATTCTCAGTTCGTGATGCCTGGTGGTATGTACCCAGGCCTCATTTGAGTTTTGGACCCGGAAAAGGGAGTCAGGGAGATTCGCACTTTGTGGCGCCCAATCCTGATTTCGGAGCTACGTTCACCTATTATCTGAAAGAGGCTCCAAAGACCAAAAAACAGGAACGGGTGGATTCAGAAAAAAATAAGAATACCGCAGCGGTTCCTTTTCCTGGTTGGGACGCCTTAGCTGAAGAGACTACCGAAACTGATCCCATGTTAACGTTTTCTATTAGTGACTCACAAGGGAATGTGGTGCGAAAGCTAACGACAAAACCTAAAAAAGGTGTAAACCGCCTAAGTTGGGACCTGCGATACCCGGATCTGGATGCCATTCGACTGAATGACAAAAATGATACTGGAAGAGCGGCATTTCTTGCGCCTCCGGGGAATTATTCTGTTGAAATGTACCTTACTGAAAATAGTGCAACGCGTAAATTAGATGGGCCTGTTTCATTCAGTGTAAAACCGCTTAGGAAAAATTCATTGCCAGGGTCCTCAACAGAAGAGGTTTCTGCCTTCTGGCGTTCTTATGAAGCAACTTCAAAAACTGCCTCAAAACTCAACATGGACATGAGCAAAGCAATGAAACGAGCGAAAGCCATGCAGATCGCCCTGGCGAGAAGTTCGGTGAAACCGGGAACCATAGACACGGAACTGAATAGCGTAATAAAAAGTCTGCAGGAACTATCCGCCGAATATTACGGCAATCCTGCAAAAGGTGAAATTGGAGAAAAAGGACGACCTACGGTAGGTGAACGAATGTTTGCTATCTATCGCGGTATCGAGAGAGCTACTTATGGGCCTACCAGTTTAAACAAATCGCAAATGCAAATTGTTGAAAAGGAACTGAATGCGGCAAACGCCAAATTAAAAGCGACACAACAAAAGCTCGACGGTATTTACAATAAACTTCAGGCTGCGGGCGCACCTTATATAGAAGAATAATTTCGAATCCATAGAAAATAAAAAAACCACGAATTCAAATTCGTGGTTTTTTTGTCAAGATAGTTTGCTTAGTTCTGCAAGTTTATAACTACGTCTTTCTTGTGATTACCGTTTTGCAGTCTTACTTTGTAGGAGCGCTTGATGAGATTATCCCCGGAGTAATCACTCACATATTGGTTGCTGATCATTTCCCAATCAAGGTTATCACGAAATACCTGGTCGCGTATAGGACCCGGTAATAAGATGTTCTTAAACTTCTCATACGACTCAATCACTTTCCCGGAGGCATCGTAAAAAGCGTCTATCGTTCCATAGGCGTTCTTAAAGATCATTTCGAAAGACTGTTTCGCAGTCTTATCAAATTCGCTGTTAGCACTTACATTATAGGTCGCTACCTGCTTTTGAAGCTGCTTTGCTGTGGTCGGTGTACTTTCATCCTGTACCGCATTGAGGTAGCTGGTGTTGGCGGTTACTAATACATCGTCCAAGTCGATCGTCGATGTTTGGTTGTTGTCCTGTTGTGCATAACTTACTAAAGTTAAACTTACTGCTAAAATTGTTACTAGAGTTCTCATAATGAATGTTTTAAAGGTTATTAAATTTTGATACTCCAAAGATTCGCATTACGAGTGTGTCATGCTTAATAACTATGTTTCCATTTTTTACAATTTTTTATGAAAACTGTTAGTAAGAAATTTAAAGGCTTTAAATTATGTTGCGTTTTAGGAAGAAAAACGGAAAATTAGAAGTATTGGATGTTGTGTGGATGAATTTTCGATTTTATCTAAACTGATCTTCTGAAGGTAAAATTCACAGATAAATTGATCTAATCTTTAAGAGGATCTAGCGGCTCTATGATATCAAATCCCATCTTATTGTACAATTCAATATAGCGCGGATCATCTTTAATTGGCTGTAACATAGGTTCTTCCTTTAACCAGGTCATTTCAACTTCTCGTTTCTCATAGGATGTATTAAGCCATTTAAAAGTTCTGTCATAATCCTTAATATGACAATAATATAATGCTAGAAACCAGGCGGGGCTGCCGGAGCTGAGCGCTTCATTCTGCTTATGCAGAGAATTTAGACTAGTATTCAGTCTTTCGCTATCACCTGTTATCTCACCATGTATCGCCGTTAACCAGTGTACAATGGGTGGCCGATCATCGTGGTGATCAAGTATAACTTCCAAATGGTTTGCCGACTTATCAATCTCATCCATATAATAATACCATTTGGATGTTTCTAATAAGTAAAAATAATTGTCTTGAGAAAATGGATCCAAGGCCTCCAATAGTTCAACTGCAGCATCCTTATCGCCTAGCATAAACTTAATGAATGCTTTTTGCATATACCCATCTCCAACAATAGGATAATATTTGATTTCTTTTTCTATGATCTTCATAGATTCCTCCAGTCTCCCCGATTTCCGGGTGTAATCAAAACCGTAATCCCTGTAATTCAATCCGGCTTCGTCACGCATCGTATTTTGAAAATGTTGTTCGGCTTTCTCAATATCGTATTCATAATAGAATGCCCCACCTACAAGTTGATCATTAATCCTATTGATATTATAACCTGATCCTAACTTGTCCATCTTCAATGCAGTTTTAAAATTTTCTTTTGCTTTTTGCCAAGCTACCTGTTCAGGTAATAATCCCCAAATCGCTCCGGATACATTATACGTTCTTCCCAGACCAACATATGGCTCAACGAAAGTCGAATCCATTGCTATCGCTTCTTTATACAGTGACACTGCATTTTCCAGACCATATTTATTAAGTTTGCTAAACTGATCTTCGGCCTTTAAGTATAGTCTGTACGCTTCCTCATCATGAGTAGGCAATGAATTAATTTCATCCTTTTCATTTAATGTAACATTAACTTCCATGTTCTCAGCTACATTTTCGGCTATATCGGCTTGCATTTCAAAGATCTCATCACTCTTCCAGGCCCCTGTATACTCCAGAGACCATAAAAAATCATTCGAACTTACCTCAATTAAATTCAGATTGCTCATTACCTGCGCTCCGGATAATTTAAAATTTCCCTCCAGAATGTATTCAACATTAAGCTCTTTGGCTATTTCTTTGGTTAATTTTTCCGAATCTTTATAATTTATAACAGTGGAAAATGGCACTACCTTTTCGATATCGGAGATCTTGGAAAGCCTGGTTATTACGGCATCGGTGATTCCATCACTTACATATTCTAATTCAGGATCGCCACTCCAGTTCTTAAAAGGCAGCACCGCGATGGTCTTAGCTTTTTCTTCAATGTTCGTCTCAGTTATTGTGGATTCTTCTCTCTGGAAATATTGATACAGAAAAACGGTCAATACAATAACGGTAATTGCTATAAACCAAAAAAGTATTCGTTTGCTTTTAGATATTGAAGATATAGGTTCATTCTCGGAAGTACCGTTAAAAGCAGCTAGTTCCATCTGGTGTCTTACTTCCCCCGGGGGATACCCAAAATACGCATTAAAACAGGTATTAAAGTAAGTGGCGCTGTTAAAGCCCACTTTATAGGCAACTTCCGAAGCTGTTATATCTTCTTCTTGAAGTATTTTCAATGCTTCGTCCAACCTGATCTCACGGATAAACTGACTAACGGACTGACCGGTTGCTGCTTTAAGTTTCCTGTGAAGCTGCGACCTGCTCATCCCGAATTGTTCCACTAAATCACTTACTCCGAATTGCTCTTCGGTGAAGTTTTCGAGAACGATCCCCCTAAGTTTCTCGATAAAAGCACTATGATTGGCCATCGTTGATAATTGGTCGGTTAGTCTGCCTAAGTAATTAAAGATAGCTAATTTTTTTATCGTCAGATGTTGAGCGACCGCAGATAATAAAAAAAGGTGCCGAAGCACCATTTTTTATTGTTCGGAATGTTATTCCAAATCCCTTAATACATTTTCGGCAGATGCAGTCACCTTCTGATACCCCCTGTAACCATATCTTGAGAAGAGGATGACTCCAATAGTCACAGCCCCGGTGAAGACCCACAGCCATGGATCATGATCTATTTTAAAGAAGTCTTTATTATTCATGATCATTGAAAACACAGGAATAGTGACCCACATCATTACTACACTCAACATAACGGCTGCTTTTTGAATTAATAACATATTCTTTCTTTTCTTCGCAAACTCAATCATGGTTTCCTTATAATTACCTTTCGATAAATTCAAACTTCGCATTCCGTGAATGGCGCGTAGGCTTAGCGCCGGAAGTACAATTAAGAACAATAAAGTGATCAAGCTACACACCATAAGATACCATGTATTCATCTTATCCAGATTGATAAGTATGATAAGCGCAAATACAAAACAGATCACTGCCCCGGCGGTTTCGAATAACGATAAGGTGTAAAATCGATTCCTGAATTTTTGCTGTGTCATTTCCATAATAAGTTTGTTTGTTAGTTTTTTCTGACTTTCAAGCTGACTATTCATTTGAGTCCAAAGTGTTTGCATTTCTTCCAGTTCCATAGTCAATTATTTTAAAATTTGTTTTCTGAGCTTCTCCTTTATTCTACCTATTCTTGTACCGATGTTAGATTTGCTTAATCCGGTAATAGAAGCTATTTCATCGTGTTTCTTACCATCCAGGAATAAGAGAATGATCCCTTTTTCGATATCGTTTAATTTGTGAATCTGATCGTAGACTAGCTGGAGGCGTTCTTCCAGTACCGGATCGTAATTTTCATGCTGAAGAACTACATTCTCCAGAGGTATATTATAGCCTCTTTTTTTTGCTCTCTTCGAATGAAATAAGGCCGTATTCAGTGCGATTCGATACATCCAGGTACTCACCTTGGCATCCCCTCTGAAGCTTTCGAAACTCTTCCATAACTGAAACACTACTTCCTGGTACAGGTCATTCTGATCTTCAGCATTATTGGCATAGATCCTGGCGATCTTATAAATGATCCCCTCGTTGTCCTTAATAATCTTCGTAAAGGTTTCTTCCCTGCTCATTCAATGATGTTCTACCCTATTAGTATTCATAGTACTGAAAAAATCACACATGAGTTGAATTTATTTTCGCAAATTCAAAAGAAGAATAGCTTGAAATTGGGCGAATTCAATAAATTGACCAAACGCACGCTTCGCATTGATATTACAATTTAACACTTGGACAACTTTCTTAATGATTTCATCCTAAATTATTTGAACAACTGATTTTCAATACCTTTTATCGAATAGTTCCAAAAGTAAATTTTTTATAAGCGGAAATTTCTTACATTTATACTCTACCCCATAATCCTACCACATTCGATCGATATATCGATCAATCAGAATCTCCTCTTATACTATTGTTTAAGGACGCATTAATTGAATTAGTAACCCAAAAAACAATGATATATGATGAAAAAACTACACAAAAAAATCTTTAACAATTGGGATGAAAAAGTTAAGAATTGGAAAGCTAAACTAGCCGTGTATGCACGTGCCAGTAGCTATGCCATTCACAGATAATTTACCCTTGTTAAGAGAAAAGAAAAACCCCTCACGAATGTGAGGGGTTATTTTTTTAAGAATTTATACGCTAACTACATTAATGTGATGCACCTTCAATCTTCCTTAGCATACTGCTCGCGTTCTTCCCTGTCGGCCCTTTAGGATCCATCTGCAGCGCCTTCTGATAATATTCCCTGGCCTTTTCCTTATCTCCCGCTTCCAAATACCCTTCAGCTAAACTATCCCAGGCATTGGCAGAATCGGGGAATAACTGAGCGACAAATGTAAAAATAGCAATGGCAGTTTGAGGATCACCTCTTCGTATCGACTGATATCCGGCATCGTTCAATTCTCCTTCAAAGTTGAAGAATTTGTAACGTGGATCTCTAACCATTTTGGGAACTTCTGTGGCCAATTTTTCTTGTTGCCCGGAAGTGTACAGTTCGGTCATATATCGCATGGGATCCAGAACAAAATTCGAATCGTCAAAATTGAGGGCCGCCGCTAAAACCGGGTCCTTATTGGTCTTATACTCCTCAAAGCTCATATCGACAGCAATATGAGGCGCCAGCCAATCGTCGTTCTCCCACTGTGGCTTGTCCTGCCACCAGGCAAACGATAAATAGATCGGGGTTTTTGTACTGGGGAGAATCACCTCGTTGTTATCCCCGTAAAAATTAATATTTTCTCCTGTAGGCTCCCCTATAAATACAGCATTGGTGTAATTGTCGAGTTCATTAACCAGATTCTGACAAGCAGAGAATGTTCTTCTGCCAAGAATCACAACAAAATTTCCTACCTGGTTTATTTTCTTAGATTCTATGATCCTGGTAACAAGAGCTTTATTTTTATAATTGTTCCCACCTCCGTTCAACCGTACATCCAGTACCAGGCGTTTTACCTCATTCTTTTCAATGAAATCGAAAACACGGGTATAGAATTCAGGGATCGTTTCAGACGGATCATCCTGAATCTGACTTTGCCTCACATATACCGTTTTGGATTCGGGCAGATATTCGTAATAGTATATTTTATCAAGGTTCTTAAGATAAAGAGGGGTTTCCCCAGTTTCACGAACGTCCAGCCATGCATCTGAATTTTGCACATAGCCATAGGTCTTTGGTGTCATCGTACCCGCTGGAAGCACATTAAAGGTGGTCTTAAAGGTCTTTCCGTCCTTTTCCAGCGTCAGCTCCACCTGGTCCGACAATTCCGGAACTACTCCCTGTGCATGTAATACCTCGGGGCTCATTAGATACATGAATCCATAGGCTTTAAAGAACTGTTCATTTTCAACCGGTACGACGGGATACACAGCTTTTAATGCGTTTTCTATAGACATATTTCCAATCCCAATGACCTTAGCTCCCAGTGCCTGGGAATAATCTTTTTGAACACCCTGTACATAAATCCCATCTGAAAAATGATAAAGATTTACAGGGAACTGCCTGAATGCAGTCGGGTTCCCATGCCATCCCATACGAGTATGTCCGTATTTGAACATTCCAATAATTCGTGCGATACCAACACTGATCTCATGTTGTTCGAGATTGGGAATCTGTTTATGAAGTTCCGATACAGCCGTGTCGAATTCCTTTGCTGAAGTCTTTTTAAAGAGAAAAGGATAGTCCTTGTGAACTGTGTGTTGTAGAAATTTAAGGTCGTCCTGCCATTGCTTCGCAGTAAAATTCGATTGTGCAGTGGCCTGTAACATCAGGAAACTGATGAATAGTAAGATGATTTTTTTCATTTTTTTGATTGATTAATAGTTATATATACAAGTGTGATTTTTACTCGTATTGTTACACTTTTGATATTTTATTTCATTGATTTTGACATATTTACGCTATCACCATCTGCTAATTTTAAAAAGTTAGGAAACGAATACGTGAATAAACACTATTTTTAATGGATCAACTAAATCAAAATTACAACTTCTTACATATGAAAAAATTACTCTCCTTCGGATTAGTACTATTAATCGGACTTACCTCAGTAATTGCCCAGGAAAAGGACCCTGTGATCGAGGCCATGATTAAAGAAGCAAGCGAAAATTCACAACTGAAGCAATTAGGTCATGAGCTTATGGATCAGATCGGTCCAAGACTTGTAGGCACGCCACAAATGAAAAATGCCCATGACTGGGCTGTTGCCAAATATTCCAATTGGGGTATTAACGCCCGAAATGAACAATATGGTGAATGGCGTGGTTGGGAACGCGGTATCACACATATCGATATGGTCTATCCCCGAATTCAAAGTTTACGGGGAACTCAATTAGCTTGGAATCCGGGTACAGGGAAGGATGGCGTAACCGCTGAATTGGTAGTTTTACCTCGTGTAAAAGATGCCGCAGACTTTACAAAATGGCTACCTACCGTTAAAGGTAAATTAGTCATGATCTCGATGCAACAACCCACAGGAAGACCTGATTATAATTGGGAAGAATACGCTACGGAAGATTCCTTTCAGAAGATGAAAGATGAACGGGACGCAATCACTAAAGAATGGCGTAATAATATGGAGAATACGGGATACAACAGACGAACTATGCCTGCCGCGCTTGAAGAAGCTGGTGCCGCCGGGATCGTGATGTCGAACTGGTCCAGAGGATTTGGAGTGAATAAAATTTTCGGTGCAAATACGAAATCCATTCCAACGGTCGATCTCGAACTCGAAGATTATGGTATGTTATACAGACTTGTGGAATCCGGCCAGAAGCCAAGGATTCATATCGTAGCCGAGTCGAAGGATCTAGGTTCTATGCCAACTTTTAATACGATCGCTGAGATCAAAGGTTCGGAAAAGCCGGATGAGTATGTAATCCTTTCTGCTCATTTCGATTCCTGGGATGGAGCAACAGGAGCTACCGATAATGGTACGGGGACCCTTGTGATGATGGAAGCCATGCGCATCCTGAAAAAACACTATCCTAATCCAAAACGAACCATAATGGTGGGCTTATGGGGAAGCGAAGAGCAGGGACTTAATGGTTCACGTGCTTTCGTAGAGGATCATCCGGAGATCGTGAAGGGTGTACAGGCAGTGTTCAACCAGGATAACGGAACCGGAAGAGTTGTACGTCTATCGGGAGGCGGACTACTGAATTCGTACGATTACCTGTCGCGATGGCTGAATGCCGTACCAAGAGACATTACTTCAGAAATAGAAACCACTTTTCCCGGCACCCCGGCGCGCGGTGGTTCAGATTATGCCTCGTTCCAGGCAGCTGGTGCTCCGGCATTCAGTTTGAGTTCATTAAGCTGGGCATACTGGAATTACACCTGGCACACCAACCGTGATACCTACGATAAAATTGTTTTTGATGACGTACAGAATAATGTGATACTAACCGCTATTCTTACCTATATGGCCAGTGAAGATCCTGAAAAGACATCCAGAGAACGCTCGGTATTACCTGTGAGCAGACGCACCGGTAAGCAGCTGGAATGGCCTGGTCCGAGATCTCCGGAGCGGAAAGGTGGAATGAATTAAAAAATTTACCGCAAGACCGTAATTAGTTGTTATTACGGTCTTGCGGCACGCCTAATTCGAGTTGATCTATCGAACTCCTCCTATAACCTAAGCAATTTCTGATTCTTTGCCTCGATTTTCATAGATCTTCTCGATCATTTCCGGTACTTTCTCGAAGGCAGCAGCTAAACCATGCGCTTTGCCAGCTTCGATGAAGCTAATTTCTTCATTCTTAGTTACCAGGAATCCAAGAGGTTCAATGCCCATTCCGGCACCGGCACCCATTCCGTAACCAGTTTTTGTTTTTGTTTTCTTCTCAATACCTTCTCCTTCACCGGAACCAAATCCCATTCCGATTTTAATTACAGGAACACATGTGAATTCGCCCAATTTAAATTGTTCTCCTACAACGGTTTCTGTCTTCGCTTCATTCTTGATAAACTCAGTTATCTGTTTCAATAATTCTTCAAAGTGTAAGACCATGACAAAAATTTTAAATATTAATAATAGATTTAAGTATATATATGGGTCGATTATGTACAGTTAGTGCCAATCGATTTTTATTCTTAAAATTAATGGCGAAACTTCCTTCCCACCTGTTCAGCATGAAAAACACCGGATATAGTTTCGCATTCAGAACGTAATCACCGGTATCCAGATCAACCAGTAATTGTTTAACTTCGAACGTTTTTAACACCCGCCAGGCTCTACGTCCTTCATTGGTCCAATTTTTATTTTTCTTCTTCTTAACATCTTCTTTCCCCTTATTCGATGCTAAATTTTTCTTTTTCGAAGCAGTTATTTTTCGAAGCGGGTAGAAATTGAAATTTAGAAACAGAACGTTAAGTTTAACCTTTAATACCTCTTTATCGTCCCCTAGAACTGAAGCCTTCGCTAGGCCTTTAAATTGAAGATAGTATTCGTTGGTGTCAGTATCAATTTTCAATACTATGGGCATCCACAAAAGATAGCCTATCAGGAGTAACAACAGAACAATTATGACGAGCAGAGCGGCCATAACATAACTTTCTGCAAATAAAAGCAGTCTGAAAATAGATTCCTATGACCTACATCATTGTCATCATATTTTGATGAAATAAATATTGATTCTGAATAAGCTAATTTCAGTAACCTCCTACAGTCTATAAAATGAATCTAATCGTTCTTCCGCTTAAACTCAACAAAAACCACGGGGATAAGAAATTTACGTTTGATCTTGCCTTTCTTCTTTGTGAGCAACATGAGATCCCGGGTGCTGCGCACGGAACCTTCAGGAACAATAAGACGACCACCCTCGGCCAATTGATCTATCAAAGGTTGCGGCACATGATCTATCCCGGCTGTAATAATGACAGCGTCGAAAGGTGCATATTCAGGCCAGCCAAGATAACCATCACCTATCCTTACCTCCACATTATTATAGCCCAGACTAATCAGGCGATTTGCGGCGTTCTTTCCGAGGGATTCAATTATTTCTATGGTATACACCTCGGAAACCATTTCAGACAAAACAGCAGCCTGGTAACCTGAACCTGTTCCAATTTCCAGCACTCTGTCTGTGGGTTTCAGTTTCAGCTGTTCCGTCATATAGGCAACGATATAAGGCTGGGAAATCGTTTGGCCTTTACCTATGGTTAAAGGTGCATCAATATAAGCCTTGCCTTTTGCATTTTCTGGAACGAACATATGTCTGGGGACTGAACGCATAGCCTCAAGAGTGGCTCTGTCCTTGATTCCCCGAGCTTCCAACTGTCCTTTTACCATTTTCTCTCGGCGTTCCGAATAATCGGATTGGCAATTAGCGAATGCGGTAAACAGTATGACCATAATTAACATCGCACGATTCACTATGTATAGATTGGAATTGGTTTCAAAAAGATACGAATTTCAACGCTTAAAAAGAAATTTAATCAGGTGATTCCAACTCTCAAACAAAGGAGATAATATGTCTTTACAGGGATGAAATCAACCCGATAAACAAATTTTATTCTTCTCGTTATCAATGTGTTATACTAATAAAATGACTCGTGGCACGCATGTTGGTTAACTAAACCTATAAACCCTTAAAATTCGAGTTATGAAAAATTTGAAACAACTTTGGAGCGAGAAACTAAGTAAGTGGAATGTGAAATTAGCTGAATTTGCAAAAGCCAGTAGTTATGCAATCCACAGATAGTTATCATCGCACTAACCGGAATCCTTAAAACCTCCTGTTAAAATAACAGGAGGTTTTTTTGTGCTTTTACATGATATATATCATTCTTGTCCTTGGTAAGAATCGTATCTTTAAAACACTGTCTTTCAGTATATAAATTACTCACTTAAAATTTTTGTTATGAATCCTATTATCTTATTCGCTATTGTTTTCGTGGTCTTTTTACTACTTGGAATCCGGGTAGTTTATGAATATAAAAGAGCTTTGAAATTTCGCTTCGGAAAGTATATTAAAACCTTACAACCCGGATTCCGCTGGATCATACCCGTTATTGAAACCATACAGGTTGTGGACATTCGTGTTATCACTATCAATATTGTTTCCCAGGAGGTAATGACCGAGGATAACGTTCCTTGTAGTATTGACGGGGTAGTCTTTTTTAAGATCAATGATCCTGAGAAAGCCGTGCTCGAAGTTGAGGAATACAGATTTGCCATCACGCAACTGGCTCAGGCTGCCCTGAGGGATGTCTGTGGTAAGGTAGAACTGGATACGATACTTTCGAAGCGCGAGGAAATGGGTAAGAACATTAAAGCCATTGTGGAATTGGAAACCGAGGAATGGGGAATCGAAATTAATGATGTTAAGATCAAGGATATTCAGTTACCTGAGAATATGAGGCGCATGATGGCCAATCAGGCTGAAGCCGAACGTTCCAGAAGAGCACGCATCATACTCGCCGAAGCTGAGGAGCAGGCGGCGGGAAAATTACTGGAAGCCGGACTGATGATAGACCAATCACCTTCAGCCATTAAATTGAGACTTTACCAGACCCTCTCCAATATTGCCGCGGAGAAGAACTCGACTATCCTATTCCCTTTCCCGGAAGAAGTGCTGCCGGTTAAAAAGAGAAAAAAATAACGACAGATTAATGAAATCAATATACGCCGAATGAAATAGTTTTGCCGGTTACTGGTATTGAAGTATCTTCCCCTCTATTAACTTCATACAGACCCACACATGGAAAAAACGGTTTCTGAGGCCATTGCCTACCGCCGCGCAGTTCGCGTATTTAAAGATGAACCTATTGATGCCGAAAAAGTTAAAGAATGCCTTAAGAATGGAACACTGGCAGCCACCAGTAGCAATCTTCAGTTATGGGAATTCTATCACGTCACCAATAAGGAGATCATCGGTAAAATGGCTGAAGCCTGTTTTAATCAGAATGCCGCTAAAACCGCGCAGCAACTTGTGGTCGTTGTAGCCAGAAAAGATCTTTGGCGTAAACGCGCTAAAGCGAATCTGGAATTTATTGAAGAAGGGTTTGGTAAAACAGAAATGACTTCCCGGCTTGAAAAACGGAGGAAAATGGCTCGTAACTACTACGGTAAATTAATTCCGATTACCTATTTCGATTTCCTTGGCATTTTCGGCTGGCTAAAATATATCGCATTTCAGTTAACCGGTCTTTTCAGGCCCATTTACAGACAGGTACGGTCAAGTGACATGCGGATCGTAGCTCACAAAAGCGCCGGGCTGGCCGCACAGAACTTCATGATCAGCATGGCGGCTATAAATTACGACACCTGCCCTATGGAAGGCAGCGATACACTACGGGTTAAGAAAATTCTGAATTTGCCCTATAGCACAGAGATAAATATGATCCTTGGCTGTGGTATTCGTGATGAAAAGGGAATCTATGGCCCCAGGTTCCGAATTCCTTTCGAGGATGTTTATCGGTTAATAAATTAAGGACAGCATATTGTGAGGATTTCCAATTTACTTATATATTAGCTTTTATGAAACGATTATTACTTATCACCGCATTTTTAATTTCCATTCAGAGCTTCTCACAAGTAAACAGAAGCTTCGACGGCACTAACAACAATCTCAACAACCCCGAATGGGGAGCTGCTGAGACTCACTTCAGAAATTATACAACTATTGCATTCAGCGATCTAATAAGTGAACCGGGAGGTCAGGACCGACCCAATCCCAGGAAGATCAGTAATGCCGTTGGAAGTCAGACCGAGTTCACACCCAACGAATTGGAATTGAGTGATTTTATTTGGGGATGGGGACAGTTCATTGATCACGATGTTAATTTAAATGACGATAATTTCAACGAACCCAATGATATTCCGGTTCCAAATTGTGAACCCTTGTTCGACCCCAACTGTACCGGGACCATGACCATGCGTATGTTCCGATCGAAATCGGATCCTGCTACGGGAACCTCTACAAACAATCCGAGAAAACATATCAACGATATTACCAGTTACATTGATGGGTCTGCTGTTTATGGAAGCGATATCAATCGCGCCAACTGGTTCCGCACCTTTGTTGATGGCAAAATGAAGACTTCCTCAGGAGACCTCTTGCCATGGAATACCATAGATGGGGAATTCGACAGCCCTGTTGATCCTTCTGCTCCCTTCATGGTATTAGATGGATTTCCGTTACCAACCAAATTCTTTGTAGGTGGGGACATACGTGTGAACGAACAACCGGGTCTGACCTCCTTCCATACGCTTTGGGTTCGGGAGCATAACAGGCTTTGTGATGAAATAAAAGCTGAAAATCCATCCTGGAATGATGAAGATATATTTCAACGAGCGAGAAAGATCGTTGGTGCGCTGATCCAGGTGGTTACCTATGAAGAATTCCTGCCACATATCGGGATTCAAATAGATGATTATACCGGATATGACAATAGTGTGGAACCGAATATCATGAATACTTTTTCGGCAGCCGCTTACCGTTTCGGACATACCATGGTAAATGGAAGATTAGTGCGCTTCGAGGAAAACGGTGACGACTGGGTTTTTGGCGCTGTTGATCTGAGAGATGGTTTTTTCAATCCATCCATACTTAAAGATGAGGGGGGCGTAGAGCCATTCTTCAGGGGACTCGCTGCCCAGGAACATCAGTTTGTGGATCCCCTGATTATGGATGATATCCGAAATTTTCTCTTCGGACAACCTGGTTCCGGTGGCATAGACCTGTTGTCTATTAATCTCTCCCGGGCGAGGGAGCGTGGTATCCCGGATTATAATACCGTGCGTACCGACTATCTGTTGTTGCCTCATACCGATTTCAATAGCCTGACCTCAAATAGCGTTCTAAGTAGTAATCTATCGGCTGTTTATGGAGGTGATATCTCTAAACTGGATCCGTGGATCGGTTTTATGAGTGAAGATCACTTGCCGGACGCGCTTGTGGGTGAAGGCCTGCATGCTGTTCTGAAAATGCAATTTGAGGCCCTGAGAGATGGAGATCGCTATTATTATGAGAACGATCCGGCTTTTACGTCAAACGAAATAGATGCGCTAAAGAACACGAAACTTTCAGAAATTATCCTTCGGAATACGAGTATAGAAACGCTGCAAGAGGATGTTTTTATAGCAGTTCCCAGGAATTTACTCGCGGTTGAATTCTTTCCATTTCCCGAAGTTAAATCGATCGAACTCACCGCATATCCGAATCCGGTTCAAAAATATTTTAACCTGGTGATAGAGAGTGGCAGGCCTTCTAATGCTACTTTGAGTATTTATGATGTGAGCGGACAAATAATTTCACAACAGCCTGTTCAACTTAACAGAGGAAGAAATGAACTTAATTTCGAACTAAGTGATCAATTGGCCAACGGACTCTATGTAGTATCTCTTGATTCTGATAACGGTACCGGACAACTAAAACTTATAAAAAGAGGTAGATAATAATCCGGCCGTAGTGCCTATATCCAGCTAAAATGGAAGCCAATAAAATACAACCGAAGAAGTTCGGGACCTTCGGAGGAGTATTCACACCCACGCTCCTCACTATCCTTGGGGTTATCATGTATTTACGTTTGGGATGGGTTGTTGGTAACGCTGGTTTGATAGGTGCCTGGCTTATTATAATTATATCTTTCTTAATCACACTCTGTACGGCACTATCGATGTCGGCTATTACCACTAATATCCGTATAGGAGCCGGTGGGGCCTACGCGATCATATCACAATCTTTAGGTCTTGAAGTTGGAGGCAGTCTCGGTATCCCCAGATATATTTCGCAAGGTCTGGCCGTTACCATGTATATATTTGGTTTCCGTGAAGGATGGCTCGTTATTTTTCCCGATCACAATCCGTTTCTCGTGGATGTATCTGCGTTTATCGGTTTGTTTACGATCGCTTATATCAGTGCCAATCTAGCCATTAAGACTCAATACTTTATCATGGTTGTAATTGTTGCTTCCCTGGTTTCTATTGTTCTGGCTGCTTATGACGGCTCGATGTCCATCGCTTCAGATGAGGCTCTGAAATGGGGAACTTTCAAAGGCGCTCCCGAGAATGACTTCAAAGGAAGTAATTTCTGGCTGGTATTTGCTGTCTTCTTTCCTGCCGCTACGGGAATTATGGCTGGAGCCAATATGTCCGGGGAACTTAAAAATCCGCGAAAAAGTATTCCCATTGGTACGCTTTGGGCGATTGGAGTAAGTTTTGTGATCTATATGTTATTGGCCTTTTGGCTTGCCCGTACGGCTACAGAACAGGAATTGATCTCAAATTACAGCATCATTATCGACAAAGCTTATGTGGGTCCGTTGATCATCGCAGGTGTCCTGGGTGCGACTTTCTCATCTGCCCTGGCTTCTATCGTGGGATCTTCCCGCATCCTCTTTGCGATGGGACAACATAATGTGCTGCCTTATTCCAGGTTTCTGTCCGGGCAAAGTAAGAATGGACAACCAAGGAATGCTATGGTTGTAACAGGTATTCTCATATTTGGAACCATGCTGCTGAGAAATCTGAATGCCGTAGCCCCATTGGTTACACTGTTCTTCCTTGTTACCTATGCCATGATAAATATAGTGGTGATCATTGAGCAGAATTTAGGTCTGATAAGTTATCGGCCCATCTTTAAAGTAAAACGATGGATTCCATGGCTTGGATTGATTTCTTCCGTATTAGCTATGTTCATTATAAATCCAACGATAAGCCTTATCACTATTGCGATCGTTTTGGCCGTTTATTGGTACTTGTCACGGCAAAATCTGGAAACTCCGTTTGAGGATGTGCGATCCGGTCTCTTTGTTTCATTTGCTGAATGGGCCGCTAAGCATACCTGGGGTATGAAAACGATGCAACAACGGGCGTGGAAACCCAATCTCATGGTGCCGATTCGGGATCTAACGGGAGCCAGGGGTAATTTTGAGTTCCTTCGGAACATTGCGAGTCCGAAAGGGTCAATAAAGCTTCTGGGTATTGAACCTAATTCTGAAAATAGCACCATGACCGAAGAACTTGATAAACTGGCGGGATCATTCAGAGAACGTGGTGTTTTTTCTTCCTGGACGGTGATAAACACAACCGAATTTGCAAAAGGAGTGAATTACGGGAACCAAGCATTAAGAGGTGCTTTCTTCCGACCCAATATTGTTTTCCTGAACCTGCAACAACACGATGATTACGAAACTGAACTTCGTCCGGTGATCAATGAATGTATCCGACTTGAAATAGGTGTCTTATTATACCAATCACACGCCACTGCCCTGCTCGGACAGCGTAATACCATCAATGTCTGGGTTAGTAACCGAAGGAATAACTGGAGCCTTGGCTGGGATATCGGGAATTTAGACCTATCCACCCTAATCGCTTATAAACTGAAAAGGAACTGGAAGGCGAAGATCAGGCTTATTACTGTGATAGATGACGAGAAGGAAATTGAAAACGCGACTAACTTCCTGAATTCATTGATCAACCTGGCCCGGCTGCCTGAAACCCTAACCGAAGTATACGTGGGAGATTTCAAGAGTGTGGTTCTAAAAGCCCCGCAGGCTGATTTAAATATATTCGGTATGCATGCCGATCTTCAATTTGAATTCGTTAGTGAAATGACCGAAAAAACCAATAGCTCCTGTCTATTCGTGAAGGACTCCGGTCATGAGAGTATTTTGGCGTAAAGATTTCGGATACTTATTCGGCAATCCCCAGTATATCCATGGTGATTTCCGTGCGATTGCTAATAACCTCCGTACCATCAGGTAAGGTCATTTCAGGCCCTACTCCATAATCCAGCCTGTTTATATATAAGATCCCGCTAAGTGCAATAGATTGTTTACGGGTAGGAAGGTCCGTTTTAGGACCAACGAGTTCTGCGCTGAATTCTATTTCTTTGGTTACGCCGTGAAGTGTTAGATTCCCAGTAATGGCATACGTTCCATCCATGTCTTTAGCGCTTGTTAGCGTGAATGTTATTTCCGGAAAATTCATCGAATCCAAAAAGGCTCTGCTCTTAGCAGAATCCTCCCCACCTTCATTATTCGCAGTGTAGCTCTCCACTCCTACTTTGATATCCATATCGAGACTATCGTTATTTTCAGGATCAAAGGAGATAGTACCGGTAACGTCACCAAAACGCCCCACCACATTAACGACCCCAAATCGCTGTACTTTCATGAAAACAGCCGTATGGGTTGGATCGACCTGATAAGATTGTGAAATTGAATTTAATGGTAAAAGTAAAGTTAGTGCGAGGAAGTAAAATAGCGTTGCTTTCATTATGGTTGGATTTTATTAAGAATAAGTCGCAAATAATCCCGGAATATTACAATTTATTGATTTATTTCAGCTAACAATCGCTAAATTTTACGTAGGATTTTCCTTCATATTTCCTACATATCAACTCTTTTTTCCTACGTGTTTACACGTATAAATCACTATTATTCGCCATAATGCACATTTTATTCGCTGTAATACATTGTTTCAAAATACTATTTAACAACTACTTAGCTGTGGGTCGCCTATATTTGTAGTACCAAATTTGTTACTTATGAAATCGTACAAAGCCCCCGCTGCGATTCTCTTAATCTGCTGCTTATTTATAAGCACTTCGATCTACTCTCAGGTAGGAATAAATACTACCAGTCCGAGAGTTCACTTAGAGATAGCCGGAGACGTGAAAATCTCAGGGAACCTGGAAATTACAAATTATAAGGATCTGGAAGATTCGGATACCTCTAATTTCTTGTTGCAGGAACCAAGCGACAATATCAAGTCCATCGATGTAAGTAATCCTGTCGGAGCCGCCTTAGGCTACATCCAGGAATACATTATTGTTAATCCTAATAAAGATTGGGTAAAGGACTTTGATACTGGAATAGATGCCACAGATTTTACTCTAATTCCAATATCCTCTGTGTATAATACCGATCTTGCATTGAGAAGCAGTGGAAATGTGGATGAGAATTTTAGTCTTCCTTATTGTGCCACCTTCGAAGTTGGCGGAACCTGGCATATTATTGCCGATTATCCCATGGTTGCGAATTCACATAATTCTGATGACGGAATATGGAAGATCACAACCCTGATCTTCTCAAATGATCTGGCTAAGCAATTCGGAACTAATGTGATCCCTATGAACAGTACAACTACCTCTAGTGCCGTCACTCCTATTATTGATTAATATCCCCAGTTATGAAAAAAACACTACTCACTTTAACTTTATTAACGTCATACAGCTTACTGGCTCAAGTTGGTTTAGGAACCACTAACCCGGAAACTGACTTTCATGTGATAGGCAACGTTTTAATACAAACCGAAATATCCAGAGAATCTCTTATAACAGTAGATCCGTTGGAAGAAGACTTTAAATTAGTCACAAGAAGTACAAATAGTGAACCCGTAGGAGAATTATCCATCCTCAATGTAGAATCTTTATCTGTAGCCCCGATAAACACAATTGACTATCACATTTCTAATATTTCGCTGGATAACGTTACGGATCTGGACTTGCAGTACCACGCCTCAAAATATGTGGTTGCTGTTTCGAATTTCAGATATGTTGGCGATGCCATAAAGAAATTAGTTCAACCCGGAGATGATGAAGTAGGCCATTTTGTGGTACATACCTATACGAATAATGGTACCTGGCATCTTGAAATCCGTAACCGGACCTTAGACCTCGATCCCGGAGATTCCCTGGAATATTATGTAACGCTGGTGGTTTATAATAAATCTTACTATCGGCACCTCACGCCTATCGTTACCGAATTGAATGGTAACAATACCGGTACTGCCAGTTCAATCCCTAATCTGTATTAATTCGGAAATTATGAAATCAACTACTAGATATATCACTGTTTTATTGTGCTTAATTACCACCAATACTGTGTTGGCCCAGGTGGGAATCAATACATCCACTCCTACCGCCACGCTTGAAGTGGTGGGAGAAATGAAAGTGGAAGGAAGAATGTATTTTGAAAATCCGGGTCAGAATACAACCATACGAGGTTCTAAGTTACTTATCCAGAGCACGGATGCAACTATCAAAAAATACGACATCAATACCAGCAAATATGGTCCCATTAACTATTCGCAATTTGTTTTCAATGAATTGTCTAAGGATGGGTTGCAGGATTATGACACGAAGATTTCAACTGAAGATTATATTGTGTCCATTCAGGGATATTATTTTCTGGAAGCGAACACTACCGAAACCGATGTCATGTTACATAGTTTGACCACAAACGAGAATATTGAGGGATACCAGATCTACGCGTATGCAAATACTGTGACAGGCACCTGGTTTATCCGGGCATTTGGGAATAACTCCGAGTTCATGGCCAAGGCAAATGGAAATAATATGGTTCCTTCCGATATTGACTTATATCTTAATGTAATCATCTACAGACGCGGATTTATTGCAAAGTCGCAAAACAGTATCTCTATCAATATGAACGATACTGAAACAGGAACTGCTCCCCTTCCGTCGGGATTCTAGTATTTCATAAACGGTTTGACTATATTTGGGCAAAACTTAAATATGCCTCTAGCTATAGGACTCTGGCAAGCTGTTATCATTCTTATTCTTATCCTATTCATGCTCGGCCCCGTGCTATATCTAATTATAAAGGGGAAAAACGATAGGAAGAAATAGGTCATGTCTGATTATCCCGAAATCAGGGCACTAAAGGATTTTATTCAGCAGCATTCGATTAGAGTCGATACTTCGCCAGAAATCCCGGATATTTTCAACCTTGTTCCCGTAATTTTCACAATTCAGAATAAAAAACAGCTTTGCTATATTCATGATGAATATAATGACCTTCAATTCAACGATCCCAGCGTAAGGGTAGTTCTTGCTCTCAGAGAATTTGAATTAGTAGAAGAATCCACAGATTACTTGCACTGGTGCACCATGATGGGGATTGAAGCGAATTCTGAAGTGATACGAAATTATTACAAGGATACAGTGAGCATCATTCCGAAGTTCAAGTCTTACTTCAAGCGAAATGAGATAACTTCATTCATTTCAGACCTTGACTTTCAATTAAATTCGGGTGCCATGCAATTCCTGAGAAAACTTTAGAAGTTATCTTTTTAGTATAACTTTTTGAAGATTCACATTTCCTTCAACATTCAAAGCAACAAAATAAAGTCCTTCAGCCATTCGCTGTCCGCCTGCATTAGTACCATCCCACCTAACTTTTGTTGTTCCCGAGGTTACACCATCGAATAAGGTGTTTACTAATTGTCCCTGAATATTATAAACATCCATGCGCACATCCTGATCATCTCCGGTATAGAATTGAAGGGTGGTTGTTTCTGAAAACGGATTCGGATAACTTACAAATCCATAGCCTTCGGCAGCAGCGATATCATCCATACCCAGGGTTCCGTCTGGAGAAATACGGGTGTAATAAACATCCTGACCGCCATTGAGGGTATTACACCAGGCTAAATGTGCATAATCATTATCAGATTTCATATCATAATAATCCCCCATTTTATCCTGATTCGGATAACCGATGGTAGGATCGAAATCATCGGAAATAACGAGATAGTCATTCCAGGTATCACCCTGGTCATCAGACCAGCAGTAAATAAGTTTTGAATCGACCGAACCGGTTGCCGCATTACTTGTATCGAGGTACGCCACATCTATTCTACCATTGGGCGCTACAGACATGGTGCCAAACCACTGAAAAGATGTACCGGTATCAATATTTACTCGAACAGGTGGCTCGAAACTAAGTCCTCCATCTGTACTGCGAGCAAACATAACATCGGCCGGATCATTGATCCCGGATCGTTCAACAGAACCCAACACATAAACATTTCCATCGCCAGGCCCTCCTGAATTATCTGTATCTATCCAGGCCTGACCTACCAGGCCAACAGGATTCACATCCGCCTGCGCATACACAACGCCATCCAGATCGACAGGGGTAACAAAATCCCAATCCACGACCTGTCCCGGATCTTTTGCATTGGTAGATTTAACCACGATCATCCCGCCGCCAGAACCATTTCTTCCAACCATGTACAGATCGCCGTTGCCATCTACTTTTAACGTGCCCCAGAAGGGTTGATTATCTATTACAACGCAATCCTCGAAGGAATTGCTGCCATCCGTAGAACGCGTGAAGGCACCGGGTGAACAGGTGGTAAACGAAGTATTCCAGTAGGAATAATTATGTCCTGCACTTGATCCTCCGCTCTTATCGATGGTCATCCATTGCTTATCTCCACCAAAGGCAGGAACAGGATTCTCCCAGGTTGTGCTCCCGTCTGTGATCTTGAAAACATCACAATCGAAAGTGCCTCTTAAACTATTGTAATAAAAATTTCCATCAGCATCGAAGTCAAGTACAGGGTCCGATCTGAAATTACCGGGATCCAGGACACCGGGAAAGGTAAACGATAAACCACCGTTTAGGGAATAACCGTAACCCGCTTGTCTGAAATTACTCGCGATGTTATCGAACTGCCTCCACCCTATCACAATCCGATCCGGATTCGTAGGGTCTATGGCTATTGAAGTTTCATTTCCTGCATCCCCAACAATATTGTCACCATTGGCATCGACATTCACCTGGGTAGTAAAGAAATTAGCCGATCGGACATTGTAGGCAGGAGTTCTGGCTTGCCTGCTTTTATCAACAGGAACGAAAGGATCGTCCGGTACTTCATTGTGCATTTCACGGATCTGCTCGGTATTCTGTGTAAACCCAGCAAAGGATGACACCAATAATACAAGAAGGATAAAGGGAATCTTATATAATTTCATAGCAATATATTTCTGAATTTTAAATTGAATTTTAAAGATAATGGATTCCTTTCTCTTAAACCGGCACGAATTTCAAAACCAGTCTTGATTTATAAATTAAAGGTGAATTCAGTCTTCAATATGAATAGGAACCTGCTCCTTAGACGATATACTCCAGTGCTCGTCGTAAATAGATTTGTATTTTATTTTATAATCAAAGTCCTCTTCCATTAGCTTCTGAACGACCTTTAGAAATGTTTGATAGCTTGTCTCATCACCCCCAACCACAAGTATATTACGCTCGGCAGAAGAAGGTATGGCAACACCTACCTGTAATGTAGTTGTATTGATAAAGTTTACGCTATCCATCTCCGGAACCTGTTCTTTGAGGAATTCGTAAAATTCCATATCGTACATCTTGTTCTTATAATAGATCTTTCGGCTTTCAACAATGGCCGGCCCTACTCCGTAGTTCACGATAGAAATTGAATACGTATTATTCGCACTGTTATTGGCCGAATCCAACATAAGATAAGGCATGACCGAACGACGGCTCTGCTCTTCGATGATATTGGTTTGCCGTACAAAAATGTATAACGTAAATAAGCTAATTGCAAGGGCGACGACACTCACTATTTTATCCGATGTCCAGAACTTCTTTTTCATTTCTCAAGGTTAGTTTAACCTCAAATTTATAAAAAGTCACGATACTGGCATTTTTTTTGATTCGCATGATAGGTGTAACACTAAATCCATCACAGTATGCGAATCAGGCGAAATTCACCTTCCGTCAATGCCGGTAGCATCTAAACTAAAATAATCGAATATTTGTAAGAAAATACTTATATTGTGCGTCCAAAATCCCCCGTATTATGAAGAAAACGTTATTTGCCATCATCCTATTGGTTTTTACCTTCCAACTAACTGTTAGAGCGCAACTGCGTCCTATTAAGATCGTCGATGAACGAGTTAATAATCGTTTGATGATATATGCTATTAATGAAAACGAGCAAGACCTTGATATCGCCATCGAGATCAACGGCTCCGGGTTTCGGCAAAGAGCAGGTACGCCAAGGTTTCACCGAATTCCGATGGCGTCTAAAATCAATATAGCCAGCCTGGTTGTTGAACGAGGACAGAAACCGGTTTATACCTACGAACTAACAGTTAGGGACAGCTTATCCCGACGTGTAGTTCGCAAGCCCGCTGTTCAGGTTAAGATCGATCCGCGAAAGAATATACTGGTATACCTCAAAGAGGGCTGCTCCTCTTGCGATAGTCTAATTACCGACCTCTCAAGAAGCTATTATAACTACCGTATAATGGATCTGGAAGAAAAACCGGAGGTTAAGAAATTCTTGATTAAAACCTTCCAATTCACCAGAACCCCTTACGATTCTATTACAAACCCCATTGTTAGCCTGGGAGGCACACTCTATTCGGAAATTGAAAATTTCGATCAGTTACTGGAGAAACTAAATACAGAGGAGAGTGATATAAAGGAAGATGAAAAAAATTAAACTCGCTTTAATCGTTCAGTTTCTACTGCTTTAAAACGTCTATTGCTGCCTTATTACCAGTAAGCAGATTCCATTCTGCGGCTGAAATAAGCTGTCCTTGATCATTGTATACATGTAATTCGGCGGTATTGGGACCTGAAGTTCCCTGGTTGAGTGCCTGGAAGATTATTTGATTATTACCTTCCTGAAGTGTGAGGGTGAATCCTTTAAAGGATCCGCCAAGGGTAATATCCGATTTAACAATATCTCCGTTTGCATATACCCGTATACGATCTCCATCCACATATTCGTGATCCCTGTACTTAATCATAACGAAGCCTCCTGAGGTGGCCACATTACCGAGGAATTGATCTCGTCCATATTTTTCTTCAGCCTTCTTGTCTTTCTTAAAAGCTTTAGGTACGATGTTCGAAGTATAATCCATTAATCCGTCGCCCTGGGTAAAATCTACCTTATCTTCTTCATCCGAAATATCGATATTTGAATTTGGTCTTAGGGAAGGGTCCAGGTTAGTTAGACTCGGCTGCTTCAGGGCCGGGAGCTCAACGCCACTTGGATTCTTAAAATCATCTTCAACGGGATCTAATTCCACCTGGACATTCCGATTGTCGATCTGAGCAGATAATGCAGGCACATATAACAATACCAATACAAATAATATATAAAGTCGCATGGGGATTTTTTCTGATTTCATAGCAACAATTGCACCAAACGGGTTCCGACTACTATAATTTAACCAATTTTTTAACGGACAGAACGCTTCCTTTAGTATTAAGTACCCTAACGAAATAAATTCCAGGTGATAAGGACGCTGTTACGTTTACCTTTATACCATTGCCTTCCGTTGTAAAATTAACTTCAATAGTTCTGCCTGAGACATCTCTTAGCCGGATTTCGTTAACTTCTGAAATTATATCCTGAGTAGCTTTCACATTAAACCCATCACTATCGAATGGATTCGGATATACAGCAATACGCTCAGTGTCAACGACCGTATTATTCAAGGTTTCTGTATCATAGGTTGCTACGGTGAAATCGTCGAAATAAAAGCCATCACCGGGTATAAACCCGTCCGTTTCCATGGTAAACCGAAAACGAACGTCGGTAAAGTCGGAATAAGCCTCGAGATCGAACAATTCTACCTTCCAGTCATTATTCCGTGAGTATTCCTCTAAGGTGGTCCAGGCAGCGCCTCCATTTGTTGAAATTTCGAATTTCGCATTATCGTCGCTTTCAATAGACCATTTTGTGGCAAAGCTGACAACCGGTCTTGTATCACCCGTAAAATCGAAACTCTGGTTGAGTTCAAAAGTATTCGAACTGTCGTTTTCTCCATTCCCACCGTTTGAATCACCAAAACTGAAATCACCGCTGTAAGAATCATCTCCTACCTCACTCCAGGGGATACCGTTCCCGGCAGCGGTCCAGTTTGTATCGCCATTCTCAGCATCATCGAAAAACAAGATCGTTCCCTCTCCCACAAATATTGGGATATCGATAGACTCGTTCACAACTGTATCCTGATAGGTGGTTACCGTAAGAACGAATGAGCTCCCTGTAAATGAAGGATCCAGCGTAATTATAAACGGGCTCGCGTTATTATCTTTTTTTGTCCGAGCGGCCACATTACCATAATCATTAGCGGTGGGTACAATCACATTCGGATCCGTTGTAGACAGTATCACGCTTACATTTTGCGCTACTGCACCTACTCCGGTATTCTTAATTTCTACAACAAGTTCGAACGATTCTCCCGGAAGGGCGTCTCCGATTTGCATATGACTTTGCACATCGAGGTATGCTCCTGAAATCCAGGACTGATAAAATAAAGCCCTGAGGTTCTCGTCCACCAGATCGAAAATCGTGCTGGGTGTAGGCCAGAAACCATCTCCGTCTATCTCGGGAGTCCATCCGTAAATGCCTTCGGAGTGTAAGTAATCACGGGTCGTACCACAACTTGTGTATCCAAGCATCTGAGCGGTGACTCCGTAAGGATAATCATTATCATCCAGAAATGAGGAAGCCCATTCAGAATAGATCGCAAAATCCGGAGGTGAGGTATTAAAACCATAAGGCATTAGATAACTACCGGCAGTGGAATGTATTGAAAAAGAAGTATTGGGTTGTATTAAGGCGAGAAAATCCTTTACAGCTGTAGATTCCGGTTCCGAGAAAGGAGCAGACCCCCTGTAAGTACCTGAACAAGGATCGGCACTGGAACAAGAGCCATTAGCAGCATAACCAAAACTATAATTTCTGTTGAGGTCAACTCCCACACATCCTCCTCCATTAGGATTCCTGTTTTTACGCCAAAAACCACCTCCATTCGGATTGGTTGTCTCATTATAAACGTATCCATCAGGATTCACAATTGGAACAAAGTACAGTTCACGATTGTCGATAAGGTATTCTACCATAGGATCGGTAGCATAGTTTTCCAATAACCAGAACATATAATTAATATTCGTTGCCATCGCTAGGGGTTCACGAGCGTGATGCACACCATCAAAGTAAGCGGCTGGTTCAGGTTCATCAATATCGGGATTGTCTGAGATCTTCACCATCCATATGGGGCGCCCCTCTATACTGGTTCCTATGCTGCTTTTGGCAGTGACCAGATTAGGATAGTTTGTCTTCATTTCATCCAGTTTGGTTTCCAGTTCAGTGAATGTGTAAAATCCTCCCATGGAACCCAGATCGAATCCATCGGCAACGAAAGCTGAACGAGTCATATTTTGAATATTGAAGGCATCTTCTGCCACCATTTGCTCGTAATACACACTGAAATCCGGTATTACCACCTCGTACTGAAAGTTATGGTAGCGGAGTTTGGAAATTTCATCTGCGGTAACATACAAATATATGCTGTTCTTATCCTCGAATTCGGGATGGTCTATATCGAAATCAAGTCCGGCAAGACGCTCCATTTCAGAGGTATCTCCCAATGTAACTCTCACTTTACTATAGACGGTTTCTTGTGAATGAACTGTTGTGCTGAACACAATAAACAACAACAATAAAAATGGTATGGTTCTGATATTTTTCAACTTGACTGTTTCTTTTTTCTTTTCAGGAACACAAGGTACAAAATTACTATGACCACAGGTATAATAAGGTAAATGATAAGATCGGCCGTGTTCGACAGATCTACCGGTGTATTATCATCGGGATGTGGTACCCCTGAAGGTATCTGAAGAAATAAATTTTGCATCGTAAATACTATCGTTCAATTTTTCAATTAAAATAAGGAATTATTAAGTCGGTCATTTCAATTTTAACATTTTATGACCCACTTATTTATTATAGCTCCTAATCGCATAGCTAAGAAGATATGAAAAACCAGTAGGTAATTCTTATTAATACATGATCGTATTTTTAACATAACAATAGCAATTTTTAGGGCTAATGATCTGGTAACATGAAATACATTTGTTATTACAAACCTTAATACTTAGTAATATGAAAAATTTGTTTGCACTAACACTGCTTTCGGCTTCTATTCTTTTCACTTCATGTGTTTCAAAAAAGAAATACGTAGAACTCGAAAATCAGTACAACACTACGCGTTCAACACTTACCCAAACACAACTTGAGAAAGAAGAGATCGAGGCAAAATATGCCAAGATCGAAGAGCGTGTTGCCAATTACAATGCGAAAATCAATTCGCTCACTCAGGAGAATGTAGAGCTTGAGAACACAAGTCTTAGAAATTATGGCAATGTGGTTCTTTCTAACAAAGATAAGGAGCAAATGAAACAAGCCCTTGCTAATGTAGATCAGAGCGAATTAGCTGAAGCTAAAACCCTTCAGGATTCCATGAACCTGATCGTGTCCTACAATCTTAAGAAGAACCTTGACAATAATCTTATTGCCGAAGGGGAAGAAGACGACATTGAAATTAACATCGATGAGACTGTGGTTATGATCACGATCTCAGATAAACTTCTGTTTACTTCAGGAAGCTATCGGGTCAATCCGAAAGCAGATAACCTGCTTCGGCGCCTGGCCGAAGTTATTAATAGCGAACCAGCTATGGAAGTATTAATTGAAGGCCATACAGATGCGCGCAAGGTGAAACAAGGAGCCTACATTAAAGACAACTGGGAATTGAGCGTGCAACGTTCTACGGCGGTTATACGAAAACTTCAGGAGCAATTTGGTGTTGCGCCTGAAAAATTAATTGCAGCTGGAAGAAGCAGCTTCGTTCCTATTTCAGACAATGAAACTGCAGAAGGAAGATCTAAGAACAGACGTACACGAATCGTGATACTTCCTAACCTGGATAAGTTCCTGGCACTGTTGTCTGCAAATTAATTCGAGTCATAGTAAAAATAAAAAAAGTGGCCAATGGCCACTTTTTTTATTCTCAACAGATCTCTTTAATAATGGTAATTACATCGTACCGCGAGGTATGGAAGGCCTTACCTCTATTTTCGAAGGCAAAGTTCTTGGATGCATTTCCAATAAGTCAACCACCAGTTTACCAATATCCTCTATTTGAATCTTCCAGCTGTCCTTTTCATTGGGAACATTATCATTAAAATACGTAGAGACGCTCCCGGGCATAATCGTGCTGACCTTTATACCATATTTTCTAACATCAAGCATTGCTGCTTGTGTAAACCCCGTAAGTCCGAATTTACTCGCATTATAAGCCGATCCGCCGGCAAAAAAGTTAGTTCCTGCCAGGCTTGAGATCGAAATGTAGTATCCTTTGCTTTCTTTCAAAGCATCTAAGGTTGCTTTTAGCGTATAAAAAGCACCGGAAAGATTTGTATCGATGGTTTCCTGCCATTGTGCCGTGGTGAGAGACTCTACACTTCCGAAATGACCAATCCCTGCATTAGCGATCACTATATCTATTTTTCCAAACTCTGCCATCGTAGCTCTCATGGCGCTTTCCTGGCTCGCATAATTACGCACGTCCGCCGCCAGGCCGATCGCACGACTATTCCCTGCAGTATTTTGCATGAGTTCCTTGGCAGCCTTTTGAGCCGTAGCCTCATGTCTTCCGGTAATCGCCACATGGACGCCTTTATTCATTAATGCTTCGGCAATCCCATAACCTATACCTTTCGTCCCACCGGTGATTATCGCTACTTTTCCTATTATTTCATTCATGATAGACATTTTGTCTCAAAGTTACAACTCCTGTAAAAGAAGGTTATTAAATTATCCTTAATTTTAATCCCGATGAAACGTATCGCCATCCATATTATAGCTTTAGTAGCATTGCAGGCTCAGTCGCAGACCAAACTCGTTGATATGGCTTCGCTTTCATCTGAATTCGAATACGAGATCAGATATGCTACATCCGATAACTTTATCGGTGAAGTATTATACGATTGTTCGAGCTGTCTGCTTCAGGAGGAAGTGGCGGCAGCCCTTTTGCAGGCGAACCAGTATTTCTGTGAATTGGGCTACAAGATCAAACTTTACGATTGTTACCGCCCGCTCGACGTTCAGAAGAAAATGTGGGCCAAAGTACCAAGGGCCACTTATGTTGCCAATCCCTACGGGAAAGGTTCCATTCACAATAAAGGTGCGGCGGTGGATATCACTTTGGTTACACAGGAAGGTTGTTATGTGGAAATGGGTACTGATTATGATTACTTCGGAAGAGAAGCACATATCGATTATTATAATTTTTCAGAAGAGATACTCGCCAACCGAAAGTTACTCATGGACGGGATGAAAAAATTCGGTTTTAATACTATCCGCAGCGAATGGTGGCATTATAGTTATAGGAAGAATATGTCCTACCCCACTTTGAATGATCCTCTTCCATGTGACAATTAAAGATCGTAACTCCTCAGTTCTTTTCCATCATTTGCGATGATTTCCATTTAAATCTTTTGAATCATTGGAATTACAGGATGAAGAAAATTCCTTTACCAATAAGCTGTTACTAAAGATATCATAAATTTGAGCTGGCAACTTAGTTTACGTTATCTTTGCGGTAAAATTTAAGCATTGAATATTTCAGTAAAGTCATTCAAAATTATAAGCACCCTCGAGGCTATCTCATTTTTGGTTCTTTTAGGTATTGCAATGCCCTTAAAATATATTTGGGACCTCCCTCAATTCGTCCAGGTTATTGGCATGGCACACGGTATATTATTCGTTATGTACGTCGCCGGGGCCTGGTTCATCAAAGAAAAACTGGACTGGAACTGGCAAGTATTTCTCATAACCCTGACCTGTTCCGTGTTGCCATTTGGTCCATTTTACGTTGAACGAAAATATCTTTAATGAACAACGAAGAGCTAATATCATATGCAGGTTGGCTTAGGAATTTACTTATTGAACAAGGTGTAGGACCTTTCTGGGCAGCCTTGATCAACACTATAGTGCTTATTCTAGTAGTTGTGTTTGTGGCAACAATCCTGGATATACTGACCAGAAAGATCATTGTCCAATTGTTTAAAGTTTTTAGCAATCGTTCCAAGACTACTTTCGACGATTTTCTTGTAAAGAGCAATTTTCCCCGATTAATAGCGCATGCTATTCCACTAGGGCTGGTTTGGTATCTTATCCCGGTCATTTTTTCAGATTTCCCCTACGTAGAACGCCACGCAGAGACCTTTGCTGAGGCATACCTGGTAGTACTCTGTATCCTTGTTTTCCGCAGTATTTTGCGCACCATAAATAAGTATTTAAGACAAAGCCATGAGAAATATTCAGATAAGCCCCTGGAAAGTTATATGCAGGTACTTATGATCTTTGCCTGGGGAGCAGGAATTTTCTTCATTATAAACCTTATCACTGATTTCTCCATTAAGAGTGTGGCTACTCTGAGCGCTGCTTCTGCAATAATCCTGCTTATTTTCAAGGATACTATTCTTGGATTTGTAGCGAGTATACAGGTTTCTGTGAATGATATTGTTCGTATAGGCGATTGGATCTCCTTCAGTAAATTTGGAGCAGATGGACTTGTAACCGAAATAAATCTGGCGACGGTCCGCGTTCAGAACTGGGACAATACATATACCACCATCCCAACCTATAGTCTTATTGCCGACTCATTCCAAAATTGGCGTGGTATGCAGGAATCGACCGGACGTCGTATAAAACGTGCTATATATATAAAACAGAGTTCCGTTAAATACCTTTCTGTGGAGGACGTGGAAAAGTTTAAGGAAATTTCACTTGTGAAACCATTTATCGAACACAGACAAAAGGTCATCGATAAATATAACGAAAGTGTTGAGGCGGATAAGTCGCTTCTAATTAATGGCCGAAATCAAACAAACCTGGGTATTTTCAGGAAGTATATCGACGCCTACTTACATAAAAACCCGGCGATAAATAAGGACATGTATATGATGGTACGGCACCTAGCGCCTACCGATAAAGGAATTCCTATAGAGATCCTGTGTTTTAGTTACGATAAGGTCTGGCAGAATTACGAAGCTATTCAGGCAGATCTATTTGATCATTTCATATCGGCCGCTGCATATTTCGATCTGGAGATCTTCGAATTACCCACTGGTAAGGATATCGCCGCTTTGAATTAATCGTCTTTTAATCTTTCGGATACAAATTCCACTTCCGTCTTTCCATGAGGTCGAGATTTACCATCATCGCCAAGGCTCACCATAATAATCTTGTCGATAGTTATTATAGTTTGCTGTGTCATTTTGTTCCGAACCTCGCAGCCCAGCGTCAAAGAGCTTTCGCCGAAGTTCTTTACCGCTATCCCGATTTCTATGATATCTCCTTTCTTTGCTGAACTTACAAAGTTGATCTCACTGATATATTTTGTAACGGTGCTTGGATTTTCCAGTTGAATGATTGCGTAAAGCGCAGCTTCTTCATCGATCCATTCCAATAATCGACCACCGAACAGAGTTCCGTTCGGGTTGAGGTCTTCGGGTTTTATCCATTTTCGGGTGTGAAAGCGCATTTGTTTTATAAATATATATAATAGCCAGTGGCGTAAATATACTGAAATCGAAAAGTAAATTTCAGAAAATATTAACAACCCGCTGTAACAATCGCTTACCTGTTAAGACTTACCTTTAACTAAACTTTCTTAATTAAAGCTAAATTTAAATTAATTACACAATGAAAATCTTTAAGTTCCTATTCATTCTGTTGGCCTTGGTGGCTTTCCAGCCAACTCAAGCGCAAACAGCAGAAGAAATAATTGCTAATTACATTGAAAATACCGGTGGAGCAGAAGCCTGGAGCAATATTAAATCTATGAAGGTCACTGGTGTTGCTCAGCAAGGAGGAATGAATTATCCTTTTGTTCAAACCGTTGTAAGTGACGGACGAATGGTTATTGTAGTCGATCTTCAGGGACAGGAATTTATCCCACAGGCTTTTGATGGAGAAAATATGTGGGCGACTAATTTTCAATCCATGCAGGCAGAAGCTGCGGATGCCGAAACTTCAATGAACTACAAGAACAACGAAGCGAACGAATTTCCTGATCCGTTTATCAACTATGCTGAAAACGGATACAAATTAGAATTGATTGGCGAAGAAACCGTAGAAGGTACCGAGTGTTATAAAATTACGCTTACTAAAAACCCGTCTATGGTAGACGGCGCTGAAGAAGCCAACGTAGTTACTTACTATTTCGACAAGGAAAACAATGTACCTGTTATGAGTGAGACTACGCTTACTTCCGGGCCAGGAAAAGGTTCTACTGTTCAGACCATACTCAGTGAATACCTGGAAGCAGGTGATGTTTATATCGCTCACGAGCAAAGCCAGAAGTTCAATGGACAGGTGGGCCAGACAATAAAAATTAACGAAATAGAGGTCAACGGCGAATTTGTTGAGTCTCTTTTCGTGATGCCTGCTGCTGAAACTCCTGTGGAAGATAAAAATTAACAACTCACTGTAACAATCGTTTACCTCTTAAGACTTACCTTTAAGCTAAACTTAAATTAATTACACAATGAAAATCTTTAAAACACTTTTTGTCCTCCTTTTTGTCGCCGCTTTGGTACCTGCAAATGCACAAACTGCGGATGAAATCATCGCAAATTACCTTGAAAATACTGGAGGTGCCGAAACATGGAGCAGTCTTGAAGGTATCAAGTATGTTGGAACGGCCAATGCCCAGGGGATGACTATTCCTATCGAATATTTCCAAACAAAAGATGGAAAGCAATTGCTTAAAATAAATCTTCAGGGACAGGAAATGACTCAATTCTCCTACGATGGAGAAAAAATGTGGACTACAAATTTCATGACCATGCTGCCGGAAGAAGCAGATCCGGACATGACCCACAATATGAAGAACCAAGCCATGGATTTTCCCGATCCGTTTGTTAATTATAAGAAGAAAGGTTACACAGTAGAACTTTTAGGAGAAGAGACTATGGAGGGTACTGAAACTTTTAAACTCAAACTTACACGTCTTCCTTTACTCGTTGACGGAGTTGAAGAACCCAACGTAACTTTCTACTACTTTGAAAAGGAGAACTTTGTTCCTATTGCTACTGAAGCAGAAGTTAAACAAGGCCCAATGAAAGGTCAAATGGTAAAAGATACGTTTAGTGACTACCAGGAAGTTGAAGGCCTTTATTTTCCTTTTGCTATTACTATGGGTGGAGGACAGCCGGTTACGATGACCGAAATTGTAATTAATCCGGAGATCGACGATACTATGTTTGCCATGCCTGAGGTTGCCGAGACGGAGGACAAAAAATAAACCTATTTCTAAAACATAAAAAATCCCCGTCTTATGGGGATTTTTTATAACCAAATACCAAAAAATGAAAAAACTAATCATCTTATTCTTAGCGGGAATGCTAATTCCGAATTTATTGCCCGCACAGGAAATCTCCTTGAAAGGAAAAGAACTTTTCGGTGATATGCGTGCAAGACATATTGGACCTGCTCTTATGAGTGGCCGTATTAACGATATGGAGATGCACCCGACAAATACTCGTATCCTTTATGCAGGAACTGCCGGTGGTGGTGTGTGGAAATCGAATGATGGTGGTGCGACCTTCGTGCCTATCTTCGATGACTACGCGCAATCGATCGGAGTTGTGAAATTAGATCCAAAGGATCCGGATCAGACCATCTGGGTAGGAACCGGTGAAACCTGGACCCGAAACTCTGTGTCTGTTGGCGATGGGCTTTATAAATCCACGGATGGCGGTAGTAACTGGAACGAAATACCCGGTTTTGAAAACAGTGAGCGGATCGCATCTATTGCTATAAACCCGAATAATACCAATGAAGTATATGTAGGAGTGCTGGGAGCTCTATGGAGTGACAGCGAAGATCGCGGGGTGTATAAAACGACAGATGGCGGTAAAACCTGGGCAAAGATCCTTTACATTAATGCTTCCACAGGTGCAGCAGACGTTATTATGGATCCAAAAAATCCTAATATACTTTACGCCTCTATGTGGCAATTCAGAAGAACAGCCTGGGGATTTAATTCCGGTGGGGCCGACAGTGCCTTGTACAAGTCGGTAGATGGTGGAAAAAACTGGAACAAGATCCATAACGGATTCCCTCCTGGAGATCTTGGCCGAATTGCCGTACAGATAGCACCGAGTGACAGTTCAATAGTTTATGCAGTGCTGGAAACCGAAGACAGGACCAAAAACGGACTTTGGAAATCTACGGATGCAGGGCAAAGCTGGGAACATCTTAATGCCGATTTCGGTTTAACTGTTAGACCATTCTATTTCTCAAGAATAACTATAGACCCGAAAAACCCGGATATTGTGGTAAAAGGCGGACTTACTGGCTCAATTAGCCGTGATGGAGGAAAGACCTTCAGAAACCTTGGGAATATGCATAGTGATATTCACGATATCACATTCCATATAGAGGATAGTGACATAATCTACTCCGGAACAGATGGCGGTGTATACCGTTCTTGGAACGGAGGTACAACATTCGAAATCGTGGAAAACCTGCCGTTGTCGCAGTTCTACCATGTAAGTGTGGATGATGCTGAACCGTATAATGTATATGGCGGACTTCAGGATAATGGTAGCTGGTACGGTCCCTCCTCTTCTCCCGGTGGAGTAAATGCCCGTGACTGGAATAGTGTTGGTCAGGGTGATGGCTTCAGAGTATTAAAGCACCCTACGAAAAATATTATCTATTCTGAGATGCAGGGAGCGGAAAATGTATGGCGCTATGATGCGGATAGAAACCGAACTAAAACCATAGAACCACTGCCAAAAAAAGGTGATGCGGATTTGCGATTCAACTGGAATGCGCCGATGGCTGTAAGTAATCATGCCCCCGACAGATTCTATATGGGAAGTCAGTTCGTACATAGATCTGACGACATGGGTGACAGCTGGACGATTATTTCTCCGGATCTTACCACAAACGATCCGGCAAAGCAGGATCAGTCAAAATCCGGAGGGCTTTCCGTCGACAATAGTGGTGCGGAGAACCATACTACTATTTTTACGATTGCGGAGTCGTCATTGGATGAAAATATTTTATGGGTAGGAACAGATGATGGTAATATACAGGTTACCACGGATGGCGGAAAGACTTGGAATAACGTTACGGCTAACCTTACAGGTATCCCTGCCAATACATGGGTGTATCATATTGAAGCCAGTGTGCATAGCAAAGGAACGGCTTACGCGGTTTTCGACGGTCATACGCATGGAGATATGAAGCCTTATGGATTAAAAACTACCGATTTTGGAAAAACCTGGACGAATATTATCTCAGACGATATACAGGAAAATGCTTTTGTTCGGAACATACAGGAAGATTATGTAAACGAGGACCTGCTATTCCTTGGTACCGAATTCGGACTTTATGTTACTATCGATGGTGGAAAGAACTGGTCGTATTTTACAAATAATATGCCTCCTGTTGCCGTTCACTTTATCGACCTGCAGAAGAAAACTAATGATATTGTTATGGGAACTCACGGTAGAGGAGTTATAATCATTGATGATATAAGCCCATTACGTGAATTAGGTCAAAATGTACTTTCCAAGGATGTGCATTTTTTCGAAACCAAACCATTTACCATGGTTGAGGATAGCGGATTCTCAGGTAGCTTTGGAGGTGAAACACAATTCGTGGGTGCAAATAAAAGCACTGCCGCCCGTATAGTGTATTACCTGAAGAAGCGGCACACTTTCGGAAAAATGACCATGGAGGTTCAGGATATGCAGGGAAATAAGGTGTTAACACTTTCACCCGGTAAATCCAAGGGAATCAACGTGGTGAATTGGAATTACAATACGTATGCCCCAATCATGGCCCAAGCGAAGACCCTGTCATTTGGAGGGTTTACTCCTCCCCGTGTGCCGGCAGGACAGTACAAAGTAGTTCTGAAAAAAGGTAAGAATACCTACGAGCATATTGTCGATTTAAAATATGATGATAAATCTCTTACCACTCTTGAAGAGCGCAAGGAACAGGAGAAATTAACAAGAACCTTATTCGATATGGTCGAGGATCTTGCCTATACTGTTTATGAACTAAATGGAATTCAGGAGAAAACCCAGGAAGTTATTGATAAGCATCCAAGAGGTAAAAAGCAGGCGCAGAAGTTGTATGACGCGCTGGAAGCTCTCAAGAAGGATCTTGTGATTACTACCGGTGACAATTACGTCGCTTCCGCCGAGCCCGAGCTAAGGGAGAAAATGGGAGATCTGTACGCCAACGTAGCTTCAAGTTACGACCGGGTTTCCGGGGCACGAAAACAGAATTTTGAACTTATATCAGAAGATTGGAATAAGGCGAAAGTCCGTTACCGGGCTATCATGGACAAGGAAGGCAAGAAATTTATGAGCTTCCTTGAAAAGAATGAAATTACTGCACCAAAATTGAAAACGAAAGAAGAATTCCTTAAAAAGGACTAGTAATTAATTTTAGCTAAAAACCCTCGGTCTCGATCGGGGGTTTTTATTTTATATATACCGTTTTACTATTAACGAATTCCCTGATACCATGACGGCTTAATTCACGCCCGTAGCCACTTTCTTTTATACCTCCGAACGGCAACCGCGGATCGCTTTTAACTAATTCGTTTATAAAAACGGCTCCTTCTTCAAAGCGAGGAACCAACTTCTGCGCAGCATCAATATCCATTGTGAAAACAGATACTCCCAAACCGAATTTTGACCGATTTGATAAATCAATGGCCTCGTCGATCGAACCGAATGTAGTTATACTCAGGGCAGGGCCGAAGGTTTCCTGGGTAAACATAGGCATATCCGGACTTACACCGCTCACCACGGTAGGTTCAAAATAAGCATCTTTGCGCCTCCCTCCGGTTTCCAATCGTGCACCCATTTCCACGCTTTCATTAACCTGAACCTCCAGTTCCTTTGCCAGGTCCTCTCTCGCCAGAGTACCAATGTAGGTGTCCGGATTTGAGGGATCGCCGCTTTTCAATAATCTTACTTTTTCAACTAATCCGGAAGTGAATTCTTCTGCAATTGATTCCTCCAAAAGAAGCCTCTTCCCTGCAATACAACTCTGCCCCGTATTCTGAAACCTTGCCTGAATACAGGTTTCCAGCGTAGCTTCCATATCACAATCTTTCAAAACTATCAAAGCGTTATTACCCCCTAATTCCAAAACGGTTTTCTTTATGTTCTCACCGGCTGTTTTCGCCACTGAAGCACCTGCCGGGCCACTTCCAGTGAGTGTCACAGCTTTTACCACAGGGTTTTCTATGATTTCCTTCACCATTTCTTTTTCCACCAATAAGGACGTAAAACAAAATTCCGGGAATCCTGCCATTCTGAATACCTTCTCAATATTCAAGGCGCTTCCAAAAACGTTGGAAGCATGTTTCAACACGCCAATGTTACCTGCCATCAGAGCAGGTACTGCAAATCGGAATACCTGCCAGAAAGGATAGTTCCAGGGCATAACGGCCAATACCACACCCATAGGCTCATAACTTACATAACTCTTTGCAGCATCGGTTTCAATCAATTCCTTTGCGAGGTGATCTTCAGCATTTACCGCATAATAATCACAAACCCAGGCACATTTTTCAACTTCGGCAATGGCCTGCGAAATTGGTTTCCCAATTTCACGAGAGATCAATGAAGCATATATGATCTTGTTTATGCGCAGCTCACTTGCAGCGGCAATCATTAATTTCGAACGATAATCGTAGGAAGTTTTCCGCCATTCCCTAAACCTGTGATCAGCGCTCGCTAATATATGGCGTATCTCTTCAGAGGTATGGGTTTGAAAGGCCTCAATACGATTCCCATTGTATGGATTGATGGATATAATTTCAGACATAGAATAAAAGTATGGAAAACGAAGCATTTAAAGAATGAATGGGTATACCATTTTTAACGTTCGTCTTGTTGAAAACATAGTTTATAACTTATCGCCTCATATGGTCAACACAGAGCGACATTTCCTACATTTAAACAAACACCATGTTATGGAACTACGTGATGCGTCGCTGCTTCAGTTAAGACCTGAAATTCCGAATGCGACCATAAACCCCGCAATGACTTCCGAAGAGATTTTTCAGAACAGAACATTACGTCCTGTGGCAAAACTTCAGAATGAATTATTACTGGAAGTATTCAGAAATTATATCAGAAAACACAAGAACGTATTTTACGACCTATCCATTGAAAAGCGTATGGACTACATTGAAAATGCAATCCATAAGGATATGAAATTCAGAAACTCACTGAAGGGAATTATTATCGGACAGTTCACAATTGAAGAGTACAAAGCATATATCGAGAACTCGTCTGCTCTTAACAAGCGCATGATGAATATTGTGAAAGAGCGGTTGAAAAGCAATGTTCAACTACTGGAGCATCAATACGCGCATTAAAAACCCAATCAGAATCGTGAGTGCGAAACTCATTAAGGTACCTATGAGTACATATTCGGTTTGCTTGCGTGCTCCGCTTTTACTTTTATCACTGAACCTCAATATGGACTTGGCTGCGATAAGAAATCCGATGGCTGAAAAATTATCAGTCAATATAAAAGTAAGCACCAGGATCCGTTCGAATATACCGATATAGCGTCCTGCTTTTTCAAGGCTTTTAATGCCATCCTCCTTTTTAATCTCCTTTTGCCAGCGCTGCGTGGCTTTCCCGATGATAAATCCAATTGGAAAAATAACAATCAGATAACCGGTAAGATAGATCAGGAATGACTTCGAAGTTACTACCATGGCAACAAACGGGATGAGCTCAGTGAAATTTTCGGTGACGAATAGCCAGACAAAGGCCAGCACCAACATATGCATGAGCTGATCCCATAAAAAGTATTTGAGTGAGTCGGATTTCTGGTGAAGTTTCCAAAGATCTATAAAGAAATGGGTCACGATAATGATGACGGGTACCAGCCAGAGGGTCCAGTCCTGAATAATTACATAGGTAATAAGACCTGCCAGAGTTGCATGAATGTAAAGAAAGAGTGATTTTGCCTTTTTTTCCCATTTTTGTCTGATCCATTTTTTGGACTGAAAAACGAAATCGGTAATCACATGTGCCAGCAATAACTGTAGGGCAAGTACTAGTTCGGGGTTCATACGAATTGTTTTATAATGACCTGTTCATAGCGATTCAGGAGTAATTGAATTTCTTCCCAGCCCGCTGCTTTTTTTCTATGATTTATAGCCGCCTGGCTCCTATTCAGCTTATCTGCGATCTGTTGTTCCTTGAGTTGCCTCAGAAGATAATAAACTACCTCGGCAGACGCCATGGACCAGCGATCCGTTATTCTATCAAGGAATTTCATATGCACCTTGAATTCGTCATTAACATTTTGTTCGGAAGTGCTTAAGGCCATTTTCACCTGATTGGTTTTCATGGTATCCAGCGTTCTTCCTGAAAGCTCAAATGCCTCTCCGTTGCTCACGTTTATAGCGTTGGGATCATAATTGGCGTCTCCTATACCAATAGATATTCGCACGTCGGCGATTGGCAGAGTATTTCCGGCTACCTCACCACTATCATCGAAACTATTTATAAGAGCCTTTAATTGCAGAGAAACCCGCAGAGCTTCCGTAGGATCCTCAACGATGCCTTGAAAGCTGTCACCTCTGAACATGGTAAAAACAACACCCTTACCGCTTTTTTGGAGCTTGAGAGCGTCGAATTTGGCATTCAACCGTTGTATCATGGCGTTAATCCTGGATTGGCTAAATTGCGACGAATTCACCAAATCTCCCGTGATTACAGCAATAGTTGCAGTTTTCATCATAGTTATACTCAGAATTAAGTTCGTTTCACAACAAATATAAGCATAATAACTAATATTTACAATATATAAGTATATATCATTATAAAATAACAATATAATAATATCGGCTTATGGATTACGCTTTCAATAATGAAACCCCATTAAGATCGGTGGTTAATACTTCACTCATATAATCGAAGAAGGGACGAAGTAGTTGAAAATGGTATATCAAATTAACTATAAAGTCGGGAGACATCACTTCCTTGTCTGAAAAATCATGTGATACGAAGTAGCTTTTCAATTTAATAAGGTCAATATTAGGATGCTCCTTACTAAATCCCTTAGGTGCTGTTTTCACAGCATATTCCTGGTTAAATCCTCCAAAAGCATCTTTGAATTTCTTATGGTCCAAGATCTTCCGGATTTCTGAAGCATCCATTTCGAATTCCTGTCTTATCCTAAGAAGGTCCGCCGGTTCCGGTCCGAAAAACCCTCCAGCCATTGCAGATTTACCCGGTTCGAGACGCAAATAATAACCTCCTCGCCGGTGTGCTCCTGCTCTGCTAAAACTTACACTTCTATGTGTATTGTATGGTGTTTTATCTTTACTAAAACGAATATCACGATTTATTCGGAACACTTTCACTTTAGAAATTTCATCTGCTTTATTGAGACTGGACTCCACATCGGCATAAAATTGTTTTAAAAGCTTCTCATTGGCCTGATATTGTTTCTTATGCTCCTGCATCCAGTCCCTGTGGTTGTTCTTTTTTAGCTGTTTAAGAAATAAAAAAATGTCTTTGGAAATAAGCGTACTCATGCTGGTGTGGCTTTAAACAATAAATATACGCTTAATTTTTTTTCAGTACATTTAGCTCATCAACCTTAAAACCAAAGTATTATGACAACTACCAAACCCAATACTGGTTATTGGATTATTGCCGTTATTGCCCTCCTGTGGAACTTAATGGGAGTATTTCAGTATCTCTCCTCCACTTTGATGGCTGATGCTATGAAAGAAGCTCTGCCGGCAGAACAAGTAGCTTTAATGGAAGCATTACCATCCTGGTATAATTATGTTTTCGCTGTAGCCGTTTTTGCAGGAACAATTGGTGCCTTGCTTTTATTATTAAGAAAAAAACTGGCCGTTCCAATTTTTGGTATTTCCCTTTTAGCGGTTTTGGTCCAAATGGGCTATTGGCTATTTGCTACCGACGTTATGGATGTTATGGGAATAACTTCTGTTATCATGCCACTAGTAGTCATCATTGTTGCGATCTTCCTGTATTTCTATAGTAAGGGAGCTTCACAAAAAGGTTGGCTGGGATAAGTTCAATTCATAAAATATAAAAGCGGGCGAATGCCCGCTTTTTTTATAACCATTTTTTTCTCCTGAAATACCAGAGCATCAGGAATAACACTACGACCATTAGCCCCCAGAGCACAAAATAACCGTATTTGAATTTAAGCTCAGGCATATAATCAAAGTTCATTCCGTATATCCCCGCCATAAACGTAAGAGGTATAAAGATCGACGCCATTATAGTAAGCACTTTCATGACCTCATTCATCCTGTTGCTTATGGTAGTCATATACATATCCATCAATCCCCAGGTCATCTCCCGATACAGATCGATACTTTCACTTACCTGGATGATATGATCGTACAGATCACGGATGTAATTTTGAGTCCTGTCCTCTATCAAGTCCGTATCGGTCTTTTCGAGTCGGTTGATCACCTCACGCAATGGAACTATTGCCCTTCTAATTTTCAGGACTTCCTTTTTTAATTCCTGTATACCTTCGGTAATCTGTTCCCCAGGGGTGCTTGTGAATAACTGATCCTCGAGGATCTCGATCTTATCACTTAAAGTCTCGATCACCGTAAAATAATTATCGACCACAGCGTCCAACAGTGCGAACATTAAATAATCCGCTCTGAATCCGCGAATTCGGCCTTTATCGTTTTTCAGCCGTTCTCTTATTCCATCGAACACATCACCGTCTGCTTCCTGAAAAGTAAGTACATAACCTTTTCCCAGTACCATACTCACGTGTTCGTACACTAGTTCGGCCTGATCGTTGTAGTGCAGCATTTTAAATGCAATAAATAAATAGTCCTCGTATTCGTCCATTTTCGGACGTGAATACGTGCTAACGATGTCTTCCTGGATTAGCGGATGCAAATTATAGTGAGCGCCCAGTGTCTCGATCTCGTAAGAATTACTCAGTCCATTTACATTGATCCAGGTCACGTGGTCCGTACCTTTGAACTTAAATGCATCTTCTATTTTTTCAGAATGGAAATCCTCAAAATGGGATTTGGAGTAATCAACGATCTCCAGTTTGGTTACCTTCTTATGCTTTTTACCGCGATATTTTACCGTACCAGGAATCTGGTCTACAACAGTCCGTTTTGGGAGTTTATCAATTCTAATTTTTCGACGTGCGCGTCCAGGTGTCATATTTGGTGATCATTACATTTTAAATATACATAAAAGAACAGACTAATTATCATGCCGATCTATTCAAATTTATGCCGCGATCGTAGGGTCTTATCCACATCCCTCAAATGAAAGCCTTTGGTTTGTAAAAGGATCATCGTATGAAAAAGCAAATCTGCGGCCTCATTAAGGAAGGCTGCGTCATCATCATCTTTTGCTTCTATAACCAGTTCCACGGCTTCTTCCCCAACCTTTTGAGCTATTTTATTTACGCCTTTTTTAAATAAGGACGCCACATAGGAATCTTCCATATCCGGATGATTCTTACGTTCTTCAATTATGTCTTCCAAATAAGACAGAAATCCGTATTGAGGTATATTTTTCTCACCCCAGCAGGTGTCTGTGCCTTTATGGCAAACAGGGCCTTCGGGTTTTACCAGCGCCAATAATGTGTCACTATCGCAATCCAGATTTATGGAAACCAGGTTTAAATAGTTTCCGGATTCTTCTCCCTTGGTCCATAATCGTTCTTTTTTCCTGCTGAAAAATGTCATCCTTTTTGTTTCTAAAGTTTTCTGCACCGCCTCATCGTTCATAAAGCCAAGCATTAAAACATTTCTTGAAAGCGCATCCTGCACTATTACCGGGACCAGGCCATCCGAATATTTTCCGAAGTCGATTTTCATAATCTGTATCTTACGTTATATACGAACAGGTATTCCCTGTTCTCTTAAATTTTGTTTTAATTCTGAAATGTCAATCTCTTTAAAATGAAAAACGCTTGCCGCTAATGCTGCATCGGCTTTTCCTTCGATAAATGTGTCGGCAAAATGCTGGTCAATCCCTGCCCCGCCGGAAGCGATGATTGGTATATTTACGAGTTCCGAAAGCTTAGCTAACGCCTCATTCGCAAATCCATTTTTAGTACCGTCATGATCCATGGAGGTAAACATGATCTCTCCTGCCCCGCGCTTTTCCACCTCAACTGCCCATTCGAACAGGTCAATATCCGTGGGTACCTTACCTCCAATGAGATGTACTTTCCAGTTACTATCGATCTTTTTAGCATCGATAGCCACTACTATGCATTGATTTCCAAAACGACCCGAGAGTTCATTTATAAGCTCAGGGCGCTTAACTGCCGATGAATTAATGGAAACCTTGTCCGCCCCGTTCTTAAGAAGCAGATCCACATCCTCCACGCTAGAGATTCCACCGCCAACGGTAAATGGAATTCGAATACGGGCGGCTACCCTTAGTACCAGGTCAGCAAAAGTTTTGCGATTCTCTTCGGTTGCCGAAATATCCAGAAAGACCAGTTCGTCGGCTCCAGACTCAGAATACACTTCGGCCAGTTCCACCGGATCTCCCGCATCCCTTAAATTTAGAAAATTGATTCCCTTTACCGTCCTGCCGTCCTTTATGTCCAGGCACGGAATAATTCGTTTAGTCAGCATTCAATATAAAATTTTCAAGTTGTTTGAGTGAAATTCTATTTTCATAGATTGCTTTTCCTATGATCGTTCCCTCACATCCCAAGGTGCGTAGTTTCGGTAATTCCGAAAACTTAGATATCCCTCCTGAAGCTATCAGTGACAGTCCTTCAACTTTATTTAATATCTTCTCATATAATTGGAAAGAGGGACCTTTAAGCATACCGTCCTTGCTAATATCCGTACAAATAACGAACTGCACTCCCTTGCGTTTATAGCTTTCAACAAAAGGAACAAGTTCTTCTTCAGAATCTTCCTGCCAGCCACTTATCGCTATCTTTTCATTCTTAGCATCAGCTCCCAGGATAATTCGCTCGCTGCCATATTCTTTCAGCCAATTCAAAAATATATCAGGCGACTTCACCGCTATACTACCTCCTGTGATCTGGTTGGCGCCACTTTCGAATGCTATGCGGACATCCGCATCTTTTTTTAGACCCCCGCCAAAATCAACTTTCAGTCCTGTCTGCCCTGCAATAGCTTCCAATATTCTGTGATTTACTATTCCATCGCTTTTCGCACCATCCAGATCTACCAGGTGTACATATTCCATCCCGTGATCCTCGAAGGCCTTTGCGACCTCTAATGGATCTTCATTGTAAATCACTTTGGTGCTGTAATCCCCTTTAGAAAGCCGGACACATTTTCCATCAATGATATCTATGGCGGGTATAATCCTCATACTAACAGAAAGTTCTTTAATATTTGTTCTCCGTCTGCACTGCTCTTTTCGGGGTGGAACTGGACTCCATAAAAATTGTCCTTCCGTATAGCAGCAGAATAAGGTACTTCATAATCGCAAACGGCAATAGTTTCCTCACATAACGGAACGTAATAGCTATGCACCAGGTACATAAACGCATTCTCAACCACACCGTCGAATAAATGTGATCGCAGATGGTGAATGCTATTCCAGCCAATCTGTGGTACTTTTACCGCATTAGAGAATCGTTTTGCCACCTGGGCAATAATCCCCAGTCCAGGGGAATCGTTTTCTTCAGATGCTTCACATAGTAACTGCATCCCCAGGCATATTCCTAAAACCGGTTGCTTTAATTGTGGGATTACCCGGTCCAGGCCGGACATCCGCAATTTGTTCATAGCGCTACTTGCTTCCCCAACACCGGGGAATATCACTTTATCTGCCCCCCGGATCACTTCCGGATCTGAACTTAAAACCGGGCTGTGCCCAAAACGCTCAAATGCGAATTGGATATTTTTCACGTTACCGGCTCCATAATCAATTTGTACGATTTTCATTTATAAGGTTCCTTTAGTGGTAGGTAACAGTAATTTCTCCGGATCTCTTCGCACTGCAGCCTTTATTGCCTTGGCAAATGCCTTGAAAATAGCTTCGATCTTATGATGTTCGTTAGTTCCTTCGGCTTTAATATTCAGATTTGCTTTCGCCCCGTCTGTAAAGGATTTAAAAAAATGATAGAACATCTCTGTGGGCATCTTACCGATCATCTCCCTCTTGAACTCTGCATCCCATTCCAGCCAATTCCGCCCTCCGAAATCGATAGCCACCTGTGCCAGACAATCATCCATAGGCAGACAGTAGCCGTATCGCTCCATTCCTAATTTGCTGCTCAATGCTTCAGAGAAAGACTCTCCAAGCGCAATGGCGGTATCTTCAATGGTGTGGTGTTCATCCACTTCCAGGTCTCCTTTTACATGGATATTAAGGTCCATTAATCCGTGACGCGACAACTGATCCAGCATGTGATCGAAAAATGCGATCCCGGTACTGATGTCACTTTTACCGGTTCCATCCAGGTTTAATTGAATGGAAATATCGGTTTCGTTGGTTTTACGATTTATATTAGCTTTTCTACTACCAAGCTTTATAAATGCGTATATATCGTCCCAATCATTACTTTCGAATGAAATTACACTATCCAGGGCCTTCCTGTTCACGGTTATTTCCGAAGTACCCAATTGTGTATTGTCGTTAATGAAAATCCCCTGAGCGTTAAGATTTTTGGCCAATTCCATATCTGTAAGCCGATCCCCGATCACGAATGAATTCCCCAGGTCATATTTTTCGGAAAAATACTTGGTAAGCAGCCCGGTGTTGGGCTTTCGTGTATTAGCGTTCTCATTTGGGAATGTGCGGTCCATAAATACCTCATCGAAGACTACGCCTTCATTTTCAAAAGTTTTCAATATAAAATTATGGACCGGCCAAAAAGTGTCTTCAGGAAAGGCATCCGTACCAAGACCATCCTGATTTGTGATCATCACTAATTCGAAATCCAGTTCTGCAATTTTTCGCAAGGCACTCAAAGCCTTTGGGTAAAATTCCAGCTTTTCGAAGGAATCGATCTGTTCATCGGCGGTTTCACAGATCATGGTTCCATCTCTGTCTATAAATAAGACCTTCTTTTTCATATTATAATGATTGTAGTTTTTTTATCAGTGCTTCATTTTCTTCCGGTGTACCAACGGTAATTCGTAAGGTATTATCACATAACGGCTCATTACTTCTGTTGCGAACAACAACCCCAAGGTTCACTAATTGTTCATATCGGGTATCAGCATCATCCACTTTTACAAGTAGAAAATTTGCTTCACTCGGAAATATTTTTTCTATAAAAGTAACTTGAAGTAATAGTTTAGATAATCTATTCTTTTGCGCTTTGATAGTGTCTATTTCATTTTTAATTATAGTAATATCTTCCAATCTTTTAATCGCTCTTTTCTGCGTGAGTTCATTCACGTTGTAGGGAGGTTTTATTCTATTTAATATTTCAATAATTTCTGAAGACGCATAACAAACTCCCAATCGTATCCCGGCCATGCCATAGGCTTTGGAAAATGTCTGAACAACCACCAGGTTGCTGCAATTTTCCAGGTTGGTTATCCAACTTTTCGTATCGGCAAAGTCTATATAGGCTTCATCTACGACCACGATTCCCTTAAATTCTTTCAGCAAGCGTCCCACTATTTCGGTTTTGGCTGTATTTCCTGTTGGGTTATTGGGGGAACAGATGAATAATAATTTGGATCGCAGATCCCATTCATTTGAAATAGCCTGCAGATCCGGCTGAAATTGGGAGTTCAGCAGTACTTCTCTGTTCTCAACATCATTGATGCCGGCAAGCACCTTATACATCCCATACGTTGGCGGAAGCGTAATTATATTGTCTATTCCTGGCTCGCAAAAGGCACGAAACAACAGATCGAGCACTTCGTCACTACCATTGCCAAGAAAGATGTTATTTTCGGGAATTCCTTTTAATTGTGATATCGATGACTTAACTGCACTCTGATGCGGATCGGGATACCGATTAACGCCATTTTCAAAGGGGTTCTCATTCGCATCCAGGAATGTCATTTCAGTCGTAGTACCGCTATACTCGTCTCGCGCGGAACTGTAAGGCTTAAGCGATTTCACACTTGGGCGCACTAATGAACGTATATCTACAGGTTTATTCATTTTTTATAATTTCATTTAAACGAAGTGTCACAGCGTTCTTATGTGCCTGAAGCCCCTCGGCGGCAGCCATGTATTCTACTGCCGGACCCAGGTTCTTTAAGCCTGTTTTTGTGATCTTTTGAAATGTGATACTTTTCATAAAGCTGTCTAAGTTCAAACCACTGTATTGTTTGGCGTAGCCATTCGTGGGTAAGGTATGATTGGTCCCCGAAGCATAATCTCCTGCACTTTCAGGGGTGTAAGCACCAATAAATACCGATCCGGCATTCTGAATGTTTTCCGTGAAGTAATCTTCATCGGTGGCTGATACAATAAAGTGTTCCGGGCCATACTCGTTGATAAGACTGAGTGCAGTTTTGGAATCTTTCACCAAAACAACTTTCGAATTATCAATAGCGCTTTGAGCTATGCCTGCTCTTGGCAGAACTTCTAACTGCCTCTTAATTTCTTGAGACACTGAATCCACAAGGCCTTCGGAAGTAGTTACCAGGATCACCTGGCTGTCTGGTCCATGCTCTGCCTGGCTCAATAAGTCGGAAGCTACAAAGGCCGGAATTGCTGTTTCATCCGCATAGACCAATAATTCGGAAGGTCCTGCAGGCATATCGATGGCAACCCCATATTTCGTCGCTAACTGTTTCGCTACGGTTACAAATTGATTGCCGGGTCCAAAGATCTTGTACACTGCCGGAATAGTTTCAGTACCGAAGGTCATAGCCGCGACCGCCTGTATTCCGCCAACTTTGAATATATTTTTTATACCACAAAGTTGAGCCGTGTAAAGAATCGCCGGATTGATCTTTCCTTCTGAATCGGGAGGCGTGCATAATACGATTTCCTCACATCCAGCCAAAGCAGCTGGAACGCCCAGCATCAGTACACTGGAAAATAAGGGTGCGGATCCACCCGGTATATATAGTCCAACTTTTTGTATAGGTCGCTTTTCCTGCCAGCAAGAAACACCTTCCATGGTGTTGACTACCACTCTTTTGGTTCGCTGAGCTTCATGGAAGCTGGCAATATTCTTCTTGGCCAATGCGATAGATTGTTTCAATTCTGATGGTATAACCGCAAGGGCCTCTTCGATTTCCTTCTCCGTAGTTTTCAGATAATTTAGTTTTACGCCATCAAACAGATCCGTATACTTTTTAACGGCACTATCTCCTTTCAGGTCGATTTCAGAAAATATCTCCAATACGGTTTGTTCTATATCTTCTATAGTATGAGAAGGCCGTTTTAATACTTGGCCCCAATCACTTTTAGGTGGATATTTGATCTTTTTCATAGTGATTAAATTATAGTACCATTTTTTCAATAGGACAGACGAGGATTCCTTCAGCACCGGCCTCCTTCAGATTATCGATTACTTCCCAAAACACATTCTGCTTTACAACAGAGTGAATACTACTCCAGCCCTCCTCGGCTAATGGCAAGACCGTTGGGCTCTTCATTCCAGGCAGAATTCCAATTATTTCCTCTAATTTATCGTTTGGCGCGTTAAGCAACACATAACGAAAGTCTCTGCCCTTCAGCACAGATTGAATACGAAATTGGAATTTATCCAGTATGACGGATAGTGATTCGGGAATCTTCGGTGATACGCCCAGAACAGCCTCACTCTTCACAATCAGTTCCACTTCCTTAAGATTATTCTTAAAGAGCGTACTACCACTGCTAACTATATCACAGATCGCATCTGCAAGCCCGATGCTTGGAGCGATCTCAACACTACCATTAATAATATGAAGCTCAGCCTCTACACCTTGCTCTTTCAGATATTTGGCCGTTGTGACCGGATAGGAGGTTGCAATTCGCTTTCCTTCCAGATCTTTAATGGTGTCATATTCGAATATTTTAGACACTGCCAGAGACACTCTGCACTTGGAGAATCCAAGTCTTTCGGTAATTCGAATTCCCTCTCCTTTTTCAATAAGGAGATTTTCACCAATGATGGCACAGTCTACAACTCCATCTTTTAGATATTGTGGAATATCCCCATTCCGAAGATAGTAAATCTCGAGAGGGAAATTTTTAGCCGAAGCCTTTAATTGATCTCTCCCATTATCTATGGAAATCCCACAGTCTTTCAACAACGTAAGGGATTCATTGTGTAATCGGCCCGATTTCTGAATTGCAATTTTTAGTTTCATAGTTTATTGGTATGATCTGATGAAATAAAAAAACCCGTTTGAGCTGGCTCAAACGGGTCTGATATATATTGAATACACAACACCATATCACCGCGCGTGAGCGTGGAAAACGATATGGTGATGTTGTTGTTGATATTTCATTACTATACAATATTACAAATTTTTGTTTACTACTATGTGAAAAACATATTAAATAATTGAAAAATATCTAGGAATAATTTTATAGTTTTGATACTACCCCCAAGAATAACCGTTAAAGCCTTATTTTACAGAGTATAACAGATAAATGAAGAACTTTTTAATCGCTTTTTTAGTGTTTCTTGTATGGTCCTTTTTCGGATTGTGGTTGTACTCCTGGTTACAACCTGATGTGGAAGAACTTCCGAAAACCACAGATGTTGCGATTGGAAACGGAGATGAAAATGGGGCGTTAACCAAAGTGGATACTCCAACAGAAATTACGGAAATCCCCATTATAATTGATAAAGACTCTACCCAAATTGCCGGGTCGTATAAAGAAGAATTTATCAGCGCACCGGTTACGGGACTGCGTGCTGTTAGTGAAACCGGGGACATCATCTTTCTTTACCCCGAGGGATTTAAGATCAGCAAGAATTCAAATTTGGTGGATATTCCTGCGAAACTGGTAGATTTCAAATACAAATTAAACACATATTTTCTCGAACATCCTGATACCGAATTGCATATTACCTCTCAATACAGCCCGAGCGAGAATATGGAATCCCCTAACCTTGGAATTAAACGTGGCCAAATTATTAAACAACTATTGGTGGAAACAGGGATTCCAGCGGAGAAGGTCGTTATAAAACCATTTATTACACAGATCGCCTTTACGGAAGACGATTCCTTTGTACATAGTTTTACTTTCACATTTAAACCATTGAATAACGACAGGATCGAAGCACTTAAAAAACAGATTCCTGAAACCCGTATTGTCTATCCGAAATTCTCCTCCCAGGGGATCATGGTAAATGAAGACTTATTGACGTTAGAACAAGAAGTTGCCGATATCATTCGGGAAAACCCAAATTTACATATGGAGGTTGTTGGACATACCGACAATGTGGGGAACGCCATCGACAACTATACCAAGGGATTGGAATATGCGAGACAACTCAGGTGGTTTCTTGTTAACAAGACGGGGATTGATCGCAATAAGGTATCTGCAGTTTCCAAAGGAGAATCTGAAGCAATCGCCGGAAATGGTTCTGAAAAAGGTCGTAACTTGAACCGAAGACTAGAGGTGAAATTTTATTTAGATACAGATGAATAATATCTCCGAATTTATTCAGGAAATGCCGGACTTTACAGGTATCTTCATTTTAATGTTGAGCACCTTTCTCATCGGGTATTTCGCAGCATCCTGGTTTCAGAAGAATAAATTCAAAAAGATTATCACACGACTAAAAAGAGAAGTCAACGCGTTAAAAGCACCAAATAAGAGGCAAAAAGATATCGACACCCTGTTCTCTGAAATCAAACCACGTATTATCGAAGTGGTGAAACAAACACAGGAGGAGATAGAAGAAGAAGAATTGGAAGAAGTCATCGAGGAAAAGTACGACGAGGAATACCTTGAAGAGGAATTTCAGAAGCTGGAGCGAGTTACTCCGCCGGAGTCCGTGGCCAAAAAAGCTAAAACTACCTTTGTTAATTATTCTATCGATAAACCCGATCTGGACTTTGAAGGATTCGGTTATGCCGATCATGACCAGAAAGACGATCTTACTCAAATTATGGGAATCGGCCCCTATATTGAACAGAAGCTGAACGAAATTGGTATTTGCAATTATTCTCAAATCAGTAAATTCAATGATTCCGATATCAGGGTCATTACCGAACTGATCGATTTCTTCCCCGGAAGAATTGAACGCGACAACTGGGTTGGACAAGCTAAAGCATTATTTAAAGTGAAGTAGTACTCGGTTTGATTGTTAGCAACGGAACACCGCGTCTCCATTTTTTCAAATTAAGTCGCTAAATGATCGAAACACTACCGCAAATACTAAAACCAATATTATTAAAACATTCATTTTAAATTGATCCATAAAAAAAACCGCCTCTATAGAAGCGGTTTTTTATAAGACTTTTATTAGTTATTGATTGCCGAGAATAATAGGCATTCCACTATCTCCAGAACCAATTACGATCACTTTACTATTCGGGGATTCGGCTAATTTTATGGTAGCTTCAATTCCCTTATCCTGAAGGATCTTATCCGTTAATGAAGCACTTAGTATTCGGTTCGCGTCCGCTTTACCCTGCGCTTCGATAATAACCTTTTCGGCTTCCTTTGCAGCAGTTACAAGACGGAACTCATATTCCAGTGATTCCTGCTCCTGCTTCAATTTACGCTCGATAGCATCTTTAATTGTCCCTGGCAAGGTCACATCCCTAACCAGCACTTCATTGAGCTGAACATACTGTTCGGCTAGTATTTTCTTAGTTTCAGTGAAGATCTCATCTTGTATCGCATCCCTTTTGCTGGAATACAATTGTTCCGGAGTATATCGCCCTACCACACTACGCGCGGCAGATCGGATCGCCGGTTGAATTACACGCTGAAGATAATTCTCTCCTAGTGACTGATGTAGATTTCCAAGATCGTTATATACGGGCTCATACCATGCAGATGCGTCTATCTGAATCTCAAGTCCGTTTGATGAAAGTACTTTCATTTTTTCAAAAAGTTCCTGCTGACGAACCTCGTATACGATCACTTTATTCCAAGGAGCGATGAGATGAAAGCCTTCCCCAAGTGGCGGTTTGTCGATCACAACTCCATCGTCGAATACCTTGTATAAAACTCCGGCTTCACCGGAACCAATGGTCACGGCAGATTTTGCAAAAACGATAATAAGTATAATAACAACAATAATAAGGGGTATCCCAATTTTAGGTAATTTGTCCATTTCTATATTTTTTAGTTAAATAAGTCCGTTATATTTTCTGATAAACCACTCCAGACTTAAGAGAAGAGCAATGAGTCCGAGCAAATATTTCCAATCGATTAAAGGTACGATTTTTTGTTCGCTTTTTTGAATAGAATGGAAACGGTTATCGTTGATCAGTGCTTCGGTAAGTTGTTCAATTTCAGTTACAAAAAATGCTTCTCCGTTTGTATTAGTCGCAAGACGTTGAAGTTTCGTTACGTCTGCATTCAGAAATTGTTGTTCCACATTGAATTCCAGTATGGTAAAGTTCCCCACTCTCGATACCGATTCATCACGAACTCCAACCGAAAACTGATAATCCCCAGCATTTAAACTATTAAGGTCAACCTCGTAAAAATTGCCTTTTAAAAGCATCGGAAAAGTGCGTTGTTCATTGGTTTCTGTATTCGTTACCGAGATCGAGACCGAAGCCCGAGGATCAAATACGTAATTGTTATCGAAATACTGAGCGCTTATCTTCACAGGATTATTATTGTAATAGAAAGTCTCGCTGGTCACTTCCAATCGGCTTCGACGTTTTGTGGAAGCGAGATATTGCACAAGTTTCCCGATGAATTCATCAAAGCCTTCAAAGCTTCCCGTATCAAGATATGTCTGCGCACGCCATTTCCAGATATCTTCACCATCCAAAATAGCATCGCGCACCCCATTTAATTCCATCGTGGCAAGCATTGGACTCTCACTTACAATACCATCGATGGCCTGATCCAGAAGGTTTTCGTGTGGCACATTCACTTCCAGCGCACCGAACGCGGTTCGCAGTGGTGGAAACTCATCAAACCCAATATCCGCTACGGCAAAGGTTCCAAAGTTCATATTTAATATGGCCGTGGCCAGTTCCGACTGAAAAGTAGCATCCTTTTCGAAATTCTGCTGAATGGCGTTAAGGAAATCCCAATCAGTTTCCAATCCTGTTATGGTTAGCGTATTCTTCTTTAATTTTTCAATTTCCTCATACAAGTTTGCATAGGTGCCATCGGGTTGATATAGCACTACCAGCTGATGATCATTAAGCCGCCCGGCAGCTACAGCAGGTTTTACGAAGGTGACCGTCCGCTGTTCATTCGATGTTATCGATTTGCGTAAAGCACCCAGGTCGGGGTGGCTAAGCTTGCTTACTATCAAAACATTTGTTGCCTGATCGATCACCTCAACGGCAAACTGTTTCAGATTATTCGTTTTGTTCTTCTCTTCCTGAAGAGGGATGATCTGAGCCGTGTAACGCTGCAAGCCAACACTATTTGCAGGAAGGGTAAAGGAGATTGTTCTCGTATTGTTTTGTTCGGTGAAGGAGACGTTCTCTCTGTAAACGGTAGATCCACCTTGAGAGATCGAGAATTGTGAATTCGCCGATGTAGTGCCATTGTACACCAGGATGACCTCGACCGGCATTTGATTCTTCAGAAAAGCATAACGATTGCTGTTTAATTGCTCAATCTTAAGATCGGTGTAAAGTGTCGAATCACCCAGGATAACCGGGTATATGGAATTCTTAAAACCGGCTGCCCCAAATTCGTAGTCGGTTCCCAGGGTCTGATTCCCGTCGGTGATCAGGACAGTAGGAGCCGTTTCATTCTTAAATACTGAATTCAGTGATGCTAACGCTTTATTGATATTAGTATTCTTTTCAGAATAACTTACAGAGTCATTGCCGTTCAGATTGCTTCCGAAGGTATAATAAGTTACATCGAATTTATCGTTGAGATTTGAATTGGACCTCAGATTCGATAGCATATCATCCACATTGGTATCCTGTTTCAATTCTTTTATGGATGTCGAATTATCTATAAGGACCGGAAGCCTCGGTTTCTCGATGGAATAGGTTTCACTTTTAAATTTCGGGTTGATGATAAGCAGAAGAAGCGCGAACAGGCTAAAAAACCGTAGTATACCGTATAACCAGCGTTGTTTTCCGGACTGTTTCGCCTTGTAACCATACATAAAAACAGCCACCGCAAAGGCAATTACAGCGGCGATAATGATATAAAGTATGGTCTCTGCTGTCATTATTCTTTTACGTCAGCATCCCTCCGTCAACATTCAGCACCTGTCCTGTGACATAAGCAGATAGATCACTTCCGAGGAATACACAGGCATTTGCGATATCTTCGGGAGTACCTCCACGTTTCAACGGAATTGCTTCACGCCATCCCTGAACCACAGCCTCGTCCAGTTTTCCGGTCATTTCAGTTTCTATAAACCCGGGTGCAATAGCATTACAACGTATGTCACGCGAACCAAGTTCGAGGGCAACCGATTTAGTAAACCCGAGGATTCCTGCTTTGGAAGCAGCATAGTTCGTCTGTCCGGCGTTCCCTTTCAAGCCAACAACCGAACTCATATTAATAATAGACCCTTTTCTTTGTTTCAGCATGGCGCGCTGAACGGCCTTGGTCATATTAAAAACCGATTTCAAATTTACCTCGATCACTTTATCAAAGTCTTCTTCGGAAATTCGCATTAATAGATTGTCTTTAGTGATTCCGGCGTTGTTCACAAGAATATCTATGCTTCCGAACTCTTCCAAAACTGCTGCTGCCAACTCCTGAGACTCATCGAAATTTGCCGCATTGCTTTTATAGGCTTTAACCTTAACACCCTCTTTGGAAGCTTCTTCGGCAATAGCCTCGGCGGCTTCCTGTGAAGAATTATAAGTAAATGCAACATTCGCCCCGTGCTTGGCGAATATTTCAACGATTCCCTTTCCAATTCCCCGGCTTCCTCCGGTGATTATAGCGGTTTTTCCTTCTAGTAATTTCATTATGTAATTGGCTTACTTATTAGAATGACTAAGATAAAAAGATATTGTTCTTGAGTCCCAATTTCAATTGGATTTATTTAAAAATGAATTTTTTGCCGAATATATTGTAATTTGAACGATCACAATCTAAAAAGCGATCTTATGAAAAAACTATTGTTGTTAGCATGTTTGATTTTCCTTATCGCGTGCAAAGATTCTACAGACTCCAAAGACACAGCATTAGCTGTGGATCCTCCTCCCGTCATTTCGGTTGAGGACTTTATGAAAAATTCGGAACAAAGCAGGTTCCGCCTTTCTCCTGATGGCTCTCACATTGCGTACATGGCGCCTTACAAATCAAGAATGAATATACATGTACGAGCGGTAGAGTCCGATTCGGTTACACGGATAACCAGTGTTGAGGACCGTGATATTGGCGGTTATTTCTGGGCAAGTAATAATCAACTTGTATACATCAAGGATGATGGCGGGAATGAAAACTTCCATTTATACGCTGTGGCGAAGAATGGAGAAAATGAACTGGATCTTACACCCTTTGAAGGCGTGCGAGCTCAAATTATCGATGACCTTGAGGGTAAGCCTGAGGAAATGATCATAGGGTTAAACAACCGTATTCCACAAATATTCGATCCCTATCGTATCAATATCACAACGGGTGAAATGGATCTATTATATGAAAATCCGGGTGATATCACAGGATGGGGGACAGATCATGATGGAAAACTTAGGTTAGCTTACAAGACGAATGGTGTAGATACGAGTATCTGGTATCGCGAAAGTGAGGATATGGATTTCCAGGAAGTGATCTCTCTTAATTTCAAAGAGACCTTATCACCACAATTTTTCGACTTCGATAACGGGAACGTGGTTTATGCCTTATCGGACCTCGGTCGGGATAAGTCGGCCGTGGTAAAGTACGATCTGAAAGAAAACAAGGAATTGGAAGAACTTTATGTAAATGATGAAGTCGATGTGGATTACCTTTCATATTCCGATCATCGCAAAGTTCTTACGGCAATAGGTTATACGAAAGCCAAACATGAACGAAAGTTCCTGGATTCGAAGACAGAAACTATGTTCAAAAAGCTCAATGAGGAGCTCGGGTCGGAGAATGAATATTATATTTCTTCATCAAATAAGGAGGAAACAAAGATGATCATATATAAAAGTGATGATACGTCCAGGGGAACCTATTACTTCTATGATAATGATACCGGAGACATAGAGAAAATAGCCGATCTCAGCCCGTGGTTGAATCCAGATCACATGGCATCCATGAAACCAATAAGTTATACAAGTCGTGATGGATTAACCATATACGGCTATCTCACCTTACCCGTTGGCCGTGAGGCAAAAAACCTACCGGTTGTGGTAAATCCCCATGGTGGTCCGTGGGCACGTGATAACTGGGGTTACAACCCGGAAGTACAGTTATTGGCTAATCGTGGTTATGCGGTATTACAAATGAATTTCAGAGGCTCAACGGGATACGGAAAGGAATTCTGGCAAAAGTCGTTCAAACAATGGGGACAGACCATGCAGGATGATGTTACTGATGGCGTTCAATGGCTCATAGATGAAGGAATTGCCGATCCTGAAAGAATTGCCATTTACGGTGGTAGTTATGGAGGATATGCAACCCTGGCGGGTATTACCAATACACCGGAATTATACGCTGCTGCTGTTGATTATGTGGGTGTTTCCAACCTGTTTACTTTTATGGAAACGATTCCTCCTTACTGGGAGCCTTACAAGAAAATGCTATATGAAATGGTTGGCGATCCAAATACCAAGGATAGTATCATGATGAAAGCCAATAGTCCCGTCTTCCAGGTAGATAAGATCAAGGCTTCTTTATTCGTAGCACAGGGTGCGAATGACCCCAGAGTGGTCCAGGCTGAGTCGGATCAGATGGTGGCTGCTTTGGAAAAGAATGGTGTTAACGTTCAATATATGCTTAAGACAAATGAAGGTCATGGTTTCCGCAATGAAGAAAACCGATTTGATTTCTACAATGCTATGGTTGAGTTCTTAAACGAGAATATGAAGAAGGAAGAGGATATAGAGGAGGTAAAAACGTGATTTAGATAAAATAAATTCAATAAAAAAGGGCTCGATGAGCCCTTTTTTAGTATTTTTTTATTCTTATCTCAAGACTTCAGCAACCCGCTTGCCAATTTCAGCAGGCGAATCCACAACATGAATTCCGCATTCACGCATGATTTTCTTCTTTGCCTGTGCAGTATCATCACTACCTCCTACGATGGCACCGGCATGTCCCATGGTACGTCCCGCTGGAGCAGTTTCACCGGCAATAAAACCGACAATCGGCTTTTTACTGCCACTATGCTTATACCAGTAGGCAGCATCGGCTTCCAACTGACCGCCAATTTCACCGATCATAACAACTGCCTCTGTCTCACTATCGTTGATAAGCAACTCGACAGCTTCTTTCGTTGTAGTTCCAATAATGGGATCTCCCCCTATTCCGATCGCTGTGGTAATACCCAGGCCTTGCCTTACAACCTGGTCTGCAGCTTCATAGGTAAGTGTACCCGATTTGGACACAATACCTACTTTTCCTTTTTTGAACACAAATCCGGGCATAATACCCACTTTGGCCTCTTCCGGTGTAATAACACCGGGGCAGTTAGGGCCTACTAAACGGCAATCTCTGTCATCCAAATAGGCAGCTACCTTTATCATATCTGCTACCGGAATACCTTCTGTAATTGTGATGATCACGTCTATACCCGCGTCGGCAGCTTCCATCATCGCGTCGGCGGCAAATGCAGGAGGAACAAAAATGATAGATACATTGGCTCCTGTAACTTTAACAGCCTCCTCTACAGTATTGAAGACCGGCTTTTCAAGATGAGTCTGACCACCTTTGCCCGGAGTCACACCTCCTACAACATTAGTTCCGTATTCTATCATCTGACCAGCGTGGAAAGTTCCCTCGCTCCCGGTGAATCCCTGTACTATAATTTTCGAATCTTTATTAACTAAAACGCTCATGGGCAATTAGGAGTTTTTATTGAATAATTTGCCCCAAAGATATTCTTTTGTACTGGTTTTTGAAAGTAAATTATACCTTAACTCGGTGGTAGGATTCTGCGGTATCATCCTTATCGGTAACCGGCTGACTCACCTGGTATCCGCGATATAGTTTGTCGTCCTTAACCTCCCAAATAGCAATGAAGTGTGCTATGCCGAGTTCTTCATCCGGATTTTCAATTGTTCGGATATAGTATTTGTACCGTATGGTGATATGATTATCATCCTGAAGCAAATGGCTTACTTCGATGCGAAGGTCATGATAGGATCTTCTTACTTCAGCAAAGAAATCGACCAGGTCCTCATAATTCATTATACTGAGGCCGTCTGCACTATTCCAGATTAGCAGCAGATCCTTGTGCATGAATCGCTCAAGAACAGTGTCATCTTTTAAAATATTTGATTTGTAAAAACTCCTTACAATTTCTTTTGCGTTGGTACTCATTGTATTTTATCGAGTTTATCAATTATATCCGGAATTAATCTGATGGATGCGATCTCTTTATACTTTTTTCTGAATTCATCTGCGGGAGTTCCGAAATACGACTTGTGACCAGGTAGCGATTTACTCACGCCACTCTGAGCCGAGATAACAGCTTTTTCTCCTATGGTCACACCACTGGTAATTCCAACTTGTCCCCAAATGGTCACCTGGTCTTCAATAAGCACACAACCTGCGATTCCAACCTGTGAAGCGATAAGGCATCGCCTTCCAATAACAGTGTCGTGCCCAACATGAACCTGATTATCCAGCTTGGTCCCTTCCCCGATGATTGTTGAGGCACTCACTCCCCTGTCGATCGTACATAATGCCCCAATATCTACATGATCTCTAACCACTATATTACCTCCGCTTATTAGTCGGTCATAACTTTCGGGACGGTTTTTATAATAAAAAGCATCGGCTCCTAAAACTGTTCCCGAATGGATGGTTACATTATTTCCAATAATGATATTATCGTAGATACAAACATTAGAATGGATAACACAATCATTCCCTATTTTCACATTGTTACCTATAAAAACGTTCGGCTGTATAATGGTATGCCTCCCTATTACCGCACTTTCTGCAATTGCGGCTCGGGCTGGCTCAAAGGGATTGAAATGATTGGTTAACGTATTAAAATCGCGGAACGGATCCTCTGAAATGAGCAATGCCTTACCGGGAGGGCAATCTACTTTTTTATTAATTAGAACTATTGTGGCCAGAGAATTCAGGGCTTTATCATAATACTTGGGATGGTCTACAAAAACAATATCTCCCGGCTGAACCACATGAATTTCGTTCATCCCTAAAACAGGAAAGCTTGCATCCCCCTCAAACTCGCATTTAAGGATTTGCGCAATATTTTCAAGCTTTTGTGGGGTTTTGAATTTCATGTTCGTTATTCCTTAATCCTTTCCTGGTACTGGCCCTTATCAGTATCGATCTTAATTTTGTCTCCTTCGTTGATGAATAAAGGTACATTAATTTGCGCACCTGTCTCCACAGTAGCGGGTTTTGTAGCGTTGGTGGCGGTGTTTCCCTTTACACCCGGTTCGGTAGCAGTCACTTCCAGAATTACATGGGCAGGCATTTCAACCGAAAGCGGCATATTGTCTTCCGTATTGATGATCACGGTTACTACTTCTCCTTCCTTCATAAGTTCCGGTGTGTCCAGTGTATCCTTCTGAAGTTGGATCTGGGTATAATCCTCCGTGTTCATGAAGTGATACGTATCTCCGTCATTGTACAAGTACTGAAACTTATGGGTTTCTACACGTACATCCTCTATTTTATGACCCGCTGAAAACGTATTATCTATAACTTTTCCTGTGGTCACACTTTTTAGCTTGGTACGCACGAAAGCAGGACCTTTACCCGGTTTCACATGCAGAAATTCAATAATTTTAAAGATGTCATGATTATATTTAATGCACAATCCTTTTCTAATATCTGATGTAGTTGCCATTTATTATTTATTTCTGAATTAATTGGAACTGAAGTACCCTTTCATAATTCCTCGCTTCGAATTTTTAATAAATTGAAGTATCTCGTCCCGTTCCGGTGTTGCCTCCATTTCGGCTTCTATGATCTCCGAAGCCTGGGTGGTATTGTAATTTTGCTGATATAAAATGCGATAAATATTCTGAATTTCGCGGATCTTTTCGGGACTAAACCCTCTACGTCTTAGTCCGATGGAGTTTATCCCTACATAGGATAAAGGTTCACGAGCTCCTTTTACGTAAGGTGGCACATCTTTTCTTACCAGGGAACCTCCGGTTACAAACGCGTGATTTCCTATCATACAGAACTGGTGCACGGCAGTCATTCCAGCCAGAACGACGTGGTCCCCTACTGTAATATGCCCTGCAAGTGTACTGTTATTTGAGAATATACAATTATCTCCTACAATGCAATCGTGGGCAATATGGCAATATGCCATGATCCAGCAATTCTTACCTATCACGGTCTTTCCGCGGTCCTTTGTACCCCGGTTTATAGTTACATATTCTCTAATTGTTGTTCCATCACCGATTTCAGCCGTAGTATCTTCGTCGTTAAATTTTAGATCTTGAGGTATCGCTGAAATAACGGCTCCGGGAAATATATTACAATTCTTGCCGATGCGCGCTCCTTCCATAATGGTCACGTTAGATCCAATCCAGGTCCCTTCCCCTATCACAACGTTATTGTGAATGGTGGTAAAAGGCTCAATCACGACATTCTTAGCGATTTTCGCTCCCGGATGTACATATGCTAATGGCTGATTCATTTAAATGTTTTTTGTTTTTACTATTTGTGCCATTAATTCGGCTTCCGTAACAACTTTTCCATTCGCGTACGCATTTCCGGACATAAGTACGATCCCTCTTCGAATAGGGGTGATAAGTTCTAATTTAAATACAAGCGTATCCCCCGGATTTACCTGTTGTTTAAATTTCACATTGTTGATCTTCATAAAGAAGGTAAGATAATTCTCAGGATCCGGAACGGTACTCAAAGCCAGTATTCCTCCTGTTTGAGCCATAGCCTCAACAATAAGCACACCCGGCATCACCGGAGCTCCCGGAAAATGACCTACGAAGAAAGGTTCGTTCATGGTCACATTCTTTAATCCAATGACATGCGTATCGGATAATTCCAGGATCTTATCAACCAACAGGAATGGAGGACGGTGTGGAAGCATGGCCATAATAGCATTCACGTCTTTCACCGGTTCTTTCATGAGATCGAATGTTGGAATCTTGTTCCGCTTTTCGATCTTGATTATTTTAGACAGTTTCTTGGCAAATTGGGTATTCACATGATGGCCTGGTTTATTTGCAATTACCTTTCCACGAATTCTGGTACCCACAAGCGCAAGATCTCCCACCACATCCAGCAATTTATGCCGAGCTGCTTCATTGGGATAATGCAAGGTGAGATTATCAAGAATCCCGTTTGGCTTCACTGATATCTCATCTTTCTTAAAAGCTTCGCGAAGTTTCTCCATCGTCTGAGGTGATAATTCCTTATCGACATAAACAATGGCATTATTCAGGTCGCCACCTTTAATAAGGCCGTGTTCCAGTAACATTTCAATTTCATGAAGAAAACTAAAAGTCCGAGCATCTGAAATTTCATCTTTAAAATCCGATAAATGCTTAAGGGAGGCATTCTGGGTACCCAGAACCTTGGTTCCAAAATCAACCATAGTGGTAACCTGGTATTCATCCGAAGGAATGATCGTAATTTCACTTCCCGATTCTTCATCGGTGTAAGAGATCACCTCCTTGACAATATACTCTTCGCGAACTGCATCCTGTTCCACAAGGCCGGCTTTTTCAATAGCTTCGACAAAGAATTTTGAAGATCCGTCCATTATGGGAGGCTCTGGAGCATTCAGTTCTATGATACAATTATCCACCTCCATTCCAACCAATGCGGCAAGAACGTGTTCGGAGGTTTGTATTTTCACTCCGCGCTTTTCAAGATTAGTTCCCCGCTTTGTATTGATCACATAACTAGCATCCGCTTCTATTACGGGATTTCCTTCAAGATCTACACGCACAAACGCATATCCGTAGTTTTCCGGGGCTGGTTTAAATGAAATGGTAACCTCTTTCCCGGTGTGCAATCCCACACCTGTCAGGGATATTTCCTTACCTATGGTTCGTTGTTTTACCATACATTCAGTCATTGTCTTGATTTTTTTCCAAAGTATTGATTCGCTCTATTATTTTAGGCAGGTTCTTAAAGTGTACATAACTCTTATTATAGTCGCCGTATTTTAAGGCTGGTGAGCCCTGCAAAACTTCGTCGTCCTTTACATTACGTCCGATCCCGCTCTGCGCTTGAATACGCACATTATTACCAATGGTGAGATGACCCACAATCCCTACTTGCCCGCCAATCATGCAATTCTTACCAATCTTGGTAGATCCTGCGATCCCGGTTTGCGCTGCAATCACTGTATTTTCTCCTATCTCCACGTTGTGGGCGATCTGTATCTGGTTGTCCAGCTTGACCCCTTTCTTTATAAGCGTCGAGCCAAGTGTGGCTCTGTCTATGGTAGTGCCAGCCCCAACATCCACATTGTCTTCGATGATCACGTTCCCGGTTTGAGGCACTTTGGTATATTCACCTTTCTCATTAGGTGTAAAACCAAATCCATCGGCTCCTACGATGGCGCCGCTATGAATCACACAGTTATTCCCGATAATGGATTCAGAATAAATTTTAGCCCCGGCAAAAACCATTGCATTATCTCCAATCTCTACATTATCACCTATATATACATTAGGATAAATCTTAGCGTTTTGTCCTATCCGGACATTTTCACCTATATAAGAAAAGGCGCCCAGGTAGAGATTGTCACCTATTTCGGAAGTGTCTGAAATGAAAACGGGTTGTTCGATCCCCGATTTGTTCATCTTAACCTGATTGTAATATTCCAGTAACTGGGAAAAAGCCTTGTAAGCATCTTCCACTCGAATCAGCGTGGTGGAAAGATGATTTTCAGCAACGAAATCCCTGTCAACGATAGTGATGGATGCTTCGGTAGTGTAGATATACTGGGTGTATTTAGGATTTGCCAAAAAAGTAAGACTGCCTTTCGAGCCTTCTTCTATTTTGGCTAATTTCGACACTTCCACATCGGCATTCCCTTCTACTTCCCCGTTAAGTATCCCCGCTATCTGGGTGGCTGTAAATTTCATTTGTAAGATTCAGTGTTGCAAAAATAGAAAAAAAGGATTAGTAATCGGACTTGGGATAGCACAGATAAAATTTTACAACTTTTTCTGAAAGTGCTTTTAGATTCAGCTGGTCGCTGGCTTTGGCCACGTCTATGACAATACCTTCTTTGGTTAACAGGTTTATCGTATCCTTTTCCATACTATACGCCTGATTACTAATATGACCCGTAAAAACGAAATAGGTTGCTTCATGAGCCGATATATTATGCTTATTCTGAAGTTGTTCCTTCTTGTTTTTTAAATGTTTCTCTGAAAATGGATCATTCTGAAGCTTAATTTTTAACAATTCCCGGTTAATGAGCATCTTCGAAATATTGCACAATACAAAATCGTCGTATTCCATCCACTGTTTCATAGCTGAAATAATATCGTAGTCATCTAATTTTGAAAATACGTCGAGGGTTTCTTTTGAAAACGATGTGGTATTAACTTGATTATTTAGAAAATATAATAAGGCTTTACTGCCAGGAAGCTTTATTCCCGATTGAGCAAGTTCTTTGGCTCGCAGAAGCAACTTAACAAGTAATTGCTCCGCAACGATCCCGGTTTTATGAAGATAGACCTGCCAGTACATCAGTCGTCTGGCAACGATGAATTTCTCAACCGAATAGATACCCTTCTCTTCAATAACAAGTTGATCATCATGAACATGTAGCATGGCAATGAGGCGATCGGAACTAATGATCCCTTCGGCAACACCGGTATAGAAACTATCTCGTTTCAGGTAATCCATGCGGTCCATATCCAGCTGACTTGAAATAAGCTGATGAAAGAACTTCCGTGGATATTCATTTTTAAAAATGCGTATCGCCATGGAAAGCTTACCCTCGAATTCCTCGTTGAGCACTTGCATAAACAGTAATGAGAGATATTCATGGGAAACATCTTCAGCTATACTGTTTTCCATAGCATGTGAGAATGGTCCGTGCCCGATATCGTGCAACAGGATGGCAATACAGAGCGCCTCTTCTTCCTCATCGGAAATTGGGATTCCTTTTTTCCGAAGGATGCTCACCGCCTGTGTCATAAGATGCAGTGCCCCTAATGCGTGATGGAAACGAGTGTGATGTGCTCCCGGGTACACCAGGTAGGACATACCCATCTGACTAATACGACGGAGCCGTTGAAAATACCTGTGCTCAATTAAATTGTAGATTAACGGTCCGGGTATGGTAATAAAACCATAGATGGGGTCGTTTACTATGGTGAGTTTCGGTGGTTGCTTCAAACTTTAACTTTTAATTAATAGAGCCTGCCGCATTTTTGGATGACTTCGGAACTAAATTTGAGTATTATTATAATTGACTTCGCGGCAATTCAAAATTCAAAACAAATATACATATATGAGCGACATAAAAGTTCTTTGGGTCGATGATGAGATCGACCTGCTAAAACCTCACATCATTTTCCTTGAAAATAAAAATTACGTAGTTACTACGGCGCAAAGTGGTATGGAAGCCCTGGAGGAAATGAAAAACGACAATTTCGATATTGTATTCCTCGATGAGAATATGCCGGGATTAACCGGATTGGAAACCTTGGCCGAGATCAAGGAACGTCAGGATTCACTGCCGGTAGTTATGATCACCAAAAGTGAAGAGGAATATATCATGGAGGAAGCTATCGGTTCCAAGATAGCCGATTACCTCATCAAGCCTGTAAATCCGAACCAGATCTTATTAAGTCTTAAGAAGAACCTCGACCATACCCGCCTTGTTTCTGAAAAGACCACCTCCAATTACCAGCAGGAATTCCGAAAAATAGCGATGGACATGTCGATGATCAACACTTTTGAAGGTTGGTCCGAATTGTACCAGAAATTAGTGTATTGGGAATTACAACTGGAAGACATAGAAGACAGTGGTATGTTCGAGATACTGGAATCTCAGAAAAATGAGGCCAATAATCAATTCTGTAAATTCATCGATAAGCATTATCCCAACTGGTTCAACGGGGAGGAAGAAGCACCGATCATGTCGCATACCTTATTCAAAGAGAGGGTTCAGCCACAGATAAAAAAGGGAACTCCCACGCTACTGGTAGTTGTTGACAATTTAAGGTATGACCAATGGAAGGCATTCGAACCATATTTAAGCAATCTGTATAAGAAGGAATCTGAAGAGTTATTCTATAGTATTTTACCTACTGCAACTCAATATGCCAGAAATGCCATTTTCTCAGGCTTGATGCCCAGTGAGATGGAAAAAAAGCATCCGGACTTTTGGTTAAACGACACGGATGAAGGCGGCAAGAACATGTACGAAAAAGATTTCCTGGAAGCACAGTTGAAAAGACTGGGCTTAGATCTGAATTGGAGCTATCATAAAATTTCCAGTTTGAAGCAGGGAAAACGCCTGGTAGAGAATTTTAAAGGTCATAAAAATGAAGACCTTACCGTTATTGTTTACAACTTTGTGGACATGCTGTCGCATTCAAAAACTGAAATGGAGGTTATTAAAGAATTAGCTTCAACCGATAAGTCCTATCGCTCCTTAACACAGAGTTGGTTCAAAAATTCACCATTAATGGAGATCATTCAGCAGGCGTCGCATTTAGGATTCAAATTGATTATTACCACGGATCACGGTACTATCAATGTTAAGAATCCATCCAAGGTGATTGGAGACAAGAATACCAGTTTGAACTTGCGATATAAGACCGGAAAGAGTCTAACCTATCAAGATAAGGACGTTTTAGCTGCTGTAAGTCCGGGTAAGATCAAGCTACCCTCTCTTCATATGAGCAGCTCTTTCATTTTTGCGAAGGGAGATCTGTTCTTTGCATATCCCAACAATTACAACCATTATGTAGGCTATTATCGCAACACGTATCAGCATGGAGGCGTCTCTTTGGAAGAGATGGTTATACCTTTCGCCGTTTTAGAACCCAAATAGTGTAGGATTTTTCGTCACAATTGCAGATAATCGGGTTTTTTTGTAAATAATCGGCATTTTCTATTATATTTGTGACAACCCGCTTATATGAAACTAACGTTTACATTACAAGAGCTGCCAGATGTTGCAGAGAAAGTTTTAACTGGTGCGTCCAGTAAGACCTTGTTGTTTTATGGAGAAATGGGCACGGGAAAAACGACGCTCATCAAAGAGATTGCTAAAAACTTAGGTGTGGAAGATGCCGTTAACAGCCCCACATTTTCAATTGTTAACGAGCACTTGTTAAACAATGAAAAATTATACCATTACGATTTTTACAGGTTGGAAAGCCTGGATGAAGCCATGGATATTGGCATAGAAGATTATTTATATGCAGGACACTGGAATTTTATAGAATGGCCTGAAAAGGTAGAAGATTTGCTTCCGGAAGAAAGCACAAAAATTGAACTAACCAAAAACAAAAATGGAAGTCGAACAATAAACATAATGCCAGTGAAATAGAGACGTAACGAGAAATATAAGGTAGCTGAACTTTTAAATGATTGCCCCAAATCGCATTATTTTTAAGAAGACTTTTTTTGCAAAAAGGGTAACTAATAAAGATACGGTGAACTTAATTTAAATACTTGTTTTATTTCGTGATAGGTTTGTAGTAATAACCTCACAAAAAACTAGTATTATGAAATTAGCTAAAATCCTTATGATCGTTGCAGTCTTTGGCGCTGGACTATTTGTTTCTTGTACTCCGGAAAGCATCGAAGATGGACAAACCGAACAACAAGTCGACAACAAACTTAAGCCACCAGTCAACGGGTAGGAAATCATTGGTAATTGGCGGGCTAATTGTATTAGTAATAGCAATTACTCCCTTTATCTTTTATTCATATAAGAGTTTTCCAGACGATTCACAAGTCTGGGAAACTCCTTTTTTTACGCTTTCCACGGGATTTCCCAATTGGTTTAATTATTCTTGGTACCTAATTGGTAAGATTGTTCCTCTGTATTTATTACTTCTTTGGTTTTTCACCTGTAAACATTGGTGGCACTGGATAATCTTGGTGCCAATTGCCATGTATGCATTTCAATTATGGGGGTTATTTAGAGAGAGTTCTGGTAATTATGATGAATTGGAAATTTATTATTTAATTCCACTAATGATGGTGTTAGTGCCTGCAGTATACCTTATCAGAGCTAAACTGTTTTCAAAAATTAGAGACAAGGATCTAGAATCATTTGAGGCTGAATTAATGGAAAAGAAATCAACCTGGGGACAGATAAAAGATCTATTCCGGTAATCTTCATTTTTTCTTACTTAACAATATTTATGTAACTTAGGTCTGTCAACCAAAATCGAGTATGTCTAAGCCTAAGTCCCCTTTTACCAAAGCACAACTTCTGCCCCAGGAAGAAAAACTGGAGGTAGCCCGCCAGAAAGGCGAGTTGTTCATTGGAATTCCAAAGGAAACCTATTTCCAGGAAAAACGTATTTGTCTCACACCCGACGCTGTTACAGCGATCACTGCCAATGGCCATAAAGTACTAATAGAAAAAGGCGCTGGAGAGGAAGCCGGGTTTTCAGATCATGAATACAATGAGGCAGGGGCTATTTTGACCAATGACACTAAAAAGGTTTTTGGCTGTCCTATGATTCTCAAAGTAGAACCCCCTACTCTAGAGGAATTAGAGCTCATTAAACCAAAAACCGTCTTAATCTCCGCGCTACAGTTGAAAACCAGACAGCAGGCTTATTTTGACGCTTTGGCGAAAAAAAAGATAACCGCGCTGGGTTTCGAGTTTATTAAAGACGAGGACCATAGTTACCCCGCAGTGAAGGCTCTAAGCGAAATCGCCGGAACGGCAGCAATCCTGATTGCATCCGAATTAATGGTGAATGCTAAAAAAGGCAATGGCCTCTTATTCGGAAACATTAGTGGTGTTCCGCCGGTAGAAGTAGTGGTTATCGGAGCCGGCACCGTGGGACAATTTGCGGTTCGGTCTGCATTAGGACTAGGCGCAAATGTGAAAGTTTTCGATAGCTCCATCACTAAACTTCGCAAATTACAGACGAATGTGGGCCAGACCTTATATACCTCTACCATCCAGCCAAAGAACTTAATGAAGGCATTAAGACGATGCGATGTGGCCATTGGCGCCGTTCGAGGGTCAAACAGATCTCCGATAATTGTAACACAAACTATGGTGGAAAATATGAAACGGGGAGCGGTAATTATTGACGTAAGTGTGGATATGGGTGGTTGCTTCGAAACCACAGAAATGACATCGCATAACAATCCTACTCATATTAAATACGATGTGATCCATTACGGGGTACCCAATATACCGGCTCGTTACCCAAAAACAGCATCTATTTCTATCAGCAATATCTTTACGCCGTATTTACTTGAAATAGCAGAATCCGGGGGCTTGGAAAATGCGATTCGCTATGACCAGGGATTGAAAAACGGTTTGTATTTTTACCGCGGTATTCTAACCAATAAAGCAATAGCAGATTGGTTTGATATGTCCTATAGTGATTTAAATCTTTTGATCTTTTAATGAAACTTATTCAACGAGTTGCCTGGTATTCCGGTGGTTTTGTCATTGGTATAATAGTTTTGATGTTTTTCTTAGGCGGAAAAAAAACCTCTTGCGATTATAGTCCAAATGCCAGGACCCTGAAAAATTTAAGATCCAAGAAGCTCGTGATTCCAACCCATGTACAGGAAAACCTTTCAAATTATAGTCTCGATAGTACCGCAATTAAAGAAATACTGAAAAAAGGAGACGTTATCTTTGGAGAAAGCAATACGTCCCTGGATTCCTGTAAGATCTATGTAATCAAAGGGAAATGGAACGGAAGAGAACTGAAAGTTTCGATGGAGAATTGCAGTGAGAAAGCTAAAGTGCAGGAATTCATTATTTTGCCCAATAACTAAGTGACCGGATCCGTTTTATTTAGTTTCTTAATATAATAGGAAGGGTAGATACCATTTCGTTTATAAAAGGCTTTTGAAAAGGATTCTGCATTTTTATACCCACATTCTTCAGCTATCGCTTTGATGGTATAATTTCTTATTTTTTTCTCGGAAAGAATACGCTTCATCGAATACTCAATTCTGAGGTCATTGATATATTGAGAGAAGTTTTTTCCAATTTTCAAATTGGTTACCCTGGACAAATAATTAGCATTGGTTTTAAAGTACTTTGCTAAACTCTGTAGCGTGATTTCATGATTTAAGAATTCTTTACTATTTTCAAAAGCCTCTAATTTGTTTAAAATACTAGTAATAACTTCCGGCGATAGTTCATGTGCATATCGATTCGAACCATTAGTGGTTTTTGTATCACTATTAATCATCAATTTATCAAACCTCCTTTTGTATAATTGTTGTCTTTGTATATAGTACCCTAATAGCAAAAGACTAAATATTAAAAATATGATAATTAACCAGTTAATTGTTTTTGTTTTTTTGTTTTTTTGCTCTAGTTGTGAGATGAGAATTTCTTTTTTCGCTAGTAATCTCGGCGTATCAAAATTCTCTGTCATACGAGGTTCAAAATGTTGATAATAAGATTTTGATATACTGTCAATAAGAATCAGTTTATTCAATACATTGATTTGATTTATTTGATCAGAATTTTTTGAATAATATTCATTCAATGTTTGGAATATTTCTCTATGTTTAGGCTGAATTTGTAATTCATTGAATTCATATAATGAGTCCGCAATAATTAAATTTTTAAATCCCTCTTTATAATTCTTCTTCTTGAGATTGGATACTCCGATTAGATAGTACAGATTAATTTTCGAGCTAAGAGAAATTGAATCTTGATTTAACTTTAATATTTTGTTTGCTATAATTTTTGATTTCGTAAAATTCTTTTTTTTATATTCTAGCTCTACCTTTGCTTCTTGTAAAAAGAACTTATGCTTGGCTTTACCAACCCAATTATATTTCTCCACTTGAGTCTTGCATTTATTCAAGTAATATTGAGCTGAATCAAGATGATTTAATTGTAAATGACAAAAAAAGTAATTTCCATATGAAAGAACTAAATCATTTATTAAAAGCTGATTTATATCAATATTTGCACCAGTTCTCGTAGATGCCTGAAGAGATTCAACATAATTTGGCGATATCACGAGTGAATGTCTCTCATGTTGTAATTCCAATGCTTTATGTTTATCTCCCCATAGCGCCTTATTGTAGATAAGCAAATGCAAAACGAAAATCTGCTGAGGCACATTATTCCTTTCAATTGAAAGATCATAAGCTTTAAAAAAGTTCTCCGTAGAATTTATTATGTCATTATTAACATGATACTCAAAGCCTTTTATTAAATATGCCAGAGCTGGATATGTTTGGTGGTTCAATTTGTTAGTAAGGATTATAATGCTGTCGGCATAAGAAATGTTCTTTTCCATGTGAAATATCCTAGCCAACCTATCATAACCCCTGGCCATTTTAATCGTGTCATTCTCATTTCTAGCTCGGTTTAGGTAGGCTCTTGCAATAGATTCCTGATTGATGGAATCCCCTGAGAATTCATTGAATTCCGTCAATAATTCCTCATAACTCAAAGAATCCAGATATGATTGGGTTAAATTTTGAGACGATAGGCTTACCAAAAAGAACATCTGAAGTAAGCAAATCCATATGTATAGAAAAACTCCTTTTTTCATCTTATGATTTACGTTGTGGTTATCATAAAGTTATTGGAATAATTACTTTCCATTGCAATTTTAATAGTACTCAAGATTTTCTTAATTTATATATGATTGTTTATCAAGTATTTAGAGCTAAACGACTTAGTCGAATTTCGTGAATTGACAGTTTCTTTTCATGAATCCAATGTGAAAACAGTTGTAACGACCGAAAAATCTTCTAAAATTTGAACTGTTTTAAATCCGATTCGCAACCTGAATGATTTTGTTATTATTAACTGGGGAGTTAGAACTGCAGGTCTTCAGGTTGCTTTTTATAATTCTTAAGTTATTGTACTACTTTCAAACCCATACGAAATTCAAAATACTGCAAGTTATTTTGCTTTTTATATTCATTCGATGTCCTCTCCTATTTGCAGATTCCCATACACCGATACATAAAGAGGATTCTATTGAAATTTGCCTAAAATCATTTGTAGAAGAAATTGATGTTATTGAAAATAAATATAATATTATTTTATACCGCTTTGACGAAGAGCTATCCCAATTAACAATTGATCTAACTCAAAAAGACCACACAAAACATACCACACTATTACTGGTTAAACATCTTCTGATTAAGGATTCAATTAACATAATTCGAAGAATGCGAAGTGCCGACATAAATAAAGTAAGATATACCAAGGGCCTTGAAATCATTAAGATTCTCTATGAGAAGACCCTTGCCCTGGATCATCATTTTACAACAGTCAATACCCTACACGACATGCAAAAATTGTCGAATCCAAACAACTATCAGGAATTTGCGCTTGCTAGAAACAAGTTCCTGAGTAAGACTGATAAGAAAAGTGGGTTTAATCTGAGCTCCATTCTTGGAGACAATATCTATACCACCATTATTCATTCTATGATTTCTCTATTCAATAATGACGGAATAAATAAACTTAATAAAAAAGAAATGATGGAAGGAGTTGAGTGTATTATGGATTTTACACTTCGAATGAATAGTGATTTAAATACCATCTACTACGAATCAGCCTATCTCAAAAATAGCAATGAGGACATTATTGCCCAAATAGAAGGACTCTTTTCCATCTATACCAAGCCTATCCATTATGAGTTATCTCTAAAGCAATGTAGGGATAACGACGATTGGTTCGCTATTTATGATAATTTACAGAATTATATCGATCGGCTCAATTTTATCTCATCTAAGAATACCAACAAAGCAAATGAGATGCAAATCGACCTTGAATTCTCTATCGACCGCCTTGTACACTTCATTTATCAATACAACACCTTCATTAATCAAAGCGGGAAGTTCTACGAAAAATTCGCTGTTATGTTGAACAGCTATAAGAATGAAGCATATTGTGCCAAAAAAATCCCTCAAGAATTCCTGACACTCCGGGAGAATATCAACATAGCAATCGATAAATTCCACAACACCTACAAACCCGTCGAGATCACCGGTAGTAAACTAAAGCAACTGCTGTACGGTATTAAATCGTATGATTAGACTCCCCACTCCCACTCCCCGCCTTCTCTTTCTTCAGCAGGTATAGTTCCCGGCAGGTCTTCTGAGTTTTATTTGAAATAGCGCTATATTTATATAATTGTTAGCAAGCAAAAGTAATTAACCCTATAAATTAAAAACAGGTATTATGAATTGGGAAGCTATCTCGGCAATAGTTCAAATAGTGGGTGCTTTAGCCGTATTAATTACGTTGATCTATCTGGCAATACAGTTAAAACAAAATACAGCAGCAGTCGCTACATCAACGTATGAAAGCACCATGACCGGCTTTAATGATATTAATGTGGTGGTGGCAAGCCACCCTGAACTTGCCTCCCTACTCGATCGCGGATGTCAAAAACCAGATACGCTTACATCAACAGAAGTTGTTCAGTTTAATTTTATTCTTAGATGCTATGCGAATCAATGGTGGAAACTATACAAGCTGTACAAGAGAGGCAACCTTCCCCTTCAAGAATGGAAAATATTTGCGCAAGAAGCTTCTCAATTTTTTGAACAACCCGGTTGCCAACCATTCCGCGATCAGAATGCACTCTTCACAGATCTTTACCTGGAAATCGACAAATATAATGCTGGAACTATTTCAGATTTCGGCTTCGGACTCCCCCTCAAATCCCCCTCCTAGCCTTCTCTTTCTTCAGCAAGGTTAGCTCCTGCTTGTCTTACTTACTATCAAACTATAAACTTGATTATCAAATATTATTAGCATGAAAGACCAAAGTATGAGCCTTATGGTTTATAAGTATTTACTTACTTATTTTTATAATGTTTTTTGAAAGTGTTTCGAAATAAATATCATATCTTTAGTAAGAATATATCCCCCCGCGCCTTTGAAGTTGGCATTATATCTCCTCTATTAATGCAATGATTAACCCGGTATCGGTTGAATTGGCGGCAATACGTTGTAATAACTAAACCAATATATATTATGAAAACAAATTTTAGAAGTTCCAGTTTGAGATTTGGTATTTTTGCCATTTCCGCAAGTGTTATGCTACTATTTTCCGGCTGTTCTCAGGAAAATGTTGAGGTTCCCGAAAACGATAACCAGAACCTTACCGTAGAAGATACACAAACCAGGGCGAGTGGCCCATCGGCCAGCGGCCAGGGAACAATATCCCTAGACGTTATCCCTCCCGTTGGAGAAGGCTTCAGGCATTTTAGTTTCCATGCACGGGTTAAGAATAACGGATCCGTCCAGGGTAGCGGTGTACTCACCTATGTGGGTGGCCAAAGGAATCTTAAGTTTGATATAGATTGCCTTGAGGTAATAGGAAACCACGCTATTATGTCCGGCGTAATAACCCGGGATAACCAGTTTCCGGAATTAGAAGGAAGGCTGTGCTGGTTCGAGGTGATGGATAACGGGGAAGGCGCCAATGCGGCACCAGATCAGATGGCACTGTTTTATACGGGTATAGATCCAGCGGTCTATACATGTTCAAATGATTTTAATGTACCACTATATGATATAGAAGGTGGAAATGTTCAGGTAAAAGAATAAACCCATTCATACATAAACTATAAAAGCTCATCCCAGTGATGGGCTTTTTTGTTGAATGAAAGTTAGAAAGAACTCAGTCCGCGACCCCGCTAAATCCCCCTCCTTGCCTTCTCTTTCTTCAGCAAGGTTAGTTCCCTGCTGGTCTGTCCGGCCACAGAAGTATTCTCCTCTGCCCTGCGTATCAGATACGGCATGACGTCCTTTACGGGCCCAAATGGAATGTATTTGGCTACATTATAGCCCGCTACAGCCAGGTTGTAACTAATATGGTCACTCATGCCGTACAGCTGCCCAAACCATACCCTGGGGTCATTTTTAGGTAAACCCTTCTGTTCCATGAGCTCCATGGCCAGGTAACTGCTCATCTCGTTATGGCTCCCTACGAATAAGTAGATGTCCTCCAGGTTGTCCATGATGTATTGCATGATAACGTTGAAGTTTTCGTCGGTTTCGGCCTTGGTCTTGCAGATGGGGGAGGGATATCCATGGTCCTCTGCCCGCTCACGCTCTTTCTCCATATACGCACCCCGAACGATCTTAAAGCCTGTCTTATAGCCTTTGGCCTTAGCGCGTTGATGACGGCCTTTTAAATGTTCCAAACGATCGTGGCGGTAGCACTGCAATGTATCCCACACTATTACCTTTTCGGTATTGTAGATCTCCATCATGGATTCGCAGAGTTCATCGGCGGCTTTCTGCATGGCGTATTCCTCGGCATCGATCAACAGCACAACGTCGCATTCCTTCGCAATCTTACAAATGGCGTGATAACGGTCTTCTATGCGTTGCCACTCCCCTTTTTCTGCTTCGGTGAGTGTTTCCCCGGCCGATACTTTCTCCCAGATCGCAAATCGACCCAGGCCGGTAGGCTTAAATACCGAAAACGGCATGGCCGCTTTATCCCGGGCGAAATAAGTGAGCTCGATTACCTTATCCCGGGCTCTGTCGAATTGCGCTTCTTCTTCCTTCCCTTCCACCGAATAATCCAGTACGGCATACACATCAGCGTCGAACATCCTGTCGACGGTAGTCATACAATCACTCTGGTTAACGCCCCCGCAGAAATGGTCGAAGACCGTGGAGCGTATAAGCCCTTCCACCGGAAGATGGACATTCAAGGCAAATTTGGTCACTGCCGTACCTATTTTCACCAGGGGTTCGTTGGCAATCATTTTAAACAAAAAGTAAGCGCGTTCCAGTTCCGAATCGCTTTTTAGCCTGAAGGCAGTCTCGGTATTCTCGAAAAGGTCTTTTGGTATCATGATTAGCGAATATTGTAAACAAATATAATTAGATTTGATGTCTCTAAACATGACAAAAAGCAATTAATGCCCAAGCCAAAAAATATCGGAACCGTATTTTGCGGAACTACCATCTGGACTGTGTTGAACGACTACCTGCGTGAGGCGAACCACTCGAGTATCTTTGTGTTAACCGACACGAATACAAGACAGCATTGCCTGCCTAAATTTCTATCTGAAGTGTCCATAGACCCTAAACCTATCGCCCTGGAAATGCCTGCAGGAGAGCACCAAAAGAATATCGATAGCTGTGTAACGTTATGGAGTGAACTATCGGAAAAGAATGCGGACCGTAGTAGTGTATTGATCAACCTGGGGGGTGGTGTTGTTACCGACCTTGGTGGTTTTGTAGCTTCCACTTTCAAACGAGGGATCGATTTTATCAATATTCCTACTTCCCTACTCGCCATGGTCGATGCGTCGATAGGTGGAAAAACAGGGATTGACCTTGGCAGCCTTAAAAACCAGGTTGGGGTGATCAAAGAGCCTACCCTGGTGTTGCTGGACCCGGAATTTTTACACACATTACCGGATGCGCATTGCAGATCAGGACAGGCTGAAATGCTGAAACATGGTATTATTGGTTCAGAGGTCTACTTTGATCGGGTACTCGAATTCGATATTCACAAACCGGATGCGGAGGAACTCATCTGGGAATCCGTCCTTATTAAAAATCGCGTGGTTACTGAAGACCCAATGGAAAAAGGACTACGAAAGATCCTGAACTATGGCCATACCCTGGGACACGCTATAGAATCACTTTCACTACAGAAGAATCCGGAGAATCCCCTGTTGCACGGAGAAGCCATCGCCGTCGGGATGATCCTGGCAACGTATATCTCGACAAAAATGCTTGACTTCCCGGCGGAATCACTTGATAAAATAACATCCGGCATTCTGTCTATATTTCAGAAACGATCCTTCTCGGTAACGGAAATAAAAGAGATCACCGATTTGCTTATTTACGACAAGAAGAACAGAGACGGAAAGATCTATTTTGTGCTGTTAACTGATTTTACGCTTCACAAAATAAATTGTGAAGTACCGGATTCATTGTTAACAGACGCATTTTCGTACTACGAATCGTATCCCTGAAAAAATATTCTAAGCTTTATACGGCGTATTGGTTTTTTTACTAGTTTTAATTATACAACCATCAAGTCCCCAAAATGATGAAACGGATTATTGTTGATTTTAAAAAACTAACCCCGGAAATTCTCACATTGCTCGTTGAGAAATACCCCGATGGTTATGACGACGATCACGTGATCGTATTCAAGAATGTACGAAACGAAACTGTGGAAGCAGTAGAGGTGCGCACCGATGACACGATTTACCTTGTGAAAGTTAGCTCCAGACTCGAATCCACAATGGAGAATTTCGACGAAGACGACTATTCCGATGAAGATGCTACGGAACCGATAAGCGAATTACCGGATAAGCAAATCCTCGAAGACGATTAGATCTGCTATAAATAACGCTCGGTTATTATATTACGGTGGTGTATCTCATGTCCGCAGATAAGGAAACCCGCGGCACGAACCGACAATAGATTGTTGTCTGCCCTGCCTTGTTGTAATAGGGTCTTATCGCTAAAACTCTTAAAAAGACTAATGGACGCAGCGCGTACGGTGGTATACTCAGAAATTAAATCCTCCAGAGATCGATTATTCGCCTTGGAGTTGGCCGCAAACTCATTTTCATCGTAACCGGGAAGGTTAGCATTTTCCGTCCGCGCAAAACTCATAGCCCTGTAGCAGAACATTCGCTCGGAATCTGAGAGGTGTAGGAGTATCTCTTTTGGAGTCCACTTCCCTTCCTCATACCGGAACTCTTGTTTATCTGCCGGGATAGATTTAAAAAATGATTCCGTAGCTAATTTGCCTTCCTCGAGGCATTGCAACAGGGGTTTATCCGCTACATTGTTAATATAAGGCTGGAAATAAGGGCTGTACTCCGAGGAAAGTAGATCTTTCACATTCATGATTTTCAAATTGAATTAAAAAAACAAAACCCCTGTAGCATCTATAATGCCAAGGGGTTTAATGAGTTTTATCTGTGCTTATATCTCCATGAAGATGGAGTGCATTAATCGTTTCTTATCATTGATACTTTCTTCCAGTGAGATCATAGTCTCTGTCCGGGTTACGCCTTCGATATCATCAATCTTATAGATTATATCTTTAGCATGGCTGGTATCTTTGGCTCTGATTTTACAAAAAATATTGAATTTTCCGGTAGTCACATGCGCCACTGTTACATATGGAATTTCATTGATCCGCTCCATAACGAACTGGGTCTGGGAAGTTTTATTGAGAAATACGCCCACATATGCAATGAACGAATAGCCTAGTTTCTTATAATCCAGGGTGAGAGACGATCCGGTTATGATTCCACCTTCTTCCATCTTCTTGACACGAACGTGCACCGTTCCAGCCGAAATGCTCAGTTTTTTTGCAATATCCGTAAAAGGAGTACGGGTATTTTCGATAAGCATATCTAAAATTTGATGGTCTGTATCGTCTAATTTAAATTTAGCCATGGGTGTTAATTTTATGGGGTATTTTTAGTTTTATAATAATACGAAATTACTACATATTAGCTGAATTAAATAGTGTGTTTTGCGAGAATTCATCAACAATCGTTACAATTTTCTCACCAATTCCCTCTTTTTCATGATAATTTAATAATGCGAACCCCTTATTTCCATCGTTTTCGTAGTGTGCATACCATGCATCGAGATCATCTATTGAATCTACCACAGCATCGAACGAAATTTTACCGTTTCTTAACACTTCCTGGTACTGAATAGCTATTGAGACCGGATTTTCATGGCCTGAAAGGCACACATTTCGAATAATTACGTCTTTGAAATTCACTAGATTCTCAGGAATCTTGAAATAATCCTTGTAACTGGAATCATTATCCCCGATGTTCGTAATATGGAACAGCTCTAAGAGCGCATAGAAGATGAGCTCGCGTGTTTTCTCACGCTGGTAATCCCCAGCGAAATGGCCAGCTTCAAAGAGAATGGATGGGACACCGGCTTTTGTGCAGGAATCTCCCACACAATTCACATTAAACGTATCATCATATCGCCCTACCTGACCCGGCACAAACAACTGAATCGCAGCATTGAGCCTGGCAATATGTCGCATAGCCACTTTTCGGGCCTCCGTGATCGTTCGGTCGGGATCTGCTGCTGGGGCTAAGAAAGAAACTGTGGCCGGTTTACCGCTGGAAGTACCATAAATAGTACGTTGATCATGCATGTTCAGGCAAAGATCGGGAGCGAAGGTTTTAAACAACGTCTTTAGTACAAGACTCTCTTTTTGCTGTAAATTGACAGCATCTCGGTTCAGATCAATACCATTAATGTTCTCCCGGGTATAGTTAAATGCACCATCAGGATTGAGAATGGGTATAAAAATAAAAGTATACGTCTCTAAAAATTTCGAAATTTTAGTTCCGTAGGCTTCTTTTTGTTCAATAAACTGAAGAAAATCGAATAAGGCTTTGGTGGTAGTTGTCTCATTTCCGTGCATTTGAGACCAGGCCAAAACTTTTTTTGGTCCGGAACCAATGCATACCGAATATATAGGAAGTCCATTTTCTGACGATCCGATCTGTTCGTATTTTATATTCTCGGAAGTATTTTCCAATAGCGGAATGATGTGATCATTATGTATATAACGACCGCTTAATTCACACTTAAAATGCTGAGAATACAACTCCTGGATTTTCATACTGCATACAAAGGTAAACAAAGGCTTGTTTACAAATGTAAACATAGTACTCCGCCTAATTTGATGACTTAGGTAAACAAATCCCGCCTTCCTGGCCACGAAATTGCATCTAAAATCATTTAGTTATATATTTTAACATTTAATACTTTTATTTTCAATATTTTATCATATTTTAATTAAAGTAAAACTATAGGTATATCGATAGTTTTATGCACTATTATTAGGGTATGCAGACATAATAATTTACATTTGTAAACGTTTTACAGTAAAGTGTCTATTTACAATGGTAAACAGTCAGGAATTCGCAAAAAGACTTGAAAAAATACTGGAATATTACAGTATTTCAGCTACTGCATTTTCCGATGAAATTGAAGTGAACCGCTCTACGATTTCGCACTTACTTTCCGGGAGAAATAAGCCGAGCCTGGATTTTGTTTTGAAGGTCATTCAGCACTACCCCGAGGTAGAATTGTATTGGCTGCTAAATGGTAAAGGCTCCTTCCCTTCCTCAAAATCAACTTCAGAAGAGATCAAAGAAATCTCAGTTGAAAGGTCAGCGACTAAACAAAATGTCATCGCTTCTACGGAAATCACCTCTGAAAAACCTATTATACCAATTCAGGACTCCGACATCGACCGTATTGTGATCTTTTATAAGGATGGAAGTTTTAAATCCTACAAAAGCTAACATGTTTTCACGATTTTTCGGAAATTTGCTGCAAAATACTTTTATGCGCATTGTTCCCCCACTACTTCTACTCATATTGCTTTCATCCTGTTATGAAGTGGAACGCAATTGTGCCGATTTCAGGACTGGGACCTTTAAATTCGAAGCCGTTAGCGGCACTGAGGTTTTTACGACGCGAATTGAACGCAATGATTCCATGGAGATAGAATACTATAAGGGAAGTATTGACACGGCTAAAATACGATGGATAAATAACTGTGAGTATGTGCTGCGTAAACTGAATCCTAAAAATATGGCCGAAGAAAAAGCCATCCATATAAAAATACTCACAACCAGCGGAAATACCTATAACTTCGAGTTTAACGAAGTAGGGAAATCAAGTAAAAGTAGAGCTTCCGCTGTTAAAACAAGTAATTAACACAACCTCTTCATTCCGCAAAATTCTTGTATTTTTAGCGCCAAATAAGCCTTTATGTTCGACATTTTATCCACTCCAGACGCCTTAATGGCACTACTTACCCTTACCATTCTTGAAATCGTCCTGGGTATTGATAACATCATATTTATCTCCTTAGCTGCAAGCAAACTGAAAAAGGACCTGCAGAAGAAGGCCACGAATATCGGGCTCTTTTTGGCAATGCTTATTCGGATCATCCTGCTATTCGGAATATCCTGGCTGGTTGCCATGGAAGCTCCGTTCTGGCATGTAAATTTGTCCTGGATAAAAGTAGGTGTTAGCGGACAGGCACTTATCTTATTCGCCGGAGGGCTTTTCCTCTTGTATAAAAGTGTGAGTGAAATTCACGAGAAAGTAGAAGACAAAGGGCATGACGAAAGGGAAGTGAGGAAAGGGCGGTCTACAACCCTCACAAAAGCTATCATACAAATCACGATCATTAATATCGTATTCTCATTCGATTCCATCCTTACAGCAGTAGGTATGACCAATGGCGTTGGGGAAACTCCTCAAGACGCGCTACTAATCATGATCATCGCGGTAGTCGTATCGGTACTTATCATGATGTTATTTGCGAATCCTGTGGGCAAATTTGTAACCAAACACCCAACCGTACAGATATTGGGCTTATCTTTCCTTATTCTGATAGGTTTTATGCTAATCGCGGAAAGCGCTCACTTGTCGCATCTTATCGTATTCGACCAGGAAATTGGAGCAATTCCGAAAGGTTACCTGTATTTCACGATCGCCTTCTCGCTATTCATTGAATTCCTTAACATGCGCTATAGAACTAAGACCAGTGATATTGTTACCACAGTTCCGGTAGACGAAAATGGAGATGAATAAAGGATTATTTTTTCTTCAGAAGTTCATTCTGCTCCTCCATAAGGCGCTCTATATTAGAGAGTAGCTCAATATTTTTAGGAGTTTCTACCTCGATATCAGAGGGATCTTCGGCTTTGGTCTTGAATCGATTCATTCCTTTGATCACCACAAAGATGGTGAGTGCAATGATCACGAAGTCAACCATCACTTCCAGGAGCTCTCCCCAGCCAATGGCTACTTCTTCGACCTTTTCGGAAGCCTCACGGAGTACATATTTTTTGTTGGACAAGGTTACATCTTCCGTGAGAAGTGACAGCGGCGGCATGATCACCTTCTTTACCAGCGTACTCACAACAGCATTGAAAGCTGTACCTATCACTACAGCAACAGCCATGTCGATCATATTGCCCTTCACGGCAAAATCCCTGAATTCCTGGATGAACTTCCTCATATTCTATTTAGAATAAAGTGATCTGGCCTTCCTCATCTGTTTCTCCCGTGGAGGTGTCATCTTTGGCCGGGCTTGATTTCTCGTCCTTTCCATTGGAAGAATCTGAGGTGACCGCTTCTTCATCGATCACATCAATTTCTTCAGCTCTCACCGGTTCCGGAGCATCGTAAGGCAAGGGTTCCAGAGCATTTATCTCCAGCACCTTGTCTTTAGTAAGTTGGTTCCCCATCGCAGTTATCCCTTTTATGGCAATGAATTCCTCCAAATTCACCTCCATATTTAGTCTGCGATCCTTCCCCCTTTCCTTTACGAATACTACTTCGGCCATCGGCCGGTGATCTATAAATAATTTTTCCAGATACGATTTGGGATGTTCTGAGATGATCTGCTCATCACGATCCGGATTCTCTATCAGGAATCGCTTCACATAGAACAGTTCCTTTTCTCCATCCCAGTAAATGGCCGATAACGGCTTTTTAGGCTCCCATTTCTCAAGAATGATCATATCATCGTCAAAACGCATGGTAACCTCTGGTATTGCCGTTTTAATGGTGCCGTTTTGCCTAACGATTAGTAATCTGTCCTCCGATGTGAATTCTCCCAGTAATTCACCTCTGCCATCCACATTGAGCCGCTGAACAGTGTCGTCAAACCATATCTTTCTTGGCTTTAATGTAGATAAGCCCTTCTCTTTCAGCTCGACACGTTTCACCGAATATTTTGTAACAATATTTCCTTTTGAAGCACGACCTTTAACCAGTATATCTGCAAAATCCAGGTCCCATTTTAGCTTCTTTATGCTTCCGGACTGTCTTAGCAATACCGTAACAACCTCTGCTTCCCCGTTGGGATTCGCTGTGAAATATATGAGCTTAGAGCCCTTATTGCCTGCAGTTAGGTCGTATTCCTTATCCCTGGTCATCGAGGTGACTGCAAATCGTTTTACATAGGTGGCTCCCCGAGTTCCATCCTTATAGATCATATTATAAATGGTACGTTTGTCCTTTTTCCTGAACACGGCAACGTAAATAATTCCTTTACCCACAAATGTTTTGGAATCTACCCTGGTTACCATCATTTTACCTTCCCGGGTAAATACGATGATATCATCAATATCACTGCAATCGGTCACATATTCATCCCGCCTCATACTGGTTCCAACGAAACCTTCTTCACGATTCACATAAAGTTTGGTATTCCGAATTACAACCTTGGTTGCTTCGATATCGTCAAAGACACGGATCTCCGTTTTACGGCCTTTTCCTGCTCCGTATTCTTTCTTCAGCCGCTTGAAATAAGCAATGGAATAGTCAATTAGAGTATTCAAGTTATGCTTTACCTCAGCTATGCTATCTTCCAGCGAATCAATCTTTTGCTGAGCCTTATCAATGTCGAATTTAGAGATCCTTTTGATCCGGATCTCGGTAAGACGAACGATATCCTCTTCGGTGATGGCGCGCTTCAGATGTTTTACGTGTGGTATTAATCCTTTATCGATAGCCTTAATTACTCCTTCCCAGGTTTCCTCCTCTTCGATGTCGCGGTAAATTCGATTCTCAATAAAGATCCGCTCCAGGGATGAAAAGTGCCATTGCTCTTCCAGTTCTCCCAGCCTTATCTCAAGCTCACTTTTCAGCAATTCAACCGTACGGTCGGTAGAACGCTGTAACATCTCGTTAACCCCTACAAATAATGGCTTGTTGTCTTCTATCACACAGCCCAGGGGTGATATGGAGGTTTCACAATTTGTAAATGCGTAGAGGGCATCTATGGTCTTATCCGGAGAGATGCCGCTTGGAATATGGATGAGTATCTCAACTTCAGCGGCCGTATTATCTTCTATCTTCTTGATCTTGATCTTGCCCTTGTCATTCGCCTTCAGTATGGAATCGATCAAAGAGGTCGTAGTAGTCCCGAAGGGAATCTCGGTGATTACCAGCGTATTCTTATCCTCCTGGTTGATCCGGGCACGGCTACGTATCTTTCCGCCGCGTATACCCTCGTTGTAATTGGTGGCATCCATGATCCCACCCGTTGGGAAGTCGGGCACGATCTGAAACCGCTTTCCCTGCAAATGCTTCACCGAAGCATCAATAAGCTCAATAAAATTGTGAGGCAAGATCTTGGTAGAGAGTCCCACAGCAATACCTTCGGCACCCTGAGCTAAAAGCATAGGGAACATTACCGGAAGGTTGATAGGCTCCTTTCTCCGGCCGTCATACGAGGCCTGCCATTCGGTGATCTTTGGATTATAGACCACATCCATCGCAAACTTCGACAAACGCGCTTCTATATAACGGGAAGCAGCCGCACGGTCCCCAGTAAGGATATTTCCCCAGTTCCCCTGGGTATCGATAAGCAGGTCTTTCTGACCAATTTGAACCATGGCATCTGCGATACTCGCGTCCCCATGAGGGTGATACTGCATGGTATGCCCAACGATGTTAGCTACCTTGTTATAACGCCCATCGTCCAGATCCTTCATGGATTGCATGATACGGCGCTGCACCGGCTTAAAACCATCCTCAATTGCCGGAACGGCTCTTTCCAGGATCACATAAGAGGCATAGTCGAGGAACCAATCGCGGTACATACCGGTGACACGGGTTATCGTTTCCCCGTTATCGCCGTCCCCTGAAAGCTGCTGTTCTCCCGGCTGCCCGTTTAGTTCTTCTTCGTTGTGTTCGTCTTCCGCCATGTATTAATCCTCTACTTTATCGAGTACCACCTTCAGGTTGTTTATAATGAATTCTTGTCGGTCAGGAGTATTTTTACCCATGTAGAATTTCAAGAGTTCTTCTATACTCATGGCCTTGTCCAGCATAACAGGGTCCAAACGCATATCATCGCCTATAAAATGCTGAAACTCGTCCGGAGATATCTCCCCCAGACCTTTAAACCTTGTAATTTCAGGCTTAGGCTTTAATTTTTCTATAGCGTTGACCCGTTCTTCTTCCGAATAACAATAAATGGTTTCCTTTTTATTCCGAACCCTGAACAACGGGGTTTGCAGTATGTACAAATGACCTTCTTTGATCAGTTCCGGAAAGAACTGCAGGAAGAATGTAATAAGTAGTAACCTGATATGCATCCCATCCACATCGGCATCGGTAGCGATCACTATATTGTTGTAGCGCAGGTCTTCAATGGATTCTTCAATATTGAGGGCCGCCTGTAGCAGATTGAACTCTTCATTCTCATAGACAACTTTCTTGGACATGCCGTAGCTGTTCAATGGTTTCCCTCGCAGGGAGAAAACCGCTTGTGTATTTACATTCCTGCTTTTGGTGATGCTGCCACTGGCCGAGTCACCTTCGGTGATGAACAGGGTTGTTTCCAACCGGGCCTCTTTTTTCATATCCCCCAAATGCGTCCGGCAGTCACGCAGTTTCTTATTGTGAAGACTGGCCTTCTTAGCGCGTTCACGAGCCAGCTTTCGGATACCGCTTAATTCCTTGCGTTCCTTTTCGGCCATCATGATCTTACGCTGGATCTTTTCGGAGACCTCAGGATTCTTATGCAGAAAGTTATCGAGCTGTGTCTTAACAAAATCGTTTATATACGTTCTAACCGTAGGAAGGTTCCCTCCCATTTCGGCGGATCCCAGCTTGGTTTTTGTCTGACTCTCGAACACAGGTTCCATCACCTTGATGCTAATCGCGGCAACTATGGATTTACGAACATCACTGGCGTCGTAGTTCTTTCCGTAGAACTCGCGTATGGTCTTTACTATACTTTCCCGGAAGGCTGCCTGGTGGGTTCCTCCCTGGGTAGTATTCTGTCCGTTCACAAAGCTGTGATACTCTTCACTATACTGGGTTTTATGATGGGTGATCGCTACTTCAATGTCCTCTCCTTTCAGATGAACTATGGGATACAGCATATCCTCGGCCGCCATATTATCTTCCAGCAGGTCTTTTAGTCCATTCTCAGAATAAAACTTCTCCCCGTTGAAATCGATGGTAAGGCCCGGGTTGAGATACACATAGTTCTTCAGCATTTTCGCAACGTATTCATTGCGATATTTATAATGTTTGAATATCCCTTCGTCTGGGATGAAGATCACTTTCGTGCCCTTGCGTTTGGTAGATTCTTCTATTTTGGCATCCAATTTCAGTTCGCCCAGTTCGAATTCGGCGGATTTAAACTTTCCTTCCCGAACCGATTCCACCCTGAAAAAAGACGAAAGTGCGTTTACCGCTTTGGTTCCAACTCCATTTAGTCCTACGGATTTCTTGAAAGCACGCGTATCGTATTTTCCTCCGGTATTCATTTTAGAGACCACATCCACCACTTTACCCAGCGGAATACCCCGGCCGAAATCGCGAACGTGAACCTCTTTATCCTTGATACGGATCTCGATGGTCTTACCGGCGCCCATTACAAATTCATCGATACAATTATCGATTACTTCTTTCAGAAGAATATAGATCCCATCATCGGGGGAAGAACCATCTCCCAACTTCCCGATATACATACCGGGACGCATACGAATATGTTCCTTCCAATCCAGCGATCGGATATTGTCTTCGGTATATTGGGTCTGCGCCATAAATTATTCCTGAATAAGCCCTAAATATAGGGTTTCACGAAGAAAATGTAAACCGAATTATAGGAAAGTAACTAACAATTATCAGCCCGTATTGTTAATAATTTTTCTGAAGAAAGTAACGCCTCATTCGGTCGTACTAATTTTGAAAAACCCGTATTGTTTTTATATCAATACGATCCCGTACGTATGTAGAAATCTTTTCAGGCAGAATGTGCTTAGACATTAAATCGGAAGTGCATAACATCACCATCCCTGACCACATATTCTTTGCCTTCTACTCCTAATTTCCCCGCTTCTCTCACCTTAGCTTCACTGCCATAGGTTACATAGTCGTCGTATTTTATTACTTCTGCTCGGATAAAGCCATGTTCAAAGTCGGTATGGATCACCCCGGCTGCCTGTGGCGCCGTAGCACCTACAGGGATCGTCCAGGCTCTCACTTCTTTCTCTCCGGCCGTGAAATAGGTTTGCAGGTTAAGTAATTTATAGGCCCCTCGAATGAGTTTGGCCGAACCCGGTTCATCAAGTCCCAGATCCTCCAGGAACAGCTGTCGTTCTTCGAAAGTATCCAGTTCGGTGATATCGGCTTCGGTACCTACTGCAAGAACCAGCACTTCGGCATTCTCATCGGCGACCGCTGCTTTCACTTTGGCAACATAATCATTACCTGAAACCGCTGCGGCTTCATCCACATTACATACATACATCACGGGTTTATCCGTAATATATTGCATACGATCGATATATTCTTCGCGTTCGGCTTCGGTGAGGTCTATGGCTCGAACGGATACAGAGGCCTCCAGGCCGTTTTTTACTTTCGTTAAAGCAGCCACTTCTTTCTGGGCTTCCTTGTCGCCTGTCTTGGCAGCACGAGCCACTTTATCCAGACGTTTTTCGGTAGTTTCCAGGTCTTTTAGCTGAAGTTCGATATCTATTGTCTCTTTGTCTCGCACAGGATCCACATTACCGTCCACATGCACTACATTATCATTGTCGAAGCACCTCAATACATGAAGAATGGCATCCGTTTCCCGGATGTTCCCCAGGAACTGGTTACCCAGGCCCTCCCCTTTACTTGCTCCTTTTACCAATCCGGCGATATCCACGATCTCCACGGTAGCCGGCAGTACACGCTGAGGGTCCACAAGTTCTTCAAGTTTCACCAGCCTGTTGTCGGGTACATTCACCACGCCAATATTGGGCTCAATCGTGCAGAACGGAAAGTTTGCACTCTGGGCTTTTGCGTTCGATAAACAATTAAATAAGGTTGACTTGCCTACATTCGGTAGTCCTACAATTCCTGCTTTCATATCTAGCTTTTTCTAGCGGTTGCAAATATACATTTTCAGAAGAGAAAAAGAAGGAAAGAATTACACCGGGTTTTATCGTATTATTTCTTAGGAATTAAATGGATTATACTAACTTTATAGCTAAACCTTACAATTTCAGATCATGAGAAGAATTATTTTATGCGGCGTTGGGCTGCTGTTATCGCTAGGAATTGGTCACGCTCAGGAAAATAAGACCATCGTTGAAGAAACCACCGTGAAACGTGTGATCAAAAAAGACGGCCAGAACGTCGTTGTTCAAGAAATTGAATCGACCACCTCGGAAAAAGGCAGACTTATTCAGCAAGAAAGTCAAAAAGAGGATGCAGACTATAGTGAAGCTACCAAATTGGAAAAAAACGAAGTGACGGTGTTGGACAAGGAAAACGTAGATGCCGAAAACAAAGTGCTCATAGAGGCGGAACGTAAAAAACAGGAAGAAGAACTTGAGCGGTCTAAAGCAGAAGGAATCGCAAAAGCCGAAGCGGAACGTAAAATATTGGAGCAGCAACAAGCGGAACGCATGAAGGTCCTGGAGGAAAACCGAAAAAAATTGGAGAAACGGGGTAAAGGCGTGGGCAGACTAAGTAAAAAGAAGAAAAAAGGGAACTAGAGCAATTCCTTGTAGATCGTTAGCCGGTATTCGGGAAAGGTGATCAGGTCGTTGTGTTTGCCGCCTATCACCGATATAAAATTTCGTTCCTCTTCGGGTAGAACCGAATATAATTTCTTTCCCATTTCAAAAGGTACAATACCGTCGTCCGTTCCGTGAATAATAACGATGCGGCATTTCACATCGTCGGCAAAACGAGCCGTTGGAAACTCGTATTTCAATAAACCGATTGGAACATAGGGCAACTTCTCTTTTACAAGTTTCTTGAAATCGTAGAAGGGCGTCTCTAAAATTAGTTTTTTCGGTTTATTTCTTGAGGCCACATAGGCCGCAATCGGTGTTCCTATGGACCGACCGTATACAATGATCTGCCCCTCGGGAAACAATTCCCTGGCTTTGTTGTAAAACAACTGCGCATCGCTGTACAGGGCTTTTTCAGAAATCTTACCCGTACTCTTTCCATAGGTACGGTAGTCCATCACCAGTACTTCGTAATTATACTGAAGGAAGAAAGAGGTTATCTGTCCCCAGCGTGACAGGTCACCGGCATTTCCATGGTAATACACGATGATCCCCCTGGGATTTTCCTGTTTGAAATGCAGTGCATTAAGCCGTGCGCCGTCTTCGGTCTCGATAAAAAGTTCTTCAAAATCATGATCGAATTCATAGACATACTCCTGCGGTAGTTTGGAGGGTAAGAAGATGAATTTTTCCTGAAGTAAGTAAGCTCCCATAAGTATTATAACGACTGCGGCTACAACGAATAAAAGGATTCTTTTAAATAAACGCATTTTATTTCTTTACTGAATGTTTAACTCCTATGCTCGTAGTTTCGAGATCGATTTTTTGCTCCACAAAATTAACAATCTCTCCTAACATTTTGTGATAGGATTCAAAATTATTCAGATTTTTATGTCCACCCCCTATTACCGGGTACAGCCGTGTACGCTCCGGGTTTATTTTAGACAGCTTCACACTGGTCTTAAAAGGAATGAGCTTGTCGTTGGTGCCGTGAAGGATATGGATGGGACACTTCACATATTTCAGCCACTTGTAGGTAGGCATGGGGTATTTCAGGATCACGGATAATGGCATAAAAGGCATATAACGGCCCGTCACCTTGGTAAGGCTGTAATAGGGCGCGTCCAGGATCAGCATACGCGGATTATTCATGGAGGCCAGTTTGGTAGCAAAGCCGCTTCCCAGCGAACGGCCGTATAGTATGATGTACTTTTCTGGAACACGTTCGCGGATCTTGTTATATATATACTGAATGTCGTGCTTGATGGCCTTCTGGGAGCGTTTGCCAATACTCTTGCCAAAACCGCGGTAATCTACCATGATCACATCGAAACCATGGCGGGTAAAATCGACGGCGAATTTCCCCCAGCCTTTAATGCTTTTCGAATTCCCCTTCAGGTAGAGGACCACGCCCCGCGGATTATCGGTCATAAAATGCAGCCCGTTGATAACGGCTCCGTCCCGAGTTTCGATGTTGTACTCCTCTACTTCCTGGTGCTCGTAATAGAACTGGAATTCCTTCGGAAGTTTTTCCGGCTTAAAGAGGAAGTAATCCTGGAGATAATACAAGGCGATACTGATAGCGATATAGATCGCAACGATCCAGATTACTGTATGTAACCAAATAGGCATGTGACTAATGTACGATTTTCTATTTTTTCTTAAGTTTCCTTTTTTTTTCCTTTGATGAAAGAAGTTCTGTACTTTTTTGCATTGCCCAAAAAAGAAAGAAATTATAATTCACTACATTTATTCTGAAGTTACTTCCCTATTGCTTAATGCCCCACTAAATCTTGTGTTTAAATCAAACCCTATGAAAAGAGTTGTGTTTGTCATTGCCTTAAGTCTTATTCTCGTTAACTGCGCCTCCAACGAATCTGAAGAGATCATTACCCAATACGAAGCGGCACATAATTCCCATGACATAGAGGGGTCTATGTCCATGTACCATGATGATATCGAATTCGAATTAAAAGGAACCTGGGTGAAGATAGGATCAAAAGCAGTGCGTGAACTTGCGGAATGGGACGCCGCTTTGAACAGTAATTTAAGATTTACCAATATGCGTGTAAATAGCGACAGCATTTACTGCGAAGCCGTCGAGAAAAATGATTGGTTCAAAGCCGCAGGAATCGACAGCATTATCCATAACCCGGTGATCTTTATATTAGACCAGAAGAAAATCAAAAAGATCATCGCGTTTCCTTCTGAGAAAGTCGGACAACAGGTTGGAGACTTTATCGGTTCGGTATTTCAATGGTCTGAAACTGCACAGGATCCAACCATACATAAGCTCATCGTGGACGAGGAGTTTTTATACTCCCGTGAAGCGGCTGCCAAATGGATGGATCTCTTTAAGCGAATGAAGGAGCAGGATTCCCTGCTTTGACCTACGGAAACATGACTTATAATGATAAAAAGTTGTTAATGGTGAATGGGACGTTTATGTTGCTTCTCGATACATTCTCTTTCGTTAATACTCAAGAGAACACTCGAAGTGACAAATTCCAATCAACTTTCAGTTTTCGTGCCAAACGAGCAAGGCGTATCGAGAACCTTGTCAGTTCGAGTGATCCCGCGCCGCGGGATTGTATCGAAGACAACTGTTGCAAGTCATAATTACCCTGGAATACCAAAAGATCACTACCTTTAAACAAGTATTCTCCCCCCTATAACACGATAGTTTCGTGAATGGCGGGGATTTTTATGTAAAATAAAAATGAGCATAGAATGCTCCAACATACAGCAAGCGGCACTGGCCGATGCAGCGGGCTGTGCAGTTGGGGAGTTAAGAGCTAATAACTATGTTAAGATAGATTACTGAATTACGCAACCAGGGTGGTTATGGTTTATTAACTTTATACTACCGCTGGCAATAATTATTGGAAACCTTAAAACCATCAGATTATGAAAAATTTAATACTTCTACTTTTGACTTTGACTATTATTTCTTGTAATGAGAAAAGTAATGAACCTATATCGGAATCAAATAATGGAAATATAACTGACATTCAGGCGGAATTGGAGTCAATTGAACAGACTAGAGCTGGATTTGAATTAGCGATTAAAGAAAAACGCTACTCTGATTTAAAAAATTACGGAACAGCAGATTTAATTTCTCTAACACCAGTTTGCGGTGAATGGGAAGAATATAAAAAACTTAGAGAGAATCCTACTGAATTATTTAGTTATGACAGTTTAGTTATGAGTCCTAAAGAAACCATTATCGTGAGTGATAGTGTTGCATATGACTTTGGGACAAGCTCTGTGTATTACACTAATTCAGAAGGAGAGCCGGTAGAAATTACTGATACTTTTTTAGCTATCCTAAAGAAAGATAAAAAAGACGGGCGATGGAAATTACACAGGGAAGTTGCTACCACCAAAAAAATGGAATAGAAAAACTATTGCCAACAACGTTTATTAAAAATAGCGTTTTTGGTATTTAAATAAGGATAAATAATAAAATAATGTCTGTCATATACTGAAATGTTAGTGTCTAATAATCCGCTACTACTCATACACTAGACCGTTGTACGCAATAGCCTAAATCCTTCAGAATAAAATCAGTATCTTCACAGAATGAGACATGCTACCAAAGTATTGATTTTTACAATTACAATGCTACTTTTTTCATTATTTGCCTGCAAAAATAACCAGCCAAGACCAAATCCTGCACTCGCATCAATTGATTTACTTCGTGGCGATATTTTGTTGTGTGGCAATCCGCAATTTGGAGATGTAAGCTTTTCTTTGGAATGCAATTACGATTCCAGAGAGGCTTTCGACTTCGCAATTTCTTTATTGCACTCTTTTGAATATGCCGAAGCAGAAAAAGCGTTTGTTAAGGTCATTGATGCCGACCCGGAATGTGCCATGGCATATTGGGGTGTGGCCATGAGCATCTATCACGAACTTTGGGCTCCACCGGGTCCGAAGGAACTGCAAAAAGGCTCAAAGCTTCTTGAAATTGCTGAAAGCTGTACCAAAATCTGAACGTGCCGAAGGAATATTTAGACGCTATCGGAGTGTTTTATAAGGATTGGGAAAACCTTGACCATAGAAGCAGAGAGCTGTTGTACGAAGAGAAAATGGAACAGGTTTATCTGAATAATAAGGATGATATTGAAGCCGCCGTACTATATGCCTTATCATTAACATCCTCTGCCGATCCAAATGATAAAACTTATAAAAATCAGCGGAAATCCGGAGCCATATTAGAAAAGCTATTCGTAGAATATCCCAACCATCCCGGAATAGCTCATTACATCATTCATACCTACGATTATCCTGAAATTGCATCGCTGGGTCTCACCACCGCCAGAAGATATGCTGAAATTGCTCCATCCTCTGCTCATGCGCAACATATGCCATCCCATATATTTACTCGCCTCGGACTCTGGGAAGAATCGGTAAATACCAATCTAAATTCGGCATCTTCGGCCATTTGCTATTCAGAAAGCGTTTCTGCCGAAGGTCATTGGTCTCAAGAGATACACGCCATGGATTACCTTGTTTATGCCTATTTACAATTAGGAGACAGTAAAAAGGTGGATGAACAAAACGATTATATGAAATCGATTAAAAAATCTTTTCCGTCAAATCATTTTGCCGTAGCCTATACCGCAAATGCCATCCCTGCACGCATAGCACTTGAGAATAGAAATTGGAAGGAGGCTGCAAACCTGGAATTGCCTGATCTGGAATTTGAATGGGATAATTTTCCCTGGGAAAAATCCATTTTACATTTTGCCAAAGCATATGGCTCTGTGCGTTCCGGGAATATCGTTGCTGCCGAAAAAGAGCTGGCAATAATCAAAACTTTCCATCAACAACTTTTAGACGTGAACAATGCTGAATCCATATATAAAGCAGGGCAGGTACAAATTGAAATAAAAATAATCGAAGCCTGGACCGCATTAGCAAAGGGAAATAATGAGGAAGCTCTGTTGTTAATGAAACTTGCTTCCGAACTGGAAAGTAAAACTTCAAAGCACCCCGTTACACCCGGTGAAGTATTACCGGCGGATGAACTATTAGGTGATATGCTGTTGTTATTAAAAAAACCTGAAGAGGCCTTAGTAGCCTATGAAGTAAATCTTGAAGGCCATCCAAACAGGTTCAATGGCCTCTATGGCGCAGCAGTAGCAGCCAAACAGACCGGCAATGAGGAAAAAGCCGTTTTGTATTTTGAAAAACTTATAAGATTAACCGAAAATTCGAATAGTGACAGACCGGAAGTTAAAGAGGCCAAAGAATTTATCTCCTCAAAAACAATATAATTAGAGATAGAAATGAATAATTTAAAAGAATTCTTCCGAGTTCTTAGCACTATTGTTTTTTTAGCACTAATTTCTTGTGACCAGGCACCAGGAAGACAACTACCCGTGTATAATCCCGCAGACTTTAATCCTGATCTGGTCGATAAAAGCCTTCGCACTAAAAGTAAATACCACACTGTGTGCAGATTTTTCACTCACAAATCAAAATGGCAAAATAATTACTCAAAAAGATTATGATAACAAAATCTACGTAGTTGATTTCATTTTTACACGTTGCGAGACTATTTGTCCAATTATGACCGATAACATGGTTGAACTTCAGAATACGTTTTCAGACAATGATGAGATAATGCTTTTGTCATTGTCTGTGACCCCCGAATTAGATAGTGTTTCGGTTTTACGAAAATATGCGAATGATAAAGGTGTAATTGATTCCAAATGGAATATAACCACAGGTGACAAAAAACACATTTATGAGTTAGCAAGAAAAAGCTATTTCGCTGTTGTTACACGAGGCGATGGAGATTTACAAGATTTTATTCATACTCCGAACTTTGTCTTAATTGATAAGAAAAAACAAATACGGGGAATTTATGATGGAACAAACAATGAAGAAATAGAGCGGCTAATAAGTGATCTTGGAGTTTTGGCAAACTGATTAACGCAACGAAGGTACTACTCGTTCTTCTTTTTTAACGTTTTTGATGTTTTGGAAGGACTGTACTCAAAGGCGTCCTGCTTCGTAATGGGAGTAAAGTGATCGGCCTCATCAATTAGAACAGCAGCCGTGTTTTTCTCTACGGCAGCGATTTCCACCCGAACGCCTCGTGACTTGAGGTAACGGACCAGCTCCACATAGTCGGAGTCACCACTTAATATGATGATGGTATCCACTTTTTGAGCTACCTGGGTCGCGAATATGGTGAGGGGAATATCAGCAGATTTGTGACAAGGTATCACACTTCCATGAAAGTTTTCATGCAGCCGTTCGGCCAGTTTGGCACTTATCTCCTTCCCTTCACGAAAATACACCAGACGGTTCAGGGCACGGTCGCTCAACAGTCTGGGCACCAGAGTATCAAAGTTGGCAAGTACGTTCTTTTTTAACAAGTTCTGTAAACTTCGCTCAATGTTGTTTCCATCTATCAAAATTGCTACGCATTGGTCTATTTTAATCATAGTTGTTGGGTATAAATTGTTCAAACTAATTGCTGCATCTTTTCCCTGCCCAATTCCCTGAGTCTGCGATAATGAGAAGCAAGTGCATGAAAAACTGTTGGCTTAAGGTTATAATTGAATCCATACTCTTTTGCGGTTGTTTCCACAATAGGAGCAATCGCCGGGTAATGCACATGACATATATTTTGAAAGATATGGTGCTCGATTTGAAAATCCAGTCCGCCAATATACCAGCTGAACAGGCCATTCTTTCTTCCAAAATCCGATGTGGTACGAAGTTGGTGTACCAACCAATCGTTATTAATTTTTTGGTCCTTATCAACAAGGCGCTGATCCGTACCTTCCACCACATGTGCCATTTGAAATACTGTACTCATGATCATCCCTGCGGTTACATGCAATGCAATAAAGCCAATTAATATTTGCCAGAAAGCAAAATCTGTGAAATATAAGGGCAGGCCAACTATGACTGCAAAGTAAACAATCTTAATGACAATAAGTTTTATCAGTTGCCATGTTGGATCAACATTTTGCTCAGCGGTGATGCCTTTTCGGTTATAGTCCAGCAATACCCCAATTTCACCAAATAATCTTGCAAATGTCATGAGGCCATATAGCGGAAAGCTGTAGAAGTGCTGATATCGATGATATTTTTTAAGTGGCCCATATTGACACAAACGGATAATCTTTAATTCGGAAATATCAGGATCATAATCGAAAATATTGGTAAATGTATGATGCTTAATGTTATGCTGTATTTTCCAATTAAAGATATTGCTACCTAGAAGGAACATGGTAGACGAAGCGAGATCATTTACCCATTTTTTAGAAGAATAGGCACGATGTACCCCATCATGCATGATCGACATCCCCACACCCGCTTCCCCAACACCCATGATAACAGCCAAAAGTAATGCTGTCCAGGGCGATACGGACCTTGTGAGTAATATGATAAATGGCAGTAAATAAACAGCTAAAATAATAAGCGATTTCAGGTACATATTAAAGTTACCGTAAATAGACTTATTATTAACTTTGAAATAGGAACGTACGCGTTTTCTAACCTCATAAGCAAACTCTCGTTCCCTGCTATTTTGCCTTACGAACTTAACGCCTTTCATGAAATTAGCTTAAATTAATATTACACTTGTAATTTATTTAAAAACTACTTTCCTACGCAATGATTTTAGTCATTTTCAATAATATATTTCTGCTATATTTAGCAGTTACATCACTAGTTTTACGAGACGAACTAATGAAGAGGAAAATATGTTAAGTGTAACTCAAGATATTTTGAAATACTTGGATACAATAAACTTGCAAAAGAAATAACGAAAGGCTAACTAAGTGTATAATTCATTGCATCTGAAATTCCCTTCCGAATTTCCTCACTGTTGAATAGTAGGGTTTTGTTAATTTGCTATCTTAGTTCTCACGCAACGAAATCATTCACAAACAAATTCAACAAACCCATGCACACCACCAAACATATACACGAAGTGATTTTCCTCATCGAAAAGAACAATAGACAATGGACCCCGGAAGAGCTCATCGAAGCCATAGGTACTACCTGGGGGGCAGATGTTCACTTTGGCGCCTGCTCCGGGAACGCCTTCCCTAAAGAATTTGCCCTCGACTTTCTCGTGAGTCGTGAAAAAGTTGTGCTATCCGCAGATGGCAAAATAGCGCTTCACCCTTCCATGCAAATCTGTGACGGCCATGAAGGGTTTTCAGGTTCATAAACGTTTACACTGGACGATCCCTTTATAGAACAGCCAATAGTTGTTCTTCTCATCTAACACTCTGCATTTAGGAAACTAAAACGAACAAGCTTCCCCTGGAGCAGAATTTAAAGACGCGACCATTTGCCATAAAATTGAATAAAATAAACCTGTTAATTAGGTTTTTTTTAACACCATTCTACCTGTACCCATTGACCTATTGAGTAACTTTAAGTAACCAATAAATTTTCAAATCATGAGTCGACTATCCTCTATACTTATCGTCATATTCTCCATGACGATATTTTTGGCGAATGCCCAGGAACAGAAAGTAATTCTTATCACCGGAACCGCCTCAGGGATCGGGAAAGCAACCGCTGAATCCCTGATCGAGAAAGGCCACACAGTGTACGGCGGCGATATCCAGGTGGAAGCGAACCGCTACCTCAACGAACTCGGTGGCCATGCCCTTGTTATGGACGTTACCAAGGACGATCAGGTGAATGCCGGGGTACAAAAGGTGATCGATGAACAAGGGCGCATTGATGTATTGATCAACAATGCAGGTTATGGCTCTTTCGCCACTATTGAAAATATCGATATGGATGAACTTCAAAACCAATTCGATGTAAATGTTTTCGGCTATGCCCGACTTCAGCAGGCAGTCCTGCCGCATATGCGTAAGCAAAGATCCGGACTGGTTATTGAAATATCCTCGGTGGTAGGTGAAATCTCCTACCCCATGCTGGGATGGTACGCCGCCACCAAGCATGCCGTGGAAGCCATGTCAGATGCGCTTCGCCAGGAAGTAGCTCCCTTTGGTATTAATGTGGTGAAGATCCAACCCGGTGCGGTGAAAACCAATTTTCCTACCGTAGCGCTGGACAAACTGGATAAATCGGATATCCCGGACGATTACAAACAACTGGCGGCCGATTTCAAGCTGGTCGTGGAAGGAAACTACGAATATAATGCAGAGAGTACAGATGGAACTGTTGGATTTATCGTGCAAGCTATAGACGCCGAAGAACCGGCAACCGAATATCGCACCACGGTGAGTTCGAAGATGGCCATTATGGTAAAGGGCAGTATGAGTGAAAAAGAACATGACGAACTAAATGCCCGCCAGTTCCAGGAGGCTGTTATCTACTTGCGGAGGGCGAATGAAGCTAAAAAGAAAAAGGAGGAATGACTATCAATTCAATATCCTGATTATGACAAACAACAAAAACGATAAAAGCACATGGGCTACCGGAGGAGGCGTAATTCTCGGTGTAGGCGTAGGATTCTTTTTCTTGCAGTCCTCGGCTCCCCTGGCGTTTGTGGGATCGATCCTTGCAGGATTGGGAATAGGGCTTATTATAACTGCGATTCTTTCAAGTAAAAAGAAATAATCCGTTGAATCCTTAGTTTCCGAATTCTGAATGAATTAAAAATTATTGATCACAATAATGAATATAATTAGGCAAACAGCTTAATTATTCTCTATACTTCTTCCTATATTTAAAGATTAACCAGATCCATGGGGCTGATTTCAGACGAGATCAGGCCATGGAGATTGGAATTTGATCTAATGAGCAGCACCAAAGGAGAAGAACTATCACCCAACGGCCTAAAAATACTCTGGATAAAGAGGGTGGTCGTTCTGCTGATTGGATTAGCGATCTGGCATCTTCCCATTCCCTGGGATATAACACCGGATGCCTGGCATTTATTCGCCATTTTTATAACGGCCATCATAGCCGTACTCGCTGATGTCCTTTCGATATTTACGGCCTCTGTGATCGCATTGGTGGCAGTGGTCATGCTAAGAGTTCTCACGCCCGAAAAAGCTTTTTCAGGATTCTCGGAGAGCTTTATCTTGCTCATACTAGCTGCCTTTTTAGTGGCTAAAGGAGTGATTAAATCGGGATTGGGAAGACGTGTCGCCTTTTTATTGATCCGCCGGTTCGGGAGATCCACCTTAAATCTTGGGTATTGCATTGTGGCTACCGACACAATACTCGGACCTGCCATCCCAAGTAATACGGCGCGATCGGGAATCCTCTACCCTATTACGCATGCCTTGTCCCTGGACACCGGATCCTTACCCACACCGGAAAGCAGGAAGAAAACAGGACGTTATCTTATGATGACTGCTATATCCGGACACACCATAAGTTCAGCGCTTTGGTTTACCGGAATGGCCGCCAACCCGGTGGGCGCGGGAATTGCTGCTCAATTTGGTGTAAACATGAACTTCGGGAATTGGTTCTTTGTGGCATCCCTTCCCTGTCTTATTGCACTTATCGCAATACCCTTCATATTGTACCGTCTCTATCCGCCGGAAAATAAATATACCCCGGAAGCTCCTCAAATGGCCAGGAATGCATTGAATGAAATGGGACCTATGAGTGCGCAGGAATGGATCATGGGCAGTTACGTTCTTTGGAATGATACTCCTGTGGGCCTTCTCCCCTGTGTTGAACTTGAACCTGGCTATTGTGGCCTTTCTCGGATTATCGGTGCTTATAGTTTCCAATGTGTACACCCTTAAGGATATCCGGGAAGGTGCCGGGGATGCCCTGGAAACTTATGTGTGGTTTGCGATTCTCTATATGATGAGCACTGCCTTGAATGACATGGGCTTTATGAAAACCCTCGGGGCTCAGATCGCTACCTATATCGACGGCTATCACTGGATCACAGTCTATGTCTTCCTCACTGTACTTTATGTCGTTATCCACTATCTTTTTGTGAGTCAGACTGCCCAGCTATTGGCTCTATATGCTGTATTCCTGCAAGTGGCGGTGAATGCCGAAGTGCCAGCCGCACTCATGGCATTCATGCTTTCTTTCGCTACCAATTATTTTGCCGTTATTACGCCCCAGGCATCCAGTTCGAATGTTTTATTTGCCGGAAGCGGCTATTTGTCATCGAAAGACATTTATAAACAAGGCGCCGTCATCACGGTTTTGAATACGATTATCTTCCTGCTGGCAACACCATGGATACTATGGGCGTCGTCATAATGGAATTATTAAAAACTACACTTATGAATTTTAAATTATCATTCTGTATTATTCTATTGATTTTCACTGGATTTCATTTACACGCCCAAACCAACAGTCCCCCGGTTACACAACTCAAAGCCCTGTACGATAGTGACAAGGAATTTAAAGGCACGGTAGACGCTATGTTTCAGAATGTTCAAGAGTTGCCTGATGGGACTGCAAATCCCTGGAAGAATAAAAATATTGATGACCTGTGTAGGTTCCTGAACGAATGGTTCTACTTTCTGCCGAATGCGCACGATGGCCTGGACAGAATACTGAAGTTTACCTTTCTCTACTACAAAAATCATCATGGAATGAAATTCGTTCTCGAAGAACCAGGACTAAGCTGGACGATCTCTTTTGTGGAAGAGCGGGGAAAGTTTATGGATAGCCCGGAGTCCGCTAAAATAATAAAACAATGGCTGGCCGATACTTCCCTCGGAAATGATGATTTCGAATTACCTCCCGAAGGATTCAAGTCCTTCAATGAATTCTTTACAAGAGACATAAAACCCGGCGCCCGTCCGATAGATAATGCCGATGATGACTCAATTCTTGTTTCCCCTGCCGATGGGGTTATCAATATGATCGCTAACCAACTGGAATTGAACAAACCGATTCCCACTAAAGGCAATATGACTATGAGTTTGAATGCCTTGTTGAATAACTCGGAGTATGCCCACGGTTTTATCGGCGGTTCTGCGATGGCTGTTTTTCTAATGCCAGATAACTACCATCACTACCACTCTCCTGTTTCCGGCAGTATTGTGGAATCGTGTGAAGACGTTGGGGACAGGTTATTTGGGATGCCCGATATGCTGGATATGATAAATAATGGAAATGTTGGATATGATAAAGACTACAGCGTTTTTGAAAATTTCAGGCATGGATACTTCATAATAAAAACGGAAAAGTATGGACTGATCGCTATGGTGCCCATCGGACTGCAAACCGTTGGATCGGTAGTATTTGAAGCAGATTACAAAAAAGTGAACAGCGAAAACCCAAAGAAGATCTACAAAGGGGAAAAACTGGGGCATTTTGCCTATGGTGGTTCTACTGTGTTATTGATCTTTGAACCAGGGAAACTAAGTTCCATGACCGTGGAACAAGGGCAAAGGATCGGAAGGTTAAAGGACTGAGGATAGCTTCGTAAATAACTTAAACTACGCTGAACAATGATATTTGAAACTCACACCTCAGAAAGTCCGCTAAATAAATTCATTGAAGCAATCTTTCACTTTAAAGATCTAATTCCCGAACATTCTATTGAACGAGTAGTGCCTACGGGTCATATTTTCATCATTTTTGAGTTGGATGGTTTAACCCGAAATACATTCGATAATGAAACGCTTAAACCAATAAACTCATTTAATAAAGTTTGGATCTCTGGCATGCATAAAAACTATATATCCATATCCACGCATCAGAAATCTGAAATGTTCGTGATACAATTCAAACCTTTTGGAGCATATCCTTTCTTACACTTCCCTATTTATACATTGAATGAAAAAATAGTTGCTGCTGAAGATATTTTTGGTGACGAAATAATCGCATTACGAGAAGAGATATTATCTAAGGAAACACCAAAGGAGAAATTCAATGCTGTTGACTCATGGTTGAATCGTAGATTTCAACCCGGCAAGACACCTCCGGCTGAATTATTATCCGTGGTAAAAAAGCTGAATACGGAACCTGTAGCGAATTATGGTCAGATCGTTAAAAATTATTCAAAAACGCCAAAACATTTAATCGATCAATTCAAAAAATACATCGGACTCACACCAAAGTATTATCAGCGTATTTTACGTTTTCATGAAATTCTACAGCAAATACACCGCTCGGAAAAAATTGAATGGTCTCAAATAGCGTATCAATGTGAATATGCCGACCAATCGCATTTTATAAAAGAATTTAAACACTTTTCAGGATTCAATCCACAAAAGTTCATTCAGCGGGATCTTCATCACAATGATCCAAATTTCTTCCCTTTAGATACTGAAGGTTAATTTTTTACTATCCCAAAAATTCCTAATCACCTATCATTGTACTTCATCATTTAACCCATAAAGTATGGACCCCCTAACTCGATCTACACGAAAACAACACACTAAAAATCTGAAAATGAAAATTCTAAAGCAATCTTTCACGACGTATTTCCTAACAGTATTTTTTATAGTTGCGTCCGGAACACTATCGGCCCAGGAAACTAATGAAATTGCTCAGGATTCCCTGTCACAGTTTTCTCGTCTTATAGGAGGTGAATGGCATATGGGTGATTCTTATGAGGTATTTGAATGGGGCGTTGGAAGAATGTCGGTAAAATCAAAAGGATATTTCGTGATCGATGGTGAGGCAAAATTAGTAGCCGAAGGAATTTGGGTTTGGCATCCGGGAGAGAAAAAACTAAAAGGATATTTTACCGCAATAGACATGCCTGTTGCTTTTTTCGATTACACAACAAGTTTTGATGACAACAAAATGGAGAATGAATTAAAGGCCTACACGTCTCAGGGAATGGAACAAAATTATATAGAAACCCGTGAGTTCATTGATAACGATCATTATATTTGGACCCTATACGAAATGACTTCCGAAGGAAAAACCAAGATCATGGGGGGCAACTACGAAAGGACGGCCAGTTCACAAAAAGATTAATTAACATACTATGGATAAAGCACTTAAAACAATGATTGATAACATGCCTGAAAAAACAGGCAAGTCATTAGATGAATGGAAAGTTCTATTAAAGGAAAAATCATTTTCAAAACATTCGGAAGGTGTAAAATATTTAAAGACAGAGCATGGTGTTACCCACGGATTTGCGAATACAATAGTGACGCTTTCCAAGGAAGAACACAGTTCTTCCGAAGATCTTGTCAAGGCTCAATACACGGGTAAAGAGAATTTGATCCCCATATATAAAGAACTTATAACATATATCGGATCATTAGGTGCAGACATCACCATAACACCAAAAAAAACGAGTGTAAGTATCATTCGGAAAAGACAATTCGTGCTGATAAAACCAGCAACTAAAACCAGGATAGATCTAGGGTTTAAATTGAAAGATAAACCAATAACGGCGCGACTTGAAAACTCCGGGCCATTTGGTAGTATGTGCTCGCATAGAGTGCGAATTTCCCAGATTGATGAAATAGACAAAGAATTACAAGGCTGGATCAAAGAAGCATACGAACAATCTAAATAACCAGCTTGAACAATGTGAGGATTCTTTATGAAACAGAATCGGATTTTTTTTCCAGCTCATAATATGCCACTAGATTCACAAAGTCCTGGGAACTGATCATCCCGACGATCTTACCGTCATCCATCACCACCAGGTGATGTACCCGGTGTTTCAGCATATTCTTTGCTGCACTCTGAGCGTTGGTGTTGGGCGAGATCACATGTACTCTGCCGGGATTTAATATCTGCTCGACAGGAACATTATTGTCCATTTGCTGACAGAGGTCCGATGCGGTAACAATACCACGGATACCAACTACCCCCTTCGGCAGTGCTTCTACAATGGGTAGGGCATGAATTCCTTCTCTGCCCATAAGTGTCCTGATCTCTCCAACACTAGTGTTTCCTCCCGAAGTGATCACGGAAGTGGTCATAAAATCTTTTACCTGTATTCTCATCACACTAATTTACTAAATTTTGGCGACCAGGCCGCCCTGTTTATTGTCCGCAGACACTACGCATGCTCTAAAACGAGCTGCTTTTCAACGTCGTATTTAAATATGTTTTCCATTCCTTTGGTAATAGCTTCTTCGTTCAACGGTAATAAATGATGATAGCGTTCCGGTAAGGACTCTTTCAGACCTTTCAGTACGTTCGCGATCTTCACCACGGGCTTGATCTTCAGGAATCCGCCTAATAGTATCATATTAAATACCTTCTTATTCCCCATTTCCGAAGCTAATCTATAACCATCTACCTGGTAAATATCGATATCGTTACGGGTAGGATGATGGGTGATCCCATTAGGGTCGTAGATCAACACACCTCCGGGTTTAACTGCCTCTTCAAATTTATCCATCGACTGCTGGTTCAATATAATGGCCGTATCGTACACTTTCAGGTAGGGAGAGCTAATCCTGTCATCGCTAAGGATCACAGTTACATTTGCCGTACCACCGCGCATTTCAGGTCCGTAGGATGGCATCCAGCATACCTCCTCCTCTTGCAGCATGCCTGCATAGGCAAGTATTTTCCCCATGGACAAAACACCCTGGCCTCCAAATCCTGCTATAATCATTTCTTGTGTCATGCTAGTTATTTTAGTTTACCATTCACCTTGATATCGCCTAACGGATAGTATGGGAACATTTTTTCCTCCATCCATTCGTTCGCTTCGATGGGCGTCATCTTCCAGCCCGAACTACAGTTGGACACGATCTCAACGAAAGACAATCCTTTTTTAAGGCGTGTATTCTCAAAAGCCTGCTTAATCGCTTTCTTAGCCTTGCGCACATGTTTGTGTGTATGCACCGATTGCCGTGTTACGTAATAGGTTCCGGGCAGGTTGGCGATCAATTCAGACATCTTGATAGGCGACCCCATGGTCTCGATCTCCCTTCCGTAAGGAGAAGTCGATGTTTTCATACCCGGTAAAGTTGTAGGTGCCATTTGTCCGCCGGTCATCCCGTAGATACCATTATTCACAAAGATGATCACAATGTTCTCACCACGGTTACAGCAGTGGATGGTTTCGGCCGTACCAATCGCTGCCAGGTCACCGTCACCCTGGTAGGTGAACACATATTTATCCGGCCAGGTTCGGGCAATACCCGTGGCTACTGCAGGCGCACGTCCGTGTGCAGCCTGCGTCATATCCACGTTCATAAAGTCGTATGCAAATACCGAACATCCCACAGGGGCGACCCCAATGGTATCTTCGGCGATGCCTAATTCATCAATAACCTCCATAGCTATATTATGGGCGGTACCATGGCCGCAACCCGGACAATAGGTCAGGGTGGCGTCTGTCATGAGTTTGGTCTTACAAAAGACTTGGTTCTCGGGTCGTATGATGTCTAATACTTCCATCTTTCACGATTTTTTGTTCTAAAGCTTCTAAAATTTCTTCAGGGGTATGAATTATACCACCTGTTCTTCCAAAATGTTCCACAGGCACTTTATGTTCGACTGCGAGGCGGACATCGTCCACCATCTGCCCTGCGTTCATTTCAACACTTAATACTCCTTTCACCTGGTCTGCCAGATCGAAAAGTTGTTGTTTTGGGAACGGGAATAAGGTGATGGGTCGTAATAATCCCACTTTAAGACCTTTCTCTCGCCCCAGTTCTACTGCCTTTTGAGCGATACGTGCACTGGAACCGTAGGCAACGATAAGATATTCGGCATCATCGCAGGCGATCTTTTCGTAACGAAGGTCCTCTTCTTCCATTTGTTGGTACTTATGCATCAGTTTGTGCACCCTTTGTTCCATGCGTTCGGCCTCCAGGTATAAGGAAGTGATAATATTCCGTTCTCTTCCTTTTCTGCCTGTGGTAGCCCAGCTACCATAAGTTGAAGCGACCTCATCATCGGTAAGTCGCTTTTGCTCGTCTTTAAGCACTACTTTCTCCATCATCTGGCCGATCAATCCGTCGGATAAGATCATTACCGGAGCCCGGTATTTAAATGCGATGTCGAAAGCGTCGGAGACGAAGTCGGACATTTCCTGTACGGATGCCGGTGCCAGCACATATAGTTTATAATCGCCATGGCCGCCACCTTTCACAGCCTGGTAATAATCGGCTTGTGATGGCTGGATGGTTCCAAGGCCGGGGCCTCCGCGAACCACGTTAACAATGACTGCCGGTAATTCAGCGCCGGCCAGGTAGGAAATACCTTCCATTTTCAGGGAGATTCCCGGGCTGGATGATGATGTCATCACACGTTTACCGCTACTGGATGCTCCATACACCATATTGATGGCTGCGATCTCACTTTCGGCCTGCAAGACGACCATTCCGGTTCTTTTTTCAGGACGTTGGTCCATTAGATATTCAATTACCTCCGATTGCGGAGTGATGGGATAGCCAAAATACGCGTCGGCACCTGCCCTGATGGCAGCCTCTGCCAATGCTTCATTTCCCTTCATTAATCTTAATTCTGACATAGGATACGTTTTGTGTTGTTAAGCTTCCACTTTTACTCGGTACACTGCAATAGCCCTATCAGGGCAAACCAAGGCACAGTTTATACATCCGGTGCAGGCTTCAGGATTACTCATATAAGCATAGTGATAACCTTTTCGATTCACCTCTGCCGACATGCTGATCACATCTTCGCCGCAAACCGGTATACAAACCTCACATCCTTTACAGGCTTCAGTGTCGACTACAATAGCTCCTCTAACTTTTGCCATATTCTCAAATTTAGATGCAATTTTTGCACATTAATTATATAATTCTGAAAATTATGGATAGCAGGTTACATTAACTATGATTATTGTCATTTCTGGCAAACTCACAAGCCAGTATTTAGTGCGATCTTCCTATATTTAGTCATTCGCCAAATAATAAAGGCTGTCCGGTACCGAAATGATAACAGTTATAAAACCAAGTTCATGAGTGAAATTGAAGAATTCGTTAATAAATGTCCTGTACAGACCGACTTAACGGACAATGATCTTTTTAGAATAATAGAAGAACTTTCGCAGAATTTGAAGGAGGAAGAACTCGATACGCTGGACCTGGGTTTGGCCGATTCGCCACTAGCCACATATAACGCCGTATTAGTCGTTAAGTTGGCGAAATCAAAATTCGCTTTAGGCCGGGTAAAAAAAGAGGTTCATATCACATTTCTCTTTGCTATCTATAAGGAAACAGAAAGAATGAGTTTCCCCCATGAAACGCCTTTAGGAGAGGATTGTATCAATGAAAAGATACGACAGATACATTGGTTGGTTTCGGATTCACCCAATATAACATGGGACCTGCTCATTGTAGATGATGGCTGTCCGGATGGCAGCGGATTAAAGGCACAGGAAATTGCGAATAAATCGCCTTTTCGTGAGCAAATTACCGTGTTATTCCTGCAAGAAGCCATAGATTCCAATTCATCCCTGGCAGGTGAGTTAAAATCCACAAGTGATAGTCAGAAAGGAGGTGCGATTCTATACGGCCTGCGCTATACGGCATCTTTGAAACGAGAGAACCATATCGTCCTTTATACCGATGCAGATTTGTCTTCACATCTGGGCATGTCCGGACTCTTAACTGAAGCATTGGTTATTGAAAATAAGTCGCTGGCTATTGGTTCCCGGCGTGAAAAGACCTGTTTCACGCAGCGATCCGACTTCAGAAATAACAGGGGGAAATTATTTATCTATCTCAGGCGGCGGTTGCTCCATCCTATAAACTATATATCCGACGAACAATGTGGGTTTAAAGCTTTCAATGCTTCATTCTTGGAAAATTTCTTAGAGAACGTATTAGAGACTAAATTTTCATTTGATGTTGAACTATTATTGCGCACCGAACTGAAAAGACCCAATGCGATCGCACAAATTCCCATAGCCTGGATGGATAGCGATGAGGCCTCAACCACCAAGGACCTTGAACCCTATGTGCCTATGCTGAACAGAATGGTAGATTTCTATGAACACTACTTACCCTCGAATCCCGAAGCTGAAAAATTCAAATCCTTTATTCGGGATCTGACGGATGAGAAATGGGATCGACTTATTCACAATATTCCCGAGGTAATAAAGTCATGGGACCCTGTCGAAGATGTCCAATTTAATGAAGTAAATACAGATCACTTTAAAAGTTGCATGAAATAATTTTCATTAAGCCAATCCCGCACTAATTATTTGACCTTTTAGCAATAATTATAATCGATCTTACTATCTTTAATCAAGTGAGGTATTGCCGCACCCGGATAGACCCGTTTTATAGCGGGAAACCATATTAAACATTATTAGAATAACGGTTCGACACAAAGAGAAATGAAGGGAAAAGTAACCAGAAATTTTTTACTCTTTTTATTGGCATTCCTGGGAATAGGAGCCCTGGGCGGTGGTGCCGTATTGATAATTTCACCAGGTGGTGAAATATTGGGTGTACCCCTGTCCATGCTGGACAATTCGCCATTTAAAAGTTTTCTAATACCCGGAATAGTATTGTTTTTAGTCTTCGGCCTTAGTCCTGTTTTGTTAATAGGAGCATTATTAAAAAAGCCCGGATCAAAATTGGCGGAGCAACTAAATTTCTACAGCGACATGCATTGGTCCTGGTCTTTTACCATTTATAACGCCATTGCGCTCATAATTTGGATACAAATTCAGCAATTGATGGTTGATGGAGTACACTGGCTGCATTCCTTTTATATGATTCTGGCCATGGTAATGCTTATAATAGTATTAATGCCCGCTATTCGGAATCATTACAGGAAGTAAATAACTACAATCGAAGATTGTATCATGACATAATAAGATCGATCAAATACTAAAAATATGAACCACTTAAAGATCATACGGGAATTAGCCAGGAACAGGGACGTCTTTAAGCATCTCCTGTCCGGATTAGACGAAGAAGAATACCTATGGAAGCCCGATCCTGATAAATGGTGTCTGCTGGAGATCATCTGTCATCTTCATGATGAGGAAAAAGAGGATTTCCGCACAAGAACCAAGATAGTCCTGGAATCCCCGGAAGGCCCTCTACCCCGCATCGATCCGGTAGGATGGGTACTGGAACGAAACTACATAGGTCAGGATTTTAAAAATATGCTAAGCAATTTTTTAAGGGAAAGGGATGAATCGCTTTCTTGGTTGCGATCGCTAACATCCCCCAACTGGGACAATGCATACCAGCATCCTAAATTTGGGGCAATGTCGGCTAAATTGTACCTATCGAACTGGCTGGCTCATGATTATATGCATATTCGGCAGATCAATAGAACCAAATACAGCTACCTGCAGCAATGGACCGGAGAAGCCATGACCTATGCCGGAAATTGGTAGTTATAGTTGGTAACACCCATGTAATCAGGTAAGAAGATTCTGGCTTAGACAATAAAAACCTTGCTCCCTATTTGGAAATTGTGGAATTAATCATTTACTTTGTAATTCAAAGTACTTTTAATTATTAATACAATACGCTTGTTATGGCACTTAGTAAAAGACTCCTGGTGATTTTTGGATCCATCATTTTACTTTTATTAATTCCCTTGATTGCCATGCAGTTCAGTGACGAGGTTAACTGGACGGCTTTCGACTTCCTGATCATGGGAGGCCTGCTGCTTGGGCTGGGCTTATTGATAGATCTAATTTTACGAAAGGTGAAAACAAAAAATGCACGGATCTACCTGGTTATTGGTATCCTCGTGTTATTCCTCCTCGTATGGGCTGAACTCGCCGTGGGTATCTTCGGGACACCCTTTTCGGGCAGCTAGGCTTTAGTGTTGTAAGGCTCTGAAAATGGCCGTCAGGCGACTGAAAAGTTCTTTACACCATAAAGGCCTGGTTCATGGATTTATTGATGTACCATCCTCCAAATTTCTTTTTATCTTTAAACAATTGTGGCGTCCTTGGCGTATATCTGTGAGGATAGACAAGGTAGTTAGCTGTCTATAAGTAAAACCAAAATACTATAATTATGAAATTAGGTGCGTTTTCTATAAGTCTTTCAGTTAAGCACATTAATATATCCAGGGAGTTTTATGAGAATCTGGGATTCGTAGTATTTGCCGGAGATCCTGAAATGAACTATCTCATAATGAAGAACGGAAATGCATTGATCGGGTTATTCCAGGGAATGTTCGATGACAACATGCTCACCTTCAATCCCGGGTGGGACGAAAACGCAAATACTCTTGATTCATTCGATGATGTACGAACGATTCAAGCGGAGTTAAAAAATAATAATGTAACACTGGATCGGGAAGCCGAAACATCTACCACCGGACCTGCAAGTATTGTTCTCACCGACCCGGATGGGAATCATATTTTAATAGATCAGCACGTGTAGTTTTGTAAAAATTGAAGGCGTATCGCTATCGCAATGGCCATTGGTTCTGCTGTCCTGCCGAATCGTATCTTAAAATAGAGAAAATAAATTGAATTACACGAAGCTTCGAGGCTCTAAAAACACTTCTGACAGCATGGTTTTTCAGTCAAAATTTCGTATCTTTAGTAGTTGCGGCTAACTTAATTAAAAACCTATTTTTCAACACATAAAATCAAATTATTATGAAAAAGGCAGGTATTTGGATCGACTCGAAGAAAGCAATGATCATAGACCCTAAGGAATCTCGTATAAAGACCTTAGATTCAGGTATTGAAAGCAGGGAAAGATTTGAAGGTGAAACTGAGCAGGAAGGGCGATTTGGTGCTCAGTTTGTAAACAAAGAGAAAGTAAAAAAGAATCGGCAACAACATCAGGTTAAGAAGTTTATGCATACCATTATTCATGAGACCAGTAATATAGAAACGGTAGTTCTGTTTGGGCCATCACAAATGAAAGTGAAGCTTGCGAAAGAATTGGAAAATTTACCCGGAAATACTATACGTGTAGCGGGCGTGGAAGCCGCTCAGAAACTTAGTGATAATCAGCTTATTGCCTGGGTGAAGGATTACTTCAATATTAAATGATACTCCACACAAGATCATCCTGATGTAAAATCTACACAAGAAGATGTTTCATTGTTTTTGAATTATCCCTAAAATCTTATGTAATTTTATATAAGATTCACTAACCATGATAAGAATTCGGCTAATTCTACTTCTATTAGTATTGCCTGCCACCACATCATTCGGTCAATCTGCGGACAGGCCTACCCTAAAGGCGGGTATCCTTACGGGAGAGATAAAGATCGATGGCTTTTTAGATGAATCGGATTGGGAGACTGCCCCGGTCTTAGATGATTTCCAGACCACAGAACCCATGGAAAAAGGGGTGCCTTCTGCAGTAACCAGGGTTCGGGTGATTACTAATGAACGATTTTTAGTACTAGGCATAGAATGCGAGGACCCTAATACAAGTGATATTGTTCGGTTCTCCAAAGTTCGTGATGCCGACATTTCCAACGAAGACCATGTAAAAGTTGTTTTAGACCCGTTTCTGGACGGACAGTCTGGTTATATTTTCGCTGTGAATGCCTTTGCGGCTCGTTACGATTCACTGGTATCTAACCGAGGAGAAGATGAAAATGAAGACTGGGACGCAATTCAGCAGATTCCTGAGAAATCGGTTAATCCAAATACGATGTATTGATCTAATTGTTGTATGTTAATATTTATGGAACCACGGTAAACAATCTATTATGAAAAATTTGCTTAAACCGACACTCCTCGCATTTATATTGTTAGGTGTACTTCTTGTTGGAATTTTCTATGTGTTCAATTTTAAACTCATTAAGGGATCAACTACTAAAATTGAGTATTCTCCTGGTCAGGAATCCGAACAGATCCTTCCGGATAGCTTAACTGAGCAACCCAGGAACATTATATTTTTCATTGCCGATGGTATGGGATTCAGCCACCTGTCGTTAGCACTAATGTCGCAGCAATCCGATGGCAATTCTTCCGTTTGGAATGAATTCGAAGTAAAAGGATGGCATGATACGCGATGCACGTATGGCCCGCTAACCGATTCCGGTGCGTCTGCGACCGCAATGGCTACTGGTACTTCAACATATTTCGAGGTGATAGGAATGGACGAGGACGGAAATTCTTTGGAAAACCTTTTTGAAAAAGCATCGAAAAACAACTATGCAACCGGTATAGTAACAGATTCCTACGTTTGGGATGCCACGCCCGCCGCTTTTGTGGCCCACACGAAATCCAGGGATAATTCCAGAGACATATTAGAGCAGATCGCAGCAAGTGATCTTGATATTTTGTTTGGTGAACTGGAAGATGTAGGTGAAGATGATAATCCGGATTATGACGAAACCATGGATATTTTAAATCGGAGATTTCAATTTCTGGACGAATCCCTTACGCTTCCCGTTAACGAGACCAATTCCAAACCTATCGCGGCAATTTATTCGGAAGATGAAATAGAAGATCCGGATGCTTCTCCAAACCTCACAGAATTAACCAGTGTTGCATTAAACTACTTAGCTTCCGGGAATCAACCCTTCGTATTATTGGTAGAATGTGAAGAATTGGACTCTGCTTCCCACAGAAACGCTACGAACAGAATGCTGAAAGGTCTGAAATCCATCCAGAGTACACTTGCCCTTATCCAAGACTTTGCTGAAAAGAATGGAGAAACACTGGTGGTTTTTACTTCAGATCATGAGACAGGTGGCCTTGCCGTAGGTACCGGTTCGAAAGGATACCCGGACATGGAAGTGATCTGGGCGACGAAAGATCACACTGCCTCAGTAGTACCGCTCTTCGCGCAGGGTCCTGGAGCCGAATACTTCGCCGATGTACATCGCAATTGGGAAATAGGGAAGCTACTTATCTCTCTTATTCCTTCAGAATAAACTTATAATAAGCCTAACTATTCGAATTATTCCCGGTGTAGAAAATCAATGTATTATTGGTGCATAAAAGCCTGCTTTCCGAGTAAGGTTTCTTCACTCTCCACATTATCTTCATCAGGCACGCAACAATCTACCGGGCAAACAGCGGCACACTGAGGTTCATCATGAAAACCCTTACACTCGGTACATTTATCGGCTACAATGTAATAGAGCTCATCACTAACAGGTTCCTGTACCTCATCGGCATTCACGGCTTTACCGTCGGGTAGAATCACATCTCCACTAAGATCAGTACCATCAGCATAACGCCAATCGTCCGCGCCTTCGTAAATAGCGGTATTGGGACATTCGGGTTCACAGGCCCCGCAGTTAATACATTCATCTGTAATTATAATCGCCATAGCATTTCTTTTTCTAACTTTGCGCAAATTTAAGTCCTTGAAAGGGGAACTCCAAACACCCAATGCAATTACAACAAAGAATTAACGCTTTCATAGCACTCGGAAAATTCAAGTCTTCTGAGGCTGTGGAATTGGAAGATATCATTACGGTAGCTTCCGCCCATAACGGTTGGTTTACGGAAGATAACGTTCGTTTTGCCTTAAAGAACTGGAGTGAGGCACTTTCTGAAGCTAACCTTCAAAAATGGCTTTCAAACTACACCATCTCCGAGGGAGATCCTAAAACAATCGCCATTGTTATGGCGGGTAATATCCCTCTGGTAGGATTTCACGACGTTCTTTCGGTATTGCTTTCCGGAAACAAGGTACTGGCGAAACTATCATCGAACGATACCATTCTCCTGCCTTTTTTAGTCAAGAAACTCATTGAGTTTGAACCTGGGTTTGCCGATCGGATTGAATTCACTGAAGGAAGACTATCGGGATTCGATGCTGTGATCGCAACGGGAAGCAACAATACGGCTCGTTACTTCGAGTATTACTTCGGAAAGTACCCGCACATTATTCGCAGGAATCGAAATTCGGTAGCGGTGCTTACCGGAAATGAAAACCAGGGTGATCTGGAAGCACTTGCCAATGATATTTTCCGTTATTTCGGATTGGGATGCAGGAATGTTTCTAAGATCTTTCTTCCGAAAGCTTATAATTTCGATCCGTTTTTCAATGCCATGTTCAGCTGGAAGGAGATCATCAACAACAATAAATACATTAATAATTACGACTACAACAAAGCGGTATATCTTATGAGCAATATTCCTTTACTCGATAATGAATTTATGCTTCTGAAGGAAGATACCGCCTTCTCCTCACCTATTTCAGTGGTTTTCTATGAATATTACGATTCGCCTGAAGCGCTATCTTCTTTCCTTTTAGAAAATAAGGAACAGATTCAGTCTATTATTTCGGAAGCAGATCTTCCAGCTGCCATTCCTTTCGGGCAAGCGCAGTCACCCCAGCTTTGGGACTATGCAGATGGTGTGGATACGATGGAGTTTTTATTGAGATTAGGGTAAAAATAGTTCATTTCCTGTTGAAACTTTTCCTAACAAATGTCATTTTATTTAAGTAAAATAAATGGTTTCTTCACATCTTTGTATTCTGAAAAACCCACCTCATGAAAAAACACAACTTTAGCCCAGGACCCTGCATTTTACCGCAGTCGGTTTTTGAAAAAGCCTCACGTGCTGTTCTTGACTATAACGGTGTAGGACTTTCTATCCTGGAGATGTCACACCGCAGTGCCGAATTCGTTGAAGTAATCGAGCATGCCCGTGACCTGACTCTGGAACATTTAGGCCTTCAGAACAAGGGATACAAAGCTTTGTTCCTTCAAGGGGGCGCCAGCATGGAATTTTTAATGGTCGCATATAATCTACTGGAAAATAAAGCAGCCTACCTCAATACTGGTACCTGGTCGAATAAAGCATTAAAAGAAGCAAAGTTATTTGGCGACGTAATTGAGGTTGCTTCCTCTAAGGATGCGAATTTTAATTACATACCAAAAGATTATAGCATCCCTTCCGATGCGGATTACTTTCACTGTACGAGTAATAACACAATTTTCGGAACCCAAATGCAAAGCATTCCCGAGACCGATGTTCCCATCGTTTGTGACATGAGTAGTGACATATTCTCACGTGTTATGGATTTTTCAAAATTCAGTCTGATATACGCCGGGGCTCAAAAGAATATGGGGCCAGCCGGTGCCACCTTAGTTGTTGTGAAAGAAGATATCCTTGGTAAAGTGAGTCGCGTTATACCTTCTATGATGGATTATAAAGTGCATTTGGGCAAGGACAGCATGTTCAATACGCCACCTGTATTTTCAGTATATGTTTCCATGTTAACCCTGGAATGGCTGAAAGACCTCGGGGGAATAGCAGCGATCGAAAAAATTAACAAAGCAAAAGCAGATCTCCTGTATAATGAGATCGACAGAAATCCATTGTTTAAAGGATTCGCGGCTCAAAAAGAAGACCGTTCTCCGTATGAATGCTACTTTCAACCTTACAGATGAAAGCGCCAAGGATCGTTTCAACTCCCTCTGGAAAGAGGCAGGCATTAACGGACTTAACGGCCACAGAAGTGCTGGTGGATACAGGGCTTCCATGTATAACGCACTAACTCTGGACAGTGTTCAGGTGCTTGTTGACGCGATGAAGGAGGCGGAAAGAACCGCTTAATTAAATTTTATTATTAAGAGCAAAATAAACGATACAGGAATGAAAGTATTAGCGAATGACGGAATCTCTCAAAGTGGAATCACTGCTCTCGAAGCAGCTGGTTTTGAAGTGATCACAACGAAAGTAGCCCAGGAGCAGCTGGAAAAATATATTAATGAACATCAGGTCGCTGTACTTCTTGTACGAAGCGCAACAACGGCTCGTAAGGAATTAATTGACGCCTGTCCATCGATAAAGGTAATAGGACGAGGCGGTGTAGGTATGGACAACATCGACGTAGATTATGCTCGTGAGAAAGGCCTGCATGTAATTAATACCCCCGCAGCTTCATCCGCTTCGGTGGCCGAATTGGTATTCGCTCACTTATTTGGTGGTGTGCGTTTCTTATACGATGCAAACCGAAATATGCCGCTGGAAGGTGACAGCAAGTTTAAAGACTTGAAAAAAGCTTATGCCGGCGGGCGTGAGTTACGCGGGAAGACGATTGGGATCATAGGGTTTGGAAGAATTGGACAGGAAGTTGCCAAGATCGCCATAGGGTGCGGAATGACGGTAAAAGCAAGTGATATGTATGTGGAAGAGGCAGATATTAAGATCGACTTCTTCGATGGCCAGAAGCTTACTTTTAATATTAAGTCGGAACCCATTTCAGAAGTATTAAAACAGAGTGATTTCGTAACCTTGCATGTTCCTGCTCAGAAGGAGTATGTTATCGGGAAAGCTGAAATGAATATGATGAAAGACGGAGCTGCACTGATAAATGCAGCTCGAGGTGGAGTGATCGATGAAGAGGCCCTTCTTGACACGCTGGAAGAAGGAAAATTATCCTTCGCAGCCCTGGATACTTTTGAAGCTGAACCTAAGCCCGCTATCAAAGTATTAATGAACAGCAGCGTATCCCTGAGCCCGCATATCGGAGCCGCAACTAAAGAAGCTCAGGATAGAATTGGTACGGAGCTGGCATCCCAGATTATTGACATCCTCAAACCAGCATAGTCATATTTTTAGTACATTGTGAGTTTAAACCAAAAACCTAAATAATGGCAGGAATTTTAGATCTTTTAAATAGTGACCTGGGCAAGCAGTTGATTAGCGGAGCAAGCCAGGAAACGAGACAACCCGAAGATAAAACAGCTCAGGTTGTTCAAATGGCGCTTCCCCTGCTTATGGGAGCAATGAAGCGAAATGCAAGTAGTCCGCAGGGAGCTGCAGGACTCTTGGGAGCACTGGATAATAAACATGACGGTAGTCTTCTGGATAACCTTGGCGGATTCTTCCAGGGAGGTGTTTCCGAAGAACAAAAAGTTGATAGCCTTGGTATTTTAGGCCACGTTTTAGGAGGATCACAGGATAACGTGGTAGGCGCACTTTCTCAGAAATCCGGGATGGATTCAAATTCAGTGATGCAGATTCTCCAGGTTGCGGCTCCCGTCTTACTGGGATTCCTTGGAAAACAAAAAAAACAGCAAAATGTATCTTCTCAAAGTGGTATCGAAGGATTATTGGGTGGTATGTTAGGCGGTGGACGCAAACAACAACGCAAGCAGCAATCTATGATTGAGACCTTACTGGATGGTGATGGTGACGGAAGTGTGGTAGACGATATCGCCGGTATGGTGTTAGGCGGAAATAAAAAAGGAGGACTTCTTGGAAGTCTCTTCGGAAGGTAACTATACCTTATAGAACATAGGAAACGCTTCAGACTTCAGTCTGAGGCGTTTTTTGTTAAAGGCCGTTAAAAATAGACCCAAAACTGCACTGTTTCGTAAATTTACGTCAAAGCGTATGCTATGAAATACCTACTTGCAATATTTGGATTCATGTTGATGATTTACGGCTGCGAATCGGGTAAATCTGCGATGTCTGATACATCCGCTCCTACCGAAAATTCTATGGATACCATACGTATCGCCAATGATAGCCTGGAGTATGAGATCATTATTATGGACCTTGGATTCAACAATTGGTTGGTAACACAACCTCCACAAGGCTATTATGGTCAGACTTTCCTTGAAAACAAGAACATGGTGTTTGTCACTGAGTACAACAGAAGGGTTCAAAATTTCCAGCTTTACGATCGCAACCTTTACCAGCAGGAAATTAACTATGAGTTCCACATAGATTACGGTTACGAAGTGAACTATCTGCTATATAACTATATGATGTTCTTCCAGCAACGATATAATCAATCGTTCATCGGAGGCAGAAGAGGTCCGAAACAATGAAAAAACTGAAGGAGCGATGGAACATAGAGAGTGACTGGAGACTGTTTGTAATATTCCTGGTATTCGCTGTTATTGGCAGTACTTCGGCTAAATTTGCCGGCCCTGTTATGGATAGTTTCGGAATGTTTAAGCAAAGTACAGACTGGTATATCTATTGGCCTATGAGGATAGTATTGATATTTCCGATCTACCAGGTATTACTTGTGGTTTTTGGTTGGTTATATGGAGAGTTTGAATTCTTCTGGAATTTTGAAAAGAAAATGTTGCGTTTAATTGGATTAGGGTTTCTACTGAAATGATTTCTGCACCAAGCATACATAGATCACTTGCTTCGCTACTGATGGTGTTCGCGCTTCTATGGCCTTCGGCTATTCAGCTCGCACATACTCTTGAAGGGCATGATCACCCTACCTGTAATGAATTCAAAACCCATATTCACGATGAGCAACTTGAATGTTCGCTCTGTGATTTCCAGGTTTCGGTCTTCGATTTCTCTCCGGAGTCAACCAGGTATCTGGATCCGTCGATTGAAAATTACAAATCTGATTTTAGAAATACAGAAATTTGCTATTTGTTTTTTTCTGGGTTCAACTCGCTTCGAGGTCCCCCCTATTTGGTTTAATCCTGTAATTCAGTTTTAACCAAATAAATATTCAATGAAAATTTTAAAAATCATTTTGCTGTTTGCAATTGCGACCAACTCAGCAAATTCACAAAATAGTATCAGCGGGAACATCACTGCTGAATCAGACAATCAAGCACTACCCGCAGCCGTTTATTTTCCTCAATTGGAGTTGGGAACGATGGCCGATATTGATGGAATTTTTAGGATTGACAATGTGCCAAATGGTACATATACCCTGGTCTATTCCTTTCTGGGTTATACTACAATTTCGGAGAAGATCAGCTTTTCTGAAGAAAATCCGACTATCACACGTACTATTGTATTAACCGAGAGCGCTATAGAGATGGAGGAAGTCATTATCGCTACACCATTCCACAAATTACAAGGCGATAATGTGATGAAAGTAGAAAGAATCTCGGTGAAGGAATTCTCCAATGAGGGAGCGGCCACCTTAGCAGAAGGTATTACCAATATCGCTGGTGTGGAAAGCATCAGTACTGGGATGGGTATAGGGAAGCCTGTGATCAGGGGGCTTAGCGCAAATAGGGTTTTAACATATACCCAGGGCGTACGATTGGAAAACCAGCAATTTGGAGACGAACACGGATTAGGGATAAATGCTGCCGGAATTAGTAGTGTGGAAGTGATCAAAGGCCCGGCTTCCCTGCTCTATGGTAGCGATGCCCTGGGCGGTGTGCTGTATTTTAATCCAGAGCTATTTGCCAATGCAGGCAAGACCACCGCAGACGGAAATGTCACCTATTTTTCCAATACCATGGGTTACACATTCAATGCAGGAGCTCAAACATCAGGTGAGAAATTAAAATTCCTAGCGAGGGTTGCTCATGGTGCTCACAGCGATTACGAAGCAGGAAACGGCATGCGAATCACCAATACGAGATTCAATGAAACCGATATCAAAACCGGTTTACGGTATCAGGGGCGGCGATCAAAATCGACCATCCGTTACAATTACAACCGGGCGAACATCGGAATCCCTGAAGAGATCGGGGAACAAACTACAGCTAAAACCCCGACAGAACCTTTTCAGGAAATCGACAATCACATACTAAGTCTTGAGAATAACTTCTTCTTTAATAATTCAAGCATGGATGTAAAATTTGGCTATATCTTCAATGACCGCCGTGAATTTGAAGAACACGAAGAAGGGGAACCCGAAGAAGGACCGGCCCTTCAACTTAAACTTAACACCCTGAACTACGATCTAAAATACAATCTGCCTGAACTCGGTGAATTTGAAACCATAGTGGGTGTTCAGGGAATGTTCCAGAAGAATGAAAATTTTGGAGAAGAGATACTGATCCCCGATGCCCGCGTGACCGATTTTGGAATTCTGGCAACTACCCATTATCATCTTGAAAAGTTAGGCATCCAGGCGGGACTTCGATACGATATACGAAATCTGGTAAGTGATGCCGCAGGAATCCCGACCGATGACGACTTTATCGCTGCACTGGACAGGAATTTCAGTAGTTTTAATGCCGCCCTTGGTGCTAAATTCGATTTTAGTGACAAACTCGTGGGGCGGGTGAATGTAGCCAGTGGTTTTCGTGCACCTAACCTTGCCGAACTAACCTCCAACGGTGTTCACGAAGGAACAAACCGATTCGAGATCGGAAATCCGAATTTAAATAACGAGCAGAATTACCAGCTTGATGTCTCCATGGAATACAAGAGTGAACACCTAGAGATATTTGCCAACGGATTCTACAATAAAGTGAACAATTACATATTTGTTGAACCCACTGGGGAGGTTATTGATGGCAATTTTGTGTATAACTATTTGCAGAACGACAGTAAATTATACGGAGGTGAATTCGGACTACATTTTCACCCGCATCCTTTGGACTGGATGCATCTGGATAGCAGTTATCAAATGGTGAAAGGAGAACTGGACAGCGGAGAGAATCTGCCGTTAATTCCGGCAAACAGCGTGCGAAACACCCTCAATATTGAATTGGGAGAGAATAAATTTTTACAACAAGCAGCTGCCTTCATTACCCTGGAGAATAAATGGGACCAGAATAACACCAGTTCGTTTGAAACACGAACCGGAGGTTACAGCCTTGTAAATGCGGGGGTAAATGGTTCTTTTAAACTGAATTCATATTCGATTGATTTCAGGATAGCGGTGACCAATTTGTTCGATAAGGAGTATATATCGCATCTTTCCAGGTTGAAAGTTGACGGTATTCCTAATATCGGCAGGAATATTTCCGTGGGTCTATCCATAGGTATATAAAAAATCCCCCTGAAATTACATTCAGGAGGATTTTAGGTATACTTCGATTTTTTGTTAATCGTTCACCGTAACTTCTATTGTTTGTACAGCTTGTTTTGGTGCTGGAGCGATAACGTAGGTGTAAATCCACATAAGGGTAAAAGTCGGTACGAAATCGGTAAAAGGAAGAATTTCTTCCACGAACACAATGGCCGCCGCGATCTTACCAGTATTACCCTGGTACATATCGCTCATCTTTTTCGCTGCATAAGGTGCCCAGAATAGATCCAGAAATGGACCGATCACCGGAATAAACGCGGTTGTCATCCCAATGACATCGTACAGAATTCCCTGACGCAGTAATTTGTATTTGATTTTTTTCATCTTGAGGTATTAAATTATATTCTTATGAACGCAATAAACCTGCCAAAAATTATGCAAGGTCCGTTCCTATGAGTCGCATAAACTCCCCTCTTGTTTCAATTTTTTCAAATTGCCCCCTGAATCCGGAGGTGGTCGTAACGCTATTTTGCTTCTGAACACCACGCATCATCATGCACATATGCGCTGCCTCGATCACCACCGCTACTCCTTTAGGTTTCAAAGTATCATTGATACATTCCAATATATTGTGCGTTAATCGCTCCTGAACCTGCAACCTTCTTGAAAAGACATCAACCACGCGCGGAATTTTACTCAATCCAACAATGCGGCCATCGGGTATATAAGCTACGTGGGCTTTCCCGAAGAAAGGAAGAATATGGTGCTCACACAAGGAGTAAAGCTCAATATTCTTCACTACGATCATATCGTGGTATTCTTCTTCGAATATCGCACTTTTGAGGATCTCGGCAGGATCCACACAATGTCCTGATGTAAGGAATTGTATCGCCTTGGCGGCCCTTTCAGGAGTTTTTATTATTCCTTCCCTGTCTACGTCCTCTCCTACTCCTTTTAGAATTTCTTCAAAGTGTCCCCGCAATTCGTTTGTGACAGGTTTATCATACTCTTCGTAACTTTTATACAACCCCATTAGCATTTAATTTATCTGAATAAAATTTTTTGATCTTGTCGATTTTAGGAGTTATTATAAACTGGCAATACGGTTGTTCTTTATTCAGATTATAATACTCCTGGTGATTTACTTCGGCATCATAGAAAACATCTAAAGGTGTAATTTCTGTGACGATCTTATCGCTAAATATACGTTCTTCTTCTAAAAATCGTAGAAAAGCTTCTGCTTCCTCTCTTTGAACTTCCGAAGTATAAAAAATAGCGCTTCTATATTGAGAACCCACGTCGTTCCCCTGCCTGTTTAGGGTTGTAGGGTCGTGAGTGGCGAAATATACCTCCAGAATAGTCTTAAAATTTATTATTCCTGGATCGTAAGTTATATGAACACCTTCGGCATGCCCTGTTCGGCCACTGCAAACCTCCCGGTAAGCAGGATTTTTGATGTTGCCACCGGTATACCCCGATTTCACTTCTATAATTCCATTAAATCTTTGAAACACCGCTTCCGTGCACCAGAAGCAGCCGGCTGCTAAAACAACAGTTTCTCTTTTTTCTTCCATAACAACTACAAATTACGACTTAATCCATCCGTTTATAAAAATCATAATTTTATTTAACTTTTCATTAATAATTCAGGCAGAAATGTCCTTGTAGATTTGTACAATTACCATCTCGACCATTCTCAGCGCTATATGCATAAAATAATTACTGCCCTCCTTCTTTTTACATTTGTACAGGTATACTCCCAGGAAAAAAAGAACCTTGAAGCAGTAAGAATAGAAATAACTCCTAAAATTGATGGTGTCTTAGACGACGCGATTTGGGATTCATTACCCGCCTACGGTGACTTTAATATGTACGAACCTGGTAACGCAGGCTCAATCGATGAGAATTACCGCACCGAGGTCAAAATGGCATACGACGATAAAAACGTCTATGTGGCCGCCTACATGTACGATCCCGATCCTTCCACCATCCTTGCCCAGTTCTCTCAACGGGATGAAGTATTTGTCCAGGCGGATAGATTTTCCATTGCTCTAAATACCTATAACGACGGTATCAATGAAACTCACTTTTTTGTTACTGCCGCCGGAAGCATAGGTGATGCCAGGGCCGAAAGGAATCGGTTTGATTTTGGATATAATGTGGTGTTTGAATGTCGTACCTCCAAGGACGAAAAAGGTTGGTATGCGGAATTCAGGATACCGTATAACGCTCTTCGATTCCCACAGCAGCCCGATCAGGACTGGGGTGTGAATTTCTATCGAAGGATCAACTATATCAACGAAACACACACATGGAACCTGATCGATATTACCACAGGATCTGAGTCGTTATACAGTGGCAATGTGACCGGGGTGCGTAATATCGACCCTCCTACTCGTCTCATCTTCTTTCCCTTCGCACAGGGTCTGGTAACAGATTTCGACGGGGACACAGAAACTAACTTCAGTGCCGGGATGGATGTGAAATATGGTTTGAGTGATAGTTTTACCCTTGATGCGACTTTGATCCCGGATTTCGGACAAGTAGCTTTTGATGAAGTACGGTTGAACCTTGGGCCTTTCGAGCAAACCTTTCGCGAGAACCGGCAATTCTTTACGGAAGGTGTTGAGCTCTTCAATAAGGGAGAGATTTTCTTTTCCAGACGAATTGGAAATGAGCCTTCCGGTCCTCTGGAAGATTTGAACGAAAATGAAGAATACGATGAATACCCTGAAAAAGTAAACCTGCTGAACGCGCTAAAGGTTTCCGGAAGGACGCAGAAAAAATTAGGTATTGGGATCCTGAATGCCATTACCGAAAATACCTTTACCCAAGTGACGGATACGGTGAATGGTGAGACCAGAAAGGTGTTGGTTGAGCCATTTTCTAACTATAACGTCTTTGTGCTCGATCAACAGTTTAATGATAATTCCTCGGTCTCTCTTGTTAATACCAATGTTACCCGTGAAGGAAGTTTTCGTGACGGAAATGTAACCGCAGCGGTTTTTGATATCGCCGATAAGAATAATACTTTTCGATTTTCCGGACGTGGGGTAATGAGTAATGTCTATGAAATGCAGCAGCTTACTACAGGAATAAGAACCGAACTCGATATATTCAGGATTAAAGGAAAATTCAGATACCGGGTGGGACATGATCTTGCAGATACGAAGTTCGATATCAATGACCTCGGACTCAATTTCAGGAACAATTTCAACAATTTTACCGTTGGAGCCTCTTACCAGATCTTCGAGCCTACGAATACATTCAATGAATATCGCTTCTCATTTACTGCCAGGCACCGTCGATTATATCTGCCTTCCGTTCAAACAGGGAATAACTTTGACTTGAATTGGTTTTTCCTTACCACAGAGCGGTTTGCCTTTGGAGGATTTTTGGGGTTTAATAGCAAGAATGACGATTATTTCGAGCCTCGTGTGGAGGGTAAATTCGTGACTTTCAGCTCCAATCTTGGGGGACGCTTGTGGTGTTCGTCAGATTTCAGGAAAAAGTTCGCATACGATCTTGGTATTGGTCAACGTACCTGGTTTGGTGACCCACAGGTGGCCTGGTTTTTTGACATAGAACCACGTTATCGTTTTTCAGATAAGTTCCTTATTGTGTTATCCACCGATATTTCCTTCCGTGAAGATCAGTTTGGATATATCGACGATAATGAAATTGATGTTTTTATGGGACAGCGGGACATCACGAATATTGAAAATGTGATCACGGCCAGTTATAATTTCGACCCTTATAAAGCCATCGACCTGAGGTTTCGAAATTTCTGGAGTACAGCCGATTACAGTGATAATGTTTTCTTTATTCTGAATGATGACGGGACCCGTACGCAAATAGATTACGATACTACCGAAAATGACCCTAACCGAAATTTTAATATCTGGAACCTGGACCTGAGTTTCAGGTGGCGCTTCGCACCCGGTAGCGAGGCAACCCTGCTTTATCGTAACCAGATCTTCAATCTGGATGAACTTGCATCACTCAACTATCTCGAGAGTCTGGATAATTTATTCGCCCAACCGCAGCAAAATACCGTGTCGCTTCGCATAACTTATTTCATCGATTACAATAATATAAAACGGTTATTTAATAAAAGTTCTTCCTAGTGAAAATGAATTGTAACTATACGAAGAAAGCTGTACATTCACGTCAATTTTGGACCGAAATCTAATGATCGAAGCAAGAAATATCCATAAGTATTACGATAACCTTCATGTGTTGAAGGGAGTTGATATCTCGATCAATAAAGGTGAGATCGTGAGTATTGTGGGTGTTTCAGGAGCAGGTAAAACTACGCTGTTGCAGATTCTTGGAACTCTGGATAAAGCAAACGAAGGTGAGCTTCAGATAAACTATACCAATATCGCATCATTAAAGCGAAAGGAATTGGCAAAATTCAGGAATTCCACGTTGGGTTTTATTTTCCAGTTTCATCAGTTATTACCAGAATTCACAGCCCTGGAAAATGTTTGCATTCCTGCCTTCATTAAGAAAACACCTAAAAACGAAGCCGTGCGTCGTGCCAAAGAATTACTCGACTTTCTGGGAATGAAAGACAGGGAGCATCATAAACCCAATGAATTATCTGGAGGTGAGCAGCAAAGGGTCGCTGTGGCAAGAGCTTTGATAAACAGTCCGCAGATCATCCTGGCCGATGAACCCAGTGGAAATCTGGATACAGAAAGTGCGGAAAATCTTCATAATCTGTTCTTTAAGCTGAGAGATGAATTTGGCCAGACCTTCGTGATCGTTACGCACAATGAGGAACTGGCCGCCATGGCCGATCGAAAATTTGTGATGCAGGACGGCAAAATAATCAGTTAAATGACAAGGTTTGAACTGAAAGATTTCCTGGACGAGAAGGCTGCGTTCTACGATCGCATATCCTTTATTGAGACCGATCCCATCCAAATACCACATCTGTTCACCAAAAAAGAGGATATTGAAATTGCCGGTTTTCTAACGGCTACTATCGCGTGGGGTAATAGAAAGAGCATTATAAACAATGCTACCCGCCTAATGGAATTGATGGATCACAGTCCGTACGAATTCATAACCGACTATAATGAAACAGCATCCGGGCGTTTTTCAGGATTTGTGCATCGTACGTTTAATGAAACGGATGTTCACTATTTCATGACATCCCTGCAAAACATTTATGCAAATCATGGAGGGCTGGAAGCCATTTTCCTTCGCTATGCAAAGGAAGATACCATGCAACCCGCTATACATGAGTTCAAAAAATTGTTTTTTGAATTACCGCATGCCTCCCGAACCGAAAAGCATGTGAGCGACCCAATGAAAAATTCGGCCGCCAAACGGATCAATATGTTTCTGCGATGGATGGTGAGAAATAACAATACCGGTGTGGATTTCGGACTTTGGAAATCACTATCCCCCGCACAGTTATCATGTCCCCTGGATGTTCATTCGGGGAAGGTTGCCAGGGAATTAAAACTTTTAAAACGCAATCAAAATGATGGAAAAGCACTGAAAGAGCTTGATGATAGCCTTCGAAAACTAGATCCACTCGATCCGGTTAAGTACGATTTTGCACTCTTTGGCCTTAGCGCATTTGAAAAATTTTAACATATTTTTAAGAAAATAACATGGAATTTGTGTATTTCATCGAATATTTTAACTTTTAGACCCGTTAAATTTGTTTTTTAAGTAGGTCTTTTCCTACATTTATCCAGAACCAAAAAACAACTACCATGAAATTCAAAATTACACTCGTACTTTTTAGTTTATTAATTCTTTCTTCTTGTAGTCCTGAAAATGAAGACTATATATCTTCAGATTCCTCAGATTTTATTATTGAAATTGGCGGTGGAACCACTCCGGATCCAACCTACAGTTCTTTTCAAACAGACCTAATGGCCGGACAAAATATTTATTCCGGAATCGTTAACGTTGATGTTGTCGACGATAATGTTGTTGTATCCTATACATCAGAATCGGATTGGGAGATCGTTGAAACACATTTATATGTAGGACCCTTAAATCTACTACCTACAACGGGAAGTGGAAATCCGCAAATTGGACATTTTCCATATCAGGACACTCATCCGGCTGGAACGGTGAATGTGGAATATGTGGGACCTGGTATTTCCGAAGGAGAATGTGTTTATATCGCAGCACACGCTGTGGTTGTAAATTCCGTGACCGGTGAGGAAGAAACCGCCTGGGGTGCCGGAGTACCAATAGGAGGTAATAGCTGGGCAATGACGTTCGAGTATTGTTACTAGATCAGCCAATTTAGAAATTTAAGAAAGCCGCATTAAGCGGCTTTCTTATTTTCTATTTCTGAATATATTTTTTAGATCATTCATTCAAGCGGTATTATTAAAATCAAGTATCTTTACTTGGACAGGAATCTGCGAGACAGTTCCACCTAACTAATAATAGAATAGCATTGATTTCGCCCACCATACCCGCTAACGAACAAGAAAGATTAAAAGCTCTTCATAGTTACGATATACTTCATTCCGGCCAGGAAATAGAATATGATCAGATAACAGAATTAGCAGCTCATATCACCGATATGCCCGTTTCTTTGATCTCTTTAGTAGATAAAGACGAAGTCTGGTTTAAGTCGGCGCATGGGCTGAATATAACTTCCAGCGACAGGGACGTATCCTTCTGCAGTTATGCGGTGGGTAATGAAAATAATATGTTGATATTGGACGACATCAGAAATCATCCCGATTTTAGTGATCATCCATATGCAACGGCCTCAAAAAAACCCATTCAATTCTACGCCGGTGTATGTCTACAGGACGAAGATGGGTATGCCCTGGGTACCTTGTGCATCATCGATCATAAACCAAATACTATTTCAAACCGGCAAATTGAAGCGCTGAAAGTATTGGCTAAGCAAGTAGTTAAGCTGATCGAATTGAATAAACGAAACAAAGAGCTTCACGAAATTCAGGAGGAATTGAAAGAAAAAAATGAGGACCTAAGGCAATTTGCAGGTCGTGTTTCCCATGATATGAAAATGCCTTTGGCAAATATGATCGTGACAGCCGACATACTGAAAACGAAATATGCTCCTATGTTGGATGCTGAGGCTACCAAATACCTCAACTATCTGAAAGACTCGTCTTTTTCACTTAGCGATTATATATCTGGAATACTCGCGCATTACGAAAGCGACAATATCGCTGAGCATAGTTATGAAGATTTCGATCTTAATCATTTACTGGAAGAAATTGTAGAATTATTGAATATTGATCACCAATGTGAGATCAATTTTCCAGAGATAAATTTTGAATTGAGTTGCAATCGCGCTGCGTTGGGACAAATCTTTCTGAATCTGATTGGTAATAGCCTCAAATACAACGATAAGGACACGATAATTATCAAAATCGGTTGCGAGAGAAGTGACGGAATGTACCATTTTTCCGTTACCGATAATGGAATAGGAATTCCTATGGACAGGATAGACGATATTTTTGATTTATTTACAATCGTAGGGAACCTGGACCGCCGGGGCAGAAAAGGAAATGGTATTGGATTATCCACTGTAAAAAAATTAATAGAAAAGTTAGGCGGGACGATCCATGTAACATCAGAATTAGGTGAAAGCACCACTTTCCATTTCTCTATAGAAGGAAATTAGTACCATCTTAACACTGGGGTTATAGCCAAATATTCACAGCATTTCATATCTTTGACAAATATTTGCCGGAATGCAGTTTAAACACCCCGAAGTCCTTTACGCACTCTTCTTACTGCTCATCCCTATTTTAATTCACTTATTTCAATTACGAAGGTTTCAGAAGATCGATTTTACCAATGTCGCCTTTCTGAAGAAAGTTACCATTCAAACGCGTAAAAGTTCCCAGCTTAAAAAATGGCTTACCCTCCTACTCCGCCTCCTGGCGATAGCATGTATTGTAATGGCATTCGCCCAACCTTTTACGGCGTCTAAAACAGCGTTAAATACCGAAAAAGAAACGGTCCTTTATGTGGATAACTCCTTTAGTATGCAGGCTAAAGGATCGAACGGGCAGTTGTTACAACGCGTATTGCAGCAATTGTACGTGCAAAGCTCAGGCACTTCTGCAATAAGTTGGTTCACCAATACTGAATCAAGAAAAAATGTGTCCTTTCAGGATTTTAAAGGGGAAATCCTCTCTGTTCCTTATGTACAGAAGCAATTAACCCCTGAGGAAGTTTTGCTCAAGGCCCAACAATTATTCTCCGGGTCCCTCAGTGCTGAAAAAAAATTATTGTACCTATCCGATATGCAGTTAAGATCGGCTGAATTACCTGAGATCCCTGATGATATAACCCTGGAAATCGTGCAGTCAAGGCCAGTTTCAGCAAATAATATTTCGATCGATACGGCCTATGTAGCTTTCAAAAATGCGACGACCACCAAATTGAATGTCCAGATTTCCGGACAAGGAGAGATCCCCGAGACCGTACCGGTGTCGCTGTACAATGACGGTACCTTAATCGCCAAAATAGCCGCCGACCTTTCCGAAAATGCCTCGAATATCATTAGTTTCGATATTGAAAATCCGGTTGGATTCAATGGTAAGCTAGAATTGAACGACCGCAACTTATTGTACGACAATAGCCTGTTCTTTACTATAAACACTCCAAAGAAAATTAAAGTACTTTCCATCAACGAGGCTAATTCTGATTTTCTTACCCGACTTTTTAATCAACCGGAATTTGAATATAAAAGACAGTTATCAGATAACCTCAACTACAACGACATACCCGACCAGAATTTCGTTATTCTGAACGAGTTACGAACCATACCTCCATCTCTTTCGAATGCACTCACATCTTTTCTTTCAGACGGAGGGAGTCTGATGATCATTCCTTCAGGATTAGCAGATATAAATAGTTATAATAATCTAACAGGCGCAACAGGCATAGGACGTTTTTCTGAAAAGGCCAACCAGGAGAAAAAGATCTCACAGATCGTCTTTGCTCATCCGCTGTACGAATCGGTTTTTGAAAAACAAGTGGTCAATTTCCAATACCCGAAAGTGAACAGTTATTTTATAACCAGCAGCGGCGCAACCGCAGCGTTGCGCTTTGAAGACAGTAAACCCTTTATCCTGCAATCGGGTAGTGTGTATCTAAGCACGGCTCCGCTGAACAACGAAAACTCTAATTTCCAGAGTTCACCATTGATCGTGCCTACCTTTTATAATATGGCCATTCGAAGCCTGCCACTGTCCGAATTGTATTATGAATCCGGCAAACAGAACACTTTTGCTATCCCGGTTAGTCTTTCGCAGGATGAGATCATTCAGATTAAAGACAGTCTGTCTTCGTTTATTCCTCTACAACAAACCAAAGCTAATCAGGTGATCGTAACAACGACTGATGAACCACAAAAATCCGGGAATTATAAGGTTGAAAAAGATATTGAATTCATTGAGGGGATCAGCTATAACTACAACCGAGATGAAAGTCGGCTACAATACCTGGAGGCAGAGGATTGGCAAAATGCAAGAAGCTACGATAATGTAGCTTCTATGTTCGACATGATAGCCGATGAAAACGCTATAAACAGCTTTTGGAAATGGTTTGTTATTTTTGCGGTAGTTTTCCTGATAACGGAACTGCTGGTGCTGAAATTTTATAAAAATTAAATTATGAGCCTAATTTTACTGAAATCCGCCACGATCGTCGACTCCGGCAGCAAGCATCACCTTAAAAGGAGAGATGTTCTCGTTGAAAATGGTGTCGTTAAAAAGATTGCCGCTTCTGTTAAAAACGATAAAGCGAGAGTGGTCTCACTCCCAAACCTGCATATTTCGAGGGGCTGGTTCGATTCATCGGTTTCGTTCGGAGAACCCGGATATGAAGAGCGGGAAACGATTATAAACGGATTGCGGACAGCGGCTCTTAGCGGTTTTTGTCACGTTGCCGTTAATCCCAATACGAATCCTGTGACCGACACCAAGGCAGGAGTGCAATTTCTTAAGGCTAAAGCTAAAGGTAATCCCGTTAACCTTTACCCTATTGGTTCCTTAACTGTAAAAAGTGAAGGACAGGATCTGGCCGAATTATACGATATGCATAACGAAGGCGCCGTGGCTTTTGGCGATTATAAGCAACCTGTGGAGAATGCGAATCTGCTGAAAATTGCACTTCAATATTGTCAGAATTTTAATGGGCTCGTACAATCCATGCCACTTGAACCTTCGGTGGCAAAAAACGGGGTTGTTAATGAAGAAGTGAACAGCACGCGATTGGGTTTAAAAGGGATACCGTCGCTCGCCGAAGAACTCCAAATCACGCGTGATCTCTATCTGCTGGAATATACAGAAGGTAAATTACACATCCCGACTATCTCAACAAAAGAATCCGTTCATTTGATTCGGGATGCAAAGAAAAAAGGCATGGATGTGAGCTGTAGTGTTTCGGTTTCCAACCTGGCACTTACAGACGATATGCTTGAAGGGTTTGATACTCGTTATAAGATTCTACCCCCGCTTCGCACCGAAAAGGATAGAAAGGCACTGCTGAAAGGGTTAAAGGACGGCACTATCGATGGAGTTACCAGTGACCACGACCCCATTGACATTGAGCATAAGAAAACCGAATTTGATCATGCCATGTTCGGTAGTATCGGACTAGAAAGTTGTTTTGGAGTACTCAACTCGTTAGTAGGAACAGAAGCAGCTGTATTTGCACTGACTTCCTTGACCAACCGTTTTGGAATCGATACACATCCAATCGAGGAAGGGAATGCGGCAAATATGACCCTGTTCGATCCGGATCTTGAATATGAATTCGGAAAAGAGCATATTTTATCTGCGTCGGACAATTCAGCATTTTACGGAGTTGCTTTACAAGGGAAAGCTTACGGAATCTATTCAAACAAAAAACTCGTCCTAAAAAAATAGCATGACACCTCCGGGTAAATCTAAAGCCATAATTGCCTACATGACCATCGTTGGGTTATTGATCGCCATATCGATGAACAAGGACGAATCACATGAATTTGCCTCCTGGCACATAAAAAATATGTTCGGCCTCACGATAATGTTCTTTGTGTCCGTTGCCATGTCGTATCAGGAGTATTTGATATTTGCAGGCCGGGTTTTCTTCTTTGGCAGTATGTTCTTCTGGTTGTTTTCGATTGTAATGGCCCTATTAAATAAAAAAGTGGGAATTCCCCTGCTTAGTGACAAATTCAACAACTGGTTTACTTTTTTAAACTAAGATGTGCTATCTTTAAGGTATCATTCACTAACCTTAAAACTATTGGATATGTCAGAAACATCTTCAGGTGATGGTAAAACCATTGCAATCGTCTCGTACTTGTGGCTTGTTGGCTGGGTAATCGCGTTAATCATGCATAATAATAACAAATCAGAGCTTGGAGCCTTTCATTTAAGACAAACTTTGGGGCTCATGATCCTGTGGTTCTGTGTGTGGGTAATTAATGTAGTGCTGGTCTTAATGGATATTCCATTTGTTGGCTGGATTTTCTCACTCGCTCTATTCGTATTATGGCTTCTGGGATTTATTGGAGCCATTCAGGGAGAGAAAAAATTAATCCCGGTACTAGGTGAACAATTCCAGGATTGGTTCAAGGGGATTGGATAATGATATTGAAAATTATAAAAATAGCGGCCGCGGTGTTGTAACTTGCGGCTTCTTTTTTGTTGCTATGGAAAAACAACCTTTATCACTTGTTCACAATTATCGGCCACCCGTTAATAATGAAGGAAAACCACCTGCTATAATTATGTTACACGGTTTTGGTAGCGATGAAAACGATTTGTTCTCATTTGCAGCCGAACTACCCTCTGAATACGCCATTATCTCTTTACGTGCGCCATTGCGAATGGAACCTTTCGGAAATGCATGGTATTCCATCTATTTCGATACCAATGAGGACAAATTCAGCGATGACGAACAGGCGATAGCCTCACGCGAACTGGTTTCAAAATGTATCGATGAGATTATTGATAATTATAAGGTTGACCCGGAAAGAATTACGCTGCTCGGATTTAGCCAGGGAACCATACTAAGTTTTGCCTTAGCGTTGTGTTACCCCGAAAAAGTGGCTCATGTTATTGGTCTAAGCGGATATGTGAATGAAGGAATTCTAAAAGAAGGGTTCCGAAAAAATAATTTTAGTAAGTTAAAAATTTACTCCTCACATGGTAGCGTGGACCAGGTGATTCCCGTTGACTGGGCGCGTAAGACAAAACCATTCTTCGATGATCTCAATATCGCATGTGAATATTCCGAGTTTCCTGTGGGACACGGCGTAGCACCACAAAACTTCTACGAATTAAAGGAATGGCTTAAAAACAACGATCAGTTAGGATAAAGCACGCTGCTGATAGGAGTTAATATTAATTGGTTGTTCTCATCGAAAAAGTAATCGATCAACACTTCTCCCCAGTAGGTCCCATCGGTGAAATCGGCGAGTATCCAGCGATGATTTAAAAATTTCACTTTATTAATGCGCATTTTGCCTCCCTGGCTTTCAACGGGCACCAAAGGATTTTGTTCACCCCCAAAATTCGATTCGTAAATCGCTTCGGTGACCAATCCTTGTGCAGCTTCCGCATCCATTCCCAGGTTCTCAATATAGGTCATGGCATTTTCATTCCCCAGCAACGTAAAATAATCCAGCTCGGCTACCTTATCGGAAAGAATAGCATGTATAGAGTCGGATTCGGTCACTTTAGCGGTAAGTGAACGGATTTTATTCTCCTGAGATTCGAAAATGGTCTTCTCGTTCATGTATTGAAATAAAATGAACAATACAGCAAAGAAGAAGAGGTACATGAATATTCTTTTTTTCATCAGTATGTAATATTTTTTTTATGGGAAGATGGAATGCCCGACGGCCTTATCTTCTGTTATTTTATAATTATTGCAAGGGCATTTCATATCAGATTTCAATTTTTAATCCGTCATAGGCCAGGAACACAGATTCGGGCAATTTAGGCGCTACTTCAGCATGAAAACCCATTAAATGACTTATATGGGTTAAATAGGTGGATTGTGGTTTTATCTTATCTACTAACGCTAAAGCTTCCGAAATATTCAAATGCGCGCTGTGTGTTTCATATCTCAGGGCATTTAATACCAGAACCTTTGTGCCCTGGATCTTTTTTATTTCTTCTTCTGCAATGGTCTTCACATCAGTAAGGTAAGTGAAATCACCTATTCTAAACCCCAGCACGGGTAGTTCCGAATGCATCACTTCTACGTTTGTGACATCGATACCTCCTAGTTTGAAAGTATCATTTTTGTTGATTTCAATTTCTTCTATGGCTGGAGCTCCGGGATACTTGTTTTCCGTAGCAAAAATATATGCAAAACGATCGTGTAGCGCTTCAAAGACGCGTTTATGAGCATAAAAAGGTACATTTCCCTGCCTGAAACAAAAAGGTCTTATATCGTCAATACCAGCAGTATGGTCGCTGTGTTCGTGGGTAAGCAAGACACCGTTGATAGAGACTATATCTTCTCGCAGCATTTGTTGTCTGAAATCCGGGCCACAGTCGATCACATACCTCAAATTGTCCCACTCAACTAGTACGGAGACCCGTAATCTCTTATCCCTGGGGTCGGAGCTTTTACATACCGGATGGTCGCTGCCAATTACAGGTATTCCCTGTGATGTTCCGGTACCAAGAAAAGTGACTCTCATTAATTATAAACTAATTTACGGTATGATTTCCGACTTTAATATAAGGCTAAGTTTTTTCAATAAAATTGATTTATTTAAAAAACTGATAATTATCAAAATCTGTTGACAAATTTAATTCTAAATTAGCACACGATATCAAATTTAATTGAAATATGACCATTGGTATTCTTAAAGAAACGCAGAAGGGAGAAACACGCGTAGCTATTTCCCCTAAAATTGCAAAACAACTTATCGGAAAGGATTTTAAAATCATTGTTGAAGAAGATGCAGGCACAATTTCTTCCTTTAAAGATTCAGACTACGAGAAAATAGGCGCTCAAATTGAGAAGCGAGGTGTGGTCTTTAAAGAGTCGGATGTCCTGCTCAAGATCAACCCTTTCGATGAGGATGATTTGAAACTGGTTGATAAGAAACACATTCTTATGAGTCAGTTGTTCCACAAATCCAATCCTGAACATATGAAAGCCATTGCTGCCACAGGAGCAACGGCTTTTTCTTTGGATGCTATGCCAAGGATCTCGAGGGCGCAGGACATGGATGTTCTAAGCTCACAAAGTAACCTGGCAGGCTATAAAGCTGTGATTCGCGGAGCCTATGAAATGACTAAGATATTTCCGCTCATGATGACCGCGGCCGGAACAATCACCCCTGCCCGTGTTCTGGTTTACGGTGTTGGAGTGGCCGGCTTACAAGCGATCGCAACCGCAAAGCGTCTTGGTGCTATCGTGGAAGCGACCGATATCAGACCGGAAACCAAAGAACAAACCGAATCTCTGGGTGCGAAATTCATTGAAGTTGAAACAAACGGAGATGAGGAAGCAAGTGTATATGCAAAGGTAGCTTCGGAAGAATATAAGCAAAAGCAAAAAGAAGCGGTAAATAAATCTCTCTTTAAAGCCGATCTTGTTATTACCACAGCTATGATTCCTGGAAGGAAATCACCAGTACTCATCACAGAAGAACAAATTGAGCAAATGCAAAATGGTGCGGTTATTATCGACCTGGCAGCAGCTCAAGGCGGTAATGTTGAACTAAGTAAGATGAATGAGATCATCGTTAAAAATGGGGTTAGGATCATCGGAACTACTATTTCACCAGAAAGTGTTTCTACCAATGCCAGCGAGCTATTTGGTAAGAATATGTACAATTTCATTATGCATCTCACTGAAAACGGTGAATTCAAGTGGGAACTTGAAGAAGAAATTACGGACGCCACATTGATTATACAAAACGGAACTATTCGCAGTAATGGTAAAACTATATTAACATGACCGAAGTACTTGATTTTATTAGAACGAACCTGGAATTGATCTATATCATAATTCTAATAATTTTTATTGGAGTTGAAGTGATAAAGCATATTCCTGCGGTTCTTCATACACCGCTTATGTCTGGAGCAAACGCTTTAAGTGGTGTAGTGATTGTAGGTGCTATTTTAGTAATGCTTCATGCAGATCCCGAAAATTACCTTGCCCTTAGTCTGGGCTTCCTGGCCGTTGTGTTGGGGATTATCAATGTTGTAGGTGGATTTGCAGTCACTAATCGTATGTTAGAAATGTTTAAGAAGAAGAAAAAATGAGTATAGCTTTAAGTATTGTATATCTGTTTGCCGCTGTTTCTTTCATTTACGGATTGAAATTATTAGGCCATCCCGAAACTGCTAAAAAAGGAAACACTATCGCTGCTGTCGGCATGATTGTAGCTATTTTAGGTACACTTGTTCTTCACGAACTTACGGTAACTCCATTTGTCTATACACTTATCGGAATTGCAATTCTGCTCGGTACCATCATTGGTTGGGTCATTGCTGTAAAGGTAGCCATGACAAAAATGCCGGAACTCGTATCACTTTTCAATGGATTTGGAGGTGCCAGCGCGGTGCTTATCGGTCTCGTTGAGTTTGGCAACAATATGGGGAATACCTCACAAATGACAACGATAGTCGCCGCTATTTTCATTGGTGGAACGACATTTTCCGGTAGTATGATCGCCTGGGCAAAATTGGCCGGCAAGATGTGGAAGGATATTCGGTTGCCAAAATACAACCTTATAAATAACCTGGTCTTTGTCGGACTACTTGCTTTTGGCGCCTATATTGTTCTTTACGCTTCAGATAATACACTTTATGCCTATCTGTTGATGCTGGTTGCTCTGTTGTATGGTGTCTTACTGGTAATTCCTATTGGCGGGGCAGATATGCCTGTTGTGATATCGCTTTTAAATTCACTTACAGGTATTGCAGCAGCTATCACGGGTGTGCTTTATGGAAATATGGTGATGTTAATGGGAGGTATACTTGTTGGCTCTGCAGGACTTATATTAACTTTTGCCATGTGTGAGGCCATGAATCGCTCATTGGGTAATGTGATATTCGGTGCTTTTGGAGAGGCAGAGGCCCATGCTGAGCATGCCCATCATGCTACCAAGGGAGTTATTAAGAAAACTACGGTAAGTGACGTCGCTATCCTCATGAATTACTCTCAACGTATCATCGTTGTCCCCGGATACGGTCTGGCAGTCGCACAGGCACAACATGCCATACACGAACTCGAACAGATATTAGAATCAAGGGGCATTGAGATAAAATATGCCATTCACCCCGTTGCCGGACGGATGCCAGGACATATGAACGTACTGCTGGCAGAAACCAACGTGGAATACGACAAACTTGCTGAAATGGAAGATGTGAACCCTGAATTCGCCAATACCGATGTTGTATTTGTGGTTGGGGCAAATGATGTGGTGAATCCGGCCGCTCACAACGATCCCGCAAGCCCGATTTATGGTATGCCTATCCTGGATGTGGAGAATGCCAAACAAATCATTGTGAATAAACGAAGTATGAAACCCGGATATGCAGGAATAGAGAATGAATTATTCTATAATCCGAAAACCTCCATGCTTTTCGGGGATGCTAAAAGCACGATCCAGGAGTTAATCACAGAACTAAAAGGAATGTAGCCATAGAATAAACCCTCCTCCATATAAAAGCCATTTTCGTGAAAGGAAATGGCTTTTTCGTTTAAATAACGATATATTCTTTTAAGTGGAATACTATTTTAATACCTTTGGATCAGGATAAAAAATCCGTTTCTAGGCTATGGAAATCATCTTAAAAGGAGATAAGGAATTTGATAATATTCCTTCAACCAAACAAAAGGCACTCCGAATAAATCTCAACGAACACATTTACGGCACTTTTGCCGAGATTGGTGCGGGACAAGAGACAGTACGGCAATTCTTCCGTGCAGGTGGAGCTTCCGGGACCATTGCCAAAACTATGTCTGCCTATGATAAGGATTTCAGTGATGCTATATATGGGCATGAAAAAGATGGCCGTTATGTAACCGAAGCCCGTCTAAAAAAGATGCTTACCCATGAGATCGATCTTATCGAAGACAGGATCAGCAGGATAAAACATCCGGATAAAATGTTCTTTACCTACGCGAACACTGTCGCGACCATTGATTTCGCAAAGCGTTATAAGGGACATGGATGGGTAGGTATACGATACCAGATCGAACCCTATCAGGATTACAACGATATCCTTCTGCATGTGCGTTTCAAGGAAAATGATGCGAGACTTCAGCAGGAAACATTGGGAATTTTAGGGACCAATCTAATTTATGGCGCTTACTATAAGTACAATCAGCCTAAGAAATTATTAAGATATTTATACGATCACCTTCATCAGGATCAGTTGGAGATTGATACCATCAATTTCTCGGGACCCTTATTTGAAGATGTTGATAATCGATTGATGAGCCTCCAACTGGTTAAGAACGGTATGACCGATGCGGTGATGTTCTCACCGGAAGGAAATAATATTCTCCCTGCTAAAGTCCTTTATAAGAAGAATATATTAGCACTCCGAGGAAGTTTCCGACCGGTAACAAACGTTAACATGGATATGTATGAAAAATCCATCGAGATGTTCAACCAGGAACCACGGGTGAATCCGGACCAGACACAGGTTATTTTCGAAATTACTTTATCGAATCTGCGTGCCGCGGGTGAGATCGATGAACAGGATTTTATGGACAGAGCCGAATTGCTTTGTTCACTGGGGCAAACCGTGCTGATATCGAACTTTAAGGAATATTACAAACTGGTGGAATATTTCTCACAATATTCTAAAAACCGTATGGGGCTTGCCATGGGTGTTAATAATCTGGTTGAGATCTTTGATGAAAAATATTACCGCCATTTAAGTGGTGGAATCCTTGAAGCATTCGGAAAACTGTTCTTTAAGGATCTGCGTGTGTATCTGTATCCAATGCAGAATGAGGACGGAACCATTACTAATAGCGAGAATCTTAAAGTACATCCGCGTATGAAGGAACTTTACAAGTTCTTCAAATACAACGGTAAAGTAGTGGATATTACTAATTATAACCCAAATATCCTCAATGTCTTCTCACGTACTATCCTCGGAATGATCGCAAATGCTAAAGACGGCTGGGATGAAATGCTCCCCAAGGGTATCGCCGAGACGATCAAAAAACAGAAACTCTTTGGTTTTAAACCGAAGGCCATGGCAAAAAAGGACAACTAAAAAAGCGACCGGATGGTCGCTTTTTTTATGCTTCTAAAATCTGTGCAGCATGAGCTTTAGTCTTCACTTTGTCGATTACCCTTTCTACTACCCCACTTTCATCGACGAGAAACGTTTTACGGTGTATACCGTCATACTCACGGCCCATAAATTTTTTACGGCCCCAGACACCAAAAGCGTTAATCACCTCTTTTTCAGTGTCCGCAAGTAACGGGAAAGGAAATTTATACTTGTTTCTGAAGTTAGATTGCTTCTTTTCAGTATCCGCACTAACCCCTAACAATTCGTAGCCCCGGGCCTGTAATTCGGAATAATGATCCCTGAGATTACACGCTTCGGCGGTGCATCCGGGTGTATTGGCCGCGGGATAAAAGAATACAACAAGTTTTTTACCATGGAAGTCTGATAAGGACAGCGAATTGCCATCCTGATCATTAACTGTGAAATTTGGAACCTTGTCCCCTGCTTTTAAAGTTTTCATAGTTTATTTTTGCGTAAAAGTAGATAAAATGAACAAGCAGGAAAAGGTACATTTTGTTATTGAAACGTTAAATACCATTTATCCCGAATTACCTATACCATTAGACCATAAAGACCCCTACACTTTATTGATCGCCGTTCTCTTATCGGCACAGAGTACAGACGTCCGTGTAAACCAGATTACACCGCTTCTCTTCGAAGTAGCCGACAATCCATACGATATGGTAAAACTGTCGGTAGAAGAAATTCGGGAGATCATAAAACCTGTAGGACTTTCTCCCATGAAATCGAAGGGTATTCACGGATTGTCTCAAATATTGATCGAGAAGCACAATGGAAAGGTACCTGCCAGTTTCGATGCCCTGGAGGAACTTCCGGCAGTTGGCCATAAAACAGCCAGTGTAGTGATGAGTCAGGCATTCAACATTCCTGCTTTTCCTGTGGACACGCACATTCACCGACTGATGTACCGATGGGGGTTATCCAATGGCAAGAACGTGGTGCAAACTGAAAAAGATGCTAAACGATTGTTCCCTGGAGATCTATGGAATAAGCTCCACCTGCAAATAATATGGTATGGCAGGGAGTATAGTCCGGCACGTGGCTGGGACCTGGAAAAGGATATCATAACAAAAACCATTGGTAGGAAAACCGTGATTCAGGAATATAACAAGAAGAAAAAAGGAAATAAAAAAACCCTGAAACGTTGATTTCAGGGTTTTTCCAAAGTTTAGTTTAGAAGTGCTTCAAACTTCATTTTATTATAATCTATAACACTTAAAGCCTTCGAATAGTCAAGGAGAAATTTAATCGTTTCATCCTTCGGAACGTTATTTTTATTCACGAGTTCCGGTCGTGAAGTTTCAGAGTACATTTTTTGCATAGAACGTTATTTTGAGGTTATTCTTTCCTAATAACGAACCTAACTATAGTTTATTGTATCAATTAGTTAAGATAATATTGTGTTTATCGATTACCTTTCTAAGATTAATAAGAGCATATCGCATCCTTCCAAGCGCCGTATTTATACTCACGTCTGTCTGTTCACTAATTTCCTTAAAGCTCATATCCTTATATATGCGCATAATAAGCACCTGTTTCTGGTCTTCGGGAAGTTCTTCTATTAACCTTCGCACATCATTTTCAACTTGCCCTTTGATCATTCTCTTTTCTACATTCAGATCTCCATCGCTTAAAACCGAAAATATATTGAAATCGTTATTATTCTCGAATTTAGGCATACGATTATTCTTTCTGAAATGATCTATCACCAGGTTGTGTGCGATCCTCATCACCCATGGCAGAAATTTTCCTTCTTCGTTATAAGCTCCTCGCTTCAGGGTATTAATTACCTTGATAAAGGTGTCCTGAAAAATATCTTCCGCGACATCACGGTCGTATACCTTGGAGTAGATAAAACTGAAAATTCTTTGTTTGTGGCGTGTAATAAGATCGCAAAGTGCAGATTCATTGCCTTTCATATATGCGCTTACAAGATACGCATCAGTGATTGTTCTTTGCTTCATATCAATACTTTTTAAAAATAAACAACTATGATTTTTTGGTTGTCTAGCCGTTATGTTTATTTATTGAAAGTAGTAATATGCAATAGGCAATGAGATTTATGATTTCTTGAGTGGTGTAAATATAACAACAAAGAATTATGAAATGCAAAAAAAAGTGAGGAATTTGATTAATATCATGCAGTTTATATGAATATTATCCGCTTTAACCCTTATTAAAGCTAAAATAACCCCCGAAATGTTAAAATCTGGGATTCACAAAAATCATATACCAAAAAGGCCTGGGAATACCTGAAAATTGATTACTGAATAGTATCTTTGCAAAATTCAGCAAAGCAAACTTAAATTGAGCACCGAAACCCTAAGCGCGAAAGAAAATATCCTGATACAGGGTGCGAAACTGCACAATCTTAAAAACATTTCCGTCGCGATCCCACGTAACAAACTCGTGGTCATCACAGGTCTATCGGGGAGTGGAAAATCGAGCCTCGCGTTCGATACGCTGTATGCTGAAGGTCAGCGTCGCTACGTGGAAAGTCTTTCGTCATATGCCAGGCAATTCCTGGGAAGACTGAACAAACCTAAGGTGGATGCCATAAAAGGAATTGCACCAGCCATAGCTATTCAACAGAAAGTCAATGCTACCAACCCGCGATCTACGGTGGGCACCTCCACGGAGATATACGATTACCTTAAATTATTATACACCCGGATCGGCAAAACATATTCTCCTGTAACAGGAGCAGAAGTTAAAAAAGATACGGTGACCGATGTGATCGGATACATTAAATCCTTCGACACTGGCAAAAAACTATTACTCCTCTCTCCTATTCACCTTGAAGAAGGGAGAACCATGGAGAATAAATTGCAGGCCCTTGGGCAGCAGGGTTATGCACGTGTTAAATTCAATGATTCGGTAGTGCGGATCGATGAACTTACAGGATCGCTGCCCAAAAATATCTTCCTGGTGGTAGACCGTGTGATCACCCAGGATGATGAAGATTTCTACAATCGCCTGGCAGATGCCGCCGAAGTAGCCTTCTATGAAGGTAAAGGTGAATTAATAGTGGAAGACCTGGAGAATTCGAAGACCAAGGATTTTAATAATCGTTTTGAAGCAGACGGTCTCACCTTCATGGAACCAAATGCGCATCTGTTTAGTTTCAACAATCCCTATGGTGCCTGCCCTAAATGTGAAGGTTATGGGGATGTGATAGGCATCGATGAAGATCTGGTAATCCCTAATACGGCCTTGTCCATCTACGAAAATGCCATATTTCCGTGGCGGGGCGAAAGTATGGGCTGGTACAGGGACCAATTGGTTAATAACGCTTATAAATTCGATTTTCCCATTCACAAGCCCTGGTTTCAGTTGAGCGCTGTGCAAAAACAGTTGGTTTGGGATGGAAATGAATATTTTGAAGGATTACACGATTTCTTCAAGTTCCTGGAATCGAAAAGCTATAAGATACAGAACCGGGTCATGCTTTCCCGATACCGAGGTAAAACGAAATGCAGTAGCTGTAATGGTAAACGACTGCGGCCCGAAGCATATAATGTTAAGGTAAACGGGGTCGCGATCCAGGAACTGGTTGAACGCCCGCTTCATAAGGTTGCAAAATTCTTTGATGAAATAGAATTAAACCCCTACGATCAGAAAATCGCCAAAAGATTGTTGTTGGAGATTCGTAACCGACTTTCCTTCCTGATCGATGTTGGATTAAGCTACTTAACTCTCAACCGGAAATCGAATACGCTCTCCGGTGGGGAATCCCAGCGAATTAATTTAGCCACTTCGCTGGGCAGTAGTTTAGTTGGCTCCATGTATATATTGGACGAGCCCAGTATAGGATTACATCCCAAGGATACGGAAAGACTTATCAATGTACTTCAGTCACTTCGTGACTTGGGGAATACGGTGATCGTGGTAGAACACGACGAAGATATAATGAAGGCCGCAGATGCCATTATTGATATCGGACCGAAAGCAGGTATCCATGGCGGGGAAGTAGTTGCCGAAGGAAGTTATGCTGAAATCCTTTCGTCTGATTCCCTCACGGCCTGCTATCTGAACGGAACCATGGAAATAGAAGTTCCGGATAAAAGACGCGACTGGAAGAACAGTATTAAGTTGGTGGGTGCGCGGCATAATAATCTTCAGAATATTGATGTAGAATTTCCACTGGGGGTGTTCACCGCGGTGACAGGTGTTTCTGGAAGTGGAAAAAGTACATTGGTTAAAAAGATCCTTTACCCTGCAATGCTTCGCCATATTGGGGGCTATGGAGAAAAACCAGGCCAATTCACTGCGCTGGAAGGTGATTTCAGCAGTATCAGGAGTATAGAGTTTATCGACCAGAACCCAATTGGGCGCTCGAGCAGATCCAACCCGGTCACCTATATAAAGGCCTACGATGACATTCGAAATCTATACGCATCGCAGAAACTCTCCGATATTCGAGGCTATAAGGCCAAACACTTCAGTTTTAATGTAGATGGTGGTCGGTGTGAGACTTGTAAGGGAGAAGGCGAAGTAACCATTGAAATGCAATTCATGGCTGATGTGCATCTTGAATGTGATACCTGCGGCAGTAAGCGTTTCAAAAAAGAGATCCTTGAAGTGACTTTCGAAGGAAAAAACATCAGTGATATTCTTACACTCACCGTCGATGAGGCCATAGATTTTTTCAGGGAACACGAAGTAAAGAAGATCACCAACAAATTACAACCGCTTCAGGATGTGGGACTAGGGTATGTACAACTGGGGCAAAGCTCCTCCACACTATCCGGAGGAGAGGCCCAGCGGATCAAACTGGCCTCCTTTCTTGTTAAAGGAACCAGTAAGGAGAAAGCACTTTTTATTTTTGATGAACCTACTACCGGGCTTCATTTCCACGATATCAAGAAATTACTGGCGTCCTTTTATGCCTTATTGGATCGAGGACATACGGTGATCGTTGTGGAGCATAATATCGATCTTATTAAATGTGCCGATCATATCATCGACCTGGGCCCCGAAGGTGGAGAAAAAGGGGGTAACGCAGTAGCTATGGGTACTCCTGAAACGGTCGTGAATATCCCCGAATCATTTACAGCCCACTATCTGAAGGGTAAGATTTAGTTAAAATCAAGACATATTTTTAGTATCTTTAAGAGAGTTTGAAGTCTCTTCCGAAGTATTTTGATCTCAACCTAAGAGATTTTCCGCTACTCAATATTGTCTGTTATGAAAACGTATCTTCTCCTGTTCTCTTTGTTTTTTCTGAATTTTTCTTTTGCACAACCCTATTTACCGGTGCTGGAAGAAAATAACGAATGGAGTGTTGCCTACTGGGATTTTTTTGCAGGTGGTTATGTGAATGTGAACAGCTATAATTTCGTTGGGGAAGAATTGATAAACGGTAAAGTCTATAAGGTGATGTATAGCGATGGAGTGATCACTACCTGCCGTATGAGGGAGGAAAATGGCGTGATCTACAGCCTGGATACCAGTATAGGAACTGAAAGCGCCATGATCGATTTCAATGTACAAATCGGAGATGTGCTCACCGAAGGGTTTTATTGTCCTAATGCTTACGGCGGCACCATCGCAACTTTCGAGGTTATCAATATTACTTCCGAATTCATTGCAGGCGAAACCCGTAAGGTCATTGAACTGGAAGGTTTTGATGACATAGGAAATCCATTTGGGTATTTTGAATACTGGGTTGAGGGCATTGGTTCCCTAAACGGGCTTGCTCCTTACAGTTATAACTGGGATTTTTACAACTTGCTAAGCTGTTTTAAAAGGGATGGTACGACCTATCTTTTCAATAATTTCAGCTCCTGTAATCCTCCCCTCGGAATTGATGATCGAATTTTAAATAAGATTATACTTGCTCCTAATCCTGTACTAAAGACTTCAGTTATTCAACTTCCTTCAGAACTTCAGATCGATACAATCCTTATCTATGATATTTCTGGAAGATTGATTTCCGAAGAAAAAATCTTTAAGGACTATACAACAATAAATGCGATGGACTATGCCAGTGGCTTATATTTCTACCGGGTTTTAAGTGAAAATACGGTAATTAAAACCGACCGATTTATCGTGAACTAACGGTTGTCACTTCGAGTGATTTTGCGGAGCAAAATTGTATCGAGAAGTAGACAATTAAACAGTTCTCGATACGCTTCAACAGTGTTGAATCACTCGAACTGACAACCCTATCTAAATTTATAAAGGTCCTTTTTCCTCTGCAACTTATTCATATTTAATACTTTACATTTTTGGCACGGCTATTGGTTTTCTATAACCGAATAGCGTAAGCAGGCATCGCTCATTATGCCGCATAACCCAAAATACATTGATTATGAAAAAAAGTATTTTACTCGCAGGTCTATTCCTGATAGGAATATCTGCACAGACTTTTTCACAACACAACAGAAATGTAGCTTATAATCCGGGTAATTACGATCGCTATTACAATTCGCATGAAATTCGTTTTGTAGAAAATGGTGTACTGTATTCGGTGGCTACCGACGGATCTTTTAATTTCCGACAGCTTTACAGCCCGTATCATTCCCAAAGAGGAAGAAGGAATTTTAACACCGTATATTATAATTCAACACCGGGTGCTGTAACGTATGTGAATACAAGACCGGTAGAACGCTATCGCGTGAAATATGGACGATATGGACGTATTAAAAGTATAGGTTCCACACTGATCCGGTACCGACGAGACGGTCGTGTAAAAGTTATTGGATGTGTAGCTATAACCTACCACCGTGGCTTACTGCATTCAGTTGGAAACCTGCAGGTTCTTTACAACCGCAGAGGTAAGATTCGTTCCACGATCGGACATGTAAACAGATATAATAAAAAGTTTTGGCACGATGATTGGTATAGATATAATAATGATTGGGACGATGATGACTGGGACGATGATGACAGGCGAAACGATCGTAAACGAAAAAGAATTAAAACATAGTTTTTTGGTTGGTTAGTTTTTAAATCCGTCGGATACTCTCAAGTTCCGGCGGATTTTTATTTGCAATAATTTATCGGTTACGAGTTTATACGCTGACTTTTAACTATTCACTCCTCACAACTCATTATTCACCAATCACTACTCACTACTCACCCCTCACTTCTCACTTTTCACTACTCACTTCTCACTTCTCACTTTTCACCACACAACACTCACCACTCACTACTCACTTCTAACTACCTCTCACAATCAAGCATTTAAGACTTTGGCACGGTCTGTGTATTTAATAAAAGTGTATTGCTGACCGAACCAAAAGTGAAGCAAGTACAATTTAAAACCCAGAATTATGAAAAAGTTAGTAACCCTAGTATTTGGAATCCTTTTAATGAGCCTACCAGCTCATTCGGCTTCCAGTGAAGCGAACGCAGCCTCCTTTTATGAGTATGACGGAAACTCATATATCTTTATTGAAGGTGCGGTGGAATTTTCAGTATTTCCAGATGGACAGTTCGACTTTGTGTATCTCGGAAGAGACTCCAGAGGTAATGTTAATGTGAACATTAGCACCAATAACGCCAATCTCAATTTCAATTCGGGTTACAACTACGATCCCTATGTTCAGTATGATGACTACGGAGCGGTAATTCAAATTGAAGATATTCCTATCTATTATGATAGCTACGGACGCATAGTCCAGGCAGGGAATACAGAGATCCGATATAACAACAGACGTATCGTACGTGTGGGAGGATTAAGGGTCTTTTACAATTACTACGGGAATTTTTCATACTGCACAGGATTCATTAACCTGTGGACACCAAGATATATCTACCGGCCATGGCACGTATGGTATGCAAGACCATACTATGCAAGTTGTATCGTATATGATTACCCATACAGACAGTACTACACACCGCATCGTTATGGGTACAGCTACCACAGACAGCATTACAGAGGCCGCCGTGTAGCATATAATAATGGTAGAAGAGACTTCTACAGACCAGGTAGCAGACGTCACTATAAGAATGGACGTACGGCATTAAATAGTGATTACAATCCGAACAGACGTAACACCATGGTGTCAAACAATAACACCAGACGAAATGGACTGGTCGATGGTAATAAAAATAGAAACAGAAACAACAGTGTTGATAGGAAAACTTCCTTAAACAGGAGAAATACTGTCGCCAACAGAGGTGATGTTGTAAGAAATAGAAACGCACGTTCGGAATCAAACAAAGGCATCAATCGGGGTGCCCCCATAAAGAACAACAAAAGTTCTTTGAACACGAACAGACGAAGTAATAGTTCTTTAAACAGTAACCGCAAGTCTACTGTAAACAGAGGAAACACGAATACGCGTCCTTCTGTGAATTCGAACCGCAAGGTGAATAAACAACGTCCGGCGGTGAGTTCGAACAGAGGGAATGTTAATCGTAAATCTTCGGTAAACCGAAGCACACCATCACGAAACAAGAGTGTTGTTTCAAACAGGAATACCCGGACACAAACAAAGAGTCGTTCGTTCAATAGTTCGAACAGGTCGAAAGACAACCGCAAGGCAACGGCATCAAGATCTAAATCTTCAAACCGAAGTGCCAGCGTGTCTAGATCCAAGTCATCTTCGAACAGAAGTTCCGGAACTAACCGAAGTAGCTCTGGAAAGAGTCGCCGAGGTTACTAAGAATTTTTTGGTTGGTTAGTTTGAAACTCTCGCAAGGCATCATGCCGGGCGGGAGTTTCGCATTTAAAGGCTGTTTATTACTTTACTTAAGGACCTGGTAAGTTCATATCGGCTATAACGCCTCAATGCCTTTAGAATTCACCTGAAGATCTCCATGTTCAAAGGCAGTAAAATATTTTAGTATCCGAGCTTTAATGGCCTGCTTATCCGAAGGAGAGAAAAAATATCCCGCATCTGTCTCATTCAGTATATCCTCAATATCGCTTCCCTCCGGCCCTAATGCGATTATTGGCCTTTTGGCGATAAGATATTCGAATAACTTACCGGGAATTATTGCCCGTGTTTCGGGGGTATCCATCTCAAGTAACAATAGTACCTGTGCATTGTGTTGTAATTGTTTTGCCTCCGAATGCGAAACATAACCCTTATATTCTATTTTTTCCTCCAGATTATACTCCCTGATGTTTTTCAGCACATCGTCGCTCACTACTCCAGCCAGTGTAATCGATAATTGCCGGCGGAAATCTTTATTTTCAGTACAAAGCTCATTTAACACCTGCCAAAGCACTTCAGGATTTCGTTCACTGAGCATCGATCCAATATGGGCGATTGAGAAATTCGTATCTGGCTTCGGAATTATAGTTTCGGTAACTTCATAGCCATTGGTAATAACTGTTAATGGTTTGTTTGAAATATCTGAGAATTCTTTTCCGGTCGTTTTACTGGTCACTACGATGTGATCTGCATTTCGCAGTACTTCCGCTTCCAGATCTTTGTGTTTGTCCTCTGAAGCCCTTTTTAGTCGTAGGGATTTGTGATAGTGAATTGTTGTCCATGGGTCACGGAAATCGGCTATCCATTTCACATCCAGCTGTTCTCTCAAACGGAGACCAATGAGATGCATACTATGCGGTGGTCCGGTGGTGATGATGGCGTCAATTTTTTTATCCTTGATGAATTCCTTCAAATAGGTAACTGATGGTGTCACCCATCCCACCCTGGCGTCGGGAATAAAATAGTTTCCTCGTATATACAGCATTATTTTTTCGAGCGTGGACGGATTCTTTTCAGAAATTATTCCCCGACTAATTTGTCTGGTCTTCTTCTTTGAAAAGATCTGCGCCAGTGCGATAAGGCTCGCGTATAGGCTGCTTTATTACCTCCACATTTTCCGGAACGGCCTTCAACAAATCCTTATCCACGATAGGATAACTTGGATTTTCCGGGGTATATACAATGGCTTCAATGTTAAAGTCCTTCAGGTATTTCACAAAATTAAGCCAGCGTTGCACACCGGGACCGCCTGCGGGAGGCCAGTAATATGTTATAATGAGGACACGTTTCACTTGCAGTTATTGTTCAGGATCATTATTCTCCTGTTTCCGGTAAATCCATATCCCTGCGGCCAGGATACCCAGCAGAAGTAAAAAACTGATCAGACTAATGGTACTTCCTTTTTTAATGACACTCGGTTCGAATTTAAATTCGATCTTATGGACACCTTCCGGAACGGAAATCGCTCTCAACGCATAATTGGCACGGATATGCTCGGAAGCTTCGCCATCGATGTAAGCATTCCAGCCTTTGGGATAGTACACTTCAGAAAAGACCGCAAATTGTGGTGATGTCGATGCGCTCTCATAGACCAGGTGATCCGGTTTCACTTCAGTGAGTTCTATGGTCGCGGTGGAATCTCTAACGATCTTGTCAAGCGGTAGTTTATCTTTAAATTCGGAATGAACCACTACGGTTCTTTTGGTGTCCAGACTGTCCAGCAATGACAATTCTTCATCGGCGTTTTCGGCTATCAGAACATTCTCAACAAACCAGGCGTTGCCGTTGGCGAAAGGGTTTCTTTGTGCCACAGGACCCCCGTTTGGTGACTGACCGATGATAAAGCGAACATTCATCATATTGAGAATACCGATGTCCCCTTCAGCAAGATAATAATCATCCAGATCCTGGATACTGCCGGGTTTCGCAGCGTGATATCCCCCCAGGGCATTGTGGAAATAACTGGCTCGACCACTACTGAATGGATTAGTCGTTATATCGTAAACCCTGAAATGCCCTTCGTCTTCAAGAATCTGAACATCCGCTGGATTCTTCTGAAAAGGCTGATCCATAATTCGCGCATTCACAAAATCGTCATTGTTCACATAACGCCAATTCACGCCGACCAGGTCTATAAGGATCAATACGGTAAGCGCTGCAATTACCGTATTCTGTTTTAATTTATCTTTCAGGAATAACCATAAAGCGGCAGATGCCAGCAAGACGAACAATAACGACCTTATCGTGTCGGAAATGAAAAGAGACGCTCTATCATCCCTGATAGCTTCAACCAATGGTGTACCGAGCTGATCTCTAAGTTCCTGATCGTACGGACTCGCGAAGTCAAGGCCCGGGATAGCCGATTTGAAAAGTAAAAAGATCACAGCCAATCCTCCCACTATTCCTGTTGCCCATAACAAGGCTTTTTGACGTTTTTCAGTTTTTACAAAATCGTTGAAATACTGATGCAAGCCCACAACGGCCAGCACCGGGATGATCAGTTCTATGATCACTTGAATGGATGAAACGGCACGGAATTTATCGTATAGCGGAACATAATCAATAAAGAACTCAGTGAGAAAACTAAAATTTCTCCCCCAGGATAATAATAAACTTAGCAGAAAAGCAGCGGTGATCCACCACTTTATCCTTCCCTTCACCAGGAAAAGGGCCATGACAGCTAGAAAGATCATTATGGCACCGATATAGGCAGGAGCAGCTACTATCGGCTGATCGCCCCAGTAGACCGGTAACTGGGAAAGAATGTCATTAGCCTCTTGTGGTGATGCCCCAAGTTTGATAAGTGCGTCTATGGTTTCTCCGTCTTTTGGCAATGGCTCACTGGTTCCGCCACCCATAAAACGAGGTATAAAAAGATTGAAGGTTTCTAAGGGACTGTAACTGTATTCAGTGATGTAATCGTAACTTAATCCGTCACCTCCCTGCTTGGGGCTTCCATCGGGTGAAATGGTAAGTTCGCTCTTTCCTCTTGTAGAGGTATCTGCATATTCTTTGGTTGCGAGAATATTCGTCGCATTAAGACCAATAGCAATCAAGACGCCAAGTAACATGATGGCTACCGATTTAAAGAAGTGTGGCAACATCTTCTTTCTATAGGCATCGATTAGGTAGGCTACCCCAATACAAAGCACCAGCAATAACAGATAATAGGTCATCTGGAAGTGATTGGCTACCAGTTCCAGGGCAAGGGCAACGGTCGTTAAGATAAATCCCCATAAATATTTCCCTCTGAATGTTAAGATGATTCCGCTTAGCACCATGGGCATATATGCAATGGCATGTGCTTTGGCATTATGTCCAACCCCAAGAATTATGATCAGGTAGGTTGAAAAACCAAAGGCAATGGCACCCAGGAAGGCAAGCCTGAAGTCAACTTTCAGTACAAGAAGGAGTATATAAATAGAAATGAAATAGAGAAATAAATAATCGGCTGGCCTCGGCAGGAACCGAAGCGTTAGATCCAGCTTCTTGATATAGTTATGCGGGTATTTTGCTCCCAGCTGATATGTGGGCATTCCTCCAAAAGCAGCATTGGTCCAGTAGGTCTCTTCACCGGTTGCCTTGCGATAATCATTTTGTTGCTTGGCCATACCTGTATACTGTACGATATCGCTTTGAAAGATCTTCTTTCCCTGCAGTACGGGATTGAAATACGCCAGTGAAGCAATAACAAATAATACCAGGACAATGAGATGCGGAAGAAAACTCTTAATTCGTTGCATAAAACAGGAATATGTTAAGAAGCTTGAAAATTAATCAATTTCTTCGTAATCCACATATTCGCCTACGGTAGATGTTGCCTTATTTTTCCGTGAAGGCATTTTATCTATGCTGATACTTCCCTCCTGTTGTTCGGGTGGATTTTGTTGAAAAGGATTCGCGCCAAAGGTCTGCTCAAATTGGGTTCCTGCCTTTTTCAGAATAAATCGCATGATATACGGTTTAAGAAGTTTAAAGAGAAACTTTAAACCCATATATACCAGAAGTATAACTAAAAGCGTTTTCAAAAATGTAATCATAATTTCAATATACAAGTCAAAAGTACATATTGACGCACAAAAAGACGAAAATCATCTATTAAATAAATGATAAAATAATATATCTTTGAACTAAACCCATTTCCATGACCCGAATAAAAATCCTGTTCCCCGCAGCGCTATTCCTTTTTAGTTTCGGTACTATTTCCGCTCAATACACAGACATGATTAATACCAACCGTCCTGGTGTTTCTCAGGGAGCATTTTCTGTAGGTAAAAAAGTCTTACAATTCGAAACCGGTCTTAGCTACGGAAAGGAAAAACATCGCCTGCTTTCGACAGAAACTACTGCATGGGCTTTGGATTACAGCGTGCGGTATGGGTTCTTCAAAGAAGAACTGGAGGTAAGTTTAATCGGAGTCTACCTAAGTAACAATGTTATCGATTCGAGAGGAGCCGTTCCGTTCGAGTATAAGCAGAGTAATTTCCCAAGCAATACCCTGGGGGCAAAATATCTAATTTACGATCCATACCGGAAGTTGGTGGAAAAAGGGCCAAATCTTTATAGCTGGAAAAAGAATTATAAGTTTCAATGGTCCGACCTGATCCCGGCGGTGTCGGTGTATGCAGGAGCTAATTTTGATTTTGCCGACAACCCGTTCACCCCGGAACCGGAAATGACTATTAGTCCGAAACTGGTTGTTTCCACACAAAATAACTGGGTGGGTGGTTTTGTATTCGTAACCAATATTATAGTAGACAGGGTAACTACCGATTTTCCTTCATACGGATATATTCTTACGCTAACGCATGCGACCAACGATTATTTTTCAATCTTTTTGGAAAACCAGGGATTTAAAAGTGATTTCTATGCCGATCAGCTTCTGCGAGGTGGCGTGGCCGCTTTGTTAAACAAGGATCTGCACGTAGATGCCTCTATAACAATAAACTTTAAAGACACTCCATCGGTATTCTACGGAAGACTTGGTGTTGCCTATAGATTCGATATGCACAGTCAGGATGAGTATGTTGAAGAAAAGGGGAAATCGGGGCGTAAGAAGAAAAATGCTGAAAAAGGAAATAAAAATAAAAAGAACAAAAAAAGAAACAGGAAACGTAAAGATGATTTTATTGAAGATGATGGCGGCGATGGTGGCGGACTCCAATTTTAAGAGCTTATGATTGAAATTACCAAAGTAACCACCAAAAAAGAGCTCAAGAAATTTGTAACCTTTCCTTTTACGCTCTATAAGAATAACGACTACTGGGTACCTCCACTTATCAAAGATGAGATGGAAACACTCGATCTTTCCCGAAATCCTGTAGCTAAGAATGCCGAGGCCACTTATTATCTGGCCTATAAGGATTCTCAGTTAGCCGGCAGAATTGCGGTGATTATAAACCACCTGGAGATCAACGAACAGGGAAAGAAAAAGGTACGCTTCGGATGGTTTGACGTGATAGACGATATTGAGGTAACCAAGGCACTGCTGGATAAGGTATATGAAAAAGGGAAATTATTAGAACTGGAGTATGCAGAAGGCCCCGTGGGTTTCTCAAATATGGAAAAGGCGGGAATACTCACCAAAGGATTTGATGAGATGAATACAATGATCACCTGGTATCATCACCCTTATTACGCCAGGCATTTCGAGAAATTAGGTTTTAAAAAACAGGCGACCTGGATAGAATTCAGGTTGAAGATTCCCCTGGAAATAAAAGATAAGGTTGCCAAATTCTCAGGGATCGTTAAAAAACGTTATGACCTATCTGTAATCCGTTTCAAGAATAAGAAAGAGATTCTGCCTTATGTAGACAGCATGTTCGATCTTTTGAACAAGACTTACAACACGCTGCAAACCTTTGTGCCTATCCAGCAATACCAGATAGACCACTACAAAGAGAAGTATTTCAGTTTTATTCATCCGGATTATATTACCTGTATAAAAGATAAAGAGGGAAAACTAATCGCCTTTTCCGTCGTCATGCCATCTTTTAGTAAAGCGCTGAAAAAGGCTAACGGTAAACTTATCCCATTCGGTTGGTGGCATATTCTCCAGGCGCAGAAAAAGAATGACCTGGCGGCATTTTACCTCATTGGGATCGATCCCGAATACCAGGGAAAAGGGTTAACGGCAATTATCTTTGAAGAGATGCAATACCTGTTTAATTCTAAAGGAATTGATACCGTTGAAACCAATCCTGAATTGATCGAAAATACGGCAGTACAGCTTTTGTGGAAGGAATATGATCCCAGGCAGCATAAGGAACGCAGCACTTTCAGAATAGATATTTGATAGGCATGACGTATATTTTAAATGAATAAATTGCTGCGTAACTGACCTGCAGGCGGATAGATACTATTCGAAACAAAAAACCACCCCGATCGAGGTGGTTTGTTTTTATATTTTCTGAATCTTACTCGCCCATTGCTGCTGCGACAGCTGCAGATAAGCGCTTATAAGTTCCATTCTCAAGTCTCTCACGAATGGCTGAAAATGCTTCCAGTGTTTCATTTATATCTTCCATTGTATGCGAAGCAGTCGGTATCATACGCAGGAGTATTAATCCTTTCGGAATTACCGGATACACAACAATGGAACAGAAGACACCATGGTTCTCACGCAGATCTTTCACTAGTGCCATGGCTTCCGGGATACTTCCTTTGAGATAAACCGGTGTAACACAGCTCTGTGTTGTACCGAGATCAAATCCTCTTTCCCGAAGACCTCCCTGAAGGGCATTTACGTTCTTCCACAGTCTATCCTTGAAATCGGTGCTGGAACGCATCATATCAAGGCGTTTAAGAGCACCAGCCACTAATTGCATTTGCAACGACTTTGCAAACATTTGTGACCGCAAGTTGTATTTCAGATAGTTTATTATTTCTTCATCAGCCGCGATAAAAGCGCCTGTACTGGCCATCGATTTGGCGAAAGTAGCGAAATACACATCAATATCATCCTGAACACCCTGCTCCTCACCTGCTCCTGCTCCTGTTTTACCAAGAGTTCCAAATCCGTGTGCGTCGTCAACAAAAAAACGGAAGTTATATTTTTTCTTTAGCGCAACTATTTCCTTGAGTTTTCCCTGCTCACCGCGCATACCGAATACACCTTCAGAAATCAATAAAATACCTCCACCTGTCTTCTCAGCCACTTTTTCAGCACGTTTCAGGTTCTTTTCGATACTTTCCATATCGTTGTGCTTATACGTGAATCGCTGTCCCAGGTGAAGCCTTACCCCATCAATGATACAGGCATGAGCATCCACATCGTAAACAATTACATCATCCTTTGAAACCAGGGCATCTATGGTAGAGACCATACCCTGATAGCCAAAATTGAGTAAATATGATGCTTCTTTGTTTACAAATGCCGCGAGTTCTTTCTGAAGCTGTTCGTGCAGATCGGTATGGCCACTCATCATACGTGCTCCCATAGGATATGCCGAGCCATATTGTGCTGCCGCTTCCGCATCTACTTTTCTCACTTCGGGATGATTGGCAAGCCCGAGGTAGTCATTCACACTCCAGGTAATCACTTCTTTCCCGTTGAAATGCATTCTGTTGCCAATAGGGCCTTCCAGTTTGGGGAATACAAAATATCCTTCAGCCTGCTCCGCCCATTTGCCTAAAGGTCCTTTGTCTCTGTATATTTTTTCAAATAAATCTCTCATTAATAGTCGGTTGTTTCAATGAAGCGACAAAATTAGTTAATTTTATCAGGATAACCATATTCTTTTTACCGAAGTAATGAGCAAAAAAAACCACCTACTGGAAGCAGGTGGTTCAACATAGTCATGTTGGTGTTTTATTTTAGGAACTGAATGTTCATTTTTTCTACTTTTCCCATTTCGCCGAAGCCTTGCTTCTGCATCCATTCGTCACTGTAGATCTTACTCATATAACGGGAACCATGATCGGGAAAGATTACCACGATCTTATTTTTTGCGTTAAATACGCCTTCATCGTCAAGTTGCTTGAGACCCTGCATGGCCGCTCCGCTGGTATATCCCACAAATAAGCCTTCTGTTTTAGCCAGCTCACGTGCTGTAAGGGCACTATCTTCGTCGGTTACCTTAACGAATCGATCAATACTATCAAAATCGGTCGCGGAGGGTACTAAATTCTTACCAAGACCTTCAATTCTGTAGGGATAAATCTCGTTTTTATCGAATTCCTTTGTTTCGTGATATTTTTGTAACACGGAACCATAGGCATCGATTCCAATAACTTTAATATCAGGATTTTGTTCTTTTAGATAGCGTGAAATACCTGAAATTGTACCTCCGGTACCACTACAGGCGATCAAATGTGTTATCTGACCACCGGTTTGTTCCCAAATTTCCGGGCCGGTAGTATGATAATGCGCATCAATGTTCAGGGTATTGAAATACTGGTTGATATAAACAGATCCGGCGATTTCTGTGTGCAATCGCTTGGCCACTTCGTAATAGGATCGGGGATCGTCAGCATCTACGTTTGCAGGGCAAACATGTACCTGAGCACCCATACTTTTCAGCATGTCGATCTTATCCTTAGACGATTTGGAACTTACCGCCAGAATACACTTATATCCCTTCAGAATACTTACCATAGCGATACTGAAACCTGTATTTCCACTTGTGGTCTCAATAATGGTATCACCAGGATTGAGAATTCCTTCCTTTTCAGCCTTTTCGATAATATAGAGTGCGATTCGATCTTTTGCAGAGTGTCCCGGATTAAAGGCTTCTACTTTAGCATAGTAGTTTCCTTTCATGCCTTTTGTAATGTTGTTGAGCTTTATTAACGGTGTATTACCAATTAATTCCAACACATTTTCATGGGCCTTAATAGGTTCTTTCATAAAGAGAGATTTTGTTAGTTGAACGCATGGTAAAACCATCCGTTTCCTGAACGGGTCAAAGGTACATCAAAAATTTTAATTACTCTTTAATTCCTTCCAAACTAAGGAGAAAAGCGTAGTCCATCGCCAGTTCTTTGAGCGCCTCAAAACGTCCGGAAGCACCACCATGTCCCGCTTCCATATTGGTGTGAAACAAAATCATGTTATCGCCGGTATTGTAATCCCTCAATTTAGCAACCCATTTGGCGGGTTCCCAATATTGGACTTGTGAGTCGTGATATCCTGTGGTTACAAAAATATTGGGATAATCTACTTTCCTCACATTGTCATAGGGTGAATAGGACTTCATATAGTCGTAATATTCCTTATCGTTAGGATTTCCCCATTCATCATATTCGCTTGTTGTAAGCGGGATGCTGTCGTCCAACATAGTAGTAACGACATCCACAAAAGGGACCGCGGCCAGCACACCATTATAGGTTTCAGGTGAAAGATTTAGAATTGCTCCCATCAATAATCCTCCTGCAGAGCCACCGGAAGCATACATATGTTCTGGTGAAGTATATTTTTCAGCAATTAAGTATTTAGAAGCATCTACGAAATCGGTAAAGGTGTTGCGTTTCTTTAACAACTTCCCATCTTCATACCAGGGTCTGCCCAGGTATTCACTGCCCCTCACGTGTGCGATGGCAAAAATAAACCCCCTGTCTAATAGTGTTAAACGATTGGATGAAAAATAGGGATCAATGGTAGATCCGTAAGAGCCATAAGCGTAGAGTAATAGCGGATTATCGCCATTTTGTTCCATGCCTTTACGGTACACCATGGAAACGGGTATTTTAGTACCATCTTCAGCCGTGGCCCAAACGCGTTTCGATTCGTAGTTATCCTTATCGAATTTACCGCCCAGCACTTCAACTTCCTTCTTGATCTCCTTTTCTCGGGTATTCATGTTAAAGTCGATCACCGAGGCAGGCGTTGTTAATGAATTATACCCATAACGCAGGGTTTCCGTATCAAATTCCATGTTCTGCATGGTATAAACCGTATAGGTCTCATTGTTAAAAGGCAGATAATAAGGATCCACACTTTCATCCCATCTGCTTATTTGGATCTTATTCAGACCGTTACTTCGCTCGTTCACCACCAGAAAATCTTTATATGTTTCCACATCTTCCAATAACACGTCATCACGATGTGGGATAACTTCTTCCCAATTCTCCTGTGCGGTAGCGTTTTCTGAAGTTTTCATCAGTTTGAAATTATTCGCGCCATCCTTGTTGGTCAGGATATAAAAATGATCTTCAAAATGACTTATATTGTATTCAAGACCGCGCACTCTTGGCTGAAATACTTTAAATTCTCCTTCAGGATTATCGGCATTCAGGATTCGAAATTCAGAAGTTAACGTACTGTAGCAGCCAATAACCAGGTATTTTTTTGATTTTGTCTTGTAGACATAGGTTCCGAAGGTTTCATCGTCTTCAGAAAAAATCAGAACGTCCTTTTCAATATCAGTTCCTCTCACATGACGATAGATCTTGCTGGATCGCAGTGTTTGCTCGTCTTTATGTGTATAAAAAAGTGTTTTATTGTCGTTGGCCCAGGTCGAACTCGCGGTTGTTAAGGGAATTACTTCATCCAGTACTTCTCCTGTTACCAGATTCTTTATATGAATGTTATATTTTCTTCTGCTGAGCGTATCTACACCATAAGCTACCCATTGGTTGTCCGGACTTACATTTATTCCTCTTAAACTATAGAAAGCATAGCCTTCCGCCATTTCATTCACGTTGAACAAAAGTTCCTCTTCGGCATCCAGGCTGCCTTTTTTTCGTGTGTAAACCGGATAATCCTTGCCTTTCTCGTAGCGTGTTATGTAATAATATCCATTGTATAGATATGGCACTGATTCGTCGTCCTCTTTGATTCTGCTTTTCAATTCTTCAAAAAGCTCATCTTTAAAATCGTCCGTATCGGCGGTCATTTTGGAGTAATAGTCATTTTCGCGCTCCAGGTAATCGATCACCTCCGGATCGTCTTTCTGGTTAAGCCAATAATACTCATCTACCCGCACATCACCATGCAACTCCAGATTCTTGGCAATTTTATCGGCCTTGGGTGGCTGTACATCCATATTCTTTTTCGAATTTTTTTCTTTATCACACGAAGTGGTAAAAATAAGTGAAGCCATACAAACTACGATTAAATATTTCATCAGATTTAGATTGAATTATAGTCGCGCAAAATACTAAATTTGCAATCAATATAAAACACAATACTATGTTTGGAGATATAATGGGAATGATGGGTAAATTAAAGGAGACCCAGGAAAAGGTGGAAGCGACAAAGAAACGATTGGATACGGTTCTCATAGATGAAAAAAGTAATGATGGCCTGCTAAAGGTTACTATTACTGCAAATAGAGAACTTAAATCCATTGAAATTGATGATAGTCTGTTATTGGATAAGGAGCAATTGGAAGATTACTTAATTCTCACCTTGAATAAGGCAATAGAACAGGCTGGGAATATTCACGAAACTGAGGTAGCTGCGGTCGCGAAAGCTGGAATGCCGGACATTCCGGGGATGGACGGTCTATTTAAATAGTCTCATATATTCCGGTCCAGAAAAGCGAAATGATTGCTTGTATCCCGAAGCGGGCTGTATCCGGAAATCTCATCCTTTTTTTTGCCTTTACCATTCAGAACCAATAATTTCGGGAAGGTACGTTGCTTGTTGTATTTGGCAATAACTGTCTTATTATAGGCAAATTGTTCTGCTGTAAGAATATCAACTCTGCGGGGATAATCGATCATAAGAAGTACAAATCCTTCGCTCTTTTTCCTGAATTCAGCACTATCGAAAAAGTCTTGTTTTAACAATTTACAAGGCGCACACCAATCACTACCCGTGAAATAAAGCAGTATCGGTTTTTTGGATTTCTTCGAAACTTTCTGGGCTTCTTCCAGATTAGAATACCATGGCAGGAGAGCGTCGTTATCCTGGGAATAGGTTATTGCAGTTAGCCCCAGGAAAGCAATAATCAATAGCTGTTTCATCACTGAAAATTTAGGATCAAGACACACTTTTCATGCCAAATATGCATTAAAATAAAAGGATTCCCAAATTATGGGAATCCTTTTAACTACGTTGATGGTATGAATATCAATTAATTATTAATCAATCTGAATTCAGTTCTACGGTTTACAGCGTGCTCGCGCTCAGTACATGAAACTCCGTCGGAACAACGGTTTTTCAATCTGTTTTCACCATATCCGTTTGCTACTAATAAACTTGGATTTACACCTTTCGTTTGCAGGTAATTCACTACTGCCTGAGCTCTTCTTTCAGAAAGGTCCTGATTTGAAGATCCGGTACCTCTTGAATCTGTGTGAGATGCAATCTCAAGTTTTACACCAGGATTCTGCGCAAGAACAGGCATTAATCTGGTATCAATTAGGTTTTTAGCTTGCGATGTAAGCGTTGCACTACCAAGGTTCCAGTTAATTGGAAGTGCCTGGTACTCTACTAATTCACACTCTACTTCTTTCCAGGTAGTAAGACCACCTTTAGTTTGAAGAACTTCCTTAGTTACTGTTTTGTATACTGCAGGAACAGTTTCTTCAATTACCGCCGCATCGGATACAAGAACCGTTTTAGTGATGTTTGCATATTCGGCTGGGATATCTACTTCTTCGACTCTTGCCGCTTCAGTTACAACTCTTTTCGTGTATGAATCCATTTTTTCAGGTACAGAAGAACGGTTTGCCGCAGCATCGTTCGCCAATCTGGTTACAGATACCGTTGTATATTCCGCAGGATATCCTTTGTAACACCAGTAGCGACAGTCGTTTGGGTTAGATGAAGCACAGTCGGGTGCCGGAGCACCAAGTTCCCATTGCGCAAAAGCAGGCTTAATTTCAAGTGTTTCAGCGTCATTAGAAAAAGTAGCAGGACTCACACTTAAAGTGGAACCAGCTTGTTTCTTTACATAAGTAAGTGTTTCTGTTCCCCATTTTTCAGGTATTACTCTTAGTTTTTTACCAGGAGCTTTAACCATTACTCTTTCAGTTACAGTTTCATATTTAGCAGGCGTGGTACGTAATTTTTTATACGCAGGCTTAGTCATTACCTGAATGGTTTCGTTTACATATACGTCTGGGGTAGTACAACGTACATAACATTTCCCAGGTTCAGGGTTTGTAGGAAGGTCCTGTGCAAAGGTTACAGAAGCAACCATTAGCGAAAGACTTAAAAGGAATAATTTTCTCATTACGATGGTGTTTAAGTGGTGTTAATTAATTGTTTACACCGCAAATCTACCAAGAACTGACCCCCAGATTTACACTCAAAAATTGCTTTTCGATTAGACGCATATTAAATACGACATAAAGTGCATTTAATCGGAAAACTACCTTCGTTCGTCCCTTTTTTAATCGAATTTTTTTTCAGACCTTTATAATTCGTTAACAAGTCTAATCTCTAAACAAAAAAATATGTTTGAATTAAAGCAAAGCGGAGACAAATATCATTTCGTATTAAAGGCTGGAAACGGCCAGGTTATCCTATCCAGCCAAATGTACGCGTCCAAATCAAGTGCTATGAACGGCATTGAATCAGTAAAGAAAAATTGCGGCGATGATAATTGCTTCGAAAAGAAAACGGCCAAGAATGGTAAATTACATTTCAACCTGAAGTCCACTAACGGTCAGATCGTTGGCAGCAGCCAGATGTATGCTGCGGAAAGCGGAATGAACAACGGGATCGATTCTGTGAAGAAAAATGCTCCTGGAGCAGACGTTAAAGAAGTAGAATAAGAATAAGAATAAGTTAGAATTTATTCTGAAAATATCAAACCCCTCCCGGAGGGGTTTTTTTATGCGTAATTGTGAAGGGTTTTAAGGAATTTTTCATGCATGGCCTCCGAGTAATCCAGGTGCGTCACTATACGCAATTTACCATGGCCCATATCGCTAATCAGGATATCATTTTCTTTCAGGTCGTTCATAAACTTATCTTCCGAAAGTGACGCATCCAGGTAGAATATCACAATATTGGTTTCCGTAGGTTCTACCTTACTCACATAATTCAATTGAGCAAGTTTAGAGGCTATTTCCGAAGCCCTCCGATGATCTTCTTCAAGTCTGTCTACATGGTGATCGAGGGCGTAGATCCCTGCTGCCGCCATAAATCCAACCTGTCGCATCCCACCGCCAAGTACCTTACGTACTCGAATAGCGTTTTCCATGATCCCTCGTTTCCCAACCAGAACTGTACCAAGGGGTGCTCCCAAACCCTTACTGAAACATACCGAAATTGAATCAGCCAGCTTTCCAAAATCCTTTGCTTGCTGGTTCTTTGCCACCAGGGCATTCATTAAGCGGGCACCATCTAAATGCAAGCCCAGGTCGTGCCTATCACAAACTTCCCTGATCTCTTTGATCGTTTGTAAATCGTAACAAGCTCCTCCGCCTTTATTGGTCGTATTTTCAATACATACCAGGGATGTTAGCGGACTGTGATAAAAATCGGGCGGATTGATCGATTCCATAACCTGCTTGGCTGTGATCATACCACGATCACCATCCACCAGCTTACAACTCACTCCGCTATTGAAGGAAGCCCCTCCTCCCTCATAATGATACACATGGGCCCATTTATCACAGATCAATTGCTCTGAAGGATTGGTGTGAAGTTTTATTGCCGCCTGGTTCGCCATGCTGCCTGAGGGAAAGAACAGCGCTTCATCCATTCCAAAAAGCTCGGTCATTCGCCTTTCCAGCTCATTTACCGTAGGATCTTCTTTATACACATCATCGCCAGTCCTGGCATTTATTATGGCTTTCAACATGCCCGGCGTTGGCCGTGTTACCGTATCACTTCGAAGGTCTGTTATCATGAAGGGTTAGTTTTTTTGTCTTTTGAATTTTGCCTGAAGAGCTGAGATCACTTCATCAAGATTCTTGTCAAGCCGTACTATCTTGATGCCGTTATTATAATTATAATTTGTATTTGGGTGTTCTTTCGAAGTGGTGAGATCGTACAAACCGTAATTCTGCGTCATTCCACTCCCGTCTTTTTTAAAGTAAAAAGATCTTTTACAGGGCTGCACGGAAGTACGGGAAACCGGTTTACCGGTTATGTTATTCGCCTTATATGGTTTTACTGAATTCAACTGAAGATCGGAATAATTCGTATGAACAAATTCCATCAGTTCATTGCTTTTCAGTGGAATGGAATAAAACAACCCGCAATTATCGATCTTCTTAATCATAGTGGTTCCTTCTTCCTCCCAGAGCACATAGACCTCAAAATAGGTCCCCCTGGATGTGCACATTCTTCCATTCTCCATTTGAAACATTTCGATACTCCCCGTGCAAAATCGCTTGTTGCTAAACCAGTTGGCGATACCTCGCTCTTCGAGTTTAACAGTGAATTCATTGACCAATTTATCTACATAAGCTTCATCGTTCTGAGCACTAAGCTGGAGACTGGTAATAACAAATATTGCTAAGAGTAGTTTTTTCATAAATTGAGGTTGTTACTGATTATAGTTCGGTCCGGAACAGTCCATTCCAATCGGGCTGCCATCCGGGATCTTAGGAGGGCTCATTCTTTTAAATTCATCAGGATCTTCTCTGAACTTATTTATCTCTCTAAGCATTTCCTTTCCGAAGGAACTTTTAGCGTCGATCATTTTCTTAAAAGAATCGAGTTTATCGTTTACAATAGCCTTAACCTGCGGACTCGCATTGTCATTAGCCACCAGCCCTAAAAGCTGATGAAGTGTTACGTACTGAATAGTTCGTGTTACCTCTTTTTCATAAGCGGTCGTAGATGGCTGGTTAAAAACATTGGCTAACACGGAATTTAAAACATCAATAAATCCGATGTTCTTAGAATCCATGCTCTTCTGTTGCACCAGGCGATTCGCACGCTGTGGATGTAACAACAATGAAAGTGTCATATTACTGGAAGTAGCCGCAGCTCCAAAAGCATCAAAAGAAACCCCCATATCACTCTTAAATGATTCCCGGGTCCTGTTATATCCAAAAGCTCTCGGTGGAAATAATTTAAGTTGGGATTCGGGTATCATTAAATGCTCCGAATTCAAGGTTTTCACCACTGCCTCCAAAGCGGCTTTCTGCTCCACCGAAGACAAATAACGCGGCATGGATCCCTCCTGTCCTTTCAGTGAATAATCATATTCCATCCCTCCGATCAGCTTCACGGCAGCCTCTGTTTGATATCGATGAAAGAAATACAAGGGTACAAAAACATCTTCCAGGACGGTAAGCGGTTCTCCGGTTCGGATATTATCAATCGAGAAATTGGCAATTGCGTGTTTCCGGATTTCAAGTACATTCAGTAATTCTGAAGTAGCGTCGGTCCCATTATCCCATAAATGTGCCTTGGCGTGGGCACCACCTTGTGCCCTGGCGTCGCTATCGGTGATATATCGAAGTCCGCTATTAAATGCGGTTTCGAGAATTCCTTTTAAATATTCCTTTTCAGAAGTTCCCTGTGCCGCATTGCCATATGAGTAGGCCACTGTTACTTTGTCCCATTTTCCTATACCTGTCGCATACGCATTACTGAAATCCACTTCACCATTCTTCAGGTTCAAAGCAGGGTGCGGATAATCCATCACACTTGCCCTGTTATTGGTGCTGGCTGCAAAATTGTGTGCAAATCCAATGGTATGGCCAACCTCGTGTGCCGAAAGTTGTCTAATACGCGCTAATGCCATATCCATCATAGGTTTTACATCGGTATCGCTATTCGCAAAAGGTCGGTTCATCAATGCCTGAGCGATCATAAAATCCTGACGTATTCTTAAACTCCCTAAACTAACATGCCCTTTGATAATCTCTCCGGTCCTGGGATCACTAATCGTCGATCCGTAACTCCATCCTCGTGTAGAACGATGTACCCATTGAATTACATTGTAACGCACATCCATTGGGTCTGCGTCCTTAGGCAACATTTTCACCTGGAAAGCATCTTTGTACCCGATAGCCTCAAATGCCTGGTTCCACCAGCCGGCTCCGTCCAATAAGGCAGATCGTACCGGTTCGGGAGTACCAGGGTCAAGGTAGTAAACGATCGGTTCCTGTGCCTCGCTTAGCTCCGCATTCGGGTTTTTCTTCTCCAGTCGGTGACGCATGATATATCGTTTCTTGATAGGTTCCCAGACCGGTGTGCTGTAATCGAGGTGCGTTGTGGGATACGATCCGCACCTTGGATCAAATTCCCGGGGCGTATACCCCGCTCCGGGTAATTCCACAAAACTGTAATGTTGTATCACCGAAACGGATTCGGCATTAGGTGCTACCGATCGCAATTTCGAACCTGTGGGAGTCCCTGTATAGGTTAGCATGGCTTCGAATTCCACATTCTTTGGAAATGCTTTGGTTCGCTCCATCCACAAGGTCGACCGCGATCCGTCGAGCTTATAGGTTCCCTCTTTCATCGATTTCAATCGCCGAACCACCCCGTGGGCATCCAACAACAAAAAAGGTGTAAGATCGATAATATAGGTCTGACCCATTGTTTCTTTAATTGGAAAACCGAAAATAACCGATTTGGCAAAAGCTTCTGAAATGGATCTGCGCTCGAGTTCGTTATTTGACGTCGCGCGATACTCCATATTGGGCTGAATGAGTAGTATCTTATTTCCACTTTTTACAAATTTCACGACTTCCCCGCCTCCTAATTGGCCACGGTCTATACCAATATCATTGGAGCCTAAACCGGTTCGAAGGGAATGGACATAGAGAAATTCCGTGTTCAGCTTATCTACTTCCAGGTAGATCTCGCCGGAATCATCGGAATAATGAAAATTGAAAAATCCATCAAATTTCTTCAGGTTCTTCTTTTCAGAAAGAAATTGTGCAGAAACCGAAGTTGCACATACTATGGTAATTATTAATGTCGCTAGTCTATTCATATTGAAATCGTTAAATCGGGGAGCGCTCTAAACTACTAAAAATCCCTCAGAATTAATTTCCACATAAGAACTTAAATCCTATTTTTGTGAAAATTCTTTACAATGATTACATCCGTTCAACTCACCGATCTTAAAAATCGCCTGGATGCGTTAAGGAGGTATCTTTGACGTTGATGGTAAACTCATAGAAATTTCCAACGACGAAGAGAAAACCTACGATCCCGATTTCTGGAACAATCCACAGGAAGCCGAAGCCTTTATGAAACAGCTGCGGAACAAAAAGAAATGGGTGGAAGATTATGAAAAGGCAGTTGCTCTCACAGATGACGCTGAAGTGATCTACGAATTCTTCAAGGAAGGGGAAGGCGAAGCCGCCAATGTGGAAAAAAGGTATCATCTCGCCCTGGAAGCTATCGAATCACTTGAATTTAGAAATATGCTGAGCGCGGAAGGCGACGATCTTTCTGCGGTACTTCAAATTACAGCAGGAGCCGGTGGAACCGAAAGCTGTGACTGGGCCCAGATGCTCATGCGTATGTACCTGATGTGGGCGGAAAAGAATGGTTTTAAAGTAAAAGAACTCAACTTCCAGCAAGGCGATGTGGCCGGTATAAAAACAGTTACGCTGGAAATTGATGGCGACTATGCGTTTGGCTGGCTGAAAAGTGAGAATGGAGTTCACAGGCTTGTACGTATCTCCCCTTTCGATAGCAATGCAAAGCGGCATACGAGTTTTGCGAGTGTTTATGTCTATCCGTTGGCGGATGATTCTATCGAGATCGATATCAATCCGGCTGAGATATCCTGGGACTTTGCCCGTAGTAGCGGAGCCGGTGGACAGAATGTGAATAAGGTTGAGACAAAGGCTATCCTTACGCACCACCCCAGTGGTATTGTGATCCATAATTCGGAAACACGTTCGCAGTTGGAGAACCGCGAAAAGGCTATGCAAATGCTGAAATCACAGCTTTACGAAATAGAACTAAGGAAACAACAGGCGCAGCGGGATGAGATCGAAGCCGGAAAAATGGCCATCGAATGGGGGTCGCAAATTCGGAATTATGTGTTACACCCCTATAAGTTAATTAAGGATGTACGTACCCAGCATGAAACCGGAAACGTGGATGCGGTACTCAATGGCGACCTCGACGCTTTCCTGAAAGCCTACCTTATGATGACCGGACAAAGGGAGAAAAAAGATGAATTGTAATTCGTTAAACCCTTCCTAATTTTTTTTCTGAATTGCGGCAACCTCCTATTTTAGAGGATGTAAAAATCAACCTTATGAAAATAACCAGACTTCCTCTCATATTAGGATTAGCTATAACTGCCATAACCTTTGCGCAGGATCTCACCTTTGAAGAATACAATCCCACGTCCACCCTGGTTGTGGAAGGTAGTCCGGTGTTGAAAGCTAAATATCCTTTTATTGATATACATGGCCACCAATACCGGATGTCGGGCCAGGATTTAACTCCGGTGGTAGCCGCAATGGATACACTCAACATGGGGATCATGGTGAACCTCAGCGGACGAACAGGAGATGAACTGAAAAAATCGGTTGCAAACATCCGAGACAACTTCCCAAATCGGTTTGTGGTTTTTGCGAATATTGATTTTGAGGGTGTAGGTACTGATGGATGGACGGAAAAAGCAGTGGTCCAACTCGAGGAGGATGTAAAAAGTGGCGCCAGAGGCTTAAAGATATATAAGAGTTTGGGGTTGCGATATAAAGACCCGGAGGGCAAACGACTAGCTGTGGACGATTCAAGGTTGGATCCTATCTGGGAAAAATGTGGAGAACTTGGCATTCCGGTGCTAATTCATACCGCAGATCCCAAGCCTTTCTGGGACGATTTCGACGGCGATAATGAACGTTGGCTGGAATTGAAATTGCGACCTCGCCGTAAACGAAGTGAAACGGATCCTGCTTCCTGGGAGCAATTAATTGCAGAGCAGCACAATATGTTTAAAAAACATCCTAACACCAGCTTTGTGAATGCGCACATGGGCTGGTACGCAAATGATCTCGGAAAATTAGGAAAATTAATGGATGAAATGCCCAATATGCATGTGGGTATCGGTGCAATTATCGCCGAACTGGGACGCCAACCCAGAACTGCACGTGCGTTCTTTATAAAATATCAGGACCGAATACTGTTCGGGAAGGACAGCTGGAAGCCGGAAGAGTTTCCTACCTATTTCCGGGTATTGGAGAGTAATGATGAATACTTCCCGTACCATAAGAAATACCATGCATTCTGGGCGATGTATGGTTTAGACCTGCCCGATGATGTGTTGAAGAAAGTGTACTATAAGAATGCGCTCCGTTTAGTTCCGGGTCTGGATAAAAGTCTTTTTCCTGAACTGAATTAGTCGCGATTTTTCCACAACAAGAAACTATTAGAATTAAACTAACCCGTACCGGATATGCAAAGTCAAATATCAACCATCATTTTCGACCTGGGAGGCGTTTTGATCGATTGGAATCCTGAATATGTTTTTCTGAAGGAATTCCGCGGAAACCGTGAAAAGATGGATTGGTTCCTTAATGAAATATGTGCCTGGGAATGGAATGCCAATCAGGATGCCGGGTACCCCATCGCTAAAGCCACCGAGGATCGTATCGCCATGTTCCCTGAATACGAAGAGTTAATACGTATGTACTACGGTCGCTGGGACGAGATGCTGGGTTATACACATTACGATACGCTGGAGATCTTGGAATCGGTTGTAAACAATCCGGACTATCGCGTATTGGCACTAACGAATTGGAGTGGCGAAACCTTTCCCAAGGCCATCGCTAAGTTCGATTGGCTGAAATGGTTCGAAGGCATCCTGGTAAGTGGAAACGAAGGAATGAGAAAGCCCTTTCCGGAAATTTACGAGCTTATGCTTTCACGTTACCGTATTGATCCTTCGGAAGCTGTTTTCATTGATGACAGCATTAAAAACGTAGCTGGGTCCGAATTGACAGGCATAAAAGGAATTCATTTTACCGGTGCGTCCAACCTCATCCGATCCTTTGAAGATTTAGGGATCCGGATTTAAGATTTATTAGTAACTTCCAACTATGAAAAAAATGAAAGTGGCTGTACTGGGTCCCATTCCTCGGGATTATATCATTACTCATAACAATGAAGAAATTCAGAAATACGGATGTGTTACTCACACAGCCATAGCTTTGTCCAATTTATTAGGATCGGAAGGTACGGTCTATCCGGTAACACATATCAGGAAAAGTGATGCGCAGGGTATAGAAGAACTCTTTGGAAATTATAATAACATTGATACTTCTTACATTTCTTCTGAAGCTGATATGGGGGACGTGATCCAGCTGAAGTTTACCGATCAGAACAATCGCATCGAAACACAGACCGCGTTCATGAAGCCTATCATGCCCGAAGATGTGAAGGATCTGTTGGACTGTGAAGTGTTCGTCTGTGTTCCTGTAACAGATTTTGAAGTTCCGCTGGAAACGCTTCAGTATATCAAAGAGAACAGTAACGCCTCAATTGTCTTCGATGCTCATGGCCCTACTACCGCTCTTACTACCCGTGGCGAACGAGTCACGAAATTCTGGGTGGACAGGGATCTTTGGTTACCATATATCGATGTCTTAAAAATGAACCTGGAAGAGGCGAATTGCAGTTGGTTTCAGAATGAATACACCCTGGAAGAATTGCGGCATAACGATGAGATCGCCATGGAACAACTTCCGCTTTTTGCTGCCCATTGTCTGAGACAGGGTTTAAAATCGCTATTTGTTACCCTGGATGCCAGGGGTGTGATGGTCTATACATTGGAAAATGGTAGGCTGAATCAACAACTCGTCCCATCAGTTCCAGTAGATCATGTGGTAGACACAACGGGTTGTGGTGATTCATTCGCCGGAGGGATCGCTTTCAGTATGCTCCTCGCGCCCGATGATCCCATAAAAGCTGCCCAATTCGGCAATGCTATGGGAGCCCAACGTACCCAAGGAAAGACCTTCGATGTATTTAAATCGCTTGAAGAGACCCAAACCATCTTAGACAACACATACTCTTAAAATGAAAGCAGCCACGGTCGCTCAAATAAGGAAAGAATTAAAATACAGATCGAGCGACGAACTCGAGCAACTCTGTCTGCGCTTAGCCAGATTCAAAAAAGAAAATAAAGAACTCCTCACCTACTTGCTTTTCGAAAGTGATGATGAAGCTAGTTATGTGGAACACGTGAAGGAAAATATGCTGGCTATGTTCAACGAGATAAACACATCCAGTTTTTATTATATAAAGAAAAGTACTCGGAAGATATTGAGAGAGACAAAAAAGTTCATCCGCTACTCATCTGTAAAAGAAACAGAGGTTGAGCTATTGCTGTTCTTTTGTAAGCAACTTAAGGATTTCCGACCCAAAATAGATGGAAACAGAATGCTGATGAATCTGTTCGACCGACAGATACAATTTATCAAGACCAAGATTAAAGGTCTGCATGAGGACCTGCAATTCGATTACACCGAGGAATTAAACAACATCATTCAGAAATCATGAAAACGTATTTATTTATTAATAGAATGAAAGAAATAAGCTTACTCCTTATTGTAACAGTAACTTTGGTTTCCTTTGTGCAGAGTCCTATTGAACTGCAAAAGTTAACCGCCGAGACCAACCACTCCTCCCTGCTCTTTTCTGTCCCTATCGCAAATGGTATAACAAGAATCACAGGGAAGTATAACACGTATACTATCGATCTCGATTATGTGGATAAAGACTTCACAAAGTCGTTGCTTTCCGCAAGTATCAAAGCAGCGAGTATAGATACCGGAATAGACGGCCGGGACGATCATCTGAGAAGTTCCGATTTCTTCGATACCGAAACATTCCCTGAGATCACATTCCAAAGTAGTGCTATTGTCAAAACGGAGAAAGGGTATAAGGCAATTGGAGATTTCACTATGCACGGAGTAACCAGGGAAATTGAAATTCCATTTATAATCACGGGTGTTGATGGAGAAAATACAATTGGTATTTCAGCCCGTATGTCGATCGACAGAACCGATTATGGTGTTGGAAATGATTTCAAACATTCCGAGATAGAAAATTTCATAAGTAATTCGATTGATGTTGAGATCGACTTTTGGACTAAAAGAAGAAAAGAACCAAAAAAAGAAGAATGACTACAATTTATCACAACCCGAGATGCAGAAAATCACGAGAAACCTTGCAACTACTCGAGCAGAAAAACGAGACTATTGAAACTGTTTTATATCTTGAAAATCCTCCAACCACCGCCACGCTGAAGAAACTACTTAAAAAGCTTGGAATAGCCCCCATGGAGTTGATCCGAAAGAACGAGACTATATGGAAAGAAAAATTTAAGAACAAGGATTTAAACGATGCTGAAATCCTTGAAGCCATGGTCACTTACCCCAAACTCATCGAGCGACCTATCGTAACAAAAAATGGCAAAGCAGCGCTGGGAAGACCACCGGAAAACGTTTTACATATCTTATAGAATATTTAACAAAAGATTGGCTCTGACAGATTAAACATCAGATTATTTTCGTGGTCTAAATTGAAAATCTCCTGATGAAACTAACCATTTGCGTCATTGCCATGATTACGTCCATACATTCTTTTGGGCAACCGTCGAATCCCATAGCCGCTTCAGAACGGGATTTTAAGGTAACGGGCGTTGTTCTTGAGAAGGGAACAGGTCTGCCGTTGGAGTACGCTTCAGTTTCATTCCTCGACAGCAGCGGAATTGCCGTGGCCGGAGGAATTACCGATGTTAAAGGCGAATATGCGATAAAGGTTCCAGAAGGAACGTATACTGTTCAATACGATTTTATTTCCTTTAAAACCATTAAGATTCGCAATCAGCTAATCGATAAGAATACCGAATTGCCTACCGTCTATCTTGAAATTGATAGTGAAGTTCTGGAAGAGGTGGTGGTCAGGGCCGAAACTACAGAGGTCCAGGTACGACTGGACAAGAAGATCTACAACATAGGAAAGGATCTTACCACCAGTGGAGCAACCGTGAGTGATGCACTTAATAATGTCCCTTCGGTTACAGTGGATATAGAAGGAAATATTGCCTTAAGAGGAAACGAAAATGTTCGAATACTAATCAATGGGCGTCCATCCGCGCTTGCCGGATTTGGTTCCACAGATGCGCTAAGTCAGTTACCGGCAGAGGCAATTGATCGCGTGGAAGTAATAACTTCACCCTCGGCACGGTATGATGCGGAAGGAACAGCCGGTATTCTCAATATCATTTTGAGAAAAGAAAAGACCCTGGGATTAAATGGATCTATTATTACCAACCTGGGCTATCCTTTGAGTAGCGGGATCAATGGTAATGTGAATATACGAACAGAAAAGTTCAATATTTTTAATACCACGGGATATCGATATCGCGAGTCCCCGGGAAATGCTTTCTTCGAAAACCGCTATTTTTCGCAGAACAGGGAGAACCCTGTGGTACAGGAGGAACGTGAATATGACCGTTTAGGTAGGAATTTCAATTCGAATTTAGGGATGGAATATTTTCTGAACGACCAGTCCTCAATCACGGCTTCAGCATTTATTCGGATCGGTGACGACGATGATGAGAACACGAATATTAGCAACGAGTTTGATAGGAACAATACCCTGGCCAAAACAATAATACGAACCGAGCAGCAAACTGAAGAAGACAGAAACTATCAGCTGGCGCTGAATTATCGAAATAAGTTCAACGATAAAGGCCATGAGCTCAATATGGACTTCCAGTATGAGATCAGTGATGAAACGCAGGTCTCCGATATCAGGGAATTTATTGAGTTTCCAAATTTTATGAATCTACCAACGGAGATCGTTACTACCATTGAGGATCAGACTGAAATACTGGGCCAGGCGGATTATGTGTTGCCTATTGGTGAAAACGCGCAATTTGAAGCGGGATATCGTGGGAACTTTGAAGAAACAAAAACAGATTTCACGGTACTTGAAGAAGTAAACACCTCAGGTAACTTTGTAAGAAATGATAGTTTATCGAACATCTTCACATTCAACCAGAATGTAAATGCCCTTTACAGTCAGTACGGCAACAAATTTGGTAAGTTCTCATTCCTACTTGGCCTAAGAATGGAAAACACGCAACTAAAGGGTGAAGTCGACGCAACGAATGTTAATGCGAACGGTGAGGGATTCATTGACAATTTCGACAAAAACTACCTGGGTTTGTTCCCTACCGTTAATTTGATTTATGAATTAGGAGAAAGGGAAAGTGTAACACTGGGATATAACAGGAGAATTAACCGGCCTCGTTCCTGGTACCTAAATCCTTTCCCGTCCCGTTCCAGTGAAGCCAATGTTTTTCAGGGAAATCCGAATCTGAATCCTGCTTTTGCCAGTGCATTCGACCTGGGATACCTCAAACGATGGGATAAAATTACACTTACCTCATCTGTTTATTATCAGTATGAAACAGATTCTTTTGAACGTATCCAGGAAGATACCGGATTAGAGACTCCTAATGGAATTCCTATTATCCGAACGATACCCATTAACCTCTCCACCAATCAGCGGATCGGTTTTGAAGCCGGAGTATTGTATAACACGGCTAAGTGGTTACGATTCAATGGAAGTTTTAATTTATTCAAGTTCAGCAAGAAAGGAGAATTCAACGGTATCGATTATGGGGCCGATAATACAAGTTGGTTTGCGAGAGGAAGTGCAAAAGTATCGCTGCCAGCGAAAATCGAATGGCAGACTACCGCTTTTTATCGTGGCCCTACTAATAATGCCCAAACAGAAAATAAGGGAATTATGTCGGTTAACCTCGCTTTTAGTAAAGACCTATTCGGTGATAATGCAACCTTGGGATTCAATATAAGGGACCTGTTTAATTCCAGGAAGAGGCGTTCGTTTACTGAAACGGAAACCTTCACATCCAATTCTGAATTTCAGTGGAGACAAAGATCGTTCAACCTTTCGTTCACGTATCGTTTCAATCAGAAGAAGCAACGTGAGCGTGGCGGCCGCGAAGGCGGATTTGAAGATGAGGGTTTTGAAGGTTAGCAAATCTGAGGTCAAACAATAAAAAAAGGAAGCCAATGGCTTCCTTTTTTTATAAAGTAGAGAGTTTACAGGTCTTCTTCTTCTTTTCTTCTGGCTTCACGCTTCAATTTCCAGTTCTCATAGAGCGCACCTCCTATCCAGTAAGGAATAAAGGAGATTAAAAATATCATTAACCAAAATCCGATAGTTAAGATGGTGAGAAACGCTAAAAATCCAAGATATTGATCAAATTCAAACATGATGCCTGTGTTTTGCTTTATGCAAAGATAAAATGATTTTTTTAGATTCAATAGCAATTTCCTCCAATTTATTCACAGTAAATAAACATCTAATCCTTTGAGGGAAAAAGGGGTATTTCGTACTTTTGTGAGAGCTAAAAATGCCGTCATGAAGTACAGAATAGAAAAGGATACCATGGGTGAGGTACAAGTGCCTTCCGAAAAGTTATGGGGAGCTCAGACCGAACGATCCCGAAACAATTTTAAAATTGGAGCACCGGCGTCCATGCCACTTGAAATTGTGTATGGATTCGCTTATCTGAAAAAGGCAGCGGCATATACGAATTGTGATTTGGGTGTGCTTACTGAAGAAAAAAGAGACCTTATCGCCAGCGTTTGTGATGAGATACTTCAGGGGAAACATGATGATCAATTCCCGTTAGTGATCTGGCAAACCGGATCGGGGACACAGAGTAACATGAATGTGAACGAAGTAATTGCGAACCGCGCACATCAGTTAGCTGGTCATACTATTGGTGAAGGTGAAAAGACGCTTACTCCTAATGATGACGTGAATAAATCGCAGTCATCGAACGATACCTTTCCTACGGGTATGCATATCGCAGCTTATAAAAAGATTGTGGAAGTCACGATTCCGGGAGTTGAACAACTGCATAACACCCTAAAGCGAAAATCGGAAGAATTTAAAGATATTGTAAAAATTGGCCGAACCCATTTAATGGATGCCACGCCTCTTACGCTGGGACAGGAATTCAGCGGCTATGCTTCTCAGCTGGAACACGGCCTTTCCGCCTTACGAAATACACTGCCTCATTTGTCGGAGCTTGCTTTAGGAGGAACAGCGGTTGGAACCGGAATTAATACCCCGGACGGTTATGCTGTAAAAGTTGCCGACCATATTGCAAAATTTACCGGACTTCCCTTTATAACAGCCAAAAATAAATTTGAAGCCTTAGCGGCTCATGATGCGATTGTAGAATCACACGGCGCACTGAAACAACTGGCGGTATCCCTGAACAAAATCGCCAATGATATCCGTATGATGGCCAGTGGGCCGCGCAGCGGTATCGGAGAGATTATTATTCCTGCGAATGAACCAGGCTCGTCTATAATGCCCGGAAAGGTGAATCCTACACAATGTGAAGCCTTAACTATGGTCTGTGCCCAGGTTATTGGAAATGATGTGGCCATTTCAGTAGGGGGTCTGCAGGGACATTACGAACTCAATGTGTTCAAACCTGTGATGGCAGCTAATATTCTTCAATCCGCACAATTGATTGGAGATGCCTGCGCATCCTTCGATATACATTGTGCCAGTGGAATCACACCAAACCATCCAATCATTAAAGAACTTGTGAACAATTCACTTATGTTGGTAACTGCTCTCAATACAAAGATTGGCTATTATAAAGCAGCCGAGATCGCAACTACGGCCCATAAGAATGGTACTACACTAAAAGAAGAGGCCGTTAACCTGGGATATCTTACCCCGGAAGAATTTGACGCTTGGGTGAAACCAGAAGACATGGTTGGAAATAGCTGATTTTCAACATATTAAATGTTAAAGCTATCCTCTGTGATAGCTTTTTTTTATAATTATCATCGATGAAATGCATATTTATTAGGTGAAATGTATTTTTTATGTATATTGCTGTACCCAAATTATTAAAATCTGCTTATTATGAGGCAACAATTTATCCCCCTCGTATTGTGTCTTTTTCTGTCGTACCTGGCACCTATTCAACTGACTGCCAACACTGCACACAACACCCCCAATTCTCCCTTAACCCTTGTTACTAGTACATTCAAGACCAAAACCAAAAGCTTGATTGATAAAGATAAAAAGGCGAAGGTTGAAAGGAATTCATCGACCAGCAACAAGGCGAAATTAATCGAAAATTCTAACCGTGAACTAAACACCGGAAAAAGTCATAATTTAACAATTGAGGAAAATTCCTACAATAACAACTTCGTTATAAGGGGTAAAAACCGAGAAATTTTAAAAAATAACGCTGCAACCACGATTATCGCAGCCAGTCAGGCTGGAAACTCATTTGGAACCGGGATGTTCTTTGGTTTTGCCCTGATGGTGGTGTTATTGAATTTGGTGTGTTACATTCTATTCGATGAGAAGCTATTCTTGTTCTATTCCCTTGCGCTCACTTCGATCAGTGGTCTTTTGTTCTTAAGTGACGGCCTGATGCCGATGTTGGGATATAATGAGATATCCAATCCGCAGGCTATAGAATCATTAATGGTGCTCGCAACTTGTTTCTTCGGAGCCTGGTTCGCTTCTAAGTATTTAAATGTTTCTGAAATTTTTCCGAAAATGAAATGGATCACCACGGCCCTTCTGGGGATCGGTGCTGTATTAACGATGATGTGCTTTATTACTTCGATAGCGAATTTTGGAATTGCAGCCAACTTGATTTCCTATGGAGTGATATGCCTCTACTTCATGTCCGGAGTCTATCTTTTCAGCAAAAAGAACTATCCTAAATTCTACGTGATCGCACTGAGTATTCCACTATTATTCGCAGTCGACTATTTTGTGCTGCGCAACATGGGACTGGATTTCCTTATGACACAACCGTCTCACTTGAAAGCTGCAGTCGTAGCCGAAATGCTCATGCTTACCTATGCTATCGTTTATAGAATGAAGGCCATCAAGGAAGAGAATGAGTTGAGACAGACTGAACTTCGTATTTTTCTGAAACGTCAGGAGGTCATAAACCGAAAGAATACCATGCAGCTTGTGGAAGAGGTGTATCTCGAAAATCTGATCATGCATTACGATCTTGACGGGTTTGAAATTAAACTTCTTCAGTACATTTCCGAAGGAAAAGAGATCGCAAAGATCGCGAGAAAGCTAAAAACAACAGAATCTGAAATAGAAGAATTAACAAAAGATCTTTATTATAAACTGGAAATTAGTGAACATATCCAGGAAGATTACAGAATGGTCGATGCCCAGGCGGACTATATCTACAACTAAACTGAGAGTATCGGTAAACCTAAGAGAGGCTTCGGCCAGAGACCTTACGTTTATCGGCTCGCTAATCTCAGCCTAATTCAATAAATAGTGAGAGAGGATAGGTCTACGGACCTATCCTTTTTTTATAAAGTGTTTTTTATAGCTGAAATAGGACAGAGTACTCAATAAGACCGCTAAACCAACAATATACCAGACAAAGGTTGGTGTTACAGGGGCATCACCGCTCGCGTACGAATGCAACCCGGCAAGGTAGAAATTAACCCCGAAATAAGTCATCATGATGGCGGCATATGCAAACAGGGCCATTACATTAAAGAACCATCGGCCACGCAATCCAGGGACCAATCGCATATGAAGCACGAAGGCGTACACCATAATACTAATGAGTGCCCACGTTTCCTTCGGATCCCAACCCCAGTATCTTCCCCAGCTTTCATTAGCCCACTGTCCGCCAAGGAAATTTCCAATGGTGAGCATCACTAATCCAACGGTAAGAGCCATTTCGGTGATCACCGTGATTTCCTTGATATTCATATCCATTCGAAGCTTGTTCTTTTCGGTTGTAAGCAACATGAGCAACAGCGCAGTTGCTCCTAATATCATCCCCAAAGTAAAGGGTCCATAACTTGCCACAATAACGGCCACATGAATCATAAGCCAATAACTGTCCAGCACGGGCTGCAAATTAGCGATGGATGGATCCAGCCAGTTCTGATTGGCAACCCAAAGGATAATCGCAGCCACAAATGCAGTGGATGCAATCGTTAAATTACTTTTTCGTCCGAAGGCCAGTCCGAAGAATACCGTCGCCCATGCTACGTAAATGATAGATTCATAGGCGTCACTCCAGGGGGCATGACCACTAATATACCAGCGAGTGGCCAGACCAAGGGTCATCAGCAGGAAGAAAACCCAGGTAATGTACTTACAGATAGTAATCAGAATATTGTAAAATTTCGCTTCCCAGAAAATCTTGAAGATGATAAAAATGAACATCAACCCTCCTATCAGGAGAAAATATTTGTAGAGCTTATTGAAGATATCAAATTTGTTGTAGGTTATTTCGGCATTGATCTTATTTTCCGAAGGCATCACTTCACTTCCATATTTCATCTGAAACTTGGCCAATCCGTTTAATATTTCCTCCGCCTGGGAATAATCACCATCTATTCGCGCCTCGTTTACCGACTGAAAATAAGCGGGTAAAATGGTTCGTGTCGCAATAGAATCCATCCCTTTAAAATTCGCCTCATTTAATTCCGGATAGGCAACCCATTTATTATTCTCATCGTTGGGTATAGGGAATATTTTTAGGATGCTCCCACTAAGTGTCTGGTTCAGTAAATACACACTTTCATACGTTTTTATGAAGTCCTTTTCAAACTGATTGGGATTGGTTTTACGTGTGGCCTCTTCAAGATAAGGTTCCAGTTTGTTATTACCCTGAGCATCGAAAAGATCGATCATAGCAATACGAGTCGCGTCTTCCGAAACTCCAAGCACCTTCCGAAGACTGTCGTTCCCTCTTTTTAGATAAATGATAGGAACTTCAAGCCAGATCCTGGGAAATTCAGTCATAGAAAGAAATACCTGGTTCGCATTCAACCCCTTATAAGAATCTCTTCTGCTGATCTTCCGGAGTAATTCACTGGCATAGGTATTTACAGGTTTCATTCGTCCATCATCCTGGATCACCAGTTTCGAGAATACAGCTGCATGCTCTTTAGTGACCTTATTTGCGATAATAAGGGAATCCAACTGTAGCTCCGATGTCTGTGTATGTTGTTGGTTTTCATCCTGTCCGAATCCCAGGCTCGTTACACCTAATGCGAAGATTATCGAAAGAGCTGCTTTTTTCTTTTTCACCTTATTCAGCATTTTCTTCAGGCTTGCAAAACGGGTATTTCTGTCGAACAAAATCGCCATCAGGCCGAAGTATAGGAGGAAGTAACCAATATAGGTAATCCAGGTGCCCCACCAGTCCTTATTCACCGATAGTACGGTGCCTTTCTCATCTGGGCTGAAACTTGCCTGGAAGAAACGATAGCCGCCCTCATCCAACACATGATTCATATATATATCGTAATCGTAAAACTCGGTATCTGAATTGTTCACCGTCACTTTACTCTTAAAGGCTGAATAGCTATTCTCCGTGCCGGGATATTTTTCAGCGATGAAATCGTTTAGGGTTATACTAAAGGGTAGTTCATATTTCCTGGATCCGTAAGCAAGGTAAACATCAAGACCCCCCACACTTGTTTTTTTCGGATTCGGATACGAACCCATTCCTCCTAATAGTTCAACCGTCTTAGTCTCTCCATTTGAAATAACATCCAGTATAAGGGCGTCCGTATTCGTTTTTAAACCTTCCGCAGCTTTAATAATGCCCATACGCCCGGTAGTAATCCCTTCGGGGAATACAAATGCCGTACCTGCCAACTGATATAAGGAACGAAGCTGTAATGGCTGGACGCTGTCTGCTACAACCATCCCCTGCTGCTGATCTGCCATTCGCATATAAGTTCCTTCGAAAGGACTAAGAATGTTGTAAGCTCCTGTTGAATCCACATTGATATTTATAGCTCCATAGGTTCGTACGTTCAAAGCAAAAAGGATATTGTGAATGCTCGTTACTTCCCCACTCTTCAACCAGTGCTCATGTCGACTACCGTCACCAGCTTCTACGATCTTCAGGTATTCAGCTCCTTCATCACCTGGAATTAATCCCTCCTCTGCATTTTTGATATAATCACGGTACACAATAGTGACTTCTTGCTCAAAATAGTTCGTGTTCAATTCAAAATAATTATCCAATCTTTCTGAAAGTCGAAGTTTCTTTGGTGCTACATTTCGCCTCATCTGGACTCCGTCTACTTTGTGATCACCATCAATAAAGGAAGTGAGATAGGTATCTTCAGAAAGGAATGTTTTTTCTGTGGCCCCTTCACGTATACTCATTCGACCTTCGTAGCCTATGTATCGAGTTACAAAAGCCCCTACCAAAATCAAGATAAAAGACAAATGAAGGGTTAAGGTGGCCCATTTCTCTTTTTTATATAGCTTGAATTTGAAAATGTTCCCTACAAAGTTTATCACGAACAACACCATAATCAATTCAAACCACCATGCATTGTAAATAAGTTCTCTTGTATAGGGTGTGGGTGAAGTTTCAGCTGAAGCATCCAGGAAGGTACCTACAGCCATAGCGATAGCAAAAACAATAAATAAGGAGGCGGTTAATCGGGTTGAAAAAAGAACAGAAGCCAGTTTTTTTTGCATTTGCAAATTTTTGTGCAAATTTAGGTATTATCGTTCATTCAAACTACTAAAATTTGTTAACTATCAAATTATTTGGCCGATCTGTTTTGTCGGGCTTCGAAGATCTTCAAATGGATGAATGTTCCCATATTTCGGGCACGATTCTTCGCGATCTGTGCTATTTCTCCCTCGAATAAGGAATCGATAGTCTGGTACCATAAATTTATCCAGGTTCCGAAATGCAACTCATTGATCACCCCCTTGTGATACTCATCCACCTCCATATGTTTCTGAAGCGGATCACCTTTATAGGTCTTGCGAAAAAAGAGATTGCTTTCCCAAAAATTGGTCAGTAGTTCAAAATGCGTCTCCCAGTCCTGAATCATTGGCTCGAATATTGGACTTAACAATTCATCCTTGCGAACCTTTTTATAAAAGGCCAGGACCAGGGTATTAATATCTTCTCTGGTTTGAATATCCTGCATAAAATTTCTTTTGAATCCCTGATAAAGATACTTTTTAAGCGGTGAATAATCATTCAAAAAAGTTATTACCTTCGCTGTATGATTTCTATTGTGGTAATAGGCTTCGGAAATGTAGGGAGGCATTTATGTGAAGCATTTCAGAAAGCAGAAGACGCAGCATTGGTTCAGATCTACAATCGGTCTGAAATTTTTCTTCCCGAATCGCTTCAGTCTGTTCAGGTAACCCATTCAATTTCAGATCTCGTTAAGGCAGATATCTACCTGATAGCCCTGCCTGATGATATCATTCCGGAATTCTCCACAAAGCTCCCTAAGAACAGCTCTTTAGTGGTTCATACTTCCGGTGGAGTTTCCATAAACAAATTAAACTATCACAAGCACCGGGGAGTGTTTTACCCCTTGCAGTCTTTCTCAAAAAGTCGGAAGCCAGAATTTAAAAAAATCCCAATTTGTATAGAAGCCGAACTGAAATCGGATCTGGAGTTACTGCGGGAACTGGGAGCATGTATTTCGAAAAAGGTAGTGGAAATAACTTCGGAAGAACGCAGCAGGCTTCATCTTTCGGCAGTGTTTGTCAATAATTTCGTGAATCATCTGTATCATATTTCAGATAGCTTACTGGAAGAGGCCGATCTGGATTTTGACCTGCTGAAACCGCTCATCAGGGAGACCGCCATGAAAATTGAAGCCATGTCCGCCTCAGAGGCACAAACTGGCCCGGCATCGCGAGGCGATACCAAAACCCTTGAAAAACATTTACATTTGCTGAAAGATAGTCCGTATAAAGAAATATACGAACGGCTTACAGTATCGATACAGGAAACCTATGGAAAAAAGTTATAAAGAATACCTGCAACATATAACAACATTCGTCTTCGATGTAGACGGTGTTCTCACCGACGGTAGTATAATTATTAATACCGACGGGGAACTTTTCAGAACTATGAATATCAAGGATGGATTTGCACTAAAAACCGCAGTGGACAGAGGATTCAATGTGTGCATTATCAGTGGTGGGACGAACGAGGGGGTTCGAGCTCGGTTAAGTGGACTGGGAATTACCGACATCCACCTGGGTACCCATCAGAAAACTAAAACTCTTAACGAATATCTCGCATCTAAAAATCTCAACAATGAAAATGTACTCTTTATGGGAGACGATATTCCGGATCTTGATGTAATGCAACATGTAGGCCTCCCTTGCTGTCCGCAGGATGCCGTTCCGGAAATTAAAGACATCTGCAAATACATTTCCCACAGAAAAGGAGGTAAAGGGTGTGTTCGTGATGTCGTTGAACAGGTACTGAAAGTTCAGGGGAAGTGGATCGACGGCTCGGGTGCATCGGCAAAATACGACTGATTTCCTCACAAGCAACCGGAACCCATATGGTATACCTTAAATTAATACGACCTATTAACTTATTGCTTATTGCGATCGTTCAGATCATAATAAAGTTTGTGATTTTCGATGTTTTTGAGGCAGAGACAGCTATGAACGAGCTACAGTTCTTGTTATTAGTTGTGGCCACATTAGCAATCGCAGCTGCCGGAAATGTGGTGAACGACATTTACGATGTCGATATCGACAGGATCAACAAACCTGAAAAGGTGCTCATAGGTACGTCGATCACCGAAAAGAAGGCTTTTAACTATTTTATTTTTCTGAATGTGATCGGGGTGGTCTGTGGGTTCATTTTAGCCAATCAATTGGCGAAACCTGGTCTTGCTGCTACGTTCATTGTCATTTCAGCCATATTATACATGTACTCGACCCAATTGAAAGCCATGCTTATACTGGGTAATGTGTTGATCTCCGCACTGGTGTCCTTTAGTTTGTTGATCGTCCTGATCTTCGATTTTTATCCGTTGGCAATTAGCGGACTCTCTGAAGCTCAAAAATCAGCTTCCCAAATTGTATTGCATTACGCTATTTTCGCTTTCGTGGTTAATCTTATTCGTGAAATAGTGAAGGATTTAGAAGACATTAACGGCGATAAAAATGGCGGCATAAACACCCTGGCTATTGCACTGGGACGGACTCGTACTACCATGCTGGTGTTTGTCCTGGCCGTATCTTTTATTGCAGGCATCGTGGCATATCTCTATACTTATTTATACAATAAGAAATTAATGGTCTTGTATTTTCTGTTTCTTATTGTAGGCCCACTACTCTATTTTTGCAGCAAAGCATGGGGTGCGGAATCCAGGAAAGAATATACCCTATTATCACAGGTTCTGAAGCTAGTTATGGTCACGGGTATGTGCGCGATGATCTGTTACCGATTTATCTAAATTATGCTGAATGATTTTTGATACGAAAGAAAATTATATCCTGGAAGATGAGCGCGCACTGCTTCGCCCGTTGCAAGCCGGGGACTTTACGCATTTGAAGGTTTACTCTGATAATGAACCGGATCTATGGTCCTACTCACTTTTACCGGCTGATGGAGACCAAAATTTGAAGGCATATATGGATTATGCCTTTCTTAAAAAAGAAACAGGTAACTCCTACCCTTTTATTGTTTGGGATAAGCAGATCGGGAAATATGCGGGAAGTACTCGTTTTTACGATATTCAACCACAACACAGCAGCCTTCAACTGGGGTATACGTGGTATGGGAAGGAATTCCAAGGCACCGGCTTGAACAAGCATTGCAAGTATCTACTCTTAACTTTTGCCTTTGAAACCTTAGACACAGAGCGAGTTGAATTCAGAGCAGATGCGCGTAACAAGCGAAGTATTGCAGCCATGAAAAGCATTGGCTGTATCCCGGAGGGAATATTGCGATCTAATTGTGCCCGTCCCAACGGCAGGCGTGATAGTATCGTACTCAGTATCCTTAAAGACGAATGGTTCACTTCGGTTAAACAAAATCTATTCATGAAATTATAATTTATGCTGAAGGAAAAACTTAAAAATTACAATATTATCTTAGCCTCCGGATCACCCAGGCGCCAACATTTTTTCAAAGAACTCGATATTGATTTCACCATAGATGTTCGCGAAGTTGTGGAGACCTATCCTTCAAATTTAAAAGGACATGAGATCACCGATTATCTGGCCAGGCTGAAAGCAAGCAAGTTTACCGAACTTATGGAAAATGATATCGTTGTAACCAGTGACACCATCGTTTGGATGAACAACGAAGCCATCAACAAACCCAAAGATTACAATGAAGCCAGGCAAATGTTAGCGCGTTTGAGTGGTTCTGTACATGAAGTGATCACTTCTGTGTGCTTTACCGGGACGGATTTTCAGAAAACCATAAATGATACTACCAAGGTGTGGTTCAGAGAATTGACGGAAGAAGAAATCCAATATTATCTCACCACCTATCAACCCTACGACAAGGCAGGTAGTTATGGTGTTCAGGAATGGATAGGGTATGTGGGAATTGATCGTCTGGAAGGGTCTTATTTTAATGTGATGGGACTCCCTACCCGACTTGTTTACAAAACGTTAATGGCGCTTGACAGACCGTAAGATTGTCGTAATTTTGCGACAAATTATGCTCGATGAATAGAACTATTATAATCCATATTTGCGCAGGCATTTTGCTATCAATCACTTCTTGTCAAAATACCGAAAAGGGACTTAGCATGAGTAGTGTGGTCCTGGCAGTTTCAAAAGAAAATAATACCAAAGAAGCAAGGAGTCTATCCCAGGAATTCAAGGATTACTGGTATTCCGGTAAAGCGGAAATCACTTCGTATCATTTAAAACAGGAACGATATGGTGAATTGCGTGAGGGTACTGCAGTTACCGTTTTTGTTACCGAGGACTTCATGCCTCAAAAACAGGTTAAAACAAACCGTTATTCAGAAAAGAATATTCCTGTCCTTAAACTGAATACAACCAAGAAATTCCATACAGGTATATATCCGTATTCCATAATGACCAGTGCGTTTAACCCGGTTAAAAATACGGATCATGCCATTAAAGTAAGTAATTCTGTGCAGGAATGGTGTGGCCAGGTATACATGCAAATAAACAATCGCGAGAAATTCGAATTCACGGGGCATTCCTATTTTGAATCTGAAGGGGATCAAAATCTGTCATTCCCGAAAACCTGGATGGAAGATGAATTGTGGAATCTTATCCGTATCGATCCGGAAGATCTTCCTGCGGGAGATCTGTCAATAATCCCTTCATTGGAATCCCTTCGTATGAGACATAAGGACGTACGTGCTTACCCAGCTATTGCGAGTTTAAAACAAGGAGACTCACTTACCAGGTATGAAATAAAATATCCGGGACTGGAGCGTAATCTTGTGATCTATTTCAATAGTACGTTTCCGTTTGAAATTGAAAAATGGGAAGAAACCAATTCAGGTTGGGGAAATACGTCGGAAAGACTTAAAACTTCGGCTACCCGCATGAAACGTATTCAGAGTGCTTATTGGCGTAAAAACAGTAATGCGGATGAATACTTACGTGAAGAATTAGGCTTAAAACATTAAATTAGGGCATGAAAGAATACTTACCCGAACTATTGCAATCGGCTGTTGTAATTGTTTTCCACATTATACTCCGGTGGATACTTGTTCGAATTGTAAAACGATTTTCGCGAAAATCAGAAAAAGTCGAGCACCGTACCGGCCTTATTATCAAGCACGTGGATTTCGGCATTGGCTTTCTGATCATTTTTGGTCTGACCCTTATCTGGGGTGTTGAATTCTCAGATGTGGGTATAGTGATGTCGTCGGTTTTCGCGGTAATCGGTGTCGCGCTCTTTGCACAATGGTCCATACTATCTAACGTTACCAGTGGCGTCATCATGTTCTTCACCTTTCCGTACAAGATCGGTGATTTCATCATCATTCATGACAAGGAGTACGATTTTGAAGGAACCATCGAAGACATAAAAGGATTCCATATAGTGATCAAAACCAAAATGGAAGAGATCATCACGTACCCAAACAGTCTTATGTTGCAAAGAGGAGTAACAGTTGTAAAGCCCGACGAAATTGAGGAGTTCCTTCATGAGGAAGATAAAAATGTTAAAGAACACCCAATAGATTAATTAGGGTTTCTCATTTTGGGTATATTTGATTCATTCTGAATAACCCAATCCAACGATGCGAAATAAATTTATTACGTTTCTCTCAATCAGCCTGTTCACGATTATTGCGCTGGCACAGCAGCCTCAAAAACCCACCTCCTCCGAAATATACCATAACCTTCAAAAATTGAATTTTCTTGGTTCGGCTTTATACGTAGCTGCTCACCCGGATGATGAAAATACCAGCCTTATATCATGGCTTTCTAATGATGTTAAAGCACGCACAGCCTACCTATCTATGACACGGGGTGGTGGCGGACAGAATCTCGTCGGACCGGAAATCCGGGAATTATTAGGGGTTATCCGTACCCAGGAGCTTTTAGCTGCCAGAAGGACGGATGGCGGTGAACAGTTTTTCACACGTGCCATCGATTTTGGTTATTCAAAACACTCGGATGAGACCCTGGCCATCTGGAATAAAGATGAAGTACTTGGCGATGTGGTGCGGGCCATACGGAAATTTAAACCGGATATAATCATTAACCGTTTCGATCACAGGACCCCGGGAAGCACGCACGGTCATCATACATCTTCAGCTATGCTGAGTTTTGAGGCCTTCGATATTGTAGGCGACAAAACCAAATATCCCGAACTCGCGAAGCGGTATGGTGTTTGGCAGCCAAAACGACTTTTCTGGAACAACTACTGGTCCTTCTACAACGATCCAAAGCGCTATGAGAATGCGGACATGTCCAACATCGTGGCATTGAATACCGGTACTTTTTACCAAGCCCTGGGCCTGTCGAACGGGGAGATCGCGTCCCTGAGCAGGAGCATGCACAAATCACAGGGATTCGGAAGTACGGGTCGACGGGGAGAACAAATGGAGTGGCTTGAATTTCTAAAAGGAGATTTTCAGAAGGAAAAGAACAACCTCTTTGAAGGAATAAACACAAGCTGGTCCCGGGTTGAAGGAGGCGAAGCCATTGGTACTATATTAGACCCATTGGAAACAAATTTTAATTACGAAGATCCTTCCACTATGTTACCATCGTTATTGCATGCCTATGAAATGGTGAAGATGCTGAAAAATGAACACTGGAAGGAGATCAAACTAAAACAATTGGAAAAATTAATCCTCGATTGTGGCGGTATTTTCCTTGAAGTTGTGGCTAATACCAATACGGTTAATCCTAACGGGAGTTATGAGATCAATATTGAGGCTATTAACAGATCCGATTATCCTGTAAGCTTGCGATCGGTGACATTGCCTTCAGGTAGAATTGTAATGAATGAACTTACAGGCCTTGAACCTAATAAACGATTTAATTTCAAAACCACCGTAATAACGGAGAAATCCACTACGTCCGCACCCTATTGGTTAAAAGAGAAAGGAAGCCTGGGTATGTATGAAGCCGCTTCAGATATGATTGGTTTTGCGGAAACGTCGGCACCCGAACAATTTGTGTTCAATCTCAGCATGGGCAGATCGCAGCTTGAAATAGTGAGAGATGCGGTTTACAAATACAATGATCCTGTAAAAGGGGAAGTATATCAGCCTTTAGAGATCTTGCCGGAGGTAACAACCAGTATACCTGAAAAGGTGATCATCTTTCCGGATAATAAATCGAAAGAGGTTCCTGTGAAAATTGTGGCAGGACGAGATAGTATAAGCGGGTCCGTACAATTGAATCATCCTCAGGGATGGACTGTTAGCCCGGGACAGCACACGTTCGAACTCTATCAAAAAGGTGCTTCCACGACCGTACTTTTTAAGGTCACCCCTTCGGTGAACCAAAGCGAAGGTTACTTAAAACCCCTGGCCAGTTTAGGCAGCCGGTTCTTCGATAAGGAATTAGTGAACATCGATTACGAACATATCCCTTTTCAGCGTGTTTTAATGCCTTCCGAAGCAAAAGCCGTCCGTATCGATATTAAAAAAAGAGGTCAGCGAATCGGATATATCAATGGTGCCGGTGATGCGATACCGGAGAGTTTAGAATATATAGGATATGAGGTGATCACCCTCGATCCGAAAAATATCACTGCAGAAAGAATACACAACCTTGACGCCATAGTGGTGGGTATACGGGCTTATAATACCATTCCCGAACTTTCTTTCAAACAGGAAATTCTGATGGAATTTGTATATAATGGTGGGGTAATGTTGGTTCAGTATAATACAAACAGGCGATTAGTAACGGATAAGCTTGCACCCTACCCGATCGAATTATCAAGAGACCGGGTGACAGATGAAAATTCGGAAGTGAAAATTCTGGCTCCGGATCATCCTGCACTTTCCACACCTAATAAAATTAGTCAGGCCGATTTCAGGGGTTGGGTCCAGGAACGCGGTTTGTACTTCCCGAATAATTGGGATGATGCCTTTACACCTATCCTGGGTATGAATGACAAAAATTACCCGGAGACCAAAGGATCCTTGCTCGTGGCCAAATATGGATCCGGGTATTATGTCTATACCGGACTAAGTTTTTTCAGAGAATTACCTGCAGGTGTATCCGGTGCTTACCGATTGTTTGCTAACTTGCTGTCATTAGGAAATTGATAATGGAAGAAAAGCAAAAATATATCTGGAAATGGAAGTATACAGTGCTCTTGTTGCTTAATCTGGCATATGTAATTCTCTTCTATTATATAATGAAAAGTTATATCTGATGAGATTCGATAACCTGGGGCAAATAGACTGGATCGTTCTCATTGGAACTCTATTATTTATCGTACTCTACGGAACCTATAAAGCCAGGGGAAGCAAAAATGTAGTAGATTACCTTAAAGGAGGTAGCCAGGCACGATGGTGGACTATCGGACTTAGTGTAATGGCAACACAAGCCAGTGCCATTACCTTTTTATCAACACCCGGGCAGGCATTTCACGATGGGATGGGGTTTGTTCAGTTCTACTTCGGACTTCCGATCGCCATGGTTGTGATCTGTCTCGTTTTTATTCCACTCTATCACAAACTAAAGGTATTTACCGCCTACGAATACCTGGAGACGCGTTTCGATCTTAAAACACGAACACTCACAGCAATCCTCTTCCTCATACAACGAGGGTTGGCAGCAGGTATCACCATCTTTGCACCGGCGATAATCTTGTCGGCTGTACTGGAATGGAACCTGATCTATCTGAATATCATAATTGGTGTACTGGTGATTATCTATACCGTAAGCGGTGGTACCAAAGCTGTGAGCGTAACACAAAAGCAGCAAATGGCAGTGATCATGCTAGGCATGCTGATCGCATTTCTTATTATTCTGAATTATTTACCGCTGGACATTTCCTTCGACAAAGCACTTGATATAGCAGGTGCTAACGGTAAAATGGAGATACTGGATTTTTCATTCGATTTTGACAATCGGTATACGGTATGGAGCGGACTCATTGGAGGAAGTTTCCTTGCCCTCTCCTACTTCGGAACGGATCAAAGCCAGGTTCAGCGATATCTTTCCGGACGTTCCGTGAAACAAAGTCAGATGGGACTAATTATGAATGGAGTGTTGAAAGTACCTTTACAGTTCTTTATCCTATTGATTGGAGTCATGGTTTTCGTGTTCTACCAGTTCAATGCCTCTCCACTGCATTTCAATCCTGCCGGTGTGAAAGACGTAATGAATTCAGAATATGCCATGGATTACCAGGCACTGGAAGATCATAAAAGGCTTATTGAAAATGACCTCAGAGTTAAACAAATAGACTATGCCCGAGCCGAGGATCCAACACTAGCGAAAGCTCTCAAGGCGGATATTGTACAATTAAATCGTTCTGAAGATTCCCTTCGGGCACAAAGCAAGGTGCTAATTAAAAAGGCTAATCCCAATGCAGAGACTAACGATAAGGATTATGTATTTATTCATTTCATACTGAATACACTGCCCCGGGGACTTATCGGGCTGCTGCTGGCAGTCATTCTGAGTGCAGCCATGTCGTCCACGGCTTCAGAATTGAATGCACTGGGATCTACAACAGCCATAGATCTGTATCGTAGGAATACTCCGGGACAAACGGAAAGGCATTACCTCAAAGCCTCGAAGTGGTTTACATTGCTATGGGGTGTTATCGCCATTTGCGTTGCCAGTGTTGCAGACCTATTCGATAACCTCATCCAATTGGTAAACATTATAGGCTCCATATTCTATGGTAACATTTTAGGGGTCTTCCTGCTTGCTTTTTTCTCTCGATATGTTAAAGGAACACAAGTATTTATCGCAGCCCTTATTAACCAGGCACTGGTCATTGGATTGTTTTTTCTAGACTTATACGAAGTAATTAATTTACCCTACTTATGGCTCAATTTTGTGGGCTGTCTGTCTGTGATACTGATAGCTTACATGTTGCAGCTATTGAGAAACAATACCCAAGGTAATAGATTATCTACATAAAAAAAGGAGCGGTTTCCCGCCCCTCTAACACAATTGAAAATTAACCGTCCTTAGTTCTGAAGTCCGGCTTTAACAGTATACGAAGACTTTTCTCCGGCATCGGTCACAAAAGTAAAGGTGTAAATACCTTTCAGTGCCGATGCGAAATTGAAACGTTTACCAAGGCTGGCGTCATTTCCCAATCTTTCTTTAAATACCCTATCACCGTTCGGATTATAAATATATAAGGTGTAGGTATTCTTTTCGGTATTAAGAATTGAGACATCTACATGACGGTTTTCCTTCGTAATAGTAACATCGCCGCTTTTAACCGCGATAAATCGTTCTTCGTTAGCAGTCACTGATAAGCTTACTACTAACATTCCTGCCATTAAAATTCTTTTAATTGTTTTCATAACATCAAGTTTTAAGTTCAACAGTACAAAGATGCGACAGGAACAACAGCTACACATCCACTTAAATGGCGAATAAATATGCTATTTTAACCAACTATATGTATTAAAAATAATTTAAGGTTAAAATAACACATATTTTGGTTAAATTTGTATAGTCTATTGCGGTGTATTAGATGTATTTTCACTTTATGAAAATGAGTAAAGATCCAGTATTAGAACCTATATCGCCGAAGTTCGGAAGTTCGATAAAGATACATAACTATATAGGGGCATCGAACGAACATGCCCCTACCTGGCACTTTCATCCCGAAATGGAAATCGCCTATATTAACGGAGGCAGTGGGAAAAGACATATCGGTAATCATGTTTCCTACTATAATAATGGGGACCTTATCTTTATAGGGGCCAATTTGCCACACTTTGGATTTACCGATGGTTTAACTGGCAACAAAAGTGAAGTTGTAATCCAGGTGAAAGAGGATTTCCTAGGCCCTGAATTTTTCGATATACCGGAAATGCGACAGGTAAAACAGCTGTTGAAACGCAGTAAACAAGGGATCGTATTTCATGAATCCGTTCAGAATACCGTTGGGCCTCAGGTCGAAGCATTACTCGACCTCCCCAGCATCGAACAATTACTGTCCTTTCTGAATATTCTGAAGCAACTGGCCGAGACCGATGCATATACCTTATTAAATGTTGATAAAGTGGTATTGGAATCTAAACCCCAGGATACCAGGCGGATGGATACCATATTCTCATTTGTAAGTCAGGAATTCACCCGGACCATACCGTTATCGGAAATTGCCGACATGGTGAGTATGACCGAGCCGGCCTTCAGCCGGTACTTCAAGAAGAAAACGGGTAAAACATTTACTCAATTCGTTAATGAATACCGCCTGGTTCATGCGTCCAAATTATTGAGTGAACAACACCTCAGTATTACCGATATCTGCTATGCGAGTGGATTCAATAATTTTTCCCACTTCAACAAAACCTTTAAGGCATTTAGCGGTAAAAGCCCTTCTCATTATCGGGATCAGTTTAAGAATGTACTGGAATCTTAAATACTCGGCCGATTATCGAGAATTCTCAATGCTTTCGGTCAAATTCTAATTCTTTCCGATAATAATGACACAATACAATAGGTTTGAGTAAACTTAAATCCATTGTATTATGAGAACAATTACAAATTTGTGCATAATTTTCGCACTATCCATGAGTAGTATTTTTGCTCAGCAAACACGAAGTATCTCCGAACTATTGGACGTACTTACTGAAAACCATATGGAGGGTATTACGGATGTTTTTACCTCGCAAGAAATAGCGATTCTGCAAGATCACTTTACTGCTTCAATCGTAACAGAACCCGGCCGATACCTGGGGGATATGGCAATTCATACCACAGAAAACACCCTGGCCAATTTTGCTAAGATCGATAAGATGAACCTTTCGACGGTTACCATTATTGCTCCATCCCCTCTGAATGAGTTTGAAGGAGCCGGAGCTACCGTCCCAAATGCCAATTCTAGTATTGTAGTTGACAATGCAAACAACTTCTATGTTGTGAATAACGTTGGAGACTATTTAGGATTGGGGCAGATTATGCCCGATGCCGGACAATCTTTTACCGGCCTGGAATACGCCTCTGATGGAACTCTGTACGGAATCGCCACTAATGGTGCCGGAAGTACTCGTTTGTACCAAATTAACCTCACTGCTCAAACTGCTACGCCAGTAGGAAGTGATAATGGTTTGGTAGTAGGTATTGCCCTGGGCCGTGATGCCAGTAATAACCTTTACAGTTACGATATCGACACCGATATGGTTTATCGAATTAATCGGCTTACCGGGGTACCAACCTTGCTTGGTAACATAGGTTTCGATGCTAATTTCGGACAAGGACTGAGTTTTAACCCACAGGACAGTCATCTTTATTGCAGCGCTTTTAATAACACGACCTTTAAACCGGAGCTTCGTACCATAGATACCAATACCGGTGCTTCAGCACTGGTGGGTACCATCGTTCCATCACAAACCTATCAATTTGCATGGATGAGCTTTTACGATACAACGCTGGCTGTGACTGAAAATTCCACCATAGAATTTCGTCTAAGTCCAAATCCTGCTATGGATGTTCTCACAATTTCTTCGGATGTAAATATAGATTCGATTGCCATCTATTCGGTATTGGGACAACTCGTCCAACAAAGTGAATTGAACGATACCAACGTTCAGATCGATGTTTCAGCCCTGAGAAGCGGCCTGTATATACTTCAATTAAAAAGTGGAGAGAAAGTATCCAGTAAACGCTTTGTGAAGCAATAAAAAAAATGCCTTCAGTTTTAAAGCTGAAGGCATTTTATTTTTAGTTAGGTTCAATTTACATTGCACCCCATTCTTTTAAACTCTTTTTATTTAAAGCAACATAATCGTCATTTCCTGCTGTTTCAGCAAGTTCTAAAGATTTTTTGGCAGCTTTAACAGCACCGCCCTTATCCCCTGCTTTCGCATAAATTAGTGACTGTTGTCTGTGATACCAGAACGCAGGCTGCTCACGCATCTCGATAGCTTTATCGATCCACATCTTAGCCTTGTTAATGTCTTTTCCGGATTCAAGGTAAAATACAGCTGCAGAAAAATAATCTCCTGAAGCCGGCCCCGCCATCACTTTATCAATACTTGCAGATACCTGCTTATCGGTAAAAAATGTAATAGGAACACCCACATAAGTATTTTCCCAGATCATTCCAAGATGTGCAGTATTATTACTGATATTATCGAAAGACATAGTGAAAGTTTGTACTTCCATTGGCATTGCATTTACAGTAGCCTTGGCAACCGCCGCGACTTTACTTTCATCCCATTCCTGAGGTGTCCCCCAGTTGCTGGCATCAGCATAGAAATACACTTCCCAATTCTGAACACCAGGCTTGGTAAAGATAGCATAGGTACCCGCTTCAAGGGTCTTATTTCCTATCTGTACGGCATTGCTAAATGTGATTTTAGTATTTGCATTCGCTCCGGTACGCCATAATTTGTCGTAAGGGACGAGTCCTCCATAGATGGTTCTCCCCTTCATCGATGGTCTTGAATATTCCAAAGTGACATTCGTAAGTCCAACTTTCTGTTCGATTTTTTGAGAAGGACTCGGTGCTGGAGTTTCCATTTGTGCCTGAGCTGAAAATGCGATGGTTACAGCGCAAACAAGTAATAGTAATTTTTTCATTGTGAAGTGTGTTATTGGTTTATTACGAAATTACGATTTGCACAGCATCCAAACAGTTAATAAAACCTTAAAAGACTCAAAACTAATCGGAGGGAGCCACCCGCATGGGAAAAGGCAGTAAACGGTATTTGTTAAACTTTTCTATAACCCTATTATTGTTCAACTTTATGGGTGTAAATTTGAACAAATCTTAAAATTAGTTCAATAGCTTCATGAAAATTTACACCCTTAGGTCCATTCAAAAATTGCCTATTTCGCAGCAGCAAGCCTGGGACTTTCTTTCCGATCCAAAAAATTTGAAAGTAATCACTCCGGGTTATATGGGCTTTAACATAATATCGGGTGCGGAGAGGCCTATGTTTGCCGGTCAGATCATCCAGTACATTGTAACTCCTGTCCTGGGCATCAAGACTAAATGGGTTACAGAGATCACCCATGTGGAGAAAGGCAGCTATTTTGTTGATGAACAGCGTTTCGGACCCTATGCCTTATGGCACCATAAACATTTCATTAAGGAAATTGAAGGTGGTGTGGAAATGGAAGATATTATCGATTACAAACTTCCGTTCGGTTTTATCGGCCGGATGGTTCATCCTTTCCTTGTGCAGCCAAAATTGAATGAAATCTTTGAATACCGCCAGAAAAAATTAATAGAACTCTTCGGAGAATATACATAATATGAAAAAGAATATTTTACTTATTGGAGGCTCTTATGGAATCGGACTGGAAATCGCCAACCGACTCAAAGAAGAAGCCAATGTTTTTATTGCATCCCGAACCAATAATGATATCCCGGCTGGAGTGACTCACCTGGAATTTGATGTGTTGGCCAATGATATTTCCTCCCTGGATCTTCCGGATACATTGCATGGCCTGGTATATTGCCCGGGAAGTATCAACCTTCGTCCATTCAAAATGTTGCGGCCCGATACCTTCGAAAAGGATATGGAAATTAACTTTATGGGGCTGGTGCGCTCTGTACACGGACTTCTTCCGAAGTTGAAAAAATCAGAACAGGCCAGCCTGGTGTTTTTCAGTACAGTTGCCGTGAAAGTAGGTATGCCCTTCCATACGTCAGTAGCAGCGGCAAAAGGCGCTGTTGAAGGCTTCGCCAAAGCCCTGGCAGCCGAATATGCCCCGGCTTTTCGCGTTAATGTTATAGCACCGTCCCTTACCGATACCCCATTGGCAGGTAAACTATTATCTTCCGAAGAAAAAAAGCAAAAGATGGGAGACCGTCATCCCTTGAAACGTGTAGGGACCGTTTCTGATATTGCCTCCGTAGCGGAATTTTTGTTAAATGACAAGTCATCCTGGATGACAGGGCAGGTCTTAGGTATTGACGGAGGTATGTCCACCCTGAACGTAAATTAGAATGGATAAGAAAGTGAATGTTTTTTGGTTCCGAAGAGACCTCCGCCTGGAGGACAACGTAGGGTTCTTTAAAGCGCTTCACGGTAAACAGCCTGTTCTACCAATTTTTATTTTCGACACACACATTTTGAACGAATTACCCGCAGATGATGCCCGGGTTACTTTTATTCATAAACACCTTCAAAAGATTCGCGCGGAACTTCAGGATCAGGGATCCGGTATTGGAATCTATCATGGAGAGCCACTGGCTATTTTCGAAGAGCTTATCGGGGAATTCGATGTAGAGAACGTGATCGCCAATCACGATTACGAACCCTACGCCAAAGAACGCGATACGACCATTCGTGATTTTCTTTCGGAACAAGAGATTGGTTTCTACACCTATAAAGATCAGGTAATATTCGAAACGGATGAAGTGGTTAAAGACGATGGCAAACCCTACGTGGTGTATACACCCTATATGAAGCGCTGGAGAGCTAAATTCAACCCCCATAAACATCTGAAAGATCACAATCCGTCTATGGTGATGCAAAACCTGTATCAAGACTCAGATCTTTCCAACCTATCATTGAATGATTTGGGATTTACCGCCTCTAAAATTGATATACCCGATTACGATGTCTCACCTTCCCTGATCGACAACTACGAAAAAACCAGGAATTATCCCGATAAAGACGGCACCTCGCATTTGGGACCACATCTAAGGTTTGGAACTGTCAGTATCCGAAAAATGGTAAGAAAGGCCATAAAGAGCAATAATGAAGTCTTCTGGAAAGAGCTTATATGGCGGGAGTTCTTTATGCAAATCCTGTATCATTTCCCGGCAACAGTGAATAATGCATTCAGAACAAAATACGACAGGATATCCTGGCGAAACAATAAAGATGAATTCGAATTGTGGAAGCAAGGTAAAACCGGTTATCCGCTGGTAGACGCGGGTATGAGACAATTAAAGGAGACCGGGTACATGCACAACAGGGTACGTATGCTGGTAGCCAGCTTCTTATGTAAGCACCTGCTGATCGACTGGCGATGGGGAGAAGCTTATTTTGCTGAAAAGCTATTGGATTATGAACTGGCTAGTAACGTTGGTAACTGGCAATGGGCAAGCGGAAGTGGAGTGGATGCCGCTCCCTATTTCCGAATATTTAACCCGACCACCCAGATCGAGAAATTCGATAAGGACAAAGAGTACATAAAGACCTGGGTAAAAGAATACGGAACCGAGGGATATATTAAGGAGATTGTAGATCATAAAGAAGCAAGAGAACGTGCGTTACGTACTTATAAAGAGGCGGTTAGTTGATAACAATTTTTGTAAGATTTTTCTTCAAAATGGTATTTTATCGATTTTTTTAATATATTTATCGATATAATTTTGTGTAAGCCCCCAAATTTAGCCCCTATGAAATTATCAGAGAATGAGTTCACCAATGGTGAAATCACAGTAACCTACGAACCGAGTAAATGCATTCACTCCGAGAAATGTGCCCGAGGCCTGTCGGAAGTTTTCCGTACTTCGGTGATACCCTGGATTCATTTAGAAGGAACAGAAAGTACCGCCGTTGTAGAACAGGTAAAAAAATGTCCGTCAGGAGCACTTAGCTACTGTTACAACAAGGAATTAGCCACTGTTAAATAAATAATAATGTAGCCGAAATTTTGGGCAATTCTTTGCATTTTTTCTACTCTTGTAGTGTAATTCTACGAACACAGACCTAATACCACTAAACATGAAAATGACTTTAACGAGTCTTCTTGTATCCCTATGCTGTATCCTATCCCTTTCAGCACAAGAAGCAACCAGCCAAAACACCCTGGAAGACCAGTTTACCAACGTCATCGACAAATCCAACAGTTACCAGGAATTTAAGGTGATCGAAAAATATAAGATAAACCGTCTTAAAAAGAGTGTGCTCGATAGTGTCGCTTCTCTGGAAGCCACTATTGATACACTATCATCGGAAATAGGGATTCAAAAGGAAGAGATCTCTACCCTGAACCAGACATTATCATCTACCAACAATGATCTTGCAGCGTCCAAAGAAAAGGAGAATGGAATATATCTCTTTGGAATACTCTTACAGAAAACAACATACAATTTGATTCTTTGGGCTATTATAGCTATACTGTTGCTGCTCACCGGAGTATTCGTTATGAAATTCCGAGGCAGTAATTCGGTTACCCGGGATGCGAAATTGAAGCTAGAGGAAACAGAGGCTGAATTTGATAATCACCGGCAAAGAGCACTTGAACGGGAACAGCAATTGAGAAGAAAGCTTCAGGACGAACTGAACAGGCAAAAGAATGTATAAATTAAAACGCTGCGATTGTCGCAGCGTTTTTTTATGATTCTATACGTTCTATATGCGCGCCGATGGCCTGCAATCGTTCATCAATATTCTCATAGCCCCGATCTATTTGTTCTATATTCTGAATAGTACTGGTTCCTTTGGCCGAAAGGGCGGCGATAAGCAATGCAATACCTGCCCTGATATCGGGAGATACCATGGTAGTAGCCTTCAAGCTAGACTTAAAGTCATGGCCTATAACTGTCGCTCTGTGAGGGTCACACAAAATAATCTTTGCTCCCATGTCTATCAACTTATCCACGAAGAATAGTCGGCTTTCGAACATCTTCTGATGAATGAGTACACTGCCCCTGGCTTGTGTACAAACCACCAGGACTATGCTTAACAGGTCGGGTGTAAAACCGGGCCAGGGCGCATCGGAAACAGTTAGAATGGAACCATCGATATAACTCTGGATCTCGTAACCGTCCTGTTCGGGAATATGAATATCGTCACCTACTCTTTCAAGGCTAATACCTAGTTTTTTAAAGGTTTCAGGAATTAATCCCAGGTTTTCCCAACTCACATTTTTTATGGTGATATCGCTGTGGGTCATAGCTGCAAGCCCGATCCAGCTTCCTATCTCGATCATATCGGGCAGAACCCTGTGCGTACAGCCTCCCAGGCTTTCCACACCTATAATGGTGAGCAAGTTAGAGCCAACACCTTCAATCCTGGCTCCCATAGAGATCAGCATTTTACATAATTGCTGCAAGTAGGGTTCGCAGGCGGCATTGTAGATAGTGGTTCGGCCTTTAGCAAGCACAGCAGCCATAACAATGTTGGCTGTTCCAGTTACCGATGCCTGATCCAGCAACATATAGGTTCCTGTTAACCCATTGGGTGCATCCACCCCATAAAAATGCTCTTCACGGTTATATCTGAAATCGGCTCCCAGCTTCATAAAACCTTCGAAGTGGGTGTCCAGTCTTCGTCGCCCTATCTTGTCGCCACCGGGTCTGGGAATATAACCCTTTCCGAAGCGAGCCAATAAGGGCCCTACAATCATAATGGAACCTCTGAGCGAGCTACCTTCCTGTTTAAATAATTCTGATTCCAGGTAGTCGAGATTAAGATCTTTGGCAGAAAAGGCATAGGTACCTTTAGCCAGCTTCTCAACTTTTACACCCAGGTTTCTAAGTATCTGGATAAGTTTATTAACATCCCGTATATCGGGAATATTTTCAATGACTACTTTTTCAGGGGTGAGCAATACGGCACATAAGATTTGAAGTGCTTCGTTCTTTGCTCCTTGCGGATGGATCTCACCTTTTAATTTATGTCCGCCTTCAATTTTAAATGTTGCCATACTGAATTTAAGGCTGTTTAGTATCGTTTACGGCCACCACCGCGACCTCCTTTTTTTTGAGGTTTCTTAACGTTATTACTTGAATAGCGCTTCTTATTTTTCAGCAATTCTGAGGATGCAGACAGACTTTCATTACTATCCTTTAAATTCAGTTTACCATCAGACAATTCGAAAAGATGCTTAAAGATCACATCATCCTCTACGGTATCTTTATTCCAGTTCAGAAAGCACTTTTTCATATGGTTTGCGATAGTAAGGACCAGTCCGTCCTTCATATCTCCATCTTCCCAGCCAATGGCCACATCGATCATTCGCTTAATATTATTACCGTAAAAACGGTACTTCGGGAAATTTTGAGGATATCCCAGATGTCCCGGGCGTTCGCTAAGTTCTTCTTTGGAAGGGATCGGATAAGGAGAATCCACATCAAGTTTGAAATCGGATATAATAAATAACTGATCCCACAACTTATGCTGAAAATCGGGTACATCGCGTAAATGCGGATTCAGATTTCCCATCACAGATATGATGCTCTTTACCGTTTTGTTTCTTTCTTCTTTGTCCTCCTGAGAGATGGCATAGTCTACCATTTTCTGTATGTGGCGACCATATTCGGGTATAATGAGCTTAGGGCGCTCAGTATTGTATTCTAAATTGTCTATCAACATGTTGTTTTTAAAAGGGAAGTTACTTTAATGAAGTACTAGGTTTGCAAAATACTAAAATTATAGCGATATCACACCCTCCACTTTAGAAACTTCCAGATATTTTTCCACTACAGCGTCCGGGGATTGCATGGTTATTTTTATGGAAACACTGGTATAAGTCCCTTTAGACGAGTCTCTTGTGTTAATAATCGCATTGGTGTTATTAAATACCGCCTCAATTTCGGCGATCTTTTCCAGGGACGCGGGTACTATAAATTTGAACAGGTAGGGCGATGGCCAAGTGGTGTCGTCCTGTAGCTGCTGTCTCAATCGTGCGTAAAATTCTTCGGATTCGGGATTTTCTTTCATTCGGTATAAACTCTCGTAACATGGCAAAGATACGCTTTCAGTATCAATAATTATTTACGTAATTTGTATTTAAGATTGAATCTAAAATTCGTAAAAGAATGGTAAATCCAATTTAATTCACATTATTATTATTAACCTGTTAATCCTTCGTAGTTTGAACGAAGGGGGATTAAAATGTAACGCGTGAAGACGAAAAGAATTGTGATTACCGGCGGCCCCGGATCGGGCAAAACAACCCTGGTGAAAGTGCTGGAAGAGCGGGGATTCTCATGTATGCATGAGATCTCACGGCAGATCATTAAAGAAGCGAAGGAACAAGGTATCGATCAGTTGTTTTTAGAAGACCCCTTACTTTTCAGTCAGAAGCTGCTGGAAGGGAGACTCGAGCAATTCAAGGAAGCAGATTCATCTTCCAAAGAAATACTGTTTTACGACCGCGGTATGCCGGATGTAACCTCTTATATGAACTACCTGGGTATTCCTTATCCGGACCATTTCACTGAAACCTGTTCGAACTATGTATACGATGCGGTTTTTGTCCTTCCACCATGGCCAGACATATATATTCAGGATAATGAACGCTACGAATCTTATGCAGAGGCCGAAAAGATCTTCATTCATCTCGTTAATGGTTATAGCGCATATAACTACAATGTACATGAGGTGCCTACGGGAGTGGTAGATTATCGCATTGAATATATTCTGAAACATTTAATCGGTCTACATTGAGAACTCCCGGCCAAATATTGAATGAATACTATGGTTTTACGACTTTCCGACCTCTTCAGGAGGAGATTATCAATGCGGTGATCAACGGGAACGACACGGTAGCCCTGCTACCTACAGGAGGTGGTAAATCGGTTTGTTTTCAGATTCCCGCCCTTGTAATGGGTGGTCTCTGTATTGTAATCTCACCTTTGGTCGCCCTGATGAATGACCAGGTGAATGAATTAAAAGAAAAAGGGATAAAAGCACTGCACTTATCGGGAGGAATGTCCTTTGAAGAAGTGAACACGGCGCTAGACAATGCCATGTACGGCAATTATTCATTCCTCTACTTATCTCCGGAACGACTTCAGCAGGAGATCGTTCAGCATGCTATCCGTAAAATGGATGTATGTCTAATCGCGGTAGACGAGGCGCATTGTATTTCCCAGTGGGGCAACGATTTCAGGCCTTCCTATAAAAATATCACCGTCCTTCGGGAAATGCATCCGTTGGTTCCCATCATTGCACTCACTGCCACGGCCACCCCGGAAGTGCTCGCAGATACTATTTCAGAGTTAAAACTGGAAGTACCCAAAGTACATAAGAATTCCTTTTTCCGTCCTAACCTCGCCTACAAGACCATGAAGGCGGAAGATAAGGTATATCGTATTGAGCAATTATTACAGGATAATCCCTCGGCTGCCATTATCTATGTGCGTTCACGAATTATGGCGGTTGAAACCAGCGATCAGCTGAATAGCCTTGGGATTTCTGCAACTTTCTATCACGGCGGAATTTCTTCGGAAATAAAGCAAAAGCGATTGACCCAATGGAAGAATGGGGCTGTTTCTACCATGGTTGCTACGAATGCCTTCGGAATGGGCATCGATCACCCGAATGTGCGCTATGTGATCCATATGCAACTACCCGAAAGTATAGAGAGTTATTTTCAGGAGGCGGGACGTGCAGGACGTGACGGTAAATTCGCGGAAGCGATTCTTCTGTACAATGATTATGACAAGATCCTGGTAAAAAAACAATTTATCGATTCCCTTCCTGGCAAAAAAGTGCTTAAAAAGGTCTATCGCAAGCTGCTTAATTATTTCAGGATTCCCTACGGAGAGGGCGAATTCAGTAGTCATGCTTTTAATTTTACTGAATTCTGTACCACCTATACCCTGCCATCTGCCATTACCTATAATGCGATTACTACCCTGGACCGATTGGGTGTATTGCAAATGTCCAGGCAGTTCGGAAGAAAATCAACGCTGCGTTTTACCGTTCCTTCTGAAAGACTTTTAAAGTATTTTGAAGAGGATATGCGCGTCTCCCTGATAGGTAAGACCATCCTTCGGGTGTACGGAGGTATTTTCGAAATGACCACTCCCGTTAATCTGGACCTCATTGCCGGAAAGACCGGGCAATCTTCAGAAGCGGTGGTTTCAGCATTACAAAAAATGGAGCAGGATCATGTTGCGGAAATTCAATTATTCGATACCGACGCTGTAATTACCTTTCTGGTACCCAGGGAAGATGACAAGACCATCAACCGAATGGCTATTGGAGTTCGTGAGCTGAATGATAAAAAAGTGAAGCAGGTAAAAGCAATGCTCGCGTACCTGGAGAATAATTTCAACTGTAAAAGCGAACAGCTGCTTCAATATTTCGGGGAGGCGATCACAGAACGGTGCGGTATTTGTTCTGTTTGCCTAAAAGACGAAAAACGTTCTGGAAAGAAAGAACTGGAAGTCATCTCGGGGCAGATCCTGGCACTGCTGAAAGCCGGGGATCTCAGCTCCAGGGAAATTTCAGAAAGGCTTACTTTTGCCGAGGAGGATATTATTAAGGTATTAAAGGCCTTACTGGATGCTAAGAGGATCGGACTTAACGCCAGGAATCAATATATTATAAATACATGAGAGATTTGCGGATCGTATTTATGGGAACTCCCTACTTCGCGGTGGGTGTGTTGAAAAAGCTTGTGGAAAGTGGCGCCAATATTGTGGGCGTGATCACTGCTCCCGACAAGCCCGCAGGTCGTGGTCGTAAACTAAGGAGCTCCGCAGTGAAGGAATATGCCGAATCCCAGGATTTGCATTTGCTTCAGCCTAAGAATCTGAAGGACGAATCTTTTCTGGCCGATTTACAATCACGACAAGCCAATCTTCAAATTATCGTCGCTTTCCGGATGTTACCCGAAGTAGTTTGGTCCATGCCGAAATACGGCACCTTCAACTTGCACGCTTCCCTCCTGCCCGAATATCGTGGCGCTGCTCCCATTAACTGGGCAATCATCAATGGTGAAAAGGTAACGGGAGTAACCACCTTTTTCATCGATGAGAAGATCGATACGGGTGCCATTATCCTGAAGAAGGAAGTTTCGATACAAACCGGAGAAACGGCAGGTTCCCTGCATGATAAATTAATGGAGGCAGGATCGGGATTGGTTCTGGAGACTGTCGATTTGATTGCCGAGGGTGATGTGGTCACTGTCGTACAACCCAAAGCAGAAGGACTGAAAGGAGCGCCCAAACTAAATAATGACAATACCAGGATCGACTGGACGAAGCCTTCGGAGGAGATCGATGCGTTGATCCGTGGTTTAGATCCTTATCCCGCGGCCTGGTGCTACCTTGAAAATAATGGTGAACAACAGAAGATCAAGATCTATGGAGTGGAGTTACAAATCGAGGCACATCACTTCGAATTAGGGTCGGTGCACAGCACGAAAAAAGAACTCCGTATTGCGGTTGAAAATGGTTTTCTTAAAATTCATGAAATACAACTTCCCGGAAAACGCAAAATGAAGAGTTCAGAACTATTGAATGGATATTCGTTCGACGCTGATGCCAAAGTTGTGTAAACCCTTATGACTGCTGAATTGAGGAAATATTCGATGAAATGCATGTCTTTATTAACAAAGAAGCCAACTTATTAACAAAAACGTCGATTTCGCCCGCCATTCCTTGCGTGATACGATTTTCCGACTAAATTTGTAAAGCAAATAATTAAAGTTTAACCAAGTATTTAATTTTAAACCGATAACTATGAACAAATCAGATTTAATTGATGGTATGGCAGAGGATGCTGGAATCACAAAAGCCGCTGCAAAAAAAGCATTAGAATCTTTCTTAGGAAATGTAGAAGGATCACTTAAAAGAGGTAACAGAGTATCTTTAGTTGGTTTCGGATCTTGGTCAGTTTCTAGAAGAGCTGCAAGAGAAGGAAGAAATCCTCAAACTGGAAAAACTATTAAAATCGCTGCAAAAAACGTTGTTAAGTTCAAAGCAGGATCAGATCTAGCAAGTTCTGTGAACTAGGTTGAAAACACTTATTTATTCAAAACCCTGCGGATTCCGCAGGGTTTTTTTATGAGTTAATTTTATCTGTTCCAACGTGAAGTTGCTTTTTAATAAATTAATACTTAGATTTAATTGTGTAAACTAACCACATGACAACACAAAAGCCTGATAAAGGAGTACTTTTAGTTGCCGAACCTTCCATTATTGGAGACGTTTCCTTTAATAGGTCTGTAGTATTGTTGGCGGAATATAATGAGAGCGGTTCCGTTGGTTTTATTCTGAACAAACCCCTTAAATACAAACTTAAAGATTTTATCCCGGAGATCAGCTCGAACCTGGAGGTGTATAACGGAGGTCCTGTCGAACAGGATAATTTGTATTTCATTCATAAAGTACCTGAACTCATTCCGGACAGTGTGGAAATTTCAAACGGTATCTACTGGGGTGGCGATTTTCAGGCTATCATGGGTCTTTTGAAGGAAGATGTGCTTAAAAAAGAGCAGATCCGTTTCTTCCTGGGTTATTCCGGTTGGTCCAACGAGCAATTGGAAAGCGAATTGGAAGTCCAAAGCTGGGTGGTTGTTCCCAATATCTATGAAAATGAGATCCTGGGGAAATCGAACAACAACTTCTGGAAAGAAAAAATGGTTGAGTTTGGTGGAGACTATCTTATCTGGTCTAATGCTCCCGAAGATCCTACTTATAATTAATCTGATTATTGTTTCTTATTATTGTCACTTCGAGTGAATTTGAAATGCGATAGCTATTTCAAATTTATATCGAGAAGTGGTTCTCGATACACCTCACTGTGTTCGGCACTCGAACTGACAAAAGGTTCTCGACCCTTCGACGAGCCCAGGAGAACTACGATTTGCTTCGTAAATAACTCGAACCCACAAAGGCCTAACCCAATCTTGCTTTCACGTTCAATTTTGCCAACAATTCCTTCGCAACGGAGTTACCGAATGTTTTCTTGCGATATTTAGTAACAGGCTGTATACCTCCAATCACATTGGTAATAAAGATCTCATCGGCTTTCTGCAACTCGAAGGGGGAAACGGTTTCTTCTTCCAACACATAGTCCGGAAGCGATCCGATGATATCAATGATCTGCTTACGCAGCACTCCTTTCAGGCAGCCGTCTGCCAGTGGTGGTGTCTTGATCTTATACCCATTCACTAAAAACACATTACCGTTAAGTGCTTCCACCACCATTTTATTTTCATTCAGTAACAGGCAGTTCCGGTAACCATTTTCAGAAGCATACACACTTCCCAGTACATGGATGATCTTGTTATTCGTCTTTAGTGTGGAAAGCAGTCCGGAATTCACGTAGTGATCCTTAAAAAGTTCTATTTCATAAGGTGAATCGGAAATGGTATAAAAAGGAGTATCCAGTGTTTCCAGCTGGATCATGTATTCTATGTCCTGGTTGGAAGGATTGTATTTCCCGCCCCATTGGCGCCATACGGTGATACGGATTCGACAGGTTTCTTTTTCAGCTTCGGAGGCCTTGACCGTGCTATAAATTTCCGCTTCCAGGTCTTCCGGTGTGAAGGCCATGGGAATCTCCATCCGAAGAATGCGCATAGCCGACATCAATCGGAAGTAGTGATCTTCCCAGAAGAAGACCTTCCCTCCTGAATAGCGAAGGGTTTCAAATACAGAGTCCCCGAAATGCAATCCGCGATTATCGGGAGATATTTTAGCGGATTCCGAATTCAGTAGTGTTCCGTTGAGGTTTAGTTTCATATTCTGAAGCTCTCAAATTGAAATGCAAATATAAGTGGTATTCCCTTCTTTTTTGCATTGCCCAAAAAAGAAGCAAAAAACTCTAGCGCTGCAGATACTTGTTCACCCGTTACACCCTCCATTCTAAACACACACAACTCGCCATGCTTTGCATGACTCAAACAGTGCTTGGTTTTTAACGAATATTCGGGCTACGGGTCCCGAAGTCGTATCTGAGGCGCGGTTTTGGGTGCTGGCCTGAATCAATTCATTTTCGTCAGTATAGATGAGTAATTTCCGTTAAGAAATCGCGAAGCCTTGAAATGATTTTAGGAAATTACAAATGGTTTTGAGGATTTGCCTCAAAAATACCTTCGAAAATGTGCCTTTTCTTTTGCTTCGTTTTACTGACTCAAAAAAATTTGATAATTCTGAGTTCGTGAATCTCCTTCGTCGATTTCTTTGGGCAAGACAAATGCGAAGCATTCATGAATTCCTAATTCAATATTAACGCATGAATAAAGTAAATGAAGAACAAATAAAATTAATTGAAAATCAAGTTGACCCAAGAATATGCTTGAGATTGGAGATCATATTGGTCCAAAGCAATTTGCCCTCTTCAACTTCATCCTCATCTTCGGCATAGTCGGTAACCATAAGAGAAACATCTTTGGTGATCTCATCTACTTGTATGCGGAGTTCGAAATAGTAGTTGGTATCTTCATCTTCCTCCCAGCGAAACTTGATGCGCTCATTGTTCTTTTTACCCAGGAGTATCGCTTTTTCTTCACTTCCTTCCCAGATAAAGGTAAAATACTCACCACGGGAGTTCACATTGTCTGCATACCATTCACTCATACCGGAAGGAGTGGAGATATATTGATACAGTAACGAGGGTGACACGTGTACCGGGAATTCCATTTCGTATTTTATTCTATCTTCCATATGCTTTTTGGTTAGCAAGAGCCCAATATAAATATTAATTGTAACCTGCCAAAAGATGCGGATGGGTTTTTTGGATTTCATTTAATAAAAAACAGTGCGGGCAATTTGCGGAGCAACAATTTGTTTTTATCTTTGCCACCTTATTTATGGCGAGGTAGCTCAGGTGGTTAGAGCGTCGGATTCATAACCCGGAGGTCTGGAGTTCAAGTCTCCATCTCGCTACAAAAAGTTAAGCCTGATGCGAAGCATCGGGCTTTTTTATGCAGCACGATGAAAGCTTGCTTTCAGAAGTGGTAAATAAAAAGCCCGTGCAAATCTCCGATTTGCAGGCTTAACTATTTGTGAGACCTCCCCTTAAAGACTCGCGAGACATCCGCAGGATGTTGAGCAATTCTCCTTAGTGATACCCATGACCCTTCGATACGGTCACTTTCAGTGAACACTCAGGGTCCGGAAAACGCCGAGGGCTTAACTATTTGTGAGACCTCCCCTTAAAGACTCGCGAGACATCCGCAGGATGTTGAGCAATTCTCCTTAGTGACACCGATGACCCTTCGATACAATCCCGCTTCACTTCGACACTTCGACAACCCTTCGGCACTTCGACAACCCTTCGGCTACGCTCTGGATAACAGCTCAGTGCGGCGCTCCGCTCTGGATAACAGCTCAGCATGGCACTCCGCTCAGCCACCATTAATCTGTTTAGCCGGTTGTATTGGACCCTGAGTAATCCGCTGGATTTGTGGCTTCGGCTCCGCTCAGCCACCATTAACTGAGCTCAGCCACCTTTATTGGACCCTGAGCGGAGTCGAAGGGTCATGATCGTTCAGCACCATACAATTTGCACCTCGTTCTAATCGTCCGGCCACCTTTATTGGACCCTGAGTAATCCGCCGGATATGTGGCTTCGGTACTTCGACAACCCTTCGGCACTTCGACAACCCTTCGGCTACGCTCTGGATAACAGCTCAGTGCGGCGCTCCGCTCTGGATAACAGCTCAGCATGGCACTCCGCTCAGCCACCGTATCGTCACTTCGAGTGAATTTGAAGTGCGGGAGCAGTTCAAATTTGTATCGAGAAGTGGGAAGATGGGAGTCGGGAGTCGGAAGTCGGGAGTCCGAAGCGATGCATATGGAAACTGCAAAATTCAGTTTAATGACCTTCATCATTTTTTCTCCCACAATCAATTTGCACCTTTATGTAATTCAATACCAGAGATCATGAAAAATACAGCCACACATAACAAGCGAGAAAGATCATTACAGAAGTCGGCTCCACATTCATTCAACGAATTGCTGAGCTTAAAAAACCAAGGCGATCGAGGTGCTTTCAACGAGCATTTATTAAAAATGCTCCCTGAAGTTGAGAAGTTCATCAATAGAAGATTAGATGCTGCCATTCATAAAGGGCATTTTCCTAAGAGCAAATACAAAGCAGAAGATTTTGTCGATCAGCTTTTTATTGAAGTATACGGCTCCATTGGAGATGTTAAAAACGAGAATGATTTCTATATCTGGTTATTCAAGAAAACCAATGAATTACTGGATAAAACCATCGCTAAGGAAGAACTTGAAGATTCATTATTTAAAAATATCGATGAATACTCAAGCGCCGAGTGGAAACAGATGTCAGAAAAATTCAGTGCGGAGGCCGATGGCGATCTGATCATGAGGGAGGATTTGGAAGATGTTTCATACCATAAAAGCAAACAATCCCTGAAACACATCTTTATTGAGGATAATGAAAAGGCGCTTATTGAGAAACTTGATAGAGATTTAAGTGAGGAAGATGTCAATCGATTTACAGACCTGGTGCTACAAAATTTCCCGCAGCCTATGCATACGGTTTTCGAATTATTTACCAAACAGAATTTTACCCTATTCCAAATTTCAGAAATAATGCAGCGCAGTGTCGATGAAGTTGAAGAATTGTTAAAAGAAGCACGCGCGATTCTGTATAACAGTCTGTCTGCCTGGTACCCGGAAAATTAACGCCCGTGCCTTATCGCGCAGCATACCGGATCCTTTTCAAAAGCAACTACATGTAAGCATCACTCCAATCGCCTGCCTATACCCTTATGGATCAAAACTCTTAGTTAGAATTCCCACGCACGTTTCGGTGTTATTATGATAATGATCATTGTTGAACATTTTAATTGTGTATACCTTAAAGCCAAGGATTAATTAATAATGTTGTGAAGAATTTGCAGATCACGCGTCTTCACAAATAAACGATAGTCATGGCACTAAATTTCAATCAATTTGCTGCAGAAGCAAATCAGTTTTTAAAAGAGTACACCAAAGAGTTAATGCTCGAAGGAGATACTGAGAAAGCGGGACGCATATTATCTTCAATATTACACGGATTACGAGAAATAATAGCAACCCAGGAATCATTGCAGTTGATCGCTCAATTTCCAATGTTCCTTAAGGCCGTTTATGTAAACGGATGGACCATTCATAAAAAACCTAAAATTAAAACCATGGAGCAGTTTATTGACCTGGTACGAAAATTTGATGGTGTTACGGGTACGAATGACTTCAAGTCCGATGAGTTAGCCGAACAGTATATTAACGCTACCTTCCTCCTATTGCGAAGGTATGTTTCCCTGGGTGAAATGGAAGATATAAGATCTGAACTTCCGAAAGACCTGAAATCTATGATGTACCAGAGAATCATGTTTTAACGGCATACATTATTAAGTTATGAATGCTGCTGTAAATCGCTTTTTAATAAAAAAAGTAAGGTTTCATCTTCATAACGATACCTTCATGCTGTTTCGATCTGCCTACCCATGCATAACAATAAATACAGACTCAGCGAGCGCAGTGACTTAATTCTTGTAAGACTTTAGTCCCTGTTCCCGTCCTGGATAGGTTCGGTTTCGGGCATCATCTTATTTAAGATAAAATAGACCGGACAAAATTTAGTTAACGGACTAATAATTTGCAATGCGGCAACGGCAACGGCCATATATAGCCATTGTAGGTTGACAGTAAATGCCAGGATGGCACTGGTTAGGTAAAGGACTCCCACAATTGCATCGTGAGCTCTGATTTTAGCTTTATTTTTTGTTTCCATGAAGTGAGATTTAATTGTGTATTCCTGTTCGAACTATTGGAAATATATAGTCACAACCTACTGAAATAAACAGGATTACGAATTAAATATAGTGATATTTTTAAACTTTTCTCCAGGAGCCACGAGCTATCATTTAATCCAGATGAAGTGACTATGCTATATTTAGAACTCCTACAAATAGACAGAAACCGTTAAAAACCCAATAATGGTAACCAGCAGCATCCAGAACAGCGGCATAATGAATTTTATCCATTTATTAAATCCTACCTTAACAATGGCTAAAGCGGCCAATATCAACCCGGTAGGATTGATCAGGAAGAACAAGCCCATGCCGTACATATAGGCATTTACCACTACTTCACGACCTACATTGGCCGTATCGGCCAATGGTGCCATGATAGGCATAGTTAGCACCGCCATCCCGGAGGACGACGGGATAAAGAAGGAAAGGCCGTTGTAGACGAGAAACATCACATTGGCGAACACTCCCTTTTCCATACCTGTGGTGAGCGCCGAAGCATTATAGAGCATGGTATCGCTAATTAGTCCATCGGTCATGATCACCGAAACTCCCCTGGCGATCCCAATAATAAAGGCCACACCTAAAAGTGCCCCTGCGCCATTGGAGAACGCCTCTACAAAATCCGATTCCCTGATCTTGCCCACAATTCCGATAAGAATAGCGCCTACCAGGAACACTGCGGTCATTTCCACGAACCACCAGTCCAGCATCGACACTCCTATCACCATTACGATAAAACTGGCCGAAAAAATGAGAATGATAAGTCGTAAGCGATTGGTGAGCTTGGTATCGGTCTGGGCGGTTGTAAGCCCGAACATGGCTTCGATCTTTTCTTTCTGTTCAAATATTATGGAACGACTGGGATCTTTCTTTACTCGTTTCGCATACCGCAGAATATAGACGATGGTGATAGTGAGACATATTAAAAGTACAAGTATCCTGGCTTCGATCCCCGAGGTCCAGTTGATCCCTGCTGAGTCGGAAGCAATGATGGTGGAAAAAGGATTTATGGTAGAGCACATCGAACCTATGGCCGAACCTAAGAAGATACAGGCAAGTCCCACCATAGCGTCATAGCCTGCTGCAATAAAGACCGGGATGAGGATAGGATAAAAAGCCATGGTCTCTTCTGCCAGACCGAAGGTGGTTCCCCCGGCAGCGATCAGTGTAGTGACAAGTATAATGAGGATATATTCCCGTCCTTTCAGCATCTGGGCCATCCAGGAGATCCCGGCATCGAAGGCGCCCGTCCGGTTCATGATACCTATAAGTCCACCAATAAAGAGTACCAGGAAGATGATATCGGCCGCTTCAATGATCCCTTTTACGGGCGATTGGACAAAAGCACCGAACCCCTGGGGTTTGGCTTCTACCTCGCGGTAGGTCTCCGGTATATTAATGGGTTTGTAAATATCCCCGCTGGTAAATTTCTCTATTGGGATCAATACGTTCAGCGCCTCCAGGGTTTCCTGGGTAGCAGGCAGGGATTCCGTCCCGTCTTTATGGGTTCGTACGAAGCTATTTTCCGCTTCGCTATACGCCAGGGTATCGTACTGACCTGCGGGTACTACCCATGTAAGCAGGGTTACCATGCCGGCAATGAGCAATAGAATGGTCTGCGCCGTAGGGAATTTGAATTTTTTCATGTAGTTAGTTAGTTGGTTTTCGCTGTCGCAAGGATTAAAGATAGTTTTTTCTTTCTTTCTTGTTTTTCTTCCTTTCTTTTTTGCATTACCCAAAAAAGTAATGCTTAATCTTCATTTCTTCTTCATTTTCTTTGCTCGTCCAAATTCTTTCCTTTCTTTTTTGCATTACCCAAAAAAGAAACAAAAAACTCTAGGCCTGCACCGAAAAAAGCTAAATTCTACAATTGGCTCACTACGATTTATTAACCTTGCCCCACTTCGTGGGCCTTCGAGCAACACAAATCGTTTAACGTTCGGCAATCTTGAATTTTACGCATTTTTCGCTGAGGGCCGTTAACTGGTTTCAGCCATATTCAAACCCTTTTCGTCCAGTATAGATGAACAAAAGCTCCGAGATTCAGGAGCGAAGCGACGCGGAGGGCATCGAAGTGACCGGAGAATGACCCTTCGGCTCCGCTCAGGGTCCAGGTGATTGTTTTTGAGAAATAAAGGTCACTGAGCGGAGTCGAAGTGACCGGAGAATGGCCCTTCGGCACTTCGACAACCCTTCGGCTACGCTCTGGATAACAGCTCAGCACATCGCTCCGCTCTGGGTCCACTGGTGATTGTTTTTCAGAAATAAAGGTCACTGAGCGGAGTCGAAGTGACCGGAGAATGACCCTTCGGCTCCGCTCATGGGTCCACTGGTGATTGTTTTTCAGAAATAAAGGTCACTGAGCGGAGTCGAAGTGACCGGAGAATGACCCTTCGATACGATTTGCTGGTCATTGAGTGTTCGCTGAAAGCGAATGTAGTTCTGCTGAGCCAGTCGAAGCATCGAAATGCAGCAAATCACTCAGGGTCCTGGTGATCAAACGTCGGAATCAGGAATAACAATTGTTGCTGTTTAAGAACGTCCACGACCGTCTTAAACTCCGGGCTTATATTGGCGGGTAATTCTCCTTTTTTAAAGAGGTTTTCAATCTGTTCTTTCATGGCCGGATTGTGGTACTCCAGCAGTAATTCGCCTTCCCCCAGGGTAACCAGCACATCGGTTTCCGAATAATCGAATTGAGCCCTTGGATTCACTACTATCTTTTCGGCCTTAGCCTGGTACGCACGGGCCAAAACTTTATACAGAGCTTCCAGAACCCGATCTACCGTCACCGAATTCAAACAGATGCGGTGTTCACAATTGAGGATCACGTCGTAATTACAGCGAATATTACACACTCCCTGTTTTCCCCATATCAACTCGTTATGGGAGGCAAAACTACCCCAGCTACCCGGGCCCGTAGGGCCGTAGATACCCACGGTAGGAACGTCGAACGCCCCTGCAACATGCGTAATTCCTGCGTCGTTTCCTACGTGAAAAAGAGCATTTTCCATCACCATTCCCACATCGGTCATACCACCTGTAATATAGGTGATCCTGTCGGATTCCTCATTCAGGTATTGTGCAATATCGGGGTCTTCAGGTCCCTGGATGATACTGCAGTTCAGTTTGGGAAATTGCTTCAATAAGGTCCTGATGAGATTGGCGTATTTATCGGTTGGCCAGATCTTCAGTAAAAACCCGGCTCCATGGTGTACTACAAAATAGGGGTCACTTTCGAGAGGCTGGTGTTTGAAATACGGATATCCTGCCAGGTGATTGTCGATATCGGGATGTAGTTTTGCGATCGTATCGATATAATGCTGAATGGCGTGTTGTTTCACCTTTCTATGCGTTGGATATTTCAGTGCATGGGGCAGATCGTATCCCCGGAAGGCGGGATAATTGCCTAGTTCGTATATATGGGTATAGTCATCCTCACTGGCCCTGGCCACCGTTTCAGATATTACTTTTACATCCAGGTACTTGCTGAAGAATTCAACAAGTCTCGGTGCTACGGCCAGCGCAAGCGATTCACTTACCTCCGCAAGTTTATAGACGGCCGGAACCGCAAAAAAGATATCTCCCAGGCCGCCATAACTCTTGTACACTAGCACCTTTTTCAATTTTGGCGCAGTAATAGTTTTCGACTCATTATTCAGAAAATCGGTTATCGAATTCCAGAAATTAGCCGGAGCTGCTTCAATCTCTTCTACAGCCTTTTCGGGATCGTCCGGATAGAAATTGAAAGAAAAAGTACCTATCCGGTCATTGCCCAATATTTCACACCCTGAGAGAAAGGCTTCTGCCACGAGTCGTCCCGAGGGTTCGGGCCAAACCGGTTTGCAAAAAAGGGTTTTTGTACGTCCCAGTACTTCCAGTACCTCCTCATTGGAGATAGGGTCGTTAAAAGTAATATTGGCCGGAATTTCACGCCTTAGCCTATTCATCCCATACACCGGAAAACTCTTCCCGGGATGAGCTTCAGCAAAAGAGACATACTCATGGCCGCCTTTGAGATAATTGAGGTCGCCAAAAAAGGGAATGGTATCAGCATCCCTTTTTTTGGAAGGTTTAAGTTGAGCAATATTTACCGTGGGCGGCATAATGAGTTTCCTGGCTACGGCCTCTCCGTAAAATTCGAAATGGGCCTTATAGTGTTTTGGCGACTGGAATACATTAAGAACAGCCCCGGCAAAAAGGGTTCTGTAAAGGTGAAATTTATCCGGGTCGCAGCAACTGCGCACTTTTGGATCTACGGTACATAATATATTGCGCCGTATGCAAAAGTTGTAGTCGTATTCTACTTTCACATAGGGGGTTTTTTCGGAAATAAGCCATTGTAGTAGCTCCTTTTCATAGTGGCATCGCGAACAGCTGTTCAGCACTACCAGGTCTGCCGTGCGTATCTGGTTCCTGGTCTTGTCGATATCGGACAGGTTATCTAAGGTAATCACATAGCCGCGTTCTTTGCCAACAGCCATAAGTTCTTTTATGGTGAGTTCGGCGCCGCGAGGTGTGGCGAGTGATGTGTCGTGAAGAAATAATATAGTTTGCAATGGACAGAAGGGGATTATAAATGACATTCCGGAGTGAGCCCCGGAATGTCATAAAAGCATTTAACACCAGTTCGTGTTACACCTTTTCGAACACAAGGACGTCGGTACCGCTTCCGCCACCACTTACATCCTGCAATTCGATTCGATTGCTCAACACACTGATAATATCCCAGTCTGAATTGAACTCATCGAAAGGCATACCGGTGAAGTTCAGTGCAAGACTGCTTCCGGCCGCGTTCACCACCCAGGTACCGTTGTTCGTGTTACTGCCATTAGTAGCTGTTACCAGATCACTCGCCATAAAGTCGACATTATAGCCGTTAAAATCAGCTGTCTCATCTACGCCGCTATCGATATAGCTGGCGACGATCCACATCCCGGCGAGCAAGATATCACGGATCGCCTGAGCGTCTCCATAATAGCCGTCGTCGTAGTAACCGTCATCGTAATAGCCGTCGTCGTAATAGCCATCGTCGTAATAACCGTCTCCGTAATAGCCATTGTCGTAATAGCCATCATCAAATGAACCGTTATCGTCGTCGGTGCTACAGGACTGCAACAAGGAACCGGTAATCGAAATGGATGAAACAGCCAATAAAGCCTGCCCCGATCTTTTAATAAACTTTCTCCGTTCCATAGACTCGGTGTTTAAATTAGAAAAGCAAAGCGCAACCGACGTCCCTCGCCGTTGCATACAATGCTTTTAAAGTAAACAGCTAAGTCCCATGTTTACCCTACCCTAAGATACAATTTAATTTAAAACGAATAATTAAATCACAATATTTAATGATGAATCGGGTTCCAGGTCGAATTACAGCTATGGTTTCCAGCAATAATGACCCTTCGGCACTTCGACAATCCTTCGGCACTTCGACAAGCTCAGTGCGGCGCTCCGCTCTGGATAACAGCTCAGCACATCGCTCCGCTCAGGGTCCACTGGTGATTGTTTTTCAGAAATAAAGGTCACTGATGATTGTTTTTCGAAAATAAAGGTCACTGAGCGGAGTCGAAGTGACCGGAGTATGACCCTTCCGCTCCGCTCAGGGTCAACGGGTGATTGTTTTTCAGAAATAAAGGTCGCTGATGCACCGCTGGATTTCGATACCATCCGCCACGGCGGATCACTCAATCACCAGCGGAGTGTATCGAAGTGACCGAAGAATGACCCTTCGGTACGGGTGGGAAAACTCCAGGTCTGCTCAATATTATTTTAATTTATTAGAAAGTTATTCTTTGTTCTTTTTTGCCCCTCCAAAAAAGAACCCAAAAAGGAGGCCTCTTCGAAGGTATTTTCAAAACTGCTACCGCGTTTTGAAACCGGTTCCAAAACTCCGCGTCGCTGCGCTCCTGAATCTCGGAGCTTTTGTTCACCTATACTGGACGAAGAGGGTTTTAGTTTTGGCCAAAACCAGAAACCTGGCCCTCAGCGGGAAATGCGTAACAATTCAAGATTGATGAGCGTTAAACGATTTGTGTTGTTTGAAGGCCCACGAAGTGGGTCAAGGTTAATAAATCGTAGCGAAACGATCGTAGAATTTAGCATTTGACGGTGCAGGCCTAGACTTTTTTGTTTCTTTTTTTGGCGATGAAAAAAAGAAAATAAAATCACCAGCTCCCACCACCACCACCACCAAAGCCCCCACCGGAGGAACCTCCACCACCCGAGCCGCTGCTGGAGGGTGAACTTACCATGGTCGACTGTGTTGCTGTGATCGCGCTGGAAAAAGATTTAGAAAACTGGTGCATATTGAAATGCCCGTGGGTATGGGAGGAATACCAGCTGGGTGGTTCCAGTTTCATGGCTTCGAATTTACGCGCCCATACCTTAAAAGTGCCAAATGCCAGGGCATAACCCATCGTCGATTCAAAATACACCGGACTCTCTTTCAGAAGCATCTTCAGTTTGTTCTCCTCGGCCGTTTTTATAAATTCCCTGAATCCCTTCAGTTCCGAAAACACCACATCGCCTTTCTTGTTCTTCTTGATCATAAATATGTTCAGAATAAACAATAGGATGAAGGTCACAAACATCAGTATCGCGCCCAGGAAGCCCCATAAATACAGGCTTAACGGAACAAATAGCAGCAGCAAAACGAATAATGCACCCCAGATACAGCCTCGTCGCCTTCCGCGACTTCGGAAAATAATACTGCTGGGCGGCTTTTCTAAGCTGCGTCTTTGCACTACTCATCGTAGTGTGAAATTTGTTTTTCAGACTGCTTACCAGCACCTCATCTTTTCCGCCGCTAAAAAGTCCGTCAAAGATCTTGCGTTCGTAATTAGGAGCATCGCCGGGAATGTCTTTTAACTTGATGATCTTGACATCATCTTTGGAAAACCAGCCTTTGTTGTCGATCTCCTCCATGCGTATATGGCCCCTGTGCCCCCAGTACGGGATCAGGGAGATAAGATCGGCGGTATCCTCCCTGTCGTTGATCAGGAAGCCGGCCATGGCGGGATCCATGCCTTCCGGCGGATAATAACTGGTAGTGGTCGTTACGCGGGTGTCCTTGCCAAACTTCTTCCAAAGCATATAGAAGCCGGAAATAAGCAGTGCCATAATGATCGTAAAGCCGTAGTTGGTCCAGAAAGGAAAGAACGGTTTCACCTCCGCAATACTGCCCGGGTTGAAGTTAACGAGTACGGTGACCGCCTGGCCATAGGAAGAGATCACTCCTTCCTTGCTGCTGCCCGAAAAGACATTCCCCGTATAGTCCGTAGTAAAATCCTTGCTGGGCATGGTATTCCCCGTATTCCCGGAGTACACAAAGATATTGGCCCCGTCTACGGTGGTATTTTCCGGCAGGTGAACTCTGAAATCAATCGAATTAAAGGGTGCGTACCACTGGGTAGGTTTCAGGTTCCAGTAGAAACGGGTATCCCGTTCTTCGTAGAGAAAGGCATTGGTCACCCGGTATCGGATCTCATACTGCTGCGGACCAAAAACATATTTGTTGGCATCCCCTATTTTGATCTTCACCCAGCCTTCCAGTTTTCGTGAGAATTTATTGTTGATATCCGACTTATGGCCCGGCACCTCAATATTATCGATACGGATGGTGCGTTTCTCTTTCTTCCCTTCGGAAGTAAGCATGTCGTATTTAGTCTGGATGGTCCTGTAAATTCCGTGTTTATCCTGGGTGAAGTTCACATCGTATTTTTCCACCACATCGAAATAGCCTTCTTCGCTGATATAGATATCCACGGTAAAATTCTCTACGATAAACCCCTGGGCATAGCCGAGGCTTAGCGTGAAAAGCGCAATGAATACGGTAAGTATATGTTTCTTCATTGGACCCCCGTGATTACGTAAAGTCTACTTCTATGTTCTCACGACTCTCGTCCCCCGCCTCGAAGAAGTCGAAGTGCTTGTAGTTAAAGATAGCTGCAAAGAGCACGCCCGGGAAGCTTTCCCCGTAGGTGTTGTTCTCGCGCACGGTACCGTTGTAGTAGCGACGGCTGCGTTCCAGGTTCTCTTCTATCTCGCTGAGCTTCTGTTGCAGGTCGATAAAGTTCATATTGGCCTTCAGGTCCGGGTAGGCTTCCCCTAATGCAAAAATAGACCTCAGCGTCTGCTGCAGGGCATTCTCGGCTTTTATTTGTCCGTTGATATCATCGCTGGGCACGGCCATGGCATTGTTTCTGCGCGTTGATCACATTTTCCAGGGTGGTCTTTTCGTG
>CAVYGO010000003.1:0-1881123 GCA_963768085.1 uncultured Flavobacteriaceae bacterium
TAGAGCGCAAATCGCGGACCCTGTCCGGCAGTGGTCCATTGCAGCATCTGCAGGTCACCGTCGGAGTTGCCGAACGCGGCAATGGGTCGCCGGCCGATTTGCTGGTGGATGGCAACCGGCTTGCCTTCCTTGTCGTCATAGAAGTTGAGCTCGGGCAGGCGGACAAGAACCGGCGTTCCTTCGTGCATTTCGAACTTCACTTTGATGCTGCTGCCTATCACCTGCTCAGGCGGGATACCATAGACTTTCTCGGACCACGGACGCATGAACTCGATGCCTCCTCCGGAAACTATGAAGGTTTTAAAGCCATTAGCGCGCAGGTAAGTGAGGACTTCGAGCATAGGCTGATAGACCATCTCGGTGTAGGGGCGTTTGGAGGTGGGATGTCTTGCTGTCGCGATCCAGTCACTGACGACTGTCTCGAACTCCGCGGTGGTCATACCGGCGTGAGTGGCCATGATGATTTCGACCACCGATTTCATGCCGTCTGCCATAGCGCCTTTCACGTCACCCTTGAGCAGTGAGGCGAAGGGCTCCTTGTCCTTCCATTCAGGATTCTCTGGCGCGATTGCCTTGACACGGTCGAGCGCGAAGAGGACCTGGAAATACATCGGCTGTTCGGCCCACAGCGTGCCGTCGTTGTCGAACACGGCGATGCGCTCAGCGGGTGGTACGAAGTCGGGGGAGCCTGCCTTGGTCACCTGTTCCACGAAGGCGATGATGGACTGCTTCGCCTTGCCATCGTTCCAGGATGGCAGTGGATCCGCCGCAATTGCCGGAACGGCTATTCGACCGATGAGTGAAACGGCGATCAATACAAGCAAAACGTGACACCAAGTTATCTTCAATTTTTTCATTAGGCCTCCTATCCCATAGCGATTCTCTCATATATTAAGATTGAAATTATGGACAGTTTCAGTGTTCGTGCGCCAGGAGCTTGTTGAAGCTCATTTATTTTGTCTCCAACACTCACATTCCGGCGGCGGGGCATCAATGCACCCATACCGGGCCTGGCCAGAGCATCGATCAGGGTAGCCGGGTCCGGAAGGTGAGTGCTATCGCTGGAAGCGATTCGGGATAGGGGCCTACCGATTGATCGGCTTGGCCCAAGCGAGCCGGCTGTCCCTCGGACAACGCTTGGGCCGAGCGCCAGATGGCCTAGTCCCCGACCACGCTGAGGATCTTCTCCTTCGCATCGCCGATGGTGAAGGATCCCGGCTTCTGGCTCGGCGGAAACTCCTCGAAGGTGGCAAGGAATTCGCCTACATAAGACGCCGCCGGCGCCATCAGGAAGACGCGGTCGAGGAACCAATCGTAATAGGTGTTCGACGTGATCTGTCCACGCTCGTAGGGATCTCGCCGCAGGTTGAACAGCAGCGGCATGCGCAGGACGGTCCAGGGTTCCGCCCAGGCCCGCATGGTCTGCGGAAAGCGATGCTCCAGGAAGACGATCTTCCAGTCGTCATACCGCAGAGCGGTCAGATCACCGGTGTCCGAGAAATAGAAGATCTCGTTGCGCGGTGTCTTTTCCTCTTCGCCCAGAAGGTAGGGCAGCGTGTTGTAGCCGTCGAGGTGGACCCGGTAGTCACGCCCGATCGCCTTGACGCCGTCGCCCTTCAGCTGTTCCTTGATGTCATCCACACCGGCCATGGCCAGAAAGGTCGGCAGCCAATCCATATTGTGCATGATCTCGTTCGAGATTCGCCCGGCTTTGATCTTGCCGGGCCAGCGCACCATGCCCGGTACGCGGAATGCACCTTCCCAATTGGTGTTCTTTTCGCCCCGGAACGGCGACCACGCTCCATCCGGCCAGGTGTTCATGTGCGGTCCATTGTCAGTGGAATAGAGCACCAGCGTCTCCTCGGCGATGCCGAGTTCGTCGAGCAGGTCGAGGAACTGGCCGACATGCATGTCATGCTCGATCATACCTGCTGCGTACTCGTCAACGTGTTTTCCGGCGGCCTCGTCGGCCATTGCACGGCGCTCTTCGCTGACGTGGACCCGGAAGTGCATGCGTGTGCCGTTCCACCAGACGAACCAGGGCATGCCGTCTTTTTCCCTGGCCCGGATAAACTCGATCGCGGCGGCAACGGTCTCGTCATCGACGGTTTCCATGCGCTTTTTGGTGAGCGCGCCGGTGTCTTCGATCTTCTGACCGGTTACAGCGCCGTTCTTATCATAGACGGCGGAGGACTTGATCACCCCGCGCGGGCCGAAGACTTCTTTGAAGGAACGACCGTCAGCCATGACCAGGTCCTTGGGATAGTCCTCGTTCTCTGGCTCTTCCTCGGCGTTTAGGTGATAGAGGTTGCCGAAAAACTCGTCGAAGCCGTGATTCGTCGGCAGATGCTCGTCGAGGTCGCCGAGGTGGTTCTTGCCGAACTGCCCCGTCGCGTAGCCCTGCGCCTTGAGCAGCGCAGCGATGGTAGCGTCTTGTTCCTTCATGCCCTGCGGGGCCCCCGGCATGCCGACCTTGGAAAGCCCCGTGCGGAAGGCCGTCTGCCCGGTGATGAAGGTGGATCGGCCGGCCGTGCAGGACTGCTCGGCGTAGTAGTCGGTGAAGATGATGCCATCATTGGCGATTTTGTCGATGTTGGGCGTCTGGTAGCCCACCAGCCCCTTCGTGTAGGCGCTGATGTTGGATTGTCCGATATCATCGCCCCAGATAACGAGGATGTTGGGTTTTTTTGCTGCATGCACAGCTGTACCAAGCAGCATAGCAACACCAAAAAACATCGTACTAATGAGTAGTAACCGCTTTTTCATAATTCTCCTCCTGTTTAAATTTGTCTGTTTGTCTAACAATCTATCTTGGAAACAAAAACTGTAGCGTCAATGAAAAATACCAATCCGGAGCACCATCTGGCTTTTCTAAAATATAATAGGCTTCAAGCTTGGTATTCATCTTTTGGCTGCCGATTTCAAACATTTTACCAAAACCGCCTCCCAAAGGTACGGTCCATTGATTGCCAGAATCAGCCTCCCAATTGGCGGTAATAATCATATCACTAATTAAATACCAGCCTCCATCCAAGTTATAATTAATGAATGGTTCAAGAAGCATCTGGCTGACCGTGTTACGATCAGAGTCTCCTGCAAATGACCAAAGCTGCCTGCCAAGAAGTCCAAATGTCCAGGGTTTCGGTTGTACCAGAACCAATGATACGGTGAATTAAATTCCATTCACCAATTGTTTGGGGTAAGACCGGTTGAATATTTAAAAAAATGGCCTCTCCATTATCAGCACCATAATCAAAACTGAACTTAAAAGGCAGACTCTACATAGCACCAACTGGATTCTGGGTCTTTGCAGCGAGTTCATCACCGCCTGTGTTTTGGCCGCTTACATTTGAAACAATCAAAGTCAGATCTCTTTTGATATTTAAAATAAAACGGCTTTTGCGAAAACACAATTGCAAAAAATGCCGCCTTTTGATAACTTTTTTGCATCATGATAAAAAACCAACAGCTTATTAACGCTCATGCGTTACTGGAATATCGCAATTTCCGAAAAGCCGCTCACTCGCAAAACATTTCACAGTCAGCCTTTTCTAGAAGCATCGCCAATCTTGAAGCATCTTTAGGCGTTGAACTGTTTCATCGGTCCCCGTCAGGAATTAGCCCAACAATCTTTGGTAAAACGTTATTCAAATACTCAAAGCAAATATTGATATCTACCAGAGAATTAGAACGTGAAATTGATATTATCAAAGGGTTAGGAGAAGGAGAGCTGTCTGTTGCAATGGGGCCTTATCCGGCAGAACTTTCGGGTCATAAAGCTGCAGGGCGTATACTTTCCAAATCTCCTGATTTGAGATGTAAGATGGTTGTCGCAGGTTGGCGGGAAGTTGAAAAAATGCTGATGGCTCGCTCTGTTGACTTGGGTTTTGCAGAGTTAGGTGATGCTCAAAGAAACAAATACCTGGAGATAGAGCCAGTTGGAAGCCACCAATTTGTCTTTTTTTGCCGCCCTGGTCACCCTCTTTTACAAAACAAGACCATATCAAAAGAAAAACTTGATGCCTACCCACTGGCACTAATCAGACTCCCGGGGAGATTAGCTCCATTTTTTCCAGGAAAATTATTTCAAGATAAAGGTTTTGATTACGTCATCCCAGCAGTTGAAATACAGGATCTGACTTTTTCCAGGCAAATTATAATTGAAAGTGATGCGTTCAGTGCAGCTGCTCCCCTACAAATCCAAAACGAATTGGAAAATGGAACCTTCTCGGTTATTCCCTTTATTGCTCCCTGGATGATTCTCAACTATGGATTTATGTATTTCCGTGACCGAGTTCTTTCACCTATAACCAAGAGATACATGGAGGTTGTACGTGAAATTGAAGAAGATGTGAAGGTGCGTAATCTAGCTTTGTTGAGTAATTACACCCATCAGCTATGATTTAGCACGTAGCTAACTATGTATTATGCTGCCAGCGTGTTTTTTGCCAATTTAGTTATCATCAAAATCAAGTGTCATAATTGAGTTTTTCCGGAAACTTTCGATTGCAGATTACTTGCCAATATCACAAATCTGTTCACTCAGCATGTATGTTTAGAATATCTGAACCGATAGTTGCCGATTGTCTGCATTTTTTAAACGCCTATCAGCACCGCGGACAACTTGCCAGAAATCTCGATTAGGCAGATGCGCCCAATATTACGGCACTAATTTATATGTTCCTCGCCTGTTTCTTACAAAAGGAAACGCAATTATTTTTTTGGACTGTATCCGGTGATGGGAGGACTGGAGCGATAGCTCAGATAAAAAAAGGCAGATCGGCTTTAGGTTCCGTATGAACTGAAAATCAATAACGTGATATGTCAAATATTGTCAAGATATTCGATGTCTTGAGGACAATTTGCAGGGATATCAACGGGGGAAGGTTACTGACTATTGGATTCAGAGCACTTTTCCCGATATTCCTCCGTTGCTTTCGAGACATGATAAACCGAAGTGGAATTCGGGATACAGACCAACGGGGGCTCACCCTTCGACTACTTTTTGTCTTCTATCTGCGTAGCCTCTCCTGAATCTTAAGCTCCGTCTTTCAGGGCCGTTATAGTTCGAGCTTCCACCGTTTCTACGATCTCTCCCGGAGCGTCTGTCTTTGCCAAGCCTTTTTTCATCCATTTCTGACTCTGCCTCATATTAAATTGGAGGCGGCCGCAGGCTTTAGGCCTGTCAGCGTATGTGAAAACCGCTACCTAAATTCTTAGGCAAAGCCGCCTTTATGTATTAAGTTTGTTTCTTCCCGAACCTTCGGCGCACATCCAGAAATCCGGCAAAACCGACATCAACAATAAATTATAGCGGGTTCGGAGATTGGCGAAACAGCTACATTATCGAATGTTAACACAACAAAACGACCATCTGAATATACCTGTCGATCCCACAGAACACCCCCGAGCAGTGTCCTGCCGATTCCATGATGCCCGCGAAAAGGTTAACTTCGGTCACGACGACATCCACATCGCGCACAAACAGCGGAAGCAGAAGTACGCCCTGAGAATAGACGACTCGACAAATTTGCCACACTTCGGGCAGCGGTAGACGTATCTCATTTCAGCCCCCCTCTTCCGTTTGGTAACTTTCAGAATAAATTGGATTCATATTATTCAGCATGCAAAAATTATGCGAACCTTCAGAACTGAAAATATGAATAATTTTCAGTGGGTTGTGTTTTTTAAAAACATCGAGGCGCCAACATATTTGTCCATTCCGCCACACATTATAGGAATTTAATTATACAGGCCTGCACCTCACGTATCGGATGGAGGATACTTTTTGGGGTTTGGGGTTTGGGGAGTCGCGGTTTTGTGGGGTCGCCCGTTAAAGGGCGACCCCACTTCTTACTGATCGAACCGCAAGCGTCCGAAAACCCAGGAGGGTCGTGTCTTGAGACGTTATCGACGCAGGTGGAAAGTTGAACGTCTGTTTGCCTGGTTGCACAACTTTAGAAGGCTTGTTGTTCGCTATGAGTATCATGCTGATAACTTCCTGGGTATGTTACAACACGGTTGTGCGGTCATACTGTTACGGTATTTTTGAGATGGCTTCTAATGCCGCGCTTCAACGGCGCGGTTTATCCGCGTCCTGCTGCAAGCGCCTTGTTAGAAGCATTACTTGTTACCAAAGAACCGAAGTAATTCATCGCAGACGGCCGCGGGAGCTTCTTCTGGTAGAAAATGCCCGCAATCTAAGGCTCTACCCTCTATTTGTTCGGCACGATCGTGCCATACGCCAAGGACATCGTAGGTACGGTGCACAAATCCTTTTGAGCCCCACAAGACAAGCAGAGGGCACTGAACCTTCTTGTTCATATCCTCTTCGTCGTGTTTTAGGTCAATGCTTGCTGCAGCACGATAATCTTCACACGATGCATGGATTGATTCTGGCTTACTGAAGCAGCGTACGTATTCGGCCACTGCCTCATCCGCGAACACCGCACCGGGCGCACTCCATCGTTTTAGTTTTTCAGTGAGATAGTAAGCGGGATCAGCGCCGATCAAATGTTCTGGTAATCCATCTGGCTGAATGAGGAAAAACCAATGATAATAGCCAGTGGCAAAGTGTTGGTCAGTAGTCTTAAACATGTGGTGAGTAGGTGCAATATCCATCACGCATGCCTTCTTGATTCTCTCAGGATAGTCAAGGGCCATCCGATGCGTCACTCTGGCGCCGCGATCATGACCGGCCACAAGAAATTCACTATACCCAAGAGACGCCATCACTTCGACCATATCCTGGGCCATCGCACGCTTCGAATAGGGGTAATGATCTGGCGTGCTTGGTGGCTTTGAACTGTCGCCATAGCCTCGCAGGTCGGGGCAAATTACGTGATAATTGCTGGCAAGGCGCGGGGCAACCTCGTGCCACATGACGTGGGTCTGCGGATAACCATGCAAGAGCAGTAGCGGACTACCTGATCCACCATGTACTAAGTTTATCTCAGCACCGTTAGTTTCCACTTTCAATTTATCAAAACGGTTACCGAACATCATTCACCACACACCTTTCTTGCTTCTAACGCCAAGGGTCACTGTGGCTGCTGGGCGGAACAAGAGCGACCCTCCTACAAGCTAAGAGCCTGTTAATGCGACAATTCCCGGAAAACCCCGCACCCCGGCAAATCCAGAGCACCCAATTGTTAGACATCACGCGTCAACGGGAAAATACCCCACTACACACTGGCCAAATATGCGCGCCAAGGTGCCCAATAGTGTTTCTCCCAACCTTGGGTTACCCCGTCGTAGTCTTGGTCAGGCACATCAAGGTGTATCAAGTCAATTCGCCCCTCATTTTCTTCTGGAGTGAAGCACAAAATCAATGTGGAGTCTGGATCCTCGTTCTTAAAATTAATCGACCGCCACGACTGCACGATCAACCTCGGCTTTACTACCTCAAGAGTCGTCCCTGTCAATGCCCCATCGAAAGCTTTGAAGTTAGAGCCTCGTTCATCTCCAATATCGACAGGTGCACCCGTGATCGCTTGGTGTATTGCAGGATTTAGGTACATTTCAAATAGCGTAGCGGCCGGCGCCGGTAACACAACCCTTTGACAAATGATATTTCTCATTGTCGTATTCCCTTGAATTGGATGGCTAACGGACCGCGTATCACCCGCGAGCGAGCGGTGGCGCGGAACGTGCCGCCGCCGCAGACGGCCCCCTTGCCGGTTACGTGACACCGACGATCGTCGGGTGCATACGTTAGTTCGCCAGCGGGCCCCGATGCGATCATGAGTTCAGTTGCCAAAGCTGCAGGTTGAGCGCGCTCGCGAAGCCTACCCAACACAGGTATGGCAACAGAAGCACACCAGCCGGCACCGAGACTCGCCAAAACCCTATCGTGGTCGCCAGGATTACCAGCCAGAGAACGATAATGTCGACGCATGCGAGATCCGGCCGGTGCGCACCGAAGAACAGATAAGACCACAGAACATTGAGAAGCAGCTGGAACACGAACAACCCCAAGGCGACCGGAGCGCCCGCGAAACCGACCTTACGCCAGACCAGCCAGGCGGCCACACCCATGAGGATGTAGAGAGTCGACCACACCGGGGCGAACACAGAGCTCGGTGGATTCCAGCTGGGCTTCGCGAGCGCCGCGTACCACTCCCCGGGCATGAACCTGGAACCAACCCAGCCAGCGGCCATTGAGACCACCACCCACAGGATCAGGCCAACTGCCGGGTGTTTCATCTCGGACTCCCTTCTTGCCGGCTAACGCTGCCGGTGAGCATCGGCCTACATTAATACCAAGCTTGATTGGCCTTTACGTAAAACTGCTATCTTCATGCCACCTGCCCCACAGGCTTGTTATGTTTGTTCTAATTATATATTTACTTATTTAGGCTGCGGACAGGCCAAATATGGCCGGCGCGATTGTTTATATCTTCGTAACAAGTGGTGCCGGATTCTATATACACAATCCAGGCCATTCCGGAGTAATGGTCAAGCGTTGTCGCTGACCAGTGGTAACCTTTAGGAATATCCGAAAACTTGTGCCCGTTCGGTAAGGCTGGCCTTCTTCTGCTCAAATCGATCAATGTGCATAATTCTTTCATTGTCGGCAATCGCCAATCACCTTCAGATGAGCCATCAGAAAGAACTAGCGTAGGATTGGGGCCACAGTCTCCTTCCTTGAGGCTTTTTGCCGCCTGTATGGCACTTCGCCAATCCCTCATTCCGAAGCAATTCGCGTTCTTCAGCCAGATGAGCTTGGTAAGGTTGTCGGTCACCGTACCATTATTGTTATCAATAAATCGGGGATTTGGGATGGGTTTATCAGACAGAGGTTCTGCATTATTTTTTTTAACCTCGCATGGAATGATGTCTCCTCTCCAGTCATAGCAAGTTGAGTTAAAAGGGTTCACTATCCCTGATAATTCTTCCTGATTTTGAAGCACTGATCGCGGATTGTTTTCGTTCGCATAGGACAACGGGAGGTGGAGGCAATAAAATAAGAAAAGAGATAAATAAAATGCAATTCCAATGTATTCAGTAGTGATTGATCTATTCATTTATCAGACAATCTTGATGAAACCCTGTCCATTAGATCAAGCTCATTTTTCAGCAATTTAAATTTTCAATATGGAAACACATAACGCACCGGCTCACGCGCCGGCGAAGCCGGTCGTGTGGAACTGGTAGTTAGGGGGAACTTATCACTCGCCACGCCTGATGCGCGACACATTGCTGTTCATCCATTTTCGAACAACGTGCCGAAACAAGAAGCGTTTGATGCCACTCAAGTTGGCTCCATGCGTTTCGTAGAAAGCATCGGGGTCGTCAAAGACGCCGTAGTCGTGGTTGATGCCGTCTTTCTGTATGTAGGTATCTGTTCCTCTCCATTCGATGGGTGGGTTCCTGAGGTTCTGGGTTGCAACGGCAAAGCCGCAGAATGCGCCTTCGACCGTAGAGAATTTTCTCTGTACGCTCTTCAAGTAGGGTCGGTCCAGAATGAAGCCTTCCAGATTTACCCATTTTTTTTCAAACCAGACCTCAACCCAGCTGTGAATGATGCTGCGAGGCGCGAGACCGTAAGCAGGGCCGGAGATGGCGCCTTTTTGAAGCCTTTTATCGATTGTGAATGCGTGGAACCGGCATGGAATGCTACACGTGCGTAGCAACGCCATAAGCAGAGTGCCTTTCGTATTGCACTGTCCGTATCCATCGCCGTAAACCTGGGAAGCCGGTATGTTATCGGCCTCGTTATAACCGAAGGCGATTTCGTTCTGCACGAAATCATAGATACCAGCGATCCGCTCATACTCGGACAAGGTTGCCCAGCCCCGAGGTTTTATTAGCTCCGTTAAGGACAGGTGGCTAAAGTCGAGCAACCGTGTTTCTTTGAGATAACGCTCCATGTACTCTCCCTAACAAATATGAAATCGCCGAAGTTGTTGGGGAAACACCGCTAGCGTGCGCGGTGTAAGCCGAATCCATATTATTGAAAAGCTTCCATAAATTTTGAACAAAAGCAATAATTTAATGCCAAGGTGCGTCAAAATGGGGGCATTAGGGGACGTCTCCGCGCGATCCAAAGGTGAGGATTGCTATCTTTTTGCCCATGATATTCCGTTTCGTTTGGGTGCTGTTACCTTTTGCTAATAGTGGTTCCATCGGCTTGGTTTCGGTTAATCAAGTCGATAGGATGCAGATTTTTTATTTTTACTGCCGAACGGGGCGTTTCACCTGCCGGCGGTGAGCTTAAACGGCAGAATTTCAACCGCCGGAAAATCGATGTCCCAACGAATGCTGTAAACCGCACGATATAGCCGGTCAGAGGTGCAAACGCATGGTTATACCTCACAGTATGTTGCATTAAATATAGCTGGTAGCACCTTCTCCGCATCGCATCCATTTAAACCAGATCCCCAAGATGCATTGGCTTCAATTATAGCCCATCCTTTTTCCGCTATTTCGCCAATATCCAAGACAAATGTTTTAGTGACATGTACTTCGGATAGAAATTCGGTAATAAAACTTACAGCTTTTTTCGGCTCCGAAGAACCTTCATACACGGAACAATCCAATACAATTCCATTATATATGAATGCTCTTGCCTCACTTATGAACTCAACTACTTCAGAATTTATTACCATAGTACTGTCAGGTAACTTCGTGCATTCTTGGTTTAAGTCATCCACCGTTTGATATATTGAGGCTTTAAAAATTTTTGGTACGGCCGATTTAAGGAATGTTGGAAACGCTAATGATTTTGCATCTGATAATGCCAATAAACGTAATTTTCTTTTTAGCCAAGTTTCATCAATACCGTTTAAAAAATCATCCGGTGGAGAAATCAAATTAAATCCAAGTTTTTGCTGTAACACCAAGCAGAACGTATCGCTACCATAAACGTGCACCTTGCACGGATCTAATTCAGGTGGTTGCCAGAATTTGCCAAGTCTCAATACTTTTCCACCTTGCTCTTGCCAAACGACAGCAACGGCATCCCTTTCGAAATCAGTTTTTTCAGGAATTATGAGAATTTCATCTTCGTACATGTTTTAGAAAGCACCTATATATTCAAGGTATAACGGTTAGCTAACCAGCGGCGGATTATTCGCTACAGTCTTTCAGAAGACTAAAAATATGCTTCAATGCGAATGCGATTAATATGCCACGGTTTTAGCCGTCTGAGTTTAGCGCTTTGTTATGCAAACACCTTCTATTTTGGGAATTTAGATTCTCGGTGTTGCTATTTATGATTCAAGCATGCACTTATCGGGGCTATTGTGTCCCTCATAATACCGTGCTTCAATAAGGTTTCCATCAGGATCACGAAAATAAATGGAAGTTCCGGTACCGTGAGCCCCCCAACGTGGAGCAGGGCCTTCCTCAATCTCAACCTCATTGGCCTTAAGTCGCTTTACTAGTCTCTCCCACGTCTCCTTATTTAGAGAAATACAGAAATGATTTAAATTATTGCGGCCTTGCCCAGAAATGGATTTCTCTTGCCACATTTTTTTTGGAAACAGGTCAATAATAGTATCCGAGTTCATTCGCACAGACGGAAATGGAACTTTACCTTTGCGGTATTCCTCCAGTCGTTCAGGCGCGAGCATAAGTACTTCAGAATAGAAAACAATCATTTTCTCTTCGTCTTCAACATTTAAAACTATATGATCCATGAAACATTTCATACTTAGTTGTCCTTTTGATATGGTGAATATCGAGGCAAATAACCAGCGCAATAAAGCAGAGCACGGCTGCGTTTTTTTGTTGTCCTATTGTCCGAGTTTATTTGCTTTCTTATGTTTCATTTACCAAGCCAAATTCAAGTGCTTGCTCTTGATTCTCAAAAATAGCCATTGCCGTGTTCATGCGCTTAAACCCGAGTTTTTTATAAAATGGTTCTTTACCTGGATATGAGTACAAGATAATTTTTTTGTGATCTTTAGAAAGCTCGACAAGTTTTGCCACGATGCTCTTTCCAAGGCCAGAACCTTGATAGTTGGGAAGTACTGCAACATCACAGATGTATGAGCAGTCTATTCCATCTGCCAACGCTCGACCTACACCCACCAATTTCCCCGATTCAAAAACAAAGCACTTAAACATACTGTTTGAAAATGCTTTTATTAAATCTTCGGGTGGCTTGATTCCAAGAGGAGCGACTTTGTATAGATCGGATAATTCTTGCCAAACAATGTTTTCCTGTGAATATTTCCAAACAAGATTCATCCTATACTTCTTTTCTTGCATAACGAATGAGCGTCAGCGGGGGCCGGAGCGCGCCAGCGCGTAGGCAATCCGCTGCACGCTCTCGTTAGGTAATTTACATCCCAGATTAAGTGTCAAGTGCAAGCTGGATGGACAAAGTCGCTATAGCGAAGGGCCGGTGGAGATCGATTTGATTCCCCACCCGGCGCGCGATAGCACAGCCCCAATGTGTTGCAAGTTAATAAATTTCGAAAATCACTTTCACCAGCTCGCCCTGAAACTTGAATGGTGAGGAGTACGCTTTGGATACCGGGGTGCGAAGATCCCTGCCAATATCCAACCCTTCCCAAACATTAAAAGGCACCGGAGGTGCAAAGTGCTTAGACCCAACCGCTTTTCCATTTACGAAAAGCGTGAGCTCCCCTTGGGGAAGCTCATGGGCCGAGAAATCCCCATCCGTTTTCTGTTCATGGGCCGTGTCGTGGCCTGTCTTCCCTATTGCACAATGTGCTTGTACTTCCACTTGACCAGAAGGCAGCTTGACTAAGGAAGAAAGGATAGTACGATACCCACCAATATTCGTTTCATAATGCAGTCGTCCCTCCTGAACAAAGAGACTGTAACCCACGTCGTAGCCACCCAAGGCCACCAGCACGCCTTCCTGAGTCTCTTTAAAACCGTCAATTTTCGCTGTGATTGAGAAAGATCTGCCTGTCAGGATAGGAGCCTGTATGTTATGGATTGTACTAATCCCAGGCTCGTACTCGAAATGCCTGTAGCGGACATTCTCAACTAAAGCCATCGCTCCCCGGCCTTTTTCCATAATTGGGCGGTCATCGATTGGCAGTACATCGTAACGCTTGGCCGCAGCAAACCATTTCTTTTCCAGCTCTTTAACCTTGTCAGGGTATTTATCTGCAAGATTGTATGACTCAGAAAAGTCTTCTCTCAAATTATAAAGCTCCCAGGGAACTGAGTCGTAGCTCTGCCCTCTTGGCACATAGGTCACGATTTTCCAACCGTCTGACACATACGCCCGGTTACCCGCCAGCTCATAATACTGCTCAGTTTTCCCGTCAGGAGCCTCACCGTCTTGAAAGGAATACAGCATAGAAACCCCTTCCAGAGGTTTAGGCGTCAGGCCTTTATAGCTTGTAGGCATCTTCACGCCTACCGCTTCAAGCAAGGTAGGCATCAGGTCATTGACATGGTGGAACTGACGACGTATCGCCCCTTTCTCTGTAATCTTTGCAGGCCAGTGAATAATCAGAGGGTCTCGGACTCCACCACCGTGGGTCGTAGCCTTAGCATATTGAAATGGTGTGTTACTCACCTGCATCCAACCCAGGGGGTAATTGGGATGGGTTTCTGGCCCACCAATCATGTCGTAGTCTTCCAGGTTCTTCTCTGTAGAGTCTGGAATACCGTGAAGATAGCGAGTTGCCATGGTCGTTCCCTGAATACTGGTTTCTTTGCTCGCCCCATTATCAGAAAGTAGCACTATAATCGTATTTTCAATTTCCCCCGCCTCCTTAAGATAACGAACCAAACGACCGATTTGCTGGTCGGTATTATCGATAAACGCTGCATAATTCTCCTGCAGGCGTTTTGACACCTTCTGATCATCGGCGGACAATTCATCCCAATTCGTTACGCCTGGGTAGTAGCCTGTGAGCTGAGTATTCGCCGGTACGATACCCAGCTCTCTCTGTCTGGCAAGGCGGGCGGCACGCACCGCATCATAGCCCTGTTCGTACGCTCCAAAATATTTGGCCCGATCCTCAGGCTTTGTGTGATGAGGCGCATGGGCTGCCCCCGTTGAATAATACAGAAAGAAGGGTTTCGTCCGTGAGGTCGCGCGGTGGTCCTTGAGCATTTGGATGGCCATATCCGTCATAGCATCAGGAAAGTAAAAACTGCCATCCTGGGGAACTTCAATGAGTTCATTCCCGCTGTACAGATAGGCTGGCATCCACTGATTGGCTTCGCCATCCAAAAACCCCCAGTAGCGCTCAAACCCGCGCTGAGTCGGCCACGCGTCAAAAGGGCCGATGCTGGACAGATGATCGGAATTGATCAGGTGCCACTTTCCTATCATCATTGTGCTGTAGCCATTCTCTTTCAAGACTTCTGGAAGTGTGATGGCGTTAGGGTGTATTTCTCCCCGGTAGCCAGGGAAGCCGGTGTCCATATTGGCCAGCCAACCGACTCCAGCAGAGTGATGGTTTAACCCCGTGAGAAGCGCCGCTCGAGAAGGCGAACAAACTGCAGTGGTTGTAAAGTTGTTATAACGCAAGCCATTAGCCGCAAGCTCGTCAATATTGGGAGTTTGAATTTCTGAACCAAAGGCGCCGAGGTCAGCGAAGCCAACGTCATCCAACATTATAATGAGAATGTTCGGACTGTCATATTTAGCAGACACAGGCGTGTTCCAATGCGGTTCTGAGGTATGGATAGTATCACCGACTTCCCCTGTAAATTGAGAGCTTGCCGCGAGTGTTTCGTTCTGGTCTTGAGTGGAATTAGATCGAGACACGGCATTCGCTGAAGCCGCCAAAAACACAGTCAAAAAAAGAACAGTTGAAAAAACCAAAAATAACTTTTTCATCAATAGCCTCCTTCCGTATCTTTCAGAATTGCATAACATACATTCTACTGCCAATATCGACATAAACACAAATATACAACATCCTATACCGAACGTTATAAAAATATTTAATCTCAGTATAATAGTACATATATTAGCAGATTACAGCAATATGCAGTATAGTATGTCATATTTGTAGAATTATACTTACATTATCCAAAAATGAAAGGATCAAAATTTTTAGACCATGTCAGGGAAGTAATTCGCACAAATCATTTCAGCTATAGTACAGAAAAGACTTATATTGGTTGGATATACCGGTTTATTATTTTCCATAATAAAAGACATCCTGAAGAGATGGGTGGGAATGAGATAGCGGAATTCCTCACCTACCTTGCAGTTGAAAGAAAGGTTTCCGCTTCTACTCAAAATCAGGCATTAAATGCGCTTGTTTTTTTGCACAAAAAAGTATTAAAAAATCCACTGGATGATTTTGACTTTAAACATGCAAGAATCGGGAAACGTTTGCCTGTCGTTTTTAGCCGCGATGAGGCACAAGATGTATTATCAAACCTTCATGGCGAATTTAATCTTATGGCTTCATTATTATATGGCAGTGGATTGCGTTTAACTGAATGTTTGAAATTGCGTATAAAAGATATAGACGTTAAACTCAATGAGATTATTGTTCGCGCTGGCAAAGGAGATAACGATCGGAGAACGATACTTCCAAGCCTGTTAATACCGCAATTAAAAAGACAAATAGAAAAGGCAAAGATCAAATTGGAAGAAAATATGTTGGTAAAAGAATTTACAGGGGCTTCTATTCCGGAAGCATTGGAAAGAAAGTATCCAAATGCTCCTAAAGAACTGGCCTGGCAATATATTTTCCCCTCCAGGAAACCAGTAATTGACCCTCGTTCGGAAAAATTGAAACAACACTATCGTCATGAAAGTTTTTTACAAAAAGAAGTGAAAAATGCAATCAGAAAAACACAGATAACTAAAAATGCCTCCTGTAATACTTTTCGCCATTCATTTGCTACGCATCTTCTTGAAGATGGCTATGATATTCGTACTGTACAGGAATTACTCGGTCACAAAGATGTAAGGACTACAATGAGATACACACATGTCCTTAATAGAAACAAATTTAATGTACGAAGCCCACTTGATGTATGATATTTCCAAACATACTTAAGAAGCAACATAGGCACAACACGCGGTCATAAAACATAGCGCGGAAAGTGGAATATTTGAACAAAATAACATTTAATAAACGACACAATGGGTTGATAGATCGGTGCTTCGTAATGCGCTACGTTTCATACCGCCAACCGTTGTAAAACATTTCATAGACCCATTAATAAATGTTATTTTTATTTGATTGTGTAACCTTTAACTTTCTTTTATCGTCGAACTAGGTAATTAACAATTATCTACAACGTAAAATGAAAACTACATCTTATTTCAAGTATCTATTTATTGCCTTAACGGTATTTATTACACAACATCAATCAACAATTAATGCCCAGTCTGTATTTTCAAAAATTGACAGTATATTACAAGCAAAATATATATCAACTGCGCCTGGAGCTACTTTTTTAATTTCTAAAGACGGAAATGTAATTTATAAGAAATCTTTTGGTTTAGCAAACCTTGAACTTAACGTGCCTATGAAAACTGAAAATGTTTTTGAAATAGGTTCTATGACAAAACAATTTACCGCTGTTAGTATATTAATGCTGATGGAAAAGGGTAAACTAAATTTAAATGATGAAATAACAAAGTTTATTCCTGATTACCCAACACATGGCAAGACAATTACAATTCATCATTTATTAACCCACACATCTGGTATAAAAAATTATACAAGTATAAGGGAATTAAGGAATATTGCAAAAAATGACTTAACACCAATAGAGCTTATAGATTTCTTTAAGAACGAGCCAATGGATTTTGCACCAGGAGAAGAATTTAAATATAATAATTCTGGTTACATCATTTTAGGTTATATTATAGAATCCCTGTCTGGACAGAGTTATGCTAGTTTTGTTGAAGAAAATATATTTAAAAAAATAAATATGGAATCTTCATTTTATGCAAGTCATAAAAAAGTTATTAAAAATAGGGTTTCGGGTTATCATAATAGAGGTGACTATACTAAAAGTATGCATATAAGTTATACGTTACCTTATGCTGCTGGCTCTTTAATGTCTAATGTAGATGATATGTTAAAATGGCAAGAGGCAATAAAAAACAATAAATTAGTAGACAAGAACACTATAGAAAAAGCTTTTACAAATTACACATTAAACAATGGTAATCTCATAAATTATGGATATGGATGGCATATTAGAGAAATGAATGGAGTCCAAAGTAGAGAGCATGGAGGTGATATATTTGGCTTTAAATCAATGGGTGTATATATTCCAAGCAGTGATATATATGTTATTGGATTAAATAATTGTGACTGCAATTCACCTACAAAAATTACCAAAGAGATTGCAGAATTAATCATTGATGATTTTAAATAAACGGTTTACAACAACGTGTATAATTAATTGCTCGGTTCAGGTCTACTCGGAAAATTCCTTCGGAATTTTCTCTGGCACGTTTTTGTTTACTAATATAGTTGCTTAATCACGCAACTAACCATACACGAACACGTTAGCACATTATTAAAAAACGAATTCATGATAATATTATCTAATCTCAAAAAAATATTCCTTATGATATTTCTAACGCTATTTATCGTAGGCTGTGAAAATAAGGAAGCTGATAAAATTATGGATGCCGATGAATTGGAAATACGAAAAATTCATAGTGATTATGTGAATGGTTGGCTAAAATCAGATGAAGAAGGAATTATGCAACTTTTGGTTGAAGATTCGAGAATTCAGCCAAATTCGCTCAAACCAATCGATGGGAAATCTGAAATTAGAAAATTTTGGTTTCCTAAAGATAGTTCAAAGACGATCATTAACAATTATGAAACCGGAATTATAAGTTTGAACATAATGGATACTTTGGCAATATCAACTCATGAATCACTTTTGGATTGGACCTATAAAAAAGATTCTATCAGCTTTGGAATGCGGCAGAAAGGAATAAACACAACAATCTATAGAAGGCAATTGGATAATTCTTGGAAAATATGGAGATCAATGTGGACAGATATCTATGTCGAAAGAAAGTAAAAACATGCTACAACAAAGACTATAATTCAGCCTCCGGCAGAATCAATTCCTTTCAATCTTATTATCTTTAAACAAATCATGTTCCAGGGCGATCGGTGATGGCCGAATTTATAGCCGTGGACGTTAGCTATCATTTAAATATGAATTATGAGAATATACTTTTTAATTTTAACAATTCTATTTTGCTCTTGTAAAGATTCTGATTGGATTGATAGGTCTAAACACGAAGGCCTATATGCTCTAAGCTATTCAGAATCTTTTGAGACCTATTGTACTGAGGAGAACCCAGAGAATATTAAGAACACCGTTGATAATCTCGAACAGGCCAAGATATATTTTGACAAGACTTTTAAAGAAGATTTAAATTTTGCGGTTTTGTTTGTCGATAATAAAAATTGGGATAAATATGCCTATTATCCACCTCCAGGTATGCCGCAAAGTGATTACGATGGTAATATGATCTTGGGTTTGGGCCAGTCTATAATGGCCAATAGTTGGAAACAAGGATTAAATCAAATTTCAGAAAATAAGTTAGATTCTCTTAAACTAATTTTTGGAGAAGACTTAAATCTCGATCTGTTTTTCAGAGATGCTTTATCTCTTCACGAAATGGGTCATTTGTATCAGTTCTATAAGACAAGTGAAAAGTCGCAAAGACTGTGGTTAAATGAAGTCTTTGGCAATCTGTGTCAAGTAGCCGCTGCAAATAATTTGGCTACAAAAGATGTATTGCTCCGAATGGACTACTTCCAGCAGCTGCTTATTAAAGAAAATCTTTGGGGAGAAGTAGACTTTACAACCATAGATCAATTTGAGAAGCACTACTCTGAGATAATTAATCTGGGTAGAAATTATGGCTGGTACCAAACCCAGTTTTATCTGATAGCCCAGAACTTATATTCTGAGTATGGAGATGAATTCTTAAATGAATTCCGGAATTTCCTAATTGACATTGATCCAGATAAGATTGGAAAGATAGAAGATAATGAACTCAAAGAATTAATGACTGACACATTCGGAAATCAGGTGGTAGAAATATTAGAATGGAAAAACGATAGCTAACAACGCATATGATGCATTACTAGATTGGTTAAGAGAATTCATTTTCTTACATTTCTGTGAAAATAGACGTGCGCGGAAAGAAACAATGCTAAAGATCGGCTACGTTTTTTATACGAGGACGTTGTGTGCAATTTTGCACACCAGGGGTTTTATTTCGTCTTTACTAAAAACTTAAGTTTTATGAAGCCAATACTGAATTACCTAAAAATTATTTTTTTCATTGTCCTAAACTTTAATCTTCAAGCTCAAGAATTAGAAAATAAAGTTGACTCATATATGGCACCTTTAGTAAACTCAGGAGATTTTTATGGCACTATTCTATTTGCCAAAGAAGGCAATATTGAACTGGTTAAAGGATATGGATTTGCGAATTTAGAGCATCGCGTAGAAAACACCCCTCAAACCATTTTTCATATTGCTTCTGTAAACAAACCTATTACCGCTATAGGCGTGATGTATTTACATGAAAATGGAATGCTAAACATTGATGACACTATCGCTCAACATTTACATGATTACCCAAAAGGTAATAGTATCACAATAAAACAATTACTTTCTCAGACGTCAGGAATTCCATCCTATAATAGTTTTCCCGATTATAGTGACTATTCAAAAAGAGAAAATTCATTGAAAAATGTCGTGGATTGGTTTAAAGATGAAGACCTGCTATTTGAACCAGGCTCCAAATATGGTTATAGCAACTCAAATTTTGTTTTACTAGCTTATATTATTGAAAATGTCTCAGGTTTAACTTACCAGATTTTCATGGAGAAAAACATTTTCGAACCTTTAGAAATGAATGATACCAAACCTTTCAGGTATAATGAGATCATTGAACATAGGGCTGAAGGATATGATCCTGCTAACACTGCGTCAGGTTTAAAGAAAACAGGGTTTTATAATAATTCCATCAAAATAGGAAGTGGCGCGTTGTATTCTACTGTTGGCGATTTATTAAAACTCGATCAGGCGTTGTACACAGAAGATCTTTTGAGTGAAGAAACTAAAAAGTTAATGTTTACATCGATTGGTGAAAATGAATATGGCTTGGGCTGGGGAATTTGGAAAAGATTTGACAAAAATAAGCACGACCACGATGGGGCATCCCCTGGCTCAGTAGCGTATTTTTCGAGATATCCAGATGAAAAAGTAACTATCATCTTTTTAGGAAATATCAATTCAGGTGCATTTAACCGAATGAAATACAATCTAGCCGCCATTTATTTCAACAAGGAATACGAAATTCCAGAGCCAAAAAAATATATATTCCTTGATGAAGATTCATTAAAACAGTATGAAGGTAGATTTGAGTTTGAAAATGGAAGCTTTTTTGACCTTAAAGTGAAAGAAGGAGCACTTCGGTTTCTATGGCGTGGTCGTGGAGAACTAGGATATTTACTCTCACCGCTTGGAGATGGAAAGTTTTACATGAGGGCACGTGGTGATCAGATCGAATTCATAAATAAAGATAGTAAAACAGAAGTCTATTATACCGAGCGTTCAGGTACAAGCAAGCTCAAAATAGTTAAATAAAACAGCACACAACAACGGCTAAAGTTCATTACGTCTGAAATTCCTAATCGGAATTTCAAGCCTTTTGACTAAATTTATGGTTACGGCGGAATGATACTCGCGTACCATTCCGTAACGAAACCATAGCCAAGACCGTTGGCAGCAATAACCAAAAGAATGAACAAAAAGTTACAATATATTATAATATTAATATGCTTTACTTTTTCATGTCAAAAAGAGAATCAAAATAAGAATTTAAGTCCCACGCTTTCATTTGAAAAAATTAACTACTACAAATATCCAGTATCACATAACGCTAAGCCATTTCAATATAGACTGACTTATTATTATGAAGACGGAGTACCACATCGATGGATGGAATTAGACTCTTTCGGACAAATCATCACAGACTACATCTATGAATATGATAGCAATTGGATACAAACAGGTGCGCGTTATAGAGAAGAAAGTGCTATTGAATTTTCGATAGAAAAAGTAAGATTTGAAAACGATAGTACTAAAGTTACCGAATGGATTGATTCTACTGGAACTGCGTATTACAGGATGAAAGATAATCTCAACAAAGACAAAAAAACATATCGTGCAGCATTTATCGGAGACAAATTACATGGCTATGATTCAACTTTTTATACAAAAGAAGGTTTTGAAAAGAGAATCTTCTTCACAAATACAAAAGGTAAGATGTTTAATGACAGAATATTTGATTACGACTCCTTGAATAGAAACGGTGACTGGATAGAACGGAAAAAAATAATGAAGGACACTATCAGAGAGATTCATAAAAGAGAAGTCTATTATGATGACAACTATGTTTCTAATAATGGAAAGTTCTATGAAGGTATTGCTTCAACCGGTGAATTATCAGAGAATGTCATCAATTTTTCAGCTGATGAATCAGTTATGTTTCTAACAAGAACATCGGATTGGACAGATCAATTAGCCTATATCGCTTATTCAAAAAATGGCTTATTTACTGAAACTACTCGTTTTGAAGAGCTAGATACAGTATACAACGGAGCTATATCGCCAAATGGAGATAAAATACTATACAGTGTTCGAAAAGAAAACAATGAAGAAATATGGCTTATTAGCAAGGAGAATAGTCAATGGTCCAATAAAACTAACTTGACTGAAGAGTCAAATATTGAGGGAGGTTATTTTTATTGGTTCAGCGATAAAGAGATTTATTTCTATCAAAGCAAAAACAATGGCGACATTGTCATCGGTGAAATAAATAATGGCAAGTTATCAATTACTGATTCTTTGAATATTCTAAATACAAAAGCTGGAACGGAGTTTAGTCCCTTCGTCGATAAAGAAAAAAGATTTATTATCTATTCTAGATATGAAGAAGGAAATGTATTGAATCAGGGATTTTTTGTAAGCTATAATCAAGGTAATTTCAATAATCCAAATTGGTCGAATCCGAAAAAGTTATCAATGCTTCCTTATGGTTGGAGTCCTTATATAATAAACGATGGCACACAATTTATTTATACGGACGGTGAAGATATTTATAGCATACCAATAGCAGATTTGAAATTAGACATTAATAATTAAATTACAGCTGCCAACAACGTATATAATCCATAGACTGACGCCTACAGCTTATATACATGACCGTTGGCAGTAATTAGAACAAATATTTATGAAGCATTTAATATCATTGATTTTCCTTGCGTTATTTACTACAATGGCATATTCTCAGGAATTGAATCAAGTAATTCTGGATTCTATAAAAAGCAAATCTGCAGAATCACATTCTGATGCTGTAATAATCAAGCAAAATGGAAAAGTTATCTACGAGGACTATTTTGGAAAAGAAGAAGTTCCGATATACATAGCATCAGCAGGTAAATCATTGACGAGTTTAGCCATTGGAAAATTATTAGATAAAAAACTCTTGGACTCTCTTGACCAACCTATTTATACGATATATCCACAGTGGAATCAAGGAAGAAAAAAAGGAATAACAGTTAGAATGCTCCTAAACCACACTTCTGGAATACAGAATAATCCTAATGCAAGTGTAGAATTAGAACCAGCACCTGATTATAAAGTTGATAATATAATAGAACTTGCTTTGTCAGCAGAATTATCTAATGAACCCAGTGAGAAAGTAGAATATAACAATAAAGCTGTAACACTTTTGGGAGGTATTGTACGGGAATTATCAGGAAAGTCATTTGACCAGTTTTATGTAGATGAATTCTTTAAACCAATGAACATTGCCCAATATGAGTGGATAAAAGATAAATCTGGAAACCCTACAGTTCACGGGGCTTTTGTCATAAAACCATCTGATTTCCTAAAATTTGGAGAGTTAGTTCTTAATGAAGGTGTTTACAATGGAAATCAGATTATCAGTAAGGAATGGATAAAAGAATCTTTAAAACAAGGACAAGAATTTACGCCAATATGGGGTCTACTCTGGTGGCGGCTTCCAGAATATGAAAAAAGAATAATTGATGACGAAATCTGGACTTCTTGGAAAGAGACAAGTGTTGATAAAGAATTTTTGAGAAAACTGAAACCCATAAAAAATATGTTATTTGAAAATAAGAATGATTTTTACAATACATTGGAGAGTAAGTTGGGAAAAAATTGGAATCAAATTTTAAACATAGAGTTACCCGCAAATGTAAAATCAAGCAAAAGGATTTATAGCGATAATATAACTGCATATTACGCAGATGGATATAGAGGAAACTACTTGGTAATTGACCCTAAATCCAAAATAGTAGCTGTAAGATGCGCTGATTTCGAAGGATTCAATTATCAAACTGATTTCTTTTCAGAATTTGTCAGCCTTGTATCCAAATTAGGAAAATGAAACTACTGCCAACAATGTATATGAAATCATAGCTTCCTTCGTTCGCTACGCTTCATATACTCACCGTTGTGTGAATAGAGAATTTCATTTTATATCTTTAGTAGAGATTTCTAAAATAAGGAAACAACATAGAATGGAAATGACACAAATGAAAAAAATAATCCAATTAGTTATAGTTCTCCTTGTCGCCACAGGATCAACCTTCAGTCAAGAAGAAAATGTTATTGAAGAACACAAATTTTACGCTGACCTAATTTTTGGCCCATACTTGATGATCGATCATCATCAATATAAAAGTGTAATTCTTAAAGGTCCCCGACTGGGATATCATATCAATAGCAAGTTTTCATTGGGTCTGGAGTATATGGTAGGCCAACAACAGGATATAACAGGTGCAATGGGCACAACTCATACTGCGAACGGCCAAGTATTCTATCATTTTTTAAATCGCTCCTTCCCAAGAAAATTTACTCCTTATTTACTTTTAGGTGGTGGTTTCATTGAGTTCAAAGATTTTTCAGAAGACGTATATGGAGTTTCTTTCTACGGTGGCGCTGGATTCTACTTCCCTATATTTGACCGTATTCAAGGATTTTTTGAAAGTAGATATGTCAACCTAGGGGCCCTAAATTTGGAAGGGAAAAATGAACTTGGCGTCTTATGGGGACTAAGGGTTAATTTTTAAGTGAATTCAGATTCAATATTAGGTATAGCTTAGTTTCCGGTAAAAAAGATACTTATGGTTTCTTATAGTTTTAATCACCATCAAACTATTTTGCACTTTACTTATTGGATTATCACTAATAAACTACTACTACACACAACAACGTATATAACACATTGCCAAATTTTGGCTAACTTTAAAATCTCCCCTCCAAATAAAACTCAGTCTCGACTGAAAAATATAAACTAAACAATATGGCAACGTGCCATATACAAGACCGATGTATGCAACCTATCAGAAAAAATTAAAGCATGGAATTTGACAAAAGCATACTCTCATTTTTACAACCTGAATTGCTTGTTGAAATTCTTTCTGAATCAAGTATTCAGGAATTTCCAAAAGGCACCGAAATTTTAAAAGAACAACAATATGTGAAAGTACTACCAATAGTTGTTGACGGACTTGTCAAAGTTTATTCAAGATTTGATGAAAAGGAATTATTACTCTACTATATAGAACCTGCTCAAAGTTGCGTGATGTCATTTTATGCTGCTCTTAAGAATACACCAAGTAGAGTATTCGCAGAAACTGAAGAAGATTCAAAAATTCTATTAATTCCTGTTCAATATTTACCGAATTGGCTAAAACAATATCCTAAATTCAATGAATTGTTTTACAACCAATTTAATTTAAGGTATTCCGAACTTCTTGATACAATTAGTCATTTGCTTTTGGATAAATTGGACAAGCGCCTATACGAACATTTAAAAAGGAAAACAGAATTAACTAATAAAAAATCAATTAAGATTAGTCATAGTCAATTAGCAAATGAATTAGGAACTGCTCGAGAAGTAATTTCAAGGATAACGAAAAAACTTGAAACAGATGGTCTGGTTATTCAAAATTCAGGTACCATTACAATTACAGATAAGTAGTGACTAGAGTCACTGCATACCTAAATATCATTTCTGACATTTGTAGGGTAATAACAAATTAAACTTTTTGATTATGAAAAAAAATATGGGTTCAGCAGACAGAATTATCAGATTAATAATCGCTGCAATTATTGGTGTTCTTTATTTCACGGGTACAATCTCAGGAACTTTAGGTATAATACTTTTAGTATTAGCAGGGGTATTTGTATTAACCAGTTTCATTAGTTTTTGTCCACTATATGCACCATTTGGAATTAGCTCTTGTCCTATAAAAGAAAATAAATAAGGCAGCACACAACAATGTATAAAAGCAATAGCGGTTTGGGTGGATATTCAAACCGTTTTTGTGTTTAATTAATTATCTTACTTGCTAAAAGTATTTGAGACTTAATCCGCTACTACTCTTATACTAAACGTTGTAGTTCATGAAAAAAAATTCAAATGAACAAGACTTTACTACTTATTTTTTTTGCTGTTCTATTGACATCTTGTAGTTCAAAAGAGGAAGAACTAAGGCCTAATATTATCTTTATCATGGTTGATGATTTGGGATATGCTGATTTGAGCAGTTTCGGCAATAAAGAAACTACAACACCAAACATTGATAGTTTTGTTAATCAAGGTTTAAAATTTACAAATGCTTATGCTGCCGCTCCATATTGTTCACCAACTAGAGTGGCTTTAATGACTGGAAAATACCCAGGGAAATTTGAAATGGGATTGAGAGAACCCTTAACCCTTAGTCCTAATGATCTTGAACTCGGTCTTTCTCCCGAAATACCAACTCTAACTTCAATACTAAAAAAAAATAATTATGAAACAGCATTATTCGGCAAATGGCATTTAGGTCAGAAAGCAAAATATTTGCCCTCTAAACACGGCGTGGATCGATTCTTTGGAATTATGTGTGGGGCAGCAGATCATATAGACCATAAGCCTTTTGACAGAAATAGAGATTTGTTATTTAAAAGAGACATTCCTAATTTATACGAAAATGATACTCCAATAACAAAAAAAGGGTATCTAAATAACTTAATTACAGATTATTCATTGAATTTTATTTCCGAAAATCACGACAAACCTTTCTTTCTGAGTATTCAATTCACCGCACCTCACTGGCCATGGCAATCTCCAACTGATTCACCTGTAGATAGTCTTAGCTATTCATCATCAGGAAGCAAAAAAAATTATGAATCCATGCTTCAAAACTTAGATGAGAATTTTGGAAAAATTATGAGAGCTCTCAAAAAAGAAAATTTGGACGAATCGACATTGGTGATATTTACAAATGATAATGGAGGTGCAAGATTTGCGAATCAGGGTAAATTAAAAGGAATGAAGGGAAGTCTTTATGAGGGTGGAATTAGAGTTCCTGCAGCTGTTCGTTGGCCATCTGTTACGATGTCAGGTACAACGACAGAACAAGCGGTAATAACAATGGACTGGACAAAAACAATTTTGGACGCTGCAAAATGTATTGATTCAAAAAAAATAGAATTTGACGGAATTAACCTAAAAGAGTATTGCAAAAACCCTTCTAAAGTTGATGAAAGAACTTTGTTTTGGAGAATTACAATTCGTAAGCAGGAATTTGCTGTTAGAAAAGGTACTTACAAGTACTTAAGAAATAAAGAGGGAGAATTTCTATATGAGCTTAAAAGTGATATTTCTGAAAATATGGATTTAAAAACAACACATCCAAATATTTTTAAAGAATTGAAACTTGAAGGTAATAACCTAAATAATACATTATTAAATCCCCAATAATATAAATGAATCACGAGCTACAACAACACATAAAATACATTACCGCAATTTGGCTATATTTATCACTCCCCTTTTAAAAACAAAAACAAACGTGCGCGGAAAGTAACGAAGCTAAAGATCGGCTACGTTTTTTATACGAGGACGTTATGCTCAAATTAACAGGATGCATCAATGATCGAAAAAGTGAATACCGTTCCCATGACCAAACTTGGAAATCAACTGCAAAAAAATAAGCTGTTTAAAATAGGAGAGATTTTTTTTCTTTTCATTTTTGCCTACGTTTTTATTTTACTAATATTTCCACTCGCTGGAAACGATTTTATTTTAAAGCAAACTGTACTTTGGATAGCGAATATTCTAATGCTGATTTACGTTTGGATAGGTCTTAAACTTCGTGGAGAAAGTTGGCAAGACTTTGGATTGACCTTTAATCCCATTTCTTGGAGAGGTGGTATTAAAGTTTTACTGCTTTCTTTTTTAGTTCTCGTTCTTGCATTAGCCGGTTTTATAATAGGATCTATTATTATGGCCAATATAACAGGCATTCCAGAAGGTGCAAACATGACCGGTTATGATTATTTGAAAGATAATATTGGGATGTTACTTTTAACATTAGCAGGTGTTTACATCGTTTCTTCATTTGGAGAAGAAGTTATTTATCGAGGATTTTTAATAACAAGAATATCACAAATTGGAACTGATTCTAAAAAAGCTACAATCATAGCAATTATCCTTAGTTCAATTATTTTCGGACTTATTCATTATTCGTGGGGGCCAATGGGAATGGTGCAAACCGGATTTATGGGATTAGCTTTAGGTATCTGTTACATCAAATTGAAAAGGAGACTTTGGATTTTAATTTTAGCCCATGCATATATGGACACTATACTAATGATACAAATGTATATGGCAAGTAATTAAAACAGAAAACATGGTAAATAAATCTAAGCATAACAATGTATAAAAATAAAGGCTGAAATTCTGCCAAAACAAAAGATAGTAAAAACAATGAATTTTGTCTAAACTGAAAAGAATGTGGTCATAAAACCGCCACTATTCTTATAAAATACCGTAATGCATTCAAAAAAAAGAAACTATGAGTTATTATTTTAATAAGGTTTTGGTCGGCACTAGTTTTGATGAAGCCATCGAAAAAGTAACCGCCGAATTAAAAAAAGAAGGATTTGGCATCCTAACTGAAATTGATATTAAAGAAACTTTAAAAAAGAAAATTGACGTAGATTTCAAGAAATATAAAATATTAGGAGCTTGTAATCCTGATTTTGCACATAAGGCTCTAAAAAGTGAAGATAAAATAGGAGTTTTTCTTCCGTGCAATGTAGTAGTTGAAGAACATGAGAATGGAGATGTTGAAGTTTCTATAGTTGATCCTATAGCCTCAATGAGTGCGGTTGAAAATAAAACTTTGGGAAGCCTTGCATCAGAGATTCAACAGAAACTATTGAATGTGATTAACACCCTAAATTAATAAACGCATTATAACATAGGCTATAATTCAGCCTCCGGCTGAATCAATTCCCCTTAATCTTGTTATCTTTAAACAAATCAAGTTCATGGAGTCAGTTAATCGCCGAAATTATAGCCGTGGGCGTTGGCCTTCATTATTGCCAACCACCAGACAATCCAAATAATTTCAAAAATATATTTATGGATAAAGAGGCAGAAGCTTTAAAAGATCAATTCATAAAGTGGTATGTTAGTCATGCTGGATTGATAATTACCCATCCTTTTTTAACACACTTGTTTAAATTACTGGAATATTTAGATATCAATAATAAATTTAAAAGTGCAGAGGTTCAATCAAGAGCAGTTCTTGTATTATATTTTATAGCAACAGGCGAGGAAAATATTGATAATGAATCAGATTTAGTAATGTTGAAAATATTGTGCAATATGACAGTTCAGCAATCATTAAGTACAAACATAGATTTGAATGAAGAAGAAAGACGTAAAGCAATAGAGATGGTAAATGTTATTATTGAACGTTGGGATAAATTGGGAAAAACAAGTGTAGAAGGTATTAGAAATACATTTTTTCGTAGGGAAGGAGTAATAGAGCTAGAAGACAAAGCATATCAATTAACCATAGAGTCTAAAGGAACAGATATTTTATTGGATTTTATTCCATGGAACATTAATATGATTCAGTTACCTTGGATGGATAATCTTATTTATATATCATGGAGATAGAACACTTATTTAGCAACAGAATCATTTTTGAACGAAGAGTTTGATTAGCAAGTTTTATTAATTAATTGAACAAACTATTCATAAAATAACGAAAGGCTAACAAAGTGTATAATTCATTGCTAATGCAAGCTTACTTACGAAAATTGCTAAAACCAGTTCGCTTCACTCGTGTCTCGCGGATTTTCTATTCGGTTTGTATTTGCTAATTTAATTGCTAAAACACGCAACGAAATCATACACAAAACCGTTAGCCTTCATTATAATGAACCAACAAACTAGGATTAAATTCTTTCGAAAAATGCTGACTAAAAATAAATTCAGTAGATATGAATCTGAATAAATTTTAATGAATATGCAATCAATTTTGAGGCATTTTATACATCTTGATATTTTGAGAATTACCATTGTGGTATAGTTCGGCAATGTAGATACCCTCCGATAATCCAATTTCACCTATATAAAATTGTTTCGAATCTCCCAGGTATTTAGAAAGTAGTTGTCGGCCGTGAATATCGTACAATATTAATTTTACTGGGCCGATAACAGTCCCATCTACGTTAATTGTGGAATGAAAGGGATTTGGATAAAGCGTTAAGTCCTTATTTATTATCTGATCATCATAGCCCAGATTAATGTTATTATTATAGAGTAAAACAACATCCTCTGACTCATCGATCATCGTAATGTCCATAGCTCCGTCATTATTTCGATCGTGGATAGTGGCGCACGCAGCCATTCCTCCCACCACAGTAGGATAAATTCTTGGATTCACAAAAGACCCTGAGCCGTCATTTTCCATTAGCACATAATTGGATTCACTTACATTACTAGAAATAAAGTCCAGATCACCATCTCCGTCAATATCACCCAGATCGATGGCTACTGGGAAATCACCAACAATATATTGTGCGTCAAATTGCAGTCCACCCGAACCATCCGTCCTGACTATTGAAATGTCGTCGGTAAACCTGTTTGCAATCGCAATATCCACAAAACCATCACCATTTACATCTCCAATTGCCATCATCCAAGGGCCAGTACCCACAGAGACCGAATCGAATACCGTAAAGTTTCCTGTTCCATCGTTCAATAAACTCACCACATTATTACTATCATGAGTTGCCACGAGCAGATCCACATAGCCATCACTATTGAGATCTGTTGCAGCTATGGAAGTTTCACCAGCAAACCCCGAATCGATATTTATCGCCGGCTCAAAAAGTCCTGTTCCATCATTCATGAGAATAGATATCGTACTAGAGGCACGGTTGGCTGTAGCGATATCCTCCCAGCCATCCCCGTTGAAGTCAGCAACAGTTAACCCCCGAACCCCTTCACCGGTTTGATAGTTGAATTCACTTCCAAAAATAGTTGTGGCATCTCCAAACAGAACGTTAACTTGATCTGCATATGTACTACCTATGGCTATATCAATCAAACCATCATGATTAAAATCAGCTCCTGCATTCGTACTGGGTCCTTGGGCTGGCGGTAACTCAAAAATTATAAATGGGTCATAATTATTAGAACCATCACTGAGTAACACTCGTATATCGTCCGAATCTTCGGTAATGACCGTCAGGTCTGAAAATTCATCATCATTGACGTCACCCGCATAGGCCCCATAACATGTTATATGACCTTCCCCTACCAGTCTCATATCAATCTGCCCCACAAACTCCAGATCGAGCGAAGCGGGCAACGCTTTCGTCCAATAGTTAAAGCTATATCCATTTGTAAGTGGTGTACCTGCCGTATTCTGAATGCCGCTTGATAATCCTACTCTGACCCATTCGCCGTAGAAAAGGTCTCTTACAGGGGTAAATTTGATCACAGTAGAACCAGTATGAAAGCTATAAGTGCCTTCCATAGGGCCTGACCATCTCCCGTAAACCTGGAAAGTGCTTGGAGTGACTGTTGCCTCATCGAGAGGCTGATCGAACATTATAAAGATCGCATCGCCCGGAGCCGTTATCATAGATTGAGAAACGGGACTTGTCCCAATTACTTGAGGTGACTGCGAAAAAACATTAGCAACGATTAAAACAATACAAACAAAGGTTAGTATATAATTCATAACAAATAAACTATTAGTTAATTTAGAATAAATATGAAAAAAGTAATTGTTTGAGGCAGCCCAACTTTAAAACCAATCATCCTGTTGACTTGGCAATAAATATCTATATGAAAATAGTTAAATTAAAACATTCAACAAAACAATAAACGCCAATTTTTTAAATCCTCTTTTGAATATTAATCAACTGTAACAATAAATAACGAAAGGCTAACAACGGCTATAATTCAGCAGGTCTGAATCGTTGCAAGGATATTTATTACTACTTTTAAACTAATTAATTAATCGGAATGATTTCGGTTGCAGCTCCTCCTTCCGACTTGACCGCGTCGCGGTCTCCTCGGGGAGCGCCAGTCCTGCCAAATCATAGCCAAAACCGTTGGCCTTCATTTGAATCAAAATTTTGATTTAAATCCATTTGATTGTTAATGACCTGAGAACAAATCGAATAAATAATGTAACAATATTGTCCTATTTATGCCTAACTACTTTATATTCTATTAAAAATAATTACTTATAAACCAGAGTAGTGTGTCATGAAATATAAACTCATCATACTAACAGTTTTAATATGTCTTTCAAATATTAGTTGGGCTCAGTCGTCTGATAGTGAAATAACCGATTACCTCGAAAAGGTAATAAATGAGTACAACATACCATCAATATCAGCAGGTATTCTGGTTGATGGTAAAATTATTTGGTCAGGAGCCGCTGGATTCTCAAATAGAGAAAAACAAGTTGAGGCCAATACAGAGACACTCTACCGCATAGGTTCGATAAGTAAAGTGCTAACTACTGCGCTAGTATTAAAGTTAGCCGAATTAGATGAACTCGATTTACAGAGTCCAATTCAAGAATATTTACCTGATTACCCGATAGATAAGAAAGGACCTATAAAGGTAATTCATTTGTTAAGTCATACTTCGGGAATAGATCATTATAAGGGGAAAGAAACCCGTTCTTTTACACATTATGATAATCTGCGAGATGCAAGTAGATTATTTGAAACAAGAAAATTAAAATTTCAACCTGGAACAAAGTATAGATATACGTCCTACGGATTTACTCTTCTGGGAGCCGTTATTGAAGCTGCAACTGGGAAATCGTATGACACCAATCTAAAGGAATTAATATTAGATAAGGCCGGGATGAATAACACACATATTGAGGATCGCTATGAAATGAAGCTGAACCAAGCAAAACTCTACAAAAAGAAAGGGAATGACATCATTTTGGATGTTGATAATGATTTAAGCAACATTTATCCTGCCGGAGGCCTTATTTCTACAGCCACTGACCTTCTTGTGTTTTTTGAAGCCTGGAGAAGTGGTAAGTTAATAACTAATGAAAATATTCAGAAAATGGTAGATGCAATTGAATCCGACGGCCAGATACTAGATGAAAATGCTGGATTGGGATGGAATATTTGGAAACATAATAAGCATGGATGGGTTTGCCATCGCATTGGAGGGCAATCAGGCACAAGTGCACTATTGATCTCCTATCGTGAAAAAGGCGTTACAGTTGCTCTGCTGAGTAATCAAGCTGTTTTAGAACCGATATGGGAAATCACAAATACACTTATAGGATTCGGGTTAGATAGAAAATTATAAGCAAAATGACCAATTTAGTTGATATTCTGAAAATCAATATAAATTTTGGGTTCTAATATCTAATGATTATTAAAAACGAAAGGCCAACAACGAGTATAATTAATTGCTTTGGTAAGTGCTTACTTGGAAAATACCGAACTTTCCTTAATCGGTAAGGAACAAAATAACCACTTTGCTGTAACTTGAACTTGTAGAAAACGAATCAAAAAAATATGAAAGAAAATAATGCATGCATTATCCCGACAATGCGATACAAAAATGCCCGAAGGGCAATTGACTGGCTTTGCAACGCATTCGGATTTGAAAAACACCTAATAGTCGAAGGAGAGAATAATACCATTGCGCACGCACAACTGACATTTGGTAATTCCATGATTATGCTAAGTTCTGAAAATGAAAACGAATATGGAAAACTGGTAAAAACACCCGAAAGTCTCAACGGAAATAATACTCAAGTGCCTTATATTGTAGTCGAGAAAATTGATGAACATTATGAAAAAGCCGTTGCAGTGGGAGCAAAAATTCTAATAGAAATTAAAGATGAAGAATACGGTGGACGAGGCTATACATGCAAGGATACTGAAGAATATATATGGAACTTTGGTTCATACGACCCTTGGACTGACAACGAATAGTGAAAAGCCAGCACACAAAATTGGCTAAAAGTAATTCCTTGTTCTCACCTACCCTTCGACAAGCTCAGGACTGGCTTCTGAAAATCCTCGCGGATTTTCAGTTTGGCGTGTACTTGTAAAGTTAAGTGCTAAATCACGCAACAACTCATAGCCGAGACCGTTGTGTAACAATTGGTAAAATTGCTTTAAATTCATCGAAATTATGATAGTAGAAATTGCAAAATGGATAGTAATTTTGTTCGCAATTTTTATAATTTTTGTTGGTTTTTTAATGCTATTTGCACCAAAAAAAGCACGAAAAATCTTAAGAAAAGCGGGAAGTACAAATTTTATAAACTACGCAGAAATTACAGCTCGTCTAATTCCAGCTGTTGCTTTAATACTATATGCAGACTTTAGCAAACTCCCTGAGGCTTTTAAAATTTTTGGTTGGATTATGTTAGTCACATCCATAATACTTTATGCTGTCCCTAGAAAAATACATCATAAATTTTCTATGAAAAGTGCAGACATACTTAAACCATTATATTTTCAATTGATTTCACCTATGGCATTACTATTTGGAGGATTAATTATTTACAATGTGCTATAAATTTTGATTAAAAACTAAGCAGAAGTGCAATAAACGTTGCACAACAACGTATATAACGCAGCGCTAGATGCGTCAAACCAAAAACTTCCCACTAAAAATACTAACTTAGATATCTGAATAATATAGCGTTCGGCGCTCCGATACTTCCGATTCGCACGCAGCATAGCTGCTGCCAACATTTGCTCCGCAAATTTTTGGCTTCCGAATCAGCCGCCCAGTTCCCGCCGAATTTATGGCCCTGGACGTAATAAGCAATAAAGTGAAAACTCTGATAGAAACTGAAAGATTATTGTTAAGAGAAATCACTCTGGATGACAAAGAGGAACTATTTAAGTTGCATTCTGATCCAGCGGTACAATATTATACTGGGGAACCTGTGGCCGAATCTATTGAAGAAATTGAAAAGGCAATATTAGGGAGAATTAACGATTATAAAAAGTATGGATTTGGCAGGTGGGCTACTGTTTTAAAGAATGACATGCAATTTGTTGGATGGGCAGGTTTGGCGTATCTACCTGAATTTGATGAAATTGACCTTGGTTACAGATTCTTGCCTGAATATTGGGGATTAGGTATAGCAACGGAAGCAACTCGTGCAATTTTGACTTATGGATTTGATTCTCTCAAATTAAAGAAGATTATTGCAATTGCAATGAAAGAAAATAAAGCATCGATCAAAGTGATGGAAAAAGTTGGGATGGAATTCGAAAAATTTGCTCCCTATGAACCTGGGAGTGAAGATGCCGTCTGGTACTGGTGTGACCAAAAGCTTATAACAAAAAATAAAGCGCATTAAAACGCGCTTTGTTCAACCCGTTAAAATAAGATGAAGACCGTATTCAACCATATTTTTTTTCTATTGCTTGTAGCAATTCTATTGGTTGCGTGTAATCAAAAGCCAAAATATTCTAATGCAAATAAGTATGCTGGTCTTCAGGACTCGATACAGACATGGATTGTCAATGCTGAGTTAATAGGTGCAGAAATACTTATAGTTGAAAATGAAGAGTTGGTAATCCATGAGGCATATGGTTGGAGTGATTTGGAGTCTGGTGATAAACTAAAAAAGGGCTCTATATGGACAGTAATGTCCATGACAAAACCATTTACTGCCACTGCTATTCTGATGCTTATAGAAGATGGAGTTATTAAACTTGATGATCTAATTACCGATTTCTTTAAAAATTATAATGGGGATAAGAGAATAACGATTCGACACCTTCTTGCGCAATCGAGTGGAGACAATGGCAACTACGGAAACGGAGGACATAATGTCTTGAATTTTAACTCCTTGGATGAGTGGATCGAAGATTGGGCAAATCAACAGTCTGAAGGCAAATTTGGGGAGTTTGCATACTCCAATTTCAATTATGGAGCACTCGCCTATATTGTGGAACAAGTTTCCAAAATGTCTGTTGAAGCATTTATTCAAGAGCGCATAATTAAGCCAATGAATCTAAAAAATACGCATGTTAGATTTGTTCCAGACTCATCTTGGGCAGGGTTGGTATCCAGCAGATTCCAATGGAATGAACCGACAAATTCTTATGAAAAATCCTGGAGCAATGACGAACCTCAGTCATGGAAGTTTTTTACTGGTGCCTTAGGCCTATGGATGTCTGCCGAAGATTACGCGACTTTTATGCAAATGTGGATGAATGAAGGACAAATTAATGGTGTACAATTTTTAGAAAAATCAACAGTCGAAGAAGGCCTCAAAATTGAGTCCAACGCATACGGTGAGAAATTATTTGGACATGGATATGGATGGTTTATTGATGAAGAGCCTTTAATCTTCAGGTATGGAGGAAGTGCAGGTGGTGTTGGAATCGGCTATCCTGAAAAGGAGACCATCGTAATTTATTTAACCCATTGTTCAGGTGGTAATCATAAAAATAAATTCCAAGATGAATTGGATAGAATATGGTTTTCAAACGATAATTAAAACAGCTCATATACTAAACGTTCTCCATCATAAAAAAACTGATTCAAAAAGCATTCATAGTTCACTTAAATCTAATATGAACAAACTCCAAGTCGAAATAGGCAAAATTCAGCATACGGGCCAAGCTCGGAGGATTGAGCAAGTTTTAAGTAAAAAAAGAGGTGTAAGCTATGTGTCTGTTTCGGCTTCGGGTGTGATGCTTGTAGAATGGAATGCTAATCAAACGGATCAATCTGAAATTCTTAAATCGATAGAAAAATTAGGGTTAAATATTATCAATGTAAAAATTGATAAAGAGCGGTCATACAAAGAAGATAGGAATCAACGACATTCTTATCTCCACATTTTGGGAGAAAACACCGAATTGTATTTCGCAATAATTAGTGGTATATGTTGGATTTTAGGAGTTGTTTTTTTCTTTACCTCTGGTGTCTCTCAATTTACTACTACTACTCTTTTTATTCTTGGTGCTATTTTCGGAGGCATTTTTACTTTCATAACGGCAGTTAAAGGGTTGCTTAGAGGAAAGTTTGAAATCGATTTCCTAATGCTGTTTGCTGCGGTGGGTGCTGCGACTTTGGGAAAATGGGGAGAAAGTGCTTTGCTTCTTTTTCTATTTAGTTTGGGACATGCCTTAGAGCATTATGCCATGAGAAAAGCGAGGAAATCTATTGCTGCACTTTCTGATTTGGCTCCTCCAATGGCTCTAGTCAAACGCAATGGTGAATTGATTGAAGTGCATATCGAACAACTTAAATTAGGCGATATAATTGCTGTAAAACCTAACACAAAAATAGCTGCAGATGGTGTGGTTATAAAAGGAATAAGCCCTGTCAACCAAGCCTCAATCACAGGTGAAAGTTTACCTGTAGATAAGCGTCCTAGTCTCAACTGGCAAAATGAAAACGAGGTTAAAAAACTACTTCCGGAGCACAGGGTTTTTGCAGGCACAATGAATGGCAGCGGAGTGCTAGAAATTAAAGTATTAAAGGAAGCAAAAAACAGTACACTTTCTCGATTAATTGCTTTAGTAAAGGAAGCTGAAACACAAAAATCACCAACACAACACCTCACAGATACGTTTGAAAAATACTATGTCCCTTCTGTTTTAGTTTTAGTTATATTCTTGTTATTGGCTTTCCTCGTTATTGATGAAACCTTTCAGCAGAGTTTTTACAGAGCTATGTCTGTACTGATTGCTGCTTCGCCTTGCGCATTGGCCATTTCTACACCAAGTGCTGTATTGGCAGGGATTGCCAGAGCTGCTCGCCAAGGCGTTTTAATTAAAGGTGGTCGTCCACTTGAGGAATTAGGTGGAGTACGTGCAATCGCCTTTGACAAAACAGGAACACTAACCGAAGGTAGACCGACCTTAACCCATGCTATTCCATTTGGAGCTATTACTAAAACACATCTATTAAAAATCGCTGTTGCTGTAGAGGCATTGAGTGATCATCCTTTGGCTGCGGCTATTGTTGAAGGAGGAAAAAAAGAACTAGTAAATATCGATATTCCCACGGCAGAAAATTTAAAAGCATTAATAGCAAGGGGCATCAAGGCCGATTGGAATGAAAGCATTGTTCATATTGGTAATCGAAGACTTTTTGAAGAATTGACTGGAGAGTTAGTACCTGAAGAAATCAACTTAAAAATGTTGGAACTCGAATCAGGTGGACATACTACGATGATTATTCACCAAGATGATATATACTTGGGCATTATTTCCGTAATGGATATTGCTCGCCCTGAGGTCATTACAACCCTATCTACTTTAAAAAAAATGGGTATTAAACGGATGATTATGCTAACAGGAGATAATCAGAAAGTCGCGGATGCGATAGCTGTCAAAATAGGAATAACTGACCCAATGGGAAGTTTGCTTCCAGGAGATAAAGTAAAGGCAATAGAACAACTAAAACAACAAGAAGGTAATGTCGCAATGGTTGGAGATGGTGTAAATGATGCTCCTGCAATGGCGAAAAGCACAGTTGGTATCGCCATGGGTGCAGCAGGCTCAGACGTTGCTTTGGAAACAGCAGATATTGCATTGATGGCCGATAAACTGGACAATCTTCCATTCGCCATTGGTTTGAGCAGAAAAGCAAAACTCATCATAAAGCAAAACTTAATCATTAGCTTGAGCATGGTAGCCCTTTTAGTTCCTTTGACTATAATGGGAACAATAGCAATTGGACCAGCCGTGGTTGGCCATGAAGGTTCTACTCTGGTCGTTGTGATGAATGCTTTGAGGTTGTTGAAGTATGAAATATAAAAAAGAGTATAGAAAAAAAGAAGACGATGGAGAACAACGTATATAATTTATTTCGCAAAGGGTGATAACTCAAATCTTTAGCTACTTTTAAACCTTTGTTACTTCCGAAAGATTTGGAGGTGCAGCTTCGCTGAAAGAGCAAAAAAAATCATATACAAGACCGTTACCGTACATTTGAGAAAATCGTAATAATATATTGAATATGAATGATCAACAATTCCAAAACTGATATTAATGGCTGATATTATTAAACTCAGAAATTTATCAGAATCGGATATACCGAGACTTGCTGAATTAGCGAATAACAAAAATATTAGTATAAATCTACGATTGAATTTCTCAATGAACACCATGAATGCGCTTATCGAAAAAGTAAAAACTAAAACGATGATAACAGGCAACGGTCTTCCAACAATGACTATAACCCAGTTGGAAATTTGGGTAAATAATAAAAGTCCCCTACATTTAATAAATTAATAGTTCATCGGACTATTTCGTATCGGCGGCTCCAGGGCTCGTCTGATTGGTACACAGCTTCCCTGCTTCCATCCGCCTCCGGCGGATAGCTTCCGAATCAGAGCCGCTCTGGGCCACTAGCGTTGTATGGAACCGTTGTACTTAATTTATATATAGGATTATAAGCATAGAATTAATGGGCATGCATCTAAAGTAGAGAAACTAAAAGTAAACATTTAACAGAAAATATCATGGCAAAAGGTAAAGACTCAAGGAAGAACGTTAAAAAAGAACCAGCTAAAACTCCAAAAGAAAAAAAAGCAGAAAAGAGACTAAAGAAACAAAAATAAGATTTCTTGTATTCTGAAAAAACTAAGCACAGCAGCGTATAAAATTTATGGCTAGATCTAGCCTATTTACGAAAATTCCGCTGAATTTTCTATCTGTGATTTATCTGCTAAATTCGTTGCTTAAAGCACGTAACAGGCCATATACCACGGTTGGCAGTCATTTAAGAATACATGTTAAATTGAAATTTTTGATAAATTTTAAACTGAATACGAACAAAAGAATAGTAAAACCCTACATTTGTATTGTAATTAAATATTTTAATCATGAGCAACGGAACAGTAAAATTTTTCAATAATTCTAAAGGATTTGGATTCATCACTCCAGAAGAAGGTGACAAAGATGTATTTGTACATGTGAATGGACTAATTGATGAAATCAATGAAGGGGACAAAGTAAGCTACGATGTAGAAGAAGGCCCAAAAGGATTGAACGCTGTAAATGTCAAAGTAATTTAATCGATTACTTTTCATTTATTCTTATTGTAAAAGCCTGTCAATTATGACAGGCTTTTTTTATTTGTGATATTAATTGCTTTACCTCACTACTAACCATACACAAACCCGTCGTGCGCCATTAGATGTTTAAGGTCAGGACTTCCTGCAACATTCTCCCCGTTTGCGCCATAAAAATTGGCTCAAACGATTTCTCAATCAACCCTAAGGGCTTCGCGCTAATTTTTTGGTTGTCGCCTAATGACAGTGTCGATTCGGGAAAGGCGCACAACAGTGGCCATAATCCACTGTTCGGTGTAGTCCTTAAATTCCTATCTTTATAACAACCCACTAAATTTAAATAAATCTGATACAAAATATAATCAAATGAAAACAGTACTCATTACAGGAACAAGCAAAGGCATTGGTCTTGAAACAGCATTAAGATTCGGTCGTGCTGGTTACAAAGTATTTGCTACCATGCGCAATCCTGAAAAAGCTTCAGAAATGAAGCAAAAAATCGAAAACGAATCTCTGGACATCACGATTTCTAAAATGGATGTTGATTCTGATACTTCTGTAAAGCAATGTATGGATGCCATCATTCAAAAACATGGTTCGTTAGATGTTATTGTGAACAATGCCGGAATTGAACGCCATGGCTCTATCGAAGAAATGTCGATGGATGATTTCCAAGCCATTATAAACACCAATTATTTGGGAGTACTGCGTTGTACCAAAGCCGTGTTACCTCAAATGCGAAAAAAGGAAAAAGGATGTATCATAAATGTTGCATCTGTTGCAGGTCATATTGCCAATAGTCCATTGGGTGGATATGCCGCAAGTAAGCATGCCCTTGAAGCTATTAGCGAAGCTTTGGCACAGGAAGTAAAACCTTTTAATGTGAGGGTTGCCATTATAGAGCCAGGAATTATCAACACCCAAATGGCAAATGATATAGCTGTAAATGATGAGTCAATCTATCCACATTCAAAACGTTTTGCTGGTCTTTTTACAGCATCACTCAAAACGCCCACACCACCATCGCTCGTGGCAGACAAGATTTTTGAAGTTGCCGAAAACAACAATTGGAAATTAAGACATCCTGTTGGACCAGATGCAGAACCTTTTATTGCATGGCGAGCCTCTATGAGCGATGAACAATGGGTGGATTGGAATGCTGCTAACGACGAAGATTGGTACAAGTCGGTTGAACAAGATTTTGGGCTGAATGCGAGGTAGATAAAAAGAAAGTTACCAAAACGACAAATCTTATTCAATCTCAATATTAGAAGTAATATAATTATCTGGCGCAAATTTTAAATTTATCAGAGCGCAGACTGACATGATTGAAGTAATCAATAATTGATTAATGAGCTTATTCACTCATTTAAAATGACGAAAGGCTAACAACGTATAAAAACCATTAAAACTGTTCTTATATAAGACCGTTAGCCTTCATTATGACCATCCAATAAACCAATGATATTATCGGGCAAAATTTACACAGTAAATCAAATGTCCACTGGACATTTGGTTGAGATAGCCGCTTGCGGACGAACTAAATGTTTATTTTTAGATTATGATTAAATTCTTTCGGAAAATACGCTTCGACTTGATGGGAAAAAACAAATTCAGCAAATACCTGCTTTATGCAGTTGGTGAAATTATTCTTGTGGTGATTGGTATTCTGCTGGCGCTTCAAATTAACAGCTGGAATCAACAACGGATTGAGGACAATAAAGAGGTCGAATTGCTTATCGGGCTAAAGGATGAGTTTCAATATAATTTAACAGTACTTGATGAATCCATGGTGGTCAATAAAAAAGTTACCCAATCTTGTGTAAAGCTTACTCGGCTCATCAGGTCGGATTCAATATACAAAGTGCCTGATATCGTTGATCAATTATTAATAAATATAGGCGGATTTTTATCATTTGATGCAAGGACCGGAATTTCTGGTGAAGTTGTTAATTCGGGAAAATTAAGTATTCTAAAAAATGATAGCCTGCGAGCACAACTGGGTAACTGGCTCACTATTCTTGCTGATTCGGAGGAGGATATTCTTTTTAGGTCGGATAATTACACGATGAACCTGATGCCGTTCTTAATGAAACGATTCCCCCTGGCGAATGGGGAACTTACTAAAAAATTTAGCTTTGATAAGAATAATTATTTGGAAACATATAAAGAAAAGTCGCCATTTGAATTCGATTTATCTCAAAAGGATCTAATGGAATTCGAGAATCAGGTTTGGCATCATAAACATAATCATGATTATGTAGTTATAAACGAACTGAACATTAGAGATTTTATAAGAACCACCATCAAAATGATAGAAGAAGAATTAAACCAATAGGAAATGTACAAGATAATCGTATTCTTTTGCTGTCTGATCTTTGGCTCAACTGTGGTTGAGGCCCATCCCGGTATTGGGATTGTTATGGACAGTGCCGGTAATGTATTCTACACAGACTTAAACCATGTATGGAAAATATCAACAAATGGAGAGCTATCAATAGCCGTTGAGAATATTCATACCCATGAGCTTTATATGGACGAAGACGATAATCTTTATGGAGAGCACGAATGGTATGAAGGAGAGGCCACAGATAAGTGGGGGAATTATGTATGGTGTTTAAGTAATGAGGGTGTATTTCAAAAAACCATACAAGATGTTGAAGGATTTCTCGACAATAATACCCTGGTAAGAGATCGTGAAAATAGTACCTACTGGGCAGAAATATTTGATGGGTATAATATGTTGAAAAAGCAATCATGGAACGGTGAGAATTGTTTGGTTACAGATCATTATTTCGATGATATTCGCTGGATGTATTTTTCGGAGCATGATAATAACCTTTATGTGGTGGATCAGTTGAAAATTAAAAAAGTGACACCCAGTGGAGATGTAACCGTATTAGCAGATGATCTCAAAAATTCTAAATTTTCTTTCGGTGGCGTAGCGGATCGTCATTATGTCTTCGGACTTTGGTCAGATGAAAAAAAGAATATATATGTAGCAGTGTATGGAGCAGGTCATGTAAAGAAGATTAGCCCAAATGGAAAAACGACCGTCATATTCGAGTCGAATACATTTTGGTCTCCCTGTAGTGGTTTAAATGCTCCGGATGGTACACGTTGGATCATGGAGTTTTCTAAAAGAAATAAAACGCGCGTAAGAAAAATAACCGCAGACGGTAAAAATACGGTATATCAAGGTTAAATATTTCTTGTAAGAACAAACTACCACCAACAAGGTGTATAGTTCATGGCGCCGCCACTTAATGCACGCTCAAGGAATTCAGCCGAAATCCTATACCCTCACTCCTTTTTTGCTAACTTAGTTCTCAAACACAACGACACGAGCGAAGCGAACTGGCGAAAGCAAATCATACACGAACACCTTGTGTACAATTAGAAAAAAGATAATTTATGAATATAGATTTCACAAAAATATTTAACGAGTTTTATTCTGATGTTGGTCTTATGTTACCCAAGATAATTACTGGAATTATAGTCATACTATTATTTATAATTCTAGGGAAGCTATTTTACATATTTGTGGGTAAAAGAATTCAAAAGAAGTGGAAAGACAGTATTATATCTAATTTTATTTCAGAAGCGACAAAATGGTCATTCTACATCTTTGGACTAATCATAGCATTAAATATTGTTGGGTTTGGAGGAATTGCCAGTAGTTTAATTGCTGGTGCAGGAATTAGTGCTATAATTTTTGGATTTGCATTCAAAGATATAGGAGAAAATTTTTTAGCTGGTATTATTTTGGCATTAAAACGCCCCTTTGAAATAGGTGATATAATTGAAGTTGATGGATATAAAGGAAACGTTGAAGATCTGGATTTAAGAGTTACACATTTAAGAAATTTTGAAGGAAAAGATATTTACATCCCAAACTCATCTATAATAAATAATACGCTTGTTAATTATACAAAAGATGGTAACCTAAGGGTGAATTTTATGATTGGAATTGCGCCTGAATGCAATATTCACAAAACACGAAGTTTAATAATTGAATATTTAACTCAGAATAAACAAATTTTACAAACTCCAAATCCTAATGTTATCGTACAAGAATTAGGAGAATTTACGACAGATTTACAAGTCCTTTTTTGGGTAGATATTTTAGCAAATAAAAAGTTACCCGACAGTTACCTTGGACATAATATTCGTAGTAAAATTATTACCGATATTAAAGAAATTCTAGATACAAATAATATTGAAATGCCTTCACAGGTAATAGAACACAAAATGTATCGAGAAAACAAATTTGAAGTACGAAAAGGAGAATAAAAAACTGTTCACAACACCATGTATAATTAATTGCTCGTTCGGAGCATACTCGGAAAATCATACGGATTTTCCTCTGATTCACTTTCTTTAACTAATTTAGTTCCAGACAATGCAAATTACCATAAACGAAACCGTTATGTGGCATTAAAAGGACAGCATGGAAACATTAAGGAAATTTTTGGAATTTGAGCTTATTAGTGTAGGAGAATATAATGTACGAGTGTATACATTAGTGACTATTTTAATAATATACCTGGCTACTAAATTATTATTATGGTTAATTAAGAAAGCCCTTTTTCGTAAACGTAAGTTTAAAAAACTTGACAAAGGGAGTGCTTATGCCTTATTTCAAATCATTAGATATGTAATATGGGTAATTGCTACAGGGTTTATATTAGAAACTATTGGTGTTAAAGTAACTTTATTAATAGCCGGTTCTGCTGCTTTACTTGTTGGAATAGGATTAGGATTACAGCAAACATTTAACGATGTCATATCCGGAATAATTTTACTTTCAGAACAATCTATTAAAATAGATGATGTATTAGAAATAGATGGTGATGTGATAAAAATTCAAAGTATTGGATTACGAACATCCAAAGGCTTAGACACTAATGATATTTCTATTATAATTCCAAACTCATTAATTACAACCAATAAGGTAATAAACTGGAGCCACCAGACAAAGAAAACTCGCTTTAGAATTGATGTTGGTGTGGCTTATGGCAGCGATGTAGATTTAGTTTTAAAAGTATTGGAAGAAAGCGCATTTGAGCATCCGGATATCACTGACAGGGAACTAACTGAAGCGCGATTAGTAAACTTTGGAAATTCGTCATTAGATTTTCAAGTTCTGTTTTTTAGTAAAAATATATTCAGAATAAATAAAGTTAAAAGCGATATCCGTAGAATTATTAATCGAAAATTTATTAAAAACAATATCGCTATACCATTTCCTCAAATGGACTTACATCTAAAATCGAATTATACAGAAATATTGAAGAAGAAGAAGAAGAATAATTAATAACTCCTGTCATGATTAAGTTCTTTAGACGAATTCGCCAGCGACTTCTCACCGAAAATAAATTCAGTAAATATTTGCTTTACGCTATTGGAGAAATTATTCTCGTAGTTATTGGAATTTTGATTGCACTGGGGGTTAATAACTGGAATGAAGAAAACAAAGCACATCGTTTAGGGGATGATTTATTAGCCAGAATTCATCGGGATTTGGTGCAGGATACTATTAACTTCAGAGGTGTCATTAATCGTAATAATACCTTGAGAGAGGATCTTAAAGAGTTGCTTGTCGTTTTATACGATGGAGTTGATACCATGGAAGAGGCCCGGAACATGAGTAAAACGTGGGATCAAATGCTGGACCAGGCTTTTTCACCAAATGATAATACATATCAAAGCATGTTAAGTTCCGGAACCTTAGGCCTTATTCGAAACCCGGAATTAAAAGAAGAAATAGTTGATCTATACAGCGATTATGACCAAAGCAGGGCATTGTTATTATCTATCGGTGAATGGATGATCGGTATTGCCTCTACGATGGATGCTGAAACTGATTTTATTAAATTCGGAAGTGAAGTTTCCGACATATACACAACTCAGGAAATGTTCAATGAGAACGATTTTGCCTTTCTAAATGACAAGGATGATCCTAAATTTAAATTATTCGTCAGAGCTATGTCATCGGTGGCCTTTTATCAAAAAGTAAACAATAGCTACCGATCGGAATTAATAAAGAAGTGCGATACCGTCTTGAGATTTATTGATAAGGAACTAAATAAGTAATTCAAAAACCCAAACGTTAGCCTTCATTAATCGCAGGCTGAAGCTTCGGAACAGAAACTATGACGAACCACGAACCACTGATATTATCGAGCCAAAATTTACACAATAAATCAAATTTCCAGTGGACATTTGGGCGAGATAGCCGATTGCGGGAGTTATCAAACCACAAATAAAAACTATGATTAAATTCATCCGTAAAATTCGACATAGATTGTTAACTGAAAACAAATTCAGCAAGTATCTGCTCTATGCCATTGGTGAAATATTGCTGGTTGTGATTGGGATTTTGATTGCTTTAGCAATTAACAACTGGAATGAAAATCGAAAATTGCGCAATCAGGAGATTGTCTATCTGAACAATTTAAAAAGCGATATAGATCTACAGATTCAGATGTTAGACATATATATTGGTTTTGAAAGCCTCATTATTAACCAAACCAAAGACATCATAAAACATTATGAGTTAAATGACGGATTTAACAATATGGACAGTATTTTTCCAAAGTTACATGACCTAACGGTACGATGGACCTTTTCTAACGCGAATACAACTCTTTTGCAATTGTTAAATTCGAACCAAATCAACATTATTCAAAATATCCAACTAAAAGACGAACTGATTAAATATAATCAGCAAATTGATTTGTTTACTAAAAACACCAATATTAATAACACCAATCTTATAGATAATTTTACAACCTCAACTATAATAGAAATTGGATCGTTTGCTTCTTATGGAAATTCTGACAGAATGGTGGACAAATTCAATGACTTTTATTCATTTGAAACTAATAGAGTTAACGATAGTGAACTGAAAAATATATCAGTTGAAATAATTAATGAACCTAAAAACAAGCTAGAACTAATTAATAAAGTTGTTTATAGAAATACTTTGTCAAGTCTTCAAAAATCAGGAAACTTAGGATTGAAAGAAAGATCAGAGCAAATCCTTCTAATGATTGAAAATGAAATCGAGTCACATAAATAAATTAACGAAAGCAGGACAAAGTCAATTAAGAGATATTATTTTATAGTGTACCCCTTAGCTTCCATGCACGCACTGAATCCCTTCAGATAATGCGCTGCCATTTCCTGAGCTTGCGCTTTTGCCATCGCTTCATTTTGCGCCTGCTGTTGGGCGGAATGCATCTTTTTCGCTCTGCCTGCCCTGAGTCCTCCCAGAATGGCGCCAATAGCTGCACCTTCTCCGGCGTCACTGTGACGTGAAATAGCTCCAATCGCAGCACCGGCCGCAGCACCACCAATGGCACCTCTTAAAGCAGAGCCATCCGCAGAAGAATCAACTTCTCCTACTACTATCTTCGTCGGATTCATCGGATCATAACCTGTTTGTTCTTTTGCCCATGTATAGCAGGCTAATTCATCCGTATTTTGTTGATCCTGATCCTGCCCTTCCTTGGGAAAAATAAATACTCCCAGACTGGACCCTATCGCAGAATTATTCTGACCTGGTAATGTAACCAAAGGAGCCAGAAGTGAAAATATTAAGAGTTTAAATTCTTATTCATAATTAAATTATAGTTTTTCCCGATTTATAAATACATACCCTAACTGTTCCAGGGCATCCGCCTCATTGTAAAAAGTATACGATTTGATGATTTTATCTCCTTCAATTAAATAGATTGTATTCGCCCAGATCACCACTTTATCACCTTCGTGCTTATAGGTTATCTCCAATTCCACCCAGTTGGATACCCAGTCTCCTTTATTAGGCCCATCCTTAAAAGATACGGGCATAATTCTGGAACGCTTGTATTCAATTTTTTCATTATAGCGCTATTTGACTTCTTTAAAGAATGTAAATAACAATTAAATGATTCTTATAAAAATAAAAGGATTAAATCTTGGCCTGTTATTTTAGTCGGTAATTCAAAATTAAATCAGTAAGATGTTGCGGAGGAAAAGTGAAATCGGACAAAAAATATTTCAGTACATTATGTAAAATCCCTGGATAGGCCATTACAAGGGAGAACGAATATCGAAAGGCTAACAGTTGCTATAATAAATAGCTAGAAATCAAGCCTATTTTCTTTATCTTTAAAGTCTGAATAATCAGGTTCTAAAAGTGCCGATAGTACTAATATCCACATTCAGCTTATTTTTAGCACCTATCCTTTAATTTAAACATGATATGATGACAAAACATACCGGAAATATTCAATTAGCGCTTCTGTTCGCAGCCCTTATTATCAGTTGTGAGTTGTAAACAAGAAATCGAAGAACCTATGGTCGATAATGTATTATTAAAAGAATGGACAGGACCCTATGGTGGTGTTCCTGCTTTTGACCAAATGAAAGTTGAAGATGTAAAGGACGCAATGCTTCTGGGTATGGAATTAAATCTTAAAGATATCGATGCCATTGCCGATAACACAGACGCTCCCACCTTTGAAAACACCATTGAAGAAATGGAGCGCGCAGGTGAAGAACTGGACAGAGGCTTTGCTTATTATGGCATACTTAGAAGTAATATGTCTACCCCGGAATTTCGAGACATTCAAACGGAACTGGCACCCTTATTTTCCGAGTTTCAGTCTAAGATCACACAAAATGAAAAATTGTTTCAACGAATAAAAACAGTGTATGAAGCTTCTTTGGAAAATCCACTGCCGGCAGACCAGCAGCGGGTTGTAGATCTTATCTATCAGAGGTTTGCCATGAATGGTGCTGAGTTGGATGCCGAAAAAAAAGAACGTTATGCCGCCATTAACAAAGAGCTATCCAGCCTTTATACAAAGTTCTCCAACAATGTACTGCATGACGAAGAAAATTATGTCACCTATCTCAATGAAGATCAACTGGGAGGATTGTCGGAAGGATATATCAAATCGGCAGCGAGGATAGCAACGGATAAGGGCCAGGAAGGAAAATATGCAGTTACTAATTCCCGGTCTTCTATGGATCCCTTCTTAACCTATTCTACGGAAAGAGAATTGCGCAAACAAGTTTGGACCAATTATTATTCACGCGGAGATAATGGAGATGAATATGATAACAATGAATTGATCGCAGAAATACTAAAGTTGCGCCGTGAACGTGTACAGCTTTTAGGGCATAAAAATTATGCCGAATGGCGGTTGCAAGACAGAATGGCTAAAACTCCGGAGAACGCCATGGAATTAATGGAAGCCGTATGGCCGGCCGCCATTGCCAGAGTGGCTGAAGAAGTGGCAGATATGCAAGCGGTAGCCGATGCCAGAGGAGACAATATTACTATCGAACCCTGGGATTATCGTTTTTATGCTGAAAAGGTCCGAAAAGAAAAATACGACCTGGACTCCGATGAAGTAAAACAATACCTTCAACTGGATAAGCTTACAGAAGCGATGCATTATGTAGCAGGAAGGTTGTTTAACTTTAATTTCACCCCTGTTCCGGAAGGTTCGGTTCCTGTATATCATGAAGATGTAAAAGTTTGGGAAGTAACCGACAAAACCTCCGGAGAAAACATAGGGCTCTGGTACCTCGATCCTTATGCCAGGGAGGGAAAACGATCGGGAGCCTGGGCAAATACTTTTAGAAGTCATTCTACCTTCGACGGAAAGAAAAACGTACTGGGTACCAACAATTCAAACTTTGTAAAACCAGCACCGGGAGAAGCGTTACTTGTTTCCTGGGATGATGCCACAACCTTCTTTCACGAATTTGGCCATGCGCTTCACTACTTCTCTTCTAACGTAAGATATCCTACTTTAAATGGCGGCGTTAGGGATTATACCGAATTTCAATCGCAGTTGTTAGAGCGTTGGTTATCGACAGATGAAGTAATTAATACCTATTTGGTTCATAATGAAACAGGAGAGCCTATACCGGCATCATTGGTTACCAAGATCAAAAATGCAGCTACGTTCAACCAGGGGTTCTCTACTACCGAATATTTGGCCTCGGCACTTATGGATATGAAATTCCACCTGGCAGATCCTGCTGATATTGATGTGGACGCATTTGAACGCGAAACACTGGCAGAATTAAATATGCCCAAAGAATTGCCAATGCGTCACAGGACACCTCATTTCGGACATGTATTCTCAGGGGAAGGTTATGCAACAGCATACTATGGTTATATGTGGGCAGATGTTTTGACAGCGGATGCTTCAGAAGCATTTGCGGAGGCTCCGGGAGGTTTTTATGACGAAGAAATGTCCAACAAATTGGTTGAATATTTGTTTGCCCCCAGAAACTCTATGGATCCGGCCGAAGCATACAGGCTATTTAGAGGCCGTGATGCACAAATTGAGGCGTTGATGCGAGACAGAGGCTTTCCCGTAACTACAGAATAGGAACTTTAAAGTTAAGATCGCAGGTATTCGGTATAGAGATTTGGAAAAACTCAATTAAAAATAAATAAATAGTATGAGCAGCACAAGTCACCACGACGAGCGTATTGCAAAAATGGCATTTGCATCGGTCTATCCGCACTATGTCACCAAAGTCGAAAAGAAGGATAGAACCAAAGAAGAATTGCACCAGGTAATTGAATGGTTAACCGGTTATAATGAAGAAAATATTCAGAAATTAATAGAAGAAAGAGTGACTTTCGAAAAATTCTTTCAAGATGCTGCGTTACATCCAAATGCTCACTTAATCAAAGGGGTAATTTGTGGCTACAGGGTGGAAGAAATTGAAAATCCGATTACTCGGCAGACGCGATATTTAGATAAGTTAGTGGACGAATTAGCCAGAGGACGTAAGATGGAGAAGATCTTGCGAGAAGCCTGAATTGATATGCACATCCGATTAATATTCTTGTGAACTAAAGCGGAGTAACCTGGCTATAGGCAAAATGACCCACAAATCTTACGGAATAATCGGAAATAGAGTCCGGACTTCAGCAGCTATTAACAAAACAACCTGATATGAAAACTATGACTTGCAGACAATTAGGAGGCGCATGCGAGAAAGAATTTCATGCTAATTCTTTCGAAGAGATCTCAGAAATGAGTAAACAACATGGTATGGAAATGTTCCAAAAAAATGACGAAGCACATCTCGAAGCCATGAATAAAATGAGGGAATTAATGCAAACTGCAGATTCCGACGCCATGAAAAACTGGATGAAATCTAAACAGGAAGAATTTGACGCTCTGCCGAGTAACGAATAACATGCTGCTGTCGATTAAAATTTAAAAACTCCCTGATATTTATTGAATCGTTGACACAAGTACTTCTTATCTTTATATCAAAACAAGGTACCTTGGTCCGGTATTAGTCAGAATACTATCAATGGTGCTGGTGGTCTGATAAAAAAATAATAAATGCTCAAAGAAATAATTGAAAACTGCCCCAAAGAGGTTGATCTTACCAACGATACACATTCTGAACTGATTATTGAGACTACAACATCAATTTTAGATGAAGGATATAGTATTTCAAAAATAGAACAAATAGAAGAACATTTAATTAATGAGAAGGACAGCTCGCACATTTTTATTCTGCTCTGTCTTAAAATTGCAAAATCGAAAATTCTCGCTTCACGCATCAATACACCCCTTTCCATTTCGGTAGTATTTGCTGTGTATAAAGAACACAATCGGATAAAGAAAAGCAGTGAGCATCCTCATGGAGAGGACTTTCTTATAAAGAAAATAAAACAGCTTGAGTGGCTCTTTGAAGAACAACAACATGTGAATTGGGAATTGATCATCGTAGACGATGGTTGCCCCGAAAATAGCGGGAAAATAGCACAGCACATTATAGATGCTAACCAATTGAACGATAAAGCAAGGGTGCTTTTCTTATCCGAAGCTATTAAACGGAATGACCCTCCCGTAAGGTCCATCAGTTCCACGAATGAAAGTCAGAAGGGAGGCTCGATCGTCTATGGGATGTGGGATGCAGTTCAACAAAAAAAGGGAAAGAATCAGATAGTTGTTTATACCGACGCAGATCTTTCCACCCATTTGGGGCAGCTTATGTTATTGGTTGATCCATTATTGAATGAAAATAAATTAGTTGCGATTGGTTCAAGAAGAGAGCCGGATTCGGTTGTTATAAAAAAAGGAACTCGTAACGATCGGGGCAAATTATTTATTTATCTGTGGAAAAGACTAATACCCAATTTAGGAGATATCATCGACACTCAATGTGGGTTTAAGGCCTTTCGGGCTGCGATTATTCCTGAAATTATTGACGGGCTCATTGAAAAGAAATTTGCATTTGATATAGAATTATTACTCAGGGCAGAACTTCTGAAGCAAGGAGCAATAACTAAAGTAGCTGTTGCATGGATAGATAGCGAAGAAGCATCAACAACCACCGATCTGCAACCTTATTTACCCATGTTAAAATCGATAGTGAAGATGTATCGGCAATATTTCCCTGAAGACGCACTATCTGATGAGTTTGCTCACTTTATAGCGTCACTTACTGAAGATGAATTCAATAGGCTGCTGGAGAATATACCTCGGAATATTACAAAAAGGGAACCCGACGAATTCACTGTATACGATGAAGTAAGAGTAACCGATTTTACAAGGACCTGATCCCCGGGGAAACATCTTAGAATGAAATTGCCTAGGAATATCAGTTGGATGCAAGTAACGTTTAATCCCATTTCCTATATTGCATGAATATTGGAAACCAGAGTGATCGATCTTACATGAAAAATATTCTCATCTTACAGATGCGCCCCAAAACCGAAGCAGCGGACAGCGAGTTTGAGGCAATATTAAAAGTTGGCAACATAGACAGGGAACAAGTTCATCGCATTCGGGTGGAACAAATCGAGAAGTTTGATATCGATCTGAATGACTATTGTGCGATTATTGCCGGCGGTAGTCCTTTTGACGTTAGCCTGCAGGATCATAAAAAAAGTGCTGTTCAAAAACGTATTGAATCCTTTTTCAATAGTTTATTCGACCAGGTGATCGCCCTGGACTTTCCGTTTCTTGGTATGTGCTCGGGAAATGGGCTGTTAGGAAGATACTGCGGCACCACAATTTCCACTAAATATTCTGAACCTGTGGGAAGCGTACTAGTTACCGTTACGAAAGAAGGCGAAAAAGATGAATTACTCAGGGGTTTACAAAAACAGTTCGCTGTCCTTGTCGGACATAAAGAAGCGTGTGATGACTTACCCCAAAATGCGGTTCTTTTAGCATCTTCCGAACTTTGTCCTGTTCAAATGTTTCGAATTAAGAAAAACATCTATGCAACACAGTTCCATCCGGAGGCTAATGCCGAGGAATTCATACTCCGAATAAATACCTATAAGGATTATGGCTATTTCCCCCCGGAAGAAGCCGATGATCTGATTTCAGCCCTCCAGGGTACTGAAACACCGGTTGCTGAAGAGATCTTAAGTCGGTTTGTTATTCAGTATAAGAACTTCCCATCGACCGTATAAGAAAAAAGCAATAACTTAGTTGAACTCAGAATAAAATTTCAAAACAATTCATTATGAAAAGGATACTAACCGCATTTGTTATTACTGCAGCCCTGTTTTCCTGCAACTCAACAGATAAAAAAGAGAACGATTTCGAGGAATCGACCGAAACGGAAACTGTAGTGGTGGACATAATTACGGAGGAGACCAATGAAAACCTCGTTGCGATTGATTCGGATGAGGCACTCATTGCAACAGCGCTCATGGCGGCCCCGGAGGAAAGCCGCGAGGATTGTACCGTCATTGGCTTTAATATGGCCGGTGAATTTGTCACGCTGAAGGAAGGAACCAACGAATTTATCTGCCTGGCCGACGATCCTAAAAAGGACGGCTTCAGCGCAGCCTGTTATCACAAAAGCCTGGACCCATTTATGGCTAGAGGAAGAGAGTTGAAAAAGCAAGGGAAAAATGGTGGAGAAATATTTGATATCCGGGAGGAAGAAGTGAAATCCGGTAAACTGTCTATGGGAAAACCAGGATCTACCCTTCACATTTACTATGGAGCACAATCCCTGTACGATCCTGAAACGGCTGTGGTTGCCGGAGCTCAATACCGCTATGTGGTCTATCTGCCATTTGCAACCTCAGAATCCACAGGTCTGCCGGAAGAACCTATTGCGAAAAATCATCCCTGGATCATGAATCCGGGCACCCATAGAGCACATATTATGATCTCTCCGAAGAAAGATGGTGAAGAGTAATGCATTATTCAAAGAAGGAAATTTTAAATCCATATGAAATGATCAACTGCGGCCCCCGTATACGGATCTTCCTTCTACGCTTCTTATTTATATTTATTGTTTCCTGTAACGGGCAGGACAAGAAAAATATTCCGGAAAAGACCGTCGTTGTAACGGAAACAAATACCAGGGAAACGACCTCAACGGGAATAGGGACTTCCAATGTGGATTACGATAACCCTTTTAGTCCACCAACAATATATGACCCACTCTTCTATATCGACGGACAGCTATGTCAGCACCTGCGCAAGATCTTTCAGGATAAAAAGAGAAATCTTTGGTTAGGTACTAATGTGTATGGACTCATGCGTTTTAACGGTGATACGCTGGAATATTTTTCTGAAAAAGATGGCATCGGCAACGGCAGGATAACCGGCATCGTAGAAGATAAAGAAGGAATTCTATGGTTTGGTACGGCCAGTGGACTTAGCAAGTTTGATGGAAAGACATTCACAAATTTCGCTGAGGAAGATGGCCTGGTACATAGTGAAATTTGGAGTTTGACATTAGATAGCAAAGGAATATTCTGGATAGGAACCACGGAAGGCGCATATCGATTTGATGGTGAAAAGTTCACCTCCTTTTCTATTCCGAAGGCAAAAGTGAAAGACGCTGTCACAGTATATTCATTCAACAGAGTTAGCAGTATCTTAGAAGATAAAAATGGAACCCTGTGGTTTGGAACCGACGGTTACGGGATCTGCAAATACGATGGGGAAACTTTCACCCATATCACAAAAGATGATGGTCTCCCCGGTAATAATATTTCGGATTTGATGGAAGATAATAACGGAAACATCTGGATAGGAACTATGTTCGGAGGCGTAAGCAAATACGACGGTATGTCTTTTACCAATTTCACCCAGGATGGAATTATAACAGGTGTTGAAGTAGGCGGCTTTTTTGAAGATTCCTCCGGAAATATATGGTTCGCCGCTGAAAACCATGGAGTCTATCGATACGATGGAAAGTCATTTACCAATTTCAACATGAAAGATGGCCTTAACACCAATGGGGTACTAAGCATCTTTGAAGATAAAGAAAAACGGTTTTGGTTTGGCGGCTGGGGCGGACTATTCCGTTTCTATGGTACATCCTTTTTCAGTGTTACAAGGGATGGACCATGGGAGAAATAAAAAATAAATCAGATATTCATACAAAATAGCAGCTTATGTATACAAGAAAAGTGTATAAGACCTTCGAAATGATTATGTGGACACGTTATGAAACCCTGCTGTTCATATTAATTATTAGTATTTGGGTATCCCTCTATTATTTCCTGGGACTGGACTGGCTTAGAATTCCATGGACTCCCCTGGCATTGATCGGTACTGCGGTGGCATTTGTTATCGGATTTCAAAACAATGCGGTCTATGGCCGTATTTGGGAAGCGAGAAAGATATGGGGTGGCATCGTGAATACCTCCCGCACCTTCGGTGTGTTTGTCCAGGATATGCTCACTAATGAGTATGCCGGGGAAGAAATATCCCAGGAGAACATTAAAAAGGAAGTCAGGGCACTTACCTACCGGCATATCGCCTGGATGACGGCCTTACGACATGCTATGCGGCAACAAAAACAATGGGAGACCACCAGTACGCATAAGACTAACAGAGAGTGGGGTATCCGCCCTCCCGAAAAAATATCTTCACTGGAAGAAGATCTTCAACCCTATCTCTCGGAAAGTGACCTGGCTTATGTTTTCAGTAAAAATAATCGGCAGACCGCGATGCTCTACCTGCAGTCTCATCATTTGAGAGATTTAAAAGAGCAGGGAATGATCTGGGAGTTTTCATTTCTGGAACTCGAAGGGATCATTAAAGAGCTCTTTACCCTCCAGGGACAAACAGAACGGATCAAGAATTTTCCGTATCCGAGACAATACGCTACCCTGAACCATTATTTCATGTGGCTGTTGTTACTCCTGCTACCCATAGCAATGATTCCCCAATTCAATGATATTGGGAAGGATATTGCTGAAAATCATCCTGTTTTGGGCAGCCTGTTCCTCTGGTTCACCATTCCGATCTATACCGCAGTAGCCTGGATGTTCCACACCATGGAGCGAATTGGCAGGACCGGGGAAAATCCATTCGAAGGAACCTCGAATGACGTGCCTATTTCAACCATTTCACGAGGTATTGAAATTGACCTGAGACAAAACCTGGGTGAGAACGATGATGAAATTCCGTCTCAATTCCCGTCCGATTATGGGGTGCAATTCTAATAGTAATCGTGATTAGATCTTGCATCTTAACTCTTGATAAGGTCCAGGTCGCTGATCTGTTTTTTATATGCTGAAGGAAGTAAGATGTTTTTAACTAGCGGGTCCAGCTTTATCAACCTGCTGAATTTATATAGCGGAACCGCAGGAGCGAGCATAGCAAAATTACTGAAATGCATCAGTTCTTTTACCCGCTTTGGAACTACTAGTTTCTGAGCTTCTATCAGCAACTTATATCGTACCATGCCCAGATGTTTTTTATACTGTTTGAAAAGATCATCCGTGTATTCACTTCTGTACAGGTCCTGCATTAAATGGGCATCCCGTACCGGCAGCCAGGCTGCATAATTTGTTGGTAATTCTTTCAAACCCATTCGGTCACCCACCCGGTAAAATACGTTGTAGGTTTCTTCTTTTTCAGCATCGGTGAGTTTTCGCTCGAGCAGCTCAAAGGCTGCTATGGAATAATAGATCAGCATAAACAGCACATCGCGATAGGCCCAGTCCGGGATGGTGGAACCACGTTTTTGTTCCACGCTCTTATGTATTCTGTCCATGGTATCAATGGCTGCATTGGCTTGATCCATAGGTGCAAAAACGATCAGTTTCGCATAACGCACCGTAGAGAACAGCCTTCCCAGGGGATCCGAAGGTAACTTCCCGGTGAAGTACAACCAATCCACCGCTTTATTGAGTGCAAATTCGGCCGCTGCGCCAGCGAAAATAAAGAGTATGGTATCACTTTTACCCCAGATCTCTTTAACAATCGAATTATTTTCAACAAAGAGTTTCATGACCACTATTTACCTCTAATTTACGAAGAATTAAGGTGATTCATTGAAGATCATATAAACACTAATATTCACCCATCAACAGGAATATTCCTCCTAATTTCTTACTATCTTTAAGTATTGATCGAATGTATAGATCATATCTCAGTCCGTGTTGGCTGTAAACATATAAACCTCAAAACATTAAGTTATGTCAGATAAATCAGAGTTTGTAGATATTTACTCGGGTTCCGAGGTAAGAGTGATCCTTTTAAAGGGTTTGCTAGAGAATAACGAAATTGATTTTGTGCTTCAGAATGATTATCAATCAGGAATTACCGCTGGATTTGGGGGTGGAACCATAAATACGGTTCGATTAAAAGTGCATGAATCGGATCTCGAAAAGGCCAGGCCCATTGTAGAAGAGTTCATTAAGAATCAGCAATAACTAATTCTTGCTCGAATGGAACTACGCACTGATCCGAGGGTAAAGGAAATTATTAATAGTTATCCTGAACTGGCGAGGGATAGGTTGAATCATTTAAGGGACCTTATCCTGGATACAGCCTCGGAAATCGACGGAATTGGCGCTCTTGAGGAAACACTTAAGTGGGGTGAACCCAGTTATCTCACCAAACACAGCAGCACCATCCGAATAGACTGGAAAGAGAAAAGTCCCGGGCAGTATGCCATCTATTTTAAATGCACCTCCAAACTGCTGCCCACCTTCAAGATAATTCACAAGAACAAATTCAAATACGAAGGTAACCGTGCGATCGTATTTTCATTGAATGACAAAATTCCCGAAAGTGAATTAAAGCAATGCATCAGAATGGCCCTATCCTATCACAAAGTAAAGCAACTACCACTTTTAGGGGCCTAATACAAACAACTTATAAATTTAAATGGAAACTTCACGTCAACTTGCAAATCGTCTTAGAGGTGTCTTTCTGGACGGTACCTGGATAGCGAATACTAATTACAAAGATCAGTTAGCCGATGTAAACTGGAAATTCGCAACTACCAAGATCGGCTCATTGAATACACTGGCCGCCCTCACCTACCATATCAATTATTACCTGGCCGGAATGCTGCAAGTTTTTAAGGGTGGATCACTCGACATTAGAGATAAATATAGTTTCGACCTCCCAGAGATCAAATCGGAAGAAGCATGGAAAGCACTCACCAATGAACTGTGGAGCAATGCGGAAAAGTTTGCGGATCACATTGAAAGTCTCTCCGAAGCACAACTGCATGCTGTTTTCACAGATGAGAAATACGGAAGCTACCGAAGAAACATTGAAGGGGTGATCGAACACAGTTATTATCACCTCGGACAGGTTTCCCTGATCAAAAAAATGATCGCGGAATCCCAGGTTTCAGGATAAAAAGCAGCCCCGGAAGGGGCTGCTTTAATAATATCAAACAACATACTTCTTATTTCAGATCGAAACGATCCAGGTTCATCACTTTGTTCCAGGCTGCTACGAAATCCTTTACGAATTTCTTTTCAGAATCCTCGCAGGCATAGACCTCAGCCAGCGCACGAAGTTCGGTATTGGACCCGAATATCAGATCGCAACGCGTTCCCGTCCATGTAACTTCACCTGTCTTGCGATCGCGGCCTTCAAAGGCTTCCTGGCTATCGTCTACAGCGCTCCAGGTTATTCCGAAGTCAAGTAAGTTGGTGAAATAATCGTTGGTCAGGGACCCTTCGTTATTTGTAAATACACCCTGTTTCGATTGGTCGTAATTCGTACCCAGTACCCTGAGTCCGCCATAAAGTATGGTCATTTCCGGTGCGGTGAGTGTAAGGAGCTGGGCCTTGTCAACCAGCATGTCTTCGGCAGAAGCCATATATTTCGTCTTTACAAAATTTCTGAATCCATCTGCCCGTGGCTCTAAGGCCGCAAAGGACTCAACATCCGTTTGCTCTTGAGAAGCATCCATTCTTCCCGGGGTGAACGGAACTGTTAGGTTGTGACCTGCATTTTTGGCCGCCTGCTCCACACCGGCACATCCTCCCAAAACGATGAGATCGGCCATACTAACTTTCTTGCCGGAATTTGTATCATTGAATTCCTTCTGAATCCGTTCCAGAGTGTCTAATACCCCTGCTAACTGTGCGGGATTGTTAACCTCCCAGTTCTTCTGTGGTTCTAATCGTAAGCGCCCGCCATTCGCTCCACCTCTCATATCCGATCCACGGAAGGTGGAAGCAGATGCCCAGGCGGTAGAGACCAATTGAGAAACACTTAGACCGGAAGCAAGGATATTCGCTTTTAATGCGGCAATATCTGCATCGTTGATCAGTTCGTGATCCACGGCAGGAATTGGATCTTGCCAGATCAGTTCTTCCTGTGGTACTTCAGGCCCCAGGTAACGCTCCTTGGGACCCATGTCCCTGTGGATAAGTTTGAACCAGGCTCTCGCAAACGCATCTGCGAATTCATCCGGGTTTTCGTAAAAATGCCTGGATATAGGTTCGTAGACAGGATCCATTTTCAGCGCCATATCGGCTGTGGTCATCATCAGCGCCTGTGTCTTAGTTGCATCGCCGGCACGAGGTGCCATTCTAGCGTTCGATTCTGCCGTTGGCGTCCATTGATGGGCTCCGGCAGGACTCTTGGTAAGTTCCCACTCATAGTTAAACAGCACTTCAAAGTAATCGTTATCCCATTTGATAGGATTCGGTGTCCAGGCGCCTTCAATTCCAGAGGTGATGGCATCATCTAAAACACCACTTCCAAAGGTATTCTTCCATCCTTGACTCTGTTCTTCGATACCCGCACCGGCTGGTTCCCTGCCCACATATTTGTCAGGATCAGCGGCTCCATGTGCTTTTCCAAAGGTATGTCCCCCGGCCACTAAGGCAACAGTTTCATAATCGTTCATTGCCATACGGCCGAAGGTCTCACGGATATCGACCGCCGATTTCAACGGATCGGGATTTCCATTCGGGCCTTCAGGGTTTACATAGATAAGTCCCATCTGAACAGCGCCCAGCGGATTTTCCAGTTCGCGGTCACCGGTATAGCGTTTGTCACCCAGCCATTCGGTTTCCGAACCCCAGTAGATATCCTCTTCCGGCTGCCATACATCTTCGCGGCCTCCCGCAAAGCCAAAGGTCTTTCCGCCCATGGATTCGATAGCACAGTTACCTGCCAGTACCAGGAGGTCTGCCCAGGATAATTTCCGTCCGTATTTTTTCTTTACAGGCCATAGTAATAAACGGGCCTTGTCCAGGTTCCCGTTATCAGGCCAGCTGTTCAAGGGAGCAAATCGTTGTGATCCGGATCCGGCCCCTCCCCTTCCATCAGAAATACGATAGGTTCCGGCGCTGTGCCAGGCCATGCGGATAAAGAACGGTCCGTAATGTCCATAGTCTGCCGGCCACCAGTCCTGTGAATCTGTCATCAGATCGTACAGATCCTGCTTCACTGCTTTGAGGTCCAGCGTTTTAAATTCTTCCGCATAGTTAAAATCGTCTCCCATAGGATCTGCCAGCGAGGAATGCTGACGAAGAATATTCAGGTTGAGTTGGTTGGGCCACCAGTCGCGGTTTGAGGTTCCACCTCCGGCGCTTTCTTTAAGTTGTCCGCCCAGGAATGGGCATTTGCTCGCATCAGAATTTAGGTCGTAAGCCCGACCATGAGGTTTATTATTTTCCATATTAATGTTGTTTTTTCGGTATAATCAAAGTTACGACACAGCAGATTCAAATACTATTTTTGTTCATAGCAAAAACTTATAATATTATACTAAATTTCAACCGGGCAAGATCACGTCAGAAATGGCCGTCCAAAATAAATTATTTACATGTCGAAAACCGAATACAGGGTCTATGTGATAGAATTGTCGAAGAGGGTGTTTACTGAAAATTATAGGTTCAGAGAAGCTAACCCTCAGTTCAACGGTGTACTGGAATGCCTGTACGTTGGGATAACAAGTAAGACTCCTAAGGAGCGCTTTCAGCAACACAAGACCGGTTACCGAAATAGAAAAGGCCACAAATTATCATCGAATATCGTGGAGAAATACGGCTTGTATTTACGGCCGAGCCTTTACAACCATATCGATCCGGTTCTCACACGGGGAGAAGCCCTCGACACTGGAAAAAGGCCTGGCCTTGGAATTACGAAGAAAACGATATGCGGTGTGGTTTAATTGAAGGTACAAAGCATTACGCAAGCATACAATTTGACAAAATAAAAGCGTAACTTACATTATGCGAGTCGCTTAATGATCGCTACCGCAAGCATATAGATCCAGTTAAGGGAATTTATAACCTTCATTCTTGAAAAAACATAAGTCGAGGTTAAGAAAGTTAAACAATAACCTGAATCAAACTAAAAATGCAGACTTTTACCCTGTTTACAACGAGTTTTAATAAGTGTGACTTTATGTATTACCAGGGTCATAAAAACATAACAGCTTAAACAAAAAATGAAAATGAAAAACGTAATGCTATTAATTATCCTGTTGTCTTTTAACGCGATGACATTCGCACAAAAAAACCCGTCGTCAGGCCCCTCGAACTGCCGCCACTAATCATAATTAATCCGATCTCTAATCGTACCATCCGCCCGGTGTATGATCACATCGGCTTTGTATTTTTTCGCCAGGCTTTTGGCTTTACGAATGGCTGTGCTTTGTTTTCTGTGTTTGGAGGTAATGCGCTTATTACCCTCACGGCGTACGGCCCAATCTCCCTTATATGGCACCACATGCTGGTGCCAGGTTCTATCGGATTGGCTGTGGGAGCTTTTAAAAATAGCCTCGATCAATTCAAGAATTATTTGTTTCCAGGATTTATTCTTTGCCATAATATACTATTACTACAGTCGAAGATACTGTTTTTAGAAAATTTAAATGGTTTCTTATGAATTGTGATCTGTGCTTGGTGAAACGTGAATCGTGAGTGGTTATGATTTATCATTCTATATGTACTTTTTTGCATTACATACTCTCTTCATTTTCTTTGCTCATCCAAAGAAAACGAAGCAAAAGAAAAGATGCCTTTTAGTAGGTATTTTTGAACCTATCGGTTCAAAACCATTCCTAATTTCCTAAAATCGCTCCAAGGCTTCGCAATTTCTTAACGGAAATTACTCATCTATACTGACTAAAAGGAATTACTACGCTACCAATTTATCACAGCCCCCTTTTCTTTGTAACTTTCTTTTAGACCAGACAAATGCGAAGCATTCATGAACTCCTTAATTTTAAATGTTAAATAGTGAATAAAAGAAAGTTAATAAAACGGGGACAAGATTCACGAACACCTTAATTTCAGCTAAGTGAGTGAGTAAATAAGAATCAAAAAAGGAGACCTCTTCGGTGTATTTTATATGTACTTTTTTGCATTGCCAAAAAAAAGTACCAAAAAACTCTAGGCCTGCACCGTAAAATGCTGAATTCTACGGTTGCCTCTCTACGATTTATTAACCTCGACCCACTTCGTGGGCCTTCAAACAACATAAATCGTCGCGTTCGGCAATCTTGAATTATACGCATTTTTCGCTGAGGGCCACTGACGCGGTGGTAAAAATGAAAAACTTTTGTTAAGCGGTTCGCTGGATTCATTTTCCATTGCTGCGCAACGAAAAATGGACCAGAATGGGGAGGGCTGAACAAGGAAGTATGGGTGAAGCATCGCTGGATTCATTTTCCATTGCTGCGCAACGAAAAATGGACCAGAATGGGGAGGGCTGAACAAGGAAGTATGGGTGAAGCATCGCTGGATTCATTTTCCATTGCTGCGCAACGAAAAATGGACCAGAATGGGGGTAGCTTACAAAGAAAACCAAAGCGCGCTGCGCTTTGTGGGTTTTTTGTGCCTCTTTAAAGCTAAACTGAAGTTTGCTTTTCCGAGGCACAAAAAAACCTCTTGATTTCTCAAGAGGTTTTCTTTGTAGCGGGAGCTGGACTCGAACCAGCGACCTTTGGGTTATGAGCCCAACGAGCTACCTACTGCTCTATCCCGCGATATATCGTTAAAAAATCGAATCTAATCGATTCCTGTTTTGTCATTATATTCTCAGAACCAGTAGGTACCCTGTCCTGAGCTTGTCGAAGGATACTGCTCTATCCCGCGATATGGACGGCAAAGATACAAAGAGTTTTAAAAACAAATAAAGATTTAATGGATAAAAAATATCCTGACCTTAGAATATGGAACTATGGATATTGATACCGACTAACTGGAGGTAAGCCATTTTCTTGCGATATTCTTATCTTTTACTTCAAAGTTTTTTATGGTCACACGTTTCAGCATGGTCTTTAGTTTTTCTAGCGCATTGTGTTTCCTGCCAGGCGCTACAAACACGATCTTATCAAACTTATGGGCATATTTGAGTGGAAACAAGGTCACTATCAGAATTATATTCAGGGTAAAACTATCTAAATTTTTGTCCTCAACGTATAGATTGATCTTTTCGTGACTTGCCAGTTTTTCCAGTATTTCATACCAGAATTTATTGAGTGATTTCATATCCATAACACCGTCGAGTATATAGCCGATGTTATTTCCTGTAAAGGATGAACTTGTAAGCATGATGGGGATAGTTGATTAATATGTACGAAAAGTACTATATATAACGATTCGATAAGAATTTCCCTCTTATCCGTCAACCGCTATAATCGAAGTTCATCGAAAAACAATTCAAATTCGTCAAATTCACTTACTGTTCGATATTCTTAGCGTCAAAATTCATAAGAATTTCATCGTCAAACACAACGGTGAGTTCAATAGGGTTGCAACATACCTCACAGTCCTCTACATAGGTCTGAGAAACGGAAGGATCCAGTAACATGGAGATCTCCTCCCAGCAATAGGGACATTGAAAATGATGTTCAAACATAGTAATCCTAAAATTCGGTATTTAAAAGCTGTCCGGTGAGTTGTAACAATTGAGCTTCAGCGATCTTGGCCGAATACTTGGCGGCATTCTTTACGGTGAGGGCATTCAGTAAATTTAACTGGGCCTGTCGAAATTCCACACTGGTGATCTGCCCTATCTTGAACTGCTCCTCCGAGCGTCTGAAATTATCATCGTTGGTAAGCACATTCTGCTCCTGAAGTCGGTAGATATACAAGGCGGTTTCATAATTCCCCCTGGCATTCGCCAGATCCCTGAAAACTTGTTCCGATAACTGTGCTTTTAGCAAATTCTGATTCTCCAACGCTATTTTAGCATTCTTCACGGTAGTGATCGATCGGCCACCATCGAAAAGGTTCCATCTCAGGTTCAGTCCCACATTGAGGGTATTCGAAGTCCCGGTGGTACCTGGAAAGAAGACCCCTGCCGGGTTTTCCGAACGGTTCCAGCCGTAGCTCCCGCTCAGTCCTACAGATGGCAAGAGTACTGCCTTGGCTCGTTTTACATCAAACCCGGATAATTCGATGTTCTTTTCATTCTGAAGTAAACTTACGTTTTGCTCGGAAGCACCCTCCGCGAATTCATTCATTTTCAACAAGCTTACAAATGTCGCCGTAGTATCTACCTCAAACTGTGTTTCCAGGTCGCGGTTTAACACCAGGTTGAGATCGCGTTTTGTATTTGTAAATTGCTGCCGCGCCACCAGTAAATTGATGCTGTCGGTATTTACATCCACCCGGGCATTCAGGACTTCCAGTTTCGAAACCTGTCCGTAATCGAACTGGTACCCTGCCCGCAGTTCCCGTTGCTTCGATATCTCCAGCGCATCTTCAAGTACCGAAACATTCTCCATCTGTCTCGCTACCTCATAGTACACAGATATAAGCTGCAGGGTAGTAAGCTCAATGGTTTCGCGCGCTTCCAGTTGAGAAAGGTTATACTGCTCCTTAAGCGCTTTGTAATTGTAATATCGTCCAAGTCCATCGAACAAGATGTAGTCCAGATTCAGAGAGGCATTATACCGTCTTGTTTCAGCATCGTCTATAGCGATATCGGACCTCGGATTTCCATCATTATCCAGTGCGCCGTTAAAGCTTGTATTACTCGAGGTATTGTCGTAGGTAGCACCGGCTAGTCCGGAGATCGTGGGAAGATAATCACTGTTCAGAATACTTTGGTTATTATCGGCAACCCGCACCACATTGTTGGCGATCATTATTCCGAAGTTATTCTCAAGCATCACGGATATGGCCTCTTCTTTGGTCAGTTTTTCCAGGATCGCATCGGTCTGGGCCATCCCTGTTCCCATCGATAGAAGCGTTAATATCGTGAAGATCCCTAATCTGGAAAGTAATGGCTGTGTTCTCATTCGGCTTCTATATTTGAAGGTTCTGAAACCAATTCAGGAACTTCTTCGTATTCCCGCTCTTCGATCTGTTCCTTAATGGCACGCTCTACTTCTTCTTTAGTTATTTTATCACCCGTGGCGAGCCATTTGGTCCCTACTTTCAGTTTATTGTTCACCGATAGGAATAAGGGCAACATCAATAAAGTAAGTAAGGTTGCGAAACCTATGCCATAGGCAATGGAGATCGCCATTGGCTTCAAGAACTGTGCCTGCCTGCTTTTTTCGAAGATCAATGGCGCCAGACCTGCCATAGTTGTTAATGATGTTAAGAATATGGCCCTGAAACGGGATTTTCCAGCCTCAAAAATTGCTTTGTCGAAAAGCATTCCTTCCCTTAGATTATTGTTGAATTTACCTATCAGTACCAGTCCATCGTTCACCATGATCCCTATAAGTGCAATGATCCCTAACATAGAAAGAATATTGATTGGAAATCCATGGATCCAGTGTCCCCAGGCAACGGCTGTTAAACTAAAGGGAACCAATAATATTAGCAGGATCGGCTGACTGTAACTTCTGAAGGTAAATGCGATTACGATGTAGATCAATAATAAAGCCGATAATCCCACGGCTTTTATTGATTTCTGTAATTTGTTCGCCTCCCTGTTCTGTCCTTCATACGATGCACTCACCGTGGGATATTTCGACAATATCTCCGGCATAATCACATTTTTGATATCGCTCATGATGTCTGTAGAACTTGTATTTGCAGGATCCTTCAGATCGGCAGAGATCTGAACCTCACGCTGCCCTTCCAGGTGATTGATGGCTACATCTCCCCTTTCGATGGTGTAATCGGCAATCTCATTCAAAGGCACCCTGGAACCTGATGGCGTACTGATCCGCATATTATCCAGATCCGCAAGGGATGATCTGTTATCCCTGTCGTAACGAACCCATACTCGAATCTCGTCCTGACCACGCTGAAATCGCTGCGCCTGGGCTCCGAAGAATCCTGCACGTACTTCCGTCATAACATCCCGAAGGTTCAGACCCAGCAGATAAGCACTTTCTTTTAGTTCGAGACGGATCTCCTTGATTCCGGCAGGATCATTATCCGTAACATCCTTCAGCAACGGATTGCTCACCATTTCCGTTTTAAGTTCTTCTTTTACCGCTTTTAGTTCGGCAATATTATTTCCTAAGAGTGATACCGAAACAGGCCTTCCTCCAAAATTACCTCCACTACCAAATACAAGACTCTCTACGCCATACACAGGACCCACCTTCTCTCTCAGTCTGTCAGTCACCATATTGGAAGTAATTACGTCCGGGCGCTCTTCTCCCGGTAGCATGTTTATGGTAAGGGAAGCTGCCGAAGCACCCGGCCCAACTTTTTTGATGACGTTTTCTACAAGAATCTTGTCGGTTCCCTTTAAATATTCAGCGGTGAGCTCTTCATTAACTTCCTGTGCTTTGGTCTCTATAAAAGAAATAATACTGTCTGTTGTTCTCTCGTTGGTTCCATTCGGCATAGCAAGATTGACCGATATTCTGTCACTGGCTATTTGTGGAAAGAACGCACTTCGTACTATCCCTCCGCCTATACTTCCGAGGGTGAGTATTAAAGCCATCACAAAGAAGGAAAACGTAAGCATCTTATATTTCAGGGTGAACTTCAATGTGGGACCATACCATTTATCTCGCATATAGCCCATGATCTTATCTCCAAACTGATTGATATATCTCAACTTGCTGAAAAGTTGTGCGATCCTCGTCTTGGGCTTTTCCTGTTTATGCAGGGCCTTGGAATGTGCCAGGTGAGCGGGAAGAATAATAAGGGCCTCAATAAGTGAAATCGTCAGCGTGAGAATCACAATAACCGATACTTCTCCAAAGAAATCACCGATACGTCCATCCAGGAAGAGAAAAATACCAAATGCAATAATGGTAGTGATTATAGCCGAAACAATAGGCGGAATCACCTCCATAGTGCCGTCTACGGCCGCTCGAATAGGCGATTTACCTTTTTCGTAATGCTGATAGATGTTCTCTGCGATCACAATACCATCGTCCACCAGTATACCAATCACAATGATCATCCCGAATAAGGAAAGTACATTGATGGTAACATTGAAGTAAGGCGCTAACATGAACATTCCCAGAAAAGCAACCGGAAGTCCGAAGGCTACCCAGAAAGCCAGGCGTGTATTCAGAAAAAGAGAAAGAAACAGTAGCACCAGGATGATCCCCGACAAAGCATTCTTAGCAAGAAGCCTCGTTCGCTGTGTTAAGGTAATTGAAGAATCACTAACTACATTCAGGCTTACATTGTTGTACTTATCGTTAAAATCATCAATATAGGCCTTCACCGTTTCTGCCGAAGAAATAAGATCTTCATTGTTGGTGCTCGTAATAATCACATTTACCGAGAGGTCTCCGTTGAAATAGTTGGCATTGGGCGTCTCTGAAAAACGATCCCTGACGGTAGCAACATCTTTTAATCGGATCGTTTCCCCGTCGGGATTGGCTCTTACGATCACATTGGATAGTTCCTGACCGTAATAGGAGCGGTTATTCGCCCGAATGAGATATTCCTCCGAATTTGTCTTTATGGTACCTCCGGTGGTTAAAATATTCGTTCTGCTCACAGCGGAAGCCACCTCTCCGAAGGTAAGATCATAAGCCAGCAAGCTGTTTTCATCTACCGCTATCTCGATTTCCTCATCGGGATAACCGTCTATGGATATTTGCGATATCCCGGGTAAGGCCCGAAGATCATTCTCTATCTGCCGCCCGATCTGTTTTAAGGTAGCGAGCGGAATCCTGTCCCCGCTCACCGCAAACTGGATCGTCTGGCGAATGGATTCCTGCTTGGCTACCACCAGAGGTTCCATTCCGGTAGGAAAAGTGGGAACCCGGTCCACTGCGTTCTTAACTTCAAGAAGCATAAAGTCGATATCCTCTCCTTTTTCGATCTCGACATTTATGTTACCGCTATTCTCCCTGGAAACCGAGGTAACTCGTTCAACACCTCTCAGCCCTTTGAGGTTGTCCTCTATCTTCAGTACAATGCCCTCTTCGATCTCCTGGGGAGATGCTCCCGGGTATATGATGTTAATATTGATGTTCTTCGAATCGACTAAAGGGAAAAAGGAAGATTTAAGTGAAAGCGCACCAACTACTCCAAAAACGAAGAATGCGAGTATCATCACGTTTACCGCGACATGATACTTAATAAAATATTCAATGACCTTTCTCATTACTATTCATTAGGTGTATTCGCAGTTTGATCTTTCTCTATGGTTTTTTCGTTGTAAATTTTCACCAACATACCCGCGTAGGCACCCGGAATGGGTTTACTAAGTATAAGGCTGCCATTTGGGATGCCCTTCACAACCACAGTTTTATCGGAGAAATAGACAGGAATTACTTCCAGCAGATCCAGGATGGAGTCCCTGACTGTAAACACCTTATCGTCCGGCTGAAGAAGGTTTCTGCTAATCGAAATAGCATCCGATTCCTCCTTGGCTTGCAGGTTCGCTTCGAGATATATACCCTCCCTTAATTTTTCATCCTTTACTTCAATAAAGGCATCGATGGTCTGAGAACTGGCGGACACATTACCATTGATCCGGCTTACAATACCATCATATTCCTTAAGTTTATCAAGTGTTCTTAAGGTAACTTTCTTTCCAACTTCAAGAAGATCAGCGTACTCTTTACTCACTGCTACAGGCAGTTCATATACGCCGGTATCAATAAATTCTCCCAGTTTCTGACCTGGACGAACCAGGGATCCCTCGGTGACCAGTGCTTCGGTTAAAATCCCTTCGAAAGGGGCCGTAATTCGAAATTTAGAAAGTCGCTGTTCTAAATTTTTAATATTGTAGTAGGATGTTGTGATATTCCTGCCATTGATAAAAAAGGTCTCTTTTTCAGACATACTAACCGGCAAGGGAGCGAGAGATTTATCGACATTGAAATTGTTGAGATAGCTTTGCCATTTATTGAAGGCTTCCGGATAGTCCAGGCGCAGATCCGGCATGATGGCTGCGATCTGGTTGTAGAGATTACTCCTTTGAGATTGCACCGTAGCATAAAATTCGGAAGCGTTCAGGCTTAATAGCAACTCCCCTTTTCGGTATGTCTGTCCGGGCTTAAATAACTTATTCCCCGTTCTCAAAACCCCCTGAACTTCCGAATAAAGTTCAAGACGTCGTTTGGCTACTAAATTCCCATTAGCTTTTATGGAGATAGGTACAACACCATTCTGCACTGTATCTACAAATACCGTTTTTACTATCTTCTGAGGTCGAGGGCGTTGACGGGTATTACTTTTTACAATAGCAATAGCCCCGAATACGGAAAGAACTATAATAACCAATCCTAGTAGGGTAAGGATCGCTTTACGCATAATGATGGTTTTAGTTGATTAATGGATAGTCCATTAATTCACAAAGCTATAAACTCCCCTTGCGCAATGGAGTTAAAGAAGTCATAAAAGTCATGCAAAGGAATCCAGCTGTTCCGAAATCGTCTCCCATTCCTGCATCAAACCCTCGAGGTCCTTTTTCTTTTGCTGATACATATCGAAGAAATTTTCCTGAGCGATAGTCTGCTCGTAGTTGATCTGAAGTTCAAGGTCGATCTCTTTGATCTCTCGTTCCAGCTTGTTGATGGTGCTTTCTACCTTACTCAATTTATTCTGAAGCGATTTTGCTTTCTTTTGCTGTTCATAGTCCTTTTTACCCCTTGAAGTATTCTCCTTTTTCTCTTCTGAAACTTTGGTTCTCTTTTCAGCTTCGCGTAAATTCTGAAGGTTGCGTTGCTCCAGGAAATAATCGATATCCCCAAGATATTCCTTGATCTTCCGGTCCTTGAATTCGTATACCTTATTGCTTAATCCCTGCAGGAAATCACGGTCGTGAGAAACCACGATCAAAGTACCCTCAAAATTCTTCAGGGCATCCTTAAGCACATTTTTAGACTTCATATCCAGGTGATTGGTAGGTTCATCCATCACCAGCACATTGAACGGTTGCAGGAGTAGTTTGGCCAGTGCCAGCCGGTTACGCTCTCCCCCCGACAATACTTTTACGTATTTATCTACCTCATCACCGCGGAATAGGAAAGCACCCAGCATATTGCGAACTTTTGGCCTTGTTTTCTCATCGGCGGCATCCAATAAAGTATCCTCCACCGTCTTATTACCATCCAGGTAATCCACCTGGTTCTGTGCGAAATACCCTATCTGGACATTGTGACCTAATTTCACACTCCCTTCATGATCGAGCTCATTGACGATGATCTTGGCCAGCGTCGATTTACCCTGCCCATTCTGCCCTACAAACGCAATTTTACTACCGCGCTCCACAAACAGATCGATACCCGATAACACATGATTATCACCATAGTTTTTCGATATGTTCTCGGCTTCTATCACCACCTTGCCCGGATTCACAGAAACCGGGAACCGCAAACTCATTACCGCATTATCATCTTCGTCTACTTCTATACGGTCTATCCGGTCTAATTTCTTAATGAGGGATTGTGCCATGGTCGCTTTAGTGGCTTTAGCGCGAAATTTTTCGATCAGCTTTTCGGTATGCTCAATTTGCTTCTGCTGGTTTTTTTGTGTGGCCAATTGCTGCGTTCTTAATTCATGCCGCAGCGCCAGATACTTCGTGTATGGTTTATTGTAATCGTAAATTTTACCCAGGGAGATCTCGATGGTCCGGTTGGTAATATTATCAAGGAACATCCTGTCGTGAGAGACCAGCATGACCACTCCGGCATAGTTCTTTAGAAATTCTTCCAGCCAGAGAATAGATTCGATATCGAGGTGATTCGTGGGTTCATCCAGCAATAAAATGTCGTTATTCTGAAGTAGGAGTTTCGCTAATTCGATCCGCATACGCCATCCTCCTGAAAAAGTATCGGTAGGCATATTGAAATCTTCCTTTACGAAGCCCAGCCCTTTTAGAATTCGTTCTGTGTCACCCTGATAGTTGTACCCTCCGATTATTTCATACTGATGTTGCAGTTCGTTCATATCGACCATCAGTTGGTGATAGCTGTCACTTTCATAATCGCTGCGTTCGGCCATTTCCGTATTTATGGACTCCAGCTTCTTTTCCAGGGCCTTTATCTCCGAAAATGCCTCATAAGCCTCCTCCAGTACCGTTCTGCCTTTTACAAAATCAATGTCCTGTTTCAGAAATCCAACCGATACTTTTTTATCCGTAGCGATCTGCCCTCCATCGTATTCCTGTTCCCCTGCAATAATGCGCAGAAGGGTCGACTTCCCGGCGCCATTTTTTCCAACAAGACCTACCCTGTCTCCCGGGGTAAGCTGAAAGGTGATCCCTTCAAAAAGGTAATCTCCCTGAAAGGAAACCGACAAATTGTGGATGTTGATCATTTCTGTAACAATTGTAACAATAGAATTGTGCAAAGATGCTTAATTTTGCCTCAGCAAAAAAATCTTATGAAGGGAACAAAGATCTACAGTATTTTTAAGGGGAAATGCCCGGTTTGTCATACTGGCGACCTGTATAAACGGAAAAATCCCTACCTGCTTTCAGAAACGCTGAAGATGCATGAACGTTGTTCTCATTGCAATACAAAATTCAAGATCGAACCGTCCTTTTTCTACGGTGCCATGTACGTAAGTTATGGAGTAGGAATCGCGTTCGCTGTAGCCGCCTTTATCATCTCATTTTTCTTTCTGAACCTGGGAAGACTGAATTCATTTTTGGTGATTACCGGCACCTTAATATTCTTGTTACCAGTGATACTTCGTTTGTCGCGAAATATCTGGATCAATTTTTTCTTTAAATACGATCCTGAAAAAGTAAGCTAAGATTCGAATCGCCTGATATGTACTTCCGAAGGTAATGCCACCTTATTCTCAATATGGTCGAGTAACCATTGCGACAATAACGGAGCCATTAAGAGTCCGCGTGTTCCAAGCCCATTGAAAAAGAACATTCCGTTGTCCTTAATTGATCCTAAAACAGGTCGCCTGTCCTTCACTGTGGGCCGCATTCCGATGGTTTGATCCACGATCTCAAAATCACAGGAGATCATCTTCTTTATTGCTTTTTCTAACATGGTTTTACCCTTTTCTGTACGCTCCATGGAAAAGTCTCCATGGGCAAAGGTGGCGCCCACCTGGTAATGATCATCATTCCGGGGAATCATGAAAAACGGGCCTTTAAGTATGGCATCACATTTCAGGTCTGTCGACCTGATGACCACATACTCGCCTTTCTTTGGAATGATGCAGTTATAGGTGAAATTCGGGTTTTCAATGATGGAGGAACCTTCAGCAAAAATGATGTGCTTTGCGGTATAGTCGCCATATTGATGTTCGACAGCTGTAGATTGCAGGAGGGAGTAATCGAACTTTTCTTTTATCAGTTGATGCGTTGATGTGAGATACTCGTGATAATTCCTAATTAAGGCGAGCGTGTCTATATTGAATGCATTATGAACCTCACCATATCCAAAGGGTGCTTTCACCTGAGGATATCCACCGGGAATGATTTCCGAAGATAAAAATGGGGCTAATACAGGTGAATCACTTGCAATGGTCCAATCATTTTGTTCTTCTGCATTTGCAAGGATTCTGTACAAGGGTTTCTTATACAGAAACTGGCCACTGACCTTGGCGTCTAATGCACGGTAAAATGGCCTGGCAGTTTCTATAAAGTCTAACGCCTTCCAGGCTGGCGTAAATCGCTTTAAGACAACCGGATTTACAACTCCACCTGCGATACCGGTGGCATTCATACCACCCGGATCGAAGACAACAAAGGATCTTCCCAATGCAACAAGACGTTCGCAAAAAGTAATACCGGCAATCCCTGTGCCTACAATGATGTAATCGACCTGCTTCAATTTTGATTTCTTAGTTGAGCAACGGCTTTTGTTAAAGATACAAAAGAACCACTTTCGTTGAATTAAGGAATAAAAGAAAAAACCCTCCGAAGCTTTATGCAACGGAGGGTCTAAATACCTATAATATTGAAACTATTAATAGTTCCACAAATCAATCTCGATATTTCTGATTTGTTCTTTAATTCTATCTGATTCCAATAACTGCATCAATGCATTGTCGTTAATATATTCGTTAACAGCTCTGTCACCCTGAACATTGTCTTCTTTATAGACAACGGCTCCAAAACGTCTCGAATTCAACAAGTGATCGTATGATATCGGTTGCGAAGTATTCCTTCTGTTAAAGGCCTTGGCGTTATGCAGCGCTTCGCGCGCTCCAGGGAACCAAACCCAGAAAAGTTCTACTTTACTATCGATATTGTCATCGGGAAAAGCTTTAGATCGTGCTTCATTCGCTACAGGGCAAAGTCCCAGTAATCTGTATTTCAATTCACCCTGACGCTTATCAAGGTACCAGATTCCGCGAATTCTCCATTCTTCAACATCTCCTGCATCCAGAGCGAACTTTCGGATGTATTCCTCATCGACCTTACCTTCAGCATTGTATTGATCGATACCAACATCCGTAGTGTCACTATAGACAAGAGAGGCTTCAATATCTTTCAATGTACGCTTTTCAGTAAAATAAGAATCGGAATATACATCCTGAATATTACCATTCTTGACGTTTTTAACCAAAACGTCATACAGCGAACGGCGTTCAGCACCAATGTTGTTCGTGTCGATTGGATAGTACAGTGGAAAGTTCACACGTTCATCAAGATCGATGATCTCCCATACTGTTCTGGACCATAAAACGTCACGTTCATCTGTGTAACCATAAGGCAATGGTTCGTCATTGTCATAGGCGATCTGCGCTTCCGTCTTCTTACCTATATCCTCAGGAGATTTGGCATTCAGTACATTCAACTGCGCATTCGCAGTAAATGCTCCCAGCAAAAGTCCTAAACCACATAAAACAACATTTTTAAAGCTCATATTCTTTATTTTAATCTTAGTTTGTTAACTCGATACAAACCGGAGAGATCTTCTTCAGCTTATATCCTGAGTTATTAGCGATGTTTGCAGTAATATCGAATATCTGCACAGTTTCACCTCTTTTCGCTCTTCTAAGAGCTCCTTTGGCCTGAGCATTCATTCTTCTACCACTTACAACAACCGTTGGCTGACCGGATACTTTAAATTTGAATCCGTTTACGTTCAGGTTGATATCGAAATCGAAGTCTGGAAGTATAGCTCCAATACTTGCGATCTCAAGTCCCTGACGTTGCATACGTACACAACCACCGTTACCGTCTTCACCACGTATAGTTCCTGTTGGGCGTGGAATATCCTTGATACGGAATACAGAATTCGTATTAACTCCCGTGCCATCAGGTAATGTACCTCTGGCATTGATCGTTACTTCTCTACCTCCACCTGGACGCATTAGGTATCTACTTCCGGATACTTTTGATAATCCAGTACCTGAAGCACTTACTTTATTGTCCGGGATTCCTGGGATAGAAACCGTCATTGGGTTTTCAACACCACGGTATACCACATTCATCTTATCGGCAGATATTACGGCTGCATTTGGTTTGGTGATAGTAGCAAAGGACGCACTTACAGGAATTTCTACATCCTTACCGTCCTGAAGGAAAATAAGATTTCCTTCAATCTTATGATCACCGGCAGCACCTGCATTGATATTAAGTTTTACCTTACCGCTTTCAATGGTATACTGGTCTTCAGTTAATGGTCGACCATCCAGGGTCAATTCCACACGGTTTGGCTTTGTGTTAGGATCTTTACGACCAAGCACAATTCCACCGTCAAACTTCTCACCGGCATAAAATGCGGATTTGGATTGCTCCAATAGGGTGTTGTATTGCGTAAAGGATAATGCGGATTTTTGTTGTCCGGCCAAAATCTTTGATAAAAGCTCACTTTTAGTAACCTTAATATCATTTTGAAGCGAAGTCATTTTGGTTTTGGATGCTACCAAAGGAAATCCTTCATAGTTGTAGTTCAGCCATTCAACTTTTTTACCGTCTCTATTTACTTCAGGGCTCGTTGAGAAATTGGATTCGATAGAATTCTTCACATCTTCAATTCCTTCAAACTTAGCGACAGCTGTATCGGATAAAACTGCAAGCATATCCATTCGATACTTACTGACAGCAGCCACATATTCCTCACCTTTTTTGGTTAATTTATCACCTTTGAAAAATCTTCGATCCAAAAAGTCTGGTTTGTCCTGCAGCTCGTAATCATCCTGTTCATCGGCTTTAACAGTAGCCATCATTTGATCTTTCAGCCCTGTTAAATACGCATCTAAAGTGGATGATATTTCGGTTACCTTATCAGCTTGTGCCTTAACTGCGGCATATTGATCCGGTTGTTCCGATGCCTTGATACCAAGGTCGGTCATGAAGTCTGAGTTACGAGCAGTTGTCGCAACGTTAGCCTTCTCAATCTTCTTATCTAGTAGCCCGAAAGCGGATAATACCTCTTTGGACATGTTTAACGCTAGCATTGCAATGAAAACCAGATACATCAGGTTAATCATCTTTTGCCGCGGGGATAGTTTTCCTTGTGCCATTTTTAATGCTGTTTAAGATTAATAAATTGGTTGGAAAACCCTTAGTTTTTTCCTCCCATTGCAGAAAGCATACCTCCATAAACTCCGTTCAACGAAGAAAGGTTAGTAGCCAAATGCTCCATTTGAGCTTTTAGTTGTTCTGCATTCTCAACAACACGTTCGTTCACTTCTGCCTGACGGCTGGTAGATTCTACCTGAACTTTATAAAGACTGTTAAGAGATTCCATCTGAGCGGCAGCTAATGCCATTTCCTCACTGTACTTCTTAGTAGAATTCATAGCTTCGGCAGTAGGGGCCATACTTTTTGCAGCACCTTCGAAAGAACGGATACTGTCACCAAGGCTAGTCATTAGTTCTGAATCAATTTTAGCTCCTTTAAGCATTTCATCTAATTTCTTAGATAAAATTCCCTGAGCATCTTCAGGCTCTTCTTTTTTACCTTTTAAACTTCCTTTGCCACCTGCTAATTCAGGATATACCAAAGACCAGTCTAAATCGTCTTCTACCGGCTCGAAAGCGGAGATTGCGAAAATGATCGCCTCGGTAATAAGACCGACAGCCAATAACAATCCACCGTTAAGGGGTCCTATTTCCCAGTGAAGGATTTTGAATAAGGCTCCCAGGATTACAATAGAAGCTCCAAGGCCATAGGCCATGTTAAATAACTTTTTAGATGATTTTGATTGTGCCATAATACTATAGTTTAATTAAGTTAAGTTAAGTTAAGTTAAGATTTGAATTTTTAGATGAGACGTTTATCGGGCGTCTCCAAGTTTTTCGTTAAGTACTACATCTGTACCCATATAATCCTGTACAGTTCTGAAACCGATATAGCTACGCGCTGAATCGGCATATTCGTAGTCACGTGTACTCACCTGTAGGAAGTAAGCCACGTCTTTCCACGAACCTCCGCGAACTACTTTACGCATGTTCTCGTCGTCATTCACATTAGGGTTCATTGTAGATGTATAATTGTAAGAAGCGGGATCGTACGACGATGCTACCCATTCTGATACATTCCCCGCCATATTATACAGGTTGTAATCGTTAGGTTCGTAAGCATCCGCTTCCACAGTATATAAAGCCTGATCTGCAGCATAATCACCACGCAACGGCTTAAAGTTCGCCATGAAACATCCACTGTCATTCTTTGCATATGGCCCACCCCAGGGGAAGGTTGCAGATTCCAATCCGCCGCGTGCCGCATATTCCCATTCTGCTTCACCAGGAAGTCTGAATGAATTTATGTGGTTACGTCTTCTCGATTTCTGATATGAATTCTTATATAGAGTTCTCCAGGCACAGAACGCTTTCGCCTGCTTCCAGTTCACTCCTACCACAGGATAGTCTCCATAAGCCTCATGCCAGAAATAATCATTATGCATAGGCTCGTTGTAAGAATAGTTGAAATCTTTGATCCAAACCGTAGTATCGGGATAAATCTGAACTTCTTCTTTCTTTATAAAATCTTTTCGTTCTTTTGCTTTCGCTCGGGCCGCAGCCTGAATATCCATATACGTGTATTGGAATTTCAATTTATTCACATCAATCGTACGCTGACCGTTATAGGCTTCTTCAGCAGGGATGTACATAGTATCCATTACTTCAGAATAGTATTCATCGGGATATTCACCTGTATCCCAGATAAGATCAACATCGTTATTGATCTTTCTTCCGGCATAGAAATCCTCACCCAGACCATAGTAGTTATCGTACATATACTGCTCGTATGGAGTCATTTCTTCATTTTCCTGATCTACAAATGCAAATTCACCAATACCTTCATCACCCGGGGTTGCACCTACCTCATCGGCAAGGATAGCTAATTTCAAGCGAACCGTGGAATCACGAACCCATTCAACAAATTGTCTGTACTCGGAATTGGTGATTTCGGTTTCATCCATATAGAATGAACGTACTGTCACAGTTTTGGTTGGAGCATCATTGACCGCTACAAAATCATCATCGGACTTACCCATGATAAAAGATCCACCTGGGATAAGGGTCATTCCGTAAGGTTTTTCAGGATACCATTTCTTGCCTTTTGCTCCAACAAGTTCACCTCGGTCACCGGAGTTACAACTGTATAAAAAGGCAATGATCGCAGTTAATGCAATTAACTTCTTCATAGGTATTTAGGTTAAATTTTCGAGATTCAAGGGCGTAAACCTATTTATAAATATTTTAAAAAACAACAATTTTCTTAAAAAACCCCTAAACCTTGTTTTACTTAGTTTGTTTGATTATACTTCATTCTTTCGGCGGGCTTTAAACCACCTTTCAGGAATTTCCTGATTAGATGCACTCAAATATTCGCCATAAGTGCAAGGTAATAACGTTCTTCTTTTTAATTTATTATTAACATTTAAAATAAATGGTAATTCTATCCACCATCTTCCTGTTTTATTGCTCTTCTTAAACACTAAGAACTTCATCGTCAATGGGTACTTTATAGGTGGTATATTCATTTTCATTGCTAAAATCTTCATCGGCGATCCTAAAATTCACTCCTTCAATAAAATACCATAAAATTTGTGCAACCAGCATCGCACCGCTTTTAGCATCTTTAAAATTCTTCAGTTCATAAACTCCGAATGAAGTTACTCGATTACTAATTCCGGCATATCGAGCTATGGCACAAATTTCTCTGCCATCAAAACCATTGGGGCTCTTGTTATTTTTATAACTCATTTCTGAACTTTTTATTGCGGTAATATCAAGCATTACAATATCAGCATCTCGCATAATAGGCTCAACCACGGTTATATCGCCGTAACTTCCCCTAAACGATACGCATCGAAGTATAATTTCTCCATCAAAGCGATCTCCGCTGGTGGATTAAAATAAGACTGATACCCTAAAGTACTGTAATTAAACAGGTTATATGGTTTATCTACGATGATTTTTCCCACATAGGAATTGTTTGAAATGGGTCTTCAGCATCCCCCAGATCGAAGTTATTGTCCACATTCACCAGATTCACCATATTCCCTAACGAATCATAAGCTCGATATTGAGCATATACCAGATCCTGACTCCCACCTAATATAATGGGTATGATATCTTTTTTCAGTAAGGCCTCCACAACGGTTTTAACGGCAAAATAGGTGTCTTCTACTGTATCTCCATTTTCAATATCTCCCAGATCAACTATTTTATGGTTCCAATTTCCCGGATAAAGTGCGTATAATTCTTTTCTGAATGCATCAAAAGTAATATCTCCTCCCATATAGTCGACATCGTTTCTGTTTTCCTTGATTCCCAACAGGGCAAAACCCTCTTTTCAATGCGGGCAGTTAACCTGCTTTTGCATGAATCTTAATTTGTTTTCCCAAAACACCCTCCGGTAAGATCTCACGATGGGCAAATACCGACTTGGAAACAGGGGAAAGAAATTCTATCATTTTTTCTTAGCAGGAGCTTTCTTTTTGCGGGTACTTTTCTTTTTTGGAGCTTTTTTATCGAGCAAATCCTTTGCCTCATCTAAAGTGATCTTTTCAGCCTTAGTGGTTTTTGGCAACTCTATTTTTGTTTTTCCTTTAATTAAATTGAATCGACCCCATCGTGCTTTTTCAAGACGAATACCTTCATCCGGCCATTCATTGATCAACTTATCGATCTCTTTTTGCTTCTTATCTTCAATTAGCTGTATGATATCTGCATCGGAAAGATTATCAAAATCATACTTCTTATTCACATTAATAAACATATTGTTCCACTTAATAAAAGGACCAAATCTTCCCGTTCCCTTTTTGAACAGGTAATCCTTCATATATATATATAGGTGCATCCGCTTTTTTCTTCTCCTCTATCAATTCTTTCGCATCATCCATATCAACTCCAAGAGGATCCATCCCTTTCGGCAGAGAAATAAACTTCTTCCCAAAGCGAATATATGGTCCAAAACGTCCATTGTTCACTTCTACCTCTTCTCATCATATACACCTAATGTCTTTGGAAGTTTAAAAAGATCCATTACCTCTTCGAAAGTCACTTGATGCAATTGCTGATCGGGTCGTAGACTGGCAAATTTCTTTTCTTCATCATCGGGAGCTCCAATTTGTGCCATCGGACCATAATTTACCTAAACGCACTAATACAGGTCTTCCGGTTTCAGGATCATCTCCTAGTATACGTTCACCGCTTTCGCGATCGGCATTCTCCTGACACATCTTCAACTCGCGGATGAAATTTGCTGTAAAAGTCCTTCATCATTGCTTTCCACTCCTCTTTTCCATCGGCTATATCATCAAAATCCTGCTTCTACCTTGGCGGTAAAATTATAATCCAGTATATGATGAGAAATGTTCTACCAAGAAATCGATTTACGATCAATCCAATATCTGTAGGAACCAATTTTCCTTTATCGGAACCAACAGTCTCTGTTAAGGTCTTGTCTTTCAATTCGACATCTTCTGAAGTGTAAGTTGCATATATTTTCGCTCCATACCTTCTATCGTTCCTTTTTCAACATAATTTCTGATTGATAATGGTCGAAATGGTAGGCGCATAGGTTGAGGGACGGCCAATTCCTAATTCTTCCAATTGTTTTACAAGAGATGCTTCAGTATATCGGTAAGGAGGTCTGGAATAACGCTCTGTGGCAGTAATATAATTATTGGAAAGTCTATCTCCGGTCGTTAGTGTCGGCAACATTCCTTCCTGCTCTTCTTCTTCAAAATCGGTTCCTTCCAGATACACTTTCAGAAATCCGTCAAATTTTATCATTTCTCCATTGGCAACAAATTGTTCCGAAACCTTTTGCGCCCTGAATTCCAATTTTTACATTGGTACGTTCCAACTGTGCATCACTCATTTGTGATGCAATCGTTCGTTTCCATATTAGATCGTAAAGACGTTCCTGATCGTATTCACCTTCGATGGCCTTTAGTGACATATCGGTAGGACGAATGGCTTCGTGAGCTTCCTGTGCTCCTTTGGATTTTCCTTTATAGTTTCGCGGATTGCTGTATTCACTTCCGTAGGACGCTTCAATGTCCTTCTGTGCTGCATTCTTTGCATCATTCGAAAGATTTACACTATCGGTTCTCATATAGGTAATAAGACCGGCCTCATACAATCGTTGTGCAATCGTCATGGTCTTTCCTACTGAAAAGTATAGTTTTCTTGAAGCTTCCTGCTGCAGGGTTGATGTTGTAAACGGTGCCGCAGGAGATTTCTTAGCTGGTTTTTTAACAAGGTCTGAAACCTTATAAGAAGCATCAAAATTTTTTTTAAGAAATTCTCGGGCTTCCGCCTCTGTTGCAAAGTTCTTGGGCAATTTCGCCTTGAATTTATTCCCTTCCAAAGTAATAAATTCGGCATCGATACGATACGATCCAACCGGAGTAAAACGCTTCAATTTCGCGTTCTCGTTCTACAATCAATCGAACAGCCACACTTTGAACACGTCCCGCAGAAAGTCCTCCCTTCACCTTTCTCCATAAAACGGGTGATAGTTCGTACCCCACCAATCGATCCAGCACACGTCTGGCCTGTTGGGCATTCACTAGATTGTAATCGATCTTTCGCGGATTCTCAATGGCTTTCAGAATAGCCGATTTAGTTATCTCGTGAAATACGATCCTTTTGGTATTATCGTCCTTAAGATCCAAAGCTTCGGCAAGATGCCATGCAATGGCTTCTCCTTCCCGATCCTCATCACTGGCCAGCCATACCATATCGGCTTTCTTAGCCAGTGCCTTCAGATCCTTGACCAAACTTTTCTTATCGGGCGATACTATATATTTAGGTGTAAAATCTCCTTCAACATCTACACCTAACTCCTTGGAAGGTAGGTCGGCTATATGTCCAAAACTGGACGAAACCTTAAAATCTTTACCCAGAAATTTTTCAATGGTTTTTGCTTTCGCAGGGGACTCAACGATCACTAAATTCTTTGCCATACTCTGCTTTTTTGGGTTACAAAAGTAGATGAATTTTTTAAACCGAACTTTTCTATCTAAAATTTTAACCCCTTGTTAACTGGCAAATACGGGCAACTTCTCTATTCCATTATCGCTGTTTCGGGTGGCGGAACATCGCTAAAGCCTACGGTATCTTTGTAGAAATAATAGATAGGTAAATAAGCAATGCATGCCGTAAAAATTATTCCTATAATACACAAGAAAATACCTAATTGAGCTACGTTTCCGGCAATCAATATAAAACCAAAGACATAGATCCAGTGTTTATGTCCCAGTTTGAATGCTGCCTTTACGATATCGCTCACCGAGAGCTTCGGGTTAAAAGCGAAAATGGGTAGCATGAGCTGCATAGGTACCATGACATAGAATATTGGCAAATAACAGAGCAGGATCGCTGCAAGGGCAATTCCGAAGGTAGCCAGAGACAATACAAAGATCTTCATAAAACCACCATTCCTAAAATAATCGAAATATCCTCCTTCATCTTCGCCGGTTTCCATATCAACGATCCTGCACACTTTATAAAAGTGTGCCATCACCCCCAGGGAAACTGTTTGCATGATAATTATCAATACGAATAGCACAATAAAGTAAATGATCATGAAAGGCAGCCAATTGTCCATACCCATACCATAATCTTGGGAATAATCATAATAGTACGGATCGTAATACCTGTTGGAAGCATAAGACATATAGATCACAGGGACATAGACCAGGATGATAAAAGGAATTACAAATAACATCATAATAAGCGTATGCATCGCGCCTTGTTGCCAGACTTTAAGAAATAGATGGTAACTATTGGATAGTACATCGCCGAAATCGACTTTTTTTGAGGCATCAATTTTCTGAAATAAAGGATGTTCCATGATTTTGGTTGTTTTTCTATGTGTCTATAAAAGTACAAAAAAGTAACCTGCCATTTTGACATATTTTCGAATTAAATCGTATCTTTGCACGTTCATTGATCAACGAAGTAGCAAGGGATTGCAAACTATATGAAAGAAAAGACTATAGACGAAAACAAACAGGGTGAAACTCTTGTTCTGGATGCCAGGGAAGAAAATTCCCGTAAGCTATACATTGAGAGTTATGGCTGCCAAATGAATTTCAGCGATAGTGAGATCGTTGCTTCCATATTAGCGAAGCAGGGATTCAACACAACGCAAAATCTGGAGGAGGCCGATCTTGTTTTGGTAAACACCTGTTCTATTCGGGATAAGGCGGAACAAACCGTTCGAAAGCGCCTGGAAAAATACAACGCTGTAAAAAGGATCAATCCGAAAATGAAAGTGGGCGTTCTTGGATGTATGGCCGAACGTCTTAAAAGTAAATTCCTGGAAGAGGAAAAGATCGTCGATATGGTCGTAGGTCCGGATGCCTATAAGGACCTTCCAAACCTATTGGAAGAAGTTGAAGCGGGCCGTGACGCTGTGAATGTTATTCTCTCCAAAGAAGAGACCTATGGTGATATCGCCCCTGTACGTTTGGGCGGAAATGGAGTGACAGCGTTTGTGAGTATCACCCGGGGCTGTGACAATATGTGCACATTCTGTGTTGTTCCTTTTACACGGGGCCGGGAACGTAGCCGCGACCCCCAGAGTATTTTAGCAGAAGTAAATGACCTGGCTGCAAAGGGTTATAAGGAAATAACCCTGCTGGGGCAAAATGTTGACAGTTATTTATGGTATGGTGGCGGACTGAAGAAGGATTTTAACAATGCTTCAGAAATTCAAAAGGCCACCGCTAGTAATTTCGCACAGCTCCTGGCTATGGTCGCGAATGCACAACCTCAAATGCGCATTCGATTCTCGACCAGTAATCCACAGGATATGACGGAGGATGTGTTGCACAGTATGGCAAAACACAAAAATATCTGTAACTATATCCACCTTCCGTTTCAAAGCGGCAGCACGCGTATATTGAAAGAAATGAATCGACAGCATAGCCGTGAGGAGTATATTACACTCATTGATAAGATCTGGAGGATCATTCCCGATTGCGCTATTTCACAAGATATAATTACGGGTTTCCCAACCGAGACCGAGGAAGATCACCAGGACACCTTGTCGTTGATGGAATATGTGAAATATGACTTCGGGTTTATGTTCATGTATTCTGAACGCCCGGGAACCATGGCGGCTCGTAAACTCGAAGACGATATTCCGCTTGAGGTGAAGAAACGCAGATTGACAGATATCGTGGACCTTCAACTAAAACATTCCGCCTTTCGCACCAAACAATTTGTGGGAAAAACACTGGAAGTTCTTATTGAAAAGGAATCGAAGAAAAGTGACCAGCACTGGAGCGGTCGAACACAATACAACACAGTTGCTGTATTCCCGAAGGAAGACTATAAAGTAGGAGACCTGGTGATGGTACAGATAGACGATTGTACCAGTGCGACCTTGATTGGTGAAGCAGTGCGATACGCGCAATAAAACGTTTTGATGAACATTGAATTAAAGAAAACATATCGATTATTAATCATTGCAGTCCTAAGCCTTGCTGTTAGTAGTTGCAGTTCGGAAAGCGACCTTCCTGCTCCAGACAATCAACAGAATAACAACAATTCCGGAAACCAGGGAAATGGTGGTTCCGGAGGTTCAGGGGGCGGTACAATTGACGATCCCGATGGCGACGGCGTTGATACCAATGTTGAAATTGGCGAGAATACAGATCCGCAGGATCCCTGCTCCTATGTGATAACAAGTCAGGACTATACTATTACAACAGAAGAATGGCGGGATTTGGATTGTGATGGTGATGGTGTTATAAACAGAGATGAAGTTGATCCGGATGGTAATAATCAGAATGATGGAAACGGAACTGACCCATTGGATCAGTGCAGTCTGAACTACCTTCTCCAATCAGTGAGTCCATCTACCGAATGGAATGGATTAAACTGTGATAACGATTGTTTTCTGAATGGTACGGAAACCTCTATGGGGACTAACCCTACAAATCCGAACCTGGAAGATATTGGGCCTTATTTAAGCAGGATCTATCCTTTTAGGATCTTTGACAGCTACTCTTTGTTTGAAAATAATGGCACTGAATACGCTGGCACCAGAAACAGTGCCTTTGGTGCTGTTGAGAAATTTTATGATTATATCGATGGCAAATTGGAGCGAGTCCGATATATTGAAACCGATCAGGGAGTGGTTTACCAGGTTGATTTCACATACAACGGCGATCAAATAAGTTCAATCGACAATTACGGCCTCTTTTCTGTTGTTGAATATAACAACAATACCATTACCGCCACAGGTTCACAGCCGTATACCCCACCCGATTTATTTTCAACTAAGATTGAATTGGACAGCGGTACCGAACGAGTGATTCGTTGCGAAAAGTACATCTGGGATTATGGATCAAATTTTGACTATTACGTCTACGACTATCGATACGATCCGGAAGGTGAAAACTTAATTGAAAGAAATGTAGAGCTGTCAAGGTATGATTCAGACACGGAGGAATATGAATTTGTGGAAAGCTATACCCAGAGCTATGAGTATTACGAAAATATACTAAATCCAGCTAAGGAAGCATGCAAAAAATTAGTCATTCCTGCCCTATTGATTAACAGACCAAACGATTTTTTTATAATAGGATTTTCGTATTTCAGGAATCTAGAAATGACAATGGCGAGCACCAACCTTATTAGTTCCTCAACGAATTCTTCGCCTTTCTCGGAAATTTATTTAACAGATCTATGTAGTGAAACCGAAGGAAGACCAAGGATACTATATGAGTCGCCGAATTTATTTGGGTCGATTTTTAATTATTCGAACTAGACCGCCTTTTGCCAAAGTATTAAAGGAAAAGAATAATCAAATAGAAATTTAACGCATGGAAAAGGTACAGGCAACAAAACAACGATTTGGAATTATAGGGAACGACCCTAAGCTGAATCGTGCTATAGAAAAGGCGATACAGGTAGCCCCAACAGATATCTCCGTACTTGTTACGGGAGAGAGTGGCGTGGGTAAGGAAAGTATTCCGAAGATAATTCATTCCTTGTCGCATAGAAAACACGGTAAATACATCGCGGTAAACTGCGGGGCTATTCCTGAGGGAACTATTGACAGTGAATTATTTGGACACGAAAAAGGTGCCTTTACGGGAGCAACCGCTACCCGTAGCGGATACTTTGAAGTCGCCAACGGGGGAACCATTTTCCTGGATGAAGTGGGTGAATTGCCGCTTCCAACCCAGGTTCGCTTGCTGAGGATCCTGGAGAACGGTGAGTTCCTGAAAGTGGGTTCGTCCAAATCACAAAAGACTGATGTGCGTATCGTTGCTGCTACCAATCTGAATATGGTTGAGGCCATAGAGAAAGGCAAATTCAGGGAAGATCTGTATTACAGACTAAGTACCGTAGACATTCACCTGCCGCCCCTTCGGGAACGCGTAGAAGATATTCACCTGTTGTTCAGAAAATTCTCTTCCGATTTTGCCCAGAAATATAAAATGCCCACTGTACGCCTCAAGGACGATGCGGTTTCCTTGCTTCAGCAATATCGCTGGAGTGGGAATATTCGCCAGTTGCGAAATGTTGCCGAGCAGCTGTCTGTACTGGAACAGGATCGTAATATTTCTTACAAGACCTTACGTCATTACCTGCCGGATATGGGTTCGAATCTTCCGGCAGTGATCGGCAATAAGAAACGGGAAAGCGACTTCAGCAGTGAGCGGGAGATTTTGTACAAAGTGTTGTTCGATATGCAACGCGATGTGAACGACCTGAAAAAACTAACTATGGAACTCATGAAAAGTGGCAATGTTTCTGAAGTTCAGGAGGAACAATCATCTTTGATAGACAAGATCTATTCCGAAGAAAAAATACATGAACAACATCTTTCAACTATTGTTGATGATCGTCCTGTTGAATCAAATGTGGAAGTGGTGAGCATTCCCGAATCTGCCACGGAATCAACCCAGGGCAACTACGATTTCGCCGAGGAGATCCAGGAAGAAGAAAATCTGTCACTTCAGGAAAAGGAATTAGAGTTGATAAAAAAATCACTTGAAAAATATCATGGCAAGCGGAAAGATGCTGCTGAAGAACTGGGTATTTCAGAACGCACCTTGTATCGGAAAATAAAACAATATAACTTGTAACCCCGCAGTTATTAGCTGCAAAACTTATGAAGAACAACCTCACTGCTATAGTGACCCTGATCACACTAATCCTGATTTTACAGGGCTGTAAAGTGAATTATTCCTTTACCGGGGCTGATACCGGTGACGCTAAGACTTTCCAGGTGAATTTCTTTCAGAATAATGCACCTCTGGTACTACCGGGTGCAGCGAGGGATTTTACTATTTTACTGCAGGACCTGATCTTGAATCAGACCAGCCTGGATCTTGTTAATAATAATGGCGACCTTACGTATGAAGGTGAGATTGTACAGTTCTATACCGCACCTATCACGGCTACTTCACAAAGTACTGCCGCCGAAAACAGACTGACGGTTGCTGTAAATGTTCGCTTTTACAACGACAACGATCCTGAAAAGGATTTCGAACAACGATTTTCATTCTATTTCGATTATGCCGGGAGTACACAATTAACGGGGTCCCGTCTTGATGACGCCCTTGCCGTAATTTTTGAACGAATCACACAGGATGTATTTAACGCATCACTGGCTAACTGGTAACACTTTTGAACACCGAAACCTATACATACCTGCTGGACAATCCGCAAAACATAGAAGACCGCCACCTGGAGGGCTTGGAAGGTGTGATTTCTGCTTATCCGTATTTTCAGAGTGCCAGGGCCCTTCAGCTTAAGGCCTTGAAGAACCGGAGCAGTTATCGATATAATGACGCGTTGCGTAAAACGGCAGCGTATACCACAGACAGGGACATCTTGTTTGAATATATCACTTCGGAAGAATTTGTGCAAAATGCTATTTCGGAACATATTAAACAACACGATCCGTCAGTAAAGGAGATAGAAGTGACCTCCGAAAATGTTTCGGAACAGGTGAGTCTTGAAATTGACAACCAACTGAAAGCCGAACTAAAAAAGGCCGAGGCTATCCTGAATCCCGATCTTTTTGAACGAAAATTAGCGTCTGTAAAGAACCTTGTTGAAGATCCCGGAGCTCCGGTTACTAAAATTGAATCCCTGGAGGTGGATAAACCTCTTGAGTTTGAGAAGAAAGATGGTCATTCGTTCAGTGAATGGTTGAAACTCACCAAAGCGGTTCCCGTGGAAAGAGATGAAGTGAAGGACAAAAAGGCCCGAAAGTTCGAACTGATTGAAAAGTTCATCCAGGAAAATCCAAAAATCGAACCCACTCGGAGCAGTGATAGTAAAAAGAATCTGGCAAAGCCTTATATCCAGACTCCCGAAACCCTAATGACCGAGACTTTAGCGAGGGTTTATGTTCAGCAAAAAAATTATAAAAAGGCCATTCAGGCTTATAACATTTTAATTTTGAAATATCCCGAAAAAAGTGGTTTCTTTGCAGACCAAATTCGGGCGATAAAAAAATTGATTAATACAGAGGAACAATGAGCACGTTTACAATATTTTTAATACTCATCATATTTGTAGCCTTCTTACTGGTAGTAGTAATTATGGTGCAAAACCCAAAAGGAGGCGGACTATCATCTTCATTTGGAGGCGGAGGTACACAGCAGCTTGGAGGTGTAAAAAAGACTACCGACTTTCTTGATAAAAGTACATGGACACTTGCCACCATCATGCTGGCTTTAATATTACTTTCCAGTATCTCTATTTTGGGAGGCTCAGGAACCAATGACGCAGATGTTATCAATACAGAAGGTATTGAAACTACCTTACCGGACCCAGGTTCAACAGGTGGAAATGATTCTTCAGGCGAAGATACGTCAGGTGGTGATACTCCTGTAGAATAAAACTAAACGGATGAAAGAAATAATCAATGTCAGCTTGTCAGAAGCTGGCATTTTTTGTTTCAAATTGTCAGTTTACCGCCATTGGCATAATTTCTGTCTAAAAGCAGTCTAGCATAAACAATAACTAATAATTAACCATATAAAAAAATATACAAATGGCTTTAAAAATTCAACCACTCTCAGACCGGGTTTTGGTAGAACCACAGGCAGCCGAATCAAAAACTGCTTCTGGGTTATATATTCCAGACTCTGCTAAAGAAAAACCTCAGCAAGGAAAAGTTGTGGCTGTTGGAAAAGGTAAAAAAGATCACGACATGACTGTTAAAGTTGGTGATGTTGTTCTGTACGGGAAGTATTCCGGAAGTGAATTAAAATTGGATGGTAAAGACTACCTCATCATGCGGGAGGACGATATTCTCGCGATTATTTAATCTATTCAGAAAATTAACTGAGAGTAAAATTCAAAACAAAAAATCATGGCAAAAGATATAAAATTTGATGTAGAAGCGCGGGACAGTATTAAACGCGGCGTAGATGCATTGGCAAATGCGGTTAAAGTAACATTAGGTCCTAAAGGTCGAAATGTAATTATCAGCAAATCATTTGGTGCTCCTCAGGTAACCAAAGATGGTGTGACCGTAGCCAAAGAAATAGAACTGGAGGACGGACTTGAGAATATGGGTGCACAAATGGTGAAAGAAGTAGCTTCCAAAACCAATGATCTTGCAGGGGACGGAACTACTACCGCTACCGTACTGGCCCAGGCTATTGTAAAAGAAGGGCTAAAGAACGTTGCAGCTGGTGCTAATCCAATGGATCTTAAACGTGGTATAGACGCGGCGGTATCCGCGATCACCAAAGATCTGGAGAAACAATCGACCAAGGTTGGAAGTTCCACCGAAAAAATAAAGCAAATTGCCGTAATCTCCTCGAATAATGATGAGCAAATTGGTGACTTGATCGCCAAGGCTTTCGAGAAAGTAGGAAAAGAGGGAGTGATCACCGTGGAAGAAGCCAAAGGAACGGAAACTTATGTTGACGTGGTAGAAGGTATGCAATTCGATCGAGGATATCTATCTCCTTATTTCGTAACGGACAGTGAAAAAATGCTTACCGAACTTGAAAATCCGATGATATTGTTGTTCGACAAGAAGATCTCATCTATGAAAGATCTGCTACCCGTGCTCGAGCCGGTTGCACAGCAAGGAAAGTCATTGTTGATCGTTGCGGAAGATGTGGACGGAGAAGCACTTGCCACCTTAGTAGTGAACAAACTTCGTGGTTCTCTTAAAATAGCCGCAGTAAAAGCGCCCGGTTTTGGTGACCGCAGAAAGGCTATGCTAGAAGATCTCGCTATTCTTACCGGTGGAACCGTTATTTCTGAAGAACGTGGTTTCACACTTGAGAACGCAACTCCGGAAATGCTGGGATCTGCAGAGACTGTCACCATCGATAAAGACAATACAACTATTGTGAACGGAGCCGGAAAGAAGACAGATATCCAGACTCGTGTGGGACAGATCAAATCACAGATAGAAACCACTACTTCCGATTATGACCGTGAAAAACTACAGGAGCGTCTGGCTAAACTGGCCGGAGGTGTTGCAGTTCTATATGTAGGAGCTGCGAGTGAAGTAGAAATGAAAGAAAAGAAAGACCGTGTGGACGATGCGCTTCACGCTACTCGTGCAGCGGTGGAAGAAGGAATTGTTCTGGGCGGTGGTGTTGCACTGCTGCGTGCGAAAACAGTACTGGAAAAACTTACAACAGACACCATGGATGAGACCACGGGTATCCAGATCGTGGCAAGAGCGATCGAGTCGCCTCTGCGCACCATCGTTGAAAATGCCGGAGGAGAAGGATCTGTAGTTGTAAATAAAGTTACTGAAGGCAAGAAAAATTTTGGTTACGATGCCAAATCAGATCAATATGTCGATATGATTAAGGCCGGTATTATCGATCCTAAGAAGGTAACACGAATCGCACTTGAGAATGCAGCCTCTGTGGCAGGCATGATACTGACTACGGAATGTGCCCTGGTCGATATTAAAGAAGACAGTCCTGCAATGCCTCCAATGGGAGGTGGCGGAATGCCCGGAATGATGTAAATCAGTTAATTTTGAAAATTAAAAAAGCCTTTGCATATGCAAAGGCTTTTTTTGTGTTATATGGTAATTCTAATTATCATTCTTATGATCTTCCTGAACTGCCAGATCTCTATATCTGCAGCAATCATGGACCGATAGATAAGCTTCCTCAGTGGCTTTTATGGCCTTTGTATCGTGGCCTACTGCCGCAATATTCTCCTGTATGGATCTTAAGTTAGTCTTGCGTTCGTCGTAAATAAGGCTTAGATCGTGAGTTTCAATACTCCAGACAGCCGATTTAACTCCTTTGGTTCTAATCGCCGCTTTTTCAATTCGCTCTTTACACATGCCACATACACCGTCCACTTCAATCACAGCGCGAGCGCTCTTATTCTGACCATAGGTGGCAGCAATCGTAAAAAACACTAGGGTAACTACTAATAATCGTTTCATTTTATTCAATTTTAAAACGTAATCCTGAGTAATACATACTACCAAAGATCGGACCATAAACAAATGTTGTATCGAAAGCCGGATCGAAAGGGTTTTGAGCTGAAACTATGGGATTACTTTGTTTAACATTGGTTATATTTTCGCCCCCTATGTATATTTCAAATGTAGGAGAAAAAACCTTAGTAACCTGAATATTTAACGTTCCTACTGTAGGAGAATAGTCCGGAAGCCTGAATTGCTGCGGGTTTCCAGCCGTTGAAGGATACCGCTGCTCCCCTAACCAGTTGTAGGTAGCATCGAACTTCCACTGAGCACCATTTTCCTTCAAATTCGTCTCCGCTGAAACATTCGCGAAGATGCGATGATTGGGCGTTAAGGGCTTATCAAGCACCCCGTTCCTGTACGCTGTTTTAACATCGTAGTATTTATACGCCAGGCGTATTGCCATATTTTCAAGGACATCATAGTTAAATTCTGCCTGAAAGTTATTCGCATAGCTACTACCCTTTAGGTTGTAAAATGCAATTTCACGCGGATTTTCCCAATCTACAACCACTTGATTCTTAAAATCGGTTCTGTAAAAATCAAAGGTCACATCTGCTTTTTTTCCGAAGAGATTAAACCCCTGCAAATAAGAAATACCGTAATTCCAGGCTATTTCGGGATCTAATCCATAAATATTCCCACCTTCATCTAAAATCACTATATCACGGGAAGACGCAAAGAACTTTTGGTTTTCGGTAAAAATGTTTGCCGAACGTTTACCCCGACCTACTGAAAAACGGAGCGCCGATTTCTCCCAAGGCGTATATCGTACATGTAATCTTGGTGTCATGAATGTGCCTAACAGGTTATGCCGATCGATGCGAACCCCCATCGTAGCGTTTAGATTCCCCAGATTGTCATAAGCATATTCGAAAAACGCTCCTACCGAGTTCTCATTTCTTTCGAAATTCGTGTTATTCACTAACTCCTTGTAGGCGTCATAAGTATAACTCAATCCTGTTTTGATCTTATGTCGGGAATCACCTATTATACTGTTATACAGTAGGTTGGCATAGATGCTGTTGTGTTCAATATTATATCGATTGAATCCGAAATAAGATTCCTGGTCATGATCACTGTAAGCTAATTGAATTCCCGCACTTTGGTAGGGAATATCCGGATTCACATAACCGAATTTCACTGAACTTTCGATCCTTCTGGTATCGATCTCGCTACCCCAGGCATTTTGGGTGAATTTATCGGTTTTCGGATCAAAGTCCAGCTGTCCTGTTTGCTTCTCATCATCCAAATATCGAATATTGAAAAAACTCACAAAACCATTCTCAGTATCGGTGTATTGCCATCGGTTCATTACGTTGATCTGTTGGGCAAGCGGTGCATCGAGAAAACCATCATCATTCCTGTCGAATTTAGTATCCCTCAGATTGCCGTGTAAATACAAGCCCGTACTCCAGCGATCACTGACTCTCGTATTGAGGTGGGTGTTTAACTCCAACCTCCCGTTCATAGAACCATACGCATTCACAAATAGCTTATCGTCCAGAGAAGGTTTTTGTAACTCTGCATTGATCTGGCCGGTGATACTTTCAAAACCATTGGTCACACTACCTGCTCCTTTGGTAATTTGTATGCTCTCCACCCAGGTGCCCGGAATAAAACTGAGTCCATAGGCCTGGGAAGCACCTCGAATTGAGGGTACATTTTCGGTAGTAATTAAAATATACGGACTGGTAAGCCCCAACATTTTTATTTGTCGGGTTCCGGATATTGCATCAGCGAAATTAACATCGATGGAAGGATTGGTTTCAAAACTTTCAGAAAGATTACAGCAGGCGGCTTTCAACAATTCAGCACTACTTACATTGATCACATTCTGCGATTTTAAGTAAGAGGTTGCGCTGGATTTCCGCCTGGACTTTACCACTACTTCACCCAAATCGCTTTTCAATTTAAGTTGGTGTCTTATCGGCCCGGGCTCCGAAACAGTAAGTGTATCCGTTTGATAACCTACATAGCTAATCACTAATTTCTCATATTCTTCCTCATAAGTAATCGTGAAATTCCCATCAAAATCGGTGATCGTTCCAACTGTCGTATCCAGCCAATACACGCTGGCACCTTCAAGACCTACTACTTTGTTCTCGTCGTTTAACTCTACTATGGTACCCTCAATTTGCACCTGGGCAAACGTCCAAACCGGTAGCAACAACACTATCAAGACTAGCTTTTTCATAATGAGAATGTTTTAAGGATCATGAAAAATGCCATAAGGATCATGATCGTGTTTTCAATAAACGTAGCCTCGGTCATTGGTAACTTGAGAGCTGTCCCTAAACAAGCGCAAGTTATCTTTTGTTTACCGAGTAAAGATCGGGATACTCCAACCGTAGTAATGCCCAGAACAAGAATGGTCGCCACTAGAGCGATTCCAATTTCCAGGCGCATCAGGAACATGAGACCCAGGGCGATTTCGATAAAAGGATACAACCAGCCATAAGCTGGAACTGCCTTTGCTAACGGATCGTACATCCTGAAAGAATCCCGGAATCCTTTAAGATCCAATATTTTAAAGAAGCTGAAAACAATAAAGAACAAGCCCATGAAGTCCAGCATCATATCATCCATATTCCAGGAAGTGTGGTTCAATAAAACCGTGGTCGCCATCAGATAACCGAAGATCAGAAATAAAGGTTGCAACTGCTGAAATTTAGTTTTGTCCGCTGATGGTACCAGATCTAAATTTTGTTCCAACGGACCACCTTTTTCTATTTCGGCAATCGTGTATTTTGAAGACAGCACCTGCTGTAACTCAGTCGTGGAGATATGGCGATCCATACGAACAACTGCGTTACCTTTCTCAAGGTTCACTTCAGTGTTCCGTATCCCTGTCACAGAATTAAGTGCCTGCTCAACCGATGCCTTGCATCCTTCGCAGGTCATACCAGTAATTGTATATGTATGTTTCATCTTACTGCTGTTTAGGCAACTTGAGTGTCATATACTCTCCTAGTATGAGATCATCCAGGTGTCCGGCTATTTTCTGATTCTTTGCATTGAAATGCATATGCCAGTTGGCATCGTGATGGGTGTATATCCCTTTGTGGTCTTTCGAATAGAAACCCAAAATTTCCACATCTTCCTCCACTACAATTCCATTTAAGCCGGACTGGATATGTGCTTCCCTGGAATGATTTGTGTTGTTCGCATCCCAGTCTACTATATGCCAATTGATCTTTCGCACGTATCCTTCAATCATAAAAGGAAATGGTTGCGAAGTATCGACCCCTGCTTTTACAGCGGTGTATTCAAGAAAATTCTCGAACTGCTTTAGGGTTAGAATCGCTTTTGGAATAGATATTTCCTGCCATTCGGGGACCTGTGTATACACTAATAAGGCGGCATTCGCGGTAAAATTTTTATCAAGAGCTAACATCTCGGGTGTAACTCGGCTGTTAACTGGCTGAGAATTGAAAATCTGGATTTCTCCTTTCAATCCTGCCATAGCGCCCAGGGCATAAAGATTAGGAATTTCTTTGAGTTCGTCCAACCTGATATTAGAATCGAGTTTGCCGCTCATAATATCTTTAAGCGCTCCGGCATATTTAATTCCTTCTACAGAATCAGATGTATCTTGCTTACAACTTTGAAACGATAGTAGAGTAACTGCTATAATTGCTAATAATATTTTCATGATTTTATATTTTATCTGAATGTATCGCTGACTTCATCTGCATTTTCATTATACATTCGGAATGATTTGACTTATTTTAAACCTGATGATCATTCTAAAAAGTGAATGTCACTAATTTGAGGTCGAAAGTACAACCCTATTTAAATAAAATCAAATTAGGAAAGTGTCATATAGTACCTGAAGATCCCTTTCAAGGGGTGGTGGGCTATAATCCTTATAGAAATCAAAGTTTTCCGAGTAATTCTCTACCTGGAATAAAACGAATACTGAAATAAAGGCAAAAGTAAAGTTCTCATCCGGGTTGAACTCGAAAGAAGCTTTTGCGAATGTATCATCTGTATCCACCTTGGTGTATTGATTATCACAACAGCTATGTTCATCGGCTTCATCATCGCAGCCCGGTAATTCCATTGCCATGCCACATGAAAGGTCCTTTTCTCCCAGGGTGATTTCCGACAGCATTTCATATTCGCCACAATAGTGCTGAGCATAAGCAACACCACTGCTGCTCGCAAGCATTAAAATTGATAGAAATATAGAAATTATCTTATGCATATCCATTCAAAATTAATTGATTCCACTTGAGAATGACCTAAATTTGAGTTAAAGTTCATTCAATAATGGAATCTATCCTTCCGCAACGGTACATCTTGTCACCAAAATACGGATTTGCTATTTCTTTGCTCTCACTCAACCAGTATGCCCCTGTATTCTTGAAAGCCATCGGACAATATTGTTTATAAACTTTTCCCGTATCGAGAGCATCTTTTAACATCCCTTCAACTGCATTAGTAACCCCAACGAAGGCAGAACGCTGCGCTTCTATAGCATTGGTGTCGGCGATTTTCTGCACGGCCTTCATTGCTGATTCGGCAACGCCTTGATTTGCAAAAGCTGTCATGAGCTTGGATGCGGCAGAAGATGCGGCAGTAGCGTCGGTATTAATTAAACCCGTTTTCAGGTCTACATAGGCCGAAAATATAGCAGTTAACTTTTCATCTTTAAAACTCGCCTCTATGTCCCCTGCCTTGTGCTCAAATTTGGTTTCAACAGTTTTTACTTCAGGTTCCATCGCTTCTGATTTCTTCTTACCATCGGCGCAAGAAACAAGCACAACAGATGTCACAAGAATGAGGGTATATATTATTCTATTCATAATGTAAACTTTGGAGTACAAATATACACTGCTAACTTCGCTTGTGAAAGTAAAATGCGGGTAATAGCAATAACAGGAACAGCGGTTGAATGAGAAATCTTCTCACATAGAACAATGCCATATGGCTGCCGGCTTCGGAAGTATATATCAGAATCACAAAAGCAACGAAGAATACCAGGTATAGGCCCGTAAACAGGAATCCGGATATCCTTATAATATTTCTATTTCTGAAAACGATCCACAGGATAACCATAGAAATTATGCTGTTCATCGTATATCGAAGTGTTATATGGAAAAATAGTCTCCCATTACTCATTTCGGGTAGTGAATGGGTTGTGTGGTCTGTTTTAAAAAAGATGATCAGGGGATCATAAAATATGTCATTGGCGAATTGTCTGATTAGCACCAATCCACAAACGCATGCAATAATCAATACTATTTTTACCCACTTACTCATCTTCCTTCACAATTTTTAGCATCCGTATCCAGATCATCCAGAGGATAAATACCATGCCATAGATAAATCCCGGAAAAACAACTCCATGCAGCAATTCTTTCTGTTCCGGGTATTCGTACAGGGTAATGGCAAGAATTACAATGCGGAGTATATTCACCGCATAAATGAGTACCGCACCCGCCAAAATAAATAACAGGGTCTTTTTTATGGTTTCGGCAAAAGCAATGACAAAGGCGATAAACAGAATGATAATACTTACTGCATTACACCCTTCGATGATTCTGGCGAGAAATTTATCCTCTACAAACAATTGCATAGTAGGGTTGGTTGGATCCGCTACCACCCTGGCAGTATAACCCAGACTGTTGATTAAGTCACTACTCTGCTTCGCTACGAGATGCGTAATAATATCCGGAGGATATTTGGTCCCCACTGAAAATTTGAGGTATATCCAATAAAACACACTAAATACAAAATAAGTTCCCAGGAACAGTCCAATGAATCTGAGGACGGGTTTATATTTAATTAAAAGTGCTCGCAAATGGTTTTGGTTTTTAACAAAAATACATGATTATATTTTGGCAAAAACTTCGTATTTAAAATACATTTACCAAAATTAAAAGGATGAATTTCAACGCTGCACGAACAGAAATTGAGCATATCTTAGCTAGAACCAAACTTTCCATAGACCAACGCTTAACCGAAGTTTGTGAATTATTACAGGCAAACTTTCTGCATTACGATTGGGTAGGCTTTTACATGGCCAACCATGAAAACCAAACATTGCATTTAAAAGCATTTGCCGGTGAACCTACCGACCATATCGTGATCCCGTTCGGTAAAGGAATTTGCGGGCAGGTGGCGGAAAGCCACGAGAATTTTGTAGTTCCTGATGTAAAAGCCCAGGACAACTATATTGCATGCAGCATGCATGTAAAGGCTGAAATAGTAATTCCATTGTTTAAAGAGGGAAATAATATTGGTCAAATCGACATAGATTCACATACGCCGGACCCTTTTACAGCTGAAGATGAGCGTTTTCTTGAATGGGTGAATGAAAAAGTGGCGGAAATTATTTAAATTAGCTATGTGGGTCACATTCCTGTACATAGAAATTTCAAATTAGCCTCCTATTTCATTCTTGCTGCCGTTGCAGTTGGGATTTTTAAGGTTATCACTGTATTTTCGGATACAGACATTACGGCTTCCGAAAACTATATCCGCGTTATTTTAAACGTACTTATTCTAGCCTTACTAATCTGGTTAGGCCTTTACATTTCGAAAGGAAGGAATTGGGCCAGGATAACTTTTGCTATTATAACCGCTTCCTTATTGGTATTGGCTCCTTTTGTGGTTTTAAAGGAATTTAATACTTCCATGACTATCGGAATGCTATCTAGTTTATTCGGCCTTTTCCTCTTTATAGCCTTATTACTTCTGTATAGCAAAGGTGCCCGCGAATGGTACGCGGATCAGCTGAATTCTTGACAATCATTCCTTGATGGAAATTGAACTACATTCCGGTCCGTATGGCTTCAACCGGATCAAGTCGTGATGCGGAAATGGCAGGTAATATACCTGAAATAAGCCCGATAGCCGCAGATATAGCAGTACCAATGAACATATTCCAGGGTGAAAGCACAAACTCGAAATCACCGCTGAAAGACGATGCGATCAGAGAGGCGAAGAATACCAATAAGAGTCCGATCAATCCACCAATAATTGCCAGTATCACTGCTTCAAATAAAAACTGAAGAAGAATAAATCGGTTCTTGGCTCCCATCGACTTCTGAATACCAATAATATTGGTGCGCTCTTTCACACTTACGAACATGATGTTAGCAATACCAAAACCACCAACGAGCAATGAGAATCCACTTATCAGCCAGCCGATAACATTCATCTGCCCGGTTATATTGTCGATGAAATCGGCAAAACCCTGAAGCTGATTTACAAAAAAAGTATCGATCTCATCCGGCTTTAAACCCCGATGCACGCGCATCTTCTGTTTCAGCATGGCAATGAACTCGGCATTGTCCACACCGCTTTCAGGTTTAATAATTATAAAAGGGAATAAATTCTTATTACTATCACCAAAAAGCTTCCTGATAATATTAACCGGCAGAAAGACCGATGTATCTTTGGAACCACCAAACAATCCGGTACCTTCCTTTTTTAGTACTCCGATCACGGTAAACTTTCGGCCATAGAGTCGTATCTTTTTTCCAAGCGATGCCTCACCCGAACCAAACAGTGTTTGTGCGATTTCATCGCCTAATACAATGACCGGATTTCCGCTATTGGATTCAGATTCATTATAAAATCTACCGTTGGCAATTTGAAGTGATTCGATTTCATAATATTCATTGGTAACAGCACCAATCTCTACACTGCTTATGGATTTATCTTCATATTTTACGGTTTCCGACTGAACATTAAGTGTATAAGAGGCTGCTAATACATCGGGTACATTACGCTTTACGAATTGATATTCTTCATAGGTAACATCTGGAAATTGTTCCCACTTCCAGCGCGGTACATCGGTGGGGCCAAAAGAGAATCTACCTAAAAAGATGGTGCTATTGTCCAGTGAACTTATACTGCCTTCAATTTCTTTTTTCAGGGAATCTACTGCAGCAAGGACCGCAATTATAGAAAAGATCCCAATGGTTACACCCACTAAAGAAAGGAATGTCCGCAACTTGTTGTTTTTAAGCGCGTTAATAGCAAAATTAAAACTTTCCCTAATGATTCGAAGATAAATCAGCATGCCGTAATTCTTATCCGGATTTTTCAGAATAAAGATAGGACGTTTTCATTTAAGTTATGTTACAAATTCTCTGGGTAATTATGTATTTTTGCACTTTCTACTAATTCGGGTTGTATTAAACTAAATTTTCTCATGAGTAGCACCAAAAAAATCACTTCGGCTTTAATTTCTGTATTTCACAAAGATGGTCTCGCACCCATCGTGCAAAAACTGGATGAATTAGGGGTAAATATCTATTCAACCGGAGGTACACAGAAATTTATCAATGATTTAGGAGTTGGTGTTATCCCTGTGGAGGAAGTTACAGCGTATCCTTCTATTTTAGGTGGTCGGGTTAAAACCCTTCACCCAAAAGTATTTGGAGGAATCCTTAACCGCCAGGACAATGATGGTGACATCGCGGAGATGTCTCAATATGAAATTCCGCAACTGGACCTGGTGATCGTCGATTTATATCCTTTTGAAAAAACAGTGGCTTCCGGAGCATCCGAACAGGATATTATTGAAAAGATCGATATAGGAGGTATTTCGCTGATCAGGGCCGCCGCAAAGAATTTTAAAGACACCCTTTGTGTTTCGTCCATGGAAGATTATTCTGAAGTTCTTCAAATGCTGAATGACGGCAATGGAGAAATTAGCCTGGACGACAGACGCCGTTTTGCTGCAAAATCGTTTAATATTTCTTCAAATTATGACACGGCGATCTTCAATTATTTTAACAGCGACCATAGTATTGCTTCGCTAAAGATCAGTGAGATGCAAGGCAAGGTATTACGGTATGGAGAGAATCCACACCAAAAGGGATACTTCTTTGGTGATTTCGATGCCATGTTTGATAAACTTCATGGAAAGGAACTTAGTTATAACAACCTTCTTGATGTGGACGCTGCCGTAAATTTAATGGCGGAATTTCAGGGAGATTCGCCCACCTTTGCCATACTGAAGCACAATAACGCTTGTGGAATAGCGCAACGAGAGAGTGTGAAGCAAGCGTATATTGATGCGCTGGCTGGTGATCCTGTTTCAGCATTCGGTGGAATTCTTATCTGTAATACTGAAATAGATGCTCAAACTGCCGATGAGATTCATAAGCTATTCTGTGAGGTGGTAATTGCGCCATCCTATGCAGAGGAGGCTTTAGAAATTCTGAAAGGAAAGAAGAACCGCATCATTTTAATTCAGAAAGAAGCTAAACTCCCTAAAACCCTTACCCGGACCTGTTTAAACGGAGCATTGGTACAGGAGAGAGATAGTATAACAGATAGTGTCGAAAATTTATCAAATGCTACCCACAATAAACCCACTGATAGTGAGTTAGAGGATTTGTTGTTTGCTTCTAAGGTCTGTAAGCATACAAAATCGAATACTATCGTTCTGGCAAAAGGCAAACAGTTATGTGCCAGCGGGACGGGACAGACCTCGAGAGTAGATGCTTTACGTCAGGCTATTGATAAAGCCAAAGCGTTTAATTTCGACCTTAATGGAGCTGTTATGGCAAGTGATGCGTTCTTCCCATTCCCTGATTGTGTTGAAATCGCAGACAATGCCGGAATCACTGCGGTTATTCAACCCGGAGGTTCGATTAAGGATCAATTGAGCATCGATTATTGCAACGAAAATGACTTGTCCATGGTATTTACCGGGACGCGTCATTTTAAGCATTAAAATTTGTTACATTTGTGAAGTGTGACAATATGTTACACGTTTAATTTCAATACCGCCAATAAAACATATGGGATTTTTTGACTTCTTAACTGAAGAAATTGCTATCGACCTTGGGAACTGCCAATACACTTGATCATTCATAACGACAAAGTAGTGGTGGATGCTCCTTCCATTGTAGCCCGGGATCGAACCACCGGTAAAATAATCGCAGTTGGCCGGGAAGCCAACATGATGCAGGGTAAAACCCATGAAAATATTAAGACCATTCGGCCCTTAAAGGATGGTGTGATTGCCGATTTTGACGCCAGTGAAAAGATGATAAGTATGTTCATCAAAGATATTCCGGCGCTTAAAGAAGAGATGGATAACTCCTTCCCTGCGAATGGTTATCTGTATTCCCAGTGGAATTACTGAAGTGGAAATGCGCGCGGTAAAGGAAAGTGCGGAACGTGTGAATGGAAAAGAAGTATATCTGATTCACGAACCGATGGCTGCAGCAATAGGTATTGGTGTGGATATCATGCAACCCAAAGGAAACATGGTAGTGGATATTGGAGGAGGTACCACCGAAATCGCAGTAATCGCTTTGGGTGGAATTGTTTGTGACAAATCGGTTAAGGTCGCGGGAGATGTTTTTACAAATGATATTGTTTATTATATGCGAACCCAGCACAATTTATATGTGGGTGAACGCACTGCTGAAAAAATCAAAATCCAAATAGGGGCTGCTACCGAAGATCTTGAACTTCCTCCAGACGACATGGACGTTCAGGGACGTGACCTTCTTACCGGTAAACCAAAACAGGTACAAACATCTTACCGGGAGATCGCCAAGGCACTGGACAAGTCGATTCTCAGTATTGAAGATGCTGTTATGGAAACATTATCTCAAACTCCACCTGAATTGGCTGCTGATATTTACAATACCGGGATTTATCTCGCCGGAGGTGGATCCATGTTGCGCGGTTTGGACAAAAGATTATCTCAAAAAACAGACCTTCCTGTTTACATTGCGGAAGATCCATTACGAGCTGTTGTGCGAGGAACCGGAATTTGCCTTAAAAACCTTAATAAATACAAGAGTGTATTGATAAAATAGGAATAACAACAGATGCAACAGATTATCTTTTTCTTCATTAGGAATAAAAATTTCCTGTTGTTTCTTCTACTCTTCACGATATCTCTTTTACTTACCATAAATTCCCATTCATTCCATAGTAATAAAGTTGCCACCTCGGCCAATTTCCTGAGCGGTGGAATTTACAATATCAAGCAGAATTTTAAGGATTATTTCAATCTGAAAACACAGAACCGAATTCTTATTGAAGAGAATAATAGACTTAGACAACTGCTATCAAATACACATCCCGGAGATAGCACAAGTAGTATTGACAGCACTAATATCCTATGGAAATACAACTACGTTTGGGCAAGAGTCATTAATAATTCTTATTCGAAATCGAAGAATAATTTAACCCTGGATCGCGGACTAAAAGATAGTGTAGGAATTGATATGGGAGTGATTTCCTCGAAAGGAGTTGTAGGGATAGTAAATAGTGTTTCACGAAATTATGCTACGGTTCAGTCTGTACTGAATTCCAGTAGCCAGATCAATGCCAAGCTAAAAAATACCCATCATTTCGGAACGTTGGTCTGGCAGAATAATAGCCCTTTCGAAGCCATTCTAATCGATATTCCACGCCAGGTGAAATTTAATGTGGGCGATACGATTATCACGGATGGGAAATCAACCATATTCCCGGAAGGGATCCTGATTGGTTCAATCAAGGAATACAAGTTAGCTGATAATGAGGATTATTACGAATTGACCATTACACTATTCAATGATATGACCAATGTACGTCATGTCTATGTGATTCGCAATAAGGATGCTGTGGAAATAAAGCAACTGGAAAACGCTTTGGAGTATGTGGAATAATGATATACCTCATAAATTCGGTGCGTTTTATTACGCTGTTAATTGGTTCAGGTGATCTTACTGAATAATATCAACTTGTTTGGCTATATCAATCCATATCTCTATGTTTTATTCATCATTGTATTTCCATTCACAGGGAACAAGAGCCTGCTGATATTATTGTCCTTCTTTCTGGGTCTTATGGTGGATATATTCAGCGATTCGGGCGGGATTCACGCAGCTGCATGCAGCTTAATCGCCTTTGCCAGGCCTGTGTTTCTGAAATTTTCTTTTGGTGTTAGCTACGAATATAACATGGTGAAAATTAGCAAAGTCCCCATGGGTGAACAGATAACTTTTATCTCTTTGATGGTTTTCGTACATCATCTGCTACTTTTCTCACTTGAAATATTTAACTTTAAGCACATACTTCTGATACTAAAATCTACGTTATTTTCAGGTATATTCAGTGTAGTTTTAATCCTTTGCGCTGTCTTGTTGTTTAGTCGAAAGAATTGATGAGAAAATTACTCTTACTTGTATTAGTTATGATTACCGGAGTGGTATTCGCCGGGAGGTTATTCTATCTCCAGGTGTATGACACTTCTTTTCAGAAATTATCTGAAAACAATGCTATCAAGGTAATTTACGATTATCCGCAACGCGGTTATATTTTCGACCGAAATGGTGAATTACTGGTAAGCAATCAACCTTCCTACGATGTGATGGTGATTCCCAGAGATGTAAAACCCTTCGATACCCTGGAGTTTTGTGAACTACTGAAAATGACCGAAGAGAATTTCATCGAAAGCCTCAAAAAAGCGAGGGTGTATTCTCCCCGCTTACCTTCGGTGGTAATTCCTCAACTTACAAAAGCCGAGTACGCCTATCTTTCAGAAAAAATGTACAAATACGAAGGTTTTTATATTCAGAAAAGATCTTTACGGGATTACCAGGTAAATCATTCGGCCAATGTCTTGGGTTATATTGCTGAAGCCGACAATAAGATTATTAAAAAGAACCCATATTACCAGATGGGTGACCTCATGGGGAAACAAGGTGTTGAAATGCAATACGAAGACATTCTTCGAGGGGTAAAAGGTGTAAAATACATTCAGAAAGACCGGTTCAATCGTGACATTGGACCCTATAAAGAAAGGATTTCGACACCTTACCGGAACGCGGAAAGGACATCACATTAACCATCGATGCTGTGCTTCAGGATTATGGTGAAAGCCTAATGGTAAATAAACGCGGGGGTATCGTTGCTCTTGAACCTGCTACAGGTGAAATTCTGGCCCTTGTTGCAGCCCCAAATTACGATCCGTCTCTCTTGGTGGGACGCGAACGTTCAAAAAATTATACCAAACTCTGTTACGATACTATTTCCAAACCACTATTCGACCGGGTGTTACAGGGTGAATACCCTCCCGGATCACCTTTCAAAGCACTTACTGCCCTTATAGGGCTTCAAGAAGGTGTAATCGATACTGAAGAAACCATTTCCTGCTATGGAGGTTATCGTTATGGACGAAATAGAAAATTGGGGTGTCACCATCACAGAAGTCCGCTATCCATGCAAGCGGGTATTGCGAATTCCTGTAATGCCTATTTCTGTACGGTTTACAAGCGTACCATTGAAAAATATCCAACACCCCAGGAAGGCATAGATAATTGGAGAAACCATTTATTAAGTTTCGGTTTGGGTGATTTTATGGGATATGATCTCCCAAGCGGAAGGCCTGGCAATATACCTAGCGCTAAGACATATAACACCATTTATCAATATCCTACTTATAAATGGTACGCGTCAGCCACAATTTCGAATGCAATAGGCCAGGGAGAAGTATTGTTAACTCCAATGCAAATGGTAAATTTTACGGCTGCTATTGCCAACAGGGGTTGGTATTACAAACCGCATATTATAAAGAAAATTAGCGGTGCCGATACTATTCCATCATTATATAGAAAGAAATATCAGACCACCATCGATCGTGAGCATTTTGATCCGGTCATTGCGGGACTATTTGACGTTTATAATTATGGAACTGCATCATATCTTCAGATGCCAGGTATCGAAATCTGTGGTAAAACAGGTACTGCAGAAAACTATACAAGAATAAACGGAGAGCGGGTTCAACTTACAGATCACTCTGTCTTTATAGCCTTTGCCCCCAAAGACGATCCGAAGATCGCCATCGCTGTGTTTGTGGAAAACGGATATTGGGGAAGTCGCTGGGCAGGACGCATCGCGAGTCTAATGATAGAAAAATACATTAAAGGGGACATAAGCCGAAAAGACCTGGAGACTTTTATTCTTAATGGGAGCCTGGAGGATGAGTATGCCAAGCCATACAGCGACGAACCGTTCAAAATAAACCAGTAATGGCAAGAGGCAGAGGATTTGTGCGATTCGATTGGTTGACAATCATTATATATTTCGTGCTGGTAGCGATTGGCTGGATCAATATTTATTCTGCTTCAATGGACGATAATGCCAGTAGTTTTTTCGACATGAATCAGATCTACTTCAAGCAGCTCGTCTGGATCTGCCTCAGTTTGGTACTCATTATTTTTATTCTGGCGCTCGAAGCAAAATTCTACGAACGGTTTTCGAGTATAATTTATTTGGTCTCGCTTGTTTCATTGCTAGGTTTGTTTCTGTTTGGCACCAATGTCAACGGTGCGACCTCTTGGTACATTATAGGAGGATTCAGTGTTCAACCGAGTGAATTTGCCAAGGCGGCCACTGCGCTTGCTTTAGGGAAGTACATTGGCGATATGCAGACCAATATCAAGGAGTTCAGGCATCAGCTTAGGGCTTTTATTATCATTGCATTGCCTGCCCTATTTATAATACCTCAACCCGATCCTGGTAGTGCTCTGGTATATGCGGCATTTATTTTTCCCATGTATCGTGAAGGATTGCACTTCATATATCTATTATTAGGATTTTTTCTGGCTGCACTTTTCTTCGCCACCCTTGCCTTCGGGGTTGTTTGGGTCACAGCGGGTATCCTGCTTATCTGCGGACTGTTATATTTCAGAAACCGAAAAAAGAAAAAGACAAAGATTATCAATTACACAATGGCAGCCGCTGTATGTATTGGTTTTGTCTTTTCAGTGAGTTATATCTTCAACAATGTCTTTGAACAACGCCACCGAGACCGGTTTAATATTGTACTTGGCAAGGAAATAGACACCAAGGGAATAGGTTATAATACCAACCAGAGCGAGATCGCTATTGGGAGCGGTGGATGGACTGGTAAAGGCTGGACACAGGGAACGCAGACTAAGGGTAACTTTGTTCCTGAACAACAAACCGACTATATCTTTAGCACGGTAGGTGAAGAATGGGGATTTGTTGGAAGTATAGTCGTAGTGATCCTTTTTGTTGCCTTAATAATTAGGGTATTATACCTGGCCGAACGGCAGAAGAGTCAGTTTAGCCGTGTCTACGGATATAGTGTCGGCGCTATTTTATTTGTCCACTTCTTTGTGAACGTCGGTATGGTTACAGGCTTATTACCTACCGTTGGAATTCCCCTGCCCTTCTTCAGTTATGGAGGCTCGGGATTATGGGGCTTTACGATATTGCTGTTCATACTAATCCGTTTGGACGCCTCAAATTCGCATTATGCCTAATGTCACTTTTTGCCCCAGGCTTTCAAATTAATGCTGCCCTCAAACTCCGCTTCTACATCATCTGAAAGCCCCTGGAAAAAATCGATTCCGGTCTTCGACTCTATCTCGTCAATGGTCACCACATATTCATAATATGACAGGCTTGATTCTTTGTTCGGAATCAGGAACGCGATCGCTTTATACTCCTCACCGCTACGGTCGACGACTATCTTATAGAATTCTAATGGCACGGAAACATCCTCATCACCTATACTTTTAAGTCCGTTTTTCAGCACCCCTCCGGTGACAATGTACACACCATCTTTTCGTTCAGCCCAATAGCGAACTTTCTGTTCTAACCTATTCCAGATGCCGGCGTTGAATTCATGAGTCCTGCGGACTGATATTACTCGTTAAAAAGGTTTCGTGATACGCCTCATAATTAAATCGACGATCTCCTGCAGGACATAAATGACCGCGATCGTAACCAGAATTCTTGTAGTTACGCCAGTCGGCCGATTCGGTTCTTACATTTTGCGGTCTTGAACAAAATAGGGGCGCTCAAAATCGGTCTTTGCCAGATGATTCTTTTTAAGTTCATAGGCGACCCATTCTGCCTGTTCGTGTTTTTCAGAATAGGATAGGCTATAATAGACGTGTCTTACGATCTTTCCGGTTGTAGAATTCGGAAGATAGCGATCGTCAAATTCAGCCTCACCGGAATCATTCACAACAGGATTCGGATAGTTTTCATTTTGTTTGTCTATATACTTTTCAGCATAATACAATACTGCGACTACGAGGATTATCAGAAACGGGTATAGGTATTTGCGATTCATAAATAATGTTATGTTTTCACATCCAAGGCATCCCTAAGGGCATTTCCTATCAGCATAAAAGCCGTCACCAAACTCATGATCGCGAGACCGGGGATTACTGCCAGATACGGTTTTCCTAAGATAATATACGCATAGTGATCCTTAATGATCCCTCCCCAGCTGGGCATGGGGGGTTGTGCTCCAATTCCCAGAAAACTCAGTCCACTTTCGATTAGGATGGCTCCTGCAAAATTGGCCGCCGAAATGATGATCACCGGTGCCATCGCATTGGGCAATATGTGCTTTGTAATAATTCTGAAATCGGTATAACCAAGTGCCCGTGCCGCCGTAACATATTGCATTTGTTTTACGCTCATTACCTGCCCTCTCACCACACGAGCCACCTCCACCCACATGGTTAATCCAACCGCGATAAAGACCTGCCAGAATCCTTTTCCAAGAGCCAATGTAATGGCTATTACCAGTAATAATGTAGGAATGGACCAGGTAACGTTGATGAGCCACATGATGGCCGCATCTACTTTTCCGCCAAAATAACCGGCGATGGCGCCCAGGGTAATTCCTATGATGAGCGAAATAAACACAGCCACAAAACCTATCGCCAGGGAGATCCTTATCCCAATAAGCATCCTGCTCAATAAATCCCGGCCATATTTATCGGTTCCAAGCAGGAATTTTTTTTCTGAAATGTATTGTTTCGGAATCGTCATCGGCAGAAGATACCTTCGGAAATAGATTCAACGGATATTCTTTCTCGAAGGCCCGCCGTTCCATCCGATGTATATTCGGTTATGGCAATTCCTCCTGGTACAATTTCGTAACTATTAATCGGAATTTCGGTTTCTACGTTCTTCTTTCCGAAGAAAAAAGTGCTGAAACCGTTCTCCTGCTTTACGGTATTCGGAATGGTAAGCATTCGAACTTTAAATCCGGGAGGTTTTGAGTGAATCGACAAATGCATTTGATTCGCATTCTCTGAATTGTCCGGAGCCAGGGCGTAAGCAAAAATTGCCGTGAGAACACAAAGCACGAGAAAACTAAAACTAAAAACGCCCCAAAAGTTCTTTCTGAACTTTCGGAGCGCAATTTTTGTTAATGAAGTCGATGTTCTTCACATCGTAAATTTAGTCAAATCCTTATTGAGTTGGGATACCGGCCTAATTTTTTATTTCGGCTAATTTCCCTGCTTTGATATTGTTTAATCTAAGATCTTGTAGCACATTAATAGCTTCTTCCACATAAATATCCTTGCTTAGATTCTTGTGCCATCTCTTACGCTTTTCGCGCAGTGTAGTATCTTGTTTCATCAGTTCAATTTCCAAAGACAATGAACGATAGCTTAATTTGTTGTCGTATTCACCTATGGCTTCAAACTTCTTGGTTTCGTTTTTTCGTTTTTCGATCTCTGCATTGTATTTTTCAAAATTGAGGTCCACTTCCATTTCATCTCGTCTTTTCTTTATCCATTGAGCATTTTCCTCAATGAGCGCAAGTTGTTCACTTTTCGCCATTCGTTCCTTACTCTTATTAATGGTTTCTTCAAAATCGATGTACCCATTCCAAACTTCGTAGTTGGCTGGTTCGATCTTATCATAGGGCAATGGATTGTCATAGTCACGCTCACCCACTTCGATATAGCTGTATCTATCCGGCATTACAACATCGCTTTTCACTCCTTCAAGTTGTGTAGATCCACCGTTAACGCGATAGAATTTCTGTGTGGTAAGTTTTAGTGCTCCCATATCCCCCAGATCGTTCTTACGAAGCCATTGGTTGAGGTCAATTAAATTCTGAACGGTTCCTTTTCCATAGGTTTGCTGACTGCCAATTATGATCGCACGTTTGTAATCCTGCATCGCTGCGGCAAGGATTTCGGAAGCTGAAGCCGATAATTCGTTCACCAGAATCACAAGGGGGCCGTCCCAGATGATCTCATCGTCGCGGTCCTTGAGTACTTCTTTCTTCTTGCCTGTAGATGCCACCTGCACAACCGGACCGTTTTTTATAAATAATCCTGCAATATCCACAGCAGTCCGTAATGAACCTCCGCCATTATCACGAAGGTCAAGTATTAAACCTTCCATTCCTTCTTCTTTTAATCTCTCGATCTCTTCCTTCACATCGGTGGCTGCATTGCGTTTTTTGTAATCGTTCATATCGAAGTAGAACTGAGGCAGGTTGATCAATCCAAATTTGTTCTTCTCTTTTTCGATTACCGACGATTTTGCGTAGGTTTCTTCCAACTCTACCACATCGCGCGTAATCGTCTCTTCTTCTATACTTCCGTCCACTCTTTTAATAGTTAGGGTCACCTTAGTTCCTTTAGGACCTTTAATTAGTTTCACCGCATCGTCAAGACGCATGCCCACTACACTCACTGCTTCATCTTCATCGGCTTGCTTTACTTTCATAATGATATCTCCCACTTCAATATGCTCACCTCTCCATGCCGGTCCCCCACTAATAATCTCAACCACATTCACATAGTCGTTTTTCTTCTGTAGTCTTGCACCAATACCTTCCAGTTTTCCGCTCATCCGAAGATCAAAACGATCTCTGTCCGGCGGTGCAAAATAATTGGTATGAGGATCAAATTCCTCTACGACGGTGGTGAGAAATACCGCGAAATAGTCTTTTCTTTCGAGGTCATCGGTGAAGTCGAAATATTCTCTTAAAGAAGTCCGCGTTTGTTCTCTTGCTTTTTCTTCAAGTTCTTTCGGGCTTAAATTATCATTCTCTCCCGGAACATATTCTTCACCATTTACTGCCGCTTCCTTTTTCCTTTCTTCAGCATCCAGCTTATCCTGCATTAGATCGTAGTATGAAGAAATTCCACTGAATTTCAGCTGTTGTCTCCATCGTTCTTTCAGTTCTTTTTTAGAGCTGGCATATTCCAGGTGGTCATAATCAACATTGATAGTTTCATTTTCGGTATAATCGAAGGGTGTTTTCAATACGGCCTCATATCGATCTCTGGACTCTTCCAGTCTTTCCGTAAATCGCGTATATACTAAGTTGAAAAAGGTAAGATCCTTTTCCTTTATCTGATTGTCTATTTCATTTCTGTAAATGCTAAAATCCTCTATATCGGACTTGAGGAAATATCGCTTCAAGGGGTCCATCGCCTCTATAAAATCATCATAAACACCAGCAGAGAAGGTGTCATCCATGTCGGCAGGATCATAATGCCCTTTCTGAAGTACATAGGTAATTAGATCTATGAGAAGTTTATCTTTATCAGGATCGTCGAACTCTTTGGTTGTAAAACTGCAGGACGCCGCAGCTACAAATATGGCAAGAAATAATACTTTAAAATTCTTTTTCATTAATCGCATAGCTTTCATCGTTTATTCAATCTTCTAAAATATATAAAAAACCGTGCCAAGCACTAGTATTGATACTAATTTTTTGTTAAACAAACTTATTACCATGCGGGGTATAATTTGTGTATTTTTGCATTGCTAATTGCATAATATGAACGAAAAAAAACCACTCATATTAGTCACCAATGATGATGGAATCACGGCGCCCGGAATACGAACTTTGATCGAGGTAATGAATAGCCTGGGTGATGTCTGTGTCGTTGCCCCTGACTCCCCGCAGAGCGGTATGGGTCATGCTATTACGGTGAACGAGACACTGTACGTGGACAAGGTTGTTGTGGACAAGTTGGCACCACAAACCGAGTATAGTTGCAGCGGCACTCCCGCCGATTGTGTGAAACTGGCCGTTAACGAGATCCTGAAACGTAAACCGGATCTCTGTGTTAGCGGAATTAATCACGGTAGTAATTCGTCCATTAATGTGATATACAGCGGTACGATGAGTGCCGCCGTGGAAGCAGGAACTCAAGGTATTCCTTCAATAGGATTTTCGTTGCTGGATTACTCCCTCGAGGCAGATTTCAAACCCGTAAAAGAGTATGTTCGTAAAATTGCCGAGCAATGTTTGCAGCATGGCACACCTGAAGGCGTTGTACTGAATGTTAACTTCCCGAAACTCTCAGAAAATGAAATAAAAGGGATCAAAGTATGCAGGCAGGCCAATGCCCATTGGATAGAAAATTTTGATAAGCGCATGAATCCTCTTGGGCGAGATTACTACTGGCTTACCGGAGAATTTGTAAACAAAGACAAAGGTGAGGACACCGATGAATGGGCCTTAAGAAACGGATATGTATCGGTAGTTCCTGTGCAGTTCGATCTAACAGCTCATCATGCGATTAAGGATATAAATTCCTGGGAATTATCATGAAAAAGGAAATTGGCATAGGATTTTTAACCGGGATCATATCTAATCTCATCGGGATTGTTATTTGTTTATTTATAGTTTCGTTGCTAAAAGACCTCGGTTTTATGGAAACGTTTACATTCTACAAGCGGACGGACAGTCTTTGGATGATAATCACTTTAGGTGCATTGCCTAATCTGGCAGTGTTTTTCGGATTTTTACGCTTTAACAGAGAATATAGAGCACGCGGTGTATTACTGGCAACATTTTTGACGGCTATTACCGCATATATTATATATTTCAATTAGATGAAGTATTACATTATCGCTGGCGAAGCTTCGGGAGACCTCCACGGAGCAAACTTAATGAAGGCCTTGAGAAAAGAAGACTCTGAGGCAGAATTCCGGGTATGGGGAGGTGACCTGATGGAGGCAGAAGGCGCCGACCTGGCCAAACACTATCGGGACCTTGCCTTTATGGGTTTTATCGAAGTACTCTTTAATCTGTTTACCATTCTTCGGAATATATCCTTCTGTAAAAGAGATATTGAAGCCTTCCGGCCCGATGCGTTAATATTTATCGATTATCCGGGTTTCAATCTCCGCATAGCAAAATGGGCTAAAAAGCATGGATATACAACCTATTATTATATCTCACCGCAGATCTGGGCCTGGAAAGAAGGCAGAATAAAGCGTATAAAACGAGATGTAGACCACATGTATGTGATCCTGCCGTTCGAAAAAGATTTCTACGAAAAAAAACATAATATGCCCGTTCACTTTGTAGGGCATCCGTTGATCGATGCAATCAACAATCGCAAACAGGTCGACCCTAATGAATTCAGAAAAGAAAATGGATTGAACGACAGTCCGATCATCGCCATACTGCCTGGCAGCAGAAAGCAGGAGATATCAAAGATGCTCGAGGTAATGCTTTCAGTGGTAGAAAACTTCGACGAATATCAGTTTGTGATCGCCGGCGCACCCAGTCAGGATGCTTCATTTTACGAACAATTCATTCAAAGCGACCAGGTGCATTTATTGCTGAATAAAACCTACGATCTGCTAAGTATATCCTTCGTTGCATTGGTCACTTCCGGGACAGCCACCCTGGAAACAGCGCTCTTCAAAGTTCCACAGGTAGTCTGCTATAAGGGTAACAGGATATCTTATGAAATTGCCAAAAGGGTCATTAAGCTGAAGTACATTTCCCTGGTTAACCTCATCCTTGACAAGCCTGCTGTAACAGAACTGATCCAGACCGAATTTAATTCGAAGCGCCTGACTGATGAACTCCATGAGATATTAGATCCCTACAAACGCGCTACACTCTTCCTGGATTATTATGACCTTGAACAAGCCTTAGGTGGAAAAGGAGCCAGTGAAAAAACAGCTTTTCTTATTAATTCAACGCTTATCAATCAAGGATAATTTCTTTCCTTTTTTGCATTTAGCAATATTTTCCTACTTTTATTCAAACCAAATCTCACATGAAACGAATTCTACTTCTATGCCTGTTGGCAGCTACACTAGCGTCCTGCGGCAGTTCCAAACGGTCATCCGACACCGTTGTCATTAGGAATAGTCCCAGCACCGTATCCAATAAAAAGGTAAATAAGATTGTCTCTCACGCTAAAGGTTTTGTGGGAACACGATACAAATTTGGGGGTACTACCCACAAAGGGATGGATTGTTCCGGATTGGTGTATGTTTCCTTTCAGCAGGAGAACATCGATCTACCCAGGATCTCGCGTGATATGGCAAAAAGAGGAACCCGTATTTCTCTGAACCAGATTTCCGAAGGGGACCTTGTCTTCTTTAAAACTAACAAAAACCGAAAGGTTATTAACCATGTAGGTCTGGTGGTGGAAAATAAGCGTGGTACGGTAAAATTTATTCATTCCACAACTTCAAAAGGAGTTATCATTTCTTCGCTAAACGAACGCTATTGGAATGATGCATTTGTAGAAGTGCGTCGAGTGATTTAACTTAGTCTCTCTTTTATACTCGCTCCCCGGTTGATTAATATAATCAATTGGTATGCGTTTTCTTAAATTTCCCATTGTTAGATTCACCTTATTCCTGATCCTTGGGATAATAACTTCTTACTTCTCAAGATCTCAATGGTGGTTTTATATTCTTCCTGTATGCATCGTCTTGCTTGGAATTCAATGGTTGTTTGCCAGGAGGCTAATTTTTCAGAAAATTTATTTCGGAATAATCACCTATTTCTGTTTTTTCACTCTGGGCCTGGTGAACTATCAAAGCCGTTTACCCCAATTTCAGCCAAAACACTACACTCACATCCTTACCGGAGAGGAACAGGCCATCAAGCTGGAGATTGTAGAAATTCTGAAGCCCGATCTTTACAATCTTAAATTTCTTACTGAAGTACAATCGGTTTCTGATACCACTTCGCGTGGAAAGCTCTTGCTTTATTTAGCCATGGAACCCCATTTAGATCCTCCAACAATCGGTGACAAACTATTGGTAATCACCCATCCAACTGAAATTCCTCCCCCATTAAATCCGCATCAATTTAATTACGCCCGATTTATGGAGTTACAGGACGTTTATCATCAAATAAAACTAGAAAGCAACTCCTTTGAACTATTACCCGAAAAGTCCCACGATATAACTATTGCCCTTCAACAATTTCGAAGAAATCTCCTTCATAAGCTGGACACTTCCTCCTTCGGAAAGGAAGAAAAAGGCATTATTGAAGCGCTCGTATTAGGGTATCGAGGTGCAATAGACAGGGATATTTATCAAGCCTATGCTGCCGCAGGGGCAATCCACATACTGGCGGTTTCCGGCCTTCACGTCGGAATCATTTATTTGTTGTTGCAAATGCTTCTTCGACCCTTACGCTACACACGTCATGGTGGCGTATTGAAAATTATCATATTGGTTGTATCACTGTGGGGTTATGCCATCATTACAGGGCTCTCTCCATCGGTCACCAGGGCGGTCACCATGTTCTCATTTTTTGGATTAGCGCAACTACTGAAACGGCCTACCAACAATGTCAACACCCTGTTTTTATCACTCTTTTTTCTCCTAATATGGAACCCGAAATGGTTGTTCCATGTTGGATTTCAACTAAGTTACAGTGCTGTTTTTTTTATTTTGTGGGTGCAACCAAAACTATACAGTTTATACCGTCCGAAATATTATCTGGATACATTCTTCTGGACGATCACTACGGTCTCTCTGGCGGCGCAATTGGGTGTCGCTCCGCTGAGTATTTATTATTTCAACCAGTTCCCGGGACTGTTCCTGTTATCCAATCTCGTGATTCTACCTTTTATCGGTGTTCTGGTAAGTACCGGTCTTGTTATAATTGTTTTATTAAGTATAGATCTACTACCGGAATGGCTTGCCGTAATCTATAACTTCGTAATATCCTTATTGAATGACTTTGTGAAATGGATCGCTATCCAGGAACGTTTTTTGTTCACAGAGATTCACTTCTCCGGCTACCTGTTAGTTGGTTCTTATCTGGTCATCATCTCGTTGGTTGTACTGTGGAACCGTATGAACCGTCCACGAATAATCTTCACTCTAACCGCTATCCTGTTATGGCTCAGTTTGAAATATCTGGACCGGGATCAAACCACGAGATACGCCTTTCATATCTTTCATAAAAACCGTGCGACTGTTATTGGCGTTCAACATGGAGATCAGTTAAAGGTGTATAAAGACGTAACATTGAATCCTCTTCAGAATGAATACCCGTTAAGATCATTTTCCACTGCTATGAACATCCGTGATTACACAGAAGATTCATTGCCGGATGTTCTTTCATTCAAAACGAAAATAATAATGATTGTGGATAGTTCAGGAGTCTATCCAAATGATAAATCTGTGGATGTGGTCTTACTTCGTGGGAGTCCCAAAATCCATTTGGAACGGCTTATTAGTACCCTAAGGCCGGAACTGATCGTCGCCGATGGCAGCAATTACACTTCATTTATCGCTCGCTGGCGAGAGACCTGCAAATTAAAAAAGCTCCCCTTCCACCATACTGGTGATCGAGGAGCTTTCACTCTGGAATAGAGAAACACTTAACCAAAATCTACTCCTAGAAGGTGCCTTTAAAATTCTTTTGATAGGTTTCCCAGGCCTTCATGGTGGTTATTTCAGCATAATCATCATTTGCGATCATTCTGAGATAGATCTCAAATTGCTGCGGCGTTTTATAACCGGGGATGGATTGAATAAGATCTCCATTATCCTTAAAGAAAACTATACTTGGATAACCCTGTAACTTCAGTGCATCTGCAAAAAAGTGGGTCGCGTTCCGTCCTTTACGTTCGGGTTGATAATTTGGATTGGTATAGGAAAAATCCTGATAGGTAATCTCTTCGGTGCCTTCAGCATTGAATTTTACGGCATAATAATTCTCGTTTACGAAGGCGATGACCTTTTTATCACCAAAAGTCTTCTTATCCATTAATTTACAGGGTCCACACCATTTTGTGTAGACATCCATAAGTATTTTCTTCGGTTCTTTTTTCTGTGCTTCCAGGGCCTCATTCATTGACATCCAATTGATCTCCTGAGCCGAAATAGAACCTACGACAAGCAGGCTAAATAGGAGTAATAAGTGTTTCATTTTCAACAATTCTTTTGATATTTTCTAATTACAACAAAAAACGTTCCAAGATATGGAACGTTTTTTTGTCGAAAGTATTGCTTTTACCTTACACCGTGCATCAGTCGTTTTAAGACCGGATTTAGAAGGATAGATAATATTCCAGCTCCAATTGGAATCAAGGTAAATATCAGGAAAAAAGTACTCAGGGAATACTGTTCCGAAATCTTATCGATCATTCCACCCATGGTCCCTGCGGCTTTCTGGCCAACGGCAATTGCCAGATACCAGACCCCGAACATAAAACCTATCATACGAGCCGGAACGAGCTTACTCAGGTACGATAATCCAACGGGCGACAGGCAGAGCTCACCCATAGTATGGAGCAAGAAAGCGAGAATAAGAAATACCATACTTACTGAAGCTGTTTTAGCACCCGATGGAATTTCGCCCGATCCATATGAAAGTATGGCGAAACCAAGGCCCAATAAGATAAGACCAAGGCCATATTTCATCGCAGCGCTCGGATTATATTTGCTTTCCCACCACTTTGAGAACAGTGGCGCCAGGGTAATAATAAAGAATGAGTTGAGGATACCAAACCAGGTTGCATCGACCTCGTTACCTGCTTGTGAAAATTTATCAGCAAGTCTCCAGATAACCAGAAACCACAAACCAACGAAGGCAATGGCCAGGAAAATATTTGATATCCCGATCTTCGAAAATGTCTTTTTTGCCAGCAGTATCAGCACCCAGGTAATGATAATCAATGGAACCGTTGTTAATAATGCATCGACGATCTTAAAGACCATAGCAGAATCTCCAACCAGATTTCGATTTGTGTAGTCCCTCGCGAATAAGGTCATTGACCCGAGTCCTTGTTCAAAGAACGAAAAGAAGAATACTGTGAATAATCCAAATATTGAGACAGCGATAATTCGATCTCTAACCAAGGGTATGTATCTCGATATTCTTGTAATCAGTAAAATCAGGAACAAGACCAGCGCTGCCAATACAATAACATTGCTGCCATTTAATCCGATAAATTCGAAAGGGAGCAAGTCGATACCCCCAATTTTCTCCAGCGGATCGTTAAAAAGATACAACAGACCACCAATTGCCGCAAATATCATCAGTACTTTGTCGAAAGTTGTAAACGGATTCAGTTTTTCGTTCGCTTCGGCTTCTTCATGCTCAGCTGGACTTTCCTCATTGATGTTTTGTGGTAATTCAACTTCGTGGATCAAAGATGGTTTGGCTCCTATACTTCCGAAAAGGTTCTTTGCTCTCCAGAATTGGAGCATCCCAAGCATCATAAAGATACCAGCCAATCCAAATCCGTAAGACCATCCATATGTTTCTGCGAGGTAACCGCACAGCATCATTCCAAAGAAGGCTCCGGCGTTCACTCCCATGTAAAAGATTGTATAGGCGCCATCTTTCTTCTCTTCCTTGCCTTTATACATTTCAGAGATCATGGAAGTTATATTCGGTTTGAAGAATCCCGTGCCTACGACCAATAATGCAAGTCCGAGATAAAAGGTCGTTGTAGTTTCCAAAGCCATGGACGCATGGCCCAGTGTCATGATCAAACAACCAATTACCACAGCATAGCGGTATCCGGTTATTTTATCCGCAATCCAACCACCAATGATCGGGGTTAGGTAAAGTAACGACGCGTAGGTCCCAATTAGAGCAAGGGCATGTTCTCTGGGCCAATCCCAGCCGGGATTATCACTCAATAAAGGAGCAGTTAAGAATAATACGAGTAAGATTCGCATTCCATAGAAGGAAAAGCGTTCCCACATTTCAGTAAAAAAGAGTACGAACAATCCTGCGGGATGTCCTAAAACTTTATCCTTGAATAAATTTTCTATATCTGTTTTCATAGGGGGGTATTATTGGTTATCTGCTAATTCAAATCCTTCGGTTTCTTCAAAATGCATATCTCGTTCATTGTCCTCTGCACCATGCGTTAAATGTTCCAGTTTTTTTCTGAAGATTAAAACTAGTAATCCGAAAACTACACAAAATAAAGCAATACCGGTAAAGACGGTAAACTCTCCAAAATTCGAGGCAGATTCTCCTAACAATCCCGCAAGTTTATTACCAAAACCGGTCATTGCAAAATACACACCCATCATAATTGAGGCATACTTGATTGGTGCGAGTTTCGTTATATAGGATAATGCAACCGGTGAAATACAAAGTTCACCAACCGTATGGAATAAATAGGCCAATACCAGCCAATACATTGCGGAAGACCCGGTGCTCTCAAGTTGTGTTGACGCAGCAGACATAAAAAAGAAACCGGTTCCCATGATGATCAGGCCTAATATCATTTTAAACAATGAAGTAGATAATTTTCCTTTCAGTTTTCTTTTAGCCCAGTAGGCAGCAACAGCTGTACCGAGGAATATAATGAACATAGCATTTAACGACTGGAACCAGGATGCAGGAATTTCCCATCCAAGAAGCATTCTGTTGGTATAATCCTTAGCATAAATATTCATAAGTCCTCCGGCCTGTTCAAAAGCTCCCCAAAAGACAATCACAAGCAAGAAGGAAATGAACAACACGATAATTCTATCCTTTTCCTTTTTGTTCAGTGGACTTTTCATCGCAGCCTTTTCTTCTTCATTTTTTGATTTCCCAAGATAATTCCCAACATATTTCAAATGTTTTTGACCGGCCAGGTATTGAATTAAACCTAAGGCCATACCAATACCTGCAAGCCCGAAACCATAATGCCATCCATAAACTTCGCCTACATACCCAACAATTAGGCTGGAAAGAAATGCACCGATATTAATTCCTATATAGAAAATCGTAAATCCTTTATCTCTTCTTATATCTCCTTGTTTGTATAAGCCTCCAACCATGGTAGAAATATTTGGTTTTAACATTCCAACACCTGCAATAATTAACCCAAGCCCGGAATAAAACGCCCACATTTGTTCTACTGCTAGAATACTGTGGCCTGCCACTAAAAGAATTCCTCCGTATAATACAGATTTCTTCTGACCTAAAAATTTATCTGCGATCCAACCCCCGGGAATAGATGCCACATAAACCAACATTGTGTACCAACCATACAAAGCAAGGGCTTCTGCATTACTCCATCCTAATCCACCATTATCGCCTACGGTTTCCGCGACCAGATATAGAACTAAAATGGCCCGCATTCCGTAATAGGAAAATCGCTCCCACATTTCTGTAAAGAATAATACATACAGACCTACCGGATGACCGAATAATTCCTTTTGTTTATGCTGCATAGAATTTGACATAATTGATAGATTATTAGTTAGATATTAGTTGTTTAATGATTTTCTAGTTTTTGATTTGCATGAGGCTTTCAGATTCCGGTTTACCCAGGGATTCCCGAATAAACCGTGTCATTTTCTTATAAAGGTGTAACCGTGTATTACCTCCATAAATACCATGATTCTTATCAGGATAGACCATCCATTCAAAGTTCTTATCGGCTTGAATCAAGGCCTCTACCAATCGCATTGTATTCTGCACATGGACATTATCATCGGCACTACCATGCACCAATAAGAAATCACCTTTTAATCCTTCCACATGACTGATGGGTGAGTTATCATCATATCCGGAAGGATTTTCCTGAGGGGTTTGCATATAGCGTTCCGTGTAAATCGTATCGTAAAAGCGCCAGCTGGTAACAGGTGCTACCGCTATCGCCATAGCGAAAGTATCCGGTGCCTGGAATAAGCAATTGGCCGACATGAATCCGCCGTAACTCCAGCCCCAGATTCCTATTCTGTTCTCATCTATATAAGGAAGTGCTCCTAATTTTTCGGCAGCGGCTACCTGGTCTTCAACTTCATATTTGCCCAGTTCTTTCTGGGTCATTTTCTTGAAATCACGTCCTTTAAGGCCTGTTCCCCTACCATCGATACAAGCTATAACATAGCCCTCCTGTGCAAGCATCTGGTGCCAGTAATCATTCGATCCACCCCACCTGTTTGCCACATTCTGCGATCCGGGACCGGAATACTGGTGCATGAACAGCGGGTATTTTTTATTTGGATCGAAATCTTTCGGTTTGATCATGTACATATTTAATTCTTCACCATTAATGGAGATCGTAGAAAATTCTTTTGGAGAAGTTAGGTAACCTCCGACTTTATTTTTTAATGCATCATTATTTTTGATCTCCCTGATCTTTTTACCATCTCTGGCCTGATATAGTGCATAAACATAGGGCGTATTCACATCAGAGAAGGTATTGATGAAGTAGGAATAATCGGCACTGAACGACGCATTGTTGAATCCTGTTCTTTCTGAAAGTTCCACGTTATTCTTCCCGGATTGTGAAATTGAATAGACTCCGCGATTAATACTTCCATCTTTTGTGCTTTGGTAATAGATTCGTCCGGTGGTTGGATCGAATCCGTAATATTTAGTCACCTCCCAATCACCGTTCGTTATCTGATTAATAAGCTTTCCATTACGGTCGTAATGGTAGATGTGATTCCAGCCACTTTTCTCGCTGGTCCAGATAAAGCTGTTATCGTTCAGGAAAGTAAGATCATCGGTGATATCTACATAAGCATCATCCTTTTCTTTTAGAATTAGTTTTGAAGAATTATCCCTGGCATCCACGAATACTAAATCTAATTCATTCTGATGGCGGTTCGTTACCCGGACACTAAGAATATCGGGGTCGTTGGTCCAATTTATCCTGGGTATATAATAATTATTATATGCTGACAGATCAACTTGTGAAATTTTCCCGGTATTCATGTCATAGATATGAAGAGACACATCGGCATTCGGATCACCTGCTTTCGGATATTTGAACACCTGCTGCGTAGGATAAAGCTCCTCCCCGTAAACATCCATTGAGAATCGAGGGACATTGGTTTCATCGAAACGGATGAAAGCCAGTCGCTTTCCATTCTTGCTCCAGTCGAAAGCCCGCACAAAAGCAAACTCTTCTTCATAGACCCAATCGGTGATTCCGTTGATGATGCTGTTCTTTTTTCCGTCGGTGGTAATTTGCATCTCCTGCCCGCTCGAAAGATCCTTTATATAAAGATTGTTATTATTGCCAAAAGCGATCTTTGTACCATCCGGGCTAAAGGTTGGCTCCTGAATTTGTTTTTCGGATACAAGGGTTAGCTTTTTACTCGTAAGATCATAAACATAATAGGTTCCAACGGAAGAACGTCTGTAAATTTGCTTTAACTGTGTGGCCAGTAACATTTTGGTCTCATCGCCATTAAATTCGTAAGATATGATATAATTGACCCCATCCAGATCGCTTGTATTCACCAGGGTTCTAACTTTTTCACCACTTACATAATCATAAACATCGACTGTTGAAGCGTTTTGAGCTCTGTTGTAGTTGAGTACCGAATATTCCTTACCGTTTGCAAGTGAACGCAGGATATCCATACGTTCCGTCCGGAAGGTCCCCCCCCAGATTTCTTCTAATGTTAAATTTTTTTGTTGTGCTTGAACGGAAAGACTAACTGCCAAAAATAGCATTAGCAGTGAGGAAGAAAAAACTCGTTTCAAAATGTTAAATTTTTGTTAGGTCAAGTTTACTAAAATTTCATGAAAAACCGGTAGTTTTTATGTTAAATACAAGCATTTTGTTCGTAATTCAACCCCTTTATCCTTGGCTAGAAATGCTATCTTTGTGTTTCAAATTTTAGTCACATGCATATCCCTGTTTCCGGATTTTCGAAAAAATCGAAGCAAGAAAAAATCGATTGGTTGTTCCACAACTATTTCAATGATAATGAGGATGCTTTAAATATCTTAAAGCAATATTGGAATGATGATGCCAAATTACAGGAATTGCACGACGATTTCACTGAAAATACGATTTCAAATTACTACCTGCCATTTGGGGTTGCTCCTAACTTCAAGATCAACAACCGGATGTATACCATCCCCATGGTAATTGAAGAAAGTTCAGTGGTTGCCGCCGCCAGTAATGCGGCCAAATTCTGGCTTGACAGAGGTGGATTCAAAGCTGAAGTCATATCCACGGAAAAGAACGGACAGATCCATATCGATTATTTTGGGAAGAAAGAATCCATTATTAATTTCTTTGCTGAAGTGAAGTCGGATTTAATCGATTCCATTGCCGGGATACAGAAGAATATGAAAGCAAGAGGGGGAGGTCTCCTCGATATCTCGTTAAAAGATTCTACCCACACCCTTCCGGGGTACTATCAGTTACACTGTGCGTTTGAAACTCTGGATGCGATGGGTGCTAACTTTATAAACAGTTGCCTGGAGGAGATAGCCAATACATTCGAGAAACAAGCCGTTTCCTATTCTGACTTCGGTGAAAATTCACAGCCAAAAGTTGTATTGAGCATCCTTTCCAATTATGTACCTGAATGCCTTGTAAGGGCATCTGTTAGCTGCCATGTGAACGATCTAAGTGATAATGACACCGATGGCCTAGAATTCGCCAGGGATTTCATTAGGGCCGTAAATATTGCCCAGGTCGAAATTAGAAGAGCCGTTACCCATAATAAGGGTATCATGAACGGGATTGACGCCGTTATACTGGCAACGGGTAACGATTTCAGGGCTGTTGAGGCCGGAATTCACGCCTATGCCGCCAGGGATGGCAGGTATACGAGTTTAACCCAGGCAAAAGTTGAAAACGAATTGTTCACTTTCAGTATCGAAATTCCAATGGCATTAGGCACCGTGGGCGGATTAACCGGTCTTCATCCATTGGTGAAATTTGCGTTACAGCTGCTACAAAAACCTTCTGCACCCCAACTTATGGAGATTGTTGCCGTAGCGGGTCTGGCCCAGAATTTTGCGGCCATTCGATCACTGGTTACCACCGGAATTCAAAAAGGGCATATGAAAATGCACCTTATGAATATTCTGAATCAGCTTGAAGCGACTTCCATAGAAAAGGAAAAAGCGATACAGCATTTTATAAAAAATACGGTGTCTCATAGTGCCGCGGTAGATTTTATTGAGAAAATAAGAAGCGAAGATGCAAACCTTTCACAGTAATGGCAAACTGCTGCTCACCGGCGAATACCTGGTTCTCGATGGAGCCCTTGCACTTGCCATACCCACCTGCTACGGACAATCCCTAACAGTGTCTCCAACAGATATTCAGGGTATTCAATGGACAAGCTTCGATTTTGAAGGACGGATTTGGTACCAGGGTAAATTTTATATCAATGAGGATGGAATTCAATGTTCTAATGAAGATGAAACTTCAAAAACACTGCTTCGAATTCTGCAGGACGCACGTAAGATCAATAAAGAATTCCTCCGAGATTCCGAAGGTTGGAAGGTAACAACAACCCTGAACTTTCCCCGAAACTGGGGATTGGGCACCTCATCAACCCTTATCAACAATATTGCACAGTGGGCGGGAATTGATGGTATTGAACTATTAAGGGCCGGTTTCGGAGGTAGTGGATACGATATAGCCGCCGCACAACGTAATTCACCAATCCTTTACTCGAATAAGGCAGGAGAGGCTACAGTTACTCCAGTACGCTTGACGTGGAGTTTTGTGGATCGCTTATACTTCGTATATCTGAATAAAAAGCAGGACAGCAAAAAAGGGATTGCCCTGTACCGTGAAATGACCGGCGAGAAGGACCATCTTATTTCAAACATTTCAGCTTTAACACTTAAAATTATCGCTTCGGAAAGCTTGACAGAATTCACGACATTTATGGAAGCACATGAGTCTGTTATTTCCAGACTTCTCGGGATTCCTAAAGTAAAGGATATACTATTTCCAGACTATACAGGCCTGGTGAAAAGTCTTGGTGCCTGGGGAGGTGATTTTGTTTTGGTGAGTGGAGATGCGACAGCGATGGAATATTTTGCGGACAAAGGATTTAAAACGATCATTCCGTTTTCAGAAATGATCAAATAAAAATCCTCCATTACCTGTGATAATGGAGGATCTATAATGAATGGTACTACCTACTAATAAAAAATAGCCCTGTTATCTTCAATATCTGCAGATTCCTTAAGCGCTTTGAACACGTTCGTGCTCAGTCCCTGAGAAACACCTGTATCCAGCTGACTCGCATAAGGAGCGTAATTCTCAAGGTCCGGAGCTTTATTAAGCGCTGTGACGCGCACCTTGAAAACTCCTGTATTTCCTTCAATGAAACCTGTTTCTTCACCGGGTTTAGTTCCGAAGGCAGCTCCTACTACTTTTGGTTCATTTCCGGCACCGGGAACAGTTGGTGCTGCCATAGTCACTGCAGAAGCCGTTTGTACGGTCACATTTTGTGAAGCCGCGATTTCCTGCATTGTAGTTCCACTGGCATTCGAAATGATCTGAGCCGCTTTTTTCTGATTTCTTAAAATAGGTGTTACTTCCGCAGATGCTTCGGATATGCTTCTTAACCCTTTAGGGTCTCTCCGGGTTAACTGCACGATGGCATATCCCTGTGGGACAGAAAATCGACTTATCTCCCCTATCTTGGTCTCTTCGTTAAAAGCCCAGTTAACAACTTGTCGACTCGAACCGAGTCCCGGAATATTTGAATCCAACTCACCTACTTTATTCACAGGTCGAACCGGAATTTCCTGAGCGTTTGATTGTTCGTTAAAATCTCCTTTTGCCGCTTCGATCTCGAATGTTGTTGCAATGGCGAAGATACTGTTAATGGTTTCTTCCGAAGGTTCAATTTCCTTGACAATAGTTGCGATCTTAATCACATCCCTGAATTCCTTCTGACCTAATACTTCGATAATGTGATATCCGAAATTCGTCTTTACGATCCCCATATCACCTGTTTTATTCTCGAAGGAATAATCTCTGAATTCAGGCACCATTTTGGTGTATTCAAACCAATCGTAAACACCATCATTCTCGATACTTCCTGTATCGGAAGAAAATGATTTAACCATAGATGGAAAACGGGAACGATTTCCTTTCAGAATGGTAAGTAAACTATCGGCTGTTTGTTTCGCTTGTTCGTCGGTACGGAAAATACTGTCGGCTCGGTTAAGACCCATAGGAATTAATATATGTCGCACCCGGGCGCTATCAGGCAATTGTCTTTTTTCAATAACCTTGGTAAGATTCAAGGTTTTATCAATCTGATAAGGTCCATAAACACTTCCTTCGTTCATATCAAAAATGGTATCCTTTAGCGACGCAGGTAATTGCTCTTGTCGGTACCATCTGTCCGTGTATGGAGTATCTGAATTTGCATTAACAAAGTCAACATATTTAGTTGTATCACGGAAACCGGACAAGGTGTCCAACTGGTTGGTCACATTGTTCATTTCGGTACGATTATCAAGGAGCCTCATCATCTCTGTGTGTGCGGCATCAATATCCTTTTGGGAAGCGGTCTCCTCGATTAGCACATACTGAAAATCTACCTGAGGTTCCACTTCAAATTTTTTGGGATTGCTTTTTATATAGGAGGCGATCTCCTCTTCAGAAACAGTGATACTAGCATCATCAACGGAAGTATATGGAATATATATATAATCCATATTGATCTTATCGTTCTCGAATCGATATTGTTGTTCCCCATCGGCAATTGTAGAGCTTAATCCGCCTCTTAACATTCCGAGGTAGGTATTTTCAAGTACTGTCTGCTTTACATTTTTAATGTAATTGTTCCAAGCATTCAATGCAGCAGGATTGATTTTTGCGTCCGCCTTGATCTGAGCGACATATTCGAGCATTTTCAGCTCACTGAAATTTCCGTTCTCATCCTGGAAGGTAGGATCGTTTGCCAGGTAAATGCTAAGCGCCTGGTTTATTTGCTCTCCTTCAACTCGAAGACCCAGATTATCATATTGTTCTTCCATCAACACCCTTCTTAACTCACGATCCCATACAAGATTCATTGCCTGAGTGGTATTGGCATTGGGGCCCATAGATTTCTGAGTAGTTTCCATGAGTTCTGCGAACTCCGTCCGATCGATATCCACACCATTTATAGTTGCGATAGTATCTTCAACGCTTGAGCCGCCGCCGCGGGTTAGCACATCACTTAAGATAAAAGCGAAAAGCGCCATTGCTATAATTATAATGAGGAAGATTCCTCGTTTTCTAATACTGTTTAATATTGCCATCTGTCTGTCAAATTACTAGGGGGCGAAAATAGCATTTTCCCTTCAGTTATAAAAGATTCGGTATAAAAAAAACGGGAATTAACGTAAATCTACGTCTCAGGATTTATTCGAAGGTCGACCAGTTCGATTTTTGTGCTGGAAACCTCCAGGATCTTACAGATTATATTTTCAATCATAACCGTTTCATTCTTCTCGGGAATTTCCTCGGTGAAATTAACGATCATGCCCCCCAGAGTTTCATAATTTTCACTTTCCGGCAGATCGATTTTATAACGGTCGTTGATATAATCAACCTCAAGACGGGCAGAAAATTTATAGTGATATTCTCCCAGTTCCTCTTCAATCAATTCAACAGAATCGTGTTCGTCCTCGATCTCACCAAAGAGTTCCTCAATAATATCCTCTACAGTCATGATCCCTGCCGTTCCTCCGTATTCATCGATAACCACAGCGATACTTTTGTGTTTACGGATAAGGATGTTTAGTACATCTTTTGCCAGCATAGTTCCTGGTACAAAAACTACCGGTATCAGGATTTTCTTGATATATGCAGGTTTCTTGAATAGTTCGAAGGAATGCACATACCCTGCAATATCATCGATATTTTCCTTATAAACTAAAATCTTCGACAAGCCCGTTTCGGTAAATATCTTTGCCAGGTCCTTAATTTCGGTATCGAGATCCACTGCGACGACCTCGGTCCTGGGAACCATAACTTCTCTAGATTTTACTTCTGAAAACTCCAATGCATTCTGGAAGATCCGTATTTCGGAATCGACATCGCCATGAAGCTCCATCGTATCCATTTGTTCAGTGATATAATTTCCAAGTTCTATCTTACTGAAACTTAATTGTACATGATCGCCTTTTGTTTTAAATAGCGCTCTAAGTATCAGATCGGATATCCAGATCACGAATTCGGATATAACCGAAAACAAAAGATAAAACAGGTAGGCGGGAACTGCAAAGACTTTCACCAATGTATTGGCATAGATTTGAAAGAACACCTTCGGAAGGAATTCTGCAGTGAGTAAAATAATCAAGGTGGAGATCATAGTTTGAACCAGTAAACCACTAAAACCTGTGAGTGGTATGTACTGCATAAGCAGATCCCCCATATAGAAACCATAGACCACTAGCGCGATATTATTACCCACCAGCATGGTAGCAATAAATTTGGAAGGTCTTCTCGTAATTTTCTTAAGGATGCCGGCCATAAATCCGGTCTGTTTCTTCTCTATCTCGATATGGACCTTATTGGAAGATATGTACGCTATTTCCATACCCGAAAAAAATGCGGACAAGACTAGCATGATAACAATGATCAGTATGCTTAATTCCATTATCGGTTTTGGTTACGCTGCTCCATTTTCTTCCTGAAATTTCTTTTGAAGAAGAACATAAATATAGCGACAAGCGTAAAGAAAGCAAATAAATAAGCACGATTTCTATTATCATCCCAATTTGTAATAACCAGGTAAACTGAGAAGCCTGCCATACCCAGATACGCGTATTCGAAGAGTCTGTAAATTTTATTCCCCATCGTTATTTTCTATGTTTTCATCGTTAATATTTCGATCGATAATTTGTTCTCCCGCATTACGGCGTGACAAGAAATTGGTGAAATCCTCACTAGAGTCGAAGCCTGCACCATCATTAAAAGAACCGTCCTTAAAAATTATTCTATACGGCTGATCCGTAAACACCCATTGATGCTTCTGATCCCAATACAATTGCTCTGCTTTGAGAACCAGGCTGTCACTGGTAACCAGAACAACATTCCTGCGAAGATCAACAATGTTGGTTTTGTCGTATCGCACGGCGAAATCTGAAGTTACCGTACTCAATTCATTCTTTTCATTCCAATATCGAACTTCCACGCCTTCCGGATATTCCTGATACGGAAATTTGAGGTTTGTATAATCGTTCCTCAAGGGCGAGATAAGATTGGCAACCAGTTTTCCCGAATCGGTGTATTTCACATTGATGTTCCGCGCAACTCCCACCGGAGCTCCATCTTTCAAATTTAATTTCTGAATATTCCGGTAATTGCTCTCGCACGAAAAAAGCGTGATGACAATAGCTATTGTCATCACGCTTTTAAGCATATGTTTTAATGTGTACATTCTTATAGACTAGGCACCTTAACGCTTCCACCTACCCAGCATTTAAAGGTAACTGTTTTTCCGGCCATTCCTTCAGAGAATATATCCGTTTTCTGTGGAGCACGATCTCTGTAAGCGCTTGCCGTACTTCTCGCATTCCCGGCTATAGCCCCATCAACACGCGCGGCCCGATCTGCATATTCAGCAGCTTTCCAATAAATCGCCCTTTTCTCGAATACCGTACTTCCGCAGCTATTGGCACTACCCGCAATCATATTAGCGATCTTAAGGTATGCTATCCCGGCAGAAGGTTTCACGTCAACCATTTTCAGGAAATAAGATCTTGCACTTCCGTAGCTTCCTTTTTTACGGAAGTTTTCAGCAATGCTATAATATACTTTCGCTTTATCGCTCGGATTAGTCTCAAGATCGGCCGCCTGATTATAATATTCTAATGCCGTGCTTCCTTTATTATCTTTCTCAGCTAATTTTCCAAGGTAGTACGCCGATTTTGCAGAAGGTTCCAACGTGTGCAATTGTTGTACTAATTTGAAGAATAAAGGCGTATCACAGTCTTTGGCACTTAATCGTCCGGCAGCTCTGCGTAACCAGGTAACATCATCCTTCTTAGTATCGAAGTCTTTTTCATAAAGAGGAATTAGGTTCGGGCAATCTGCCAGCTGACCCAATTTCCCATCCACACTACCTTTTACCTTACCATAGGCAGCAAGGTTCTTTTCATAGGCATTTAGTTTTCTTGCTTCTTTTGAAGATAATTTTGTGCCTGCTTCTTGTTTATCGATAAGAAGAGTAAGTCCTGAAGCGAGTTTACCTTCTTCTTTTTCTATTTTCTCAATAACCACATCGTAAAGGTCGAATACATCTTCGATAGGTTTTTCTCCTGCATTAAAAAGATCTACCGCCAGAGAGAAATACGTATATAAACTCTTCGGACTCGTAAACTCATCCTCATCCTTTTTAAAGGAGGCATCGAAACCATTATACTGATCCATTTTGGTACCTATGTCGTTATCGAACTTAACCTGGGCCATTTTCATCATCAATTCCCCTTCTTTGGTCTTTGCAGGGTAGTATTTCATTCTTAGGTTATACACTTTATCAAGTGATTCGATCTTGGATTTATCTCCAGTTTCGATAAAGTGCTTAAACATTTTTTCAGCATATTGGTATGTAGCCATACTATAAGTAGGACATTCCGCAACCAGTTTATCGTAATGAGGAAGTGCCCCATCATAATTTTTTGCTTTGGCCGGTTCTATAAACAAGGAACCTAAGGTTGCACATTTTTCCTGAGCATTTATCATTCCGCCGAATACAAGAAAAAGTGCGGTTGAAAGTAGAATAGCTTTCGTCTTCATAGTGTTGATGTTTATTTTATTAATCATAATATCGTTTTTCAAACCATCTATCGTTTAAAGACAGACTGATAAAGGTGTTGAAGAAATTCTCCTGAACAAGTTCGAAATCGGTCGTTCCCCTTCTTCCAACTTCAAACCCTATATTCACATTTGTAAATAATCTGCCAACAGGTAGACCAACTCCAAAAGATATGCCAAACTCGTTGATTCCTTCACCATTAATGTTAATCCCAGTTTCCTCAAATCGCACGCCCCCACGATAAACCACTCTATTCCAGTATTTACCTATGGCGTTATAATTTGGAATATAGAACCCCCCTAATCTAAATTTAGAGGCATCTGTAAAGGTAGCAAAATCTATGTCAAAAGATCTATTGGTAAGATTACTAGTTTTTATATTCGTGTATTCACCTCCAACAAACCACCTTTTATCCTTTCCAATACCCAATCCTAATGTGAATTGAGAAGGAAAAGTGAACTCGGTGTCACCCACATTAATATCCCGTTCGTCGCGATTGGAGATGGCGCCCGAAGGCAATACCAGAAATGTAGAAATGATACGCGTGTTTTCCGAAGTTAGATTCGTCTCCGGCGTATAAGTAAGCGAAGAGGTCAATGATAATGTTTCATTGATCATTGTTTTGTAGATCGCCCCAATGTTGAAATTGAAACCAAGCAGATCCGATTCATTAAATTCGGATGTTCCATATTGTATATTCGCTTCACGTCTTTCTGCAGTATTTTCAATATTTCCGAAGTTATAATTAGCATCCACTCCAACACTAAGTTTTGGCGTTATCTGATAAGCAAGAGCAAAAAATGCCTTATTGAGTCCTCCGGAACCCGTGTAGGTTGTGGTGATGCCTTCTGCCTCAGATCTTAGGTTATAGCCCACCGATGTGAACGGTAACAGACCAAAACTAGCCCCGAATTTTCCCATGGGAATTCCCAGCGCCAGATAATCTATTGAAGTTGTGCTGGCTTTCTGGCTTTCTGTTTGGGTTTTAATTGTTTCGTATTTATGGCTCATACCCGCCGTATAATTAACAAGCCTCAATCCGGCTACACCGGCAGGATTCTGTATACTAAGGTGAATACTATCCGCATAAACACCAATACCTCCCATCGCCCTGTTTTCAGCCGTTCCTTTAAACTTTAATGTTCCGATACCAAAATATGAGTAAGGTGAAACCGTACCCTCCTGCGCATGAGATAATCCCATTATTAGCAGAAATACAACAACTGTAATTCGTTTCAACATCAATGTTTGTTATGTTCTAAGATGAAATTCAAACCTTCCAGCAGGAAATTTGAGTTGGCAAAGATGTCACTTTTTAGACTATCTCGCAAAAAATGAGCATCCCCTCCTGTTAAAATAATTGTTAAATCGGGGGATTTTTCTTTATACATGGCAATGAAGCCTTCGATTTCAAATACTACAGCCTGCATAATACCACTATGAATGGATGTTTCGGTAGTATTCCCTGTTTCAATTAATGGCAGTGTTGGTTCCAATAACGGCAAATTTGCTGTAAACGTATGAACCGCTTTATATCGCATTCGTATACCCGGTGAAATGCCACCCCCTACATATTGGTTGTTTTGCGTAATGAAATCGTAAGTGATACAGCTTCCTGCATCGATAACCAAAACATTTTGATCCGGGTATTTCGCTGAAGCAGCACTTACCAGAGCAATTCGATCGACACCTAATGTTTTTGGTGTGCCATACCCATTGTTGAAGAGTACATCGGTTTCGTTGTCGAGAATAAGCAGCTTGTATTTTCTGCGCAATGTTGAAAGTCCCTCATTGGAGAATGAACCCACTGCTGCCAATATACAATCCTTAATTTCAGGGTATTCCGTTTCTATTAGATCGAGTGTACTGAATGTTTCCTCTGTATCACAAACATAGTTATGTACGAGGCGGTCCTGTGAAAAAACGGCAAACTTATTTCGTGTGTTACCAACGTCTATTATGAGGTTCATTGCAGGTTGTAAAGCGCTAAAAATACAACATGTAATGTTTATGAGATGTTAAGGGGCTATTAAATTGAAAATGATTCAAAAGATTTTTTAAATTTTAATTTTGGAAAGTGTAAATATCAGTTATATTTGCACCCTCCTTCGCTGTCCCTGCGGGAAAGTTTTGGAGGGTACAGACCCAAAAGTCTGGAAGGTACCTTAGCTCAGTTGGTAGAGCAACGGACTGAAAATCCGTGTGTCCCTGGTTCGATTCCTGGAGGTACCACAATAAATACAAACCCATCCGCGTAAGCAGGATGGGTTTTTTGTTTGGAAGAATGTTGAATGCTCGCATTCATAAATGATTACGAATAAAAAACCAACCACTGAAAGTGGGGTGCTTTGCATTTTCAACAGTGGGAACAAAGGAACAATTGATTTGATCAATTGAATCCTGGAGGTACCACAATAAATACAAACCCATCCGCCTAAGCGAGATGGGTTTTTTGTTTGAGGGAAGGCGGAAAGTGCACATTCCGAAATTTATGAGAACAAAATACCAGCGGCTGTAAGCCGCATGGTTTGTATTTTGACTTTCGGGAACAATGGAACAATTGATTTGATCAATTGAATCCTGGAGGTACCACAATAAATACAAACCCATCCGCGTAAGCAGGATGGGTTTTTTGTTTGGAAGAATGTTGAATGCTCGCATTCATAAATGATTACGAATAAAAAACCAACCACTGAAAGTGGGGTGCTTTGCATTTTCAACAGTGGGAACAAAGGAACAATTTGCGAAAGCAAATTGAATCCTGGAGACACCACAAAAAAACCCCGAAACATGTTTCGGGGTTTTGAAATTATGCCAGAGGGCTTCTGCCCTTTAGTCGTTTCTCGATCTTACGCTTTATTTCGGTAAGTCTTTTCATATGGTCCATGATCGCGGCATCCTTATTCTCCTTATATATCTCATTCAATCTTAAAATAAGTTCTTTCGCTTTTCTGGAGGCAACTATACGATCACTGGTCGTCTTAAAAGTCGTCTTTTGTTGCTCAAAATGCAACGCTTCGTTTATAAGGTCTGTTTCCATGAGGTTATCATTCATTTAATTAAACTTTTCTAATTGCAACATTACCTGCTCAGCTTCCTGATACTTTGCATCACTAGCTTTGCGATTGGTCTGAGACAGTTTGTGTGCGTCAGACATCAGTTTTTCGTAACGTTTCTGCAATTTATCTTTCTCATTCTTGGATTTAAAAATTCCAAACATAGTTATTTTTGCCGTAAACATACAAACTAACAATTAGTAGCCCAAGGGCTTAAACAAATTTTTAACATCCTAAATGTCGTGATTAAATATTTGAAATTACAGTAGCAGCCATTTAGGTTCTTTATACCTATATACTTAAGACTTATAGCTAGGATTACGTAAAAATGGTTGGATTATTGCAATCAAGTAGAATCTCTTTTAATGAGATGGGTAGCCAGTTCAATTGTTTGTGGTTCGAATTCCTTATTATTTTTGCGAGCCCTCATTTCTTTATAAAGAAGTTTAAAGGTCTGTTTTCCCATTTTATACCCAGGCTGATCTACGGTGCTTAAAGACGGGGTTATTGCGGAAGAAATAAACCAATTGCTGAATCCCATGATGGAAATGTCGTCCGGGACCCGTATACCTCTTTCATTGAATACTGAAATTGCCCCAATGGCGGCCAGATCGGTAATCGCAAATATTCCGTCTATATCATCGTGATCTTCCAACAGTTTTTTCGCTGCACTGACACCGTCTTTATAGTCGACATTCTCGCATATATACACCAGGGAAGATTCGTAGGGCAAACCGTGATCTTCCAAGGCCTTTTTATAACCTAAAAATCTATCTATCGAGTTTTGAGGTAGTAAGGATCCCCTGAAATGAGCAACTCTTTTACATCCTGAATCTATAAGATGCTTTGTGGCCGTATACGCAGCTTCTCTGTCGTTAATAATAATTTTCGAACAATCGATGAGCTTAGATATTTTATCGAACATCACCAAGGGGACTTCCAGTTCTCTCACTCTTTTCAGGTGAGAAATATCAACTGTTTTATTGGCAAGTGAAATCATGATTCCATCCACTCGCTTACTAATAAGAAGATCTATTTGTTTTTTTTCGAGTTTATAAGATTCGTTCGATTGCAATATTATAACAAGATAACCTTTCTTCTCGGCCTGTTCAATAATACCATTGATAACACTGGAAAAGAAATGATGTACTACTTCAGGGATAATAAGCCCAACGGTTTTAGATTCTTTGGTGCGAAGATTAACTGCAAAAACATTCGGTTTATAACGAAGTTTCTTAGCTTCTTTCTTCACCAGTGCCTTGGTCTTTTTGCTCACATCTGGATAATCCTTTAAAGCCTTTGAAACTGTCGTTATCGAAATTCCCAGGTTTTCGGCAATTTGTTTCAATGTAACTTCTTTCATGGTTTCTGAAGTTTTTACCTCTGTCTATTTATTAAATGGCTTTGGATCACTAACTTGAAAAGTTCTATTGAATCTTACCGAAAAGATATGCACTGCAATACGTAAAAAGTATATTGAATGTCTAAAGTACAATGTTTTTTCAAACGAAAAGCAAAATGAGTACTTAATAATCGAAAACGTTTTCGGTTACTAATTTCGCTATTTTAGAATCGATTTATTATATAATTGAAAAAAATAATAGAAATTGGTACTTTCATGCATAATTTATAACAGATCAAGTATGATTGTTAATTCAAGCATTAGCAAATCATAGCAGGGACAATCCGGCCGGAATGAAATTTATTAAAATCTTGACTTATTCACTATCGAGGCGTTATTCAACTAAGCACTATGGCTTATCGACACGCAGCCTCTGGAATTTAGGAAAATCTTTTGGCCTGCCGAAAAGGAAGTACAACCTGAAGGAAACCGTCGAATATACTTCCTATGAAACTGTAAATCAATCCTCTTTACTAGTAAAAGAAAGATCTCATAGCAAACGCCTTGAGATTTCCCATGACAGGATGTTAAGCATTTGTCATGGAATTAGCCGTATTGTTAAGAGGATTGATTTCAAATTTTTAACATCTCGTTTTAGCAGATCAAACAAAGGCAATCAACGTATCGATATGCAAGAAGTTTTCAAAGAAGTAAACCTTTTCAGCATTCTTAAGATATTGCCTAAAAAATTGTATCTTCCGTTCGGATATTTACAATTATTTAATATTTACGGTAGAAACTATTATATTCGCCGTTTAAAAGGCATTTATAATTAGATTATATTATTTATTATTAATTGAAAATTAACTTTAAACTAGGAATTATATGAAACACAAACTACTAACTAAACTCTTGTTGCTCCCCGTTCTACTTATCATAGGTGGATCGGCCTATGCACAAAATACCGTTAGTGGAACAGTATCAGATTTAAATGGTCCTGTCCCGGGGGTAAATATTATTGTGAAAGGCACCTCCAACGGAGCACAGTCTGATTTCGACGGAAACTACACCATCGAAGATGTAGACTCAAATGCAACACTTGTATTCAGTTATATTGGATACACCACACAGGAAGTTGCCGTAAACGGGCAATCTTCTATTAGCGTGACCATGCAGGAGGATATCGAAGCCCTTGGCGAGGTTGTTGTAATTGGATATGGAACCACCACAGTTAGGGATGCAACCGGATCTGTAGCTGCTGTTACTTCCGAAGACTTTAACCAGGGTGTTATATCTTCTCCGGAACAATTAATTCAAGGTAAGACAGCTGGGGTTCAGATCTCACAGAGTAGTGGTGAGCCAGGTGCCGGTATCGATATTCGTATTCGTGGTGCTAACTCAATTCGATCTAATAACAATCCATTATTTGTAATAGATGGAGTTCCACTTTCCGGTGAAAATACAACTGCTGAAGGTGCTGATGTTGGATTCGGAACGGCTTCTGCAAAAAACCCGTTAGCCTTCCTTAACCCAAATGATATTGAAAGTATGAGTGTCCTGAAGGATGCATCTGCAACAGCGATCTATGGATCCAGAGGTGCAAACGGGGTTGTTATTATTACAACCAAATCAGGTAGAGGCTCTCTAGGCGGAAAATGGGATTGGAGTTCGAATGTAAGTATGTCAAGTGTTCGAAAGAGATTTGATCTTCTCACTGCATCTCAATTTCTATCAGAAAGTGAGCGCTTAGGATTTGATCCGGCAGAAAGAGATTTCAGAAGTAGTACAGACTGGCAGGATGAAGTATTCAGAACTTCTATGTCGACCAATAATAACCTGTCTTATTCTCATAGTTATAATGGCGGAAATGTACGTGCTACTTTCGGTTATGGAAAACAATTTGGTGTGGTTAAAAATTCCGATTTAGAGAGAATTACCGGTAGACTAAACATTAATCAGAGGTTATTTAAGGATAAATTGAAGTTAGGGCTTCAGGCCACCATTTCAAGAGTTAATGATCAAGCTGCACCACTTAGTGGTAGTGCAGGATTTAGAGGTGACCTTTTAGGGGCTGCGTATTCCGCAAATCCAACCTGGCCAACCAATCCTAATTTCAACACCGGTGGACAGTTAAGCCCATCAACAATGTTAGCATATACGAGGAACCTTAGTAACACTAATCGATATTTAGGGAATTTCTCTGCCGAATACGATTTTACCAATGAATTTTCTGGTAAGGTCAATCTAGGTATTGATAAATCTGAATCTTTCAGATCTGCTGTAGCTTCTAAGAATGCCCAAAACTTTGAACAAGGTGTATTTGGAAATGGTCAAGGGGCGATCAACGACCTGGACACCGAGAATAAACTTCTGGAAGCAACCCTGCGATTTAATAAAGATTTCACAAATAGTTCTTTGGATATCTTAGCGGGTTACTCCTACCAGGACTTCAGAAGAAGTGGCAGAAATATTCAGTCATGGGGCTTTTTTACCGATGACTTGAATGCAATGGTAGAAGATATGAAGGCCACGGCAAATGTATTAGAATCGGTTATCCCAGGTAGTTATCAACAATATGGATATGGGCCAAATACGAATGGAATTTTCATTAACAGAATATTCCCTCAACCGGGTACCGATATGCTTCCTTCCTTTAATGGTCTGCGAACCAGAACATTTTTCGCTGATAACTTCGATAACACTGATGAACTTCAATCTTACTTCGGCCGTGTGAACTTCGGACTTAATGATAAGTACCTGTTTACCGCCACTGTTAGAGCGGATGGTTCTTCTCGTTTTGGTGGTAACAACCAATATGGTGTTTTCCCTTCCGGAGCATTTGCGTGGAAGATCAATAACGAAGACTTCATAGGCGATAGTGTTTCTACATTAAAACTTAGAATAGGTGCCGGTATCACCGGTTCCCAGGATGGTCTCGGATACGGGAATTTCCTTCGTCGCCAACGTTATACAGCAGGAGACGTTATTACTGATGGTGGAGACCTGAATATTCCTGGTCTTGTAGATGTTGCTTTCGCAAACCCAGACCTTAAATGGGAGGAAACCTTGCAATATGCGATTGGAGTGGATTTTGGATTTAATGATGACAGGCTTTCCGGTAGCGTAGATCTATACCGAAAAGAAACCACAGATCTGTTGTTCAATGTACAATCTGCACAACCTGCGGTAAATCCATTTGTATTCCTTAATTTACCGGATTCTAAGATCGTAAACGAAGGAGTTGAATTGTCGCTTGCTTATGATTTTGTAGAGACCGATGATTTTTATCTTGGAGCCGGCTTTAATGTGGCATACAATAAAAACTTAATCGATCGATTACAAGGAGAATTTAACGCTGGTACCATCCGCGGGCAAGGACTTACAGGAGCATTTGCTCAAAAACTTCAGCAAGGTCAACCATTATTCTCATATTTCCTTCGTGAATTTGAAGGATTCGATGCGAATGGACAACCTATCCAGGAAGACATTCAGAAGTTCGTAGGTAAAAGTGCTTTACCAGACTTTACAGGAGGTTTCTCACTTAACGCTAGTTACAAGAACTGGTCGTTATCTACCTTCCTTGCAGGTCAGTTTGGTCACTATATCTACAACAATACGGCGAATGCGCTCTTTACTGCTGGATCTTTCAATTCTGCACGTAACGTGTTAAATACTACCCTTAACCAGGGTGAAGCGCTTACAGCAGCAGCGGAAGTTTCTACTCGTTTCCTTGAAAAAGGAGACTTTGTAAGAATGCAAAACTTGTCTATTGGCTTTGATTGGCCATTACAAGAAGATACTTTCTTTGACCAGTTATCACTATCGTTAAATGGACAGAATTTATTCGTGATCACCGATTATTCCGGACTTGACCCTGAAGTAAGTACTTCTCCGGCCGGAGCTGATCTTCTGAATGGATTACCAACTGCCGGTATTGATTATACAGCCTTTCCAAGACCAAGAACGTTCACTTTAGGACTTAATGCGAAATTTTAAAAAAAAATGATTATGAAAAAAAACTTATTAATGTATTTGAAATCAATCTTTGCGATTGTATTTATGGCCGCCGTATCGGTGGGCTGTACCAATCTTGAACTCAGTGAGACAGATTCTATCTTCCTGCCGGATACCGATGAAGGCTTTGCCGGTGTGGCAGAACCAGGAGCGGCCCTCGACGGATTATATAATGATATAAGAGGCCAACTGGAAAACCAGGCAGATTTTTACGCCCTGGTTGAAGTTTCAACGGATGAAGCTCTTGTTCCAACTCGAGGAACTGACTGGGGTGATAACGGAATCTGGAGAACGCTGCACGCGCATACCTGGAGTCCAACTCACCAGTATATTCTTGCCGTATGGAATAACCTTAACCAAAATGTTTTCCGAGCTAGCCAGATTATAGACCAACGTAGTAATCCAACTGCAGAACAAAAAGCTGAAGCTCAGTTTGCAAGAGCCTTTAGTATGTTCTTTGTTTTGGATATGTGGGGTGTTGCTCCATTCCGTGAAGTAGATGAAGGAGCAAGTGTAGATCCTCGTGTCCTTTCCGCATCGGAAGCATACGATTTTATCTTACAGGACCTTACTGAAGCTCGCAATAACTTACCGGTTAGAGGTCCAAGTGCTGATAATTTCCGTCCGACAAGAGCAGCCGCTAATTTTTTATTAGCGAAACTGTATCTTAATGGTGAGCGCTATTCAGGTAGTGCTAACTATGCGGGTGTAATTGAAGCTGTGGACGCTATTACGGCCGATGGTTATGCGCTTGAAGATGACTATTTCAATATCTTTAAGGAAGACGTTGATAACGAAACTATCTGGTTCGTGAAAGCATCTGTTGGTAACAGAATATGGAATGGCCTGCATTACAATCAAGTTGCTCCTGGTCAACCAGGTGGATGGAATGGATTCTCTACCTTAGCTGAGTTCTACGATTCTTTCGAAGGTAATCCCAACTCTAACTATGTGGGAGATGCTATAGATGAGCGTAGAGGCTGGGTTCCTGATGCCAGTAACGCCGGTCCTGACAACTTAGGAATTGGTTATGGTTTCTTAATTGGACAGCAATATAGCGTAAACGGAACACCGTATACAAATCGTTCTGGTGCGCCATTAAATTTCACTAAACAAATGCCTGGAATTAATGGTAACCCTGAAGAATCTGGTGTTCGTGTGATCAAGTATCACCCGGTTAACGGAGAGTTTACATCGCATGAGATCGTTTTCCGATATGCAGATGCACACCTTATGAAAGCAGAAGCTATGCTGCGTTCTGGAGGAGATGCTACTGCTATGGTGAACGAACTTAGAGCGTTGAGAAATGCATCGACTTTAGGAAATGTATCTGAAGATAATTTACTCGCAGAAAGAGGACGTGAATTATACAATGAATTCTGGAGAAGAACCGACTTGATTCGTTTTGGGAAATATACTAAAGATTGGGAATTTAAGAATCCCGAATCTGTAGGGGCAGATTATAGAAATCTATATCCAATTCCAGCGAATGCACTTCTATCTAATCCGAATTTGGTGCAGAACGAAGGTTACTAAGACACAATTCAGTTATTATATTGTGAAAAGGCCGTCTTATAATAAGACGGCCTTTCTTTTTAATATTTTCCTTGAATACTCAGCACGTTCGTTTACTTTTGTACGCGTAAAGCGAATGAACAATCATCCCTCACATAAGGAAGGAAATTCAAATGTCAAAGCCCGTTTATTTAAACGGCCTATCCACCTTTTTGTCCTAACTATTGTATACCTGTTCTTTACAGATTGTTCCGAAGGGATCAAGAAACAAAAACGTTTTATACTGCATCAACCGGAACAGTCCGGTATTGATTTTCAGAATACACTCACATCGAATCCGGATCTGAATATCCTCAATTATATCTATTACTACAATGGTGCGGGGGTAGCGTCGGCAGATTTTAATAATGACGGCCTCATAGATCTTTATTTTACGGCAAACCAAAATCCTGATAAACTGTATCTGAACAGAGGTGCTTTTACATTTGATGATATTACGGCTAAAGCAGGAATTGATAATGCCCAAAACTGGACAACGGGTGTCACTACCGTGGATATTAATCAGGACGGATTTTTAGACATCTATATTTGCAAAGTAGGTGACTATCAAAATATAACGGGCCGCAATTTGCTCTACCTCAACAATGGCCTTAACAAGGAAAATATCCCAACTTTTACTGAAGCTGCGGAAGAATATGGCCTTGATTTCAAAGGGTTCTCGACACATGCTACTTTTTTCGACTACGACTTGGATGGAGATCTGGATGTTTTTTTACTGAATCACTCCGTAAATCCAAATCAGAATTACGGCCGGGGAGAAAAGCGCGATACACCGGACGCTCAATCCGGAGATAAACTTTACGAAAATATTGACGGTCACTTTGTCGATGTATCTGAAGCTGCCAATATCATTCAGAGTAAAATTGGTTATGGCTTAGGCGTTTCAGTGAGTGACTTAAATAATGACGGCTATCCCGACCTTTATGTTGGAAATGATTTCTTTGAAAATGATTACCTCTATCTGAACCAAGGGAATAAAACTTTTGAAGAGGTAATTCAGCAAAAAAATTATGTGATCGGACATACGACCCATTTTTCCATGGGTAACGATATCGCAGACCTCAACAATGACGGATATACGGATATACTTTCAGTAGATATGCTACCCGAGGATCTCAAAACATATAAAACATCCGGAACAGAATTTAACTATCAGATCTATCAGAATTATATAAAGAACGGATATGCCCATCAGTATATGCATAATACCCTCCAACTGAACAATGGAAACGGCACCTTCAGTGAAACAGCACACCAAAGTGGGATTGCCGCTACGGAATGGTCGTGGAGTCCTCTTATAGCCGATCTGGATAATGATGGTTTCAATGATGTCTATATTACCAACGGAATTCCCGGAGCCACCAATGATATGGATTTTATCAACTTTATAGCCAACGATAATATTCAAAAATCACTTGGAGAGGGAATGGATACAGAGGATATGGAATTCATTAAAAAAATTCCCGAGAAGAAAACCATTAATTATTTTTTTAAAAACAAGGGCTCTCAGGAGTTTGAAAATGTCTCAGAGCTGTGGAGTTCTCAACCCCGATCATTCAGTCATGGGGCAACCTATGCGGATCTTGACAACGATGGAGACCTGGATCTGATAGTTAATAACACCAACGCAATGGCCTTCGTTTTGGAAAATACGTCGGTTGAAACTGAAAATTCCAATTTCGTCAATATTAAGTTCGAAGGGAATAAAGAGAATATTCATGGGATAGGCGCCCGGGTTATCATCTATGCCGATTCCCTGAAATCAATGAAAGAGAATTTCACGAGTCGGGGTTATTTATCTTCGGTGAGTCCACAATTGCATTTTGGACTTGGAAATCGAATAAAACTGGATTCAATACATGTAATTTGGCCTGACAGGACCTTCGAGTCTGTCAAGGATCTCAAGGCAAATCAAAGCTACACGTTCAAACAAGAAGACGCCAGTGGTAATTACTACCGAACGACTCCTGATAGTTCTTTTGTCCCTTTTACGAATGTATCGCCATTAATCGATTTCATCCACAAGGATAATAATGCGCTGGAGTTCAACCGCGATCCGCTTATCCCCTTCTCAAATTCCCATGAAGGACCGGATATAACAATAACTGACATCGATAATGATGGTATGGAAGATATTTTCATTTGTGGTGCAAAGAATGAAGCTTCCCAATTATATCTTCAGAACGAAGATGGAGCTTTTATATCTGTTCAGGAAGATCTCTTTAAAACAGACCGTATCAATGAGGATACGGCTGCTATTTTCTTTGACGCAGATGGAGATACCGACCAGGATCTGTTAGTAGTGAGTGCCGGGAACGAATTTAGAACCGGTAAACCCCTTCACCCAAGACTGTATATTAATAATGAAGGTAATTTTAAAAAGGATAGTACTAATTTTAATATTCCTGTGAATGCTTCTTCCGTGTCCGCAATAGATTTGGAAAATGATAATGATATGGACATTATAATTCTTTCAGGCGCTGTTCCACACGAATTCGGGCATACCCCAAAACAATATATTTTCACCAATACTGGCACAGGTACTTTTACAGAAGCAACTCACTCCTACGCTCCGGAATTATCTTCAATTGGAAATTGTAATTCTCAGGTTTGGGCAGACCTTAATGACGATGGCTATAAAGATCTTATCGTATCGGGAGACTGGATGCCCATTTCAGTATTCATCAATAATGGTAAAGAATTGAAGCTACAGCGTGATAATGGCCTGGGTAAAACCCACGGACTATGGAATAGGGTTAAGGCCGAAGATATGGACAATGATGGGGATATTGATATAGTAGCTGGAAACTGGGGAGCTAATACAAGACTCAAAGCATCGACACAAGAACCTATTCGCTTATATCGCATGGACCCGGATGATAATGGAAGCACCGAGACTATTATTACATATTACTATAATGGTCAGGAAACCACGCTTGCCTCTAAAGATGAACTGGTAAAACAGCTGCCCGGAATTAATAAGAAATACCTTTCCTATGCAGATTTTGCAGATGCGCCCATTGAACTGATCTTTTCAGAAGAAAAATTGAAAGAAGCCTATAAAAAAGAAGTCTATATTCTTCAGAGTTCATATTTTGAAAATCAGGGAGATAATTCTTTTATAAGACACAACCTTCCTTTTAAATCACAGATTTCGTCAACAAATGATATTCTTATATATGATTTTAACAACGACACTAAAAAGGACCTTCTCCTGGTAGGTAACAATTTTGAAATTAGCACCCAATTAAGTAGATTAGACGCCTCGCATGGGTTACTTTTGCTGAACGATTCAATCGGAAAATTCAAGGAAGCTGATAACCGGTTTTTTGATATTCCCGGTGCTTGCCGCAATATCGATTTGTTGAATTATCAGGACGATAAATACCTTGTAATTGCCCGAAACAACGACCAACCCGTTTTTTTAAAGATCAAAAATTAAAAAGATAATTTTTATGAATCTTTTAAGATATATCCTTGTAATTTTTCTGAGTTCCATGTTCTTCGTGTGCTGTTCAGAGTCCAAAAATGAGGAGTTGACCGCGCAACCTCTTTTCTCATTGCTTTCCCCTGAAGAAACAGACATACACTTTACAAATGTCATAGAAAACAGTAAGGAATTTAACATATTTAAATATCGTAATTTCTATAATGGCGGTGGTGTTGCTATTGGAGATATTAATAATGATGGCCTGGCAGATATCTATATGACCGCCAATATGGGAAAGAACAAATTATTCCTGAATGAAGGGAATTTCAGATTTAAGGATATTTCCGAATCTGCTGGTGTAGAGGGACTGAAACCCTGGTCCACAGGAGTGGTGATGGCCGATATAAATAATGACGGCTTATTGGATATTTACGTGAGTAACGCCGGTATGTTAGAAGGAAACAACCATGATAACGACCTGTATATCAATAACGGTGACCTTACGTTTACGGAAAAAGCAGACGAATTTAATTTGGCCGCAAGCGGATTTACGATACACGCAAGTTTTTTCGATTATGATAAAGACGGTGATCTGGATGCCTACATTCTAAATAACAGTAATATTCCTGTAAATACGCTTGGTTTTGCTCATCAACGTGACTTGAGAGCGGAAGATTGGGATATTCCTGAGACTATAAAAGGCACTGGTGATATGCTTCTTCGTAACGACGGTGGTACTTTCGTAGATGTAAGTGAAGAAGCGGGAATCTTTGGAAGCTTAATTGGATTCGGACTGGGAATTGCGGTCAGTGATGTAAACGGTGACCTATATCCGGACATATATATCACAAATGATTTCTATGAACGTGATTACCTCTATATAAATAATCAAGATGGCACATTCACCGAAGATATCAAAAACTGGATGCCTCACCTAAGTCTTTCATCCATGGGAATTGATCTGGCAGATATAAACAATGATGGCAATGCAGATTATTTTGTAACAGAGATGCTTCCCGATGATGATATTCGAGTTAAATCGGTGATGGAGTTTGAGGGATATAATGTTTTTAAGCTGAAACAAAGCAAGGATTTTCATCAACAGTATATTCAAAACACCTTACAATTAAATAATGGAAACGGGACATTTTCCGATATAGCCTATTTCAGCGGAGTCTCTGCTACCGACTGGAGTTGGTCTGCGCTCCTGTTCGATATGGACAATGATGGATACAGGGATATCTATGTAACCAATGGTATAAATCATGACCTGACAGATCTTGATTTTATGGATTTCTTTGCAAATGACATCAATCAGAAAATGGCTCTTACAGGTAAAAAAGAAGCTATCGACTCCATAATCGCTAAAATGCCCAGGGTTCCATTAGCAAACTACGCCTACAAGAATAATGGTGACCTTACCTTTACTAATAAAGCCGAAAACTGGGGGCTTGGCCTACCTAGTATGTCGAATGGGGCAGCTTATGGAGACCTGGACAACGATGGGGATCTGGACCTGGTAGTGAATAATGTGAATATGGATTGTTTCGTTTACAGGAACAATACACAGGAAACTACAGATAACAATTACATTAAACTTAAGTTCGAAGGGGCCGAAAAAAATAAATTTGCGATTGGAACAACAGTGAGATTATACTATGAGGACAATGTTGTTTTACAGGAATTGATGCCTTCCAGGGGATATCAATCCTCCATAGAATATCCAATGACCATAGGTTTAGGGAAAGAAGAAAACATAGATTCTATTAGGGTGATATGGCCGGACGACCGGACCTCGAAAATGGAAAATATCGCTGCCAATCAGACGCTGCTATTTAAGCAGTCGGATGCAAAGGAAACTTATACGCATCCTGGTAAGCAGGATATAAAACCTTTCCTTTCTGAAATTGAAAATAAGGCGCTTGAAAAGCACGATGAGAATACGTACTCCGACTTCGACTATGAAGGACTTATATCACGAATGCTTTCTCAGGAAGGACCCGCCCTCGCCGTTGGTGATGTGAATAATGATGGGCATGAGGACATCTTCGTAGGAGGTGCAAAGAAACAGGCAGGAGCTATTTATATTCATACAGGTAATGGTGAACTTCGCAAGATGCGCAATCCTGTTTTCACCGAGGACAAATACAACGAAGACACTGCAGCGGCCTTCCTGGACGCTGATAATGATGGAGATATGGATCTGGTTGTTGGGTCCGGAGGAAATCAAGTAGATGAAATTAACAATGAAGGAGTGCGATTGTATCTGAACAACGGTAAAGGAACATTCAGTAAAAAAATACTAAACCTACCTCCGAATACATCAAACATAGCCGTGATAGCTGCCAACGATATTGAAGGAGATGGAGATACCGATATTTTTATTGGTATGAGAAGTATGATTGGAATCTATGGAGTTGATCCCAACCATATCTTTCTGGAAAATCAGGGGGATGGCACGTTTATCAATAAGTCGAAGGACATAATTGCAGCTACCAAAGCAAGCGGAATGATTACCGATGCCAAATGGATCGACCTTGACGGTGACGATATCAAAGAATTAGTGACAGTTTCAGACTGGGGATCTCCGGTTATTTACAAAGTAACTAATGGAAAGCTGACATTCCAAGAGTCCGGTCTGGACGACATGAAAGGTTGGTGGAATGTTATACAGCCGGTGGATATAGATAAGGATGGTGATCTGGACTTCATTTTAGGTAATGAGGGTCAGAATCTTCACTACCGCCCAACAATTGAGCAACCCATGAAAATGTGGATATACGATTTCGACGCTAATGGAACTATTGAACAGATCACAACGCAACGCATTAATGGACATGATATGCCATTGCACCAGAAAAGTGAGATCGTTGGTCAATTAACTTCCCTAAAGAAGGCAAATCTCAAATCGTCCGATTACGCCAGGCGTTCTATACAGGAGCTCTTTTCTGAAAATATCATAAAGAAGGCAAGAGTTAAAGAAGTTAATACATCCGTTACAATAATTGCGATCAATGATGGCCGCGGTTCGTTCACTACTATCGAACTACCTGCTCAGGCTCAATTATCATGCGTTTGTGGTATTACCTGTGCAGATGTAAATAACGATGGAAATTTAGATATAATCATGGGAGGGAATGACTTTGACTATAAGCCTCAGTTTTCGAGACTCGACGCCAATTTTGGTTCAATCCTTTTAAATGACGGTAACCTGAACTTCGACTGGCAGAACTATACGGAAGGCGGATTCTTCGTGAAGGAAGAAATTAAACATATCCAGCAATTCAAGGATGCAGACGGCAAAGCGTATATAATTGTCGCGATCAATGATGAAAAACCCAGAGTTTTTGCGATCAATAAATAAATATCTCTTCGGAATTTTCTTCCTGCTGTGCTTTTGGAGTTGCAGTGAAGACAATCATCTTTTGGAACTGCTTCCTTCTTCTAAAACGGGAATTACATTCGAAAACAATCTGTATGAAAGTGATAGTCTCAATATACTGGACTATCTCTACTTCTATAACGGTGGCGGTGTCGCTATGGGAGATATCAATAACGATGGCTTGCCGGATCTGTACTTTTCGGCCAATCAAAATAAGAACAAACTTTATCTTAACAAAGGAAATCTGAAGTTTGAAGATATCTCTGAATCGGCAGCTGTTCAGGGGAACAGCAGCTGGAATACAGGAACCGTGATGACTGATGTAAATGGTGATGGATGGTTGGATATCTATGTGGTAGCTGTGGTTGGAATTAATGGATTCGAGGGCCATAATGAACTTTTTATCAATAATAAGGACAACACCTTTACAGAAAGTTCCTCACTTTTCGGACTCGATATTCAAACCTATGGCACCACCGCATCTTTTTTCGATTATGATCTGGATGGTGACCTTGACGCCTATCTGCTTAACCATGCGGTTCATACGGAAGAATCCTTCGGAAGGGTTCAAATTAGGTACACACGAAATGAAAAAACAGGGGATCGCCTCCTGAGAAATGACGGGAATATCTTTACAGATGTTAGCGAAGAAGCAGGGATCTTCGGTGGTGTTAACGCATATGGCTTAGGATTGGCTACCTCCGATTTCAATAAAGATGGCTATCCCGATATCTATGTGGGTAATGATTTTCATGAAGATGATTATTTCTATCTCAATAATGGGGACGGGACCTTTACGGAAAGCCTTCGGAAGTATTTCGGACATACGTCACGGTTCTCCATGGGGAATGATGTTACTGATATCAACCATGACGGGTTACCCGACCTTATCTCCCTGGATATGTCCCCGGAAGATGAGAAGGTTCTAAAATCTTCGGAGGGAGATGACACCTACCAGATCCTGAAAATGCGAACCCGGCAATACGGATATCACTACCAGTATACCCGAAATATGCTCTATATAAACCAGGGTAATAATCCATTCACGGAAACCGCATTACTTAGCGGAGTATCGGCAACAGACTGGAGTTGGAGTGCTTTGTTTGCTGATTACGACCAGGATGGCGAAACCGATCTTTTTATTTCAAATGGCATTCCGAAGCGACCGAATGATATGGATTTCATACGTTTTGTGTCCAGTGATGAAATTAAGAACAGTATTAATGAATCCAGGTTGATAGACCAGAAAGCTCTGGAAATGATGCCCTCGGGAGCTGTTTCTAATTATATATACAGCGGGAATCCCAGTATAGGTTTCAGCGATAAAACAGGTGACTGGATCGAGAAACGACCTTCGGTATCCGGTGCGACTGCTATTGGTGATCTCGATGGCGACGGGGATCTCGATATCGTGACAAATAATATCAATGAAACTGCGGCTGTCTATATTAACAACACCAATGACAAAGCGAATTACCTAAAGATCAACTTCGATTATAAAGAGGGAAATTCTTTCGGAACAGGCACAAAAATAGAAGCCTGGAAGGATGGCGTGGTTCAATATAAAGAGCTATTTCCTTGCAAAGGATGGCAGGCATCCAGTGAACCAATGATCCATTTTGGATTTGGCGAAACGACTCAAATCGATTCGCTAAAAGTGATCTGGCCGGACCGGACCTATCAGGTTATTTCCGAAGTAAAAACCAATCAGCATATCATCATATCTCCTGAGAATAACCTGCAATATATCTACGCAAGGCCCGATATTGATACTTTATTCAGCAAAGTGGAGGGAAATCTGGGAATCAATTACGGGCATAAAGAAGACAGGCGTATCGATTTCGACTATCAAAAACTTATCCCATACAAGGTTTCTGATAGAGGTCCGATTTTAATTGTGGATGATGTTGATAAGGATTCCAGACAAGAGATTATCCTAAGTGATGTTTACGGAAAGAATCCTGTGGTATTTAAAGAAAATGAAGGCGGATTCGAATCAACTGTGTTTCCGGATTCTATAAGTTTTTTTGAAAATGATATGGAGGTAAGAGATAATTATCCGTCGTATGTTAAGGATGATGATCCAGGGGAAAATGACTTGATCTTTTTAGGTGGGTATTCGGCAAAATACGATTTTGGTAAAATACTCCCTTCAAAAGTGATACGCGCTAATCGGACAGAACAAAATTTGGGCAACATTGGTATGGTCACGGACGCGGTATGGGATGATTTCAATGGGGATGGCCAAAAGGACCTGATTGTGGTTGGCGAATGGATGTCACCCAAATTCTTTAAAAATAAAAACGGCACTCTGGAAGAAGTGACTGTTACTTCACAACCCTTACATGGTTTGTGGCAGACCATTATCCCTTTTGATATCGATAAGGATGGTGATACCGATTATCTTTTGGGGAATTGGGGACTGAACTCAAAATTCACTACGTCTAGTGAAGCTCCTATGGTAATGTATTACCACGATTTTGACGATAATGGGACTACCGAAACCGTGGTCGCTACTTACAAGAATGGAAACTATTACCCCTTGATGGGATTGAATGAACTGTCGGCTCAAATGAATTTTCTTCGGAAGAAGTTTACCTCTTTCGAATCCTTTGCCGGTAAAACCATGACCGAGATCTTTGGAGAAGAAGCCCTTTCCAATGCAACAAAATTTGAAGTCAACACACTAGCCTCCGGTTTCTTGCGAAATACCGACAATAGCTTTATTTTTACAGCGTTTCCCGAAATGTTGCAGACAGCTCCAATTATGGCTTTTGAGCGTTTCGATTTTAATGGTGATGGCAATGAAAGTGTGTTGGCAGGAGGAAATTATTTTGGTGTGATTCCCTTTCACGGACGCTACGATAGTTTCCCGGGAGCATTGATCGACAGCGAGACGGAGATCAAGTCAGCTTATACAATGGACCTGGATCTCTCACTGAAATCTGTCAGACATCTCAAAGTGATTCACCATAAGAACCAACCTTACCTGTTAGTAATAAATAATAATGACGATGCCGATGTTTATGAGATTAAAAGATAGAACTACCACTATGCGAATACTACCCTTATTATTTCTTGTCTTTTTACTTGGTTCATGCAAGGAGAAGGAAGAAATGACTCCGGTCGAAGTAACTTCGGAAGAGTACCAGAATGCTGTTGATCGGGTTACGGAAATTATGATCCACGATATCTTCTCCCCGCCACAGGCGAGTAGAATTTATGTGTATCCCAATATTGCTGCCTATGAGATCATCGCGCAAAATGATCCGATGTATAAAAGCCTGGCAGGACAGGTTTCGGAATTATCCGCTATACCCGCTACCTCAGATACCTTGGTAAACTACCCAATGGCCGCATTAATAGCTCATATGGATCTGAGCAAGACCCTGGTGTTTTCAGAAGAGAAAATGACTGCATATAGTGATAGCATTCATGATACTTGGCGCTTAAAGAACAGCGCTGTGTTCGATGCTTCGAAGAACTATGCCATGCAGGTTGTAGCGCATATGAATAATTGGATAGATAAGGATAATTATAAACAAACCCGGACTATGTCTAAGTTCACAGTGGACATCGAAGATCCGGCCAGGTGGCAACCTACGCCTCCTGCTTATATGGATGGTATTGAACCGCATTGGAATAAGATAAGACCCATGGTACTGGATTCCGCAGCGCAATTCAAACCGGAACCTCCACCGGCCTTTTCCATGGATAAGAATAGTGATTTCTTTAAAGAACTTGAAGAAGTGTATGCCGTGAGTGAGGACATTACCAAAAAAGGAGACGAAAGTGAAGAAATTGAAATTGCCCAATTCTGGGATTGTAATCCGTATGTTTCCGTAACCCGCGGTCACCTGATGTTTGCTACCAAGAAGATCACTCCGGGTGCACATTGGATGGGTATTACAGAAATTGCCTGTAAGGACACGGAGGCAAGTTTCAACGAGACCGTGCACGCTTATACAAAAAGTTCTATTGCTATGTTCGATGCCTTTATTAGTTGTTGGGATGAGAAATACCGATCGAATTTAATCCGACCGGAGACTCTCATCAATCAATACATCGATGAAAACTGGAAACCAATACTTCAAACACCTCCATTTCCAGAATATGTTAGTGGCCACTCTGTGGTATCCGGAGCTGCAGCAACCGTGTTAACGGATATTTTCGGTGATAACTTTAGTTTTATGGATGACACCGAATTACCCTTTGGTTTACCTGTACGTGGATTCGATTCTTTTAATAAAGCTGCTGAAGAGGCGGCTGTGAGTAGATTGTATGGAGGTATTCACTACCGTGCCGCAATCGATGAAGGACTTACACAAGGCCAGAATGTGGGTCGGTGGGTAATTCAAAATCTTCAAATGAAGCAATAGTATGAAGCGATGGCTTAAGTGGATACTGGGTGCGAGCGTTCTTGTCCTGGGAATCTGGTATTTTCTACTGAAAGACTACCATTACCAGGTTTCATTCACCAGTGACCAACCGCAGGGTATACTATTTCATCACATCCTGGATTGGGATAATTACAAGTTGGACGATAAGGAGATCACGCTGGTTTCAAGTAATAATTATTCTGAAGTAATTCAACGGGTTCGTTCGGATGGCTCTTCCTTTTTGTATCGCTGGAGAATTATAAAAAACCATAATAACGAAACCGATTTAACCGCTTTCATAACTGATGAGAACAATGGTTTTGCACAAAAATTAAAAGTTCCTTTCGGGAATAGTGATTTTGCAAAGGGAAGTATTAAGAATGTAAAAACAGTCGCTGAGGCCTCAAAATTAAAAACCGAACAATACGATGTACACAGTATCACCGATTCGGTTGTTCAACCCACGTATTGCGCTTATGTAGCCTTGGAATCGACTGTAAGGCAAAAAGCATCTACCATGTCACAAGGGATTGGTATTATAATGCAATATATAAAGAGTAATGAAATACCGCTCAATGGCGACCCCTTCCTTGAAGTAACCGAATGGAATGAAGAAAACGAAACCATTCGTTTTAATTTTTGTTTCCCGATAAAACAATTGGATTCAATGCCCCTTCACCCGTCCGTTCAATTCAAAACAACGGAAGAGCTGAAAGGAATAAAAGCAGAATTCAACGGGAACTACCGCCTTTCGGATAATGCATGGTACTATCTAATTGAACATGCTGAAAAAAACAATATAGAAATTAAAAAATTCCCTATTGAACTCTATCTTAACGATCCCCATGCCGGCGGAGATCCGCTCACCTGGAAAGCCCATATTTTCTTACCTTTAAAAAAATAAAAATCATCGTTATGAATCGAAATTTCTTGCTCTATTTAGGAATGGCCGTTCTGTCAATGGCATTTACTGCATGTTCCTTTGAAGGTGCCGAAACCAAGGTCGCTTCCCCGGATGGGAATATAGAGGTTGCTTTCAATTTATCTAGTTCCGGACAACCATCTTATATGGTGATGCACAAGAAGGAAACTTTGATCGATACTTCGTATATGAGTTTCGATTTTAAAGAAATACCTTCATTAATAGACGGTTTCGAGCTAGTTGCCTCCGACATGAAGATCATAAATACAAGCTGGGACATGCCCTGGGGAGAGCAATCAACCGTAAAGAATCAATACAACGAATTGACCCTTTATCTTCAGGAAACGGGAGATTTAAAAAGAAAACTGAATATTTGTTTCCGTGTTTTTGATGACGGGTTAGGCTTCAGATATGAGATCCCTGCCATGGAAGGTGTTTCAGAAGTACTTATCACTGATGAGAACACACAGTTCAATTTAACCGGGGACCATAAGGTATGGTGGATACCGGGTGATTGGGATATTTATGAGCACCTGTACAACGAGACCAGTTTTTCGGAAATTGATGCGATCTCGAAACGGGATCATCCTAATTTATCTGCTACATACATTCCTGAAAATGCCGTGAATACTCCTGTAACCATGAAAAGTAAAAATGGCCTTTATCTTAGTTTTCATGAAGCCGACCTCACCAATTACGCAGGGATGACACTGAAAGTGGACAATGATAATCTGAAAATGGAAAGCGAACTGGTTGGCTCGGAAATACTAGGCGGTAAAGCTAAGGTGAGCTTACCATTCAATACACCCTGGCGAACCGTCCAGATCGCGGAAAGAGCAGGAGACCTCATAGAATCTAAACTTATTCTTAATCTTAATGACCCTAACGCTATTGGCGATGTTAGTTACTTCACCCCGATGAAATACGTGGGTATATGGTGGGAGATGCACATAGGAAAGTCTACCTGGGATCTGGAGGGCACTCAGGATATGAATACTTTTATCGAAGGGCAACGAGGCTCCAGCCGTCACGGTGCCAATACAGAGAATGCCAAAAAATATATTGATTTTGCAGCGGCGAACGGAATTAAAGGATTACTTGTAGAAGGATGGAATACCGGCTGGGATCAATGGATAAATACTGAGGATCGTGAAGGGGTTTTCGATTTTATGACTCCCTATCCCGATTATAATTTTGAAGAGGTAATGGCCTATGCCAACGAAAAGGGTGTCGAAGTTATCATGCACCATGAGACATCCGCCGCTCCCAGAACCTATGAAAAACAGATGGAGGTAGCCTATAATTTCATGAAAGAGCATGGAATGAATTCGGTTAAAACCGGCTATGTAGGTAAAATTATTCCGAAAGGAGAATATCACCACGGACAGTGGATGGTAAATCACTACCATAAAGTACTGGTGGATGCTGCAGCGAAGAAGATCGCGATCAACGCCCACGAGCCTATTAAGGCCACCGGAAAGCGAAGAACCTATCCGAATGCTATTGCCCGTGAAGGCTTGCGAGGACAGGAATTCAACGCATGGGCCACCGATGGTGGAAACCCGCCAAGTCATTTATCTACAGTCGCCTTTACCCGTATGTTATCGGGCCCTATCGATTTCACTCCAGGAGTCTTCAATCTTAAATTTGATGAGTTTAAAAAATCGAATCAGGTGAACACTACTCTGGCGCATCAATTGGCAATATACGTTGTTATCTACAGCCCTATTCAAATGGCCTGCGACCTGCCGGAACATTATATGATCGAAGGAAAAATTCATCCGGCGTTTAAATTTATCAGCGATGTAGGAGTAGATTGGGAATCCTCCATCGTACTGGACGGTGAAATTGCAGATTATGTAACGATCGCGAGAAAAGAAAGAGGAAGCGGCAACTGGTTTGTGGGAGGTATAACCGACGAAAATAGCAGGAAGCAAACCGTGAATTTCGAATTCCTTGAAGACGGAACGTCATATACCGCGACCCTTTACAAAGATGGTACAGACGCTCACTACGACACAAATCCTGAAGCCTATGAAATTCAAGCTATGGAAGTAACTAATGCTTCCAGTGTTGAAATTGATCTTGCTCCAGGTGGAGGTTTTGCAATCAGTCTCATTAAAAAGTAAATGATTTCGCTTCAAACGATACACAATGATGCAATTGGTTTATTGCATGAACTGACCACTTCAGATGGTATTCTGGCAAGTACCATTGCCGCGGACAACTATAAACGCATCTGGGCGAGAGACAGCATAGTATGCGGATTGGCAGGGATTTTAAGTCAAGACAAGATCATTATTGAAGGCTTAAAGAACTCGTTACTCACTCTGGCTAGTGAGCAACACGAACTCGGTATGATCCCTTCCAATGTTCTGCCGGGTCCTAACGCTGATGTTTCTTTCGGAAGCCTTGCTGGTCGAATTGATGCTAATACATGGTTTGTGCTGGGAAGCTGTTTATACTACCTGGAATCTAGCGATACAGCCACCTGGTCTATCTTAAAACCTGCCGTTATTAAATGCAGAAGATTTCTGAAATCGGTTGAATTCAATGATAAGGGATGGATCTACACGCCGTTAAGCGGAAACTGGGCAGATGAATATCCGGTTCATGGCTATACGCTTTACGACAATATTCTTCGATTGTGGGGTGAGCGACTATGGTTGAAAATTTCAGGCGAAGATTCCTCGGAATTCGATGTAATTCTCAAAAAGACAGGAGACAACTTCTGGCCGTCAGATCGGACCGGGAAGCAAAATGTGTATCACGATGCAGCATTTAAAAATGCTTTAACGCTACATGCCGGTCATTATGCCGCATTTATTCTTCCTGGCTGCTATGACATGCGTTTCGACGCCGCTGGAAATGCCCTGGCTATGCTATTATTCGATATTGAGGAATTTCAGAAAGTAGCGATAAAGGGCTATATCGATCAATTACAACCAAAGCTGGGGAAACGATTAATACCTGCGTTCTGGCCTGTAATAACTGAAGAAAGTCCGGACTGGCAATTGCTAAGAGGTAATTTCTCTTTCGACTTTAAGAATGATCCCGGATATTTTCATAACGGGGGTATTTGGCCCGTTTGGATGGGTCTGTTTTGCCTCGCATTATCGAAATCAGGTATGAAAACAGAAGCTGAAACCATTGTTCATGAATTTATTCAACTTATTTCCAATGATTCGGACTGGAACTTCAACGAATACATAAATACGGTAAACTTCGGGGTGGACGGTAAAACTCAAATGGGTTATACGGCCTCGGGAATTGTATTCATGAAATCCGCCCTGGACGAGCACTCCTTTGTTGAAAAGCTCCATTTATAGACCATTGAAAACAGCTTACGATAACGATTTCGTTGTTATTTCAGCAATTATTTAATTAGGTATTCCCAATTTCGACAAAAATTGCAGATATTACAGAGTAGAATTTGTCAATTTATTAATCGATTCTCCTTCAGCTAACCAAAAGCTTCCTGTATGGGTTTTAAACCAAAGTTATCTTTTTGGCAAATATGGAACATGAATGTTGGATTCTTTGGAATTCAGTTCAGTTTTGGCCTTCAGCAAACCGCTATCAATCCAATTTTTTCTTTCCTGGGAGCCGCACATGATGAGCTGCCACTGCTTAACCTGGCAGGACCCGTAACGGGACTTCTGATTCAACCATTGATCGGTGCGATTTCCGATAAGACATGGCTTCCAAAATGGGGTGGGCGACGTAAACCGTTCTTCTTGATTGGTGCCATAGTGGCCAGCTTATGTTTATTTGCATTTCCTTTCAGCCCGGAACTTTGGTTCGCGGTAGGACTTTTATGGATTCTGGATGCAGGTAATAATACTGCCATGGAGCCCTACAGAGCATTCATTGGAGATAAATTGCCAGATGAACAACTTACGTTCGGATATCAAATGCAGAGTCTCTTTGTAGGTGCGGGTATTACGATCGCCAACTTTTCTTTGTTCTTATTCCAGGATTGGTTTAGTGTTCCTGCAGAGGATGGTGCATCTTTATGTTCGACTGCTGTCGAGACGGTTACGGCGATCCCTACCTGGGTGTATTATTCATTTTTTCTGGGAGCTCTCGCTTCAATAGGAACGGTGTTGTGGTCGGTTTGGAAAACACCCGAGATACCGCCTACCGATGAGGAGTTGAGTGAAATAAGAGAATTCAATAAAGATAAACCAAATCCATTAATACAGATATTTTCTGTACTCGTAGTGATCTTATCGGTACCTATAGCCATGGGTTTTGGCTTGAAATATTTTCTCCCCGAAATGTTGGAGGACTACAATATACTGGTAATCGTTATCCTGGCCATCGCTATAGTTTGGTTATACATCATTTATAAACAAATTAAGAACAAGCCTCATGTCTCATTTTTTAAGAAAATGGGCGATACATTATCACCGTTTATCGAAACCACCGAAGCCATAAGTGATATGCCAAAAATGATGTGGACATTGGCAGGGGTGTATTTCTTCCAATGGTATGCCTTGTTCTGTTACTGGCAATTTATAACACCCATGCTTAGGACGAGTCTCTATGGAATTAAAAATTCGGATTATGAAAGATTCGAAGGTATCATGGAATCTTGCAGAGCTGGTGAAGTGATAAGTAATGTGGATACAGGATTCGCTCAGAACATACAATTGCTTTCCGAACAAGCTTTAGGGCAAACCGGATTAATGAATGGAACGTACAACCTGGTAACAATGCTCGTGGCTCTGGCTCTGGTTCCGCTTGCCAGGCGAATGGGATCAAAGTGGGTCTATGTACTTAGTCTTTTGATAACCGGTTTCGCGATGTTAAGTATGCCTTACATCAACGATGAATACATATTGCTGGCGCCAATGATTTTATTTGGAATCGGCTGGGCAGCCATGATGGGAATACCTTATTCTATGGTGTCTAAAGTAATTCCGGAAGACCGAAGGGGTGTATATATGGGAATTGTAAATATGATGATCGTGATCCCAATGTTGATTCAAACAGTGAGTTTCGGACCTATAATAAAAAACGTATTAGGTAATAACGCCGTGAATGCGATTCTGTTCGGAGGTATATTCTTCATCATTGCCGCTATACTCGCAGTGCGATTAAAACTACCGAAAGATAAAGAGGACCATCAATGAAACACCTAGGTATTAAAATATCGTTATTTCTTATTTATTTCGTCTTTGCGGCTTTACTGAATAGTGTGGGAATTCTTGTGGAACGCTCCCAGGAAATTTATGAAGTTACCAAAGGGGATGCCGCCTTCCTGGAGCTATTTAAAGACCTCTCTATTGCCATTGTATCCTTCGTAATTGGAACTTTCCTTCCAAAACTAGGATATAAAAAGGGTATGCTCATTAGTTTGGCATTAGTCTTTTTAGGTTGCATTGGGATGTATTTCGGGAACTCTTTCTGGGCGGTTAAGATATTGTTCGCGATGACGGGTATTGGGTTTGCTATTGTAAAAGTGGCTGTCTACGCATTGATAGGATATGTCACAGAAGGTAAGGACGATCACAGACGATTGATGAGCTTCATCGAGACCATATTTATGGTGGGGATCATCTTTATGTATGTGGTTTTTCCTCTTTTTTACGATGACAACGATCCTGATGCCTGGTTACGAGGTTATCTCTTGATGGCCGGCATAGTAGCGATTGCATTTACCATCATTTTATTTTCAAAATTTGATATTAAAGTAGAACAAAAAGGAACTTCGATCGGGCAGGATATTCGTGCTATGCTTCGATTGTTCCTGAGTCCTGTCATCTATATTTTTGCCATTTTTGCCTTCTTCTATGTGATGACCGAACAGGGGATCATGACCTGGCTGCCAACTTTCAACAAAGAAACGCTTCATATTACATCTAAACTGGCCACTCAAATGGCGGTTATTCTTATGGCGTCTTTTGCCGTAGGCCGATTTATCACCGGAATTCTGGTTAAAAAAGTAAAGTGGATTTATATAGCGGTCACAGGTCTTCTGGGTTCGGCAATACTCGTATTAATAGTACTGCCCATGGCCAGTAATATTCCTGAAATGCAAGTAGATGCCTTCGGAAAACTACCATTGGTCTCTTTTCTATTCCCAATGATTGGTTTGTTCCTGGCGCCTCTTTATCCACTTATCAGTTCAACGGTGTTGTCCGCTACCGATAAGTCTCATCATAGTGCCTTAGCAGGAATTCTCACTTTTGTTTCTGCGCTGGGGGGAACATTGGGTTCTGTGATCATTGGTAATTTGTTTGATCTATTAGGCGGAAATAAAGTGTTCTATCTTTCACTTATTCCAATGGCAATAATTCTTGTCGCATTATTCTTTCTCAATAAACTCACCGGAAATAACTCATGATCTTCAATGTAAACATAGCATCCACGCTGGAAAAACTTCTAGCCCAGGAAGACACCGATCGCGATAAAAAGATTACGATTGAAGATAAGGGTCCGAAGTCATTTCCGTTGAAGTCTACAGAGGGATCGGAATACATACTGAAAGGAACCTATCATTTGTCTAATCTGCTTCAGGAATTGATCCTTGCAAAGGATACAGGTGCCGAAACTGCTGTTATTCCTCTGGATCATCTTGAAGAACCTCCTGTGAGCAGGATCTCCAGAATGATAAGGGACTACTATTGGGAGGGCCTTACCCGAACCATGGATGCCTCGGGCATTGAAAACCTTCTCAAAGATTCTAAAAATGAAACTCTGGACGACATATCGGTTCTTATCGTTTACGTTCCTTACAACGACACAATGGCACTGGAGTATTATTCTTCTCTTAAACAATCCCTGCCCCTTGAAGTAGTCCGGTTGCCAAAACACATCACTCCTGAATATGTCCGCTCTTTAAACGATACACCAGGAATTCTATCACTTCGATTAGATAAAAAAGATGAGAATATTACAGGGGTACCTTTTGTGGTTCCCGGAGGACGTTTCAATGAAATGTACGGCTGGGACAGTTATTTTGAGTCTGTCGGACTTATCCTGGATGATAAAGTAGATTTAGCGAAGGCCATGGCCGATAATTTTCAATATGAAATAGAACATTACGGAAAGATCCTGAATGCGAATCGTTCCTACTATCTAACCCGGACGCAACCTCCTTTTTACAGCTGTCTCATTTCAGAAGTTTATGAAAAAACAGGCGACAAGACCTGGCTTGAAAGTCATTTGAAAACCGCTATTAAAGAATATGAGACCGTTTGGATGGTCCCGGGAAAACGATTGACCGGATTCGGACTGAATCGTTATCTGGCGGAGGGCTTGGGTAAACCACCTGAGGCCGAAGCAGGGCATTTTAATCATGTCTTTGGAAAATATGCCGAAGCGGCTGGAATGAGTTTGCAGGAATACGAAGATCTTTACGCAGTCGGTACGATAGAAAATACCGATCTGGATCTTTATTTTGTCCACGACCGAAGTGTTCGTGAATCGGGACATGACACCTCATACAGGCTGGAAGGTATATGCGCCGATATTATCCCGGTGGAACTAAATGCCTTCCTGTATAAATATGAAACTGATTTCGCCGAAATAATTCAGCGTGAATTTAATAATTCGTTCGATTATAATGGAACCCATTATACATCCGATTACTGGAGGCATAAAGCAAGGGATCGGAAGGAGCGAATGGACTCCTTGCTCTGGAACGATTCCGAAGAACTTTTTTACGATTTTAATATCGAAACAGGAGTGCAAACTGATTTCATTTCAGCTACACTTTTTACACCTTTGTGGGCCGGAATATGTAGTGAAGAACAGGCAAAATCCACGATTGAGAAAGGTATATCCTTATTAAAAGAAAAAGGTGGTATTGCATCCTGCGATGAAGCCAGCAGAGGAGAAATTAATGAACACAGGCCTCAAAAGCAATGGGATTATCCTAACGGTTGGGCACCTCATCAAATGATGATCTGGAAAGGGCTAAAAAAGTACGGTTTTAATAACGAATTACAGGAACTTGTGTATCGATGGATGTACATGATCACCCGTAATGCCGTGGATTACAATGGTACTATACCCGAAAAATACGATGTGGTGATTGCTACCCACAAGGTTTTTGCGGAATACGGAAATGTGGGAACAGAATTCCAGTATATTACCAAAGAAGGGTTTGGCTGGATGAATGCCTCCTTCCAGTATGGAAAATCCTTATTGGACGATTCACTGATAGAAAAATTAAACAATCTGGTCCCGCCAGATGAACTATTTTAAGGCATATTTTATGACTGAAAGAACAACAGATATAATTTGTGCAGGAGAATCACTTATCGATTTTATCGGGACCCAACATGAACATCCGATAAGCAGAATTAAAGACTATCACCGCTATCTAGGTGGTTCCCCTACAAATGTGGCTATGAATATGGCGCGACTCGGTCTGCAGGTGGAAATGGTTTCTTCTATTGGAAATGACGGATTTGGTGAGTATATACTGGAACGTTTAACGGAAAATGAAGTAAATACTTCCCTGATACGTCATTCTGATTCCCATCCTACTACCGTAATATTTGTATCTAGAACTACAGGTACTCCCGAATTTGTTGCCCTTCGCGGGGCGGATTCGGAAATAATTCCCAATCAAATTTCTGAAGAAAAATTGCGTTCGGCTAAAATCTTTCATACTTCCTGCTTTGCATTGAGTAAAGAACCCGCCAGAAGTTCAATATTGCATAGTGCAAGAAAAGCCGCTGAATTAGGTTGCCAGTTAAGTATTGATATTAATTATTCAGAAAAGATATGGCCGGATACCGAGGGAGCAAAGCAAACCATCACCGAATATTGTAGTCTTAATCCTATTGTGAAGGTTAGCCAGGACGATGTGGACCGGCTGTTTGGAAGAGGAATGGACCACAATCAGATTTTTAATCATCTCCATGGCCTGGGTGTGGATATTGTATGTCTCACATTAGGGAAAAAGGGTGCTAAACTTAGTGAAAAAGGTAGTCCTGTGTTGGAACTATCGGCACTTAAAGTAGAAAAGATTATGGATGCCACGGGTGCCGGTGACGCCTTTTGGTCAGGATTTCTATTTGCCTGGTTAAAAGGAAAATCCAATCAAAAATGCATGGAGGCGGCCCTGCAAATGGCGGCAATAAAACTACAAAACGTAGGAAGGATACCCGATTTCGCAGATGTGATCTCAGATGTATTAAATATATAACCACTAACATATAAAGCATATGACAATTATTACGTTTTTAGCATTCACAATCCTGGTGGGAATTATTTCCTGGTGGGCAACCCGAAAAACCGATGAGACCAGTTCAGATGGATATTTTCTCGGTGGTCGAAGTTTAACCGCCGTTGTAATTGCAGGGTCTCTGCTATTAACCAATCTATCTACCGAACAGATCGTTGGACTTAACGGACAGTCTTTCACGGAAGGAATTCTCGTAATGGCATGGGAAACACTTGCCGCCATCTCGATAGTGATAACGGCTGTTTTCCTATTACCTCGTTACTTGAAGGGCGGTATTACCACGGTCCCTCAATTTCTTGAAAGACGCTACGATAAGGGCACAAAAGCGATTACTTCAGGATTATTCCTTTCGGGATATATGATTGTACTCTTACCAATCGTACTTTATTCAGGAGGTTTGGCAATAAGTACTATGTTTGATGTTCCGGAGGCTTTTGGAATTTCTGAAACCGCCTCATTATGGCTTTGTGTTTGGGGTATTGGTATTGTTGGCTCTCTGTATGCCATTTTCGGCGGATTGAAGGCGGTGGCTGTTTCCGATACGGTAAATGCTGTAGGTTTACTGATCGGTGGTCTTATGATCCCGGTTTTTGGCCTCTGGGAGGTGGGTAATGGCAGTGTTAGCGCCGGAATTACCGAATTGATGACTAAGTTACCTGAAAAATTTATTGCGGCAGGAGATAGTGATTCCTCCATTCCATTTGGTACTATTTTCACCGGTATGATGTTAGTTCAGCTTTTTTATTGGGGTACCAATCAGGCGATCATTCAACGTGCTCTCGCCGCGAAAAACCTAAAAGAGGGTCAGAAAGGACTTATGCTTGCCGCTTTTATTAAGATCCTGGGGCCACTCATTGTTGTACTACCCGGAATCATTGCTTTTTATCTTTATGAAAGTCAGATCACGAATGCAGATCAGGCGTATCCAACTTTGGTTAGGGAAGTCCTGCCGGCATCGCTGGTTGGATTCTTCGCAGCTGTATTATTTGGAGCTATTTTGAGTTCTTTCAACTCGACTTTAAATAGTTCGGTAACACTTTTTGGAGTAGATATTTACAAGGAATACTTCAACAAAGAAGCGAATGAAAAGACTGTCGTCTGGAAAGGAAAACTCTTCGGGATATTTTTAGCCCTGGCTTCCATGATCATTGCACCTTTTATCGCCAATGCCCCGGCCGGATTGTTTGGTTATTTACAGGAAGTAAACGGTTGTTACAGTATCCCTATCCTTACAATTATCGTAGTAGGTTACCTCACCAAACGCGTGCCTGCAATTGCCGCGAAGATCGCGATTCTCTCCGGGGTTATCTTATATACGATAAGTCAGTTTGTACTGGCACCCATGTACGGTCCGGATTATCCGCATTTCCTCCATGTGATGGCAATTTTATTTGTGTTTAATGTGTTGTTGATGCTCGTGATTGGAAAATTGTATCCTCGATCTACGGATTTTGTGCAGGTACATACCAAACAAGTGGATATCACTCAATGGAAATATGTAAAACCTGTTGGTTTGATCATTGTGCTGATCGTGGTGTCTACCTATATCTATTTTCAGTAGAAAAATAATAATTTGGTTATTAGTTATTGGATCCTGCAAAGTGCTTTTGCAGGATCTTCTATTTATTTTTAATTTTAGCAAACACAACAAGCTATGCGATCACCACTTACATTGATTTTCCTATGTACTATTTTTACTTCTGAAGCGCAAATATTGAATGTAGAGTCGCTTAGGAAAGTTACCGACACCTCCGGTTTTGCAGGTTCGATAAGCGCCACTTTGGCACTTAAACGTAACGTGAATGATTTCGTTGTGATTAGAAGTGATATTCATCTGCAGTATAAAATGAAGGAACATCTTTTCCTTTTTAAGAACGATGTTTCTTTTGTGCAAATTGAAGGCGATGAATTCGATAACAGTCTCATCTCACATGTCCGTTACAATTACCGTTTTCATCCGCGTATAGCCTGGGAAATATTTGCCCAGGGACAATTTAACAAAGTGAACCTAATTGATTTCAGAGGTTTGTTAGGTACAGGGCCCAGATTTAAGCTTAGTACTTCGGAAAAATACAAGTTCTACCTGGGGGCTTTAATGATGTACGAACATGAGAGACTTAGTGACGGAGTTACACCAACTCAAAGAGACTTCAGGGCTAGCGCATACTTATCATTTAGTTTGTATCCCACAGAAAATATAACGATCGTGAGTACTACATATGGTCAACCCAGGGTAGACAAGTTAGATGACTTTAGAATTTCGAGTCAATCTTCCCTGATAGTAGGCCTGCTGAAAAATTTTGCACTGAATATGACCTATAGCTTTACCTATGATGCCTTTCCGGCTGTTGGAGTGCCCAAATCCCAATACGATTTTAGTTCTGGTTTTACCTATAGTTTTGATTAGCTAGCGTTGTAATAATACTATAGGCAGGCGTTATATGGTTATCGAAAAAGTTTCGTAAGCTTTTCATAAAATTTTAGACTACTTCGCTATATTTACGAGCAAGAAGAAGATCGGATTATATTCGGTTGGCTAACTATTAAAATATATATATGTCGTATTACGATCCCAAAGACCTGCGCAAGTTTGGTGATATCACAGAATGGAGCGAAGAACTAGGTACAAAATTCTTCGATTATTATGGGAAAGTCTTTGAAGAAGGGGCCTTGACAGCCAGAGAGAAATCATTAATCGCACTTGCCGTATCACATACCGAACAATGTCCGTATTGTATCGATGCATATACAAAAGATTCGCTTCAACGCGGGGTGACTAAGGAAGAAATGATGGAGGCTGTTCACGTAGGTGCTGCCATTCGTAGTGGCGCTACTTTAGTTCACGGTGTTATGATGATGAATAAGGTGAATAAACTTGACGGCTAACGAAGAAATTTCTATGACTAAGATAAAAACCCAATCCCTCCATAAGCGCCATAGTGAATTGGCTATTGCCAACCGGCAGCTCGAAATATTATCCAACGGTATATTTCGTGATGGTGAACTTCCCACTTTTGCTGAAAAGATCGAAGAAAGTGGTCAATTCCCACTTCGTCCAAAAAAATTGGAAGTCCTTCAAATCAATGTAGGATATATGTGCAATCAGGTATGTGAACACTGCCATGTGGACGCCGGCCCGGATCGTAAAGAGATTATGACCTGGGAAACCATGGAGCAATGCCTGGAGGTAATTCGCAATACGAGTGCTCACACACTGGATCTTACCGGGGGTGCCCCGGAAATGAATCCGAATTTTCGAAGATTTGTCGACGAAGCCAGTAAAGCAGGTATCAAAGATTTTATTGTACGCAGTAATTTAACGATCATTACTGCCAATAAAAAATATAATGACCTTCCTCAATTCTTTAAAGAGCACAATGTTCATGTGGTTAGTTCAATGCCCCACTGGACCAAGGGAAAAACTGACAAGCAACGTGGTGACGGAGTCTTCGATGCTTCCATTAAAGCACTAAAAATGCTGAACGAGGTAGGGTACGGCCTACCTGATAGTGAGCTACGACTAGACCTTGTATACAATCCCAGTGGTGCATTCCTTCCCGGTGACCAGGCCAGTATGGAAAAAGACTTTAAAAAGGTGTTGATGGAAGATTTCAGTATACAGTTTCACAACCTGTTTGCCATAACGAATCTCCCTATTTCAAGATTTCTTGATTACCTGATCGCGTCCGATAATTATGAAGATTATATGTACCAGTTGGTCGATGCCTTTAATCCGACTGCAGTGGCAGATGTGATGTGCACTAATACCATTTCGGTGAGTTGGGATGGCTGGTTATACGACTGTGATTTCAACCAGATGCTGGAATTGAAGGTTGCCAGCAAGATTCAGCATATTAAAGATTATAATGAAGCTATTCTAAACGACAGGCAAATTATTATCTCTCAACACTGTTTTGGTTGTACTGCTGGCGCAGGAAGTAGCTGCCAGGGAAGTGTGACTTGATCTTCAATGATGTAAATTAGCGGTATGAAATTGAGATTTTTCAATATTTTACTTTTTTTAATAGGCTTCTCCGGATACGCCCAGGAGTCACTTCACGATCTGTTAAACATCTATAACACCCGTTCCATTCCTTATATTTCGGTTGAAGAACTCAGGATGGCTCAGACCCATAGAAAAGTGACGATTCTCGATACGAGAGAGCGTTCGGAATATGAGATAAGTAAAATAGAAGGTGCAGCATACATTGGATATTCTGAATTTTCTTCCGAAGAACTTATGAAAGACATACCTGTTACCGATGAATTGATCGTCGTCTATTGTTCGTTGGGAATTCGTTCCGAAGAGATAGGCGAGAAATTGAAAAAGGTTGGATATACTAATGTTAGAAATCTGTATGGCGGTATTTTCGAATGGAAGAATAAGGATTATCCTGTATTGGATTCCGAAGGAATAGAAACTGAAAAAATTCATCCGTACTCCAGGGCCTGGGGAAAATGGTTGTTAAAGGGTGAAAAAGTATATGAATAAAAATCTTCTCTTAATTTTTACCAGAAATCCGGAACTGGGAAAAGTAAAAACTCGACTTGCGGCCAAATTAGGCGATTCAACAGCCCTAGAAATCTATAAGTTCCTCGTAGATCATACTCAAAATATTACCAGGCATCTCAGGGTGTCTAAATATGTCTATTATTCAGAATGTATTCATGAAAATGACAATTGGGAACGCGGTAATTATAACAAGAGACTGCAACGTGGTACAGATCTTGGCGAACGCATGCAGAACGCATTTCAAGAAGGATTTAAAGACGGTTTCAAAAATATTATTATCATTGGAAGCGATATGTACGACCTGTCACAGCAAGACCTTGAATTAGCCTTTGAATCTATGAATGACAATGATTTCGTTATTGGGCCCGCTTCCGATGGAGGATATTATTTACTGGGCATGAACCTACTTAAATCAGAATTGTTCGAATCAAAGAATTGGGGTGCCGAGACGGTCTTAAGGGATACACTGGAAGATTTGAAAGGCTTAAACCTGAAGGTGTTGGCCGAAAAGAACGATGTTGACAGATTAGAGGATATAATTGGTATTGATGCATTCAAGCCCTTCCTAAAGAATTCGAATCAAGCAAAAGAACTATGATCAAACAAGTTGAAGAAGCAGCATCATTTTTAGAGGGACGTGGATTCGGAGTTCCTGAAGTAGGCATCATATTAGGAACCGGGCTTGGGCAAATTCTCGATTATGTGACAGTGGAAGTGGAAATGAGCTATAATCATATTCCTTATTTCCCAACCGCGACCGTCGAATTTCACACCGGCAAACTCATATTTGGAACTTTGGGTGGTAAGAAAATAATTATGATGCAAGGCCGATTTCATGTTTATGAAGGATATTCACTTCAGGATGTAACTTTTCCGGTTCGTGTAATGCATCGCCTAGGAATTAAAAGGTTGTTGGTTAGCAACGCTGCTGGTGCTTTAGACCTCAACTTAAGGAAAGGAGAGATCATGCTTATTGACGATCACATCAATTTACAAGGAGGCTCGCCTCTGGCTTTTAAAGGAGTGGAAAAACTGGGTGAACGTTTTGTCGATTTGAGTGCGCCCTATGACTCGGAAATGAATGACATCATGGAACAAATTGCTTCTGAACGGAAGATAAAATTGCACAAAGGGGTGTATGCCGCGGTGGTAGGGCCCCAGTTAGAAACACGAGCAGAATACAGGTATCTGAAGATCATTGGTGCAGATGCCATAGGAATGAGCACCATTCCCGAGGTTATTGTGGCAAATCATTTAGGCCTTCCGGTGTCAGCTTTGTCTATTATTACCGACGAATGTGATCCGGACCACCTTGAACCGGTTAAAATATCAGAAATACTGGCGATGGCTGCCAAAGCCGAGCCAGATATGATCACCTTATTTACCGAATTGATCAGAAAATTGTAAAAATCAATCCCGAATACCGAACGTATGAGTTATTTAGAAACTACCCATGATGTCTATAAAGACGCCGCTTTAAATCCCGATGTTGGTTTGTGCTGTACCACAAACCCAATTTGGGAATTACCGGGATTAAAAATTCCAAAGATCATGCAGGAAATGAATTACGGGTGTGGAAGTACCGTCCATGCAAGAGATCTTATCAATAACCCTAAAATTCTGTATGTAGGAGTTGGAGGTGGAATGGAATTACTTCAGTTTTCGTACTTCTCACGTCAGAAAAGCGGGGTGATAGGTGTAGATGTGGTAAATGAAATGTTGGAAGCATCCCAAAAGAACTTTAAAGATGCGGAAGTACAGAATTCGTGGTTTAAAAATGAATTCATCGAATTGCGTAAAGGCGACGCCATGAACCTTCCTGTAGAGAGCAACAGCATTGATGTTGCCGCTCAGAACTGCCTTTTCAATATTTTTAAAGAAGATGATCTTAGAAAAGCTATCGAAGAAATGTACCGTGTCCTAAAACCTCACGGGAGATTGGTGATGAGCGATCCTACCTGCGAACAACCCATGAACGACACCTTGCGAAATGACGATCGATTACGGGCGCTTTGCCTCAGTGGAAGTTTACCTATAAAAGATTATATAAAAGCACTTACAGATGTGGGCTTTGGGACCATTGAGATACGAGCCCGTAAACCTTACCGTATCCTGGATCCGAAAAACTATCCTACCGACGAACTTATCTACATCGAATCGATAGAAGTGGCTGCTATTAAAGATCCCATGCCTGAAGACGGCCCATGTGTTTTCACGGGAAAAGCTGCCATTTATTTTGGAGAAGAAGAATATCTGGACGACCAAAACGGACATATACTGCTTAAGAATCAGCCAATCGCCATATGTGATAAAACAGCGGGCAACCTGGCAGATCTGGGTAGAAAAGATATTTTTATTAGCGATTCAACTTTTCATTACGACGGAGGGGGTTGTTGCTAATTGATAGAAAAATGTAATTAAAAGACCTGTTCTACGACTGTAATACAGGTTTTTTTATTGAAAATCTTTCTCTTATAAAGCCACAACCTATAACATATAATACCTAACGTAAAGAAAAATGAGCATAAAATTATTCGTTAAAATGTGGGTCCTGATACTCGCTTTAAGCTTTCAGCAATGCACTTTATTTTCGGCTGCTGGCCTATCCAGCCAAGGGCAACCCACAAAGGAAGTAACGGGTGACTTAAATACGGTTAATGTTTCGGAAGAGATCGTTGATCATTCCATGTGGGATAATCTTTTAAAGAAGCATGTAGATAAAGACGGCCTCGTAGATTACAAAGGTTTTCAGCGGGATCAGGCTGATCTTCGCTCTTATTTGGAGATGTTATCGAAAACACAACCCCCCGATGAATGGAGTGTTGAGGAATTGCTTGCCTATTACATTAATACCTATAATGCCTATACCGTTCAACTTATCCTGGACAATTATCCGGTTAAAAGTATTAAAGATATCAGTGGCCCATGGACCCGTGGAATTGTGCCTATTGGGGATAAAAATCTCTCATTGGGAGGAATTGAGAATGGAATTCTTCGGAAGATGAACGAACCCAGAATTCATTTTGCTATCAATTGTGCTTCATATTCCTGCCCGAAGTTATTGAATGAGGCTTTTACCGCTTCGAAAATGGAAGATCAGTTGGAATTTGTGACAAAAGAGTTCATTAATAGTGATAAAAACGAGATAAACGCATCCATTCCAAGATTATCTTCAATATTCGATTGGTATAAAAAGGATTTTGTTGTGAATGGGGAGGTTGACGTTATTGGATATATCAACAGCTATTCTGAAACACAAATTGGTCTTGATGCTAGTATTGAATACAAAAACTACGACTGGAATTTGAATGAGAAACAATAGCTTTTCTATCTTTAGCCTATGATAAGTATAATTATCCCTGTTTATAATGAGGCGGCTACTATAGCCGACCTCTTAAAACATTTGGATGAAAGAAGTACATCAGGAAAGATCTCCGAAATATTGGTCGTAGATGGAGGCAGTACGGATAATACGTTGTATTGTGCTAAAAATTATATTAATAATGGATGCCTATTGCCTATGTCGGTTATATCATCCCGTAAAGGCAGGGCATGCCAGATGAATACCGGGGCCGAAATCGCCAAAGGTGAAATATTATACTTCTTACATGCCGATTCCTTTCCGCCAGAAGGTTTCGATACTACCATATTACATCATATTGAAAAAGGGCATTCTGCCGGCTGTTTTCGTATGAAATTTGATACAAAGCATCCTGTGCTTACATTTTCACAGTGGTTTACCCGATTTAATGTTCGAGCCTGTCGCGGAGGAGATCAGTCACTCTACATATCTCGTGAGATCTTTGAGTCCCTTGATGGTTTTAACGAAGATTTCATTATTTATGAAGATTGTGAGTTTATTGGTCGTATTTACGACCGACAAAAATTTACGGTAATTAATGATTACGTGGTGACCTCTTCAAGAAAATATGCCAAAAATGGCACCCTGAGGTTACAGTATCATTTTACAGTGATACATTTTAAAAAATGGTTTGGCGCCAGTGCTAAAGAACTTAACAGATATTACAATAAGTATATTGTTTCTTAATCTTTGTTATCTTTAGAAAAGTGGAAACTAAGGACATTCTTCTTGTTGTATTACTCGCAATTGGAGCACTTCAGGGAATCATTTACGGAAGTATTTTATGGCGTACCCGTACCTTGCACAAGACAGCCAAACGTTTTCTGGCGACCATTCTCTTTTTCTTTTCTTACCGATTGATTGTGGAAATATTGCATTCCTTCGGACTTGGTCGTTATGACACCTGGTATTATATATTACTGGAATATAACTGGATTTACGGGGCTTTGATATACTTCTTTGTGCTGAGTTATGTAACACCAACTTTTAGATTAAAATTAAAACACTGGATACATTTTCTTCCCGCGATGATTGAGATAACCTGGAGTTTCTTTATAAAGGCACAAAATTTTTACTGGGACGGCACCAGGGAAAGCCTAAGCTGGCTGGGTTACTGGGGATATGTGGTTTGGATGCACTACCCTACTATGTACATAATCGCAGGCGCACTAATAATTTTCTATTCCTACAAGGCTGAAAAAATATTGAGATCTCCTCCTGTGACCCCTGGCTATAGAATAATTAAAGAAAATACCTATTGGATCAAAAGGGTAGTCATCGCGTTGCGAATATTTTCCATTTTGTTCACTACGATTGTTTTGATCGACTTCCTGTTCTTTGATTATGCATTTAGCTTTTTTGGCGATCCAATTTTTGTAATTATGGCCATTATCACTTATTGGTTGGGACTGGAAGGATTCGCGAGACGAAATAACCTCGCATTTAAAAAGGTGGAAATCCTTTCAGAAAAAGATCAATCCCAGCTCCAGGAAATAGCTGCTAAAATTACCTCCTTGATGATCCATGATAAGTTATATAAAAATCAGGAACTAACTGTTTCAAGTCTTTCAGAAGCCATTCAGGTAAAATCTTATCTCGTTACTAAAACTCTGACCAATATATTCAACAAGAAATTTAGCGACTACATTAACGAGTTAAGATTTGAAGAGTTAAAATCCCTGATCGCAGACTCCCAAAATGATAAATTTACCCTGCTTGGCCTTGCTTTTGAAGCAGGATTTAATTCTAAAGCTTCATTTAATCGCACAGTAAAGAAACTAACAGGAAAATCCCCAAAACACTTAAAGTTAGACGATTGATGAGTTTCAACTTTCTAATTGAAACATCAGATTTTTTGCTAAAACGTCTCAATTCATTAATCGGAACGACTGGTACGCTTTCAAACTGCATCTTTGAAGAATTAATCTTAAAAATAGAACAAATGAAATTAAATGTAATTAAAATTTTAGTACCCCTATTCATCTTAACACTCAACTTCAATTGTCAATCTCAAATCTCGAATGATGATCTTCAGCAATTGGTTGGTACATGGAAACTCGATATGACTCCGCAGGATAAAACGGACAATAATTTTGCAATGATGAGTATCACCAAAATCAATGAAAACAGTGTTGAAGGTGAGTTCTATAGAACGTCGGTTCCAATCCAAGATGGACGTGTAAATACGCAAAGAGGTATTATCTATGTCGCTCTGATTTCCGGAGATAATAGCGGTACATATAACTCATCTTTTTACTATGAAGATGGAGTTCTTTACGGAAGTACACACGCCGTTAAGAGAGGTTTTCTTGCTGTTTGGACAGCAACTAAAACTGATTGATCACACTATGGATTTATTGACCAATCTTTGGAAGAATGAAAAAATAAAAATCCATGAAATGCTATTTTTTTCGACCAATAGACAATTGATTGGTACTGATTGTATCTAACAAACTCTACTGAATTTACTTTTCATCGTTTATATTTTCTTTTCATCCATAAAAAATTGTTCTTAAACGATTTGTGTAGGAATTTATTGTAAGAATTATAAGAGATGCTGTAACTTTGTATTATACGTTTTAAAAACGATTAGTACTCAAAAATAAGAAGTTATGAAGCCCCCAAAAAACTACTTACTTTCAGCAATACTGCTTTTCATCATTTCAATATGTACGACCACTGCACAGGTAGGTATAGGAACGACCACACCTGAAGGAGCATTAGATGTTAGCTCTACTTCTGGTGGATTCTTGCTTCCACGTAATAACTTGATGAATACATCTGATGTTACGACCATTAAAAACCCCCAGGGTGGCAATCCCGTAGAAGGAACTCTGATTTATGACGAGGGAGCCAATTTGATCGATGGTTTTTATTATTTCGATGGCGCACAATGGAATGCATTAATGACGGCAGATAAAGATACATACCTTGGGATAAGTGATCAAACACTAACCGAAAACAGAAACATTAATCTTTCGGGTTACAACCTGAATATAGATATAACTAGCTCCGGATCTAACGGACTTTCATTAGACACAGACTATTTATTGCTTTCCAGAGATGCGGGAAACACGGCAGATGGCTTAATAAGCACTCGCGGAGGATTGGCTTTTAATATAGATAGTGATAATGGAAACTCCAACGATAGTGAATACTTCGCCTGGGGGCAGGATGCTGCCCCTGGTTCCGGAACAGGAGATGCCGCCTATGATGAACTCATGCGCCTGGATGCAACTGGTTTAGGAATAGGAACGACAAGTCCCGACATGAAACTACATGTGGTTGAGACTACCGGTGATATCAATGTGGCTAAGTTCGAATCTCCGGAATTCCCAATGTTCGCAGGATTCATTATTGAAGACACCGGAGGAAGTAATACTGCAAGGTTTGCAATAACGCCTGGAAACGTGGCAAATAATACTGCAGGTGCCTTATCCGGTGTACCTGCTAGCAATGCTAATGGAAAAAACTGCGTGACCTTCGATGTGGAAGGTTCAATTTACGACATCTATACTTTTATGGAAGGGACCATCCGCCCAGGATTCGACAACCTGACTTCTTTGGGAGCCCCAAACCATCGGTTTACGGACCTCTTCCTTGTAAATGCACCAACGGTTACATCAGACATTCGGTTAAAAGAAAACATTGTCGCCCTGGAATACGGCCTTGAGACGGTTATGCAAATTGAAACTATTGCCTACGAATTGATCGATGATACAGACAACGACGTACATCTTGGATTCAAAGCACAGCAAATTCAGGAACTTGTTCCGGAAGTAATTACCGTAGCTCCTGAAAGTGGAAAGCTGAGTATGGCTTATTCGGAAATGATCCCGGTATTAACCAAAGCCATTCAGGAATTAAATAACAAACTCGATACGGTACTCGAAGAAAATAAAGAATTAAAAGCGCAGAACACTGTCCTGTTAGAGGAAATTTCAGGTGATAAATAGTGTTGTTGTTTTTTGGAAAAAAGCTGTCTTACTTCTGTAAGGCGGCTTTTTATCTTAAATCATTCTTCTGAATAATAATACTGAACCACCATTCCGGCTGGTTTGTTCTGGGGAGTGAAACGGTCGTTATCTTCTCCACCGGCCATATCATGATCAATGAACCATTTCCAAATATACCCTCCGGAAAACCAATTTTCATTCCAGACCTCTTCATACAAAGCTGTGAGCAAATTAGCCTGGGCATCGAGATTCACATTTTTCTGATCCCGACTCGTTTGCCAGGGTTCTTTTCCGGAAAAATCAACACTTCTGTAACCATATTCGGTGAAGAGAATATTTCTATCATTCGCATTCGATACCCCTTTCAGTTCCTCTTTCCATCGCTTCCATCCTGCCCTTGCTTCAGAAATAGTTGGAGTCGCACTTTCAGAAATTGGAAAATAGGCATCCACTCCGATAAAATCTAATTGCCGCCAAAAAGGGACACGCTTATATTCATCCCAATTCGCTGCATAGGTAAGTTTTCCTTTATAAATATTCTTTATTTCAGATATGAGCTTATCCCAATACTTCGGGCGATGTACAATGAATTGCTCTAATTCGGTACCAATACAAAATACATCCACTTGGGTCAACTGCGCGAGTGATGCGTATTCTAAAATAAACTTTGAGTATGATTCTTCCAGTTCATCCCAGTGTTCTTCTGAATCCATTTTTAGGTTGCCCGTAAATTCCCCCCGCCAGATCCAGATCTGTGGCTTGAGCATAACTTTAATATTATTCTTGTGCAGCATATCAATATACTGTGCGGCGCCTTCATTGGTTTCACCATACCATTGTCGCTCTGTATTGTATATGATCTCCGGATTATTAAGGCTACGTATAAATCCGAAAGGCATGATTGCAGCATAATTTGCCTGTAACTGAATCAAGGGTTCTATTTGATCCTGATCCACCGGGTTTCGGGAGGCAACGAAACTCACACCATTCATCCTGGAGCTCTGTGAAGTACAAGATTGAAAAACCAGGAAAACTGACAGAATTACTACGAATCTCAAGCAGAAGTTATTTTTTAGATTAGGTCAAATTACTAATAAATTTCGAGCTAATGTCTTAAAGAAATGCTATTACAACTCGAATTCTGTGGTGCTTCCGCGACCTACCGCATGTTGGGGACGCATGCGACAGGCGGGAAGACTACTTATTAATCACCAATTGGGTGAAATTTATTTTGAATTTAACTTCCAGTTGTACGAATAATAAGAAATTGTCGCATCAACAGGAATCGTTTCTTTTCTGAATTTATTTATGAAATCCAATTCTGTTTGTCCATGCTTCACAAAATCTTCTCGATACCATTTAAAAATTTCGGATAGACCAACCTTACCTTCAGAAACTCTTACAAAAGCAGCATCGTTTAATGCTTTCTTCGTTTGCCGTTGTAATTGTTCCTCTAGTTTAGATGGAAAATAGGCTTCGGAAATAATTGGAGGACATCCTTTCGCCCCGCAAACCAAAACAAAATGAATTCGCGGCTCCTCAAAGATCGCACGTAGCTTTTTATTCTCTATATCATTCAATGTGAGGGACTCCCCTCCCAGATCATATTGGATTTTGTCAAAGAAACCTATTACGTCTAACGGGGATTCCAGCGGATAATTATCGATAATTCCTTTAATTACTGTAAGATTATACGTGTTAATCCAAAATGCTTTGTACTCGGCTGGATCTGATTTGCCTACTCTTACGCTTTCCGCTTTATCGATAAGGTTATTTAGTTGTTCGGGCGCCTGGTGGATCCGGGTATAATCGATGGTGCCTTTAGAAACATAGTTATTAAAGAACGAATCGGCCTCGTCGAAGAATTCGGTAGTTGTTTGAGCCCAACCATCCATAGCATTCAGGCCCATCAATACTAACAATATTAATATACTCTTTTTCATAGTCTGTAATCTACAAAAAGTAGGTCGTAATGGTCTAAGAATTACTTACAGACAACCCAAATTAATTGTTAAAGATGATTTTCAGCAAATTAAAAAAATAGATGTGTTGTAATTCCGTAAATTTATGTTCGACTCATCAGCGACTACAAAACAATTATGGAGCATATCGTAATTATTGGTAATGGTATTTCCGGCGTAACAGCCGCCCGTCATATTAGAAAACTGAGTGATAAACGAATTACCATTATTTCAGCCGAAACAGATCACTTCTTTTCACGTACGGCCCTTATGTATATTTATATGGGACATATGAAATATGAACACACCAAACCCTATGAGGATTGGTTTTGGGAGAAAAACAAAATCCAATTGAAACGCGCATATGTAAAACAGGTAAAACATGAAGAAAAACAACTGATTCTCGACAACGGTGAAAACATGGCCTATGATAAACTCATACTGGCAGTAGGGTCTAAGTCGAACAAATTTGGCTGGCCGGGACAGGATTTAGCCGCGGTACAGGGATTGTATTCTTTTCAGGACTTGCAGTCTCTCGAACAATATGCTCCTAACAATAAAGTTTGCGAACGAGCGGTCATCGTTGGCGGAGGGCTCATTGGTGTTGAACTCGCCGAAATGCTCCATACCCGTGGAATTCCTGTGACATTTTTAGTCCGTGAATCCAGTTTCTGGAATATTGTATTACCCAAAGGTGAAAGTGAAATGATAAGTCGGCATATTCAAAATCACCATATAGATTTACGTTTGGGAGTAAATCTCAAGGAGATCCTGGCCGATGAAAACGGGAAAGCGCGGGCTGTTATAGTAGCGGAAACAGATGAAGAGATAGCGTGCAACCTGGTTGGATTAACTCCCGGGGTATCTCCTAATATCGATTTTCTGAAAGACAGTGGTATTGAAGTGGGGCGGGGTATTAAAGTAAATCGGTATTTAGAAACCAATATTCCTGATGTCTATGCTATTGGTGACTGTGCCGAACAGCATGAGGGCATTGGTAACCGCAGACCTATAGAGGCTGTTTGGTATACCGGGCGAATGATGGGCGAAACCCTTGCCCAGACTATATGCGGAAATCGAATGCAATATAATCCAGGAAATTGGTTCAATAGTGCCAAATTTTTCGATATCGAATATCAAACATACGGATGGGTAACTAGCAATGAACGGCTGCCTGATTACGAAGAGCATTTTCACTGGAAACATGAGGACGACACAAAATGCCTCACCATCGCTTCTCATAAAGAAACAGGTAAATTTTTAGGTATAAACATCTTTGGAATTAGAATGAGGCACGACGTTTTCGATGCCTGGCTAACAGAAGAGAGAAGCACAGATTATGTTGTACAGAATTTAGCTAATGCAAATTTCGATCCTGAATTTTATAGGTCCTTCGAAGCTCAAATTCTTCAAGCTTATACTAACCAAACCGTAAACGCCTGATCTATGAGCACCGTTCAACGCAATATGAGCCTTACCGGAGAACCTCCCAAAACTATAAATGCCATTCAGAAGATCGCTACGATTATAGGAATGTTTGGCTTGGCCATCTTATTACTGGCCGGTTTAAATATTAATTTTCCTGATAAGGCAGTTTGGCTTACTATTTCATTATTATCTATTACCGGTGGAATTGTTCTTTTTGCCAAAGGGGCATATGCTAATGAACTTGAGGGTATTAAAAATCATGGGGTTTGGTTTAAATCGGTTAGTAGCAGAGGATTTCTTGGCTGGATAGCAGGAATCGCAATAACAGGATTTTATATCATCCTATATTTCTATGCTGAATATCTTGGGCTCAACGCCAACGGCGAGAATACGGGTGTTATATCCTTTTTCGACCCACTAAGTAGAATACTAAGTGGCAATCCGGCAAGCCAATGGTTTGTATACGGAACCCTATATACCATTGCGATCTTTGCCTTTGGGATAAAATTCATCTGGAAATATCGCCACAATCGCTACGAACGTATACGTACCATGAGTGTTATGTTCTTCCAGACCGCCTTTGCCTTTCTGATCCCGGAATTTATGGCACGCCTCAACACCAGCGAGGCATATAACCTTCCTTACTACGACCTAAAAAGTGTTTGGCCTCTGAACTACTATTTATTTGATGGTTACTCACTCGACGGACTCCTTTCTTCAGGGAACCTCGGTCTTTTTATGCTACTTTTTGGTGTTGCAAGTATCTTTATCATCACCCCGATCCTCACCTACAAATATGGTAAACGCTGGTATTGCAGCTGGGTTTGTGGTTGTGGCGGCCTCGCTGAAACTGCCGGGGATTCATTCCGCCAGCTGTCGGATAAAAGTATGGTCGCCTGGAAAGTTGAGCGCTGGGTAATTCACAGTGTACTCGTGTTTTCTGTGGTGATGACAACGGCTCTTGTGAGCACATATCTGGGTAACGATCCTAACGCTTATTGGCTAACCAAGGACGTCTTCTTAATCGGGGTTGGTGTTTTTCTCACCCTCATCTTTGCAGGTATTTGGTTCTTTAAGCGTGAAGCATTAAAGAAAGATGCGCGGTATGGTGCCGTTGGTTACTTTGTCATTATTATTGCGCTACTAGGCATTCATTACGGAAGCGACACTAGTAATATTTTCATTTTCGAAGCTGCAAAATTACGCCAGTGGTATGGCTTCCTGATAGGGGCTGTGTTCAGTGGGGTGATTGGAACAGGCTTCTACCCTATCTTCGGAAACAGGGTTTGGTGCCGTTTTGGATGCCCCATGGCAGCGATAATGGGGATTCAACAACGATTATTTTCACGCTTCAGAATTACAACCAACGGAGGCCAATGCATCTCTTGTGGAAATTGTTCCACCTATTGTGAAATGGGTATCGACGTTCGCGCCTATGCACAGAAAGGTGAAAATATAGTCCGTGCAAGCTGCGTAGGATGTGGAATCTGTTCGGCCGTATGTCCCAGAGGAGTGCTGAAATTGGAAAACGGACCAAAGGATGGCCGAATAAATGCCAATCAGGTGTTGTTAGGTAATGATGTAGACCTAATGGCATTGGTAAATAAAAACTAGATTAAAATTCGCGATCACCATAAATTTAGGTTTATTTGATCTGCCATTTGAAACTTCGTACTGTTGATGCCTCAAATAATTAAAGTAATAATACCTGCCTTCAATGAGGCCGATTCAATCGGGAAGGTAATTCAGGATATCCCCGGAAATGTCTCTGAAGTGATCGTGGTAAGCAACGGTTCTACAGATAATACCGAGGAAATCGCAAAAAAAGCAGGTGCTACTGTACTTAGAGAAGAAAGAAAGGGTTATGGCTATGCCTGCCTTAAAGGTATGGAACATATCGCAGCAACAGCGCCCCACCCTGATATCGTGGTATTCCTCGATGGTGACTACAGCGACCATCCCGAGCAACTCCTCGAGATAATCGCTCCAATTATTGATAACAATGTGGATTTTGTTGTTGGAGCCAGAGTAAAGGATCTTAGGGAGTCAGGTTCAATGACGATGCCGCAGATCTTTGGAAATTGGTTGGCCACCAGCCTGATGGGGTTATTCTATCGATCGGAATTTACCGATCTCGGACCTTTCCGCGCAATCAAATACGAGAAACTCGTTGATCTTTCCATGGAGGACAAGACCTATGGCTGGACCGTTGAAATGCAATTAAAAGCACTTAAACAAAAATACTCCTATAAAGAGGTTCCTGTTAAATATAGAAACCGAATTGGTGTCTCAAAAGTTTCGGGAACCGTAAAAGGTGCTATCTTTGCTGGCATTAAAATCTTAAGTTGGATCTTTAAATACAGCTTTAAAAAATGATACTGGAAACAGTAGTAATGGTTATTTATTCTGTCGCCCTCATACTTATCTTCTTGTATGCTTTGGCGCAGCTGAACCTGCTGTTCAATTACTTAAGATCGAGACGTAAAAAAGACGACCTGTGCGAGAAATTCGATCTTTCAAATCCCGGGGAAGTACCTTATGTAACCATCCAATTACCAGTATATAACGAGCTTTATGTTATGGAGAGGCTGCTCAACAATATGGCCGAGATCCGATATCCCAAAGACAAACTGGAGATCCAGGTACTAGACGATTCCACAGATGAGTCCTTCGAAAAAACAGCCATCCAGATAGCTGAATTACAAAAAAACGGGCTAGATATTAAACAGGTTACACGTGAAAATAGGGTGGGTTATAAAGCCGGAGCATTAAAAGAAGGGTTGAAAACAGCAAAAGGTGAATTCATTGCAATATTCGACGCGGATTTTCTTCCAAAGAAGACCTGGTTACTCAATACCATTCCATATTTTAAGGATGAAGAGATCGGTGTAGTACAAACCCGTTGGGGCCATCTGAATCGTGATTATTCATTGCTAACCCGTGTCCAGGCATTTGCGTTAGATGCACATTTCACCCTGGAGCAGGTTGGAAGAAACAGCCGTGGACATTTCATTAATTTCAATGGAACAGCAGGGGTCTGGAGAAAAGAATGTATTATCGATGCAGGTAACTGGGAGGGTGATACGCTTACTGAAGATCTTGACCTTAGTTACAGGGCGCAACTGAAAGACTGGAAATTCAAATACCTGGAAGAAGTTGAAACACCTGCCGAACTTCCCGTGGTGATCAGTGCCGCACGATCACAGCAATTCAGATGGAACAAAGGAGGTGCAGAGAATTTCCAGAAAATGGCCAAACGGGTTTTGAGAAAAGGCAATATTCCGTTCAAAACAAAAGTTCACAGTATTATTCATTTACTGAACAGTACAATGTTCCTGAACATACTCATAGTGGCGATTTTAAGCATACCAATGCTCTACATTAAAAATGAATATGAGCACCTGAAAATATACTTTTTCATTATGAGCTTCTTTGTGCTCAGTACGTTGATCTTCTTTATCTGTTACTGGTTCACATATAAAAATATATATGGAGGAGGTATTAAGCGATTCCTGAAGTATACGGGTATGTTCTTCACCTTCTTTTCAATTGCGATGGGCTTTTCACTACACAATAGTATTGCTGTACTTGAAGGTCACCTGGGGAAGAAAAGTGAATTTATTCGTACCCCAAAATTCAATGTTAGTTCTTTAAAGGATAGTTGGAAGGGTAATAAATACCTCAAAAAGAAATTGAGTCCTAATGTTATATTCGAAGGATTGCTCATGCTCTACTTCGCATTTGGCATGTATAGTGCCTTCATTGTGGGTGATCAGGGAGGTGACTTTGGTTTATTTCCTTTTCACCTGATGCTCTTTGTTGGTTTTGGTTTTGTATTTTTCAAGAGTCTAATCAGTAAAGCTTAGTTTAATATCGTCTTATATCCATCAACTTAGGATTCTCAACTCAAACTAAAATTTTAAAAAATAATTAGTTAAAGAACAATTGAATTCTTTTTCTATTTTTGAGGTATGATCCACCAACCAAAGGGAGTTCATTTACTGCTGATTTTATTCCTTTTTTTTTCTACTGAATTCCTCTCCCAGGATCTTATGGAAACAGAAGATGAGATTCCCTTTTACAAGCACCAGATCGAATTGCACCACGACAATGATTTTGCATTATTTACCGATTATTACTATACCACAGGATCGTTTATAAACTACCGTATTCTCCTCAACGAACTTGAAGAACAGCAAGACAGGAGACAACTTCGTTTTAGTATCTCACAGGAGTATTATACGCCTTCCGATGTACTGTCCATCCGAATAGAAGATTTTGATCGTCCATTTGCGGGCTACAGCGCTATTACCACGGGCTTATCTTTTACTAACGAAAATCGGCTGATGGATTTTGTCTTAGAGATGGGAGTTACCGGGGCGATTTCCGGCGCTGAAGGATTCCAAAGATGGTTTCATTCTACCAATGAATCTTCAAATCCCACTTGGGTGGCTCAGATCGAAGATGCCGTTCATATGAATCTGTATGCCAGTTATACTCGTGACTGGCAAGTGCTTGACGATTCGTTTGGTGTATATGCGGCCTGGACGCCTAAGATCGCACTAGGGACAAAGGATATCTATATAGAGAATCAAGCTGCGTTTTACTTTGGAAAAAGGAAGAATCTCAGGCAAACCATGGCGTATCATCAAATTGGTAAAATACAACCTGAGTTTTTCTTTGTACTGAAATTCGCATATCGCTATGTGATGCACGATGCTTTACTAGAGGGATTTATCTTCGGGGATAATTCCTTATATGTTCTGGAGCCCGTTGATCACCTCTTTACCTATGGCTGTGAGGGCTTTTTCAGGAAAAAACGAATGGAATATAAAGCCGGATATAATTATGCCGCTCCAAGAGTAGGCACTACTTTACTCCACAGCTGGATCACCTTGTCAATTGCGAGAAATTTTTAAAAGGTTACCTCCAATTCGATCATCTCCCCGTTACGGTCTATCATAACCATTACTGTCTGTCCCTCTTCAAATTTGGAAAGTGATTTCATATAACTCATCATATCCGTCACATCGAATTCCCCCATTTTCTTCACAATATCACCTTTTTGAATACCTGCTTTTATGGCAGGACGATCTTCGCTTACTCCATCGATACGCATACCTTCCCCGGTATACAAGTAGTCGGGCACAACACCTAAGGTCACCTTGAATCTGGGCACATCTTCACTCTCATTCTTTGTCTTCCTGAATGTCAACTTATCATTGTCATCCAGATCGGTAATGATATTCAGAATATATTTTGATATGGTCTCCATGCCAGCGTAGTTCAATTTATCAGCATCATCACTGGGTTTGTGATAATCACTATGCTGACCTGTGAAGAAATGTAACACCGGGATATCCATAATATAAAAAGAAGTGTGGTCGCTGGGACCTATGCCACTCTCGTGTTCGGCAATATTCAGACCCAGATCGTTGTTTGCAAATAAAGCCTGTTTCCATACCGGAGAAGTCCCTACGCCATGCACAGCCAGGGTGTTTTCATCATTCAAACGACCTACCATATCCATATTCAGCATATAGGTCACATTTGCCAGATCTATAGTAGGATTTTTAACGAAATAATTAGAACCTAGTAAGCCAATTTCTTCACCGGAAAAGGCTATAAACAGATAATTATTATTTGTATTCTTTTCCCGGAGTTCGCTGGCGAGCTTAAGCAATACAGCTACGCCACTTGCATTGTCGTCTGCACCATTATGAATTGCCTCGCCCTCTCTATACAGCGATCCCTGACCCCCCATTCCCAGATGATCGTAATGAGCGCCGATAATGACTGTGGTAGGTGCTTCGTTATCTATATAAGCAATCACATTCCTTCCGGTAGCAGTACTGTCACCATTTTTCTCAACAACCTCAGCTTGCTGATGCGGGTTTGTACTCGGCTTAAATGTAAACTCCTGCATATAGCCATTACTTCCTTTAGCTTCTAATCCCAGGTCACGAAATCGGTCTGCAAGGTAAGAACCGGCAAGCATTTCATAAGAAGTACCTGTTGCCCTTCCCATCAGGCTGTCGGCAGCCAGATAGGTGACATCTTCGTTCATAGATACCGTTTTTCTGGAGTCTTGTTTACAGGAAAACGTAATAAGGAGCAGAAATAGAATGAGAATTGATCGCATATCGTTATTTTTGCACAAAAATACGCGAAAAATGAGATACCTATTGTCACTTTTGTTACTTTTTACATTAATTTCATGTAAATCTGATTCGGAAAAAGAAAGAGTTGAAAAAACCGTATCAGAAGAAATTGTTCAAACTTCCATCGACAGTTTGATTTACCCGGAAGAGAAGCACTTTAAATCGATCAGGCAAATAACATTTGGCGGCGATAATGCGGAAGCATACTGGAGTTTCAATGATAAGCAGATGGTATTTCAATCGAATTATTCTAATTGGGGATTGGAGTGCGACCAAATGTTCCTTATGAATGTGGACGAAACATTCGAAGATAAAAAACCTCCAATGATCAGCACAGGAATGGGAAGGACAACCTGCGCTTATTTCCTGCCCGACAATAAACACATCGTTTACGCATCTACCCATCTGGCAGATGAAAACTGTCCGGAAGTGCCTTTGCGTAAAAATGGAAAGTATGTATGGCCGGTGTACGATTCCTTCGATATTTTCGTGGCCGACCTGGAAGGAAATATTACAGCTCAATTAACGAATGAGCCGGGTTACGATGCGGAGGCAACTGTTAGTCCCAAAGGCGATAAGATCGTTTTCACTTCAACTCGTTCCGGAGACCTGGAACTATACACCATGAATATCGACGGTAGCGATGTAAAACAAATCACAGATGAATTAGGCTACGACGGTGGAGCATTTTTCTCACCTGACGGAACCAAACTTATTTTTCGTTCTTCCCGCCCCAAAACTGAGGCAGAAATTAAGGAATACAAAGATCTGCTGGATCAAGGATTGGTGCAACCTACCGAAATGGAACTTTATATCTGCAATGCCGATGGAAGTGATTTAAGACAGATTACCAACCTGGGTAACGCAAATTGGAGTCCGTTCTTTCACCCGAGTGGAGAGAAGATTCTTTTCTCAAGTAATTTTGAGGCAGAACGCGGATTCCCGTTTAACCTTTACCTTATTGACCTGGATGGTAAAAATCTCGAGCGGGTTACCCACGGTGAGACCTTCGATGCTTTTCCGGTCTTTTCCAATGATGGAAAATACCTGGCATTCTCGTCCAACAGGAATAATGGCGGGACAAGAGATACCAATCTTTTTATAGTTGAATGGCAGGATTAAAACATGGTAAACTACCTGAAAAATTACAGCATGCCGCTGGCCTTAGGGCTACTGGCTGCAATATTGTATGGTAGCTTTGCATATGATCTGGTTCGAAGTGATTTTCTAAAACTCATTTCACTCTATATTGCTCTTTTCTTTCTAACCTATACGTTAATCCGTATGTACGGATGGAATTTCTGGCTGCTGGCAGGCCTGGGCATATTATTTCGATTCGTTTTCCTGCCGGCGGTTCCAAATCTATCTCAGGACTTTTACAGGTTTATTTGGGACGGACAACTCACCGCCCAGGTAGTGAATCCTTATTTGTTCACCCCTGCAATGTATATGAGCGATCCTGCATTATTTGATGCTGAGATAGTAAATGCCAGTGGATTATTCTCGGGAATGGGAGGATTGAATGGAGGTAATTTCAGTAACTATCCGCCAATAAATCAGTTGTTCTTCGCCTTAGCCACCCTGATTGGTGGAAAAAGTATCCTTGGGAATGTTATAATGTTGCGTATTTTCATGATCCTGTCTGATATAGGCATTTTGTACTTTGGAAAGAAATTACTTGAAGCTTTGAATATTCCAGCTAAACAGATCTTCTGGTACTTTCTCAATCCGTTTATCATTATTGAACTTACGGGCAACCTTCATTTTGAAGGTATGATGCTGTTTTTCGTGGTTAGCTCCTTATACCTTTTGCATAAAAAGAAGTGGTTGCTTGCCGCTTTACTTATGGCACTCTCTATATCGGTAAAATTAATACCCCTCATCTTTTTACCATTGTTTTATCATTTCTTTGTGGATAAAGGTCTTTTCAGTAAGGGATTCTGGACCCTGAAGAAATTCTTCTGGACAATCATTGGAACGGTTATCTTAACCTTCCTTCCTTTTTATTCTTCTGAATTTGTTTCCAAATTCACCAAGACGATCTCACTCTGGTTTCAGGACTTCGAATTCAATGCAAGTATATTTTATGTGATTCGATGGATCGGCTTTCAAACCAATGGTTGGGACCCCATTCAAACGGTTGGAAAGATTTTGCCGATTATAGTAATTGCATTCGTACTACTCATGGCGTTCTTTCGAAAGAACAGTTCGACAAAGGACTTAATAACAGCCATGCTGTTTGCGATTTCGTTTTATTTTCTTCTTGCCACCACAGTGCACCCCTGGTATGTTGCTACACCTTTATTACTATGTCTCTTTACGAAATATCGCTTCCCCATTCTTTGGAGCGGAATGGTATTTCTAAGTTATTCGGCCTATGGACCAGATGGATTCTCGGAGAATCTGTGGCTGGTCGCAATAGAATACATAGTCGTGATTGGCTTCACGATTTGGGAAGTATTTGAAAAATATCCGAAGGTTCAGCGAGCGATTTAAAGCATACTGAATAATTCCATTTCCGACTGAGACAACATCTTCCAACGACCTCTCGGCAAATCTTTTTTAGTAAGATGCGCAATGGTAACACAATCTACTTTGATCACATCGTACCCCAGGTGGGAAAATATATCTCGAATTACACTATTTCCCATGTGCTTAATTCTCAGACCGATTTCTTTTTTAGGGGCGTTATTCACGAAACTTACCTCTTCAACCATTACCTCTTTACCTTCGATCTTAAGTCCTTCTCTTATTTTCTGAAGGTCACCCGGTTTAAGGTTTTTGTCCAGCTCAATATGAAACAATCGCTCCATTCCCTTACTGTGAAGCTTTTTCACCAGTTTATCATCGTTGGTGAACAGCAGTAAACCTGTGGCATTTCTACCCAATCTACCAATGGGTTTTACTTTAGCCGAAGTAGCATTGGAAATAAGGTCCATCACGGTGAGACCTTTCGACTGACTTGATGTAGTGGCCACTCCTTTGGGTTTGTTAAGTAAAACGTAGGTGTTAGGTTCCGGGCTTATCCGGCGACCGTCGAAACGCACATCGTCTTCCAGTTTTACTTTGTAGCCCATTTCATTAACAATCTTGCCATTCACTGTGACCAGGCCCGTGGCTATAAAGGTGTCTGCTTCCCTTCGGGAACAGATTCCACTATTCGCAATATATTTGTTCAGGCGAATACCGTCCCTGGTATTCTCCGGCTTGTTTTTTTTGGATGGTGCAGTGGTTCTGCGCCTGTCATCTTTTCTGAAAGGACCTTTCCGCTTACCATCTTCTTTTCCTGTGGGTTTTCTTTTTCCCGGGTTCCCTTGTTTTGTCATATTGAAGACGCTGTAAAAACAGCTTTTAAATTTTCGGCAAAGATATACAAAGCCTTTGGTATTCAGCTACAAAAGTACTACACAATATTTATTCGAGTTACTGTGTATCTTCTTCTGAAATTTTTCCAAACTGTACAGTAGACTGACGTTCTCTGTTCACTAATAATTTGGTGATATCCGGCCTCGAATAATGTCCCACCGGATCGAAATTTTGCCGTTCCTCCAATACCCTATTGAAATCTAAGGTGGCATAGAGATTCCCGGATTGGTTCAGCACCGGTTCCAGTATCCATTCCCCGTCCGGGCCTGCAATACAACTACCGCCATTGGCGAGAACTTCAGGAGCGTTTTTTAGAATGGCATCCAGGTGGGGTGTTTCTTTAGGGAAATCCGCCTTCGTCATAAGAGAGGATACAGAGATCACATAACTTCTGGATTCCCGGGCGATAAATCGTGTAATATCCCGCGTATTATGGTCGCTGCCGGGCCATACGGCCACGTGCAGGTCTTCGCCCTGCGCGTAGAGCGAAGCTCTTGGCAGTGGCATCCAGTTCTCCCAGCAATTGAGTCCACCAAGAGTGAACTCCTTTAATTTATGCACAACAAGGCCATTCCCGTCACCTGGAGACCATGTTAGTCGTTCGTCATAGGTGGGTTGAAGTTTCCTATGGACGGATTTGATCTCACCTTTAGAATTAATATAAACCAGGGAGGCATAAATACTGTGTCCTCCACGATCTATGGGTCGTTCGATAATACCCAGATAAACCGCTAATTCATATTCCTTCGCCAGCCTGCAAATTTCATCCAGATCACCGTTGTCTATGCAAATCGAATTCGATACATAATGCGCGTGAAGTTCCTTATTCACTTTTGTATCCCATTCGGCTCCCCCGGTCAATGCCAGCCAGAATGGATAGCCGGGAATCAATCCTTCACCAAAAACAATAAGATTGGCTTTGTTTTCTGAAGCATCTTCAATTTGTTCTTGTACCCTCCGTATGGTTTCGGTTTTATTCAACCAAACCGGGGCAATCTGTGCCAGGGCCACTTTTAATTGTTGTTTCTCCTTCATTCCTGTTTATAAGATTCTGTTGAGTAAAACATCCACATCGATCAGGACAATGCTAAATACGCCTATCACGATCACAAGTTTCAAGATTGAATGCAGTAGTATGTAGTGCAATTTCCTGGCTGAAACCCACAGGAAGATCAGAAATACGACTAATGCAAGGATGCTGCCGTAAAAGTAGAAATACATATACCCTATATCGAAGCGGGTAAGTAAAAAGTATATCGGTATCAACGTAAGAATGGAGAGTAAGGTGAGCATGCGTTTTGATGTTCTTTCTCCATAAACCACCGGTATAGTTCTGTAATTCTGGGCAAAATCCCCTTTTATATTCTCCAGGTCTTTTACCAGTTCGCGCATCGAAATCACGAGAAACAGGAAGGTGGCATGCACGAAAATCACAAGATCGAAATTCCTGTAATAAATGAAAACCGCAAAGAACGGAATTACCGCAAGTATGGCCGCCGTTATGTTGCCTATGAACGGATACCGTTTCAACCTGTGTGAATAGTACCAAATTCCAAAAATGTAGATACTGAAGAACAATACCGCCCGGAAAGACACATAGCTTGCAAAGATCACCGAGATAAAATTAAGTATGAAATAGGTGGTTAATTTTGTTCGCTGACTTACAAGTCGGTCGAGCATGGTTTTGTGTGGCCTGTTGATAAGATCCTTCTCGCGATCGTAAAAGTTATTGATGATATAACCCCCGGCAATCGCAGCTGAAGAAGCCAGTACAAGCATCAGTAAGTTTGGATCGAACAATACTTCCCGTAAAGGAAGATCCGGCGCCAGAATGTATATCGAAGTAAGGTATTGGGCAAGAATAATAATAAGTATGTTGTACCCTCGTACCACAGAAAACAAGCTGAAAAATTTTAAAAGAAAAAGTTTCTGCCGTCTGCTTAGCATACTCTATGTGTGAAATTATTTCAGAAATTATAAACCACTTCGAGCTTATAATCTTTTAAGGCCTCTTTAGCCTTAGGTAGGTCTTCGGTGAATCCCAGCATATATCCTCCTCCTCCCGAACCACATAGCTTCAGAAAGTAGGCATTGGATTCGATCCCTTTTTTCCACAACGTATGAAATTCCTTCGGAATCATAGGTTTGAAATTTTCAAGCACCACCTTGGAAAGTTGTTTTATATTTCCGAAGAGTGATTTTACATCTCCGTTTAGGAAATCCTCCACACAGGCATCGGTATGTTTCACAAACTGATTCTTCAGCATGGTACGGAATCCTTCCTGTTTCATATTATCCATAAAGATCTTCACCATAGGCGCTGTCTCTCCGGTACTCCCGCTATCCAGAAGAAAAACTGCGCCAGTTCCGGATTCCGTTTGAGATGGAATACCCGCTGGCTCAATATTATCTTTGGAATTAATAAGGATGGGCAAACTTAAGTAGCTGTTCAGAGGGTCTAGTCCTGAGGATTTGCCATGAAAGAATGATTCCATTTCAGCAAAAATACTTTTCAATTGAAGTAATTTATCCCGTGTAAGGTTCTCTAAGACTGTGATTTTATCCGTGGCGTACTTGTCGTAAATAGCCGCTACCAAAGCACCGCTGCTTCCAACTCCATACCCCTGGGGAATACTGGAATCGAAGTATAGACCAGTATCAATATCCTTTTTCAGCCTGTCCAGATCAAAGGTCACAAGATCAGGTTGGCTCGCCCTCAGGTTTTCCAGATAATTCGAAAAACGTTTTAGGTTTTGGTTGCTCTTATGCGTTGACGGAGTATGATGTTCGTCAATTTTCAGGGCGCCGTTATAAAAATTGTAAGGGATGGATAGTCCTTTGGAATCTTTTATAATACCATATTCACCGAAGAGCAGGATTTTAGAATAAAATAAGGGACCGCGCATATATCGTATACGATTTCAAGAGTAAAGGTACATTTTTTACCTTAAATCTGATTAATTACAGCAAAGATATACTTTCCCACGTGCTTTTTTCAGAAAATATCCTTAAAAAATTGAAGTCTGACCTTATCCCAAGAAGCTAATTTTTAGTAAATTAGAAATAAAAAACAACCAACGCCATGAAAAAGCAACTAACTCTAATTGTACTGGGGATATTTATTTCCCTTAACTCAAATTACGCTCAAACACATACCTGGAATGGTAATGGGGGCGACAACGACTGGTTCAACCCATCAAATTGGATACAAAACTCAGTTCCCAATGCCGCTAGTAACGTCTTAATTTCTGCCGGAGCCAATGTCGAAATCTTAAGCGGCACTGCTAATGCAGACGAAATTCAATTATCAGGAAGTGCAACCCTCACCTTGGCAAACGATCTTAATCTGGGTACAGAGTTACGCATCACACAAAATAGCATTTTTGTATTTCAAGGCGGTACGTTTAACGGAGGAATCGTAGAGAATGAAGGAATATTTCGCCTCGAGACCCTGGCATTGAAAAGCATTGTGAACACTACTATAAACAACAATTTTCAGCTGCTCGTAGTGCTGTCAAACCAAATTCTAATCACCGACGTTGAGATCAATAATAGCACAGGTTCTATAATCGACATTGCCAGCGTTGGCGGATTCTTAAGTCAGGGTGGAAACCCTTCAGTACTTAACAATGACGGATTCCTTAACAAATCGCCCGACGGCGTAAATCCGGTTGGCAACTTTTATGTGATCCTGGATATAAACAACTCCGGTGTGATCGATATTGCTGAAAATGAAACCCTGTTATGTTTAGGAGGAAATATAACTTTGAACAATCTCAATACAGGTTTAATTCGGGGTAAAGGCACCTTCGATATTACGGCTAACTTTAATAATTCTGGTCTCATTGCTCCTGGGGGAGAAGGAGAAGTGGGCACATTTCATATTACTAATATCTTCAATCTCTCACCGCCCGGTGCCTTGTTAATCGATATAGGCGCGGATGCAAACCAATACGACGTCATTGAGGTTTTTGGCACGCCACAGCTGGAAGGCGATATTTTTGTTGAATGCTTGGCGACTCTTACCGTTGGTGATGAATTCCCAATTATAACAGCTACAAATGGATTCGGAAGTTGTAATTTTCCGCAGTTTGTCTATGCCAATCTCCTGGCAAGCAGTTATGAGTTTGAAGTTATATGTGAACCAAATACAGTCTACTTGAGATTTGTGCAGGAAATAATTCTGAACAATGACGATTTCACCCCTGGCGAAATTGATTTCTATACCCAACCTAATCCTGCTTCCGAATTAGTTCAGGTAGTTTTTCCTTCGGAATTATTTCAACAATACCAATCGTTAGAGATCGCAATTATAAATGCGGTGGGGCAAGAAGTAGATGTATTGCAACTTTCTACTGATAATAAAAGCTTTGAGACTTCGAATTTGTCTACTGGGATCTATTTTATTCAGTTGAAAACAAAAGGTCGCATCCTTGCAACAACGAAAATGGTGAAGTTATAATCGGGTCGCACCTAAGCCTGCATGATCTTCAATATAGCTGCCATTCTTACAGAATTGGGTTAGATCTGATCGAATAAAAGCAGCTACCTCGGCCTTTTCGGATTCAGGATATAGTACATGCACATTGGCTCCCGCGTCCAGGGTAAAGCATAGGTTGCTCCCTTTATCTTTGCGGAATTGCCAGATCCTGTTAATGATCTCCAGGGTATTGGGTTTCATTAATATGAAATAAGGCAGGGAGGTCATCATCATGGCGTGTAGCTGAAGCGCTTCAGACTCCACAATCTCAATAAAACCGTCTAGGTCACCCGATTTAAAAATCGACACAAGCCTGCTCATATTCGAATTAGCCTGTATAAATCGCTGTTCGGCATAGGGGTGATCCTGCATAAGCCCGTGTCCTAAGGTACTGCTCACCTGCTTCTCTCCTTTATCCACCAGTAAAATGCTGTCCTGGTAATTTTTGAAATTCTCATGGACCTCGTACGGATATTTTAAGCCGATGAGATTGCTGCTACCATCGATATCCGTATGTTCTCCCCAAACGATTAGTGGCCCCTCGATACTTCTGCAGGCGCTTCCCGAACCTAATCTCGCGAGAAAAGATGCTTTTCTTCTGAAAAAATCATCGGTCATTTCGGCTTCGCTCAATGACCTTTCAAGATCCATTAAACATAAAGCCAGGGCGCTCATCCCACTTGCGGAAGAAGCAATTCCACTGCTATGCGGAAAGGAATTGGAAGTTTCTATTCTGAAAGAATATTTGGAAATAAAAGGTACATATTCGGCAACCCTTTCAAAGAACTGTTGAATTTTGGGTTCGAATCCGGGTTCTCTTTGCCCTTCTAAATACACTTCAAAATCGTATCCCGCTGTGGTTTTTGCCTTAAACGAAAGAGTAGTCGTTGTATGGCAGTTTGAAAGTGTAAAACTCACCGATGCATTCTTCGGAAGTTGCTCCCCGTATTTACCCCAATACTTGACCAAAGCTATATTGCTGGGCGATCTCCAGGATACGCTACCACTTTTTAATTCAGTTGAAAAATGTTTAGGAAGAAATTGAGATTCCGGCATGCATAGGATTTTTCAGCACAAAGATAGCGAAAACCGCTACAGTCCAAAAGATTCCTAATTTGCTATATTTGAAAGAACTAATCATATCGAATTGAATTTCAACATCTATAACAGTCTTATTCTTGCCGGGGTCATCCAGGGACTTATATTCGGGATCGTATTCCTGTTCAATAAAAAATACCGGGCAAAAAGCACCTACTATTTAATTGCGTGGATTATTACCTATTCGCTTAGCAATCTTCAGTATTATTTGCTGGATACCGGAATTGTGGATTTTGAAGAATTCTACGATTACATCTACATCGCCTGGCCCTTATTGATGCCTGCTTTGATCATCATGTATTGCCATACGCTCTTATACCCGGACAGAAAGATCAGCTGGGGTGAACGACTTTTGTTTGTTCCATTTATCGTCGGATTAATCCTGGGACTGTCTTATAAAATATTCAGGGCGATTGAATTCAAACATGAAGGCTTGAGTGTGTTTTTTATAGAACTTACTCCAGTCGGTGAGTTACTGGCCATTCTTTACAGTGTGATCGCCATAATCTACATGCTTGTTACCAGTCCATAGATTTCAGAAGAAGGAATCGTATTCTGTAAATAAGGTGAGTTTACAATTGAATTGGTTTAAGATCACGCTCATATTGCTGTTCATCACTACTCTTATCTGGGCGTATTCTGAAATTATGTATGGAGACTCCGATGATATTTCATACTTCTACCCACTGTGGATCATCGTTGCTTTTCTCATCTACTGGCTGGGTCATCTGGGGATGTACAAATATGGAATCAATGAACAACGAAAAAAGATCCGAAAAACCGTCCACGACCGTTATTCCATTACAGAAATATTGCCTCAGAAGAATGAGCATATCACGGCCATGAAACAATTCCTGGAAGGAGATCGCAATTTTTTAGATCCGAATATCTCACTGGATACAATCGCCAATGAGCTCAATTTAAGTTCGGGTCATCTATCAAAAGTGATCAATACGGAATTGGGTATATCGTTTAAAGATTATTTGAACAATCTTCGTATTGACGAAGCAAAACTCTATTTGAAAGATCCCGAATTCGCAAATTACACCCTGGCTGCTATCGGCCTGGAAGCCGGATTTAACTCTAAGTCAGCCTTCAACGCTTCCTTTAAGAAGATCACCGACCTCACCCCTTCCCAATACCGACAGCAATAAGCTTTGTTGTGCTGTTATTTCGTTAAGCTGAAAAAACAGGACATTACTTTTTTCTACTCGAATTAGATTTGATTTCCTGAATCGCTTTTAAGCCTTGGGGGCACGAACTTTCCCTGCTTATGCTTTAAAACTAAGAAAGATGAAACGTCTATGTTATTTTTTATTGATGATAAGTACGCCTTTGTTCTCACAAGTTGGGATTGGAACTATCACACCGAATGCCAGCCTGGAAATTCAATCCACCAACCAGGCGACACCGGCCAGTACCGATGGACTCCTTATCCCGAAAGTTGATGAATTCCCTGTAACCAACCCGGGGGCGTCACAAGATGGAATGCTGGTGTATGCCACAGGAGCAGGAAGCGTGTCTAAAGGTTTTTATTACTGGGATAATGGGACTACAGCATGGGTACTGGCGACAGGTGCTAAAAAAATTGATGATTTGAGTGACGGTGGTTCCGATGCCACAGGTTCTTCAATTTTTCTCGGAATAAATGCGGGGCTGAATGATGATGGGACCGATAATAGAAATATAGGCGTTGGTTTTCAAAGTCTTGAGAATAACACGGACGGATATTTGAATACCGCTGTTGGATATTCTAGTCTTAGAAACACCACGGGCTATTTGAATAGTGGATTTGGTGATCGAACATTAGAAGCTAATACCACTGGAACCCATAACACCGCTATCGGATCCGGAGCATTAAAGTTAAATTCAACAGCATCTGGAAATACAGGTGTGGGCTCAGAAGCATTAACAGAAAACACTATAGGTTATAGCAATACGGGGATTGGTATAAACTCCATGCGAGACAATATAGATGGAAACTGGAATACGGCTGTAGGTGCTGCATCTCTCACTAATAACGAAACTGGAACATCAAATACAGCAATTGGCGGATTTGCCATGCATTGGAATGATGGTGGAATAGGTAATACGGCGATTGGGCATTATGCGTTATTCTCATATAGTAATGGAACAGGGAATTATAATACAGCAATCGGACAAAATGCAATGTTAAATTCAGACAATTCTAATATCAATGTTTCTATAGGATATAATACTTTGTATAATTTATCCTCGGGAGATGGTAACCTGGCATTAGGTGATAGTTCGCTCTATGAATTAACCAACGGAGATAACAATGTTTCTATAGGACGTGAAAGTTTATATCTAAATAACACCGGAAGTAGAAATGTTACTTTGGGGTATCAATCTGGATATTTTGAAACAGGAAATGATAAATTATATATTGAGAATTCGAATGCGGACGCCAATAGCGCCTTGATCTATGGAGAATTCGACAACGATATCCTAAGAACAAATGGAACCTTACAAATTGGAAATCCGGCCTCCGGGGGGTTTGCTTTTCCAATTTCAGATGGTACCGCAAACCAGGTATTGCAAACAGACGGAGCTGGGGCTATGAACTGGGTAGATCCAAATGCTAGTGGTGCTGAACGTATTGATGATTTGAGTGACGGGTTAACCGATGCTACGGGGTCATCGATATTTCTCGGAATTGGTGCAGGAACTAATGATGACGGAACCGGCAACCGCAATACCGGTTTAGGATTCAATGCCTTGAACACCAATGTTGATGGTTTCTCGAACATCGCCTTCGGGCATAGATCATTATTTAGTAATGTAACAGGCGATTATAATTTGGCAATCGGCGCCGACGCACTTTACAACACCACCGGGGCACGCAATGTTGGGGTTGGTCATCAGACTCTGTTGTTGAATACTACCGGCAATTTCAATGTGGCGCTGGGCGCAAATGCCGGACACTATGTACAGGGAGATAACAACGTATTTGTGGGTCGATCTGCCGGTTATGTAGGCAGCACACACCCAAAAAGTGGTAGTGTGTTCCTTGGAAATGAAGCAGGTTATTCAGAAACGAATAGTAATCGGTTGTATATAGAAAATTCGAATGCAAATCGCAACAATGCCCTAATCTATGGCGAATTCGATAACGATATTCTCCGTACTAATGGGACACTACAAATTGGAAATCCAACTGGCACTGGTTATGCTTTACCCACAGTTGATGGTACTCCCAATCAAGTACTTCAGACAGACGGTGCTGGTGCTACGACCTGGGTGGATCCTTCGGCAAGTGTTACGCATGAAATCAACGATTTAGTTGATGGCCGTTCAGACAATGATGGAACCGATGATGGGTCTTCTATTTACTTAGGGGATGGAGCTGGAATCATTGATGACTATTCGGATAACCGGAATGTATCTATTGGCTATCAATCAATGAATGCCTCCTACTTTGGTTATAATAACGTGGCGATGGGATATCAGTCTTTAGCTTCCAATACAGTGGGATATCAAAACACCGCGATTGGTTATCAAAGTATGTACTCGAATACATCAGGGTATAGTAATATCGCCATAGGAGATCTAGCTTTAAACCAGGTATCTTCGGAAATTGGTAATACGGCTGTAGGGAGACGGGCACTTGAACTAAAAACCAGCGGTAGTTATAATACTGCAGTTGGACTCCATGCTTTAAAAGATAATCTAGTCGGTGCGAGTAACACCGCCATTGGCACCTCTGCAGGAACTAATGCTGAAGGGGATAGAAACGTTTTTGTTGGCCGCAATGCTGGTGCAGGAACGATAACTCGTACGGTGTCAGACAATGTTTTCATTGGATACGCGTCTGGTTTTGATGAAGTAAACAGTGACAGATTATACATCGAAAACTCAAATAGCACTACGCCACTTATCTACGGCGAATTCGATACTGATGTCCTGGGGTTTAACGGAGCTGTAGCCATTGGGCATCAAGCTCCGCTAAGTCCATTCCATGTTATAAATGAAGGCACATCAGGCGTTCAAAATATCGTGGCTACCATTGGGTCTAATACGTCCAATCGGCCTGTATTATTATTTTCGGAAACTGCAACAGCAAACTTCAATGATGGGATGAGCCTTGAATATGATGGAAGAGGTTCTGGTAATGCAAACAGAATGGTCTTTAATGATATAGGCGGGAGTCCTCTATTTGAATTTAGAAATGGTGGCGACCTTACCCTTGTAGACGGTGACCTCATAGTTCGAGGTGCTGCCACAGATCGTGAGATCAAGCTGGAAGACGATGCCGGAAATGCGGATCGTGTCCTCATGCGTCAAACAAACACTCAAGATATTTATGTTGGTGACATTGATAATAATGGCGGCGACACCTATATTCGTGCCGGCGGGAACACAGAATTGTCCGTTATTGCAGGGAGCGGATTTGTCGGCGTAAATACCCTTACACCCGGATGGGATCTTGAAGTGAATGGAAATGCTGCTAAACCGGGCGGTGGTTCCTGGATCAACTCTTCGGATAGGCGATTAAAACAAAACATCAATACCTACCAGGATGGACTTCAGCAGTTGCTTCAAATTGAGCCGGTTACCTTCAACTATAATACGCTAAGTGGCTTTGATACCTCCAAAGAGCATGTGGGTGTGATCGCACAAGAACTTCAGAAAGTTGTACCTTATATGGTACAAAACTATCAAAGTGATAAGGGCGAATTCCTTTCGGTAGATAATTCGGCCATGACCTATATGCTGATCAACGCCGTGAAGGAGCAGCAGCAATAGATCGATACTTTAAAACAAGAACTGGAAGCATTGAAAAACCTTATAAAAACCACTCACAATGAGTAACTTAAAAAGACTATTTGTATTAATTCTTATTCTGAATTTCAGCACCATGGAAGCTCAACAAAAGATAGACCTGCCCGATTTCGGACTCAGTTTTACAATACCAGAAGGTTGGACCGGTGGTGAGCAGGACGATTATATTGTCTTGGGTCATCAGTCGATACCCGGACTCATGGTCCTTTCTGAAAATTCTTCAGCAGACGCTAAAAGTCTTAAGGAACTGGCGATGCAGGGTCTCAGGGATTCAGGAATTGATCTGCAGCCTAAAACAGAGTTCGATCTTATATCAAATACCCGTGTGGAAGGTATTTATGAAGGTAATTTCAACGGCTCTCAGGCCACTGCTTATGCTGTTGGTTTAATAAACGGCTATGGAAAAGGCATGAACATCATGGTGATCACCGAAACATCAGTTTTTACGGAGCAACATCAAAATGAGGCTCAAAAACTGGCTAAGTCCGTAAAATTCTACCAGGCGACAAGATTCGGATGCGACCCTCCGATGGAAAGCTAAAATAACAGGCAGACAATTGAAGTATATGAATACCGATTCGAATTCCGATTCTAGCGGGGGATTCAGCAGCACATCAACAACCAGGATCATTAATCTGTGCTACTAACGGGCAATTTACCTACTTCTTCAGTTCCGACAGCAGCTACGCGGTTGGTGACCCCGTGGACGGTATGTCGACCGGCAACCAAATTGGATCCGGAGTACTAGAATCAACGAAAGATAATAATGGCACTTACAAAATCTATTCGGCTGGCAGCACTAGTTACCTTGAACTTAATTTTGCGGATGATACCGTTAAGGAATTTGAATTGGGTACGGATAGCGAGGATTATATTACTCTAAACGACGGAACGCGTATTTTCTATGCGGATCTGGAAGGTTGTGATTAACCAGCCGATTTCCAGAAGCTTTCATCATGGTTCGGTAGTTGCGGCTGGTGATAGTTACCCTCAAATTCTTTTCGAAGAAGTTACCTCCTGTCTTGGCCCGGCCGTATCCAGCTGAGCAGTATAAATAAATGCATTGGGAGTGATATAGAATTCCTCATTGGGAAAATTATAAGAACGGGTTATTTCGAGATCTTCTGTGGAAGGGGGCTTAAACAGAAGTCCGAAATAACTCTTTTCTTTTGCTTCCTGTGGAAACGGACAATTTTTTAAGATCTTCTTTATTTCCGAACCAGTTGTCAATAACACCGGAACATCCCATCCGTATTTCAATTTTATCGCCTCCATAATTACTTCCGAAGTGATTTCAGAAGTAGATGAAAACGCCACATTCCCACTTTGGATATAGGTCGATACTTCGGTGAAATCCAATGCCTCCATTAATTCCCTGAGTTCGGCCATCGGAAGTTTTTTATGCCCTCCCACATTAATTCCGCGAAGTAATGCAACATAACGAAACATATTATTCTTTGTTTTTGTTCTTCAATTCACTTTGCCGCATGGGCATACTGTCTATTAAGTCATTAAATCTTTTTACAGGCTGAACTTCGTTGGAACGGTATTTCTCGCCTCCGTCAAGCCCCACCAATGCTATCTCAAATGGTTTGTTCAAGGGTTTTCCATTGTGTAACGTTTGACTGTCCTTGGAAAAATTGTACCGGAACTTCGCTTCCGAAACCACATACACCTTCACCCTGCGTTCTTCGAGATCTTCCCGGGCCGCTGCCAACAACTCAATTTGCTCCTGTACTTCCGGACTTTTGAAATCCTGGGTGTAAATAACCAACAACCTGTCTTTCCATCGATGTTTGTCAAACTCCTGCGCACCGGCAGTTCCTGACAAAAGCGCGAATACTATCAGCATGAGTCTCATATCATTTATTTGTTTGTGTAATAGCCTTGGAGACCAGGTATCCTCCCGTCCACGCATTCTGAAAATTAAAGCCTCCCGTGATCGCATCTATATTGAGTACCTCCCCCGCAAAATACAATCCGGGATGTAATTTACTTTCAAACGTTTTAAAATTAACTTCTTTAAGTTCTACTCCCCCGGCAGTAACAAACTCCTCCTTAAAAGTACTCTTCCCTTCTACCTGATAGATCCCGTGGGAAAGTTCTGTTACCAGTTCATCGATCTGTGCCCTGGTAATATCCGCCCAGACTGCAATGTCTGCAATACCAGCAGCACGCACCAGGTTCTTCCAGAGCCTTTTCGGCAAGTCGGATATCGCTGTACCGGTCACCTTCTTCCTGGCTTTTTCAAGTTTCAGCTTCCTGAGTTCTGCTTCAATATCCTCCCTATCGTAACCCGGCATCCAATGTACACTGATCCTAAAATTATAATCCATAGGTTCAAGAATTCGGGCACCCCAGGCCGACAGCTTAAGAATCGCCGGCCCGCTCATTCCCCAGTGGGTGATAAGCAGCGGACCTTCGCTGGAAAGTATAGCCTTTCCTTCTGAATCCAATACAGTTATCATAGCTTCCGTAGCAACACCGGGAAGGTCGGTGATCCGCTCATCTTTTATTTTAAACGTAAATAAGGAAGGAACGGGTGGTACGATCGCATGGCCTAATTTCTTGAGGAGCATCCATATTTTAGGATTACTTCCCGTTGCTATCACTAACTGTTTCGCAGAAAATTCATCCAAATTCGTTTTTAATTGCCATTCCGTGTCTTTCTTACGGATATTTTGTACCGACTGCTGCAGGAGAACCTCAACACCCAGTCGTTTAGTTTCGTTCAGGAAACAATCTATAATGGTTTTCGAGGAATCTGTTACTGGAAACATACGGCCGTCCTCTTCGGTCTTTAGCGTGACGCCCCGTTCTTCGAACCAGGCTATGGTGTCCCCTGTCATAAAGCGATGAAAAGGGCCTAGCAGCTCCTTTTCACCCCTGGGATATTTTTTTACCAACTCATCCGGTATAAATTCAGCATGAGTAACATTGCATCTTCCTCCACCCGATACTTTCACTTTGGTAAGCACTTCCTTTCCCCGTTCCAGGATAGCAATTTTGAGGTCGCGATCCATATCGGCGGCATTGATAGCCGTGAAAAATCCAGCGGCTCCGCCACCAATGATCAATAGGTCGTAATCGTATCGCATTCCTCAAAAATACTCATAATTTGCGCAGTGTTTATTGACTTCATATACAATTCGCCAAAAATGGTATCTTACCACATCTAACGATCAAAGCAACATGAAAGACATTACTAAGTGGAGCATCACCGTTGCTCTGGCCGGATTCCTTTTCGGTTTTGACACGGTTGTAATAAGTGGTGCCAACCAACCCATTAAAGAACTTTGGAACACCTCCCCCCTTTTCCACGGGATGTTTATTATGAGTATGGCCCTTTGGGGTACGGTACTGGGGTCTTTATTGGGAGGGATACCTACAAAACGTCTGGGACGAAAAAGAACTTTATTCTGGATAGGGATACTCTTTTTTATTTCAGCATTGGGTAGTGGATTGGCTCCAGATCCATACAGCTTTTCGTTCTTCAGATTTATTGGAGGTATTGGAGTTGGCGTATCATCGGTAGCCGCTCCAATTTATATCTCCGAGATCACCACGGCAGAAAACAGGGGCCGGTTGGGTGCCCTGTACCAGTTTAATATTGTCTTCGGAATCCTTATCGCTTTCGTATCTAACTGGTTGCTGAAGGGTGTAGGCGGTGAAGCAGACTGGCGCTGGATGCTTGGGGTTGAAGGTATCCCTGCCCTGGCCTATACACTAATGGTGATGAATGTTCCTAACAGCCCACGTTGGTTATTGATACAGAAAAAAGACGTAGTGGGAGCGTTGGCAGTCTTAAAACGAATGTATAATGATGAAAGGGCTAAAATGCATCTTGAAGAAATTCAGCATGATGCAGCTTTACCTAAAAGTAACGATCAGCTTTTTCAGAAAAAATATAAAAGAGTATTGTGGCTGGGTTTTCTTATAGCATTTTTCAACCAGTTATCCGGAATCAATTTTGTGCTCTATTACGCTCCGCAGATCCTGGAACAGGCAGGCCTGGGAGGTGAAGAATCACTGTTTAATTCTATCGCCATAGGAGTGGTGAATTTAGTCTTTACTTTGATCGGTATTCGATTGATCGACAGGCTGGGTCGACGTCAGTTATTAATTATTGGATCGATCGGTTATATCATTAGTCTGTTTATGGTGGGTTATTGTTTCCAGGCAGATCTTAGCTCAACGTTACTTCTTACTTTCATCTGTATGTTCATCGCGTCGCATGCTATCGGACAAGGAGCAATTATCTGGGTATTTATCTCTGAAATATTTCCGAATCGGGTACGTGCCTATGGACAATCATGGGGTACTGGAACGCATTGGATTTTCGCTGCGCTCATTACTCTGGTTACGCCATTCTTTATAGACCCGGCTGAAGGTGTTTTTAAGGATAACCTTGAAATAATCTATTACTTCTTCGCGGGAATGATGGTGTTACAGCTCCTTTGGGGTATGTTCATAATGCCGGAAACAAAAGGTGTTAGCCTGGAAGACCTTGAGAAAAAGTTAATACCTGATGACAAATAGAATTCCAAAAATTAACTGCTTTGGCGAAATTCTTTGGGATGTTTTTCCTGATAAAGAGCTCTTAGGCGGAGCACCACTGAACGTAGCAATGCGCCTGCATTCCATAGGTGCCGATGTTACAATGATAAGCAGTGTGGGTAAAGATGAACTTGGAGATAAAGCCCTGCAAGAAATTAAAGATCATGGCCTTTCCGTTTCGGCTGTTCAGATCTCGGATGATAAACCGACAGGCGCCGTAATGGTTTCTTTAACCAATGGGATCGCGACCTACACTATTGCAGAAGATGTTGCCTGGGATCATATAAGGATTAGCAAAGAAACCCGCGTGAAAATTGGTAAAGCGGATGCACTGGTATTTGGATCCCTGGCCCTTCGGAATGATCACAACCTAAAAGTACTAAGTGAACTTCTGAAAGAAACCAACTATGCTATTTTCGATCTCAACCTGCGGCAACCATACTACTCGAAGGACCTGATCCTGGATATGATGTTGAAGTCGAATCTGATTAAAATGAACGATGAGGAACTGGACTATGTGTGTGAAATCCTGAATATCCTCGGTGATTCACTTGAAGGTCGATTGGAAAAGATCGCCAGGACCACTCAAACGGACAGTATTTGCATCACCTTGGGTGAGAAAGGAGCAATTTTTCTTCATAACAAAGTCGTAACCAGACACCCGGGCTATAAAGTTAAAGTGGCAGATACAGTGGGTGCCGGAGATTCCTTTTTTGCGGGACTCATTTACGAGTTGCTTTCAGGTTCCGATCCTAAAGAAGCACTCACCACAGGCTGCGCCTTAGGTGCCTTGGTTGCTTCCAAAAAAGGAGCCAATTGCCGTGTTACTTCCGAAGAAATAGCAAGAATGAAACAATTGCAATAAGTTATAACCTGGCCATCAGGCTAGGTCGGTCGGCTACTTTCTTTGTTTTGACTTCAGTTTCCACAAACTTATTGATGACATCTTCCAGGGTTGGTGTACCAATGGACTGCAGGTCATAGTGAACTCGTACACTTGGTTTATCGATTTTAATAACCCTGTTCAGATCTATAGGAGTTCCTATTACCACTGCATCGCACTCACAATTATTAATGGTGGTTTCGAGGTCTTTTAGCTGTTCATCACCATATCCCATGGCAGGAAGCAGCGTACCTATACCCGGATATTTTTCGAAAGTATCTTTTAACTGTCCTACCAGACAGGGTCTTGGATCTACCAATTCCGCCGCTCCGTATTTTCTCGCGGCTACTGTACCGGCTCCTATTAACATACCTCCATGGGTTAATGTAGGCCCGTCTTCAACCACTAGAACTTTTTTATTTCGAATGATATCAGGATTGTCTACACGAACCGGTGAAGCAGCATCAATTACTATTGCCTTAGGTAAGTTTTCTGCCAGAATTGTTCTAATTTTTTCAACATCCTCCGGATGTGCAGTATCAATTTTATTGATGATCACCGCATCGGACATACGCAGTGTGATCTCACCAGGATAATATTGTAATCCATGACCCGCGCGATGTGGATCTGTTACCGTGATATGCAGATCGGACTTATAGAAAGGAAAATCATTGTTGCCTCCATCCCATACAACGACATCACATCCATCGGGATCATTTTCAGCGGCTCTCAGTATAGCTTCGTAATCCACTCCGGCATAAATAACATTACCGCGAACAATATGTGGTTCGTATTCCTCCATCTCTTCAATAGTACATTCATGTTTTTCCAGGTCATCCAACACCGCATAGCGCTGTACTTTCTGAGCCTCAAGGTCCCCATAAGGCATGGGGTGTCGAATGACCACTACCTTTAATCCTTTTTCCATAAGTATCTCGACGATCCTACGGGAAGTCTGACTTTTACCACAGCCGGTTCTTGTAGCGCCAACGCTGATTAATGGTTTTGTGCTCGATACAGAGGTTTCTTTACTACCCAAAAGAACAAAATTCGCCCCGGCAGTATTTACAATGGCTGCTTTATGCATTACATATTCGTATGGAATATCAGAATAGGAAAACACAACATCGTCAACCTTAAGTTTGGCGATCAAGCTTTCCAGTTCCTTTTCATCGTAAATAGGTATTCCATCCGGATATAAAGTGCCAGCCAGGGCAGCCGGGTATTTGCGACCAAGAATGTTTGGGATCTGGGTCGCTGTGAATGCAACCACTTCGTAGGTATCGTTATCACGATAAACCGTGTTGAAATTGTGAAAATCCCGCCCGGCGGCACCCATTATAAGAACTCTTTTTTTCATATCGTATCGTTTTTGATTGTTCTTTCGTTGCCCAAATATATTCCAGCTATACCTCGAAAAATATGATTATTGTCAGTGGTCCGAATAATCATTTCTGTATCACATTCATATAAAACCACGTATGAAACATCTTACATTTCGGATTATTATATTTCGTAACTTGCTGATACATAACCAATAAATTTCAATTATGTTTTCCAAAGCAAATTTAGTTAGTACACTGGTTTTAACCATTTGGGGCGTTGGTGGTGGATTTCTTCTGTGGGGCATCCTTGCGGATCCATTTATGACAGATCACGTTGTTACAGACGGACTAATGAAAGATCCTCCGGACATGGTCCACCTGATAATTGGATGCCTTATTCAAGCATTTGCGTTTTCTACAATTTACCAACGTTTTGGTTCAGGTTCTTATGGTGCCGGGAGTGGTTTATCTTTGGGGATTTGGGCCGGGATCATGATTGGTCTGGGTGAAGGATTAATTGATTTCTCAACCTCGAATATTCTTGATCTGCACGGAACATTCGTGAACTTTGTAATATATCTAATATTCTTCGGAATTATGGGTCTGCTTGCAGGTTTGATATACGGTAAAATGGCCAGTAAATCGTAAACAGTATCTGTACGACCCGAATCGTGAATTCGGGTCATAATCTTGAATTTCAGATGCTCAAAATTACTTCTGAATAAATTCCATAATATTCGGCAGCTACTACTTAATTGCTGATTTTTATCAGTTTTTAAACACGATTCCTTTCGTAATTTGTTAGGTCACCATTATGCGATTATTATGGAATTACCTGATGCGTTCATCCCTCTGGATATAACCGAACCTATCTGGAGCCATTTCTTCACTGTTGCACCCTTAGTGATTGTAGGCACCAAAGAAGGTGTAGGTTACGATATGGCGCCCAAGCATATGGCTATGCCTATGGGTTTCAATAATTACTTTGGATTTGTGTGCACTCCTGCACATAAAACCTATCACAATGTGCTCAATTACAATGAATTTTCGGTTAGTTATCTCCTTCCAAAGCAGATAATACAAGCCGCTATTAGTGCATCACCACGACACGATGATATTTCCAAATCGGATGAGATCGTTTCGGCCCTTCCTACCATAAACGGAACCAAAACAGACACCCTGTTAATGGAAGATGCCTATGCGCATCTTGAATGCAAACGCTACAAGATAATCGACGGTTTTGGCGAGAATTGTATTATCACCGGAGAAATAATTGCTGCGTCCGTACATCCTGAATACCTCAGGGTTTCAGAAAAAGATGAACGCGACCAGATTGCTGCTCATCCCTTATTGGCTTATATAGCCGACGGACGATTCGCACGTATAAGCGACACTTATAATTTTCCATTTCCGAAGAATTTTGCACGATGAAAGCTACCACGAACATAGCGAAAGAAATTCAAGCCTATCTCGGCAGACATGAGAATGAAATGCTGGGTTTCTTAAAAAAAATTGTCGCTATGGAGTCGCCATCTCAATCGGTTAGCTCGCAGCATGAATTGTTTTCAGTGCTAAGCCATGCTCTGGAATCTGTGGGTTATTTCACACTTCATGTTCCGGGCAGGAAAAGTGGAGGTTACTTATATGCCAGACCTAAACGCAGAAAAAAAGGGGCTCCTATTCAGTTACTTGTGGGCCATTGTGATACGGTCTGGCCACTGGATACACTTCAGAATATAAAAATCGAAAAAAGAGACAAACGATTAAAAGGACCCGGAGTGTACGACATGAAAGCCGGGATTACCCAAATGTTGTTCGCCCTAAAAACCATACTGGAACTGGATCTTGAAACTGAAGTTGTTCCTGTTATCCTCATAAATTCCGATGAAGAGATCGGAAGTCACGAATCCACGCATATCATCACCAGGCTGGCCAAAATTTCGGAAAGGGCTTATGTACTGGAACCCCCCCTTGGACTGGATGGTAAGTTAAAAACCGGTCGTAAAGGGATCGGCAGATTTACAATATCGGTACAAGGTAGAGCAGCTCATGCCGGACTGGACCCTGCCAAAGGAGTGAGCGCAATTGTCGAGCTATCGCACCAGGTGCAGAAATTATTTGGGATGAACGACCTGGATCGGGGTATCACAGTGAATATAGGTATGATCGAAGGCGGTATCTCTGCTAATGTAATTGCACCTAGAAGTAAAGCCGTTGTGGATGTACGAGTTGAAAACATTGAAGACGGAGAATATATTACCGGACAGATTTTAAGTTTGAAACCCATACTTCCCGATGTGAGCCTGGAGATCAGTGGCGGAATAGGACGGCCTCCGATGGAAAAGAACGAGAGAAATGAGCAGCTATGGAATACGGCAAAAACATTAGGTAACGAATTGGGAATGTCCCTGGAGGATGCAGCTGTTGGTGGCGGTTCCGATGCGAACACAACCAGCCAGCATACCGCAACCCTGGATGGGTTGGGTACTCCCGGTGACGGTGCCCATGCCGAACACGAATTTATATTTCATGAAAAATTAAAGGAAAGAACCGCCTTACTGGTATTATTGCTTCTTTCAAAACCTCTAAAAACCTAGCAATGGATCATCGGTTTCTATATACTTCGCTTTGCCGAATCGCCGACCTGGTCGATAAGCCATTCGATATAGAAAAGCTACCGAAAGAGCAATGGGCTACAGGAGATTATGTGGCTGTTAAGATCATGGATGCGGGAGGTATTAATCTGCAAATTGAACTTCCGTCCGGAAGAATGCGCGGGATTATCGGAGGTGATCTGCTCATAGGAGCTTTGGGGGAGCGATTTGCTACACTGGAAGCGACCGGAACGTGGAGAGAAGTGGGAGACGATCTCATAATGCATGTACTGACTGCTGCCGGATTATTAGGTAAATGCACTTCCAAATCGGTTTTCCTGCCTCAAATGATGGAAGTAGAATATAAGGGGCACATTCATCGGGAATCGAAAAAGATCCGCATGGAGGACTTTGTAGAATACGTTCCGGATTTACCTTACGAAACCCCTACGATCTTATTTGTTGGAACATCGATGTCTGCAGGGAAAACAACCTCCGCCAGGATCGTAACACATCTTTTGAAGCTTGCCGGACTAAAAGTCGTAGGGGCGAAATTAACAGGTGCCGGACGGTATAAGGATATCCTCTCCATCAAAGATGTAGGCGCAGACGCAGTGTACGATTTTGTAAATGTTGGGTTACCATCCTCGATATTTCCACGCGAAGCATTCAGAAAGAAAATAAAACAGATCACCAACAGAATGGCAAGCGAGCAGGCGGATATCGCGGTCGTTGAAATTGGTGCTTCACCCCTGGAACCTTATAATGGAGACCTGGCAATACAAGCTATAAGAGACCAAATAAAGTGCGTTATCCTGAGCGCGTCCGATCCATATGCGGTTTACGGACTAATGAAAGCATTCGATATTATACCTGATATAGTAACCGGTAAATCTACTAATACACTTGCCGGGCAAGCGATGGTAGAGAAGCTCTGCGGAGTGCCGGCTATTAATATGATCGATCCCGAAAGAATGACGGATATAAAAAAGATACTCTCGAAAACCACAGGATTTAAAATCTAATAAATAATGAAAACACCTCTTGTTAAGGTATTGATATTGATTACAGTATTTTTTGTGATGACAATTTCAATGAATGCACAGGGAAGATGGTCTGCCGAATTTAGACCCGGATTTAATATTCCTGTCAATGATCTCGGCGAAGAGAATCTTGGTCTGGGTTTTGGATTTGAAGCCAAAGTCGCTTATAAAATGATGCCCCATTTAAAGGTTTACGGAGGATGGGGCTGGAACGCTTTTGAAACCGATACTCAGGATGTAAATAAAATGGTCGATCTGGACGAAACCAGTTTCACCTTTGGATTTGATCTAAGACTCCCTGTGACAAATCCTCCGGTTACCTATTTTGTCTATGGCGGTGGCGTCCTGGGCCAGATAAAAATAGAAGACACTCAAAATACTTTTAATGAAAGCTCAGATTATGGGTTGGGTTGGCAGCTTGGTGGGGGTGTGGAATTTGCTTTGAACGATTCCTGGAGTTTAAAACCCGATGTACGATATCGGTCTCTTTCAAGGGAAATACAGATCAATAATACTATGCTGGATGTAGATCTGCAATATTTTGCTATTGGCATTGGTATCTGCGGAAGTTTTTAATTGAATTGATTTTTTTATGTCAAAACTAACAAGGTATTTATTATGAACAATGAAATGCATTACCTGGGCCGAAGTGGTTGGTTGCGTGCTGCGATTTTGGGCGCCAACGACGGTATCTTGTCCACTGCCAGTATCATTATTGGGGTGGCAGCAGCCAGTGCACTGCGCGAACCTGTAATCCTCGCCGGTGTGGCCGGGCTGGTGGCCGGGGCACTATCTATGGCCGCCGGGGAATATGTCTCGGTTAGCTCACAATCCGATATCGAACAGGGCGATCTCGAGCGCGAGCGAAAAGAACTGAAGGAAACGCCTGAGGAGGAATTGGAAGAACTTACCCAGATCTACGTAGGCAGAGGGCTGGACTACAAACTGGCCAAACAAGTGGCGGTAGAACTTACCGATCACAATGCGCTGGAAGCACATGCGCGAGACGAACTTGGAATGCACGAAATAACCCAGGCAAAGCCCTTACAGGCCGCTTTCTCATCCGGAGCTGCATTTGTTGCGGGAGCATTTCTTCCTGTGCTGGTAGCGCTCATCGCGCCCATGGACTTTATGGAATACATTCAATATGTCTGCGCCCTGGTATTTCTCATCACTTTGGGTATCACAGCCGCTAAAGCCGGAGGTTCCAATGTTAAGAAAGCCGTCTGGCGAATTGCCTTCTGGGGAACTGTTGCCATGGGTGTAACAGCGTTTATTGGTTATCTGTTCGGGATAAGCGGGATATGACCATTAAAACATCCGATTTTTCGAGCGCTCTCTGACTCGTGCCGTAGGAGGGAATTATCCCAAAGTTCACTTTTGGACACAATGTGTGGTAAAAAGCGCTCCAGGTTACGCAGCCGCCATTTACCTCTGGTAAAATTATTTAATTATATTTAGAACCGCTAACCAAACCTTTCAATAGTAGATGCTCACCGGTTTTATTCTGGGCTACCTTACCCTGACACTTGTTATAGGATTTTGGGTGTCCAGACGAATAAAGACCTCTGCCGATTTCACACTGGCAGGCCGTGGACTAGGAACCTTCCTTGTTGGCTTTACACTTTTCGCTACTTGGTTCGGATCAAGTTCGATCATGGGCAATCCCGGATATTTTGCCGAGAATGGCTTTTCTTCCTTCGTAACACTAACCCTCACAAGTTTTATAAGTCTGGTGATCGTAGGCAGTTTTTATGCCAAGAAGTTGTACGAAATGAACATCGTTACCATCGGTGATTTTTTCCGGATCCGTTTCAGCAGGCGGATGGATACGGTGGTGTCTGTCATCATGGTATTTTCCTACCCACACTGGATCGCGGCACAATTTGTGGCCCTGGGGTATTTGTTCCAGTCGATCATGGGTATTCCCATCGAGTACGGTATCATGCTCGGGGCGGGAATCGTGATTATCTATACCTACGTTGGGGGGATGTGGGCGGTATCCTATACCGATATGCTGCAGGGGATTATTATCCTGATCGGCCTCTTCATTCTCCTGTTTACCATGGTAGATCAAACCGGAGGGATCGCACCTCTTTTTGAGAACAAACCCGATTCGTTTTTCTCACCCTTTCCAAAGAATGACTGGGAAAGCTGGAATACCTATCTGGCTGCTCTTGCTGCCTTTACCATTGGGGCAATTCCGGTTCAGGAGATCTACCAGCGGGTCTTTTCGGCCAAATCGACGCGTTCGGCCGTACAGGGTATTTTCTTTGCGGGTTTTTTATTGCTGTTGGTGCCGGTCATTCCACTCTTACTTGGCCTGGGAGCAGATTACCTGTACCCGGAACTGCTTGCAAAAGGGCAAGGTGAAAACCTGATTCCTTATATGGTTAGCCAGATCTCCAGTATGCCTGTACAGATCCTTTTTTACGGCGCGCTGATCTCGGCCATATTAAGTACGTCAAGTGGGGCCATGCTGGCTCCGGCCACAGTGATAGGCGAAAACTTAATCCGTCCTTATTTTTCTACGTTAACCGATGCACGGTTGTTGTTATGGACGCGATTGAGCGTCGTATTAGTGGCCGTGGTTTCATGTTATTTTGCTATGAGTGATGCCGATATTGTGAGCCTGGTAATCGCTTCTCTGAGCCTGATCATGGTCTGTGTTTTTGCTCCCCTGACCTTTGGGCTTTTTTGGAAAAGGGCGTCTCTCACTGGTGCTTGGGCCGCCATTATTGTGGGAGGTCTGAGTTGGTTTATCTGTTACCTCCTGGACACACCCATCGACCCTACATTGATCGGCACACCCGTAAGTTGTTTGGCCATGATTGCGGGGAGTCTTCTGAAGCCAGATTCACCTGACGAATCCAATAGGGAAAAGGTCGTAAAATAGTTCATTACAATTACTTCCAGGAGGGATTGATCTTATAACATGAGCAAGAATAACAGTATCAGGCTAATGCCAAAGAAGGAAATAAGCCTCGTAATTCGAGTTTTTTAGAATCTAATTTTCAGAATTTCCCTCGCCTAATGGCTCATTACCACTCATTATTCTCCAGGTATCAACATTGGTAAATGGTGCGCCTGTTTCAATCTCTTGCCAAACAAAATTTAATGGCTTTTCATATCTCAATGCATCATAGGTATCTCTATAATCGGAAAAGTTATTGCCATAAATACTCAAATAAGTGTCGGTTTTTTTAGTTCCTAAGCTTCCACTCGCATCGGAATCATCAAAGAAAAGTAAATCACATTTTCTTACATTTGATCCACCTGGTTCTAAGTTTAGTGTAATTTTCCTTCTCCATGATTCATTAAATTCTCCTGTTGCAGCTGGAGCGTTGCGGTTGATTGTAATTGAATACGATTTAATCGCTGCAAAATATCTGTTGGCCATAGAAGTGAAATTTAAATATATTTCAATATACAAAGAAAGATTAAATGCCAATCGAAAGTAATTTTCTTAAAACCTATTCATTTTTATTTTCTTCTTTGTGTTTTTCACATACATATAGTAAACTATCTCACATTCTTGGTGAAAAATATAATTGATCTCATATTCATGCTGTTTCATACAGATGAAGTAATAGCTATGTTTTAATTACACAATTAAACAATGTTTACAAGAGAAAACAGCAGCCAAACAGGGAAAGGATAAGGGATGTTTTTACAATGATTATGGTGAGTCACTTTATCCACAAATATACGCTCCATTATTCCCAGCGTCTTCTGCATCGCTAGCTTCATCCATCGCCTCTTTAGCAGCATTCATCGCTTTTCTTGCGTAAGATTGAGCATCATTTACGTTGTCCGCTCTGTATGCCCTTCTCGCATAGTCATATGCCTCTTCTGCATACTCCGTTGCATCATCTGCATTATCGGATGGCTCACGGTCCATACTCCAGTAGAGTGTGGTTACGGTGACATATGCAGGCATGGTATTCTCCTGGGCAGTCAACGGAACGGACATTAACAGAATTAGACAAAGGGCAACAATCGATCATAGAAAACTAGTTTTCATAATTGTTTATTTTTGGTTAGATAAATACTTATACATGATTTAAATTGGTGATAATGCTACATAAAAACAAAGTCCAAACTTGGGAGTTTAGATCGTGGAGAAATGGGAAGTAATTTTGAAGATAGGAAAATTCATTAACAAATCTGATTTTTGATATTTTATTATAAATAGAAATTGAAAGACACATAAACCGTCATTTCGTTTGAAGGATGATTTTACAGTGCGGCTGAAGGGGGAGGTTACGAAAAAAGACCCAGTGGGTCTTTTGAAGTAAACTGCCAGATGATGCGGCTGCGGTTCGACTGCCTGAAGCAAATGAAAAAACCCTCCTTTTTCAAGGAGGGTTTTTGAGGCGACGCACTGAGTTTGTCGAAGTGTGCGGCTGAAGGGGGAGGTTGCGGAAAAAGACCCAGTGGGTCTTTTGAAGTAAACTGCCAGATGATGCGGCTGCGGTTCGACTGCCTGAAGCAAACGAAAAAACCCTCCTTTTCGGGAGGGTTTTTTAAGTGCGGCTGAAGGGAGTCGAACCCCCACGCCTTGCGGCACTAGATCCTAAGTCTAGCATGTCTACCAGTTCCATCACAGCCGCTGGTACCACTTTTGTGGGTGGCAAATATACACAAGATTTATAATTTACAAATATCTTTTCTTTAAAAATTAATTCATTTCGTACCTTAGCGTTTCTTCAGAAAAAACACTTATGAATAGCGCAAAATCATACATTCAGGAACACAAAGATCGATTCATAAATGAATTGATCGAATTACTTAAAATACCATCCATTAGTGCCGACTCAGCTTACGAAAAAGACGTGCATAAAATGGCTGAAGCGGTGAAAACCAGTCTTGAAAAAGCAGGCTGCGATCATGTGGAGGTTTGTGAAACTCCAGGCTATCCTATCGTCTATGGTGAAAAAATGGTAGATCCTGATCTGCCTACCATCCTGGTTTATGGTCACTACGATGTACAACCCCCGGATCCTTTGGATCTCTGGGACAGCCCGCCTTTCGAGCCGGTCATCAAAAAAACGGAACTCCATCCCGAAGGCGCGATATTCGCCAGGGGAAGTTCCGACGACAAAGGCCAGATGTACATGCATGTAAAGGCAATGGAATATATGACCAGTACCAACCAACTTCCTTGCAATGTAAAGTTCATGATAGAAGGTGAAGAGGAAGTGGGTAGTGTTAGCCTGGGGTGGTTTGTAGAACGAAATCATGACAAGCTCGCCAACGACGTGATCCTTATTAGCGATACTGGAATGATTGCCCCTGATATCCCTTCCATAACAACGGGGCTAAGAGGACTTAGCTATGTTGAGGTAAAAGTTACCGGTCCAAATCGTGATCTCCACAGCGGATTGTACGGTGGTGCGGTTGCGAATCCTATCAATATACTTACCAAAATGATCGCTTCACTGCATGATGAAAATAATCATATCACCATTCCCGGATTTTATGATGATGTTGAAGTACTCACTTCAGAAGAAAGAGCCAAAATGGCCGAAGCACCATTTAATAAAGAAGCATATAAGAAAGCCCTGGATATTGAAGACATATATGGCGAGGCCGGATATACCACGAACGAACGGAATTCTATTCGTCCCACTTTGGATGTGAACGGAATTTGGGGTGGCTATACCGGTGAAGGTGCCAAGACCGTGATCGCGAGCCAGGCGTTTGCCAAGATAAGTATGCGTTTGGTCCCGAATCAGAATTGGGAAGAGATCACTGAATTATTCAAAAATCATTTTGAGAGTATCGCTCCTAAAGGGGTAAAAGTAAAAGTTAAACCGCATCATGGCGGACAAGCATACGTAACACCCATTGATAGCCAGGGTTATCAGGCTGCCTCCAAAGCCTATGAGAAGACTTTCGGAACGACACCGATCCCACAGCGCAGCGGAGGAAGTATTCCTATAGTCGCATTATTCGAAAAAGAACTAAAAAGTAAAACGATACTGATGGGATTTGGTTTGGATAGTGATGCTATTCATTCGCCCAACGAACATTTCGGAATAGGGAATTACCTCAAAGGGATTGAGACCATTCCTCAGTTCTATCACTATTATACGGAGATGTGCAAGTAAATTTGGGGGTTCCCCTGAAGTATAGCTCTCGCTAACTTCAGGGTCGGGTTTTCCGCTGTATCATTTTGTCTGCAACCCTTCGACCCTTGAAGTCTTCGATAGGCTCAGGGCGACAAAATGGATGCCGCTGCAATCCCTAACCCAACCACCCCGTCTGTAGCAAAGCTACAGCCACCCCTCCTTCAAAAGGAGGGGAGCTTTTAAATTTTCTTTACATATTTGGTAATGATCACGATCTGCTGTCCGTCCACTTTTCCTTCGATGTATTCGGCATTTTCATGATCCAGTGATATTCGCCTTACTGCCGTGCCCTGCTTGGCTACCATACTACTGCCCTTTACTTTTAGGTCCTTTATTAATACCACACTATCTCCTGCCTGCAGGACAACACCGTTACTGTCTCTGTGGACTAATTGGTCTGCTATATCTACGCCATCCCCTGCCGCCTGGGCCCAGGCCTGCATGTCTTCATCCAGGTACATCATATCGATAAGATCCTGGGGCCATCCTTCGCCTTTCAACCTTTGCAGTAAGCGCCAGGTCATTACCTGAACCACCGGAACCGTACTCCACATGCTGTCGTTCAAGCAACGCCAGTGATTAGGGTCCATAACTTCAGGATCACTTATTTGTTGTTCACAGGTAGCGCATACCAAAATATTGGCTTCTTCACCACTTTTTGGGGATGAAGGAACTGCATAAACAGACAGATCTTCGGGATTGGAGCATAGTTCACATCGTGAATTGCTTCTTTGTTTTAGGGTACGCTCAAGGCTCATAGGATCCTGTTTTCGGCAAAGGTAACCGAATTGAAAAGATAGCCAAATCATAAATTTTTCAAAAAATTTACTTCTACATTTGTAGAATTGAAAATATATTCTACATTTGTAGAAACAAAATGTAATTCTAATGCAATTATCCAATTCCGAAGAACAATTAATGCAGATCCTCTGGAAGCAAAGAAAGGCTTTTATGAAAGATCTTATCGAAGCATATCCGGAACCTAAACCTGCCGCAACAACAGTGGCTACTTTATTAAAGCGGATGCAGGATAAGCAGTTTGTCGATTACGAACAGGAAGGAAGGTCGAGGAAGTACTTTCCTTTGGTTAGAAAAAAAGATTATTTTTCGAAGCATGTGAATGGCCTTATCAAGCATTTCTTTAATGATAGTGCTTCACAATTTGCTTCCTTCTTTACCGAATCGACTAATCTTAGCAAGCAAGAACTGCAGGAGCTAAAGACAATTATAGATCAGCAAATTAAAAAGAAATAGATATGGAGATGTACCTATTGAAATCGGCGTTATCCCTTGCGATCTTTTTTGCTTTTTATAAAGCATTGTTGGAAACAACCAGTATACATAGTTTTAAAAGATTCTATCTGCTTGCTGCTGTTATTATCTCCTTCGGAATTCCGTTTATCACTTTTACAACTTATGTGGATGCACCCGTAATTGGCAACGATCCAAGTAATCTTTCACTTATTGAAACTGATATGGTCGCTGAGGCACAACTGAACTATGTTGCTATGATCTTATGGTCTGTATACCTATTAGGCCTTGTCTTCTATGGTACTAAATTCATTCGAAATCTATATGGAATAATACAGAAGATTCGTAACAACCCTAAGCGGAGATCCAATAATATCATCAATGTATTACTAACTGAAAAAGTAGTCCCTCACACATTTTTCAATTACATATTCTTCAACCGGCAGCGTTTTGAAAGACGTGAGATCCCGCATGAAGTGATTGATCACGAAATAACCCATGCCAGAGAAAAACACAGTCTGGACGTCCTGTTGATCGAACTCTGCAGAGTGGTATTTTGGTTCAATCCTTTGTTTTATTTTATCAGGCATGCCATTAAATTGAATCATGAATTCCTGGCAGATCGTTCTGTATTAAGAACAGGAGCAGATACTTCGGTTTATCAAAAAACATTGCTGACGTTCTCATCAAACGTCAGATCGCCTCATTTGGCAAATTCAATCAATTATTCATTTATCAAAAAACGATTTACAGTTATGAAAACAAAAACATCAAAACGGGGAATTTGGATCAGGTCATTTCTCATACTCCCTTTACTGGCGATTGCCCTTTACAGTTTTAGCGGACGCGAGATTGTTCCAATTGAAGAAGAAATTCTTATCGAAGAAGCACCCTTTCAACAAAGTGCAACCCGTGAGGAAATGAAGGAATACGAGGGGCTGGCCAAGAAGTACAACGCCATGCCCAAAGAAGAACGCATTGTAAAATTAAAGGACCTGAAAAGACTGGAATACATCTACCAGAAGATGTCGCCTAAACAAAAGGCGGATGCCGAACCTTTCCCTGAATGTATCCCGCCACCGCCACCGCCACCACCCAATGTTGCGGATGCTCCCGAGCCCGTAAAAGTTATTAAAGGAGTAAATGATGTCGATGCCAATATTCCTCCTCCTCCTCCCCCGCCTCCGGCACCAGATGCTCCTGCAATCGACCTTTCGGATGTGATCTCAAAGGCCGCAATCTTTTATTTGAACGATAAAAAAATATCAAAAGCCAAAGCAAAGGAAATTATAAAGGATAGCGATGCAATTAAAACAGTAAGGGTGGTAGAAGGAAAAAATGGAAAGCCGGAAGTGCACATCTGGAATAAATAACCCGAATCAAATAAATCCAGCCCTCATATTCGAGGGCTTTTTTTGTAACATTTCCTATAAAAACACGTTCTAATAGTTCATCAATCAAAACGTAAGTTTCTATGTTACAACGATTTTTCATTTTCTGCTCCGGGGCAGACACCGATATACTGGAACAATGTTCACCAGGGGAACGCACCAAATATGCCGGCATAGGTGCCACGGTATTCTTCACCGCCGTAATGGCAACCATTGCTTCAGCCTATGCATTATATACCGTTTTCGATAATTATTATACAGCCATTTTCTTTGGACTCATATGGGGGCTTCTCATTTTTAACCTTGACCGATTTATCGTTTCAACCATAAAGAAACGAGACAGTTTCATCGATGAGCTTGTCCAGGCATCACCGCGGATCTTTCTTGCCATCATCATCGCGATCGTGATCGCGAAACCCCTGGAACTGAAGATATTCGAAAAGGAGATCAACCAGGTGCTGCTTGAAGAAAAAAACACACTTACTCTCGAGAACAAGGACCAACTTGCCTTACAGTATCAGCCCAATATAGAAGCCCTGAATACAGATATCACTAATTTAAAGGAAGAAGTAGCCACAAAGGAAGCTTCGGTTAACGAACTATATGAAACCTATATCGCAGAAGCAGAAGGCCGCAAAGGAACAGAGCTAATCGGGAAAGGTCCGGTTTACAAAGAAAAACGTGAAAAACATGATGCCGAGCTCGCCGCACTACAGGAATTAAGAACAGCTAATACGGCTAAAATCGCAACAGCTGAAACTCAAATTGCAGATCTTACCCAACAATACCAGGCCAAGGTAGCAGAGACCCAACCGGTGATAGACGGTTTCGATGGTTTGATGGCCAGAGTGAATGCCTTGAATAGATTGCCAATAATCCCATCGCTTTTCATCTTCTTATTATTCCTGGCCATAGAAACTTCGCCTATACTTGCGAAATTATTGTCTCCTAAGGGAGCTTACGATCTCAAACTCGCAGAACAGGAAGGTGCCGTTGCAAGCTGGGTGACCCAGCAAAAAACGCAGCGTGATATACTCGTTACAACAGACAGGGATGTGAACAATCGTGTCTATGCTGATATAGCGGAAGAACAGGAATTATACGATTACAAGCGTAAAAAAGCACGTGAACTTATGCAAATGCAGGCTGACGCTTTTTATGAAAAACAAAAAAGCGTACTTTAGAGAAACCGTATCATTAATAGCGGTAAAACTAAAGCGTGAACTGTAAGTTTATCGATCCCAGCACTCCCGGTTTTTCCTACTACCATTTCACGGAAGAAGGATTTTCATGTAAGATCGTACCGGCTTTCGGAGGTAGCATCCAGGAACTCATTGTAGATAGTAAACCCATTATTAGAGGAGCTACTATTGATGAATCGGGTTATGAAAATTACTTGCAAAATTGTTTTTCAGCTATACTCTTTCCATTTCCCAATCGTATAAAGGACGGAACTTATGCTTTTGAGAATAAGACCTATACCCTACCCCTTAATGAACCTAAACATCAAAATGCAATTCATGGTTTAGTGTTCGATAAACATTTTGAAACCATTTCTTTCAGCGACCAATCTCTCACTCTGAGTATTCGACATAGTAAGAGCCTGGGATTTCCGTTTCCTTTTGAATTCAAGATCGTCTATATCATTGCGAGGGACAGTGTTCAAATTGAATTCCATGTGCAAAACACAGGTGTTTCCGCCTTTCCGTATGGCATAGGCTGGCATCCGTATTTTGAAACTGTGGCAGGGAAGAAGACAAGCATTAATTTCAAAAGTGATAAGAAATATGAAGTAGATAAATCCATGATTCCCTGCAGGGCCGAAAATATAGAGGAAACCGTATTCGATCTCACCGATGTCTTTATTGATAATGCCTTCCGGCTTTCCGGACAGAACATCCATTTCAGGACTGAAGCCTATAAATTAATCATGGAGGTGCCTCCCGATAGTTATCTGCAACTTTATACACCTCCGGGCAGGAACTCTGTCGCAATAGAACCTATGTCCTGTATATCCAATGCTTTTAATAATGAAGTGGGATTGAGGTCCTTGAAAAAGAATGATGAATTCAAATGGGAAGTTACGATTAAAATTGGTGACGCTTAGGTTAATTTACGCTGCTTTCGCTTGATATTCACTAGCCATGGGATCTAAAAAAACTTCGAGTAATTTTGCCTTGGAAGTATAAAAAATAGCGTCCGAACTGCTGGCAGGAAGAAGAATGGTCTCTCCTGTCTCTAAAATTTCCGTGTGGTTATCCACGGTAATGGATACCCTGCCTTCAACACACATATAGATTACGAAAGAATCGACACCCTCTAGATCTTGTTTGAAATGATTACAAACGTCTAGTACATTTGTTGTGAAATACTGATTATGCACTACATTCTTAGCCTCATTTACAACGGAAGAGTATTCCTTCTTTGGAATATCCATTAAATCCTTCGTTGCCTGTCGAGCTAAATCTGTATGCAATTCTCTTTTATTTCCACACGTATCTTCACGATCCCAATCGTAAATGCGGTAAGTAATATCCGAGGTTTGCTGAATTTCGGCCACCATCACACCTGCTCCTATCGCGTGTACTTTCCCTGCTGGAATAAAGTACACATCTCCTTTCTGTACCTTTTCCTTTTCAAATACGTCAGCAATATTATTAAGAGTAATATGTTGAGGAATCTTATTCTCCTGATTTTTATCTTTTAAGCCCAAAATAATTTCAGCATCCTGTTCGTGATCCATAACATACCACATTTCGGTTTTACCATAACCACCATGATACTTTTTTGCCATCCTATCATCCGGATGAACTTGAATCGACAGATCTGATTTTGCATCGAGATATTTAATTAATAAGGGAAACTCGTTCTTAAAACGATTGTAATTCTCAGCACCAATAAAATCAGATTTGAATTTAGATTGGATTTCAGACAAAGACATTCCCTTGTAAATCCCATTAACGGCTTCCGAAACATTGTCTTTTACACCGGATATCTCCCAGCTTTCACCTACCCTGTTGGAATTGGTTGACTTATTAAAGCGGGTTTTGAGTTTCTCTCCACCCCAGACTTTATCTTTTAATATGGGTCTGAATTTAATTGGATATGCTTTCATAATTGTTGATTTAACTAATTTATTACGCTGCGATTGTCATTGGTACTGTTTCGAAGATATCCACATTAGGGATCAATTCGGCCGCCGGTTGAACCAAATGTTGTTTTGGAAACAAACTATAGGATGTCCAGATATGGAACAATCTTGCAGGAATTTCTAACGAATCTTTCAATCCCAGTTTTGAATCATCAACATGCACCCATCGCATGAGGGGTTGTTCTACAATATGGTTCATTACGTTTTTCTTACCGAGGTATTTTTTCAAACGAAGGAATATCTCCACATCGAACAACCAACGGCTAATAAATGCGTCCCCATATACTACAGGAACAATACTTCTTGTAAAAACTTTTGCGCCACATTGGGTATCTCTAATAGGAAGACCCAGGATAAAAAGAATGAAGGTCTTAATGGTCTTTGACAATAGATTTCTAACGAAATCTCGCTTTATGCCGTTCCCACCTGAATTACGGGAGCCGAAGACAACAGATAAGTTTTCATTGGATTTCAAGGTTTTTACCAGATCCTTGAAATCCCTGAAATCCGTTGATAGATCGGCATCGATAAATCCAATATTCGCAATGTCCCTTTTATTGTATAAAAAACGAACTCCGGCGCGTACGGCGGAAGCTTTACCAACATTTTTCTTTACATCCACGATGCTGATCCCATAAGGAGCTGCCATTTTCATATTTTGAAGTACTCCCAGGGTGTTATCCTTACTGCCGTCATTGACAAAGCAAAGGTGATAGTCCTGGTTCTCTTTAATAAAATCAATGAAGGCGTCACCATTAAGTCGCTTTTCTTCATTGTAGCAGGGAATTATAATTCCGGTTTTCATAAGTTTGAGTTTAAGATTTATTCAATTATTACAGTGCAAACATATTCCTCACAGGCAGGTATTCTGTTGAGTTTTCGATGGATGAAAGATTAGTATAGACGAATGCCGTTTAACGACAGACGTACCATTGAACGAATCCCCTATCTTTGAAATCGTAATACATTGATGTATATGTCATCCCGATAATGGAGAATCGATCCAATAAATATTTAATAGTTGCGCTACTTCTGGGTATAGCATTCCATGGAACTTCGATGTTCTTCACTTTGGAATCTACTTATGATGCGCTTATCCATGTATTCTTTGGAAATCACTACGCCACCAGCTGGTTTGAACCATGGAATGAAAGCTGGTATACTGGTTTCACAGTAATGGGTTATCCGCCTTTGGTACATCAGAGTATCGCACTACTTTCAGGAATCGGAGGATTAAAATTCGGGATGTTCATGGTGGCCATTACAGGGGTAATACTTTTTATTACCGGCGTCTATCGATTTTCACTGCTACTCACTTCGAACAGGTCCGTTGCAGGATATGCAGCTATATTGGCCGTATTTTCATCTTCTTTTGTGGAGACCCTTCATCTATTCGGTCAATTACCAAGCATCATTGGTATTTCCGTATTACTGCATGCGTTGCCTGAAATTTATATGTGGTTGAAAACAGGGAAATACTGGTACCTGGCCACTTCGCTATCGTTGCTGTCCATTACGGTTGCATCGCATCATGTCACACCCATATTTGGCATGGTATTTTTTATTTTTCCGCTCATAGGGATGGTGCTTATGGACGCTTCTCGCGAAAAAGTGTCGGGATGGGAACAAATTACCTTAAAAGTTTTTCTGAAAACATTCTACACCCATCTGAAAAGGATACTTGTATTTGGGTTCGGTTCTTTAGTGCTCATTATTCTTTGTATACTTCCTTATTGGATCAACACTAAAAACAATCCAATTACCCAGGTTCCAATACCACATGGCTCAAGGGATAATTTTATCGAGGTTAGTTCTTCCGGATTGGTCTTCTTTTTAATACCCTGGGGCATATTACTCATTCTATTACCTTACTTGTTCTATCGTTATTACAGTAAACGTTATCTGTTTTTTGGTCTTTCTTTTTCACTATTGACCCTTTTGGGAACAGGAGGAACCACTCCCATTCCGTTAAAGATCCTTGGTGAGAATGCGTTCAACATCCTAACTCTGGACAGATTCACCTTATGGGCAACCATCATGGCCTTGCCTATGTTCGGTGAATTTATATACCGGTTCGTAAACGGGGATCTTAAAATATATATACAGAATAAATATGGAGCCGTTTATCACCGTATCAGCGGTGGAATTCTGGTAGGTGTATTTTTATTTATGACCATCTTTTCTATGAGCCTGGGTTACTTCAGACCGTCTCAGCCTGAAAAGATCGATATGTTACCCCTGGTCAACTTTCTGAATCAGGACCAGCACGATAAGTGGCGCTATTTACCGTTGGGATTCGGAGATCAAATGGCATGGCTTTCCACACAAACAAAGGCATCAACAATAGACGGCAATTATCATTCGGCTCGCCGCTTACCCGAACTCACTTCCCGTGCTGTTGAGCGCTTGGAGAACTCAAAATTCAGAGGGGTAGAAGGCCTGGGGTCACTGCAACAATTTCTTACGATCCCAGAAAAATATCATCTCAAATACATCTTCTCGAATGATAAATTCTACGACCCCATCCTATATTTTACCGGATGGCACAGACTTCAGCAACTTGAAAATGGTATAATGGTTTGGGAAAGGGAAGGGGTTTCTCCAATGCCCTCACAAATTGGGAAGGACGATGTGCCACTTTTCCAGAAATTGATGTGGGGGATTATTCCATTTTTAACTGTAATTATCGCATTTTTTCTATACATAAAACAATTGTGGAAACGGTCTTTCAAAAATGGTAATCACCCGAATCCCAATTATATGGCCTTCAAACGAGAATTCTTAAAATACAATACCCGGCTTGTTTCAGTAAGCCGGATATGGACCTTAATTATTTTCGCGCTTGTTTTGTACGGAGTCTATTCATTTTATCTTAAAAATGCAGATCAGATTTCCCCGGAAAATACAGTGATAGCTTATTACCATGCATTGGACTTCAAAGAATTTGAAAAATCGTTTGACTTGATCGATCCAACGAGTGATAAAACACTTGACCAATACATGTTGGAAATTTCCGTCACCGATGGACTCTTGAGTTCTTATGCCAAATTAGATGCAATTGAAGTCCAGGTATTATCGGAAACCGATTCCAGAGCAGCCGTAGAAGCCAAAATGAAATGGGTAACACCTTTGGAGACGTATCACAAGTCTAGCAGGCACCAATTGAGGAAAATCAAAGGCAAATGGTTCCTGGCACCTTTGGATATAGATGTTGATATTCCGTCCGATCAATTATTCGTTCGTAAAAAAGCAAGCTATTTCAAACATGGCAGAAGACGGATTTCTTCGGAACAAACCCACCATGAAGATGTCTTAAAACAGCCGGTGATAGAAGTTTTGTCTGCCAGCCTTGTGACTATTAATAACACATATCATATCGTAGGTGAAATACAGAATATCGATAATGTGCCCGCTGATGTTTCTATAAGAGGGACCTTGTATTCGGAAGACAATCGGGAATTAACGTCTTTCAATGCCAAAGACATATTGAAACATAAATTATTACCGAAAGAAACATCTGTTTTTCGAATTGATTTCGAAGAAGGTATTTGGAAGGAAGAAACAATGTCGTTACCCGCTACCTATAATCCTGAACAGTTCACACCGGTTACTCTAAAAGAAGTAGTTAGTTCTTTCGATCTTCAGGTTGAGGGAAATATTGCGACAACCGACTTACACAGTGATCTGGCAATAGCAGATTTAACTATTAAAGAAGGCAAAGCCGAAGGAATCATCTACAATTCCGGTATTGAAAATGCAACAATACCCCAGTTATTGGTATCCTTCAGAAATAAGGATCGCAAATTGATCTGGGTGGATAAAAAGTATCTTGAAGAAAGTGTGCGAGCTCAGCGAAAACACAGGTTTAAATATATGATTCCGAATATTACATCTATAGACCTCATAAGTACTTCACTCGAATATGTTTTTGTGAACGGTCTACCCAATAATGAAATCAGTAAAAAGGTGATTCCAGATCGAAAGGAGACACAGAATTATATCGAACTCCAAGAAACAACGTCACCATTCAGGTTTATGGATATTAATATGAATTATTACGTTGGAAATCCAAGATAAATGAGATTGAACCCAAAACATAGTATTCTTATTGGAGCTGTTTTATTACTTCAGCTGTTATTCTCATCGATGATATTTCAGAAGACAGCACCCAGCTATAACATTATTTCTGTGGCTCGTGGAGACCTATTAAATCAAAATGAACGCTTCGTAGCGGGGGATTTTATTTCCATTGGTTATCGTATTACCCTGGCAGACACAATAAATGTGAATAAACCATCTTATCCTGTACAACTAATGGTGATGTCGGCATATGGAATTTCCTTACTAGAGGGGCAAATTGCTGAAAATGAAATGAAATTCGTAATTCCCGGAGATATTTCACAAAAATCGGGAGATCTGGACTTACGTTTAATTCACGGTAAGCGATTACTGGATACCGCAACCATTACCATTACACCTCGAACTACTTCTGAAATACAAATGGAAAACTATCTGGGACCGCCGAGTATGATCGCTGGTGGCAAAGACTTTTCTATGATGGTGGTGATCCCTACCGATGAATTCGATAATCTTCTGCCCGACAGCACTGTGGTTACCATGAAGGAACAAATTGGTGAAACCAACAGATCGACGGATCTATACCTAGTAAACGGTTATGCCTGGAAGAATATTTATGCGGCCGAAAATGTTGACAAAGTTTTTGTTTCGGCAGAATGTTTAGGAGTAAATTCGAAGGAGATGGAGACCGAAATACTTCCTTCTATTCCCGTTGATTTTAGCATTTATGCGATCCGCACCCATTCATATGCCGACGGCAATCAAATTACATCGCTGAGTACTTCGATTATAAAAGATGTCTTTGGAAATATCATAGCCGATGGAACCATGGTCACATTTACAATCATTACTTCGGAAGGCAATACGCTAAAGACCTCAGGATCTATCCTCAATGGTGTGGCTGAAGGGCAGATCCTGCATCCCGATCATCCGATATCATGGGAGATAAAAGGAGTAATTTCAGGTATTGTGGAAAGTGAACCGATAACTATTGAATTCGAAAGTATTACACGGGATTTGAAAGTTCACTTTTCAGAAGCTGAAGGTAAATTATTCGTGGGTCCTCTCACCAGCTATATGAACCAACTTGTACCTGATGGTACCGAGGTCTCTTTATATAATGGTGATCGTTTTATAATCCGAAAATCCTCGTTTAACGGGATGGTGGATTTTGATCTAAGACAGTATGAATTTGAATCTGGAGAAAATATAATTTCAGTAAATGCACTTGGACTTTCTACGACATTAAATCTAAAATTAGATTGAAAAAGAACAGATTAATATATCGCATTTTAATATTGACTGCATTTTTGCTTGCCAATGCCTTATTACTTTTCGGAATAGGTGAGGTCTATTCTTATCTCAATAGGGGAGCCGATAAATCCGGTATCTTTCATGGAGGTCTTCGAAGCGATATAAATTATTATCCGGAAATCAAATGGGACATTTCCACGAACAAAGGTCTCGATATTTCACCTACGGTTGTGAATGATATCATCGAAGATTATAAATTGGCATGGTTTATCAGGAATAACGCACTGTATTCGTGGGAAGTCACAGGAATCGCCGACCTCTACACAGCTAATGCCAGAGAGGAGTTAAATAATTTGAATGAATCAAACAAAAGATCCGGCATCGCCATTGAATCAACGACCTTATCGCATAATCTGCACATAGAATTCTTTAGTGCCGATGGCAAAATAATTTCCTTTACCGATAAGGACGTAACTTCCTTCAGCAGAGTTTGGAAGAATGACGAATTTGTGTATGAAGCAAATGATGTGGCTAGTTACAAAGTAATATTACTACTGGAAGACGGATTTTGGCGCGTTCGCCATATGGAACGTATTTCAGCTATCGATTCTGAACCGACCAATAAAGACCCTATTGCATTAGTTGAGCAGATCAAGGGGATAAACTACTATCCGCAGGATTCAGCCTGGGATACTTTTGGGGAAAAATTTAATGCTGATACAATTAAGAAGGATCTTACCCTAATAAAGGATCTGGGACTAAATACCATCCGAATATTTATAAATTATAAGGATTTTGGAGAAGCCAGTGTAAAAGAAGATAAGCTAGATAAACTATCCTGGCTACTCGATCTTTCGAATGCCCAAAATATAAAGGTAATAATTACGCTCTTCGATTTCTACGGTGACTATACCATCAAGGAATGGACGGCCACTCGTAAACATGCAAAATCGATCGTAAATTCAGTAAAAAAACACCCGGCTTTGATGGGATGGGATATAAAGAATGAACCTGATCTCGATTTCGAAAGTCGTAATCCCATTATTGTTAAGTCCTGGCTCAAACAAATGTTGAGATACATAAAAGATATCGATCCCAAACATTCGGTCACGGTGGGATGGTCAAATCCTGAAGCTGCCTTAAACCTGAAAAATGAGGTGGATAATATCTCCTTCCATTTTTATAGTGATTTGGAATTGCTTGAATCGGCAATCTCCGGGTTAAAAAAAAGCACGAATAAACCTCTGGTTATCCAGGAGTTTGGTCTGTCTACAAATTCCAGTTTCTGGATCCCGTTTGGAAATGATGAAAACGATCAAGCTGAATATTATGAGACATTCTTTAAAATCCAAAAGAGAGATAGCATTCACTATCTCTCTTGGACTATGTTTGATTTTGAAGTTGTGCCCAAAATCATTTCAGGAAATTCTCCCTGGAGAAAAATCAAACAATCGAATTTTGGATTAATTAATATAAGTGGGGCGAAAAAGCAAGCATTTACGATTATTAAATCAAATAACTAAGCGGCTACCTTTAGCCTGTTATTTTCTTTTATCCCATGAAATTCCTCGATATACATATCGGCGATCTTACTCATAGGAAATGCAGTTGCCGCATTGTAATTCGCTTTCGCAATTTTTGTGCGATAGGCCTCATTGATGACTAGTTTCTTTATTGCTGCTGCCAGACTTTTATCACTTTCCGGTTCAAAAAATTCACCACGGTAACCTTCATCTTTTACCAGTAATGATAAATCTCCCAGATTGGGCATAACCACCGCTTTACCATAACTTCCGGCCTGATGCAGTACACCGGAGCTTCCTGTTGTAGAGGTATATGGAAATACAACCATAGCGCTTTCTGAAAAGATCCTGGGAACTTCTTCTTCTTCAACATAGCCTGTAATTGTTAACAGAGGGACTTCGCTAAAAGAATTCTTTACACCCTCTAAATATCCTGGTGTATTGGGGTTATCGGTTCCAGCAATAACAATTTCCAGCGGTTGTTTGGTTTCTTTACGTACTATTTCAACTGCACGAATCAGGGATTCTACTTTCTTGTAGGTGCCAAATTTACCGAACGTCATTATTTTTAGTGGCCCTGATTCTGTTTCATACGTTGGCTTATCCGGAATTTCGAATGTACCATGGGGAATAAGAACTACGTTGTTGGCAAGGTATTTCCCCTCTAATTTGGAAACGTAATCGTTTATGGTCACGGCTACTTTATCAGCTTTTAAAACTATAGAAGTAAGAAAAGTCCCTATGCGATTGTATACGGCTGTTTTCCATTTACTTTGTGTAAAACCAGCACTGTTCAGGTCTACGGCCTCCATGATATTATGCAATAGAACAATGGTAGGAATCTTCATCAATTTCGTGAGCCAAGGTGAAAAAAGACCCAATGCTGCGGGGATTTTACGATCTCCAAATTTCATAAACTGAAGATTGTAAAGAATAGCATCGGGCCTCGTACCTTTAATTGCCCTGGATATCGTAATTAGATTCTTAACACTATTGAATTTCCAACACTTTATAACCGTTACTTTACAGCCGTCTATCTCGGTACTTAATCCAGTATCAGCTTCGGAAACATCGGTGTACAATACCAATTCTGTTACCATATCATGATTTCTGAATTGTTTCAGAAGATGAAACGCGTACTCGTTTAGAGTTACTTTACTGGGTGGATATGAAGTTACAATTCCTAATTTCATTATTTCTTGTTTTATTTAATTGTTATTATTGGCACAAAGATGCTTCTATTGGATATCGGTTTAGGGAAGGATTCGACAGACTGGCGTTTGCTGTAGATAAATGGAAGAGCAATAGCGACGAAGCGATTTTCAGCTTATTTGGTATGGCGCCGAAAATAACCAACTTGCAATGCCAGCAGTACTCCCATTGCCACGATTTGCATTAAAACGACCTCGAACAGGTTATCGTGAAAAAACAGTATGAGGATAATCTGAACAATTCCCATAATCGCGGCAATCAAGATTGGCAAGTAATGATCTAATGAAAGGAAATAGTATGCAAAAACGTTTGAAATAGCGAATAATCCAGTTGCTAAGGCATACCAACCCAATAATGGTGAAATCTCCAGAAATTCTTCACCAAATAATATTCCAACAGCGAAATCGGGGAAAATAAAGGTGAAACACACAATTGCTACGCACAATGCCGTTATATACATCAGATATTTTGATAATATGGGCAATGTGTTTAAACCTTCCTTGCGGTATTTAATAACCTTTGGAAGTAATAACATCACAAACATCCAGGTTACGAAATAAACTACCCGGCCTATAAGCGCCAAAGACGCATATAAACCAGCATCATAAGCTTCAAAAAAATGTTTTACCAGGAGAATATCACTGTTATTGCAAATAATTAATGTCCCCTCGTAGCATGCGGAGATTAATAAGAAACTCAATATCCTCTTTTGGTTTTTTGCCGAGATCTTATGCTTTTACCTTTTTAAAACGTACTATTGATTTGAATGGAAAAAGTCCCGAGATCATTGATATAGCGATTCCAGTTGCCACTGCTACCGAGGAACTGATCTGAAAAAAGTATAAGACAGCGAAAGTCATCACCAACCTTGCGATCATTTCCATTTGATAGGTTCCGGAAAGTTTTACAAAATCGCTACTTCCCTGATATCTTCCTCGGTTCACACTCATGGCGAAATACAAAGGAATAACACATCCAAAAATTGTAAACATTTCACTCGAACCGGTGTGAAACAGCTGTTGAAGATATTTTGCCGATAACACCATAACAGCTCCAAGAATCAATCCAAGGACAATCGCATTTCGAAAGGCCCATTTCACGAATTGAATTTGACCTTCAGAATCGAATTCTAAGGTAAACTTGGCCACTGCCAGCTGATACGTCATCGCTACAAAGGATAATACCAACAGCAACGTAATGAGTATAGCCGCATCGGCGAACTCAGTCGGTCCGAGGTATCGCCCCAGAATTAAATTATAGGCATAATTCCCGGCATTTACAAGTAGTCCACTAAGCATAAAAACTTGCTCGGACTTCAGCTGGAAAGGTATTCTTTTAGCGATAGATATCATGATTGAGGTTTTATGCTGCGGCTAACAACGTTTGATCCATCATACGAAAAGGACCCAGGATTTTCCTGTTATCACCGAAGAAAACCTGAACCGATTTCCTGATCTTGAAAGCTTCTTCTTTTAATCCTACGAGCATCATGGCTCCTGAAAGATCCATATCGTCGAGATTACAAAGACTTATATTTAATTCACCGTCATTATGAAGTTTCGAATTAAAAAAGTTTCGCACTTCATGCACCTGACTACTACAGAGTCTACCCTGAAGTTCATATACATTATCTGTTTTAGTAATTTTTAATGCCATGTTTGTTTGTTTTTATTAATTGACTCTCTTTAATAGATCCTTAGTGTATAGGTTATGAACTATAGACAATGAATTATCTACTTTATAATTTGTGTTTTTGTAAACCACTCTTAATGTGTTCATACTGTTATTAATCACAAGTTTCATTTGAATGTTTTTATTATTTCTGCTGCAAATATCAGATAGACGAGCAGGTAAAATGGAGATTATCGACGAGTTGAAATTAGGTGTAGACGAATGGTAAATTATTACATGTCAAGCGACATTTTGTAGTAATTCAAATTCGTAAGTAGCAGTAATAGCAGAATGAACTCACTATTGGGTATTCAATAAGTCCTTATTGACCTTCCAGGACGCGGTAACTACTCCGATATACCAATTACTGTCGATGAGCGGTAGTGATGTATAGATTAAAACTGTCCGCTCTGAACTTACCTTGCAATCAGAAACTTTTACTTATGAAAGCATCATTTACAGCTATATTGATTTTATGTTTTGCCTGGATCTCAGGACAAGAAATGAATCAGGGATTCGACCTGTTAGAAACAGGACAGTATCAAGCGGCGGAGGAATTCTTTTCCGAGGTTGTCCGGGAATATCCCGAGAACAAAACAGCAAGGTTATGTTATGGCAGAGCGATTGGATTAAATGGAAAACCTGATCTGGCTAAGGATGTCTTCTCTCAGTTAATTCAACTATTTCCAGAAGACCTTGAACTAAAACTAAATTTTGCAGAATCACTTTTATGGAATAAAGAATTCGAAAATGCCAAGAAGTATTACGCAACACTCCTCAAGCAGAATCAAAATAGCTTTCCCATTGTGCTTGGTTATGCAAACGCTCTTTCAAATCTGAAAGAGTACAATATGGCGTTAGAGTATATCGAGCGGGCTTTGAAGATCGATCCTTCGAATCCTAACGCTATGATCAGTAGAAAATATATCCGATTGGGAATGGCATCAAAACTGGTTGAAACTAATCAGTCGGAAAAAGCATTATCACTATTAAACCAAAACCTGGTAGATTTTCCTATCGACGGGGATACTCAGCTAAGTATCATCAATGTGCACTTGGTAAATAACAATCTGGACGAGGCAGAAAGTGAATATCTTAAGCTTAAAGACAGTATCACTTCTTACACAGGACTTTCCCTGATAGCACACAAACGTAAAAAGGAAGAACTAGCCTTAAAATGGGCTTCCGAAGCTACCAAACTAGCGGAAATTAAAGGAGACTCTGTAAAAATTCTACTGGCTAACGAACGTTATGTACAGGCGTTATTGTGGAATAAAAAATATAAGAAAGCTAAAGAAAACATAGAAATTCTGGATAGCTTATTTACCGGATCAAGTTCGGTAAAAGGCTTAAAGGGATCTTACGGAATGTACTCAGGAAAGTTCTCAAAAAGTATTCAGGTATATAAGGATATATTGGTTCAAGATTCCACTTCATTCGATGGTAATTTAGGGATTGCCAATGCCTACAGGGCCCAGGGAGATCTTAAGAATGCCCGAAAGTATGCTGCAAAAACTCTTCACTTCTATCCTAATCAGAAGGATGCACTTTCCCTACTAAACATATTGGAAAAAAGCCTGTCGCCTGTATCTGTAAACACAATATCCTATTCTATTGATAATGGTAATAATGAAGCTGTTAGTATTGCCAGTTATCTCGAATTACCAATTTCACCAAATACAAAAGGATTATTGGGTTATAACTATCGTACTACCGAAAATCTCGATAATGGTGCTATGGCGTATAATACCAATATTACATTTGGTATAAAGCAACGGATCATTAACAATACCTGGTTAGAAGGTAGTCTGGGCTTTTTAAAGGCAAATGCAGAAACCAATTCTTACTCCGATGTAAATGGTTCACTGTTTGTTAGCTCCCGTCCACTTCCTAATCAATACCTGAAGGTTGGTTTCGGAAGGGAATTACAAAACTTCAACGCAACACTGATAGATGAAAAGATCTTTATGAATAATTTCATGGTCAATTACAACATGGGAACAAATTTCGGACTGGGATGGTATACCGGATATACGTATACTTTTCAAACAGATGATAACATCCGGAATTTACTTTTTACATCATTATACTATCAATTCACGGATAGCCCGCTAATAAAAGGAGGGATAAATTATCAGTTTCTAGGCTTTAAAGAGCAGGTGCCTCAACTATATTTCAGTCCGTCGAAATACCAGTCAGTTGAGATATTCTTTGATCTTAGTGGGAGAAGCGGCAGATGGAACTATTCTTTGAATGGAGCGGGTGGATTTCAATTTGTTGACGACGATAAAGCCAATTCTCTATTCAGATTTGAGGCAAAAGCAAGTTATGAGGTCTCCGGACGCTTACTAATAAGTGCATATTCAAAATACAGTAATATCGCTTCAGAAACAGCGACGGGGTTTAAATTTACAGAAGTTGGACTAAGTATAAGATGGCAGTTTATGAAAGCTCCATTGTTTCGTTCGAACTAAAGCAAATTCAAACGTTTCATCAACTCGGGCCTATTCGATCGGCTTATAGGAATAACATCCTTCGCTATCAGGACACTGTTATCTTCAATATCAATTATCTTCTTGATATTTATAATATATGATCTGTGCACCTTTAGGAACAAACTATCGGGTAGTTTATCTTCAATTTTCTTCAAAGTTGAATGCACCGTATAATTCTTGTCGTCTGTCTTAATAAGTATATAATCCCCTTTTGCCTCGATGAGGTAGATCTTTTCAAAATCAATTTTAATTAATCGCCTGTCTATGTTAACATATAGTTCTTTTTTCGACAGTCCCTTCTCCTTATTGGGAGCAGAGTCGGAATTGGAAGTAACAGAAGCAACAAAATTCTCTGCTTTCTGAATTGCTTTTAGAAACCGAGGCAGTGTAACGGGTTTTACAAGATAATCTACTATACAATCATATTCGAACGCATTTATGGCAAAATTTTTATCTGAAGTGGTTAGTACTATTTTCGGAGGATTTTTAACAGTGTCAATAAAATCGAATCCCGTAAAGTCCGGCATGTGAATATCAAGGAAGATCAGATCCACCTGGTTCTTATTCAGAAATTTAATAGCTTGTATTGCATTCGGAAATTCTTCAACGACTTCTAAAGATTCAACCTGGGAACATAAATGAGCGATAATCGCTCTGGCCGCAGCTTCATCGTCTATTATAATACATTTCATTTCCACATCAATTTATAGTTCAGCAATAAATTCGGACATTTTATTTAGAATTTCATCAAATTTCTCATGTCCATCCCAACGACCTTCCCTCAATACCTCCTCATAGTCTGTCGCTATCTGATAACTTTCAGACATCCCCAAAATACTAATTTTATGTTTAAGTTTATGTACTATGGCGGCCGCTTTATCAGTATTCTCCATAAAACATTCCATGTAAATCGTTATTTCACCTTGAAGTTCAGTTTTTACAATGTTTATAAGTTTCATTCTGAATTGCCCGTCACTCCCGGAAAGTTCATCAATAAATGAGAGATTTGGTGTAGGCATTCTTTAGTTCTTTTGTAAAGTGAAATAAAAAGTAGTCCCTTTTCCTTCCTCACTTTCAAGCCAAATAGTCCCCCCGTGAGAATCGACTATTTTCTTTACAATGGACAGGCCAATACCACTGGAATCCTTTTCATCGGTTAAGGATTGGAACATTTGAAATATCTTCTCATGGTACTCTTTCTTAATGCCAACACCGTTATCCTTTACCATGAACAGATACTCCTTGTCTTTATTCTGAAAATCTATTTCTACCAATCCCTTTTCCTTATCATTATATTTAATTGCGTTGCTAATCAAATTCTGGAATAGCTGCTGCATTCGAATTCCACTGGCCTTTATTGCGGGAAGTTTAGATTTAATTTCTACTCTTATGTGCTCAGGAATAAACAAGATGTCGCAAATATCCTGAACGACTGTATTGAGGTCTACCTTCTCTTCTATTTCATCTGTAGAAATAATAGTGGAATAAGAAAGCACATCGGAAATTAACGTTTCCATTTTCTCCAGGGTGTTTTCAATAAGTGTAAGATTATAAACGGTTTCCTCGTTGAATTTATCCATATTATCCTCCTTAATCCATTCCACAAGCGCATAAATACTTCGTAGAGGAGATTTTAAATCATGAGAAACTACGTGGGCATATTCCTGAAGTTCATCATTACTTTTCTCGAGCTGGCCGAGCAAAACCTCCTTCTGATTCTCGAGGTTCTTCAGCTCCGTTATATCAAGGTGAATCCCAATAGATCCGATAACTTCACCATTTATATTATAATTGGGTGCGCCGCTAATAAGCCAAATTCGCTCTTCTCCGGATTTTGTTAGTGCTACTACTTCGTAGGAATTGGACTTACCCTCAATTCGGTCCTTATTTGCCTTAGTTATCTTGTCTTGAAATGATTTCTTCAACAAGGTTTTTCTGCCTTTTTTACCCAATAGCTCATGCTCCAGATAGCCACTCATTTGCTCGAAACGCTGATTCACCATCAAAATCTCATCATCATTGTTAACTTCAAGTAATCCCAAATTCATATTGGCGATGATACTACTGTATTTTTCGCGCTGTGCTTCTAAGCTGTCACTATATCGTTTATTGAGGGTAACATCCCGGTAGGCCCATAAATGTCCTTTGTATTCTCTATCCACAAAGATCGGTATGTAATCTCGTTCGAGAATCTTGCCGTTCACCATGGGTAATTCATCACTGAGCACAACGATGCGGTTTTCAAGTAATTTCTCAATATCGCTAACAAATTTGTCGGGATCTTTGAACAAGGTTTTGGTTTCTTCGGCAGCCATCGAACAATCCTGGCCAATTAATGCCTCGGGGGGTACAGGAATTCCAAACATATCGCAGAACTTTTTATTCGTTAAAGCGATCTTTCTATCCTCACTCTCAAGCAAGACACCACTATCCAGGTTGCTTACCAGCGTCGAGAGTCTATTTTCAGACTCCATTAATTGTTCCTGCGCCTCTTTTTCCTTTGTTATATCGCGAACGATTCCCTGGGCAGCAATTGGATTATTTTCAGCATCGTGGATTATACTGGCATTTATATGAACGAGCTTTTGTTCGTTTGTCTTTGTGTGAATCCGTATATGAAAATTGGTAATGGAACCTTCATTAATAAGAGTTTTGAACGCTTCTGCAACATTTTCAACTTCTTCCTTATGAACTAAATTGGAGAGATTAATTTCTGCATCTTCATCAAGGGAGTAGCCTAATAGTTTTTCCGCCGCCTCATTCATTTTTAGAACGTTGCCCAGCAGATCCATCACTACGTAGGCATCCACAATATTTTCAAAAACCCCTTTTAATTCTGAGGTCTTTTCCTGAACCAAACGTTCCAGTTTCTTATTGGAAATCTTTAATTGCTGGGTAAGTGAAAATAACTCGGCAGATTTTTGCTCGAGAATTTTTTCTGCCTCCTTACGTGCATTTCGCTCCCTGTTGAGAGCTCTTTGAAGTAATTCTTCTTCGTTATTGCCCATTTCTGGTTATCCGAAACCGTACTTCTGTACCGTCTTCTTTAATTTTCTCCAAAAGTATAGTAGCCTCTGAATTAAAATGTTTGAATGTCATTTCCATCAAGCCTCGCCCAAAACTATACATCGCCCTGCTGGAAGTGTACAACATTACCAATGAGTTCTCCGTTTTTTCCTCGACAATAAAGGTAGGCAATTCGGATTCAGGATAGATTTTTTTCACTTCAACATGAATATGACTTTCGATAGAAGAAATCATTTCAATTGGGTCAGAATACTGTGACAATAATCCCGGATAACTCTCTTCTATCACTCCAAAGAAATGTTTGGCGTAAACGTATAAAAGATCATCGGTGGAAATTCCGGTATTAGCACTCAAATTTGTAATAAGAGCCAACATTTCAGAAAATTTATATGTACCAATATTGGTATAACTACCGCCAGATTCAAGATCTGACTGCTGAATTATCCTGTCTACCATTTCCAATCCGAATTTCGTTTCAACTAAATCCAGAAACTCTGTAAATATTATTCCTTTCATCTATGCTTTGATTAATTCATTATTACTCCAATAGTCCAGCGTTTTAGCTATTTTGTCCACGTATTCCTCGTATTTAAGTGGTTTTAAGATATAACCGGCCACTCCTGTTTTATAGCATTCCAAAACGTCTTTTCTGTTATTTGAAGTGGTTAAAATAACGGTGGGAATATAACGAAGAATTTCGTCTCCCTTCAATATTTTAAGAAATTCCAGTCCATTCAACCTTGGCATATTCAGATCAAGGAAAACAAGATCAGGTATGTTCTCCTGGTTAGATAATAATTCAAGTGCTTCTTCGCCGTTCTTAGCCTCAATAAACTGGTGATCCCCACCAATCCTTTTTATGGCCCGCATCAGCTTCATAACTTCTATCTGGTCATCTTCAATCAACAATATTTTCAATTTTTTCATTCCTGGCAAGTTTTTTTCAAAAACAAAAGTGCATTTAATTCAGGTAAATTGCACGTAAATTACGCTAAAACGAATAATAAGTGTAGACGAATCACCAATAAGTGTCGACGAATGGTTTTTTAAATTACCTAATTAATTTTTTATTTATTATTGATCCTTAAACTTAATTTCTCGTGAATTTCGAAAACAAATCGGGCTTTGAACGAATGGCAGAAGCCCACTCAATTTCTCTTTCAATTATTTTTCCGGAATTGAATTTTTCAACAATTGCCGCTCCCGATATGAGCCTGAACGGGTCTTTTTTTGAAGCGGATCCCCATCATGAAGACCTGGAAATTGCTGCCACAAGATTAAAGGATTTTCAGAATGAACATCCCCATGCATTATTGGCAAACGGCTACCTGGAACAACGGTCATTTTACAATACGCCGACCTTCGAGAGAACGATAAATGGAACCAAGGAATTCCGAAATATTCACCTGGGAACCGATTTCTGGATCCCTTCGGGAACGGCCGTACATGCTCCATTTGCCGGAACCGTCGTTATTTCTCATAACAATGACTTTCATAAAGATTATGGTCCTACTATAGTGCTAAAGCACAAGATTGATGGCCTGATCTTCTATACCCTGTATGGACATTTAAGCGCTACTTCATTGACGCTAATTAAAAAAGGCATGCACCTTCAACAGGGGGATAAGCTGGGAATGATAGGGGTAGAAAATGAAAACGGGCATTGGGTTCCGCATTTGCACTTTCAGGTAATTACAGACCTACAGGGGAATACAGATAATTTCAACGGGGTGGCATTTCCTTCGGAAATTGATGCGTGGAAGAAACTATGTCCAAATCCCGACTTGCTGTTTACCGAACATCTTCCTTCTGGCACATAAGTTAGTATTCGAGCATTCTCTTAATACCCATAGCAAAAGTCCTCGCTGAAGCCGGATTCTTGCGTACCCACAATTCGGGTTCTATGATCTCCAGTTCCGAAAGAAGATAATTTCCATCCTCATCCCAAACGATATCTGCTCTGCCATACGCCGGTACAATATCACAGGCAGCGAAAACCTTCTCTGCAAAACGGATCTCTTCTGTGGTAGGTTCATAGAAATGCACAGTCCCGCCGAAGTCATCCTGGACCCTGAAGTCGCCTATTTTGGCTTTTTTCAATATGGCATGGGTGTACTCCCCATTAAAAACCATGAGGGAGGCTTCTCCCCGTGTAGAAATAGTAGGCAGGAACTCCTGTACGAGCATATCTCTTTCAGCAACCAATTCTCTGAATAATTTTTCTTTTTCTGCAATTTCTGAAGCCAAGATCTTATAGGTATGAAAGGCAGCACCCGAAATCGCCGGTTTAATAACTATATGCTCCCAGGAGTTGATTGCACATACTTCCGACAATGACTGATATGCCCCCTTATCAACGTATTTCGTTGGCACTATTGCTATTCCTTTTTCAGAAAGATCCCTCAGGTAGTGCTTGTCGATATTCCATCGAATTAATGAGAGTGGATTGATGAGTAAAGTATGTTTGTTTACTTCCTGGAGCCAGATCTGGAATTCTTCTATGCGCTCAAAATAATCCCATACCGTCCTGAAGACCACCGCTTTGGTTTGAGTCCAGTCGTAATCCGTATTATCCCAGTATGTTCGTGTTACACTATATCCCAAATCTTCCAGGGCAACTTTCAAATAACGGTATTCGTCGAGGATATTCTGAATATAGGGAGTGATCGTTTGCGGTTCGTAATATCGCCTATCCGTAAGTACCGTAATATCGACCATTCTTGTAGAAATATTAAGTCGGAAAGTTAGTAGCTTTTACGGAATGAAACAAGAAATCTTAACTTTTCAGATCCTTGAGTTTAATATTCTGGTAAGCCCGTCGTAATCCTTCTTTTTCGATGGCAATAAGATGGTGAATCGCACATGGATGGGACTCATCGCAATGATCAAAATTAAGCGCGCATTCCTTTAAACGATCTTTAACCTCAACATCAATAATAATATCAAGTATTGAGTGATCAAGCTGATTTTCAGTAATATAAAATCCGCCGCCGCGACCTTTGGAGGAGGATATGTAATTCTTTGCTGAAAGTCGTTGCAGAATTTTTGATAAAAATGGTTTGGGCACATGTATATCATTGGAAATATCCTTTACAAGGATTTTTTGATTTTCGGAGGAATTCACGACCAGATAGCTTATGGCCCTAACCGCATATTTTGAAGATTTCGTAAGCATAAACTATTATCAGAATGAATGAACAAATATATTAAAATATAAAAAGATAAAAATATCTTTTTATATGATAATTGTCATTTTTTAGCATTGTTTAGGGCAATATTTTTGACTGAAAATCAAACTAATCCTAATATGAAACACGCGATCAAATTATTGATAATTTTTGTCGCCGCAATATTGATAAGTTGCGGAGGCAAAGAAGAGAAAAAAGACGATAATATAAAGATAGGAGGCGCTAAGAAAGAAGTCAAAAAAGAACCTATTGATACCGGATCCGACTCGGATGAGGTTCCGGCCTCGGAAAGAATTACCCTGGACAACAAGGGTGTGGGACAGGTTAAAGATCTCCCTTTAGACTCTGCGATTGACAGTGAAATGGCAGCGCGAGGAGCAGAAATATTTAAAACCAACTGTTCTGCCTGCCATAAAGTAGATAAACGTTTTATAGGCCCTTCTCCTAGAGGTATCATGAAGCGTAGAAGTCCGGAATGGATCATGAACATGATCCTGGATCCCCAATTAATGGTAGATCAGGACCGTTGTGCCAAAGACCTCCTTGTGGAATTTAACGGCGCAGCCATGGCGAATCAAAATATGACATTTGATCAGGCCAGAGACATACTTGAATATTTCAGAACCTTATAATAAATAACATGAAAACTACTAATCTTAAAATTGTAATTAGTACTCTTTTTGGCATATTGCTATTATTCGGGTGCCAGAACGAGACCAAAAAAGAAGGCGCTCTGGAGAATACAGAGACCACTTCAGAGGCTAAACAGAAAGGGCAAGCATTTATCGAAGACGATGAGTCCGTGCCTAATGTACTACAAATTGCTATTGGATCACCTGATCATACTACCTTAGTTGCAGCCGTGCAGGCCGCTGACCTTGAGAACGTTTTGGTAAATGCAGGACCATTAATGGTATTCGCACCTACCAATGCGGCTTTCGATGCCTTACCTGAGGGTACGGTTGAAGACCTTTTGAAACCTGAAAACAAGGATGCACTTGCAAATATCCTGAAGCATCATGTAACTGCGGGTAATTACACCAAGGATTTCCTGAAAAAGTTTAAAAAACTTGGTCAGGCCAACGATCAAAATACCACAGTTGAGGTAATAGACGGTGAGGTCTATGTTGGAGGGGCTAAAATAGTGGCAAGTATCCCAGCAGGAAACGGTATTGTCCATGTAGTTGATGCAGTCATCTTACCTCCTTCTAACTAATTATAATCTAAATAAAACAAAATGAAGAAATCAAATTATTATTTTGGTACCCTTCTGGCTCTATCTTTACTAATGTTTGGATGCCAACAGGGCACTAATAAGTCGGGCAACGGAGCGTTGGACTCCAGTGCCGCAGAAAAAGTGTATGTAGCACCTGGAGAATTAGATGAGTTTTATGCTTTTCTATCTGGGGGTTATAGTGGAAACCTAACGGTTTATGGACTCCCCTCTGGAAGAATGTTCAAGGAAATTCCGGTATTCTCCCAATTCCCGACCTCCGGTTATGGATATTCAGAGGAAACCAAGCCGATGCTGAACACCTCGCACGGTTTTATACCTTGGGATGACCTTCACCACCCTGATATCTCCCAAACGAATGGAGAATTGGATGGTCGATGGATTTTTGTAAATGGGAACAATACTCCTCGGATTGCCAGGATAAGCCTGACAACTTTTGAAACCGAGGAAATTATAGAAATTCCAAACAGTGCAGGTAATCACAGTTCTTCGTTCGTAACTGAAAATACTGAATATGTGATAGCAGGAACCCGTTTTTCCGTACCAGTACCACAGCGGGATATGCCAATTAATGAATACAAAGGGAATTTTAAAGGTGCTTTAAGCTTTATTAGCGTAGACCCTGAAAATGGTCGTATGGACCTGAAATTTCAGATAATGATGCCAGGATTCAATTATGACCTTTCCCACCCGGGAAGAGGAGAATCTCATGGCTGGCATTTTTTCAGTACCTACAATACTGAGGAAGCAAATTCCCTTATGGAGGTTAATTCGTCACAAAACGACAAGGATTTTATTGCAGCTGTAAACTGGAAAAAAATCGAGGAATATGTGAATAATGGCGGAGGTACCAAAATGGCAACTAATTACGCCCACAATGTTTATGATGACCATACCCATACAGGAACTACCACCATGAAAAAAGAAGTTTTAACGGTGGATCCTACCCAGGTTCCCGGAGCAGTTTTCTTCTTGCCAACGCCTAAATCCCCTCATGGATGTGATGTTGACCCATCTGGTGAATATATCATTGGTGCAGGTAAACTTTCCGCTGATCTAACAATACATTCCTTTACCAAAATGTTGGACGCCATTGAAAACGAAAAATTCGACGGTGAAGCTTACGGAATTCCAATTCTTAAATACGAGGATGTAATGGCAGGTGTTGTAAAAAGTGGTGGATTAGGTCCATTACATACGGAATTTGACGGTAAGGGAAATGCATATACTACATTCTTCATTTCTTCTGAGGTAGTCAAATGGGAAATAGGTTCATGGGAAGTTGTCGATAGAAAACCCACGTATTATTCCGTTGGGCATTTGATGATTCCCGGAGGTAACTCTCGTAAGCCTTTTGGTAAATATGTTGTCGCTATGAATAAAATCACAAAGGACCGCTATCTGCCAACAGGACCTGAAATGGAACACTCAGCTCAGATATATGACATCTCCGGTGATAAAATGCAATTGATCTATGATTTTCCAACCCATGGTGAGCCTCACTATGCCGCAGGTTGCCCTGCTGAGTTGTTGGCATCTAATTCGAAAAAGATCTATCGATTGGATGAAAACAAACACCCATACGCTGTAACCAATCCATCGGAAGCCAGAGTAGAACGCAAAGGAAACGAAGTACACATCTATATGAGTACCATACGAAGTCACTTTACCCCGGACAATATTGAAGGTGTTAAAGTGGGTGATAAAGTGTACTTCCACATAACCAACCACGAACAGGATTTTGATGTTCCTCACGGATTCTCAATTATTGGTCAGAATACCTCGGAATTGTTGATTATGCCGGGACAAACCAAAAGCTCACTTTGGGAACCTAAAAAAGTGGGGGTATGGCCATTTTATTGTACCGATTTCTGTTCCGCACTTCACCAGGAAATGCAAGGTTATGTGCGGGTATCACCGGCATCGTCCAATATTGAATTGAGTTGGTCGCTCGGTGAAGATTAGTTTGTTTTGAAATGGAAATACTTATTGATTAGTGATTAGTAATATTTCCAGAAGGCGGAAGTCCATCCACTTCCGCCTTCTCACTAAAAATTGCTATCTCAACGCTTTTAAAAGCTCATATCCTTAATTAAAATTCAATGAAAAAAGCGAGTATTATTATGATTGTTGGTCCGCTATTGCTATTGGGCTTGTATGTGTTTCCATTGTGGACCATTATGCTGGGAGCTCCCCAATACCCTGATCCGCTAGGTATGAATATACATATCGATGGCATACGGGGAGTTAATGAATTCGATATCCAGAATATCGATGGCTTGAACCACTACATAGGAATGAAGACACTGCCCAAACCTGAAGAAATGTGGGAGTTTAGCACTTTTCCTTTAGTAATAGGTATAATGATAGGCTTAGGAGTATTCATAGGGATACTGGGGTACTTTAAAAAAGTAAATTATAAATGGTTCCTGGGATGGTTCATCGTCATGTCAATCCTGGGTGCTTTGGGTATGTATGATTTTAATGAATGGATGGTTGATTACGGGACCAATTTAGACCCTAATGCCATTATGAAACTTGCAAATCCAGACGGAACACCCATGACCTACAAACCTCCTTTATTCGGGCATACTAAAATGTTGAATTTCGATGTTACCTCTCTACCGGCTACGGGTGCTTGGTGTATGTTCACTGGAATGATGCTAACAATAGTTGCGTTTGTGCTAGGGCGGAAGAATAGAAAGACCGCACTCGTCAAAAAACAAATGCCTTAGCGACATCATGAAAAAGTTCCTCTTGATCCCAGTAATCGCTACCCTGCTTTCCTGCACGATTGGCCCTTCGAAAATTGCATACGGAGAGCAGTCCTGCCATTTCTGCCGGATGACCATAGTAGATAAACAACATGCTGCTCAACTGGTAACCGATAAAGGAAAAGTGTTCAATTTCGACGCCGCCGAGTGCATGATCAATTATATCACAGGTGTGGACGAAGAAAGTATCGGCATGTTACTGGTTTCAGATTTTAACAAGCCCGAAAGTCTGATAAAAGCGGAAACAGCAACTTTTATTATTTCTGAGGATATGCCCAGCCCAATGGGCGCGAATCTTTCGGCAGTGATGAGCACAGCCGAAGCTGAAAAATTACTTCAGAATAAAGAAGGGAAATTTTACAACTGGAATGAATTACTCCACTATTTTAAAGAACTTTAAGATGTTCAGCACAGATAATAAAATATCAAACACACCTTTCGAGGGCCTTTCCGTTCAAAAATTGTTTACTTCTGAAAGTGCAGAGACCCTGTTGATTACCCTGGAAAAAGATCATGTCTTTCCGGAGCATACGTCACCCAGAGATGCATTCCTGGTAATGCTGGAAGGAAGAATAACTTTTACAATTCAGGACACAGATTATGTGTTAAATTGCTCAGATTCTTTTACCTTTCCTGCTAAAGAACCACACACGGTTCACGCAAAAGAAAATTCGAAATTTTTAATCATCAGATAGAGGAATCCCATATCACATTGAAGTTTTTATTTTACATAACAATATTTGTACTGTTGTTGGCGGGTAATACTATGCCTGCTAAAACCATCGTAGTATGCAAAAAATGCACTTTCAGTGAAATCACCAAAGCGGTGCGAGCTGCTAAGGCTTACGACACGGTATTGGTTAAAAAAGGAACCTATAGAGAAGTAAATATCCTAATTGATAAGCCGCTAGTATTATTAGGCGAAAATTACCCGGTGATCGACGGTGAACTTAGAGGAGAGATCATTACAATTACTTCGGATGATGTTACTGTAGACGGCCTCTTTATAATCAATGTGGGAACCAGTTATACCATCGATTACGCAGCGGTACGGGTTATAAAAAGCAAGAACTTCCTTATTCAGAATCTTGTTCTCGAAAAACTATTCTTCGGGATTTACCTGGAAAAATCGAACAATGGACGTATATACCATAACAATATCATCGGGGACGCGGAAGAAGAATACAATTCGGGTAATGGTATTCAACTCTGGTACTGCAAAAATGTGGTCATAGAACAGAATATTGTCACGAACGTTCGTGATGGCATCTATCTGGAATTTGCGGATGATTGTACCATAAAGAACAATATCAGTTCGAACAATGTGCGTTACGGCCTCCACTTTATGTTTTCCAATAACGACATATATTCCAATAATACTTTCGAAAATAATGGTGCCGGGGTTGCCGTGATGTTCTCGAAGGAGATCAAAATGTACAACAACGTTTTCAAGGACAATTGGGGAACCGCAGCCTATGGCATGTTGTTAAAAGAAATAAACGATTCAGAAATCGTCGGGAACACATTTCAGGAAAATACTGTAGGAATTAATATTGAAGGATCCAACCGAATTACGTATTCCAATAATGACTTCATAGGCAATGGCTGGGCCATTAAATCACGCGGAGCTTGTTATACCAATCTTTTTACTGAAAATAATTTCCTTTACAATTCTTTCGATCTGTCCTATAACAGCAAACTTAACGACAATAAGTTCGAGGACAATTATTGGAGTAATTACGCCGGCTATGATCTGGACAAGGATGGGATTGGTGATGTTCCCTATCGTCCCGTGAAGTTGTTCTCTTATGTGGTGAATCGTACCCCGGAAGCTATTATATTACTACGAAGCCTGTTTACGGATATCATCGATTTTTCCGAAAAGGTTTCCCCGGTTTTTACACCCGATAACCTGGTGGATGTCAATCCGAAAATGAAACAAATTATCCATGATCGAAATTAAGGAACTATATAAAAAGTACGGGAAGAACGAGGTTCTGAAGGGAGTCGATCTCACCATAGAGGAGAATAGGATCGTGGCGGTCTTAGGACCTAACGGTTCTGGCAAGACCACGCTTATTAAAAGCATATTAGGTATGGTACTACCAAATAAAGGCGATATTATACTGGAAGGAAATTCGATTAAAAAGGAGTGGAAATACAGAAATACCATAGACTATTTACCGCAGATCGCCAATTTTCCTAATAACTTGACAGTGAAGGAACTTATCAGGATGATCAAGGACCTGCGGCATCAAAAATCTCTGGATGACGCTTCACTCGTGGATCTCTTTAAGCTGGAACCTTTTCTAAATAAAAAGCTGGGAAATCTTTCCGGTGGAACCAAACAAAAGGTGAATATTCTGCTCACTTTTATGTTCGACAGCCCGATCGTGATTCTGGATGAGCCAACATCCGGGCTCGATCCTATTTCGTTGATTCGCCTTAAAGAACTTATCAGTGCCGAGAAACAAAAAGGCAAGACCATTATCATTACTTCTCATATCATGAGTTTTGTTGAAGAAGTAGCCGATGAAATTGTTTTTCTTCTGGAAGGTCATATCTATTTCAAGGGTAGTATCTCAGCATTAAAAGAAAAAACAAAACAACCCGATTTCGAACACGCCATCGCGTCCATTTTAACTGAATCCTATGCTTAAAATACTAAAATACAGCTTTTACGATCTTATGCGTAGTCGCTGGAGTTATGTGTATTTTTTATTTTATCTTCTACTGGGGTTTGTGCTGCTGTTCCTGAACAACAGTGTGTCAAAAGCTGTGATCACCCTGATGAATGTGATCATTATCCTGGTGCCACTCATCGGGACAATATTTGGCGTGATGTATTATTATAACTCAAAGGAATTTACCGGGCTCCTTCTCGCGCAGCCTATAAAACGCTCCTCCATTTTCCTGGGGCAATATCTGGGAGTGGCCCTTTCACTGTCCATGAGCCTTATCATAGGCCTTGGCCTTCCATTTATTTTCTACGGAATTTTCCGTTCGGATGCGATCTGGGATTTCTCACTTCTATTGATCACGGGAACCTTCCTCACCCTTATATTCACCGCCTTATCCTTCAATATTGCCCTTAGCAACGAGAACCGGATCAAAGGATTTGGATATGCCATCCTGCTTTGGTTATTTATGGCCGTGATCTACGATGGGATCTTTCTGATATCCTTAATGATCTTTGAAGACTATCCTCTGGATACTTTCTCATTAACGGCTACGATGTTCAACCCCATTGACCTTTCCAGGGTTCTGATTCTACTGAAGCTGGATATTTCCGCCTTGATGGGCTATACAGGAGCATTGTTTCAGAAATTCTTCGGCACCAATTTCGGAATGTTCCTTTCATTGGGTGTACTTATCTTATGGGTAGTGATTCCAGCCTGGTTTATTGAACGAAAAGCGAACAGAAAGGACTTCTAATTCGTTGATTCGTTAAATGACCCTATATTTATTAAAATTCTTTCCTATGAAACACATTCTGTATACCGTTATTATTCTATTCACATTAAATACGAATGCACAATCGGAAGTTGAAGACAAAAAAGCGATCCTCCAGGTAATGAAACAACAGGAAATAGCCTGGAACAATTACGACCTTGAAGGGTTTATGCAAGGATATGTGAAAAGTGACTCGTTAAAGTTCTTTGGTGCGGGAGGTGTTACGCATGGCTGGGATCAAACTCTTGAGCGATATAAAAAAGGCTACCCGGACATGAGTTACTCAGGGACCTTAAATTTCAAGATCGAACAGGTTTCTCCTATCGAAGGAAATAGTTACTATGTAATGGGACGTTATTTTCTAACCAGGGATGCAGGAGATGCCGAAGGAATCTTTATGATCATCTTCAAAAAGATCGATGGGGAATGGAAGATCATTTCCGATACCTCCTGTGGGTAGGAGATTTGAGTTGAAAGTCGAGGGATTATGATCGGTCGAATTCTATAGTTTTTTTAATTCTTCCTTTAGTTTTTTGGTGAGTCCGGCTACTACCAGCTCATAGGAATGATCGATCAATTTGTAAATAAGGTCTCGGGGTACGTTTCTGTCGATCTCCACGGTATTCCATAGCAATTTGCTCATATGGTACGCGCCATAAATAAGACCATCGTACTCATCCCGTAAAACGGCAGATCGTTCCGGATCGCATTTTAAATTAACCTGAGGAGGAACCCGTTCCAGTCCCGACAAGGCAAACATCTTCCCCATAACCTTAAAAACAAGCGTATGTTCGTCGAAAGGAAAGGATTCCGTTACACCTTTTTTTGCAAGACAATAATCACGAAATTCTTCAATGTTCATGTTACTTCATTTTAAAGGCGATTGCGGGTTCGTCGTTAAAATATATCAAAAGATTCTGCTGTCCTAATTCAAAAGGAACGGCAAAGCGCAATAGCCCATTATCATCAGAAGTATTCACTTCAACTTTTTCACTTCCGAAGGAATAGGATACCGCTACCGATGTATCCCAGCGAATCCCGAAATCGATCTGCCCGAGGCTGGTTTCCGTATCGATTATCCCGGATAACGGAATTTCGATATCATCCTGCGTCATATCTTCGATAATGATCAATGGCCAGTTAGCATATACTTCAGGAGGGATCAGAGATCCTAAAAAGGTATCTTCCTGGAGTTCGGGATAATGAGTTTTGATAAACAGTTCTGGAGGCGTTTTATAATAAAAATAACTGGGTTCCCTGATGAATTTGCCCTGGTATTTTCCGGCTCCCCAGGTAGGATCGAACAGAAATCCCTGACCTTCGATCACAGCGACATTCCACATGTGGATCTTTTCAAAGGGTCGCCCGATGTCTTTAAAATGGGTTTTAATATCCCCACGGACCAGATAATTACTGATCCCCTGTAAATTGCAGAGCTTTTCGAACAGCATGGCGTAACCTTCACATACCGCTACTCCATTCCTTAAAGTTCGTTCTATGGTGAGTTCCCGCACTTTTTCTTCCTTGCTGTTGCGTTCCCTGTAATTCTTAAAATTATAATTGAACTTTTTGTATTCCCCGGGATCGTAGGCCACATTCCTGATGATCCAACTGTATATACCCCTTACCTTTTCTTCATCCGTGTTAAAATCACGACGTATCATGGCAGACAGATCTTCAATATTATCGAAGGATTCGGGATAAAGCTCTATGGTAGCGTCAATTCGCGCATAATCCTGGCCAAAAACCATAGGAAAAGCCAGTAAACAAAGGATCAGACTAAGATTCTTCATTAGATTCTGAAAGTGATTTAGGGTCTTTCTGCTCCAATAATAAGTCAGAATAATCTAATTTCCAATTAATTGTCTCTACAAGTTTCTCGATTAGCTGGATTGTTTCCATGGCATGTTTTGATGCTTCTTCCAACAATCCACTTCCGGGAACTTTCTCAATGATATGATTTTTAGCCTCTTTATTGATCTCGGTTAAATCTGATGCTGTAAAGGGATTCGCCCATCCATCCTTCTTGTCATAATATTTAAAATCGGTTTCAACAGTTAATAATTTTGGATTTGGAAAATTACTAAGACGTACTGTCCTTGTTTCGACATCCGCTTCCATTTGCAACTGACTGAGATCGAAACCTACATAGGCCTTTGCCTCAATAACCACCAGCGCTTTCTTCTTTCCCAGCAATAAATTAACCCATTTGCTTTTCAAATTTTCGTAGTGATAGATCTCCGAAAAATCGCCTTCCACCGTTATAAGTTTACAAACGGTCCGTATGCGTTCCATAAGAACTACAGACTGGGCATGGGATTTTCGCTTCCTGCGGCTCGAATTAAACCGGATAAAAACAAAATATGCTACGATTGCCCCTATGGCAAGTCCTAAAAAGAGAAGTTCCATATTAAATTTTTCCTTTCAATCTAGATTGAGTAAACTTACACAAATCAGGCCATTCGTTCATAAATATGTGATTTTATATAGTACCGGTCGGCTCGGAGTTGCGTCGTTTACAAAGGGTGCGGTCTGTAAATTCAGCAGATAGGTGCCGTCACTTATCCGATTGGAGACATAAATAAATTCTGTAATTGTAGCACTCATGCGGGGATCCTCCGGGTAATTCCAAAATGCCTTGTGTGCTTTTAACTTGCCTTCATCTTTTTCTTTATCTACCGACGGCATGTCGATAAGCAAGTGTTCGACTCCGATTTCACGAATGAACTTTGCGGCGCTTTCTTCAAGATAAGGCCAATTGGTATTGGAGTATTTCCTGGATCTCTTTGAGGTCGTATTAGGAAGCGTTCTAATAACCAGGGCCTCGGAAGAATTCCCTTTTAATATTCCCGACAATTGCTTTCGCGAAATTACCAGGTCACCTCGTTTTAGTTCGGGAGCAACCGAAATAACCGTAGCGATATAGAAGTAATTCTTTAATGATTTCTGAACCGAGTGAAACTCTTTAGTAATATGCCCAAGGCATTCGGTATGCGTTCCATGGGCATGTGGATTGAAACTAATAGTATTAAAATTTACCGAGGCACCTTTCGCAACACTACCGGTCCAGTCTTCCGTAGTTACCGGTTCAATAGCCGGTTTATCAAGATACCATGCCAGCGGGTTTCTTGAAGTTCCGTCCAAAGGGATGGAAATATCAAGCGGTTTGGACAAATCCGCCGTATAGGTGATATTTTCATGTTTTAACGATACAATCATAGTACTTGGTATTAAATCCAGTCCACCTGGATCTTACTTTCAATCATGTTTCTAAATTTACTAAGAATAAATCAGCTGCGATTCCATCACTCAGGAATTTTCCTTTTTTCGTTACGCTAATGATCTCCTTTTCCCTGAAAAGCAAACGATTTGCAACATGTAGCTCGATCTGCGCAAGCAGATATTCTTTATAGGGTACCCCAAATAATCGTTCCACTTCGTACAGCGAAAGGCCATTTGCGGTCCTTAATCGCGTCATCACATATTCGTTATACTTATCTTTTACCGTCAATCTTTCCCGTTCCAGTGGTAATTCCCCGGCCTCGATAGCTTTTATATATTTTGAATTATTTCCAACGTTCCAGCTGCGGTGGTTCCCGTCATAACTATGAGCAGACGGGCCTATTCCGAGATAGGACTTGCCATGCCAGTACGCCATATTATTTTGTGAGAAGTAGCCGGGTTTCCCAAAATTTGAAAACTCATAATTCTCATAACCTTTTTCTTCTGTTCTGGCTAAAAGCAACGCGTGATGCCGCTGAGCCATGTCATCATCCACAGGCGGAACGATGCCTTTATCTATAAACGATCTCAGGGCGGTTTTTGGTTCAACAGTTAGTGCATAACAACTTAGGTGAGGAACATCCAGATCTAGCGCTTTATTCAGATTCTGAAGCCATCGTTCTTCACTCATTCTCGGCATTCCGTAAATAAGGTCGATACTGTAGTTGTCAAAATGTTCCTTAACTAAGGAAATGCATTCCATCGCTTCCGAAGCAGTATGCGCCCGGTTCATCAGTGTAAGATCCTCTTGGAAGAAAGATTGAATTCCGATACTAAGCCTGTTCACGGGAGATTCGGCAAGTTCCTTGATCTTATCGATTGACAGGTCATCCGGATTCGCTTCAAGAGTGATCTCAGGGGTATCTATTACCGGATAGTTTTCGTAGATCGTACGGAATATTTGGTCTATTTCTTCGGAAGTGAGCAGACTGGGCGTCCCGCCGCCAAAGTATATGGTTTGAATTTCATCCTGCTGTTCGTTTTTCCGAAGTATCAATTCTTTGCAGATCGAATCTATCATTTCATCCCGCTTTTTCAGGGAGGTGGAGAAATGAAAATCACAATAGTGGCAGGCCTGTTTACAAAACGGTATGTGGATATAGATTCCCGACATTTATATATGCTTCAGATAGACAATTAAAAGAGATATTCCGAAGGCAATAAAACCATAGGACATAAAGCTGAGAAAGAATATAAATATCGATTTTATAAGCACAAGTAATTTACGTTTCTGAAAGAAGGAAATTAAAGCATAGCATAAATATATCAGCATTATAGCGATGGCCATAGCCTGGAATCCCTGATCCACATATCTGATATAGAACATATTCAGCGTGGTGAATATGGTGTACACTGCCGCCAGATAGAATGAGATCGCCAGGAATTCGGCCAGACTGCGCCTTTTAAAAAAGAATAACTTCAGGAATCCACCCATGGTGAAAACGAATACAAAAAGCAACTTATCAATATTCAAAAGCATGAAGTTACGGGCTTCGGTCAACAGCTGTCTTTGGCTATCGTCAGTGACATTAATCGTTGTATTTCCAAACGGATCGTAATTGATCAGGGATCTGATCAATAAGTAAACAACGGTCATTAACAGGAAAAAGGCAACCGGTTTATAATAGCTTTTACGCTTTCCCTCAAGATATTCTCTCAATAATTTCCCGGGATTGAGGAACAACAGCTTCATCGTCTTGAAAAAGGGTGCATTTACGGAAAACAAAAAATCCCAAAAATCCTGGAAGGAATCCCGAAAGGTCACTTTATGAACCGAGGTTCGCTGTCCGCATTCCGAGCAGTAATTTCCTGTGGCAGGTCTATCACAATTATGGCAATATGTAGTTGATGCACTCAAAATTAATCAACCCTGTCTTCGTTCTGTTTCACAAATGCCGACCAACCGGTATAGCCTTTGCCCACTTCTGCTCGGCCAGCATTATAGAAATGACAAACTGCGGCGGCGAGTCCATCGGTACTATCCAGATTTTTGGGCAGTTCTTTTAATTCGAGTAAACTTTGCAGCATTTTTGCTACCTGTTCTTTACTTGCGTTACCGTTACCGGTAATAGCCATTTTGATCTTTTTAGGAGAATACTCGGTGATAGGAACCTGCCTGGAAAGGCCGGCAGCCATAGCCACACCCTGTGCGCGACCCAGTTTTAACATGGACTGAACATTTTTCCCAAAGAAAGGCGCTTCGATAGCGATCTCATCCGGATGAAACGTATCGATAAGCTCGATAGTGCGTTCAAAAATGTGCTTTAACCGGACATAGTGATCATCGTATTTAGAAAGCTTTAATTCGTTTAATTGAAGGAAATGCATCTTTTTACTCACCACTTTTATGAGTCCGAATCCCATGATAGTTGTTCCGGGATCGATTCCTAGAATAATTTTTTCCGAATTCACTACATTAGCCATAGATGTCGCACCTTTCCAACAAAGCTAAGCATTATGGGTTGATTGCCCTAAAAGTTTTCATACTAGCCGCGACTTTCTGGTTTATCTATGACCGTCTTCAAAATACAGACGAACGAACCATTAATTCATTTTTCGATCATCTAACCAAAGCAAATCCGACCTATCTGTTACTATTCATTCTTTTAACCGCAGCTAATTGGTCGCTGGAAATAAAGAAATGGCAGCTTCTGGTCAATACGCTGCATAGGATATCATTTCGGGAATCGCTACGGCAATGTCTTGCTTCCTTAAGTGTATCCATGTCTACACCGAACCGCATCGGTGAATATGGCGCAAAAGCACTTTTCTTTAGTCAGGAAAAAAGAAAGAAAGTGATGGTTTTAAATCTGGTTTCTAATACCTCTCAGATGTTGATCACTATTTTTTTTGGTATTCCCGGACTTCTATACTTTTTATTTCGGAATGATATAGCGGTCGCACTCTGGAAGCTGGTTTTAATTTTTATTCTGGTGATTTTGTTGATCGTTGCCGGGTACTATTTGCGAAAAACCAAGCTATTGATCAAAGGACTTACCCTGGAAAAGGTATTTCATTATGTACAAACCATCTCGCTAGCTGTACGCTGGAAAGTGGTTTTGTATTCAGCGCTACGGTATATAATTTTCAGCGGTTTATTCTATTTATTACTTACGCTTTTTTGGTGTTTCTGTTTCGTTACCCGTAGCTGCTCCACTAATTACCGCCATGTATCTTATCGCATCTGTGTTACCTACTTTTTTCTTTCTGGATGTAGCCATAAAAGGAGGTGCGGCCATCTGGATATTTTCATATGCCGGAATTCCTGAGATCCCCATCTTGAGCACAGTTACAGCCATGTGGTTACTCAATTTTGTATTTCCGGCGATTTGGGGGAGTTTTTATGTTGTAAAATTCAAAATAAATTCCTGATGGTTTTTGTTCTGTTCATCCTGATTATCCTTGCTATTTATTGCCAGACTCTTTTATGGATTTTAGTAGGTTTCACGCGGTTTTCGAAAGGAAAAGATATTGCTGGAAAAGATCTGAGCGGCTTCACGGTGATCATTCCGTTTCGCAACGAAGAAGACCGTATTCTTCCACTTCTTGAATCTCTGCAAAATATAGAATACAAGCTGGATTTGTTCGAAATCATCCTTGTAGATGATGCATCGGATGATAATTCCGTGGAACTTATCAGACAAAGGCTTGGAACATCGAATTTAAACTGGAAAATACTTCCCAATGAACGTAGCTCGGGTTCACCAAAGAAAGATGCTATTTCTGTGGGGATTAAGGCTTCCGGGAAGGACTGGATCATGACTACCGATGCGGATTGTACCGTCCCTCCGCTCTGGCTACAACGTTATGATCGGTATATAGGTAAGAACCAGCCGGTGATGGTTTGTGGACCGGTATCATTCTACCATTTGGGCACAACGTCATTGGCCGCACATTATCAAATGATAGAGGGAATATGCCTTCAGGGAGTAACAATAGGAGGATTCGGGTTTAAACGGCCCCTCCTTTGCAATGGAGCCAATCTAGCGTACAAAAAAGAGGCCTTCGAAAAGGTAGCGGGATTCACGGACAACTCCGATATGGCGAGTGGAGATGATATTTTTCTGATGGATAAAATACGCAAACAGTATCGCGGAAAAGTTGGTTTTTTAAAAGACCCGCATGCTATAGTGCGCACCCTGGTTATGAATAATTGGAAAGCTGTACTTCAGCAACGAATCCGCTGGGCGTCAAAAACAACAAAACAACAAAACAGTATGTCGAAGTTTGTCGCTTCAATTATTTTTCTAACCAACGTACTCATCGTACTCTGCTGTATCTGGATCCCTGTCTTGAAATGGGACCTTTATCATCTGTTATTGATGGTTCCCCTTGGTAAAATAGGAATTGATCTTTTCTTCCTGGTTTGGGTGAACCAGTTCTTCAAAACAAAACTCAACATTGGGCTCACTTTGATTATTTCTATACTTTATCCCTTTATTAGCAGCCTTATAGCCATACGAAGTATTTTTGGCGGTTATCGATGGAAGGGACGTAATTTCAAGCGCTAATTCAATATTTTTTTTACCTTTAACCGAATCAAACCCAGCCCATATGAAACGCCTACTCCTTATTTTTGGCTTTGTCGCAGCCAGTTGCGCATTTACATACGCACAGCAACAGTATACTATTGACGGACAAACATATTCGTTAAAGACCGAGGTTGATGGCACCATTGAACTGTTATGGAACACCATTGGTGAAGACTACCGCTATTTTATCAAGAAAGGCAATGACATCGCCGAATTGAAGAATACCCGATCAGGAAAGGTCTATAATGAAGAATATAAAGATGTACTAAAGCTATTTACCAGTGATTCCCCCGGTGATATTGATAAAACAAAACTTACCGTCGGGAGTCTCAGGAAGTATTTCAGAAGCTATAATAAGCGCGTGGATCCCTCCTATGACGACAGCACGGAGGATATCAGATTAAAACTTCGACTGGGTCCGTTTGCCGGTATTTCCAATGCCATCTTTACACAAAACCCAACAAACGCTACGCTTCTTATCGCTGGTGCGGATCTGGAATTGATCGATGAAGTTAAGTTAAGGCGGCATGCTTTGGTGTTGCGTTTTAAACAAACTTTTGAAAATAGTGATTTCCTTTACAATGCTTCTCAATTCACCTTGAACTATCGGTTTAAATTTGTGAAAGCCGAAAAAGTGGACATTTTTATCAATGGGAAGTTTGTGGCTTTCACCTATTCATCTCGAGACGACTTTCCAAATCCAGCTTTCGGGATGACCGGAGAGCCGGAATTTTTCTCGGAAAGTGGTAGTGACTTTTCAGCGCCCGCCACCTTCGGACTCGGGGCAGACATAAAATTAGGCAGTGGCTTGTTGTTTATCACTTACAATGATATTTTCGGATTAGGAGTGGACAGCAATGGTGAATTTCCGATCGATTTTTCGGTAGGTTATAAATTCGGGCTATAAAGATTCGGTTTCAACCACGATCGGCAGGCTGAATTCGGTTCTTACCGGAATCCCTCTTTTGTACGCAGGAGCTATTAATTTCACCGAATCAATTCTATCCAGCAAAGCCTGTCTCATCAGGGGGTAAGCACGGATTAGCGCACTATCGATCTGAATTTCTCTAACCTTCATTTCTGCTGTTTCCGATACGTCGATTCTTAACCAGATCGTATCATGTATATCCTGATTAATACCCCTAGCACTGTTCCATGCCGCCTGACTTAGGGAACCAATTAGCACCTGGCTAAAACAATCCTTCTGTTCCTTTTTTTCTGTAATCTGTTCGCAGGAGGCAAATACAGGATATTGATCTACATCATTCCAGTTGATCGTTTTCAGTTCTTCTTCATAGAATGCTTCTGTGGAGATCTTTTCAGTTTCAAAAAACTGACAAGAGGTTGTAACGAGCAGCAGTAATAGTATGTGAAGCGTTATTTTCATTCAATTTCAATACCCTCCGAAAGTACAAATTTTAAGGAAACTTGTTCTATAAAAAAAGCCGAAACATAGAGGTTCGGCGAATATATTCTTTTAGAACTGAACTAGGCTATATCAGTTGGAAAGGTTGTTTTGATTTTGGTTTTTGTAACAGAACCGTATTTTTATCATCTAATGAGAGCATATGGATATCATTTTAATTATTATTGGCTTCCTACTGATGCTGATCGGAATTGCAGGTAGTATTCTACCCGTAATTCCGGGAACCCCTATTAGTTGGTTAGGTCTTATCGTGCTTTATTTATCTCCCTCCATTCCCTTCGATTGGACATTTATTATCATCACGGGTGTGGTGGCAATTCTTATTTATATTATGGATTATATAATTCCGGCTATCGGGACGAAGAAATTCGGTGGAAGCAGAGCTGGCGCCTGGGGTACCATTATCGGTTTATTTGTCGGGATCCTGGCCCCTATCCCTTTCGGAATACTGATCGGGCCATTTGTAGGCGCCCTGATCGGCGAAATGGCGTTTAATCAAACACAGGGGCCACAAGCTGTAAAGGCAGCCTTCGGATCGTTTATTGGTTTTCTTGCATCCACATTTATGAAGCTGTTCGCTACCTGTATCTTTCTGCTATTATTCTGCTGGAAGGTTTGGGAGAATCGGGAATTGCTCTTTTAAGCTACAGTGAAAATTTCTTTGAAAAAGCCCCCAGGAATACGATCCATATTACTCCTATTGTTATGGACAGATCGGCGAAATTGAAGATGTAATTGTTGAATTCGAATAATTCTCCACCAATGAAAGGAACCCATTCAGGCCAGTGGGTTTCTATAATGGGGAAATAGAACATATCGACTACATGACCGTCGAAGAATGTACTGTAGCCTCCTTCTTCAGGAAGGAATTTTGCAACGGAATTTCGGGTAGATTCCGAAAAAATAACGCCATAAAACAATCCATCAATTATATTCCCCAGTGCACCTGCCGTTATTAGGCCTAACGAGATCACGAAGGAAAAACGCTTTTCATCAACTAAAGACCTGTAGGTGTAATAAAGCAGCCCTGATCCCGCGAGAATCCTGAATACCCCTAAGATGATCTTGCCGGCTTTACCCCCTAATTCGAGGCCGAAGGCCATTCCATAATTTTCTGTGAACTTTATTTGTGCCCAGTCCAGACCTAACATATTGAAACCTCCATCCAATGGAAAAGAGGTCTTTACGTAAAATTTCAGTGCCTGATCCAGGATAAGGATGGCTGCAATAAGCAGCCCTATATACAACAGCTTCTTTCTTTGGTTCATCAACAATTTTTTAAGCTGCTGCAAATATAGAATCATTTTCATAAACGAGGAACTTCATAACGTCTTCAATATCCTTTTATTCTGTTATAAATTATAGCTGATGCTATTTCGTTCCTACGCCGATGTATCTATAAACAGTCAATGATGAAGACTGGACGCAATTAGATCCCGACGATGATGGAGGAGGATATTAAATCATTAACACGAATTTAGCCAAGGTTAGATCCAGGTTGTTTTAGCAGCAATCTGGGTTTTTCTTTCTCCTTCCGGCAATTTACCATCGTATTTCCCCATATAGAAGAAGCCCAGGCATCGTTCTCCTTCCTCTAGCTCAACATGCTCATTCAACAAATCCTTATAAGCAGGAGTACTCCAGTAAGCGCCGATTTTCAATGCATGCGCCGTTAGCCACATATTTTGTACCGCCATGGCTGTAGCCGCAATTTCCTCCCATTCAGGAACAGACCCTGTGAAATCCCTTTGCATGCAAATAGCAATAATACAACCCGATTGCATAGATTTATCCAGGATCTTCTGATGTTTGAACTCGGAGTATTTATCGGCAGTAACCTCGTATTTTTTTGCCATGAATTCACCCAGTCTTTGTTTAGCTTCACCACAAAACACTTTAAATCGCCAGGGTTCCGTCCTGCGGTGGGTTGGAGCCCAATTGGCGGCTTCCAGGATTCTAAGAATTTCTTCCTTACTGATTACTTCTAAATTATATTGAGCGGGAAATACAGCTCTGCGGGCTTTTATCACTTCATGCATAGTTAGATACTATTGTTATAATTGACTTTATCAGGTATAAAAATACTGGTTTATAAATTCGGAAAACAAACTCATATTGTTAAAATAAGTTAAATACTTTCATACTTAATAGTAATACTATTACTTTCGCGATTCAATAAGTTAATTATGAAACAGTTATTAGGTAGTATAAAGATTTCTGTAAATGAGCAATTGTATTTAAAGGACCCGGAGTCGTCGCCATTGGGGAAAAGGATCATCGAACATAGCATTTTGCTAATCGATGATATAGGATTCGATGGACTCACCTTTAAAAAACTAGGTTCAGCTGTCGGATCGAATGAGAGTTCAGTGTATCGTTATTTCGAGAATAAGCATAAACTACTCCTCTATCTAACTTCCTGGTATTGGGGCTGGATCGAATATCAGCTGGTTTTTGAAACACATAATATTCCAGATAACTCAGAAAAACTTAAAAATGCCATTAAAATTATATGTCGCCCGATCGTTGAAGACTCAACCTATGGCCATATTAACGAGATACTTCTGAATAAAATAGTGATCAACGAATTTTCCAAATCCTATCTTACCAAAGAAGTAGATTCGGAGAATAAGGAAGGCTATTTTGCTATTTATAAAAGATTGGTACATCGTCTTGAAGAAATGATTCAAGAACAGGATGCTTCTTATGATTATCCTACCAGCCTGGCCAGCACGATCATCGAGACCGCATTACATCAGCAATTTCTAAAAGATCATTTTAAATCGATCACCGATTGTGACAAAAACACATCTCCATCCGATTTTCTGATCGATCTGATTTTCAAAATTCTAAAGAAGTAAACCATGAATAAGAATATTATGTCTCCCTGGCAGCGACTCATCAATATGCTGCAACTCGATAAAAAGGATATCACGCAGGTGTTTTATTATGCGGTGTTTGCAGGTATAGTGAATCTTTCTCTTCCGCTGGGAATTCAGGCGATAATCAACCTTATTCAAGGGGCTCAGATTAGTACGTCATGGATCATCCTAGTGATCCTGGTGACATTGGGGGTCGGTTTTGTAGGAGCGCTGCAATTAATGCAAATACGCATCATAGAAAATGTTCAGCAGAAGATCTTTACACGTTCCTCGTTCGAATTTGCGTATCGCTTTCCGAAGATTAAAATGAGTGAACTGCGAAATTACTACCCACCAGAGCTCGCCAACCGGTTTTTCGATACACTTACTGTTCAGAAAGGACTTTCAAAGATATTAGTGGATTTTCCTGCTGCATTACTGCAGATAATTTTCGGATTACTCCTGTTATCCTTCTATCATCCGTTCTTTATCATCTACGGAATTCTACTGCTATTGCTTATTTACGTCGTGTTTAAATATACGGCCCGGCGTGGCATGGAGACCAGCTTAAAGGAATCTAAGAATAAATACAAGGTAGCTCACTGGATACAGGAAGTAGCGAGATCGATCGTGAGTTTTAAACTCTCGGGGAAAACAAGCCTGGCTATGTCCAAGAACGACGACCTGGTAGCCGAATATCTGGAATCAAGAGAAAATCATTTCAGGATACTTGTAATTCAATTTATCCACATGATAGGCTTTAAAGTGCTGGTTACTGCAGGCTTATTGCTCATTGGTGGTATCCTGGTATTGAATCAGGAAATGAATATTGGTCAATTCGTAGCCGCCGAGATTATAATTCTGTTAGTGATCAGTTCTGTTGAAAAACTAATTCTTGGCTTAGAATCGATCTACGATATTCTCACCTCACTTGAAAAAATTGGGCAGGTAGTTGATAAAGATCTTGAGCCGCAGGATGGAGAAATGATCTTTGACTATTCCGATACATTTAATATACAACTGGACGGAGTTAACTACCATGTAGACGGCGGAAAGAAAAAGATTCTAAACGATATTTCTCTTGATATCAACGCCTCGTCCCGGATACTGATAGCGGGTAAAAGCGGCTCTGGAAAGTCGACCCTCTTACGAATTATTGCTGGTGTAATTCAACCTACTAGCGGAAATATTTATATCAATGATATTTCATTGGGCGGGGTTCATCTGAATCATTATCGAGCAAATATAGGGCAGTCTCTCACAGAAGAGTCGCCTTTTGAAGGAACCATACTTGAGAATATAACCTTTGGAAATAAGGCGATGTCGAAAGAAGATATACGCTGGGCGATAGACAATGCCGGCCTCACAGAGTTTGTGAAAGAACAACCTCAAGGTCTTAACACTATGATCTATCCTGAAGGAAAGCAGATTCCATATACTATTTCAAAAAAGATACTCCTGGCTCGCAGTATCGTAACCCGGCCAAAACTGCTTATCCTTAAGGATCCTTTGGACCAGTTCGAGAAAGAAGAGGAACACCGGATCATGGAGTTCCTTACCGATATAAACCAACCCTGGGGTTTAATTGTAATTAGTCATAATCCGGTCTGGAGCAATCAATGCAGCCAGGTACTGAAACTTGAAAAAGGTAGAATTATCAATTAGAAAGAAATCATGCTAAATATATCTCATAACAAGCTGAACAAAAATGTCGACATCAGCAGCTTCAAGTCCGGGCAGCGTGTCTTCCACACACATCATTTCAAATATTTCAACCGATTTCTGAAAATATTTGCAATTATTTCCGTGATCATATTGTTCCTGCCCTGGACACAGAATATTACGGGAAAGGGATATTTAACCACCTTAAAACCTAATCAGCGACCACAATCAATTCAGTCTCCCATACCCGGGAAGATCGAGAAATGGTATGTACAAGAGGGAGATTTTGTAAATAAAGGAGATACGATATTATTCATTTCTGAAATAAAGAACGAGTATTTAGATCCTCGGTTAGTGGAGCGTACCGGGCAGCAAATTCAGGCGAAGGAACTTGCCGTAGGATCTTATAAAGAAAAAGTTAAGGCACTTGATGTGCAGGTGTCGGCATTGGCAAGCGAACGAAAACTAAAGCTGGAGCAGGCCAGGAATAAGCTTATCCAGTCTAAACTCAAGGTGAAAAGTGATAGTATCGACCTGGAAGCGGCACGTACTAATTTAAAGATCGCGGAAACTCAGTTTAACCGGACGCTCACGCTTCAGCAGGAAGGATTAAAGGCCATGACCGATGTGGAAGCCAAGCGCCTGAAGCTTCAGGAGACACAAGCAAAACTAATCTCACAGGAGAATAAATTTCTTGCGAGTAAGAATGAGGTTATCAATGCGAGCATGGAAATAGGGAGCGTAAATGCATCCTATACGGAGAAGATGTCGAAAGCCAGCAGCGATAAGTTCACCGCACAGTCAAACCAGTTTGATGCGGAAGGACAGGTTACCAAGCTGGAGAATGCGCGTACCAATTACGAGATCAGAAATGATCTGTATTATGTCCGTGCGCCCCAAAGTGGATTTATAAATAAAGCATTGAAAGGTGGAATAGGTGAGACTTTTAAAGAAGGAGAGCGATTGGTAGCCATTATGCCATCAGACATAGAGTTGGCGGTGGAAACTTATATAGACCCGATAGATATGCCATTGATCAAGATTGGTGAAAACGTCCGAATTCAGTTTGACGGATGGCCGGCCATCGTTTTCAGTGGATGGCCCAATGTATCCTATGGAACCTATGGAGGTAGTGTTGTAGCGATAGAGAACTATATTTCAGACAATGGTAAATACCGTCTGCTCATCGCGCCTGATCCGGAAGATCATCCCTGGCCCGAAGATCTGAGGGTAGGTAGTGGAGCCACCACTTTGGCGCTTCTGAACGACGTACCTATCTGGTTCGAGTTATGGCGAAAATTAAATGGTTTCCCGCCCGACTATTATCAGCCCGAAACCAATATGAAAACCGCTCAAAAAGATAAAAATGAAAACTAGATTTTTTATTATTCTTTTATTCGTTTCCTGTTCCATTCATGGGCAGACTGCGGATTCTCTGGTCTTAGGCTTTAGAGAGTATTTGGGTTATGTAAAGAAATATCACCCGGTATTGAAACAAGCTAACCTGACTATTGATATGGCCCAGGCTGAAGTCATGAGAGCGCGTGGTGGTTTCGATCCCAAAGTAGAACTGGACTACGACCGTAAGCAGTTCAAAGGGAGTGAATATTACGACCTTCTGAATGCCACGTTCAAGATCCCTACCTGGTATGGAGTCGAATTAAAAGCAAATTTTGAACAGAATGAGGGAGACTTCATCAACCCGGAAAGAACCGTTCCTATTGATGGACTGTATAGCGCAGGGGTCTCGTTTTCCCTGGGTCAGGGTTTGCTGATGAATGAGCGTATGGCAACCTTAAAAAAAGCAAAGTTATTTAGAGAGCAAACGGAAGCAGATCGTGAGATATTAGTCAACACTATACTTTACCAGGCTTCCCTGGCCTATTTTGAGTGGTTGCGGGCGTATAACGAAGTGAGCGTTTACGACGATATCCTTGATAATGCATTTCAGCGTTTCGCTGGTGTTAAACGAAGTTCTGAAGTTGGCGAGACGGCGGTGATCGATACGGTTGAAGCTAAAATCAGCTATCAAAACAGGTCGCTTGGCTTGGAACAGGCAAGAGTGAAGTTTATGAAGCGTTCCCTGGAACTTTCCAATTTTCTCTGGCTGAACAACAATGTTCCTTTGGAATTACAGCCTGATGTAGTTCCAACGGAAACGATAGACGCGGAGATCGATTTGACTTTGAACGTAACAGGAACTCCCCTAAGTGATTTTACCCTTGAAACGCATCCTAAATTGAGGTCATTGAACTATAAAATTGACGGATTAGAGATAGATCGGCGCCTTAAGGGAAATAAACTTCTCCCGGTCATTGATCTCAACTACAATTTCATAACCGAAACACCAGGAACAGCTAATTCCTTCAACAACGGCGAATACAAGGGAGGTTTGCGATTTGCATTTCCATTATTCCTTAGGAAAGAACGAGGTGAATATAAACTGGCCAAATTTAAGGTGGCCGATGCGAATTTCGAGTTTTCGGCAACTCAATTATCGCTTCAGAATAAAATAACAGCTCTGTATAATGAACTGGAATCCTTTAAAACGCAAAACCAGCTCATTACTGAAATAGTGGCAAATTATGAGCAATTACTAGCCGCCGAGGAGCGAAAGTTCAGTTTTGGAGAAAGTTCCATTTTTCTGGTAAACAGCCGGGAACAGAAACTTATTGAAGGCAAGTTGAAGCAGGTTGAAATTCAGAATAAATTTCTAAATACCAAGGCACGGTTATTCAACACCCTGGTGCTTCCGGTAGAAAATCTGTAACTCATTCTTCCTGAATATCTAAAGAATCTTAGCCGCATTAATGTAGTGCGATTTTGACCTATTTGAGAGTTTTTTTGTATCTTAAGTGTTCATTCCTTCAACATCAACTAATTTGGTACTCATATGAAAAAAGCAATTCTTATCATTTGTTGTGTAATTGGGGCTTCAGCCTTTATTTCCGCAGACAAAAATGATTCCCTGAACGATATCGATTTATCAATAGAAGGGGTTTGGGAGCTGGAACATCAGTTTCTATATGAAAACAACCAGGTGAAAGACACCATAATGAATTTAAACGGGTATCGCCAGGTAAAGATCTATACGAAAGGCAAGGTGATGTGGACACGATTCAATCCTGCCGATTCTAACGAATGGTTCGGTTATGGGCATTACGAAGTTAAGGATGGTATGCTGGAAGAACATTTGGAATACGCCTCAGACGCTATGATGCGCATTGTAGATACAGTGCAGGTATTTCGTTTCGAACTCGATCTGGGTAAGAAACGTTATAGCCAGATCGTTCGCGACGAAAATGGTGATCTTGAATCCTCAGAAAATTATATCAGAGTAGAATAATGACAAATCTCAATAAAAAAAAGGAAGGTCGATGACCTTCCTTTTTTAATTAATGAATACTGTTGCTTTATAGGAAATTTCCACGTGCATCTAATTGTACACGAGCAATTTCTTCTCCATTTTTAAGTTTAATCTTGTACAGTTTTTTAGCTCCTTTTTTTTCTGAATAGGTAACCAGGAACAGATCTTTCACCACTACCCAACCCGGATACTTTTCTTTAAGTGCCAATTGCACGTCATCAGGTAATTGATAGTTTTTAAATCGTTCGATGGTTTTAATAATTACACCATCCTGGTCATAAGCCACCACCATTACTCCATCGGGAATACGGAAAGTTACTTTATAGGTGTTGAAATCATCAAGAAATACATCACTGTCGGTTACATCGAATATAGCTGCTTCCTTCTCAACACTCCAAATTGGAATCGGAGCTTTTAGGTTCTCGACTGCGCTTAAGTATTTATAATTCACAGCCTTTACAACAATTTCATCCAGTTGTACTGGATCCTGCGCGATCATTGGCGCAATGAATCCAATGAGCAATACAATTAATACAAATTTTTTCATGGCAAATAATTTACGTTTCTAACTCAGTTTGCAATTACTTAAGTTAAGTTGAACATTAAATTTGCGCAATGACGTGGGTCATTGCAGTAGATTAATCACTGGGAGTAACGGTGATTGCTTATTTGTTCGGAACCAACTCTCATGGAAGCGTTTAAATCATGCTATAAAATAGCAATTGTTCAAAAAAAAGAATCGTTAAAATGGTTGCTTTCCGGAAGAATTTGAAACTATTTCATGAGGGTTATTCACTTTTCTGTGAACTTTTGTATTCCTCCCAGGTTTGCTGTAGATAGTGTTTATCAGCTAAATAGCTCAGTATAGGTATAAACTCATCAACTGTTTGATATCCCTTAATAATTGTGATGCGTTCGTACTTCTCATTGAGGGCCACATAGCTTGGGTAGCTCATTCGATTATTTAACAAAGCACCCGCTAATTCATTGTAACCACGCCTGCCATTTTTTATAAACTTAAATTCATGGCCCTGGAAAGTAAATGATTCTTTCATTTCAGCATCAAATTTGACAGCATGGAAATTCCTATTGATAGCGTCCACAACTTCAGTATTTACAAAGGTGGTCTTGTCCATACGCTTACACCAGCCACACCAGTCGGTATATACATCAAAGAATACCGGTTTTGCTTCCTTTGCCATAGCGTCTTCCAATTCGGTTATATCGAGCCATTTGATGCTGTCCTGACCAAAGATCTGGCCGGTCGAAGTCGATATGATCACCATCCACAATACAAGTAAGCTCTTTTTCATAGGCCAAATATAAGAAGTAAAGTGCTAATTAACTCTCCGTCTTTCCTCTTCGGCTCCTGTTTCCCTGTTTCTTGCGGAACGCAACTCCTTGTTTCCGAAGTTTCGTGTATAGGTAAGTGTAAAGGTCCTGTTGCTGAAATCGAATGTATTACGTGTAAGTATGTTTTGCTCCGGCAGATCGGTTCCCCCGTTGAATTCTACCGAGTCCAGTATATCGTTGATGGAGAATTTCAAAGTACCCCATTTATCGCTGAATTTATTCTGAAGTCCGATATTAATGCCATAGAACTCATCGTAGCGGGCATTTCCAAAGAAACCGGGGCCATTGTAAAAACCTGAAAGTTCGGCTGTAAAACTATCCGAGATCTTGAAAGAATGTGTACTGTTGGCCGAAAATATCCCCAGTTCCTGTTCCACCGGTTCCCCTAAATAAAAGGAACGCACCTTTTGCTTTACGTAGGTCAGGTTATTCTGAGTACGCCACCAGTCGGTTAGCTTAACAGGTATTCCCGCGATGATGGAAAAAGTTCTGGTGTAGTCCAGGTTGGCCGCTTCAAAAATCAGTCGGCCCGTATCCGGATCGATCCGTTCCTGAAAATTCGCTATGGACGAATCTTCATTGGTATATTGAAAGGACAGGAAATAACTTTTGAAATTGATATCGTATTTGTACGTGGACGAAATTGCCGGTTGCAGCGAAGCGTTACCCGATATAAAGGTATTGGGTTCAATAAAAATTACAAACGGAGCCAGGTCGTTAAAGGTGGGTCGTGTTATTCGCTTGGAGTATGAAAGGTTCATACCCAGATCCTCGGTCCATTGCCTGCTTAAAAATACGCTGGGGAACCAGATACCATACTGCCGGTCTACAACAGTCCCTTGTGTATCTGTATCCAGTTTTGAATTCGTATACTCATACCGAACACCCGCTTTGGCAGAGGTCTTATCATCGATTGTATATTCGGTTGAAGCATAGCCTGCAACAATACTTTCGTCTAAAACACTGAAGTTAGTTAAGGTTGGGTCGAATATAAAGGCACCGTCCATTTCTTTCGCTACAGAAACATCATTCTCGAAATCATTCTTAATCCCTTTCGCACCTATTTCAAACTTGAATTTATCACCGGGTTTGTTACTATAGTCGATCTTTCCAACCCAGGTGGTTAGCGGTGTTTCTTTCCGACTTTGCAACAATTCGGTTCTTAGGAACATACTGTTACCATCGAAGAAACGATTCGTATAATCGGTTGGATTATCGAATTCATAATAGAGATAGTCCAGGTCCATACTTATAAATTCATTTTCCGTGAAGTCATGTTTAATATTATAATTAGCACCAAAATGCTTTAGCTGATTCCTCTCTGTATTCGCTAATTCAACGAAGCCAACGGGCATATTATTAACCGCATCGACGCTATTATTTAAAGCATCCATGGTCCATTTATTATCGTAGGCTGTAAATATCATCCCCATGATCGTTTTTTCTGAAACCTGATAATCCGCTCCAAAGCGTACATTGTGATTGCGTTGCGTAGGATCCCGATCTGTCACCGAAGCATTGGATATAAGGTCTCCATCCTGCCTGAATTCACGGCTGGTCTTAAAGATCTGAGCCCTTTTATCAAGTAAAAAAGAATAACTTCCGAAGAGGTTCAAATTGTTCTTGCGGTAATTGAAATTAATGTTGTCGTTTGCAGTAGCCCCTTTTCCATATCCCGCTGAAAGAGAGTACGATCCATTAAGCCCCAGATCGGCATTCTTTTTCAATACCACATTAATATATCCGGCATTTCCTTCGGCGTCGAAATTAGCAGGAGGTGTGGTTATAAGCTCAATAGATTCTATATTATCGGCACTCATCCCATCCAGCATCTGAACCAGTGAAGAAGTTGGAACATAGCTTATCTTTCCGTTGATCATTACAACCACGCCTTCCTTACCCACCACCGAGATCGCGTTGCTTTGACGATTCACAACCACTCCCGGAGATCGTTCCAGCACCTCTAAGGCAGTTCCCCCGGAAGAAACAATACTGCTTTCTACGTTGATCACAAGTCGGTCTACTTTCTGAGTGTACAACGGTCTTCGGGCCCGGACGACAACCTCCCCCAGTTCTTCCCCTTCGGAAAGAATAATTACCGGCAACTCCATATGGGAGCGAAGTTCAAAATTATCTGTGCGGGAAGGTTGAAATCCCAAATATGTCCCCTGTACGTAATAGGATCCGGTGGGAACCTCATTAATCGTAAAGGCCCCATTCTCATTGGTCAGACTCCCTTTTACCAAAGTAGAATCAACCGCTTTCATAAGGAGGACATTGGCAAATGGAATTCCTTCGTTGTTTGTATCCGAAATTTGTCCCGTTATGGTATGAGTAGATTGACTGGTAATTAATGCTGTGAAGAGGAGCATTACCATCGTAAGAAATACGGTTTTCCACATGAATTGTTAGTTAGTCGTGTATCGTTAAAGAGATCGGAGCATATCAGATCCTTTAGTTGTTTACTTGAAAGATAGGAAATTATGAGAAAACAGTGGATAAAATCGGTAATTCGCGATGCCTTTTATGCACATAGCAACAAATTGTTGTGCTTTTTTGTTTACTCACTGATTATAAGGCACTTACAAAACTTAAATGTTAATTAATAGCGTATTATGTCGATTTATTTTGTTTTTTATCGATATTATTAGCAATTTCGGCTTTTATAAACGCCCCATGCTTATGAATAGTAAAACTACTTTACTACTAATCCTGTTATTGCTTTTTTCTTTCAATGGCTTTGCCATGAGATGTGGTGACGCATACCAAAATGCCACCTATGCAGTTGAACACACCGAAAAGGCTTTGGCATCAAACAACCTGGAACATTTACAACAATATGCACTCAGAGCTAAAGAGGCCGTAGAAAAGGTATACGTAGATACCGAAACTTGTGGTTGTTCAGAGGCTAACAATGCCAGCTACGATACCCTGGATCATCTGGACAAGGCGTTGGAAAAAGAGAAGTTCGATGTTTCACGATTTTATATAAAAAGTGCACTCTCCACCATCAAATCCATCCTGATCTCGCTTGATTTGTGTAATGAACCGGATCCTACCTATACATTATTAGTAGATGAAAATAATCTGGTTACCCAGGAACAGGAATTATTGGCTCAGCAAGAACAGCTACTTCAGAAACAAATATTACTGGAAGCGCAAATGAAGGCGCAAAAGGAGATGCAACAGCAATTGCAGCGCGAAAAGGATCGGAAACTCACCGAACAAAAAAAGCTCAAATTTGAGGCTGAAGGAAATCTGCTCGAACTTGAAACCACCATCAACAGATTCATCAGAATAATGGAATGCGACCAGTACGAACCCATTTCTTCCGATTCATACAACCGGACGCTGGAACAGCTGGAAGTGGAATCTCTAAAGGCCACCAAGACCTTTTATTCCATTAAAGCCCGGGAAATGGTAGACCGACTCATTGCCGTACTGGCCGGGTGTGACTAATATTTTGTATCTTTAATACAACAATCTGCTCCTCAGCATTATGCTGATGGCATACATAAACCCTGCTGAAAGGCGGGGTTTGTTTATTTAAACATTCCCTCAGCTGTTGAATTACCCATATCCATTCCTGATAGTTCTCATGCTTGTTTAAAACAATATAAGATCAGCATCTTACGGATTTACCCAATCTCGCAAGGGTATCAAAGCAGACGTCATTTTATATACTAATCGTTTGCATCCCGGACACATCGAAAACCTATGTGTTCCATTGACGTATCAGGCGTATTACGCATTCGCCGGGCGTTTCGAAAACCTGAACACCAGGCGTCATTGCATAGAAAACTTCCGCCTCGTATCGACTTTTTCTTTTCCTCATTATTATACATTTCAAAACTCTCCGTCGGTCCTTGCGGGTCGATTGCCACACCCCCGGCTTGAGAGAGCTCAGAATAATATTTGCCGCTGTACCAATCGTTCGTCCACTCCCAGACATTTCCTGCCATATCATATAAACCATATCCATTGGGTGAAAATGACATAATGGGAGCTGTTCTTTCAAATCCATCTTCCACAGTATTGAAATACGGAAAATTACCTTGCAAATAATTAGCGTAATATTGACCAGAATCGGTTTTTTCATTGCCCCATGGGTACATGGAGTCATGCTTACCACCTCGCATCGCATACTCCCACTCTGCCTCTGTTGGAAGTCTTTTCCCTACCCATTTGGCATAAGCCACTGCATCGTACCAACTTACATGCACCACTGGATGATTCTCTTTACCTGCAATGGAACTACCTGGACCGTTTGGCTTACGCCAATTTACATTAGGACGAAAATTCCACCAATTTGCCAGGTTATCACGAGCTGCATTTTTAGGAGCATACTCGAATACAAGTGAAGCCGGCTGTAAATTCTCTTCCGGAGGTTTGGGTGTGCCCGGCGGAAGTTGTTTTTTAAGTTCTTCCCAATCGATCGGTCTTTCTGCAACGGTAATATAACCGGTAGCATCCACAAAGGCCTTGAACTCTTTATTGGTAACTTCATGCGTATCCATCCAAAAATCACAAATCTGAACAGAATGTTTGGGAAGTTCATCGCCTTGAGGCAAAGCGCTTTTTGGCATATCTTCAAAACCTGATGGTATATCACCACCCATTTCAAAAACGCCTCCCTGGATCTTTACCATCCCGCCAAAACTTTCAACCTTGTCAGGACTAGGAGTAATAGAATCGATAGCACCTAAATATGATTTATTAAGATCGTTCTCACCCATTATGGCAGTAGTTCTGGAAACAGAACTACATGATAATGACTCTTTATCTTTAGGATTCGAATTTTCAGCAACCTTATTATTACAAGAAATAAGAAGTAGGATTGTGTATGAAGTGAGTGTTAGTTTGAGTGGATTGAACATTTATATAAAATTTAATTGTAACATATATTTAGCGAATATTTCCCAGGCGAATCACTTCTAACCCCTTCTTCCGCCTCTTCTGAATGAACCTGAGGATGGACGAGAAGCCGGACGAGACGATTGCCTTGCGGCAGGTCGGGATGATGGCCTGGAAGCAGGTCGAGTCGATGGGCTACTAGGGCGAGTAGTAGGTCGCGTATTTGGTGTATAACTTGGTCTGGTAGATGGTCTCGTACTGGGTCTCGTCGTTGGACGATTTCCATCTGTGGAGGGTCTTGTTGAAGGCCTGTTAACACCTGCATTCGGGCGGGTATTTGGACGGGTTGAAGGCCTTGCATCTCCCCGGCGAGGTGTTGAAGAGGGGCGGTTATAGTAATTTACACCACTTCTACCTCTGTAGATCGGATGAGCAGGCCGGCGATATCTATTCCCATAATAGTAGGGAGGTCGGTAATACCGAGGACCCCAGTGATGATATCTGGGACCCCAATAGGCATGCCCATACCAATAATAAGGTGACCCAAAACTAAAGCCAAAACTCCATCCATAGTAAGGGTTATATCTTACAGAAAAACCATAAGAATAATGGTGATGATAATAGTGCCCACCGTACCATGGGTTATAATAAAATCCGGTACCGTAAACAACTGTCGGCCCGTATACATAGGTTCCATAATACCCCGGCGTATATCCTACATATACTACGGTTGGTGAAGTTTCATAGATATAAACGTATTTGGTATTGTATTTGGGATTGTCTGCCGGAATGCTACCAATTCCATCTGGTCTTTCATCCGCAACCTGCCAGGGACCATTTGGCGTATTCGACTTGAACCAAACTGCATTATCGCAGAGATAATAATTATTCTTATCCTTAAATACGGCACTTTCGGTATTAACGGCGTACTCCAATTTTAACCCATCGATTCTTTTAAATTCCGGCTTTCCATTGTATTCAACCTCGGTAGCTTTGGTATCTCTGTTCACAGCAGCTGTTTGAGGGATCTGAGCATCGTAAACGGCATCCTTAGCTTCCTTAGTACCTGCAATACTGCTCAATACATTCGCTTTCTTACTATCGGTTCCGATTGCCAGAAAATCGTCGGGAAGTTCTTCAGAATCTATAAAGCTCCATAGACCTTTAATTTCCTTAGTAGTAAACCATCGTCCGGAAAGCAATACAAAATAGGTTTGAGAAGTAACATCCAGGAAAATATCACTTTGAGTGTTTTCAATAAATAGCAGATTGGTGCCTTGCAACGGACTGTACTTAGGTTCACCATCGAATACAATCAATTCTGTGGGTTCTGTAACAATGGTAATAGCTGGCGGTTTCCCAGTGTATTCTTCATCCTTTTCATCACCTTCATTTTCCTCGGGTTCTGCCTTTTTAGCCATTGATTTGATCCTGGATGGTACTTTAAAAGCGTTTTTCCAGGGTCCTAAAACGTCCTGAGACGTATACCAAAATTCTCCCCCTTTTAAATAAACCGTATTGGATTTTACCTTTTTGGCGATGAAAGCCCCGGTGTTCTCCACCAATTGGTATCCTTTCTCGGCGTCTTTGAATTTTGGGGTTCCATCGATAAGTATCAACGCAGTAGGTTCATTGGCGAAAATAATCGCTGGTGGCGCGTTATTCAGATCTGCCGTATTCACACTTACCTCTTCAAGTCTTGCCAAAAGGTCATCGAGCGGAAATTCAATATTCCATTTAGGAATCTCTTCATTGATAAGGTTTTGAAATTCCACCTGTTTTTCTTTAGAGACGTCCTCTGCATAACGAATCTCATCAATTTGTACTGAAGCGAGAGACGCCTGTCGATTACTTCGGTCCACATCCAGAATAGATGTTGTCCAAAGCATTCCGAATTTTGGTTCCTTATCGCTTTCTTTTATAGCAAATGCGAGGTTAGATTTTAAGCTATTGTTCAGATAACTTGAATTTTCCGGCGCATACAACGTAATCGTATATTTTTCAGTTACGATGTCTTTTGGCCAGGTAAGACTTACTTCTTCTTCCTGTGCTAACAGATCTGCAGAAAATAAAAATACTCCGATGAGCATCAAGAGTATGCTCCATTTAATAATGTTCATTTGTACTAAGTATTATTCTTAACAAAGATAATAGTCGTTGCACTGTAAACATATCATAGTTTGTTAAATTTGAAATATCTGACGCTCATAAAATTACTGCCTTATACCCTACGTAATTATATCGCTTTCTTTCAGGAATAATCTCATCCGTTCAATTTTCATCTCAACTAGTCGAACCATGATTGGGCACCTTTTCCATAATTTTTTATACTCTTGGAAAATACATTTAATGGTACATCCAGCTTTTTTACGGATTCCTTTGGAACTAATTTTATCTCACCCGCATCGTGCCTTGGTGCGTCTGGACGAAAAACCGTACTCAGTTCATCTCCTTCCTCAACTAGAAAACCAAGTCCCCACCATTCACCTTCTTTTATTAGTGCTGGTTTTAGTGTAGCATCTTTTGGATTGCCAATAGTGTCGGATGTCATGGATTTCATTAACACATATCCGGGGAGAAACACCAATACCTTATCCTCAAGAATCTTAATCCATCGCTTAACAGTTTTAGTCCTGAACAACAAACCACTTAAGAAACATATCAGAACGAGCAGAACCAGTGAGATGAGTACGTGGCCGTCGAAACCTAAAATGTCGTTCGGAAGGCGCCGTGAAAGTGGGCTGGAAACCGTATTGAGAATTACGTATGCTTTTGCGAGAATGATCCCTATCAGAACAACAGGGAGTAAAAAAAGAACACCCCCGGCAATGGTGATGCGAATGAATGAAAATATTGATTTCATAATACAGAATTAAATTTAAAAATGTTTCCTTGACTCCAAAATAGATCTCCAGATTAGCATCCGCAAGGATCCTATAATCCTGGCGGACGTAAATTTATATGGAAGCGACCATATTCAGGAGGCATGCTGGGCACTCGGCAACCCATCTATATTGTCAGTATCATTGAATTATTCGATTCCGTTGTCCACAGTATCATCTCCTGATGTATTTTCTACTGTCTTTTTGCGTTCATCCCTTATCCTGATCCTCAGTATAAAATCACTTGAATTATTACTGGTTTCAGTAATATTCTTTGTCCTGTTAAAAATTAGAAACGCTTCAAATCGCCAACCGCTCTTCATTTTAAAGCCTATCCCAGGCGATAATCTTATCAGATCATTAAAACGATCCGTTTTTTTCAAAGTAAAAAATACTTCTGCTTCCAATGGAAAGTACAGACCTTCGGTAAAACCAAAAAAATGCTTATCCCAAACAATTTCAGTAGATACTTTATATCGCAAACGAAAACCAAATGTCCAATCTTTGTCAAATGAAGTTTGAAGTCGCTCTTCAAGCCTCACGTAATTGTGAATGGTTAAGAACTTTACTGTTTTAATATTGTACCTGACCCCCTGGTTAAGCCTAAATTCAAGATTGTCGTTTGCATTATAATTGGATGTATAAATAACTCCGGTACCAAGATGAAAAGAGTTTATTAATTTGAGCCATTTATTTTGAGACAGATTATCAAAATTCATCGTAGAAATGGCCAAAAACCTGTCGTACACCTTGGGAGCAATCTTCCGAAATCCAATTTGCGTGGATATATCGCGAGTTTCAGAGGTTGATTTGGAAAAATTATAATCGATCCAAAACTGAGCATTAACCTTCACATTAGGATCTGTAATTGAGTCCTGACCGTAACCTGAAGGTACGTTCAAGAACAAAGCTAATCCAACGATGAAAATCTGCCAATTATTTGTAAACATCTTGTACAGTAAGGTAGTACACAAGCCAATATCAATACATTTTCCTTTTATGGAATATAAAATCGCTACCTGCTTTTACGACCTGAAAAATAATCAAAACAAATTGGAAAATTCCTTACATCGATCTATTTGGTTTAAATTTTATTCCCAAAATCCCAAATTCAGTTACGATATTCTAAGAAGAACCCTTCCATACATGATAAAAATCACTTAAAGATGAAATTTATTTATTTAATTTCACCTAGTGTTTTTCTAATTTTAAAATTTAATTTAATGAAGTTCAAGGTCCTCCCATTGTTTTTGCTTTTGTTTGTATCCAACCTCTGTAATGCACAAGAGAATTACTCGTTTAAAGATACATTTGCTTCGTCGGACACTAGTATCGTTTATTCTAACCCTTCCCTGAGTAGTTTTTCCCGGGCGTATCAACCCAACATCCTGGTTTATGATACCTTTCAAACGCCATCTACAAAATGGTATGCAACCGACACCGGAAAATCATTGATCGCATCCGGTGCTCTTATCGGTCTTGGAATGTATACGTATAAGGATAATGGCTTCTTAAATAGAGTAACTACCAAGGAACAAATAAATCGGTACTTACCCGGATACGAAAACACATTGGACGACTACACTCAGTATATTCCTTATGCGGGAATCTATATCCTTGACGCGGCAGGGGTAAAAAGCAAGCACAAAATCTTACGAAAAACCACATCTGTCGCGACAGGTCTTTTATTGAATCTGATCGTTGTCCAAGGATTGAAATATGCCATAGCAGAGCCCAGACCCGATGGTTCTTCCAATAATGCTTTCCCCTCCGGACATACGACTACGGCTTTTATGGGAGCACATGTTTTTCATAAAGAATACGGAGAGCGCAGCCCTTATTACAGTATAGGAGGTTATCTGCTGGCATCTGTTACAGGTTTCTTCAGGCAGCTTAACGACCGGCACTGGAGTTCGGATGTACTCGTAGGGGCAGGCCTTGGGATCTCACTTACTGAACTTTCCTATTACCTCAATGGACTGTACTTTGGCGATGAAGGAATCAATGAAATTGATTACGCCGCTCCCGTCGCGCCCAATTATAACAAACCTTCATTCCTAGAAGCCAAGGTTTCATTTGCACAACTTATTAATGATAACACTGTTCCCGATCCATTTCTGATTGCGAAAAACGGTTTTTCAATAGATTTCGAAGGAGCCTATTTCTTTAATAAATATTTTGGTGCCGGAGGAAATGCGGGTATCCAGTCTTTTCCCTTAGATGTTGATCCAGGATTAGAGGCAATATTCGAAGCACGTGGATTCGATATCCAATCGGAAAGTGTGGGTAACAGCAAATACAGCTTAGGACCCTTTGTGCAATATCCATTTGGAAAGAGCTCAATAGGCGTAAAAATCCTCGCGGGATATTCAACCATATCTGACACCGAAGTTCGGCTGTCTCCCAATACAGATGAAATTACAGAGGCCGATGATATCGTCTATGCAAGTTTGTCTCCCAAAGGTGGCTTTATTCTCACCACTGGAGCTTATTTTAAGCATCGCCTATCGGACAAACTGTATATAGGTCTTTTTGCCGACTATAACTATCTGCCCATCGACCTTGAAATAAGCTTATTGCAAGATCTTACTAACGGTGTACCCACTTATTCAAGTGCGGTTGTTGAAGATTCTTTCTCTTCGTATAACATAGGAGGAAATATAGGGGTTATGCTTTGGTGATCATCACCGATTATTCATGGTCATGCCTGGAAATTGGTTTTCCTCCTTGCATAACTCGTAATGCAAGGGCCAGTAATAAAATACTTGCAGGGAGAATCAATTGCTCATACTCATGCACTTCATCGAGGAAGAAATTTAAACCAGCCCAGACGGTGAGTGTGAGTAATATGGTTTCCCAAAGCAAAATTTTAAGATCCTTAAAACTTTTCAATTTTGAAAGTATAGATATGTGCTTAAAGGTGTTCGAATCGCCGACAAATAATTTATAGATACCGCCGGAAAGCATAAGAATTACCAGGGAGAACAGCAGGGTATCCAAAGCATCGATGAGTTGGGCTCCCGGATGACCATTCTCTTGTACAAAAAATCCTTCTACGGCTTCTACAATTTTGCTTATACCAAGCATAATTACAAGAACACCAATGATCAGAAATACCAATGAAACTATAAAAGCCAGGTATTTCATACTAAACAGCCTTGAAATCATACCATTATACCAGGGTTGTTGTTCCATATCTACATATTTAAATCAAAACTAAAGTTATTATATGCTAAATTTAAAACTATTTTTCGAGTTGAAAAGGATAGACCACTTTCCAGTCGTTCTTCATATCGATTACCGTCCAGCCCTTTTCATTGGCTTCATCCAGCCCTTTATCTAATCTGCCAACTGAAGATTTTCGATCATAGGCCCATTCTCTAATAGAGTCTGTGTGATGCACATACAATTGAAACGAAGGATAGGTATTGGAATCTGCCCATCGCATCATTTGTAAGTCACCATCAGAATTTCCGGAGGCAAAAACAGGCTTTCTTCCTATGTACTGATTGATCCCTTCCGGTTTACCTTCTTTATCATCAAAAAAGTTCAATTCCGGCAGTCTTCTTATAACCGGATTTCCATCGTTATAATCATATTTTGTTTTGATACTGCTTCCTATTACCTGGTCTTTGGGTATTCCATACGCATCTTCAACCCAGGGACGCATGAACTCAATACCACCTCCGGATACAATAAAGGTTTTAAATTCATTGGCTTTCAAGTAATCAATTAGTTCCAACATAGGCTGATATACCAAATCCGTATAGGATCTGTCAAATCGCGGATGCTTTGCTGTAGCCAGCCAATCTTTTACAATTTGTTCGAATTCATTAACCGTATTTCCACCATGCGTAGCCATTACGATCTCCGAAATGCCATGCATTCCAAAAGACATAAGTGTAGCCATATCGTTTTCAAGTACCGATTGATAGGGCTGTGTGGTCTTCCATTCAGGATGTTCCTGAGCTAATTCTTTGACGCGATCCATAGCAAAGAAAAATTGAAAATATAAAGGTTGCTCAGACCATAAATTTCCGTCATTATCAAATACTGCAATACGTTCTGAAACAGGTATAAATTGTTCGCCTTCATTTGTAACAGCCGCAACGTAATCTAAAATAGCTGTTTTTGTTTCGCCCTCATTCCACGAAGGTAAAGGATCGACAGGATTTTCGGCCGAAATATCAACCGTACCCCCAGTTTTAGTTTGTTCTTTGCATCCAGTGACAGTAAGAACAAGCAGTAGAGCAAAAAGTAATTTCTTCATATTATTTAATATTTAAATTGGCAGCAATAATGAATTTCAATATCACTGCCAAAGTAATTTATTTTATAAAAGCCTAGTGTTAGTTTTGCGGCTTGGTTTGTAAAGTTTTAAGCACATTGTCTATACCAAGTGAACTACCGTTAACAGGTGGGAACTCCTTGAATGTCTGCAAGAATTCGCCTACATAGGTTTGCGCTGGTACAAACAACCACATATTTTCTGCATACCATCGGGTGTACATAGCAGCTTTCCATGAAACCTCATAAGGATCCGCACGTAAATTGATCACCAAAGGCCAAGCTGGCGTTTTACGAAATGCTTCATTAATTGCACCTTCCATATAGGTAAAATGTAGTTTCCAGTTTTTGTAGCGTACCGCATTTAAGTGACCGCCCTGATCAAAGTAAAAGATCTCATTTCTAGGATTTTCTTTTACATCGCCTTTCCAGAAGGGCATCAGGTTATAGCCATCCAAGTGAACCTTAAAGGTCTTTCCTGCTGCGGAATGCCCTTTTAGTAATTTCTCTTTTACATCAGGAACACCTGCTGCGGCCAATAAGGTAGGCATCATGTCTTCATGAGAGTGTATCTCATTGGAAATGGTACCGGGCTTAATAACCCCTGGCCAGCGAATAACAGCGGGTACTCTAAAACCACCTTCCCAGGTAGTCCCTTTTTCACCGGCAAAAGGAGTAGTACCTCCATCAGGCCAGGTGAACTTTTCCGCTCCATTATCAGTAGAATACATAACAATGGTATTATCAACAATTCCTAGTTCTTCAAGCTTGGCCAAAACACGACCCACGGCTTTATCATGCTCCACCATCCCATCAGGATACAGACCAATGCCGGTTACGCCAACACTCTCTTCTTTAAGGTGCGTCCATACGTGCATTCTGGTAGCACTCAACCAGACAAAAAATGGTTTTCCCGCCTTGTGTGCTCTTTCTATAAAAGCAATGGCTGCGTCTGTGAATTCGTCATCGGCAGTTTCCATTCTTTTTCGTGTCATTGGGCCGGTATCTTCAATCTTACCATCGGCATACGAATGTAAAACGCCTCGTGGACCAAACTCCTTATGAAAGGCAGGATCCTTCGGATAGTAATAGGTTTCCGGCTCTTCCTCGGCATTCAAGTGGTACAGGTTGCCAAAAAACTCATCGAATCCGTGATTGGTGGGTAACATTTCATCCCGGTCTCCCAGGTGATTTTTTCCAAACTGACCGGAGGTATACCCCAGTGGTTTTAATAATTCGGCAATGGTTGGCTGATTGTCTTTAATACCTTGCTCTCCCCCTGGCATCCCAATGGTTAACAGACCTGTTCTAAAAGGGTGCTGTCCCAGAATAAAAGCCGCTCGTCCAGCCGTACAGGATTGCTGTGCATACCAATCGGTGAACACAGCCCCTTCATGACCAATGCGATCAATATTGGGCGTTTTGTAACCCATCATTCCCTGGCTGTTGATACTGATATTGGAATATCCAATATCATCCCCCCAGATCACAAGGATGTTGGGCTTTTTATTCTGAGCCTGGCTAAAGCCAAACAAAGAGATTAAAATAAAGGTAATGGTGATTTTTTTCATAGTTAAAGATTTATTGAATGAGTCTGTATATAAGAAGAGGAAAGATAGTAAAAAAAAAAGCTGTTATAAAAAAATTTCAACACAGCTCCTCAAATACTGCATTACCATGAAGTTACATATCGAAAGTCCAATCTTCTTTCTTTTTCAAACGGGCCGCTGACTCATCATAATAACATAAATCCTATCTTTGAGAAAACCACCAACCAATGATCACCAGGCTAGGTAACTATTTCTCCGAGGGCTTTAAAAAATATATGCCCAATTCGTTCGTATTCGCTTTAATTCTGACCCTGGTCGCTTCCTTAGCCGCCATGCTATGGGTAGAGGCCTCTTTTATAGAAACGGTTGAAGGATGGTACAACGGATTCTGGATCTTGCTGGAATTCGGGATGCAGGTTACGCTCATTCTTATCACCGGGTACAGCATTGCCTTGTCGTCTGTTGCCAATAAAGGCATCAATTTCATTGCAAGATATATACGAACACCAAATCAGGTATATGTGTTTGTAATTATTATCGGATTCCTGTTTTCATTGATCAGCTGGGGTTGGCTTGTAATTACAGCTGTACTGGGAAGGGAACTAGCAATGCGGGTTAAAGGACTGAATTATTATTACCTCATCGCATGCGTATATTTCTCCGGCGGACTCTGGGTTTGCGGGCTGTCCAGTTCTATTCCTTTATTGCTGAATACAGAAAACAACTTCTTATTGGAGCAGCAGGTTTTAAACGCAATCTTACCTACTTCTTTAACATTGGGATCTATATTGAATATATCCGTCATTGCGATGTATTTCGTACTGGGACCACTATTGTTCTGGCTATTAGCGCCAAAGAAAGTGATTGATCTTCCTGATCTCCTGCATAAAAAAAGTGGCGAAGAACCATCTATTAAATCCGAAGCTAAAGATTCTAAACTTGATATACCTGCCCTCTCTGATAAACTCAACAACAGCTGGATAATTCAGTATGTTGTAGCGACCATGGGATTGGTGTATATCATCTATTATTTTTCAACAAAAGGACTGGATCTAAACCTGAATGTGATGATCTTCATTTTTATTATCCTGGGTCTGTTCCTGCACAAGACTCCGATGCGCTATGGTATTGCCATGCAGCGTGCGAGCGCCAACATATCGGGCATACTGTTCCAATATCCCTTCTACGCGGCTATCATGGGTATCATGCTGTACACCGGACTTGGAGAACGACTTGCGGAAATGATGGCCTCGGTTGCCACAGTTGATTCGTATCCCTTTTATGCCTTTCTTTCCGGCGGGGTGGTGAATTTTGCCATTCCATCCGCAGGAGGGGAATTCGCGGTAATAGGCCCCAGTATTTTATCAGCGGTAAAGGAAATCGGAGCTGGTTTAGACCCTGGCCAGATTGATGTAATGGTGGCGAAGGCCTCCATGTCTGTCGCATATGGAGAGTCGCTCACCAATCTTTTACAACCCTTCTTCCTGTTGATCGTTTTACCCATTATGGGCAAAGGCATTAAAGTACAGGCCCGCGACGTAATGGGCTATCTGATTATTCCATTTGTGGTAATATTTGTTACACTGGCATTTCTCGTGACCTATATACCCGTATTATAGTTCAATTGATCTTGAATTGCATTCCCGGTATTGAATGAATGCGGATTGTAGTTTATTTCACTTTTTCAAGGGATATGGCCAGGGCTTCGGCATAGGTAAGGATCACCACTTCTCCTACATGTAGTTCTTTAATTAAGGCCTCATCTTCCACTGCAATACTCACATAATTTCCTCTGGGCCCTTTTACGGTTACGATCATCTCCGGACGATTAATTACTTCAACAGTGACTACAGCCCTGACTACAGCTCCAACAACAGCCGCGGGATCCATGGAGTCCGGTGCCTTTGCACCCTCAGCAACAACAACTAATGGTTCTTCTAACTCTTCTTTGGTAGGCTGTCTGAATTCTGCCTTCATATAGGTGTAGTATTCAAAAGTAATGATATCATTTACTTCAAATTCTTCGAATCTTTTAACAGAATCATCGGCAGTTATTGTTAAAAGACTTCCATTTGATCCCATAACGGTTACTTCCCTGGAATCCTTATTTATATCAGTTATTGTTCCTTCTGCCTTCACTTTGTTCCATTTTTCTTTTGCGGGTCTGCTTTCAGAAGTATCCTGGGAATACCCATTAAAAGAAACTAGGATTAAGAATGCAAAAAGGACTTTAAAAAAATTATTAGATCTCATCTTTTACTTATTTATATGAATAATAATTACTGTGTTTTCAAAATTTAATCCACTCTTTGGATGTAATTGGATTCCGGCAGTCACATTGGCATTATTCCTATCCTTAAAGTAGCTCTAAACAATTCACCTGACAATGATGGTTCATTCCACATCGTTGCCATTTAGATGTGCCCGGAAAAGTGTTGCGAAATTTACGAAAGTTGGTTCGATACGCAATGCGGTTACCAACATTAAGTGCGAAAGTTTGTACATCCGTTAATGTCTCGATGAACCCAGTATAAAAATACATTTCCTTTTCTAACGGGTTTGTTAATGAAGGACGGCTTGGATAAAAATTTATATATAATTTTCCGTATACATGACCTATGTCATAGGATATTACTTTTAGGTAATTTATTTTATTCGATTGATAGTCCGTCTTCTCCTTTATTAACTATCTGAAAGATTTATTTGTCATAAAAACAGTAAGTATTTATCATAATCTGAACATATCGGACTCCCCTTACAGTCGGGTTGTGGTACTTGGGAAAGTGAGGTAAAAATAAATCCGGAAATACGTTCCGGTTACTTTTCCGAAAGATTCTGCGAAGAATACTATAGCGATTATTCCCAAGAAAACTCCCAGGTACAGACCACGACATACACGTGCTGATATCGCGAACCCTATTTTGGTTCTTCGACTTTGGTACTAAAAACATTTCGGTAAAATCAGACATTAAAAATGTCCATAATTCTAATTAATCATGAAAAAAGTATTCTTAACAATAACCGCAGGATTAATTTTACTAACCGGTTGTAGTAAAGATGAATCTTTTGAACCTATTGACCAGCAAACCACCGATTCTGTTTATTTGCTGGATCAGACCTTGGAACAGAATTCCTTTAGCCCCCTTGAAATCGACAATTTCCCCGGTGATGTAAATTATACCTCTAAACCGATTACCAATAATTTCGGCCATACCGCAGGCTTATATGAGCCCATGATGCAGGATCCGGTATCTCTTTCCTGGTTGGGTAATTGTGACGATACCGGAACCTATGGTGCTGCAGAATTAGAGATCCGGAAACCATCGTACACTATTTTTGTCCTTATGGAAACAGAATGTGTGACCATAAATGACAACATCGCGGTGTATGGAGGTACCATTACCGAGGTTATGGAACTTTCCGGTAACACACCTCCTTTAACAGCGATGTGGCGTTTCTACTTTCAGGTAATTGATAATGATGTGAATGGTCATATTGGTATTGATCAAATCTCTAACATATGGATCTTTGCCTCTCCCCGATCTGCATCCCTTTGTTCAGTATATGCACCCGATCACCGTATTTGGTCTTCTAAGGGTCATGCAAATGTAGATAGCCCGGGATTTGTAAAAGTTTCTTGCAACCCTGAATAGTAACATGTCATTTAACTATAAAAACCCACATCCAACACCTGGGTGTGGGTTTTTATTGATTCCTGAAGCATGTTTTAAAATGAATTTTCACAAAAAAAGCCGCTCCAAATTGGTGAAGCATCGCATAGTTCTTCTGTAATGAATACTCGGATAATTTTGTGAAATAACGGCTAATGCTAAAATTATTAACTTTAATTGTTCTAACAGCGCCTATTCACGCTAACTTTTATGGGTAAATCACAGACCCACGTTGTGCCCAAACAAACAACAACCCAAAGACTCCAGGAGTATGGGGTTGCATTGTTCGCACACATTCCTACCAAATCTGCACTTAAAAAAGCACTTAAAAAAAAGTGTATTCAGGTCGATGGCGTAATTGCCACTACAGCAACAATTATTAATGGAGGAGAGACCATCATTTTTACTCCAGCGGAATCGAATGCTTCGGACAAAAAATTAAAATTAAGGCTTACGGTATTATTTGAAGACGAGTACCTTGCCGCTATTCTCAAACCGGCAGGTATTTTGGTGAGTGGTAATAGTTTTAAAACGATCACCAACGCTTTATCACAAAACCTCTGTAAAAGCAGCAAAGAAGATGCCGTTGAACCTCAGCCGGCACATAGACTTGATTATGCGACCACTGGCGTTTTGTTGGCAGGTAAAACTGCCGAGAGCATTCGTAGACTCAATAAATTATTTGAGCACAAGCAGATCGGGAAAACGTACTACGCTGTGACTATTGGCACTATGGAAACACAAGGAACTATAAAAGATCCTATTTCTAATAAAGAAGCGATCACTTATTTTGTGAGAGAAGCCACTGTTGATTCATCGAGATTTAAATTTCTGAATCTGGTAAAATTGAAACCTAAAACAGGGAGAAGACACCAGCTAAGAATTCACATGGCTGGTTTAGGGAACCCAATTCTTGGCGACAGGGATTATACTCCTGAACCTCTTATTTTAAAAGGTAAAGGCATGTATTTGCATGCTTCAGCTTTGGAGTTTATTCATCCTTTTACCAACCAACGACATACGATTACCGCACCCTTGCCCGAACGTTTTACTACCATTTTTAACAGGGCGTAGCGCATTATGAAGACGGTTGCAAAGTGTTATCCATAATCAAGGATAAAACAAAAAAGCCCATCCAACTAAGGACAGGCTTTATTCAATCATTTGAATGTATTTTAGTCCATCATACCGGTTGACAAGGAAGGTACCAATTCCATGGTCTCTGTCCTTTCTCCCCAGCTTTCAAGAGCAGCATCAAAATTTTTCTGGTCTTCTCTGAAGGTTCCCCATCCGAATTGTTCGTCATAGTCTTCTATAAACGTATTGTCGTGATCAGTCCATGGTCTGTCCTGATATGAGTTCCAGCCTCTTACGACAACAAACATATTATCACTGCCACCACTGATGCATCTGAACATCAATTGTACATTCTTGTTTCCTCTTTTTTCCATCGTTTTAGTGATACGAGCAACAAACCTTCTGAAGTGCAAGGTTCCACTCGGCTTCACATCGAAAGTGGTTCGCTCTAAATATTTGGAAGGAGTCCCCGGATTTTCAGGATCCCAATTTAAGGTCGCATTGTTCATACGGTCCCATCGCATCTGTCCACTGGTTGATTCGACAAATTTGGATACATTCTTCTGCCAGTACGCACCTTCGGCGGTTCGGTCCATATCGTAGTGTTTAGGATACTTCATGGATTCTACACGTTCATAGGTTCCACTGTTCTTTCCTGTAACCACCCTGTATGTAATAATCCCTGTCTCCGCAGTATTATTAAACATTATCATCTTTTTAGCAACCGCCGCTTCAAAGTCTGCACTCATTCCTTTTTTTACGGTATATCTCCAGGAATTCCAATAGTCGTTTTCCGCATTGCGCTGGGCATACGAGCTTACACAAAAGATCAGAGCAAGCCCAATCAATAAATTTTTCATAATTAATATGGTTATAGTTAGATAATGAAGTTAACTTTTATATTTAGAGTCGGTTACATTATTCGACTATGGGATCATTTTCAGGGTCAAACTACATTCACATTAGTATGACAAAAAAAGGCCCATCCAAATGGACAGGCCTCTCGTAGCTATATGATCTCTATGAACTACTTTTTTTACTCATCAACTAATCCCATACTCCATGAAAGTCCTATATGATCACCAAAAGTCTCATGATAAATAAGATTATCGTATTGTTTATCCCATCGCTTTCTTTCAATATCCTCAATACTTAACTTTTCAAATCGCTGGGTTAAAAAAACGTTGAAACGACCATCCAATAAATTATCATCTATTAATTCATCATCAGCCAATTTGTACTTGACCGTGAAATAGGCATTTGGCATCAGGTCCTTCAATTGAGCATAACCGAAATCCTGGGCATTGATATTAAAGAACTTTTCAGCATTTCTTACGGTATACACATCTCCCTGTCTTATTTTAATATCATTCCCTTCTGCGACATTAAACAAAAATTCATCGCCGTCTAAAGATGATCTAGTTATCATTTCTCCGGTAATCCCATGCAGGATATTTAGCTCTACTTCAACTTCACCGTATAGCTCCCAGGCCCTGTTCAACAAGCCGTCTCTAACTCTGAATGCAGCGATCTTTTCAATTCCAAAACGAAAGGTCCCAAATGTTCTGTCGTCTATTTCCTGCCATGGAATTTTACTTTCTTTTAGTGGTTTTGAACTAACAGCAATACCTCTTCCTCCACTTGAACTCTTCAAGAGATTTGGTTTTTTTTCATCATCCATATTAACTAAAAAGTTTGGGTACAGTTCACGTTGGACCGCATCTTCCAGATAGATGGTGCTTGAAGGCTTAATTCGAAAATCCGGAAGAGGCGGTTTGATCATTATATCCATTCCACCATCATCAGTTATGCTGTAAAATTCAAAATAGGCTTTGTCTTTTAATTCACCGAAGTTTTCGTAACCATATTTTAAAGCATCAATTTTAAAGATCATATCAGGCTGCCAAAAGCTGTATATCTCTTTCTCCTTTAACGTAATTGGATTACGAATACCGTGTTCCCAGTACGATTCCACATTATTTGGACCAAAGTTGATGGGTTCAACCAATAATAGTTCATCGCTGTCTCCATGTGGAATATACAGCAGGCACCTTCCTTTTGCTGCTATCTCATCCCGGGTTCCGCCTGCTCCTGGTTGATCATAGCGAGACCAGTTTACCAGATGGTCCCAGCTAACGCTCCAATACACAATTTGTTGGTCATTAAGAGCTTCATTTGGGTTCAAGATGTCATAACCCCATCCATTAGTTCCGTATGGATTATTGGTTTGTATCAATCGCTGTGCTCCATTGTGTGAAGGAACTGCAATATCGTCGATGGCATTATAGTATACACCTCCTGAGAGATCCTCAGGAATGTACAGCTGAGTTGTTGTTTGGGATGCAAAAGGGGTGTAGTATCGTATATAATAGCCGTCCGGATGTTTGATCCAACGTCCTTCCGTATATAACGAATTGAATGGCTCTATTCCGGTGGTCATAGCGATCTCTTCATAGTCCTCGTAAGAATCGATGCCCTTGTAGTACATTTTACGCATTTCATTTTCGGCAACAATTACAGCTCTTAAGGCTTCCGATTTATACGACATCTTTTTTAACTGATTCTCCCCGAGCGCTTCCAGAGAGCCTTTGCTCAGCCGGGCAATTTGTTTAGGTGACAACATTTTTAATGCGGTTTTTTTAACCCGACCCGCCATTTTTTGGAAATCACATTTAGCGATGATCGCCCAAAGCAGGAGCTGCACATCCCATTGCTCTATGGAGGTGTCATCCTGATGCTCTTGAAGAATATGTTTTATAATATCTGCCTTAGGTCCTTTTAGATTGGCATAAAAACGTCCATTTCCTCCGGAGGGTGCTGGTGTCCCTGCTTTTAAACAAAAACTTTCAAAGACGCCTTCGTAAAAACCTGGATATAGTAAATATCCCTTGTCGGAGGCGAACTCTTCCTGGGTGAGATCAGCATAAATTGCATCATTCCCAAAATCATCTTCTATATATAGGGTCTTGTCCACATCCTTAAAGGAAGTTGTAACCGGATCACGGCTTAATTTGTCAAAAGCTACAACGGCAACTTTATCCTTGGCTTTTTTTATGTCTTTAAGAATTTGAGCATCAACAGAGGACGGTAGAAAACAAATAATTAATAATTGAATAAAAAAAGTTCTCATAGTACGATACAATTAAATTGAGTCTAAAGCTGTGTGATGAACAGCAACGACCAAAGTAGAAACGATTGAACTATTCCGATACTACATTTGTAACCCCTTTTGATACATATGTAACAATTGGATCTTTAACACCAACAACTACTTAATTGAAAGAATAAAGAACGATCTCCTTGGGTGCAGAAAGGCGTATTTTGCAGAAGATATTACCCCAAATAAAAAAAGCCCATTTACTTCGGCTTCACTTCGGGATAAGCTTCTCATTGGTCTCCCATAAAAGAAAGTCAATGATCAGCATCATAGAATAATATCTATTTGCGGTATAACTTGTTTAATTAATTCATTACAACCTGTAATCATGAAATTACCTGTAATCCGAGAATCGTATTTTCTTAATATCGTAATTCTGATCTTTTCACTATTTATTGGTTGGTTCGGGTTACTGTTTGGTTTAGCACATCTTCTTGATAGCAGCTCTCATGTTCCAAGCCGAGAGCATGAAGCAGGTGTTATTTTTTGTATTGGCCTTTGTTTGCTTGGAGTCGTATTTCTGTTTATAGCGTTTTTAGCTCTAAAAGGCATTATATATAAAATTAAACATCGTCATTAGGAAAGAAATTGAGTAATTGTACCTAAGCCTATACTTAGAACGCCAACGCTCAGCTATCGACTATATCATCGCCTCCAAACAAAAAAAGCCTCACTGCTTCGACTTCTCTCAGCACAGGCTTTTAAGGTAAAGCTTCTCATTGGTTTGTCATTCTGATCCTGATATTCATCAGAAGATTCATCCTACTAATTATCGACTGACCTCAAATCATTAAAGATTACTTCAATGGCCGAAATTACTTTACCTGCACATTTGTAGGCACTAATCCGTCTAAAAATGGAATTTGCCCTTCTTCATATTCTATTGGCCAAACATCACACCATGTTTCTATGCCATAAAGTTCTATGAAGTCGATAGGTAATACTTGATTTACATCAAGACCAGGTGGAAGCAAGAATATTGCTATTCCATATCGATCCGATTCCGAATTATTACCTTCTCCATTATCTTCAACGGCGAAGTACGCTTGCCATCCAGCAGTGAAAGGCTGGTACGGCCCTGCTTCGATTTGAGTGATCATACCTCCATAAAAAGCGCGGTTGTCAATCACCGTTATGCAGTTTGATTTAACATGCATTCTCTCGATCACTCCGGGCCATCCGGAAGTGGTCTGAGTCTGCCCATGCACTCCGCCAGAATTTTCTTTAGCCGAAAAACTAAAAGCCAGGCCAGAATGTGTTCTTATATGACCGTTCGTTGATTTATTTGGACTTCTTTGCGAAGAAATGGGTTTTACATTACTTACGGATATTGTTCCAACTTCATTAGATAAAATGGATCCATCCACCGTATTTAAGACATAAAATTGTTGGGTATTATCCTGATTTATTGAAGTTGGTTCCTTCTGACAACTATTCAAACTGAAGAAAAGACCAGTTGTCACTACAAGCATGCAAAATGAAATTTTTTTTGCTTTCATAATAGTATGTTATTAGTTCATAATGTTTTAACATACTTCTTATGCATTCTAGCCCAGTACATATTACAAAAAAAATATCAAATAATGCCTTGTTTTAAATTATTCTTATTTTTTATGTTAATTAATTGTATTATACTTATTATTTGTCCAAATAATTTCAATTTTGCTAATATTTATAAATCTTATCGTGCATGCTATAAGTAAAGCGGTTCAAGACAACGCAGTACTGGTTGATGCTCAAAGATTAAAAGGTATTCGATGGTAATAGCATCTATAAACTAAAAAGCCTCACCATTTAAGGTAAAGCTTTTCATTGGTCCATTGCTAAACCACGCAACACATTCCTGTGTCACATCACCACATTTTATGGTGCGGTATTCACTTCTAGGAGTTAATTTCCCGCGAATTAATTTTTTGATATCACAAATTCAAAATTGTCCTCTTCAAATTTTATATAGTTAGTTAATTCATTAATTACAAGAAAATGGATATTGATCCTCGGGCACCATGGCGCCTATTAGATTGTCGAGACCTCCCATAATAGATCCTGTGTTACCCGCTAAAGAAAAGGTAATTTCCTTGGCTGTATTACAGGCCAAGATCTGCAACTCCCTACGTACACTTTCTTCCAAATGCGAAACATCCATAATTGCTATAGTTTCTGAGACGATCGCATAGAGTTTTACGAGAGTTACTCCGTATTTGGCGATTACAGACAAGGCCAATCCTCCCAAGGGACTTACAAAGCCAAATCCGAACATAGAACTTAAATGACTAATAATACCAACAATGGACATCATAACGTCGATGATGGCTGCCGCTCCGTCTACAGTTGGATCTGAAGGTGCACTACCTCCCCCGCTTCCATCCGGTAACATTCCCAGTATTTCTCCAGTTCTTTTATGAATTTGCCAATACGCCTTGGTTCCCCCTTTTATATCGGTGATCTTATAAAATCCTCCTCCTCTTATCACATTTTCATACCAATATACTCTATCACGATGATAATAATCAACACCAATACTCGCCAACCAACCATCTGTGAGTGGAGTATGCGACATCCATTCTTTTTCCTTTAGTAATGACCAGGCAGATTCGGTGTAAACAGAAGCCTCCCGTGCCGCTAATTGTGCTGTTTTTGTGATGGTAGCTTTAAAAGCCGCTTCGGCTGTTTTCGCGATTGACCTATAATTTGCAGTTGGAAGATAATCGAATGAAAAGACTGTTTTCTGATCATCAATTCCGATAAGGTTTTTGACCATCCCAATTCGATATCCGCTTGGAAAAGTTAAGGATTCGCTTGAGGTCTGATCTTGCAAAGGGGCCATTAATGTTAATAGTTCAGGAGGGTAATAAACCACTCCTTGCGAAAGCAATTCTTTTGCCTTGACAATTTCATCATCCAAATAAGCTTCTCCCCAGGTTCTGTTTGATAATTTAGCATTTAGCAGATCCTTCAATGCCATGGAAAGGGTTGGTCCCTCACCTTCAACACTTAAAAGTGCGCCGCCCAGAAACAACTGCTTGGCATTCAGATTGTGTTTTTCATTTTCTGAACTATCATAACTGTAGATAGGATCCCATCCGGCCAGTGTACGATTTATTTTACGGTTGTTACCAACTTTCAATTCCAAATAGACACCAATAATACCATTGATATCTCCGCTCTTATTATCCGGAAACTCGTATTCTGCTTCTTGTTTAAGACGTCCATCATCAATTACCACCGCGGCCTTATGTTTAACTCCTCTGGAAGCTGAAGCATAAGTAAAAACATATGGAGCCGGATCCAATCCGTCTACATAGTTAGTAATCTCTGCTAAAACACCAACCTGGTCTTTTGCAGGAAATACCTTTCCATTTGTGATCTCCGCCATTTTCGCAAAGGTTTCAACATAACTACTAAACTCTCTTTCATACACATCCAGGACCAAGGCGGGTGGGCCTGAATTGTACTGGTCGAAATTAACCTCATTATAGGTATCATCGTTATGTCCATCGGTTGCATAAACAACTAGATCGAAGTCGGTACGGGATGCCTTTAACAACCAGGTGAATAAGGACGAAGGCGTCTTCCAAAATTCAACAATGGCAGCTGGAAAATTCTCTAAAATTCCATTTTTAAGGTTTTCATTAAAGGTTTTCACTCCCTCTCCTCTCCATTCAACTGGCATACTTCCCGAGACATCACTTAGGACCAGGATTTTTGGGGTCCGTTGGTTGTTTTCCATGATGGCTCTTACAGGCTTTCCGTCTTCAGTTATGATAAAATCTGAGGACGATAGTCCTTCTATCATTTCACCCGCTTGGTTCTTTGCATCTATATTTAATTTAACAATTGGAAAACTGGAAGCAACGGCCTCTAAACTCAAAGAAGTTACTTGTTTCTGCAAAGCAGGATCAGGCTTTTTTAAATATCGATCCTGAAAAGAAGGGTTCTCCTTTGTACTTTCAATTCTCAATTTCCTTCCCTGCATTGTAAAGGGCTCACCCACAACCGAGTTTTCTTCCAGAAATTTATTTTCGCTGTCCCCTCCCTGAAGTCCAATGACCGGTGTAAAGGTTCGCAGTTGATTCACTGTAGTGATCATCTGTTCTTCGGGAGTTAGGCCATGCAGAAATTGTAGAGCCAGCTGTTTACCAACCAGGTCGGATGCCTTCCATTCGCCGGCAATGATTTCAACCTCTTCTTTATGCGCTATGCTATTTCGAACACTAATTTTTAGATCAATTTTTTCTTGATTTTCAATGGGAGGCGTAGCCTTTCGAACAGCTGATTTCGGGTTTCTCAAAGCACCAAAAGTTGTATTAGGATCGAATAAATGAGCATATTTTACCACCCCATCCTGTTCAAATTCGACAGTTGGATTTCTCCCGTTATCCCATCTGAAATCGAAGCTGTCGCCCCAGTCTCCATCATTATTTAGCGCCCCAATTGCTTTTTGCCCAATTGCTTTACTTTCTTCGCGGAAGTCTTTTTTAATTTCTTTTCCGGCAAATCGCTCGGTGGAATCACCCATTTCCTTTTTCCAATTTCTCAATTGCTTCTTCGAAATTTTAGGAGCAAACTCCCGTTCGACAGGACGTAGAAAAAGCGCCGGAACTTCTTCGATCGTAAAATCAGTTGTCTCAAAAACGACTTTTGATTGTATTCCCGCTTCCAAATACATTTTGTTCAGGAGTTCTGCCTTTTCCCGGGGTGTCGCCATTCCACATCGCATAACTCCTTCCAATCCCCATTTCATTTCTCGTCCCATTCCCGATATATTTTTGGGTCTGTTAGGAACAAGAATGATCTCATCCCTGACAAAATGATACATGGCCTGCAGATCTTTGGAAGCAATAAGTCGCTCCATACGACCAGGCAAATAATCCGGGCTGGTCATAACTGCTTGAATCATTTCCTCCCAAACCTTAAATGGTGCTTTTCCTGTCCCAACGAATGTGGGTAAACCGTCCCCGCAACTAGCAACGGATAAGGGAACAAATGGCGCTAAACTCGCTAGTGCTATTGTAGTAAAAAAGTCTCTCCGGCTGGGATCGTGCGATTGCTTGATGTCTTTATTCATTGAGTGAGATTTTATGTATTTCTAGTTCAATTTCTATAATAAATTCTGGTTTTTCGGTCTCTACAATTGTTTATTTTTCGACAATATGCTCTGTTTGTTTCCAACTTTGAATGGTAAAAACTAAAGAGAAAAGCAACATCATTAAGTATATTTGACTTGAAAGGTTCGTTAGTTTTTTCATTTTATTCATTATTAAAAATTAGTTTCTCTAATGACGCACAACGTTCAAGGCTGTGATTCCGTTGTGGAAAATTCGGCAGAATTTTCTTGCGGAATCCGAGGCCGAATACAATTTACGTTTTTTCTTTATTTATCCCTTACCAACAATGGATTCTAGCCAGTGTTGTAAAACGTTTATTTAAACGTGTCACCTTACAATATGTTTTTTCAACCCAGAATTGGCCTTTTGTACACCGATTCCCAACAAAATCCAGAATACAACGGCTGGCCCAATTGAGCTATTTGTGAATAGTAACTGGATAAGGTAAGCAAGAAGCCCACTGGCTATTGCTGTTGACCTCCAGTCTCTTAAACGCAAGAGCCGAAGGACTATGCTGTATGAAATAAAAATAAAGGAAAGAGAGCCAAGAAGTCCGATCGTAACTGCTAATTGCAGATACTCATTATGTGCTTTTAGTATTTTGACTCGATGTGATTTTTTTATACCATCCCTTTCCATTATATGCCAAGTACTTTCCTGGTCGAATTCTTTTCCGAAAGTATCTGGACCGGATCCGATGAATACATAGTTAGGAATCATTTTTACCGCTTCTGAAAATAGATGCCATCTGTACTCACCAGCGGCCATATCGTTATTAACTAATGCAGAGTTAATATTTGTTGATGTAGAATAAATCCTTTGAAGAGGATAGTAATAAGGTATGCATGTTATGGAAAAACCAATAAATACAACGCACGCGGGCAAAATTAGCTTGCGAGAAGACCTCATTAAAGAGTTCCATTTTGATAGAATTATCGCAATAGCCATTATAAATAAAGCCAAATAGGCGCCTCTCGAACCAGTAGCAAACAGGCAAGAAGATATTAATAGCAGTGCAATTTTATAAAAGTGATTCGAACTTGTAGAAGCCTTATAAAAAGTAAGAGGAAGTGCCAGTAGTAGTAGGCTGGCTAACCAGTTTGCATTGCCAATAGTAGAATAGATTCTTGTCCAGGAATATCTTAAAGTGTCTTGAGGAATTATTTGTACATTATAATATTGAAGTAACCCAATAAGGCTGACAAAAGAGCTAGTGAGAATAATTGCGTCAGAAATAGACGTTGTCGAAACTGTGTTGAGGTTAGCAGATAGAACAAAAAGCAAAATATAGCAGAGTAATGTATACACACCCTCGTGTCTCCATAAGAGGCCATCCCACACAATTTGTTGGTGTGGTGATAGACTCGCAGATAACAACACGGCAAAAAGAAATACACCAATCGGAATTAAAAGCCATTTCGGTAAGTTTATTATAGAAGTATAGCCCCCTTTAAAAACTATCCAACAAAGCAGACTTATCCCAATAAGCCATAATACAAAAGCTTTTGGAAAATAAAATTGGTCAGCAACTCCCGTCCAGGGAATTACTATGACAGGAATTAAAATTATCGCGACCTTTAGTAATCGCTCAAGAAGTATCATTTATTATCTGGAAGCTGCACAACCTTCATTCAAGGCATCCTCCATCTCCTGAAGCGCATCATCATCATCTTTATACTTCTCACGAATTTCTTTCTCAAGTTCGCGACAATCATCGAATGTTTTTGATGGATCTTTGGACTCGGCTTCTTTCCAACATTCACAAATAGTTTCAGCATCGACTTGTACACTTCCAGCACATGAAGATAGGATAGACAATGATCCAGCAAGGGCAATTATCATTACTTTTTTCATATATTTTTGATTTAAATGTTTTACCAGCATGTTGTATAATCAATTTTATTACTCCTATCCCGTAAGGAGAATTCCAAATTAAAGATACTTAGAATCTTATAATTACCTAAATAAGAACCTCTCAGGTCATTTATGGGTTAGTCCTAACCAGACCCAAACCAAACCTCCCAATACGCTATAAACAGTTGTGAACAGCAACGACCAATGTAGAAACGATTTAACTATTCCGATACTACATTTGTAACCCCTTTTGATACATATGTAACAATTGGATCTTTAACACCAACAACTACTTAATTGAAAGAATAAAGAACGATCTCCTTGGGTGCAGAAAGGCGTATTTTGCAGAAGATATTACCCCAAATAAAAAAAGCCCATTTACTTCGGCTTCACTTCGGGATAAGCTTCTCATTGGTCTCCCATAAAAGAAAGTCAATGATCAGCATCATAGAATAATATCTATTTGCGGTATAACTTGTTTAATTAATTCATTACAACCTGTAATCATGAAATTACCTGTAATCCGAGAATCGTATTTTCTTAATATCGTAATTCTGATCTTTTCACTATTTGTTGGTTGGTTCGGGTTACTGTTTGGTTTAGCACATCTTCTTGATAGCAGCTCTCATGTTCCAAGCCGAGAGCATGAAGCAGGTGTTATTTTTTGTATTGGCCTTTGTTTGCTTGGAGTCGTATTTCTGTTTATAGCGTTTTTAGCTCTAAAAGGCATTATATATAAAATTAAACATCGTCATCAGGAAAGAAATTGAGTAATTGTACCTAAGCCTATACTTAGAACGCCAACGCTCAGCTATCGACTATATCATCGCCTCCAAACAAAAAAAGACTCACCACTTCGACTGCGCTCAGCACAGGCATTTAAGGAAGAGCTTCTCATTGGTTACTTATCTCTCAGTACCACTTGACACACACAGTGTCACAACACAACATTACTTTTAAACTCTACCCAACCGGTGGTCGAAAAGAATACTATCTATCGATTTTCAGCAAGGAGATTTCTTTCGTATTTATTGTGTATAAGAATGATTAAAAGCCCAAAGAGTACCGCAAAAACAATGAGAATGGTACTAATCAATCCGCTCACGCTAAAGGACATTCGTATTAAAATTGTAGAAACAACAAAACCTGAATTCCTGATGATCTTGTGAAATTTATCCGTGTAAAAGAAGGAGATCAATAGAAGGACTACATCAACTAGAATTAATACTGTAAAAAATTCATCAAAAAACAGGTTGTTAATACTGTCAAATCGTGGCAATGTATTTAACGAAAAGGACACTTCCGAAGACCATTTAATAAATGCACTCAGCGCCATGATAAAAAACAGCGGGACCAACACCACTGCGATAACTTTTTTTCTATTGATAAAACGTTGCACTTTATATTTTTTTACCGTACCCTGAATTGAACGCTGTATTCCTTGTTTCTGAAATTGAAAAATAAGATAGAACAGCAATAGCGATGCTAAAATGTCGTAGGTAAATTGAAGGTCACCTTTAATATCGAACCAATCGGTAGAAAGTTCCAACACGGATAAGTCCTTGAAAAGTTTGCGTATAATGATCAGTGTGATTATTTCATACTGTTTGGTAATGTAAGTTGTAAATGATTTAGGCAGATAATAAATGAGCAAATAAACTTCATAAACAATGATGAAAGAAAATGGAGTATAAATTGCAGATATCGGATTTTTGAAAAGTTCCGAATCCGTAAAAATCTGGATGATGCCAATGTTTGAGAAGTATATTAATAGCAAATGAAGGCCAAAACTTATCAGAGCGACATAAAGTATAATTTTTTCGATATACCTTTTGGCGGATTCAGAAAGCAGGATTTTATATATTTTATCCAGTAAATGCATTGATTATTTAATTCGATTTAAGAACAAACATTTAAATTCCGGGTTCTTCCATTTTATGTATTGAAGCAGGGAAATGCGTATAATCGCCACATAGGACTTTTTGAATAATTCCATCACATATTGACCAACTCCAATAACAAAAGTTATTGTGTTGCCATTTAGTGTTGAATACCCATAGCAGCTTTATGGTATTTTCACTATCAGAACTCTGTTGCCGAGTTTTTCGAGCGAGTAGTTCGGTATTCCTTACCTGCTTTCTGGGCCTGCAGGGCTGAGAGCACTTGCGGATCGAAACGAACTCCACCAATGTGCATATCGGCTACAACTTCCCGGATAGGATTAAATCTCTTCTTTTTCATGAACCAAAACTAATACAATTATTGTTTAATATTTTTAAATTAAAGTTAAACATTTAACAATTTAGCTATTGAAAGAACAAAATAATGGCGGAAAGAGTAAGGAAAATGAAGGCGGGCATAGATTTCTTGATTGGATCCTTGATCTTAAGATGCATGGCGATGGCGCCTGCCATGGTAAACAGTATTCCCCCGGCGGCATACATGGTAAGCGGTTCCAAGAAAATAGATACTAAAAGAAGCAATGCGAGCCCTACTTTGATCGTGCCTATCGCATAGGCAAAACCAGTGGATAATCCATAGGCGTGAAATTCATCAACTAAACTTTTAGCATCTCCTCCGCGCCATGGGGTGGATTTATTAAAACGAAGCAGCCATACATTTAATATACTCAAGGATACAACGCATTTCAGAAAGATAATTACATATTCCATTTTACAATACTTCTTTAATAGTGTTAAGAAATGGTACTTCCAGAGAAGCCAAACAAAAGCATGAATTTAATAATTATATGGCAAGTGTCGCTAAGAAACTCTTAATATTTAGCAACATAACGCTAAACTTTGTTAACTAATTCCCGAAGCTGTAAAAAAATATGCATATTGCCCCGAACCAAAAAAAAAGCTATGTTACGAATTTATAACAAGTACGGATTTATCATTGCGATTTCCCTTATCGCATATTTCCTATTCATGAAATTATTCGGATTGCACCAATACCCGGCGCTAAGTATTTTCAATGCAGTCTTATTCGGGGGCGGAATCTATAGGGCGATTAAGACTCACATGCGGGACAATCCCAACTATAAATACCAGGATCTATGGCAAGCCGGATTTATGAGTGGTGCTATTGCTACAATCATTTTTACAGCATTTATGGCCGTGTATATGTATCAGATCGATACCGTATTTGCATCGGAAATGTTGACGGGCTGGGGTCTGAACTACAATGCCGGTGTGGTGATCATGTTATTTTCCATGGTACTAATGGGGATGTCTACGTCCATAGTTTGTGTTCTCACATTTATGCAGCGTTTTAAGAAATCCTGGAATCCAAGCAGATCTGCTTAAGATAAAATCGTAAATAGTCGGGAACTTTTTTTTAGCTGAAGAAGATCGCCTATAAATCTGATTTTCCAGAACTAATAGGCCCGTCAATGGCACGGGCTTACTATACTTTCGGCTTACTAACCCGAATTTTTTCCTTCTTCCAGCGCTTCGATCAATTCGAGACGTGTTAATATTAGTCTATCAATCGAATCCCTTTTTCTTTTGAATAAACGTGCGTACCGGGCATCACTTCGGAACAAATAATAGCGCTTGATATAATTAAGAGTAAATAAGCCGGTAGGATAAAGAGATAAAGCAAATAACATAGCCCAGTACCAGTTGACTATCGATCCGAAGAACACTGTTTCAATAATATAAAAGATCAGGAATACAAATGCACCCAGTGCGAGTTTCAACGAACCAACAAAATCTTCTCTTACCCGAATTACTCTAGACAATATTCTAACCGCGGTATACGGCAAAATATTAACCAAAAATCCATAGATGCAAATTGGGGCGACAAAAATAAAATAAAGGACATTCCATGGTAACCGTAAACGAATCTTCCCTTTTTTTATTTGCTCGTCTCTTAACTTGAGTTGATCCAGTTCTTTGAAATATCGATCGATCTTTGTTCTGAGATCGTTCATTTTCCCGGGAGCTTCTTTTTGAATTAAATTTACGGCCCTGGCAATGTCCTTCGACAAATTGAAATTTACAATTGCCTCGTCATGTATTTCAGTTACGTCTTCATATCGATTTCTGTACACGGTTTCAATTTGCATTACCAGTTTGCTTAGTTTCTTGTCCTTTACAATCACCAATAATTCTTTCAATCTTTCTTCGATATCCTTTGTCAGCTTAAGTACAGAATCTTTTTCGTTTTTCAGATAATCCTCCTTGTACTCAGTAATCTCGATGGCGGGACCAAAATTGATTAAAACATCACTTCTGAAGGTATGAGGATCTGAATAGTTAATACCGATGGGAACAATTTGCAGGTTGAGTTTAAAATCATTCTGATCTTCCGCCCCCAGGGCGATCCTGGCGGCGCCTGTTTTTAACTGGCGTAGGTTTCTAACTGTCTTACTGAACCCTTCAGGAAATATTAATAGCGTCTTCTTTTTTTGCAGATGGTCGAAACAGCGTTCAAATACCTCTTTGTTTTTGTGTATTTCATCCGGCGTAATTTCGGGCCTGTACACAGGTATCATATTCAGGAAATTGAAAATCGTGGTAGACAGTTTCGATTTAAAGGCCTCGCCCCTGGCCAGGAAATACAAAGGTTGTTTAATATGAGTCCCCAGCAAGATGGGGTCCATAAATGCACTATTATGATTTGCTACAAAAATAATGGAACCTGATTCCAGGATATTGGATCGGCCCTTTATAGATATACTTCGGAAATAACCATTAACCGCAGGAGAAAATAACCACTTTAGAATTCTATAGAGCATCGGAGAGGTTTAATTGAGCCTCCATTCATAAATGAAGAGTCGAAAAGCTTCGATATGAAAACTTACTTTATAAAGTTAAGCTTATGGCGGGAATTAATTATGTTTCGTTCAAAAAGACGAGATAATTGAAAATAGAAGAAAGAAAAAAAGTTAAAAACCAGGAAAGTAAAAATACTGCCCAAAGAAAGCATCCAAATTCAATAATTGGCCTTCGTATCCCAGGCTGCTCCTAGGTATAATGCAAGCTTCGGAGGACAAAGTATCCATGAGAGTAAACTTCTCATTGGTTACTGATCTCTCAGTACCACATGACACACACAGTGTCACAACACAACATTTTTAATTCTACTCCGCGCACATTGAGCGGAGCCGAAATGTGCGGTCTAACTAAGATCCCAAAAAGATAAAAGCCCTTCATTTCTGAAGGGCTTATTAATCAAGCAATCACTCTAAAATAAGAGCATGCTTCGTTATTGATCCTTTTTTACTGTTTCACCTGGATATTTCCACCTTCAATTGGGTATAATTCTAATCCATAGTCGATAGTGCAATCCAGTGGTACAGAGCTATTTCCAAATCTGGTAATTTCGTCAGGATCTGCATTAGAACCTTCGCCATTGTCTATTACCTTGAACCAGAAATCCCTTCCTTCGCCATCCGGATTATCACTCCAAGAAGTTATGATCCCGGATATTTGAGCTACGTTTCCAATTACTTCAAGACAGTCCACGTCGAATTTTATTTTCAAAAGTCCGCCGTTATAGGAAAGTACTCCATTACCATCGACGCTTCCGTTGTTTTTTTCTCTGGCATGAAATGAGAAATGCCTAGTAGTTCCATCTGGATTCGTTAGTGTTCCTTGGCCATTTGCCGAAGGCCCGGAAGCTCTGGTTTGTGAATTATTAGTTGTAATAACTAAATTTTCATCTTGAGATAGTGGCAAATCCTCCTGTTGGCAAGCTGTAAAAAGCGTCATAAAGCCTGTTGCAATTAACAAAAGACTTAGTTTTAATGTTGTTTTCATAATTGTATATTTTTAATGAGTTAGTTACTATTAAAGTTAGCACATTTTTAATTGATAATTTTATTAATTAGCTGTAATACAGATAATATCGTTTAAACGATCGGAAGATTTTATCACGCCTTTCATTTCAAATAATAAGGTGGATTTGTCACCAAAGTATTGGAAAGCCTTCTTCGTTAGTCTCCTTCGCCGAAGTGGCTACTGAGGCAGTAAAGCTGCGGAGGATAAGACAAAAAAAGCCCCCTTCGGCAACACTTCGACTCCGCTCAGTGTGGCAGCTCAGGGACCTACGTTTAACAGGTTCAACAAAATCATCGGAATTAAAAAAAGCCCAACCATTTAAGGAAGAGCTTCTCATTGGTTACTGATCTCTCAGTACCACATGACACAATTAAGTGTCACAACACAACATTTTTAATTCTACTCCGCGCACATTGAGCGGAGCCGAAATGTGCGGTCTGGACGAGACTCGAACTCGCGACCCCCTGCGTGACAGGCAGGTATTCTAACCAACTGAACTACCAGACCAATTTTCTCGCCCTTTTTAAAGGACTCCGGCAACAGCCGGACATTAAAAGAAATTGCTTTTCAGCGAGGGCAAATATAAGACCATTTTTAGTTGCAAACAAAAATTGACAAACAAAGGAAACTTCTTCTTAAACATTAACAATCTGCTACATTGAAGTCAGAAGCTGAGCACAGTTGTAAGGAGCATCGATATAGTCGAAGTGATAATCCTGGCTTCATTGCAATCACTCGCACATCTCACACTCACATCACTACCAAACTTCGAACGTTCCACCAGGTAGGTGGTAAGGATCTTATTGAATCCTTCGTTAATGTCGGACCGAACATACTTGATCCCATACTGACCGCACTTCAATTGTAAGCTCATTAAAGTATTTAGCCACTGCAGCCTCATAACTATCCTTGATATTGTCTGCATATAAATTCACATGCTCGCCTGTTTCAACGTCCACAAACCGTTTAGGACGGTTACTGAAATCGAATTTCAACTCTTTCTCCTTATCGAAAGTGTGAAATAAAACTACCTCGTGCTTGTTGTACTTCAAATGCTGAAGGGCTTCAAATAACTTCTGTTCCTCCATATCACTCTGAAACATATCCGTGAAGATAAAAACCAACGAACGCCGCTTTAGTTTTTCAGCGATCAAATGCAAATGCGCATAGGTGCGGGTTTGCTTAGACTCCTTCGATTCAATGATCGCTTCATTCAACTTACCGAGTAACATCTGGTGGTGACGCTCACTTCCCTTTTCCGAAGCATAAAACTCATACTCATCACTGTAAATACTCATTCCTATTGCATCGCGTTGCCGTTTTAATAAGTTCATTATAGCAGCAGCAGCCAGGACCGAAAATCCTATTTTATTCAGGGAGTTGATATTGAATTCCTTCAATTTCGGATAATGCATCGAACTGCTGTTGTCCATCACCAGGTGACAGCGCAAATTGGTCTCTTCCTCGTAGCGTTTTGTATATAGCTTATCCGTCTTGGCATATAGCTTCCAGTCAATATGTTTCCTGCTTTCCCCGGTGTTGTAGATCTTATGTTCAGCAAATTCGGCCGAGAAACCATGAAACGGACTCTTATGCAACCCGGAAATAAACCCCTCCACCACCTGGGTGGCGAGTAGCTCCAGGTTCTTAAACCCGGTAATCTCATTTATTTGCTTTTCTATATTCATTTTAAGTGAATGGTGAGAAGTGAATGGTGAATGGAGGTTATTTATTCAGATAATTCCTGGTTCCAATTAGTAAACGCTTCATTGATTCAAACATTTCAGTTAGTTCAATATTTTCGGATATAAATCCAAGTCGTATAGCCAACAAATACTGGGTTTCAAGCTCGGCTAAAGAACCCAGAGAGATACTAATGAATTGACTAAATTCTTTATTACTTTTTCGAGCGGCTCCTTCCGCAATATTTGAGGGAATAGATACTACGGCTCGTTTCATCTGACTCGAAAGTCCATATTTTAACCTATTCACTTCTCACTTCTCACTATTCACTACTAACTACCAACCACTCACTTCTCAGTCCGCAACACCATCAACGATCCCGTACTTAATACTCTCCTCGGCACCCATCCAATGGTCACGATTGAAATCTTTCATCACTTTCTCATAAGGCTGTCCGCAATTATCGGCCAGGATCTGCGCGCTCAGTTCCTTGGTCTTAAGGATCTCCTGTGCGGTGATCTCTATATCGCTCGCCGGACCTCTGGCACCTCCACTGGGTTGATGGATCATCACCCGGGCATGTGGTTGAATAAGGCGTTTGCCTTTCGCACCTGCCGAAAGCAATAAACTCCCCATGGAAGCACATAAGCCCGTACATATTGTAGATACCGGGCTCTTGATCGCCTTGATAGTATCATACATAGAAAAACCTGAGGTCACATAGCCTCCCGGACTGTTGATATAGAATTTTATTTCCTCATTGCTTAGTGAATCCAGGTACAGGAGCCTGTCCACAACGTGCTTGGCACTTTCATCATCCACCATCCCCCACAAGAACACCTTGCGTTCGTCTAACAACTGATTGTCTATCTTATCCTGTGCTTTGTTTATTTTTTCCATAAGTGTCGCCGATTTCGGCTTTTAAAAATTTGCTTTATTCTGTCAATTCGAGTGTTTCTACTTTCTTTAAAATGTATCGAGAACTAAGATAAAAAAAAGGCCCGGCATAACGCCAAGCCTTTCTTTAATAATTTGATTTCGATTATTAGTTCAATAACGAATCTATCGCCTCGGTGTACACATTCTTTGGTGCCACACCAACCTGGCGTCCTACTAATTCACCATTGTTGAATACGAGTACGGTTGGAATGTTTCTAACTCCATACTTCGCAGCAAACTCCTGGTTCGCATCGACATCTACTTTCCCAACTACCGCTTTGCCGTCGTATTCTTCACTAATTTGATCGATGATAGGGCCAACCATTCTACAAGGTCCGCACCATGCCGCCCAAAAGTCTACCACTACGGGTTTGTCACTTTTTAATACGGTTTCATCAAAAGTTGCATCGGTTATTTCTAAAGCCATTGTTAAATTTTTTATTTGTTACGCAAAAGTAGTCAATTTTTACAGCATTCCTTACAGCCATGGCATTAGTTTAGGCAATGCGCGTATTACTTTTTGTTATTATACGGGCCCGTGAAGTAGTCGTGAAGCGTGCTTCGCTCTGGTTCACTGGCACTTCACGGCCGGGTCTTCCGCTATATCCCTGTAGTATATAGTAACTACAGGGGATGCCGCTTCACCCCCTGCCCGATTTAATTCAGCTTATATTTCAACTCCATATCCTTTAATTCCTCCAGCAACTCCTTACTTATTTCCACCTTCTGGGTCCGGCTGGGCATATTCAGCTTTAACTTCTCTTCAACATCGTACATCGTGATATGCAATTGCTTATCCCCCTTATGCATTTTCAATAATTCTTTCAACTCATTGATCTTATCTATCTCAAGGTTCTCAATCGGAATCTGAAGGGTCAATTTCTTCGCCTGAAGCCCCATCACATCATGCAACAACTGTATATTGCTATATTGCAATCTAGGATCTCCCTTCTTACCGGTCTCCCGGTTCACCCATCCTTCTCTAACGAAGACCCTGGCGTAGATAAATTGATTGGGAAGCAGTAAATGGCGATACTTCAAATACTCTTCTCCAAAGATCTTAAACTCGAAGCTATCATCGTAATCCTCCACCGTGAAGATGGCCCAGCCTTTGCCGGCCTTACTTTCCCTGTGCTGTACATCACTTACCACGCCACCAAAGCTTAACTCCCGGTTTACAAAACGCTCCAGGTCATTGAAATCGCTCACCTTACAACTACAGAAACTCTCGATCTCTGTCTTGAAATCGTCCAGGGGATGTCCGGAAATATAGATCCCTACAACCTCCTTCTCCTGCTTTAATTTCTTCATGGTTCCCCATTCCTCGCAAGGAGGTACTTCCGGTTCCGGAATCTGGACTTCACTCGCATCACCAAACAAACTCACCTGGGAAGAATTCTGCGTTTCCTGGTATCGGGCCGCATAACGCAATACTTTTTCAAAGAACATAACACCGTCTCCGTCCGTATGCATATATTGCGCCCTGTGTGTATCGAAGCTGTCGAATCCTCCAGCCAGTACCAGATTTTCAAAAGCTTTTTTATTGGCCGCTCTTAGATCGATCCTTTTGGCGAGGTCGAATATACTCTTATACTTTCCATCCTTTCTGTGTTCAACGATAGTCGCCACCGCATTACCACCAACACCTTTAATAGCGCCCATTCCGAAGCGAACCGCGCCACGGTCGTTTACCGTAAACTTATAGAAGGATTCGTTCACATCGGGGCCTAATACTTCAAGTCCCATCCTTTTACACTCTTCCATAAAGAAGGTCACCTGCTTTATGTCGTTCATGTTATTGGACAATACCGCGGCCATATATTCTGCAGGATAATGAGCTTTTAGATAGGCGGTCTGATAGGCGATCCAGGCGTAGCAGGTAGAATGCGACTTATTGAATGCATAACTGGCAAATGCTTCCCAGTCCTTCCATATCTTTTCTAATATCTCGGGTTCATGTCCATTGGCGGCAGCCTGCTTAATGAACTGCGGTTTCATTTTATCAAGGACTGCCTTTTGTTTTTTACCCATGGCTTTCCTTAGGACATCGGCTTCACCTTTAGTAAAACTTGCCAGCTTTTGGGAAAGGAGCATCACCTGTTCCTGGTAGACCGTAATTCCGTAGGTTTCTTTCAGGTATTCCTCCATGGCCGGAAGGTCGTAACTGATCTCCTCTTCCCCGTGCTTTCGGTGTATAAAACTAGGAATATATTCCATCGGGCCCGGTCGATACAAGGCGTTCATAGCAATAAGATCTGCAAAAACCGTCGGTTTCAGATCCTTCATATGCTTTTGCATCCCTACCGATTCATATTGGAAGATACCTACCGTTTCTCCGCGCTGGAACAACTCGTAGGTCTTTTCATCATCCAGGGGGAAATTATCGGGATCCAGCTCAACGCCGTGTTTATGCTTAACGATCTTAACCGTGTCCTTGATAAGCGTCAGGGTTTTTAGTCCCAGAAAATCCATTTTTAACAATCCGGCACTTTCCACCACCGAGTTGTCGAACTGGGTCACATACAGATCAGAGTCCTTTGCAGTCGCTATAGGAACGTAATTGGTAATATTATCGGGAGTAATGATCACTCCGCAGGCATGAATTCCGGTATTCCGAACTGATCCTTCTAATACTCTGGCTTGTTTAATAGTTTCGGCCTCCAGGTCTTCTCCTTCAGCCAGGTTCAATAGTTCATTCACCTTCGGCAATTCATCACTTCTGAACTTTGATCGCAATTCCTGAATCGCTCAAACCAAAGATTTTGTTCAGCTTGGTCATGTTCGGGATAAGCTTGGCAATACGATCTGCATCGTTCAACGGAAGATCCAGCACTCTGGCCGTGTCACGAATGGACGACTTAGCCGCCATGGTTCCATAAGTAATGATCTGGGCTACCTGGTTGGCTCCATACTTCTCTATCACATAATCAATCACCTTGGATCGGCCTTCATCGTCGAAGTCGATATCGATATCGGGCATACTCACCCGGTCCGGATTAAGGAAACGCTCAAAAAGCAGATCGTACTTAATGGGATCTATATTGGTGATCCCGAGGCAATAGGCTACTGCACTTCCTGCGGCAGAACCTCGTCCCGGACCTACCGAAACGTCCATTTTCCGCGCTTCCGTGATGAAATCCTGAACGATGAGGAAGTACCCCGGATATCCGGTGTTTGCAATTACTTCCAGCTCGAAATCAAGTCGCTGTTTAATTTCATCCGTGAGCTCATTATATCTTTTTTCAGCACCTACAAAGGTTAGATGTTTCAAATAATCATTTTCTCCACGTTTACCGCCATCGGCATCTTCGATATTGTAAAATTCCTTAGGGATAGCAAAATTTGGAAGTAATACCTCTCGCTGTAAGGTGAATGGCTCGATCTTTTCAATAACTTCAGCAATATTACTGATCGCTTCAGGAAGATCTTTAAACAATTTCTTCATTTCTTCCTGGCTCTTGAAATAATACTCCTGGTTTGGTAATCCGTAGCGATAACCACGACCACGTCCTATAGGAGTGGCCTGTTTCTCACCATCTTTCACACACAAAAGAATGTCGTGGGCATTGGCGTCTTCCTTATTGATATAATAGGTATTGTTGCAAGCCACAAGTTTGACCTCATGCTTGCGTGCCAGTGATACGATTGTGCTGTTTACCCGTCTTTCATCTTCCTGTCCGTGACGCATGATCTCCATATACAGATCATTGCCAAACTGTGCTTTCCACCACAGTAAAGCTTCCTCTGCCTGTTTCTCGCCTATATTAAGGACCTTTGAGGCTACTTCACCATATAAACTACCCGTTAGAACGATTAGGTCATCATTATAGCTTTCAATAACCTTCCTGTCTATCCTTGGAACGTAATAAAACCCCTCGGTGTAGGCGATTGAGGCCATTTTTGCAAGGTTGTGATAGCCGTTCTTGTTTTTAGCCAGAATGACCACCTGATAGCCGTTATCCTTATGCGATTTATTGGTATGGTCCTCGCAAACGAAGAACTCACAGCCCAATATCGCCTTAAGCTCTTTGTGTTTATCCTCTTCTGTCAGGGATTTGTTATAGTCGTTCACAGCCTTAATAAAGTGAAAGGCTCCCATCATATTACCACTATCCGTGAGCGCTACAGCAGGCATTTCATCTTTCACAGCGGCTCTCACGAGGTCATGGGTAGACGATGTTGATTGCAAAATGGAGAATTGTGAATGATTGTGCAGATGAGCAAAATTAGTTTCTTCGAGAGCTGTAATATTCTCATCGATATCCTGGGAAGAGATCTCCTCGGTTTGAATAGCCGCATCCAGTTCTTCACGAATTTTATCCGAAGCTTTTTTAAGATTGATATGCTTTAGGCCGATCAGCTCAATAGTTCCGGGATTAACCTCCGAAAATTGCTCATAATAATCAGGTTGTACATCCAGTTCTTCAATTGTAAATATCCGCCTTCGGATCAATTCCAGAAAACAACGTGTAGTTGCTTCTACATCGGCAGTAGCATTATGTGCTTCTGCAAACGGCTGATCGAACAAAAACTGATGCAATTCGGTTAGGGTTGGTAATTTGAACTTCCCCCCTCTACCTCCGGGCAACTGACATAACTGGGCGGTGGTTTCCGTACAGGTATCCAGTATCGGTTTGGAAGCAAATGCATTTTCAATGCCCAGGCGGTAGAATTCCGCACCTATGATGCTGGTATCGAAATCGACATTTTGCCCTACCACGAATTTCGATTTTTCCAATGCTTTCAGAAATCTGTTAACAACCTCATCGAGCGGTTTTCCCTGCTGTTGAGCGAGTTCGGTGGAAATACCGTGGATCTTCTCCGAATCGTATGGAATATTAAACCCATCGGGTTGAACCAGGTAATCCTCATTTTCGAGCAGATTTCCCATATCGTCGTGCAACTGCCACGCGATCTGTATACAACGTGGCCAATTGTCGCTATCACTCAATGGTGCGTTATAACGTTTGGGAAGGCCCGTGGTCTCTGTATCGAAAATCAGGTACATATATCAACTATTCAGAAGGTAAGATCGCAAAATTCGTTGCGAATTCCGGAAAGGTAAAAATAGGATTTTGTGCGTTTAAAGTGAAGTAAAGTTGTAAACAGTTTGGATCATTTATAAACAAAAAAACCGGACTGAATAGTCCGGTTTAATTTTTATATCGACGGCAGATTAATACTCGAATTCAGTATCGCCATTTGTGATAACGTTATTTTCTGTATTAAAATCGAAGAAGATCTTTCCTCTTCTAGGTTGTTTGATTTTTGAAGTTGACAGATATTAATCCTGACATGGCTACTTCTACAACACCATTTTCACGGTATAACTCGCATCGAATCCAGTCGTTCCTATAGGATAATTACCAGATGCAGCATTCGGCAGGAATCTTTAATTGTAATGCTTCTTTCGCCAATAAATCCACTTACAATAATAGTTCCACCTACTTCATCGGCAGAAAGTATGTCTGTTTGAAAGGCTCACCGTTAACCTGAGCCATTCATAAATCCATCGGAAGTATCACCATCAATACCCCCAAGTAAATAAGAAACTTCATAAAAGAATCCTTTCTGCACATATACCGAATCTACACCCGGATTGATGGCCAAAAAATTGAAATTCCCGGTGAGGGTTCCGCAGGATACACAATGCGAGGTAATTACGATCTTCCCATCTCCCGTAGGTGAAGTAGCATATTCATTGCCATTGCCATCTTCATATATTGCAAAATTGGCTTCCCCGGGTCCTAATGGGTATGTTCCAGGAACTGCCCTGCGTACATTTAAGGTAAGCTTCTGGTCCTGATTTTCACCTTTCAGTGAAAAAGAACCGTTTTCATTTGCCTGCCCTCGAACATCAAGGGCCTCAAAGAATACATTATTAATTTCTCCCTGGATAGCAGGGCTATTGTCTTGAATATCTTCACATCCGATCAATGCGAAGGATAGCGCGAATATTGTTAAAATTATTCGTTTCATGGTAGTTTGGGTAAATAGGTTCCCGACAAATATAAAAGAAAAGTTTAATCTTTTGTATTTCAGCTAATAAATATGGTATCTTTGCCGTCCTTAATTATAACCGGGGTCGCGTACCTCACAATTTAATTACTATATGCCTGTAAAGATCAGATTACAAAGACACGGTAAGAAAGGAAAGCCCTTCTACTGGATCGTAGCGGCCGATGGCCGTGCCAAAAGAGATGGTAAATATCTCGAAAAATTAGGAACATACAATCCTAATGTTAATCCTGCGGAGATCAACCTGGATATTGATGGTGCAGTACAATGGCTTCAAAATGGAGCACAACCTACGGATACAGCAAGAGCTATCCTTTCCTATAAGGGAGCTATGCTGAAAAAACATCTTGCTGAAGGTGTTCGTAAAGGCGCCCTGACAGAAGAACAAGCAGAAGATAAATTCAATAACTGGCTGGAAGAAAAAGCGAAAGCTGTAGAAGCTAAGCGTACTTCACTGACCACCGCTAAAGAAAAAGCGAAAGCCGACGCTCTGGCAGCAGAAAAAGCTGTGAACGAAGCTCGCGTTGCTGAAGCTGAAGCTGCTGAAGCCGAAGAAGTAGCCGCTGAAGCTGCTGAAGCCGAAGAAGTAGCCGCTGAAGCTGCTGAAGCCGAAGAAGTAGTCGCGGAGGAAGGTGCTGAAGCCGCTGAAGAAGTTGTGGAGGAAGGTGCTGAAGCATCAGCCGAAACTACCGAAGAAGCTGCAAAAGAGGAAGAATAAGCGTTAAACGATGCAAAAGAAGGACTGTTTCTTCGTTGGCAAAATCGTTAAAAAATATAGCTTTAAGGGGGAATTACTGGTAAAATTAGATACCGACGAACCCGAACAATTTCTAAAAATGGAATCGGTTTTTGTGGAAAAACACAAAAATCTGATTCCATTTTTTATTAAATCCCTGTCACTGCACAAAAGTGAACTGCTTCGAATCAGATTCGAAGAGGTCTCCACGGAAGAGGATGCTGAGTCATTATTAGGCTCAGAATTATACCTTCCACTCAACCTTTTGCCAGCTCTTAGCGGAAACAAGTTCTATTATCATGAGATCGTAGGATTTAAGATCGTAGATGCCTCTTTTGGGGAAGTGGGAACTATCACCGGAGTCAATGATAGTACTGCCCAGGCACTATTCGAAATAGACCGTGAAGGAAAGGAGATACTCATCCCCGTTTCAGATGAAATCATTGAAAAAGTCGACCGACTTGCCAAGATCATTTATATTCAGGCTCCGGAAGGCCTCATCGATATTTACCTCTAATGTCTAAAATTTTTAAATTCAAGGAATTTTCGGTAGCACAGGACCGTTGTGCCATGAAAATAGGAACCGATGGTGTATTATTGGGGGCCTGGACATCCCTGGAAAACAAGCCGAAAAGTATACTTGATATAGGCAGCGGAACCGGTGTTATCGCCCTGCAACTCGCACAGCGAAGTAATGTGCAGACCATTGATGCCGTGGAACTGGACGATGATGCGTTTGAACAATGCTCGGAGAATTTCGAGGCGTCACCCTGGCCCGATCGTTTGTTCTGCTACCATGCATCGATACAGGAATTTGCTTCCGAAATAGATGAGTCCTACGATCTTATTGTTTCCAATCCACCCTTTTATGCTGAAGACTTCCAAACAGCCAATCCGGCAAGAGATAAAGCACGATTCACCGATACGCTCCCTTTCGAACACCTGATGATTTGTGCGGCACATTTACTTTCAGAAAAGGGTATTTTCTCATTAATTATTCCGAAGAAAGAGCAGACGAAACTGACAGAACTTGCTCTGCAACAAGGGCTCCACCTAAAAAAGATGTGTGAGGTCCGCGGAACACCAAATTCAGAAATAAAAAGAGTTTTAATGGAGTTTTCTCCCTTTAAAGTGGAAACGGTAATTCCCGAAGAACTCGTCATAGAAACCAACCGCCATCAATACACCGAAAAATATACAAAATTGGTAAAGGATTTCTACCTAAAAATGTAGGACAATCGCGAACCGATTTTTACATTTGTAGACCAAATATTTCATTCCATGAAACCAGATCTTTTCGAATCTCCCGATTACTACAATTTAGACGATCTTTTAACCGAAGAACATAAACTTATACGAAGTGCAGCCCGTGATTGGGTGAAGCGAGATGTATCGCCCATCATAGAAGAGGCAGCTCAAAATGCCGAATTCCCAAAATCCATAATTCCCGGACTAGCTGAAATTGGGGCTTTCGGACCCTACATTCCTGTGGAATACGGTGGTTCCGGCCTTGATCAGATCTCTTATGGTATCATTATGCAGGAAATAGAACGCGGTGACAGTGGGGTACGATCCACGGCCTCGGTCCAGTCTTCTTTAGTGATGTATCCGATCTGGAAATACGGTAGCGAAGAACAACGAAAAAAATACCTGCCAAAACTGGCCACAGGAGAATGGATGGGGTCTTTCGGACTCACAGAACCGGACCACGGCAGTAATCCCGCAGGAATGGTGACAAATTTTAAAGATAAAGGCGATCATTACCTGCTTAATGGTGCTAAACTGTGGATTTCCAACTCTCCCTTCTGCGATGTTGCTGTGGTTTGGGCTAAAGATGAAAACGGCCGTATTCACGGATTGATCGTAGAGCGTGGTATGGAAGGCTTCAGCACTCCTGAAACTCACAATAAATGGTCTTTACGCGCTTCGGCAACGGGAGAATTGATCTTCCAGGACGTGAAAGTCCCAAAAGAGAACCTATTACCGAATAAATCAGGGTTAGGAGCGCCACTTGGCTGTCTCGATTCTGCCCGTTATGGAATTGCCTGGGGGGTTATTGGCTGTGCGATGGACTGCTACGATACAGCGCTTCGATATGCCAAAGAACGTATTCAGTTTGGTAAACCTATTGCGGCATTCCAGCTTCAGCAAAAGAAACTGGCCGAGATGATCACAGAGATCACCAAAGCGCAACTTCTTGCCTATCGCCTGGGACAACTCAAGAACGAGGATCGGGCTACATCGGCGCAGATCTCCATGGCAAAACGGAACAATGTGGATATGGCAATTAAAATTGCCAGGGAAGCGAGACAAGTACTGGGTGGTATGGGTATTACCGGAGAATACAGTATTATGAGGCATATGATGAACCTGGAAAGTGTAATCACTTATGAAGGAACTCACGATATCCACCTGCTAATCACCGGACTGGATATTACCGGGCATAACGCATTTAAATAAAGCGTCCATCAAATTTATTAAGGCTTCCTTCGGGAAGCCTATTTCTTTGGTACTATTTGCTGAAGTAATATCAAATTGTATCTTTAGAAAAAGAAATCGCATGTCTTCCCGAAAACGTTTTTCGCGGGCTTATGCTTCCGCACCGCGAATCCCATTCGACAATTCTTCAAAGTTTATCATTTTCAGTGACTGTCATCGCGGTGATAACAGTTTTGCAGACGATTTTGCGAATAACCGCAATACATACTTCCATGCCCTTCAGCATTATTACAATGAAGGCTTTACGTATTGCGAATTGGGTGATGGGGATGAATTATGGGAAAACCTTGAATTTAAGAATATTTTCGAAGCCCATAAGAATGTATATACGCTCATGATGAATTTCTACCAGGAATGCCGTTTGTACCGGCTCCTGGGAAATCATGACATGGTGTACAAGAACGAACGTTATGTTGAGAAGCATCTTCATAGCTATTTCAACAAGGTAATTGGTGAAGATGTGCCATTATTTCCAGGGATTAATTTTACGGAAGGCCTGATACTGGAACATTCAGAGACGGGCCAAGAAGTATTTATGCTGCATGGCCACCAGGCCGACTACATGAATTATGTAGGCTGGAAGTTCAACAGGTTCATGGTACGTGCATTATGGCGCCAACTCCAGATATTTGGGATTGGCGATCCTACAAGTCCGGCTAAAAATTACAGAGAACTGAAAAAGGTTGAACGCAGGACCAAGGAATGGATCATCGAGAATGATAATATCTTCACCATCACAGGTCATACGCACCGGCCCCGATTCCCGGATCCGGGGGAGATCGCCTATTTCAATGACGGAAGTTGTGTTCACCCCCGTAGTATAACCGGAATAGAAATAGTGGATGGCAGTATTTCTCTAATTAAATGGCACATAACCACTACCGTTGACGGCACTTTAAAAGTGAATCGGAAATTACTGGAAGGGCCCAATAAACTGGTCGACTACAAAACGAATTAATCAAACAGTTTTAAGGTTTTGCCTTCATCTGCTGCCTTTATTGTGCGCAATAGATCCCTCTCGCCCATACTTTTCTTTCGATATACTTTGGTTCCAACGGTCCATCGCTCCTTCTTAACGCTTCCTGGCATCATTGGGAAGCCATAGCTAAACGTACTTCCGTCCTTTTTTGGGCCTATAACTACAAAGTTCCTGCGGTTCCACGAATTGTTTTTGATGCGGATATCAATAAACTTGGCTTTCTTAAATTCAGTTTTATTTTTATTCAACTCTTTGTCCGATGGCTCACCGACGATCTTTTCAGGTTCGTTTACATATTCCAATCGAGCGTTCGAACTAAGATCTTTGGTCAGGATCTCAGTTACATTAACAATTACTTTACCCGAGCCAGAAATAGTAACAATAGCATTTCGAGCTTTTAATTTCGAAGCATCAATGGTTCCCTTTTTAGAATTAGCAATAAGCATTTCACTGCAACCATCTACATCAATTTTACCCATGGGCGCTATTAACTCAATTTCTTCTGAGTGCAGGTTTTTCACGTATACTGTTTCATGAACCCCAACCGACACTTTCTGAATGTTCGGCGCACCTACTATAATTAAAATTTTCTGTGAGGGTTTAATCCAATCTTTCTGTTCGAACAGTAGCTTCTTGTTTTTTACTTCCGAAGAAATTAAAGGCAACAGATTCTCATCTGCTGTAATTACAATTTCTTTACCGGCATCCGCATCGACAATGACCCTGGCATATAATTCCATGGCGATTTCCTCCACGCCGATGGCTGGAACGCGTATTGTTTTGATATTTCCATTTCCTTTTATCTGAGCCAATCCGGATATTCCTGCCAGGAGCAGTACTAATGTGATTTTTTTCATGATGTGATTATTTGTCTTTAGTGAAATATCTTGCTAATAGATAATCTAGTCCGAAACGACCTGAACCTAATACAAGTGTGAACATTGATAGCCATAAAAAGCCCATTGCCGGCAGCATTCCCCAGGTTCCTTCTCCCCATTGCTGAAAAAATATTGCGACCAGCATGGTACACATAACCAGGAAGGAGGCCACCCTTGTTTGTAGCCCTAAGACGAGAAATACCCCTCCAACGGCCTCGCTGAAAGCTCCCATCCATGCAAAGAATACCGGAAAAGCAGCAAACAGGCCACCATAGGCCGCAACATCCTGTGGAAACCAATCAACCACTTCAAAAAATCCGAGGTTCTTTTCAGCAGGTGACCATGGTAAACCAAACTTACTTGCTCCGAAGTCAATGGTGAGCAGCAGTCCGCAAATGACCCGAGGAACTGCCAAAAGCAGGTCCGAATACCATTTTGTTTGAGTTACGGGCGTTATAAGCTTCACTAAAATTGTTTTCATTTTTTTTGATTTGATAGGTCAAAGATGAAAAACACGTGGCAGATCGGCGTTTCAAAACGTAAAAGTGCGTCTCAAATACGATTTGAGCCGTCTCAGATATTGACAAAAGGCGCACTAACTAATGGAATTGAGGTAATCTGTAGGGGAAGAGTTTGTTAGCTTTCTGAATACCCTGTTGAAGGTAGCTTTACTGTTAAACCCACATTCATAGGCGATTCCCAGCAGTGACAGTTGCTTGTGCCTCCCTTTGGAAAGTTGATACTTCACCGCTTCGATACGATATTCGTTCACAAAATCATTAAAATTCTTTTGAAATCCTGAATTTATGAGTTGAGAAAGCTGAGCTCTATTCATATTGATTAGTGTAGCGAGATCATTGAGGTTCAGTTCAGGGTCTAAATATGGTTTTTCCATTTCCATAAAGTTTCTCAACGCATTTAATTCTTCTTCATTCGCAGCAGGTTTATCCTTCAGTTCTGAACTTTGAGGCGGCACGGCTACCGCGTTAAAATTGAGGTTTTTAAGTTTTTCGGTATCCGTGAAGTACCCTTTCACTCCAACGTAGATGGTAGCAATTGCAAAAAGCAGGTTTAACCACCAACGCTGTGTGTAGTGTAATTCGGTTATTAAGGCACCAATTACATCCTGTACAGCTTCATAAATAAATAATACGGTGAAGATCACTAAAAAGGTAAGAATCCAGTTTAATTCGTATTTATAGGTGTTTGAAAAGAAAAGTTTGATCTTTTTCCGATATGTAAGGAATAATTGAAATGTAAAAGCCAGGTAGAGTAGCATCACTGCAAATTCGGCAAACATCAAAATGGGTTGAATGATTGGTTCGTCAAGATGAATCTTCAGATAACCGTTTTGAGTATCACTAAATCCAGGTTGCAAGGCATCGTAGGTATAAATAGAGAGTCTGTAAAGCACCAACATAACGGCTGGAATGAAATGAAGCCAATATATTTTCTTAAACCTGAAATCAGAGCTAGTGCTGGTCTTCACATAAAAAAATAGCATCGGAGCCAATGCAAGAGCCATCGGAATAAGCCAATAGTTGATCTTTGTGTTCGGAAAAGCGTTATACCAGCCCATAAAACCAACTGTATAACAGATCTGTTCGTAACATACAATAAGTAAAATTAACGCTAAGTAAAGATCTGATAGATTCCTTCCGCGAAAATACCGGAATAAGAGCAAACCTATAAGTACAAGGCCTTGCAGCACCAAAATAAGCAAGGGAGAGCTCCAAATATTAAAATCGGGAAAAGAAAGAAGGAAATTCGCCGGCATGGAATAAATGTAGCAAAAAAAGGATTAGGAAGGGTTTATTATTCGTACGGAAGGCACTGTGAATGCAGTACAGATAGGGACTTTAGTATTTTTTTCACGCTAAACTGATATAACTCATATAATGTATAATATGCAAATAGTACTTTAGTCTGTTAATTGAAACCAATTTAGCATAAAGGGTATGGAATCCCTAGCTTCTAACAATAATACTTTCGTCCATTCCGGTACTGTTTCCAGGATATCCGGCGAATCTGTGTATGTATCATTAGATCCGAACATACATTGCGATTCCTGTCGTGCAAAATCGGGATGTGGCATATCGGAATCCAGAACTAAGGAAATTGAAATAACGAATCCTGACGATTCATTTAAGATGAATGAGCAGGTAGAAGTTGTTATAAACAAAGCATTAGGTTTAAAAGCTGTTTTCTGGGCTTATGTCTTTCCATTTATCTTAGTAACGATTGTCTTAGTAATTGCATCCTTTTTTCTATCAGAATGGCAGGCTGGATTATTAGCATTAGGAATATTAGTACCTTACTATGTGTTGTTACATTATACGAAGTCTATTTTTAAACAAAATTTCAAGGTTTCAGTTATAAAAACTGATTTAGCATGATTCTATCAATTTTATATAGCGCAATACTTCTTGGTTCCATAGGGACAGTGGCAGCTTTTATACTTTTTGTGGTCTCAAAGAAATTCTATGTGTATGAGAATCCATTGATCGGAGAAGTGGAAGATATTCTTCCAGCTGCCAATTGTGGTGGATGCGGATCGCCCGGCTGTAAAGCTTTTTCGGAAAAACTAGTGAATTCTGAGGATATTTCCGAGCTGTTCTGCCCGGTGGGCGGAAATGATGTGATGAAGCAAGTTTCGGAATTGTTAGGAAAAGAAGTCGCAGAGCAAGATCCTACGGTTGCCGTATTGCTTTGCCAGGGTAGCCTGTGAAGTACGTCCAAAAACCACAATATATCAAGGGCCGCGCTCTTGCGCTATCTCATCACTGGTGTACGGTGGGGAAACAGATTGTCAATATGGATGTCTTGGCGATGGTGACTGTGTAGCGGTATGTGATTTTGATGCCATGTACATGAATGAAGAAACAGGATTGCCGGTTATTATTACCGATAAATGTACTTCTTGTGGTGCTTTGTGTAAAAGCTTGTCCAAGAGATATCATTGAAATGCGCCCCAGAAACAAAAGAGATCTTAAAATATTTGTGGGTTGTCTTAACCAGGATAAGGGGGGTATTGCTAAAAAAGCGTGCGAAGTAGCTTGTATTGGATGTTCAAAATGTGAAGATATTTGTCCGAAAGATGCAGTGATCATGACAGGCAACCTGGCTTATATAGACCCCATAGCATGTACATTATGCAGGAAATGTGTTGAAGTATGTCCTACACATTCCATTATAGAAACCAATTTTCCGCCAAAAAAAGTTAAAATCCCTAAGCCGGAAAAATCTATAGTTGCCACAATCAGAAAGACAGATATAGGACCTGAAAAACCAAGTTCAAATGCTTAAAACATTTCCAAAAGGAGGTATTCATCCAGCTGAGAACAAGATAACATCTTCAGTAGCGATAAGAAGAATGCCTGTGCCAAAGGTTGTGTATGTTCCAATCGCACAACATATTGGTATTCCTTCTGAAATCGTAGTAGAAAGAAAGGACAAAGTTGAAATTGGACAGGTCATTGCAAAATCCGGAGGATATGTGTCTTCAAACATACACTCTCCGGTTGCCGGAACTGTGACCAAACTTGATATGATGGTCGATAGCAGCGGTTATAAAAAACAGTGTATCGTTATTAGAACGGACCAAAAAAACGAGTCCAATATTGAAGTTCCGGAATTTCCCTTGAAGCCGGAGATAACCATGGATCCGAAGGATATTCTGCAACATATTACAGATTCTGGTATCGTTGGTTTAGGGGGAGCCACCTTTCCGTCTCATGTTAAATTGGATCTTAAAAATGACAACCTTATAGATTGTCTTATTATAAATGGTGTCGAGTGCGAGCCTTATTTAACGGCAGACCATAGATTAATGCTCGAAAAAGCAGACGAGATCGTTGTTGGTATTCAAATTCTAATGCATGCTTTACATATTCACAGCGCAATTATCGGAATAGAAAACAACAAAAGAGATGCCATTGAAGTCTTAAAAAAAGCGGCTCAGGCTGACAAAAGGATCAAAGTTGCTGCGCTCCAGGTTAAATACCCGCAGGGCAGCGAAAAACAGCTAATTAAAGCTATTCTGAAACGGGAGGTTCCAAAAGGCGGATTACCTATGGACGTTGGTGTGATAGTACACAACGTAGGAACCATTTTTGCAATCTACCAGGCGGTTCAGCATGACCAGCCTTTAATTGAACGCGTTGTAACGGTTACCGGTAAAAAAATTGAGAATCCTTCAAATTTCTGGGTGAAGATTGGAACCCCGATCAAGGACTTAGTTGAGGAAGTTGGGGGAATTCCCGAAGGCACGCGTAAACTGGTCAATGGCGGGCCAATGATGGGAAAAGCTATTAAGAATACCGATGTTCCCGTAACCAAAGGAACTTCAGGGATTCTGGTCATTTCGGAAGAAGAAGCCAGCAGGCAAGAATCGAAAAATTGTATACGTTGTGGAAATTGTGTTTTTGTTTGCCCCATGGGATTAGAGCCACATCTATTAATGAACCTTTCTGAAAAAGGTTTCTATGAAAGGGCAAAATCCGAAGATATCATGACGTGTATCGAGTGTGGTTCATGTAGCTATGTATGTCCTTCGCACAGGCCCTTATTAGACTACATCAGATTTGGTAAAAACATTGTTAAAAAACTACAAGCTGCTCAAAATTAAAATGGCAGACGAAAGAATCATCATATCGGCCTCACCCCATGTACATTCCGACAGGACATCTAAAAAATTGATGTATGATGTGCTCATTGCTTTAATTCCGGCCTTTTTAGTGACTTTATACGTTTTCGGAATAAGCGCATTGATCATGACTACTGTCGCTGTGATCTCGTGTATTCTATTTGAGTACCTAATTCAGAAGTATTTATTAAAAACCACAGTAACGGTTGGCGACGGTTCCGCGCTAATAACAGGGATACTGTTAGCCTTCAATTTACCTTCTTCACTACCACTATGGATGGTAATAATAGGAAGTTTTGTTGCCATAGGAATTGCTAAAATGTCCTTTGGCGGGTTGGGATACAACATTTTTAATCCTGCATTAGTAGGCAGGGTTTTTCTTTTTATTTCATTTCCGGCGCAAATGAGTTCATGGCCGGTTCCTGTTGAAAACAACATGACGCTGGTCGATGCAATTTCAGGAGAAACTACTTTAGGGATCATCAAAGAAGGTTTAATGTATGGTGAAACCATGTCTACCCTTACACAACAAATTCCAAATATAACCGAGTTACTCCTTGGTATCACAAGTGGATCCGCCGGTGAAATGTCTGCTTTGGCACTTATACTTGGTGGTGTTTACCTGTTAGCTAAGAAAAGTTATTACTTGGCACATACCCATTACAATTCTGGTAACTATGGCTGTATTTACCGGAATTTTCTGGTTAGTGAATCCGGAACAATATGCCAATCCTTTGATACATATTCTCTCAGGAGGAGCAGTTCTTGGGGCCTTTTATATGGCGACAGATCTGGTGACAAGCCCGATGACAAAAAAAGGTATGGTCATCTTCGCTATGGGTATTGCGGTTATTACGGTTGTGATTAGATTATTTGGAGCCTATCCGGAAGGTATTTCATTTGCAATACTGATAATGAATGCCTTTGTACCATTGATAAACTCTTACTTTAAACCAAGGCGTTTTGGCAGTCAAATCAAAGCGAAAATCGTGTAATTATGGGTAAGAAAGAATCTACATTTATAAATATGACGATCACATTATTTGTGATCACTATAATTGCAGGGGTATCGCTTGGATTTATAAATGATATCACCAAAGGCCCAAAAGCACAAGCCAAATTAGAACGAAAAATAAGTGCTTTAAAAAATGTGTTACCGGAATTTAATAACAATCCGGTTGAAAATGTTAGGCTTGTAAAAACAGACCTGGCCAAAGACAGTATTGAGATCTATTCCGGGTTTATGGATACTGATCGAACCGGTACAGCGGTAATTGGTTATTCGGAAAAAGGTTATGGCGGCCTGGTAAAAGTAATGGTCGGTTTTAATCCAGATGGCAGTATAAAAAACATTACCGTCCTGGAACAAAAGGAAACTCCCGGATTAGGAACCAAAATGAAAGGCGACAGGTTTATCAGGCAATTTAGGGGTAAACATCCTTCTACTTTCAATTTAAAGGTAAAAAAAGATCAGGGTGATGTTGATGCTTTAACAGGAGCCACCATAACGACACGTGCTTTTAGCGAAGCAACCCAAATGGCTTACGATATCCTTGTTGAAAATCAAACCCAATCTGAAAATTAAGGGTTATGGCAGAACAACTTAGCTTGAAACAAAACTTTTTAAAAGGAATTATCAAGGATAATCCTGTCTTTGTAATGCTTTTAGGTATGTGCCCTACTTTGGGTGTGACTTCCTCGGCATATAATGGACTGGGAATGGGGATCGCTACATTGTTTGTACTCTTAATGTCTAACATCGTAGTGTCTCTTGTAAAGTCGCAAATACCCGGTAAAGTGAGAATTCCTGCTTTCATTATCGTTATTGCAGCCTTTGTTACCATTGTAGAAATGGTCTTAGAGGCATTCATTCCATTTTTATATGAACAGTTAGGAATATTCATTCCACTAATAGTTGTTAACTGCCTCATACTTGGACGAGCTGAAGCCTTTGCTTCAAAAAACAACCTGATATCCTCTATTGTGGATGCCTTAGGTATGGGAATCGGTTTCACAATAGCGTTAACCGTACTTGGTGCAGCAAGAGAATTACTGGGTAGCGGCAGTTTTTTCGACTTCAAATTGGTGTCGGAAGATGCAAGTACAATAATACTATTTATTTTGCCTCCGGGCGCTTTTATAGCGCTGGCCTATCTAAGTGTTATGTTTAATAAAGTATCAACCAAAATAAGCTAGAACATGGAATATGTTGTAATTCTTATAGCCGCTGTATTTGTAAACAACATTGTACTTTCACAGTTTTTAGGTATCTGTCCTTTTTTAGGAGTCTCCAGCAAAGTTTCTACCTCTGTGGGCATGTCTGGAGCCGTCCTGTTTGTAATGACCATAGCAACGCTCGTGACTTACTTATTGTATCAATTTGTACTGGTGCCTACCGGATTGGATTATTTACGCACCATCACCTTTATTCTGGTAATTGCCTCTTTGGTGCAAATGGTTGAGATCATACTGAAAAAGGTAAGCCCGGCACTCTACCAGGCCCTGGGCGTATTCTTACCATTAATTACAACTAACTGTGCAGTACTTGGAGTTGCTATTTTGGCCTTGGGACTCGAAAATGGCAGCCTTTTAAAGGCTGTGTTCTTTGCAATAGCCAATTCCATTGGTTTTGCGCTGGCATTGATTCTATTTGCAAGTATTCGTGAGCAATTAGAACTGGCCGACTTGCCGGAAGGAATGAAAGGGGTGCCAATTAATTTATTGGTAGCCGGGCTGTTGTCCCTCGCATTTTTAGGATTCACAGGCTTGGTTTAACAGGTGATTAGTAATTAAATCACATTTTTATCTTAGCTGAAATGTGGCCGTTTATGTCACCTCGTACACATCGCCGGAAAAGAACAAGTCTTTCGTCTTTTTGAAATTTGAATTCAATTTCACCTCTTCACGCTGTTTATTCTCCCTTTCTTCAAAGGTGACATCCTTGTATGCCCTAATGACTCCCGTTACCAGGGGATAGGAAGATCTCACCAACATCTGATGTAAAGTAGGATCTGCTTCTTCAGCATTGTGCACTAATATGTCGGCTTCCGTGATACCATTTTCTCCAATAGTAACCACCTGCAATTTGAGGCCATTCAAAACAAGTCCTTTGTCCTTTTCTTTCCCAAAGATCATGGGTTCGCCATGCTTAACAAACAATTGGCGGTCTGCACGAATTTTGCGGTCTGTAAACTCCGCAAAGGCTCCATCGTTAAAAATTGGGCAATTCTGAAGGACTTCTATTAAAGAAGTTCCTTTAAACCTTTCACTTTCTATAAAGATCTGAGTCATTTCTTTTGGAGTATTTCCTCCAATTCGGGCAAAGAACCTTGCCTGAGCTCCTATGGCCAATTCACCGGGTGAGAAAGGAGGTTGTGTATTACCATAGGGCGACGATTTGGTTTTCTGCCCTACGAGCGAAGTTGGTGAAAACTGTCCCTTGGTTAGTCCATAGATCTCGTTGTTGAATAAAATGATGTTAAGATCGATGTTCCTGCGTAGCACATGGATAAAGTGATTTCCTCCAATTGCCATCGAATCGCCATCACCGGTTATTACCCATACACTTAGATTGTTTTTTGCTAATTTAACTCCGGTTGCAATTGCCGGTGCACGACCGTGAATACCATGCATACCAAAGGTGTCCATATAATAGGGGAAACGCGAAGAACAACCGATTCCTGAAATGAATACAACATCTTCTTTATTTACTCCCATTTCCGGCAGAGCTTTCTGCATAGAGCGCAAAATAACATAGTCGTCACATCCCGGACACCATCTTACTTCCTGATCACTCTCAAAATCCTTATAGGTATATTTTTTCTCGGCTGTAGTTTCCATACTATTTGATTAACTGCTTAAACTTTTCCATCAACTCACCATTACCAAATGGAAGCCCTTGTATCTTATTATGTTGGGTGATCTGGTAACCATTGAAATTCATTTTCAAGACTTTGGCAAACTGACCGTTATTCAACTCACAAACCACGATCTTCTTGTAACGTTTCAATATGTCTTCAGTATTCTTTGGCAATGGATTGATATAGTTGAAATGAGCATATCCAATATTGTTATACCCTTCCTCATGCATATATTTCACTGCCGAATGGAGTGATCCGTAGGTTCCGCCCCATCCCACTACCAGCAGTTCACCACTCTCGGCAAATTCGGTTGCGAGTTCCGGAATATAATTCTGAACACGTTTGATCTTCTCGGCCCGTATCTTGGTCATATATTCATGATTTTCTGGAACATATGAGACATTTCCTGTCACACGATCCTTTTCAAGACCTCCTACTCTGTGTTCCATTCCCGGAGTCCCTGGAACAGGCCATCGGCGTGCTAAAGTGTCTTCATTTCTGTCGTAAGGATGCCAATTATCATCATTGGATTCAAAGAGGTTATTCTTTATTTCAGGCATATCTTCAACAGACAGGATCTTCCATGGTGCGGAACCATTTGCTATATAGCCATCGGTAAGCAAAATGACGGGTGTCATATGCTCCAGGGTTAATTTGGCTGCTTCATAAGCAAAATTGAAACAGTTGGCCGGGGTACTCGCAGCAATAACGATCACAGGACTCTCCCCGTTTCTTCCATATAAGGCCTGTAATAGATCCGATTGTTCCGTTTTTGTAGGAAGGCCGGTGGAAGGCCCTCCACGTTGTACGTTTACTACAACCAAAGGTAATTCTATCATCATTGCCAAACCCAGTGCTTCGCCCTTCAGAGCAAGTCCCGGACCGGATGTGGTTGTAATTGCAAGATCCCCTGCAAATGATGCTCCAATAGCAGAGGAAATACCGGCGATCTCATCTTCAGCTTGCAGGGATTTCACACCAAAGTGTCCATGCTTCACCAGTTCGTGTAAAATGTCGGAAGCCGGGGTAATAGGATAGGACCCCAGAAACAATTCCAATCCCGATTTCTCCGCTGCAGCCAGAAATCCCCAGGCAGTAGCTGTATTACCCATGATGATACGGTACGTTCCGGGTCTCATTTTTGCCGGAGAAACTGTATAGGCATTCGGTATTAATTCCAAAGTCTCCGCAAAGTAAAATCCGGTGTTCAATACTTTAGTATTGGCCTCGATAATCTCCGGGCGATTTTTGAACTTATTCTGAAAGAATTTAATAGTATGATCTGTGGACCGGTTATACATCCAGTAGACCATCCCCAGAGCGAACATATTTTTGGTCCTGGTGATAGATTTATTGTCCAGCCCTTCAATATCTTTTAGTGCCGCTTTTGTAAGGGATGTCATTTCAACTTCAATCACCCTGTAATTCTCGAGGCTACTATCTTCCAGCGGATTCGATTCGTACTGTGCCTTATCAAGATTCTTTTTAGTAAACGCATCGGTATCTACAATAATCGTATGTCCTGGTTTCACAGCATGCAGATTTGTCTTCAAACCTGCCGGGTTCATCGCAACAAGAAGGTCCACCTCATCACCGGGTGTACTAATTTCTACACTCCCTATATGTACCTGGTAACCGGACACCCCATAAAGACTACCCTGGGGGGCGCGTATTTCAGCTGGGTAATTAGGAAATGTCGCTATGTCATTTCCAAACATAGCAGACGTATCGGAAAACTGGGTTCCCGTTAATTGCATACCATCACCTGAATCACCGGCAAATCTAATAACAACGGCTGCCAGTTTTTCGGCGGCACGATTTTTTTCAGCAACATCCATAACTCACATTAATTAAATAAGTTAGCAAACTTCCACCTATACAATAGGCACAATAATTAAAGACATAAATTTAATTTCACTTTTTATACTGAAAGCTGATTTTTATCACTTTTAAAGCGTAAAATGAAACTTAAATTTGGTACTGTAAATTTAGTTAAATTATGGCTATTATAATAACAGATGAGTGCATAAACTGTGATGCTTGTGTGACAGAATGCCCGAACAATGCAATTTACGAACCGGATGATAATTGGAGGTATTCAGATGAAACTTCCTTGTCTGGAATGGTAACTGGTCTAAACGGTGAAGAAATTGATGCAGATGCTGAAAATGACCCGGTATCGGATGAATTCTACTTCATTGTAACCGATAAATGTACAGAGTGTAAAGGTTTCCATGATGAACCTCAATGTGCCGCTGTTTGCCCGGTAGACTGTTGTATTCCCGATGAGGACCATGTGGAATCTGAAGAAGTACTACTTCAAAAGAAAGTTTGGTTACACGGCGAGTAATTATTGTTCGCAAATAAGACTTTGCTTGTTGTTCTACTTTCCTTTCTAAGTAGGAAAACTTATGTTGATGGATTATACTTCACTAATCCATAAAGAATCCGTGCAACCCAAGATTAAATCAAAGGTTTAATAGAACTGACGTAGGTCATAGAATTTATGGCCTACTCTTTTTACTTTCATCGCTATTACACCATTTTGTTAAGGAATTAAACGCAAGAACATGAAAAAGGCATCCGGAAAACTAATATGTGACGGTAACGAAGCAGTTGCCAGAGTAGCTCATAAAACAAATGAAGTTTGCGCTATTTATCCTATAACACCCGCATCACCCATGGGTGAACATGTGGACGTTTATAGCGCAAAAGGAGAAAAAAATATTTGGGGAAATATTCCTCGTATTGTAGAGATGCAAAGTGAGGGAGGTGCGGCCGGTGCTGTTCATGGCTCACTCCTGGGAGGAGCATTAACTACCACATTCACAGCATCACAGGGATTATTATTGATGATCCCTAACATGTATAAGATAGCCGGTGAACTTCTGCCAACGGTTATTCATGTGGCGTCACGTACGGTTGCTACACATGCACTATCCATCTTTGCAGATCACTCCGATGTGATGGCAGCACGGCAAACAGGATTTGCCATGCTTTTTGGAGGATCGGTACAGGAAGCCCAGGATTTCGCTCTTATATCACAAGTGGCCACGCTTCGCTCCCGAGTGCCTTTTATGAATATTTTTGATGGATTTAGAACCTCACATGAAATTTCCAAAATCGAACCTCTAAGCGATGAAATTATTCGTGAGATGATGCCTGAAGATAAGATCATGGAACATAAAGGCAGATCCCTGGATCCGGACCACCCAACCATTAAAGGTACTTCTCAAAACCCGGATGTATTCTTCCAGGCACGGGAAGCCGCAAATACATATTACAACAATACCCCTGAAATTGTCCAGGAAACCATGGACCAATTCTACGAATTAACAGGACGCAGATATAGTTTGTTCTACTATGTAGGGCATCCTGAAGCAGAAAAGGTGGTCATTATTATGGGATCCGGACAAGGGCCTGTCATGGAAACCATAGATACAATGGTTAAGGATGGAGAAAAAGTGGGTGCGATTATTGTAAGATTGTTCAGACCCTTCTCATTAGAGCATTTTGTAAAAGCCCTTCCAACAACGGTTCAGAAAATAGCTGTGCTCGACAGGACCAAAGAACCCGGAAGCACGGGTGAACCTCTGTATCTCGATATAGTAGCAGCCCTTTCAGAAGGAAAAAGGAATATAGCAACCATTATCGGAGGTCGCTATGGCCTGTCATCGAAAGAATTCGATCCGGCCATGGTAAAATCGGTACTGGACGAATTAGATAAAGAAAATCCTAAAAATCACTTTACGATAGGGATTAATGATGATGTATCTCATACAAGCCTCGATATAGGTGAACGATTACATACCGTGAAATCTACATTTAATTGTATGTTTTACGGATTAGGATCGGATGGGACCGTTGGTGCCAACAAGAACTCTATAAAGATCATCGGAGAAACTACCGATAATTATGTACAGGGATATTTCGTCTATGATTCTAAAAAAGCCGGAGCTCAAACCGTATCGCATTTACGCTTCGGCCCGGATCATATCTATTCGACCTACCTTATCCATAAAGCCGACTTTATCGCGTGTCATCAGTATAATTTCATCGAGAAATATGATATTCTGAAGTCTATAAAGAAAGGTGGAACTTTTCTATTGAATGCGCCATTTTCCAAAGATGAGATATGGGATAGGCTTCCGAAGAAAATGCAGGAAAAGATCGTAGAGAACGAACTTGAATTCTATGTGATCGATGCCACCAAGGTGGCTCATGCTCAAAAGCTTGGTAAGAGGACCAATACAATCCTGCAAACCTGCTTCTTTGCCATATCAGGAGTACTGCCTAAGGATGAAGCCATTCAAAAAATTAAGGACGCCATTATAAAATCCTACTCGCACAAAGGTGAATCCGTTGTGAAGCAGAATTTTAATGCCGTGGACGCATCATTGGCGAATCTTCAAAAAGTAGAATACCCAAAAACCATTACAAGTAATACATCACTGAAACCCATAATGACAGGTGATGCAGATCCTTTTGTGTTGGAGGTTCTAGGGAAGATACTTGCTGGTCGGGGAGATGAACTCCCGGTGAGTGCTTTTCCGGTAGACGGAACATTCCCGGTTGGAACCACGCAATATGAAAAACGTGGTATTGCAGATTTCATCCCTGTTTGGGATGACGTTGAATTGTGTACCCAATGTAACAAGTGTATCGCTATTTGTCCGCATGCAGCGATCAGAGCAAAAGTGGTTCCTAACGAAGAACTGGCCAATGCTCCTGCTTCATTGAAATCTGTTGCGGCTAAAGGACGACCGTTTAATAAAGAAGAGGAATCTTATGTGCTCCAGGTGTCTCCTGAAGATTGTACGGGCTGTGACCTTTGTGTAGCAGTTTGTCCCGCTATTAGCAAAGAAATAGAGGACTTTAAAGCGATCAACATGCACAAGAAGCTGGATGTTGAAAACGAGGAGAATCCAAATTGGGATTACTTTATAGAGCTAAGTAATTACGACCGAAGTGCGCTTCAGATAACCAATGTGAAAGGTTCACAGTTCCTTGAGCCCTTATTCGAATTCTCCGGAGCCTGTTCAGGTTGTGGTGAGACTCCTTATATCAAATTGCTAACTCAATTGTATGGTGACAGTATATTGATCGCAAACGCGACGGGCTGTTCCTCCATTTATGGCGGTAATTTACCAACCACCCCGTATAAAACCAATGAAGCCGGTAGAGGTCCTGCGTGGGCTAACTCTCTATTTGAGGACAATGCTGAATTTGGATTAGGGATGAAACTAGCCCTAACCAAGAAACAGGAGATCGCGGTCCAGTTACTAAAATCATTAGCATCGGAATTAGACCAAGACCTGGTAAATTCGATATTGGATAATACCGAAGAAACAGAAGAACTAAAGGCCAGGAAGTTCAAAGATATCGAGACGCTGCAATCCAAACTTGATTCCATGGAAGAGAATCCGGATTCAAGGAAATTAGGGCAGATGACAGAATATCTTAGAAAGAAAGCTGTCTGGATACTTGGTGGTGACGGATGGGCATACGATATTGGATATGGTGGTGTAGACCATGTTCTTGCGTCAGGTGAGGATATAAACATTATGGTTCTGGATACCGAAGTGTATTCGAATACGGGTGGGCAAACTTCCAAAGCAACGCCGCTTGGAGCCAGCGCTAAGTTTTCGGTTTCAGGTAAACGAACCAGTAAAAAAAGTTTGGCCTTACAGGCGGTTTCGTACGAAAACGTCTACGTAGCGCAGGTGGCAATAGGGGCTAAGGACCTTCAAACGCTGAAAGCAATTGAAGAGGCCGAAGCATACCCCGGACCTTCAATAATTATTGCTTACTCACATTGTGGCGAACACGGTTACGATCTTGCAGACGGTGCGTTGCAGCAAACGAAAGCCGTGAATTCCGGTTATTGGCCGTTATTCAGATTTGATCCTTCCAAACCTAAAGGGAAGAAATTCAGAATTGATTCAAAAGAACCTTCTATTCCGCTAAAAGATTTCATGTATGGTGAAACACGCTTCTCAAGAGTGGCAAAAGAAAATAAAGAACTAGGCGCTTCCTTGTTGGAGCAAGCTCAGGAAGAAGTCCACACTAAATGGGAACGTCTGGAATTGTTCAGAAATATGTAAATTAGATAACTAAAATTTAATATATATGGAAAAAGATATAAGCAAATATTTTGATGATGCTGCTGCAAAATTAAAGGAAGCAAATGAAGAGCTTTATAAACCAGCTGAAGATGTTGTTTCTTATTTGGTTTGCAAGAAGTCACAACACGCCATTGAAAACTATTTGAAAGGCTATCTTTTAAAACACGAAATCGATCCTTCCGGATTCGATTCTATCGAAGGTATGTATCAGGAATGCCTTAAAATAAATAAGGAATTCGAGAAGGTAGATCTAAACGATTTTACCTGCAATTACATTGAGACCGATATGGCATACTGTAATGATATTAATGAAGTAAGTCATTGCTATGAGTTGGCGGATGGCCTGTACACACTTTTAAGAAAGGAGAAAATAATTGCCTGACAAATAGTTTTGGGTCTGTCAGTTTGCTGAAGTAACTCCTCAATGCGAAACGCTATTCCACGTTGATCACTGTTTCAATCTGTGGAGCATGTTTTTTTATCGTCATTTCAACACCACTCTTCAGGGTCATCTGATTCACTGTACATCCCACACAGGCACCTTCAAGCTGTACCGTTACGATTTTTCCATCGTCGATGGAAACCAGCGTAATATCACCCCCATCACTTTGTAAAAAGGGACGTATCTCATCGAGGGCGATCTCAACTTTCGATTGTAATTCCTTATTAGTCATCCTTATTTCTTTACGGCACTACAACCCGCCATAGTAGTAATCTTAATTGCCTCGGTAGGAGGTAATGCATCATTTCTACGCACTGTTTCCTCAACAACACGTTTGGTAACTTCTTCAAATGCGCTTTCAGTTTTTGTAGCAGTTTGTAAGGCTGCCGGATGCCCTACATCCCCGGCTTCCCGGATACTTTGCTCCAGTGGTATCTCACCTAAAAATGGAACCTCAAGATCTTCTGCTAAATTTTTTGCGCCTTCCTTTCCGAAGATATAGTACTTGTTTTCCGGTAATTCCGCTGGGGTGAAATATGCCATATTCTCTACGATACCCAGGACAGGCACCTGGATGCTCTCCTGCTGGAACATTGCGACACCTTTGCGCGCATCGGCAAGCGCAACAGTTTGAGGGGTGCTTACAATAACCGCACCTGTGATAGGCAACGCCTGCATAATACTTAAATGAATATCCCCGGTTCCGGGAGGAAGATCGATTAACATGAAATCCAGTTCTCCCCAGGCAGCATCGAAAATTAATTGATTTAAGGCTTTAGCCGCCATAGGCCCGCGCCATATCACAGCCTGATCCGGTTGGGTGAAAAACCCAATGGAAAGTACTTTTACGCCATAATTTTCAATGGGTTTCATTTTACTCTTGCCATCTATTTCGACAGATATAGGCCTTTCCATTGCCACATCGAACATGATAGGGATAGAAGGTCCATAGATATCAGCATCTAATACTCCCACTTTAAAACCCATCTTGGCAAGCGTAACTGCCAGGTTTGCGGTAACGGTCGATTTTCCTACGCCGCCTTTGCCCGAAGCCACAGCCACAATATTCTGAATTCCCGGAATGGATTCTCCTTTAATAAGGTTTGGGTTTTCCTTTACAGGCGCCTCAACCTTGATATTCACCTGAACTTTGGCATCCTTGTTTACTTTTTCATGAATGGTCTCTACGATATCAGACTCGGCTCTTTTCTTGATGTGCATGGCCGGAGTGGAAATGGTTATATCCACAACGACTTCGTCGGCAAACGTCATTACATTAGTGACGGCCCCGCTTTCAACCATGTTCTTTCCTTCACCAGCCAAGGTAATTGTTTCCAGTGCTGTAAGTATGTCCTGCTTGTTAAAACTCATGATCTTTTAAACTACTAATTTAGATTAATTCTAAAGTGCAAATATACGTTTAAATGCGTTTAAATTAAAGGGAAGGCATTGATTTGATTTATGGCAGAATTGCTGAAATTTTAGCCTAAGAATGGATATTGCAATCTTAGAGTTCCTTCCCCGGATCCCAGAATAGACTGTCGAAATCCTGAATCTGGTTATCGATCACAACCACCCCCTCACTTTCAAGCAACTGTTGCATAAGATTTGTACCTTCAAAATGATGCTTTCCGGTTAAAAGTCCTTTACGGTTCACAACGCGATGGGCAGGTACATCGGTATCACCATGTGAAGCGTTCATCGCCCAACCCACCATTCTCGCGCTGCCGGCTGCCCCTAAATACCGGGCAATAGCACCATAGGAAGTAACCCTCCCATACGGAACGAATTTGGCTACTTCATGAACTTTTGTGAAGAAACTTTCCGATTTCATTTAAAAGTTTTTCAGAATTTTAATGAAAGTAATTATAGAAATAATGGCCGTAATTGTACCTATGATATAATTCATATTAACATTGGGTCCTGGCTTCTCTTTTTTCTTTCTGAAAAATTGCACGTAGACCAATAACATTGCGAAAGTTCCCACCCCCGAGGCTAACACAGCAGCCCAGATTCCAGGCTGTTCGAAAGTAAACCAGCCAAATCCGGCGAAGGTGATACTGACATAAACCCAATATGGCAATGGCAACAGATTGAGCATAGCCAGAAACATCCCTGAAAAAAACCGATTGGTCTTCGAACGATTCACGTCATCCGGGATCGGTCTTCTCGTATCTTTGGCAATAAAGAAAAAAAAGATAGTGATACAAATGAAAATTCCGAGGGCGACCTTCTGAAGCAAATCTACAAATTCGGGATGCTTATCCAGAAACCTGGCGAATATCAAGGCCACACTTGTTTGTATCATTACCGTAACACAAACGCCGATAGAAAACAACAAGCCTTTTTTACGTCCTTCTTTCATGCTGATCTTAGCAGCCGACATATTCAACAGTCCGGGCGGAATTACGCCTAAGGATGCTGCGAAGAAACCTATGATAAAATTAACTAAAAGAGTCATTTAGAAAAGGTTGGTCTGGTGAAATTATAAAAGCTATTTCAATTTGAACCGGATGTAAGTAATTTTTTTTCCTTTTTCAAGGTACTGACTTTCATAATAAGTCTGAATTGAAGTGACCTCTTCCGGTGAGTGTTCATTCCCGTAGACATCGTGATGCGCATAAACAATTTCTTCCTCCAGGCCCTGTAGTAGCCCGAGGGTGTAACCATGCATGAATTCACTGTCGGTTTTTAAATGTACTATTCCCTCCGGAATTAAAATGCTTCTGTAGATATCCAGAAAGCTCTTATTGGTTAACCGGTGTTTGCTGCGTTTATACTTTATCTGTGGATCGGGGAAAGTGATCCATATTTCCTCTACTTCATTCACGACAAATAAGAGTCCAAGCAACTCAATTTGGGTCCTGAGAAAGCCAACATTGTTCAATCCCTCTTCAACAGCTGTTTTAGCTCCGCGCCATAAGCGAGCACCTTTAATATCTATTCCGATGAAATTCTTTTGCGGAAACTTCCTGGCCAGGTTGACGGTATATTCTCCTTTTCCACAACCCAATTCAAGTACGATAGGAAGATCATTCTTGAAAAAATCCTTTGCCCATAATCCCTTCAGCGGAAAAGTATTGGACAAAATATCGTTTCGTTCCGGCTGGACGACATTAGCGAAGGTTTCGTTTTCTTTAAATCGTTTTAATTTATTCTTGCTACCCAAAAGCGATGATTTCTTAAGATTTCGGTAAAATTAAGCAAATAAGACTGCAATTATTATGAGTACTTTTGTTTTTATTCAAGACCGAATTTAATATCAAACTTCATCGTTGAAACAGGGAAAAACCATACTGGTAGCACCTCTTCATTGGGGACTCGGGCATGCTACCCGATGTATTCCCATTATCCGTGCGCTTATCGACAGCGGCTACGACGTAATAATCGGGTCGGATGGTGCCGCGTTGTCTCTGCTTCAAAAAGAGTTTCCCGGGCTTGAATCGTTAGAGCTGCCTTCGTACGATATTCAATATTCGAAAAAAGGATATCTATTCAAACTCAAACTTCTTTTGAACATACCACACATCCGGAAAACCATTTCACGGGAAAATCAGCTTGTAAGAACATTAGTGGAGTCCGGGAAGATACAGGGCATTATAAGTGATAATCGACCGGGAGTTCACTCAAAGAGTATACCTTCCGTTTATATCACGCATCAGTTAAACGTATTCTCAGGCATTACTTCCAGGCTAAGCGGTGGTGCTCATCGTAAGGTAATTCGGAAATTTGATGAATGTTGGGTACCGGATATTAAAGGGCCCGGGAATTTAAGTGGCAAACTAGGTCATCTCGATAAACCGATATTGTCTGTTAAATATATTGGACCCCTCAGCAGATTGACCTATAACGACTTACCAAAGAAATATGATATAATGTGCTTGCTTTCCGGACCTGAGCCGCAACGAACCATCCTGGAGAAAAAACTAACGCAGCTATTCAATTCGTCGGAAAAAAGAGTTTTAATGGTACGTGGGGTAATGACCGAAAGCCAATCTCAGCGAACTCTGGGAAACATGACGATTGTAGATTATCTCACTTCAATAGATCTGGAAGAAGCCATCAACACTAGTGAAATTATCCTCTCTAGATCGGGCTATACTACCATTATGGATCTTGCTGTTTTAGGTAAGAAAGCGTTTTTTATTCCCACACCTGGACAAGAGGAACAGAAGTATCTAGCCCGCCGTTTGAAAAGACAAGGCCTGGTTCCGTTCTGTAAACAAAACGAGTTCACTATTAAAAACCTGGCTGAAATTCCATCTTATAAAGGACTTGGAGGATATGAGTCCAATGACAATCTGGAGCAACTATTTCACCTTTTCCAGGGTGAATGAAAATTCGGAACCAATCCCTACCTGGCTTTCTACGTAGATCTTCTCCTGATGTGCTTCTACAATATGTTTTACGATCGCAAGACCCAGCCCACTACCTCCTTCTCTTCTGGAACCACTTTTATCAACCCGGTAGAAGCGTTCAAATAGCCTTGTAAGGTGCTCTTCATTAATTCCTTCTCCATTATCTGTGACCCTCACGATAACCTTATTTTTTATCAGGTCTTCAATGCTCACCTCGGTAGTACCTCCTTCTTTGCCATACTTGATAGAATTTTCAATAAGATTTGAAAGTACTTGCTGAATACGCTCGCGATCGGCCTTTACCATAATACCATGGATGTAGATCTTATCGAACGCTAATTCAATCTTTTTACCAGACGCTTTCATCTCCAGTAGATGGAACACATTCTGTACGAGTTCAATAATATCAAACTTATCTTTATCCAAAGCGAGATCCCCTACCTCAAGTTTGGTGATCAAATCCAGGTCCTTTACAATATAGATAAGCCTCTCAACACTCCTATTAGCGTTCACAAGGTATTTCTCCCTAACTTTCTTATCCTTCATGGCACCATCAAGCAAAGTGAGTATATAACTCTGAACTGTAAATAATGGTGTTTTTAATTCGTGGGATATATTCCCTATAAATTCTTTGCGATAATTTTCACGGATCTTAAGTGCTTCGATCTCAAGTTTCTTGTCCTGAGCAAAACGCCCTACCTCCTTGGTAAGTGTTTCCATGTCTGTGGTGATCTGCTGCGGACTAAAAGTAGAGGCATCCAACAATGCTACATCATCATAGATCTTCTGAATGCGCTTGTAGATAAAACTTTCAACACGAAACTGAATGACAAAAAAGCTAAGTACATAACAGCCAATAGCGATCACGGCAAGCAACCCATAGTTTAAGGAATCAGTAACATAAAAAAAACTCCCCAAAGCGAGTGTCAATACCACTGTAACTGCCCCCGAAGTATACCCGGCAAACTTATAGGTCTTCTTAAAACTTGTGGACATTACACGACAAACTTATAGCCAACCCCTTTTACTGTTTTAATACGTTCGTCACCAATTTTTTCGCGCAATTTTCGAATGTGCACGTCGATGGTTCTTCCGCCAACAACAACTTCATTGCCCCAAACTCTGTCCAGGATATCTTCTCGCTTAAACACCTTCCCGGGTTTTGAGGCCAAAAGGGCCAGTAATTCAAATTCCTTTCGCGGGAGGATTATTTCCTTCTTTCCTTTCAGTATTTTATATTCCTCCCTATTAATGGTCAAGTTACCAATTTTCATTGTACCATCCTCATCTATAGTCTCCTTAAATCGTCTCAATAAGGCTTTTACTTTACTAATAAGAACTTTTGGTTTTATGGGCTTGGTAATATAGTCGTCTGCGCCGGCTTCAAACCCCGCAACCTGAGAATAATCTTCGCCCCTGGCGGTTAAGAATGTAATGACAGTCTCGGACAGTTCAGGAATAGCCCTGATTTTTTCGCATGCTTCTATCCCATCCATTTCCGGCATCATGACATCCAGAACTATAAGATGTGGTTTATGTTTCTTTGCTTGCGAAATAGCTTCTGCACCATTTTCAGCAGTCGTGATCTGATAGCCCTCTGTAGAAAGATTATATCCTATGATCTCCAGGATATCCGGCTCATCATCTACCAGTAAAATACGAGTGTCTCTTTTCTTCATTTCTTAGCGAAGCTTTATTAAAAGCTAAAGATACTATTAATTCGTTTTTCTGAATCTGAGATAATTAATGTTAACAATTAGGTAACATGCTAAAATCCTGGCCAATTAACACAAACTCATATCAGCCCACGCAATCAACACTATAATTATCCTCTTCATATAAACAACGCTCTTAATTTGTTTATTTTTGAAATGCGTAACTTAAATAAGACCATGTTTCCATCGACTATCTTTAATATTGCGACTCCGGAAGAATTCAGAAAGCTGGCACTGGAAACTTTTCAATACCAATACGAAAATGTTCTCGTCTACAGAAGGTTCTGCGATACCCTGGGTACAGACATCAGTGCCGTAGATTCTATAACCAATATACCTTTTCTCCCTATCCAATTCTTTAAAACGGAAAGCGTATTGTCTGAAAATCACACCCCTGAAATGGTTTTTACCAGCAGCGGAACTACCGGAAGTATTCCCAGTAAACACCTGGTCGCAGATATCGATCTGTATGAGAAAAGTTTTACGCTGGCATTTGAGGAAATTTTCGGAAATCCCCGGGATCTCGTTATCCTGGCGCTATTACCATCCTATCTTGAACGTCAGGATTCCTCCCTGGTCTATATGGTCGATTCGTTAATCAAAGCCACCGGCAATCCGAAAAGCGGATTTTATCTAAATAATATGGATTCCCTGGTAGAAACACTCCTGGAACTAGAGGAAAGCGGGCAAAAGACCTTATTGATCGGTGTGTCGTTTGCTTTACTGGACCTCCTGGAAAATCATTCCTTTAACTTAAAAAATACTATCGTCATGGAAACCGGTGGAATGAAAGGAAGGCGAAAGGAAATGATCAGGGAAGAATTACACGAAAAGCTGAAAGCCGGATTTGGGGTTTCAAAAATATATAGTGAGTATGGTATGACCGAATTACTCTCTCAGGCATACAGCCAGGGCGATGGCCTTTTTCATTGTCCTCCATGGATGAAGATCCTCACTCGCGACCCGGAAGATGCTTTGTCTTATGTCCATCGTAAATCCGGCGGTCTTAATATCATCGATCTCGCCAACCGATATTCCTGCTCGTTTATCGCAACCCAGGATCTTGGAAAGTGCTACCCCGATGGCAGTTTTGAAATTTTAGGTAGATTTGATACCAGCGATATCAGAGGTTGCAATCTAATGGTACTTTAATGAACTTATCTCCTAAAAAACATGCGAATGGTTGCCTATGGTTGGTAGTTATGGCTATTGTCCTTACTGTATCATTTGGTATTATCACCGTGTCACTGGATTTACCGGTATTGTTCAGTTTATTCCTTTCGGTGGCAGGCTCTATATTCATCGCAATGAAATTGGTGGGTAAACCAAAGATGAAGGGTATTATTAGCGGTGCGGTGATAGGTGTTATTCTAATCGGGATCTTTGTGGCCGCCCTTAACTTTTTATTCAGTTTACTGGAACCCGAGGTGAACAGTACCGTTCTTAAACCTGAAGAATCTGTGTACCGATCAGTACGTTTCGAAAACAATGATTCGGTAGAAGTGTATACAGCGAATCGTGTTTGGCGAGATAACTACGGAAACGATTTTAGTGCCCCGCTTGTGATTCGCGTACGGGATTACGAGAAACTGAGAAACCATATTAACAGTTATCGTCCCGCTTCCAGTGTAAATTTCTGGGGAGATCTGTACGATTATATCGAACGTACCGACAGGCCCGCTTTGGATATAATTATAGACAGTTTCCGGTCTATACAGAATGAAAAGAAAATGAACCGCATGGAATTCGCCGAAATGGTTGTCACCTGTGTCCAGGATATTCCCTATTCGCTGGTATTCCAGGAAGAATGCCTGGACGCTGCAAATTACGAACAGGACATCAGGAAATTACTCGAGGAATGCCCCGAATGTTGCATTGGCAATATCATGTACGGAATTCAGAATCCGGTGTCCTTTATACAGAACCTAAAAGGTGACTGCGACACACGAACCGTACTGATATATTCCTTGCTTAAGAATTTCGGGTATGATGTGGCCATTCTGAACAGCGATTATTACCGTCACTCCATTATTGGGATCAATGTACCGGCTTCGGGTAAAGCAAAATTATATAATGGAAAGAAATACATGTTGTGGGAGACAACGGCAAAGTATTATGCTGCCGGAACACTACCGGCAACCTATAGCGATGTTTCTTATTGGGATATCGTATTAACCAGTAAATAAAAGAATAATGAACAGCAAACTACTTACACTTGCCATACTTGAAATCCTTATTTCATTAGGAGTTACAGTCGCAATTATCTATGTCTCATTCAGGATCCTGAAATCCCTGTTCTTCAAAACAACGGAGCTTAGCAAGAATAATATGGCCTTTACCGTATTCACTTCGGGTATCATTTTGTCTATCGGGCTCATACTTAGCGAAATCCTGCCTTCCATTACCAACGTTATTCGACTGAGCACAACACAAACAGAATCCATCGATACGACCACTATTATTTCGTACTCGGGGCTTTACCTGGCCATTGGTTTTGTAATAGCGGTTTTTATTAACGGGACTGCGTTTCTCCTTTTCTCAATCCTCACCAAAAGCATTAATGAATTCAGGGAAATTCAGCAAAACAATGTATCAGTTTCCATATTGGTGGTTGCCATTTTAATCAGTATCACCCTCATTGTAAAAGAAAGCATTGCACTGCTTATAAGCGCCTTGATCCCTTATCCGGAACTCACGAACTATTTGTAAAACTGTGTAAGGTTGAAAATTTAGGACGACCAATTTCGTAAGACGATGAAGCTGTGAAAAAGAAGCTTCATAATTGGTTGGTTAGTTAATTTTGAAGCCCTCGAACAAACTTTGTTTTGAGGGCTTCTGTATTTTAAACAGCTTTGATAATGAAGTAATTTTTCTTCCCGCGTTGCAGCAGAATGAACGTATCATTGATAAGATCATCATTACCAAGTGTGTAACTGTCACTCACCTTTTCTTTATTTACTGAAATGGAATTCTCTTTCAGGGCACGCCTTGCTTCACCATTGGATTTTAAAAACCCCGTCTGTTCTGCAAGTGCTCCTATAATATCAATTCCTCCAGCAACAACATCTTTCGATATTTCAGCCTGGGGAACTCCATCGAATACATCTAAAAATGTGGCTTCATCCAAAGATTTAAGATCTTCGGAAGTCGATTTACCGAAAAGTATTTCGGAAGCCTTTACAGCATTTTCATATTCGGTTTCATTATGCACAGTAGTCGTTACTTCTTGTGCCAATCGCTTCTGAAGCGAACGCATATGAGGTGCCTGCTTATGTTCATCGATCAAAGTATCTATCGTTTCCTTATCAAGGAAAGTAAAGATCTTGATATACTTTTCAGCATCCTCATCGCTGGTGTTGAGCCAGTACTGGTAAAATTTATAGGGCGATGTACGTTTAGCATCCAACCATACGTTACCTCCTTCACTTTTGCCAAACTTGCTACCATCACTTTTAGTAATTAGCGGGCATGTGAGTGCATAGCCTTTTCCGCCTCCTATTCGGCGGATCAACTCGGTCCCGGTCGTAATATTTCCCCATTGGTCACTACCTCCCATTTGAAGCGTACAGTTGTGATCTCTGAATAAATGGAGAAAATCGTATCCCTGAACCAATTGATAGGTAAATTCGGTAAACGACATTCCTTCGGTTTCTTCGCCAGAAATTCTATTCTTAACCGAATCTTTGGCCATCATATAATTTACCGTAATGTGCTTTCCTACATCCCGAATAAAATCCAGGAAAGTAAATTCCTTCATCCAGTCGTAGTTATTCATCAACAGGGCCTCATTGGCATCTCCTGAACTAAAATCTAAAAATTGGGAAAGTTGATTTCGCACACATTCCTGGTTATAACGTAAGGTCTTCTCATCCAGCAAGTTCCGTTCACTGGATTTTCCGGAAGGGTCCCCAATCATTCCTGTAGCACCCCCAACCAGGGCAACCGGTTTATGCCCGCAACGTTGAAAAAAGGCAAGTAGCATAATGGGCACCAGGTTACCGATATGGAGGGAATCGGCGGTTGGATCGAAGCCTATATACGCCAATCGCATTTGTTCCAGTAAGTGTTCCTCCGTATCGGGCATTACATCATGGATCAATCCCCGCCAAGTGAGTTCTTCGATGAAATTTTTCAACGCCATTTATTATAGTTTCAGCAAATATAGGGCGATGCGTTAAAATGAAAAAGCCGAAAAGATTATTCATGCAAAAAATAAAGGGTACAAAACATCATGATTATGGGCTATATTGAAATATCGCAATACTTGTGTATCTTTAAACCCTATTCTTTTGCTATAACCAGTGATTTAATAGTCATTTTATATAGCATTATAAACAGCTCACTATATTTTTAAAATTTGAGTTCCTTAATGAGACAGTATTTCACAATCATACTTTTAACATCACTTTTTTTCCTGACAGGGCTATCGAAACTTATGGCCCAGGAACTAGAGCCAAGAGCGTTGACTAACTTGCCAAAAGGATTGAATTTTGCTGCGATAGGCTATGCATACGCCTCTGGTAATACACTTTTGGACCCTGCACTACCCCTTGAAGATTTTAATGGTAGCATTAATACCATTGTTATGGCGTATGTTAGAAGTGTCAACTTTTTTGGTGCCTCAGGAAAAGTTGATGCCATTTTACCTTTCGCCGGAGGGGACTTTACAGGTGTATTCCAGGGTGAGGGTTTCACCGATTCCTATACAGCATTTGGTGATTTACGTATTAGGGCCACTGTAAATTTAACGGGAGCACCGTCACTGGAACCCAGTGAATTCAAAGATTATACGCAGAAGACCGTTACAGGGTTAAGTGTACAAGTTTTAATACCTACGGGTAGTTATAAGAAGGAGCAATTACCCAATCTGGGTTCTAACCGCTGGGGAGTTCGGATTATCTATGGGATATCTCACACCCTAAAGATGTGGGTGTTTGAAGGTGATATAGGCACTTGGTTATTTAGCGCAAACAATAACTTTTTAGGCGATAATAAACTAGAACAAAAAGCGCTATGGGTTCTAAAGAGTAGTATAACTAGAAATCTCGGAAATAAAGGCATGTGGTTATCGTTTTCAACGGGCTACGGATATGGAGCCCGTACTTTTATCAATAATATTCAACGAGACGCCACCATATCACAATTGAGATTAGGTCTTACCTATGCCTTGCCGTTGAGCCAAAAAAACATGCTGAAATTTACCGTTGGATCCGGAATAAGGTTTTTACAAGGAGGAGACTTTGATGTCATTGGCGTAACATATAGCCATCGCTGGTTAGACAAAAAAAGATCAAAAACAGTAAAAAATAGTGCTGATGAGTAATGCTTCCCTGTATTAAAAGGAAATCTATAAATAGACCCCAGGCCTCGGACATATGCAATAATATGGAGTGAAAGAACAGTACCTGATACAACCCGCTTCTTAGTTAAGAAACGGCTTAAGGCATATGCCTTCTTCAAGGCGACTTTACTACTTGGAATCAAAGAATTAACGACTGCGAATTCGTATCTTTAGTGCGGAATCAGTTGTGATAATTTTGATTTTTTGATTTGAAACCTATTATAAAAAAAATATTAAAACGCCTTTCCATAGGAATATTACTTCTAGGTCTTTTGGGAGTTATTCTTGGGTTCGTTTTCTATGATGACGTTGAAGATTGGATATCCACAGAAGTTCAAAACTACTTAGTTAAAATGGAGTACGGGGATTTGGAAATTGGAGAAATGGACCTCTCCTTATTGCAACACTTCCCCAATATGACAGTGGAAATAAACCAGATTCGTTTCTATGAGAAGAAAGACTCTCTGCGATCTCCCGAAGACCCCCCTATCTTGCACGCCGAACAACTTAATCTAACTTTTAACTCCTGGGAACTCATTCGCAATAAAAATTTAATCGTTACTATTCTAAGTATCGAAAACGGGGATGTAGACTTAATAACGTACGAGGATAATAAAACGAATCTTGAAAGAGCATTCAACCCCCCAACGGTGCAGCAGGATCAAAGCAAGCCAAAAGATAGCCTGGCGCCAAAGAAGAAAACTCCAAAACCGGTTACATTAGATAAATCGCTAAAAAAACCAGAGACTAAGGAGCCAACACTTTCTGTTCTACTGGAAGAAGTTCGGCTTAAAAATATCACCTTGAATTATAACAACCCCAGTGAACATTATTCCTCCCAGATTGAATTAACTAAATTCCGAGGAGATCTTCTATTGAATGACCTGGGTATTTCCGTTGATCTGGAAACTAATTTTGAAATAACAAAAAGTGCACAATTCCCTACAATTGCCAGGCAAGGCCCGATGTCTCTTTCTCTTGATCTGGATTTTATCGATGCATCTCAGCAAATTGAAATACGTGAAGGGAATTTAAATTTTAAAAAACTTAATGCAGCCTTGTCTGGCTCCTACGATCATAAAAATGGAAACTACGTCGATATGGCATTCGATGCTTCTTCCAATAACCTCTCCTTCCTGTCAAAATTATTGCAAGAAGATATTTTGAAGCGAAACGGACCCTCAATAAATAAGGCAAAAATTATTCTCCATGGTAAAGTTAAGGGTAAAATGGAAGATGAATTACCCATTGTTGATGTGAACTTTGGTGTTAATGATCTTAGTATAGAACTTCCGGAAGGTAAAGGCAAATTCAACAATCTTGGTTTCCAGGGTGAATTGCATACCGGTGAATCAGACGATTTTTCCAATGCTAGATTCTCAATACGGGATTTACAAGGCGAGATGCCCGGCGGATATGTTTCGGGTAATCTCGAGGTAAGAAATTTCAAGAATCCGTATGTGAAAAGCAATATGGAACTGTCCTTACTTTTAGATGGATATGATGACATCTTTCATTTATCAAATATTGACTCTCTCTCGGGAAAGATCGATTTTATTTCAGAAATGGATGGCTTACTAAATCTTGAGAACCAGCATGAGATGGACAGCATTGGCAGTTGGTCACTTACCTTGGAAGATATCGGGTTCAGACATATTCCATCCAATAAATTTATAAGCAAACTAAAAGGTACGATCACCGAATCACAAAACCAGGTAGAGATCAGCAACCTCGGTATGTATTACGACAGTAGCTCCGTAAATATTAACGCACAGATAAACAACCTTTATCATTTTATATTCAATAAGGAGCAGGATCTTTTAGCAGAGCTCGAACTGACATCAGATCAATTATTTACTGACCACTTTATCACAAACCCGGAAAAAAAAGCTTCCATAAACGACCGCATGAGTAATTTAAACCTAAGTGCGATTATTACCATGAGAGACAACGACATCTTCGATTCGTACTTTCCTAAGGTCAATGCAGTGATATCGAATATGTCATTTGATCTTGACAAGCTTCCCGGCATTTCGAAAGCCGAGGGAGCGTTTGAAATGTTTGAAACGGAAAATGGATTTAATGTTACTATTAACAAGTTGGACGGCGTATTGCCCTTTGGAGAAGGCATAGTGTCTGCGAGTGTGTTAATCCCACCGGATTTTAAAACGCTGAATATCATCAATACGAATCTCGATATAATAAATATCCCTCAGGAATATGTCTTCGAACTGCTCAATGAAATGAAGGACAGGGAACTAATTGGCGCCAAGAACATGAAGCTTGAAGAAATGACGATCATAAACGGAAAACTGGGTATATCGGCTGTCCTGGAATTGGTTCCTTTCGCTTTGCAGAAAGCAAGGATTTCCAATGCAAACATCACCATGAAACAACCGGACTCTTCCAATTATGAAGTCCGGAATTTCAACCTGGACCTTGATGGTCTTTACTTCAATCATCAACCGGATTCCTATACGATTGCAGGTGTGAAAAATGCTAAAGGAGAGCTTCATATCGATGCGATCAACACGCCCAGTTTTTCCGATGTCCCGATCGATGTTGGGGTAACAGCAGACAATGACCGGTTCAACGTAAGTTTTTCTACCCTGAGAGATACCACGATGCTCGACAGAGGATCCTTGTTCTTCGACATGTCAAAATCACCTTTGGAACTTGAAGTAAACTACAACCTGGAAAACATCGATATGGCGTCCGTGGTTAGCGATTACACTTCCGTAAAACTTATGGAGGGAACCATCAATGCAACCATGGAATTCAAAGGAACCGGTGAAAACCTGGACGACCTTAGAAGTAATTTAAAAGGTGATATAAAAATCAGCGGGGATTCCCTTACACTCTATGGTATAGAATTAGACGATATCTTACGAAAATATGAACGTAGCCAGAAATTCAATCTGGCCGATGTGAGTGCTTTTATGATAGCAGGTCCTATGGGAGCGGCTGTAACGAAAGGAAGAGATTTTAAAAGCCTGATCGGTGCGGACTTTAAACCAGAATATACTACTAATGTATCCATGGCCGTTGCCAACTGGAAGATGGATCAGGGGATACTCTCCACAAAAGATGTGGCCTTTAGTACCAGCGAGAATAGGCTCGCTTTCGAAGGCAGCCTGGACTTTGTAAAAGATAGTATTCCTAAATTTACGGTCTATGTGGTCGATAAAAAAGGTTGCAGCCTCATGGAGCAGAATATATACGGAAAGTTTGATGATATTAAGATGGGGAAACTAAAAATTGCTAAAACACTGCTGGGATCTGTTATTAATTTAGTGAATTCGGTGGTGGGATCTAAATGTGAGGCCGTATATACCGGAGCTATCGAACATCCTATATCTTCTAAATAATTACCTTTATCTTGCGCCATATAGCAAAATCAATTAAATTTTAAGAAGCGCTATGTTGAAATTTCGGCATTTAATAGCGATGATTATTCCATTCTATTTTGGGTTTGCACAAAACTCAACCGAAATAGATTCTACAAGGATCGTATCCTATGCCGACAAATTTGTAGTTAAACTAAATGTCGATAACCTAACCGATAGTTACAGTTTAAGAAATTTAATGGATGGATCCAATCTGCAAATCAACCCTAATATTGGGTATAATTTTTTTATTTCTCTGGATTATCAATTCCTGGGATTGAGCTTTGGATCTTCTCCTTCCCTATTTAACATCGATAAGGAAAATGACCTTAAAGGAGAATCAACCTATAGTGAATTCCGTTTTCGGGCAGCCTTAGGGCGATGGATCCAAGGATTTCAGGTGAGCTCCGTTGAAGGATTTTACGTAGAAAATACCGGCGATTTTATCCCCGGCTGGATCGAAGGTAAGGATCCCTATATTCAATTAACCGATTGTAAAAGTCAGCGCTGGGGGATGTCTACATCCTATGTCTTCAATCAAAATTTCTCTTTCAGGAATATCCTCTACAACACCGAATGGCAAAAACAGAGTGCGGGAAGCTTTATCCCGACTCTTTTTTATAGCTATGACCGTTTATCCTATACCTTAAATGATATTAGAAGTGAAGAGGATATTTATCCGGTCCGTCTGGCTTTGGCTTACTTCTATACCTTTGTGGTTAAAGAGCACTGGTTTCTTAACGTAAATCTTGCTCCGTCCCTGGGTGTTAGGTTTTCCAATGCCACCGATTTTGTGGATGAAGTGCGTTCGGATAAAAATTCTTCCGCTTTGACGCGTACGCTGGAAGGAGGAATGGAACTGGGTTATGCTTCCGAGAAAATTGTGTTCGGGTTGAAGCTTTCATTCGATGTTAACGGGTACGATAAAGATAAATTCCGTGCGGTGGAGAACAATGTGGCCTATGCGAATCTTTATTTCGGATATCGCTTTAATACACCTGGTTTCATTGATAGAACCTATAACAAATTTGCAGAAAAAGTAGGATTGGACTAATCCGAATTTCCTGGACAAACAACTAACATGAGATACTAGTATGAAACTCTTTAGAATTGTTTTCCTTATTTGCCTTCTAACTATAACTTCCGGGCTTGCACAGGAGAAATCGGAAGAAAGCGATCAGGAAAAACGCCATTCCCTGGCTTTTGTATTTGGCTACACCCATATCCCTGAAGCAACTAAGGATGGTAAGACCGAAGAAGAAGTTTTTGTCCCGACCATAGGACTGGATTACTTTTATGAATTTCGTGAAAAGTGGTTTGTCGGCGGTGTTTTAGATATTGAATTAAGTAAATATGAAGTCGATTTTGAAGGTGAAGAAATATCAAGGGAAATCGCGATAATTTTTGGAGCCATGATTGGCCACGATATTCTTCCTAATTGGGCCGTGCTTGTGGGTCCTGGAATAGAGTTTGAAAGAGATAAAAATTTGTTAGTATTCAGGTTTACCACAGAATACAATATCTATATAGGGAATAATTGGGCGCTATCTCCAACTTTTAGTTTCGATTTTAAAAAGGAGTATAGTTCTTATGCACTTGGCATTGGGCTAAAAAAGAGATTTTAGATTTGTTTTTATGGTAGCATTCTTAATTCCTGATTACGAGTTTTTTCACCTAGAAATCGTTTATTTAAGTTGCGACACCCCTTCATTTCAGAATCAATGATTCTACAAGAATACCGGGATTTCCGTTTTTGGGGGTATTCTTTTATATTTACATGTATTAACTAAAGAGCTGAATGTCCGAATTCATATTTATATTTTTTGCGGGAATTGCCCTTACTACTGGTCTTAGTTATATAGGGTTCAGTGTTTTAAAAAATGGCAAACGAGAGGAACTTCTTTTCGGACTTTTTTCAACCTGCGCTGCGATCTATTATATCCTGCTATCGATAGATTCAATTCCTGTTGATGTAACAATGCTTTTTGCCACAGGCATGTTTACACTCTTCCCATGGTACCTTGCTTATGAAGCGCGTTTTATTAAAAAACCTGTCCTCTGGCTAATTACCTTACTTGGGGTGGGATATTACCTCGCGATCTTATCGACCGACTTCCTGAGCATGCCGGATATTCCTTATTTCTTTAGTTACAGCGTCTACTTGCTAACGAGTATCTATTGTTTAGGTTGTATTATTACCATTATGAAAAACAAAAATATGCCTATTTGGCCTTTTTTTGTTATCACTGCCTATTACATCCTTTTTACTGCAGAAGAAATTGCCTTCGATATATTTGCCTTTCCCTTCCCGTGGAGAGAACTTATGGATATCAATTACCTCGATCTGTTCCCTATTATCATTATCGCATTCAAACTCACGCTACTCATCTATGACCACTTGATTAAAATCAAATTACAGAAGGAAGTAAACTTTTATAAAAGCAATATAAATACCATTCTCAATCAAACTAAAAAATATGTGCTCTCTATAGATGTGAATGGCCGTATTCTGTTTGTAAACCCATTTTTTCAAGAGTTTTTTAAGGCTGATATGCCTTTATTGGATTCAAATATCAAGCAATTCATCACAGAGGACACAAAAGACGATTTTCACAGAAATGTGCTTACTAGTTTCGAATCCAACGGAGATATTGTTAGTAAATTTAAATCGGCCAATGGAATTCGTACTATAGCCTGGTCCTTTGTAAAATTAAAAGATAACCCATCCAGCCTCAACGATCAATATGTCACCCTTTTTGGAACAGATATCAGCTCACAAAAAGAGACTGAAGAGCATTTGAATGAAGCCTATCACGAGCTGGAAATATTAAAGAACAAATTACTGGCCGAAAATGTTCAATTGCGAATGGAAGGTAAGAGTGCCAGCCCTCAAGGGATTATGGTAGGTAATAGTCCAAATTTTAATTATGTTTTACATCGAATAGAAGATGTGGCACCTCTCGACGTACCTGTCTTGCTGGAAGGTGAAACAGGAGTTGGGAAAGAACTCGTTGCAACGGCTGTTCATACACAGAGCTTGAGAAAGAACAAGCCTTTTATAAAAATAAACTGCTCGGCAATCCCGGAAAATCTTCTTGAAAGTGAGCTCTTCGGATACGAACCGGGAGCTTTTACGGGCGCCGACAATTTAAAAAGAGGAATGTTCGAATTGGCAGATGGTGGAACACTGTTTTTGGACGAAATAGGAGATTTACCAATGTCACTGCAACCTAAGTTGCTTAGAGCCCTTCAGGAAGGTGAAATAAAACGCCTGGGCTCTGAAAGTGTTATCAAGGTAGATATACGTCTGTTAGCAGCAACCAATTTAAACCTGCACAAACAGGTTGAGAAAGGAGAATTTCGCTCCGACTTATTCTATCGTTTAAATGTTTTTCCAATAACAATTCCACCCTTGCGAAAACGTTCGGAGGATATTCCTTTATTAATTAATGCCTTTATAAATAGCTTTAATAAGAAATACAATAAGAACATTACTGAGATCTCCGAAGGATTATTGCAAGAATTAACCAGCTATACATGGCCGGGAAATATCAGGCAACTGCGAAATGTAATTGAACGCGCGGTCATTACTTCAAGTAGTTCGGTATTAAAACTTGTAGATCCATTACCAAATATTAATAAAACTACGATTGGCTCTGTAGATTCATCTTTGAACGATTTGGGAAGTTTGGAGGAATTCGAACGAAAACACATACTTAAAATACTTCATCATTGCGGTGGAAAAATTTCGGGCTCAAAAGGCGCCGCCGAAATGTTAAAACTCCCGGCCAGTACCTTGCGTTCCAAAATGAAAAAACTAGGCATTAAGGCACAACCAAAGGCCCGCACGAACAAGAAATAACAACCGTTCGTTCGCTTTATTTAGTGACGATATTTCGCGTTTCGCGAAATACCGATAGCAACTTAGTTTTTAATTACTACCCTTAATTTCTAATTAAAAACGCTTAGACCCCAAATATAATGGCTTCAGGAACTTCTTAATATTATCTTAAAAATTCTGGCACAGTCATTGCCCTCGGGGGTAGCAAAACAAACTCACCAATATATGTATTTATTAGTAATGCAATTTCATGTTCCTCAAGTCAAGCTTCATGAATTTAATCTGGCAATAGATCGGTTGGTAAAATGGCCGGTTTATTCATTGCACAATTCAGAAGGAGATGACGAAAATATTAAATTTGAACTTATACGCGAATGGGATGACGAACAACTAATGAAATCTGAATTGGAAGGCCTGGCTTACGAAAATTTATTAGGCATGATAAAAGTGTTGGGAGAACTAACTCAATCAAAAATTTATAATATACCTGAAGAAACCAATCTATTACAAAAACAAACTTTATCTTAGAAATTAAAACGTAGAATAAATTAAAAATGAAAAAATGAAAAAAACTATTTCAACATTCGCCTTCCTTGCACTATTTGTTAGTGCAGGTATGGCACAAAGTAAGAAACCAAATATCCTGGTGATCTGGGGTGACGACATCGGACGAGCCAATGTCAGTGCCTATACGATGGGTATGATGGGTTATCAAACCCCCAACATCGACAGGATTGCTGATGAAGGAATTATTTTTACAGATTATTATGGTGAGCAGTCATGTACAGCCGGACGTTCATCATTTATTATGGGACAAAGTGTGTTTCGGACTGGTCTATCTAAAGTGGGCCTTCCTGGTTCTGACCTTGGTATGCGAATAGAAGATCCTACGATAGCAGGATTGCTGAAGGATCAGGGCTATGCAACGGGGCAATTTGGAAAAAATCATTTAGGCGACCGTGATGAAATGTTACCTACCAATAATGGTTTTGATGAGTTCTTAGGAAATCTTTATCATTTAAATGCCGAAGAGGAGCCAGAGTTAGAAGACTATCCCAGTGATTTTATTACATCCGATGGAACTACATTTCTTGAGAGATATGGCCCAAGAGGCGTGATAAAATCTTCGGCAGATGGAAAAATTGAAGATACCGGACCTTTAACCAAAAAAAGAATGGAAACCATTGATGATGAAACGGTAGCTGCAGCCATCGATTTTATCAAAAGACAAGAGGATGCAGGAAATACATGGTTTGTATGGTGGAGTGGAACGCGGATGCATTTCAGAACACATGTTAAAGATGAACTAAGAGGAATTTCGGGGCAGGATGAGTATTCAGATGGTATGGTTGAGCATGATATGCACATTGGTCAATTTCTAGCATTACTGGATGAATTGGGAATAGCAGACAATACCATTGTATTTTATTCTACTGATAACGGCCCTCATTACAATACATGGCCAGATGCAGGATCTACTCCATTCCGCGGTGAAAAAAATACCAATTGGGAAGGCGGTTGGAGAGTACCCGCTATGGTTCGCTGGCCAGGTCAAATCCCTGCAGGCTCAATAAGTAACGAAATAGTTCATCACATGGATTGGTTACCTACTTTCTTGTCTATTGCAGGAAAGTCCGACATCAAGGAAGACCTTTTGGATGGATATAGTTCAAGTGCATTAAACAGAGATTATAAAATACACCTTGATGGTTATGACATTACGGAACATCTTAAGGATCCACAAAATGTAAAAAGCGGAAGAGAAGAGATCTTTTATTTTTCGGATGATGGGGATTTAACTGCATTAAGGTATAGCGACTGGAAACTCATTTTTATGGAACAAAGATCTCAGGGTACTTTCAAAGTTTGGGCAAATCCATTTACTCCTTTGCGTGTACCTCTTATGTTCAACTTAAGAAGAGATCCCTATGAAAAAGCACAGATTACATCCAATACCTACTACGATTGGTTGTTGGATCATGTATTTTTTATGGTACCGGCTCAAACTTATGTCGGTAGCTTTTTAAGTACTTTCAAGGAATATCCACCACGCCAGAAAGCTGCAAGCTTCAGTTTGGACCAGGTGATGGAAAAACTTCAAAGCGGTTACAACGGACAATAATTTTCAAAATAAAAAATCTCAGAGCGGGAATCTTTTTAAAAATTCCCGCTCTGAATAAATATAAAAGCAGATGAAAAAGGTATCACCACAATAGTGAGCATGAGCCTTACTTTTTTAATATCCGAGTAGAAATAGGTCAGCCGGTATTTGAAATGGTTCTGCTTGGTATCATTTTTTTAGTAAAAAATTTTTGATAGTTAAAAAAGGAGTCAAAATTAGGAGCTGGGTAAAACTTGCACCTGCTTATTGTATAGGAACTATTGCTGGAAGTTGGTGTTTGGAACGGATTTTAGGTTTTTGGTAAAAATTGGGTAGCCTAATCAAAAAGTGTAAAGAGATTAGAGCATAATTAACAAAATATAAATATAATTTGAAGTCCAATGCCTGATAACCAGCATGATGATGTAATAAAGATACAAAAGTCCGCAGCTAAACTCAAGTTAGGAACTGTGATCCTGGTTGTGGGATTTTTGAGCCCTTTACTGATTCCATTGGTGGTAGCCTCCAATTGGTCTGCTGCTACCAAGGGTGTCGTCTCGGGTTTACTGACGTTTGGAATACCAGAGTTGTTTATACTCCTTGCCATCGTGGTAATGGGCAAGCAGGGGTATCAATATATAAAAGGCAAGGCCTTTAATTATTTAAAGCGATTCGCACCTCCTGATGAGGTAAGCCAGGCTCGCTACAGGTTTGGATTGGTATTATTCGGTATCCCGGTATTAGCCGGCATTTTACAGCCCTACCTGGCCTATTATATTCCTTTTTTTAAGGGGAACCCCTTGTGGTTTCATATTGGGTTGGATGTGATATTTGTCATAGGATTATTTGTGCTGGGAGGCGATTTTTGGGATAAGTTGAGAGGATTGTTTCGCCATGATGTTAAAGCAATTACATTGTAATTGTTGTCATTAATCATTAAAAACTTAAGTATAATGAAATATTTTTTTATCCTTCTATTGTCGCTTTTCACCGTAAGTGCTTTCGCACAAGAAAATGGAGGAGAGGACAAACCCGTTCAAGATGCAGGGTCTAAAGCTTTGGATGCTACAGCCACCCAATGGAGTTTCCAGTTTGCCTACCAGTTTATGCCGGACTATTACAGTGATATGGTAAATGGAATGCCGAGAAGACCGGGTCTGGACAACTATCTGCAATTGCGTATTGTGGCTCCGGTACCCTTAAAATCTTTAACCATTTTACCCAGGGTAACCATTCGGCATTATGAAAATGTTGCCACGGGAGAAACAGGTTTAGGTAATACCGAGATCTTTGCCCTAATTATTCCAAAAGCTTTGGATTGGGGAACCGGCCGTACCGGTATTGGTCCGTTAATCACGACTCCTGGAAATAAAAAGGTAGCAAAGGATGAATGGGGGTATGGCTTATCAGCTGCCATAGTAAATAATTCAGGATTTTGGTTTTACGGGGTTTTGCTTACTCAATCATGGAGAGCTGTCGATCCAAGTGCCTTACAGCCGGGCGTTTCAGACGCCAATCCCCTAGGCATAGCTCCTTTCTTAAATTACCGCTTTGGATCTTCAGGATATTATGTTGGAAATGGAGATATGGTGGCGCTTTACGACTGGAATACACAAGGATTTTTTCTGCCTGTTGGAGTTAGATTTGGTAAGGTTTGGGTACTCTCGAAAGGTTCGATCAATGCCTATGCCGAGTACCAGACCAGTGCAATATATAAGAACTGGCAGGGACCAGCAGTTCAGAATTCTTTCCGACTGAACATTACTTATACCATGCCCGTTTCTGGAAGTAAATAGAGAAATGTCCTTTTAGGAGTTAATGCCTTTATTATTTTTAAAAATTATACATAATCATATGAAAACATCCATTAAAGCGATATTGTTTTTAATAGTCTGTGTGTTATTTCAATCTGTGGTATCCGCACAAGAAGAAATAAAATCAGATACGGAGCATGAAGAAGTGAGTAATAAGCCGTTCTACAGATTAGGTTCGCAACGCACATGGCCTTTCTTCAGTTTTCTGAATGATCCCGGAAAAGATGCCAAGACCCTGGGATTGGAATTTGAAAGTTACCTGAATATAGGACCTTACAACATTAAAAATATTTCCTATTTCGAGGTGAACCAATATCCACGGGTAATCCCGGGTCAACCCAATGGAAACCCAAGCAATCCGGACAGGACAGTTGGTGCCGATGGAATTAATGATCTGCTGACCGCTTTTTGGTTTACTAAAAGGGAAGCTCATCACAGCAAACACCATTTAGCATTAGGGTTTTCTGCGATGCTGCCCACAGCAACCGATAAAACACTGGGCAGCGGTAAGTGGTCTGTCGGACCTAGTTTTGATTATGAATATGAGAATGGTCGTTGGTTTGCCGGTGCCATTGTCCTGCAGGTGTGGTCTATTGCCGGACCGTCTGATAGAAAAAACGTCAACTTATTAATGATTAAGCCATTTATTGTTTATAACGTAGTAAAACGTTTCGACCTTATCTATGAGCCTTATGGTATTTCGGTGTATTGGGATAAACCTGCCGGAGAAAAAGTATACCTGCCTTTGGGTGGTGGTGCAGAATATGAAATACCTTTAGGTCCGGAAACAGAACTGAACCTTGGAGCACAGTTTTTCAAGAATGTGATTCGTCCAACTAAAGGAACTGTGTACGATTTACGCTTTTTAATTGAGTTTGTTTTTAATTAATTATAAAGCCGGTAGCTTTTACAAGACAAAAAAATAGAACCATAAAGATTTAAAATTACTAGTAACATGAATCAACAAATATTAACACCGGATACTATTTTTTTAAATCGCCTAAGCCGATTTATAGATGTAGTCTATGCCTTGATATTTTTCCATATGTTGGTAACATACCTTCCCATCATTGAGGATATGGAATGGTCTCATAAACCCCTGGGATTGTTAAGCCATATGATGGACAATTCGAACGAATTACTCCGAATATTTATAGGTGCGGGACTGGCGTTGATGTATTGGAATCAAAATAATAGTTTATTCAAACATTTGAAAAAAACAAACGGCACGCACGCTGCGCTGTCTTTGATCCAATTATTTTTAGTGTGTCTGTTTGTATATTTTGCCATTGCCGATCCGGCATTAGAAAGCCAGTCATCACCGGCATTGCAGGCAGGATGTTTAGCCCTCGCCGGTTTTATTGGTGTTGGAGCGTGGGTATACGCCTCGAAGCACAATATGATGCATGATTCCATGAGTGAGGACGATGTACATGCTATTACACGAAGTAACCTTATGGAACCTTCAGTGGCAGTGGTAAATGTCGGTCTGGCGTTCGTTGGACCTTTGGTTTGGACCCTGGCTTGGTTTGTATTACCTGTTATCTTTACCTGGATCTTAAAAAAACGAAAAAAATAATCACTAATTAAAAAACTAATGAACATGAAAAATTACATTTATTTTATTCTACTGGCAGTATTAACAACAGCTTGCGGAAGCGGTGTGTCTGTGACATCCGATTACGATAAAAGTGTTGACTTTTCTACCTACAAGGACTTTACCTATTACGGATGGGCCGATAACACCGACCAGATTCTAACAGGTTTCGACAAAGAAAGGATTGAAAGTGCATTTCAGAATGAATTTGCAAATCGCGGATGGAACGTCACAAAAGAAAATGGCGATGCCATTGTATCGCTTTTTATTGTGGTTGATAAGAAAACCAGTTATGATTCATATACCAACCATTATAATGACGGAATGTATGGAGGCATGTATTCTTCAAGATATGGATATGGATATGGATATGATCCAGGATTTGGAACCAGTACCACTACAACAACACAGCGCGATTATTTAGTAGGAACACTTATCGTGGATGTTTTTGATGCTAAAACCAAAAAACATATCTGGCAGGGTATTGGGAAAAAGACCATCAGTGAAAATACATCCAAACGTGAAGAACGTATAGAAGCAGGGGTTGCCGAAATAATGAAAGCATTTCCTGTTCAACCCAAACAATAATACGATTTCGACCTAAAAACGGGCAACATCGACCATTGAAAAATATTAATTTCAGGACCAGATGCTTAAAAGAGAAAATACTTTGTTAAAAGATAATTCTGTTTCATCAGTATTACTCCTGGTCTCTTGTTTGATCTTTATTTTTTTGTTGCCCATTTTTGAGTCTCCTATGCCTGCCATTTCGATTATACTGTTCTCTGTTATCATTTTCCTGGCTGCGTATTCAATTAGTACCAGGGCTACGTTAATTGGGATAGGAGCTATATTGATTGAACTTGCTACGCGAACTACAGATTTTATATACCTGCACTATCTGGCGGAATTATTGACCAATCTCTTTATCATTTTTGTCGTTGGGTCTGCAATAAAAGATCTGCTGGTGCGGAAAAATGTAAACATATATTCCCTGGTAGAGGCTATAAACGGTTATCTGCTACTAGGGATCATGTTTATAAGTCTGGTGGGATTTTGCGACTTGCATATTGAGGGATCCTACAACGCAGCAGGAAAGTCGGCTATGGAACTGGTCTATTATACAATGATTACGCTTACAACCGCCGGATATGGTGATATTACTCCTCAATTGCCTATTTCTCAGTCGTTATCTATGCTAATGGCTGTAACAGGGCAGTTTTATGTAGCTGTTATTGTAGCTATTTTGGTTGGGAAGTATTCAAACACAAGTAGTGCATAACTTGATCTAAAACATGTTTATAAAGGATTCGACATTTATGAATCCAAAATTTAAAATAATTATTAATCTAACTAACACTAGAAGCAATGAAAAAAATAGCAATTTTATTTCTCTTCCTCTTATCAATATCTATTACATATGGTCAAGAGGAAAATTCAGAACCTAATTTGAATAACGAAGTGAAAATCATGTTGACCGATCTACTAAACGGATCGTTTCTACTAGGTTATGAAAGACAATTTGGCGACCATATTGGTGTTTCATTAATGGCAGGTTATAAAAGTAAAGACGGACTATTAAAACTCTCAGGACTCAATACAGAGTTAATTAAGACCGGAGATTTAACGTACAGTGGCCTACGTATTATTCCTGAATTTCGTTACTATCTTAAACCACACGATGGTGGAATGCGCAACGGATTCTATTTTGGCGCATATCTAACCTTTATGGGTTATAAATCTAGTTTCGAAGGTGACTACTTTAATGAAAATGGAGTATTTCCTTTTAAATACGACGTGAAGATAAATACTAGTTCCTTTGGGCTTATGGCAGGATACAAATTAAAGCTATCTGATCATTTCAACCTGGATTTCCTTATCGCAGGACCGGGAGCAGGAAGTTACAGATTTAAATTGACTCCAGTTATTCCTGCCCCAGACGAGTTTTGGTTCGATTTAAATGACGCTCTAGAATTGTACTCTTTAGCTGATTTAATTAATGCTGATTTCGAATTTTCTCCGCAAAAAAATAGTGACAACCTTGTCTTACCATCGTTTAGATATGGGATCACCTTAGGGTATTCATTTTAATGATTGATGCTTATTTTTTAAGATAATTTGAGATCTAATAGCTGCGTTTCGCTCGATGTTAGCCAATTCGGCGTAAGTGCAAAAAATATATATAGAATCATAGTTGTACTACTTGTGTTGGGAGTTTTTAGTACACAAAAAGTTCAATCTCAATCTTTTGGAAAACCTTCTCCCGGATACAAGAATACGTTTGGAGCCGCCACAAGTACCGGTTTTTTTCTAAATAAGGATGCCTATTTCTGGGGATTAGGTGCGGATTATTCCCGGCTAATTGGTGAACGATGGGTCATCAATCTAAGTATGGCCTTCGATCAGGAAATTGCAAGATCGGATGCCAGTGGCACTACTGTCGTCAATACATTAACGCCAAGTTTGGCATTTGGTTATGTGTTTACTTCAAATTTTGCATTGGGTGTTGGTGTTGGAAAGGGTCTCTTCGATGATGACAACGAAACCGGGATGTTGGAATACAACAAAAATGGAGATTGGACCATCGGATTAATTGGTGTGTATACGTTCTATCAGAAAGGCCCTCATGGATTTGATGTATCAGTTGGTATCGAACAGGGTATTGGTAATTCCGACCTTGACCTTACGGCAGAACTGGGTTATGGATACAGCTTTTAATGTAACCCTAATGATCAAAGTGAAATTTCGTTAATATCATGATGTAAAAACACTATTTTTATGTCATGGTATTAGTCACTGGTGGTACAGGCTTAGTAGGATCTCATTTACTTTATTTTCTTCTGAAGAAAGGCTTTTCCGTTCGTGCAACACACCGAAAGAACAGCAGACTGGAAACCGTGCGCCGTGTTTTCTCATATTACACAAATGATGTCGATGCGCTTTTCAACCGTATCGAGTGGATAGAAGCCAATATTACCGATGTCCCCGCTCTCAATGATGCTTTCAAAGGCGTTACTCATGTTTATCATTCGGCTGCATATATAAGTTTTCATCCCAAACATTTCGATAAACTGAAAAAGGCCAATATCGAGGGTACAGCCAATGTCGTTAATCTTTCCCTCTCCCATAATATTAAAAAACTCTGCCATGTGAGTTCCATTGCTACGCTGGGCAGTACGGACGACGGTACATTGATTTCGGAAGAAACTCCCTGGAACGCTGAAGAAGACAACAGCGTCTACGCCATTACCAAATACGGCGCCGAAATGGAGGTATGGCGCGGCACCCAGGAAGGCCTTGATGCTGTGATCGTGAATCCGGCAGTCATCATGGGTTCAGGACACTGGCATTCAGCAAGCGGCGCCATAGTTAAAAGAGTGGCGAAAGGAACCAAATACTATACCTCCGGGGGAGTTGCCATCGTCGATGTTCAGGATGTGGTGCGCGCGATGATACAGCTAATGCTAAGTGACATCATCAATGAACAATTCATACTTGCCGGTGAAAACATGAGCTACAAAGATTTGATATCTCATCTGGCAGTATCTCTTGGTGTTTCTTCTCCAAACAGATTCGTACCTAAATGGAAACTGGATGTACTTCGTAAACTCGATTGGCTTAGTTCGAAGATTACCGGGAATCGCCGCCGCTTGTTGAGATCTACCGTAAATTCTATGTATAAACAAGCGTACTTCGATGGGTCGAAGATCTCGAAGTGTATCGATTTTAAATATACCACAGGAGATGAGACTTTAAGGAGGGTGGGTGAAAATTACAGGAAAGACTAATTATTCCGATTCGGCAGGCGTTATAAGGCCTTTGGCGTCACGTAAGCTATCCTGTTTCCTTTGAATATTACTCTTCACGGGAAAGCTCGTACTATCTATCTTCTTCTTCATTTCTTCCAATTGCTGTTCAATTTCCGTGAATATTTCGCTGTATAGTTTCAGGTCTGCATTATACCAGGCATGGCTTTTCACGAATTGTATGCTGTCTATCCCATATTTTTTATAAATAAGAGAATCCAACTTGATTCGGTTTGACCGGATGATCTTATTGTTCACGCTTTTTGCGGCATTGCTTAAATAGGCATCCGTTAAGATATCCACCATCATATCCCTCGTAATAAGGTCATCGGGCATAACCGGTTTTTCAACGTTCTGACACCCTGTTAAAATGATTAGTGATATGATAAATAATACGATACGCATTAGCGATTGAACGTTATTCGTTCTCCATATGTTCTGTTTGGGAACTTAAGATTTTCATAGGCAACCACACCATTCACCAAAGTATGGGTAACTCTTGATTGGAATGCCCTGCCTTCAAAGGGCGACCATCGACATTTGTATAAAATATTCTCCTTCGAAACGGTCCAGGGTGAGTTACTATCGATCAGTACCAGGTCAGCCTTGTACCCCGCCCGTATATACCCTCTGTCTTTAATTTCAAACAGAATGGCAGGATTATGCGCGGTCTTCTGCACTATGGTCTCAAGACTTAATTGACCCTGGTGATACATTTCGAATAAAGCGACAAGTGCGTGCTGAACCAGGGGTCCGCCGGATGGTGCTTCAGTATAGACACTGTTCTTTTCCTCCAGGGTATGCGGAGCATGATCGGTGGCGATCACATCTATTCGGCCATCATTGAGTGCTTTTAAAAGTCCTTCTCTGTCCTTGCTTGTCTTAACGGCTGGATTCCACTTAATGTGAGTTCCTTTGGTGGCATAATCCTCTTCGGAAAACCACAGGTGATGAATACATACCTCTGCTGTGATCTTTTTTTCTGAAAGGGGTTTCTTCTTATCGAATAGTGCTGTTTCTTTCTTGGTTGAAAGGTGAAAAACGTGTAATCTCGCCCCGGTTTTTTTTGCGAGTTCTATGGCACGGGAAGATGACAAATAGCAGGCTTCCTCCGATCGTATCTTAGGATGCATTCCAATAGGGATATCATCTCCAAACTGTTCCTTATAATTCGCAAGATTTGCTTTAATAGTAGCTTCATCCTCACAATGCACGGAGATCAACAAATCTGTTTTACTGAATATCTTCTCCAGCACATTAGGGTCGTCTACAAGCATATTCCCGGTGGATGAACCCAGGAAGAGTTTTAAGCCGGCAACCTTTGTTTTATCAACCTTTAGGATTTCTTCCAGGTTGTCATTGGTGCCTCCGAACATAAAGGAGTAATTTGCCCAGGAAGTTTCCGCCGCCCTGCTGAATTTTTCCTCCAGTAACGCTATGGTTGTTGCTTGTGGAACCGTATTCGGCATTTCTATAAAAGTGGTAATTCCGCCTGCAATAGCTGCTTTAGACTCTGTTTCTATGGTCGCTTTATGGGTAAGTCCGGGCTCTCTGAAATGAACCTGGTCATCAATCATCCCCGGGAGTAAAAACTGCCCGTCGGCATCAATTACCTTAGTGTCAGCAGATTTTACACTAATGCTGCCTCCCACTTCTGCAATCAGGTCTTTTTCTATCATAACATCGCCCTGGACAATCTTTCCTTCATTGACGATGTTCGCATTTTTTATAAGTATGTTACTCATTAAATCTCGTTAAAATCTGAAGTGCCGAAAATACTTCGGAACTTCATTTTTAGTACTCCGAAAATGGCTTCGGAAATAATACCTCCGCTCATTTTCGATTCCCCCCTGGTACGATCGGTGAATACCACCGGCACTTCGGTTATTTTACATTTTGCCAGATAGGCCTTAAACTTCATCTCAATCTGAAACGCATAACCCACGAATCTTATTTTATCCAGATTAATCTTCTCAAGAACCTGTCTGCGATAGCAAACAAAACCCGCCGTAGTATCGTAAATTCGCATTCGTGTGATGAACCGAACATATTTAGAAGCCAGCCATGACAGTAGAACGCGGCTCATGGGCCAGTTCACTACATTGACACCTTTCACATAGCGGGATCCAATGGCCAGGTCAAAACCCTCTTTACTACAAGCATTATACAGCCTGATAAGATCATTGGGATTGTGCGAAAAATCGGCGTCCATCTCGAAAATGTATTCATAATCTCGCTCCAATGCCCATTTAAAACCTGCAATATAAGCAGTTCCCAGTCCTAGTTTCCCCGTTCGTTCCAATAAGAACAAACGATCCGGAAATTCTTCCTGAACAGCCTTTACAGATGCCCCTGTGCCATCTGGCGAATTATCGTCTACCACCAATATATCAAATGCCCTTTGCAGCGAAATTATATTTCGAACCAGTCGTTCTATGTTCTCTTTTTCGTTATAAGTGGGTATTACCACCAATGCGTTCGACATGGGACATATTTTGGGCAAATGTACCTCTTTTTGTATAAATAATATGTGGTTTTATTACCATTACAACACTTTTTCTGAAGTATAAAAACAACTACCTTTACCCTTAAAACAAGCCTTGGATTTCATCACCAGAGATATCATTATGAACGACTGGATAACCTTCCTGTTACTTGGATGTCTAATCCTATACGCTGTTTCAAAATATTTGTACCCGCTGCGCTTTCAGGAATTCATTCTCTTGCCAATTACTAATAAATATTTTCTGGTTCAGGGCAAAAATAATGAGATTCAGCATCCGTTCAATATTCTTCTTTTTGTATCACAGGTTATCTCCGTATCATTATTAATTTACCTCATCATTAAGGTTTCAGACCCTGAGACAATTGCATTAAACCCCTGGATCTATATTCAAATTTGCACTGCCTACGCAGCTTTTATCCTCGTCAAATATTACCTCGAAAAGATTGTGAGTGTGGTTTTTTCATTGGAACCCTTGTTCAATCAATATTTATATGAAAAGATCACCTATCGAAATTTGCTGGCAGTAGCCGTGTTTTTGGGCAATTTGGTATTTTTCTTTATCTATGAGCCCACGCTAACTGTTCTGCTGGTTTACCTGGGAATACTCGTGACTATAAATGCTGTTAGTATTTTTTATAGTTATAAAACGAATGGAAAACTTATTTTAGGGAATTTCTTCTATTTTATTTTGTATCTTTGCGCTCTTGAAATTTCACCCTATTTTATATTATACAAACTGTTTATAAGCTAGGGGGATTTTAAAAAAGCAGCGTATGAAAGTGAAGACTATTCTGGTATCACAGCCCGAGCCTAAAGTTGAGAACTCTCCGTATTTCGATCTTATCGAAAAACAGAAGGTGAAAATTGATTTCAGGCCTTTTATACATGTGGAAGGTGTTTCAAGTAAGGAGGTTCGTTCTCAAAAAGTAGATCTTGTCAATTATTCAGCTATTATTCTAACAAGCAGAAACGCCGTAGATCACTTTTTCCGCATCGCTGAAGAAATGCGCTTCAAGGTGCCGGATTCCATGAAATACTTCTGTCTGAGTGAAGCTGTTGCTTTCTACTTGCAGAAATATGTTGTGTACCGAAAACGTAAGATCTATGTGGGGAAAAGGACTTTTCAGGAATTAACACCACTCATAAAGAAATATAAGACGGAAAATTTCCTTTTACCATCATCAGATAAATTAAAGCCTGAAGTTCCAAATATACTTGATGAACTCAGTGTGAATTGGAAAAAAGCAACCTTCTACAAGACTGTGGTAAGCGACCTGTCCGATCTACGCGACGTATATTATGATATACTTGTGTTTTTCAGTCCGAGTGGAATTAAGTCGTTATTGGAAAACTTTCCCGATTTTAAGCAGAATGAAACCCGTATTGCCGTCTTTGGCAATACTACCATTCAAGCTGCAACCGATCACGGTTTACGAGTAGATATTAAAGCACCCACACCGGATACCCCGTCTATGACCATGGCACTGGAAAAATATATCAAAGAGGTTAATAAGAAATAATAACCTGATACCAAAAAAACGCGCTGATCTCTCAGCGCGTTTTTTGTATCCAAATGTTTCATTACTCTGCTTTAGGAGCTCCGGCCATGATCTCATCATTCGCATAATCTGCAAATTTTTCAAAATTATCCTTGAATGATTGTGCCAGTTGTTTTGCTTTATTATCGTACGCATTCTTATCGGCCCAGGTTTCCTTCGGGTTCAATACTTCGGAAGGTACATTCGGACACTCCTGAGGAATATTCAATCCAAATATAGGGTGAACTCGATATGATACATCATCCAGCTCACCTTGAAGTGCTGCCGTTATCATCGCGCGGGTATATCCTAGTTTCATTCGCTTACCTGTTCCGTAAGGACCCCCTGTCCAACCGGTATTTACAAGCCATACGTTCACGCCGGCATCTTGCATTTTCTCACTAAGCATTTCGGCGTACTTTGTAGGATGCAAAGGCATAAAAGGTGCACCGAAACACGCTGAGAAACTTGGAAGCGGCTCATCGATACCTTCTTCCGTGCCCGCAACCTTCGCGGTGTATCCGCTTATAAAATGATATGCTGCCTGCCCGGGTGTAAGTCTCGAAATTGGAGGCAAAACTCCAAATGCATCGGCAGTTAGGAAAAATATGTTCTTCGGATTGTGCCCAATGGAAGGAATCTGGATATTGTCTATATGATCTAATGGGTAACTTACTCGTGTATTCTGTGTAATGGTAGTATCCGTATAATCTACTTTCCCGTTCTCGTCCATTATGACGTTTTCAAGAATCGCACCCGGCTTAATCGCACGGTAAATATCCGGTTCGTTCTCTTCGGTAAGGTCAATAGCCTTGGCATAGCACCCTCCTTCAAAATTGAACACGGTGTTTTCTGCGGTCCAGCCATGCTCATCATCACCAATTAATCTTCGGTCCGGATCAGCAGACAAGGTTGTTTTACCCGTCCCTGAAAGTCCGAAGAAAATTGCTGTTTCCCCATCTTCACCCACATTGGCAGAGCAATGCATTGGCAAGGTGTTTTTGAATACGGGAAGAATAAAATTCAAAGCAGAAAAAATACCTTTCTTAATCTCACCTGTATAACCCGTTCCTCCTACTATGGCAACCTTTCTGGTGAAATTTAATATTGCAAAGTTGTGCTGCCTGGTCCCATCCAATTCAGGATCTGCCATAAAACCAGGTGCATTTACCACGATCCATTCCGGTTCAAAGTCACTTAATTCACTTTCTTCGGGTCTCAGGAACATGCTGTTCACGAACATATTGCTCCAGGGATATTCGTTCATCACCCGAATGTTGGTCCTGTAATTAGGATCAGCACAGGCATAACTATCTCTTACGTACACATCTTTTCCGGAAAGATAGGCGGTAATTTTATCGTAAAGTGCATCAAATTTATCCGCATCGAACGGCTTATTAATACTCCCCCACCAGATCCGGTCTTTGGTAATTTCGTCTTTTACAATGAACCTATCATCAGGAGATCTTCCGGTGAACTCTCCTGTATTAATAGCTAAAGCACCTGTATCCGCTTCGCGGCCCATGCCTTTTTCTAATGTTTCTTTGTGAAGTTCTTCTGAAGATAATTGATACTTAACTCGCGCGTCGGTGATTCCGTAACTAGTAAGCGAAATCGATTTCGAGGTTTGTTTGTTATCGATCATTATTTTGTTGTTGTTGTGGGTAACAAAAATAACAAAAAGGCAAGAAATACTACCTAATTTTAGGATAATTATCCCCTGTTAATTGTTAACAATCCGTAAGCGAGCCGGAGCCACCCAAAAATGAACATTAGGCCGCCAATTGGGGTAACAGGTCCCAAAAAAGAAACAGCGAAAGGAAGCGTGCTTTTTAAAGCCAACAAATAAATAGACCCTGAGAACAAAATGACCCCGGCAATAAAAAACCTGAACACCCACTTACGCGTGGAGACAGGAACTGCTGTGGCAAATCCTAAAACCAGTAAAGCCAATGCATGATACATCTGATAACGAACCCCAGTCTCAAAACTCGCAATTGCCGCTGCGTCTACCAATTTTTCTAAACCATGCGCCCCGAAGGCGCCGATGGCAATTGTTAAGGCCACCAAAAATGATGCTGTTATACTTATTTTTTTATCGAATTGTATCATGATAGAGGTTACATTTTAGTACTTTCGTCTTACCGAAATCTAAGTATCAAACTTACGAAAAACCATCCGATGCGAAACATATTAATCATAGGAGCAGGACGTTCGGCTACCAGCCTGGTCCAGTATATCCTAAACAAGTCTCAGGAAGAAGACCTCCTGGTTACCATAGGCGATATCTCCATTCAAAACGCCCACAAACTAGCGGCAGGACACCCCAATGCGGAAGCCACCTTAATCGACATTCATAATGAACAGGAGCGTCGCGAAATTGTTAGAGATAGCGATATAGTTATATCGATGCTACCTGCAAGGTATCATATTGAAGTAGCCAGGGATTGTCTTGAATTTGGCATACACCTGGTAACTGCTTCTTATGTTAGTGATGAGATGCAATCGCTGCACAGGAAAGTGGTATCCAAGGGCCTTGTGTTTATGAATGAAATAGGTGTGGATCCGGGGATCGACCATATGAGCGCTATGCAGGTAATAGACCGAATTCGTGATAATGGCGGAAAGATGCTGATGTTCGAATCGTTTACCGGCGGCTTAGTAGCTCCGGAAAGTGACGACAATCTTTGGAACTATAAATTTACCTGGAATCCCCGGAACGTAGTACTCGCCGGGCAAGGAGGTGCTGCCGAATTCATCCAGGAAGGAACCTATAAATATATTCCGTATCATCGACTCTTCCGAAGGACAGAATTCCTGGAAGTGGAAGGTTATGGCCGATTTGAAGCGTATGCGAACAGAAATTCACTTAAATATCGAGAGATCTACGGACTGGAAGATATTTTAACCCTCTATCGAGGGACCATCAGACGAGTTGGTTTTAGCCGGGCATGGAATTTATTTGTACAGCTTGGCATGACGGATGACAGCTATCTCATTCCCGATTCGAAAAACTTATCATACAGGCAATTTGTGAATTTATTTCTACCCTATTCACCAACCGATTCGATCGAACTTAAACTAAGACACAATTTAAAGATAGATCAGGATGACCTGATGTGGGATAAATTGGAAGAGCTCGATATTTTCAACGGTGATAAGAAGATCGGGATAAAAGATGCCACCCCGGCCATGGCACTTCAGAAGATATTAATGGACAAATGGACCCTGCAGGAGGACGAAAAGGATATGATCGTTATGTACCACAAGTTTGGTTACGAACTGGACGGTAAAAAGAAACAGATCGATAGTAATATGGTGATTAAGGGTGAAGATCAAACCTATACGGCCATGGCTAAAACAGTTGGTTTACCAGTAGCCATAGCGGCTCTTAAGATCCTGAATGGGGAGATCACCACCCCGGGAGTTTTAAGACCTTTAGCAAAGGAGATCTACGAGCCCATCCTGAAAGAATTGGAGGACAACGGTATTACCTTTAAAGAACACTTTGCCAATTATCTTGGTTATAATCCCGATAATGTTGGCGGATAAAAAAATCCCGCCACCGGCGGGATTCGTTTTATTGTTTGTCACTTCTCGATATAATCCCGCTCTACGGGATCACTCGAACTGACTAAAATTGTTAATCTCGTCCTCCTAAAAAGATACTGATGAAGTAAAGAAGAGTGGCGAGAGATCCTAATGCAGCTACCACATAAGTTCGGGCGGCCCATTTTAATGCGTCTTTAGCTCCAGCATACTCCTGCTGATTCACCATACTGTTATTCTGAAGCCATGCTAACGCACGATTACTGGCATCGTATTCCACTGGCAGTGTGATGAACGAAAAAACCGTTGTCATTGCAAAAAGGCCTATTCCTATAAGAAAGATCCAGTTCCCGAATGCCATCCCCGAAAAGGTAAGCACCAATCCGGCCATGATCACAAAATTGGACAACTTACTAGCAACTCCTACCATGGGCACAATAGACGATCGCATCTTCAGCCAGCCATAAGCAGTTGCATGCTGAACCGCATGTCCGCATTCGTGGGCCGAAACCGCAGCCGCAGCAGCGTTACGCTGCATATAGACTCCTTCACTAAGGTTAACTGTTTTTGTTTTAGGATTATAATGATCTGTAAGCATTCCCTGTACGGAAACAACCTGTACGTCGTAAATTCCATTATCGCTCAGCATCCTTTCGGCAATTTCCTTTCCGCTCATTCCATTTTGCAACTGAACTTTCGAATACTTCTTGAATTTGCTCTTTAAACGGTTACTCACCAACATGCTCACCAAAAAGATCACACCCGCGAGTATATAATATCCCATCATAGCTTTTAAGTTTTTATTTTTTTAAATATAACATCTATTAAGCAAAAAGTATGCTAAATTTTAGCCAACGATATTGATGATCTTTCCGGGCACTACGATCACCTTCTTTGGTGTACGACCCTCCATATAATGGGCGGTCTTTTCATGTGCCATTACGGCAGCCTCGATGTCATCCTTACTCATGTCCAATGGAAGTTCCAGCTTAAAACGCATCTTTCCGTTGAAGGAAACCGGGTATTCCTTGGTGCTTTCCACCAGGAAACTTTCGTCAAATTTCGGGAAAGGTGCTTCGGAAATACTTTCTGAATGTCCAAATTTGTTCCACAACTCCTCTGCGATATGAGGAGCGTATGGAGAGATCAGGACCAACAATGGTTCCAGCACATTCCTGGATGAACATTTTTGTGCTGTAAATTCGTTTACCGCGATCATAAAGGTGGAAACCGAAGTATTAAAACTGAAGTTCTCTATATCCTCCTCCACTTTCTTAATAGTCTTATGCAAGGTTTTAAGGTTATCTTTCGATCCTTCCTCATTACTCACCTTAAAATTCCCTTCTGCTCCCGTATGATATAATTTCCATAGTTTTTTCAGGAAGCTATGAACACCGGTGATCCCGGCCGTACTCCAGGGTTTAGCCTGTTCCAATGGCCCAAGGAACATTTCGTACATGCGCAGCGTATCGGCTCCGTAGCGATGACAGATATCATCCGGATTCACCACGTTGTACTTGGACTTGGACATTTTCTCTACTTCCCTTGACACTTTGAAAGTGCCGTCATCTTCCCTGATGAACTCTGCATTTTCGAATTCGGGGCGCCATTTTTTAAAGGCTTCGATATCTAGTTCGTTCGAAATATTGACCATGGAAATATCCGCGTGGATAGGTTGCAAGGTGTGATCCTCCTTTTTAGATTTAGTCACTAATTTATTTTCGCCTTCAATTCTAAAAACAAAAGCACTCTCCCCCAGGATCATCCCCTGGTTGATCAATTTCTTTGCATGTTCTTCTACCGGTAAATGACCCATGTCGTACATGAACTTCACCCAGAACCGACTATACAACAAATGCCCGGTGGCGTGTTCACTACCCCCCAGGTAGAGATCGACATCTTTCCAGTAATCCAATGCTTCTTTGGATGCAAGCTCTTTTTCATTATGTGGATCCATATAGCGGAACATATAACAACTGCTACCAGCCCAACCCGGCATGGTGTTCAGTTCCAGTGGAAACACTGTCGTATTGTCGATGAGGTCATTGCTCACCACTGCGCTGTTCTCGATATCCCAGGCCCAAACGTCTGCTTGTCCCAATGGCGGATCACCCTCTTCTGTGGGCAAATACTTTTCTACTTCCGGTAATACCAAAGGCAGATGTTCGGTATCGATCATCTGTGGAAGACCATCCTTGTAATATACCGGAAACGGCTCACCCCAGTAGCGCTGTCTTGAAAAGACCGCATCCCGCAATCGATAGTTGATCTTTCCGGTTCCTGCTCCTTTTTTCTCCAACTCTTCGATCACCTTCCGAGTCGCGTCTTTATGATTCATACCATTCATAAAATCGCTGTTCGCGATCACTGTTTGGTCCTTATCCGCAAAGGCTTCTTCGGTAATATCCACCCCGTCAAAAATATTTGGTATCGGAATGTTGTAGAACTTTGCAAAATCGTAGTCTCTTTGGTCACCACAGGGAACGGCCATTACCGCCCCGGTACCATAACCTGCCAATACATAATCCCCAATCCAGACCGGGATCTCTTCCCCACTGAAGGGATGAATGGCGTACCCCCCGGTAAATACTCCGGAAATCGTCTTTACATCGGCCATCCGCTCTCGCTCACTTCGTTTGGCAGTAGCTTCTACGTAGGCCTCCACTTCAGCTTTTTGGGCTTTTGAAGTGATCTTAGCCACCAGCTCGTGTTCCGGTGCAAGGGTCATAAAACTCACACCGAAAATAGTGTCGGGGCGCGTAGTGAAAACCCCGATAGTATCATCGAAGCCTTTAAGGTTAAAAGAAACCATAGCACCTTCCGAACGGCCTATCCAATTGATCTGTGAATCTTTCAGCGGTTGTGGCCAGTCGATCTTATCCAGGCCATCCAGCAATCGTTGTGCATAGGCTGTGATACGCATACTCCACTGCATCATCTTCTTACGGATCACAGGATAACCTCCACGTTCGGAAACGCCGTTCACCACTTCATCGTTTGCCAGTACAGTTCCTAATTCGGGACACCAGTTGACCTCGGTTTCGGCCAAATAGGTAAGTCTGTATTTAAGTAATACTCTTTGTTGTTCTTCAGATGAAAAACCTTTCCATTCATCGGCGGAAAAAGTTTCCATAGCATCATCACAGGCAGCATTTACCTTCGTATTTCCTTCCGAAGAAAAAATGGGTATCAAATCTTCAATGCTACGTGCCTTATCGGCATCGCAATCATACCAGCTTTCAAATAGCTGAATAAAGATCCACTGCGTCCATTTGTAATATTTCGGATCGGACGTTCGCACTTCACGGCTCCAGTCGAATGAAAATCCGATCTTATCCAGCTGTTTTCTGTAACCTTCTATTTTCGTTCCGTTTTTATCCATACCCCCCTCAATATTCACTTTGGTGGTTTCAGCAGGGTGCTGCCCCGTCTGAATGGCATACTGTTCTGCCGGCAATCCAAAACTATCGTAACCCATGGGGTGGAGAACATTAAAACCCTTATGCCGCTTGTACCTTGAATACACATCGCTGGCTATATAACCCAGCGGATGGCCTACATGCAACCCCGCTCCTGATGGATATGGGAACATATCCAGGACATAATACTTGGGCTTATCGCTTTTATTCTCAGCCTTGAATGTTTGGTTTTCGGCCCAGTACTTTTGCCATTTGGCTTCTATATCGTTAAAATGATACTGATTCATAGTTTGTTTTACTGCGAAGGAGCAAATTTACGTGTATTGTACGAAAGAGAAAAGTTTAAACGTTAGTTAGTCAGAGTAGTAAAAATCATTGTATTTTTACGCTCATAACAGCTTCAAAAATGGCAACGGCTTTCGAAAAGTATCAAAAAAGACGTCTTATTTCTTCTTATTTCTCTGTGGTGATCAGTATTGGCCTGGTGTTATTCCTATTAGGATTATTGGGTTTGCTAGTATTGAATTCGAAACGCGTTGCCGATCACTTTAAAGAGCAGGTACCCATTGTTATTTTTCTGAAAGATACCGCCAAGGAAGTTGAGATCAATCAACTGAAACAAAGCCTGGAACTGGCAGATTATACTAGATACGCGAATTATGTTACCAAGGAAGAGGCAGCCGAAGCGCATATGGCCGAAATTGGCGAGGATTATGTGGATTACCTGGGTGAAAATCCCCTTCAGAATAATATTGATGTAAGATTGCGGGCCGATTATGTAACTCCAGAAAAAGTAGAAGAGATCATTACCGAATTGAAGAGCAAGCCCTTTGTGGATGATGTGGGATACGACAAGCCGCTTATCGAACAACTCACAAAGAATGTACAGCGCATTAGTTTTTGGGTGCTTGTGGTAGCGGCTATCTTCCTTGTTGTCGCGATCCTCCTTATCAATAGTTCGATCAGGCTATCGGTTTATGCGAAACGATTCACGATAAAAACGATGCAGATGGTAGGCGCAACCAAACAATTCATACGGCGTCCTTTTATATGGAAAAGTGTGCGATTGGGTATTATTGGCTCCATACTTGCAATGGGAGGAATGGCGTTCATTTTGTATTATCTGAATAAAACCTTCCCGGAATTAGGACTTACACAGGATACGGTATTGATCGTTTCCTTATTTGTTTTTATTTTTCTAATGGGGCTTATTATTACATGGATCAGTACGTTTTTCGCAACCCAACGTTTCTTAAACTTGCGCACCGATGAACTCTACTATTAAAAGACTCGCAATTCTAATTGCGCTTCCTTTTCTCACATCCGGCTGCCTGATCCAGAATCCAAAGTCGGAAGATTGTGTAATTAAGGAAATAACTGTTACCGCTATAAAGGAAGGCTCATCCTACGACATCGTAATTAAAGAGATGGGAGACGACTTCTATTATATCAATCGCGGACTGGAACAAGGTTTAACCATCGAAGGTCTGCAGGAACAAATAATGAATAAAAAGGTTAACTTGCATTTGTACAATTTTTGGTTCGGTACTTCCGAACATATTTCACAATTAACACTAGAAGACAACGTTCTATTTACTGAATTTGACTAATTATGGGAGAAAAGAAACGCAAAGAAGCAGCAAAGGTTAATAGTTTCGTATTCGAAAAGAAGAACTACAAGTTCATGCTCATAGGAGTTGCATTTATTGCTTTAGGCTTCATCCTTATGGCGGGAGGTGGTAGTGACGACCCTAATGTTTTCAATCCCGAAATATATAGCTGGAGGCGAATACGTCTTGCTCCGGCGCTTATCCTGATAGGCTTCGGATTTGAAGTGTACGCCATACTGTTGAATCCGAATAAAGAAGAATAACCCATGGACATTTGGGACGCTGTTATCCTTGGCGTTGTTCAGGGCTTCACCGAATTTTTACCTGTTTCATCGAGTGGCCACCTGGAACTTGGCAAAGCTATTCTTGGGGATACTTCTGTACCGGAAGAAAGCTTACTTTTCACTGTAGTCCTTCACTTTGCCACCGCTTTGAGCACTATTGTAGTGTTCAGAAAAGATGTTTGGGAAATTATCAGTGGCCTCATTACGTTCAAATGGAACGAGGAAACCAAATTCTCCCTGAAAATTATTATATCCATGATTCCAGCGACCGTTGTGGGTGTATTATTCGAAGAGGAACTCGAAGCTTTTTTTGGAGGAAACATCGCATTCGTAGGAGCTATGCTGATAGTAACAGCAGTTCTGTTATGGCTGGCCGACAGGGCAAAAAATACAGGTAAGAAAGTATCTAATAGTAACGCTTTTGTAATTGGTATTTCTCAAGCCGTGGCCATGCTTCCCGGAATATCCCGCAGTGGAGCTACTATCTCTACCTCGGTCCTCCTTGGCAACGATAAAAGTAAAGCCGCACGCTTCTCCTTCCTTATGGTGGTACCCCTCATCTTTGGAAAAATAGCCAAAGACATTTATAGCGGGGAGTTATCTGGCGAAAACACCGACTTCACTATCTTGGGTATTGGCTTTGTCGCTGCTTTTATTTGCGGACTTCTGGCATGTACCTGGATGATCACCCTGGTACGAAAAAGTAAGCTGTCCTATTTCGCCATCTATTGCCTTTTGGTTGGTTTAATAGCTATTGTAACCAGTTTTTATATTTCCTGATGACTGCTGAAGACTATTTAGAAGGACAAGTCGTATTGATAGACAAACCACTGGAATGGACATCTTTCCAGGTTGTGAACAAGGTCCGTTGGCTTATCCGAAGGAAATACGGGATAAAAAAGATAAAAGTAGGGCATGCAGGAACTTTAGACCCTTTAGCAACAGGGCTTTTGATTCTTTGTACGGGAATGTTCACTAAAAAGATCGAAACCTACCAGGCTCAGGAAAAAGAATATACCGGAACCATAACATTAGGGAGCACAACACCAAGTTTCGATCTGGAAACTGAGATTGATGAACATTTCGACACCACGAATATCTCTCATGAAGAAATTATCAAGGCCTCAGGGCTGTTTATTGGAGATATTCAGCAACAACCTCCCATATTCTCTGCCCTAAAAAAAGAAGGTAAACGCCTCTACGACTATGCCAGAGAAGGCAAACAAGTGGAAATTTCCACCCGGACCATCCATATTTCAGAATTTGAAATTACCGGGATTGATCTGCCTGAAGTAAACTTTCGGGTAGTTTGCAGTAAAGGAACCTATATTAGGTCCCTGGCGCACGATTTCGGGAAAGCACTGAATAATGGGGGGCATCTCAGCAAATTACGGCGTACTCGTATTGGTGAATTCAATGTGTCGGATGCGCTGTCTATCGAAGAATTCGAAAAGAGCCTGTTAAGTTAAAAAGCTCTTAATCTTCTGGTAAATAAGCACTTTTCAAATAAATTTGTATCATTGTTGTAGAATTTGCCCCATGAAATTCGATTATTCATATCGTGCTTTTTTAATAACGTCGCTCATTTTTGGCTGTCTGTTCCTTATACTTTATTCAGCAAAACTCGGTGCAGGTTTCCCTTTAGATGAATCGTCCTACGATGTTGAATACGCAGATGAATTGCCTGTTCCCGAGGAGGAAATCGCCAAACTCACTCCTTCAGAACAAAGGGCTATAGAAACCAACAAAGCCTTTAATGAAGCCGAGAAGTTTATTTCAGACCTGGAAACTTCCGAAAGTGAGATCGATGATAAACTTGCCGAATTGGACGCTGCTATTAATGACACCCAGTTCGTTTCAGAAGAAAGAATAAAAGAAGCCCGGGAAAAGCTAAAAGAAGCCCGGGAAATAGCACTAAAACGAAAAAAACAGAAAAAGGCCGAAATCGGGTTCAGGAAACCGAAATACCACTATTAGCTACGAACTCGTAAACCGTAGAGATCTATATATCCCAAATCCGGTATATACCTGCGACAGAGGCGGAATAATTGTCATAAATATTCAGGTCAATGCCCTTGGAAAGGTGACCAAAACCAATTATAATAAAAAGGCATCCACTACCCAAAATGGTTGCTTAATTGAAAGTGCCATAATCTATGCGAAAAAAGCGCGTTTCAACACCGCTGCCGCCGTTGAGAGTCAAAAGGGATCGATCACCTATAATTTTCCTGGTCAGTATTGATTAGATAATCTCTGACAAGTCCTGTAGGATACTCTGACCTTTGTCCTTATTGTACCATACTTGAAGATCTTGTTTGAATTCCGGAGTAAGGGTTCCGTGTAATGCCTTATAGTCGTTAACCATTTTTGCAGCGGCCGCTGGCCTTGAGCCCCATTCATATAGAATTTCCTCAGTTTCATTGTTAATAACGATCAACTTCGGGATAGATCTGGCACCATTGGTAAGGAAAGCATCCATGAGCTCCGGATGCATGTCACGATAAATAATTCTCAGATCTATTCCATCTGAAAGTTCTGCCAACTTATTCATTGCGGGGATCGATTGAGCCGCATCACCACACCAACTTTCGGAAATGACCAGCCATGTCTGATTTCCCCCGAAGGCCATAAATTTTTCCGCCATCGCTGCAGGAACCTTGATAGTCTTATCTAATCGACGCATACGTGCATCATTAAGTTTGGTATAAGTTGTATTGGCCTCTGTTTGCTCGGGACTCGTGCTTAATCCCTCGCTTGCAAGTTCGGAAACTATATTTCTATAGGTCTTATAATCGATAGTTTCACTCAATTTTTCTTTTATGAGCTCCACTTTTTTGTCTTGTGTAATTTCCATAATATTTTCCATGCGAATTGAGTCGCAAAAATTTAAAAAACTTACTACCTTTCCTATGACTAAAATCAGAAATTATGACAAAGGCTCGATGTGCCTGGTGTGGTAAGGATCCTTTATATGTAGCGTATCATGACACAGAATGGGGTGTTCCTGTGAAGGAGGACCATAAGCTTTTCGAATTCCTTATTTTGGAGACTTTTCAAGCCGGTTTGAGCTGGATCACCGTCTTGAGAAAACGGGAGAATTTCAGAAAAGCATTCGATAATTTCGATTATAAAAAAGTAGCAAAATACGATCAGGAGAAAATAGATTCTTTATTGCTCGATGCCGGGATCATTAGGAATAGACTAAAAGTGAACGCGACGGTTACAAATGCTATTGCATTTATGGAAGTGCAAAAGGAGTTTGGTAGTTTCAGCGATTATATATGGAGATTTGTAGATGATAGACCCACAGTTAATTCTTTTAAGACTATGGCAGATATTCCCGCAAATACATTAATTAGCGATGAAATAAGTAAAGACTTGAAAAAACGCGGATTTAAATTTGTAGGAACTACGGTGGTCTATGCCCATATGCAGGCAACAGGAATGGTAAACGATCATGTTACAGAATGTTTCCGCTATAAGGAGATAAACTCGATGTAAAAGTTAATTGGAGCCGGCTACGGATGGGTTGAGATAACTGTTAGTTGCCGGGTCGAGCTTTAATGCTTTCAGGGTTTGCTGATACCTGAATTTCAACATGGGATCTTCCAAAGCCTCTGATTCAAACAACTTTTCGAACCATTTCTTAGCTTCTGAATGATTACCTTCAAAATAATGGGCATTCCCCAGTGCTTTATAAATCTTCGGCGTTCCATATCCCTCTTTTACCACTTGTTCATATACCGCAGTACGGTCCACGTCCTTGTTCACGTCGGTTGAAGACTGCGCGATACTGCTGGTCGTTATGCAAACGACAACTAAGAAAGTGTATATGAAGTGCCTATTCATGAATGGGGACGTAAGAAAATTCGGTAGCTAATATGCTGATAATCTGCCTAAAAACCAAATATTTTCGTTCAAGCACCAATCCTTACACTTAGATATTTGATTTTTCATTCAAAAACCGCCTTCCAATGCGTTCTTTTAAGCTAGTTTCTTCTTAAAGTTTAATCACTTTTTTTGTTGCCCTACCAAAATCTCCTTCAAAAGTTACAAAGAGAGTTCCTCTCCAGTTCGGATTAAGAGTAAGATTGAATACTCCGTTCCCCGATTTCTGTTCTTCCGTCATAAGCTCTTGTCCCAGAATATTGTGAACTCGCACTGTAACAGGCCCGGCAAGGTTGTTCAGGTTGAATGATACGGAATCATCTGTAGGATTCGGATAAGGAGCCGAAATAGTATAGGCAGTAAGATCTCCTGCGCTTAAAACTTCGGTTGAAATGGTCCAATAACCTTCCGGGGCAACGATAGGTCTTGATAATTCTTTCCCGGAATTAGCATCAGCCTCGATATAATATTCAACATCAGTGTTTGCAATGGAAATATCGGTGGTCCAGTTATCACCGGAAACATTCGTCATTGCGGCCTGATTCCAGCTGGTGGTGCCTTCTTCCCGCCACATCACATCAACGGAACTAACTCCCGAAATATGCTTAACCATGGCGTCTAGCGTGACATCGGTATTGGTGTCGGCATTATACACCGGCTGGTGAACGATCCATAAAGGGTCTGCCACCCCGATGGTATGGGTAATGCAGTGAATTGCGCCTACAAGGGCTATTAGATTCTCTCCTGAATTATCCACATCGATCCCAACAATATTATAACCGGGCATCATTTCCTGCCATTGCGCAAGGGCCGGGCCGTCAACTTCCGCACGATAGTAGGGAATCAGAATGGTTTTATTAATAAAAATCGCATTCGTAAAGTTTCTGTAGTAACCCCCGGTGTCGGGATAGGATCCATTCGGACTAGGGGGTGCATCAATCCACTTCACGCGATAGGGAGTCCCGAAAACCGATTGAAAATTGTTTAAAACATAATCAATATTCGCCGCGATCTGGGGACCGTCCGCAATTCCTTCAGGGTATTTACTAACCAATAATGTTTCTTCATCCAGCAGTTTCATATGCATATCGATATGATTGATCACGTCGTATGGTAGCGGCGTCATCTTAATATAAGTATCGATGCCCATATATTGTTGCATGATATCATCGATCTGCGCTTCTGTTTTCGCTGTTACTCCATAAGGATTTCCGGCTGCATTTTCATTCAGGACTAACTCTGAAGCAAAAGCATTTCCCAGTCCATCCGACATATAATTTCCGCCGGTATTCACAAGATCATTGGGAGCTGTATCGGTAATATAGATCGGGATTCCGGTAAGTGCTGCGTGTGCAGAAGGCATTATATTATCCATAGGTCTGGGTCTGTTGTAGATCCAGTCCGTAAGGGCGCGTTCCCCGACATCGTCTGAGTAGATCGTATTTCCGGCATAATCACGGATCCAGATACTATTCCAGGGTTCATCCATAAATGTAACATTGGTAAGGTCCACCCCGTTAGACTGCAGATAGTTGGACACTGATGTCTCATTTTGTGTGGTGATTATCACTTTACACTCCTGAACAGCCGCCTCAACGATCTGTCGCAGGATATTAGGGAAACTCGGTTGCCATGTAATAAGTAAATACTCCACTTCCTCCCACTCGGCCGCAGCTCGTACCGGACCGGACGGGGGTGGCGTGAATCGATTACCTGTAAAGCTGTATTCGGAAATGATCTCCCGCTCAGCTTCTGTTAAGCCAACCGGCAGTATTTCACTTTCCTGTGCGAAACTCGCTGTAGAAAAAAATACCAATAACCATATAAGGATGAAATTGGGGTAGAAACGCTTCATTTTGTGCTTTTTATAGAATTCTGAATTTTTGCATGCGAAAGGTACGAAAAAAAGTATGCCTTGAATTTATCAGCTATGAATTATCAATGTATACATTCTGCGTTAATCTTGCTTTTTATCGAGTTGAACCGTTGGTATTTTTACGATCTCAAAGGTCGCTGAAGCAAGTTTAACTTTGCCTTGCGTCTTCTCGATTTCCACAGCTATGAGCTCGTTGAGACGGTGTTTTGTAAATCTTCGCTTTTTATAATCCACAATATACCGGAGATTGAATTGTATCCAATTGTCGGTTAAGGTGATCGCTAAAGTAGGAGCCACTACGGCATCCTCGATATAATAGCGTTTTACAACAGACTTCCACTTATCCATAGAAGCATTCACATAATCGCTAAGTTGTTCAGAGGCGACTTTAATAACTATGCTTTTTGCCAGTTCCATATCCGATTCATAGTGTATGGGTAAATTGAATTCATCCCATATAAAAGGAAAATCCTGAGAATAGTTATAAACAGGGCCCTTAAAAACAAAAGCGTTGCTGAGCTTGACAATTCTGCCGCTGTAATTATCGCTGCTAACCCATTGACCAATCTCCATCATAGTGGTATATATACTGTCTATATCGATCACATCACCCTTAATACCGTTGATCTCTATGCGGTCTCCCGGCTTGTATACCTTCACAAAGAATATGTAGATAGAACCAGCAATGCTGAGAACTAATTCCTGAAGGGTAATCGCAATTCCGGCGGTTAGTAATCCGATAGCAAGTGTAAAATCCTTTATATTTCCAGTGAAATATGACAGTGATAAAATGATCAAAATGATATAACCGATAACTTCAATCCCTTTCTGTGTTTTGTATCGGGCCTGGGTATCCGGCAACCGTTTGCGAAGCATCCGTCTGAAGAATTGGATAAGGGCCACTATAAAGATTACCCATAATAAATACTTGATAAACATCATGGAGGTAGGATGGCTTTCCATCCATTGCCTGATCTGCTCAATAGAATTCATAACCTTCGGGATTTCAAAGTTTTAACTAATGTAAGTTATTTACTTCCTAAGATTTTTGACATTTATCATACTTGGGTTAAATATTGTATAAAATCACCCCGGGGTATTTCCCGCGCACCCATTCGCTCAAGATGTTCCGTATACATCTGACAGTCGATCAATCGATACTTATTGCTTTTAAGTTTTTCAACCAAATAATACAGCGCAACCTTCGAAGCGTCACTTTCCAGGCTGAACATACTTTCTCCACAAAACACCAGTTGCGATTGAAGGTTTACCCCATAAAGTCCTCCCACCAACTTCTCTCCCTTCCATACTTCAACCGATTGGGCCCAGCCGCTCTTGTGTAGTTCAATATAAGCTTCCAGCATCTCGTCGGTGATCCAGGTGCCTCCCTGATCCTCTCGTTTTATATCGGAGCATTGATATATAACATCTTCAAATTTCGTATTGAACGTAACAGTGAAATGAGCCTTGCTTATTTTCTTCTGAAGATTTTTGGAAACATATAGGTCATCCGGAAACAGAACCATCCTGGGGTCCGGACTCCACCACATAATAGGTTGCGCATCGCCATACCACGGAAAGATCCCGGATTGATAGGCCAGTTTCAAGCGGTCTACAGACAAATCACCCCCAACAGCAAGAAGACCTTCGGAGGTAGCTTCGGTAACTGCCGGGAAGCAGATTTCTTCAGTAAGGAAATGCATAATTCTGATTTCAGAGGTAGAAGATGATTAATCCCACCACTATCTCCATTGGATGAAGGACAGGAGCGGGATACCAGTTTTTTTACTAAAGCTTAAAACGGCAGATCATCATGATCCTCTTCACTGAGGTCGGTTGCCGGCTCAAAGGCATCCTCCGGCGGTAATGGTGGCATATCACCTGAAACCGCCTGATCGATATTCTCTATGCGCCAACCCTGAATGGAGTTGAAATATTTGGTTTCACCCTGTGGATTCACCCATTCGCGACCCCTAAGGTTTATGCTAACCTTCACATTCTGACCAACCTGATAACTATTTAGCAGATCGGTTTTATCCTGCACGAATTCGATCATAATATGCTGTGGATATTGTTCTTCGGTAGTAATAACCAATTCTCTTTTTCTGAAACCATTGGTCCCGTAGGTTTTGGTTTCATCAATCATTTTAATTTTTCCCTGTACTTCCATCTTATTAGCTGTTGTTATTTTGTTTTTAGTTCTATTCTGTTTGTTGTAATATCTTCCAGGCTTCCATAGCATCTCCGGCTATCAAAGATTCCTGTGCTTTTTTCTGAATTTCTTCCGAAGGGTTTAAAGCTGCATTCACGCCTTTTGGCAAGGTTTCAACATTGGCAAGTATACCAAGATCGTTTCCCGTTAACACCTTGCTGAACCGAATGGTTTCCGGCAAAGCGTCCACACCAACACCAAGCGTTTTTAATGGTTTTTCCACCTCAAACAGACCGGCCTTAGCCCTGCTGTACCAATTTCCTCCCATACGGGCCACTGTATCGATCTTTTGGGGATCAATACGTTGATTTTCGTCCAGGATCTCTTCGTTCAGATGCAGTTTCAATACCTCGCAGATCACCAGGTTTCCGGCACCGCCATGGTCTCCCAGGGCAATTACCTCATTAACCATGCATTCAAACTGAACCGGCGCCTCTTTCACTCTTGGAGGCCTTACTACCTCGGAAGGAATTTCAGTAAACCCTGCTTTTGTAAATTCATTTACTCCTTTTGGATATTCCGTAGAGGAAAGGGACATCTGCTGCACCATTTCGTAGCTCACAATGTTAATAACCACTTCCCTGGTTTCCAGCACATTCTCTAAGGTATGCTTGGTTGTATTATCCCGAACTCTTCTTGCGGGGGAAAAGATCATAACCGGTGGATTTGCGCTAAACACATTGAAAAAGCTATAGGGCGACAAATTCACCGAACCAGCTGAATCTACCGTACTTGCAAAGCAAATTGGACGGGGTGATACAGCACCGAGAAGATAACCGTGTAATTTGGATGTGGGTATTTCTTTAGGATCGATCGTGATCATAGCCTACAAATGTACCCAAACGCTAAGGCTTGTAAAAATTTGTAAGCACAATAATATTAACATATTTGCTTTATATTTATCGAACTTCCTATCCGCTTTGCCGGTGATGAAGAAATAATTAAGTATGCAGAATAAAAAGGCACTCCTACGTTGGTTCTTCGTTTTCCTTTCCATCTTTATCATTTCACTGATCCTGTGGAATACATATGCGTTCTTTAATCAATTAAAAAATAACGAACGAAGTAAAATGCAGGTCTGGGCGGCTGCTCAGAATGAATTCGCGCAAACCGACCTGGAAAATGATGAAGACATCAGTAATATTGTTTTAAAAGTGCTTCAAAGTAACGTAAGCACTCCAATGGTGGTGTACAGCCATAAAGAAGATTCGTACGATGTTAGGAATATTGATGAAAAAGAGACCGATCCCGAAAAACTAAGGGAAAACAGAAAACGACTGGCCGAGCAGTTCACTTCCGAATATCAACCTATCCCGATACATTTTAATGAAGAGGTACTGCAAACGATCTATTACGGTAATTCTCCTATTATCAATAAGCTGAAATACTACCCCATCGCTTTAATATTAATTATCCTGTTGTTCTTTACCGCATTGTATTTCTTCTTTCAAACATCCAAATCTTCTGAGCAAAACAAACTCTGGGCGGGGATGGCCAAAGAAACGGCGCACCAGATCGGTACGCCCTTATCTTCCCTGGTAGGCTGGACAGAGATCCTGAAACAGGAAAACGTCAATGCCAGCTATATTGAGGAAATGGAGAAGGATATCGACCGGCTGAAGACTATCACGGAACGATTCTCAAAAATCGGATCTGTACCAAAACTCATCAAAAAAGATATTGTCGCCGAAACCCGGCAGTCCTTCGACTACCTTAAAAGTCGGACCTCTAAATTGATCGAATTTGAACTCCACCTTCCCGTTCATCCTGTTTATGTTGAGCTAAATTCGCAACTTTATGGCTGGACCATCGAAAACCTCGTGAAGAATGCCATCGATGCCATGAAGGGAAAAGGAAAGATCAGCATCAGTATCGAACCTACCTCAAAGCATGCCAGATTGCTCATCAGTGATACCGGGAAAGGTATTCAGAAATGGAATTACAGAAAGGTATTCATGCCCGGATACACAACTAAAAAAAGGGGTTGGGGACTGGGCCTATCCCTGGTGAGAAGAATCATAGAGGAATATCATCGAGGTAAGATCCGTGTCCTTAAGAGTACCATTGGTGAAGGTACCACAATGGAGATCCTGTTAAAAATTAGCCGTTAAGATGACTGAAACCATTCATAGTCTACATAGAGCGCAATTAAAGAATAATTGCCCGGAATGTTATCAACCTGATAGTCTCGAACTTAGTTTTTCGCAGGCTGAAAAGGAAAACAAGTTCTACAGCAAAGTCTCCAGTGAGGTTGTTTCCGATATGCATTGCGGTAATTGCGACACTACCATTTATCCTGTTAGCTGGAATGAAGACCTTGAAAAAATATTCGAGTATAACCGTAAACTAGCACATCCAAAACCATCGGGCATCAAACTGAAACCCCTTGCGTATATAATCATCATTATCGATGCGATCACTATCGGCGTGCTGATATACCTGCTGAAATAAGCTAAAGATTTTCCTGAATTTTTTTGGCAAGTGCGGTCATTTCTTCTGCCGAAACCACCGTTTTATGCTGAAAGGTCATGTCCTTCATCTCGTTGATGGGGATCAAATGCACATGTACATGGGGCACTTCAAGACCAATAACCGCCATCCCGATCCTCTCACAAGACACTGTTTTTTCCAACGCCTTAGCTACCTTTCGAGAAAATTTCATCAGTCCTTCGTAAGTGTCTGCTTGCAGATCGAAAAGTTTATTCACTTCCTGTTTAGGCACACAAAGTGTATGGCCTTTTGTATTGGGGTTTATATCCAGAAAAGCAAGGAAATTTTCATCCTCTGTTATTTTATAACAGGGAATTTCACCGTTTATGATCTTTGTGAAGATAGTTGCCATTTAATCCCGACTTATTTCCAAAACGTCAAATTTCATGGTACCGTTCGGTACTTGAATTTCGGCGGTTTCGCCTACTTTTTTTCCAAGCAATCCTTTACCAATAGGTGAATCTACGGATATTTTACCTGTTTTTAGGTCTGCTTCACTCTGTGCAACCAGTTTATAGGTCATTTCCATCCCATTCACCTGGTTTTTTATTTTTACAATGGAGTGCACTAGTACTTTCGAATTGTCCAGTACAGATTCATCGATCAATCTGGCATTGGAAAGAGTTTCCTCCATTTTTGAAATTCGCATTTCCAATAAGCCTTGTGCTTCCTTGGCCGCGTCATATTCAGCATTTTCGCTCAAATCACCTTTATCCCTGGCCTCTGCAATAGCCTGGGACGCCTTCGGACGTTCTACGTCCTTCAGCTGATTAACCTCATCTCTTAGTTTTTTTAACCCTTCTGCAGTATAATAAGATACTTTACTCATAACTTCATCGTTTTAACTAAAACAGAAAAAATCCCATGCACGACGGGATTTTGTAAGTCAAAGATACTAAAAAAAATATTTCTTGCTGAATTTTCGTACTTTGCAAGACTAAAATTTGCTTTTAATGAAATTGAAGATAATTGGCATTTTCGCCTTGTTATTACTCGCCTCTTGCAAGAGTGATGATGGTGGATTACAGGATAACAATCCAAATTTAGCCAATCCTGTTGTTAATTTAAATCTGAATCTAAACCTTCCGCAGTATAATCCGCTTAAATTCCCTGGGAATAGCGTGCTTGTAAGTCAGCAGGGCATAAAGGGAATCGTAATTTACAATGTGAATAACAGCTTGTATACCGCTTCAGAACTTAGTGATCCCAATCACCCTCCCAGCGTTTGTTCACGTATGGAGGTAACAGGAATTATTGCCAGCTGTCCGTGTATAGCCGATGATAATGAATACGACATTGTTACCGGACAACACAAGACCAATAGCAGCTTATACCCCATGCAGCAATACCGGGCTGTTCGCACCGGTGACAACCTTCAGGTTACAAATTAGAATAGTATCGTAGCACCTATTAAAAAGTTGGTTGTGGCCTGTGGATAAAATCCCGCTCCTTCAACAGTGGTTACCGTTCCGGGATTACTGAAATCATCATCGAAGGTGAAAAAATACCCATTGGATACATATTTCACATTGAACAGATTGTTCACCACCGCTGAGAAAGTGATCACTTTTGCCAAAGGCACTTCTTCCAGCCGATAAATTAAATTAAGGTCATTAATGAAATAACTGTCCAGTTTAGACACTTCACTGTCGATATTTCCCATATACTGCTCTCCCACATATTTTGACAGAAAGGCTATTTGAAAATTCTTAACGGGAGTGTATTCTATAATGTTGCCCGCAACGATATCGGGCGAAAATGAAATATTGGTATTTCCCAAATTCACAAGCGAACCGTCCCTGGACGTAACGAAATCTACATTTTTATTAGTGCTTAAGGCTATATTGGGCCTTATTTTAAGGGCAGGCGCCAGTAATATCTCCGCGTCAATTTCGAGACCCAATCGATAACTTTTTCCGCTTGTTGCACGAATAGGGGCCCCTACATCATCAATGGCGCCGGTAAGCACCAATTGATCCCTGTAATCCATAAAATAAGCGTTGGAGTTTACTTTTACTTTTTCCGTATTATATCGCCATCCCAATTCATAATCGTTCAGGCTTTCAGGAGTAAAAATACCTTGCTCAAAGTCACTTCTCCTCGGTTCACGGTTCGCCCTTCCGAAGGAACCATAGAACTGATTCTTTGAATTTAACTCAAATGAAACACCTGCTTTTGGATTAAAGAAATTATAGGTTTTATCTACATTCAGGGGCAACTTGTCTGACGTAATCCCAGAGGTTTTATAGTTAATAAATCGCCCCTGTAAATCTCCAAAAACACTCCATTGTTGATCAATTTGCCAGTTCGCTTTCGAAAACACTGTGAACTCACTTTTTTCTCCTACCCCAAAATAATAGCGATCCCTGATGTCCGTATTCCCGGCAAATCTTGCCCAGATAACCTCTCCAAAATGATCACCGTCGTAGAAACTATAAAAAGCACCCGATGTAACGTCGAAATCATTTTCGGTATAACTCACATTGGCATTAACAGCGTAGAAGTCATTATCCAGCCAGCGACGACGAATAAGATCGGAGTTCGTGATGAATTCATCTCCTATTTCAAATGGGGCTATTCCATGAAACTCCAGGTCTCCGTCTTCAACAAATTGTTCAAAATATCCACGCCCGTAGGTATAATTCAACGAAATATTAGAGCGCCATTTATTATTAAATCGCTGGTTCCAGAACATCTGGTAGTGATCCTGGGCGTAATTATCCACTTCGTTATCATAGAAACGTACATTCCCGTTACTGTCTGTATAGATTCCCGCCGGATTAAAGGTCCTGTCGGTAGCAAGTGTTTCAGCATCAATTCCGAAGTATGCCTGATAGGTTTCCTCCCTGCCGCCAAAAGTGATAAGCTTTACAAGTGTATTGCTGTCTTTATAGGCAGCCTGAAGAAAATACGACTTAAGATCGGAAGTTGCCCGGTCGATATATCCATCGGAAGCGATGTTGGATAATCGTCCAGAGAATTCTATACGATCCTCGAGGAGTCCGGTACTAAATCTTACTGTATGTTTCCTTGTATTAAACGAGCCAAATGAATTCGCTAGCTCCGCATAAGCCTCTTCAGAGATCGCATCCGTTAGAATATTCAAACTCGCGCCAAAGGCGCCCGATCCATTGGTGGAGGTCCCCACACCGCGCTGCAACTGAAGACTCTGAACCGAGGAGGCAAAGTCTGGGAGATTCACCCAAAATGTCCCCTGACTTTCAGCATCATTAAAGGGAATACCATTAAGGGTTACGTTAATGCGAGAGGCATCGCTTCCTCTAACTCTTATGTATGTATAACCTACACCGGCCCCTGCATCACTGGCAGTAACCACGGAAGGTAAATAATTCAATAGTAGAGGGATATCCTGACCAAGGTTTCGTTTCTGAAGTTCCTCCTTGTCCAGGTTAGAGTGTGTTATGGGTGCATCTTCTTTAACTCTCACAGCCTGGACGAGCACCTCATCCAGATTCTCTACTGCGGTGGAATCGATGGTTTTATCCTGAGCAACGAGCACGGCAAAACCAATAAAAAACAATATGATAAAAGATAACAACTTCATCCGTACAAAATTTAAATACGAATAAAAGGGGCTGTTATTCCGACAAATATTAAAATAAAAAACCTATTAGATCACAGAACTAATAGGGGTGACATTGAAAGAACCTAACGGGTTCTCTGTCCCTCGGCAGCATTACCTGCCCAGGTTCAATGGGTATAATCTCAGCCTTTCACGCATAAAAAGCACCCCTTAGAGATGTACGACAAAGTTAGGCAATTAATCTATTTTGGGAGGCCTACGGTTAGATTTTTTCAAGGCCTGCTGCTTCTTAACCTTAAGTCTCTTTTCGATGGCCGATTTGGACGGTTTGGTCTTTTTTCGTTTCTTCTTTACCTTTAGGTTTTGCGCGAGCAAGTCCAGTAGTCGTTGCATTACGATCGCCTTATTCCGGTGTTGACTTCGTGTCTCGCCACACTGCAATATAATAGCCCCATCTGAATTAATGCGTTTTGCAAGCCGTTCCATGAGTCGTTCCCTTTCCGTTTCCGAAAAAGCATCCGAATCTTTAATATTAAATTGCAATTCTATCTTGCTGGAAGTCTTGTTCACATGCTGGCCTCCCGGCCCACTGCTGCGTATAGCTTTAAACTGAAGTTCTTTTATAAGCTGTGCAGTCTCCATCAGGCGTTGGGTCGATGCTCTTTATTCAGTAAATCGTTCACCGTTTTAACAGGGTTAAAGGTTATTAAAGGAACCTCAACAAATACCGTATTCCATCTGGCCATGCCTCCATTCCATAGCCCAGGTAATTCTAATGCCTTTATGGGAGTTCCTGCATCCGTTTTATTAGCTATGATTCCAGAGCGGGGATCACTATACAATTTGAGATCAAACTTCTTCCCTTTAAAGTCACGTACACCGCAAACAATATCCACAGGGTTAAAATGCGTTGCATCATTTACAAGGGTATGCATGTGGGGATCTTCCAGATCGATCTGAGATTTTTCAACTATTTGCAAACTCACATGTCCGTCCTCTCCTTTTACCCAAAACGGACCACCACCCGGTTCTCCTGTATTTTTAACCACCCCACAAACTCTAATTGGCCGGTTTAAAACGTTCATCATCCTGTCCTGATCAATGGGTACATCTTTAATGCTTAACGCATTCCACAAAAAAGAGCGAATTTCCCTGAGGACCTCCTCTTCTACTTCTTCTTTTTCCAACGCAAGCAGATATTGGAATACCCTTTTCTGAATCCATAGCAACTTACCTGCGAGGAGTTTTTTATAAAATGCCACGGTTTCTACATATTCTTCGGCTACTACATTATCAATGTTTTTTACAAAGATCAGGTCTGAATCAATATCATTTAAATTTTCAAGCAACGCTCCATGCCCGGAGGGTCTGAATACCAACTTCCCTTTAGTATCCCTGAAAGGAATGTTTTCTGAAGTAACTGCCAGAGTATCTGTTTCAGGTTTCTGAAAGGAATAGGAAATATGGAAATCGGTTTTAGTCTTCTTGCTCACTCGCTTTTTTACGGTCTCGAATTCTTCTTTAAAATAAGGAAGGTGTTTTTTAGAGAAGGTAAAATGAAGGTAGGCATCGTCATTTGCAGTTGCATAATAGGCTGCTTCAAATAATTGTTCTTCAAAAGCTGTTGTGTAGTATTTCGCGTATTTATGAAACGGTATCAATCCCTTCGGAAGGTTAGAATAATTAAGCCCTTTGGGATCAAGCATCATTTTTACCAACCAAAACATACGCTGACCTTTAGTACTCTTTTTATAGTCGGGATAGTTCTCTCGAATCTTCTTCCGCACATCATTAATAAAGGCGAAATCTTTCAGGTTCTTCATAAACGTTTCTAACGCAGGTGTCGGGCAACGCCGTAGAAACCTCCTGAGTGATTCGGTCTCGGGATTATAATTCTCCAGAAAGTCGTGAAGAAATGCGAACATGCGAGTAGCCGCCCCGGAAGCAGGTACAAACTTTACAATATCCAACTTGTCCTTACGCCTTTCGAAGAGATCTACCAGTTTTTGGGTACTCTCCTCCGGAATAACTCCTATTCCATTTCCTTCGGATGCAGCTGTTACGATTTCGACCGGGGAAATACCCAACGTAAAGGTTTCTAGTTGATGGTAAACATTTTGCAGGGGCAGCCCGTATTCATTTATTTGTTGCAGATCGTCTTTTGTTAGCATTGTCTCTCTACTAGTTTTTTAGTTAGTGCTACCGCTTTTTTAAATTTCTCGGTCCGACTTCCATTCAACACATGATAATTCAAACCATACTTTTTTAGTTCTGCCTCAAAAATACAAAATAAGGTGGTTCGGTCCTCCGGCCTATCGCGAAGATCATCGGCTACCCACGGCGTATCTATATCTGTTAGTAAATACAGATCATAGAAATTGTTTTTAACAGCATTTTCAATTTCCTGAGGGCAACTTCCCTGGTAATAATATTTACAATAGACCTTTAATTCCCGCAGATCCGTATCGCAAAACAAAACTTCATTTGCATTTTTGGCTGCATCATTTTCCGCAGCTATTTGCCCTTCTGCAATAGGAAGTAGGTCGTCCCAGTTAATTCTCTCCCCTAAATCGTCCCATTTTTTCTGAAGATACTCCCGCATGTATTCCGGCACCCATTCCGTTTTAAAAAAATCGGCCAACTCTCGTGCCATTGTAGTTTTTCCTGTAGATTCCGGCCCGAATAGAACTATTTTTATACAGTCTGAAGATTGTTGTTCAAGTGTTTTTTCCATGCGAAATACCCGAAAATTGCAATGAGGGTAAAGATAAGATACTGAAAGCTGGTAAATGTGAATCCTTTATAGAAATAAAGTGGAACCGAAATGATATCTCCTACGATCCAATACAACCAGTTCTCAATTTTTCGTTTTGCCATTAGCCACATTCCAACAAAGAAGACTGCCGTGGTGAAGGTGTCGGCTATGGCTGTCCAATCGTTCCATTTATCAAATGATTTATATACGATATAAACAAAAACCAGCGTGGCAACAAAGATTACAACAGAATACAGATGTTCCTTTTTCGTTGTATAGCTAATCGGCGTGACGTGAGTAGCGTCAACTTTTCGCGTCCAGATATACCAGCCATATATGCTCATGATGAAATAATAGGCGTTGATCATCATATCCCCTAACAAGGTCCATTTCAGCAGAAGATACACGAAAATAGCAGTACTTATCATCCCGGTTGGAAAGACCAGTATATTATTTTGTTTTGAAAACCATACCGATAGAAATCCGAAAATAACCGCGATGATCTCCAGCACGATATCGATGGTTTCATAATCGGCGTACTGCCCGAAGAAAAATTCGACAATCTCTCCCATCAATCTTTAAACTTTAAACTATTTCCATTTTCGAAGGCTGTACCTACAACGATCATGTCGGCTCCTGCATTGTAAGCCGCCCGAACCTGTTCTGCCGTTCGAATACCACCTCCCACAATTAAAGGAATACCTATTTCCTTTTTTACATTGGAAATAACTTCTGGATCAACCGGGAATTTTGCCCCGCTACCCGCTTCCAGGTAAATGAGTTTCTTGCCGCTTAATTCGGCAGCTACCGCAGTATCCACAATGTGCTGAACCTCTGTTTGTGGTAAGGGTGTTGTTTTGGTCACTGAGGCTACCGCAGAACCATTACCACCATCTAACAATAAATACCCGGTCGGGATCACTTCAATATTCGTATTCCGAAGCATCTTTACTGCGCGTATTTGCTGGCCCACCAGGTATTCAGGATTGTCTCCTGAAAAAAGGGACAAAAATAATAAGGCATTGGCCGAATCGGTGATCTGACTTATATCTCCGGGAAATAAAACGATAGGTCTGGAGGTAAACAGTTTCAATGTGTCAACTACCTGCTTCGTCATTCCTTCGGGAACCATACTGCCTCCAACAAATAAATGGGTTGTTTCCGAAGGCAACTTCCGAAGGAACCCTGAGGCCGTATCCAGATCGAATTTTTCAGGATCGATCAGGATTGCCAACAGTTTCTTTTTCGCTGATATTGTCTCTAAAATGGTGTTATAGACCCTTTTGCTTCCCATCACATAACTTTAGAAAGTAATGCATACGCACAGGTGAATCCTTCAAACTCCAGCATGTTTACATGATAGAATTCAACCTTCCCATTAAATGATACAATAGCAACGGTACGCAAATCTTCCATCATGAAATCATCGACATAAATATGCCGCAGAAATCTTAGACCCGGAGCGGCAAAACTCTTATAGAGGCTTTCCTTGGCACCCCATACCATAGTGAGTTTTCTCATGATGATTTCCTCGCTGGGGAGGTTTTGGTATTCTTCAATAGGGGTGAATTTATGTGCGATCCTTATTATTTTGGGTCGTTGTTTCTCAATATCGATACCCACTTCGGTAGTGCTGATAATAATCGCTGAAAAGATAAAAGAGTGGGTTATGGATATCCGTTTATCGTCCCTGAGATGAGGTTTTCCGTTCGCGTCATAGTAAAGATCATAATCGGTATAGCCTTCTTCAGCCAACAAATGCCGAATACTCATAAACCCTCTTCGGTGCAGGTCGCTTTTCATGCTATCCACCCGGGTTCTGCAATTTTCAGTTAATGAGATCCCATGGGATAGCTCATCAAAGGATTCTTCTATCTTCCAAATGAGAACTTTAGTAGCTTCGTTAACTGTTATTGTTTTGTAAAGTGGCATTAATATGTAACGGATATTACGTATTTTTGCGAACCGAAATAATTCGGAAGAAAAATAGAACAAATCAAAGATACTAATATGTCAACGAATACTATGCCTTACGTAGCCTACAAAGTAAAAGATATTTCCCTTGCAGAATGGGGACGTAAAGAAATTGAACTGGCCGAAGCAGAGATGCCCGGTCTTATGTCGCTACGTGAAGAATACAAGGGTGAGCAACCACTTAAAGGAGCGCGTATCGCCGGATGCCTGCATATGACGATTCAAACTGCGGTTCTAATTGAAACTCTTATTGCATTAGGTGCTGAAGTTACCTGGAGTTCATGTAACATTTTCTCCACACAGGATCAGGCTGCCGCTGCTATTGCCGCTGCCGGTATCCCGGTATATGCGTGGAAAGGTATGACCGAAGAAGAATTCGACTGGTGTATCGAGCAGACCTTGTTCTTTGGCGAAGATCGACAGCCATTGAATATGATCCTCGACGACGGAGGTGACCTTACCAATATGGTTTTCGATAAGTATCCCGAACTGGCTTCGGGAATAAAAGGCCTTTCTGAAGAGACAACTACGGGAGTTCACAGATTGTACGACCGTATGAAGAATGGAACCCTTGTAATGCCTGCGATAAACGTTAACGACAGTGTGACCAAGTCTAAGTTCGACAACAAATACGGTTGTAAAGAAAGTGCCGTTGATGCGGTTCGCCGTGCTACAGATGTAATGTTAGCAGGAAAACGTGTGGTGGTTTGCGGATATGGTGACGTTGGTAAAGGTTCTGCAGCTTCGTTCAAAGGTGCCGGATCTATCGTCACAGTAACAGAGATCGACCCCATATGTGCGTTACAGGCTGCGATGGATGGTTTTGAGGTAAAAAAACTTGAAACGGTAGTAGCGAATGCAGATATTTTTATAACAACAACCGGTAATAAGGACATTATCCAAGGAAGGCACTTCGAAGCCATGAAAGACAAGGCCATTGTTTGTAATATTGGTCACTTCGACAATGAGATCGATGTAGCATGGCTGAACGATAACCATGAGAAAATTGAAATAAAACCCCAGGTTGACAAATACAATGTGAACGGTAAGGATATCATTCTCCTTGCTGAAGGACGCCTGGTAAACTTAGGATGCGGCACAGGTCACCCTAGTTTTGTTATGAGTAATTCATTTACAAACCAGACCCTTGCACAGATCGAACTTTGGAAGAATAGTGGACAGTACGAGAACAAAGTGTATATGCTGCCTAAGCATCTTGATGAAAAAGTGGCAAAGCTACACCTTGAGAAGATCGGGGTTGAGCTCACAGAGCTTAGAGACGAACAAGCGGAATATATCGGTGTGAAAGTGGAAGGTCCATATAAGCCGGAGTATTACAGATACTAGATTTTTGGTATCGTCACGCTAAAGCGTGACTCTTAGAATATTAGAATTCTCACCCGGTCACTGAGCATGCGGTGCTCTGAGCTTGTCGAAGTGTCGAAGGGTGGTGGGGGTTTATACTTTATAATAACAAAAAACCCAACCTTCCGGTTGGGTTTCAATTTCTATATAGAATAAGTTCTAGGCTTCAGCGCCAGGAATAATACTAACGTAAGACTTGTTGTTCTTTTTCTTTGTGAACTTTACAGTCCCATCTACTTGAGCGTGTAAGGTAAAGTCTTTTCCGGCGTATACATTCTCAGCAGGATGATGCTCCATGCCACGTTGGCGAAGAATGATGTTGCCGGCTATAGCTGCCTGGCCACCAAAGATCTTTACACCTAATCGTTTCGATGCGGATTCCCGTCCGTTCTTTGAACTACCTACTCCTTTTTTATGTGCCATAATTGAAAGGGTTTATATTGTTATACCTGAAGGATTATTTTTTACCTCCGTCTAATTTGTCTTGTAATGCTTTAAGTTCATCCCATTTACCTGCAGCAGCAAGTTTCGCTTGCTCTGGCCATGTATCAGGAACGTGATTCCCACGAACTCCAGCGATGATCTCGGAGATCTTCGCAGGTTTCGCTTTAGCCAGATCTGCAAAGGTAGCCATACCTGCAGCCGTTAAGGTCTCAGAGATTTTTGGTCCGATACCTTCGATCTTTTTAAGATCATCTTTCTTTGCTGCAGTCTTTTTAGGGGCAGCTTTTGCAGGTGCTTTCGCTTTTGCAGGTGCTTTCGCTTTTGCAGGTGCCTTTGCTTTTGGAGCGGCCGCCTTTTTTGGAGCTGCTTTTGCTTTTGGTGCCGCTTTAGGAGCAGCAGCTTTTGCTTTTGGTGCCGCCTTAGCAGCTGGCTTTTCAGCTTTTGCCTTTGGTGCCGGCTTGGCAGCTGGCTTTTCAGCTTTTGCTTTTGGTGCTGCTTTCTTTGGTTCGGCCTTCTTAGCAGGCTTTGCTCCGGAAGCTACAATACTTTCAATAATGATTTCAGAAAGCGACTGACGGTGACCATTTTTTACCTGGTACCCTTTTCTCCGTTTCTTTTTGAAAACGATTATTTTATCACCTTTAAGGTGCTGAACGACTTTTGCTCCTACCTGAGCGCCGTTTATAGCCGGGGCGCCAACAGTTACTTTGTCACCGTCGCCAATAAGAAGTACATTGTCAAAAGACACTTTTTTACCTTCTTCTGTGGCTAAACGATTAACAAAGACCTTTTGGTCTTTCGCAACTTTAAATTGCTGCCCTGCTATCTCTACAATTGCATACATAGCGTATCGATTAAATTAATTTGTTTTTGTTCTGCCTCTATTGCGGAAATATTGCCTTAGAGGGGTGCAAATATAAATCTAATTAATTAATCTACAAATTGTTTACAGAAAATAAACCCTTGATTTCATTACCGTTTCGGGTTCCAGGATTCTTTCAGTAACTGCATAAAAGAAAGAGTAAGCACAAAGGTGGTGGAAAAGCCCATAATTACAAGTGAAATGATCAGGATGAGGGACCCTTTATTGAAGTTGAGATTCCATGAATCCAGAATAGCTTTAGCAAATTCAGTATCAACTATAAAAATGTAAAGAGCCATAAAAGTAGAAAATATGATCGTAGCCAGCCCGCCGGTAAATAACCCTAGCTGAAATCCGTCCTGGTATTTAAATGCTTCTGCTACTGCCTTGTATTTCTTTAGAGCAAAGAAGATTCCCGCTCCTATAATTACGCCATTAGCCGCACTTAAAACAGGATACTGATGCAGACCCATCAACTTGGTTAACAGGAAATAAGCCACGAGCGCTATAGCAGTTCCGGTTCCGTAGATAGAATAGATTTTTCCCATGACTTCAATACTTTATTGCTACTAAATTTCGGGAAAAAATATCAAAATTCCTGATAATTAGCGGTTTATTAATTCGCCTTTATGCGTTTATTCGCTAAATAAACCCCAAAAAGAATTACTCCGGAAGCTATAAGCTGTAGAAAACCAAAGGACTCTCCATCCGCCAATCCCCAAACTACTGCAACTATCGGCATGGTATAAGTAACGGATGATGCAAATACCGGACTTGCTATCTGCACCAACCTGTTAAAAACAACTTTAGCCAGGGCTGTGCCAAACAAGGCGAGGATTAGAATATAGCCTGAAGCGATCTGCATCTCCGGTGAAGACATAATGTTTTCGAAGAATCCGGAATAATATAGAATGACCAGGGAAGGAAGAAATACAAATATGAAATTACCGGTTGTAACCGCCAAAGCACTGATGTCATTGAGATATTTCTTTATAATATTCACATTGAATGCATAGCCGATCGTGGCTAAAATGATTAATCCGCTGTACCAGAAATTGCTGTCCCCTGCTAGTGAATTTTCGGTCTTGCCTCCATCGGCAATCATCATGCCTCCGTAAATTAACATCAGGGTTCCTGCCAAACCAATGAAAACTCCCCAGATCTGCCTCTTGGTTACTCCGATGGCAAAGAGCAGGGCGCCAATAATTACTGTATTTAAGGGAACAATTGAATTGAGTATCGAGGTGATACCGCTATCGATATGATTCTGCGCCATTGCAAATAAAAAGGGCGGAAAGAAAGAGCTAACAAAACCGGAAATAGCTACCCAAATCCAGTGTTTTTTTCGAATCTCACGTATACTTTTAAAACCTACGGAAAATAGAATGATGGATGTTAGTACTATACGTAAAGACCCAAGCTGATAGTCGGTTAGACCCACAAGTCCCTTTTTTATAAGGATGAACGAACTCCCCCATATAAGAGATAATACAATGAGATATATCCATTTTAACCTGTCGTTACTCATAATGAATTCAGAAGTAACAAAAGTCGTTAAATAAGATGAATACTACTCCTTACTCCGATAGATTTTCGAAATGGATAAATAGCGAATTAATTCTTCCAGTAAACCGTTTCCATAATCCTTCTGATATCCTCTCGCAGGTAAACCACCGCCGGATAGAGGGAATCGAATTTGGGCTTGCTTTCAAAATAAAGAGAGCCGGTTATGAAGTGTTTCAGGCTATCTGTAATGTAAAATTGTGATTGGGTTGCGGCATCACCATTTATCATATAGAACATTCCATAGACCTTATTCACAGAATCTACCCTGGGTTGTTCCAGTATGCTTTGCGCTTTTATGGTGTGGTCGTAAGTGAGTTTCTGCGAATCGCGAAGTAAGGAATCCAGGTTGTTATTACGGATTTGCCGATACGTTAAATAAATGGTCGCCTTCATATTCGGATACTCCAGGTTCATCCAGCAATTCTTTTTCGGCTGGAGCCTGGCTTGCAGGTTCTTTTCAAAACCAAAAGGACAGTCCAGATCGATACGTTTATAGTCGGGAGCAGGATATTCCAGTCGCATCATGGCTGCAGGTTTTACAATAACATCATCCTTGCATGATATCACACCAAGAACTACAATCAGTAAGAGTAAAATTCGCATGCTAGGGGTTTATAGACAATTTAATTTGTTTGATACGCCTGTTGTCGAAAGCTTCAATGATAAACGCATAATGGTGGAAATTTATTACTTCGTCCTTCTTTGGGAATCCTTTGGAAATTTCAAGTAAGAAACCGGCCAGGGTTTCGGCCTCTCCCTTAGCATCTTCGAATACTGTGGCATCCTCCAGCTGAATTACCTTATAGAAATCTTTTAGCGGAGTCTTCCCTTCGAACACGAAGGTATTATCATCCAGTTTAGAGAAGACAAGGTCCTCGTCGTCAAATTCATCACTAATTTCACCCACGATCTCTTCTATAATATCTTCGAGAGAGATCAGCCCACTGGTACCGCCATATTCATCAACTACAATAGCCAGGTGCATTTTCATGTCCTTAAACTCATTGAGCAGGTCATCCAGTTTTTTATTTTCAGGAACAAAATACGCCTCTCGTTTTAGTTTGGTCCATGACAGGGACTTCTTGTCTATATGGGGCATAAGATCCTTCACGTACAAAATACCTGTGATATTATCGATGCTGTCCTTAAAGACCGGGATACGTGAATAGCCATTTTCTATGATCTCGGGCATAATTTCCTCGTATCCCATATCCTCGCTAAGAGCAAAGATCTCCATCCTGGGTTTCATTACCTGCTTGGTATCTGTGTTGCCAAAAGTAACGATCCCCTGCAGTATCTTCTGTTCTTCCTGGGTTGTATCCTGTTCATCAGTAAGCTCCAACGCCTGGGAAAGATGGTCTACACTAAAACCCGATTTCCGCTTTCCGAATCGATTCTCGATATACACGGTAACGGAACGCATGGGCAAACTTAATGGTGAAAATAATTTGTCCAGTACATTTAGAGGATACGCCATAAATGATGAAAAAATCAGTTTGTTTCTGCTGGCATATACCTTCGGAAGAATCTCACCGAATAAAAGAATTAAAAAAGTAGCGAGGCCGATCTTCATTAAAAATACAGCACTCACATGAAAGAAATACAGGTTGATCGAGTAATCCCAGCCTTCAAACCATACCGAGCTTAGTGATTCAAAAAGCAGCACTATAGCAATATTAATGGTGTTATTTGCAATTAGGATAGTCGCCAGTAATTTTTTCGGTCGTAATAATAGTCGCTGAACGATCGCGAGTCGTTTCGAAGGTGATTTATCGTCCGTGGTTTCGAAATCGGTTGGAGATAATGAAAAGAACGCCACCTCAGCTCCAGAAATAAGGGCAGAGCAAATGAGCAACACCACCAATAGAACGATGCCTACAATATGTGTGATATCAACTAAGGCTATAATCAACAAACTAGGAGGCTCTATATCCAAGACGCGGGTATTGGTTCAACATTAAAAAGGAAGATCGTCATCCTCTTCACCAATGGGTTCCTCAACCTGTGGCTGTGGATTGGTCGACTGCTGATCCGCCGGAGCAGCTGCAGCTTGTTGTGGCATAGCACCACCTTCAGATTTCGGGGTTAAAAACGTGAATTCTGTACATTGAATTTCTGTACTGTATCGGTCGCGACCCTGGTCATCCTGCCATTTTCGTGTTTTCAGTCTTCCTTCAATATAAATCTTATCACCTTTCTTTAAATATTTCTCACAGATCTCGGCTGCTTTATTTCGCATTACAATATTATGCCATTCGGTATTGGTAACCCGTTCGCCGGTGGTCTTATTCGTATAGGATTCGTTTGTTGCAAGCGGGAAACGTCCAATGCTTCCTCCCCCTTCGAAATAATGCATTTTTATTTCGTCACCCGTATGCCCGATAAGCATTACTTTATTCAATGTTCCGCTCATATCAATCGTTTTATTAGTACCGTTTTAAGTCAGTTAAAGATAGGTATTTTTCAGTTTTGAAATGGTGAAAATTCTGAAATAAAGTTTTCAATTAGAACAGGTACCGGATATTTATTTATTTCTGAAATCGGCACCGCCTTAGGAATTTGTTCTGTCGTTTTTACCACCCAGAATTTTGTATGTAAATGCTGGTGAGATAATTTATGGACGATAGGCGTATCATTGAACAGTAATAGGTCGTTCACCTTGTTCTTTACTGAAAATTCCCGGAATCCGGTATGATGTTCCATCTCTTCAGATGTTAGCTCCGAGTCGGTCTCAATTAATGGAAATTCGTACAGGCTTTGCCATATTCCTTTCTGCCTACGTTGCCGAAGTACAGTAGCCTGTTGTTCTTCCGAAAGCACAACCATATAATTAAAGTGACGATGTTTTATTTTCTGACTCCTGATCTTCACAGGTAATCCGGTCACATTGGATGTTCGTTTCGCTTCACAGCGATTGGAAAAGATGCAATCTTCACAAATGGGGTTTTGTGGAACACAATACCGCGCACCAAATTCCATGATAGCCTGGTTAAAGGTCCCGGGGCGATTTGTATCGATTAATTTCTGGACTAATTCTTTGAATTCCCTGATACCCGAACTACTGTTAATTGGAGTCTTTACACCAAATACCCTGGATAATACCCTGTAAACGTTGCCATCCACTACGCCTGTAGGTTCATTGAAACAAATGGAAGCGATAGCACTAGCCGTGTAATCACCTATTCCCTTTAATTCAAGTAATCCGCTATAGGTTTTCGGAAATTCGCCGTTTCGATTAAAGGCAATTTCTTTGGCAGTAAAATGCAGGTTTCTTGCACGGGAATAATAGCCCAGTCCCTGCCATAATTTTAGGACAGCTTCTTCGGAAGCATTGGCAAGATCAAAAACAGTTGGGAAGGTTTCAACAAACTTCACATAATACGGCAGACCTTGTGCCACACGAGTTTGTTGCAGTATGATTTCTGATAGCCAGATGTAATACGGATGCGATTCATTTCGCCATGGCAGATCACGCTTATATTGTAAATACCAGACTATGAGAGTATTGGAAAAATCGGGGTGATTTTCGAGCATTTCACAAAAATAGCGGTTATCTATTTATTTTTTAACCGATTACCATTTGATTTATTGATTATAAAATTGTTATATTTGCGACCTTGAAAATTAAGAACCCAAACTTAGAATAATTTAAAAAAAAAAGAATGACGAAAGCAGATATCGTAGCAAAAATTTCAGAGAAATTAGGGATGGAAAAAGGTGATGTTCAGGCTACTGTAGAAACATTTATGGAAGAAGTTAAAAATTCACTGGAAGGTGGAGACAATGTTTACCTAAGAGGTTTTGGAAGCTTCATAATTAAGAAAAGAGCTGAGAAAACAGGTAGAAACATTTCAAAAAATACAACTATTAAAATCCCAGCGCACAACATTCCAGCCTTCAAACCTGCGAAAATTTTTGTCGAAGGCGTTAAATCGAATGTTGAAGTAAAATAGTAATAACCAGTCTTTTCCCGATAGGGATAAGCACTAAAAGATCTAATATGCCGAGCGGTAAAAAAAGAAAAAGACATAAGGTTGCTACGCATAAGCGTAAGAAGCGCAGACGCGCTAACCGCCACAAGAAAAAGTAGTTTCGCACTACTTTTTTCGATTAGAATAATACTGAAAACGTTCTTTGAAAATGAAATTGTACCGATCCTATTCTATTTCGGTCAGTTTCGACGGGTTAAAAACCTGTGATAAATTATTGTTTAATCCATTTGTCACGCCGATTGCGTGATGGATATAAATTAATTACAAGTGAGCTACGAATTATTTATTAGATCCAGTTCACAAGATGTTGATTTTGCCCTTTTAAAAGATGGAAAACTTGTTGAATTACACAGAGAGGAAGAAGACACAAAATTTGCGGTAGGAGATATTTACCTGGCGAAAATTCGTAAAACTGTTCCGGGACTTAACGCTGCATTTGTAAATGTAGGTTATGAGAAAGATGCATTTTTGCATTATCACGATCTCGGACCTAAGGTTCTCTCTTTGTTGAAATTCATAAAACGTGTAAGCACAGGTAGACTTAAAGAGTATTCTTTAAAAGATTTCCCACTTGAAAAAGAGATTGACAAGAATGGAGGGATAAATAACGCCCTCAAATCGAATCAATCTATTCTGGTACAGATCGTAAAAGAACCGATTTCCACCAAGGGACCGCGAATTAGCTCCGAGCTTTCAATAGCCGGTAGATATATCGTTCTGGTTCCGTTCTCCGATAGAGTTTCTGTTTCACAGAAAATAGAGTCTAAAGAAGAAAAAGACAGGCTGATACGCCTAATAAAGAGTATCAGACCTAAAGGATTCGGTGTCATTATACGAACCGTAGCAGAGGGTAAAAAAGTAGCTGAACTGGACAGAGATTTACAAAATCTCACAGATCGCTGGATAGCGATGTGTAAAAAGCTACAAAGGGCGCACCACCCTAGTAAGGTGCTTAGTGAGCTAGATCGTGGTGCATCGATATTACGAGATATTTTTAACGATTCTTTCTCGGCCATACATATTAATGACGAAACGCTCTACTTACAAATAAAAGATTATGTGCAAGAAATTGCACCTAAGCAAGAAAACATTGTTAAGCTTTATGACTCTAAGGTTCCGATCTTTGAAAAATTCGGAATCGAAAGACAAATAAAAACATCCTTCGGGAAAACAGTATCGGGCAGTAAAGGCGCCTACCTGGTTATAGAACATACGGAAGCCATGCACGTAATAGACGTGAACAGTGGTAACCGTAGTAACAAATCGAAAAACCAGGAAGATACGGCACTGGAAGTAAATCTGATAGCTGCCACCGAGGTCGCGAGACAATTACGCTTAAGGGATATGGGAGGAATTATTGTAGTAGACTTCATTGATATGGGGCATGCCAATAATCGTAAAAAGCTCTATAACCATCTTAGAGATGAGATGAGTGACGATAGAGCCAAACACAAGATCCTTCCCCCCAGTAAATTTGGATTGATCCAAATAACAAGACAACGAGTTAGGCCAGAAATGAACATTAAGACCGCCGAAGAAAACCCCAATGTGGGTGACAACGGCGAAATTGAAGCGCCAATACTTGTAGTCCAGAAAATTGCTGAGGACCTGGAGCGACTATTTAAAAAAGACTATAAAAAGTTGACGCTAAACACGCATCCTTTTATAGCGGCCTTTTTATCGAAAGGTTTTCCATCTGTGCGAACCAAATGGTTCATGAAGCACAAAAAGTGGGTGAACATTCAACCTAGAGATGCTTACACGTACCTCGAATATCATTTTTTAGATAAAGATGGTAATCAGATCAAATAACCCAAAAGACCCTTTCGAAATTTACTTCGGAAGGGTTTTTTATTTAATGCTGGTTCGAGTGCCGAGTGAAACGAGGTGTATCGAGAACTTCCCGAGCCTATTTTTCCTCCTAAGGAGGATAAATCACTCGAACTAACATTAATTTGTCGCTATCTTTGCGCGGATGCGAACTCATAAGACCTATAGCGTAGATGAAGCCAAATCCCGCCTGGAGCGATATTGTTCGTACCGTGAACGTTGCCACAAGGAAGTCGCACAAAAATTAAGGGAGATGCGAATGATCCCGGAGGCTGTCGATCTTATCATTCATCATCTTATAACAAACGATTACCTTAATGAAACCCGTTTTGCACAGGCTTTCGTACGCGGGAAATTCAGGATAAAGAAATGGGGTAAGAAAAGACTCATTCGGGAACTTAAAATTAGAGAGATATCTCAGTACAATATTAAACTCTCGCTCAAAGAAATAACCGAAGCAGATTATCTTAGCACCTTTCACGCACTAGCCGAAAAACGCTGGTTACAATTAGCCTCAGAAACACATATTCAGAAGAAAAAAAAGAAATTCGCGGATTACCTGTTATATCGTGGCTGGGAGTCGAATCTGATCTGGGAGAAGATCAGAGAATTCGAATCTTAGCGCCGCAAGATTCTAAAATACCTACACGCTTTCTCAGCAACGAATAAATAATTTTCCTTACCTTAGAGTTAATTACATCTATCTTACTTTGAAACAATTAGCCAAAATATTTATCTTCTTGTTAGCCGTGAGTTCGACTTTTGCACAAGACCCGCCTTCGGAGTTGTTTAATAGTTGGTATTACATAGGATGGGAAGGTGATTTAGGCTATTATGCCCCACTCAATGTTTCACCTCCGGTAAATCCGACTCTTGTAATCGAAACCGACTTAAGCTTCAATGGTACGGGTGCATGTAATACATTCAGTGGTACCTTTATTTTCGATCCCGTATTTCACACTCTAGAAGTTGATGCATTTCAACGCACCAGCAATCAATGTCAATACCAGTCTCATACGGATTTAGATAATGATTATTTTAGCTGGTTTGAATTTCATGTTTTTCAACCGTACGGAATTGAAGTTTTAACGAGTAATTATTTCGCAATAGTTTCCTTTACCGGATTCGGACCGCATTTTTCTACTACACCATTCTTGGGATCATATGATAATATCACTCCCTCAATTTCTGTGTATCCCAACCCGTCTATCGATTTTGTCTATTTAGACCATGCTCAAGTGCCGATCAATTTTGAGATCGTTGATCTCAACGGTAGAATTATAAAAACCGGGAGTTATACTAATAAAGGAATTCATGTAGAAAATTTGAGTAAGGGACTATACTTTCTTCTTCTTAACGCTGAGAATTCAGTTCAAAGTCTGAAATTCATCAAACAGTAATCCCAAGCTTACGGTGGGTCCGCTCAATCGCTTTCTCATTCTTACTGTCGATCCATGCCTGCCCCTTTATCCTTCGCATGAAATTATCGTAATGCCGCATCACAAAGACGTTGTAAATTGCTTTCCCCAGGTTTTTTGGGTTTCTGGCTATAGCTCTTAAACTCATAGAGAACCCCGGAGTGATATATCGCATATAATGCCAATAACCTTCCGGCATATAAAGTACGTTACCATGTTCCAGATTTCCTGTAAAACCTTTCGCTTTTTTGAGCGCCGGCCATTGATCATAATCCGGATTTACAAAATTAATATCTTCACGAACAATGAGGGAATGGGGAATCTTATACAGGTAGTCATTCTGGTTCTGGTCGAAAAGTATCACTTGCTTCTTTCCATGGAAATGAAAATGGAAGATATTTGCCAAATCGATATCGTAATGCATGAAGGTATAGCTTTCTTCCCCGCCAAAGAAGAGCATAGGCAGCCCTTTCATTAACTTTAAGCCAAAGTCCGGCCATTTATAGTCCTTCTGAAGTTCCGGGACCTCTTTTAAGATATTCCACAGGAAAATACGGTATTTGGTAGGTTCACGTTTCAAGAGTTCAACGTACTCTTTCATCTCCATCGTCGCATGGGGTTCATTAAAACCATCTTTGTAATCTACCGGTCTGTTGTCGTACAATGGAACTTCTTTTTCACCGGCTACATTGGCCATATAGTCAAGGTTCCATTTTTCAAAAGCAGGCCAATCCTCAATGAACCGTTCGATGATAACCGGTTTCTGAGGTTTAAAATAATTCTTCAGAAAGTCTGCTTTGGTAATTGACTCTACCCGATCGATCTGTTTTAATTCCATGATTTAGAATGAAAAACAAAATTACGAAACTTAATGTAAACCATACCTTAAAAAAAAAGCCCTGCTGAACAGGGCTTTTTAATGTTTGCTATTTACATTTTACGGGTCTGTCGTGACAACCAATTGGTCTGAATAATCACTGAATCCATCCACACCGCAATTGGCTCTCACATAAATTTCGTACGTGGTTGAAGACTGCAAACCTGTGATCTCATAATTGCTTTGTGAGGTCTGGATAACCGTTCCTGTTCCTATAGTAAAACCGCTTAGCCCATATTCGATCTCCCAGGCCGTTTCATTATTTTCAGACCAACCAATGGTAATCGTACTCGATGTGACCGCAATAAGGTCCAGATTCGTCGGAGTGTTACACGGATTCACCGGCTTCAGTGTTGTAAAACTTACAGAAATATAATCGCTAAAGCCATCACTACCGCAATTGGAACGTACAAAAGCATCGTATGTGGTCATTGGATTTAACCCATCGATAAAGAAGTTCGTCTGCGAGGTTTGTGCTACGGTGCCGGTTCCAGTAGAGAAACCAGTGAGGCCATATTCGATCTCGAAGGCCGTTTCATTTCCGGGATCCCATAGGATCCGGGCAGATTCCGAATTGATCAGGTCGACAGAAATCGACAAAGGTTCAACACAATTATTTGTAATGTCATCGTCCTTTTTACAGGAAAACACGGCCAGAGTAACCATGGCCAGTACTAGGATCTTTTTCATGTGAGATTTGTTGCTGGTTTTCTAGAAGAACGGAAGGCAGGGTTAAAAATTGCATGAAGTTACCTATGTAAGGATCATTGTAATGTATTTTTCGGCACCTGGATATGGCCTTTTCATTATACTCAATAGAACGACTAAGATCTTTTTTTTTTGATCTTTCCGAGTGTCAAAACAGTACTAAAGTCAGAAATTCAAATGGATTATTGCATTTTTCACTAATTTTAATAAATCTGATTTAAACTTAATCTAAAGACTCGAACCAAAAGCATATGGAAGAACATATACAACGAAAAAGTTGGTTCAAAAGAAACTGGAAATGGGTAGTGCCTACGGGAGGTTGTCTGCTGGTGATTGTCCTAATAGTGGCCTTCGCAGGATCTCTTATTTGGGGCGTGACCAGCATGATGAGCGATTCACAAGCCTATCAGGATGCAATGACAGAAGCCCGGAATAATTCGGAAGTAATTCAACTGCTGGGGGAGCCTATTGAGACCGATGGTATGAGCGGTGGCAGTATAAATTATTCTAACGGATATGGAACGGCAGCTCTTACCATACCTATTAAAGGTCCTAATGGAAAAGCCACAATTCACGTAGAAGGAAGTGGTGCAGATAAAAATTGGACCTACGAAAAAATGGAAGTTTTTATTTCAGGTTCCGAACAGATTATTGATTTACTTGAAGATGGCCCGTTAATCGAATAGACCGGCACTTCACGCATTACTCACAGATTTATTATCTTTTCTTCATGGTTCATTTCAAAAGAGTTGATACCAAATACGAGTTGGAGCAAATACTCCAGCTTCAACGAGCCAATTTACCCACCGCAGTTTCTTTTGAGGTACAAAAAAAGGAAGGATTCGTAACCGTAGAGCATAGTCTGGACCTGCTTGGTCGAATGAATGATGCCTGCGCACATTTTATTGTCAAATCCGGGGAAGAAGTCGTTGGATATGCCTTGAGTATGCACCCAAAATTCGGAAATGACATTGAGGTATTGCGACCCATGTTTTCAGAAATTAAGAAGCATTATAAAGGTTCTGATTTTATTGTAATGGGCCAAATATGTATTGCTAAAGACTTCAGGCAGCAAGGAATATTCAGAAAATTATACGAGGCGATGCTTCAAGGAATTCAACCTCGGTTTTCAACCATTATAACCGAGGTGGATTCGGAAAACTCGCACTCAATGAATGCACATTATACGATCGGTTTTCAAACTATCTCCACATATAAGTCCGATAATCATGATTGGGTACTCATGAAATTAGAGAATTCGGGGATATAATAATGTTTAATTAATATTCACCCATTGTCTAATTAATCATTAATCGTAATATTGCGATAAAATAGAGGCAATGGTATGGCTAAAACAAAAAAACTAGGTTTTCTCGATAGCTATCTTACAATTTGGATCTTCATTGCCATGGCAATAGGTGTAGGGATTGGATATTTCGCTCCGTCTTTCCCAAAAATTGTAAATACCATGAGCAGCGGGACTACAAATATTCCTATTGCAATTGGTTTGATCCTGATGATGTACCCTCCGTTGGCAAAAGTGAACTACGCTTTACTACCTAAAGTATTTAAGAATGTGAAAATCCTGTCTATCTCGCTTGTCCTTAATTGGATCATCGGGCCGGTCTTAATGTTCTTCTTAGCCATTATTTTTCTGAAAGATCACCCGGAATATATGGTCGGGCTTATTCTTATAGGCCTCGCACGATGTATAGCAATGGTATTGGTTTGGAATGACCTTGCAGAGGGCAGCAGCGAATATGGCGCGGGATTAGTTGCCCTGAACAGCATATTTCAGGTAATTGGTTATAGTTTTTATGCCTGGATATTCATTACTGTTCTTCCTCCTTATTTTGGATTTGAAGGTGCGATCGTAGATATTTCTATAGCCACAATCGCTGAAAGTGTAGCCATTTATTTGGGAATTCCTTTCCTCTTAGGAATCCTGAGCCGTCTGATCCTTGTGAAACTCAAGGGTGAGGAATGGTATACTCAAACTTTTATTCCTACTATTTCACCCATTACCCTAATTGCACTACTCTTTACAATTATAGTAATGTTCTCACTCAAGGGAGAGTTGATCGTTGAAATTCCTTTCGATGTTTTAATTATTGCGATACCGCTACTGATCTATTTCGCTCTTATGTTCCTAATAGGATTTTTTGTGAGCAAAGCCCTGGGGGCAGAATATGACAAGAATGCGGCGATATCATTTACGGCAGCCGGTAATAATTTTGAATTGGCAATTGCAGTCGCGATCGCGGTTTTCGGGTTGAATTCAGGACAGGCATTTGCAGGTGTTATAGGGCCACTGGTTGAGGTTCCTGCATTGATTCTCCTGGTGCGGGTTGCTTTTTGGTTACGAAAAAAGTATTACAAGAAACCAACAACACAAACTACATGATCATTATTGATTAAATGAATGTTCCACATCAATTCCCGCCTAAAGAAAAATCCCAAATTCCGGATTGAAATTTGGGATCAGGTTCGTTGATGTCTAGCCCGGCAGATTAATCAGCCAATACGATTATTCTATTGTTATTAAGCTCCACAGTTCCACTGGTAATCTCCATGGTCCACTTACCATCTTTATCCTTGGTAAATTTATTCTCAAATCCTTCCGCTATCGTTGGATTTCCTTTGAATTTCACCTTTCCGGCATTAAGAAGTGATACTATGGGGGCGTGATTCTTCAACATCTGGAAAGGTCCCTGAATACCTGGTACCGTCACCGATTCTACTTCTCCGGCTACTAAAGATGCTTCAGGGGTTACAATTTCTAAGTACATAATCTTTCTAATTGAATATTAGGATTAAGCTTCGGCTAACATCTTTTCACCTGCTTCAATAGCTTCTTCAATACTCCCTTTCAGGTTAAAAGCAGCTTCGGGAAGATGATCAAGCTCACCGTCCATGATCATGTTAAATCCTTTGATTGTTTCCTTGATATCTACCAACACTCCTGGGATCCCGGTAAATTGTTCTGCCACGTGGAACGGCTGAGAAAGGAAACGCTGAACCCTACGGGCGCGTCCTACTGCCATTTTATCTTCTTCAGACAATTCTTCCATCCCAAGAATGGCAATAATGTCCTGTAATTCCTTATATCGCTGTAATAGCTCTTTTACGCGCTGTGCACAGTCGTAGTGCTCATCTCCAAGAACATCCGGTGCCAGAATTCGGGAGGTTGAATCTAAGGGGTCTACCGCCGGGTAAATTCCAAGCTCAGCGATCTTACGGGATAACACAGTGGTTGCATCCAGGTGGGCAAAGGTTGTTGCCGGTGCCGGGTCCGTCAAGTCATCCGCAGGCACATAAACCGCCTGAACAGAAGTAATAGATCCTTTTTTGGTTGAAGTAATTCGTTCCTGCATGGTTCCCATCTCGGTTGCAAGCGTTGGTTGATATCCTACCGCCGATGGCATACGTCCAAGAAGTGCTGATACCTCAGAACCAGCCTGGGTAAATCGGAAGATATTGTCAACGAAGAAAAGTACGTCTTTTCCTTGTCCGTCTCCAGCTCCGTCACGGAAATATTCCGCCACGGTTAATCCTGAAAGGGCCACACGTGCACGTGCTCCGGGAGGCTCGTTCATCTGTCCGAATACGAAGGTTGCTTTGCTTTCTTTCAGTGCAGCTTTATCAACTTTAGAAAGGTCCCAGCCACCTTCTTCCATAGAATGAAGGAAATCGTCACCGTATTTGATAATTCCGGATTCAAGCATCTCACGAAGCAAGTCATTTCCTTCACGAGTACGCTCTCCTACTCCTGCAAATACAGACAATCCTCCATGTCCTTTTGCAATATTGTTGATCAATTCCTGGATCAGTACGGTCTTACCTACACCTGCACCACCAAATAAACCGATCTTACCACCTTTTGCATAAGGTTCAATAAGGTCGATTACTTTGATCCCTGTAAATAATACCTCGGTTGAAGTAGACAGGTCTTCGAATTTTGGAGCTTCACGGTGAATGGGAAGGCCATCCTTACCAGCTTTAGGCAAGTTTCCAATACCATCGATCGCATCACCAATTACGTTAAACAGGCGCCCGTAAATATCCTCGCCTATCGGCATTTGAATTGGAACTCCTGTGGAAATAGCATCCACACCACGGCTCAATCCATCGGTGGAGTCCATAGAAATGGTACGTACGGTATTTTCACCAATATGTGACTGCACTTCCAGTACCAATATATTACCATGGTTATCAACTTCAAGTGAATCGTAAATCATCGGAAGTTCATCACCACTGGCAAACACTACGTCTACTACCGGGCCGATGATCTGGGCAACTTTTCCTGTAATCTGTGACATTATCTAACGGTTTATTTTTTTAGTTATCTGAAGGGGCTCTTAACACCCTGTTTTTGAACGGTGCAAAGATAGTTTTTTCTAAACTAATTACGCAAAAGTAACCGCTAATTTTTTGAAAGGAATCATGAATTGGCCGGTTACTTGCCTTACATTAAATAGTATTACAGGCACTATGAATTTCAGAAATAAAAAAATCCTTTCAGATTTAACATCTAAAAGGATTTTTTTATTTCTTCCCGAATTGCCTATGGCAGTACTTCAGGATAAAGTGTAGTGAAATCAGCTGCTTTAAAAAGTTCTCCGGCTGCTTCGAAATTTGTTCCAAAGGCCTGATCCATTGCTAACAAGATCTGATTAGCAACAAAAGCGTTTCCTCGTGATGTTGGATGAACACCGTCCAATGAGAATGTCCCTCCAAATACCAGACTTGCATTCAAGTCAAAATTATCGAATGGAATACCTGTATCGAATATCTGCTGTAATAATGCATTCGCATCAATTAATATAGCTCCGTTAGCCGATGCTGCAGCTGCAATTGTTGCATTATAAGCATCGGTGGCAACGGTAACTTCTTCCACTTCATCTACTGTCAATACCCATTGGTCTGATAAAGGAACAGTAACTCCATTGATAAGCGTTGGATCGTTATTTACAAGGGTTCCAATAAAAGAAGCACTCAACAGCGTAGGCAGATCAGCGGCAGTAGTTTGTCTGTAATTTGGAAGACCAAGTGCCGATAGATCAGTTAGATACTCATCTTCGATCACAACCGCGTTCTGTCCTTCAACAAAATTAATAGTTCGGGCTGCAGCCTCATCAGCAGAGATGAGTCCACCTGCTAAAGCCTGTTGCAATCCTCCATTGTATGGAGCATATCCGCCATTTACTAATGCTGCCGTAGCCGCATCTGCTGGTATAGGATTGTAAGGAACCGTTCTGAAATAAGGTATAGTAAATACATAAGGAATGTTTAATACCACTCCTTGCGAGCTGTTTCCTGCCAGTGTTCCAAGTATGGCATTATAGACTCCTGCAAAGGCAGTGGGATCTGTAATATCGGTAGAACCATAAGTAGAAGGATCCGGGTTTCCTGTCTGATTAACCCCCGCTCCTCCGGCAGTTGCAAAACTTAATACGTCGTTATTTCCTATCCATAAAGAATAGAATGATGGGTTCTGAGCAGCTGCATCTTCCAGCATAGAGGCGTTGGGATTTGACGCCATACGAACAAAATATGGATTCGCAAGTCCTGCCTGAATACCACCCAGGTTTCCATAACCATTAGCTAATAAATGAAAGCTTTTGGCTCCCGGCACACCCATATTATTGTAAGGTCCTGGCTGAATATTGGATATTTCCGTAGTGGGTGTCTGTCCTAAAGGTGCAGGACCTGCACCATCAAAATAAAGGCGCGGAGCTAATATTTGAGTACCTCCCAGCAAGGCACCTCCAATGTTATCGTTCATCAAAGGCTGCGTAAAACTACCTCCACCGATCATTGCGAATTTTTGAGATAACAAATTTGGAAAAGAGTTTTCCTGTCCAAGAATGAACAAGGCTCCATCTGTGAATCCGGCTGTAAGGGAATTTCCGATAGAAACAAAATTTGCAACATTTGCCGATCCGGCAACTAAAGGAATTACCGGCTCTTCTTCAACAACCGGGATATCATCATTCTCACAACTGGCAAAAAGAAGAATCCCAAATGCCGGTAGTAAGAGAAATCTATTTTTAAATATATTTTTCATACAACTAATTTTAAAGGTTGTTTATGATTAGCGAAAGATAGTACTGTGCTCCTACATTCGGGGCACCAACGGCCGTAAAATACTCATCGTTCAAGACATTAGTAGCACCCGCTTTCAACATCGTTTTAAGTTTCGGGATTTTGTAGTTTATCTGAGCATCTAAAACAGAGTAAGACGGTACAATTCCATCACCGAATCCGGCTTGCCAAAAATACTCGCCACTATATCTGAAGTTAGCCCCAAATCCGAAGTTCGGAAATAGGTCAGTATAGCGGAATGTTGCTTTGGCCTTATGCTGAGGGGTGTTGAAACTAGCTCGAAAATCCGGGTTTGCATCCTGATCAAAATCCAGCTTGGCGTAGGTATAATTTACACCTACATTTATCTTATTAATGATCCTGGTACTCACTCCGATAGATGCACCATATGAGTTCACATCAACATTAGCATTCGTATAGGTCTGATAAATCTTGGTGTCTCCATTCGCCAGAGCCTGAAGGGACAAGGAATTATCCCCTACTGTTCCATAGAGAGGCACAAGTACATTTTCGGTTGAAATAAAGTTCTGATACTGGCTGTAATAAGCACTCGCATCAATGATTAGATTAAAAACTTTACCTCTATAACCCAATTCATATACATTAGCTTCTTCAGGTTTTACGAGATTTATATCCGCTTTTTGGTTAGTGCCATCCATCACTGAACTAACTGAAAAAGCGTTTTCGTAGGCAGCACGACCCGCAACAATTGCATTGGCAGAACCTGTAATCTGTTGCCCGTTTCCACTTAAGGGGAACATACGAATATCCCGGTCCAGATTCGCTTCGGCCGAACCAACAAGTATAGCACGTCCTATATCTAACCCTATGAATAAATCCTGAGTGGTTGGATTTCTAAAAGCAGACTGATAAGAAACTCTTAAATTATGGTTCCTATTTGCTCCCGCTGTATAACCCACAGAAACTCTGGGTGTAAATTGTCCATCAAATAGTTCCGATTTGTCATAACGAACAGATCCGGTAAGTTTTAAACGGTCGTCCGATAGTTTTTTCTGAATTTGTGTATATGCACCCACTTCAGAATACTTGATTGGCCCATCGGCATCGGTAAAAATAGTTCCTGATGAGTTCAATCTGTATTGACGATAGGATCCCCCTACCTGAACATCCGCAAAATCTTCAAGTAAATGACTGAAGTTATAGTTTCCGTCTGCGTGATATAGTTGTGTCTTGTCCTGAAGTCTGGAACCCGTATTAACATCCGAATCTGCCTTTACTTTTGCCAATGCCTCCTGGAATTCGGGAGTCCCCGGAATGAGCCTTCCTGTTTCTGCGGTCTGTCGCGCTATAGCATGTGCCTGAGCTGAATTCGCTCCAGCTAAGGTAGACTGAATATAGGCTCCTGCATATTCTCCAAACCAGGTACTGTCATCTTTCCACGCACGATTAACATTTATAGCAGATAATCCAAGGTTGTTCGAATCACCGGCATTTTCATCGGTTATATATCCTCTAACAAAGAAGTTTTCGTTCTTCAATTCTATTTTATGCTGTTGAAGAAAGAAATTCTTTATCTCATATCGCTGACCTCCTTGATATATGGTACTACCCACACCCACTTTGGCAACATAGATAATCTCAAAATCGTCTTCCCAGGGACGGAAATGCAATGCAGCATCAAATTTGACACTTTGAGCGTCGTAATTAGTTAGTTCACTTTCCAAATATCCGGTTCTACTCACAATATCATTTGGCAATAAGTTTTCAGCTCCCGGAGGAATCAATCCCAAATTTGCAAGAGTTTGACCTACCCCTTTAATATTGGTAGCCACCTCATCTCCATAAACGTTTAATCCATCATAATCCAAATCGTCACGAGTTCTTCCAGGGCTACGTACATCTTCCTCATTAACAGCAAACCAGTCGGTTCCGTTCATGATGGCTAAATTCACCTTCCCGGCAAATTTGGGTGAAAATGCATGAGCCGCTCTAATTCCCATATCATAAAACTCATTATCGCCTGCGGCCTTCTGAGATGTCATTCCTCTTTTATAATAGGCGCTTATCCCCTGGTGATCGAAGGGATTCTTACTAGTCATAAATAGTATCCCATTAAAGGCATTCGCACCATACAGTGCTGAAGACGCCCCGGGTAGTAATTCGATACTATTTACATCAAGTTCGGTCATCCCTAAGAGGTTACCCAGAACAAAGTTCAAGGCCGGGGAGCTATTGTCCATTCCATCCACTAACTGAACGAATCGTTCGTTAGCGATGGTGGCAAAACCCCGAGTATTAACGGACTTAAAGGTTAAACTACTGGTGTTAACATCAACACCTTTTATGGCCTCGATGCCATCGTAGAAATCGGCATTCGGTGCATACTTGATGTCCTGAATATCGAATCTTTCAACGGTAACCGGAGATTCAAAAATTCGTTCTGGTGTTCTGGAAGCTGAAATTACGACCTCATCCAGCACGGAACCTTCCGCAAGGGTAATATTCAAAACCTGGTTATTTGTAGTGATCTCCTGAGATTGGGTTTCAAAACCAATACTTGAAATCTGAACTGTAAATGGTGGCGCCTGATCTACCCGAAGGGTAAAGTTTCCATCGAAATCGGTCGCAGTTCCTGTTCCGGTGCCAGAAACAATTACATTGGCCCCAAGAATTGGTTCCAAAGATTGATCGACCACCTTACCACTTATGTCGGTTTGCGCGAAAGTAATTGTACTTAAACACAAACAAAACAAAGCTATAATTGCTCTCATATGTATAGATTGTTAATTAGTAAATTCGTCTAAATATATAGATAAATTTAAGTGTTTCTTAACAAAGCAGGGGTTTTTTTAATGATTTGGTATTGAAATGCAATGAAAGTGAATTAACCCTCAACTATTAGTTATGTATAAATTATTCAGTTATATAATCTTCGAGAACCTCATGAAAGTGGTTCACATAAACTGCGAATATTGTCTTTAAATAAGCCTATAACCTTTTTCATTAAACCACTATCGCTTGGTATTGAACGGCCATCGATTTCCGTGACCGGAGTCAGTTCCCCCATCGTTCCCGTTGCGAAGACTCCACTGGCATTTATGAATTGAGAAAGTGATAGGTCCGCCTCGATTATAGGAATGCCATGATCTTTGCACATTGAAATAACGGTCGCCCGGGTAATACCAGGCAGACAGGCGCCGGCATGAGGTGTAAATATGACGTCGTCTTTTACCATAAATACATTACTCCCATTGAGTTCGGCAACAAATCCCTTATCGTCTAGCATCAGTCCGGCATCTTTTCCTGCAACATTAGCCTGGATCTTTGCCAGGATATTATTCAGCAGATTATTGTGATGAATTTTACTGTCCAGGTACTGCGGTCCGTTTCGTCGCTGACTACTACTAATTACTTTGATCCCGCTTTCATTATCGTACACCAGGGGTTTCCACTCCGCAAGAACAACGAGGCATGAACCACTTTGATTAAGCCTGGGATCCATCCCACTAGTGATCTTCTCACCTCTGGTAAGGGTGAGCCTGATATGCGTGTCATCGTTCATACCATTGACATCAAGTGTATTCCTAATTGCTGATTTGACGAATTCTTTCGAAGGAATATCCACAAATGCCAGGGCCTTGGCCGATTCATGTAAGCGTGTAAGATGTTTATCCAGACAAACAATCCCTTCCGGATAGACACGCAGTCCTTCCCAAACAGCATCACCTCCTTGCACCGAACTGTCAAATACCGAAATCTTCGCTTCGGATCGTTCGTAAAGCCTGTCCTTAATAAACACTTTTATGTTCGCGTTGCGCGGGTCGAATTGTTGTAACATATATTATTCGTTTTTTAAAATATAGGGTTGAAGACTATTATAATATGGTATTGCTTCGGCAAGCAGTGGGCCCAGATGCGGCGGCACGACCATTGGTTTATTTTGCTGAACTTCAAATCCTGTGGTTCGATGAACATTGGAATACCAATGCCTGGCCCAGATACCATCTTGCGGGATACCGCCTTCTTTCCAGGAAAGCATGCGCTTATTAAAATCAAGCTTCAGCTCGTTACAAAGAAGTCTCAGATAATTTTCAGGATCTATCATGAGTTCATCACTGTCGATAACGATCAGGTCATTACCTCTGTTTTTCAGATAAGTGACTAACTCAGAAGCTTTTTTTATCCCAATATCCGCCAATGTGGGTTGCGAAATCACTTTCGAAAAAGACGCAATCAATTTTCCCGGGTGCCGAATGAGTATCACATTAGTCCATGGGCAGATGTATTCGGGCGCATTTGAAAGGAAATGATGTGCCATTCCTTTGATAAATACATTCTTCTCCATCGAAATTTTGTTGATATTCTCAACAATCCTTTGCTCATCACATTCCATGGCATTAATGATTTCCATGTGGGATGGATGTGTAATTGCCAATGCTCCATACTTCAGATAATAGCCATAGAACGGTTCGTCCAGAACTTCATAATCCTTTCGCTGTGCGAAGGAATACATAAGGGCAGTCGAGATGTTTCTGGGACCCGAGATTAGGTTGATCACCTTCATTAAATAAAGGTATCAAAAATCGAGAATAAGTACGCATTCCGTAAGCAATTGAAATTTAGTTATCTGGGGGAATCCTTCATTCCAGCAAAAACATGTCTAATTATTTTGACATTATGTATAAAATACTTTACATTTGTAAAAAATATTTGACATTATGTATCTTTTTCCAAACAAATTCAAGCGCATGAGTGGATGGATATTTCTGCTGTCCGTGCTTTTTGGTGCTTATTATATTTTCTTCACGGATGTTGAATCTATGGGTGCCGGATTTCTCACGACGGAAGTACCTGCCATAGTTCACGATGACTTCTTCTCAACGGATAAAGGTTTCTGGATCAGGAATAATATATTTGATGAGTTGCTTACTATCATCGTTGTCATTAGTGGTTTCGTCTACGGTTTCTCGAAAGAAAAAATTGAGGACGAGTATATCTCTAAAATGCGAAGTGAATCTCTCGCTACTTCAGTTTATATCAATTACGGGATACTTTTAGTAGCGACGATCTTTATTTACGGACTACCATTCTTAAGTATAATGATGATTCAATTATTTTCAATCCTGGTGTTTTTCAATTTAATTTTTACATGGAGATTGAGAAAGCATTACAATACCATTTTGATCGATGAAGAATAAAATACGGGTATATCGAAGTATGAGGAAAGTCTCTCAACAAGTTCTTTCTGAAAAGATGGGTGTGAGCAGACAGACGATGAATTCCATTGAAAACGGCAAATACCTGCCTTCACTTTTACTGAGTATGAAACTCTCTGAATACTTTGGGTGCAAAGTGGAAGACCTCTTCGAAATGGAAGCAGAAGATTGGAAAAACGATTAGGGATCGATTATTCTACGGTTACCGATTTAGCAAGATTTCGCGGTTGATCCACATTCTTATCAAGCAATACGGCAATATGATAGGACAATAGCTGTAAAGGAATGGTGGTAACCAACGGACTTAAAGCCTCCGGGGTTTTTGGTACTTCCATGATATAGTCTGCCAGGTTCTTCACCGTAGTGTCACCTTCAGTAACTACTGCGATTATCTTTCCATGGCGTGCTTTGATCTCTTCTATATTGCTCACTACTTTCCCATAATGGTTACTATTGACCGCGATCACTACAACAGGCATTTGTTCATCGATGAGTGCAATGGGGCCGTGTTTCATTTCAGCCGCCGGATAACCTTCAGCATGGATATAAGAAATCTCTTTAAGCTTAAGTGCACCTTCCAATGCAACCGGGAAATTGTACCCTCTTCCTAAATAAAGGAAGTTGGAGGCATCCATAAATACCTGGGCGATTTCACGAATCTTGTCATCGCTTTTCAGCGCTTCGGCCACATGATCGGGGATCATTTCAAGCTCCCTGAGGTGAAGCATAAAGTGCCTTTGAGAAATAGATCCTTTTTCCTTGGCGATTCGCAACGCGATCATCATCAAAACGGTGATCTGAGTTGTAAATGCCTTGGTAGATGCCACTCCTATTTCAGGCCCTGCGTGTGTATAAGTTCCACTATCGGTTTCCCTGGATATGGTTGAACCCACCACATTACAAATGCCATATACGAACGCTCCTTTTTGTTTGGCGAGTTTAACCGCTGCCAGAGTATCGGCAGTTTCACCACTTTGAGAAATGGCGATCACTACATCCTTTTCATTAATGATTGGATTTCTGTATCTGAATTCCGAAGCATATTCAACTTCAACAGGAATGCGGGTGAGATCCTCAAAAATATATTCGGCTACCAGACCGGCATGCCATGACGTTCCACAGGCCACAATGATTATACGATTCGCGTTCTTAAACTTTCCAATGTGATCCTCAAGACCTCCTAATTTCACAATACCTTTGTTGGCAAGGAGACGGCCCCGGTACGTATCTTTAATTACCGTTGGTTGTTCGTATATCTCTTTCAGCATGAAATGCTCATACCCTCCTTTTTCGATCTGTTCAAGATTTAGCTGAAGTTCCTGAATATAAGGATCCACAAGCTTATCATCCTTGATCTTGCGCACTTCTACATCTCTTCCACGACGGATAATCGCCATTTCTTCGTCTTCAAGATAAATGGCATTATTAGTGAATTCGATAAAAGGTGAGGCATCACTGGCTACGAAGAATTCATCATCCCCAATGCCAATGGCCAGAGGGCTTCCTAATTTCGCGACAACGATCTCGTCTGGTTTATTCTTATCAAATAAGGCAATGGCATAAGCGCCAACGACCTGGTTAAGGGCTATTTGAACAGCTTTACCCAGCTTTACATCTTCCTTCTTTTTGATTTCCTCAATAAGATTTACAAGGACTTCCGTATCGGTATCCGACTTGAATGAGTAGCCGCGATTGATTAATTCCTGCTTGATTGCAGCGTAGTTTTCAATAATCCCGTTATGTATAATAACCAGGTTACCACTGTTTGAATAGTGCGGATGGGAATTAACATCGTTAGGTACACCGTGAGTCGCCCAACGTGTATGACCAATTCCCAGACTACCGCTTGTTAAGATCTCCTTGGAGACCCGTTCTTCAAGATCTGAAACTTTCCCTTTGGTCTTGGACATCTGTATCCCGTTTCCATCGAAAAGGGCGATTCCGGCACTATCATATCCTCGATACTCTAAACGTTTTAAACCATTTATAATGATCGGGTATGCTTCTCTATTACCAATGTAACCTACAATACCACACATAAAAAAGAATTACTCGGGTTTAGTATAATAAATTTGAAGCTTCAACCTTCTGCTTAAATATGCAGATTTGTTACCATGCAGTATGGTTCCTTCTGGAGACACTATACTGCTGGCAGGTACTTTTTCAATTCCCGGTGCCTGAATATTTTCAAGATCCTGAAAAGCGCTTTCCAGCACATTATGAGAAACAATCAGGCCAAGTGGCACATTGGTCGAGTCTCGATTAATTAAATTACTAACATGATTTGTGATCCGTATCTTATAAAACTCCCCATTTTGGTCGCTTCCTCTCTTTAATCGGCCCAGATGAACATTCACGGCATCCACAGGTTCCAGATTTGAAGTAATGTCGAAGCTGATATCAGCCAGAAATACACTATTCTTTATATCGTAAATAGTGAGTCGTTCAGGTTCCTGGGATCCACCGGTGACCCTTTCCTTATCCACATAAAAAATAAGGTTGGCTTCATTGATGAGCCATTCCTCATTCCGAAGATCTTCCAGTTCATCCGAAACCCCATCTCCATCTAAGTCCGGTCCGAAAAGTTCGATAACGGTAATAATTCCATCTCCGCCACGTACATACAACCGTTCTTCACCTTCTTCCACATCAGGATTCGCAAGGTTGTCGGAAATTTCACTGGGGATCGTATTGTCGTAGGTGTTCACACCAATTGCATTGAACGACATAGCCACTTCCCCATTAAATCGCGGAATAGTATCCGCACCTGGCTCTTCATAAACCACAGTACCTTCCGTTTGAAAACTGTAGTACACTGTTAAGCTTGCCTCTTCCAGGTCCATTAAAAACAAGTTGCCATCATCTGTCGCCGATTCTACCTGAAAATATAAGCCCCTGAAATAATCCCTGAAATTATTGTTATTCAGCAGTTCTATAGACCCACCTTTATTCAGAATTTTTTCCTGAAAGAAATCCTTGGGTATCTTAGTTCGTAATCCCGGAACCAGCGATACCGAATCATTTACAACAAATGCTTCTTCACTAGGCGTAAAGTCATCTATCGAATGAAGGAGTTCACCTTTAAAGCTCTCGAACATTTGTTGCTGGTTGGCGTAATAATTCTGTGGTTCCTGAAACCCGCTGTTTGGATCGAAGTCTCTAAGAAAGAAATTAGATTCGTATATCTTGATATTTATGGGAGTGTTCCCGTACACCGAATCGAGTTTGTAAGTTGTAACATCATTAGTGGTAGTTGCTGTGCTGAAATAAGGTAAAAACAGCACAACGCTATCCGCCCGTGGCGAAATCTCGAAATCAGGGTCGGTTTGATCCAGTGTGACTTGTGAAAGAAAATTTATAGTTCTTTTTCCGTAAACAGGATCATTATAAACACCTAACTGAAAGACAGGCAGGTTATTGGTTTGAGGTGGAAGCAATTTTCTGCTGTACGCAATAACCGACAAACTATCGGTGAATTCTGAAGCGAAATTTTCGTTTCCAACAATATCTACGCCTATAGTGTTAAAATCCTCTTCACAGGATGCAAAGGCAATTATTAAAGCTAGAATTGCCATTGATTTCGGCAATATATTCTTAATCTTCATAAAAAAGTGCTTGTATTTATCCCAAGACCTGAGAATGGTAAAAATCTAAATATGCTGATTCGATATCTTCAATTTTGTGATACTTTAACACAGGTTTTTTGAGATCCTTAAGATACGCCGAGAGTTCCTCAGGAATCACTTCAGAACCAACTATGATCGCATCTGAGTTATCAATGGCGATCTTCATCAAATTCTCGTAAGTAGGTTCTTTCAGCAAGGCAATATGCCCTTCATCAATTCCATCAAACAAGATCTTATCCATTACGTTCTTTTGTAACGTACCACTGAAGCCCTGATTGTATACGGAAGTAACTATTTTACTATTCTCGAAAAGTGGTTCATTCTCATAATATTTCTGAAGATATAGTGGAAGAAAGGAGGCCAACCATCCATGAACATGAATAATATCCGGCGACCAATTGAGTTTCTTAACTGTTTCTATCACCCCTTTGGCAAAAAAGATGGCCCTTTCATCATTGTCTTCAAAGAAATTTCCATCTTCATCGGTATACGTGGCCTTCCTTTTGAAGTATTCTTCATTATCGATAAAATAAACCTGCATCCGCTCTTTGGGAATAGACGCTACCTTGATAATCAGAGGCATGTCCAGATCATTGATCGTAAGGTTCATCCCGGATAAACGGATTACTTCATGCAATTGATGTCTACGCTCATTTATATTTCCATAGCGCGGCATAAAGATTCTAATTTGCCCACTACTGTTATTTACAATACGAGGAGCTTCAAACGACATGGAAGAAATCTCGGTCTCCGGCAAGTAGGGTACAACTTCAGAAGACACATATAAGACTCTTTTATCTTTCATCATTAATTTTTTTATTTAAAGTATTTTAACCAATTATTCCGCGTTCAACGAAAGTCAAACAAAATATGAAAGCTACGGGGTGAATTAAAAAAAATACTGTTTTATTGGTGTTGCTCTTAAAAACACGCAAAATTACGAAATTTTATGAAGATTGGCGTTAATAACTTAATTTTACTGGTTCTAATATAATTTTATGGTCGTCCATACCCGCAAGGATACGTTAACCCCTGACATAATTTCGAAAAAGAATGATGGTAAGAAAATTGGTTTCGTACCCACAATGGGGGGCCTCCATCAAGGGCATTTGTCCCTGGTGAAAGCCGCTCTTACCGAAAATGATACGGTTGTTGTTAGTATTTATGTGAATCCCACCCAGTTCGACAATGAAAAAGACCTGGAGAAATATCCTCGAATACCTTTAAAGGATCAGGAATTCCTGGGGCAACTAAACGGCGATATTGTATTGTATGTGCCGGAAAATAAGGATATCTACGGGGACTCGGTAAAGACGATGCGCTTTAAGTACGGTGGGCTTGAAAATCAAATGGAAGGAGCACACCGTGAAGGCCATTTTGATGGTGTGGGAACCATCCTCACTCACCTTTTCAAAATTGTACTACCGGATCGTGCTTATTTTGGGGAAAAGGATTTTCAACAGCTACAAATTGTGAGAAAATTAGTCGAAATCCAGGATATCCCTGTTCAGATCGTGGGCTGTCCAATAATTAGGGAAAAGAATGGGCTCGCAATGAGCTCCCGAAACAAGCGACTTAGCACAACAGAATTTGAGGAAGCCGCGTTCATATACGAAACCCTGCTTAAAGTGGCTTCAGAATTCCCGTCCCAATCTATTAATTACCTTAAAACTATGATCGGGGAACGGTTTTTGCACCACGACTACTTGAAATTGGAGTATTTCGAGATCGCAAACGAATGCACGCTCGTCCCCGCACAACGTAAGCGAAAACATCATTCATATCGCGCTTTCATCGCGGTGCATTGCGGCGAGGTTCGATTAATAGATAATATGCCTTTATACTAGACACATAGACTACGATAGGCTTCACGGAGAATTCTAATTTCTTAATGTATCATTCTATAATCATAATTAGTATCTTTGCGCCATGCAAATACATGTAGTAAAATCGAAAATTCACAGAGTTAAGGTTACCGGAGCCGACCTTAACTATATCGGTAGTATTACCATAGATGAAGATCTTATGGATGCTGCCAACATTGTGGAAGGAGAGAAAATTCAGATCGTTAATAATAACAATGGGGAACGACTGGAAACCTATGCTATCCCCGGTCTGCGCGGCAGCGGTGAAATTACTTTGAACGGTGCGGCAGCACGGAAAGTTGCACCCGGCGATATTCTAATACTTATCACTTATGCCATTATGAGTGTGGAGGAAGCCAAAAAGTTTAAACCTGCTCTTGTTTTCCCGAATGAGGAGAACAATTTACTCGTATAAATTGAAGAAGTCCCTTTCAAAATTTCTGCAAATTGCCATACCATTAGGGTTAGGGATTTTTTTAATATGGTATGTATACAGTTTGTTCACGCCCGAACAAATTGAACAAATCGCACTTCATTTCAAAAATGCAAATTACTGGATAGTGGCATTTTCGGTATTACTTAGCGTGATAAGCCACCTGCTTCGGGCCTACCGATGGAATTTCATGCTGGAACCCCTGGGGTATACCCCCCGTCTAGCCAATAATTTCATGGCGGTTTCCATCGCATATCTTATGAATATTTTTATTCCGAAAAGCGGGGAAGTTTCACGGGCTGTAGTGATGAGCAAATACGAAGGAGTTCCGTTCGACAAGGGATTTGGCACTATTATTACAGAACGAGTGATAGATCTGTTCCTGTTAATGGTCTTCACACTGATCGCCTTAGTACTTCAATTCGATGCCCTTTACACCTATATTACCGATAGTGTACCCCTGAAGAAAATAGTGATCGCCCTGGTCGCGATTACCCTTCTGGGTATTCTTTTTCTGATTTTTCTGAGAAGATCAAAAGGCGCATTTGCTATGAAGGTAAAGGTCTTTGTGGACGGTTTAAAAGAGGGCTTGTTCAGTATTGTTAAAATGAAGAAAAAAGGGGCATTCGTACTTCACAGCCTGATTATTTGGGCCCTTTATATTGCTTCATTCTATACGGCTACGCTTGCCCTGGAAGAGACTTCGGTTATTTCTGCAGGAATTGTGATCATAACATTTGTTGTGGGTAGCTTTACTTTTGCTTTTACCAATAGCGGATTCGGATTTTACCCAACCGCAATTATGGGGATATTACTCGTCTTCGGAATTGCTTCCGATGTGGGCTTTGCCCTTGGTTGGATCGTCTGGACCTCTAATATCCTGTCTATCTTATTCTTTGGTTCCCTTTCTTTTATATTGCTTCCTATATACAATCGCAACAATCGCTAAACATTTGCAGTCCATTTTTAAAATTTACTATCTTTCGGCACCAAAACTTCCTGTCTTATGAAACCTATACTCGTTCTGGCGTTCTCCTTACTACTTGGTTTTTCTTCTCAAAGTCAATCCAAGATCATTTACGAAGAATTCGATTCGTTTAAATTAGACGGACCCCGCCGCCTGAAAATTCAGCTTCCCCGAGACTACGACGCCAATACCGAAAAAGTATATCCTATCGTTGTTGTACTGGATGCAAATTACCTGTTCGAACCTGTAGCCGGGAATGTTGATTTTTTTGGATATTGGGAAGATATGCCCGAATCTATTGTTGTAGGCATCATGCAGGGCGATAGCAGATACGATGATTGTTCGTACGACGACACTAACTTCATGCCTGCTGATCAGGGAGCCGATTTCTTCGAATTTATCGGTTTGGAACTTATCCCTTATATCGATGACAATTACCGAACCGCAAAGTTTGTGATCGCGGTTGGGCATGATTTCACAGCCAATTTTATCAATTATTACTTATTTAAAGACCCGCCATTATTCAATGGGTATATCAACCTGAGTCCGGATCTCGCACCTATGATGGACGAGCGGCTACCTCAACGAATCCCATCGGTGGAAAGTAAGATCTTCTATTACCTGGCAACGGGTACCGACGACATCAAGGACCTGATGGAAATTTCGGAAAACCTCAACAAAACACTTAAACCACTGGAATCTGATAACTTTAAATACTATTACGACAATTTTGAAGGGGCTACGCATTATTCGTTAGTAGCCCGTGCAATTCCTTCTGCCATGGAAAAGATATTTTCGATTTATCGCCCAATTAGTAAGCAGGAATTCACTGATGTGTTGATGAAACTGGAAACTCCTGTAGATCTCTATCTGATGGATAAGTATAACACCATCGAAGAATTATTCGGTATCACTAATCCTATTCGGGTGAACGATTTTATCGCAACTGCAACAGCCGCCGAAAAGAAAAAACAATGGGAGTCGCTTAGAGAGATCGCTTCACTCGCACAAAGACAATACCCGGACACCGTAATGGGCGATTACTATATGGCCCGTTATTATGAAGAGATCGGAGAACCCAAAAAAGCAATGCGGACCTTCCAGGGGGCGTTCGACAAAGAAGAGGTAGACTTTATCACCATAGATCTGATGCTGGATAAAGCCGATAAGATCAAAGAGGATTTCGGGTATTAGATAGTACTCCCCCAATAAATACTATTTTAGCTGATAGATCTATGGCCAAAACCAAAACTACTTTTTTCTGTCAGAATTGCGGTTCGCAATACGCCAAATGGCAAGGGCAGTGTACCTCTTGCAAGGAATGGAACACTATTGCCGAAGAAATCATTCAGAAGGCTGAAACCGCAGCGTGGAAGACGAATTACACTACCGTGGGCAAACGCCTAACTAAACCTCAGCGAATAGCTGAAATTTCCACGAGTACCGAATCCCGGATGGACACTAAAAATGCAGAATTGAATCGTGTCCTGGGAGGTGGTTTGGTGCCAGGTTCATTGATCCTCCTGGGAGGAGAACCGGGTATTGGAAAAAGCACCCTAATGCTCCAGGTGGCACTTAGTCTGCCTTATAAAACACTATATGTTTCGGGTGAAGAGAGCGCACAGCAGATCAAAATGCGATCTGAACGCATACAGCCCGATGCGGAGAATTGCTATATTTTAACCGAAACCAAAACACAGCAAATTTTTCAACAGATTGCCGAATTGGAACCTGATATTGTTGTTGTGGATTCTATTCAGACATTGCAAACGAATTATATTGAAAGCAGTGCAGGAAGCATTTCACAAATCCGGGAATGTGCCACTGAACTGATAAAATTTGCCAAAGAAACAGCCACCCCGGTAATTTTAATCGGGCATATCACCAAAGATGGAAATATAGCCGGTCCAAAGATCCTGGAGCATATGGTAGATACCGTGCTTCAGTTTGAAGGAGACCGGAATCATGTGTACCGCATTCTTCGTGCTAAAAAAAATCGATTTGGAAGTACCAACGAATTAGGTATTTATGAAATGCTTGGAAGTGGCCTTAAAGAGGTGCATAATCCTTCTGAAATTCTGATATCCAAAAACGAAGAAGACCTCAGTGGAACAGCAATCGCCGCGACGCTGGAGGGTATGAGACCATTGATGATCGAGATCCAGGCATTGGTTAGCTCTGCCGTGTATGGAACTCCACAACGATCCGCTACCGGCTTCAATGCAAAGCGCCTCAATATGCTCCTGGCAGTTTTGGAAAAACGCGCTGGTTTTAAATTAGGAGCTAAAGATGTCTTCCTGAACGTAACCGGGGGGATTTCTGTAGATGACCCGGCTATCGATCTGGCAGTGGTAGCATCCGTATTATCGTCAAATATTGATATCGCAATAGACAAATCCATGTGCTTTGCGGCCGAGCTAGGCCTGGCAGGTGAAGTAAGACCTGTAACCCGTGTGGATCAACGAATTCTTGAAGCTGAAAAGCTTGGCTTCGGAAGTATTGTAATATCGAAATACTGCAAACTTCCGAAGGAAACTTATAATATAAATATCATTAGAGTCGCAAAGGTCAATGATGTTGTACGACATCTTTTCGGATAAACTATTCTTTTACGATCTGCTTCACCGTTTGTCCATTCTCGCCATAAATGATAAACAGATAGTTTCCGCTGGACAATTCAGACACATCGATAACTTTCTCCGTACCTGAATCACGAAGATCTATCGTCTTGATCAATTGCCCCTGAACATTAAATATATCAAGTTTGTCGAGGGCAATATTCCCCGGGTTACTAAGCATTACGTGATCTTTGGCTGGATTCAGATACAAACCAACAGAGCTTAAGTCTGTTCTGTCAATGACGCCCAAAATACTGTCTACCGTTAACTGAAATGTACAGGTTTCCATATTACCTGCTGCGTCTGTTGCTGTAATTGTAACAGTGTATACACCATCCGTAAGCTGTGTTCCCGCTGTAGGGTTTTGTGTTGTATTGGTAACGGGACTTGTACAATTGTCCGTCGCTATTGCCTCACCAGTAGCGAAATAATCTGGCACCGTATACGGGTTCCCTGCTCCAGGATCGACTGTCTGATCCAGTGGACATACAAGCGCAGGAATTTCGTTATCCACAACTGTCACATCGAAGGAACAACTGCTAACATTTCCGCAATCATCAGTCACAATAAATGCATTCGTTGTTGTTCCTACAGGAAATATACTACCGGATGAGAATCCGGAGGTTTGGGTGATCGTCACATTCCCACAACCATCGCTGCCTGTCGGCATGCTGTAATTCACCACGGCCTCACAAAATCCGGGATCGTTATTCACCGTGATATCCGCTGTACAGTTACTTGTTGGGCTTGTTGAATCCACAACGGTAATAACCTGTGTGCAATTGGAAACATTCCCAGATGCATCCGTGACGGTCCACGTTCTCGAAATAACTTCAGTTAAACCGCATCCCGGAGCAGAACTATCACTAAATGTTATGGCTGGATTCGGATCACAATTATCCGAGGCAGTTGCCATTCCGGTACTTGCCGGTGATGTATCATTCCCGCATTCCACTGAAACACCGGCCGGACAGTTTACTGCCGGAGCAATTCCATCGGTTCCGGCTGCTACGACCACAGGATTATTTACCCAGGTATCGTTGCAGCTTGCATCGGCTGTATCCTCGATACTTAAGGTATACGAATTAGCCAACAAATTGGTAAATACTCCATTTCCTATCTGTATTATAGGTGGCCCGGGGGGTGAAGTGGGTGTTATTGTAAACTGAATACTCGCACAAGTTGTACAGGTTGCAGTAACCGTTATAGTTCCGTCAGCTCCTCCCGGACAGGAAGGTGGTGTAGAAGTGGCATTAACTGAAGCAATGTCGCAGACTGGCACTCCAAATAACGGTGTTTCCCATAAACCTCTTCCAAAAGTTCCGGCACGTAGCTTTGCATTGGTATGATTTATCTCCAGATCATAAATTGGGACGTTGGGCAAGCCTGTGTTGTATAAGGTCCAGGCAGTCACATCAGAAGTATAATAGACTCCAACAGCCATTCCAATATACATAGCGTCCTGAGGAGACCCTCCTGTATTCTCATAAGCAATACTTAAAGCCGGAACATTTGGTAAGCTTCCGGAAATATTAGTCCAACTGGAACCGGCATTAGTAGATTCATACACTTTTTGGCCAGAAGTGTATCCACTAAGGGTAATCCAGACTCGAGAGGCATTGGCAGGATCTACTGCAATCGCCGTAATTGTAAGGCCCCCGGGCCATGGACCTGTTACAGTTGTCCATGAACCTCCGGTATTTGCAGAGGTCTGAATCACATTTCCGTTCGATGCATATAGCCTGGAACCATCATTGATACCTACTGCCAGAGCACCGCGACCGTCACTTCCTAAATTTGTCCATGATGACCCATATTCGTACTTCTGTACACATCGCTATAGCCACCATAAATGATACTGGGGTTAGTTGCGTCCATCGCATAGGGAGTCACCCATGCCCCGTTCGATCCACCGGGCTGAATTCCGGTATTGGTCATTCCCCCATTAGTAGAGCGCTGTAAACCACCATTCTGAAAACTGTAGTACAGGTTGTTATTATTGTTATAATCGATCATATTATCCATCCCGTCACCCCCTAAGATATGCTGTATCGTAGTCGAGCCTGTGTATTTGTTCGATCCATTATCCTGAGTACCGGTCACCAGCAGGTTCTGATCGGCTTCAACACCGGAGATCTTATAGAATTGCATGATCTGTAATCCATTCCATATATTCGTCCAGGTGACTCCATTATCGGAACTAACAGATATCCCGCCATCACTTCCGCAATACAATTTATTATCCAGGAGATTATAGGTCAGGTCATGAATATCGGCATGCACATATTGAGATGCTCCCGGAGAATACCAGTAGGCACTGAGTGTATGGCTGGATCCTCCATTGGTGCTTCGCCATACATTTACTCCACCGGTAACTGTATTGTTTGCATTGGTTGGGTCTACAGCAATAGCCAGATCGTACCAGGATTGATCGCCGGTGCCTCCTCCACTTACGTTACTTCCCAAAATATTAGGTGTTGTAGACATGGTGGAAAAACTCGATCCGGAATCTGTTGAACGATACAAGCCTCTGAATGTTCCATTCCCAGACGCACCTCCCGGTCCTGCCAGGTAATAAACATAGTTGCTGTTTGCCGGAGTTACAGCCAATGCAATTCGATTCTCGCCGGAAGGTAATCCGGTTCCGGTTGTACTCCATGTAGCGCCGGTATCGGTAGAGCGATAGAAGGTATTTGTGGTTACCGCATAAACTGTTGTGGGGCTTCCGGGCTTAAATTCAATATCCCTGAAACTACCTCCCTGTACATTCGAGGATGTGGCCCAGCCGTCTGTTGTTCTATATATACCGGCGTTGGTAACCGCCATCATGATATTGCTATTCGTGGGGTGCATAATTAATTTATATCCCCGTACAAAATTCGTGACACCCCAGGACAATCCTGTTGAGTTCCAGGTAGCGCCACCATCTGTAGATTTCATCACACCAATAGAATACGTATCGGCTCCGTCACCATCACCCGTCAGTATATAAACAGTGTTAGGATTCGCATGATCTACTGCAATCCCTGAAATACCGATACTCGCTAGTGCGTCCGACATGGGTGACCAGGTAGTACCACCATCTGTTGTTTTCCATACACCTCCGGCCGGCACCCCTATATAAATGATGTTCGCGTTTGTAGGATGAAAAGCCACCACATTAACACGGCCTAAGCCGCCGTTATAGCCGCTGTTGCCATTCGTATAACTAAATGGGCCCATTGCTGTCCAGCTTCCGGGCATTCTTCCAACAGGAGAATTGGATGAATTCAGGCTTTCAATCGCATCGTGCGTAAGTTTACTGAAATTTTGAATTCTCCCATCCGAATTTACATTACGCTGCATCTTGTATTCCCAGCGTTTATATTGTTTATAACCGCTTCCGCGACCACGATCCCGATTAGCAAAATAAGATTCTGCTAACTGTTGTACTTCCTGCAGGGTCGTGTTTTCTGTTGGATTGTGAATAAGCTGAAGATAGTCCTGGGCATGAATATTACTAACACATACGCCAATTACTAACACTATTATATAGGATAGTTTTTTCATAACTCTCTGATTTGGTGGCTAATAGGATCAAATGTAAAAGAAAATTCTGACAAACCCGTTGAAATTGTCATAAAATTTTTCGATACTCATATCCCGGTGTATAACTCAATTTCACTATAGGCTTGATTTTTAAGGTGCAGGATTCGGAATTTGACTGTGAACTTTAGCGATCTCCCTAAAGATTTCTTCGGAAAGGGACACATTGATACTGTCAATATTCTCTGATAATTGATCGATCGAAGTGGCGCCTACAATATTAGCGGTTACAAATGGCCTGCTATTCACAAATGCAAGAGCCATTTGTGTAAGGCTCAGACCATGCTTTCTTGCGATCTGCAAATACAGATCTGTTGCATTTAAAGAAGCTTGTCCATTATAGCGGCCATAATTAGGAAATAATGTGACTCTGGCACCATCCGGTTTTTGATTATTGAGATACTTGCCAGTAAGAACCCCAAATGCCAGGGGCGAATACGCCAAATACCCTACATGCTCCATTTGCAAAACTTCTATTAGACCCACTTCATCTCGTCTTTGTAATAAGTTATAAGAATTTTGTGTCGAGACCATTTTTAGTTTGCCTTTCCGGTGTTCCTCCATATATCGCATAATTCCGAAGGGAGTTTCATTGCTCACACCCACATGCCTGATCTTTCCCTGTTTTACAAAATCTTCAAGACGGTCGAGGATCTCAGCAATATTGTCCTTCCATTGCAAATTAGCGCCGTGATCGTAATCCCGCACCCCAAAAACATTCACATTGCGTTCCGGCCAGTGTAGTTGGTACAGATCGATATAATCCGTTTGTAATCGCTTTAGGCTTTTGTGCAAGGCGTCCTCCAATGACACCTTACTGAAATCAAGGCTCTTTCGAATATCTTTGAATATCCCTCTTCCAGGTCCTGTAATTTTGGTTGCTAAAACTATTTTATCCCTGTTCCCTGTATTTGCCACCCAGCTTCCTATGTACTTCTCAGTAAGTCCCTGGGTTTCCATGGTGAAGGGTACGGCATACATTTCTGCAGTATCCACAAAGTTAATACCCTTTTCTAAAGCATAATCCAGCTGCTGATGGGCTTCTTCCTCGGTGTTCTGCCTGCCAAAGGTCATTGTCCCCAGGCAGATCTTACTAATTTTTAGGTCGGTGTTCGGGAGGTTGGTGTATTTCATAAGTTGAGATCCTTCACTTTCGATTGGGATAACAAGTGTTAGATTTCGTTTAACAATTTTGCGATCTCATCCAGTTTTGGGGTAAGGATCACTTCAATCCTACGGTTTTTTATACGGCCGGTAGCATTTGTATTAGGAGCCACCGGGGCGTACTCACCTCTTCCCGCTGCTGTAAGATTATCTTTAGGTATCCCTGAATTTTGAGTTAAAATATTTACAATGGCTGTAGCCCTTTTAGTGGATAGATCCCAGTTGTCCTTAATATTTCCACTTCCGCCGTACGGGACATTATCGGTATGCCCTTCAATTAAAACGGCAATTTCTTTATTCTGGGCCAGTACTTTTCCTAATTGAACCACGGCTTCTCGTCCTCGACTATTAACTGCCCAGCTTCCGCTATCGAACAATAATTTATTTTCCATAGAAACATATACTTTCCCGTCCCGTTGCTCGACGGTAAGGCCATTTCCTTCAAAATTTACAAGAGCAGCCGAAATTGCGTCCTTTAAAGCTCGCATCTTGGCATCCTTTGCAGCAATGATTCCTTCCAATTCATCTACCCGGGCCGATCTGGACGCCAATTCCTTTTGAAGCGTCTTTAATCGCGCCTCTTCTTCTGCCAACAGCTTCTCCTTGGCTTGCAGTTCTTCAAGCAGTTTCCGGTTGCGTTCCAGGTTTTCCGTTAAAGCGGAGGAGCTATTTGCTTCCAGAGCGTCATAAGACGACTGCAACCTATCCAAATTGCTCTCCATTGCCGAAAGTTCCATCCTAAGACGGGTGTTTTCGGCATTTAACCTATCAACTTCAGCGCGTAATTTTGTCACGGAAAAGGACTCCGCATTTCCACCAGTAGCATCCAAGCGAGCCATAAGGGATTCGTTTTCAGCTTTCAAGGCATCATAGCGGTCCTGAAGGTCTTCATATATCTTACTGGACACACAGGAACTCATTATGGAAACAAGGATAATTCCGAAGAAAATCTTTTTAATCATAGCAAATTTAGTTTAGGACAATTATAGTGATAGTTCGACCATATGCGGACAATGATCACTGTGATGTGCTTCAGGTAATATAACGGCCCGTTTCATTTTTTCTTGCAGGGGCTGGGCCACCATATTGTAATCGATGCGCCAGCCTTTATTATTAGCCCTGGCATTGGCGCGATAGCTCCACCAGGTGTATTGATGAGGTTCTTTGTTGAAATATCGGAAAGAATCAATAAACCCACTATCGATGAACTTTCCTATCCACTCGCGCTCCACAGGCAAAAATCCTGACACTTTCTTATTGCGTACTGGATCGTGAATATCGATAGCTTCATGACAAATATTGTAGTCACCGCAGATCACAAGGTTGGGTAATTCTCTTTTAAGATCGTCCACATACGTCTGAAAATCTGCCATATAGGTAAGTTTATGGTCCAGTCGCTCAATATTGGTGCCGCTTGGCAAATACAAACTCATTATCGACACCCCATCGTAGTCCACTCTAAGGTTTCTACCTTCAAAATCCATATAGTCAATTCCGGTACCATAAACCACCTGGCTGGGTTCCTTCTTACAAAATATTGCCACGCCACTATACCCCTTCTTCTGGGCGCTATACCAATAATGATAGGGATATCCCGCAGCTTCAATCTCATTTATTTCTACCTGATCCTCCATGGCTTTGGTTTCCTGTATACAAAATACATCCGGGCCTGCAACTTTAAGCCACTCCATGAGGCCTTTGCGCATAGCAGCGCGGATTCCGTTAACGTTGTAGGATATTATCTTCATGACCAGTCTTTGATTTTCATTTCGGCAGCACTAAAGTAAATAACATCGTATTTTTACCCCAACAACTACACGAAAGGTTTTCAAAAAAGAATCAACAAAATAAAAAGCTGTTGCTAAAGTTGTATACATGATGAAGCATTTCCTGTTTATTTTATTGTTGGTCGCGCCTTTTCTGGGAAATGCACAGGATGTTCCATCAAATTATAAAACAAAAAAAATAGCCGTTATCGACAGTATTCTCGTGGATAGTGTTGCCATTAATCCCTCCCGGTTTCAGGTGCTTCGTAAAGATGGAAGTGTGTTGGATTCACTGGATTACCGCATCGATTTTAATTCTGGCCTTCTAATACTTGCCGAAAGGGTGAAGAACCAAACCGACAGCGTAACGATCAACTATTTAAAATACCCTGATTATCTCACGCGAGACTATTATGTGTTCGATCCGAAACGAATTATTGAAAGTACCGGGTCGGTGGAGAAACTATACTCGTTACAGGAAGTTGGTACAAGGCGGTCTTTTACACCCTTCGAAGGACTGAATACCGTGGGTAGCATTTCCAGGGGAGTTACCGTGGGTAATAATCAGAATGCCGTGGTAAATAGTGAGCTCGATCTTCAGATCACCGGCCGGCTAAGTGATAAAGTTTCCATAAGAGCGTCCATCCAGGACGCTAATATCCCTGCACAACAAGGTGGTTATTCACAGAGCCTGGATGAATTCGACCAGATATTTATAGAACTATTCTCAGACAACTGGAATATTCGTGCCGGAGACGTAGATCTTCAGAATACCGATAGCTATTTCGGCAGGTTTACCAAAAAAGTTCAGGGTATCTCCCTGGCGGGAAAACTCAACCATGAAAACGGTGCTACTTCAAATGGTTTTGCTTCCGGAGCATTGGTAAGGGGTGTTTTCCAACGTAGTCAGTTTACCGGTCAGGAAGGCAATCAGGGGCCTTATAAACTGATTGGTCCTAATGGCGAACTCTTTATTTTAATCGTATCGGGGAGTGAGCGCGTTTATGTTAATGGGTTGTTGCTGAAACGTGGTGAGAATGCGGATTATGTGATCGATTACAACGCGGGAGAATTAAAATTCAACCCTACTTTTCCAATTACCGCCAATATGCGCATCGTCGTTGAATATCAGTTTACCGATCGGAATTATTCAAGATTCATTGGTTATGGTGGCGGTAACTATAGTAACGATAATTTCGACCTAGGGGTCTATGTTTATTCTGAAAATGACGCTAAGAATCAACCTCTTCAGCAAAATCTTTCCGAAGAACAAGTAGCGATTCTAAAAGCCGCCGGAGATAATAGGGATGCCATGACGGCCCCTTCGGCAGTTCCGGATACTTATTCAGAAAATAAAATACTCTATAAAAAAGAAATACTCGATGGCGTTGAAATATTCGTCTTCTCTAATAACCCGGAAGATGAACTATTCAGTGTCCGATTCAGTCTGCTGGGTCCGAATCAGGGAAATTATGTGATAAGCGATCAAAGCGCCATCAACCGTATCTTGGAGTATGTTTCGCCATTAAACGGTGTTCCTCAGGGTGAATACGAACCGGTAATTCAACTCACTGCTCCAATGAAGTTGCAGATTGCCGGCGTGAATGGTAGTTATCACCCTTCGGAAAATACCACGATCGATTTTGAAGTAGCCGGGAGCCAGAATGATCTCAACTTGTTCTCCGATCTGGACAATGAGGACAACGACGGATTTGCGGCTCGGCTCGCTGCAAAACAGACGCTGCTTAAAAATGCGGATACACTGTCCCTAAATGGTTATGGCTCCCTTGATTTTATAAATAAAGACTTCCGTACTATCGAAAGGCTGTACAATATAGAATTTGTACGTGACTGGAACCTTATCGATCCTTTGGGCGATCAGCGTTTTGTCATTGCCGGAATGGAAGTAGCACAACCCCGTTTGGGTGTTGCGAGCTATGCGTACCAGAATCTGAATTTTTCAGGAAATTTTAAAGGTGACCGTCATGTTCTGAATGCCGGTCTTCGTCCTGGTAAATTTCGGATAAACAGTGCCAGCAGCTACCTGAAGAGCGAAAGCGACTCCCTCGACTCCAAATTTGCCCGATCATTTACTAATGCGGTTTACCAGCTGAACAAATCGTGGATAGGTGCCAAGGTCAACCTCGAAGATAACCGGGTTTCCACATTGAAAAATGACAGCCTGACCGGTGTGAGCCAGCGTTTCATTTCTTACGAAACCTATGTTGGTATTGGTGACAGCACCAAGGTATTTGCCGAAGCCGGGTATCAATATCGGGTGAACGACAGTGTACGTAATGCCGTGATGACGAAAGTGAACAGTTCGAATACCTACTACCTGAAATCCCGGGTGATCAATACGCCTGAGTCGCAACTTTCCGTCTATGCAAATTACAGGGATCTTAAGGACGAAGATGGCGGTGAAGATGATGAGCGATCTTTAACATCCAGGCTCATATATAATCAACGATTGTTTAAAGGAGGGATACGCTGGAACACGGTCCTTGAATCGAATAGTGGAGTGATCCCACAGCAGGAATTTACCTATATCAAGGTGGAACCGGGGCAGGGGATCTACACCTGGAAGGATTACAACAACAATGGCATACAGGAGCTGGATGAATTTGAGATTGCGCAATTCCAGGATGAGGCCGAATATATCCGGGTTTTGCTTCCCAACCAGATCTTCGTAAAAATTCGAGAGAATAAATTCAGTCAGCTGCTAACTTTAAATCCGCAGGCATGGAATTCGGAAGATGGTTTTAAGAAATTGCTGTCTCAGTTTCATAACCAGACCTCTTATCTTATCAGTCGAAAAACACGCAGAAATAATGACGATTTCAACATAAATCCTTTTAAAGATGGCGGCGATGATGAGTTGGGTCTTACGTTAAACTTCAGGAATGTACTTTTCTTTAATCGGGGGAAGCAAAATTACACCACCAGTTATACCTTTATTGCTTCAAGTGCAAATAATTTACTTTCGGTTGGCCTTCAGAAAAATGCGCTGCAGAGTCATCAGGTTAATTTCAATCATAAAATATGGACCAGCTGGTTGATAACTATGAAAGGATCTTTAGGAAACAATGAAAGCACTTCGGAAAATTTCCCTACCCGAAATTTCAAATTGGATAGTTATAGTCTAAATCCGAAGCTGTCTTATTTATTCAATAAACGTACAAGGTTCGATGTCTTTTATGAATTTGCTAACGATGAAAATGGTATCGCAGGGAATGAAAAGCTGGACAGTCAGAAAACAGGTGTTTCGTTTGCTCATACCAATGCTGAAAAAATATCGGTAACGGCCGAGTTTAATTATATCAACAACGATTTCAGAGGAAGTGCATTCTCTCCTGTGGCTTATCAGATGTTGCAGGGATTACAGCCGGGATCTAATTTTACCTGGAGTTTATTATTTCAGAAGAAGATCACAAAATACCTGGACGTGAATATGTCTTACTTCGGAAGGAATAGTGAAAATTCGTCCACTATTCATACAGGCAGTATTCAATTACGGGCATACTTCTAAAAAAAAGAGCCCTCGAAATGAGGGCTCTTTTAAAATCATTTTAAAGTGAAGTCTTATTTCACAATAATTTTTGCAGTTTGGTATGCGCGAGATGACTGATCTCCCATCTGAACAAAATATACCCCTGCTGAAGCATAAGACATATCCAGATTGTACACATAACGATCACCTTCTTTCTCAATATTGTTGAAAGCCAATGTCTGACCTAACTGATTATAGATCCGAATTGAGGCCACACCATCGAAAGGTGTTACTAAACTAATCTCGAATTGTTTGTTTGGTTTGGTAACCACAAGAAGCTGTGAATCTGCCAATTTGTTGTCATCAATTCCAAGAGTACCAATATTCGCAGTATAGTCTTCCGTTTCACCAAACTGTGAAGTAGCACATGCATCTGCCGGTACCGGAGCATTCCAGTTAGATTTTGCACGCATTCTGTGCATTCCTGTGGTAGCGGCTGCCGGAACAACCAGGTCGAAAGTTTCGGTATAACTACCTGCCGCCTGTCCGTCTGCGATCTCGTAGTTATCTACTACAAGTTCGTTTGCTGTAAAAGTACCATCGTCGTTATAGTCGATCCAAACAGAAACGAACTGATCGCCATAACCCGTTGTTACCGTAAGATCGTAAGTAGTTGCGGGAGCTAAGTTAGCTACCTGAGCCGTGAAATCTGCATATCCTTCACATCCGGATGGATTATTGATCTCAGCAACAGAGAATAACTGGAATCCATCACCGAACGAACAATCTGCCGAAGGCATACAATAGAGAGTACCATTGGTAACAGTCTTCATCGCTGTATCGTTCGCAGTGTTAGAATCCCCTGCTAAATTGGTTCTTGCTTCAATGTCATAGGATCCCGGAGCAGATAGATCTGCAGTCTGAGCAAAAGTGTATTGCTCCACAGTTCCCGCAACGATGGTACCACTGTAATTCTCTACCACCGCAGTACCACCGTCAATGGTGTACTGAACTTCAGGATTTGTAATATCATTACTTCCGAAGTTACGGATAGATACAACAATGTCCTCGGTAGCTGTAAGAACACCATCAACAGGCTGATCGATACTGATCATACCAATATCGTTTGGTTGTGGCGGCGCTAATTGAAACGCCCCTATAATTCCTTTTCTTCCCGGACTGATATATTCATTGATAAACCAGAAGTCCGTGCCGTTTGAAGGATCGATCGTCATTTTATTGTAATCACAGTATCTCAAATTAGGTACGTTGTTTGTGGAGACGCCTATTTGCTCTTCTATAACAGTCATAGTGCCTAACGGATCACCATCAAATCTTCCTGTATAGTAAGATCCTACTCTGAAGTTTGTTGGATTCGGCGTTGTTGGCCCTGCCATGGCAGAATATCCTAAAGCAATGTTACCGCTATCATCCATGATCATACTCGCCATCCAGGCGTGCTTACCATCGGGAGACGTATGAGTTCCTTCCTGGTAAAGTGTCCAGGGTTGGCCATCTCCAGGCTGACGCCATTCCATCCAGCGAACTCCGGCCAATTCTCCAGCACCCCCATCGGTGTCTACAGTAAAATTGAAAATCGCAGAGTTATGCCCGCCAAACTTTCTGAATTGTGCCATATTCATCACTGTATTCTGTACGGCGTCGATATCCTGGCCACCTCCCGGTTGAGAAAGGTTGGAGAAGCTACCTCCGTCGAACACACTAATAAATGGAGCTACGGCAATTTGAGTTGCAGCCGAAATGGTTGAGTTCCCAATAGTAGCCCAATCCATATTCACAGACCAGTATTTCACGTGGTCGGTTGCTATACCACCAAAGGCATCATCCTGTAGGAACACCACTGTGGCATCACCGGCAGCAGGCATAATTCCGTCACTAACATTTAAAAATTGTGCACTAAAGAATGGGGTTGTTCCCGCAATTCCGGGTAAGTTAAAAGAGGCGATCTGTGCCGCCGGGTTTCCGGCAAGCATCTCATCTCTCTCTAGAGCGAAGACTTTATTACTTCCCTGGGTGTTTTGAGTCATATAATAACCATCGCTCCATACAGAAAGCTTTTGATAATCGTTAAACGATTGAGAATATACATTCCATCCGGCGGTCATCGGGTTAGGCCCATCAGATACTGCTATCGACTGGCCGGCTCCTAGAAATGTGAGAACCCATCGATCTGCAGCTGTATCGTAGGTAACTGTTAAGTCACAACAACCACTTCCTGGAAATATCGCAGGGTTTGGAGCAGTAGGCCCCATAAGCACATTACCATTCTTATCGTAGATAGCAAAGGCAGTGTTCCATGTTACTAAAACGTGATTCGGTCCAACCGCCATTGTGGGATCAGTAGGGCTAGAGCTCGAGGAATACGCATCGAACACTAAAAATGGAGCTGCTGATCGTATAGATTGAGCGTCCGGATGTGGATTTGCCGCAAGGTAATCATCCCATGATTGAGGATCTTTACCTATTACAACTTGTGGTCTAAGGGATCTTTTGTCTTGTGCTTCCCTTGGAGTTTCATCAGGTCGGGTAAGTTCAGCTTTTCTGGAAGCCAGTGATGGAACATGGATCATAGATTCGAATGTTCCGACATAAGTTGGACCTTGGGGTTCATTTGGCACAGGGTCATTTACCTGTGCAGTAAGCGTCATTGATAATACACAGAATATCAGCAATGAGAAGTAAGTTTTAAACTTCATTTCGATAGTTTTTTAGTTAAATTTGTATTAAAGTCTATAAAATTACTATCATTATTTGAATTATCAATACAGATTAGAAAGAAAAAATATATTTTATAATACTGTATACCAAGGTTTTATAATATATAATCCCTACTTAACTAATAGGTTAATATAAGTAATGCGATTTCTTAAAAGTCTTATAAAGAAATTAAAAGGCACATTATTTGTACTTTTCCCTCCAAATAATAACACTTAAAACAAGTACCATGATTTTTATTAGAACCTTTCTGGCTTTGCTCACATTGACGATACTATCTTGCAATTCCAGCGCAAAGACCACCGAAGAAAACGTAACTGAAAATACCTCCGAGATGAAGATGGAAGCAATGAAAATGAAAGAAGCGGGCTTTATGAGCGGAACCATTGTATATTCAGAGACTGAAGGCGATTGCCCATATACCATTGACGTGGATAGCGATGATTATAAATATATGTTCGATCCAATCAACCTGGATGAAAGTTATAAAAAAGACGGTATGAAGATCTGGTTCAAATTCGGCGGCCTTCGAATGGCAAATCGATGTGTAAAAGCGAATCCGGTGAATATCCTTGAAATACAGGAGAGAATGTAATTTCCAGGCTTAAATTAAGCTAATGACATTTAAAGAGTGGTTACCTTTATTCGGGTAACCACTCTTTGTATGAAATACTGTTTTTTAAGTGTTTTGATACTTCGGCGATAGGGATTCGCTGTTGTTCCATAGTATCTCGGTCGCGCAAGGTGACTGTCTGGTCTTCTTTGGTTTGATGATCCACGGTTATGCAAAACGGCGTACCGGCAGCATCTTGTCTGCGATATCTTCTTCCCACCGCGTCTTTTTCGTCATAGATCACATTGAGGTCCCATTTTAGTTCGTCTATTATTTCATGTGCGATATCCGGAAGTCCGTCTTTTTTCACCAGGGGTAGCACCGCTGCTTTCACCGGGGCTAAAATTGCCGGTAAACGCAATACAGTACGAACGCTTCCATCTTCCAATGTTTCATCCTGAAGGGAAGTACTTAACACAGCAAGAAACATTCTATCGAGACCAATGGAAGTTTCCACAACATAGGGTACATAGCTTTCATTCATTTCGGGATCGAAGAATTGTAATTTCTTCCCGGAATATTCCTCATGTGCTTTTAAGTCGAAATCCGTACGGGAATGAATTCCCTCCAGTTCTTTAAATCCGAAAGGAAAATTGAATTCAATATCGGTTGCTGCATTTGCATAGTGTGCTACTTTTTCATGATCGTGAAAACGGTAGTTCTCTTCTCCCAGTCCAAGGGAAAGGTGCCATTTAAGCCTCATGTCCTTCCAGTATTCATACCATTTCATTTCCTCTCCTGGGCGTACGAAGAATTGCATCTCCATTTGCTCAAATTCCCGCATCCTGAATATAAACTGCCTGGCTACGATCTCATTCCTGAATGCCTTTCCAGTTTGGGCAATTCCGAATGGTATCTTCATACGTCCTGATTTCTGAACATTGAGGAAATTCACAAAGATTCCCTGGGCCGTTTCCGGTCTTAAATATAAATTCGTAGCACTTTCAGCAGAAGCGCCCAGTTTAGTTCCAAACATCAAATTGAACTGTCGAACCTCGGTCCAGTTTCTGCTTCCCGATACGGGATCTGCTATTTCCAATTCTTCTATGAGTGTTTTCACACCGGCCAGATCCTCAGCTTCTAGCAACCGCGCCATGCGGTCCAGTATCTCCTGTTTTTGCTGTCGGTATCTAAGAACTCTGGGGTTGGTAGTCACAAACTGATCTTCATCGAAGTCGTCGCCAAAGCGCTTTTTAGCTTTTGCAATCTCCTTTTTAGCTTTGTTCTCCAATTTTTCGGCATGATCTTCAACAAGAACATCGGCCCGATAGCGTTTTTTAGAATCCTTGTTATCAATAAGCGGATCGTTAAAGGCATCCACATGCCCTGAGGCCTTCCATGTTGTTGGATGCATAAGGATAGCAGCATCGATACCAACGATGTTCTGATGCATATATACCATACTTCGCCACCAGTATTCACGGATGTTGTTCTTAAGTTCAACCCCTTGCTGGCCGTAATCGTACACTGCGCTCAGGCCGTCGTATATTTCACTCGACCCGAATATATATCCATACTCTTTAGCATGGGATATTACCTTCTTAAATTGATCTTCATTGTTTGCCATAGCGCAAAAATAAAAAAACCGCTACGATAACATCATAGCGGTTTACTTTTTTTAAAAGTTCTTTTTATTTCAACTCCATAGCTGAAGTTGCTATTTGCTTAGACCCATCAAAAACGTTGATGGTATATCGCCCTTCTATCAGGTCTTCTTCCAAAGCATCGACAAGGATACAAACATCCAGTTCTTCATTCTCATAATATACTTTGGTTAGCTCACTATAATTAAGAGTGGCCTCATCAAATTCCATGGTGGCTTTCTTTCCAAGCAAGTTATTTTTAGGGTTGATAACCTGAACATACAATAACCGATCGCCTTTTTCCGCAATATTATTTGGTGTTAACGTAAAGCAGGCGCGAACCTTGTCTGCTCTGCTCGACCTTCTGGTGTCCACAATCTTTCCACTACTTCTGATAATGACAGCCTCACCTCTTAAGTCGACGGCATTTACAACTGATCCTATCTTAATGGTCTCTGCCATGGCAACATTCTGTTCACTCACAGAATCTACCACACGTATTGTTTCGTTCAAGACTACGTTAGTACTATCACGCTCCATTGCGAGTAATTTATTGGCGGCAATTAAGCTATCTGCCTTTCTAAATAGAATTTTTCGTTCTTGTTTCAATCGTCCGATCTCAACCTTATATCGCTGAATTAAAGCCACGTTCGCATCCGCGTCTTTTACGGAATCAAGCAATAATTCAATGCGCTCACGTGCCGCAAGTAAGTCTTTGTCCTTAAGTTCGTTGTCCTGAATAACCTCGTCATAATTAGCGATGAGGTCTTCAAGTTCACTTTCAATATCTGATTTTTGCTGTTCTAATCCACTTACCGTATTTTTACTATCGTTGTAAAGTGTAACGGTGTAGACGGCAAGTGCTATTAGCAAAGCGGACAGGATACCAATTAGTACTTTGAATTTAGTACTGCTGTTTTCAGTAGTCATAGGAATAAATTTAGTTTAGGTTTGTTACACAAAAGTAATACTGTGCTTCAGATACTTGCGTTTATAAAATGATAAATTTACTTAAAATATGTTAAATCTCTTATTTCCAAAGATATGTCATGGGTGTTCAGAGGTATTACAAAGCACTGAAAATGTTCTATGTACTGCCTGTCGACATGAACTTCCATTAGCCGCACATCATCTTAGCGGAAGTGATAGTATGAAAGGTATTTTTTACGGTCGTGTTCCTGTTGAGAATGCAACGGCTCTACTTAGGTTTCAAAAAAAAGGCATTACCCAGCGATTACTGCATAACTTGAAATATCGTGGGCAGCAGGAAATTAGTGATTTTCTAGGAGAGTGGTTAGGTGCTGAACTGGCCGAAAATGAAGATTTTAAGAAAATTGATGTGGTAATCCCGGTGCCTTTGCACAAAAAGAAACTAAGAATTCGGGGATTTAACCAGGTAGCTGGCTTCGGAAAACAGATTGCCCGGTCGTTGGGTGTCGAATTCCGTGAAGATATATTACTGAAAATCACTAAAACCCGCTCCCAGGTCTTGAAGAAAAGATTGACCCGTTTTCAGTCGGAACAGATTTTCAGCCTAGACCATGCCGATCTTTTATACAATAAGCACGTTCTGCTGGTGGACGATATCGTTACCACAGGTGCCACCCTTGAGAATTGTGCCACCCAGTTGATGAACAAAACGAATGCGAGACTTAGTCTGGCCACTATGGCCATCGCATAAAAACTTTAGCTATTTTTGTAGCCATGAAGCGACGCCTCTATCTTATTCCTTTCGTATTTGTTGGTATACTGCTGATGGCCAATTGTGCGAAAAAAGGGAGACCAAGCGGAGGTCCCAGAGATACTATCCCCCCGGTAATTGTTCGGAGTACGCCGGAAAATTTCACGACTAACTTCAATGAAACCGAAATTCGAATCTATTTCGACGAATATATAAAGTTGAAGGACCTAAGCGAAAATCTTATCATTTCCCCTCCATTGGAGTATAACCCGGTCATCACGCCACTCAATACCTCTAAAATGCTCCGGGTCCGAATATTGGATACCCTGGCCGAGAATACAACCTACTCCCTTAACTTTGGGAAGAGTATTGTTGACAATAACGAAGAGAATGAATTTGAATTTTTTAAATATGTCTTTTCAACCGGCGATTATATTGATAGCCTGAAAGTAACCGGTACTATTCGAGATGCTGAATTGCGTTTGGCCGAATTCCCCGTTACTGTGATGCTCTATGAAGCAAATGAATCCCTGAACGACTCAACGGTCTATTCAGAAAAACCCATGTATATCACTGCCACTCGGGATAGTACCAACACCTTCGAGATCACGAATGTGAAAGAGGGAAAATATCTCATGGTTGCCATAAAGGAAAAAACGAACGACTATACGTTTCAACCGAAAACCGATAAGATCGGCTTTCTGGAAGACTTTATCACTTTACCGACCGATAGTTCTTATACCATGACGATCTTCAAAGAAATTCCCGGGTACAAGATCACAAGGCCGGCTCAACTGAGTAAGTATCATATCGTTTTCGGATATGAGGGAGAAGAAAACGAATTGGAGATCACACCTCTTTCAACGGTACCTGATGGTTTTGTTTCAACAACGATCCGGGACATGGAAAAAGACAGCCTGCATTATTGGTACAAACCAGAAATAGAAGCGGACTCTCTATTGTTTCTTGCACGGAATAAGGGACAAATTGATACGGTTGAAGTACGAATGAAAAGCCTCTTTGCCGATTCCCTTAAGGTTGTGGGTTATACCATGGGTACCCTTATACCACGCGACACTATGAGTCTTAAAACCTCGACCCCGCTGGTTCAAATTGATGAGGAGAAGATCAGTATAATGGACAAGGATTCGGTCAATATTCCCTTTAGCACAAAGATTCATCCGGAAAATAATCTTAGCCAGATCATCTTCAAAAGGACTGAGCAACAGCGTTACAAGATTAATATGCTTCCGGGTGCGCTTACCGATTTCTATGAAAATAAAAGTGATTCATTGTCTTACACGGTCGATACCAGAGAGAATTCCGATTATGGGACAATCCCTCTTACGATAGAAAATGCGGAAACGTATCCTCTGATCGTCGAACTTATTTCAGAAAAATATGAAGTAGTGGATTCTTATATATTGACAGAACCTACCCCGTTAATGTTCGATTATATCACTCCTGGGAATTATTTCATTCGAATTATTTTAGATAACAATGGCAATGGGCGCTGGGATCCGGGAAAGTTTATTGACAAACTTCAGCCTGAAAAGATCATTTATTACCCAAATACAATCGAGGTGCGGGCTAACTGGACGGTCAATACAAACTTCATATTAAATTAAAAGCATCCCTGTCTTCCAGGAACTGAAGTTGTTGTCGCGTTGTTTGGATATGTGTTTTGGAAAGTACAACGGTTTCCGCAAACGCTAATTCCTTCTCTTCTGAAGATATAAGATCTCCCAGCACATTATATACGGCACTGTGTCCCACATATTCGTGATTATTCCCATCCTGGCCAACGCGATTTACCCCAATACAATAGCTCATATTCTCAATAGCACGGGCCCGCAGTAGCGCATCCCATGCGGCAATTCTTTTTTTTGGCCAATTCGCAACATAGAGAAGTAAGTCGTAACCTTCAGTGTTTCGGGCCCATACCGGAAAACGCAGGTCGTAACAGATCAACGGGCAAATTTTCCAGCCGTGATAGTCAATAATAAGCTTTTGGTTACCGGCGGTATACGTACGGTGTTCCCCTGCAAGTGTAAAGGTGTGCTTCTTATCATACCAGTGATAACTTCCATCGGGGAATACAAAATACAAACGATTGTAGAACCTCCCCTGATCCTTCACAATGATACTACCGGTTAAAGCGGTATTCTTTTCAACAGCGATAGTTTGCATCCAATCCAGGGTGATTCCCTCATGTTCCTCTGCCAATTCTGATGCGTTCATGGAAAATCCAGTGGTAAACATTTCAGGCAGGATTATGAGGTTAGTTTTCGATAGAAGTGAATCGATTTTCGCTTCGAACATTTTTCGATTTGATTCCGGGTCTTCCCAATACAACGCTGTTTGTATAATTCCTACCGTTAGTTCGTCCATTTTTTCTTTAGCCATTATTTTCAAGTATCGCGATCACTTCATTCAATCCCTGCATTCTTGCATGGTCCAGAGCGGTTTTGCCACTGTCGTCCTTAATCCCTGTATCAGCGCCGTGTTCCAGTAGGAGTTTAACCATAGCGGTTCTTCCGAAGGTTGCTGCAAAAATAATCGCGGAGGCACCATTGTAGTTCCTTGTATTCACGTCTGCACCATGTTCGATCAATTTTTTCGCAATGTTGTCAAATCCCTTGAAACAAACCCCCATTAAGGCCGTATTTCCTGACCCATCCTGAGCATTGATATCCTGAGGGTATTGTAGCAGGGTATTGGTAATGTCTTCCCCGCCGTAATACGTAGCCAGTAATAATGGAGTAGAGCCTCTCGGGTCTTTAATATTCACCAAAGTCGGGTCGCTTTTTAGTAAAGAAGCCAACGCAATATTGTCCCCGTTTCTAATAGCATTGAATAGCGTTTCACTCATATAAAATGGGTTTTAAGCCTTAGTGTAAATGTAACATTCCAACTCCAATTGAACAAAGATTTAGCGTTAAGGAAGCCTTAATGGAATTCTATTTTGTTCGTGAGGATAACCCTTTTACAGCGAATTTATAATCTTTGCCGCCGCCGCCAGAGTCTCATCAGTTTTAGCGAAACAAACCCGTACTTGCCGGAAATCTTCACCGCTACGGTTGAAAACCGATGTTGGTATAGTGGCCAAGCCTTTTTCCTTGGTAAGCCATTCGGAGAACAGCAGGTCTGCGTCTGATGAGATTTCGGAATAATCGAGCAATTGAAAATAGGTGCCTTTGGAAGGGATAAACTTGAATCTGGAACCAGAAATGAGGTTCAGAAAGTAATCCCGCTTGGCTTGATAAAAACTTGATAATCCAAGATAAGTTTTTGGGTCTTCCAGGTAGGTGGCTAACGCTCTCTGTATCGGATGGTTTACACTGAACACATTATATTGGTGTACTTTTCTGAATTCCTGCATTAAAGTAGAAGAAGCTGCACAATATCCCAATTTCCAGCCCGTATTGTGAAATGTTTTACCGAAGGAAGCTGTTATAAATGTACGCTCCGTAAGAGCCGGGAAGCGCGCTGCACTTTGATGATTATTCCCGTCAAATATGATATGTTCATAGACCTCATCACTAATGACAAACAGGTCGTTTTCCACCACGAGTCGCTGTAGTTCCGACATATCATCTTCAGAAAATAACATCCCACTGGGATTATGCGGTGAATTAATGATGATCATACGGGTTTTCGGGCCTATTCGATCAGCTACCTCTTTCCAGTCGGGTTTGAACAGAGGAGGTTTCATCTGTATGGCAACCGGTATGCCACCAAATAATTCAATGGCCGGCTCATAACAATCGTATGCCGGAGCGAAAACGATCACCTCATCTCCTTTATGTATCGTTGCGGCAATCGCAGTAAAGATAGCCTGAGTTGCGCCGGCTGTTATTGTGATATCTGAATCCGAAGAATAATTACTTCCATAGGATGTATTCAATTTTTCGGTAATTCGCTGGCGTAACAGGGTGTCGCCTGGCATGGGAGCATATTGATTGAACCCCGATCTCATGGCTTCAGTAACTAAATCGATAAGTTTAGGATCACTGCTGAAGTTCGGATACCCCTGAGATATATTAATCGCATCGTATTCCTGTGCCATTTTACTCATAACGGCAAAGATGGTCGTGGTGACATTGGGTAATTTAGATATCATAGGATAAAGGTACTCCACATCCTAACAAAATACCAGTTTTACGGGTATTCCTTGCATTTTATTGAAAATGTGTATATTGCTAGCCCCAAATCTTGATTGAACCGAATGAAAAAGGCAATTTTACTCCTGCTTATCTTTCTATCCGTTGCCCCTGCTATATCCCAGGAAGCTACGGATACCCCTACGATTCCTCAGCAAAAGGAGCAGTTTAAAACTTTGAAGGCTACTTCAGATTCATTCTACAATGGAGGTAACTACAGGAAATCGCTGGAAACCAATATCGAGCTTTTAAAAATTGCGCTTAAACTTAATGATGCGTTTTACAAGCACCAGGGATATCGCCTATTGGCTTACGACTATCTGGCCATGAATGATACTGTAATGGCTCGTGAAAATTTCACTAAATCCCTTCGTTTTGCGAAAGAATCGGAGAATGACACCGCTAAGGCCTATATGTTCATGGACATGGCCAACATCTATTCTACTATAGAGCCTAATTACAAAAAGGCAATGGATTACCACAACAAATCGGTAGATCAGCTAAAAATGATCAATGATTCGGTAAATCTTGCAAAGGCTCACTTTAATACTGTATTAACCGCATTTGAGGCAGGAAAGTACAATGAGGGATATGCTCATTTATTGCGCGCACGGAAAATGGAAAAATTTGAACCTCATCCATCCTTTGGAGTTGCTTTGAACAATCTTATGGGAGAGTATTACTACAGTAAGGAAAACTATGAACTCGCCCAAAAATATTTAAGAAAGGCCGCTGAGGTTGCCGAACGTGAAAAATTCGATTTGGAACTGGAAAATGCGTATTTCTACCTTAGCGAATGCCTCTATAATCTCGAGGAATACCAGGAAGCTTTCTTAATTAAGGATAAATATGAAGAATATTCCATCAAGAATATGGAGAATGCCTTATACGCTGAAAACAATGAGACTTCAGCTCGATTTGCCATAGAGGAATATCGTAAAGAAGTCCAGGCTGCCGAATTAGAAAATAGTTTGCAGGCACAGATCGTTGAAAATCAAAGTATGCTGAACAATGTGCTTCTTATTGTATCCTTCTGTGTTCTGTTCCTATTAATGGTCCTGTATCTTGCCTACCGAAAAAGGAAAGAACTGGTCGCCGAACTACGGGTGAAAAACACAGAATATTTGCTTGCCAAAGAGGAAACCGAGCGTCTGTCTAAAGCGAAGACGAATTTTTTCTCAACGGTAAGCCACGAACTACGTACCCCACTTTATGGGGTTATCGGACTGAGCACTTTGCTTCTGGAAGATAAAGGCCTTAAATCTCACGAAAAGGATCTTAAATCATTGAAATTCTCGGCCGATTATCTGCTGGCTCTGATCAATGATGTACTACATTTAAATAAAATTGACTCGAAGACCGTGGAAAATGATAAAGCATACTTTAATATTCGTGAACAGATTAAGACAATAGTATCGTCATTCGAATATATGAGGGTTCAAAACTCCAATACATTTCATATAGATATTGATAAGGACATACCAAAACTAATCCGTGGAAACTCGGTGAGGTTGTCTCAAATTCTTATGAATCTTATTGGAAACGCGTGTAAATTTACCGAAGAAGGTGATATTTATGTCTCGGCAAAGCTCAAGGAAATTACTTCAAATAAGGCTAGTATATCATTTGTAATACGTGATACAGGAATTGGTATTGCCGAAGGAAAGCAAACCACCATATTCGATGAATTCTCCCAAGGAAGCAACCTGAATTATAATTATCAGGGAAGTGGCCTGGGACTTCCTATTGTGCGTAAACTATTGTCTCTATCCAATTCTGAAATACATCTTGAAAGTAAATTGGGTGAAGGATCTGCGTTTAAATTTGATCTTTCCTATGATATTCTGAATAAAGCATACAAAAAAGAGCCCGTTAATACCCTGGACACAAAAAGCCTTAAGGATAAACAAATTCTTATCGTTGAAGATAACCGTATCAACCAAACCGTAACCAGGAAGATCCTTGAGCGAGAAGGTGTTATTTGTACCATTGCTGAAAATGGCGAAATTGCTGTAAAAGTTGAACGAGAAAAGGATTTCGATCTCATCCTGATGGATATCAACATGCCTGTAATGAATGGTCTTGACGCCACACGCGGAATCCGTAAAAATAATAGGAAGGTCCCAATATTAGCCTTAACGGCCGTAGAGGTCGAAGAAATGCGATTCAGTATTTACGATTCGGGAATGGATGATATCATTGTAAAACCATACGACATCACCAAATTCACTCAAACAATTCTGAAGCATATCAATGGTATGGATTCCAAAGGCAATATTTCCAAGCTTCGAGCAATGTAAAAAAGGAATTGTTATCCTTTCATACTAGCACTTAAGTATTCCCGATTCATTCTTGCAATATTTTCCAGGGAAATTCCTTTCGGACATTGAATTTCACAAGCACCCGTATTGGTGCAGTTCCCAAATCCTTCCTTATCCATCTGTTCCACCATATTAAGAACTCGACGGGAGGCTTCAACCTGCCCCTGCGGTAATAAGGCAAACTGACTCACTTTAGCAGCTGTGAACAACATAGCGCTCGCGTTCTTACAGGCGGCAACACAAGCTCCACAGCCAATACATGCTGCAGCATTAAATGATTCATCGGCATGTTCTTTCTCTATCGGAATCGAATTAGCATCAATCGTATTCCCGGAGGTATTGACAGAAATGTAACCCCCGGCTTGTTGAATTCTTTCAAAAGAACTGCGATCTACCATCAAGTCCTTGATAACAGGAAAGGCCTTCGCTCTGAAAGGTTCTATTACAATTGTATCTCCATCGTTAAATTTTCGCATGTGCAACTGACAGGTTGTTATCAACCTATCCGGACCATGTGGCTCTCCGTTGATTTGAAGAGAACAGGTACCACAGATACCTTCACGGCAATCGTGGTCGAAAACCACAGGTTCATCCCCCTTTTCGATAAGTTGTGTATTTAGTACGTCCAACATTTCAAGAAAGGACATATCACCTTCTATCCCATCAATGGGATAAGTTTGCATGCTTCCTTTTGTCCGGGCGTTCTTCTGTCGCCATATTTTAAGTGTAAGTTTCATAGCAGCCTTTTTATTTATAACTTCTTGTCTTAACTTCTATATTCTCGTAGTTCAATTCTTCCTTATGCAGTACCGCATTTCCAGGGTCGCCCTTATATTCCCAGGCTGCCACATACATGAAATTCTCGTCATTTCGCATTGCTTCGCCTTCTTCCGTTTGATATTCTTCCCTGAAATGTCCTCCACAGGATTCATTTCGCTGTAATGCATCCATAGCAAAAAGTTCCCCCAATTCGAGGAAATCGGCAACACGCATTGCTTTTTCAAGTTCCGGATTCACTTCATCGGCATCTCCGGGAACCATTACGTCCTTCCAGAATGACTCACGAAGCTCACGTATTTCGGCAATAGCTTCTTTAAGACCTTTTTCATTTCGAGACATCCCCACATTATTCCACATAATCTTTCCAAGTCGCTTGTGAAAATGATCTACAGATTTGGACCCATTATTATTAATCAGTTTATCGAGTTGTTCCTGAATGTTCTTTTCGGCTTCTGCGAATTCCGGTAATTCGGTAGAGATGGATCCGGTCCTGATGTCATCGGCAAGGTAATCCCCGATAGTGTATGGCAACACAAAATATCCATCTGCTAATCCCTGCATCAGGGCTGAAGCTCCAAGCCTGTTCGCGCCGTGATCGCTGTAATTGGCTTCACCCGCACAGTAGCATCCCGGAATAGTGGTTTCTAAATTATAATCCACCCAAACACCTCCCATGGTGTAATGTACGGCAGGATAGATCATCATAGGTGTCTTATAAGGATTTTCATCCACGATCTTCTCATACATCTGGAATAGGTTACCGTATTTTGTTTCAATAACCTTTTCACCCAATTCTCTTATTTTTTCTTCTGAAGGATTTTCGATATGCTCCACGGCGGCAACTTCCTTACCGTATCTCATAATCGCAGAAGCGAAATCGAGGAAAACTGCTTCCCCTGTCTTATTCACTCCGAATCCAGCATCGCATCGTTCCTTTGCAGCCCGAGAGGCCACATCACGAGGTACTAAATTACCAAAGGAAGGATATCGTCGCTCCAGATAATAATCTCGATCTTCTTCTGCCAGGTTAACCGGCTTAAGCTCACCCTTCCGGATAGCCTCGGCATCTTCATGTTTTTTAGGCACCCAGATCCTTCCATCATTCCGAAGGGATTCAGACATCAATGTCAATTTCGACTGATGATCCCCAGAAACCGGAATACAAGTTGGATGGATTTGCGTGTAACAAGGGTTTGCAAAATAGGCTCCGCGTTTGTGAATTTTCCATGAGGCAGTCACATTACTTCCCATAGCATTCGTAGAAAGGTAAAATACATTTCCATAACCTCCGGTAGCGATAACCACCGCATGGCCAGAATGTCTTTCCAATTCGCCGGTTACCATATCGCGTGCAATGATACCCCTGGCCTTACCATCTACGATCACCAGGTCCAGCATTTCATGTCGGTTGTACGATTTTATCTTTCCCCGGTTGATTTGTCGGTTCATTGCCGAATAAGCACCTAACAGAAGTTGCTGGCCGGTCTGACCTTTCGCATAGAATGTACGTGAAACCAGTACTCCTCCAAAGGAGCGGTTGTCTAATAACCCGCCATATTCACGGGCAAAAGGAACTCCCTGAGCAACACATTGATCAATAATATTCCCCGACACTTCCGCAAGGCGGTATACATTCTCTTCCCTGGAACGGTAGTCACCACCTTTGATCGTATCGTAGAAAAGACGATAGGTGGAGTCACCATCGCCTTGATAATTTTTAGCTGCATTGATCCCTCCCTGGGCAGCGATCGAGTGCGCCCGGCGAGGAGAATCCTGATAACAGAAAGTCTTTACATTATAACCCAGCTCCGCCAGGGTGGCGGCGGCGCTTCCACCAGCAAGGCCTGTTCCCACCACGATAACATCTATGTTACGTTTGTTGGCAGGATTAACCAGGTCAATATCGTTTTTATGTTTTGTCCACTTTTCGCTTAAGGGTCCGCTAGGTACTTTAGAATTCAAATTCGACATATCTTTTGCTTTTTAGTGGGGTAATTGATTGAAGTGATGATATAAGGCAATGAATACAAATCCCAGAGGGATAAGCACTGCATAAGCCTTTGCAAATTTGGTTAGTGCATTGGAATATTTATTTTTGAAACCAACACTTTGAAACGCTGACGCAAATCCATGCCAAAGGTGGAAAATTAAAAGGACGAAAGCCAGAGCATATAAACCAACACGCACCGGGCTCTCAAATTTATGCACCAGTTCGGGGAAATACCGGATAGGATCTTCAGGATGTGTCTCGATATACTTATGCACTATCTCAGGCACCCAGAAATCATAGAAATGCAATCCGAGAAACGCCAACACCACGACACCGGAAATAAGCATATTGCGGGAAGCCCAGCTGGCACTAAGATTTCCTTTAAAAGATTTATAATTGATGGCCCGTGCTTTTCGGTTTTGAAGTTCCAGAATAAAGCCCATCACGAAGTGAAAGACCACCCCAAAGATCAAAACAGGTTGAAGTATGAACTGTACAAGCCCGTTTGTTCCCATGAAATGTGACCATGAATTGAAGGTTTCCGGATCGATAACCGATGAAATATTTATTACAAAATGTTGTCCGAGGAAAAAGACGAGAAAAAGACCGGAAAGTGCCATGGCAACTTTTCGGGCTATGGAAGATTTAATTAATCCCATTATGGTTTTCTTTCAAAAATTTTAGTCTCACAAAAATACGTTTGAAAAGTTTTAACACCAAACAAATAATTGAATATAAAAAACCGAGTTTATAATTTCCAATTGAATCCCCAAATACATTTTATAAAACCTCAGCTATATGTTTCCTGATATATCATATCATGAATTTTAACTAAGGAACAAGTATTCATTACACTGGAAAAATGAATCATTAGATTCGCCATCGATACCGTCATATCAAAAAAATTGCATGTTGCCAATTACTACGAACAAAAAATGTTAAAAAGTATCGCGATTAATTCAATTATTGCTTAAATTTGAGAAACTGATTTTAAAATTAATAACTTAAAAGCTAAATTATGAAGAAAATTATTTACTTATTTATGGCATTTTGTATGACCGTAGCCTTCAACGTTAGCGCACAAAGCGCAGACGTGGAGAGTACTTCTACTGAAGTGACTCCCGTTGATCGCCAAATGGGGACTCCTCTTGGTATGGAATATCGAGACACTAGAGGTGCTTTGATTTGGGATAACGGACCTCACTTCAATATTCCAGGCAGTCCGAACATTAGTCAACTACAAACCGTAGTACTTATGCAAAATACACTTGGCGGAGGTGTAAGTGGAGCTTTCTCAATTGCAGATGACTTTACACTTACTGCTGAATACAATATCACTGCTATTGATCTTTATGGATATCAAACGGGTGCTCCAACAGCTCCTGCTTCTATCCAGGGTGTTGTGATCCAAGTTTGGGATGGCGACCCAAGTGGAGCCGGTGTTGTTGTTGCAGGTGACTTAGTAACTGATGTTTTAGTAGGTGCGGCTTGGTCCAATACTTACAGAGAATCTGATACGAGCCCGGGCACTGGTCGTGCCATCCAGTTGGTTAGTGCAAATGTTGATTTCACACTTCCAGCAGGAACTTATTGGTTAGACTGGCAATATATTGGAGATGGTGCTTTCTCCGGACCATGGCAACCACCTGTTGTTGAGTTAGACGTAGTGGTTCCTGGAAACGCTTTTCAATCTAATGGAGGTGTTTACGGACCTTGGTTAGACAGTGGGGCAAATCTTGATCCGCTAGATGCGCCTTTCCAATTATACGGAACTGAAGTTCTAGGTGTAGACGATCAGGTGATCAGTAATGGAGTATCTTTATTCCCTAATCCAGCTCAAAGTGAAATTACCATTTCAAACAATGCTAGACTTAGTTTAGAGAAAGCTGAGATTTATAATATCCAGGGTAGATTAATGCAAGTTGTAGACTTGTCTGCTATGGATACTCAGCAAACGGTAAACGTTGCATCTTATGCTGCAGGTGTATACCTTGTGAACATCCATGGACAAAATGGAAGTGCTACAAAAAGATTTGTTAAGAAATAATTTTTATTTCATAGCATAAAAAAACCCGATGGGATTCCATCGGGTTTTTTTATGCTGAATTTTACTATTTTATCTCCATAGTGGTACTGTGAGTTTTGCCTTCCACAAATAGTTCAATGGTATATATACCCCTTGGTAAATAATATATTTCATTATCAGCCTTTTTGAGCTCTGTCCCTATTTTGGCTAAGCTTTTTACCCCTTTTTCTGAAACAGATAAATCATAGTCGGTAATGTTGATCCCTTTTTCAGCATTTACACTCATCTCTTGTAGTACAATTCCGTTTTCATTTGACACCTTAAGTTTGGCATTCCCTGACGAAGGACTGTAAAACTGAACATTTCTTGAAGGTTCGAAAGGATCTGACCAGCGACTAAAACTACTGCCCCATCGACGGGAAGATCGTATGGAGGGTATTTCTGCCAGGAGGATTTCATTCATTGCTTCCGAAGTCATTTGCTGGAGAACTTCTATATCAGCCCTGTAAAATGAGCGACCGTGTGTTCCAAGGACCAGATCCTTATCTCTTTGCTGAACCACAAGATCATGAACAGCAACGTTCGGTAATCCATGGGAAAAGACTTCCCAACGCTCACCCCTATTGAAACTAACCCAGGCGCCATTATCGGTCCCTAAATACAAGAGATTCTCATTTTCAGGATCTTCTTTAATAACGTTAACCGATGAAGCCGGCAGGTTGGAAGAAATGTCTATCCAGTTCTGACCATAGTTATCACTTACGTACACATAGGCCTTAAAATTATCCCATCGGTAACCATTCAAAGTAACATACACTCGTTCCTTTTTATGCTCTGAAGCGATCACTCGGCTTACCCACAGATCCTGTGGAAATGTCGTAGAAATATTTACCCAGTTCCCACCTCCGTTTTTGGTGATATGGACCATACCATCATCACTTCCGGCATATAGTAATCCGAACTGGAATCGCGATTCGCTTACAGAAGTTAAAGTCCCGTAGGCCACATTCCCGGGCTTACCGCCCTTGGTCAGATCCCCGGAAATGGCCTCCCAGTCATCTCCCCGGTTCATACTGCGCATCAACTTGTTACCTCCAAGGTAGAGGATGTCCTGGTTGTGAGGACTCAATAAGATGGGGGTTTGCCAGTTGAAACGATAAGGATTCTCTCCCAACTCATGTTTTGGCTGAATATAGGCTCGTTCCTCATTCTCAAGATCAAGTCTATAGTAATTGCCGAATTGGAATCCTGTATACACTATATTCGAATTTCTGTTGTCGATCTGAACCTGCATCCCATCACCACCCATGATAAATTTATAAGGATTCTCGCCGCTTTGCTGCCAGCGATAATCCATTTCCGCGTTATTAGCACCCTTCCAAACACCGTTATCCTGTAGTCCACCGTATACGTTATATGGTTTTTCGTTATCTACATTCACCGTATAGAATTGTCCTACAGCCGGAGCGTTATTCTTAATCCATGTTTCGCCATCATCATAGGATATATTCACACCGCCGTCATTTCCATCAATAAGATGACCGGGCATTTTCGGATTTATCCATAGGGCATGATGATCGCCATGAACATTTTCGGCACCTATAGATTCGAAGGTTTTTCCGCCATCGGCAGATTTTAAGATGGGTACACCATACATATAGATCTTATCTCCATTGCTGGGGTCCACATGTATTTTTCCGAAATAATAACCATACGAATAATAGATGCCATCCAGATAACCATCGTGGGTCTTCTTCCAGGTTTTTCCACCGTCGGTACTTTTATATATTTCAGCACCTATCACCGGTGTATCGAATAACATGCTGTTGGCATCTTCCAGGTATCGTGCGAGATCTATAGGTTTCACGGTGCCGCTTCGAACCATATCCTTGACATTTTCAGCTCGATACTTTTCCTGGAAACCATTCTGCCTTAGGAAATCTTTCAACCTGTTATTATCCAGTCCTAAAAATTGGGAAACGGTCATGGTTTTAAAATCATCTTTCTGAAGCATCCCGTCATTAGATTCATTCTTCTGTGGTTCATCTCTTCGGTTCTGGTTATCATGAATGGCATAAACCGTATTTGCATCTACGACCGCAATACCAATACGCCCTACACCGTCCCCGGAAGGAAATCCACTTCCCTGTACCGTTATCTTTGTCCATGTACTGCCGGCATCCGTACTCTTATAAATGGCACTACCATCACCATTCCCGCGAAAATTCCAGGCCTTCCTGTCCTTGTCCCAGGAAGAAGCATACATTAAATTGAAGTTATTTCGGTCTGTATCCAACTCGATGATCCCGGTTTGATCGTCCACAAAAAGGGTGCGATTCCACGATTTGCCACCATCTATTGTTTTGTAGACTCCGCGTTCGGAATTCTTAGAATACAAATGACCCACGGCACCTACTACCAGCTCATCGGGATTATTTGGATTTATCACAATCTTACTAATATGATGTGTGTCTTTCAACCCCATATTCTGCCATGATTTGCCGCCATCTTCAGATTTAAGTAAACCAATTCCGGCATAAGAAGATCTGGAAGCATTTACTTCGCCCGTTCCAACCCAGATCACATTATTCTTCCAGTCGACAGCCAGGCTGCCTACGTTTTGTGTTGGACTCGAATCCAATATCGGTTCGAAGGAGGTGCCATTATTTTTTGTATGCCATACACCTCCGCTGGCATAACCCACATAAAACTCTACAGGATGGTCCGGGTTTACGGCAAAATCGACAACGCGTCCGCTCATAATTGTAGGGCCGATACTTTCAAACGGCAGATTTTTTACAATGGACGTTTCTGTTAACTGTAGTTTTTGTTGTAACCCTTTTTCAACTTCCGAAGCGGGAGTCGCTGCAGGTTGTCCGTAAACAGCCAGAGAAATAAGCGTAATGGTAAGAATGATTAGTTTTTTCATTTTTGGTGGTTTTTCAGTTTCTGAAAGTACTGAAGTCTGCTCCCATGTCAAAATTTTTTTTTCAAGTTTAACAGTAATGGTCACCTGAACTTTTTCACGTATTTTTGAATGAAATCAGAAGTTACAACCATGAAATACCAACCTATAGATAAGGCACTTTATATTAAGAACCGCAAGAATTTTATGGCAGAAATGAAACCTAAAAGTCTTGCTGTATTTAACAGTAATGATATTTATCCAATTAGTGCAGATAGCACCATGCCCTTTCAGCAACACAGGGATATACTCTATTTAAGTGGTGTGGACCAGGAAGAGAGTATCCTTCTATTATTCCCGGATGCCATGGAAGAAAAACACAGGGAAGTACTATTCGTTCGCGAAACCAACGAGCATATTGCGATCTGGGAAGGAGAAAAACTTACCAAAGAACGCGCCACGGAGGTGAGTGGCGTTAAAACCGTTTACTGGTTATCCGACTTCGACAAAATATTCTTCGAATTGATGACCCAGTCTGAGATCATATATTTCAACACCAACGAACATTACCGCCAGTCTGTAGAGACCGAAACGCGGGAAGCACGATTTATAAGAGCCACTAAGAAGAAGTTCCCGGCCCACAGTTATGCTAAGAGCAATCCTGTGTTACAACGCCTTCGTTCGGTTAAGGATCCGTTGGAAATTGAAGTGTTACAACATGCCTGCGACATTACGGAAAAAGGGTATCGCAGAGTACTGAATTTTGTGAAACCCGGAGTTTGGGAATACGAAATTGAAGCTGAATTCATGCATGAATTCCTTCGGAACCGCTCTGACGGGTTCGCCTATACACCTATCATCGCCAGTGGAAATAACGCCAACGTGCTGCACTACATTGAGAATAACCAGCGATGTAAAGCAGGGGACCTGATCCTGATGGATGTAGGAGCGTCTTACGCTAATTATAGCAGTGATATGACACGAATGGTTCCTGTAAGTGGAAAGTTCACAAACAGGCAACGTGCAGTTTATGATGCTGTGATGAGGGTAAAGGATGAAGCTACCAAGATGTTGGTGCCGGGAGCGTTTTGGAAAGAATATCACGTGGAAGTAGGAAAACTTATGACTTCTGAACTGTTATCTCTAGGACTTATCGACAAGGCCGATGTACAAAATGAAGATCCCGATTGGCCCGCTTACAAGAAATATTTCATGCACGGAACGAGCCACCATATGGGTCTTGATACACATGACTACGGTATTTTATGGGAACCTATCAAAGCCGGAATGGTATTTACTGTGGAACCCGGAATCTATATTCCTGAAGAGGGATTTGGAATTCGACTGGAGGATGATGTCGTTGTGCAGGAGCAGGGAGCGCCCTTTAACCTGATGCGAAATATACCTATTGAAGCTGATGAAATAGAAGACTTGATGAACTCATAGCTCAATGATATTGTGAACTAAAAAAGGCTATCTGGTGAGATAGCCTTTTTTAGTTAACTTCAATTCGTTTTAAACGTGTAATACACCGTTTTCAGTTGAAGCGAATTCATTCCATTGGTAGCTGTCCGCCTGGTCGTCGTTGGTCCAGTTGCCGTCTACGACATATCTGAATTCGTAAGATTGATTTTTATCAAGATCAACTGTTCCTTTAAAAGATCCGTTCTTTAATTTCTTCAACGGTGTTGTTTCCGCATTCCATGCGTTAAATGATCCTGCTACTTTTACTTCAGTTGCCTCGGCGGCAGGAACTGTAAAGGTTACTTTACAGATTGGCTTGCTCTTCAAATATTGTTTTGTAATAGCCATGATTTTAAGTTTTAAGTTCGCGATAAATCTATGATACATATTGGTATTTACAAACGCTTAATATTAAAAATATCAGACAATTACGAATATTTTAAAAAGAGATGTCGTCCATTATGAACTTGCAAAAAAAGAGGTGGTAAAAAGGTGAAATTCGCAATAAAATGTCCGGAAAATTGTTGCGGAAAATTTGATGAAATATTACTACATCGTTTTCGCTTACAAAGATTTTTTCTGAAAAACTGCCAAAAACGTCAAATTTCGTTCCCGCCTTGCGAATTTTAATCCTTTGAAGGCCGCAGTGCCGATACCAGATTCGCCACCAAAAATGCAAATAGCGAGGGGACTATCCACCCCATATGCTCTTCAGATAAAGGAATAAAGCTTTTAATTGTCGTAAGAGATTCGTTGGAGATCAGCTTAATCTTTAAGGTGCTTAGAAAATCCGGTATGCTAAATAGTATGGTGGTCAATACAGTGATTCTATAGATAATGACCGTACTGTATTTATCAGGTAACACACTTAGAATGATCAACACAATCGTAATTGGATATATGAACATGAGTGCGGGAATGGCAATATCAATTATATAGCCTACGGTATTCTGCCCTACCAGAACTCCCATTATGCATCCGGCTACCGCAGTAATTACGTATGCGGTTTGAGATTTTTTAAACATTCCTTTTACAAAATCGGCGGTTCCGGTTATTATCCCAACGGCCGTTGTAAAACAAGCAAGTGCAACCAGCACGGCCAGAAAAGCAGTTCCGGTATTTCCCAGTGTTTTTGTACTCAGCAGCGATAAAAGTTCTGTTCTGTTATTAACCTCCTCAGTACCACTCTGCCAGGCTCCCAATGCAATCAACCCGGCATAAATCACAAACAATCCCAGTCCGGCAAACAATCCGGATTTGGCGATCATCTTTCGCTTTTCGTTGTAATTGTATTTACCCTGAATGGCAAATGATATTACAATAACTCCACCAACAACAACTCCCCCGATAGCATCGAAAGTTTGATATCCTTCCAGTATGCCTGAAGTAAAAGAATTATCAAACAACGACTGCCTCAAGGGTTCAGTTTCTGCAAAAAGACCCAACAGGATGATGAGTAAAAGAATGATTATAATTAGCGGCGTGAGATATTTTCCTATTATGCTGATGATTCGGTTACGATTGAGGACGAATACCAGCACCAGAGCAAAATAGAAAATACTCAACCAGAGTGCCGACAATTCAAAATAAGGCTGAATTGCCATTTCGTAGGCCACAGATGCTGTTCTGGGCGAAGGAAGTGAAACGGAGATCGCATATACCAATATCGAATAGGTTACCGCAAACCAGGGCGAAACCTTTTTTCCGAAATCAAGCATGGTCCCCTGCAATCTCGCATGGCCATAAATGGCGAGTATAGGAATAATAACAGCAGAGATCGCAAAACCAACAGTAACCCAAAACCAGTTGACACCGGCATTATATCCTAAAAAAGGTGGTAAAACTAAATTCCCGGCTCCAAAAAAAAGTGAAAACAAGGCAAATGCTGTAATAAGTATTTGTTTGCTTTGTGTCATTGGCGGATATTTGCCATGAAGATAAAAAAATGATCTTTCCCTACAACGACAAACAAATCTATTATGAAACTACGGGCAAAGGGCCTGTATTGTTATTGCTTCATGGATTCCTGGAAAATTCGGGGATGTGGGACAACCTTATAAAATTAATTCAAGAGAAATTTACAATAGTTCGTGTCGATCTTCCCGGACATGGTAAGAGTGATGTTTTTTCTGATACTCATAGTATGGCATTCATGGCTGAGGTGGTTTGTGAACTCCTTAAATTTCTGGGGGTTGGCACAATTTCAATTATGGGGCATTCCATGGGTGGTTATGTAGCTTTGGCCTATTTGGAAAAAAATCCCAAAAAGGTTAGGCAATGTATTTTGCTGAATTCAACACCCTTTTCAGATACGAAGGAACGAAAAATTAACAGGGAACGAGCTCTGGCGCTGATTCCAGAGAACAAGGGAACATTTATTAATATTTCTATTAGTAATCTTTTCGCTGAAGATACCAGGAAGTTATTCTCCAAAAACATAAGTACACTTCAGAAAGAAGCAAATGAAATGACCACGACAGGGATCATAGCAGCGATCCGTGGCATGAAAGATCGCCGGGACCGCAGTGATATACTCAAGAACTTCACAGGAAATAAACTACTCATTTGTGGAGCCAAGGACACCGTTGTTCCCTTCGCAGATTCACAAAGAGCTGCTTCTTACACAAATTCAAAATTGATATCTATGCCTAGCGGGCATATGACTATCATCGAAAATGTTAATAAAATATCAGAAATAGTGTATTTCATCGAATAATTTGTACTTTTTGTCGATAAATTGATATATATATATATATTAGACAACGAATACAAACCCCTGTTATATGAAATCCTCCCCAAAAAACCAGCGATCGATATCAAGTCTGCTATGTGTAGCTTTCGGTCATGATTACATTATCACAAGAAAAGTAACCAACCACATTAACGAATACAAATGCTCTCATTGCAGCCGCGAAGTGGCTGAAAATGATACCGGTCATCTGGAAATTCTGACACAGAAGCTGAAGAATACCAACTCTGCACTGGCTACTTTTTTTGAGAAAAAAAATCGAAAAGTCTCAGTTTAATGAAACAATTGCGTTGCAAGATCAAAGGCCATAGCCTTTCCCCCGTATCGAATCAACCATTTCATATTCAGGAATATGAATGTACCTGCTGTAATCAAAAATTTACAACAGACGGATATGGAAGATTAGTAAAATTCACACCATACTGGGAAGAGAATCACGAATTCTTCAATAATCATTTTCAGAAACGAATCCTGTAATATAATCTACGCTCCAGTAAGGGCGTTCCAGCCACGGGCGATGAGAGGAATCTTGGTATCGGCTCTGGTAACGAGATGCGCTCCCTCTTTTTCTTCGGTAATATGACCAATAACGGTAAAATGCGGATTTGCTTTTATTTTTGGAAAGTCTTCCTGCTTCATCGTGAATAACAGTTCATAATCTTCTCCTCCGCTTAAAGCGATGGTGGTGCTGTCCATGTTAAATTCTTCACACGTACTTATTACCTGTGGATCTAATGGAATCTTATCCTCGTATACATTACAGCCTACATTCGATTGCTTTACGATGTGCAACACTTCCGATGATAGCCCGTCACTGATATCGATCATAGCGGTGGGCATCACATCCAACGCTGCAAGCAACTTTATAATATCCTTTCTCGCCTCAGGTTTTAGCTGTCGCTCTACCAAATATGAATATGGTTCAAGCTCGGGTTGAGCATTAGGATTTACTTCGAAAACTTTCTTTTCCCTTTCAAGTACCTGAAGTCCGAGATAGGCAGCTCCAAGATCTCCTGTCACTACCAGCAGGTCGTTAACCCCGGCTCCGTTTCTATAGGTAATCTTATTTTTCGAAACGGTCCCCAAAGCTGTTATGCTGAGGATAAGTCCAGAGGTTGAAGAACTGGTATCCCCACCAACAACATCGATATTATAGAACTTAGCTGCCGCTTCTATACCGCTGTACAATGCTTCTACGGCTTCCACGGGAAATCGGTTGGAGATCGCCATAGAAACTGTAATTTGGGTAGCTTCTGCATTCATGGCGTAAACATCGGATAGATTAACTACCACGGCTTTATAGCCCAGATGCTTCAATGGCATGTAACTCAGATCGAAATGAACCCCTTCAACGAGCATATCGGTAGTGACTACCAAATGTTGATCCTTTTCACAAGAAATTACCGCAGCATCATCGCCCACACCTTTAACCGAAGTATTTTGTTTCAACACAAATTTTTTGGTTAAGTGTTCAATGAGTCCGAATTCTCCCAACTGGGATATAGGTGTTTTCGACTGATCTTTATCTTCAAACATAAAAGTCTCGATTGCTGGGGGCAAAAGTACTGTATAGAATTATAGTTTCTAATTTTTTAAGGAATTTTCCTTGATGAATGCCCAGCTGAAAAAAACCGCTTATGTCTGCATTTATAAAAACCGACCCTCTTCACTTGTCCCACGCGGCGTTGATAGCTACATTTGATACCTGGATAGCTTAAGGATCTCTTGAAAGCAGGTTATTTGATTGAAACACGGAAATTGATCTTAAACTCTTTAAAATAGGGTTAAATAACAGCAAAAACCTTGGCTATGTTACATTATTTTCTATTTTTGAACGCATTTTGCTATTTCCATAGAAAATATTCAGATAACAGAAGATTTTAATATGGATTCAACAATGCAAAAAATGCCCTATCTAATTAAAACTTAAGATCTAACCTAGAACATAACAATGAAAAACTTACTGCTCCCTATCCTACTTATTTGTTCAATTCCAATGATTTCCCAAACACCATGTAGTGGTGGTATGGCCGGAGCTTATCCATGCGATGGATATAACCTGCAATCCTCTATTACTTTATCCGCTATGAACGCTGGTGGTGGTAATGACTCCTGGGGTTGGACGGATCCTTCAAACGGAAAAGAATATGCTCTTATGGGGCTGAACAATGGTACAGCATTCATAGATATTTCCAATCCAAACAATCCTATCTATCTTGGTAAGCTACCTACGCATACCTCAAATAGTAGTTGGAGAGATATAAAAACGTATAATAACCATGCTTTTATTGTGAGTGAAGCAAATGGGCATGGTATGCAGGTCTTCGATCTCACCAGGCTTCGTAATGTCACTAATCCTCCCGTTACCTTTAACAATGATGCTCATTACAATGGTTTTGGAAGGGCTCATAATATTGTAATCAATGAAGATACTGGTTTTGCGTATGCCGTAGGCACCAGCAGCTTTAATGGAGGCCCGCACTTTGTAAATATTCAAAATCCGTTAAACCCGACTGCAGCGGGTGGATATGCTACAGACGCTTACAGTCATGACGCGCAGGTAGTAACATATTGTGGTCCTGACACAGACTACATTGGTAGAGAGATCCTGATAGGTAGTAACGAAAATGAGGTCATTATTGCAGATATATCGAATAAATCCAATCCGGTAAATATTGCAACTATTACGTACACCAATATTGGTTACACACACCAGGGATGGTTTACTGAAGATCATCGATACTTTATTGTAGGTGACGAGCTGGATGAGCAGAATATTGGTTTTAACACACGTACGTTGGTATTCGATTTTGAAGACCTGGACAATCCGCAATTTCATTTTACGTATACAGGCCCAACTCCTGCGATTGATCATAACGGATATGTAAAAGGCAGCAAATACTATTTAGCAAATTATCGTGCTGGCGTGCGAGTGATCGACGTATCGGATATTGCCAATGGTAATATAACCGAAGAGGGCTATTTTGACACCTACCCGAATAACAATAATGCAAATTTTAGTGGAGCCTGGAGCGTATACCCGTATTTTGAAAGTGGCAATATAGTTATTAGTGATATTAACAGAGGATTCTTCTTGGTTAAGGCACAGACTATTGACCTGGTGGATCCTACTGCCAACTGTCAGAACATCTCCGTATCTCTTGATGCGAATGGAGAAGCTTCCATTACTGCTAGTCAGATAGATAATGGTTCCAGTGACAATAGCGGAACTGTTTATCTGAATATATGCGAATATACATTCGATTGTGGGGATTTGGGTGCAAACATCGTTGAACTTGAAGTTTACGATGACTTTGGAAATAAAGACTATTGTAGTGCCACCGTAACCATAGTGGATGATCTTGATCCTGAAATCAATTGTCCCGGAAATACCCAGGCGGCCTATGATGCCGGACAGAACTTTTACACAGTTCCCGATTATGTGGCAAATGGAGATGTTACAGCTACAGATAACTGTTCCTCCGGATTGAATATAAGTCAGAATCCAGCTGCAGGGACACAGTTAACAATGGGTACGTATACAATAAGCTTTGAAGCACAGGACGGAAGTGGAAATACCCGGACATGTTCATTCGAGCTCACTGTGAATGAAGTGCTTTCGGTAGACGATAAAACCTTCGAAAAGGGATTAAGTCTATATCCGAACCCAACTTCAGAATTAATAAATATTAACTCGTCCAACAGAGAAATCAACCAGGTTTCTTTAACAGATATTTCCGGGAAGCTGGTTTACCTGAATAGTAATTTGCAATCGCTTTCAACAGTGATTGATGTTTCTGCACTGGCCAAAGGAATATACTTTGTTACGATCAATAACAGCGTTACAAAGAAGATAATTAAGAGATAACTTGAAGTACGCGGTTTAAGACATTCACGTACTTCAAAACACTATGATAATTATGTACAGATTATTATCGTGCTTTATAGTACTGATGAGCACTTTTAGCGTAGCACAAACACCCTGCAACAATGGTACCGCAGGTGGATTTTCATGTGAAGGTTTCGACCTGATCTCACAAATACCACTATCAACAATGGGGTCGAACCGCGCCAACGACAGTTGGGGTTGGACAGATCCCATGGATGGTAAGGAGTACGCAATTATTTGTCTGAATGAAGGCACTGCTTTCATCAATATATCGGATCCATTGAATCCCGTTTATCTGGGAAAACTTCCTACTCAGGGAAGTTCCAGCACCTGGCGGGATGCAAAAACTTACAACAATCACGCATTTATTGTTAGTGAAGATTCCGGACATGGCATGCAGGTCTTTGATCTTACAAGACTTCGGAGTGTAAATAATCCTCCAGTAACCTTTACCAATGATGCCCACTTCACAGGTTTCGGAGGAGCTCATAATATTGTGATCAACGAAGATACCGGATATGCCTATGCTGTAGGGACGAACTCATTTAGTGGCGGCGCTTATTTTATTGATATACAGGATCCTCTAAATCCTGCCGCTGCTGGTGGTTATGCCGGAGAAGGCTATACCCATGATGCGCATGTTGTTACTTATTCCGGTCCCGATGCAGATTATTCAGGACAGGAGATCATGGTGGGAAGTAATGAAGACGAACTTGTTATAGTAGATGTCACTAACAAAGCCAACCCAATACTCATATCGGATATTAGTTATTCGAATGTCGCCTATACTCACCAGGGATGGTTTACCGAAGACCAACGCTATTTCCTTCTGGGCGATGAGGCGGATGAAATTGATTTTGGAATTAATTCCAGAACGATTGTCATCGATCTGCTGGACCTTGACAACCCCCAGGTTTTATTTACCTATTCCGGACCTACAGGAGCTACCGACCATAATGGTTATGTGAAAGGAGATAAATTTTACCTGGCTAATAATGCCGCGGGATTAAGGGTGGTCGATATTTCGGATATCGCCAATCAAAATATGACGGAAATAGGACATTTCGATACCTATTCGGTGAATAACAATTCCGGTTTTAACGGATCCTGGAATGTCTATCCATATTTCGCCAGCGGACATATTGTGATAAGTGACAGAGCTGAAGGATTTGTATTAGTTAAAGAATCGGGGATTCTGAACAATCAGGAAGTCGAACTATCGGAGTTCGCCATTGTTCCAAACCCTGCAAAGGATTTAATAACCATAACAGCGATGAATGTGGATCTTAAAGAAGTTACAATTACCGATGTTCTGGGTAAAATTATGTATTCCAAAGAAAGCAATAACCTTGAGTCAACGACTATCGATCTGTCGAATGTTTCCAAAGGGATTTATTTTGTGCGGATCAATAACAAAATAACCAGGAAGATAATTAAGAATTAGAGTACTCTGAAAAACAGGAAATCCGAATAAAGCACTATACATAAATGATGAACGTTGTAGGGGTAGTGCGATTTAATTCGTATTTTTACGTTTTCTGCTAAAAAAATTATATGATCAAGAAATTGCTACTATTGAGTATGTCAATTTTTAGCACAATTGCATTAGCTCAAACACCATGTCAAAACGGATTTGCCGGAACTTTTCCATGTGATGGATACGACCTGATGGCGTCTTTCACACTGAGTGAATTGGGTGGTGGCTCAGGTAATGATTCCTGGGGTTGGACCGATCCGCAGGATGGAAAAGAATACGCAATTACCGGTGTTGATAATGGCACCGTCTTTATTGATATATCTGATCCTGTGAACCCGGTAATTTTAGGGAAATTACCCGGACATAATAACTCTTCCAGTTTATGGCGTGATATGAAAGTGTATAACAACTATGCATTTATAGTTAGCGAAGCCAGCGGACATGGGATGCAGGTTTTCGACCTAACGCGTCTTCGTTCTGTGGCAAATCCGCCGGAAACCTTCACGGAGGATGCTCATTTCAGTGGATTTGGCGGTGCTCATAATGTCGTAATCAATGAAGATTCCGGTTACGCCTATGGCGTTGGATCCGGTGAGTTTTCCGGAGGTGCTGTGTTCGTGAACATTCAGAATCCTCTCAATCCTTTGGCCGAAGGGGGTTATTCGGGTAGTGGCTATACCCACGATGCACAGGTTATAACTTACACGGGGCCTGATTCAGACTATACCGGCAGCGAAATTTATATAGGTTGTAATACCGATGAGATCGTAATTGTGGATGTGACAGACAAGTCGAATCCTCAACTCATAGCAGACATAGGTTACGCCAACATAGGCTACACTCACCAGGGTTGGCTCACAGAAGACCAAACATATTTCATCGCAGGAGATGAATTTGATGAATCTAATATTGGTTTTAATACCAGATCTATTGTTTTCGATTTTACCGATCTGGATAATCCTCAGTTCCATATGGAATATTTCGGCCCAACACCTGCAATTGACCACAATGGATATGTGAAAGGCGATAGATTTTATCTCGCCAATTATTCAGCGGGTATGCGCGTGGTGGACATCAGTGATATTGCAAATGGTAATATGGCTGAAATCGGATTTTTCGACACACATCCATCGAATCAGAATGTTGCTTATACCGGAGCCTGGAATGTGTACCCATATTTTGCAAGTGGAAATATTATTGTGAGCAATATCGATGGAGGATTCTATATTATAAGAGATCAATCGCTGGGTGTCGATTCTATCGATGCTACGGATATTGCTATCTATCCCAACCCCGCCAACGAGCTATTAACAATCACTTCGGGGGCTGATACGCTTAACAATGTTGAAATTTCAAATATGCTTGGGCAAATTATAATTCAGGCATCCTTTAACGATAGCAAAAACGAAAGAATAGATATCTCCAGCCTGAGTGCCGGAATGTATCTGGTAAGAATCAATAACAACACTGTAAAACGATTAATGGTTTATTAGTCGGCATAAAATCTAATTAAATGAAAAAGATAGTTACAATAATTACTGCACTCGTAAGCACGATGATGATCGCGCAGGTGCCTTGTTCAGGAGGTTCCGCTGCGGGCTTCCCTTGTTCAAATTTTAAATTAATGGGACAGATCACACTTGCTTCAATGAATGCAAGTGGTGGAAATGACTCCTGGGGTTGGACCGATCCACAGGATGGTAAGGAATATGCCCTGGTTGGTTTAACGAACGGAACCGCTTTTATCGATATTTCAGATCCCGTGGATCCGCAATATCTTGGCAAACTACCTACTCACACCGATCCAAGTACCTGGCGCGATATAAAAGTGTACAGTAACCACGCTTTTGTCGTGAGTGAAGCCAGTGGACATGGAATGCAGGTTTTCGATCTGACGCGGTTGCGGAATGTCGCAAATCCACCCGCGACCTTCTCTGAAGATGCACATTATAATGGCTTCGGAAGGGCTCACAATATTGTGATCAATGAAGATACAGGCTATGCTTATGCTGTTGGAACTTCTACTTTTAATGGAGGTCCGCATTTTATAAATATTCAAAATCCTGTGAATCCTATTGCAGACGGGGGTTATGCCCTGGATAATTACAGTCATGATGCCCAGGTGGTTACATACAATGGCCCGGACACGGATTATACCGGACGGGAAATCCTGGTAGGTAGCAACGAAAATGCAGTTGTGATCGTAGACATTACCGATAAATCGAATCCTCAACCGATCTCTTCGACCAATTATTCGAATGTGGGGTATACACACCAGGGATGGTTTACAGAAGACCAGAAGTATTTCATTGTTGGAGACGAATTGGATGAATTCAATGTTGGTTTCAATACACGCTCAATCGTTTTCGATTTTACCGACCTTGATAATCCGCAATTCGATTTCGAATACTTTGGCACTACGCCGGCAGTGGATCACAATGGATATGTAAAAGGAGATCGGTATTACATGGCAAACTATTCTGCCGGGATGCGAGCTTTAGACATTAGTGATATTGAAAATGGAAATATTACGGAATACGGATATTTCGACACCTTTACACCAAACAATAACGCCAGTTTTGATGGGTCCTGGAGTGTATACCCTTACTTCACGAGCGGAAATATCGTTATAAGTGGTGATTTTGGATTTACCCTGGTTCGTGATGAAAACCTAAGTGCTGGTGATTTCAAGAATTCAGATTTCGCCATGTACCCGAATCCAGCAAGCACCGAGCTAACAGTATCATCCAATAATACACCATTCAGCACACTGGTTGTTTATAATGTATTAGGACAGCAGATCATGGAATTTGATTTTGCGGAAACAGATTCAGAAACCATAAATATATCTAGCTTGAAAGCAGGAGTTTATATGGTTCAAATTAACAAGACAACGACCAAGCGTTTGATTGTTAACTAAATTTAAGGCAATGAAAAAAATCTTAACCTGCACTATAGCGATTATTTTAATGTGTGGATTTCATGCTTGTAAAAAGGATGAAAATCCCGAGCCCCCCGCTGGGGGAACTGATGATGACAATCCTCCGGTTGGAAGCAACTTTGAAGGTGTTATAGATTATGTAAAGACCTTTGGGGGAAGCAACGAGGATGAAGCTGTAGATGTTGTCCAGGCTAATGACGGGGGTTATGTTATGGTTGGAACTACTTCCAGCACGGATGGTGATATCACGGACAAGACCACAACCGATCCGGATTATTGGGTATTAAAAGTAAATGCCGCAGGTGTAAAACAATGGAGTAAGACCTACGGGGGCACCTCCCCGGACCGAGCTACGGGTATAAAGAAAACCAACGATGGAGGATATATTCTTTCAGGTCACAGTCGCAGTAGCGATGGACATGTGGGAGGCAATGAAGGATTTCATGACTATTGGATAGTAAAGATCAATACGGTGGGTGATATCCAATGGGAGACCAACTTTGGTTTTTCAGGAAGTGACCAGGCCTTAAACGTAATTCAAACTTCCGATGGTGGATATTTCGCTACCGGTTTTCTGGATGTGACCGCAAGTGGTGGCATGGGAAATGACGGAAGGTCTCCGGAACACGGGGTTGGCGAATATTGGGGAATTAAAATGAATGCCAACGGCGATAAGATATGGAGACGTTATTTTGGCGGCTCGAATAATGATCGAAGCTATGACGTTGTGCAAACCGATGATGGTGGATTCATTATGGCAGGTGCTTCAGAAAGTTCTGATTTTGATATTGTTGATAACAAAGGAAGTTACGACCTCTGGGTAGTAAAAGTAAGCGCAGGTGGAGATAAAGTATGGACCAAATCTTTTGGAGGTTCAGAAATTGATGTTGGCTATAGTATTGTTAAAGCTACCGACGGTAACTTTATTATTGTGGGTGATACCCGAAGTACAGATAAAGATGTGTCCAATCCACTTGGAAATGCCGACTTATGGGTTGTAAAATTCAATAAGAACAATGGAGCTATCATATGGGAGAAAACCTATGGCGGAGACCAATTTGAATCGGCGCGCAGTATAGAACGCCTTCCTGATGGAACCTACCTTATCTCAGGTTCTACGCGATCTGCAAATGGAGATGTATCCATGAATATCGGGCAAAATGACGCCTGGGTCCTGGTTATTAATGAAAATGGAGTCCTGCAATACCAGAAAACGGTAGGTGGTACCAGTCTGGACTTCGCAGATGCTGCCATACAGACTTCCGACAATAAATTAATTGTCGTTGGGAATACCGAAAGTAACGATGTTGATATTCCAGTTAACCGCGGAATAAAAGACCTTCTGCTAATAAAAGTTAAATAGTTTTAAACCTTTAATTCAATGAAAAAGATTGCCTTTGCCCTAATCGCATCCGTTTTATTTATAGGATGCAATAATGATGACGATACACAACAACCGGCACCAGATGTGTCAGTAGAATTCACTTTCACACATAACTGGGACGGTGATCCAATTGAAAATTCAGATTTTGAAAATCCGCAGTATACCAATGCGCATGGTGAGTTGATGAGTCTTTCTAAATTAGTTTATTTAATTTCGGATGTGACATTTGTAAACCTAACTACCGGTGAGACTTTTGATGCCGGAGATTACAACCTGGTAAACGTACGAGAACAAACAAATCTCACCTTTACTCCTGATATTGAAATACCTGAAGGAGAATATAATGTTTCATTAACCTTCGGATTTGATGATGAAGATAATCTGGATGGAGTATACCAGGATTTGAACTCAGCCGATGGTGGATGGAATGTACCTGTGATGTTAGGTGGTGGATATCACTTCATGCGACTTGAAGGTAAGTTTATTGATGGTACCGGAGCACTTGCAAACTACGCATATCACACGATTCGTGCGGCCGATAATTCAACAATGCCAATCACACTCCAGGATACGTCCTTTAACGTAAGTTTTGGGCAGATTACCATAGGAAGCAGCACGAATATAGAAGTGAAAATGAACGTTGCCGAATGGTTTAAAAATCCAAATACCTGGGACCTGAATGTTCTTAATACCGTACTAATGCCGAACTTTGACGCTCAGATCATGATGTTCGAGAATGGCTCTAATTTCGCAGTATCACTTGGCGCATTTACCCTTGGGGATGTAACTCAATAATATTAAACCATGAAACCTAGTTTAGCTTTTTTGTTAATATGTTGTTTGATAATTGTATCCTGTGCCGATGACCAGGACGACAATGTGAATGAATATACAGCTACCCCACTGGAACTGGAGATTCCCCCGCTATTTGCGGAGAAGATCCTTCCTCCGGTGATACCGGCTGATAATCCACAATCTGTGGAAGGCGTTGCCTTGGGTAGAAAACTGTTCTTCGATAAAAAGCTATCTGCAGATAATACATTGGCTTGCGCCGGGTGTCACAGCCCGGCCAATGCCTTGACCGACCCAAGACAATTCAGTATTGGGATCGATGGCATAGCAGGCACTCGTAATTCCATGCCATTGTTCAATCATGCCTGGAATTATAATGAATTGTTCTTCTGGGATGGGCGTGCAACCTCCATTGAAGACCAGGCATTAAAACCAGTGACCGATCCAATTGAAATGCATAATACCTGGTCGCAGGCTGTATCAACCCTTCAGTCGGATGCCGAATACCCGGGTATGTTCGATGATGCCTTCGGAACCCAGACAATAGATTCTGTTCTAGTAACAAAAGCGATCGCACAATTCATACGAACGTTGATATCGGGTAATTCTAAATTCGATCGATATCTTGCAGGAACGGAACAGCTAACTACTTCTGAATTAAATGGCCTGAATGTATTTCTGGATGAGAGTCGTGGTGACTGTTTCCACTGTCACGGAAATCCTAATAATCCCCTTTGGACCGATAACATTTTTCATAATAACGGACTGGACGAAACTCATTTAGATCGTGGTCGTGGTGCGGTAACGGGTGACCCGAGAGAATTCGGAACGTTTAAAACACCAAGCTTAAGGAACCTGGAGTATACAGCACCCTATATGCATGATGGCAGATTCAACACCATTGATGAAGTGATTAATCACTATAGCGAAGGATTGGTATATTCAGAAACTATAGATCCGTTGATGAAAGCCGTTAACGAAGGCGGGGTTCAATTAACTCCCGAAGATAAAGCCGATCTAAAGGCTTTTCTTCTTACACTTTCAGATCCGGAATTTATTTCCAATCCGGATTTCCAGGATCCCAATTAAATTTGGCTGTTTTCCTTTCTAAACCCTCATTTCCATTGAGGTTGTTAATTATTACTTAAAACTATATTGCCATAGGCGTAAAATGCACTTCCCCTATGGTTAAAATCCCCATTTGACGTATATTTGCATCCTAATTTAGAATTAATCTATTTAGAGATGATCAAAGTAAGTGAATACGCCAAGTCTAAAATTTCGCAGTTGATGTCTGAGGACGGCTTCGCCGTAGAAAACGATTATGTGCGCGTTGGTGTTAAGAGTGGAGGATGCTCTGGGCTTTCTTATGAGTTAACATTCGACAAGCAATTAGGTGATGAGGATAAGTTGTTTGAGGATAGCCCGGTAAAGATCGTAGTAGATAAAAAAAGCTTCCTATACCTGGTAGGAACTACGCTGGAATATAGCGGTGGCCTTAACGGAAAAGGCTTTGTTTTTAATAATCCAAATGCGAATCGCACTTGCGGATGCGGAGAGAGTTTCTCTCTATAATAATTGCTGAAAAAGAATTATGGGAAAATTTACGGAAGACGATTTAAAGAAAGAACTGGAAACCAAGGAATACGAGTATGGGTTCTACACCGATATTGCTTCTGAAACATTTCCAGCCGGACTTAATGAGGAAATCGTTCGGGCGATCTCTAAGAAAAAGGAAGAACCTGAATGGATGACCGACTGGAGACTGGAGTCTTTCCGCTATTGGAAAAAAATGACCGAACCCGAATGGGCGAATGTCAATTATAAAAAACCCGATTTTCAGGCGATCTCCTATTATTCAGCTCCTTCCACAAAACCTAAATACGATAGTATCGACGAGGTAGATCCGGAATTACTGGACACTTTCAAACGTTTGGGAATTTCTCTGGAAGAGCAGAAAAAATTGGCTGGTGTAGCTGTCGACATTGTCATGGACTCTGTTTCCGTTGCCACGACCTTCAAAAAAACCCTGGCAGAAAAAGGTATTATTTTTTGCTCTATATCAGAAGCCATTAAAGTTCATCCTGAACTTGTTCGCAAATATATCGGATCGGTTGTTCCACAAAAAGATAACTTCTACGCGGCATTAAACAGTGCTGTCTTTAGTGATGGTTCATTTTGTTATATCCCAAAAGGCGTTCGATGCCCAATGGAACTTTCAACCTATTTCAGAATAAACCAGGCCGGCACAGGACAATTTGAGCGTACGCTTGTAATTGCCGATGAAGGAAGTTATGTTAGTTACCTGGAAGGATGTACCGCACCTTCTCGTGATGAGAATCAGCTGCATGCCGCAGTGGTGGAACTAATTGCACTGGACAATGCCGAGATCAAGTATTCGACTGTACAAAACTGGTATCCAGGCGGGAAAGATGGCAAAGGAGGGGTGTTTAATTTTGTGACCAAGAGGGGGATCTGTGAAAAAAATGCTAAAATTAGCTGGACACAGGTCGAAACAGGTAGTGCCGTAACCTGGAAATATCCAAGTTGTGTGTTGAAAGGAGATAATTCCATAGGGGAATTCTACTCCATCGCCGTGACCAATAACTATCAGCAGGCAGATACCGGGACCAAGATGATCCATTTGGGAAAAAACACCCGAAGCACTATTATTTCCAAGGGTATTTCAGCGGGTAAGTCCCAGAACAGCTATCGCGGGTTAGTAAAAATAAGTCCGAGAGCTGATAACGCACGGAATTTCTCACAATGTGATTCACTCCTCATGGGGAATCAATGTGGGGCTCATACCTTCCCTTATATCGAAGTACAAAATAAATCGGCTAAAATAGAACACGAAGCGACAACAAGTAAAATTGGTGAAGACCAAATATTCTATTGCAACCAGCGTGGGATCGATACAGAAAAAGCGATAGCCCTCATAGTAAATGGATTTAGCAAGGAGGTATTGAATAAATTACCTATGGAATTCGCTGTGGAAGCTCAAAAACTATTGGAAATTAGCCTTGAAGGATCTGTTGGATAACCGTTAAATAAATGAAAATGAAAAAAATCTTTTACTTATTCATAATCGCAGCGATCACGATCTCGTGTAACAATTCCGAAGAGAAAAAAGCTGAGACGAATGAAGAAACGACAGAATTAGCTCCGGAAACAAATGGGGAGTCAGTCGATGTAAGAATGCCTGTTTACCGAGGGGAATTCATCCTAACCGGCGAAGCTGCTGTTCTAAAAGGTAAAGACTTTATCTATGCGGTTATTCTGGATACTATGGCCAGAGAACTAGCCACCAAAGTAGCGCCTATTAAAAAGGATGAATTCGATATGGTTCCTGTGATTGTTACAGGTATCGTTTCTGAAAATCCAGCGTTTACAGATGGGGAAGATGTATGGGAAGAGGCGATTACCATCAAAAAAATATTAAACGTAAGTGCCAGACCTTCACAGGCCGATGTAAAAATTCAAGACCAAAACTAAGATGCTACAAATTAAAGAATTGCACGCAAGTGTTGAAGATAAAGAGATCCTTAAAGGGATAAACCTCCATGTAAGACCAGGCGAGGTCCATGCAATCATGGGCCCTAATGGATCCGGTAAAAGTACGTTGGCTTCTGTTGTGGCGGGCAAAGAGGAGTTTGAGATCACCAAGGGTGACGTGTTACTGAACGGAGAGGACATCACCGAAATGGATCCGGAAGAACGCGCACACAGAGGAGTATTTCTGTCTTTTCAATATCCCGTAGAAATACCCGGGGTTACTGTTACAAATTTCATTAAAACCGCCATTAATGAAACCCGCAAAGCTCATGGTCTCGAAGATATGCCTGCTTCAGAAATGCTTAAAAAGATCAAGGATAAAGCGGAATTACTCAATATAGACCGTAAATTTCTATCACGCTCACTTAATGAAGGCTTTTCAGGAGGAGAGAAGAAGCGGAACGAGGTTTTCCAGATGGCCATGATGGAGCCAAAACTGGCGATCCTGGATGAGACCGATTCCGGTTTGGATATCGACGCATTAAAGATCGTCGCCAATGGTGTGAACAAACTGAGAAGCAAGGATAATGCGGTGATCGTTATCACGCATTATCAGCGATTACTCGAATATATCGTCCCGGATTTTGTACATGTACTTATGGATGGACGCATCGTGAAGACCGGAACAAAAGAACTGGCTTACGAGCTTGAAGAAAAAGGTTACGACTGGATAAAGGAAGAAGTTAAGGCGTAATGCCTTATTTAAGGGATCTCTATGAAATTGAAGAACAAATTATTATCATCTTATATTGCTTTCGAGGATCATCTTGAGGAAGATTCCCCAATTCATGATCTTAAAAGTAAGGCCATTAAGATTTTCGAGACGCAAGGATTTCCGTCGAAAAAACTGGAAGACTGGAAATACACTTCCTTGAATTCATTGTTGAAGGCAGATTACAGCCTGTCTCCTAAAAGGGACCACACGCTTGAATTTAAGGATGTAAAGCGATATTTCTTACATGATATCGACACCTATAAAGTGGTTTTCGTTGATGGCGTGTACAGTTCATTCTTATCAGAAACCACACACGACAAGATCGATGTTTGCCTTTTGTCAGCCGCTTTAAGCAAGCCGAAATACAAACCTGTGATCGAAGCTTATTTTAACAAGGCCACTAAAGATGACAGTCTCACATCACTAAACACTGCCTTCGCAAGGGAAGGTGCTTATGTCTATATTCCGAAGCACAGGGAAGTTGAGAAACCGATCGAAGTAATTAACTTTGCCACGGGAAATGAAGCCGCTTTGATGCTTCAGCCGCGTAATCTTATCATCGTGGGCGAAAACGCCCATGTGCAAATCATTGAAAGACACCAGAGTCTTTCTGAGAATGCTGTTCTTACCAATGCAGTGACAGAGATTTTTGCTGAAAAAAGAGCTCATGTAGACTATTATAAGATACAGAATGATCGTGAAACCGCCTCACTAATAGATACAACCTACATCTCCCAGGAAGAACAAAGTAATTGCCGGGTTCATACTTTTTCATTTGGTGGTAAGATGACGAGAAATAATCTCAACTTTACCCAAAACGGTGAACATTGCGATTCCACCCTTAAGGGAGTGACCATTCTTGAAGAAAAGCAACACGTAGATCACAATACATTGGTACATCACGTTGAACCTAATTGTGAGAGCCATCAGGATTATAAGGGGATCTTCGGAGATGCCTCAACTGGTGTTTTTAACGGTAAGGTGGTGGTTGAAAAAGAAGCGCAAAAAACAGATGCTTTTCAGCAGAATAATAATATTCTCATCGACGACAAGGCTACGATCAATGCGAAACCTCAGCTGGAGATCTTTGCAGATGATGTGAAGTGTTCTCATGGTTGTACCATCGGGCAGTTGGATGAAGAAGCGTTATTCTATCTTCGTTCGCGCGGTATTGCTAAAAAGGAAGCTCGTGCTTTACTCATGTATGCGTTTGCCAACAACGTACTGGAAAGCGTTAAGATCCCTGAACTTAAGCGGCGTATTAATAGATTAATCGCTGAAAAGATCGGGGTTAGCATGGGATTTGATCTGTAACACGGAATGAACATCCAAATGGCATTTAATGTAGCTCAAATACGAGAAGATTTCCCTATCCTGCACCGCCAGGTTAATGGGAAGCCATTAGTGTATCTTGATAACGCTGCCACTTCACAAAAACCAAAACAGGTAATTGAGAGTATTGTTGATTATTACAGCCGATACAATGCTAACATACACCGTGGGGTTCACACGTTGTCCCAGGAAGCCACGGATGCCTTCGAGCAGGCCAGGAGGAAAATACAGCAGCATTTCAACATTGCTAAAAGTAATGAGGTGATTTTCACTTCAGGAACAACGCATGGAATAAATCTGGTGGCAAACGGATTCACCTCGTTCTTAACCACAGGTGATGAAGTGCTGGTCTCGGCTATGGAGCATCATTCTAACATTGTCCCATGGCAAATGCTTTGCGAGCGCAGTGGTGCCGAATTGAAAGTGATTCCGATGAGCGAAGAAGGGACGCTTATTTTAGATGAATACGACCGATTACTTTCAGATAAAACAAAACTGGTTTTTGTAAATCATATTTCCAATGCCCTGGGCACGATCAATCCTATCGACGTCATCGTTGCAAAAGCCCATGACGTTGGTGCGGCAGTGCTTGTAGATGGCGCACAATCATGCTCTCATATAAAACCAGATCTGCAAGCATTGGACGTGGATTTTTATGTAACCAGTGCGCATAAAATGTGTGGGCCCACTGGAATTGGCATACTTTATGGCAAAGAAAACTGGCTTCGGAAACTACCTCCTTACCAGGGAGGCGGTGAGATGATCGCAGAAGTAAGTTTCGAAAAGACGACATATGCAGATCTGCCTCATAAATTCGAAGCGGGAACGCCAAACATTGCTGGTGGGATTGCTTTTGGCACAGCAATTGACTATCTAAACAATATTGGTTTCAGTGCGATTGCTGAATATGAGTCGGAATTATTAGAATACGCGACTGAAGAACTTTTGAAAATCACCGGTTTGAGAATATATGGAACCGGTCCGGATAAGACTTCAGTTATTTCCTTCAATTTGAAAGGAATTCATCCATATGATGTAGGAACTATTTTAGACAAGCTGGGTATTGCAGTACGAACGGGACATCATTGTGCACAACCCATCATGGATTTTTATAAGATCCCGGGTACCGTGAGGGCTTCGTTCGCATTCTATAATACGAAAGAGGAAGTTGACGTCCTGGTGGAAGGAGTTCGGAAAGCACAATTAATGCTTAGCTAAGGAACGGAAATACAGAAGGCCTAAGAATTATATTATATTCGAATAAACAAAATAACCCTATTATGAAAGTCCTAATTACATTATGCACAGCAGCATTATTATTTATCAGCTGTGATGAAACGAAAAAAGTTATTGATGTTGCCGGAAATGTTCAATTGTCCGGGAATTATGCCATTACCTCCATTGGTGATGATATTGTAACTCAAAATGCGCCTAACATCACGTTTTTGGCTTACGATAAAACCATAAAAGGAAATACGGGCTGTAACACTTTCTTCGGAAATTATGCCCTGGATCTTTATGCTCTTTCATTTTCAGACATTGGCTCTACGGAAATAGCCTGTGAAGAACCCATCATGACCAATGAAAATTTGTTTCTACAGGCATTGCGAAATACGGGTTCGTATAGTATAGAGGAGAATGTTTTAACGCTGTTTTCAAGAAATGACAGAAGCGTTCTGTTAAAAGCACAAAAAGAAGTAAATCAATAGATCAAAGCATGACCATCGCAGCGATACAAGAAGAATTAATAGACGAGTTTTCACTCTTCGACGACTGGATGGATAAATACGAGCATCTTATTCAGCTCGGAAAATCGCTTCCGCTCATTGCGCCTGAACTAAAAACAGACGACAGGATCATTAAGGGATGCCAGAGTAAGGTTTGGCTTCACGCAGCTATGGAGAATGATCGATTGATTTTTACCGCCGATAGTGATGCAATAATCACAAAAGGCATCATCGCGGTTCTTGTTCGCGTCTTCTCCGGCCATAGTCCGGAAGAAATCGTAAATGCTAATACCGATTTCATCGATGAGATCGGACTGAAGGAACATTTGTCTCCAACCCGGGCAAACGGACTCGTGTCGATGATTAAACAAATGAAGCTATACGCAATTGCTTTTCAGGCTCAACTAAAGAAATAACGAATGAGTGCAACACAAATTGATACTACAGAATTAGGTGAAAAGATCGTAAAGGTTCTTAAGACCATATACGATCCTGAGATACCTGTGGACATCTACGAGCTTGGATTAATCTACGATGTATTCGTGAATGAAGATCTGGAAGTGAAAATACTCATGACACTCACAACTCCTAATTGCCCCGTAGCTGAAACGCTTCCGGTAGAAGTTGAAGATAAGGTGAAGTCCATTAAAATAGTAAAGGATGCTGAGGTTGAAATTACATTCGACCCACCCTGGAGTCAGGACTTAATGAGTGAAGAAGCCAAACTGGAGCTGGGAATGCTCTAATCCAAAAGGTCTTCGAAGATATTCCTGATAAATTGAACCTCATGGCAGACGAAATCGTAAATAGAGTAGCAAACAGCAAATTACTGACTTTTGACCTTGAAGAGTATTATCCGGAAGGCGAACGTTTATCTCTTGATATTTCACAATGGTTGCATGAAGGATTCGTATTACGGGAAAAGGAATTCAGGGCTTTCGTAAAAGAATTTGATTGGAGCATATATGAAAATACCTACCTGGCTGTGTGTTGTTCTACAGATGCCATTGTACCCGCATGGGCGTATATGTTGATTTCCCTGGAAGCAGGGTCCTATGCAAAGAAAGTGATTTTTGGTGGTCTTCCCCAATTGGAAACAGTTATCCTTTCTGAAATTATAAACGAGATTAATCTCGATGAATACAGGGATATGCCTGTAATTATTAAAGGCTGTGCGCATAAACCCATTCCCGAAAATGCGTATCTGCTTCTTGCACAAAGACTCCAGCCTGTTGCCAAAAGTATTATGTACGGGGAAGCCTGTTCTTCCGTGCCACTGTTTAAGAGAAAATAAATCCCTGTTCAGATAACGAAGAGTTACTTCATTTTATCGAAAACGTTATTAAATTAACTTTTGATTTTCGGCAAAATGATAAGAATCATTATTTTTGTTTTCTTAAATCAAACAAACCATGAAAAAATTATTACTACTTACAATTCTTTTAATGTCACAATTCGCTTTGTTCGCACAAAACGAAACTGAAGAAGAAAAGCCAAAAGACGGATGGACGAAAAGCGGAAATGTATCCCTGCTGTTCAATCAGGCAGCATTCAACGCCGAATGGCAAGGAGGAGGTATAAGCAATATTGCTGGAAACGCTTCCTTGGTCTACAACATGAATTACCGCAAAGGAAAATTAAGTTGGGACAATAATATCATTGCAGATTATGGTCTTACTAAATTAGCGAATGTAGACTATACCCAGAAAACTAATGACCGGCTAGAATTAACATCTACTGTTGGAAAGCAGATCAAAGAGACGAATTGGTATTATTCAGGGTTATTGAATTTCAAAACTCAGTTTGATTCAGGTTTTCAGGAAACACAACAGACTGAAATGGTTAATGGTGAGACAATTACTATCACAAACCGTACACGAATTACAAAATTCCTATCTCCTGCATATTTGCTTGTTGGTCCGGGGTTGCTGTGGAAAAAGAATGATAACCTTAAGGTAAATATATCACCTGCCTCTGCTCGTTTTATATTTGTCGATGGACAATTCACAAATCCGAATGATCCCAGAAACCAATTAGATGGAGGTAATGCGTACTTCGGAGTTAAAGCAGGCGAAACTACAAGATTCGAATTTGGTGCTGCACTAAACGGTTATGCAAAATTCGATGTGATGAAGAATATCACATTGGAAAACATACTTGCGCTCTATTCGAATTATCTTGAAGATCCTCAAAACGTGGATATCGATTACACAGCAAACCTGAACATGTCTGTAAACGAATGGATTACCGTAAATCTCGCTTTCCAGGCCATTTACGATGATAATGCAGTGAAAGGTTTCCAGATCAGGGAAGCCCTTGGGGTTGGAATTACCTACGGATTGTAAGATTTATATTTGATGTAATTGAAAAGCCGGCAAATGCCGGCTTTTTTTATCTCCAATAGCTGGCACTGGTGACGAACGATCCCTTAAAAATTAATTTCCCGATCTATTCCAAAAAAATAATCTTATTCAAAGAATTCGGGATATAGGAAGTTGTTATACGGAAAACGCGTTATATGTATCTCCCTCACTTTTTGATAGACAACCTTTCTAAATTCGTCGAGATTTTCCTTGTTTAATGCAGAGATGAAAAGGGCATCCCAGCTGGGCTGGGCCATCCAGGTACGCTTCCAGTCATCCAGAGTATAATGAGCCTTGGTCTTTTCGGTAACTAGGTCGTCGGCTTCTATAACTTCTGGCGTATAGGCATCGATCTTATTAAAGATCATTATAGAAGGTTTGTCCGCACTTCCAATTTCATCCAATATTTGGTTAACCGAGTTGATATGGTCTTCAAAAGACGGATGTGAAATATCCACTACGTGCAATAACAGATCCGCTTCCCTAACCTCATCCAGTGTACTTTTAAAGGACTCCACTAGCTGTGTGGGGAGTTTCCTGATAAATCCAACCGTGTCACTTAACAAGAACGGCAGATTTCCTATTACAACTTTCCGAACTGTGGTATCCAGGGTTGCAAATAATTTGTTTTCAGCAAAAACATCGCTCTTGCTTATCACATTCATCAACGTTGATTTACCCACATTGGTGTATCCTACCAACGCCACGCGAACAAGAGCACCACGATTACCTCGCTGCACTTCCATTTGCCGATCGATCTTGGCGAGTTTCTTCTTCAGTAATGAGATCCTGTCCCGCACTATACGGCGGTCTGTCTCAATCTCTGTTTCCCCGGGCCCACGCATCCCGATACCTCCTCTTTGCCTTTCAAGGTGAGTCCACATCCCTGCAAGTCTGGGTAACAAATATTCATACTGGGCCAATTCCACCTGGGTACGGGCATAACTGGTCTTGGCTCGTTGCGCAAAAATATCAAGAATAAGATTAGTACGATCTATGATCTTGCAGCGTAGGATCTTTTCGATATTCTTTTGCTGAGCCGGAGACAATTCATCATCGAAAATAGCAGTACCAATATCATTTTCTTGGACAAAAGCTTCCACTTCCGCCATTTTTCCCGAACCTATAAAGGTCTTGGGATTAGGCATATCCATCTTCTGGATGAATCGTTTTAACACTTTCCCACCCGCGGTATAGGCCAAAAACTCGAGCTCATCCAGATATTCTTCCGATTTCTCCACATCCTGTTGCCTGGTAATCAACCCAATAAGGATAGTCTTTTCGTATGCTATGTTTTCCTTTTCTAACATAAATTGCTTTCGGATGTCAAAGATACGAAAGCTTTGCGTCGGAATTTTGTATTTTACAACGCAATATATCGCGGTCTTAATGCTGAAGAAGGAGAATCATAACTACTATTCATTTGCTTTTTACAACCTGGAGAATCTGTTCGACACCAGGAACGATCCGAAGACTCTTGACGATGATTTCACCGAGCATTCGGAAAGAAACTGGAATGACAAACGCTTCCGACGAAAACTGAAGCAAATGGGACGTGTGATCTCCCAGATCGGATTTTCTGAAATTAACCATCCTCCAGTGCTCATTGGTCTCGCTGAAATTGAAAACCGATATGTGTTGGAAGAATTGGTCGATTCAAAATATCTTCGGCACAAACATTATGGAATTGCCCATATCGATTCCCCCGATGAACGTGGTATAGATACCGCCTTGCTGTATCGGAAGGATTATATCGATATCCGCAATATTACAGCCCATTCCGTGCATGTAGTAAACGAAGAAGGCATTCGTGATTATACCAGGGATATTCTCGAAGTAGAAGCAAAACTCGAAGATTTCGTGGTCCATATTTTAGTGAATCATTGGCCTTCACGAAGGAAAGGTGTTGAAGAAACTGACTTTCGAAGAATGACTGCAGCAGAAAAAGCCACTGAGATTGTCGAACAAATACAGGCAGTGAATCCTCAAGCGCGTATCGTGATCATGGGTGATTTTAATGATGATCCGGAAAGTCCGAGTATTAAACATTTGGTTGGCTCACGGTTTTACAATCCCATGGAACTCTTGTTAACGAAAGACGAGGGCAGTACCAGCTACCGGGGAGACTGGTATCTCTTCGACCAAATACTGGTTTCACATAATTTCATGCAACAGCATGGAAATGAATTCAGATTTCAAAAAGCAGATATATTCAATCCTAAGCAACTTCAGGAATACAAGGGCCGGAGAAAAGGCAACCCTTTTCGAACATTCTTAGGTCGTCGCTATGCCGGTGGCTTTAGCGACCATTTCCCAGTGTATGCGATCTTCTCGGTACGATAGTACAGACAAGGCTCTAACATGTTATTGGTCGGTATTTTCTCACATTTAGTCTAAAAAAAATCAGGGGAATAACTACCTTTAGTATTTTAACTATTTTAGTGTAAAATAACAACCAACCATACCCTTATGAAAAAAGATTACACCTTCGACTTTTCATACCTATACCGAAGATTTAAAACTGTATTTTTCAGCTTTCTTTTACTGTTTTTTATATCAAATACTGCCCTTGCGCAAGGCCCTGGCTGTCCAAATGTAGATGCCGGACCGGATATAGACCTTGATTGCGGGATAGATTGTGTTGATCTAACCGCTTCTTTCCTCCAAACAGGTGAAACCACAAGCTACGAGGTAACTTCGATTACATATGCACCGCCTTTCCCATTTACCGGGGGGACTCCTGTTTCGGCAAACACTGATGATATTTGGTCGCCAACTATTCCAATACCCTTCGATTTTTGTTTTTTTGGAGAGACTTATTCTGAATTGATTATTGGATCAAATGGTGTGGTCGCTTTCGATTTCACGCAACCCGATACAACACCGGGTGGATTCTGCCAATGGAGTTTCGAACCTACTGAAACGATCCCTGATCCTGTGGAGCTTTTCAGAACTACCATTTTCGGAGCATATATGGATATTAATCCTGCCGTTGCAGGATCCGGACAGATTAATTTTGAAGTATTCGGAGAAGCACCATGCCGGACAATGGTAATAAATTTCCCGGATGTACCTTATTTCAGCTGTAACAATCTCATTATGACATCTCAAATCGTGATGTATGAAACTACCAATGTTATAGAAGTGTATATGGAGGAACGTTCAGACCAGTGTCCTACATGGAATGACGGACTTGCAATTATAGGTATTCAGAATCAGGATGGTACCATTGGTTTCACTCCTCCGGGGAGAAACACCGGGAACTGGGCGGCAAATCAGGAAGCCTGGAGATTTACTCCTAATGGTACATCCAATGTGATGTTCTCCTGGCTCGATGCAGGCGGAAATGTATTAGGCACAGATCCTACCATTAATGTATGCCCAGCAGATATCGTAACCGAATATACCGCGCAGGCAATTTACACCAACTGTAATGGGGACGTTATAACCGAAACAGATACAGTAACCGTTACTAAGGTGGCAAACTTCACCGTAGACCTGGGAGAAGATCAGAATTTGTGTGATGTTGCATCTTTTGACATCACCGCAGATGTTCAGGGAATCGATCCTACCCAGGCGACCTACCTTTGGAATACCGGGGCAACCACGCAAACCATAACCGTAAATCAAACAGGGACCTATACCTGTGATGTGACATTCGATGGCTGTACTCTTATGGATAGCGTAAATATTGAATTGAATGAAAATCCATTGATCGATCTGGGACCTGATTTAGAGACATGTTTCGAAAATCCCGTCGTTCTGGATGCTACTCCATCGAATTACCCTCCAGGAGCGGCCACTTACGAATGGAGCCTGGATGGTGTTGTAATAAGTGGTGCTATTTCACCCACCCTGCCTGTTACGGTCGGGGGAACCTATAGCGTTTTTGTTACTGTTGGGATTTGTACCAGCAACGATACCATCGTAATTTCTCCCCGAAGTGATCTTGAAGTATCATTGGGCGATGATTTCAAATCCTGTCCGAACGAACCGCAAACATTAACGGCAGTTACCAGTGAGGTAGATATCACTTTCCAGTGGTTACTCAATGGTGAAGTCCTGGAAGGCGAGACGAGTAATACCCTGGAATTCATGCTTGAAGAAGGTGTTATGGGAACACAAACCTATACCGTTATTATTACCAAAGGAGAATGTACGGGAACTGACGATATTGATATAGAAACTTACGATGTTGGTAACTGTGTGATTTCTCAAGGTATATCGCCTAATGGTTCACCCGGTTTTAATGATGAATTAGATCTTGAGTTCCTATCAGACAGAGCTGGAGGGATCCTTCAGATTCAAATCTTTAACAGACTCGGTGGCTTAGTATACAAGAGAAGCAACTACATCAATGAATGGGTAGGCCAGTCGGACGACGGAAACGAATTGCCTACCGGTACCTACTTCTATGTGATTGATCTGGCTTCGGAAGATTCAGTATATGGTATGCAAGCTACAGGATGGATTTACCTGAACCGTGAATCTAACTAAGCATTTAGATAACAATCCCTTATGAAAAAAATCATCACATGTCTATCCTTATTGGTGAGTGCTACTACCCTTGCACAATCCATTTCGGTGAATGACCCTGCCGATCCTCAATCCGCTTTTTCAGCTGAAGAACTGGTGCAAGAGGTATTGGTAAGTGGCTCGTCATGTGTTGAGATTGAACTTACTAACCTGGCTGAGAATCCGGATGGGGTAGGTAATATAAGCGAACAGAGTTGGGGATATTTTCAAAACGAAGGGGGAACTTTTCCATTTGAGGAAGGGATCATACTGTCCTCAGGTTTTGCCATAAGTGCGGAAGGGCCCAATAGTGAAACCGGCACTTCGGATGGCGGTTTGAACTGGCCGGGAGATATCGATATAAAAGCCTTATTGGATAATCAATACGGAACTAATGTGGCTACGAATAATGCTACTGTATTCGAATTTACATTTGTTTCCAGCTTGGATGAAGCTACCTTCGAATTCATATTCGCTTCAGAAGAATATGAGGACCAATGGGAATGCAGTGATGATTTTAGAGATGGATTTGCTTTCCTAATAAAAGGCCCGGGTATTCCGGATGATTCAGGAGCACCTTTTGGCGGAACAAATGTGGCGGCGGTACCAGGATCGAACAATGTACCCGTAAGTACCGCATCTATACACAGAGACACATTTTTATGTGGATTCGAAATCCCTGGAACGAATTACTTTCCAGACCTCTATGTAACAAATTCAAATCCCGCCACAAATGAAATTGAATTCGACGGTCTTACTGTTACACTAACAACTGCAACGGTAAATATTACCCCAAATGAGGTCTATACCATTAAAATGGTACTGGCGGATCGTGGAGATACGGCATTCGATTCTGCAGTATTTCTAAAAGCCGGTAGTTTCAATATTGGTAATGTTAATTTGGGAAATGATATATTGTTGGGTGACCCCCAGGCACGTTGTACAGGAGAAATAATTACTTTGGATGCCGGATCTAATCCCGATGCCGAATTTCAGTGGTTCAAAGATGGTGTGATTATACCAGACGCAACAAATCAAACACTTGATATTTCAGAAACAGGATTGTACAGGGTCGAACTTACCTTTGCTTCTACTCCCGATTGTATAGTGAGTGATGAAATCCTGGTTGAATTCTTCACGGTACCGGAATTCGATCTGGGCGAAGATCAGCTTATTTGTGATAAACAAATTATTATACTGGATGCTACCCCGGTAAACACTACTGAGCTGGCAGACATTTCATATAAGTGGTTAAAGGACGGGATTGAAATTCCAGGAGAAACTGCCGCTACCCTTGAGGTATCAGAAACAGGGCAATATGCTGCGGAGGTTACAGGAAACGGATGTGTGATCAGCGATGAAGTATTCATTGAGCTAGTCTCATTCACTGTAAATATTGGAGATTTCATTGAGCCTTGTGGAGATAGTTCTTACGAGATCGTACCCATTATTGAAGGTGCCGATCCCACAGGAGCTACTTATTTATGGAGTACCGGGGAAACCACGCCTACAATTACAGTAACAGAGGATGGTGTATACAGTGTGGAAGTAACTATAGATGGATGTATAGAATTTGATGATGTCACCATCAATTTCAGAACATTACCCGAAATAGCGCTTGGGGAAGATATAACAAAGTGTGCTCAGGACGTAAGTATTTTAACGGCCACACCTCTTAACGCCGGAGGAGCTACCTTCACATATACCTGGTTCAGGGACGGTGGAGAGATAGCCGGAGAAAATTCAGAAACGCTTGAAGTTACCGAAGAAGGTCTCTATTCGGTGGAAGTGAACGATGACGGCTGCATTGGAACAGATGCTATTGACGTAAAATTCTATGACAATGAGAACTGTGTGATCTCTCAAGGAATTTCTCCTAATGGCGATGGAATGAACGATACGTTGGATCTGGAATTTCTGAACGATCGTTCGGGAATCGTGAAAGTCGCTATCTATAACCGATTAGGGTTATTAGTCTATGTAAAAGAACAGTATGTGAACGAATGGATGGGGCAAACCAATGATGGTTCCGAACTTCCGGTGGGCACTTATTTTTATGCCATTGAATTACAAACAGAAGAACCGCTAAGCGGTTGGATATATATAAACAGATAACAACAACCAATAATAACTTAACGATAATGAAAAAACTGTCGCTATTAGTACTCTTACTAGCTATACTGAGCACCGAATTCACGACGGCGCAACAAGACCCGCAGTATACGCAATACATGTACAATATGAACGTGGTAAACCCTGCCTATGCAGGTTCTAAAGAAAGCCTATCGATTACGGCCTTGTACCGTAATCAATGGTCGGGTTTCGATGGAGCACCTGAGACTTTTACATTCTCAGCTTCTTCTCCAATTGGAGATAAGGTGGGACTCGGATTATCCGCCATTAAAGATGAACTTGGGCCTGTGAGTGAGACCAATGTATATGCAGATTTCTCGTATACTCTGGAAGTAGGTGGTAATACCAAGTTAGCCTTAGGTGTGAAGGCCGGTGCTACTTTTCATGATGTGGGACTAACAGATCTCGAACTGCAGGATCCTAATGACCCGTTCTTCTCGCAGAATATAAGCAATACATACCCGAATGTAGGTGCGGGAGCCTTTCTGTACGGCGACAAATTTTATGTAGGCCTTTCGGTGCCTAATTTGCTGAACTCTGTACACCTGGACGAGAACGGCCTGAAGTACGGTTCGGAAACCAGCCATTATTTTGCAACAGCAGGATACGTTTTCCAAGTTTCGGAAAATGTAAAACTAAAACCTTCCGCGATGGTTAAATCGGCATTTAACGCGCCGGTTTCTTTCGACGCTAACCTGAATGCACTATTCTACGAAAAATTCGAGTTAGGTGTTTCTTACAGATTAGACGATTCGTTCAGTGGCCTTGTCGGGTTCCAGGTAACTGAAAATATCCGAGTTGGATATGCGTACGATTATATAATATCCGATCTTGATGCCGTTGCAGATGCTTCTCACGAGGTGATTCTGACTTTCGATCTGTTCTTTAAGAAACGAACGCTACGCTCACCGAGATACTTCTAATCACTAAAATCTAAGTTCAGTAACGATGAAAAAAATATTTACATTCCTATTACTCATCGCGGTAAGCACAACAGTAACCACCGCTCAAAATAAAGACACTAAAAAAGCGGATCAGCTATACGCGCGTTATCAATATACGGATGCAGCAGCCGCATATCAGAAACTCCTGAAAAAAGGCAAAGGAAGCCGCTATGTCTATCAACAACTAGGTAACAGTTATTACTATATTAACGATACCAAGAAAGCTGAAACCTATTACAAACGGGTTGTAAAAGGAAGAAATCCGAATGCAGAGGTTGTATACAACTACGCGCAGTCATTGAAAGCAAACGGAAAATTCTCGGACCACAATACTTGGATGCAGAAATTTGCCGAGATGAAACCGAGCGATTCCCGTGCCAAGGAGTTCATGAAGAATCCTAACTATATCCCTCTTATTATGGATGAGGTGCAACGCTGGGAAGTGAAGAACCTGGAGGAAATCAATTCGGAATACGCCGATTTTGGATCATTTACTATGGGGAAAGATTTTTACTTTACCTCCGGGCGAAATACCAAGCGTAAAAAATACGGCTGGAACGAAGAGCCTTACCTTGATATATACAAAGCCCGGGATGTAGGTGGAACGATAAAAAATGCCAATATTCTTCCCGGTAAGGATATCAACACCAAGTACCATGAAGGCACAGTAGCTGTTACTGCGGACGGTAAGCGAATGTATTTCGATAGAAATGACTATTACGAAGGTGATTTCGACAAGAGTGAAGAAGGAGTGAACCAAATTAATCTTTATTATGCCGAATTGATCGACGGACAATGGAAAGGTGTACAATCCGTACCATGGAACAGTGACGAATATTCGGTTCAACACCCCTCCTTAAGTTCCGATGGCAATACACTTTACTTTACCAGCGATATGCCGGGCGGACAAGGAATGAGTGATATATATAAAGTTACGGTCAACAAAGATGGTACATTTGGTACACCCGAAAATATGGGAAGTACAATAAATACTGAAGGGCGTGAAGGTTTTCCTTCCGCGGATAGTAATGAAACCTTATATTTCTCGAGTGACGGACATTTAGGTATTGGAATGCTGGATGTATTTATGGTTCCCAAAACACGAAGTGGTAATATGGAGGTAATAAATATGGGCAAAGGCGTTAATAGCGCGGATGATGATTTCGCCTTTGTGTTCGATCCTGTAACACGGACCGGTTTTGTTTCTTCCAACAGAAGCGGAGGAAAAGGTGGTGATGATATTTATGCAGTTAAAGAAATGGAGATAGTCTGTGAAGTTACTATCAACGTGAAAGTGCTTAACGAATATACCGACGGCCCTATATCCGGAGCTCGCGTGGATATGTACGATGAATTTGAAAATAGTTTGAGCTCAAGAACGACCGGAGAAGATGGTAGTGCCTCCTTGATCGCAGAATGCGACAAGGGTCACGTCCTGCAAGGGATAATGAAAGATTATGAAAGTAATGCGGTAGTTGTGGAAGCTGCCAACAACACCGAAGTAGATGTTGTTATTCGTTTACGCCCAATTGAAGATATCATCGTAGACGATCGCGTGGTACTTAACCCTATATTCTTCGATCTGGACAAATCGAATATCAAACCACAAGCTGCTTTCGAACTGGATAAACTAGTGGCTATCATGGAGAAATACCCAAATTTGGTGATCAAAGTTGAAAGTCATACGGATAACCGGGGCAATGATGACTATAACCTTGGTTTAAGTGAACGCAGAGCACAGTCCACGGTTCAGTATGTTATTTCAAAAGGTATTGACGCTTCCAGGATTAATGGAGAAGGAAAAGGTGAAACCGCACCGAAGTTCGATTGTGGAACGAAATGTACCAAAGAACAACACGATAAAAACCGGAGATCGGAATTTATAATAGTTGAACGCTAGTCGTTTTCAGCTAACTAATTAACCATTGAGAAAACCCTTCCAGAAACTGGAAGGGTTTTTTGTTTTGAACAATTTCGTATCATGGAGATTCCTCTTGAGTTTCTGAATTTACGGATCAACCTAGCTTGCAGCCGGGAACTCATTTGGGTTCTACAATAAGAAATACAGATGTACTATCACCAATATTAAGAACTTCGTGCCATTCTACTCCATCATTGGAGAAGCTCAAACCCGTTGGAATATCCACTTCGCGGGTTCCTGTGGTATCTTTAATTCTGAAAGTGCTTCCGGCCAGGGTATAGCCAAAATGTTTTTTGTGATAATGCCTTTCATGCCCCACACCGGGTGGAAAGGTGCACTTTAGTACACGTAAGCTTGCATCGTCCTGAATAACCTCACATACGGCCTCTCCGTTCCAGCCCGCCTCCAAAGGGTCTGGCAGGGATTTGTTATTCTCGCAAGCATAAAGAAGCAATAGGAGTACTCCAATAATTCGGATATTCTTCAAAAGTTTGCTATTCATCCTCCAACAGGTATTTACTTAAGGAATTATAATCTACACTACAAATTTCGGTTCTCTCAGGGTATCCATGTCCGTACAATCCGGCGTGCAAAGGAATGGGAAACAGGGCTTCTTTTCCAATATGTGGTATCTTGATCTTAACAGGCTTGAGGACTCTTCTGTCTATGACCGCACTAAAATCTGACCAGGATAATAAAAATGTTGAAGCGCAATGATTACAGGTCCACTGCTCCTGGTAACTCTCACCTTTCGGTTCGATCTGGACTTTGGAATAATAATCACTAACCCTGCCTATCATCAATTCTGTTTCCCAGCATACAAAGGCTTTGCTATAGTCTGAGCAATCGATACCGGCTATTTGTAAAAATCGTGGATGGCCGCAGGCGCAACCATTTTTATAGTATTTGTCCAACGCTTCATCCACCAATTTCTCAACTCGTAAATAACGTTCCTGGCCCTCGCTGAGTACTTTTTCCTCCATAGCGTTTAAAGATACAGAAATCGGCATTAATTAAAGCTCACTTCGATCTCATCCAGTTCGTAAGTGCCATCAAAGTCGGGATCGCCGCTTCCCACATATTTCCAGGCGATATGGCCTGTTCCTTCAATACAGCTCATATCTACATTACCCGAGTAGATCCAGTCACCGAAGAAGTCGTCATCCTGCACAAGTATTGCTGCCGGTAACAGATTCCATGTGGCTTCTACAATTGTTCCCGGGTTACCATCCCAATCGGTAGAAAAAAGTAGTTCAAGGTTGCTGCCATCGGCAAAACTGTTTGAGGTTTTGAAGGATAGTACTTCAGCGTCCTGGTCATCAAAATTTAATTCCGGAGTGATCAGCCAGCCGATATTGGAATCGTCCCCACTTTGATAGGCGCCCATTCGCGCCGATATCCCAAGGGAGGCATTGGTCCCGCTATCGGAATATGCTTCCCAGGTTTCGCTTCCCGCTTCAACGAAATTTGTCCATCCATTACCAATTATTGGTTCACCTGCAACCTGTGTTTCAAAAAAATCGTTGAACAAAAACATACTCCCCGGGCTAGAAGCAATGCCACAGTCCACTTCCAAGGGGTCACATCGATCCAGGCTTTCCAGCTGAACACCTGTAAGATCATTTACAACAATATTAAACTCATCTCCAAAGAAATTATAGGTGAAGATCCCTTCTACGATTCCCCGGCCTGTAGCCAGTTTCTGGGATTTGAAATCGGCAAAAGTAGAGGTGCTGAAAACAATGGTTGCATTTTCATTGCAACTCTCCAGGGTTCGTTCTCCATCAAATTGATCACCGGGTTCTCCGGCATAGGTTAAAGGATGATCTCCTAACACGAGATTCCTATTGAACTGAACATCACTAAGCCGTACAAAAGTGTTCAACATAGCTTCATTCAATTCTGAAATAAGCATTGGATTGGCTTCAATCGGCGTGACGAGGGTATCTCTTACAACATAATCGAACATTCGAGATTCGGAAATTTGTTCAACATTGTTTCCATCTCTTTGGCCCACTGTGAGCTGGCCATTCTCCAGACCTACGGTAAGACCGATTAAATTCACATACACCTTACGCCCTATCTCATAGCTCTGAAACAATGGATTTGTATCTATTTTTATCCGGAGTCCAGCCACCGGATTGGCCGGTGAATCCTGAATGATCAGTTCCTCGAAATAGTTTCCCTTCTCATCGCTGGAGATCACATATCCACTCAAATAAAGCTCCGTATCCAGGGTCAGTACAGAATTTCCGGTTGTCAACATCTCCTGAATGAGCAACTGTTTTAATGCGATTATACTTATCTCCGAACCTGTTATTGCAACTTCAGCAGGACCAATCTCAGGTACTTCGAATTCATCATCGGTAACACATGCTTGCACAATAAGTAGTATCAATAGGCTCAATAATAAAAGTGAAATGTGGTGTTTTTTCATGATTGTTCAAATTGAATGGTTCAAAATCTTATATATAGATTTACATAATATGTGGTTCCGTTCCCAAAGAAATAGCGGTTTCCGAAAAGTGGGCCATATTTCCTGTTCTCCTCTTCCAGTCGTTGTCGATAACTTACACGTCGTGAATTCTCGAAACCCCCTGTACGGTATTGGGTGTTGAGCACATTATTTACCGATGCAAAGAAGCCCACGAAATACTTTTTTACCCGCCAGGACTTTCCACCAATTACGTTTACCAGAAAATAGTCGCGAAGTTCCTCCTGCCTCAAGAGCCTACGGGCGATTTCTGTATTATAATCATTAAAGGGAAGCCCATCCTGATCTGTTAAGAAATCGGAAGTACGCCTTAAGAAGCTAATATCCACGTAGGCATTAGAGAAATAATTGATAGTGCCTCCTATCCACCAGAATGTAGGGTCCCGATATTCAATTCCAAACTGATAGGCACGTTCAGGGCCACCGGATACATGGTAATTCGTTAAGATCACCTCTCTTTTTCCCTGAGTAATAAGATCATTTCCGTCGACGATACCATCATTGGGGTCGCTATCAAAATCATCCCCTGATAGATAAAGTTTCGGATTGCCTGTATAGATGTACTGTCCCACCGACGCTGCTGCTTTCAGCTTAAACGTTGGCAAGACTTGTGCCTCAACCCCTAATTCCAGACCCACGTTTTTACTTTTAATACCGCTAACTATTTCCTGAACAAAAGCATTGTTGTCCTCGCTGCCTAAAGCATTTTGCGTGAAGAAGAACCCTACTTCAGTCTGATCATTTAATCCGGCATAAAAAGCCGTAAGTCGAGCTTTCATTAATGCGGAACGATAGAGATAACTGAGATCCGCTAATTGAATCTTTCCGGAAGTCCAACCATTTACAATGTCATTATTCTGCCGAGGATTGGCAAAGGAATTCCGGAGGGACGGTGGTTTGGTTTGATAGGCAATATTTATGTCAATAAGATGACGTCCGGTTATTTGATAAATAATTCCCGCTTTCCCAGCAAATTCCATGAGACTGATTGCATCACTTTGACCGAGTGAACGGTTGCTTTCCGGGAAATATCCGTTTCTATATAATCCGTTTCTCTGGTAACCTATTTGAGCCACACGCCCACCTATGTAAAAACGTGTTTTTCCAAGATTAATATGTGCTTGGATAAAACCTGATATTTCCGATGCTTTTAATTGATAGTTATACTTATAGCGTTCACCTTTGAGAGCTATCCTGTTTGGATTTTCAAGATCATTTTGAATCTGAATCGGATCATCGCCATATTGATCGATATCGAGATATCCATTACCTCCCAGCAGATCTTTTAATCGAGCAAAACTTTCGTTTGTTAAAGAGCGATAGGCTAATTTACCTTGAAGCGTAATGCGGTCTGACAACCTACTTCGCAGAATCACATTGGCATTGATGAGATTCTCCTTTGAAATATCATCCTGAATAGTAAAGATTGAATTACCATCGGCAGTAATCGCATTTGCCCTGTAAAAGGAATCCCAGTCTAATTGACCATCATTAATAAACTGCTCCCGGGCGTCATAGGCAAGTTGATAATCGTATGCTGAAGGGTTGTCGGCCCTTAGAAAATAACTTGGTAATCGCTGATAATAATTCCCTGCTGGGTTTCTGGCACCCCCATAATCAAGCCGTGTATTACCAATCTCCCCAAATTGATAGGCGATGTTTACATTGACATTGTGCCGGTCAGATAGGTCATAGAAATAGTTTAACATCGCCGTGGGTTGCTCTATTCGGCGCATCCTGCTGTTCCTTATTTTTCCGTTCTGAAATCCCCAGTTAGGATTGTACCTTCTTCCTTTCAGATTATGTACTTCCTCCGTCAGCGCTGTAGATTTGCCCCTTCTGACAGGTGTATAAAATACCGCGAAATTGACGTGGTGTGCTTCGTTCAGCTTTCTTTCTACTGCCATGAATATTGAATTGGCCTCATATACGGTTCCTTCAATATATCCACGTTCACCAAACCGACGAGATGCCAGTATGGTATAAGCCCAACCGCTTTTCGAATGTCCACTACTATAAGACCCCATAACTCTTCCTTCATAACTTCGGTTTGCCATTGCATATGAAACTCTGCCACCTTTTCTATATTTTGATGCCCGCATTATGAACTGTGTTGTTCCCGCAAGACCTCCAAATCCATAATCGTTCGCTTTTGATCCCATAGAAAATTCACGATTCCGCTGAACATCGTTCAAACCACCCCAATTCCCCCACTGAGGTCTTCCATCGGAAAATTTATTCATCTCTATTCCATTGATTAAAACTTTTGAATTCGAATTATCAATTCCTCTGGGCCTAAAGAAAGTTGAACTGAAATCGTAGGCCGCGGCATTCAGAAAAACATCATTTGTAGCTTGAAGTAAACCTGAAATATTTGAAGTAACATCTTCATCCTGATCAAGTTCGTAATCACTTAAATTTATTAGACCTATCTGTTGGTTTGATGAAGTAAGATCGGCTTGAAATAAAACAGGGTCGAGGTTTACAGCTTTCCCTTGTTCTATATGGATTCTGAACTTCTTCGAAACATATCCTTCTTTTGAAATCATGAGTAACTGTTCTCCAAGAGGCATACCGGCATGCGAAATGGTAAAACGACCTTCCGCATCAGTTTCTGTGTACAGGTTGGCAGACACAATACTTATTTCGGCTCCTGTGACAGCCTCACTGGAATACGTATCTACTACTCTTCCTTTGACAATAGTAACCTGGGTATAGGCTTTACTCGAAATCATTCCGGCCAGGATCAGGATAATAATTAATTCCCTCATGGTGATTATAGAAATATTCGAATGCAGGGGAATCTTTAGCTGTATCTATTTTAGATAGGAAATTGTGGGCAGCCAGGAATTACATTAAGGGAAGAATTAGAAGCTGCCTGGGAGATAAAAGTATAGAAATTTGAGGTCCCCGGAGTGATCATAATGAAGCTTGTTCTCTCAATTCATGAAAACGGTGCTTCGTTATCGATGGCATTTAGTACATTTAGTTCCTCCCCGGTATGAACTCATTAATTCAAATTGCTTTGAGAACATCATACTGTTTTATCTCGCTAACTTTCTGTTGTATTTTCTCGCTTTTTCCTCAGGAGCAACGAACATATAAAGTTCAGACCATCACTTTCTATAATCTGGAAAACTTATTCGATTTTGAGGATGATCCTTTAACTTTTGATGACGACCGCACCCCTGATGGAAAAGACCACTGGACAGAGGAAATCTACAAAGCCAAGCTAAAGAACATGGCTGAAATACTTTCTGAAATCGGTAAAGAAGTTACTGGTCAGGCTCCATCAATTATAGGTGTTTGCGAGGTTGAAAACCGTAGAGTCCTGGAAGATCTTTTAAATCAGGAGTCCCTACGCAACAAGGAATACAGCATTATTCATTTCGACTCCCCGGACAGAAGAGGGATCGATGTGGCGTTACTTTATCGAAAAAGGGTGTTCACTCCTACACACTATAAAGTATATGAACTACTCTTATTTAATGACACGGACCGTACAAAGAGAATCTACACACGGGATCAGCTTATCGTAAGTGGAATGCTGGATGGAGAAAAGATTCATATCATTGTTAATCACTGGCCTTCCAGAAGTGGCGGTGAAGCCAGAAGCCGGCCAAAAAGATTAAATGCAGCGAGGCTTACGAAGCGGATTATCGATTCGTTATGGAGTCAGGATCCATATGCTAAGATCATCACCATAGGCGATTTTAATGACGATCCCCGAAGTAAGAGTATTAAGAAAATCTTGAAAACCACAGCTAACCGTGAAGTATTAGAGTTGAAGCGACTTTATAACCCTATGGAAAAGAAATTCAGAAAAGGATTGGGAAGTTTGGCCTATCGCGATAGCTGGAATTTATTCGATCAGATTATTATTTCATCCGAATTACTTAAAAGAGACTATAGCTCGTATCGCTACTTCAAAGCAGGGATCTTCTCAAAAACCAAACTTATTACACCTACCGGCCGTTACAAAGGATATCCCTTTCGCAGTTTTACGGATAGCGGATTCACCGGCGGATATAGTGATCACTTTCCGGTTTATATGTATTTAATTAAAGAAATTGAGTCTGTGACTTCACCCGACAATCAATCAAACCACTGAGCCCATGGAATACGGCTTAGTGCAAAGATCGCGGCAAGACCATAGAAAATGGTGAGCGCACGGAATTTTGGACCGGAAACCAGCTTCTTTTTGTGTTTGGAGTAGCCAATGGTGACTAAAACCACCACAATGATCATAATGAGTGGGTGCTCGATGGCATACAACCTGAATTCTCCGTTCTTCATCACTTCACTCATGCCTACATTCGAAATGTTCTTCAATCCCAAGGGAGAGATAAAAAACAAGATCAACCCGATAAGGAATTGAATGTGTGTGACTATCAATGTGAACAAGGCGATCCTGAAATCTTTGGGTTGATATTCTTTTTTACCTACGAGGCCGGCTAAAGAATTAATGGTTGCAATAACCAGCATAAAAAGGACCAGGTAGGCCCACCATGAGTGAATAAACTGAACAGTTGTGTACATAGTTGGTTTTGTTTAGTAGTCTTTCAAAGGTAGCATATTTTGAATAAAAAAACCGCCACTCCATAAAAGCAGGAGTGGCGGTTTTACTTCCGAAGAAGAAATTCTTAGAAGTTCAAACGTAAACTTGCATTATACGTTCTTCCAATCCCTAAGTAATATCCGAATTGGTCTCTTTGGTTGATATATGCCTGGTTGAATACATTGAATACGTTACCTCTGAAGGTTAATCGTTGACCACCTAACGTAAATCTATAGGTTAGACCCGCATCAGCCAGTGTATACGCAGGAAGGCGCTCAGCCTGGTAACGCTCGCCCATTTGAGCCGCTTCAATAACATCATCAGCATCTACAAAACCATAAAGGTCTGTGTAAATATTGTAATCTCCGTCCACAGTAAGACCGTCACAGATTCTAACAGACAGACCTGCACCAAACGATGTTTGAGGTGCGCTACCCACTTTAGTACCTGTTAAGTCCAGAAGTCCGTCGGTAACAATAAACTCACCGGTATCGTCATTCTGACGTGTGAAAGGTGTTTCACCGTCATACTTCCAGTTACCTATAGATCCATATCCTCTTAGTCTCCATCCACCGTAGTCCGGACGATATTCCATGTCGAATTCAAGACCCTGGTGAAGTTGAGTTACGTCGGTGAAACGGTCTGTAAATTCGATTGGGTTCTTTGGGTCTGTATTGTCCTCACCACTCGAAGGTACGAATCTGTTACCCCACTCTGTGCGGTATACATCTACATTGACACGAAGGTTGCTATTACTAAATCGGTATCCGGCTTCCAGACCCAGGATCTCTTCATTATCCACTTCCGGCATTGCGATCTCGTTGGAACCACGAATGTCTCTGAAAATATTATCCAGGAATGGTTGACGAGAGAACTGACCTGCATTTGCAAAGATCGAGTGCTCGCTTGTAATGTTATAGGAAGCACCTCCTTTAATATTATATCCTGTCTTACTTATTTTATCAGACTTGCCCGCATTTTCAAGATCATAGCGCTCTTCTCTCTGGAAAGATTGGGTTGAGAAGGCCCCCTGAACAAATATTGAAAATTTATCGGTGGCATATTCTGCCTGACCAAATCCTCCTAAGTAATTGATGTTCTCAGAATAATCATAGGCTATTCTGTCACCTACTTCAGCTCGGTCGAATAAAGTTTTCCACGGATCAGCTTCAAACTCGTTCATGAAGATCTGACCGTTTTCTTCCAAACCGGAAAGACCTAAGAGATTATTTACCTGGCGGAAGTGATCCCCCTGGTACAATCTTCCGTCGAAACCAACATTAATGTTCCAGTTTTCGCCCGCTTCAAGGTTTAAGCTTGAAAGAAGTCCGTACCAGTTGTGGTTGTTCATCGATGATCTTCTAATACGAGCATCACTGAAGGCTCCAACACCATTTTCATTGGCGATGACCATGTTGTTCGAAACAATCTGATCAAAATCAATCTCGCCGTTTACACCTAATCGTACTCGAGAACCGCGACCGTACATTCCGGTTCCTCCTCCACGTCCCCATGAAGCATAAGCTACGGTAGAAATATCGGCAACGTCACTAAGAGTCCAGTCCCAGTTAAGGTTTGCAACCGGTTTGTGATAGAAGTTTCTTCTTTCCGTGAAGCGTTCTCCATTCAGGAAACCTGTATTCCCGTTATATTTCTCACCGTACAATTCGTAACTGTCAAGACTATTTGAGAAGTTCTGATCGTGCCATTGTGGAGCACCTGTGATCAGGAAGTTGAATGCGTGATTATCATTGGGCTTATAACCTACTGAGAACAAATAGTTTTGCCCTTGTCCGGCTGTTCCAATCGCATACTTTCTATGCGCTTGCCAGTAATCTATCAGGAAAGAAAACGCCCATCCGCTGTCACTTAATCCTGTGTTATAGCTCGCTGTACCTTTGAAGTAGCTGTCGTTACCTGCAAGGAAACGAACAAAGCCACCCTGGTTCTGATCTGTAGTCTTGGAGATAATGTTTACCGTACCTCCCACAGAGGCGATAGCCAGTTTAGAAGATCCTAATCCCCTTTGAACCTGGATCGCGTTAGCCACATCGGACATCCCCGACCAGTTAGACCAGAACATTCTTCCGTCTTCCTGGCTGTTAATTGGCTGTCCGTTAAGCAGGAAAGCGGTATTGGTGTCGTTAAATCCACGAAGGAAAATCTGACTATCTCCAAATCCACCTGCCTGATTGGCTACATAAACAGAAGGCGTGTTCTTCATCGCTTCCGTAAATTCAACGTTACCGGCTGCCTTTAAAGTAATTTCCTGTGCTGTAATGGTAGAAACCGCAACGGGTGTTTGACGATCGTCAGCAAGGTCAATGACCCCGGTACCTACAATTACTACTTCACCTAAGGTAGCGGCATCACCTTCCAGGGAAACAGACCCTAAATTCGCTGTGCCATTGCTTAAGGTAAAAGCAATAACTCTGGATACATATCCTAAATAAGATATTTCAACTTGTCCCGAATTTGATGAAACGGACAAAGTAAAGTTCCCATCGAAGTCGGAAATGGTACCATTGGTAGTACCCGCTTCAACAACGCTGGCATTGGGAAGGGTTCCACCAAGATCAGCATCTTGTACTGTTCCTGTTACCGTTCCCTGAGAAAATGCAGTTAAACTGCCAAATAAGAAAACTAATAGTAAAAGTTGTTTCATTGTTAGATGTTTAGTTTGTGAATATCGCGGCAAAATTACTTCCAAAATTCTTCTTAAAATAATTTTTACATTAAGAAAATATTAAAAAATAAACCACCGAATAAATGTATGAATTATAGGATAACGATCTGAAAACCTGTTATTTAATTAAGAACAGGGTTATTAACAATAAATTAAGATGTGAGTTAATAGGGTATACAGTCCAATTTTTCCTTTATGGGAGCGATAAATTCGAAATATTCCGGCTGTAAATCTTCGGATAACGGCTTCGAGGCCGGAAGATCTTGTTTAAAAGGATCGACTTGTCTGCCGTTTTTCCAGAATCGATAACAAACATGTGGGCCACCGGTATTTCCAGTCATTCCCACCCAGCCAATCACATCACCCTGCCGAACAAAATCACCAACCCGTACATTTCGGCTTTTCATATGAAGATATTGAGTATCGTAGGTGCTGTTATGACGAATTTTTACATAATTTCCATTACCCCCGCGTCGTTCCGACTTTATAACCGTTCCGTCCGCTGTGGCTAGAATTGGAGTGCCAATATTGGCCGCAAAATCGGTTCCTTTATGAGGCCGTAATTTGTAGCCATAGTATTTAATTCGTCGTTTTAAGTTATAGCGGGAGGATATTCTACTGAACTTTACCGGAGCTTTTAGAAATGCCCGTCGCAAGTTATCGGCCTTTTCGTCGTAGAAATCAGGAATTTGATTTACCGTATCGCCTACAAAATTGAATGCGTACAACGGTTTTCCTTTATGTTCAAAATAGGCTGCTTTTATTTCATCAAGGCCTGCCGGAATCGTATCATTGATATATTTCTCTGTATACACGACCCGAAAACGGTCACCGGGTTGTATAGCGAAAAAATTAATGGTCCAGGCATAAATATTCGCTAAGCGTTCAGACATATAAGGACTTAGATTATTGTCTTCCATCGTTTGATACAGTGAACTGGTAATTACACCGGAAGCAGATTTCTCAACATAATTTACAGGTTTTTTACTATTGAAACTCGCTATGGTATCTCTTAGATCCACAACCGCAAAGTCTACCCTGTTCTTTTCATAAATGAAAACCTGGGTCGTATTTAACGAATCCTTTGAATTAAGCAAAACATAGGGTTTCCCTACCACGATCTTTCGTACATCAAAGCTATCCTGGAACTTCGTAGCCACTTCAAAGATCTTATCCTGAGTAATCCCGTTGGCATCAAGGATTGCCCCGAAGGTATCACCAGGCCGGATGGTATCGCGGATGACATTGAAATCATTCAGCACATAGCCATATTCTTTTATAAGTACCGGGGGAGCTTCTACCACCTCTTCGATATCCTTCTTCACATCGGTGCTGCAGGCTACAATAAGCAGTAATACGGGGAGTAAGTAAGTTAGTTTTTTCAAATTGATTTAAATTTCCATCTACACATCGCGACCCCAATTCTTCAGCTCTTCGGGGGTCCATACTTCCGGAAAGAAGATTCTACGTTGATACTTGGGAAGCATATATTTAGCCCAATCACTTCCACCGGTTCCTTCTTCCGATTCGCTGCCATGATTTAAATACTTCGATGCTGCATTATAATGGGCCATAACCCACTTAATATTTACGGTGTGATCGTAGTGCCGCATAGCATTTCGCAGTTTAGGGTCTTGTTGAACTGTTTCCGGTAAACTTTTATATTTCGCGTACAAATTTATGGTATTATATTCTTTTGTAAACGCTATGAATTCATTTTTGTATTTTTCTTCGAAAGCACTTAGCAAGTAACTCTTTTTACCGGTTTTATAGTTCTTCCCTGCCGCCTGCCAGTATAAGTGTTCCAGGGCATGTTCATAGGGTGTTTCCCTATCTATGTTGTTCCTGAACCTGGCATCGATCAAATTGATAAGGTCTGTGGAAGCGAATTCGATCTTCCTGTATTGCGCACTCTGAAACCCGCTGGCAGGAGTGAGAGTGTTTCTGAATTTGAGATATTGTTCCACTTCCATACCTTCCATCATGATCTCAAAAGAGGAGGTAAGCATATCGAAATATCGGCTTATGCGCATTAATCTTTCCGAAAAGAAAACTACGGTAAGTTCTTCGTGATGTGAAACCTGTTGGATTTCCCATAATATCATTTTAAACAACAGCTCATTGATCTGATGATACATGATGAAGACCATTTCATCGGGTAAAGTGGTGCGTTGTGTCTGAAGATTCAATAAAGCGTCGGTTTGTATATAATCCCAGTAAGTAATGGGTTCGCCATACAGAAGGCCTTCGAGATGCGTGTCCAGATCCTGGTCGATCGCATCATATTTCGCTTTTAGTTGTTCCAGTAATTTTTTTGTTTCTGGTTGAATTTCCATTGAATTTTTAATCTACAATGATTTTAAAAGAGTGTTTTAATCCTCTAAATTCGGTTAGGGTGGCCTTTAAAGATCCAACAACTAGATCGGCCTTGATCAATAATGGAATCTTATTTTTATCATCGCTCACCCAGACTGTAAGGCTTTCCTTTTCCTTAAAAACGCGACCTGCCTTAACATAAGGTCTGAAAATCAGGCAGGAAACTTTCCCAAATTTAGTTTTTAAGGTCTCCCTTCCCAAAAATTTAAGTCGGAATTTATAATTCTCGCTGTCGAAGAACATATTCATATCCACCGAATCCCCTTCTGAAATATCTGTTACATCCAGGTTATTCCTAAGGTAATAAAAGGCCGAAACCATGTCCTGTGCATCTCTTGGAAACGAAACAGCCTCTTTGGTCTTATGTTTTTTGTTGTGCACAAGGGCTTTACCAGATTCGTGATCGAAATCGATCTGAATATCTTTCGTATGTCCTCCTTCATCAATTTTACGAATGAACCTGTAGGGACGATCATTGTATTTATCCACATAAGATTCGTAGTAATCCTCAACATTGAAAAAGAGTTTCGAAACTCCGATGGTCTTTCCTTCACCTTGTATGTGATATACACTGCGCCCGTCGAGATAGTCACTGTTAACCTGCAAGGTACCATATCCCGCGGTCACGAATCCATAATGAACCCGGAACTTAAACCATTCTCCATTTCCATAGGCCTGTTCCTGGGCAAACAGTGTTGCCATTGAAAAAAATAAAAAAAGCGTAATCAGCTTTTTCATAACATAAGTATTAACATTCGGCAGTAATAATTACAACTACTGTTCCAAAAATAAAAACTCCATCTTTAAGACGATGGAGTTTTTACTTAGTTACATCTTAGAGCGTTCCGCGTGCGGCCTGCTCTCTTTCTATAGATTCGAAGAGCGCCTTAAAGTTTCCTGCACCAAATCCTTTGGCTCCCATACGTTGTATGATCTCAAAGAACAAGGTAGGTCTGTCTTCAAGAGGCTTAGTAAAAATCTGTAACAAATATCCTTCTTCGTCGGCATCCACTAAAATAGATAATTTCTGAAGTTCTTTTATATCCTCTTTCATCATTTCCATATGTGTGCCTAGTCTGCCGGGAATATCATTATAGTATTGCTGAGGTGGAGGAGGCAGAAATTCCACTCCCCGGGCTCTCAACTGGGCTACGGTCCCTATAATATCATCGGTGGCCAATGCCAGGTGTTGAACCCCGGATCCTTCATAGAAATCCAGATATTCTTCGATCTGAGATCGCTTAATCCCTTTTGCCGGTTCATTAATTGGGAATTTAATACGGCCATTTCCGTTACTCATTACCTTACTCATCAAAGCGGAATATTCGGTATGGATCTGTTTATCGTCGAAAGACAGGAAATTCACAAATCCCATGACATCTTCATACCATTTCACCCAGGTATTCATCTGGCCCCAGCCGACATTACCAACCATATGGTCAATATATTTCAAGCCTGTTGAGGTAGGATTATAATCTGATTCCCATTTGCGGAAACCTGGTAAAAATACCCCTTTGTAATTTTTACGCTCTACAAACATATGAACGGTTTCGCCATAGGTATAGATTCCTGAGCGCACAACTTCTCCATCATCATCCTGTTCAACAAAGGGCTCCATATAGGATTTAGCTCCCCTGCTGGTAGTCTCTTCCCATGCCTTTCGCGCATCTTCAACCCATAAGGCGACCACCTTCACACCATCTCCGTGCTTAACGATATGGTCGTTGAGAATGGACTTACTCGTAAGTGGGGTAGATAATACAATTTTGATCTTATCCTGTTTCAGCACATAGCTCACCACATCTTTTGATCCGGTTTCCAGTCCTTTGTACGCATAGGATTGAAATCCGAATGCTGTTTTATAGAAATGTGCCGATTGTTTGGCATTTCCTACATAGAATTCCACGTAGTCTGTTCCCAGTAAGGGTAAAAAGTCCTGTGCTCCTTCAAATATTTTTTCGAGTCCGTAATCAACGGATTTAACTTCTTTGCTCATATTATTTACTTTTTGTCCTTCTGCCAGCTTTTGTTTTGGCTACTTCTGAATTCCTAAATTCACAATCTGGCGAAGCGATATTATTGTCTAGTTTATTCCAGCCACGACTGATAATAGGTGTCGTCGGCTATTTTTAAAGCTTCTTCAGTTACTTGTAAAGGTTTAAAGGTATCTACCATAACTGCAAGCTCATCTGTTTTTACTTGTCCGATGCTTCTCTCGGTTGCTCCCGGATGTGGCCCGTGAGGGATTCCGGCAGGGTGTAATGAAATATGTCCGGCATCCACATCATTTCGGCTCATAAAATCACCGTCTACATAATACAACACCTCATCACTGTCTATATTGCTGTGATTATAAGGGGCCGGAATACTGTCCGGGTGATAATCATATAAACGAGGCACAAAACTACATACCACAAAAGCGTCTGTTTCGAAGGTTTGATGCACTGGCGGAGGTTGGTGAATACGACCCGTTATAGGTTCAAAATCATGAATTGAGAAAGCATAGGGATAATTATATCCATCATAGCCAACAACGTCAAAAGGATGTGTTGCGTAGACCATTTCAATAATTTCATCCTGTTTCTTCACTTTCATCAGAAACTCTCCTTTTTCGTCGAATGTTTCAAGTTTCTCCGGCTTTCGGATATCCCGCTCACAAAACGGAGAATGTTCCAACAGCTGACCGAACCAATTTCGATACCGCTTTGGAGTGTAAATGGGTCGATACGATTCAACAATAAAAAGCCTGTTGTCTTCAGTATCAAAATCGACCTGATAGATCATTCCCCGTGGAATCAGCAGGTAATCCCCATATTTAAATTCCAGGTTACCCATAAATGTTCTTAATGTTCCACTGCCTTTATGGATGAACAAGAGTTCATCGGCATCCGTATTTTTATAAAAATAATCTCTAAGGGAACTTTTTGGTGCTGCGAGAATGATATTGCAATCGCTATTGGTAAGCACGGTTTTCCTGCTTTCCAGGTAGTCGTTTTCAGGTGGCACCTGAAATCCACGAAATCTATAAGACTTCAAATTGTTTGCCTTGGCAATCTTAGGCGCTACACTATATTGGTCTTTGATCTCAACAACTTGTGTGGGTCTGTGTTCATGGTACAAATTACTGTACATCCCATCAAACCCAATGGTCCCAAATAATTGCTCCGAATATAGCGAACCATCCGCCTTTCGAAACTGTGTATGGCGTTTAGGAGGTATTTTTCCTAATTTATGATAAAGTGGCATGTTTATTTAATTTACGTTAATACTTACTTAGGGGTAATAAAAACGTACTATTCCGGATTCCTCTTGTTCAGGAATTTTAAAAGGAGGAGTAAATATTTCCAGACATTTTCGGTCATCTAACAAATATCGGAAAATTTTAACGCAAAAAGATCAATAAAACATTAAAAACTAAAGCCCAGGCGCACATACCATACGCTATTGTCCAACTCTGGGGAATAGGAATATTTTAACTCCAGTGGGCCAAAAAACGTTTCCATACCATACCCCAGTGCATAACCGCTATAATCGATGCCATTGATCCATTCCCTGTTTTCAAACAGTCCGTCTCCCACGTTGCTGATATTCGCAGTGAGATTGAGGTGATTTTTCCTGATGAATTCATAATCCAGGGTCACCGAGCTCATCAAATAGGTGTCTCCTCTTAAGCTTAAGGCCTCGTACCCGAATAAAGGTATAATGTTATTGACCTGAAGAAAGCCATACCCGCCTAAAAAGAAATCCAGTGAGCGGGTATTTTTACCACCGATCTTAAATCCGCCTTCCGTGGTTAGTAGTATTGTAAATTTATCTGAAAGCCCGAAGGCATAACCCATCTTGGCTTTTGCTATTGAAAACTCTTCAAAAGATTTATTACTTCCATTGGCGAACAGATACAAATGAAAATCACCTTCGAAGAATATTCCCTGGGAAGGAAAGAATGAATTGTCTAAAGTATCGTACTTCAAATAACCATACGTACTGAAATAATTCGTGTTTTCAAATATGGTTCTCGGTTCATTATTTTCATCAATTCCAATGGTTTCTGAAAGATACCGCAGCCATTTATGTTCGATCCCGGCCCCGACCAAAAAGGTTCTTCGGAAGAGAGTTTCCACGTATAACTGATTGGTAAGGTCACCATATTTCAATTGTAGTTCGTTGAGATCAAAATTGGGTTCAGAGATCATTTCCGGAGTAATAAAACCAATCTTCACGTCCTTGCTAAAGAAGCTATAGCGTGAATTGAGCCCTATACTCCAGTAAAATCCTTTGTCGATATAATAATTGAAGTTATAACGTAAATTATCTCCTACTGCAAAATCCAATGACGCGATGTCATTATTAGTGAATAATCGCTTTCTCGTAACATTTATCAATGCAGCAGTACGAAACAGGTTGTCATAATGAGCCCCTAATCGCAACAAAGTGCGGGTGTCACTTTCAATAAGATCGAAATATAGTTTGTGTGTTCCCTGGGTAGTTTCAACGATATTATAATTTATGTCCTGAAAACTTCCTGTGGCACTTAAATTATTGATCCCTTCGTTTAATCGTTCATAAGATATTTCGTCCGGTACTTTCAACTTGAGTTTTCCCAGAACATAAGCTCGTGTATAATTTACATTCCCGGAAATTTCAACACTTTCAATAAATATGGAAGATTCCTTAAAAAACTGTGGACGTATGCGTTCGCGCTTCTTTTGCTTAGATGCAATATTCAATAATTGATCCTTAAATGGCTCTGCAGCAACTTCACCGGCCTCAATGATACTACGGCCCTCATCGAAGGAAACCACTGTAAATTGGTCAATATTCGGATTAATATAAATATCCGTCTTACGACGTTTTTCGGCCATCATTTCTATTGTACGGAAATTGTTTATCTGTACCAGTACATCGAAAGCAGAATTAAGGTCTTTACTGGTTTTCAGGCTGTCCTGCACATCGATCCCGATTATGATGTCCATTCCTTTAGCCTTAAGTTCATCCAGTGGATAGTTGTTTTTAACACCTCCATCGACCAGTACCTGTTCATCGATAACCACCGGACTAAAAAGGGTAGGAAGCGCTCCACTGGCCGAAATAGCCTGCGGTAAATACCCGCTTTCCAGCATTACCTCTTCTCCTGTTTCAACGTTAGTTGCCATACAGAAAAAAGGGATAGGTAATTCACTGAAATCATTAATATCACTTACATGGGAGGTGAGTCTGGAGAAAAGATTATATACGTTCTGCCCTTTGGATAAGCCGCTGGGAAAACTCACCTTAAAACCATCAAACGGCAGTGTAACTGCATACCTATCCGTTTCGGTTTTTTCATAGAAGGTTTTGGCTTTTCTGGGAATCTCATCCTGTATTAATTCATCAATATCCAATTCTTCAAATATTGAATCAAGCTGATTCGCAGTATATCCCGAGGCATACAGAGCTCCGATAATAGCTCCCATGCTGGTACCGCCTATATAATCTATTTGAATACCACTTGCTTCTATAATTTTTAAGGCTCCAATATGAGCAAGTCCTTTAGCCCCACCACCTGAAAGAACAAGGCCTACTTTTGGATCAGTCTCTTCCTGCTGGGCAGAGATCCAGGTGGTTCCGAAGAGAAATAGTATGAGCAGTATTCTTAATTTCATTGTGCTTGCTGAAAGTGGGTCACAATTTTTTTAGCTTTATCCGCACCTATCACCTTAGCCAATTCCTCAAAACCGGCCTCTGAAATGCGCTTAGTGCTTTTAAAATGTTTCAATAATTCAATCACGGTCTTCTCGCCTACCCCGGAAATTGATTCAAGTTCTGTATTTAACGCTTCTTTACTTCTTTTGTTTCTATGAAAATCAATACCAAATCGGTGTGCCTCATTTCTTAGTTGCTGAATGATCTTTAAAGTTTCAGACTTTTTATCGAGGTAGAGCGGTATCGGATCGTCCGGGTAAAATAATTCTTCCAATCGCTTGGCAATTCCAATTATCGCTATCTTTCCTCTAAGGCCTAATCTTTCCAGGCTTTTTAAAGCAGATGATAACTGTCCCTTCCCTCCATCTATGATGATCAAATGAGGCAGGGGTTGCTCTTCATCGAGTAATCTTTTATATCGCCGGTAAACCACTTCCTCCATAGAAGCAAAATCGTCCGGGCCCACCACGGTTTTAATATTGAATTTCCTGTATTCCTTTTTGCTGGGCTTTCCATTTTTAAAAACCACACAGGCGGCAACCGGATTGGTGCCCTGGATGTTACTGTTGTCAAAGCATTCGATATGCCTGGGTTCCTCGCTGAGTCGAAGATCCTTTTTCATTTGAGCCATGATTCGCTTCTCATGGCGGTCGGGGTCAACGATCTTTGCCTGTTTGAATCGTTCGATACGGAAATATTTCGCATTGCGTTCAGACAAATCCAGGATCTTTTTTTTATCTCCTAACTTAGGTGCAGAAACTTTTACGCCAGCGGCTGTTTTAATAGCAAAGGGAACATAGATCTCTTTGGATTGGGAATTAAATCGCTGCCTTAATTCCACAACCGACAACTCCAGAAGTTCCTTATCGGATTCTTCCAGTTTTTTCTTGATCTCCATGGTATGAGATCGAATAATACTTCCGAAGGATATCTGTAAAAAATTCACATAAGCGTAGCTTTCATCCGAAACAATGGTAAAAACATCCACATTATTGATCTTTGGATTTACCACCGTTGATTTTACCTGGTAGTTCTCCAGAATATCAATCTTTTCTTTTACCCGTTGTGCATCTTCATACTGTAAGTTTTCGGCATAGGACTTCATTTGTTTTTTAAACCGATTAAGCGAATCCTTAAAATTTCCCTTGATGATATTTCGAATGGCATCAATGTTTTCGTTATAATCTTCGATAGATTGCTTGTCTTCACAGGGGCCCAGGCAATTCCCAAGGTGATATTCCAGGCATACTTTATACTTACCGGCTTTGACCTTTTCTGCAGACAGATCGTAATTACAAGTCCGCAGCTGATATAATCCTTTAATTAGGTCCAGTAAGGTATGCACAGTTTTCATACTGGTATAAGGTCCGTAATATTCACTGCCATCCTTAATGAGTCTCCGCGTGGGGAAAACCCTTGGAAATCTTTCATCTTTGATACAAATCCATGGGTAGGACTTATCGTCTTTCAGCATCACATTATAGCGTGGTTGATATTTCTTGATGAGATTATTCTCTAACAACAGCGCATCAGTTTCCGTAGCGACAACAATATGTTTAATATTGGCGATCTTCTTTACCAGAAGCCGGGTGCGCGCATTATCGTGCTGCTTAGTAAAATAAGAGGCTACTCTTTTTTTAAGATTTATGGCTTTACCCACGTACAGTAATTTTCCATCTTTATCGTAATACTGGTATACTCCGGGTGATCCGGGAAGCGTAGAAATTTGAAGTTTTACAGATGGTTCTGCCATAGGATCAAATATACCTCTTGTTTTAAAAATCGTGTAAAAATGTTAAGGCTATTTTGGCTTGAGTATCAATCCGGTCAATGTGTCTTCAATATCTATTTTTTGCTAAATTGCAGGAACTAATATGTCAAAATGAATATTGCGATCCTATCCCGTGGGGAAAGTTTGTACTCCACCCGAAGTCTTTTCAAGGCCGGACAATCAAGAAACCACGAAATGGAAGTATTGGATCCTACCCTATGTATACAGTCTATTGAGAATGGTAAGCCCGTATTATATTTTAACAATGAATTAGTGGATGATCTGCACGCGGTAATTCCTCGTATAGGTGCTTCCAACACCTATTTTGGTGCAGCTTTGGTGAGACACCTTCAATCAATGGGTATTTTTTGTGTGGTAAAGGCCGAACCCATTCTCCAATCCAGAAACAAATGGACTTGCAACCAGATTCTGGCTCATAACAGGATCCCTGTCCCTAAAACTGTATTGGGAACCTCAGGTGATGTGGAAAGAATGCTAGAAATTTTTGGTGAACCACCTTATATCATTAAAATACTACAAGGTACTCATGGTCATGGTGTTATACTTGCTGAAACGTATCAATCCGCATTATCTACCGTTGAGACCTTGTTAACTGCTAAAGTTCGATTCGTGATTCAGGAATTTATCGCGGAATCGGATGGCGCTGACATACGTGTTATCGTGGTAGACGGCAATGTCATCGCTGCTATGAAAAGGCAAAGTAGGGCCGGCGAATTTCGCTCGAATTTACACCGAGGCGGATCTTCTGAAGTGATCGAGCTCAGTTTAGCTGAGGAGAATCTGGCATTACGCGCGGCAAAAGCACTGCGGCTCGGGGCCTGTGGTGTGGACATCCTTCAAAGTGATCGCGGACCTTTGGTTCTGGAAGTAAATTCAACACCAGGGCTCGAAGGTATTGAGACTACTACGGGAATTTCAATTGCAAGTAAAATTATTAGCTATATAGAACGAAATAAACGCAAATGAAGAAACTGAAAGCAAAAGATATGGTTTTATTCAAAGAAGTTATCCCTCCGGGGGCTTCAACAGAATTAAACTTAAGTTTTGCAAAATTGCATACCAATACGCCCATTGATGTGCCCATTTTTGTCGAAAGGTCATTATATGAAGGGCCTACGGTATTATTTACGGCAGGTATACACGGAGATGAGGTAAATGGTATTGAGATCGTAAGGCAGCTGGTTTCGAAAGGAATTAATAAGCCAAAAATCGGTACTACCATTTGCATCCCTATCATCAATATTTTTGGTTTTTTACAGAAAGTACGCGAATTTCCGGACGGACGAGATCTGAACAGGTCTTTTCCGGGTAGTAAAAGCGGATCTCTTGCCGCTCGTGTCGCTCATAAATTAATGAACCATATCATTCCTCATGTAGACTATTGCCTCGATTTTCACACAGGCGGCTCCAGTCGTTTTAACGCCCCGCATATTCGAGTTGAAAAGGGAGATGAGCACCTGATCAAACTTGCCGGTATTTTCAATGCTCCTTTCATTCTTCAATCGAAGAATTTAAAGAAATCCTTTAGAAATGCCTGCAGAAAAAAAGGAGTTCCCATGCTACTCTTTGAAGGAGGTAAATCAAATTCTATTGATAACGTGGTAAGCAATACCGGAGTAAATGGTTCCAAACGGGTCTTGCATAATCTTGGAATGCTGAATTCGAAATTCAAAGTGTCTTCACCTAAAAAGAATTCGGTGACTATCACCCGCAGTATCTGGGTAAGAGCCCATGCTTCCGGAATGTTCAAGCCAGCGGTAAAAGTGGGAAGCCTTGTAAAGCACGGTGAGGTAATTGGGCATATTACCGATCCGTATGGCAAAGTGCATTATTGGATCAAATCTACCAACACCGGATATGTCTTCAATGTAAACGAAGCGCCCCTGGTATATCAGGGTGACGCACTATTTCATATATCCACAGGGGTGACCTAATGAACAAATCCAACTTACGTAAACAGTATAAAGAGAAACGACAATTATTGTCTCATAATACGATTGAAATAATGAGTCTCGAAATTGCCAATCGCAGTCTGGAGTTGCCCATTTGGGATAAAACCTATTATCACTTATTCCTGTCAATTGAAGATAAAAAGGAAGTGAATACAGCGTTTTTGCTCCATATACTTCAGGGGAAGGACAAAAGTATCGTTGTTTCAAAATCGGATTTCAAGACTTTCGAAATGAACCATTTTCTGCTTCAGGAGAATACCCGGTTAAAAATTTCGGATTATGGTATCCCGGAACCCGTGGACGGAATTGTCATTGAGCCCGCGCTGCTCGATGTTGTCTTTGTTCCCCTCCTCGCTTTTGATGAATCCGGCCACCGTATAGGTTATGGTAAGGGTTTTTATGATCGGTTCTTATCAAAATGTAGGCCTGATTGCTTAAAAGTGGGGCTTTCTTTTTTTGAATCCGATGGACAATTTATCCATGAAAACATGGATTTTCCGCTTAATTATTGCATTACACCGAAAAAAATATATGGTTTTAAAAATTCTAACCTATATTTATAACCAATTAATAACCAACTAATTTTAAACTATGGAAACAACTAACAATCCGGCTGGAACACCTCCAGATAATAATTTGGTATGGGCTATCATTTGTACAGTACTTTGCTGTCTGCCTTTAGGAATTGTAGCTATTATTAAGTCAACTAAAGTGAAAGAACTATGGCTACAAGGCGACCACGAAGGCGCTCAAAAAGCTGCCGATGACGCCAAGAAATACTCAATCTGGGGTATGGTTGTAGGTGGTGTATTCGTACTTCTTTATATAATTTTTGTTGTTGTATTAGGGGTTGCCGGTGGTGGATTCTAAAAAAATCATTGTAATCGCCCTCACAGTGGTAATACTTGGGGGCGGTTTTATTTACTATTACTTCAATAATCCCAACAACAATACCCTTTTCCTTCCCTGTCCTTTCAAACTGATTTCGGGTTATAATTGCCCGGGATGTGGCTCACAGCGTGCCATTCATCAACTTTTGCACGGAAATGTCAGCTCTGCTTTTCGTTTAAACCCCTTAATGGTCCTTTCAATCCCATTAATACTCTATGGATTGGGCACCAGGGCCTACAACTATATATTCGATGCTTCTCATAGGGTGAAGTTATTCTATAGTAACATATTCATTTACAGCTATTTTGGTCTAGCTATTGCATATTGGGTGTTGCGCAATTTATCAATTTATCCTTTTCCTAAATAAGTGATTGGATCATCTTAGTATTGAAAGAATTATCCTACAATTAAGATATTTTGCTTATCTTTCGGCCGTAAAGCTGACTTAATGAACTTTTTAGCTCAGAAGCGCAGTAGAATACTGTTGCAGAATAGTATTAGTGAAAAATCCATGCCCCCGGATTCTCTTTCTCCTGATAGTTTTTTTTATCAGGAAATTGCAAAACTCACCGGATCAGGCAGTTGGTCCATTAACTTTCGGGATAAGATTAGTTTTCTTGATTCCGAAGGCAAACGTATACTTGATACTCCCATAGGTTTTCACGCCAGCTTACGTACAGCTTTAGACTTTTATGCCGATGAGGATAAAAAGAAGGCTGCGGCTTATTTTATGGAATGTGCTGAAGGTCATCCATTCTCTACTACCCTGAAGATGCAAACGTATCATAAAAAAGAATTCTGGGCTCGAACTACAGGAAAGCCGGTTTATGATGACCTCGGTGATATTATAGGGATGCAAGGTGTTTTCCAGGATATTTCAGACGACAAGTTAAAAGAACTTGAATTGATTAAAAGCCTGAAAATTATCGAATCTCAGAACAGCAAGCTTAATAATTTCGCGAATATCATCACCCATAGTTTACGATCACATGCGAGTAATTTAAAGATGACGCTGGAGTTACTAAAAGATACTTCAGATTGTGACGATAAAGAAGAATTAACACAAGGTCTCCATGAGATCTCAGAGAATATTTCAACCACTATAGGGCATTTAGCCGAATTGGGATTAATACAAACAAAATCCACGGAACCAAAAGAAATGGTTTTCTTTGAGAAAGTACTTGAAAATGTAAAGAGCACCCTTCGAAGAACACTGGAAGATACGCGTTCGGAAATATTTACCGATTTTTCTGAAGTACCATCTATCGCTTATATACCCTCCTATCTAGAAAGTATATTGGTAAACCTTATCACGAATGCGATAAAATATCGCCACCCGGAGCGCAGCCCGGTGATTGAGATCTACACGTATATCGAAAACGACTCGACCTTTCTGATGGTTAAAGACAATGGGGTAGGGATCGATCTTGAAAAATACGGTAATCGTATTTTCAATATCTACCAAACCTTTCATAATCATAAGGACGCCGAAGGGGTCGGACTTTTTCTTGTTCGAAATAAAATTGAATCACTACAGGGATCCATTGCGGTTCAAAGTGAAGTTGATAAAGGAAGTACGTTCACAATTCGATTCTAAGAAATGACATCCTATTCTTGAGGTGTCAGGATAACCGAGCCATTTATACTCTCGGCTTCAATGAAATACTCGCCTTCAAGTTTTAGTTCATTCTGAACACCTTCTCTTAAAACCACTCTTCCACCCACTCCAGGCTGTACAGCCACAAGAATATCGCCGAATACTCCAAAAAGTCTGGCATCTCCCTTAAAATTACTTAAAACACAACTCCCATTCTCTAGTGCAGTTTCAAGATATCGAATGTTCCCATTTGCACTCACTGAGGCATTCTTAGAATGAACAATAACAGCGACGTGACTCGGGATTACGAGCGTCATTTCCACAGACATGACCTTATGCGCGGCCAGCTTATCGTTTTTTGGGATAAAATAAGGGCTAAACCCGGTATCTATCTTAAGTGTTTTACCCGAAATCAATTCCTTCACCATCATTGATTCAAACATCTCACCTTCCACATTTGTGGTGAGTGTAATGCTTTCGGGTGAATCGGAATTGATCTTTATACTATAGATCTCATCAGAGGCTACGATGATGGTATCCACAGCCGATACTGCCCATTGCTTCTGAACTGTCTTTTGGGCATAAATTTCAGAAGAAAGCAACAAAATCACTGCGATACAAAAAATCCTGTTTTGCATAAAAAAAGCCCAAAAAATGACTTTTTTGGGCGGTTTTTGGTATTTTTAAGGCGTTTAAGCCTATTTCTGCATATTTTTTGCCTCAATACTTAGTGTGGCATGAGGTACAAGTTTAAGTCTTTCAGGGTTTATTAATTTCCCTGTTACACGACAAATTCCGTATGTCTTGTTTTCAATTCGGATTAAGGCATTTTTAAGGTCACGAATGAACTTCTCCTGTCTAATCGCCAATTGTGAAGAGGTTTCTTTACTCATCACTTCACTTCCTTCGTCAAAAGCTTTAAAAGTAGGAGACGTATCATCGGTACCATTATTGCTATCGTTCTTGTAAGCGCTTTCAATAAGTCCAAGCTGTTCTTGAGCTTTTTCAATCTTTTCCTGGATCAATTTTCTAAATGATTCCAGTTCTTTATCGCTATATCGGTTTTTAATGTCCTTGGCCATATTCTTAGTATTTTTTAATTTGTAATCGAGTCACTACGTCATCGAAAGCAATTTCCGTTCCATTTGCAATTTCACTTTCAAATTGCAGCACCTCTGTTAGGGTTTCTTGTTTTATATAATCCAGATTTTCTGCCACAGCAAGTTCTAATTGCACATCATTTTGAATGGTGACCGCTACCCGGTCCGTAACTTCAAATCCTGAGTCTTTTCGCAAATTCTGAATTCGGTTTACCAGCTCCCTGGCAATTCCTTCATTCTTTAATTTTGGTGTGATGGTAACATCCAAAGCAACTGTTATTCCATCGGCGTTAGCGACCAGCCAGCCTTCAATATCCTGAGAGCTTATTATCACATCCTCAATGGTTAATGTAGTGTTTTTTTCATTAATCAACACTGATATTTCACCATCTTTTTCAAGCTGTGAGATTTCATCCTGACCGAAGGTTGTAATGACCTGAGCCACAGCTTTCATGTCTTTTCCAAAATGCGGGCCTAATTTCTTGAAATTCGGTTTTATTTGTTTTACTAATATGCCCGAACCTTCATCGATCAATTCAATCTCCTTAACATTTACTTCAGATCTGATCAAATCTGAAACCGCCTCGATCGCATGTTTTTCAGAAGCATCCAATACAGGGATCATTATTTTCTGCAGTGGTTGCCTTACTTTGATCTTTTCGCGTTGTCTCAACGATAAAACCAGGGAACTTATTGTCTGAGCCCGATGCATTTTTTGCTCAAGTTCTCTGTCCACGTATGACGTATCGGCAACAGGAAAGTTACTAAGGTGAACAGAGTTTTCACCTTCTTTAACTACACCTGACGTTAAGTCCTTATACATCCGGTCCATAAAAAATGGAGCTATAGGCGCACCTAAGCGGGTTACGGCTTCCAAACAGGTATATAAAGTCTGATAGGCGGAGATCTTATCTTCTCCATAACTACCCTTCCAGAAACGTCTTCTGCTTAATCGTACAAACCAGTTACTTAAATTTTCCTGAACAAAGAGCGATATCGCCCTGGCAGCACGCGTGGGCTCATAATCAGCGTATGCATCATCAACTTTTCTAATCAAAGTATGTAGTTCAGATAAGATCCATCTATCAATTTCCGATCTTTTTTCCCGTGGAATTTCGGCTTCCGCATAGTCGAATTCATCAAGATTCGCATATAAACTAAAGAAACTATAGGTGTTGTAAAGGGTTCCGAAGAATTTATTCCGAACCTCTGCGATTCCATCATTGTCAAATTTCAGGTTATCCCATGGATTGGCATTGCTTATCATATACCAACGTGTCGCGTCTGGCCCATACTGCTTTAGGGTTTCAAATGGATCTACTGCATTCCCAAGGCGCTTGGACATCTTTTGCCCGTCCTTATCCAGTACCAGCCCGTTACTTACCACATTTTTGTAGGCAACATCATCGAAGATCATGGTCGCGATGGCGTGAAGCGTATAGAACCATCCACGGGTCTGGTCTACGCCTTCCGCGATGAAATCTGCTTTACGCCATATTTTTTCTACTTTTTCCTTATTCTCAAAGGGATAATGCCATTGTGCATACGGCATACTTCCGCTGTCGAACCAAACATCGATAAGATCAGCCTCTCGTTTCATAGGTTTCCCCGAATCTGAAACCAGGACAATCTCATCCACAATATTCTTATGCAGGTCTACTCTTTCATAATTCTCTTCGGAATAATCGCCGGGAACAAAATCCTCAAACAATACCTTATTCATAAATCCGGCTTCAACCGAACGATGCATTTCGGCTTCCAGTTCTTCCACACTGCCAATACATTTGGCTTCTTTACCGTCTTCAGTACGCCAGATAGGTAACGGGATTCCCCAATAACGAGAGCGGGACAGGTTCCAGTCGTTGGCATTGGCAAGCCAATTTCCAAATCTTCCTTCTCCGGTTGCCTTGGGTTTCCAATTAATGGTTTGATTCAGTTCGAACATGCGATCTTTAAACTCGGTCACCTTTATGAACCAGGAATCCAACGGATAGTATAATATGGGTTTGTCGGTACGCCAGCAGTTCGGATAGCTGTGTACATATTTCTCAACCTTAAAGGCTTTATTCTCAATTTTTAATTTGATCGCCAGTTCGACGTCTGTACTTTTCTCTGGCGCTTCTCCATCGTCATAATATTCATTCTTGACATATTTCCCAGCAAATTCGCCCATTTCCGGACGGAACTTACCTTGCAGATCCACTAAAGGCACAAGGTTATCATTCTCGTCTTTTACCAGAAGTGGCGGCACTTCGGGTGTGGCTTCCTTAGCTACTTTCGCATCGTCTGCCCCAAAAGTTGGTGCTGTATGTACGATCCCGGTACCGTCTTCTGTAGTTACGAAATCACCGGTGATCACACGGAAGGCATTTTCAGGATTATCGTTCGGCAATGCATAGGGAAGCAATTGCTCGTAGCGGATGTCTTTCAGGTTGGAACCTTTGAAGTCTTTCACAACCAAATAAGGAATCTTTTTCGCTCCTGCTTCATAGGAATTTAGTTCAATTTCATTCTCAACCTCCACAAATTTTCCACTAAACTGGTAATCCACCAGATTCTTAGCCAATATCACATTAGCCGGTTCGAAAGTGTATTGATTATAGCTCTTCACCAATACATAATCGATCTTTGGCCCCACGGTGAGTGCCGTATTACTTGGCAACGTCCATGGAGTGGTCGTCCAGGCCAGGAAGTGCACTTCACCAAAACCCTGTAAGAATTCAGGTAATGTTTCATCTATAGCCTTGAATTGAGCGACTACAGTTGTATCGGTAACATCCTGGTAGGTCCCCGGCATGTTTAACTCATGAGAGCTAAGTCCCGTACCTGCTTTTGGTGAATAAGGCTGGATGGTATAACCTTTATAAAGCAACTCTTTATCCCAGATCTGCTTGAGTATCCACCATACGGTCTCCATATATTTGGACTTATAGGTGATATAGGGATCATCCATATCTACCCAGTAACCATAACTGTCGGTTACTTTATTCCAAACATCGGTGTAACGCATGACGGCTTTCTTGCAGGCTTCATTATATTCTTCTACCGAGATCTTTGTTCCTATATCCTCTTTGGTAATTCCCAATTCTTTTTCAACACCCAATTCAATAGGCAGTCCATGGGTATCCCAACCTGCTTTTCGATCTACTTTAAATCCTTTTTGGGTTTTGTATCGACAAAAGATGTCCTTGATCGCCCTGGCCATCACGTGATGTATTCCCGGTAAACCGTTGGCAGAGGGTGGTCCTTCAAAAAACACAAATGGCTCTGATCCTTCGCGAATAGCGATACTCCTTTCGAATATCTTTTCGTCTTTCCAGAACGCGAGTACGTCTTCCGCCAGCTGGGGAAGATTGAGTCCTTTGTATTCCTTAAAATTCTTGCTCATAACCTGTTGCCGTTCAATAAGGACGCGAAATTACGGAATTTTGCAATAAAATTCTACTGGTTTTGGGATGTTATAAGCCAAACTCTAAAAAGTTATATCTTTATCTCGATCAACTCCTAACTTATTGAAAAAAGCACTTTTCTTTATTGTATTTATGCCTCTCTTTTGCAATTCACAGAATTATGTGGATCTGCTTCGAATAGGATACGGCCAAACCTTCAACAATAATTTCGAAAATACCGATAGCAGTACGCAGGTGAGATCCTTCGAAGCCGACCTCACTTTCCCGGTGAAACTAAGTGATAAAAACGTCTTGATTACCGGTGCAGCATTCAGCAGAAACAACTTACAACTATTCCCGGATGCAGAGTTCACGAGCCTGTTAAGTACTACATTAAAATTGGGGCTGGCAACCACCTTTAATGAAAAATGGAGTAGTACCTTAGTTTTGCTTCCTAAACTAGCGTCTGATTACAAAAACATATCGGGAAACGATTTCTATATAGGCGGATTTGCACTCTTAAAACTTAAAAAATCTGAAAATCTCATTTACAGATTCGGAGCGTATGCGTCTACCGAAGCGTTCGGGATTTTTTCCACACCCATCATCGGTTGGTATTATCTAAGTCCGAACGGCCGTTTTGAAATGGATATGTCACTGCCAATTTCCGCCGATATGAACTATTGCCTGGGTGCTACTACCATTGGTATTGATTACTTCGGAATTGGCCGAAGCTTTAATATCACTGAAAATAATACGCCTGATGTCTACGTCGATCTTAGTTCACTGGAATTTGCGAGTTATTTACAATTCAATGCCCTGGGAAGAAGTCTATTGTTGCGGGCTAAGTTTGGTTATTCCAGTAATGACTATGAAGTATATGCCAGTGGAGAGAAAATCGGATTTGGTTTATCTGCGTTTAGTTTCGATGATAACCGTACCCAACTGAACCCTACTATTCAAGGCGGATTATTTCTTAAATTTGAAGCGATCTACCGTTTTCAATTAAATAAGGAAACAAAAGAAACTGACTCCCCATTAGAACAAAGATGACATTATGGAAAGATTATGCCCGGAATGCGGAGAGAAGATCATAGGCCGATCAGACAAGAAATTCTGCAGTGATGCCTGCAGGAATGCGTACAACAATGCACTGAACAAAGACAGTAAGAACCTGGTTCGGAATATCAATAACAGACTACGAAAGAACTACCGAATTCTGGAGACCCTAAACTCCAGAGACAAAACAAAAGTGAAGAAAGAAACACTGCTGAAAAATGGTTTTAGCTTCGACTTTTTTACCAGTGAATATGTTACGAAGTCGGGGTCTGTGTATAAATACGTATACGATCAGGGATACCTGCCATTAGATAATGATTGGTATCTTTTGGTGAAGCGCGAAAATTAATAGTGTAAGTGGCTATCTAAGTCAAGAGAAATCTACTTCCAGTTTCGTCCCTTAAGTTGCAAGGCAGCTTTGAGCACATCTTTCTGACTAATCTGCCCGACCAGCTTGCCATTCTCAACTATAGGGAAACGCCTGTGTTTTGAAGTCAGGAACTTGTCGGCAGCGTCGAAAACATTCATATCACCATCAATAGTGTCAACATTGGTAGCCATGTGTTGCTCCACTTTGAAATCCTGTAGTGGTTGATTATAGTAGCGACTGGTGCTTATCTGTTTCATACAGTCCCCTTCGGAAATAATTCCAACCAGCTCGTTTTTCTCGTTAACAACCGGCCCCCCGGAAATTCTTTTCTTGATCAAGGTGTTCATCACTTCCAAAACAGATTGGTTAGGACGGAACGTAATAAGATTGGTCGTCATGTAATCTGACACTTTGATATTCTCGGTAGAACCTTTTGTGGGTTTGGCTCTTTTACCAATATAACTTTTAATACTCATGATGTTAGGCGTTTGTTTCTCTTAAATATACTAAATTCCAGCCAAATAGAATTGTGATATTTTCTTACACTAAAAATTGTACCTTTAAGTTGATAAACAGCAACGCATGAAACAACTTACAGCCTTAGCCTCCCTCCTTATTATTTTAGGGCTTGTTTATTACAGTTTTACCAGTCTAATGCCTTCTGAAGGAACAGGATTAGATACTCCCGAAACCGAATTTTCCACAGCCCGGGCCATAATCACACTTAAAGAAATTAGCAAAGCACCGCATTATCATGCGAATGAAGAACATACTCGGGTGCGTGAGTTCCTTATTGGTGAAATGCAGAAAATGGGTCTCTCCGTTGAGACACAAAAGGATTATGTGCTATCACCTCACTGGGGTGGAAAAAGGGAAGGTGATTCTGTAATTGCTATCCCGTCCGGCTATCATATGAACCAGCCAAGAAATATCATGGCCCGGATAAAGGGAAGTGGAAGTGGAAAAGCATTGGTATTACTATCCCATTACGATAGTGCCAAGGTTCCTTCTCCGGGAGCCAGCGATGCTGGAAGCGGCGTGGTGACTATCCTGGAATGTCTGCGGGCATATCAGGCTGGTGGAAAAACCCCTGCCAATGATATAATCATTCTCTTTACGGATGCTGAGGAAATTGGTTTGGATGGCGCAAAACTATTTGTAAACAACCATCCCTGGGCGAAGGATGCTGCCCTGGTACTGAATTTTGAGGCCCGGGGAAGTGGTGGGCCAAGTAACATGATCCTTGAAACCAATGGTGGCAATGCGAATCTTGTAAAAGCCTTTATCGAAGCTAGTCCCGATTATCCTGTGGCTTCTTCTTTAATGTACAGTATCTATAAAATGCTTCCTAACGATACAGACTCTACTATATTCCGAGAAGACGGAGACATTGATAGTTTCTTTTTCGCGTTTATTGATGATCATTTCGATTATCACACCGCTAATGACACTGTTGAAAATCTGGATATAGAAACCCTGCAGCACCAGGGAAGTTATCTCCTGCCGCTTCTACATCATTTTGCGGATGCAGATCTGCAGAATCTAAAAGCCAGTGAAGATCATGTGTATGTAAATGTTCCGCTATTCAAAATGATACATTACCCGTTTAGTTGGATTTTGCCTATGTTGATCCTGGCTATTTTTCTGTTCGCCGGACTTATTTTCTATGGTGTCAAACATGGAAATATTACAGGTAAAGGAGTAGGTAGAGGCTTTGCAGCGACTTTTATTTCTCTTGCCCTTTGTGGATTATTTGGTTTCTTCGGTTGGAAATTACTACTCTATATCTATCCTGAATACAATGAAATTCAACATGGGTTTAAGTATAATGGCCACAGCTACATCGCTTTTTTCGTGCTCGTGTCTCTTGCGATAACATTTTGGGTCTTTAGAAAATTCGGTAAAAGCGAAAAGGTTGCCGGAATGTATGTTGCTCCCCTTGCGTTATGGATCTTAATTAATGTAGCGGTGTATATCATTATTCAGGGTGCAGGGTATTTTATAATCCCCGTTTTCTTTGGTCTTGTTTCGCTTTGGATCATGATCCGTCAGGATAGACCTAACATGCTGTTGATGGCTTTGATCACGGCACCCGCAATTTTCTTGTTTGCACCCTTAGTGCAATTCTTCCCCGTTGGGTTAGGGTCAGATCATGTTTTTATAAGTTGTGTTTTTACGGTATTACTATTCGGGCTGGTATATTCAGTTATTGGTTTTTATAAAAAGAAACAGTTGTTAGCCATTCTTTGCCTGATTATTGGATTCGGATATTTTATTCAGGCTCACAACCGAAGTGATTTTTCTGATGAACGCCAGAAGCCAAACAGCCTTGTTTATTATCAGAATGCCGATGAAGGAAAATCCTTTTGGGTAACTTACGATAAGATGCTTGATGAATGGACCCGCGGTTACCTGGGTGAAACTCCCGATATTGCATCAAAATATATCGAATCGGCGGCAGGAAGTAAATATAACACCTCATTCCAATTTGCGGCGGAAGCACCTCAGAAGCAAATAGAACCTTTCGATATTCGCCTGGAAGCAGACTCCTTGAATGGTTCGGAACAAGTTGTGTCCTTCACTATTATTCCAAAAAGGGAAGTTGCCGAATTATTTATCTATGCAGACACCACTAACACATATTCCAGTCTTCGATTTAATGGAATTGATGCGGTGCTGGATGATGATGGTAACATCCATGCAAATATTCGTAACAAAAGATTAATGCGATATTATCTCACAAAGAATGACTCGCTGAATATTTCTTATACGACCACCCAAAAGGAAGATTTTAAATTCACGGTACTTGAATATTCTTATGATCTCCTTGACCATCCGCAATTCACAATAAATAAAAGGCCCGCCCATATGATGCCTAAACCTTTTATAAATACAGATGCGATTGTAGTGAAACGCTCATTCTCGATCAGCGAACTGAGAACTCAGGAAGGCGAAGATTTATTAACGGAGGAATGAGTAAAACTGTTGCAATAGCAGGCATGGGATGGCTGGGGTTAGCCCTGGCTCGTCAATTGAAAACTCTTGGATACAAGGTAAAAGGTTCAGTAACCAGTGATGAAAAAGCGGATAACCTGCGCATGAATGACTTTCACGCCATTACAATGGTAGTCACAGAAGGTGGGATTTCCGGACCTATACAATTATTGCTGTCAAATGCCGATTTTCTTATTATTATGATCCCTCCCGGATTACGGAGGCATTCTGGTGCCGATTATGTTCTTAAGATGTCCTATTTGTTGTCAGAAATTGAAAAATCGTCTGTTCGCAAAGTCATACTGGTGAGTAGCACTTCCGTTTACGGAGATGGCCAGGGGATGGTTACCGAACAAGAAGTACCTAAGCCGGAAACCCTGGCTGGAAAACAACTATTACAGGTCGAACAATTATTTTTTACTTCAGAAGAATTACAAACTACTATTGTGCGGTTCGGAGGTTTATTCGGAGGAAGCCGGCAGCCTGTCCGCTATCTGGCAGGAAGAACCGATCTTAGCAATGGCGATGCGCCCGTAAACCTTATCCACCGTTACGATTGTATAGGTATTCTTACCGAAATCATCAAGCAGGATGCCTTTGGACACATATTTAATGCTGTACTCCCATCACACCCGTTAAAGCGAGAATATTATAGCAACATTGCATCCCAGCTGGATCTGGTACCGCCGCAATATTCTGAAGGTGATTCGGAAGAGATCTTTAAGCAAGTAGATTCCGTGAATCTGAACACAATCCTCAACTACAGCTTCAAACACAACATATAAAAAAGGAGCCCGAAGGCTCCTTTGAACTTATTACCAGATTCTAACCCGGTCTTTCTTTGCTAACCACATGCCATCTCCTTCCTTAATGTCGAAGGCTTCATAAAAAGCATCCACATTCATAAGGGGTTGTGTGGCACGATAGCGCCCGGGCGAATGAGGATCTGTTTTCACTTGTTCCTGGGTGTATTTATCGGTTTGCTTGGTTCTCCAAACCGTTGCCCAACTCATAAAGAAACGTTGTTCGGGAGTAAAGCCATCGATTTTCTCCGGTCTTCCGTTTTCATTATAGAATCGTTGAAGTCCGTCATAGGCTCCCAGGATTCCACCGAGGTCACCAATGTTCTCACCAAGGGTGAATTTCCCATTGATATACACACTATCCAATACTTCAATATTATCGTATTGTACGGCCAGTTTACTACCTCTTTCGGTAAACTCTTTAAGATCATTATCGGTCCACCAGTTCACTAGGTTACCATCGCCATCAAAGCGGGAACCACTATCATCGAAAGCGTGTGATATCTCATGACCGATCACAGCGCCAATACCTCCATAATTCACAGCCTCATCTGCCTTATAATCGTAGAACGGAGGCTGAAGGATAGCAGCCGGGAAAACGATCTCGTTATTGAACGGCTGGAAATATGCGTTTACGGTTTGTGGAGACATGCCCCATTCTGTGCGGTCTACCGGCTCGTCTACACGATCCAGATTATCTTTTAATTGCCATTCACCTACAGCTATCATATTTTCGAAATAGCCATTTTCAGGCTTGACATTCATAGTTGAATAGTCCTTCCATTTGTCGGGATATCCAATTTTCACTGTGAATTTATCCAGTTTCTGAATAGCCTTTGTTTTTGTACTGTCACTCATCCATTTAAGAGCCTGAATCCGATCCTTGTAGGCTGCAATAACATTGTCGATCATCAACTCTGCTTTGGCCTTAGCTTCAGGAGGGAATTTTTCGTCTACATATAATTTCCCGAGAGCTTCACCCACAGTGCCATTTACAGTGGCAAGAGCCCGTTCGTCCGCAGGTCGTTGTTTCTTGGCGCCTCGCAAGGTTTTGGAATAAAAGTCCCAGTTCGCTTTTTCAATTTCGGTGGTGAGCAATCCTGCAGAACTGTTTAAAGTAGCCCATCGCATAGCTGTTTTCCAGGTATCGATATCCCCTTCTTCCATGATCTGTCTCATCACTTCCATATAAGCAGGTTGCATGACGAGAACGGTATCTACTTCTTTGGTTATCCCTAATTCCTTTAAGGCCTGTTTCCACTGTATCTGAGGAACCATTTCCTGTAATTGATCCATCGATCTTGGATTATTGAAATTTCTGAAATCACGTCTGGCTACTTTATCCAGCCTTGGTTCAGCTAATTTGGTTTCGAACGCTAAAATTGTTTCCGCCTGCGTTCTTGCATCTTCTTCAGAATCACCTAAGAACTGAAGCATGCGTGTGATGTGATCCGCGTATTCCTTCTGTATCTTCTTAGACGATTCATCCGTATTCGTGTAATAATCGCGGTCCGGCAGACCCAATCCACCGGGAATAATGTATCCGGAATTCATGGCGCTGTTACTTGGATTTGAAAAAGCAGCAATTCCTAGGAATGGTTGAGAAACTGTCACGGCATTTACCGTCATTACCTCTTGAAATTCTTCAACCGAAGAAATACTCTCAATTTTTTCCAGGATCGGTTTCAGAGGTTCGATCCCTGCCGCATTTCGTGCAACCGTATCCAACTGAGATTCGAATATCATCATCGCCTTAGCCTGATCAGTATCCGAATCATATTTATTACTTTCTTTGGCTGTAGCCAGAATTTCAAGGACATCCTTATCGGTGCTTTTTCTCAGCACCATAAATCCTCCCCATCGTACCTGGTCATCCGGGATCTCGGTATTCTTCATCCAGGTTCCGTTCACGTAATTATAGAAATCGTTTTTCGGACTAACGGTGGTATCCATATTGGCAAGGATAAGACCGTGTGGCCCATCGTCGTTACTGGCCATCTTGCCATCCTTATCGGCACATGCCGCAATAATAAAAACAGCGATTGCTGAAGCCAGAATTAGCTTAAAATAGTTGGTTTTCATGTTTTTTTAATTATGTTCTTGATTTGTTTCAGGCGCACACGCCTGACCTGAGGTATAAGTAGCGAAAATTGGAAATTGTTACACCTTAATTCACCTTGTCGTTTAACTCTGCCTGATGCACAGAATCGAGGAAGCGTTTTTGCTTTTCCAATTCTTTTTTTTCGTCCTCTTCACGTTCCTTGTCTATGCCGTCTTTTTGAAGTTTTTCGTTAATCTGAAGATAGAAATTAACTGTGGCCGTTGTCAATTCCTTGATCTGCCCTTCGATAGAAAGCGAGTCAATCCTTGTTTTGCTAATTTCCTGATCCAGCAGATTAACACGTGAATCAACAACCAGGAGTCTGGAAGTGATGGGCTGAGTCGTCAATATCTCCGGTATTTTTTTGCCCAGTGAATCGGTATGCAGCTTTAGCCGTTCTAATTTCACCCGCAACTCTGCAAGGGTTGATCCATTAAGTGTATTCATTTCATTTTGAAAGTCTTCAAAGACAGACCAGTTGGTAACTTCAGCCTCAGCGGCGCTACTAAGTTTAGGCAACTGAACGGAAGAATCTCCAAACCTATTGGTGAAATTCTGACTTGCTTCGACATCCTCTACGGAATTGTCTTCCCGGTTTCCACATGAAGAAAGAAGGATGCTAACCGCAGAAAAAGCGAGAAGAAAGTATTGTAAGAATCCTTGCTGCATTGCATCGCAAATATAATTGTTCTAGCTCCAATAAACATTAATATACAATTAAAAGATTTCGTTGCTAATATCCCTATATTTACATTTCAATCTTAGTATTTCATGAAGAAACGAATACTTATCATTGGTGCCTGCGGGCAGATTGGTACCGAGCTTACTGAAAGGCTACGCCGCATTTATGCCCCTCATAAAGTTATTGCCAGCGACATACGTGAAGGTGATCAAGCAATGATGAACAGTGGCCCTTTTGAAGTGCTGGACGCTATGGACTATGAGGCATTGGAAAATATAGTGATTAATCACGAAATTTCCGAAGTGTACCTCATGGCAGCCATGCTTTCTGCAACAGCGGAAAAATTTCCTATGAAAGGATGGAATCTCAACATGACTTCTCTTTTCAATGTGTTGAATCTCGCGAAAGAAGGTAAGATAGACAAGGTCTTCTGGCCGTCCAGTATCGCAGTTTTTGGCCCTACTACTCCAAAAAAAAATACACCGCAGCATACTATTACCGAACCTACTACTGTTTATGGGATAAGCAAATTAACCGGGGAACGTTGGTGCGAATATTATCATAAAAAATATGGCGTGGACGTGCGAAGTATACGATATCCCGGACTTATAAGCTACAAAACCCTGCCTGGGGGAGGAACTACGGATTATGCAGTTGAAATCTATCACAAAGCGATAAAACATAAAAAATACATTTCCTTTCTAAATAAGGGTACTTCCTTACCTATGATGTTTATAGACGACGCGATCAACGCCACTATCGGGATCATGGAAGCCAAACCCGAAGAGATCAAATGGAGAAGCAGCTATAATCTCGCTGCCATTAGTTTTGATCCGGAAGAGATAGCAGCGAGTATCAGACAACATATTCCAGAATTTCAGATATATTATGAACCTGATTTCCGACAGGCCATTGCGGACTCCTGGCCGAACAGCATTGACGACAGTGAAGCTCGTAAAGACTGGGGCTGGGCTCATACTTATGACCTGAAAGAAATGACCGAGGTTATGCTGGATAATCTTCAGGGTAGTTTACTTAACGCTCCGGAATAAATTGAAAGTAGCCCCGGTAGGATCACTTCGGCGCCACTTCGACTACGCTCAGTGTAACAGCTCAGTATAAACTTCGATTCAAAGCTCTGGAATTTCTTAATTCCAGCGCGTCAAGCCGGCACCTCCTTAAAAATGTCCACCGGACATTTTCTTTACAGTCGGTCCCTAAGTAGCCCCGGCAGGAATCGAACCTGCATCTAAAGTTTAGGAAACTTTTGTTCTATCCATTGAACTACGGGGCCTGAAACCAAATGCAAAATTACATATATGATCCTACATTTCCCCAACCTTGAGAATATTAATGTCGGTATTCTCGATCTTAGACAGCAACTCCAGTTCATTTTTTTCAAAGAGTTTTGGTAAGCTATCCAGAGATATGCCTGAGCTGGCCGGTTTGAAATTCTTATAATCCTGAAATAAAATATCATTAATCCGCTTCTTGTTATAGGCTTGACGAAAACGGATTCCACCACCATCCGTTAGGTAGGAATATGCCAGATAATCGATCTCGAAAGTTTCAGAATTGATCCAATAGCGGAACTCATCTTCAAAATCCTCACCTCCACCTTCTTCATTGAAGGTAATTTTTAATGTATGGTATTCCCTGTCCTTAATAGGAATTGTCCCTAAATACTCTTTCCGAACGGCCGGGTCGTTTAATACATATGGCAACTGAAAGAAGTACAACACCGAATTCACCGAAGCACTGTATTTGGTTGCCATAGAATCTGCTACTGGAACGGGAATGTCATTTATTAAACGTTTGAAGCCATCGCCGCTATGGAGTACATCTGCTATACTATCCTTAATTCTTGTATAAACCCAATAATTACTATCCCTGTACATTTTATAGCGGTGTTCCCGGAATTGAAAACTTATTTCATGGCCATATATCAATTCGATTTGATGCGCGGTTATGGCACTGTTAATAAGCGCATCGGCAGAAAGTGATTCCGCTTCAGAACAGCCTGCAACTGTTACAATGATGCTTATAAATAAAACGACAGATCTTATCAATTGCAAAATATTATTCATCATCCGATTAATTTGAAGGAGCTGATTCCCAAAATGTAAATATAGTTGTATCGTAGTCGATTTTTATCCAGAATGTTTACCGGTTCACGCTTTCAACTTGAAAATCCTTATTTTTAAATCATCGTAAAATAATATAGAATATGAGTTCTCGACGAGATTTTGTAAAGAAAACAACTCTGATTGGGGCAGGATTAGCACTCGCACCAAGCATAACATATGGAGCAATTAATGCACCTCAGAAAAATTTAAACGTTGCGCTCATAGGTGTAGGCCTTCGAGGGACCAATCATCTAGTAAATTTGCTTCAGCGAAAAGATGTTGGGATCACGGCGATCTGTGATATCGATCCAAGTCGTATCGTAATAGCCAAAGAACATATTACAAAAGCTGGTTTTACCACTCCCAAAGTCTTCGGAAATGACGAATATGATTATCGAAACTTATTGAAGGAGGACGACATTGACGCCGTCATTATTTCGACACCCTGGTTATGGCATACCCGAATGGCAAAAGATGCCATGAAAGCAGGAAAATATACCGGGGTTGAAGTATCTGCAGCGAATACCATGGAAGAATGCTGGGATCTGGTGAATACACATGAGGAAACCGGGTCGCACATAATGATACTTGAGAATGTGAATTATCGTCGGGATATAATGGCGGTGCTAAAGATGGTGAGAGAGAATGTTTTTGGTGAGCTGCTGCATTTCCGCTGCGGTTATCAGCATGATCTGAGATTTGTAAAATTAAATGACGGTAAAACACCTTATGGAAAGGGTGTTGAGTTCGGAGAAAAAGGTATTTCAGAATCAAAATGGCGTACGCAACATTCTTTGCTACGAAATGGTGACGTATATCCAACACATGGCGTTGGTCCCGTAGCTACGATGTGCAACATTAACCGCGGCAATCGTTTTGTATCTATGACCTCGCATGCTACCAAATCCATCGGACTCAATAAATACATAGTAGATAACGCTGGTCCCGACCATCCTAACGCAGGCCTTAACTGGCAGCAAGGGGATATAATAACATCAACGATAAATACTGCAAAAGGCGAAACCATCATCGTTACACATGATTGCAATTCACCTCGACCCTATTCCCTTGGATTCAGGGTACAGGGAAGCGAAGGATTGTGGGAAGTAGATGGCAGTCGAATATATATTGAAGGAAAAAGTGAACCTCATCGATGGGATGATGCAAAACCCTGGCTTGATAAGTACGACCATCCTCTTTGGAAAAAATACGGAGAATACGCATCAGGATCCGGTCATGGCGGAATGGACTTTTTTGTCTTAAATGCTTTTGTGGAATCTGCAAAACAAAACGTTGCCCCTCCGTTGGATGTATATGATGCGGCAGCCTGGAGTGCGATCACACCTCTTTCGGAAGTATCAATTGCTAACAACGGAGAACCACAGGATTTTCCCGATTTTACGCGCGGTTTGTGGGTGAGCAGAAAGCCGTATAACTGGATTAAAGACAGCTATTAGTGGCTCAAACTATTTCAATAGCACCGGGACGAATTTGCCTCTTTGGTGATCATCAGGATTATTTGGGATTACCCATTATCGCTGGTGCTATTAATCGCTATATTCAGGTGCAAGGATTTCCCAATAATACGGAGTACTTCAGAATATCCCTCGCTGATCTTGACCAAGAAGTATGTATACAATTAGATGATCATAGCGAAACAATCAATAAGGGCGATCACTTAAAAGCCACTCTGAAAGTGCTTAAACGCTATGGTTGTATTCCTGAATCCGGATATGATATAACTATTCAGGGTGATATCCCTATCAATGCCGGACTCTCCAGTTCTTCGGCTATGGTAGTTGCCTGGGTTCAATGGTTGTTAGTTACATTTGGTTGTACACATGAAAGCACCCCTGCATTTATAGGGCAAGTTGCCTATGAGGCTGAGGTTATTGAGCAAAATTCACCCGGTGGAAAAATGGACCAGTACACCAGTGCTATTGGAGGAATTATATACTTGGAAACCGATTGGAATTCGAAAGTATTACGGTTGGGAACACAATTGGATGGCCTTATCATTGCTGAATCTGGTATTTCCAAAAACACCCTGGGTCTGCTGGAAGCGATAAAAACAAAAGCAATGCAGGCAATTTCCATAATAAAGAAAAATATTCCTGAATTTGATCTCCAAAAGGCCCAATTAATAGATTATGAAAACTATAAGGAGCTGCTACCCGAACCATTGAGACGATATTTTTATGCCGCGATAAAAAATCTTATGATAACGCAGGAAGCCCTGGCCGAACTACAACAAAAAGTGCCGGATCATTTAAAGCTTGGCTCTTTTATGAATGCCCATCATGAGGTATTAAGAGACTCTCTGGAAATTACGGTTCCCCGGATTGATGCTATGGTGAAGGCGGCACTGGATGCAGGGGCTTATGGGGCAAAGATCGTAGGTTCAGGAGGTGGAGGAAGTATTGTGGTATTGGCTGCTCCGAAACGGATGGAGTCCATTATTAAAGCCATAAAGATTGCAGGCGCAATTGATGCATATACCGTTGATATTTCAAAAGGAGCTCACTATCTAAATGACTAAAACATTGATCATATTGGCTGGCGGCTCTTCATCAAGAATGAAGCGATCGGATAGTACTATTTTGTCAGATTTGACATTCCAGGAAGCCAATACAATAAGTAAAGCTCTTATTCATATAAATGGAAGGCCAATACTTGATTACATCCTTTACAATGCTAAAAGGGCCGGGTTAACAGACATCATCATCGTTACCGGCCCGGATAATTCTTTGTTCAAAGAGCAGTATGGAAATAAATCGCACGGAAATAATTTTCATGGATTAACTATTTCATTTGCCACTCAACACATCCCTGAAAATCGGAATAAACCGCTTGGCACTGCAGATGCCTTATGGCAGGCCTTGGTTCAGTATCCAAACCTACAACAAGAGTCCTTTCTGGTGTGTAATAGCGATAATCTGTATAGTGTTGACGCATTTCTATATTTATCTGAGAATGAAAATCTCAACGCCTTTATAAATTATGACCGAGAAGCGCTTAATTTTTCTTCTGAGCGTATTGCAGGTTTTGCATTGACAAAAGTGAACCATCAAGGTTGCCTGGAAGATATAATCGAAAAACCCACAGAATTAGAGGCCGACAGGTATAAAGATATGCATGGTAAATTACGTGTAAGTATGAATTTGTGGAAATTCAATGGACCGACATTCGTTCCATATTTAGAAAATTGTCCAATAAACCCAACCCGGAATGAAAAAGAACTTCCTTCAGCAATACGTGCTATGATCAAGAATCATCCTTGCAGTATGATGGCGATCTCGCTATCTGAACATGTCCCGGATCTCACCGCAAAAGACGATATTGCCGTTATGATTGATTATCTTTCCACCCACTATTCATATTTGGATTGGATAAATTAAGCTAGCTCATATGATCGATTTAACCACCCTGGACCTTGTCATTATCATAGCCTTGTTTGTAGTGATCTTATCCATAGGTTTCTACGTAGGTAAGACCTCAGGTAAAAACAGTTCTCAATACTTCCTGTCAGGTCGAAACATGCCCTGGTGGTTGCTGGGATTATCTATGGTAGCAACCACATTCTCAACAGACACTCCTAACCTTGTTACGGATATAGTTCGCACCAATGGGGTATCAGGTAACTGGGTCTGGTGGGCTTTTCTGGTCACAGGATTACTCACTGTATTTGTCTATGCAAAACTATGGCGTAAATCTGAAGTCAAAACGGATATAGAATTTTACGAATTGCGCTACGGCGGAAAACCGGCTCGGTTCCTGCGAGGATTCAGAGCGATCTATCTGGGTATACTGTTTAACGTACTTGCAATGGCAGGTGTTACCCTTGCCGCTATTAAAATAGGTGAGGTCATGCTTGGTTTGGATCCTTTAACTACTGTAGTTATTGCCGGTTTGATCACGGCGGTATTCAGTGCTATTGGCGGATTTAAAGGCGTGGTGTATACCGATTTCATATTATTCTTTGTTGCTATGGCAGGTGCTTTTGGAGCGGCCTATTACATCGTGGGACTTCCTGAGATAGGAGGCCTGGACGCATTGATAAATCATGATAATGTTAAGGGCAAACTGAATATTCTACCCGATCTTGACAATACCGAAATGCTTATTTCCCTCCTCATTATTCCATTAGCCGTACAGTGGTGGAGTTCCTGGTACCCGGGTTCAGAACCCGGTGGTGGTGGTTATGTCGCACAAAGAATGTTAGCGGCTAAAAATGAAAACCATGCCATTGGTGCCACCTTCTTTTATAACATTATGCATTATGCGCTTCGGCCATGGCCCTGGATCGTTGTAGCTCTGGCATCATTGATAATATTCCCTGATCTTGCCAGTATCCAGGAAGCCTTTCCCAATGTTTCCGAAGACAAACTGGGGCACGACCTCGCTTATTCGGCCATGCTTACGATGCTTCCCAGTGGGCTCTTAGGTTTGGTGCTGGCTTCCTTGTCGGCAGCGTATATGAGCACCATAAGTACGCACTTAAATTGGGGTGCATCCTATGTAGTAAATGATTTTTATGCACAACAAATAAAACCTTCAGCCTCAGAAAAGGAATTGGTAAATGTGGGTCGATTAACTACTGTACTTCTAATGATCGTAAGTGCTTCAATAGCATTGTTGCTTACCAATGCCTTACAGCTTTTCGACATTATACTGATGTTTGGTGCCGGCACAGGGCTTATTTTTATTTTAAGATGGTTCTGGTGGCGGCTTAATGCGTGGACAGAAATTAGTGCCATGGTGGCTTCCGGGGTGATCTCGATTTTAATTGCGTTTACGCCCATTGGTGATATTCTTTTTGGTGACAGTGGAATATTTCCAGCCTATGCCAGATTTCCTTTTGTAGTGTTCAGCTCTATGGCCATTTGGCTGTCGGTCACTTTTCTCACACGACCTGAATCCAAGGAAGTATTATATCGGTTTTACAGGAAAACACAACCCGGAGGTCCCGGATGGAAGAAGGTGATATCGGAAGCTAAATCAGATAATGAAGATCTGGTTCAGACCAGCGAGGCATGGAGTGTGCCGGCAGGCATTATAGCTATGCTGGTAGGCTGTGTTTTTATTTACAGCGCCATGTTTACCACAGGCTACTTTATCTATGGAGAAACCACAAAAGCATTGGGATTACTCGCCGTATGCGTTGTTTCGGGAGTTTTGTTATCTCAGGTATGGAAACGGGTAAAGGGCAAGATATTATAATAGATACCTACTGAAGGCCAAATCCCTTGTGGTTCATACTAAAGATTAGCCCCACAATTTCTTGCGGGGCTATTCGGGGTTTTGCTTCTCCTCACTTCGACAGATGCAGCGCAGACTTCGGTTCGGATTTGCGCTTGTAACTTTGGGGCCCTTTTGTCTTAATACCTGACATTTGTCATAGCCTGAAAAAGGGGGAAACTTTACTTTACTGCAAATTTAAATTATGAATCTTCCGTACGCCGAACCCTATAAGACCAAAATGGTGGAGTACATAAAGCCGTCCACTGTTGAAGAGCGCAAGAAATGGATAGAAGAAGCCCATTATAATTTATTCAACCTCACCTCAGAAAAGGTATTTATCGATCTGTTAACCGATTCGGGTACCGGGGCCATGAGTGACAAGCAATGGGCCGAAATAATGTTGGGGGATGAAAGTTATGCAGGGTCTCAGTCTTACTTAAAGCTGAAGGACACTGTGCAGCGCATCACAGGATTTCCTTATTTTTTACCCACTCACCAGGGAAGGGCAGCGGAGAATGTGTTGTTTTCAGTAATGGTGAAAGAAGGGAATATCATACCTGGCAATGCACATTTCGACACCACCAAGGGACATATTGAGTTTAGAAAGGCAACGGCTTTGGATTGTACCATCGATGAGGCCTTCGACACCACCATTTACCATCCCTTCAAAGGTAATATCAACATCGAAAAACTTGAGAGTGCTTTAACGAACAATCCAGGGGACAAGATTCCATTCGTCATTCTTACGGTGACTTGTAATACGGCTGGTGGACAACCGGTGTCTATGGATAATATCAAAAAGGTCTCGCGAGTGTGTAAAAAGTATGACACACCACTAATTATTGATGCCGCACGCTTTGCTGAAAATGCATATTTTATAAAGATCAGAGAAGAGGGATTCAAGGAATGGTCCATTAAGGAGATAGCCCGAGAGCTATTTTCCTATGCAGATGGAATGACCATGAGTGCAAAGAAAGATGGCCTTGTAAATATGGGCGGGTTTATTGCCCTTCGAGATGAAGAACTGTATAAACAAGCGACTGTATTCAATATCATGTTCGAGGGTTTCCTCACCTATGGAGGGATGAATGGACGTGACATGGGTGCCCTTGCCGTTGGATTAGACGAGGCCACTGAATTCGACTATCTCGAGACCAGGGTAGAGCAGGTTGCGTTTTTGGGAGATCGATTGGTGGAATATGGAATACCCGTTCTTCAGCCTTTTGGCGGGCATGCTATTTTTTTGGATGCCAACAAGTTTGTTCCCACCATTCCTCGTGATGAATACAGGGCGCAGGCATTGGCCATTGAGCTATATATTGAAGGAGGTATCCGAAGCGTTGAAATAGGGACCATATTGGCAGACCGCGACCCCTTTACGCACAAAAATCGTTATCCCGAACTGGAACTGGTACGGCTTGCCATTCCACGAAGGACCTATTCGTTGAATCATATGCGCTATATCGCTGCGGTTCTTAAAAAGATATACGATTCCAGGGATAAGGCAAAGAGAGGCTACAAAATTGTTGATGAGGCCCCCATCATGCGACACTTTACGGTGAAGTTGGAAAAAATTACCCACTAAATTATAGATACCCAAGACCCGGCTTCATAGCATATAGGCTAACATGTGCAATTCAAGTGCGCAACACTTCGATAAACTCAGTGCAACGCTTCTCCTCCTAGTTTTTCTCATGAAAAAAGCCACTCACTTTCGAGCAATTAATTAATAAAAAACACCGTTTTGGATTATCCCTGCCAGCGCGGCAGGCCAATCGCTCACTAAAATAGTCCACCGGACTATTCTTATACGTTCGCGAGCCTCTTGGACTTACCTCGACTTCGCTCGGGACAGGCTAGCTCAGGATAAACTTATCGTCTATCTTTTTCCAAAGAAAAAGCCACTCACTTTCGAGCAATCACTAAATAAAAAACACCGTGTTGGATTTTCCCTGCCAGCGCGGCAAGCCAATCGCTCACTAAAATAGTCCACAGGACTATTTTTATACGTTCGCGAGCCTCTTGGACTTACCTCGACTTCGCTCGGCATAAACTTCTCCTCCAAGTTTTTCTCACGAAAAAAGCCCCACAATTTCTTGTGGGGCTCTTCGGAGCTTCGCTCCTCCTCTTGGACTCGAACCGGCCGGAGCGTTAAAATTTGTCCCGTGGACAAATTTAGCGAACGGGCCAGCTGGCGCATTGGCGTGTCCTTGAGTTCGAGTTCAAGACTATATAAACAAAAAACCCGATCATTTCTGATCGGGTTTAGAATCAAGCTCCTCCTCTTGGACTCCCTTCGACAGGCTCAGGATAAACTTCTCGCCCAAGTTTTTCTAACGAAAAAAGCCATTTACTTTCGTAAACGGCTTGTCGGAGCTTCGCTCCTCCTCTTGGACTCGAACCAAGGACACCCTGATTAACAGTCAGGTGCTCTAACCAACTGAGCTAAGGAGGAATTTATTTTCTGTCTTTTTAGGCGGACTCTGCCCTCCGAAACGATGGATTATCGTAAAGGAGGGTGCAAATATAAATTTTTTTTAACTGCCGCAAAAAAGAAATATTACTTTTTTACTTAAATAACCAGCGGTAGATATCATTCCCATTCGCAAACAATACCAACGCAATTAAAAGGAAGAAGCCTACCATCTGAGCATACTCCAAGAATTTGTCGCCCGGTTTACGCCCGGTGGCCATTTCATACAGTAAAAATGCCACATGTCCCCCGTCCAATGCGGGTATAGGAAGAACGTTCATAAAGGCTAATATTATTGATATCAGTGCTGTTGTCTGCCAGAAGGCAACCCAACTCCATTGCCCGGGGAAAAGATTTCCGATAGCACCAAAACCGCCAATTTGTGTTGCCCCTTTCGAAGTAAATACATATTTGAATTGCTTTACATAGTCCTTCAAAATATTATAACCAAAACTCACTCCTCCGGTTATACTTTCTCCGAGGCTGTATTCTATCTTTCGGGTATTGGAAACATTATCAACACCTATCTGACCGTTTTCATTGGTAGTAACCATAATGGTCTGAACAACACCGGATCTCTCAATTTCAATAGCATTTTCAATACCCTTATTATCTCTTAATTTATCCTGAAATTCATACCAATAGTCAACTTTCTCACCGTTGACTGCCAGCATTCTATCCCCTTTCTTAAATCCTGCTGCGAGGGCTGGAAAACCAGCAACCACAGTATCTAAAATAGCTTCTTCTCTTTCTTTAAAAGGTAAGAGTATATCCTTATCGAACATGTACGAACCTATATCCTCCGGAAGGCTAATCGTTTCTTCTGCCCCGTCAGGGTGAACCACGGTGATATCAGTAACATCTCTAAGAAACAATTCTCTGTTGATATTGGTCACATAAGGGAAATCTTCATTATTTACCTTCAGGATCTTGTCTCCGTCCTGAAATCCGAACTCCTTGAACTCGTCAACCACAGCAAATCCATTGGATAATTCTTCGTTTGTAGTAACATTCCTGCCATAGAAATACATTATTCCCATATAGATCACGAAACCTACAATAATATTTACAGTGACACCTCCCAGCATAATTATTAATCGCTGCCAGGCCGGTTTAGATCGGAACTCCCATGGTTGTGGAGGCTGAGCCATCTGTTCTTTGTCCATGCTCTCGTCGATCATCCCGGAGATCTTTACATATCCTCCCAGGGGTAACCATCCAATTCCATAAACCGTATCCCCGATCTTCTTTTTCACAAGAGCAAATTTCACATCGAAAAACAAAAAGAATTTCTCAACACGCGTCTTGAAAAGTTTGGCAGGAATAAAATGGCCTAACTCATGAAGTACGATTAATAAAGATAAACTCAATAAAAGCTGAATGGCCTTGACCGCAAATGGACTCATATATTATCAAAATTGAGGGACAAAAGTAACCTTTTAGACGTTCTTAGAAAAATAATTGCAAACTGGGCTATCAGTCTTATAAAACTTTTAACTGTTACAGCATTGTCAATCTTTTAACCCATCGTAATTTTGCATGCTCATGATTACCTTTTTTGCCAAATATAAATTCTTCGGAATTGTGCTTCTGGTTCTTTCAGCGATCATCATCACTGTCATGTATCAGGCTCTTGATCCTAAAGAAGTACTGCCGGTATTTCAACCAAACAGGGTTAATGTGGAACTCGTTGACAGTACCGTTCAGCATGTGAAAAAATACCACACCATTGCCGATTTCAGCCTGACCAATCAGAATGGGGAAACCATCACACAAGAAAACTACGCAGACAAGATCTATGTGGCTGATTTCTTCTTCACTACTTGCCAGACCATCTGTCCCATCATGACCGATCATATGGTAACCATTCAAAAAAAACTTCAGAATGACAATGAGGTGCTGTTGCTTTCGCACACTGTGACTCCCGAGATCGACAATGCCGCCCAGTTGAAAAAATACGCCCTGGAAAAAGGAGTGAATGATAGCAAGTGGAACCTGGTAACCGGAGATAAAAAGGAAATTTACGAGTTGGCGCGCAAATCATACCTGGCAGCTAAAGATGAGCCTTATAGTGAATACGACCTTATTCATACAGAGAATTTTGTTCTTGTGGATAAGAAGAAACGAATCCGAGGATTCTACGATGGAACCAGTCCAGCAGATATTGAAAAACTTCTGGAAGATATCAAAGTATTGAAAGCAGAATAATTCCAAGGAGTATTAACTTTTATAGCAGCCCAAATTACATTACATTTGTATTGTTTATAATCAATCTAAATAAGTCTAATGCTCACCATTGCCAATTTACAAAAGGGAGAACGCGCCAGGATAAAGGGATTTTCTATTGAATCGGTGCCTTTAAAGCTTCTGGAAATGGGTTGTCTTCCCGGTAATGAGGTAACGTTGGTACAGCTGGCACCATTCCACGATCCATTGTATCTGAATATCAATGGAAGCCATCTTGCCATTAGAAAGGAAACCGCCGAACAGATAGAAATAGAATTAATTTAATCTATGGCCCGGCAGATCAACGTAGCTCTTATTGGTAATCCTAACACCGGAAAGACTTCTGTGTTCAATCGTCTCACGGGACTCAATCAGAAAGTTGGAAATTATCCCGGTATTACTGTTGAAAAGAAAGAGGGAGTCTGTAAACTCACCAGAACCTTAAAGGCCCATATCCTCGATCTTCCCGGCACATATAGTTTGAATGCGTCCTCTCTCGATGAAAATGTAGTGATCGAATTACTACTTAATAAGAACGATAAGGATTTCCCTGATGTAGCTGTGGTGGTTACCGAAATTGAGAATCTCAAGAGGAATCTTCTGCTTTTTACGCAAATCAAAGACCTGGGGATACCCGCAATCCTGTTAATAAATATGGCCGACCGCATGAAGCGAAAAGCCATTTCCCTCGATATCGAGAAATTGGAAAGCAGGCTGGAGACCAAGGTGGCCCTAATAAGCTCTCGTAAGAATGAAGGATTCGATAATTTGAAGGATCTTATCTCTAATTACGCCACCCTGTCATTAAAACCCTGTTTGAACGCTTCAGAGATAGAACCGGAGTATTTCAACCGACTGAAAAATGCCTTTCCCAATCAGGATCTTTACAAGCTATGGCTGGTGATCACACAGGATGTAAACTTTGGAAAACTGGAACGGCGGGATATGAGTGGTATAGCCACATTTCAAACCGAATCTAAGAGTACACTAAAACGTCTTCAACAGAAGGAGACTATTGCACGCTACAAGTTCATTAATGATGTGCTTAAAGAATCCATGGTGATCGATTCGGCCAACGCGAAAGATTTCCGAAGTGTATTAGACCGGGTTTTAGTGCATCATATCTGGGGCTATGTAATATTCTTCGGAATATTACTGTTGATCTTTCAGGCAATTTTCGATTGGAGCAGTTATCCAATGGATTTTATCGATAGTGCTTTTGCCTCCTTGAGTGAATGGATGAAACATACATTCCCGCCTGGAGATTTCACCAGTTTAATCGCAGAGGGAATTGTTCCCGGGCTTGGAGGAATAGTCATATTTATTCCGCAGATAGCTTTTCTGTTCCTATTTGTCTCAATCCTGGAGGAATCCGGCTATATGAGCCGGGTGGTTTTCCTCATGGATAGGGTTATGCGACGCTTCGGATTGAGCGGTAAAAGTGTAGTTCCATTGGTATCAGGAACAGCCTGTGCCATTCCGGCTATTATGGCCACTAGAAATATTGAAAGCTGGAAAGAACGCCTCATAACGATCCTGGTAACCCCCTTTACCACTTGTTCTGCCAGGCTCCCTGTGTATCTTATCATTATTGCCCTGGTAATTCCTGAACAGCGAATATTGGGAATTTTCAGTCTGCAGGGGCTAACCCTAATGTTTCTGTATATGCTGGGTTTTGGATCAGCAATTTTTTCAGCATGGTTGCTTAATAAGGTGTTGAAAATTCGGTCCAAAACATTTTTTGTAGTAGAAATGCCCAATTATAAGATTCCTATGCCGAAGAATGTGGTTCTGACCGTAATTGAAAAAACCAAATCCTTTGTTTTAGGCGCCGGTAAGATCATTCTGGCAATTTCTATTATTCTATGGGTGCTAGCTTCGTATGGCCCAGGCGATTTTAATAAGGCCAGGGCAATTGTAACCGCTGAATCGTTTTCAGAAAACCTATCAGAAAAAGAACTTGAAACACGAATAGCTTCCTTTAAACTGGAACATTCCTACGTCGGTATTCTTGGAAAAGGAATTGAGCCGGCTGTCCGGCCGTTGGGGTACGACTGGAAGATCGGAATCGCTATAGTGAGTTCTTTTGCTGCGCGAGAAGTATTCGTAGGAACTCTGGCCACAATCTACAGTGTGGGCAGTGAGGAGGAAGAAACTATAAAGAATCGAATGGCTGCAGAGGTAAATCCTGTACTTGGAACACCTAGATTCAATTTTGCCAGCGGAGTCTCTTTACTATTGTTTTACGCCTTCGCCATGCAATGTATGAGTACACTCGCAGTTGTTAGACGGGAAACCAATAGTTGGAAATGGCCTTTATGGCAATTAATTGTTATGAGTGCCATTGCTTATGTGGTTGCCCTGGGTGCCTATCAAATTTTAAGTTAACTTTGAAGTATGCAAACTATTCTTGTAATAATCACTTTCTTGCTGGCCATTGGATTTCTGTTGAAGAAGTTTATTTGGATTCCGGTCTTTGAAATCAGGAGAAAGACAGTAACCACTTTAGATGGTAACCGAACCAAATGTGGTAATAAGGACTGTGGTTGTCATTGATCCTTATTTCTGATCTTTCGTATGAGTAGTGAATATTCTAATTTTTCACCCGGTTTCTCGGGATAGGGCGTCACGTTGACGGCCTTAATTGCAAAATCATCCAGCTGCAATAAGAGCAAATTCTTTACTTCATCCTGTTTTATTTGCCCAAAGATGACCTCCTTTGAAACTGCATCCGAACCGACTTCCTGAACATTTACTTTCACCCTGGCTCTTCCGGCCCAAATACATTCCACTGTTCTGGGACACCTGGAATCTTCTAAAACTTCGATAAACGAGATCTTAACATCATCCACATCAATAGTTTCTCCAAGGGGAATACGTATAGCTATTTGAGGAGTTTCAACCTTTTCATCCTGGGCATAAGATATCCCTAGAAAACTGAACATGAATAAGGCGAAGAAATATTTCATTAGAAGAAATTTATATTCCTAAAGATATACGAAAAAATCATGCCGTTTTAGCCAAGACCTACATCCAGCGACATCATCACGATAAACCCTCCTATAAAGCCCATAGTAGCGAGATCGGTGTATTTGTCTCGTTGCGTCTCCGGTATAACCTCCTCAACAACAACAAAGATCATGGCGCCGGCAGCAAAAGCCAGTGCATAAGGTAAAATAGGAGTAAAGACACTAACAGCAACTGCTCCCAATACCGCGGCTATGGGTTCAACCACAGCCGACAACTGGCCATACCAAAAACTTTTTAGCCTGGAAACACCCTGTCGCTTTAATGGCATGGATACGGCAAAGCCTTCAGGAAAATTCTGTATTCCTATACCGATGGCCAGGGAAATCGCTGCGATTATCATTTCTGTTTGTTCTACCCCCACCATAGTTGCAGCAGCTCCGAAGAGGACTCCCACCGCTAATCCTTCAGGAATGTTATGTAAGGTTATTGCAAGCACCAACAAGGTTGTTCGATGCCAATTCGTTTTCACACCTTCGGCTTCAGATTTCTTAAAATTAATATGCAGGTGAGGAAGCAATTTATCCATCCCGAAAAGCGCAAGTGCACCTAATAAAAATCCGACTGCGGCAGGTATCACTTTTATAAATCCTTCTCCTTCACTGTTTTCAATAGCCGGAGATAACAAACTCCAGAAACTGGCAGCTACCATCACACCCCCTGTAAAGCCAAGCATGGCATCCAAAACAGCTCTACTGGCCTTCTTGAATAAAAATACCAGTGCTGCACCGGCTGCCGTAAGGCCCCAGGTAAATAAAGAGGCATAGAAAGCTGCTAAAATTGGTTTCTCTCTTGCAAATTCTACTAATTGGTCTAACATGATCACTTTTTTATTTTGGTATTCGGTAACTCACTCCAGCACTCAGAAGAATATCCTGCCCCTTGGTAATGCCGCTACCCACGGTAGCATCGAGCTGTAAATTATTCATCAATAAGTACGTTAAGCCTGCATCCCAGAGATGATTGGCCCGGCTGTCTTCGGGAAAGATGCCGTATAGTTCAGCGTAAAAGCCAAACTTTTCTGTAATACTATACCCATAGGCCAAGGTGTAGATATATTCCGCCTCGGGAGAGTCGGCTCCCCACTGCATACCAACATTATAACCAATACTCGATTTTTCGCTTAACGTATGAGAAAGTGAAAACCTGAAATCTGTAGCCGTGGTCTCCGGGCGATAATCTGAGGAGGCGGTAAACGGAAGAAATATATGTCCAATTAAAGCAATTTCAGGCATCAGGCCTTTTTCTTCTGAAATTTTCACTTTCATACCAGCCAATAGAGGAGATAGACCACTGGTAACATTATCCAGCTTCATTCCGTTCACGGTAGTACGCCCTTCTTCAATATTCCATCCCAACCGGAATTCAAAATTTTCTAAGATCCCATACCTCAATAACGTGGTGTTCAGTCCGATTACTTCTTCCTTAATTCCGTTATCTTCAAAAGAATTGAAAAATGCACCGGTTTCTATCTGAAGTGCACCTTTTGGCACTGTGGTTGAAGCTTCGGTAGCATCCGGACGGTCTGTAACCAAAGGTGCTAATTTTGCTTCGTCCTGTGCGGATATACTGAAAGCCATTCCGAAGCATATAAAAATGAAAAATGCCCGTTTTATCATTGATTTAACTAGTTTGAACATATAGATTCTCTGCTATTTTTTTTGAAATAAAAAATTGATCCCGGCCTACCTGAATTACCATGGAACCGTCAAAAAACTCCTTCCCAAGCACCTGGATCTTCGTGCCAATTGTAATCTTTTTTTTATCTAAATACTGAAGGAAATCACTACTGGATTCTTTTACCCCAACGCAAACTCCCCGCTGCTTCTTATCAAGCTCTGAAAGCAATTTCTTTTCGGTACGTTTCACATTACCATGCTGATCGGGAATTGGATCCCCGTGAGGATCGAAATCGGGACTGCCCAAATATTTATCTAACTGGCTAATTAACTTTTCTGAATGAACATGTTCAAGTTGCTCGGCTATTTCATGGACCTCATCCCAGTGGAAATCCAACTTCTCGACAAGAAAAACCTCCCACAGGCGATGTTTCCGAATTACACCGGTGGCGATCTTGCGCCCTTCCGGAGTGAGCAAGGCACCTTTGTAACGCTTATAGGATAGTAGTTTTTTGTCAGCCAGTTTCTGAATCATATCCGTTACAGACGAAGGCTTTGTAGCCATGCGATCGGCTATGGCGTTAGTGCTCACCTCACCTTTTACTTCCTGCTCAAGATGATAGATAGCCTTTAAGTAATTTTCTTCTGCAAACGAATACATAGTGCAAAAGTAAATATTTTTTTTGATTTGTACCTAAAATATTTTTCGCCTTGACTAAAAATAGTGCCGGATACCGGATTATCATGATTATTTTGCTGTAAATTCAACAAATAGATCTTAGAATCCCTGTTCTCTCTGAAGTTGTTCGTAGGCTTCCTGAACTTTCCTGAATTTATCTTCGGCTCCTTTGCGGTAGGCTTCGTCCATATGCTGAAGTTTATCCGGATGATATTTCTTGGCCATACGCCTGTAAGCAGCCTTTATCTCCGAGGTGGTAGCGGTTCGTTCAATCTCAAGGATCTTGTAGGCACTGTCCGGATTCTTGAAGAACATGGCTTTTATACTTTCAAAATCTGCATTCTGAATCCCCAAATTGATCGAGATATTATTAACAATACCAAGCTCCCCGTCAGAAACAAATCCATCGGCATTCGCAATGCTGAAAAGGAAGTGAATTACCTGTAACCTGGATTCATAACGCATGCGTTGCCGTGAGTAATCCTCCTATACGCCGGGCCGAGATCTCCCGCTTCTTTATTACTTCATTAAATACCTTGAAAGTTGCATTAGCACGATCCTTGCCATAGGCTTGAACAAAATATTGCCTGACATAGTTTAGTTCCGCCTGACTCACGTTACCATCGGCCTTGATGACAAGGGATGCCAGTGAGAGAAGATGTAGTTCGAAATCTGCCGGACTTACCTGGTCCCGCCTTTGTTGAGTAAAGACGCCTCTGTAACCACCTGCGCCTTTCTTGCTCCCCATACTGTCCAACAAACTTCCAAGCAAAAAGCCAATAATAGCTCCAGGGAATCTATAAAATACATAACCGAGTATTGCTCCTAACCAACGAAACATAAAAATAGTGAGGGTATTAATTTCCGACAAAGATAAGTATTCACTTATAGGAGGTTGTTACATAATTACATTATAAAATAGAACAGGGCTACTGCACCGGCTTTTGTGATTTAATTAGGAACTTATTTCCGTATCTTTGCCCCAAAATTGTTACATCTTAAAAATTATAAATACTATGTATCCAGAAGAACTTGTAAAACCCATGCGCGAAGATCTAACTAGTATTGGATTTACAGAACTAAAAACTGCCGCTGAGGTAGAGCAGGCACTGGCCAAAGAAGGCAGCACACTTGTTGTTGTGAATTCGGTTTGCGGTTGCGCTGCTGCCAACGCTAGGCCAGGAGCCCGTATGTCTTTACAAAATGCGAAAACACCCGATCATCTTGTAACGGTATTCGCCGGAATGGAAACCGAAGCCGTCGATGCAGCCCGTGCACAAATGATACCCTTCCCGCCAAGTTCGCCTTCAATGGCTTTATTCAGGAACGGTGAATTGGTGCACATGCTGGAGCGTCACCATATAGAAGGTCGCGCTGCCGATATGATCGCAGATAACCTTATGGGTGCTTATAACGAGTTCTGCTAAACATAATTTTAATGTAAATAAAAGACCGCTCGCATTTATTTGTGAGCGGATTTTTTATTTTTGAATAGTGAACGCCGTACTAAAGATCTTAAGTTACACCTTATCCATACTGTTTTATGTGATCTTTGGGGTGTTACTTCTTATTTTCGATCCCATACAACGAATATGCCTGAATATTTTTGGATACCAGGCGCATAAGAGTAGTGTGGATTATTTTAATCTGCTGGTTGTTCGTACGCTTCATATCCTGGGTACTACCTACTCCATTACAGTGCCGGACTATCTTCCCGACAATGTACCCGTGATCATCGCTTCCAATCATCAAAGTATGTGGGATATTCCACCTTTGATCTGGTTTCTTCGGAAATTGCATCCCAAATTTATTTCGAAAATAGAATTGGGGAGAAAGATCCCAACCATATCCTATAATCTAAAATACGGAGGATCTGTTTTAATTGATAGAAAGAATCCCGGACAAGCCACTGAACAAATTGAAAAGATCGGGAAATATATTCAGCAGTATAAGCGGGCCGTGGTTATTTTCCCTGAAGGAACCCGCAGCAGGACGGGAATTCCAAAACCATTTAAAAGAAAAGGGCTTCTCACATTGATCGAACATGCGCCGGATGCCTGGGTCCTGCCGGTGAGTATCAGCAACTCATGGAAATTGCAGCGCTACGGAATGTTTCCAATTCCTGTCGGTACGCATTTAATTCTCAAGGCGCATCCCGCAATACAGGTGGCCGGGAATGATCCTTCGGAACTTATTGAACGCGTGGAGAGAATAGTTCTTTCCGAAATTGAAACGAGAATTACGGATTAATTAAATCAGGGATTAGTCCTGGATTGAGGATACGAGCTTAAAAGTCCAAACGCCAATCCAAACTTCCACTGTACATCCCATCCGGATTGACTTTTTTCCCTCAAGTAAGCTGTCCCGCCAAAAGGTGAGCCTGAAACCGACAGATATAGGTCATCGCCATAAAATTCTACCAATTCTATTCCTATTACTACATCTTCATCCACTGTAATATTATGTGCCTTCAAAGACACTTTTTCAACCCCTCTTTTTGTCGTAATGGTATGGAAAATGCTTTCAGTAAGGATATTCTGTCCCGGCATATTTTTTTCACAGTTGTACATGTTGATGCGGACTTTTACACTATCCGAAGCATTTTTCAAAACATGAAATTTGAAGTCTATCAGCGTTGTGCGTTTATTATTGATCGCAATCCGGGTAGCGAGTTCACCTCCTAAGGCGTCCTGATCATGCCAGAAACCCAATTCACTTAAGGAATAGGATTCACTGCCCAGGCGCTCGAACTCACGTTTCCCCGCTGTGATAACAATGGGGTCAAGTTGTATCGTTTCAGGGTGTAAGAGGATTTTGTTCTGAACAGCAGTCCACGCAGACCATTCGGACCTGGGTATGAATTCTGTTTGATAGCCAATGGAAGAAATAATTAAGTAATCGTTAGATTCCGAAAGATTCTTCTGAAGTTCAATGAAAAAACTCCCATCCGATTTACTCACCGTTCCTATTTTCGTTGACTTGAACCCAATGTTTACAAATTCAACCGGAGTCCCGGTTTCTGCATTTACGATAGTTCCAGCTATGGATAACAAATCCTGGGCTGATGCAATTGATAGAAAAAAGAACGCAACAGTAAGTAGTAATAGTCTCATGGTATAGTATAATTATACCTTGAAAATAGTTTTCACTTCAGTCTTTTAAAACCATCATTGAGGGAACAGCATACCCGGGTGAGAAAAACACCGTCTTAATCTAAAAATGCATCCAAAGTAACTTTCTCATCGACCTTGTTCAAAGGAACCATTTTCATTTCGACGGTTTCATTCGGCAAACCATAGTTCTTATACATGGTATACTTCACAAATGTGGGTACATTGTCACTATCATTCCCCAGTCTGTTAATGTTGATGATCCATTCACCATTCTCAGCGTCCTCTATTACGAAATCCTTGATCGCAAATCCCATATCCAACTCGTTTTCTATCGCACCCTTATTGTCGAAAGCCGTATGACGCCAGTTGAAATACTTCTTATCGGGGCTTACAAACTGAATTTCAAATTCGGACAATGGATTGGTCCATTCCAATACGATCCGTGCAGTTCTTTTGGAGTTAGGTATAAGCATTTCACTGGGCAATCCTTTAAAATTTACCTTAGCTCTGTATTTGGATAAGAATCTTCTGTATTCATTGATGACCAAGGATTCAACCGAAGAGAAATCCATATTAGCCACATTGTTAAAGAGCATTTGTTTATATAAGGTATTTGCCAATTTATAATTACCTGTCTGGGTGTAGATTTGTGCAAGATCAATATAGGATTGCAAATGATTGGGGCGCATCAACATAAGTTCCTGGTACACATAGGCCGCCTGGTGTAACCTGTTGAGTTGTTCGCATTGGTAGGCGATCGCTAATAAAACCTTTGGGTTGTTATTACTTAGCCTAAATAGCCTTGACAACACTTCATGAGAATATAGCTGGTCCCATTTTGTAAAATAGTCGGCGGCTTCAAGGTAATAGGCCATGGAACTAATACCTAAATTCAGAGTTTGTCGGTCATAAATCGATTTTGCTTCCTCGAATGACCTGGCATTTTGCAGTTTCCCGATATAGACAGATTCCTTTATACCTTCCTCAATCGATAATGGTTCATCCGTGTAATTATTTCGGACTAATGATGCGCGAGGTAAAATACCTTCCGGTTCATCGAAATTCGCCGCTAACTTTGTTTTGATATAAATAACTCCCCCTGCTCCTAAACTACCATATTTAACTGTTCCGGCCAGTGATCGAACCATAGAGACACTATGGATCTGATCCGGGTCTAATTGACGTAATATACTTTGATCCACCGGTACATCATCTAAAATTACCAGGGCCGGGGTAGGATTGATCTGGCCGCGGGATCTTTGAAATTGTAAGGGTCCTCCCTGATTGCCCTGAATAAACGGGAATCGATTTATGGATTCGTAAATACTTATATCACCAGGCCAAAATTCACTATTCCGTATTGTTCCGGTGGGATATGCCAATGCTCGCCGTTTTACAGTTTGGAAGGCAGTACTAATAGATTCTTCCCTTTCATTCTTTTGTTTCAGGAAAATGTCTTCTAAAAGTTCGGCATTGGGTTCCATTTTAATATTTAGTATATCTTCAGTACCTATTTCTTTTTCTTCAGTATTCATTAAAAAGGCCGAGATCACCAATGTATCTCCCACCTTAGCGGGAATCTCGAAATTCCCGATATCATTACTAACCGTTCCAATGAAAGTATTTTTAATATAAATGTCAGCATTCGATACCGCTGTTCCTTTTTCGGTTAATACCTTCCCTCTCACCCGGAATAAGCTCTCTTCTGAGCTGGATTGGGAATGCACGGAGACAATGCACATGAGGAATGCAATGCAGAAGCTAAACCTGAAGATCAAACGCTCCTTTTGGAAATGCGAATAGCGAAGTAAGTAACCCATAGCAATTATATTTAGATTCTTTCTAAAAATAATCAATGTGATGGCGCAAAAAAAGAACTTTAACAGCTCATTATCATTTAGAACATCCTCATCTGCGGGTCTTTAATCTGAAGATAATGACTAGTAACAAGTTCAGGCATCCCATCCTTTTTAAGAAATTTTTTCTTCGCCAGTGAAACCGTATCTCCTATATGCTTTGCCAGTATACCATCCCCTAGGATTCGTTTACCCCATCTGCTATCATTGAGCTTTCCGCCATGGCATTCAGCTATCTGGTTAAGAATTCTATCGGCTTTGTCCGGTATAGTTTTTCTTGCCCAGTCTTCAAACAGGGTAGCTATCTGTCCGTTAAGCCTCACCACCGTATGTGCCACACTTTTAGCGCCCAAATCGGATACTTTTTTTATGATGGGAATGATCTCATGACTGTTCAGGGAAGGAATTATAGGAGCGATCATTACATTTACAGGGATCCCGTTTTCAGAAAGCACTTCCACAGTCTTCAGACGCTGCTTAATGCTGGCGGTTCTTGGTTCAAGGAGCCTTCGTGTATCCTCGGATAAAGACGTTATGGATATATGGACCGCGATCGTATTGAGTATTGTCATTTCTTTTAGAATATCAAGATCTCGCAGTACCAGCGAATTCTTAGTGATGATCCCAACCGGATGTTTCCATTTCAGCAGTACTTTTAAACATTTCCGAGTTAACTGAAGTTTACGTTCGATCGGTTGGTACGCATCCGTATTCCCTGAAAAAACAATGGTATCTCCCTGCCAGGATTTTTTACGAAGAACGCTTTCAAGCAATTCGGGGGCATTTTTCTTAACCATGATATTCTGCTCAAAGTCGATTCCTGCCCCATAACCCCAGTATTCATGTGAATTCCTGGCATAGCAATACACACATCCATGTTCGCAACCCTGATAGGGATTCGCTGAATATCCCATCCCAACGTCGGGACTATTGATCTTGTTAACAAAGGTCTTAGGAAATACTTCTATGTAATTCGTTTTATTTGAAGCTACAGCCTCTCCTTCGGTATTACAATAATTAAGGAATTCATCTCTTACTTCGTGCTCAAATTCAAAAAAACGATTATGGACCTTGCGCTGGGCGCCTCGGCCTTTAATAGGTTGGGACATAAATATCGTTGAAAAATCCAGTGGAGTGTTTCAAAGATAATATAAAAACGGAATTATTCCGAATTGTTATGGAATTTTTCCTATTTTCCGGGGAATTCTGCCTTTCGTTTCTCAAGAAAAGCCTGTGTTCCTTCTTGGAAATCGGCTGTTCCGAAACACTTACCAAACTGGGTGATCTCTTCATCGAAACCATTTTCACCATCTTCAAAACCGGCATTAATAGCGGTGATTGCTGCAGAAATAGCCACAGAGGAGTTGTTAGAGATCTTACCGGCCAGTTTTTCAGCCATCGGTATTAATTCGATCTGGCTCGTGACATGATTCACTAAACCGTATTGATGTGCCTGCTCAGCAGATATCATTCCGGCTGTCATGATCATTTCGAAGGCGCGTCCTTTTCCCACGAGTTGTGGCAGTCTTTGGGTCCCACCATATCCTGGAATCACTCCCAGGGATACTTCCGGCAGTCCCATTTTAGCATTGTCACTAGCTATTCGGAAATGGGCGGCCATAGCGAGTTCAAGTCCGCCACCCAAGGCAAATCCATTTACCGCGGCGATCACTGGTGTGGATAAATGCGCGACAAAATCGAAAAGTACTGCCTGGCCCTGAGATGCCAGTTCGGATCCCTGGGCAACCGAATAATCGGCAAACTCGCTGATATCGGCTCCGGCTACAAATGCTTTCTCTCCGCTGCCTGTCACCACAATTACTTTGGTTGCGGAATCCTTATCTCCTTCTTTAAAAGCTTCGTGAAGTTCTTTGATTGTTTCCCTGTTAAGGGCGTTTAATTTAGTAGGTCTGTTGATAGTAATGGTTGTGATACCGTTATCGGAATCGACAAGAACATTTTCGTAATTCTTCATGGATTGCGTTAGTTTGTGGGGAATTAATGAGATATAAAAATACAAAAATCCCTTTACGATTTCGGAAAAGTGACCTTAAATGTAGTGCTTTCATTTTCCTGAGAATGGAAGCTGATATTGCCTCCATAGGTTTCAACGATTTTCTTCACCATGGCGAGTCCCAATCCCATACCACTGGTCTTAGTGGTAAACTTAGGCTCGAATATTTTTTCAAGATTCTCTTGGGATACACCTATTCCATTGTCCATCACGGTAATAACGGCATTATCGTCTTCGGAAAAGACCTTCACCTCAATTCGTGGTTTTTCAACAGCACCCTGTTCAATAGCCTGGACACTGTTCTTAATAAGGTTAGTCACGACACGAATTAGTTGAGTGCGGTCGAACCTGGCAATAAGCTCTTTTTCATCGGGGAAGTAATAGATGTATCCTTCATTAAAAATATCAAGTGCCAATTTGGTGATCTGAACCACATTAAGAGATTCATCCTGCTGTGCAGGCATTTTGGCATAAGTGGAAAAGGCAGAGGCGATCGAACTCATAGTATCGATCTGCTGTATGAGTGTATTGCTATATTCTTCCAGCTTCTTCTCCACATTGGGGTCGGAAGGATCGAACTTTCGCTGAAAGCTTTGAACCGTAAGCCGCATGGGTGTAAGTGGATTCTTGATCTCATGGGCAACTTGTTTGGCCATTTCCCGCCAGGCAGCTTCTCTTTCGTTAGTGGCCAATTGCGCCGCACTGTTCTCCAACTCATCGATCATACCGTTGTAAGCCTTTACCAGGGTTGAGATCTCTTCGGTGGTACGATGATCGACTTCAATCTTTTTATTACGTTTGTTAAGCCTGGTTTCGGTAATCTTCTCGCTCACGTCGTTCAGTGAGCGGGTAATATACTTTGAAAGGAAATACGCCAGTACAATGGCGATCAATAACATAACAAGATAGGCCATTCCCAGTCTTGAAAGGCTTTCCTTAAGCTCCTTATTCATAAACCCATCATCCTCGATATAGGGTAAATTCATTATGGCTAATGGCTTAAAATACTGGTCTGTTATAATACTATAGGACGATTGATAATCCTGGCCCTCTTCGGAAAATTGTTCTACAAAGGTCTTATTGGAGCTGGATTCCAATTCAGTTAAGACATAATCCGGCATCTTGGTGTGGGTTGTATCCTTAATGAATGAGGCTTTGGATGATTTAAGTAAATTTCCTTTCAGATCGTATAGGTACACTTCAAGTTTATGAATGTCCTTAATCTCGTAGATCTTTTCTTTAAAGATAAGCGGAATCCGGTCGGTCTCAACCGGGTAGGTGGTATTCTGAAGTACATAATCGATGTTCTCACGGATATTGGTTTCCTTTCGCTGTAGCCGCTCCCTGTGATAATCTTCAGCTTCTTCCCTGTATTGAAATATGGTAACCACCGCGATCAAAACCGACGCCAATACAATCAGCACGATCATGGAGAAGAAAATTCTGTTTCGAAGTGAGCGTTTGTAGAATGCCAACCTTAAATTTTTTCAGTGAAGATAGCAATAATCAAACCAAACCCACATACGTTGAAATCCTCTCATCGATAGATTCTACTTTTTGCGTAAACGTTTATAGAATTTATAACCAAGCATAAGGAGTATGGCAAAGAGAATGATTCCCACCGTCCCGTAGATCCAGTTAATGGCGTTCTTCAGAATGACTAAAAACACCACGGCAAAGAGAATAACCGTAGCGCCTTCGTTGAAAATCCGCATGAAGTTGGACGTATATTTTACCTTGTCTTTTTGCAAATCTTTAAATATCATATGGCATTTTATATGATACACAATCAGTAGAACGACAAACCCAAGTTTCACCTGCATCCAGGTATCTGTCAAATAAAAAGACCTGAGCACTACCAGCCAAATGCCAAAACCGGTTGCAAGAAACATGGATGGCCACGTAATGATATACCAGAGTCGTTTGGCCATGATTTTAAGTTGGTCCCCGATAATTTCTTTTTCAGGAGAGGTTTTGTGATAGGCCTCAATTTGGTAAACAAAGAGGCGGACAATGTAAAACAGTCCTGCAAACCAGGTGATCACAAAAATAAGATGCAGGGATTTAATGTAGTTGTATTCCACTATTCCTTTTCATCTTCAATGAATAAATAATCCAGGCTCATTGTATTGAATTGCTTGTTAAACTCCGCTATTTCCTCGGAAATCAGTTTGTCGAATTTCACCAATTCAGCATTGATTTGCTGAGTTAATTCGTTTTTAACCGCAATATCCTGCTGCGTTGGCGGGAAATCGTCCATACTCACCAGGCTGTTCAAGTGTGCTAATTTGTTGGTTAATTTAATGGGGAAGTTTAATGGATCCTGGCCGCTTCGATTTTTAGTTTGGTATAACGCTTTTTCTATTTCTGAAAAATCTTCACTAAGTTTTTTGGCCTTATCAACAAGTTCCTTCACTTCTTCATTTTCCTTGTATTGCTTCTGAAATGCCTCTAATTGTTTATTGATCTTACGAATCTTCTTGATGGATTTGTGGGCTTTATCCACGGTTTCATTAATATCTGTGATAAAGTCGAATTGCCTTTGCATACCTCCCTGGTCTGTTTCAGAATTTTTATCGGCAAGGACAGTAAACGGCTGACTTAAGATCTCATCTCCGATCTGAAGAACCACTTTATATTGACCCGGAACGGCCTTCGGTGCATTCGTACTTGCCCACCATAGTATCATGCCTTCAAGACGTTCCGCTCCTTTTCCCCGCATATTCCATGTATGATAATTTGAGCCTTCTTTTACCTTGAGTTTATCTTTTTTTCCCTTACTACTGAACGTTTTTATAGTATCACCACGGCTATTGAGATAACTTAGTTTTATTTCTTTTTCTTCAGGATCTTTCACGTAGAAAAACGTCATTACACCTCCAGGATGATTGGTTCCTGAAGTTAAAGAACCACTACGTGAATTACCGCCCATACGATATGTTTCCTTAGGTTTGAACAGATAATTTACCTTGTTATTTGCCGCAGCCAGCTGATGTATCACGGTTAGATCATCTATAATCCAAAGGCTTCTACCCTGAGTCGCTACGATGAGATTGTTGTCCTTTACGGCCAGATCTGTGATTGGCACTATGGGTAAATTGAGTTGAAAGGACTGCCAGTTTGCACCATCATCAAATGAAATATACATTCCGGTCTCTGTCCCTGCATAAAGCAATCCTTTTCGTTTGGGATCTTCTCTGAGTACCCTGGTGAAATGTTCGGCAGGAATTCCATTGGTAATTTTCTTCCAGGTTTTCCCGTAGTTGGTAGTTTTATACAAATAAGGCGCAAAATCTCCTGTTTTATACTTTGTCCCCGCAATATAGCAGGTGGCTGCATCATGAATCGAGGGTTCAATACTGTTGATCATCATCCATTCGGGCATTCCTTTGGGAGTTACATTATCCCATGTGTTGCCATCCATCTCGTGAAATTTGTACCAGGCCGTCATCACTGCCGGTCCATAATTCCCCTGCGGTCACTGGAGATTCGGCTGCAGCGAATATGGTGCAATAGTATTCCACCGAAGTATTGTCCTGTGTGATCGGGCCTCCGGAAGAACCCAGTTTTGTTGGATCGTTTCTGGTAAGATCCGGACTTATTACCTTCCAACTCTCTCCTTCATTGGTAGAAACATGAAGGTGATTGGAAGCAGTATAAAGTTTGTTCGGGTCGTGAGGAGAGAAGAAAATTGGAAAATTCCATTGGAATCGGTATTTCATATCCTCAGCTCCATGACCCATAGGGTTATCCGGCCATACACTCACACTACGCACGGTACGATTCTTATGATTGTAGCGTGTGAGGAATCCATCGTAACTTCCACCATAAACGATGTCATTATTCTTTGGGTCTACTGCAATATGGGCACTTTCTCCCCCTGCCGTAGATTCCCAGTCATCCTCGTCGATACTCCTGCCTTCGTTTCTATGAGCTATCCGTATCGTTGAGTTATCCTGCTGTGCAGCATAAATTCTATAAGGAAACGAATTGTCTGTAGTAACCCTGTAAAACTGGGAAGTAGGCTGATTGCGATAGGTACTCCAGGTTTCTCCGCCATCATACGTTGTCTGCGCACCTCCATCATCCCCGATAATCATTCTCATTGGGTTTTCAGGTGCTATCCAAAGGTCGTGGTGATCGCCGTGGGGAGCATTATATGTTTCGTAGGTCTTTCCTCCGTCCGTACTTTTATGATATCTTACATTGAGAACATACATCACATCCTCATCCTTGGGGTCGGCATAAATTCGGGTATAATACCAGGCTCGCTGACGCAATTTTCGTTCTTTATTCACCTGCTTCCAGGTCTTTCCACCATCTTCACTTCGATATACCCCGCCTTTTTCTTTGTGCTCTACGATCGCCCATACCCTTTCACTATTGGCAGGAGATACCGTTACTCCAATAATTCCAAGGGTGTCCTTCGGAAAGCCTTCATTCTTCGAGATCTCTTTCCAGGATTCACCGCTGTCTGTACTTTTCCATAAGGCAGAACCATCACCTCCGCTACTCAGGCTATACGGGGTGCGGCGGACATTCCAGGTAGAAGCGTAAAGAATTCGAGGATTGTTAGGGTCCATAATTAGATCGACGGCTCCGGCATTTTCGTTGGCAAATAGAGTTCGCTTCCAGGTAGTTCCTCCGTCGGTACTTTTATATACTCCTCTTTCCTGGGTTGGTTTATAGATATTCCCAAGGACCGCAGCAAATACGGTATTGTGGTCTTTCGGATGAATAGCAATTCGAGGTACATGCCTGCTTTTCTGAAGACCAGCCTGCCTCCAGGTTTTTCCGGCATCTTCAGTTTTCCAAATACCATAACCAGAGGAAACATTTCCTCTTACTGTCTTCTCACCACCTCCAACATAGATAACATTTACATCACTTTGGGCTACTTCTATGGAGCCGATGGAACCTCCAAAATAGCCATCGGAAATATTCTGCCATTCCCGTCCACCATCGGTAGTTTTCCATATTCCTCCTCCAGCTGCACCAAAATAGAACAGATTTGGTTTCTCTGGCACTCCTGTTACAGCAGCACTTCGTCCCCCTCTGAAAGGTCCAACCAAACGATATTCAAGGGCATCATAAAGACCTGTTTCATAAGCCTGTGCGGTGATAGATTCACTTAAAATTCCAAATAAAAAACAAAGAAGTAATAGCCTGAATTTCGGGTAGTATAGCGTCATATTCCGGGATTAAATTGGTTCGCTTAAAGATAAGTATTTTCAGCAAACTCAATAACGGCCTATATCCTGGTAACTGGGTAAAAAAATTGATTCGGTTATAATTATTCCTTAGTATCGGAAGCGATTTGATCCAAAGACAAGTGGGAGATCAAATTGGTGTCCTTCGGAACATAGGGAATCAGTTCGAGTACCTTCTCGATCGATTCAATACGAGCTTTCGTCTTCTTGTTTGCCTTGATAATATACCAGGGAGCTCTTTCCGTGTTCGTCTTATCGAACATAGTACTCTTAAAATCAGTATAGCGATCCCATAAACGTAACGCGTCCTGGTCTACAGAACTGAACTTCCATTTCTTTACGGGGCTTTTCTTAATATCCTCGAATCGCCTTGCCTGCTCTTCCTTGGTGATAGAAAAATAGATCTTAATAAGGTGAATACCGGATTCTATGATCATACGTTCAAATTCATTCACCTGATTCATAAAAATATTGTATTCATCTTCGGTGCAGAAACCGTTAACTGGTTCTACCACGGCCCGATTGTACCAACTCCGGTCGAAGAATACGATCTTCCCCTTTTGTGGTAACTTGTTAATATATCGCTGGAAGTACCACTGACTTTGTTCTTCCTCGGTAGGTTTCGGAAGGGCTACAATTGTAAATTCCCTTGGATTCAGGTATTGAGTGATCCTTCTGATGGCGCCTCCTTTACCCGCAGCATCCCGTCCTTCAAATAGTATCACTACTTTCTGCTCATTATCTGCTATCCATTTTTGCATCTTGATAAGTTCCTCCTGGAGGGATTTCACTCTAGCTTCATACTTAATGTACCGGACTGCTTTCAAAACTGAGTGTCCTTCGGTGATAATCAATTGCTTGATCCCTTTTTTAGAATTGAGGATTTTTACCTCTTTTGATGAGAGTTTAATAGCCATTAAAAGTCGATTTGTTTAATCATTCTGTGATAGCGTTGTACAACATTAGGGTCGGGAAATAAATTTGTCCCCGAATCACCTTTTCCTTCATAATGGAATCTCGACAATACATGTCTTATACTTTCCAATCTCGCTTCTTTCTTATTATTTGTTTTAATGATCATCCACGGACAAAAGGAGGTGTGTGTCCTGCTGAACATCTGTTCTTTGTAAAACGTATAATCATCCCATTTCCGTTGCCCAACCTGATCGACAGGGCTGAATTTCCATTGCTTTAACGGATTTTGAAGGCGTGCATCGAAGCGTTTCAATTGTTCATCCTTTGAAATAGAGAACCAGAATTTTATAATATCTACACCGTCTTCATAAAGCATATGCTCGAATTCCGGCACCTGAACCATAAATTTGTCGTATTCTTCCTGGTTACAGAATCCCATAACAGGCTCTACCACGGCACGGTTGTACCAGCTTCGGTCGAAAAACACGATCTCTCCCGGATCCGGAAGTACTTTAATATATCGTCTGAAATACCACTGCCCTTTCTCCACATTTGTGGGTTTGGTTAATGCAACGACCCGCATAGAACGTGGGTTAAGATGTTCGGTAAACCTTCGTATTGCACCACCTTTTCCAGCTGCATCGCGGCCTTCAAAAATGACACAAACCCGCTTGTTTTGCTTGGCTACCCATTGTTGCAAATCCACCAGCTCAGCCTGGAGTTTCAGAAGATCCTCTTCATAAGAAACAGAATTCATTACATCAGTAAAGAATTCTTCAGGTAATTTTTCCTTTAAAATTGTAATCAAAGATTTTCTGTCTGAAACATCTTTAATATCTTTCAGTTCGAGCATAGGCTTAGGCGTTTAAAGACAAATGTCTGTACTAAATATAAATCAAAATATGATATTAGTCATTTTGTGCAGGATTGGAAACCAATACAGATTCAGCGTTTACACTTGCAATAAGATCCCTTTTCACGGCTCTATTCAGAAAGTAACCCGTAAGAATGGTCGATAAGATATCCGCGATTGGAAATGCTATCCAGACGCCGAAAACTCCAAGAAAAGGAGGTAGAATTAATAGTAAAGGGATTAAGAAAAAACCTTGTTTGGTTAGGCTAAGCAATAAAGCCGGGATGGCTTTCCCGATCGCCTGAAAATAGGAAGCTCCTATTAACTGAACCACAATTACCGGAGTTGCTGCAAACACCCAACGCAATGCTGAAGGGGTTCTACTAAGTATTTCCTGATTGTCAGCCAGCGTTGCAGCATCCAGGGAATTAGAGTTACTAATGAAAACTGCAACTATCTGTTCGGGAAATATCATAATTAAAGCGAAAATCAGTAATGCAAAAGCTCCCGAGGCTTTTATAGAGGTGTTAATGGATTCTTTTACACGTGCAAACTTCTTAGCACCGTAATTATATCCGGCAATTGGTAGAAATCCCTGATTTACCCCAATCACAGGGAATAACGAGAACATCAGCATTCTGCTTATAATGCCATACACCGCTATATCCAGTGAATCTCCATACCGAATTAACACATTATTCAACAAAATGGTTAACACAGCAATAGTTCCCTGCCTCGCGAGGGTAACAAAACTCAGGGCATTTATCTCGTTCACGATCTTACGCTTTAAAAAGAAGCTTTCCCATTTTAAACGCAACTCGCTTTTCACAATAAAGAACCAGAGGATAAATGCAAAGCATATTGCATAGCTGATAAAGGTTGCCCAGGCTGCTCCTTCCATTCCCATATCGAAAACCCTGATGAGAATCCAATCCATGAAAATATTCCCAATAGCGGGCAACATCATCGCATACATCGCAAATTTTGGGTTTCCTTCCGCTCTTATCACATTATTCCCCATCATACACATTGCGAGCATCACTATACCGTACAGTACTATACGATAGTAAGTAAGTGCGATGTCTCGGAAGGAATCATCAGCTCCAAAGAAATCAATTAGCTGATATTGGAATACCAAGCCAAGTACTGCCAGGATCCCGGAAGTGAAAAAGGTTATAGTGGTCTGGTTTCCGAAGACACGCAAGGCTTTGTCACGGTTTCCCGCTCCCAGTGCCCTGGAAAGAACCGAGCTTCCGCCAATTCCCACGGCCAGACCTATGGCGCCAATAAAAAAAGTGACAGGAATTACAACCGTTATAGCAGAAATTGCAAGAGGCCCGATCCATCGTCCCACAAAGATCGTATCGACGATCATATTTAGGGACATCACTAATATTCCAATGGATGCAGGGACTGCCTGCTGAATGAGCAGCGAACTAATTGATTTCGTGCCAAGTTCGGCTGAACGGTTTCGCGCCATTTATGCGATCGCTTTTTTAATATCCACAATACGCCATTGTTCTATCCAATCTGCCAATAGTATGGCAAAATCATCGCGGTCGTTCAAACAGGGTATGGTGGTAAATTTTTCTCCGCCTACTTCATGGAATATCTCTTCCCCTTCCATAGCGATCTCCTCCAGGGTTTCAAGACAGTCACTCACAAAGGCCGGAGTAACAACAACCAGTTTCTTCACACCAGCTTTCCCCAAACGTTCAATGGTGCGGTCTGTATACGGTTGTAGCCAGGGATCGAAACCCAGTCTGGACTGAAAGGTCGTAGTATATGTTCCTTCTTTCAGGCTTAGTTTTTCAGCAACCTGGCGGGTCGTTTCATAACACTGATGCCTGTAACAGAACTGATGGGCTTTAGATTGTGTTTTACAACATGCTCCATCTATTTTGCAGTGTGATTTGGTAATATCACTTTTTCTAATGTGTCGTTCGGGAACACCATGGTAACTAAACAATAAATGATCATAATCTACAGCATCAAGCTTCTCTGCCATGCTATTTGAAAGTACTTCAATATACCCGGGATTGTTGTAAAACGACGGTAGAGATGTGATCTCAAGCTGAGGGAAAAATTCCTGTTGAAGTTCTTCCACCCTTACATTAATAGTTTCTGTGGTCGCCATAGCAAACTGAGGGTATAAGGGTATTACCAATACATCCTTCACACCCTGATCTGCCAATTCCTGCAGACCATTCTTTAATGTCATGCTCCCATATCGCATTGCCAGAGCGACCGGAATATTGATTCGTTTCTGTATTTTTTTCTGAAGCCGTTCAGAAATTACAATTAAAGGAGAACCTTCTTCCCACCATATCTTACGGTAAGCTTCAGCCGATTTTTTAGGTCGCGTATTGAGAATAATCCCTCTAACAAGAATTGTTCTGGCCCATTTAGGGACATCGATCACCCTGGGATCCATTAAAAATTCATCCAAATATTTTTTTACATCTTTGGGGTCGGTGCTGTCCGGCGAACCCAAATTTACAAGAAGAACTCCCTTCATGCTAGCTTTAAATTTCAAACAAAAATACCCCATAATCCAGAAAAGCAATGGCCTTTAGGAGTAGATTAACGTTATGAAAGTATAATTAAAATTAACCCTTTTGAAGTTTGGGTTCTTTTAGTTTAACAGAAGTGGATTCCTTACTCTTTGCACTACCCGGGAAGCTCAAATTTGTGCTACTGTAAATAGTTCCAAAGGTGGCTGCCGCATTGTACAGCTGGATAATAGCACTTTCTGCCTGTGTATCGGTCAATTCCCGCAAGGGGTGCGTAAACACCGCCCATATACGTTCTTCCGATATGGCATACTTTACATCCAGGGCTGTATGAAAATTCGCCACCAGGGAATTTAATATCTCCTCTTCCGATAAATTATCAACTTCAGTAATTGGGGAGATAATTCTCATCCTATTATTATTCACGTCCGTGATACAAAGAAAGATCCTGTCCTTCAGAGCGAATTGCCATTGTCCATCCCGGCCCGTCACGGTATCGGCAACCCTGGTTATAATATCTTCTAATTTTTCATTATTCATATCCTGTGAAAAAGCCGAAGCTACCGGACTCACAAAGAGCAACATGATCAGGAGTTCTTTCATAACTGCAGAGTTTTCAGAATGTTTGGTCGAAAAAACAGTAGTTTCATTTCAGTTAATTGGACAATGCCATGACAAATCTTTTAGGTGTGGTACCGTATTTCTTTTTAAAGGCAGAGATAAAATGACTGGCTGTGCTATATCCTATTTTCAGTCCTACCTCGTTCACATTATGAGAGCCGGTAGCCAGTAACTGACGGGCATACTCCATTTTATGGTCGAAGAGAAAGCTAAAGACTGTAGCGCCGTACACCTGCTTGAATCCTTCCTTAAGCCTGTTGATGGGAAGTTGCACTTCATCTGCCAATTGCTGTAAAGTAGGGGGTTCGGCCATTCTCTTGAGAATGATCTCTTTTGCTCGTTTGATCTTGGCCACATTGTCTTCATCGACCAGGAACGGGCATTGTTCGATATCCATATCGGCCGGCCTGTTAAAGTATAAACTTAACAGTTCGTACGACTTAGCCTTGAAGTATAGTTGTTTAACCGAGGAATGCAGATTGTAATTGAGCATTTGATTGATCACAATAGCCATAGATGGTGATATTGGCGCATCCTTGTAATATTTCCGATCCTTGTTCTCATCACTTAAAAATGAAATGTATCCTGCATCCCTGGAGAAAAGTGCGTGTAAATTTTTGATAGGTAGTAACAGCGATAAAACCCAGGACTTCGGACTCACAGAAACTTCAATAGGCAGATCCCGCTGTGGATTATATAGTAGTAGCGAAGTATCATCTGAAATTGGCAATCGATAATTTCCGTTATTAAAACTGAATGAAGCAGAACCCTTAACACAAAAATGAAACTGAATATAGCTTGAACTTACTTCTCTCTTAAACAACTTATTTTCAGCAGTTTCATTCGTGAATTTCAGCACGAAAATATCAGAATCCACTAAGGTTTCATTATAAATACTTTGAGCGACACTTTTTTCCATGGAGTACATTAAATACTTTGAATATTATTTAGATTCATTCTATATAATAAGATAGATAGCGCTTATTCACGCCCGAATTTAGGGTAATTCCCTGATAAAAATCAATTTTTAATACAAATTAACAGGTTTCGACATAATTGATGCCTCTGGCGTTATTTTTTAATTTTGTAGCGACTTATTTTTGCCCTTCAGGTATGAAAAAAAACGATTTGATGAACGGTGCTTCGACACCTGAAAGAAATTTTTACGCCATTGGGCTTAGTTATAAAAAGGCGGATGCCGAAATCCGAGGGCATTTTAGTGTTACAGAATCCGCTCAATCTTCTATTCTGGAGCAGGCTAAAAAGGAAGGCGTCCCTTCTTTAAGTGTAATTTCAACTTGCAATCGAACAGAACTTTACGGTATAGCTTCACATCCTGATCAGCTTATCAAACTTTTATGTACGCACACCAATGGTACTATAGAAGAATTCGAGCAGGTTGCGTATGTCTATAAAAATAAACAAGCCGTTTCCCACTTATTTAATGTGGCCACAGGTCTTGATAGTCAGATATTAGGTGATTTCGAGATTATTAGTCAGCTAAGAAATGGGATTAAGCGTTCAAAAAAAATGGGCATTCTGAATGCTTTTATGGAGCGACTGGCCAATGCGGTAATCCAGGCAAGTAAACGAATTAAGAATGAAACAGACCTTTCATCAGGTGTTACCTCTGTTAGCTTTGCTGCGGTACAGTATATCATGGCCCGTGTACCTTATATTTCTGAAAAGAACATACTGCTGTTTGGTATCGGTAAAATTGGCAGGAACACCTGTGAAAATCTCATTAAACATACCAAAAACACCCATATCACGCTTGTAAATCGCACCAAGCCAAAAGCCGAAAAAATTGCGGGTAAGTTCAATCTTATCGTGAAGGATTATGCGGGAATAGAATGTGAAATAGCACAAAGTGATGTACTTATTGTAGCTACCGGGGCGCAAAAACCAACCATCAATAAGGCGCTGCTACATCTTAAAAAACCACTCCTTATCCTCGATCTTTCTATTCCTAAAAATGTTTCTACAGATGTGATGGAGAATGAGCATGTTACCCTCGTGCATTTGGATGATCTTGCCAGGGTAACCGACAGCACCCTTGTCCACCGTCAATCGCAGATACCGCAAGCTGAAATAATAATCGCTGAAATAGAAAATGAATTCAACGCCTGGGCTGAGAATAGAATTTTTGCACCTACCCTTAAAGCTCTCAAGTCGAAATTATCTGAAATAAAAGAAGGTGAGATTGACTTTCAAAAGCGAAAAATCAACGATTTTAACGAGGAGCAAGCAGCCATTGTTAGTGATAGGATCATTCAAAAAATAACCACCCAATTTGCGAATCATCTGAAGAATAATGAAACAGCCACGTCCGAAAGTATCGAACTGATAAAACAAGTGTTCCAACTCCCAACGAACGAAGCGTGAGTAAGGTTATAAGAATTGGAACCCGCGACAGCGAACTAGCCCTTTGGCAGGCCAATACAGTAAAAGCAAGGCTGGAAGGTCTGGGATACAGTACTGAATTGGTCCCGGTTAAATCAAGTGGTGATCTCAATTTGAGTACACCGCTCTACGAATTGGGTATTACGGGTATTTTCACAAAAACACTGGATATCGCCATGTTAAATGGTGTAATTGATATCGCTGTTCACAGTATGAAAGACGTCCCTACCTTGTTGCCGCAGGGAATTGTGCAGACAGCAGTCTTAGAGCGTGCTTCAGCCAAGGACATTTTGGTTAGCAGAGGTAAATTTGATACCAATGAGAATTGCACAATTGCAACGGGAAGTTTACGACGAAAAGCGCAATGGCTGAGTCGCTATCCCCACCACAAGGTGGTGGGTTTACGTGGAAACGTAAACACGCGATTGAAAAAACTCGCGGATAGCGACTGGCAAGGGGCTATTTTTGCTAAAGCCGGCCTCTCACGTATCGGTTTATTACCCGACAGTTTCATTACGTTAGATTGGATGATTCCGGCTCCGGCACAGGGAGCGATGGTAGTCGTAGCCCGCAAGAATGACGATTTTTGCATTGAGGCAACAAAACAACTAGATGACCCTAAATCGGCACTATGCACCAAGATCGAGAGAGAATTTCTTCAAGTCCTGGAAGGAGGCTGTACGGCACCTATTGGTGCTCATGCCAAGTTTGTTATAAATAATATCAGATTCAAGGGCGTGTTGTTGTCCTTGGACGGGAAGAAAAAAATCGAAATTGAAAAAGAGATAGACCAACACAATCATATAGGATTTGGTAGGTCGATGGCAGTGAATATTCTGGAAAATGGTGGAAAGGAAGTTATGAAATTGATTAAAGAAACTTTGTGAAAACGACATTATCTACAAAGAAGCTCACCCTGTCGCAAAAGGAATTGTTGCTCAATTCCGGGTTCACATTGGTTGAATACAACGCAATTTCCGTTTCGCCTCTCGAATTTGAGGTTCCGGGCACCATTAATTACGCCATTTTCACAAGTAGTAATGCGGTCGAAATTGTGCTCAATTCAACTAAGAAAAGACCTGATTTCAATAATGTGCTTTGTGTAGGCGAAAAAACAGCTCAGAAATTGATGGATTTAGGACAAAATGTGGTAAAAACAGCTAAAAATGCTTCAGAATTGAGCAAATTTATGCTAAAAAACTATAAAAATGAAGTTTTTTATTACTTCTGTGGATCACTACGAAGAGATGAACTTACGGATAACATAAAAAGTTCAAAAAATACGATTTTTGAGGTAAAAACGTATAAAACTGAGCTAAATATGAAGAAATTCGATCAAATATTCGACGGAATCATGTTTTTTAGTCCAAGTGGTGTAACCAGTTTTACTAAAGAAAACAAGCTTCTAAATTCCTATGTTTTTTGTATCGGAGACACGACTGCTTCACGAGCAAAAGCAGAGTCGGATAAGGTATATATTTCCAATACTACTTCTGTTGAGAGTGTGATCGAAAAAACGGTAAATATTTTAAAAGAAAATGCTTAAGAACGATTTATTTTTAAAAGCCTTACGCGGAGAATCTGTGGATCGTCCTCCCGTTTGGATGATGCGACAAGCAGGCCGATATCTTCCGGAGTTCCTGCAGATCAAAGCTAAGTACGATTTCTTCACCCGATGCCAGACTCCCGAACTGGCAAGTGAGATCACCGTACAGCCTATCCGGCGATTTGGCATGGATGCCGCAATTCTCTTCAGTGACATCCTGGTGATTCCACAGGCCATGAATATCGATGTGGAAATGAAAACCGGTGTAGGGCCATGGCTACCTCAGCCCATTCGCGAGGTGAAGGACCTGGATCGTGTTATTGTTCCGGATATTGAGGAGACTTTGGGTTATGTAATGGAAGCCATAGCCATGACAAAGGAAAAACTAAATAATGAGATTCCATTGATAGGATTCGCCGGAAGCCCGTGGACAATATTATGTTACTGTGTAGAAGGACAGGGATCCAAGAATTTTGCGATGGCAAAAGAATTTTGTTTTACTCAGCCCCAGGCGGCTCATCAATTACTTCAGAAAATAACAGACACCACTATCGCCTACCTGAAGGAAAAAGTGAAGGCCGGTGTGAACGCTGTTCAGGTATTCGATAGTTGGGGCGGGATGTTGTCACCCACCGATTACCAGGAATTCAGTTGGAAGTATATTCAACAGATCATCGATGCCCTAAAGGATGAAACTCATGTAATTGCCTTCGGAAAAGGGTGTTGGTTCGCATTAGGATCAATGGCCAAAAGTGGAGCATCAGCACTTGGAGTGGACTGGACCTGTTCTCCGCGAAATGCAAGATATCTCACGGGTGGAAATATTACACTACAAGGTAATTTTGACCCTTCCCGTTTATTCAGTCCGCCAGCAGAGATTAAAAAAATGGTAAAACAGATGATCGATGAATTTGGAAAGGATCGCTATATTGTAAATTTAGGGCACGGAATTCTTCCTAATGTCCCCGTACAAAATGCCGGAGCCTTTATTGAAGCTGTTAAGGAATACGGGGGAACGTGATGAATATTTGGAGGCGAATACGGCAAATGAGTTTGAAGCAATTATTCCATTTTGGCATCCTGTTCGCGAAAAACCCATTACTAATTGCCCCTACGATCAAAGCTTCAAAACGTACCATAGCGATTTGCGATCTGCGATTTGGAAGCTTACATCACAGTCACCGAAAAGAGAACGCTTTCAGACATGCACTTTGGAATTGGCAAATTTGTGAATATTGTCGAAACAGCGTCAAAAATGATCAAAAAACGGCCAAATGGGCTAAATATGTAACAAAAATGTATGAAAACGTTACAAAAAATGAAAATGTGGAAGCTGCGATGGATTTGCACAATAACGCAATTGGACGAAAGCTGTTTTTAGACGAAAAATGGACTAAATCGACTGAAATAGAGCAAATTTTACTTAAAATGATGGAAAAAGCTATAAAAATCGACAAAATTGAAGAACTTATTAATCTAAAGGATCAACTAGTGTATATTTCAGAATAATGTTTAAGAACATCATAAAAGGGCTGCGCGCCTATGGAGGAACTTTTAACCTAATCAATCAGTTAGGTCTTTGGAAATATTTCGGTATTCCTATACTAATCAGTATCCTAACTGCAGTTGTAATTGGATTTACCGCTTATGGATTTTCAGATAATATAGGAAGCCTGATTTCGAAAGCCTGGATATGGGAATGGGGTTCGGAGACCTTCAGAACCATAAGCGACATTCTTGGTGGAATTATGATAGTGGCCCTGGGCCTTATTCTCTATAAACACATCATAATGGCCTTAAGTGCGCCCTTTATGAGTCCTGTCTCCGAGAAGATTGAAGCTCATATAACAGGAATTCAGCACGAGCACAGAAAAACATCCTTCGGCGCACAACTATGGCGCGGAATTAAGGTAAATGGAAGAAACCTAATCATGGAGCTCTTTCTTTCTATCCCGATATTTATCATAGGATTTATCCCGATTGTTGGATTTATATCGTCTGTTTTACTATTTCTGGTACAATCTTATTACGCTGGCTTCGGAAATATGGATTATACCCTGGAACGGCATTTTGGTTACCGTAAGAGTGTCCGTTTTGTAAGTGATCACCGTGGTTTGGCAATAGGAAACGGCATGGTTTTCATTCTTATGCTGTTTGTTCCGGTACTGGGTATCATCTTTGTGCTGCCACTTTCCGTAACTGCAGCCACCACAGAAACAGTCAAAATACTTTACCCTTCAGAAAAAAAATGAAAGAACAATTTGTAAGCTATATAAGAGGACTTCAAAATACAATTACCTCCCGGCTCGAGGAACTGGATAGCAAAGCGACTTTTACACAGGACGAATGGCATCGGCCGGAAGGCGGTGGTGGACTAACACGGGTCATTGAACATGGAGATGTCTTCGAAAAAGGCGGTGTAAACATCAGTGAAGTACATGGAAAGTTGCCGGAGAGCATGCAGCAGTACTTTGGAGTAACCGACGCCGATTTCTTTGCTTGCGGTTTGAGCCTGGTATTACATCCGGAGAATCCCTTTGTCCCCACGGTTCATGCAAATTGGCGTTACTTTGAGCTTTATGATCCACAAGGAAAAATTGTAACACGATGGTTTGGTGGCGGACAAGACCTAACCCCTTATTACCTTTTTGAAGAAGACTCAATACATTTCCACAAGGTGTGTAAAGAAGCCTGTGACAGGCATCATCCTGAATTCTATTCAAAATTTAAAGCTCGTTGTGATGAATACTTCTACAATAGTCACAGAGGAGAAGCACGCGGTGTGGGCGGCTTGTTTTTCGACTACTTGAAAGAGACCGATGAAATGACCATGCAGCAATGGTACGAATTTGTTACCGATATAGGGGATAGCTTTCTTGAGGCATATGTTCCTATTGTTGAAAAACGCAGGAAAATTGAATATAGTCGGGAAAACAGGGACTGGCAGGAGATTCGCAGAGGCCGCTATGTGGAATTTAACCTGGTTCACGATAAAGGAACCTTATTCGGATTAAAAACAAATGGACGAATTGAAAGTATCTTGATGAGTCTGCCACCACATGTACAATGGCGTTATGATCATAAGGCCTCTGAAGGAAGCGAAGAAGAAAAGTTAATTACAGTATTAAAAAACCCAGTTAATTGGGTCTAAAAACATCTAAAAATGTATCCATTAAGAAGAAACCGAAGATTGAGAACTTCTGAAGCTATCAGGAGCCTGGTGCGGGAAACTATAATAACACCTGATGATTTTTTAGTCCCATTATTTATTGTTGAAGGTAAAGCGGTGAAAGAAGAAATTGCATCCATGCCGGGTTATTACCGATATAGTCTGGACCGTTTATCATCTGAAGTAACAGAACTATGGTCGCTTGGCCTTAAGTCGGTTTTACTTTTTGTTAAAGTTGATGACGCCTTAAAAGATAACTCGGGAAAAGAGGCATTAAATCCGGACGGACTTATGCAGCGAGCCATCAAAACGGTGAAGAATGCCGTCCCTGATATGTTAGTCATGACAGACGTTGCACTCGATCCATACTCCAGTTTCGGTCACGATGGCATTGTTTCCGAAGGGAATATTATAAACGATGACACCAACGCAGTCCTCGCGGAAATGGCGCTATCGCATACAAAAGCCGGAGCAGATTTTGTCGCTCCCAGCGATATGATGGACGGCAGAATATTCGAGATCAGAACACTACTTGAAGACGAAGGATATTACGATGCCGGAATTATGAGTTATAGTGCCAAGTACGCATCGGCATATTACGGTCCCTTCAGGGATGCACTTGATTCTGCCCCGGGATTCGGAGATAAAAAAACGTATCAGATGGATCCTGCAAATCGCGAAGAAGCCATTAAAGAAACACTTATGGATATTGAAGAAGGCGCAGATATTGTTATGGTAAAACCCGGATTGTGCTACCTGGATATAGTTAGGGACGTTCGGGACAGTGTAGATGTTCCTGTGGCCGTATATCAGGTGAGTGGGGAATACGCCATGCTGAAGGCTGCCTCGGAAAAAGGCTGGTTGGATCACGATAGTGTGATGTTGGAACAAATCATCGCGATTAAACGGGCCGGTGCGCACATCATTGCAAGTTATTTTGCGAAAGATGTGGTGAAACTGATCTCTTAAACCCTACATTATGAAAAAATATCACCTACTCTCAATATTTCTTATGATGCCATTGCTCACAGGAATCGGACAACAGGCTACACCCAAAGATGCATTTCTCGAAAAATGGGAAAATTCTAAAAATTACCTCCTGGCTATCGCAGAAGCCATGCCCGAAGAACATTACGATTTCAAGCCAACGGAACGGCAAATGAGTTTCGAGAAGCAACTTTTACATATACAACGCAATATGGAATGGCTCAGCACTACTTATTTTGGAAAAGAAGAATCCGAAATCATTAGTGAGGAAAAGACGAAAGCTCAGGTCATTAAATCCCTGAGTGCGTCTTTTGACGCGACCAAAGTTGCGGTTACAAACACTTCCGATGCGGACTTGAAAGTAACTGTTGAATTCTTTGCCGGTGAAAAGAGTAAGCTTCAGATGTTGAATCTTCTTCAGGATCATGTTACCCATCATCGTGGGCAGTTGATCGTCTATTTAAACCTCAATGATATAAAACCCCCATCCTATGTTGGTTGGTAAATATTGAATACTTTTACAAATAGGTTTCCGTAAAATTATAACTTGTAAAAAAATTTAGCCGAATGACGTTGCTTATCGTATATGCGATACTTTCCATTGTTTTTTCCTTCCTGTGTTCAATCCTGGAAGCCGCTTTACTGAGCTTCACGCCCACTTTTCTTCGGATGAAAGATCAGGAAGGGCGAGGGTATGCAAAAACACTTACGGAACTTAAAAAAGATATCGATCAACCCCTGATCGCTATACTTACAATAAATACCATTGCTCATACGGTGGGTGCCATAATGGTAGGTGTAGAAGCCGAAAAACTTCCTTATAAGGTAGAAATCCTGGGCGTGAATATTGTAGGGATCGTTTCGGCTTTAATGACTTTGCTAATATTAATAGTTTCTGAAATCATTCCAAAGACGATAGGAGCTACTTACTGGAAGCAATTAGGCGGATTTACGGCAATAAGTTTGAAGATCATTATTGCTCCGCTAAAATATACCGGAATCCTGTGGTTGCTCTTGCTTACAACAAAACTCATTGGGAAATCCGCTCATGTTACTAACATGAGTCGCGAAGAATTTATAGCAATTACCGATGCGGCTGAACAGGAAGGCGTTTTCGAGCAAAGTGAAAGTGCAGTCATTAAGAACTTACTCATTTTTAATTCGGTTGAGGCCAAAGATGTAATGACACCATTTCCCGTGGTAGTGATGGAGGATGAACAGACGTCACTGCAGGAATTCTATGAAGCTCATAATAATTTGCAGTTTTCAAGAATACCTGTTTATAAGGATAAAACACATAATATCACAGGATTCGTGTTAAAAGACGACATGCTGGAAGAAATTGTTCAGGATCATGGAAGCAAGGTGATGGCCGATATACGCAGGGATATCTTTGTGGTTGAAGCAGAACAACCAATACCCGAACTATTCGAGAAGTTCATCAAGCAACGCGGGCATATCGCACTGGTAGTGGATGATTTTGGAAATACAATTGGAATTGTCACTATGGAAGATATTATCGAAACACTGTTAGGCCTGGAGATCATGGATGAAAGCGATGCCATTGAGGATATGCAAATACAGGCAAGGAAGAACTGGGAGCGCAGGGCCAAACGTATGGGAATCAATCTTACCGATAAAAAACCGGAAGATGATGACTCTTCCGAATAACACTAATTTCGAAACAGCTTTAGTTTTTTAAAGAACTTCCGAATTACGTACATTCGTAAGGATGGAAACCTTTTGTATAAAATCGCCTGTTGGCAACGTCAAAATTAGTGGGAATCACAAGGGCATTACCGAAGTTGTGTTTACTGAAGATCTTGTTGAATCAACAGGCAAAATACCTGATTCACTTACCGAGGCAGTTGCCCAACTAAATGAATATTTCAGCAAGAAAAGGAAAGAATTTAATCTGAAATTAAACCCGGAAGGCACTACATTTCAGAAAAAAGTATGGGATACAATTCAGCAAGTCAAATTCGGTAAAACACAAAGCTATGGGCAAATGGCCACTATCCTTGGTAACCCTAAGGTAATTCGTGCGGCAGCCTCGGCTAACGGAAAGAATCCCATCGCCATTATCATCCCCTGCCACAGGATCATTGGAAGTGACGGCTCGTTAACGGGATATGCCGGAGGATTGCAACGAAAAAAGTGGCTGCTGGAACATGAAAGTCCCGTAGTCCAGGCTGCATTATTTTAAATTATTGATATGAAATACTTAAAGAAATTTGTTACTGGCCTGCTGGTTCTATCCTTACTATTAGTGGGAACCTTGTATGCCACCGATACGGATTATCTGCTTAAAGCAGTCCGAACCATTTACCTCAACGGGCATACTACCGCTTTCCTGGACGACTACAATTACTTCGACAATAGTGTTATAGAAGCAGGCGAACCGTTGGCCTGGCCAACGCATAAGGACTATAATTCGGTGTCTGAAACCGATGAGCTTACCAATATAAATACGAAACTGGGTACTGTCGCATACCTAATCATTAAAAACGACAGTATCTGGTTCGAAAATTACTATGATGGCTATGGGAAAACCTCGAAAACCAATTCGTTTTCCATGGTAAAAAGTATGGTATCCGGAATGATGGGTAAGGCCATTGAAGAAGGATATATTAAAGGGCTGGACCAACCGGTGGGTGATTTCTTTCCTGAATTCAGTGAAGGTTTGGCGGCGAAAATGACCGTGGGCGACTTGTCTTCTATGGCTTCCGGCACCAATTGGGACGAGGCTTATTACTCCCCGTTTTCTATAACCACCAGAGCTTACTTCGATGACGATTTGGACAAAGTAATGCTTGGATTGAAGGTAGTAGAACAACCCGGACAAAAATTTAAGTACGCCAGCGGTGATACACAATTATTGGCCATGGTGATTGAAAAAGCTACCGACAAGCCATTGAGTGAATACTTTAGTGAATCCTTCTGGAAACCACTGGGAGCCAACGCCGATGCACCCTGGCAAGTGGATAGTGAAGAAAACGGAATGGTGAAAGCCTACTGTTGTGTAGCTGGAAATGCCCGTGACTTCGCGCGTTTTGGTAAATTATACAAGGACCATGGCTCATGGAGACGGAAAACAATTGTTAGATTCTTCCTTTGTAGCTTGTCCGTGCGGCCCAGGTTTGATAGACAGTCCTCAATATGGTTATGGTTGGTGGTTATATAATAGCACAGATGGAAAAGCATTCTTTATGATGCGCGGCCACCTGGGGCAGTATGTGATCGTTAATCCTGAGGACGATGTGATCATAGTTCGGTTGGGGCATAGCAAAAGTCCCGATGCCGGGATAGGAAAGTTTACGAAGGATATTGAGATATATATTCAACAAGCCTATAAAATGCTTAACCAGAATTCCTGAGAATTTTGTACTTTTAAATGACTTCCCAATAATTTACATTTTATTATGTTACACAGAATTAATCCTGAACATATCCTGTTTTTGGATATAGAAACCGTACCCCAACAAACATCCTTCAATGACCTTGACGAGACCGCTCAACAACTCTGGGAACAAAAAACGCAGTATCAGCGTAAAGATGAATTTACCGCTGAAGAATTCTATGATAGGGCCGGTATTTGGGCCGAATTCGGTAAGATCATCTGTATTTCGGCAGGGTTCTTTAATTTGAAGGGCGACCTGCGGAATTTCAGAGTGACCAGTTTTCACGGGGAGGAAGAAACTATTCTGAAAGACTTCAAGAATTTGCTTGAGTCACATTTTAACAGGCCTCATCATCTGCTTTGCGCTCATAATGGTAAGGAATTCGATTTTCCTTATATCGCCAGAAGAATGATAATCAATGGTATGACCCTTCCTTCGAAACTGAATCTTTTCGGAAAAAAACCCTGGGAAGTTCCGCATCTGGATACCATGGAATTGTGGAAATTCGGTGATTACAAGACCTTTACCTCACTGAAACTTATGGCGCATGTGCTCGGTATACCCTCTCCCAAGGATGATATTGATGGCAGCCAGGTGCGGGATGTGTATTACGAAGAAGCGGATACAGACCGTATAATACAGTACTGTGAAAAGGATACTGTGACCGTGGCACAGATATTTCTGAAGCTTCGGAACGAAGCAATTTTGGAAGATGATGAAATTCTATCTGTTTAAAAGTGATGATTTTCGTAGATTTACCAAAGACTTTAAAAGAAATTATAATGAAAAAACTTAAAAATACCTTGAAATTATTTTCAATGATAGCACTCGTGGGAAGTTTAACATTAGTGTATTCGTGCCGCGAAGACGGAAAAAAAGAAGGTGCCGATGCTCAAACTGAGACTACAACACCAGGCGCTAAATTTGAAACTAAAACCGAAACCCCGGCATCCAATGAGGCCATTGCGAAAAATCCAGCCCATGGACAACCCAATCACCGATGTGATATCCCGGTTGGAGCACCACTTAACTCACCTCCTGCGAACTCAAATTCGGGTACTCCGGTGATAAATAATTCAGGTACTCCTGTAAATACCGGTACTGCTAAGATAAATCCTCCGCACGGACAAGCCGGCCATCGTTGTGACGTTAAAGTTGGAGATCCGCTGTAACTAATTAAAGATACAAGCTGAAGACTATTGACAATTCCTTTATTATAGGTTAATTGTAAATCATGAAAAAAGCTCTCATTAAACATGAGAGCTTTTTTCACATTAATTATTATTGTGATTAATCGACAATAAATTGACCGATCACATCGCCATAATCGGTTGCGAATTCTATCAAATAAACACCGCTTGGTAATGTTGAAACATCTATATATTCTGTTCCAATACCACCATTGAGTAAGCGTTGCCCGCTAACGTTATACACTGTATAGGCCTTCATCGTGGTATTCAAACTAAAATGAAGTACACCATGATTTACAGGATTCGGATAAAGTGTAAACGAAGGAATAAAATCCACATAATTATTGTTTATATCAAATGGATCGTTTGTTGAAATTGGTGCCATGCCCATAGTGCCTGTAACGGCGATATTATCGATGGCAACATCTGCTCTCCACGTACCGCCGGTGAATCTATTGAACCTTAGTTGTACACCTCCACCAATGTAATTTGAAATATCGACTGATTGACTATTCCACTGATCTCCTTGATTTACTGTTTGACTCCAAATACTGGTCCATATAGTGCCGTTATCTGTACTTATTTCAAGGGAAATACTTCCCATGTCTGTTGTGCCAAACATGTGGTAATTGAAGTCGAAACTTGCAGTAGTTAGGTTACTAAGGTCAAAGCAAGGTGAAATAAGTATGGCTCTCTTATCCGGATAACCAGTACCATTCCCTGAGGCCTCCACGTACATGTAAAAATCACCGTCTGAAGCGCTTGAGGGCCCAGTATTATTTGAAGGTGTCCCATTAGAAATTCTAATCCAGTCGAGGTCGTCATTAATTGACTGGCTCCAATCTCCGATGGAACTTTCAAAGCTTTCATTATAAGGAACGGATATTCCTCCAGAACAGCCAGCATTTAGCTCATTCAATAAAACTATATTGTCGATCGCTAAATCTGCCTGCCAGGTTCCACCCGTTAATCGATTAAATCGTAGTTGAACCCCACCACCCAGATAAGCTGAAAGATCAACAAAGATCTCTTCCCAAGTATTACCCTGGTTTCCAGATTCACTCCATAGTGTTTCCCATGTAACTCCATCATCGCCACTCGCTTCCAACAAAATCGTACCCATATCCGTCGATCCAAACATGTGGTAATTAAAATTGAAAAATGCTAAGGACTCATTTGAAAGATCAAAACATGGAGAGATAATAGTCGCTCTCTTATTTGGGTATCCTATATTGTTTCCGGAAGCCTCGACATAAATATAGACATTCCCGTCTATTGCGGAGGAAGGGCCAGTATTATTTGATGGTGTTTCACCACTATTTCTTGTCCAATCTAAATCATCATTCGTTGCCTGTATCCATCCGCCAAACGAACTCTCGAAACTCTCCCCATAAGGATAGCTCGAAATTCCACCTGAACATCCTATAGCCTGAGCTTCTGTTGTAACATTGGCGGCATTACTTGCCGCAGATTCGTTCCCCGCTGCGTCAAAAGCAACAACAGTAAACGAATAAGAAGTAGAAGGAGAAAGACCTGTAACGTTAAATATTGTGCCCGATGTGGTTCCAATTACTGTAACACCTTCCAGGATATCATAACCGGTAACTCCAATATTATCCGTAGAGGCATCCCAGCTCAAATCAGTTGTCGTTTGAGTTGTATTGGATGCTGTTAAATTGGTTGGTGCACTTGGTGGAATGGTGTCGCTCATCGTGGTGACTTCAAGCGGTGCACTAGGTTGTGACTCATTCCCCGCAGCATCTCTGGCAACCACCGTAAAGCTGTACAATGTGGCAGGACTCAGACCCGACACTCCAAAGGTCGTACCCGACGTTGATCCAATTATACTGGCTCCTTCGTAGACGTCGTAACCTGTAACCCCAACATTGTCTGTTGAAGCCGTCCACGACAGATCCGTACTGAACATAGTCGTATTTGAAGACGCCAAATTAGTAGGTGTTGTAGGCGCCTCAGTATCCGGAGGATCCAGGGTCGATACATTGGCCGCATTACTCGGTGCAGATTCATTACCCGCGGCATCCCTGGCGACAATCGTAAAAGTATACGAGCTAGCAGGACTTAATCCTGTAACATTGAATAGAGTCCCTGCTGTGGAACCTATTACCGTAACGCCCTCATAAACGTCATAACCAGTTACGCCTACATTATCTGAAGATGGATCCCAAGTAAGGTCCGTCGTTGTTTGTGTAGTATTGGAGGCTATTAAATTGGTCGGTGCGCTCGGAGCAATGGTATCGCTCATCGTGGTAACATCAAGCGGTGCACTAGGAGCTGATTCGTTCCCAGCGGCATCCTTGGCAACCACCGTAAAGGTGTACAAAGTAGCAGGGCTTAATCCCGTAACACTGAATGTAGTAGTGGCCGTGGAACCAATTAAACCTACTCCTTCATAGACGTCGTATCCGGTAACCCCAACATTGTCGGTGGAAGCCGTCCAGGACAGGTCCAGACTAAACATGGTAATGTTGGCCGCGGATAGATTGGACGGTACAGTAGGCGCCTCAGTATCCGGAGGAAGCAGTGTCGTTACATTGGCCGCATTACTTGGTGCAGATTCATTACCTGCTGCATCCTTTGCAATAACAGTAAATGTATAAGAAGTCGCAGGAGTAAGGCCTGTAACATCGAATGTGGTGCCGGATACCGTCCCAATCACTGTTGTTCCTTCCAGGATGTCATAGCCTGTTACTCCAATATTATCAGTGGACGCATCCCAGCTTAAATCGGTAGTCGTTTGAGTAGTGTTGGTTGCAGTTAAATTCCCGGGAGCCGTTGGAGGTGTAACATCCGGCCCGCCTGCGGCATCAAGGTTAAAATTGTCCAAAGCTATATCAGCCTGCCAGGTGCTTCCTGTAAGCCTGTTAAATCGTAATTGCACTGCACTTTCTCCAAGGTAAGGAGCAAGGTCAATGTTCTGGGCAAACCACTGATTTCCCTGATTACCGGTTAAGCTCCAAATACTTGACCAACTCACTCCGCCATTGGTACTGACCTCAAGGTTGATAGAGCCCATATCGGCCGCCCCGAACATATGATAGTTAAAATTAAAATCTGCCGAGGTCTTATCGGTAAGATCAAAACACGGGGATTCGATAATGGCTCGCTTATTCGGATATCCCGTACCATTACCAGATGCTTCAACATAGATATATACCGTCCCGTCAAAAGCACTCGAAGGACCTGTATTGTTTGATGGAGTTCCATTGCTGTCTCTGGTCCAATCCAGATTATCGTTCGCGCTCTGATTCCATAGTCCGAACGAACTCTCAAAACTCTCTTCATATGGATAGGAGTCCACCGTATTTGCACATACAATCACCCCGGCTTCGGCAATGGAAATATTGTCCACCGCCATATCACTTTCAACTCCGTTCCCGGTTGTGGCATCGAATCTTATTGAAACTGTACTTCCCTGGTAACTACTTAGATCAAGCTGTTGTGTCTGCCAGGCATTCCCCTGGTTACCTGAAAGAGACCACAATGTGGTCCACCCGGTTCCATCATTAATAGTCACAGCCAAGGATCCCATGTTCGATCCAAACATATGATAGTCGAAGTTAAGCTGTAAATCTTGACCGGCTGGCAGATCAAAGCATGGGGATTTTATAATAGCGCGGTCATTTGTCCCCTGGTTGCCTTCTACAAACATATAAAGCAACCCTTCACTGGCGCCAGATGGACCTGTATTAGCCGTTGGCGTACTGAATCGAGATCTTATCCACGAATTCGTACTCCCGGAGGGGCCACAATTGGTCTCGTCTTTTATCCAGACAAAATCCTCAAAATTCATAGTATATGGGAACGTGGTTACCGTTTCCCGGCATGTTGGTGGTGTTATAGATGAATCATAGAGGCACTGCAATTCGTCAATAGGTTCAATTCCATCGGCAACTGCATTCCCTGTTGTAAAGAAAAGGGATGGAGTTGTTTCTCCAGGTGAAAGTACTTGAACAAACGACGTACGTCCACTATTTCCTCTAGAAGCACAACGGTTATCACCACCTACACGTTTGGCTCCTTGTAATGCAGCCATTAACCTATCACCTAACGTACCATCTGTATTTAGGAATGCATCCCTTATATCGTTTAGAATGTCGGGGCCATTTGATGTATCAAGGATATTACCCTGAACAGAAATTGTGAATAATGAGTTATCAACCTGAATATCATTAGCAAAATTTCCATTCGATGAACCTGTCCAACCTGCAGCTCCGGGTACGTCAACACCAACCACACCATATTGCCTACTAGCCGATCCTCCGTCATTAGCCACGACAAAATTAATAATTTGTTGAGGGGTATCTCCGGCCAGCATTCTGTCCCGCGCCCAACCCTGTGTTGTCGCATTGTAACTTGCCTGGCTATGGATAGCTCCCACAATGTTATTAGGACTTGTTGTGCCATCGGTGATCAGATCACTTAAAAAGTCGATCCCGCCTGAAATGCTTACACAGCTGCAACCTGCTCCACCGACCTGCCCTGTCGTTTTATCATAGGCAACGATTGAAAAAGTATCTCCTTCATGATCCCGGGAAGTATCGGGATCTGTAATGGTCAAGACGACATCTTCATCCGATTTATCAATTACAGGATCATTAGGAGTTTGAATTGAATACATAAAAGCTAAAAAAGCGGCAATAAAAAGTGCCGTGACTAAGTTTGAATTTTGAGTTAGTTTTTTCATGGTTTGTTATTTTAATTAAACGAAAGTTTAGCGCACCCTTTTTTACAAAGGATGAGCTGTCTAAATCTCGGGGAAAGGATTTAAAATATTTGGGCTGAGGATACGCCGCTAAAATCAATTTGGTGAGGTTGTTTTGTTTAATAATAATGGACGACAGGTGTCACACTCATAATAATTATTAAACAATCTAATAATTGATATGTTAATATACAATAATTATTAATATCGCAATAGAACAATTCCCTTTTCTGTTAAATATTAATACCTTTGATCATATGCCCGAAAAACAAGTCCTCGAGATCGAGAATTTATCAATTGCATTTGGTGGTAAATCGAAACGTGTTGAGGTCATTCACAATATTTCATTTTCTGTTTCCGAAAATGAGATCATTGGAATCGTAGGTGAATCCGGATCCGGAAAATCCGTTACTTCCCTAGCCATTGCAGGCCTGCTGCCTAAGAAGACCTCGCATATTGAAGGCGTTATTACTTTTCAGGAAAAAGATCTCTTAAAACTCAATGATAAAGAACTTCAGAAAATAAGGGGGGGCGAAATCGCTATGATATTCCAGGAACCTATGAGTGCATTGAATCCGTCATTGACATGCGGATTTCAGGTTTCGGAAATACTAAAGCATCATCTTAATTATTCGAATTCTAAAGCTAAAAAAGAGACGCTCAAACTTTTTGAACGCGTGAAGCTACCGCAGCCCAGGGAACTATACAGACGATATCCCCATCAAATTAGTGGTGGACAAATGCAGCGGGTAATGATCGCAATGGCTATCGCATGCAAACCCAAATTACTTATTGCCGACGAACCCACTACTGCTCTCGATGTAACCGTTCAGAAAGAAATATTGCAATTATTAAAAGATCTTCAGAAGCAAACAGGAATGAGTTTATTATTTATATCCCACGATCTTAGCCTTGTTTCTGAAATTGCAGATAAAGTACTGGTGATGTATCAGGGTAATGTTGTTGAGCAAGGCAGTGTGTTGCAAATTTTTAAAACTCCCAGGCATTCCTATACACGCGCTTTACTGGCGGCCAGGCCTGTACTAGATAAGCGATTGGCAAAGCTTCCTACCATAGCTTCATTAGAAAATGGAAAATTTAAACCCATAGAAATTACACCCCAGCAAAGAGCATTAAAGCATAAGGATTTATACACCAAAACACCATTACTTGAAGTAACAAACCTACGAAAGGAATATTACAGTAATGCCGGACTTTTTAAGCCCAAACGTATTACGAAGGCAGTTGATGACGTTAGTTTTAGGGTTTTTGAAGGAGAAACGTTAGGACTAGTTGGCGAATCCGGATGTGGTAAATCTACTCTTGGGAAAGCGATCCTGCTTCTGGACAAGGCCACTTCTGGCAGTATTAAATATCAAGGAAAGGAATTGGGAAAACTCTCTACATCCGAAATAAGAAATCTCCGCAAGGACATACAACTCATCTTTCAGGATCCATTCGCTTCGCTCAATCCCCGACTACCGATTGGGCGTGCACTTATGGAACCTATGAAAGTTCACCAGATTGGCACTTCTGTCAAAGAAAGAATATCTAAAGTGAAAGATCTTCTGAAAAGAGTAGGGCTTGATGAATCCTATATCGATCGTTATCCTCATGAATTATCCGGTGGTCAGCGCCAGCGCGTTGGTATTGCGAGAACCATCGCCCTGGCTCCCAAACTTGTGATCTGTGACGAATCGGTGTCGGCCCTGGACATTTCGGTACAGGCTCAGGTATTGAATTTACTGAACGAATTAAAGGAAGATTTCGGATTCACATATATATTTATTTCACATGACCTTGCAGTGGTGAAATATATGTCGGATCAATTGCTGGTAATGAATGCCGGAAAGATAGAAGAAATAGGTGATGCAGATGAGATCTATGCAAATCCTGCGCGTGATTATACAAAAAAACTTATTGACGCAATACCAAAAGGGATTTAAACCATTCTGAAGGGTACAAAAAAAGACCCGTTCTAACCTCACAAAGAACGGGCCTACCTTTATCTGAATCGTTGCAGATTCGGGGGTAAAGTACTCTGAAAAAAACTACATCAATAAAAACACTTTTTTCGCAACATACAGTACGTTTTTGATAAGCCGTGCTGTATTCTTTAAACTTTTAGTAATCGATAACATAAGTAGGTTCGTTGGTTAAATTTGGGATTGCTAATATGTGAACATTTTTTAATATTCACGATGTAATGCACAAATAATCGTTAAAATACGCATTATTTTAACATATTAATTGTAATACTCAGTATTTTCTTACAAATTGAGCCAAAAAAAGACGATGCTTTCGTATCGTCTTTCTATTCGACTTTCTGGTAATCTATAGTTTCATTATTGGAATATCCCCTTCAACAACAAGTTCGCCTTCAGTTGCTTTTCTTATTTCATCAACACTTACTCCCGGCGCTCTTTCGAGCAGGACAAACTTATTGTTCTCAATATTCAGTACTGCCAGGTTAGTGACAATTTTCTTTACGCAGTTCACACCGGTAAGCGGTAAGCTGCATTTTTTAAGCATCTTGGATTCTCCCGCACGGTTTGTATGCATCATAGCAACAATAATATTTTCTGCGGAAGCGACCAGGTCCATAGCTCCGCCCATTCCCTTAACCATCTTACCCGGGATCTTCCAATTGGCAATATCTCCATTCTGAGCTACTTCCATAGCTCCCAGGATGGTGAGATCGACGTGCTGGCCCCTGATCATTGAAAAGCTCATCGCGGAATCGAAAAAAGAGGCACCTGGCAGGGCTGTGATAGTCTGCTTTCCTGCATTAATTAAGTCCGGGTCTTCTTTTCCTTCAAAAGGGAAAGGGCCCATTCCCAGAATCCCATTTTCACTCTGGAATTCAACTTCAATATCGTCTCTCACGAAGTTTGCAACCAAGGTCGGGATTCCTATCCCGAGGTTGACGTAGTATCCGTCTTTTACTTCCCTGGCGATTCGCTGTGCTATTTGATCTTTTGTTAATGCCATTATTCCCGAGGTCTTATCGTTCTTTGTTCAATTCGCTTTTCGTAATGTGCTCCCTTAAAAATTCGTTGTACGAATATCCCGGGGATATGTATCTGATTCGGATCAAGCGATCCGGCTGGCACAAGCTCTTCAACCTCAGCTACTGTAATGGCGGCGGCACCGGCCATATTCGGATTGAAATTCCGTGCAGTACCTTTAAATATCAGGTTACCTGCCTCATCACCTTTCCATGCTTTGATAAATCCAAAATCAGCTTTAAAAGCGCGTTCCATCAAATGCATTTTACCATTGAATTCTCTCACTTCCTTACCTTCTCCAACTTCAGTTCCATAACCCGCCGGGGTATAGAACGCAGGTATTCCGCTCTGTGCTGCCTGGCAGCGTTGCGCAAGAGTTCCCTGAGGTATCAACTCTACTTCCAGTTCCCCGCTCAGCATCTGTCGTTCAAATTCGACATTCTCACCTACGTAGGAAGAGATCATTTTCTTTATTTGTCGCTTTTGTAATAAAAGTCCTAATCCGAAATCGTCCACCCCGGCGTTATTAGAGATACAAGTGACATCCTTAACGCCTCTCCTTACCAATTCGGCAATAGAATTCTCGGGAATACCGCTTAAACCAAAACCGCCAAGCATAAAAGTCATGCCGTCTTTCACCCCTTCACAGGCTTCCTGAACACTGGCAACTGTCTTATTTATCATAAAATAAATTTCTTGAAAATTACGAAAAAATAGGGCATTAAAAAACCTGTTGGAAGCAGAACTTACTACAGTTTTTATGGTTCTAATCTACAGATCGAATTCGTCGGGGATCTCACCTCTCGAATTCTCTGCCTTCCATTTGGCACAATCGGTTGCTATTGAAATCTTTCCCGGTTTCTCAAAGGCACTTTGAGAAATCTTCAGGGATTCATTTTCATAGCATTTCTTCATATATATTGCCCAAATTGGCAATGCCATAGTAGCACCCTGTCCGTATGACGTACTACTAAAATGAGTCGCTCGGTCCTCGCCACCAACCCATACCCCGGTAGCTAGATTCGGCACCATTCCCATAAACCATCCATCACTATTGTTTTGTGTAGTCCCTGTTTTACCGGCAATGGGATTTGTAAACCCATAAGGATATCCGGTGACTGCATTTTTATAAACAGGAGTTGCTCCGGCCCAAGTGTGTCTTAGACGTTGTCCGGAACCTGCTTGTGTAACACCTTCCATGAGACTCACCGTTATATATGCGGTCTCATCACTAATTACATCTTTGGTTTCAGGAATATTCTGGAACAGAACGGTACCGTTCTTATCTTCTATTCGCTGAATTAATGTAGGCCTGATAAAAACCCCTTGATTTGCAAATGTACTATAGGCTCCTACCATTTCATATAGTGTCACGTCCGGAGTTCCTAAGGCAATGGACGGAACCGGGGGAATATCCTTGGTGTCCATTTCCATTTTACTTACCAATTCGATCACAGGTTCTGGTCCAACCCTGTCGATCAATCGTGCCGTGATAGTATTGATAGATTGCGCAAGGGCCGATCTCAGCGTTAGATGCTTCCCTGTAATTGACCCCGAGTTCTTGGGTGTCCAGGGCTCCAGCAATCCGTATTTCCCCTGGGGAATAGTATAGGGTGTATCAGGCAGGGTATCGCATGGAGACATATGCATTTGGTCTATAGCCGTGGCATAAACAAATGGTTTGAACGTAGAGCCTATTTGCCGTTGGCCGGTCTTTACCATGTCGTATTTGAAATGTTTATAGTCTATACCACCTACCCAGGCTTTTACTTCACCAGTCTGAGGATTCATTGACATCATGGATGCCTGAAGAATACTTTTGTAATAACGGATGGAATCCATGGGTGTCATGACCGTATCAATTTCTCCGCTCCAGGCAAAAATTCGCATCTTACTCTTCTTCTTAAAACTGTCAATAATCTCCTTTTCAGATTTACCCTGTTTGGTCATCTCTCTCCATCGATCGGTCCTTCGCATTGCCGCATTGAGAATATTAGTCGTTTCCTCAGGCGTAATGTCCATGAAAGGCGCTGTTTTATTCTTTTTACTCTGACTGTCAAATTCCTTCTGAAGATTCGCCATATGCATATCCACAGCTTCTTCGGCATATTGCTGCATCCGGGAATCTATGGTGGTGAAAACCTTAAGACCATCGCTGTATAGATCATATTTACTGCCATCACTTTTCGGATTCTCTTCAATCCAATCTGCCATAAACGCCCTTGCATATTCCCTGAAATAAGTTGCTAATCCTTCTATATGGCTCTGTGGTTTGTAGGTGAGGTTTAGTTCTGTTGCCTGAAGGGAATCCTTTACTTCATTCGAGATATAATCGTATTTCGCCATTTGAGCGAAGACTACATTCCTGCGGTTTCGAACACCCTCGGGATTTCTTAATGGATTATACAATGATGAATTCTTAAACATTCCAACAAGTGTTGCGCTTTCGGCCGTTGTTAATTCAGAAGGCGCTTTGTCGAAATAAATATTCGCTGCCGATTCAATCCCTACCGCCTGATTCAGAAAATCATATTCATTGAAATACATCGTTAGAATTTCCTCTTTGGTATATCTTCTTTCTAAACGAATGGCGATGATCCACTCTTTTATCTTCTGAATACCCCGTTCGAACTTATTACGGGATACCTGCTCCGTAAAGAACAGTTTGGCCAATTGCTGGGAGATGGTGCTGGCCCCTCCTTTAGATCCAAGAAATACAAATGCTCTAACCGTACCCTTGGCATCAATCCCCGAATGATCATAAAAACGCACATCTTCAGTGGCGATAAGAGCATTTACCAAATGATCCGGAAGATCTTCATACTTTACAGGCGTTCTGTTCTCTTTATAGAACGTTCCTAATGTCTCTCCATCGGAACCCATGATCTGAGTCGCCAGGTTTTTTTCGGGATTCTCCAGGCTTGTTTCATCCGGCAAACTTCCAAAGACACCCCATGAAGCAAGGATAAAAACAAGTAATATGAGTGCTATAATTCCTCCGAATATCTTCCAGAACGTACGAATGTGTTTCCGCACCCCCGAATCTGATTTAGCCTTCTTTGTTGTTGTAGCCTTTGCCATTGTATTAATCCTGCGTTACTTCTTCAATGCTGTAGCCAACATCGATTATTCCATCCAGTCTGCTAACGCCTTCAACATCACCGTTATTGCGAACTGCATGTGTTATAGTTATGTTATAATTTCCTTCTTCTGAAAAAGAAACACTCTCCTTATACCAGAGTTTGTTATCTTTCATATTCCCGATTCCTTCTCCCATCCATTCACCGTTGGGGTGTGCCATTTTATATTCCAGTGTATCCACCAGGGTCTTTCCGTAAGGAAACTCCAATGACACAATAAGGAACAAATTATTGAACGGATAGTCGTTCGTGTTGCGGATATTCAAAAAAACATGGTATTTTTTCAAAGAATCCATTTGCGGAATACTGAATTCTATTTTTTCTTTCTTGTCCCAATAACCGGGCATTGAGCGAGATTCAGACACCACAATATCCGAATTACAAGATGCAATCATCACAGTCAGCAACATATAAACCAGCAACTTATCCATTTTTCGGTGAGTTTCGGTTTCTGTTCCTGCTGCGGCTTTTTTTACGACGCCTGCTTCTGTTTCTGTTAGGCTGATCGAAACGCGTTAAGCTGTCCTGACCCACCACATTGTTAAAAATCTTGCTGTCCGGGATCACCACATCCTCTATGTATTCCTCAATGCTCGTCACTGTTTTTCCCTTCCGATTAACCGCAACGATCTCATTTACTTTATCAACTTGTAACTGATGCCAGTTCATTCCATCATTATCGTAGGCAAACCACATCTGACCTTTAAAAATATCTATTTTCTGACAGCTGGCCGTTCCTTTTTCGGTTCTTAATTTAATATCGGTCTTCGGAAATTCTTCCAGTGCTTCCAGGTAAGTATCCAGTTCGTAATTAAGGCAACACTTCAGTTTCCCACATTGACCTGCCAGTTTTTGAGGATTCAAAGATAGTTGCTGATAGCGGGCTGCCGAAGTATTCACTGACCTGAAATCGGTTAACCAGGTGGAGCAGCATAATTCCCTTCCGCAGGACCCAATTCCGCCGAGACGAGCCGCTTCCTGTCTGAAACCCACCTGCTTCATCTCTATGCGTGTACTGAATGTGCGGGCAAAATCCTTGATCAATTGCCTGAAATCCACACGTTCTTCAGCAGTGTAATAAAAGATAGCCTTCGATCCATCCCCCTGATATTCTACATCACTTATCTTCATTTTAAGACCAAGGGCCATGGCAATTTCCCTGGATTGTTTTTGCACGGCCAACTCCTTATCGCGGCATTTCTGCCAGATATCGATATCCTTTTGTGTGGCTTTTCTGTAAATTTTTGGAAGGTCGTCAATCTCGATAGGTTGGTTTTTCTTTCTCATTTGCACCCGCACCAACTCACCTGTGAGTGTAATAATTCCTATATCGTGCCCCGGGGAGGCTTCTGTAGCAACCACATCACCTATGCTTAAGGATAGATTTTCGGAATTCCTGTAGAAATGTTTTCTTCCATTTTTGAATCGAATTTCAACCCCGTTAAAGGGTTTTTGATCTCCGGGAAGTGACATGTTGGAAAGCCAGTCGAATACCGTTAGTTTGTTACAGCCATCAGATCCACAGGTACCATTGTTCCTGCATCCCTTTGGCTGTCCATTGGCACCCGTAGCGCAGCTTGTACAGCCCATATTTTATATATAAAGCCCACTTTAAACTGAAAGCGGGTCGCAGATTAAACAATTACTCAATTGTGTAAAGATACCAAAAATACACTGATGCTTTACTTTTTGAATTTTAGTTTTTCGGAACGTCCTTTTTTGAAAATCTTATTGCTATTATGTTTTCCACTTCGTAGCTTTTTCTGCTTTTCATACGGCAAATTGATCACCTCGACACATTCGGCACTGCAGCAGTTTTCCATGTTCGTGGCACATTCGTCACATTGAATAAAAAGCAGGTGACAAGCCTCATTGGCACAATTTACATGCGTATCGCAAGGCTTCCCGCACTGATGGCAATTGGCGATGATCTCTTCGGAAATACGCTCTCCGCGCCTGTGATCGAAAACGAAGTTCTTTCCTAAAAACTTATTTTCCAATCCTTTCTTCTGAACCTGTCTGGCATACTCTATAATACCACCTTCCAACTGAAAGACCTTTTTAAACCCTTTGTGTTTATAGTAAGCACTTGCCTTTTCACAGCGAATACCGCCCGTACAATACATAACAAGTTTTTTATCTTCTTTGTATTCTGAAAGGTCTTCCTCAATAATATCCAGCGAATCTCTGAAGGTGTCCACATCCGGTGTAATAGCCCCTTTGAAATGCCCTATCTCGCTTTCGTAGTGGTTTCTCATATCCACGAGCATTGCGTCCGGATCTTCGATAAGTTCGTTAAAGGTCTCGGCATTCACGTGCACTCCTTTATTTCGTACATCAAAGGTTTTATCATTCAAGCCATCGGCTACTATTTTATGCCTGACTTTTACCTTTAATTTAAGAAAGGATTTCAGGTCTTGTTCAATGGCGATATTAAGTCGTACATCTTTCAGAAAATATATTCCGTCTAAAAATTCCTTGAAGGTGTCGAAATTTTTAGCCGGTACAGATAATTGTGCATTAATTCCTTCATTGGCCACATAAATCCTACCAAGAACATCCATGTCGTTCCAAGCTATAAAAAGATGATTTCTAAAGAGTTCAGGATTGCCAATTTTGGCATATTGATAAAAAGAAAGAGTGAGCCGATCTTCTCCGGCTTCTTCAAGTAAAGCAGCTCTTTCTTTTGCACTTAAAGTATTGTACAGTTGCATGCTATACGTGTTTTTAGTGAAAAGATTATTCGTTAAATTGGGGGTAAAATTACGCTTTTCATTCTTGTTAACAAAAAATGGGCCGGCCCCATTTTTCCTTTTGCTGCGAACACAAAGAAATAGTACCTTAGCCTACTGACTCCCTAATAAAATAATGAACAATGAGTAACGAAAAAGACGCAAAATTAAAAGCATTAAAACTAACTCTGGATAAGCTGGATAAAACCTATGGCAAGGGAACAGTCATGAAAATGGGAGACTCTGCCGTTCAGAAAGTTGAAGTAATCCCTACCGGTTCACTTGGATTGGATATTGCCCTGGGAGTAGGAGGATATCCCCGAGGAAGAGTGGTCGAGATCTATGGCCCGGAATCTTCAGGTAAGACCACCCTCACCCTGCACGCTATGGCCGAAGCTCAGAAAAAAGGTGGAATAGCCGCTTTCATTGATGCCGAGCATGCCTTCGATCGCTATTATGCCGAAAAACTGGGAGTAGATATTGAAAATCTTATTATCTCACAACCCGATAACGGAGAACAGGCCCTTGAGATCACAGATAATTTAATTCGAAGTGGAGCCATCGATATAATTGTTATCGATTCTGTAGCTGCGTTAACACCTAAAAGTGAGATCGAAGGAGAGATGGGGGACAGTAAAATGGGACTTCATGCCCGATTGATGTCTCAGGCACTTCGAAAACTAACCGGCTCAATCAGTAAAACTAATTGTACCGTAATATTCATTAACCAGTTACGAGAGAAAATTGGAGTGATGTTCGGGAACCCGGAGACGACGACCGGTGGAAACGCACTGAAATTCTATGCGTCCGTACGTCTGGATATAAGACGCTCCACTCAAATTAAAGACTCTAACAGCGAAGCGAAGGGTAATAAGACCCGGGTGAAAGTTGTAAAGAATAAAATAGCTCCTCCGTTCAAAACCGCCGAATTTGACATCATGTACGGTACTGGAATTTCTAAAGTGGGTGAAATTATAGACCTGGGCGTCGACTTCGAGATCGTGAAGAAAAGTGGCTCCTGGTTTAGTTACGATGATACCAAACTGGGTCAGGGAAGAGATGCCGTTAAGACCTTATTGGAAGACAATCCTGAACTGATGGAGGAACTGGAACAAAAAATTAAAGAAGCCATTGCAGCTGTCCAGTCTTAATCTTTATAAGACAACGCAACCCTTTTAATCCCGTGGCATCTACCCTGTGTAGAAACCCTGGTTAGTATGGTTGCCTACTTTCAAAGTTTAGTGAGGTATAGCATAAATTAATCAAGGTACTGCGTTTGACTTTAGAGGAGCTCATCATACAATGTAAGAAGCAGGATGCTACGGCACAGGAAGAGCTGTATAAGAAGTACTCTAATACGCTGTTCTCCATTTGTCTCAAGTATTCACCTAATTATGCTGAAGCACAGGATAATTTACAGGATTCATTTCTTACAATTTACAATCGTATTGAGCAATTTAAAGGAAAAGGTTCTTTCGAAGGCTGGATTAAACGGATCACTGTTAACACTGCCCTTCAGAAGTACAGGAAAAAACGCACTTTTGACATAACGAATGAAGAACGGATCGAAGACGAGGATGTGGTTGTGGAAGATAATTCCATTCCATTAGATTTTCTGTTGAAGATCATACAGGAATTACCAAACAGGTATCGCCTGGTTTTCAATTTGTATGTGCTGGATGGTTACGCTCACAAAGAGATAGCAGAAATGTTAGGAATTAGTGACGGAACGTCTAAATCAAACCTGGCAAGGGCGCGAATGATACTCAAACAAAAAATAGAAATCTATAACAACGAACAAGCATAAGCATTGATGAAGGAAAAAAAGCAAATAGATAAGCTTTTCCAGGAACGCTTCCAGAACTTTGAGGCTACTCCTCCTTCTGAAGCATGGGCTAATATTCAGGCCCGGCTTAAGAAGAAAAAAGAGGACCGCAAGGTGATACTGATTCCGCTGTGGTGGAAAGTTGGAGGCGTTGCCGCTTTGCTTGCTTTGCTGCTTACTATTGGCAATACTGTTTTCAACAACGGTGATGATTCAACCCAAATAACAGATGAAAATACCAAGACTGAAAAAGTATCCGATGAAGAGACCAAAGAGGCGATCACTGATACAAAATCCAATGACTCAGAAGTAACGACGGATAAGGATTCTGAAAAATTTGAAAATGTTGATGACGATCAGAAGGAATACACTAACAACGAATCCAAAGAAGCTATTTTAAACCAGGATACATCGGTTGAAACTACGGTAGCTTCAGAAAAGAATACTTCAGAAAAGAAAAAGATCAGTGCTCAGAAAGATCCGATTCTCAGGGATATGAAGATCATAACCGATCCAAATGAAAAAAGCGATGCGGTTACTAGTACCAATCCCAAAGAGAAGAAAGCAGAATTCAAGACAACCGATATAAACGCTCCCGATAAGATAGCCGATCCCGACACTAAGAAGAACGAAACTGAAAAAATAGCGACGACCGGCATCGATAAGAAAAATGAGACTTCTACGGATCCTCTAATCAAAAAAGAATCGAAAATAACCGATAAGAAAACCGATGAAGCCATTGTTATTGATAAGAATAAGGAGGAATTAGACAAAGAAGATGTTAAGGATGAAGAAAAGAAATCTATATTCGATGCTATTGAAGAAAATAAAGAGGCTGCAACCGTTATAGCGATAAAAGAAGGTCCCGAAAATCGCTGGGAAGTATCTCCGAATGTGGCTCCTGTATATTATTCTTCCTTCGGAAATGGTTCTTCAATCGATCCGTCTTTTGCTGATAATTCGCAAAGCGGGGATGTTAATTTCAGTTATGGAGCTGCGGTGAGTTACGCTATTTCAGAAAAACTTAGTCTCCGTACCGGTATAAACAATGTGAACCTGAGTTACAGTACTGGAGATGTGGAATTAGGAACCGGGCCTACCAGCGCGGCCTTAAAATCTGTGAATTACGGCAGTAACAGTGGCCAGGTATTAACAGCTGTGGATAAAGGAAGTTTACGACCTTCTCCCGAAGGTGGATTTGGGGTAATTACTCCCAAGGCCGGAGGAGCAGAAGCCTTTATAAATCAGAAGATCAGGTATTACGAAGTTCCCATGGAACTTAAATATGCACTGCTCGACAATAAGTTTGGTATTAATATGATTGGTGGTTTCAGCACTCTTTTTCTTGGAGGAAATGAGGTGTCGGTGGAAGCAGGAGATTTCAGGAGTGTGCTCGGCGAGGCTAATAATTTAAATTCATTAAGCTTTACGACCAATATTGGTTTAGGCTTCGACTATAAAATTTCGAATAGGTTAAAGTTTAATATTGAACCTATGTTTAAGTACCAGCTTAATCCGTATTCTGATTCCTCTGTAGATTTCAGCCCTTTCTATATGGGTGTTTATACGGGACTTAGTTTTAAATTTTAGGTTAGTTTTTTAGTTGGTTGTGTTTGGAAATACCAAACAGACAATGATGAGAAAAACCGTTCTTTCGCCATAGAGCGGTTTTTTTTATTTATATACTGGGATTCTCCAATTCGGCTAAAATAATCTCCCTCACCTGGTTTTTCAACATTCGCTTATTTTCCAGTTCTAATATTTCTGTTGGGATTTCTCTATGAATTCTAACCCTCAACTTTCCAGGACCTCCTTTGGAAAATACATCATATGAAAAACGTTTTTTGTTGTCATGAAAGGTGAGAGGAATCACTGGGATGCTATGCTCAATAGCGAGCCGGAATGCTCCGTCTTTGAATTCATCCAGAATCACATTTATATCATCCGGCACACCGCCCTCAGGAAAAATACAAACACTTAACCCCTGGTTCAGTTTCTTTTGCGCCTGAATGAAAACTTCATGACGACTTTTCGCGCTGTACCGATCTACAAGTATGCAGGTTCGCTTATAAAAAAATCCGAATAGCGGAATCTTTGCCAACTCCTTCTTCCCCACAAACACAAAAGGATTCCTTGAGACGTACAACATAAGCATAATGTCTGTCATTGAAGTGTGATTGGTCACCAGCATATAACTCTGCCCTTTTTTTATTTTTGTTTCTCTCTTCACCACCGGATATAGGCCCATTCCGAAAAGAATAAATTTTGCCCATAATCTCGCTAACTTGAAAAAGAATGGATACCATTTTTCATAGGCAATACTAACGATGAGGACAGGAAACAGCAAGATGATCGGAACGGTTACCAGGATATAGAACCAAATCCTGTAAAGCAGCAAGAAAATATATCGAAAGATTCTCATGAATGACCAAAAATAGTGATTTGAATGATTCATATACTTCAAATAAATTAACTTTGCGGAAATTTCAAATTAATCTTTAGGTATCACCCACTCTGAGGGAAACAATTATGTCACGAATTCTTACAGGTATACAAAGTACAGGAACCCCACATCTGGGTAATATTTTAGGAGCAATATTACCGGCGATCGATATGGCCAACAACCCGTTAAATGAATCCTTTCTGTTTATTGCGGATATGCATTCCCTTACCCAGATTAAAGAACCTGAAATCTTAAAACAAAATACCTACAGTACCGCTGCCACATGGCTGGCGTTCGGCCTGGATACCGATAAGACCATTTTTTATCGCCAAAGTGATATTCCCCAGGTCACAGAATTATCCTGGTACCTAAGTTGTTTTTTTCCGTACCAGCGATTGACGCTGGCACATTCCTTTAAGGATAAGGCCGACCGACTTGAAGACGTAAATGCCGGCCTGTTTACCTACCCCATGCTTATGGCCGCGGATATCCTTTTATATGATGCCGATATAGTTCCTGTTGGCAAAGATCAAATGCAGCACCTTGAAATGACACGCGATGTTGCAAGTCGTTTCCATGCGAAAATGGGTGAAACTTTTGTCCTGCCGGATGTGAAGGTTCAGGAACACACCAAGCTCGTTCCGGGAACCGACGGAGCTAAGATGAGTAAGTCGAAAGACAATATCATTGATGTATTCCTCCCCGATAAAAAACTACGGAAACAGGTTATGGGAATACAAACTGATAGTACGCCCTTGGAAGACCCCAAAGATCCGGATACATGCAACGTCTTTGCCTTATATCGTATTGTCGCTTCAAAGGAAGATATCAAAACAATGCGTGCTAAATACGAAAAAGGTGGGTTTGGATATGGTCATGCCAAGCAAGCCTTGTATGAAGAATTGCTCGACCGTTTCGCAACGGCCCGAAATAAATACAACCATTACATGAACCATCCTGATGAACTGGAAACCATATTGGCTTCCGGAGCCAAAAAAGCGGCCTTTGTTGCCGATGGTGTTCTTGCCAGGGTTCGCGAAAAACTGGGATATTAGATCACCTGAAATAACTTCCCGGGCAATGGCCTTATCAAACCTTTCATTTCCAAGTCTAAAAGTACCGCTGCTGTTTTGTAGGAGGGAAGATTGCAGGCTATGCCTATAGAATCCAGTAGTTCTTTTTCATGATTCTTTAGATAATCATACACCAATTCTTCCTCTCGCGTCAAGGTTGGGAACAATTGAGTTTGCATGGATCGATTTGGCTTTTGATCCAGCTCCCAACCCAACAGATAAATAAGATCTGCTGCCGAGCTTAATAAATGAGCCTGTTGCGTTTTTATAAGATTATGGCAACCCCTGCTTAATATATCGGTCACACGTCCCGGCATGGCAAAAACCTCGCGATTGTATGAATTGGCAATATCGGCAGTAACAAGGCTGCCTCCTTTTTCGGCCGATTCAACGACAACAGTTGCCTCACTCATACCTGCAATGATGCGGTTTCGTTTCAGGAAATTAGCACGATCAAACGGGTCACTGCTCCAGAATTCCGTAAATAACGCGCCATTATCCCGAATTTGGGAAACATATTTGCTATGGATTTTTGGATAGATCTGGTTTAACCCATGTGCCAGGCATGCAATGGTTTGAAGCCCGTGTTTCATGGCTGCCGTGTGGGCTACAATATCAATACCATAGGCAAAACCGGACACGATGATGGGTTTTAAAGGGGCAATTTCGGAAATAAACGCCTCACAGGCAGCTCTGCCATGAGGTGTAGCATTTCTGGTGCCCACAACACTTATAATGAACTTATTATTCAAATTGAAATGGCCCTGTGAAAAAATAAGGATGGGGGCATCGAGGCAATGTTTCAGCCGGAAGGGATATCCGGACCCCTCATAATGGAGACAACCAATATCATTATCTTCTATGAATCTTAGTTCCTCCTCGGCTTCATCAAGTACAATCTTTGGATTAAAATCCCTGAGGCGGAAGGTTCCAATTCCATTTATTTTCGCAAGATTTTCTTTTTTTTCTTTGAAAATTCCTTCGGCAGATCCAATCTTTCGTATTAATTTTTTTACTGAAGCATCACCCAGCATAGGTACGCGCTGCAAAGCCAGTAGATAGCGCAGTTCATTCTTTGAAAGCATGTTGGTAAAAATAATTGGGGAGTCCTCAAAAATAATACTTTTTTAGGTTGTTAATAAAATCGCCCGGCATCAGTTGAATACGACTGAAAAAACCTATAAGTTTGTTTCAATGCAACTCGAGACCTTTATAAAAGATCTGCTATACCGCTATGAATGTGTGATCGTACCAGGATTTGGTGCTTTTTTAACGCATTACAGATCGGCAAAGATAGACAGTGACTCGAATACCTTTTATCCGCCTTCCAAGTCGGTTTCTTTTAACCGGCAGTTACAGACCAACGATGGGTTGCTCGCAAATTACGTTGCCTCGGCGGACAGTTGCAGCTACGAAACAGCCTTGCAGAGAATTCGAAATTTTACGGCCAGGCTAAGTCGGAAACTGCATGAAGGCTCAGCGATTACACTTAATGGTATTGGTGATTTTCATATGAATAACGAAGGATCTGTACAATTTGTCCCTTCGGTGGGAGAAAACTATAACACAGCTTCTTTCGGGCTCACTTCTTTTATTTCTCCCGAAATTTCCAGACAGGTACACCCCGTTGATTCTGAAGTTGAACCGGTTGAAAATGCTCCTGTTCTTTTTACTCCTGAAAAGCGCACCTCAGTCCCAATTATGAAATATGCCGCCGTAGGTCTTATTGCTATAGCATTGAGCAGCCTGGGGGGTATGAAACTATACGAAGGCAATGTGAAAAAGCATAATTTTGCTGAAAAGGAAAAAGCCGATGCATTGGTTGAAAATCAAATTCAGGAGGCCACCTTTATAATTTCAGATCCCTTGCCCGCCTTGAAGATCAGTGTTCCGAAACAATACGGTAAATATCATATCGTCGCAGGGGCTTTCCGAATAGAAGCTAATGCATACAAGAAGCTGGATCAACTGGCAGCTAAAGGTCATTATGGCAGGTTCATTGGAAAGAACAAATATGGGCTGCATCAGGTAGTTTACAGTTCTCACGAAGACAGACTGGAAGCCCTTCGCGAACTTCGCATCATTAAACGAACCGAGAATTCAGACGCCTGGTTATTGGTGAAATCCCTGGACAATTAATAATCTAATTATCTTTTTCTTAGTATTTATTCCGTGAAAACAAGTGTACCTTTGCGCAAAATTGTTGTATGGAAGCTAAAAATCCGAAAGATTCAAAAACAATCATTACCGATCTGGTACTTCCAAGTGAAACCAATCCTATTGGGAATATGTTTGGTGGTGAACTTCTTGCCCGTATGGACAGGGCAGCAAGTATTGCCGCAAGGAGACACAGTCGTAGAATAGTGGTTACCGCTTCGGTGAATCATGTCGCATTCAATAAAATGATCCCTGTAGGGAGTGTGGTGACGGTAGAGGCGAAAGTTTCCCGTGCTTTTAAAAGTTCAATGGAGGTCTATATGGATGTTTGGATCGAGGATCGTGAAAGTGGGATGCGCACCAAAGCTAATGAAGGGATCTATACGTTTGTGGCGGTAGATGAAATGGGTCATCCTGTACCCGTACCACCACTAATTCCTGAGACAGCGCTCGAGAAAGAGCGGTTCGAAGCCGCATTGCGCAGAAGGCAGTTAAGTCTTGTGTTAGCTGGAAAAATGTCTCCTCAAAATGCAACAGAGCTTAAGGCGTTGTTCTTTTAAAAGAATTTAATTTATCATCTTACAACAAAACCTAATGATTTTGAGATAAAATTAAAAACCTCCGCCAATGGCGGAGGTTTTTATATCTATTTAGAATGACTAATTCTTGACAAATTGAACTACGTCAATTCCATTTTCTGAAATAATCCGAGCAAAATAGTTTCCTGCACTTAAACTCGATATGTCAAGCTGAACACTATTGGACTTCAAAAGATGAAATTGCAATGATTGCCCAAGAACATTTATTAACTCAATAGAGTTGATTAGTTCTGCTGCCTTAACATTCATCGTACTATTTGCTGGGTTTGGATAAACCACAAGGCCCTCAATCGTTAGTTCATTAACACCAAGAATTACTTCGGTGGTAAAGCTAAATACGTCAGATAGTGGGGAGTCACCACAATAATTCGTCGCCAAAACCCTCCAAAAATATTCAGTCCCATCATCTAGTCCAGTTACTTCTGCACTGTTAACAGTTACAATTTGACTGTCAATCACATTGGAAAATCCAGAATCCGTTGCTAGCTCAAATTCATATTCATCAGCATTTGTGACCGCATCCCATTCAAAAGTAATATCCAAAGGTTGGTCTATAGCATTATCTGCAGGAAGGAGAAGATTAGCAGCGATCAATGAAGGATCATTAATTCTCAAAATCACGTATACATTTACAGTCTCCGAGTTTCCTGTTCCTGTTACTTTTATCTCATAATCACCGGGGGCTAAACTATTAATATTATTCACCGTCAAAGTAACGGTTCCTTCAGAATTTAGAGAAGTAGGAGAAATTACCCCACTAGTCCCTGCTGGCAAATTACTAACTGTAAAATTGATTGTTTCGCTAAATCCATCATTAAATCCAAGATCTATATCGAAACTGGCGCTCCCGTCTACTGCACATGCATCTTGAATTCCATCATGACTTGATACGGTAAATTCTTCTTTATCAATTCCAGTGACAATTAGGGAAAAAACTTGGAGGTTATTGGTTAGATCTCCTTTATGAGAAACTCTAATAATGTATTCTCCGGAAGCTCCACTTATTTCAACTTTTTCAATAGTGTCAACAAGATTGTCTCCAGTTGTTGCAGCTGCACTAGGGTTATTTACGTTTAATTTCCACGGGAAGAATGTCATTCCTCCATCATCTGAGATTCTTATATCCAGATCATTCACTAGGGACGGAGTGGGATTATTGGGAACTCCTGCAGGAAGTAAAGTTCCAGGTGGATCAGTCCATGTAATGGACGCCATTAAATCGGTTACCCCATCAGATTGAACTGAAAGCGTATATACATCTCCTGGCTCCAGGGTTTCCTCAATAATGACAGAAGAGACCCCATCATTAGTAATAACATCGGCCCCAGCGGCAGTATTTAATAAGCCCCATCCATAACGAGCATCAGGCCCTACAGCCGTTCCTGCCTCATCTGCGGTATGAAGAGCCAGCCCTTTTAAGGTAGAACTTAACATAAACTCTCCGTTTATATCATTATAGTGTTGTTGTAATAATAAAATGCTCCCTGTCACATTTGGAGACGACATGGAGGTACCACCTATGGTATTATACCCAGTATTGGAATTATTCCACGAAGATGTCGTGTTCACCCCTTTCCCAGAAATATCTGGCTTAATTCGACCGTCATCAGTAGGACCCCAACTACTAAAACCTGCGATATTAACACTCCCGGGTCCGGTATAATTTAATACTTCAAATACCGCGGCAACAGCCAAATTATTTTTTGCAGTACTCATGCCATCCAATCTATCATATCCTCCATTTCCATCATTCCCTCCAGAAACAACAGGAAGGTAATAAGGTGCATTGTACATGATGTTATCTATTCCTTGGGCATTCGAACCGTAATAACCATATATCCAAAATGGACCATTTATTGTGTACGAATGATTTGATGCTAATAATCCATTGGACGCAGCCGTGGTCATTTCTGAGAAATCTGCGTTCCAGTCATGGGCCCAAAGATCAGCAACTGGAGCCATACCTATTACAGTTCCTCCTTGAACGGTTCCGTTTCCAATCATGGTGCCTGCCACATGTGTAGCGTGGCCAGATGTTCCGCCCGCACCGTCAACTTGTGTGACTCTAGGCGTCATTAATTCATGGCGTTTGACGAACGCCTCCGCCATCCCATATTCCAACAATCATATTCTCACCATTCAAGTCTAAGCCTGAAGATCCTCCGGTATGCACCAAATCCGTACGTGTAGTAATACCTGCTTCTCGATTATCGGTAGTATAATATACAGGTTCTCCCGAAGCTGAAACTCTTATTAATTCAGCAATGCCACCATCGGGATATTCTATATACACATCCCAACCGCGAATAGTGGCCATTTCCAAGGCATATTGCTTTTCCCGTTCGAAAGTTTCCCGGAAATCGTTTGACATTTGAGCAAGTTTCGCTAAATCGTAATCTCTTGTAATCCAGTCTCTTTCCGATGGCGTTTGGGCAAACGCTGAACTAATAATGCAAAGAGTACAAAGAACTAATAGCAGATAATCTTTTTTCATAATATCAATTTTTTAGTTTATTAATTAACTCATGCACCATATTAGACATTCCGCTTCTGGTAATCGTGAAATCTAATTAAAACATGGAGTTAAAAGTATTTTTCGTTAGTCGGCGAGTGAAGATAACAAATGTTTGGAGATGAAAACTAAATCTTCTCCATTTTATATGTATTTCCGCACTACCAATAAAATGTACCTGATACAGGGTAATAATCTATTTGATTTGTAGAGTTTTAGTATTGCGGACTTCGCATATTTTAACGGTTTTTCACATGGTTAATCGTGACTTTTTAAATATATTTGATGTTCTTAAATAAAATTTAACGCATTTAATTACTTTATTTATAATTCGAACTTTAAATTTCTTTAAAAAAAATCAACTATGAAAAAATTTACCCTTTTCTCTATTAATCGAAAAAGTGTAAGTTTTTTGGTGTTAGCGCTTGCATGTACATTTGCATTCGCCCAGAATTCTTACACAATTACGTTTCAGGATGAAACCATCGAAATGCCGGAAAACATAGCTACTTTCGAGTGGAATCAAATGCCGGAATCAGCTCATCTTCGTGATGGCTATATAGGATGGATTCAATTCTACGAAACTCCAACACAAGCTGTACAGGATCTTTTCGCAGCAAATGGTCTTGACTTAATTAGTTATATCCCGCATCATACATACATATTCCGTTTCCCGGAAACAACTTCGGTTTCCTTCCTTCAGAATAATGGTGTTCGTTCCATCGTTCCAATGGAAGGTCGTTTCAAGCTTTCTCAGGATCTTAAGAACGGTAACATTGGCAGCTGGGCTACAGACGGAGAGAACTATGTTGTTACCTTACAACACTTCCCTTATGTAGATACGCAGTATGTAATTAACGACCTTGCCGCACAACAGATATCTGTTAAGGAACAGTATGCAGGTTCTAACAATATCGATCTTGTAATCCCTAACGATTGTCTGGAGGTATTGTCTAATCAACCGTATGTGAAGTGGGTTGAAGTAATTACAGCTCCTTCTATCCCGGATAGTGAAAAAGGAAGAACTATTCACAGAGCTAACCTGTTAGACACCCAAACTACGGGTGGAAGAAATTATACCGGATTAGGTGTTGGAACTCTTTGTCGTGATGACGGTCCTGTCGGACCACATATTGATTTCGAAGGGCGACACAATGGACCGTTAGGACAAGTTGCCAATGGTTCTAGTCACGGAGACGGTGTTTCCGGAATTATGTCCGGTGCCGGTAACCTGATTCCAAGTAACCGTGGAATGGCAGCTGGTTCAGACCTTTATGTTGTTAATTACAACTCTTCATTCCTGGATGCAAATACGGTAAATCTAATTAACGCAGGCGATGTTCAGGTAACAAACTCTTCGTATAGTAATGGATGTAATGCAGGTTATACCAGCGTAACTCAAACGGTAGACACACAAATAAATACTATCCCAACACTGTTACATGTTTTCTCAGCTGGAAATTCCAACGGACTAAACTGTGGATACGGTGCCGGTTCTCAATGGGGAAATATCACAGGAGGACATAAGCAAGGAAAGAACGTAATTGCTACAGCCAACTTATTTGAAGATGGCGTGTTAGTAGGCTCAAGTAGCCGCGGTCCTGCGCATGATGGTCGTATTAAACCGGATATCTCTGCGCATGGTCAAGGACAGATCTCTACAAACCAGAATAACGGTTACCAGACTTTCGGTGGAACATCTGCCGCTTCTCCTGGTATTGCTGGTGTATCTGCACAACTTTATCAAGTGTATATGGATGCTAATGGTGGTGCGCTACCAGAATCTGCTCTTATAAAAGCCTCGTTGTTAAACACTGCAAACGATATGGGTAATGTAGGACCTGACTTCAAATTCGGTTGGGGACTTGTAAATGCTTACAGAGCTGCTCTTCTTATCGAAGATGGAAGATATCTTGCAGACGATGTTTCGCAGGGTGGAAACAACACCCACACAATCAGCGTTCCTGCAAATACAACTCAGGTTCGTTTCATGGTATACTGGTCTGATCCAGCGGCTACCCCTGGTGCTAGCCCGGCTCTTGTAAATGACCTTGATCTTGTGGTAACTGATCCTTCTTCAGGAACACACTTACCTTATCTTCTTGATCATACTCCAAACCCAGTGAATCTGGATACTCCTGCCACAAACGGAGCGGATCACATGAATAATATGGAGCAAGTTCTACTAAACAACCCGGCTGCGGGTAACTATGATATCGATATTAGTGGTTTCAATGTTCCGTCGGGCCCACAGGATTACTATGTAGTTTACGAGATTATTACAGAAAATCTTGTTTTGACTTATCCTAATGGAGGTGAAACACTACTTAATGTAGGAGCCGCTCAAATCATTCACTGGGATGCTACCAATACGGCTGCAAACTTCTTATTAGAGTATTCTTTAGATAACGGTTCTACCTGGAATAACATCGGATCTGCGTCTGCTTCTGTTACAAACTTCGACTGGAGCGTTCCAAATGAAGTATCAGGTGAGGCATTAGTTCGTATTACAAGTGGTTCTTATTCAGACACCAGTGATGAAGTATTCTCCCTCGCAAATCTTGTGGGAGGAGTGAATACCATTCAGGTTTGTGAAACTTCAGCCACGATAGGTTGGAATGAACTTGCCGATACAGAAGAATATGATCTTTATATGCTTGGTGACGAGTATATGGAAATTGTTGGAACTACCACCGATACTGAACTCATGGTACCTATCGTTGATGGTGAAAATGAAGACTTCTGGTATGCTGTTGTAGCAAGAAACGATACCGAAGGTTGGAGAACGCTTCGTACCAATGCAAGACTTCATTCTACCGGGTTAAAAGATTGTGATCCACTTGGTGTTAATGACTTACTGCTTGGAAACATTATAATGTCTCCAAACCCAGCTACAAATCAGGTTACGATCTCTTTTAGCGATACAAACTTTGGTTCATTTGAAGTTACCATTGCTAACAGTCTTGGACAAACACTTCAAACAGTGAATGAAAGAGCTCTTAATGGCTCAAGTGAAGCTATATTGAACGTATCAAACTATAGAACAGGATTGTACTTTGTTACTATTGAAATTGACGGACAATCAACAACCAAGAAATTGGTGATCAAATAAGAGATTTATATCTCAAAAAAAAGGGAGCCTTTCGGCTCCCTTTTTTTATTTACATTCTATATACCCAATCCGCCGGATTCATTCGGGTACTATTTTGGTAGATCAGGAATTTTAGCACTGTTTTACCGGAAAGTCCATTAGTGAAGATGGTGCCGATCTCTTGTTTTGTGGATACTTTATCTCCCTTTTTAACAAACAAACTCTCAAGATTATAGTAAACAGAAATATAATTTCCGTGACGAACAAAAACAGCCATAATCCCTTGTTTGGATTTCTGAACTTGAAAAACCTCTCCATCGAAAACTGCTCTCGCCTTTGAATTCTTTTCAGTAGCTATCTCCACGCCACTGCTAAAAGTTGTAACATTGGGCAATTGAGGGTGTCTCTGGTTGCCGTATCGACGTACAACAACTCCCTTAGCGACAGGCCATGGTAGCTTTCCTTTATTCGTGCTGAAGCTAGTCGCTAATGCCTTCGCTTCTGCAGTAAGGGCAAAGGTCTCGACAGTACCTTTCGTTACCTTAGTTCCAGCGCTTTTATTCGATTCCGCAATTGCAGCCCTGATAATAGCATCTATCTGACGGTCGATAGCATCTGCTTCCTTTTGTTTATTACGAATTTGAGCGGCAAATTTACCTTCATCCTTTCTAAGAGTAGCTATTAGCGTCTCCTGATCCCTTTTCTCCTTCGCCAGGGTTACTCGGGTCTGCTTATTCTCGTCTATCAGTAACTGCTTCTGGTTCTTTTGCTCGATGAGACCTGTGTTAAGTACCTGTAACTCTACCGTTTTGTCCTTTATACGCTCTCCCTGTTCCTTGCGATGCTTTGCGTATTGCTTCATATATTGCAGCCTTTTATAGGCTTGCAGAAAGTCTTCAGAAGACAACAGGAACATCACCCTGCTTTGTTGTGACTTACTTTTGTACGATTTCATTATCATCGCTGCATAATCCTCTTTCAATGCCTTGAGCTCCTCACGAAGCGATTCGATCTTGTTTAGATTATCATTAATTTCCCTGGTAAGTAAATTGGCCTGCTGATTAGTGACACGAATGAGGTTCTCGGTCGCACGAATCCGTTGATCCAGGTCTTCAACCTGCGTTAGGACGGATTTCTTCTCTCCGCGTGTTTTAAATAAAAGGGAGTTGATCTGTTTTATTTCCTGGAGAATGACTTGTCTCTTAGCTTCTAATTCCTGTTGTTTTTTAGACTGCCCCTGTACGGTCACAGTTACGAATAAGAAACAGCAAAGTAAGGTTAGAATGAACGTTAATCGCTTCATCGGCCAAGGTCTATTTGTTCGTATCCCCTGGGGATGTTGAAGGGAAAGCTAATACCAACATCCAAATCTATTTTTCGATACGTCACATCTATTCGGGTTTTAGAGTCACCCTCTGTAGTATGAATTGATACCTCCGAAGGGAAATACACACCACCAACTTTCTGATACGGCCCGTAATGTACCGTGAGCATTCTATCTTCCGACGGCTGTGCAACGGAGGCCGAAGCTACTTTAAAGTTATCCGGATTCAAAAACAGACTGTGAATGAAATTCTCCAGCTGTTTCCTGGGTAATAATTTGTATTGATTGTTTACTACCTCGGACGTATAATTGTTTTTATTCAGATTGAAGATGGTTTGACCTAAAAGAATTGCCTGTGTCTTTTCGAAGTCAACCTCTGTTCCCAACCAATCACTTAAAAGGGCAAAATCACCGTCAAAATAGGTATTTGACAAGGTTTCATAATAACTTACATTGTCCGGAGTGATCATAATTTTAGCAAGCGTAATTCCAATAAGTGAAGCCTTAATCCAGATCTTCTTGTCCTTCTCCATGCGAAGGCTTACTGTAATACTTTGCAATTTCTTATCATCCTCATATTCCACCTTTATCCGTCCGGCCATCGTAGTAAACTTCGGTGAAGCCTGTTTATGGGTTGCGATAATCTCCTTGGCCTGAAGTCCCACATTAGCGGTCTCAGAGCCATTTACTCCCTTTATTCCCTTGCAGGAAGATAAGAGGAGAAGCAACGTGAAAAGATATAAAATCGCTTTTCTCATTTCTTAGTTCGCTATATTTATTTCCGAAGCCTTTTTACTAAACGAAGCAGCCTTAGTATCATTGCCTTTCTTCGTATAAGCAATACTCAATTGCTCATAAAAGTCCTTTTCCATTTTTAGATCATCGAGCAAATAATCTATCCCTGTTTCCAAACTTTCAATAGCCGGGTCCAGCTGGTCAATTTCTATATTTGCAACGCCATTGATAAGATACAACAAAGGCTGTGCAGGAAAGATCTCCAGGGATTGAGAGCTATTTCTGGCAGCGTCTTCATATTTTCTAAATTCAATCTGTAATAAAAGTGTATTCTTAATAAGGCTGTAATTGTCCGGGTCGTTCTCCATTCCTTTTTCATAAAACTGAAGTGCCTTTTCCTTTTGATCTTTTGCAATGAAATAAAGACCCAATTGCTCATATACCTGCCCGGAATTTTCAGTGCTGAATTTATCCACCATGGTTTCCAGCTTCGTCTCATATCCGGGATGCTCATTTGCATATCCAATGAAGTCTCCCAGGACCCTGTATTTACTATCTTTATCCACTTCAGAAGAAGAAAAAACCACATCCATGGAGTTTAGCGCATTCTCTATGTCTCCCGAATTCAGGTAAAACTTGTATAACGCCAAATGAACCAATTCGGATTCCGGCTGATTCTTTAACAATTCCTTGGCCGTTTCAAACGCCTTTTCTGTTTTACCTTGTTCGCTATATAAGAAGATTAGGTTTAGATAATCCTGCTCTTTCTTTGGGTTCTTATCAATTTTATCCTCGAGATTCGTTATCGCTCCTTCAGTATTTCCCGTGACTTGGTAAATCTGTCTTCGCAATGCATTTCGCAAAGCACTCTCCCCCCAGTCTTCGTCCAGCTGATCGAGTAAATCCAGGGCCTTGTCGTATTGTCCGGTTCTGTGATAGAGATTGGCCAGGTCTTCTTTATAATCGGAATCGTATTTGGTCAACTTTTCAACCAGTGGTATGGCGGCGGGATAATCCTGCTGCTCATAGAACACGTCATACAAAGCCTCTAAAACATCCAATCGCTCCCCCTGGCTTTCCAACACCTGATTAAACAACATTTCCGCCTCTTCGTACTGTTTCAGTTTAGAATAGTTTTTACCCATTTCAAAATGAACAACCGCAATATGAAGGGTATTATCTTTAGCAGCCATTTCAGCTTTACGAAGCGCAACAAGTGCCAGCTCGTAATTTTCAATTCCTTTTTGCTTCAGTCCTTCGAAGAAATTCTCCTGAAAAGCATCACTCACATTTCCCAGATCATCTGTTGGCACATCATCATCCTGTGCTACAGCGACTCCCGGGATGAGCATCATTCCGATGAGAACTAAGAGTATATTTGAGTATTTATGGATCATTTCAATTCTGAATAGTCTCCAATGCTAACATTGGTGAAATTTCCATCAAAGGTGGCGTAATTACCAATCATCGCATTGTCTAAAGTAGCATTTTTTATAACTGCTTCTGTCTGAATTATACTATTCTTAACGATACTATCCTCAATTATTGTGCCTTGTCCTACAGAAACATAAGGTCCAATGGTTGTATTCTTTAGCACTACATTTTCACCAATGAAGCAAGGCTCCATAATATGTGAATTCTCCAAAGTTATCTCTTCTGAAATGAGTTTAGCATTGCTTTCGGCTAAAAACCCAAGCATTTTGGCATTGGTTTCAACGGTAACTTCTTTATTCCCGCAATCCATCCATTCACTAACCGTTCCCGTTTTAAATATCTTCCCATCCTTTATCATACGAAGAATTCCATCATTTATTTGGTATTCACCTCCATGAACGATATTATTGTCCAGCACATATTGAAGTTCATTCTTTAAAGCCGCTACATCTTTGAAGTAATAAATTCCAATCACAGCCTGATCACTCACAAACTCTGAAGGTTTTTCAACCAGCTCAACAATATCGTTTCGCTCATTGAGCTTAACCACACCGTAGGCTTCGGGGTTGGCTACTTTTTTCGTCCAGATCACACTGTCGGCATTTTTATCCAGATCGAAATCGGCCCGTATCAGGGTATCTGCATAGGCTATCACGGCAGGGCCGGAAAGTGATGGTTCAGCACACATGATAGCATGACCGGTTCCTTTTGGCACCAATTGCCTGTAAATACTGCATCTGGCACCGAGTCCGCTAGCCAGTTCATTCAGGCTTTCCACCACATCCTCTCCAAAAAAAGCCGGATCACCCAGGATAAAGGCAATCTCTTCAATGTCTTCTTTTAAAATTCCGGCAATATCAGTTACCAACTGATGGACAATAGGTTTTCCTGCAACCGGAATCAGAGGTTTAGGAACGGTTAAGGTATGTGGTCTCAGGCGCGATCCGCGTCCGGCCATTGGGACTATTATTTTCATAAAATATTATCTGTATAAAAATTCATTTCTATTGTACGCCGGTACTTCCGAAGCCGCCGTCACCTCTGTCGGTTTCCGATAATTCCTCTACTTCTTCCCATACTGCACGCTCATGCCTGGCGATAACCAGTTGTGCGATACGTTCTCCATTCTCTATGGTAAAGGGTTCGTTGGAAAGATTCACAAGTATTACTCCTATTTCCCCTCGGTAATCAGCATCGATAGTTCCTGGCGAGTTCAGAACTGTGATCCCTTTCCTGGCAGCCAGGCCACTTCGGGGTCTCACTTGCGCTTCATATCCAATGGGTAATTCGATAAACAGGCCCGTCTTTACAATAGCCCTCTCAAGAGGTTGCAGCGTGGATGGTTCCGGAACATTGGCACGCAGATCCATCCCTGCGGAGTAAATCGTCTCATAATGAGGAAGGGGATGTTCGGATTTATTTACAATTCTAACTTTCATCTCTTGACTAATCTCTTTAATTGACTTTTTTCAGCAATAACTATCCACAGCAAAAATACCAATAATAATGCTGTACCTATTATTAAATTCCCTTCGAAAACATAAAAAGACAGCACTGAAAATCCAACCGATAGCATGAGATATCCCCCAATCTTTTTCAAATCATAGGGTACGGCATAATTGCGCTGGCCCAGGACATAGGAGATAATCATCATGCTGCCATACGCTGCCAGTGTCGCAATGGCCGATCCTTTATAACTTATTATCGGGATCAGAGCCAGATTTAGTGCCAGTGTTATAAGAGCCCCAATTACCGAAATGATCGCACCGTAACGGGTTCGATCGGTAACTTTGTACCATACAGAGAAATTGTGATAGATTCCAAGGCATAAATTAGCAAGTAATATTATGGGTACTATGATCAATGCGTCCCAGAATTTTGGATCAGGGATTAGAATTCGTTTAAAAAGATCTAAATAAACGATCACAAATAGCAAGATCCCGCTACCGAAGATGGTAAAATACTTTGTAATTGTGGCATACGTTTCCTTGGCGTTCGCACTTTTAGCGTGATTGAAAAAGAAGGGCTCTATCCCCAGGCGGAAGGCAGTGGCAAAAAGAGTCATAAACACCCCTAGTTTATAGCAGGCCGCATACACACCTACTTCGGCCTCGGCAATATCGGCAGGAAGCAGATACCTCAGTAATATCTTATCGAAAGCCTCATTGATGGAGAAAGCTATCCCGGCAATAAGAACCGGTAATGCATAGCGCATCATCCCTTTCCAGATGGCACTGCTGAATCTAAATCCAATTCGCAGATATAAGGGTGAAACGATTAGCAGAGTAATGGCGCTGGCGATAAGGTTTGCGATAAACACGTAAGCTACACGAGTATCGGTAAGGAGGATCGAGTCCCAGAAGGAGCCCGGGTTATTATTTGCCCAGGAAGGCAGGACGAGAAAGAAAAACAAATTGAGACTTAGGTTGATGAAAACGTTGAGTATTTTAATGATGGCATAGCGCATGGGCTTCTCATTCGCGCGGAACCATGCGAAAGGAAGTACCGCCAGAGCATCCAACGCAAGTATAATAAGCCCGTAAGTGACAAATTCTTTTCTGAAATCCAGAAATTCGGCCAGGCTGGTGTTAAAGAACAGCGTTATCGACAGGAACAGTGTGGTACTTAATGCCACCGATGTCAATGCGGTAGACTGAACTAAGTTCTTCTGGTCTTCATGTTTGTTTATAAATCGGAAAAAGGCTGTTTCCATGCCGTAGGACAATAAAACATTTCCCAGGATGAGGAATGCCATAAGAGTGGCATACACACCGTACTGCTCCTTTCCCAATACCGAAACATACAATGGCACCAGTACGATACCCAGAGCCCTGGGTAATACCGTAGCAAGGCCATAAATAAAAGTCTGTTTAAAGAGTTTCTTGAATATGCTCAAAGCATCAGGGGCTAATTATCGTCCTTAGGTTTCGTGGCAGGATAGGCCAGCAGCTCTTCCATTCTAAGGCTGGTCACTTTGGTGTACTTCATTTCATTTCCTTTGCGATATCCAATGACCGCTTCATTGTCCTTCAAAACGAATGGAAATGACTTTCTCGGGGTGTTTTGCGCCTCTTTTACAGGATCGATGTCCATCGTAATATCGTCACGCTGATCTTTTCTGAAATAACCTATATATTGATTTGTTGTTTGTGGTGACAATTCAGCATTGCTCACTTTTTTTCTGAAAAAGATCTCTTCAACCACAACTTCTTCTGTAAAATCTCCCAGGGTGATATAGACATTCGTCCCTGAACCACCTTCGGGTATGCCTGCCACCCAATCCTGATAGTAAGCATCTATTATTTTAAAAGGTGGATTTTGGACTAATGGGTAGGTCTCTTTCTCAGTTTTACCACCACCACAGTTTGACAAGAGTATGAGTATCATCATAACGCTAAATGTTCCGGCAGAATATTTTTGTGTTTTCATAACAATTAAGAATCAAAACTCTTGCCATAAAGGTACAAAAAAGCCTTCCGTAACGATGGAAGGCTTTTTTATGTTATATAATACTTATCGACTATCCGTTCAGCGCTTCAGCACCACCAACGATCTCAAGAATCTCTCCGGTGATCGCCGCCTGACGCGCCTTGTTGTATTCCAGTGTAAGATCATCTTTAAGCTCTGAAGCGTTGTCAGTCGCTTTGTGCATCGCTGTCATACGTGCTCCATGCTCACTCGCTACACTATCCCGTATGGCTTTGAATAACTGTGTCTTTAAGCTCTTCGGAATTAATTCCTCAACGATCTCCTCTTTATTTGGTTCGAAAATATAATCCGCTACACCTTTATTTCCATGATCATCCGAGCTCGGAGGGAGAATTGGCAGAAACTGCTCATTCATTACGATCTGCGTGCCTGCATTCTTGAACTTATTATAAATCAACACAATCTTGTCAAATTTAGATTCTGCATATTGATTCATTAAAAATTCGGCGATACCAGATGTGTTATCAAAGGTTAGATCATCGAAAATGGTGTTATTATTCTCAATAATTGTCTCACTCTTTTTAAGGATGTCATTGCCTTTTTTACCTATGGTAACGTAATCTACCTGCTTTCCGGCGAAATCCTCACCAGCAGTTCGTCTCGCTTCTTTAATTATATTACTATTGAAAGCACCTGCCAAGCCTCGATTAGATGTGATAGCAACCACTAATACTTTATTTACAGCACGTTGATCCGCATATTTACCACCGCTATCTCCATCCAGTGTCGCACTTAGATTCTGAAGTAATTCGGTAAGTTTCTCAGCATACGGCCGCATGGCAGTAATAGCATCCTGGGCCTTCTTCAACTTCGCAGCAGATACCATCTTCATGGCACTGGTAATCTGCATGGTTGAACCAACCGAAGTGATTCTATTACGTATTTCTTTAAGATTAGCCATTTTTTAGCTATTAATTACGAATTCTATTTAGTTGTACTGTCCTGAAAGATCCTTCGCCACAGTTGAAAGCGTGTCAATAACATCATCGGTCAATTTCCCCTCCTTCAAGGTGTCTAAAGTATCTCTGTGTTTTGCGTTCAGCAACTCGAGAAAATCTCTTTCGAATTCTTTTATTTTGTTAACCGGTACATTACGCAAGAGATTCTTGGATCCTGCATAGATAATTGCCACCTGGTCTTCTACCGTAAACGGGTCATTCTGCGCCTGTTTCAGGATCTCCACGTTGCGTTTACCTTTTTCAATAACGTTCATGGTAGCCGCATCAAGATCACTACCAAACTTTGCAAAAGCTTCCAGTTCACGGTATTGTGCCTGATCCAGTTTCAGCGTTCCTGCTACTTTCTTCATGGACTTGATCTGTGCATTACCTCCTACACGTGATACAGAGATTCCTACATTAATTGCAGGGCGTACACCGGAGTTGAATAAGTCGGACTCCAGGAAGATCTGTCCATCTGTAATAGAAATTACGTTGGTTGGGATATACGCAGAAACGTCACCTGCCTGTGTTTCAATAATTGGAAGTGCTGTTAATGAACCTCCTCCTTTTACTTTGTTTCTCAATGATTCGGGAAGGTCGTTCATATTCTTCGCGATAGAATCAACGTCAATTACTTTGGCGGCACGCTCCAGTAATCTGGAGTGAAGGTAGAAAACGTCTCCAGGGTAAGCTTCACGTCCCGGTGGTCGACGAAGTAACAAAGATACCTCACGGTACGCTACCGCTTGTTTCGAAAGGTCATCATAGATAATAAGTGCTGGTCTACCTGTGTCACGGAAGTACTCACCGATGGAAGCTCCGGCAAAAGGAGCATACACCTGCATTGGCGCAGGATCTGAAGCATTTGCTGCTACAATAGTTGTATAGGCAAGTGCGCCTTTTTCTTCTAATACTCTGGCAATGTTAGCCACGGTAGACGCTTTCTGTCCAACAGCCACATAAATACAGTATACCGGTTCACCAGCATCGTAAAATTCTTTCTGATTGATTATCGTATCGATACAAACAGTTGTTTTACCCGTCTGACGGTCACCAATTACAAGCTCACGCTGTCCTCTACCGATCGGGATCATGGCATCGACGGACTTAATTCCTGTCTGAAGTGGTTCGTTTACCGGCTGACGATAAATTACACCAGGAGCTTTACGCTCTAATGGCATTTCGAAAGTCTCGCCCGAGATAGGTCCTTTACCATCTATTGGTTCCCCCAGGGTATTAACAACTCTCCCCACAATACCTTCACCAACATTGATGGAGGCAATTCGTTGTGTACGTTTTACAGTAGCTCCTTCTTTGATCTCTTTATAAGGCCCTAATAATACAACCCCAACATTATCCTCTTCAAGGTTCAGTACAATTCCTTCCAAACCATTTTCAAATTCAACCAATTCTCCATATTGAGCATTTGATAGTCCGTAAACACGGGCGATACCATCCCCAATGGTTAGAACCGTTCCTACTTCATCCAACGAAGCGGTTGCTTCAAAACCTGAAAGTTGTTTCTTTAAGATCGCTGAAACTTCAGCTGGTTTTACTTCTGCCATTTTATAAAAGTTTTAGACCGGTGTATGACCGCCGAATCCTTAATTTATTGTAAATTCTCTTTTAAGTTTGTTCAAATTATTCGCAATACTTGCGTTGTATTGAAGGTCGCCAACCCGGAGTATAAATCCTCCGATAATGGACTCATCAATTATATTTTCAAGGGTAACTGTATTGCTACCCGTTAATTCCTTCACTTTTACCAGAACCTGGGCTGTAATCGCCGAAGACAGTGGCACGGCTGTAGTTACTTTGGCAACTTTCACCCCTTTTGCCTCATTAAACAAATGCACATAACTCTCGGCAACGTCTCTCAAAGATGCAATTCTTTGATTATCAATAAGCAGGTTAATTAGGTCTTTGGTGTGTTCCGAACAGGAGCTGAAAATATCGAGTAAGGCCGCCTTTTTGTCTGAAGCCTTAATCACAGGGCTTTTAAGCACAATCCGTAACTCATTACTACCCTTTAATGTTTGTGCAACAGACTGCATATCATTAAATACCGCATCAGCAACGCTGGCTTCCTGGGCGCGTTGCAACACTGCTTTGGCATATCGAATGGCTGCTTTGCTTCCTTTCATTTTTCTCTTAGTTTAGCTTTGCATCGTCCAACATATTCTCAACAAGCTTAAGTTGTTTGTCCTTATCGGAAAGCTCATGTCTTACAACCTTTTCCGCAATATCGACAGTTAGTACAGCCACCTGGTTCTTCAACTCAGCAATGGCCGCTTTCTTTTCATTTTGAATAGCTTCCTGCGCATTCGCGATGAGCTTATCCGCCTTGGTTTTAGCGTCACCTTCAGCATCCGCTATCATTTTAGCTTTAATTTCCCGAGCTTCCTTAAGCATGGCTTCACGCTCAAGTCTTGCTTCTTTTAAGATACGTTCATTGTCGGCGGTCAGGTTTTCCATTTCACGCTTCGCTGCCTCTGCTGAAGCTAAGGCATCACGTATAGACTGCTCTCTGTCGTTCACGGTCCCTACAATAGGTTTCCATGCAAATTTCTTCAGAAGAAAAAATAAAACTGCAAACGAAATGAATGTCCAAAAAATTAAACCTATGTCCGGAGTTACTAAATCCATCTTTTATTTGTTTTATAATCTTTAAATAAAATTCAAAAACCGGCGCAACCAACCGTTACGCCGTGTTTTTTTTACTTTGCAATAAGTGCTACTACCACCGCGAAAAGTGCTACCGCCTCAACGAAGGCAAGTAATACGATCGCAGAAGCCTGTATCTTCCCTTGCATCTCTGGCTGGCGCGCGATGGCGTCCATTGCAGATCCACCGATTCTACCAATACCGATACCGGCACCGATAGCGGCAAGACCCGCTCCAATTGCTGCAAACGGAGCATAACTTACTACGTCCTGAATTAATGCTAAACTACTCATAGTGTTTATTTATTAAAGATTAATTAATGTGCATGTTCATGTTCTTCCATGGCCGAGCCTATATAAAGGGCCGAAAGCATGGTAAATATATATGCCTGAATGGCAACTACTAATACCTCGATCACACTTATGAATACCGAGAAGAATACCGAAACCGGTGACATCCAAACAGTACCGAAGATGAAGATCAACGATATTAGACTTAATACAATAATGTGACCCGCCGTGATGTTCGCGAACAATCGGATCATCAGCGAAACGGGCTTGATAAATATTCCTGCAAACTCAATCAATGCGAGAAAAGGCTTAAGGAATACCGGAACTCCGGGCATCCAAAAAATATGTTTCCAATAGTCTTTATTTCCCTTGATCGTCGTAATTGTAAAGGTTATAAATGCCAGGACCAGCGTAAATGCGATGTTTCCACTTAGATTGGCACTGAAAGGAAAGAAAGGAATTAGTCCCATCAAATTGTTGATCCAAATAAAGAAGAACAACGTCAATAAGAACGGCATATACTTGTGATAGTGCTTTTCACCTATATTCGGAATCGCTACTTCATCACGAATAAACACCACCAATGGTTCGGTGAATTTTGCAATCCCTTTAGGTACGCCGGCCTTATCGTATTTCCTGGCCGAAACTCCAAAAATGAGCATGAGCAACAGGATAGAAAAGAACATTGAAAAAACTAACTTGGTAATGGAGAAATCCACAGGATGCGCATTCGAGGGGTGATCTCCCTCGCCCATCGCTATATATGCTCCGCTGGTATTTGCTGTTTCAGATGCATAGTAGATTTCTTCATGGTATTTTACGAATTTCTGACCGTTTTTTTCAACCACTACTTTTCCAGCATCATCATGATGAAACTCACTCGACATGAAAGTTACAAGTCCATTGTCGGTCCATAAGATCACAGGCAGCGGGAAGGAAACCGCATGACCATTCCAGTCTAAAATGTGAAAATCATGCGAATCCTTGATGTGGTGCATGATCATATCGGTAACGTTAAACTCTTCGCCCTTCTCTTCTTCCGACAAACTTGCCGACGTACTTGAGGCACCTAAAACCGAGGTAACTGACAGAATAAAAAACAGCCCGAAAAACAGGCTTCTAACAATAGTAAAATTAGTAGTCTTCAATATAGTGCGTTTGCGGTTCTGAAATTCGGTGCAAATGTACTAATAGTAAATGAATTGACAAATTATATATTATTTTGTTTCCTCCTTTTTGAAAAAAATATTCAGCTGAAAAATTTCAAAGACTAAAAAGAGAAAATAGGGAATAAAAAAATTGGTTACATCCACCACAGCATTCTCAGCCTTGCCCGTAAATAAGGGTAGCAAAAAGACGATGGCTAATGCCATTTTCGAAATGGTGAGGATAAGGAAGAGGTTATACGTTTTGCCGTATCCCCTGGCCATTTGAATACGAATAATTAAGAACACCAGTAAAACTAGCCCTGCATTAAATAAATAAATAGTCCACAGTGGAAAATACAGGACTATATCAGGAAATAAAACGGCAAAAACATAAAGATGAATTCCCAACAATATAGCGGAGAAACCAATCCATTTTACCAGAAAGATAGGCAGATCTTTTTTCATTAATCTTCGTCTTGTTTTTTTGAAAAATCGGTTACCTGTTTAATAACAAAATACATCGATATTCCAACAGCAAACAGACTGCAAATGATTGTGAAAACCGAGTACTCGTTGGGAAATATTTCATCGAGTTTCAAGCCCCCGAAGGTTCCCAGCACAATAATAACAATCATTTGAAAAGCTATACCCGAAAAACGGGCGTAGCTGTTAATTCTGCTGTTCCGTTTTTGGTTTTTGGATTCTTTGGGATCTGTCAAAAGGGTGGTTTTGAGATTTTATGGCCTCTTTCTCTTTGGTAGAGGATTCAGACTCCGTGGCTGTCTTGCTCTTCGTTGAATCTTTCATGACGCAGGATGCGTTAAAGGTCGCTCCCGGTTCTACAGCAAGTTTCCCAACTAAAACATCGCCTGTAATGCGAGCAGTTGCCTTAAGGGTTAGTGTGCCTGTCACATCGAGTTTGCCATCGAATGTCCCTTCGATATCGGCATTTTCACAGGTTAGTGTGCCAGTGATCACCCCTGATTTCCCAAGAACTACCTTGGATGGTGTATTCACGTTTCCATCGATAACGCCATCGATGCGGAAAAATCCTTTAGATTGGATATCTCCTTTAAGCTTAGTTCCTTCGTTAATTCTGTTTTGGCTTGCTGTTGGTTCCATATTCTTTTTGTCTTTTTTTTCTGAAAACATAGTTAGTTTTTTAATAGGGGATTAACGTTTTCTATTCGACAGTATCAGCTTTCAAATAATCCTCCAGGTTCTTATGGATCTGAACAATTTTATAATTGGGAGATGATATCTCGAAAAATGGTTTCTTTATCTTATATTTCTTGTCTTCATTGAGTACCTGGGCTAAGCCCCTGGCACCAAGTTTAGTGCTTAGTCCGTGAATAATCACGAGTATAGTCTCCGGATTATAGTAGTCTATCGAAGTAGACATTTCTCTACTGTATCCTCTTTGTATAATAAATTTATCAAGTTTTTCGCGAAGTTTATCCGCGGCTTCCCGTTCGGTTGGATTAAATTGATATACCACTTTCCACTCTTCACTAGCTTCATCCGGAACAAATTCCTTAATGGCGAGTTTCGGCAGTACTGTTGCAAAGATCTCCTGGGCCTTTTTGCCTTCTTCCGAATTCGGGTAGTTCAGCGAAATAAAATTAAGGGCCTTTTTATAAACTTCAAATCCATCCTGTCGGGCAAGTGAAGTAGCCTTAAGCATCTCGAGTTTAGGCACTATGTCATTACCGTTGTAAAGGGTAATATATTCTTCGGCCGTATCGATCACTTGCTGATAATTTTGTGCCTCGAATTCCGCATATAAGGCTTTATATTTGAATTCCGGACTGGACTCGTCGGTAGCAAGCATAGCGTTCGGATTCAGTAAAATTTCAGCATAGCGCGAATCCGGATGATTGTTTATTATATCATTCTTATAACCATCCGCAAGGGCGGGACGTTCCAATTGCTGATAGATCTTGTACAGATTGTATTTGGCTGGAAGCACCAATCGTTCTTCAGGATCATACGTAAGCAATTTTTCAAGACGGTTGGCCGCCAATCCGTATTCCTTAAACTTCTCTTTATAAATCAACCCCAGCTGATAGTATGCGAAATCGCGTTCTTTGGTCAGACTGTCTATAACCTTTGTGTCGGTCGGGATAAGTGCAATATACGTTTCAGGTTTAAATCGTTCGTTCTCCGAAATTGGCGTGTTCTCCTCAACCACAATCTCTTCCGTTATACCCGATGTCTTCTTGTCGGATCTTCGCCAATTGTCCTCTAAAGGTCTATCTCCCCAAATTTTTCTGAATTCCTGTTTTCCATAAGCCACCGTGGTTGAATTATAGAAATAGAAACGGCCCCCGGATTGTTCTTTGCTGCTTTCTGCTTTGGTTTTTTTGTAGAACTCATTATTCGCGATCTGCTTTTCAAGCTTAATAGCTGCAAGCGAGTCTTCAATGGCTTTCTGTTTTAACTTTACGGTGTATTCGGTGAAATATGCTAACAGCTGGGTTTCAGACATATTCGCTAATCGCAGAACACTATCATTCAGCTCAGCTATATCCTCATATTTGATTACATCATCCAGGTTTTCACGTTTCTTTTTAACACGCCTCCACGGACGTGTATTCACGTCTAAAAAGGTCAAAGTGCTGTCGTAGTAATTTCCCGCTCGCTTATATTCGGCTTTATCGAAGTTGATCTCGCCAAGTGTCGAATAATTAACCGACTGCATCACTCGGTCATCTTTGTAATTTTTTATTGATTTATTGTAATAAATTACTGCGGTATCAATATTCTCTGTACTGCTGTAATATTCACCTATCTGGTTGTATATGCGGTCGAGGAAGGGTCTGTTCTCTCTATTTTTCTCCAAATCGAACAGCAATTCTAAAAAAGCAATACGATCCTCCTTGTCGTAATTGAAATTTCTTGCTTTTTCTATATACGCATTGATCATATAGGCTCGCGGTGATTTCCGATTAAGCTCGATCACCTCATCGAAGGCCATATTAGCGCTGTCCTTAAATTCCAGGCGATTGTAGATCTGCCCCTTAATAAAAGCATAGCGGCCTTTTAATTCGTTATCACGTGTGTATTCTGAAGCTAGTTTGATAAAAGGAAGGGCGGCATCGATGGAATCCAGGTTCACAAAAGCCTGTGCAAGAATCGCCGAAGCATCAGCTAATTCCTCATCGTCCAGATCTTCGGTCTTCATCATTCTTTGAAGGTTCTCAATGGCGATATCTTCATTGTTAAGACGAATATTGGTCTTAGCTTTCCACACTTTGGCGCGGTTAATATTGTTACTCGTTGGGTATTTATTCAGAATAAAATTAAATGCATCCAGGGCTGGGATGAATCGTTGATCAAAATAACGTGCCTTACCCAGCATCATGTATGCCTCGTCGATCTGGGGATTGTGTTCTTTCCCATTAAGGTAAATAGAATGCTTCTGAATGGCTTTGGCCGCTTTTTCCTCAGAACGATTGAATTCCGGATTCCTAGTCTCTCCCGGAAGACTCATGTCATCTTCAAGTTCGAGTCGCTCCACGGGAAGTATTTCCCAGAAATTATCCCGATACGTAAGCGCGAGTTCCTCTTTACCTGCATCCAAAGCAACACCCCCATTATACAAGGCGTTGTATTCCCCGGTTACGGCATGAAAATTCCGACTTAAAAAGGTGTTTTTCTTTCGTGAACAAGCAGCCATTAAAACGACTGCCAGTAACAAAATGGTAATTTTATATATGCCCTTCAAAATAGTTTCAGTTTATATGATATTCTAACTTAAAACCTTAGCTTTTATTATGTAAAATGAGATTCGAACCGTAAAAATACATTTCTTTTTAATAACTGTGCCTGGAAATGGTGTAAATTTCAGTGATATTGCAGCCTCTCACTCCTTATTTCAATTTTAGGATTCGTATTTTTGTCAAAAATTTGATCCTATGAGCGACTTCCATACGCTAACTATTTCAGAAGTAAGAAAAGAAACTCCAAATTCTGTTTGTATCACTTTTAATGTTCCTGATGAACTCAAGGATGAATTCAAATTCACGGCTGGTCAATATATTTCCCTGAAACACATTCATAATGAGTCCGAAATCCGGCGTACCTATTCTATTTGCAGTAGTCCGGGAAGCGGGAAGCTTAGTGTGGGCATCAAAAAACTGAAGAACGGCACATTCTCCGATTACGCGAATACGGAACTCAAAGAAGGTGATACGCTTGAGGTTAAGTCACCGGAAGGAAATTTCAAACTTGTCACGAATCCCGATCATACAAAGAATTATTTGGCCGTAGCTGCCGGTAGTGGTATCACTCCGATACTTTCACTGATAACCGCCGTACTAGAAGATGAGCCTAAAAGTACCGTTTCATTGATCTTCGGAAATCAATCCCTTGAAGAGACCATGTTTGCGGATGAAATTGAACGTCTGAAAGCGTCTTATCCGGAGCGTTTCTTTGCTGAATATATTTTCAGTCGTCGGGATGAAGATTTCGGACTCGTAGGCCGTATCGATCGATCGACAATGAAATATCTGCTTAAAAATCGATTCGAAGGTTCCGAGTTTGACGCTTATTATCTATGTGGGCCAGAAGAAATGATCCATGTTATTTCCGGATTACTTCAGGAAAAAGGGGTTTCCGAAGGCGATATTCATTCTGAACTGTTCACCTCATCCATAGAAGGAAATCTGCAAGAAGCACACGACGGTATTACCAAAGTAACTATAACCCTCGATGATGAAATTGAAACATTTAATATGTCACAGGACATCTCGGTACTCGAGGCTTGTTTAGAAAAGGGGTTAGATGCTCCCTACAGTTGCCAGGGTGGAATTTGCAGTACCTGTATTGCCCGATTAACTGAAGGTAAAGCCGCGATGCGTAACAACCAGATCCTAACGGATGAAGAAATTGCCGAAGGTCTTATACTTACATGTCAGGCGCACCCCAGTACTCCCACACTCAGTATAGATTATGATGATGTCTGATCGCTAAAGGATCTCGCGAATCTTTGCAATAATTGACGAAGACGGGATCGATTCCATGGAATTCTCGTATCCCACAGGGTATGAGTTCCCATATACGGATGTAGGGATTAACGGAAATTTCTTCCTGTCGGTTAATATCTGATTCTCCTCTGGCTGCTGAAACGGCGTAAAACCCAGACATGGATGTGTAACGCCCCATAGTGTAACCACAGGGACTCCATACATAGCGGCCAGGTGACCATTACTGCTATCCATAGAAAGCATTAGGTCGAGATTGGAAATAAGGGTAAGCTCTTCGAGAAAGGTAAGTTGATCGGCTACATTAATGACATTTTTATAATCCACTTCTATGCTTTTCAGTATTTCGGCTTCTTCAGTACCGCCCCCAAGCAGAAATATTTTATAGGTTCCTAAAGCATCTAGTTCTTCAATTACCTTTATCATCATTTCCAGTGGATACATTTTACTGGGATAGGCCGCAAAAGGTGCTACACCAATCGCTTTTTTCGGCTCAGGACCGAAGAAATGTTGTATTCGGGGGGAAATATCCATGCGGAGCGGAAAAACATGGGTGGAAAGATCTACATCCAGACCCAACGCCTTAAACACCTCCGCATATCGCTGATGTGTAGATTTTAAATAGGTCAATTCCCGGTTTGCTCCTACTGTTAGTTTTCTCTTCTCAGATCGGCCTTTATCGATGGTAGCTATACTGATCCCGCGAATCCGGAGTAGGGTGCGAAGTATCTTGGATCGCAGCACATTATGAAGATCGGCTACTGCGTCAATTCCTAACGCCTTAGCCTCCGAAGCTAGTTTTAAGAGTCCGAAACCCTGGTGCGTACCATACACATCTGCTTCCAAAAAATGGAGCCCCGGGATGTCATCGAACAGCGGAGCGAACTGATTTCTGGTAAGGACCGTGATCTTAATTTCCGGGTAATGAGCGGCAACCACTCTTAGCACAGGAACGGTCATTGCAACATCCCCCAGCGCTGAGAGTCGGATTACTAGTATGTGAGTTGGCAGTGCCATGGGAGTTTAAATTAACGCACGGATTCCCATAAGAGTATGGAGGGTTCTCTTTCGGTTAGCCTATTTTTGATTTCGCAGCACAGGGTTCATCTCATCGTCATTGTACATTTTCATCTGTTTATAGACTTTCATGTACTTTGATCCTCCAGAGATGTCTTCCAGAAGCTGATCGATAGCAGTGCTTAGATCCACCCGTTGTTCCAATAATACATCAAGTTTGGTTTTACACGCTGTGATATGCTCCGCAGAAGCGTCGTTTCGAGAGGCTTCCTCATTCATATGATAAATCTTCAATGCGAGAATGGATAATCTGTCGATTCCCCAGGCCGGGCTTTCGGTATTAATGGTCGCCTTTTCTTCAGGAGTAACATCCTTGTACTTTTCATGAAAGTAGCTGTCGATATATTCTACAGTATCCGTTCTATCCTGATTGGAGGCATCAATCTTTCTCTTAAGGGTTAATGCAGCAACAGGATCTATATTCGGATCTCGAATTATATCCTCATAATGCCATTGTACAGTGTCGATCCAACATTTTCTGTACAATAAGTGGTCTATTAACTGGGATTCGCCGTCGTACGGATTGGTAAAAGGCTGATCCACGCTATCAATAATATGATAGGTTTCTATAACTTCTTGAAATATACGGTTCGCTCTATCACTAAACATATGCATCTAAATTTTACCCTAGGGGTTTAACCCTTATATTGGTTGCAAAGGTATTATATTTCATCTGTATATCACTAATTATACATGGTGCAGATTACAGGAAAATAAGTGCTCCTGGCAATAGCACCAATATCCACAAGAAAATTTCGCTAATGTATTTCTCCTCCCTGTTTTCGATGTAGTCGGCCATCGCAATAGCAAGCGGAGGAATAAGAAAGTAAAGCTCACTTCCATCCTTCACAGGAGCCGCGAATGATACGGCCATGGCACTGATTAATATAACAAGTAATACAAGAAAATTAGGCTTTTCCTTTCGCATAATGCTACTGACCTTGAATAATCGATAGAATCCAATCCATACGGTCGCGCTAAGGAATATGGCCGTGGGAATGAGTAAAGTAAAGGAATTGTAGGCTGAGAAGTCCAATCCAACGGGAGCAATGAATTTCTGAAACCATTCGAAGGAGTTTTCCGTAAGATAAAAATAGGATGTGGTAATACTAAATGCCGCTAAAACTGCGATTATTGGTATAAATAAAAACCGGTAACTGGTTTTAGGTTTCCGAATAATTGCATAGTAGACGACCGCGAAAAATAAAAGGCTGTAAAAGTAAAAAAAACTTGCCAGTAACAACCAAAGTGATGCGTCGAGGATTTTCTTTTCGGTATTCTTTTCAGAAGCAAAGCTGAAAACTCTTCTAAGTGCGAAAAGACAGCAAATTTCCGCGATTAAAATCTCTGTGTTTCCAAAGATCGATGGAACCATGAGGGTAAAAAAGGTGAAAATAAGAACCGCCAGGGTGTTTTTTCGAGTGAGGTTATTCTTTCTCACCACAAAATTCAACAGCAAAGTTGCGAAAACCAGCAGTGCCGATATGGCGGTTATTTTCGCTATATTGCGGAGGTTTACATCGGTGCCTAGCGATATAAATTGAAAGGCGACAAAGGAAATTACCAACAGCGCACCCAAAATTAAAAAATTCGCCGGGTTAGATTTACTGAAAAAGCTTGTAAGCATTATGGGTAATTTATATTTTTGCAGTATAAAGATACAGTTATGAAGGACTTTTTTTACGGTATAGAAACACTATTTGTTGATTATTTGTTTGCGCCTTACGATGCCCTCCGCGCTATGGAAATGGATAGTTGGTGGATATCAAATGTAATGAGCTGGGTGTTTTTTGTCCTCGGGTTGGTCGCATTCTTTTACTGGATGCGAAAACTTGCCGATGTTAATGCCCGTGGAGAAGAAGACCGTAGTTCTACTTCACACTCCTACTTAGGATAAATCAAAACCGATATCGGTTCTAAAATACATCCTGTCAAAAGAAAGTTTTTCTATGTTTTGATAGGATTTTTTAATGGCTCTTTTAAAATCTTCATCCAGTGAGGTAACCGCGATCACCCGGCCACCATTAGTTACTAACTGTCCGTCTTTTATGGAAGTCCCGGCGTGAAATACAATAGAATCCTTAATTTCAGAAACACCTGAAATCACCTTTCCTTTTTCGTATGCTTCCGGATACCCTCCCGATACAACCATAATTGTAGCAGCGAAACGGTCATCCAGCTCCAGGGATATCGCATCCAGTTTTTGCTGTGACGTTGCCCGCATCAGATTAACCAAATCTGTTTTAATCCTGGGTAAAACCACTTCTGTTTCCGGATCACCCATGCGCACATTATATTCGATTACGTATGGTTCGTCGTTTACTTTGATCAGCCCGATAAAGATGAATCCCTTATAGTCAATATTTTCTTCGGCAATTCCATTAACTGTGGGTATCACCACACGATCTTTTATCTTCTGCATAAATTCGTCATCCGCGAAAGGGACCGGAGATACGGCTCCCATACCGCCAGTGTTTAGTCCTTTGTCACCTTCCCCAATGCGTTTGTAATCTTTAGCCGTAGGCAATATTTTATAATTCCTTCCATCGGTAAGCACAAAGACACTTAATTCGATGCCATCGAGGAATTCTTCTATCACCACTTTTGCACTTGCCTCTCCAAACTTGCTGTGCGCCAGCATGTTCTCAAGCTCCTGCTTAGCCTCACTCAGCGAGTTCAGAATAAGCACTCCTTTCCCCGCTGCCAGGCCATCAGCTTTAAGTACATAAGGCGATTGCAATGTTTCCAGGAATTGCTTGCCCGCCTCAAGGCTGTCCTTTGTAAAACTCGCATAGGCGGCTGTGGGAATTTTATGCTGCATCATGAATTCTTTGGCTCGTTCTTTACTTCCTTCGAGCAATGCCCCTTGTTTAGATGGCCCAATTAACATAACATCCCTGAGCGCCATATCTTCAGCAAAGAAATCGACGATCCCATTAACCAGCGGATCTTCAGGCCCTACAATTACCATATCTATTTCATGCCTCAGCACTTCATCCTTGATAGCATCGAAATCATTGACAGAAACAGGCAAATTGGTCGCAATCGAATGGGTTCCCGCGTTTCCGGGGGCAACAAAAAGCTTGGAGCAGTTTTCACTTTCGGAAATTTTATAGGCAAAAGTATGTTCACGGCCTCCGGAACCTAGGATAAGAATGTTCATGCTGTGCTGATTTAATTCGTCTTCAAAAATAATTGTTTGTAAATTGAAGCCCTAATTATTTTTGGTTGAATTTATTCGAACTTTCATTAAAATTGAACGGCTTCCCCATAAAGGAAGCAAAGCGTGACTTGCAAAAAATTCGGGCGATCCCGGAAATTGATTATGAGGATTATGTGAAAAGGGCGAGACAGGAAATCCTCTCTTTTCATTTAGCGAACAATCCCTTCTACCAACAATTTACCAACGGCAGGGATACGGTTGAATGGAGCAAGATTCCTGTGATGCAAAAAGGTGATTTGCAAAAACCATTAAAAGAACGCCTATCTGATGGATTTAGTGAACAGAAAGTGTATGTGAATAAAACCTCCGGTTCGAGCGGTCATCCTTTTATTTTCGCAAAAGACCGGTACTGCCATGCCCTCACCTGGGCGGAGATCCTGGACAGGTTCGGGTGGTTTGGTCTGGATTTCCATACTTCCTATCAGGCAAGATTCTATGGGATTCCACTGGACACTAAGGGTTATAAGAAAGAACGATTCAAAGACTGGCTCGGGAGCCGCTATCGTTTCCCTATTTTCGATCTGTCTGATGTCAAACTGGAGCAATTCCTGAATCATTTCCGAAGGAAAAAGTTCGATCATATTAACGGCTACACAAGTTCTATTGTTCTTTTCGCCAAATATCTCAACTCGAAAAAGATCACGTTAACAGACATTTGCCCTACTTTGAAATACTGTGTGGTAACCAGTGAAATGTTATTTGAAGACGATAAGAAACTCATGGAACATACATTTGGAGTTCCTGTGATCAATGAATACGGTGCCAGTGAACTTGATCTTATTGCGTTTACTAATGCTAATAATGAATTCGTTCTTAACAGTGAGACCCTTTATATTGAAATAGTTGACGATAAAGACGAACCGGTTCCGCATGGAACTCCGGGAAGGATTGTGATCACTTCTTTATACAATAAGGCACATCCTATGATCCGTTACGATATTGGGGATACAGGTTGTATCGATCCCGGAAGTAGCTTTAAAAAGCCCGTATTGAAAGAGCTGATAGGAAGAACAAATGATGTGGCAAAATTACCGGGAGGAAAAACAGTTCCCGGCTTAACGTTCTACTATGTCACTAAAAGTGTGATCGAAGATGATGGAAATGTAAAAGAATTTGTAATCGAACAGGTAGCGCCCGATCGTTTTAAGATCATATATGTTTCAGAAAGGGAGCTCAATGCTTCAGAAGTGAATACCATTAAAAAGGCGTTATACAACTATCTTGAAAATGACCTTCAGTTGGAGTTTGTGCGCAAAGATGTTTTGGACAGAAGTAAGCGAGGTAAGCTAAAACAATTTACTTCACTGCTGTAACTTTTGAATATAGCGTGGTCTTACGAAGAAATATTCATAGAAGAATTTCAACATGTTCCATCCCGACTTTATGGATGAATACCCCAGGTGGTCTTTGTAAAAACTATAGTTGTACTTCACCAGATTTGTTTTGTTCGAGCTCATGGAATCCTGCCTGACGCGATAAAACGAAAGGTCTTCCTGCATACCCATTGCCGGTTTGCCACTTCGTTTAATGGCTTCCAGCCATACGGCCCAATCCTGTCGTTTTCTAATATCGGGTGAAGCTATCTTTCCCAGTATTTCTGCGTTATACATCCCGGTTAAATTACCGATATAATTATTGCGATGTTGCTTCTTGTAAGTTAGTTCCGGAAGTGCCAGAATGCGTTTATTCAGGCTATTCCCAAACTCATCAATATGGATATAACTGGTATAGGACACAGCACATTGATTCTGGTTCATGAAAGTTAGTTGCTTCTCCAGTTTATCGGGATGCCATAGGTCATCAGAATCGAGAAATGCGATGAATGATCCACAAGCCATGGTGGTAGCCAGATTTCTGCAATAGGCTGCTCCCTTATTGGTAGAAACATCCTCTATGCGAATTCGTTCATCATTATGCGCGAAAGCTGTTATTTTGCTCAGAGAACCATCGGTGGAGGCATCATTAACTATGATATGTTCCCAATTCGTGTAGCTTTGATTCAGGACGCTTTGCATGGTTTCTGAAATGAAAGATTCCGCATTATAAAGCGGTGTTATAATGGAGATTAGGGGTGACCTCTCGTCACTAATATGCTCTTTTGTCTCCTTTGATAGCATTATATACAGTTTGGAAGACGATCTTCAGATCCATGAATAAGGACCAGTTTTCGAGATAAAAGATATCGTATTTAACCCGGTTGATAATATGATTCTCATCTTCAACTTCTCCTCGGTACCCACTTACCTGAGCCAATCCGGTTATGCCTGGTTTCACAAAGTGACGTACCATAAATTTATCGATACGCTCGGCATACATATGTGTATGACTCACCATATGAGGCCTTGGGCCAACCACGCTCATCTCTCCTTTCAAAACGTTAATGAATTGAGGTAGCTCGTCAATACTGGTCTTACGTATGATCTTTCCTATTTTGGTTATCCGCGGATCATTTTTCATTACCTGGTGAAGGTGCGCCATAGGATTTGGTCGCATCGATCGGAATTTATAGCAATAAAATTCCTGATAATCAAGCCCGTTTCTTTTCTGTTTGAAGAAAATCGGCCCTTTGGATTCCAGTTTAATTATTAATCCCAGTAGCGGGGTTAGCCAGGACAGTACCCCAACAATGATAAATAACGATAATGTGATATCGAATCCGCGTTTAATAAATTTATTAAAAGGTTCTTCTATCGGAATTTTCCGCATAGATAGAATGGGAAGGTAGCCGTAATAGGTGAAATCGAGTCGTTTACTGTAGATCTCTTTATTATCCGGCAGGAATTTTAGAATTTTAAGATTATTGTCGGAATAATCGATAAGTTTAGTGAGTTCATCATTGCTAAGCTCACCGACAGATGAATATATTTCATCAATATTGTTGCTATTGATATACTCCAGGCAGTTTTCTATACTAACTTTTTCCGGCCCGTTTAAATCGAATATAGTAAGAAGCTTATACCCATATTCCGGATTGTCGTCGAAAAATTTCCGAAGTTGATCGGTCTTCTGATTTAACCCGACAATTACCACCCGTCTGAGGTTCCCTCTTAATATAACCCGGTATTTTTTCAAAAGATAATAGATCCCCACTTTAACGATGGTGATGTATAGTATCACCAGCAGAACATAACGAAATATCGATAAAGGTTCTATTTCCAGTTCACGGTAAAATCCGAAGAAAGCGAATACCAAAAGTAAAAACAGAAGTCCCTGTTTTCCGACCAGGGATAGTATCGTGGTTAATCGTGTGAAACGAAAGATCTCGTAAAAACGTGACCTCAGTGATAGAATGATCCACGCTAAAGTTATAAAGACCACATAATTAATAAAAAGAAACCCGCTGCTGAAGAACTGATAGGCCAAAAAATGTATGATCACCAAATCAATGAGATATGAAATGGGCCTTAAATAACCTGAATATCTTCCAGTTCTATATATCATCCTTATAGCCTGTTATGCTTAGAAAAGTCTTTGTGTTCACTATTGTGTAAATCTTCTGCCGAAAGGCTTCTGAAATACTCGAATGTTTTCTTCATACCTTCCTCACGGGAGACCTTAGGTTCCCATCCCAGGATTTCCCTGGCTCTCGAAATGTCAGGTTGTCGTTGCAATGGATCGTCTTTCGGCAATTCCCTGTAAACTATTTTCTGTTCTGTTCCTGTTAATTTTATAATCTCCTCGGCAAATTCAAGTATTGTTATTTCGTCAGGGTTCCCAATGTTTACCGGACGGGAATAATCACTCATCAATAACCTGAATAATCCATCCACCTGGTCGCTCACATAACAAAAGGAACGAGTTTGTTTTCCATCTCCAAATACGGTAAGGTTCTCACCTCGCAGCGCCTGTCCAATAAAAGCAGGTATCACGCGACCGTCATTAAGTCTCATTCGGGGGCCGTAAGTATTGAAAATCCGCGCTATTCTTGTTTCAAGGCCGTGAAATCTGTGATACGCCATCGTTATAGACTCCTGAAAACGTTTGGCTTCATCGTAAACTCCTCGTGGCCCTATGGTATTCACATTTCCATAGTATTCCTCACTTTGCGGGTGTACCAGGGGATCACCGTAAATTTCCGAAGTCGAAGCGATAAGAATCCGGGCTTCTTTTTGTTTTGCCAGTCCTAAAAGGTTATGAGTGCCCAGGGAGCCCACCTTTAAAGTCTGAATTGGAATTTTTAAATAATCGATTGGGCTCGCAGGCGAAGCAAAATGCATGATGTAATCCAATCTGCCCGGTACATGCACGAATTTGGTCACGTCATGGTGATAAAATTCAAAATCCGGGAGTTTGAACAGGTGTTCAATATTCTTCAGATCACCGGTGATCAGGTTATCCATACCCACCACATAATATCCTTCATCGATAAACTTATCACATAGATGAGAGCCTAAGAATCCGGCAGCTCCGGTTATTAAAACTCTTTTCTTTCCGTTATCCATAGTTTTAGTTTGATGCAGTTCTCCCAATAGAAATATATTTAAAGCCTTCTTTGGCCATGTCCTCCACCTGGTAGATATTTCGCCCGTCGAAAACAACAGGGTTCCTTAACAGTGTCTTTAATTTAGTGAAACTTGGGGACCTGAAAATGCTCCATTCGGTGCATATCACAAGAGCGTCCGCGTTTTCAATTGCGTCGTACATGCCATCGGCATACGTTAATTTGTCTCCAAATTGCTTTTCAATATTCGGCATGGCTTCCGGATCAAAGACGGTAAGCTTAGCGCCTTGCGAAAGCAGTTCATTCATGATACTAATGGATGGTGCTTCACGTACATCATCGGTTTCCGGTTTAAACGCCAAACCCCAGATTGCGATATTCTTTCCTTTCAGATCGTGGTTAAAATGTTCGTTTATCTTAGGGATCAAAATTCGTTTCTGGATCTGGTTTAATTCAACCACCGAATCAAGAATCTTGAAATCATAATCTACCAGACTTCCGGCATGCAGCAGTGCTTTGACATCTTTCGGAAAACAGGACCCTCCATAACCAATTCCGGGGAAGAGGAACCGCTTTCCAATTCTGGAATCTGTTCCCATACCCACACGAACTTTATCTACATCGGCTCCCACTTTTTCACAATAATTAGCGATCTCGTTCATAAAAGTGATCTTGGTCGCTAAAAACGAATTTGCCGCGTATTTGGTAAGTTCTGCCGACTTTTCGTCCATGATAATTATTGGATTCCCGGATCTCACGAACGGGTTATACAATTTCTTCATTAATTGGGTTGCCCGCTCACTGCTTGATCCAATAACAATTCGTTCAGGTTTAAGAAAGTCATCCACTGCGAAACCTTCCCTTAGGAATTCCGGGTTGGACACCACATCGAATTCCGATTTAGCATTTTCTGAAATAACAGCATGAACCTTTTCGGCCGTGCCTACGGGTACTGTGCTCTTATCGACAATCACCTTATACGTAGTTATCTTCCTGCCTATTTCTTCAGAAACATTAAGTACATAGGACAAATCTGCCGATCCGTCCTCATCTTCAGGAGTAGGCAATGCCAGGAAAACAATGTCCCCGTGTTCGAGTCCATCATCGAGCGACGTAGTAAACTGAAGCCGGCCGGCTTTGATATTCCTTTCAAAAAGAACGTCCAGATGAGGTTCGTATATAGGAACGGTCCCCTGCCTCATTTTCTCGACCTTTTCCGAATCAATATCTACACAGATCACGTCATTCCCAGTCTCTGCCAGACAGGTGCCGGTTACCAATCCTACATATCCTGTTCCTATTACTGCTATTTTCATATAGTTTTAATCTGTTTCTTTATCACTACTATTCTCGGTTTTTCACGACGGCAAAAATACAATTTGCCTTTATTTTAATCCTCTTTTATTGCATTGTTTTGACTCAGAAAATTGCTGGACAGAAGGACGATAAGGATAAACCCGACATAATAAGCGCCAATCTGGCGGTGGAATACATTTTCAACCAGTAAATAACTAACCAGAGTGACCAGCATTGCCATAGGGAAATAATGCTTCCTGATACTTACAAATGCCGAGATCAGAAATACTGCGAAGAGAATTAAGGCAATAAGGCCATAATTCAGGTACAGATCGATAAACTGATTATGTGAATTGTACCCCATATTTACATACTTATTGCGCTTCCAGTTCTCATCAATTGTATTTTCATAACAATCTATCAGCGATTCTTTTGTCTCGATAAAACCAAGGCCCTCCAGGATAATTCCTTGCGCTTTTGCCACCTGCAAGCCGCATTTCCAGACGGTAGTTCTCAATTCCCAGGTTACCGTATTCTCCAAAAACGACCTTTCAGTTCGATCCTCAATCGCGAGGTCTGAGTGTTCCCTGTTTAAATTTTGAATTGAGAAAAATAAGAGCGCCACACAGGCCAGGGCAATGACTATTGCTGTTATTCTCACTGAATTCCGCTTACTATACAACAATCGGAGCACAAACAGAGCACCCAGTACAATAATTGCGATCTTGGAAACCATGAGAAAAACAAACAGAATATTTATAATTATATTAATAAGATGATACTGATTGTTCGGGTGAAATCTCCTGGAAATAGACTGGTAAGAGATCAGCACACTAAGAATGCTTAGCATCCCCAGATACAACCTGTCTATAAGCAATGCTTCTATAACCTCCCTGGAATAGCCCAATGCTATATCTTCAGAAATATTTATAATAATGATGATCTTTATGATGGAGAACAAGATGGCGGCAAGAGAAGAAAAAATAATGGCCATGCTTATCTTCCGCTGACTCTGAACAGGAATATAGAGAACGGCGAGACCAAGCGCCAAACCTATTTTATTTATAGTGACGAAATCTTCACTGATCCTGTTGAATATAACCGCGTTCAGGGCAATGTATACTAAGAATAAAAAAAACGCGATGGCTGGAATCTTCCGAACTTTGCTCAGATCACTTTTGGCTACTACAAAAGGGAAGATAACCACCAATGCAGCCATCAGGATATTGGGCAAAACCCGCACATAATTATCGAATGGTATCGTTAAAAACAGCAGCAGGTAGATGTACGGATAAATTGCTCTTAATAAGACTTTCATTACAAATTTTACAGATGACCAGATCCGGATAATTCATTGAAAACTTCAGTGGATAATCAATTCGTGTTGATTGCACTAATGCAAAGGTATCTCTTTTAATATTAATGACGCACGGCGGGGAATAGGGTTGCTTCCATTTCACATGAGTTTATAAAGAGAAAACACAAAGAGAATTCAGTTTGCGTATTATAGGATTTTTAGTTTACTGAAAGCCGGGGTGGTTCAGGCAATTTTGATTTCGGTTTTGTATATTTGGCTCCGCTTAATTTTGTTTGTTATATCTAACAAGATTAGTGTAATATACGCTTATGAAAATTCTAGTAACCGGAGGTGCCGGGTTCGTTGGATCAACCTTATGCATCAATCTAAAGAAAAAGTATCCGAATTATTCTATTATCGCTTTCGATAATTTAAAGCGGCGAGGCGGCGAGTTAAACCTGGTCGATTTTAAGAAATACGGCATACAGTTTATTCATGGAGATATCCGAAATACTGAGGATTTTGATGATGTAGGGCCCGTGGACCTTTTACTTGAGGGATCTGCCGAACCTTCGGTGATGGCAGGGCTGGATTCCAACCCGTATTACGTGATCAATAATAACCTAATCGGTTCGGTAAATTGCTTTAATTATTGCTTAAAACACAAAGCGAAGATCATCTTTCTTTCTACGAGTCGCGTGTACCCGATCGATAAGATAGAGAATGCGAACTTTATCGAGGAAGCAACTCGTTTTTCTTTCAGCGACACACAACAAGAAACTGGAATATCGGCAAATGGCATCTCTGAAGAGCTCAGCTTATTCGGTCCGAGATCCTTTTATGGAACCACCAAACTCGCTTCGGAGCTCTTAATACAGGAATACATTGAGTTTTACGGATTGCAGGCGGCTATAACCCGATTTGGTGTGATCGCGGGTCCGCGACAAATGGGAAAAACAGACCAGGGGGTAGTGACGCTCTGGATGGCGAAGCATTATTGGAAGCAGCCACTAAAATATATTGGCTATGGTGGTCTGGGTAAGCAGGTAAGGGATATGCTGCATATCGAAGACCTGATACGCCTGGTAGATATGCAAATCCATGAGATGGAAAAGTTCAGTGGGAAGATTTACAATGCCGGTGGCGGACTGGATGTTTCAGCTTCCTTACTTGAAATGACCCATATTTGTGAAAAGATCACGGGTAATACCATTCAAATAGGTAAAGTAGAAGAAACAAGGCCGGCCGACCTACGTGCTTTTATCTCAGATAACACAAAAATAGAATCCGAAACAGGATGGAAACCTCAGCACAGTGTGGAAGATATTTTCACGGATATTTTTCACTGGATCAAAAATAACGAGAAGCAACTCGAAAGTATTTTAAAATAAACCTCAGAAAGATAGTATGGAAACTATTTGTTTAATTACGGGTTCTTCGGGACTCATCGGAAGTGAATCTGTAGATTTCTTCAAGGATAAATTCGATAAGATCATTGGGATCGATAATGATATGCGGGCTTATTTCTTTGGAAAGGAAGCATCCACCGAGTGGAATGCAAATAAATTAAGTCGGACCATCGATAATTTCGAACATCACGCCATTGACATACGAAATGTTGAACCCCTCGATGAATTGTTCAGCCGCTATGGAGATGCTATCAAACTCATAGTTCACGCTGCGGCTCAACCCAGTCATGATTGGGCTGCCAAGGAGCCTTTTACAGATTTTACCGTCAATGCTAACGGGACACTGAACCTGCTCGAGATGACTAGAAAACACTGTCCGAAAGCGACCTTTATATTCACGTCAACCAATAAGGTTTACGGCGATACCCCCAACTTCCTACCACTTGTTGAGTTGGAGAAACGATGGGAAATCGATGAGAGTCATCCCTATTACAAGGAAGGTATTGACGAGAATATGAGTATCGACCAGACCAAGCACTCGTTGTTTGGAGCTTCGAAGGTTGCCGCCGATATACTTGTTCAGGAATATGGCAAATATTTCGAAATGAATACCGGTATTTTCCGTGGTGGATGTCTTACAGGCCCCAATCATTCAGGAACCCAGTTACACGGATTCTTGTCCTATTTAATGAAATGTGCCATTACAGGAGATAAATACACCATCTTCGGATATGAGGGAAAACAGGTTCGGGATAATATTCACAGTTGGGATCTTGTGAATATGTTCTGGCATTTCCATCAGAACCCCAGGCAGGGAGAAGTCTATAACGCGGGAGGCGGGAGATATTCCAATTGTTCCATGGCCGAGGCTATCGAAATGTGTGAAGCTATAACAGGCAAAAAGATGAACTACGAATACTCAGAAACCAACAGGATTGGAGATCATATTTGGTGGATCAGTGATGTGTCTAAATTCAAAAAGCACTACCCGGCCTGGGATCATAACTACAATATTCACGATATTCTGAATCAGATACACACGGCATTTACAGAAAGAGCCGAAGCATGAAATTAAGCGTAGTAATACCGGCCTATAACGAATCGGAATCCATAGCGCAAACTATTAGTGAAATTGCCGAGGAACTTCAAAAGGAAAATATCGATCATGAGCTCTTCATTGTTAACGATAATTCCAAAGATAATACGCTTGAAGTCCTGGAATCATTAAAACCGAAGTACCCTTCCCTCTACTTCGAGACCAATGAAGGGCCTAATGGATTTGGTTATGCGGTGCGTTATGGACTGGAACGATTCAACGGAGATTGCGTAGCTGTGATGATGGCCGATATGTCTGATTCTCCAACGGATCTGGTAACTTTTTATCGCACTATGGTGGCGGGTAATTACGACTGTGTTTTTGGAAGCCGCTTTATGAAAGGTGGTAAACTGGTGGACTATCCTTTTGTAAAGAAAGTGGTGAACCGAACGGCAAACTGGATCATTCGTGTCTTTATGGGGATAAAATACAACGACACCACCAATGCCTTCAAGATGTATAAAAAGGAAACCATCAATGGTATAAAACCATTTCTGGCTCCTCACTTCAATCTTACCATCGAATTACCACTAAAGGCGATCATTCGTGGTTATTCCTATACAGTGGTGCCGAATTCCTGGACCAACCGGCAATACGGAGAATCTAAACTCAAACTCCGTGAGATGGGAAGCAGGTATTTCTTTATACTGCTTTATTGCTTCATTGAAAAGTTCTTTTCAAAAGGAGACTTTAAGAAAAAGTGGTAGGCTAAAGGGAGTCCAGGGTTTTCTCAATTCTTTTATACTGAATCAACTTTGTGCATTCAATATTGTGCATATTACGAAATACCCTGGAGTATATCTCTTCGTAGCCTTCAACAACGGGTATACTGTCCTTATACTCAGGCACAAAGGCTCTTAGGTTTGTAACGACATAATAATACTCCGGCGGATCATTTTTAAGTAACATATTTTTGAATGGCTCGAAATATTTTCGTGTTTTTCTCAGGTTATTCAAGCGGAGATAATGATTCCAGTACCGTCGGTCTCGCGACAGATAAAAAACATAGGCGTCCGGGTCCATTTCCTGAAGTTGTTCTGCGGTTTCACGGTAGGTTGTAGTATGAGAGAAGTAAGGGTTGCTGTTCAAAAAGAGCAACAGCAGGCTGTACCCGCAAATAAAAGCAAATATTCCATTACGTAATTTTTTGCCTTCGATCTTACTGAGAAAGAATGCAAGTAAAAGTACCACGGGCACCACTAATGGAACAAAATATCGATTTACCATCATCGATGTCTCGAAATTAGACCTGATATAAGGAATAAAGAAATAGACCAGCAGCCATATCATCAATACGGCTACACCAAATCTTCCATCTTTAAAGAATGACTCCGCCCTTTCATTTTTGTAGAACCTTCGAACGATAAGATAGATCAACGTAATAGCAATAAGAACCAGGGATGTAGCCGAAAGCAGATAATCATTAAAGAAAATCTGGAGATAATCGTATATAACACCTGGTGTAGCGGGATCGCGCCAGCTGCTAAAAGGTTTATCGGCCCGCTTCAGAATGAATTGTACCCAATACAGGAACAGAACATTGGGTAAGGCAAAGGTTAGTACATAATACCATAATTTTTTCCTGAACCTCTTCCAGTTCACAAAAAAGAAAAACGAAACAAACTGCGATGCCACTACAAATAAAGCGAAATAGTGTGTGTAAAGCATTGCCGTTGTGGCAAGCACATAATAAATGGCATTCTTTCGCTCATAGTCGTGTTTGATAAGCTTTACAAAATACAGGAAGGAGAAGTTGGCAAACACAGAAAGCTGCGCATATGATCTCGCCTCCTGGCTGTATCTGATTAAAAATGAATTAAGAATGAGCAGTCCGAAAGCGTATAGCGCTACTTTTTTACTGAATAGTTCCTTGGCGAGCAAATACCCCGCATAAACACCCCATACTCCCAGGAACACATTAATCAATCGAATGGTGATATCATTATGAACGAAGATTTTTCCCCAAAGATTGGTAAGTATGGTGTGAAGAGGAGGGTGAACATCCCCTTTCATAATATTAATAATATCGTTAACCGATAAACTTGGGTGCGAGGTAACAGCCGTTAACAATTCATCGTTCCAAAGACCTTCATAATTCAGATTGAAAACCCGAAGGATGAAGGCGACTAAAAGTCCAAAGTAAATGATGTAAATTGTTTTGATGTTGGATAGCATATGGTAAAGTCGTTCAGTTGGTTTGTTTCTCGAAAATACGTACAATTATAAGTAAAAATAACTTTTACTGTGATTTATATCTCTACGGTGGATCTGCTTCATTCATTTTTATTTTAGCCGAAATAGCGGATGATTTAAACAGCAAGCAGAACAGTACCAGAAAATGATAAAGTCCCCGCTGTCTCCAGATATACGTCTCTGTAAGGAAGACAACAAGCATAACGAGAAACAAGCTTAAGAACAGTATGTCTTTCGTCCTGATGTACTCCCTGAAAACAGCTCCCAATAAGATGAGCAGAAAAATAAAGCCAAATATGCCTAATTCCGCAAAAGCCTGAATGTACTGGTTGTGGAAATTATAATCGTAGTACCCCTGCCATAAATTGTAGTGTTTTTGTTTCTCGATAATTTTATCTTTCGAATTGTTGATTCCATATCCGGTAAGGAAGGCATCATCTTCCTGCATCATTTCCACAAAGATTCGTGCCTGGAACAAACGTATCGTGGTCCCGGTCCAGTCGTAGACCTTATTAAATCGTTCACCTTCCATCACCTCCTTGATGTCTGAAACCGCAATCTCCCTCTCAAAGCGCTCGCGCACCGGGTTTGAGGTTGTCATCAGTAAAATCATCCCCAGGATCAACACGGGTAACAGCATAAGAATTCTGGATCGCCTGAATGTCCTCACTATTCCAAAAGCTGCAATAAGAGCGGTGATCACTATTATTATTTTCGATGAAAGCAGAATGAGAAATACAGCATGAATTGCCAGGAGGATCATCGTAAATACCGATTTTCGCTGTATTAGTAACAGGAATAAACCACTTAGTGACACGAGCACAGAAAGGTATATCGCATTTAAATCAAAAGGTGATACCAGGGCATGATAGAAAAACCGGGATATATGGGCTCCGCTCAAATATTCAACAAAGGCAGTCCCCATGAAATAAAGGGCGAATAACGATAGCCCCGTTGAAAAAGCAAGGAAAATGCTGTTTCGTGATCTTAAGGAGATCTCAGGCATTAAGACAAATGAAAGTGGAATTAGCACCAATGCCAGCTGTCTTTCGAGACCTCGAAGGGAATTGTGAATATTGCCGGACCAAATCAATGAAAGTGCCATAAGTCCGAAAAACAAAACAGGGATGAAATAGACTTTTCTGATAGTGACCTTATGCAGCCGGGCGGATAGTAAAGAAGTAGCAAGAAGCACGATTAGAATGCCCGTGCTGAATCCATATGGCAAAGGTATGGATATCAGTAATGCTGCTATCAGCACTATATAGGTGTGTTGAGAGCTTACTATCTTATTTAAACGCTGCATATTTTTCTTTAAAGAAATCGAGATAGGTTTTATTGATTAAATCCCAGCTATACATATCCCTTATTTTCGTCTCGTTCCGGTCCAAATAGTTGGTAAATTCATCCTTCGTTGTTACTTTTTTCAGTATAGAAGCTACCTCATCGGGATTACTGAAATAAAATGCGTCCTCATTCAGGATAGCCGCATTGAATCGATTGTTATGTGCCGCAATCAATGAATTACTTCCCATGGCTTCGAGAAGTGACGGATTTGTACCACCAACCGTATGTCCATGAAAGTATAACTTCGAATAATAGCGCAGATTGTTCAGATGATCCTGATTGTATATTCCTCCCACAAATCTTATGTTCTTGTGGGCGCCAAATTTTTCTTTCAGGTAAGCCCCGAATTTGTTAACATCGTGTTTGCCAACGACCAGAAACGGCTCTATATTCTCACTTTTCCCTACGCCGTCTAAAATAACTTCGATACTATTCTCAGGTTCCATACGTGCGATTAGCATATTGTACGAGTATGGCTGCAGATCGTAATTCGATAATAACGAAGCGTCAGGTTGATTAAAAAGAAAAGAACCGTAAGGAATGTATTTAGAATCTACATCATAGGTTTCCTTTAAGTAATCCTGGATCCCAACAGAATCGGCAATAAGATAATTGCTGCCCTTTACGGCCAGGGATTCGGCATATTTTAGGAAACTCCTTACATTTTTGGAAAATTTAGTGCGTTTCCATTCCAGGCCGTCCATATTAGTCACGATCATTGCTTTCTTTGGCAGATATTTCCTCCAGATTGAACTACTGGTATATCCCAACTGAAGTATGATATCGAATTTTCTTTTTCTCGCATCATGTATACAGTTAAAATCGTAGATAAACTGGCCTATCGTCCCAATTTTGTGTTCGGGATCCTTACAATGGATTAAGGTAACGCCTTTGTATTCGTTTTCCTGGTATTCGTGTGTGTGTGAGGAATATACATACACATCATGGCCCATCTTTTTCAGATAGACCGAAAAGAACTCCGCAAACTGTTCAAAGCCGCCATAATTGTTAGGAATCCCCCTGGTTCCCAATATCGCTATCTTCACGTGGTTTCAATTGTTTAAAGGCAAATGCCGCTCCAATGAGCAGCGCTGCCATATCGTAAGGTTTAAAAATTCCGGTCACCACAAAGCTGGTGATAAGAATATAAAATGCGGTGGCTACAAGAAAATTGTTTCCAATATCTGCCAGAGTTCCCCTTCTGGGAGAATATGAAAATGAATATAAGTAAAGTATGAGAACCATATAGATTATCAAGCCCAGGACTCCTGTTTTCAGGAACAAATAGGCAAAGCCGTTATGGGTCAATGACAAATGTTGGGTAAGTTCTCCATCCAGTCGGGCTTCGAATCCAATATCGACCGTAGAACCGAATCCCTGCCCCGTGAGCCAAAGGTTTTCTGCTTCAGCTTCTTGATATACTTTAAAAGCTTCATAGGCCCGCCAATGCTTCCATAACTCCCTTCTGTCCAGATCCTGGACATTGATATTTCCCAGGCTAAAGCTTTCGCTTGCCGAATTTTTTATTTTCAAAAGGAAGCCGTCTACGATTCCCGGATTTTCAGTTGCCGGCTCGTACGCCTGTAAAAACAATGCAAATCCCGCCCCGATGATTAGAAATGACACTAATGCTATGGTTCCCTTTCTGTTCAATTTTAAATAGCCGTAGTAGGCCAGGGAACCTATTAGAACCACCATGAACATGGTTCTTGAGATATACATTATGAACGAAACTACCAGACATACTACAAAAGCCTGATAAAAGATCTTATATCGTGATCTTTTAACGGGAAGATCCTTAACACATATTAATATTAATAATGCGACTGTTTCAACATGATTATAACGACCGAAGATATTTCTAATTCCGCTGGTATGACTTGGAATTATATTGAAATAAATCACAAAATTCAATAAGTGCATAAAGGCGAAATAGAAACCCATCAGCACAATGATATTGAGAAACGTTTTCTTGTTACTGAATCGCATAGTGAGAAAATATCCTGCCAGGATCACGAGTATTGGCCTTACGAAATAGATGAAGTCCTTTGCAAAGAAATAATAGTCATTCTCGGGTGAGAACACTGATATGGAGCCAATGATCACAAGAAAAGATAGTATAATGATAAGCAAAACAGCCTGGCTGGATACTTTAGTACGGAATGAAGCCAAAGTCACCAAAGCCGCTATCCCAAAAGACAACTCAATATTTGCCCTCTGTAGCGACCAGATTAGTACAACCAGACATATTTTATAAAACCACTGTCCCATCTATACTATTTTATGGTACAAAAGATTAAACTTCCGAAACATTGCCTTCGACGAAAAAACTTCCTTTGATATGTCCATGGCCCGTTTCTCCAAACGTACTTTTAAGGAATTGTCCTTCAGCAAAGAAACTATAGCATTCTTAAATTCATCTTTATCATTAGTTTTGAAAAGCAATCCTGTTTGCTCATGATCTATAATCGTTGAAATTCCACCAATATCTGAACCAATCACAGCTTTACCGGCTAACATGGCTTCAACTACCACAAGCCCAAACGATTCAGGCTCGGTAGATGGAACCACTACCAGATCCAAGGAATCGAGAACTGCAAACACATCATCCTGGAATCCCGCGATCTGAACCTTTTCACCTAACTCCATTGATTTGATGCTTTTCCGTAAGTTAACTAAAAAATGCTCCTGGTTCGGTGGAGGAGAACCAATAAAGCATAATTTCAGATTGGGAAATTCTGCAGAAAGCTCTTTAAAAACCTTCAAAGTTAGTTCATGGCCTTTCAGACGGTTAAAGCGACCCAACAGTCCAATGACAACCTCATCCTGAGTAGCATGAAATAATTCAGTGCGGATTATTTGACGTTGTTTTTCTGAAATTACTTCCCGGGTTCTATCCACACCGTTCACAATAGTTGTTGACTTCTTCTTAAGAGAAGGGGCCATTGCGTTATAAAAGGCTGCCGTCGCTTCCGAATTGTATACAATTTCATCGCAGCCATACTTCAGAACCATTTTAAAGAAAAAACTGGCAATTTTAGGCCGATCCATTATTTCATGAACGTGGATCACATGTTTTGGTTTTCGAAATTTACAGTACATCGCCCCAAACATAGTTGCCAGTGTATTCGATTGCACGCAGTCCACCGCAATCCCTCTGGTTTCACGTTTCAATATTCTTTTTGCTCGAAAATATTCCCGTATCAATCCGATAAAATTGAGCGATTTCAGCATGGAACGGGTGAGTTTCGCTACAGGCATTTCAATGGTCTGTATCCCCGCATCCATCAGGTTTTGCCTGAGTGGACCTTCTTCCGGCGGAAGGCATACAATGGGGTTGTATTCTTCACTGTATTGTTTCATTTGTAGCACAAGAGAGAGCAGGACCTTGGAAGATCCATACATATCGCAGGCAATGCTGATAAATAATATGTTCTTCTTATGGTTCATAATCGAAATACTCGAAATCGTTCTTATAAAGTTCGTACACTAATGCCCGCTCTTTTTCATTTAGGTTTTTCTTCTTTTCTGAAGAGAACAGTCGTCCTAATTTTAAATTCGTCCAGAGCCGAGGTGTTTTTATCAAAGCAGCGAGGCCTCTTTTAAGGCCTTTTTCCGATTTATTTACATGCGGTATTTCGTGTCCCTCCAGTTCTAACTGTTTTAAGACGTATCCCATGTCTACTTTCAAATTCTCCAGTTTGCCTACGAAATCAACCAATTTTTTGCCCTTGACATACAGATAATCATATTGCGGGCTATAAAAGAAATCATTCTTCTCAAGGGCTTTTTTCACAACTTTATTGACAAAGGCGGAAAAAGAGATAATCCTTGAATATCCTAAGTAATTATACACCGATAGCAATCTCATATATGGATTGCGAACAAATGAAAATTTGAAGTAACTATCAAAACTCTCTTTATTGATATAATTATAAGCCAGGTATTCGCCGGCTTTTAAATGTGCCAGTCGGAATGGTCCGGCTTCTCCACTTTTCTTCTTACGAAGCAGTAATTCTTGCCGGTCTTCCCAGCCAAGTCCTAAATCCTTCAGGAATACGGTCTCGATGCTCTGTCCCGCAACCTTCGGGATATGCACAAACAAGGCTTTATGTTTCGGGCTTATCATTTTGCTATTGTCGAATTGCTATGATCAGATAATTGCCATATTCCACTCAAATCATGACCTGTGAGTGCTGCCGTTTTATGTATATCCTCCTTGAAATATTCCTTCAACATCTGATAGGTCTCCGTGTTTACACATTGTTTTTTCCCTTCCTTATAAAACCAACGGTCCTTGAGCTTGTCTTTTGCCTTTTCGGGCAGCAACCATTTAAGAGGCCGCTTAATTTTCTCTAACCTAAGAAACGCCAGTAAACCTTTATTCTTAAGCTGTTTTGCGGCATTGTGTGCCGTATCCACCTCATAATTATCATGGGGTTGAAGGCCTAAAAAATTGTAAATATCATTGAGCGCCTCCCCATTATTCCGGGTCCAAACTTCAGAAACAATTATTTTGATATTTTCAGCCTTGAAGCGATCGTAATATGGCTTTAATTGGTCGTAATACAGGCCCATTTCCAAATACATATTTCCTCCTCCCCAAATATTCTTCTTTGGAGCTTTGATGGCCGCTTCGAACGAGGGTTCTTTATCATGTCCCGTCTGATAATTCATCAGGTAATGACTATGAGCTCTTTCGATAGGGTTCCGAAGAGTAATCAATACTTTAGCGTTAGGGTTATGAGCGTAGATTCGTTCCGCCGTATTCTTATCCCATAAATATGAAGGGCTAATGTCTCCTTTAAGCTGAGAATTTCCGGCCTTTTCGAACAATCCAAAATATACCGCTTCATCCTTGATGATCTTCATGTGGTATTCCTTGTCCTTCTCAGGGGTATCATACACCTCTTTATTCAGAGAAGCCACTTCAGAAAAGAAATTACACTCTTTTACCTTGGGTAGAAAAATTCCTGGATGTTGCTGTAAATAATTATACAGCGACGTAGTCCCTCCGCGAGCAACACCTATCACAAAAAAGTCTACAGTCAGCTGTTTCATTTTATGGTTAAAAAGGTTATGATTTTATCTTTTCTATAGATGTAAGCCGTTGTGACCAAATTCCAGAATACCGTCGAAATTGTCGTTGCGATAGCGGCTCCTAACAAGTCGTATTTGGGAATTAGGATTAAATTTAAAACAATGTTTATGGTGAAAGCGATGATCAATATTCGCTGAAATATCACTTGTTTTCCAGTCATATTCATATACACTCCCACCGATCCGCAAAATGCATTCACTGCCTGTCCGATAAGCAAAACAATAAGCGCCCATCGTGCCTCCACATAGTTAGGGCCAAAGAAACCTAAAATCATTTTTGAAAAAACCAGAATTATAATGATAACCGGAAATGTGAATAGAAAAATAAGGCGTGTAGATCGTTTTAGCCCTTCCCTTAAACTCTTGAAGTCGTTCATGCTGTACCATTCGGCGAAGGATGGCGCATATACCGTGTTTACCGATGCAAGCACCAGCGATAGCACGGTGGTAAGTTTGATTGCCACAGAATAAAATGCAACTCGTTCAAAACTGCTGTATTTGCTCAATAAGATAACATCCACACTTTGCATAAGGAGATAGGTTATTGCACTAATAGCCATGGGGCCGGACCGCTTTATAATTTGTTTGTATGTAATCTCTTCGGAAGTGTTTTTAGCGTTCACCTTCGAGAAATAATACAAAAGAAAGGCTGTAGATAGTAGCGCGAGGAAGGCAAAATTCAGCAGAAAGACCTCAACCAGGAATTGAGGATTTTCAGTTACGTATAAAAATATAATCGCGGCAAAAAATATCGCATATCGCATTATATTTCTATAAAACTCCGATATATAAATCTTATTGATCGCTCGGAACACATCGATATTAAGGAGTGTAATTCCATAGAAGAACAAGGCGAAGACCGAATAGGTCACTAATTGTGATACCTCTTTTTCGAAAAGCCTGTCAATGAAATCGGGTGAAATACCCAATACTGCTAAAAAAAAAATAAGGGCGATCGCAAACACGATCACCACCATTTTTTTATATAATTTTTTAAGGTAGGCCAGAGAGTTCCTGGCTTTTAAATACCCGGCATAGTATATCACCGATTGGTGCATGCCGAATACGCAAACACCTCCCATGAATATTAATAAGGCCCGGCTAAAATCGTATTGCCCAACCCAGGAGGCTTCAAAGTTATTGGTAAGGAAAAGAGTTAGCCCAAAGAACAAAAGCATTCCCGCCACTCGCAGGCCGAGTACGTTGATGCTTTTATACACCATCTTGTTGTTAAACAGATCCTTTAAATTATTCAGTAACGTCATTGGTATAGGTTGTCTACATCACTGCTACGTAAGAATTTCGGAAAGATGTCACTGCCTGAATGAATTCCAGTAATCACAACGCTAAATCCGAAGCATCTTAATAAGGAGACATGACTATAATTACTCTTCTTGCTGTGAATATAATTTCCCCTTTCTGTACATATTACGAACTATAAAAAAGCCGATATACAGGATTACCAGGAATACAGGTAATAAAACTTTCTTCTTGTCTAAAAAGGAAGTGGTGCCGTAAAAATTTGGTTCATTCATAAGAGTCACTACATTATCGTATTTAATGAGTTCTCTTTTCAACATCTCATTTTCCGCGATTATTTCTCTCTTCTTTTCCATTAGGTGATGCAAATTATCGTGTTGCTGCACCTTGAAATTTACCTCGCCTGTTTGTTTATCATCTTGCTCGTTCTTCCCTGCCAACTCAACAAAAACGTCATCTATATATTGAATACTGGTGTCGTTTCGTTGTATTCTTAACTTCGTTTCTTCAATTACAACGTCCCTGGTCTTGTTATAAATTTCGTTGCTGTTTAAATAATCCAGCACCTTATTTATAGTTTTCAGGTCCGATTTGTGCGTGCTAATAGTAATCCTGTGATACTTATATTCAGGAGTGTATATCCCGGAAATCAAGGGATCTTCTTCAAAACCTACACGGCTCAGGTAAGATTCGAGATTTCTATCATTGGTTTCTTGCTTCTCAAGCAGTTCAAATATATTCACAATAGCCTCTATCTCAACGCTGTACAGGTCGGGAGTTTCTAAGTCGAAATTATAACGCTTAAGAAAGGTTGCGTCTCGCTGGCTATACTTCAAATTAAGTAGATCGATCGCATTGTATACGTAATTCGAACTATCGAAGTTATTCTGAACAATCATTACCGATTCCTTGGTCGATGGTATACTTCTCTGCCATGCCCCTCCCAGGAAATAGCCCCCTACGATCAGGATGGTCAACACGATCCAATTCCTGATTACAAAGCGAATTCCTTTATAAATACTCGCAAGAAACCCCTGGTAGACCTTATTCAGTCTTTTTAATACTACAAACAGATCTATTTCTTCCGGATTGTTCTGTGCCATTATCTTTTATTTTTGGTTATTGTGTTCTACAAATAATGTTTTCAGGCTTTCCTTCCAGCTCAAGGGGGTGCCTTTGAATGTCTTATAGAATTTATTGCAATTTAAAATACTATATGCTGGTCTAGCTGCAAAAGTACGGTAATGGTCGGTTTTGGCAAGGTTTACGGTTTCAATTTGTTCGGATTCCTTCAAAATAGCTTCCGCAAAATCATACCAGGTAGCTTCTCCTTCATTACTGTAATGGTAAACGCCATATTCCTTCGAATCTGCTGCTGAGATAGTAAGTATTGCCGCTGCCAAATCGTTTGCATTTGTAGGCGACCCCAGTTGTTCGGTTGTTATGCTTAGCGCATTCCCTGCATTCGCATGCTTTAAAATGGTTCTAAAGAAATTATGCCCAAATTCCGAATACAACCATGAGGTTCTCACAATGAAATATCGCTTACAAAGCTCCATTATTGCTTGTTCCCCTGCTAATTTCGACGCCCCGTACACATTTATTGGATTGGTTTCATCACTTTCCAAATATGGGCTTGTATTAGTGCCGTCGAACACATAATCGGTTGACACATGGATTAAGAGCACATCCCCGGCTACACAGGCCTTGGCCAGATTTTCAGTTCCTTCGGCATTCACTGCAAACGCTTTCTCCTTTTCACTTTCGGCCTTATCTACATGTGTATAGGCGGCCGTATTGATACAGATATCCACCTCGTTCAAATTGAAATAAGATCGAATTTCCGAAGGATTTTCAATGTTGAGCTGCTCCCTGGAAACATATGTGAAATCTAATTCGGGATACCCTGGTGCAGCCTTCGCAATACACTTTGCTAATTGTCCGTTTGCCCCTGTTACCAGTACTTTCTTCATGAAATTCCTTCCTCAAATCCGGGAAGTTGCAGGTCTTTTTCTGAAATAATAAATTCTTCCTTTGGAAGATGCCAATCCAAAGATAAGGTTGCGTCATTATATATAATGCCTCCTTCCGAGGATTTATCATAGAAATTATCGCATTTATAAGTAAAAATAGCTTTCTCGGTGAGTGTGATAAATCCATGCGCGAAACCTCGTGGAACAAAGAGCTGCAGATTATTCTCATCGTTTAGTTCAATACTATAGGACTTTCCGAAGGTGGGAGATCCCTTTCGAATGTCGACCACAATATCCAGAACCCTACCCAGAGTAGCTCGAACTAATTTCGCCTGTGCCATCTCACCTCGCTGAAAATGAAGTCCTCGCAAGACTCCGTACGTAGAGATTGATTGATTGTCCTGAACGAAATTTACCTCGATCCCGCCTACTTCCTTAAAGGTCTTCTCATTGTAGGTTTCGTAAAAAGTCCCCCTGGCATCGGAAAATACCCGTGGTTTTAATACAAAACAGTCCTTAAGCGGTGTTGAAATCTTTTCCAAAGCTATTTGCGATATAATAAATGTTTACCGTATCCACTTTTTAAAAGAGGTTCTGCCAGATTCTTTAACTGATTGGCGTCAATATAGCCCATTTCATAAGCGGCTTCTTCTATAGATCCTATTTTCAGTCCTTGACGTTCTTCAATTACCTCAACAAACTGAGCTGCCTGCATTAAGGAAGCAAATGTTCCTGTGTCAAGCCATGCAGTTCCTTTGTCGAGTATACTAACATTTAATTTTCCTGCCTTTAGGTATTCGTTGTTCACGTCGGTAATTTCAAGCTCTCCACGGTCACTCGGCTGTATTCCTGCTGCAACATCCACCACTGAATTATCATAAAAATAGATGCCGGGAACCGCATAATTGGATTTAGGCTTATTGGGCTTTTCTTCGATGGATAATGCTTTTCCCTGGTTATCAAATTCCACAACGCCATATCGTTCCGGATCGTGAACATGATAGGCGTAGATCACTCCTCCTTCAGGATCATTATTGGAAATCAATAGTTCTTTCAAACCAGTTCCATAAAAGATATTGTCCCCAAGTATCAAGGCTACCTTATCCTGGCCGATAAAATCCTTCCCAATGATAAAAGCCTCCGCCAATCCCCGTGGTTCTTCCTGAACGGCATAATGAAATGAACAGCCATATTTGCTGCCATCTCCTAGTAATTTTTTAAAAAGGGGCAAGTCCTGCGGGGTAGAGATGATCAGGATCTCCCTAATTCCGGCATACATAAGTGTGGAGAGGGGATAATATATCATCGGTTTATCATAAACCGGCATTAATTGTTTGCTGATCGCAAGTGTTATAGGGTGTAATCTGGTACCGGATCCACCGGCTAATACTATTCCTTTCATAGTTAAAGTCTTTCCTTATGCTGAAGATACCATTTGATGGTCTTCAAAATACCTGATTCGAAATTCTCTTCGGCCTTCCATCCCAGTTCACTTTCTATTTTCGCCGCGTCGATGGCATATCTGAAATCATGTCCCGGCCGATCTGTGACAAAGGCTATTTGATCGCTATACGATTGTTCTCCGGGCTGTAGTTCGTCAAGGATGTCGCAGATAGTCTGAGCAATATACAAGTTCTGCCGCTCGTTTCGCCCTCCAATATTGTATGTTTCGCCAAGCGTTCCATTCTCGACCGCTAGTTTAATGCCTTTACAGTGATCCAGTACATAAAGCCAGTCCCTCACGTTGGTGCCATCACCATATATGGGAATGGCCTCCCCGGATAAGGCTTTCCGGATAATGGTAGGGATTAATTTTTCTTTATGCTGATTCGGTCCGTAATTGTTGGAACAATTAGTGGTTACAACCGGTAATTGATACGTATGGAAATAGGATCTCACAATAAAATCGGATGAGGCTTTAGAGGCGCTATAGGGGCTGTTTGGCGCGTATGGCGTATGCTCCGTGAACAACCCTGTTTCACCCAGGGTGCCATAAACCTCATCGGTTGAAACATGCAGAAATCTCGCGTGGCTAAATGTTTCTTTCAATTTTCCCGGGCCTTCCATCCAGGTCTTATAGGCGCTTTGAAGTAAATTAAAGGTACCAACAATATTGGTTTCGATAAAAGCAGCCGGTCCGCTAATGGAATTGTCTACATGGGATTCGGCAGCAAAATGCACTACCTGGTCGAACTGATGTTTCTGAAACATTTCTACAATAAAATCCTTATCACAGATATCTCCCTGTATGAAAAAGTAGTTGGATTTGTCGGAAACGGACTGCAGATTTTGCATATTACCTGCGTAAGTTAACTTATCTAATACATAAATATTCGCATTGCTGCTTTCAAGTAAGTAAGCGACATAATTGGATCCAATGAATCCTGCGCCCCCAGTAATGAGTATGTTATTGTATTTCAAAATATATTTTTAGATTAGACTAAAATCTGATTTAACATTTTTTCGGTTATGGCATAGGTCGGTTTTACCCCTGTCGTACCCAATCCACCAGACGCAAGCGTACTTCCCGATTTTAGCGGATTATCGGAAGCATAATAGGCATAACGAACGGCTACTTTCGGATTAATACTGCCACGGATTTTCGATGCAGACTGTATTGCTTTCTGATAATGGGCTCCTTCCATCTCCAATCCTATGACGTCCCAGGTGGAGGTGTGGAAAAACTTCAATATATCTCTGTTTTGTAACGAAGTGCCTAAAACTGTGATCATATTCCCTTCACATACATCTAAATCCACATCGTCGAAATGTGATTTTTTCAACTTATTCTTAAACGGATAATTATCTGCTGTTCCTTCAAACACATGCGCGCTTGGAATCATGATATCACTTTTCTTCCCATTTAATATTCCGGCTTTTCCCATTACCGAAATTGAAATAACATTCAGTAATTCCCGGCCACCACTGGCAATATAGGGTTTCAATAGCTCATCCATGGTTTCATAAGCCTGTTCCCCGAAAGCATAGTCCATTACAATAATAACGGGTTTATCCTCCAGAACCATGTGCACAGGTCCTGCATAGAAATACGACGAGTCGAAGATCTGTACATTAATATTAGCCCCTGTTTCATCTTCAATGTAGGTCATGCCATGTTCCAAAGCATATGAAGTTACTTTTTGCTGCAATTTCACGCTTTTAGGATGGCTTAGTTTCTCAAAAATACGTATGGCCTCCTCATTTTTAAATTCGTCTGCCAATGCTTTAGGAGCGAATAAGCTATTGAGAACACTGTGCATATTCGCACTAATGATGTGCAAAGGTCTCGACAACAAATCCTTTTCTTTAAGTGTCTTCTTTACCTTAAAAGCCCATTGTTCTCCGTGAATGTGGTGCCCCAGGCGTTCACGTAGCACCGGGCTGAAGGTGATCAAGCGCTGGGTATCCGTCATTACTTCCTCCATCGCGAGTTTGCCGAGAAAATATATGATATTCAGGAAGCGGTTCTTTATGTCCGGGCATTCGAACATGGAATAGATCGCGTTGACCTCTTCAAAGGTCCTGCCGAGAAAATTTGCGGTATGTGTAAGTGCAATTTCTTTATCCTTCTGGGACAACTCTTTCTTTACAATTACTGCTTCCTCCAATTTCTTCCAGTCGCGAATAACTTCGCCTCTGTCATTGATCATTACCTGTTTCATGATCTTATGCGACTCTATGTAAAGAAAGGTTAGGTGGGTAAGAATATCGTAGATCTCCGATCGGCCCCGTGTAATTTCTATATTCATTTGTTCCTGGTCGATACGATAGCAGTTGCGGCGCCTCTTTGCGGGGATAATAGGCTTAAAATGTGAATTCTTGTAGCCTTCATCGGAGGTTAAGTTTATAAAGCGGCACTCTTCAATACCGTAAGGGAGTCTGTCTATAACATATAACAGCCCCTCAAGCTCAATTTTGTCTTCAGTGATCGAGCCATAGATCTCAGGGCTCAGTATTAGGAGCGATTCACGAAGTGTTTCACCCGAAATCCCCATGGGTTTATAAAAGCCGCGATTGAACAGGTGGCGCATGGTAATATACATGCGTTCAATGGCTCCTGAACTTTCCTGGGCACGCGTTCGTTTATGTCTTGTTAATGTGCTCATTCGGGAGCAAAGATAATACTAATTTATGGTTGCAATTCGTACAATACATCCGCTATTTTACGGTCATTGGATAGCCTTGGTATTTTATTCTGCCCGCCTAATTTTCCTTTCTGCTTCATAAATAAATTGAAGCTATCCTTTTCAAGGATTTTTATTTGAAGGGGCCTGAGAATCTTACCCGTAATAAGATCGAAATAATAGCTGTTCTGCTGCTGCATATGTCCATCCAGAGTGGCTTCGATTGCTGTAATATCATCTGGTCTGCTCTCGAATTCAATAAACCACTCGTGATAAGGCAGTCCTTTGTCGGCAGGGCTTACCTGAGGTGCTACTGTAAACTCGGAAATAGTAAAATTGTGATCTTTCATAGTGAGTTGCATGGCCTGTTCCACCTCTTTTCCTATCACGTGCTCTCCGAAAGCTGAGATGAAATGCTTGATACGCCCTGAAACGATAAGCCGATAAGGCTTTAATGAGGTAAACTGAACAGTATCCCCCAGATTATAGGCCCATAATCCTGCATTTGTGGAGATGATCATCACATAATTCACTCCTAACTGCACATCCTTAACAGTATATCGTTTCGGGTTTTTTTCAAAAAAGTGAGCTGCCTCCACAAACTCGTAAAAGATCCCTGAATTCAGTAATAACAACATGCCCTTCTCCTCCTGTTTGTCCTGAAAAGCAAAGAAGCCTTCGCTGGCGGGATATAGCTCAATACTATCTACTCTTCTTCCAATGAGGGATTCAAATTTTGCCCGATACGGTTCATAATTGACACCACCATAGATAAACAGGCTAAAATTTTTGAAAAGGTCGCCAACTTTCTTGCCGCCTGCCTCTATAAGTCTTTCGAAATACATCTGTACCCAGGAGGGGATCCCGCTTATTACCGTCATGTCCGCATCCATAGTCTCTTCTACGATAGCATCCACTTTGGTCTCCCAGTCATTAATACAATTGGTCTCCCAGGACGGCATACGGTTTTTCTGAAGGTATCCCGGAACATAATGCGCTACTATACCCGACAACCTCCCAAGTTTTACGCCATTCAATTCTTTCAGCCCCGGGTTGCCCTGAAGAAAAATCATTTTGCCATTTACAAAATCGGCCTTTCCTGTTTCATGAATGTATAATAGTATTGCATCTCTTGCTGCCCTGATATGCCCTGGCATGGATTCCCTGGTGAGTGGTATATACTTTGCCCCTGAAGTAGTTCCGGAAGTCTTGGCGAAATACAATGGTTTACCAGGCCAAAGTATGTCCTCCTCGCCCGCGACCATTCTATCAACATACGGCCGGAGGTCCTCATAATCCCGTATAGGGACCCTATCTATAAAGTCCTGGTGGGTTTTGATTTCATCGAACCTGTGGTCTTTTCCAAAAGTGGTAGTGGTAGCCTTCGATATTAGTAAATTGAAGACTTTTCTCTGCGTTTCTAAAGGACGCGATGACCAATTCCGATTGCGTTTGGCAACCCTCCCTGCAAAGATTCTGGCAGCAAAAGCTTTTAATGACATATTTAATCGAAATCTATAAAATTAGCAGGATTTATCGGGTAACCCTCGCTCCAAAGTTCGAAATGCAGATGTGGCCCGGTAGTTAATTCTCCGGTGTTCCCGGAGGTTGCAATTACTTCCCCTGCTTTTACCAAATCGCCTTGTTCTTTTGCCAATGAAGCATTGTGCTTATATACCGAAATAAGGCTGTTTCTATGTTCAAGAATGATTACGTATCCTGTTTCCGCTGTCCACTCTGCAAATATTACAGTACCATCCGCCGTTGCTTTCACCGGCGCTTCTTTTATGGTCACAATATCCATAGCATAATGTTTTTCCTGAGGATTGTAGGCATCTGAAACAGTCCCTTTAACCGGAGGAAACAGCACAATATTAACAGCTTCGGGATCTGCCAATGGATTGTATTTGTCCTCCTGCAACACTTTTTCCCGAAGCAATGAATCCTCCCTGGACGGTGATATTCTAATTTGTTTTTGTGACTCATCGGCCAGTGCGATAACAGAATCTTTATTAAATTCCACGGTTTTCACATCACCAGAAAGTACTTTCCGGACCGAGGCGAGATATCTTTGATTAATGTTGATCACCTGCTGCAAGGAATCTGTTTTAAAGGTGAGGTCGGTGGCTTTCTTTTTTAGAGAAGTTGAAGAATATCCGGGAATGTATTCCCTGAGTGGTGTAAATGAGATCAATAGCGTGGTTAATGCGATTAGGAAAACAGCAAAAATCGTACTGAATACAAATACATTGAGGCGATTTAGTTTAAACGAGAAGCGTTCTTCAAAAGTATCCTCGTTTAAAACTACCAGCCGGTACTTATGCAGTAATTTCTTCTTTATTTTTCTAGTTCGTTTTTCCTTCTCGGCCATAATACCCTTTTTCCTGGATTGCAAATATAATTAAACGCCCAGCGAGTATGCTAAACTTAGCATGAAAACGTTGTATCTAAGGAATTCTTGTTACCTTTGTCTTATAAATTTCTTAAAAAAATGACTGCTCTATTTATACCCCTTGCGATTGGCCCTTGGCAAATTGTGTTAATTGTTGTGATCGTCTTATTACTATTTGGAGGAAGAAAAATCCCTGAATTAATGCGCGGATTAGGAAGTGGAATAAAGGAATTTAAAGAGGCATCCAAAGAGGATCCTAAGGACAAAAAGCTGGAGGAATAAAGTTCTCCGAATAATATATTAAAAATCCGGTCTTATAGTGACCGGCTTTTTTTATTCAAATTTTGCAGATCGCAGTATGGCCTCCAGTTCAAACTGCAGGTCTCTTTTACTGGTAGCCGGAGCGTATACAAATCCTTCCAGAATGATATAGCGGTTATTTATAGAATCTCTCACAGCATAATTTATGAATGGACCTCCCATGAACTGGGTTTTAACTTCCCAAATGCCTTTGCTTTCATAGGCGAATCTATCATCAATTTTAGTTTTAAAAATATAGGGCGCATAGGCTTCTTCCGTAATAAATCTGCCGCCTTCCTCAACCGGCATATATTCTCCACCTATTGAATCCCGGATAGTGATAATATCGGATGCGCTGGTACTATCACTTTGAATTAAACCTAAAGGAACCTGGTAAACAATAATATTGGTTTCTCCCGATTTTAGAGCCTTTCGATACCAGATGAAATCCTCTTGTTCCAACGCAGACCGATACGCCGATGGCACACGCATATTGATGCCAAAGAATTTTTTCAATGAATCTGTTTTCTTCAGTGAAGATTTAATTCTTCTTTGTTTCTCTATTATTTCTGAAGCTTTAAAAGCTGCAATTATTTGCTGATAGTTCTTTTCGAGCAGCCTCTTGATATCAGCAGCGTCCTTTCCTACGATAAAGGCTCCTGTTTGTGGTTTGGCATAAGGGTTTTTCTTTATAGCAACACCGGTGCTGTCCCCGATGGTAACATGCAGGAACGTACGATATTTCCTCGCAAAATCCGTATAGGTGAACGGTGGCATTTGGTTCATTGAGAAAAGTGGTTCATCCTGCGGCAATCCATCTACCGGAGCAGCAAAATAGCCTCTTATTTCTTCTCCCACTTCGCCATTCCATAAGTCATTTTCAATAATAACCTGAAGGGTATTAATATTACCCAATGATTTGAGTAAATAACCATTCTGATTTCCGGTGTTCTCACACGAAGTCAAGGCAAAGAGGAGCCCTGCCAAGGCAATATGTAAAATTTTCATTTAAAAAAGTTTATGGGGAAATTACCCTTTCTGCAACTTAAGTTTCATCCCCGGTTTCAACTTATTACCACTAATATCGTTCCATTTTCTGATCTTTTCTACGGTTACTCCCGGAAATTTTTGAGAGATACTCCACAAAGAATCGCCATTCTTTACCGTATAGGTTTTTGCTCCTGAAGTATTGCTCGCGGTAGATTTTGAGCTGGAGGATTTTTTTGGGCCACCGCCCCGGGGATAGATCGTGAGGCGCTGCCCTATACGCAACCTTGTTCCTCTCAAGCTGTTCCATCTTTTAATCTGGCTAACCGTTACTCCATATTTGTTGGCTATCTTGCCAAGGTAGTCGCCACTGCGAACACGATACCGAATCCTATCGGACTGTTCTAAGAACTGCGGAAGTGGTTTTTCTTTTTTGTTAAATTCAGCTGTGGCAAAAGCATATACTGCTTCTTCATTCGCTACAAATTTTCCTATAGCATCTATGGGTAATCTAAGCACATAATCCTCGTCTTTCACCACCGGAATTATTTCGTTCTTATACGAGGGGTTTAAGAAAGTAAGCTCTTCTATATCAAGATTTGTGACTTTCGCAACATGGCTCAGGGCAATCATTTTCTTCACCCGAATCGTGTCTGTGGCGACATAAGGATATCTGGGCCCATTGCTTTTAAATCCGTGCTCTTCGGCGTATTCGAATATATACATGGTAGCCAGAAACGCAGGAACGTATCCCGCAGTTTCTCTGGGAAGATGTTGCCTGATATTCCAATAGTTGGTAAGGCCTCCGGAACGACGCATAGCTTTGGAAACATTACCAGGACCAGAATTGTAGGCTGCCAAGGCCAGGTCCCAGTCTCCCAGGCTTTTCTCTAAACTTTTTAAGTATTTGCAGGCAGCGGCGGTTGCCATTATTGGGTCGGAACGTTCGTCCACATACGAGTTTACCTCAAGTCCGAACATCTTGCCTGTACTGTACATGAACTGCCATAAACCCGTGGCGCCCACACGTGATCTCGCACGAGGATCAAGCGCAGACTCCACAATTGCCAGATATTTCATTTCTAAAGGAAGCCCATGTTTGTCCAATTGCTCTTCGAACATAGGGAAGTAATAGTCACTTAAGGCCATTAACCTGGCCATAGTTTTTCGCCTGTTCTTGAGGTATCCTTTAATAACACTTTCCAAGGAAGGATTGTATTCTACATTGAATGGAGTTCTCGCATTGAGTTCTTTCAGGCGCTGCTTCAGTACCTCGGTAGGTAACTCTTCGTATTCCACAGGCTCGTAGTCTTCATTCAGAATAGTCCCGTACATTTCCTCAAAGCGTCCTGTATCGTATAGTTCATTCAACCACAAGCTGTCTACTAAACGGGCTGACTCCATATCGTCCAAATCAAAAACAACGGAGTCTTTTACATTCGCTATTAGTGTATTCTGAGTAATATCCCCAACTTTAACGGGTATTGTAATAGAGTCTGTTACCTGGATTGTTTTTGTTTGAAGGGTATCCTTGCGTATCACTTCCTGGGCGTTGATTAAGGAACTTCCGAAGCAAAATAAAACAAAAAGAAATAAAGTAGGTTTCATAAAATTAGAGCTAACGGGCTTAAAAATACATAAATGAGGCGGATGTGCAAATTTTTAACATATATGCTTTTCACTAACGGAAGATCGTCTTGATTTATTTTAATAGCGCTTCAATTCCCGGTAAAGTTCTGCCTTCAAGCATTTCCAGCATAGCTCCTCCACCGGTCGATACATAGCTTACTTTATCATCCAATTGAAATTTTTTAACAGCTGCAACGGAATCACCTCCGCCCACAAGGGAAAAAGCCCCATTTTCGGTAGCATCAACAATGGCCAGTCCCAGTTTTACAGTGCCCTGGGCAAAACTGTCCATTTCGAAAACTCCTACAGGTCCATTCCACAGGATGGTCCGGGACTGAGAAACTACTTGAGCAAAAGATTTATTGGTCTCAGGCCCCGTATCGAGGCCCATCCAGCCATCAGGTATTTGGTCTGCCGGTACTATATCGGTATGGGCCTGATTACTGAAACTATCCGCAATAATCGCATCAGTAGGCAGGTGCACCTTCACGTTTTTTTCCTCAGCTTTCTTCAAAATCTCCAGTGCGGTCAACTGTTTATCTTCCTCTACAAGTGAGCTGCCAATAGAGCCTCCCTGCGCTTTTACGAAGGTGAATGCCATTCCGCCACCAATGATGAGATGATCGATCTTGTCGAGTATGTTTTCTATCACCGTGATCTTTGACGAGACTTTTGCACCACCAATTATGGCTGTTACAGGTGATTCCCCATTCATTAGGACGCGGTTAAGGTTTTCTACTTCCGAAGCAAGTAATAGCCCGAAACACTTATTTTCAGGAAAGAATTCGGCGATCACCGAGGTAGACGCATGTGCCCTGTGAGCAGTTCCGAAAGCATCGTTCACATAATAATCCGCCAGTTTGGCTAACCGGGCCGCAAAGTTTCGATCCCCTTGTTTTTCCTCATCGTAATAGCGAAGGTTCTCCAGCATGAGTATCTCTCCCGGCTCGAGTTCAGCTACAGTTTCTTCCACTTTGTCCCCGATGCAATCGTCGACAAATTTCACCTGAACACCAATAACTTCGGTTGCTTTTTCAACTATATGCGCTAAGGAGAATTCATCTTCCCGGTTTTTTGGCCGCCCCAAATGTGACATGAGGATACAACTGCCTCCACTTTCCAGGATACTGATAATCGTAGGCTTGGCAGCTGTTATCCTGGTGTCGTCGGTCACTTCCAAATTTTCGTCAAGCGGGACATTGAAATCCACTCGAATCAGCGCTTTCTTATCCTCAAAATTTATATCGTTTACTGTTTTCATTCTCAGGTTTTCTAGACGCAAATATAGTTTTTTCACAGGTTATTTTCTGATGTAAAAAAAGTGTAGTTTTGTGTATGGATTTCAGCGATGTAATTGGCCATAATCACCTTAAATCATACTTTCAAAAAACAATTGAAAATGGTCGGATTCCTCATGCTCAGTTATTTGTAGGAAAAACAGGGAGCGGACTTCTTTCTATGGCAATTGCCTATTCACGTGCGCTGCTGTGTTCTCAATATGATACATCTTCTATAGAGTATTCCGTCTGTGCTAATAAGGTCAATAAATTAATACATCCTGATCTGCATTTTGTTTTCCCGGTAAATACGACAAGTGCCGTTAAAAAGCATGCGGTTTCCAACCAATTCCTTGAAGAATGGCGTGAGTTTGTAAAATCCAATCCATATGGTTCGCTGTTCGAATGGCTTCAAATACTTGGCATTGAAAACAAACAGGGAACTATTAATGTTGACGAGGCAGCTGATATTACAAAAACGCTCGCTTTAAAATCTTATGAAGGAGGATTCAAGATCATGATTATCTGGATGGCTGAAAAAATGAATACGGCCTGTACCAATAAAATTCTCAAAATCGTTGAAGAGCCCCCAGCAAAAACGCTGCTGCTGCTGCTTACTGAAAATGAAGAATCGTTACTCGCTACCATTCATTCTCGTTGCCAGAAACTGCATTTTCCATTACTTTCTGAAGAAGATATTGCTAGTCAACTAATTGATTATAAAGCTGTTGACATAAATTTGGCGAAGAGAATCGCTCACAGGGCCGCCGGCGATTATAATCAAGCATTGCATATTTTAGAGCATAACGCCAATGACCTGGAGTTCGAAAATTGGTTTGTTAGTTGGGTTCGTATGGCCTTTAGTGCCAAAGGAAATAAGAGTGCGATTAGTGAATTGCTAAGGTGGAGTGAAACATTGGCGGGCAAGGGAAGGGAAACTCAGAAAAAATTTCTGTCATTTTGCATAGAAGTGTTTCGCCAGGCCATGCTAAAAAATTATTCGGCAGATTCATTACTTTATTTTGAAGCTGAAGATTCTTCATTCGATATAACGAAATTCGCTCCTTTTGTTCATCAGAATAACATTTTCGAGATTATGAACGAATTAGAACAAGCGATTTATCACGTTGAACGGAATGGAAATGCCAAAATAATCTTCAGTGATCTTTCGATACAACTCACGCGACTGATTCATAGAAAAGAACTTGTATAAGGAACCTCTATTGCAATCGTGTTTTTAGTAAGATTTTCTTATGTCCACAAGGCTTCAAATATCCCCTTATAGCCCTGAAGTTATTTCTAGCGGCTTAGGAGGTGTTGTTGTTCTAAAACATGCTTAAAACGCCTTTAAATTGCGTTCTGGGCTTTTTTAAATAGATATATGTGCGAAGAATATTCATTTGATCTCCACCCGCACACATTAGACCATAATCCTATCAATATTGCCCGTAAGGAAAATGAATTTCCGTTCTTGTATTTTTCAGATAGCAGACTTACGTAAAACGAATCGAAAAGCATGGGTTTAAATCTTACAAAATCTAATTTGCCTTCGAACAGTTTTTTTATGGCCCTTCTGGAAAAATGCCAAAGGTGCCGGGGTGCGTCATAAGCAGCCCAATAATTTTTATAGTACCGAGCATCGTAGGAATTATAATTTGGAACTGCTATAATTAAATATCCTCCCGGTTTAACCAGATTGGAAATTTTATTAATCGTGTTTTCAAGTTCAGGCATGTGCTCCAGGACATGCCAGAGAGTAACCACATCAAATTGTTTCCCCTCAAGATTAGAAACTGACTCTTCTAAAATGACCGCCCGTTTTCCGGAAGCTTCCCTGGCTTGTGCATTCGGCTCTACTCCGGTGATCTCCCATCCCTTCTTTTTGGCAGCTTCAAGAAACGCTCCAGTGCCAGCCCCAATATCCGCCAGGCTTCCGGGGCCCGAATTAATTCGAGATATAAGCCGGACTTTTTTTCTTAGTGAATATTTTTTCACCAATTGATATAGCGCAGCGAGCAGCCCTTTACCGGAATCGGTATGTGAAATATATTGTTCGCTTTCGTAATATTCCGACAATCGATCCGAAGCGGGTTGCGGAAATGTAAAAAGCATATCGCGATCGATATCGTGCATTAGCTTAAAGGATTCCCCGGTGACCAAAAAATCCTTAACTACTAAATATTCAATTGCTTTATCCGGATTCCCCATGCTCAAAATTGATATGTTTCACGTGGAACAATTAGTTAGCGACCCATATAAACCAGTAAAACTGAAATGTCATTTGGAGAAACACCGCTTATTCTACTTGCCTGAGAAACGGATGCGGGTTGGATGGCTTTTAATTTTTCCATTGCCTCAAAAGAAAGTGATTTGAGTTTCGTATAGTCAAAATTCTTTGGAATCTTGACTCCTTCCAGGCGATTCAGTTTGTCGGCATTATTCTTCTCCTTTTCAATATAACCAGCATATTTAATTTGAATCTCTGCCTGCTGAAGCACCTCCGTATCCAGTTCATTTTCCGCAATATATTCAGAAACCGATTTGATCTTTTTCATTTCGTCCATGTCGATCTCCGGACGAGAAAACATTTTGAACATTTTATCGCTTTGCTTTACCACGGCCGAATTATTAACCTCCAGTATAGGATTGGCCTCATTAGGACTTACACTATTCTCCTTGAAAAATCGAACAAATGCAGCCGACTTATTTCTCTTTCGTTCCATAGTTCTCATTCTATCTTCAGTCGCCAGACCAAGATCGAACGAATAAGGTGTCAGCCTGAAATCAGCATTATCCTGTCGCAATAACGTTCGGTACTCCGCTCTGGAGGTAAACATGCGATAGGGCTCCTCCGTCCCCTTCGTTATAAGATCATCAATTAATACACCAATGTATGCTTCGTTACGCTTCAGAATAAATGGTTCTTTTTCCTGAACTTTAAGATGTGCATTCATGCCCGCCATTAATCCCTGGGAAGCGGCTTCTTCGTATCCCGTGGTGCCATTAATCTGTCCTGCAAAGAACAATCCTTCTACTAATTTAGTTTCAAGCGTGTGCTTTAACTGAGTGGGGGGGAAATAGTCATACTCAATTGCGTATCCGGGCCGGAAAAATTTTACATTTTCAAAACCCTCGCATTCTTTTAGTGCTCGAAACTGGACATCTTCGGGCAAAGAAGTTGAAAATCCATTCACATAATATTCGACGGTATTCCAGCCTTCAGGTTCAACAAACAGCTGGTGCCGGTTCTTGTCGGCAAAACGATTTATCTTATCTTCAATCGAAGGACAATATCTAGGGCCTACACTCTTAATTCGTCCATTGAACATCGGTGACCTGTCAAACCCTTCCCGTAAGAGATCATGCACCTGTTCGGATGTATATGACATATGACATGCCAGCTGCTTGGTTAACGGAGCTGTACTATCTAGGTATGAAAATTTCTGCGGATCATCATCCCCTGGTTGTATTATCATCTTGGAAAAATCCAAAGATCTCCCATCTACCCTGGGCGGTGTTCCCGTTTTCATACGGCCCGAATCGAAACCCATTTCCACCAAATCCTTGGTGATTCCCGTCGCGGCTTTTTCTCCTGCTCTTCCTCCTCCAAATTGTTTATCCCCTATATGTATAAGTCCATTCAGAAAAGTTCCGTTTGTAAGTATGACTGTTTTTCCTTTAATTACCAAACCCAGGGATGTTCTTACGCCTGTTATCTTATTATCCTCTATTATAATACCCGAAACCATTTCCTGGTAAAAATCGAGGTTTTGGGTTTGCTCAAGCATCAGTCTCCATAATTCCGAAAAGCGCATACGGTCACTTTGAACCCGAGGACTCCACATCGCCGGACCTTTAGATTTATTCAACATCTTGAACTGAATGGCCGTTTTATCAGATATTATACCGCTATAACCACCAAGAGCATCTATTTCACGAACAATTTGCCCTTTAGCAATTCCACCCATAGCCGGATTGCACGACATCTGGCCAATGTTCTGTAGATTCATAGTGACTAATAGCGTCTTAGACCCCATATTTGCCGCGGCGGCTGCTGCTTCAGATCCCGCATGCCCAGCGCCTACCACTATAACATCATATTCCTTTTCAAACATAATTTCTATTTGTTCCACGTGGAACAAAATATTTAAATTTTTTAGGCAACAAATATAGGTAAATATCTATTAATCAGCCAGTTAATCACTTAAAAAGCTGAAAATCAAGTTTCTAGTAAAATTTCCGGGACAAAAGTGCTTGATTTTCCTTATTCCGCATTATTTCCCTTTCCTTTTCATCCTTATCATTGTAGCCGCATAAATGAAGTATGCCGTGAATGATAACTCTGTGCAGCTCATCATTAAATGATGTTCTATATTCCCCGGCATTCTCTACGATCCTCTCGGTCGAAATATAAATTTCACCGTGCAGCTCTTTATCGAGCGAATAATCGAAACTAATAATATCGGTATAGGTGTTGTGATTCAGAAATTCTTCGTTGATCTTCAAGAGGTAATCATCGCTACAAAACACAAATGTTATCTCTCCTTCCAGACAATCCTCGTTCAGAATGATGGAAGATATCCAGCTTTTTACCTCCTCTTCATGCTCAAGGTTAAAATCATTTTCAGAATAAAAACTAATCATTCTTCTTCTTAAAGTAAGCCTGGACTTTTTCTTTGAATTCAGGACGCAGTGGTAATGCCTCACGATTCAGGATCTCGGTCGAGTTGAAGTACTTCTTGACGTCTTCGGGAGAAAGCCTGAGTGTGTTCTGATATTTAGTTCTGTTTGTTTGCGATTCTCTCCTGCTCTCCTGTCCCTGTTCAAAATCAGCTTTGTCCAATTTCAGTAATTCGTACTGTAAATTCAGCATCGCCTGCAGTGTCCGGTCATTAAATCCCTTGTCTAATAGCTGGCGCTCCAGTCCCTCCATTCGTCGTAGAATCTCTCCGCCTTTTCCATTCAGGCCTTCTTTGCTTAGCCTGTCCTCCAGCTGCTGCCTAAGTTGTTGCTGTTCCTTGTAGATCTCGTAAAGGAGTCCATTCATATCCTCATTATCACCCTCTCCTCCTTCGCCCTCACTATCGCCGTTTCCATTTCCATTATTACCTCCTTTACCATTTCCGGAGCCTCCTCCCTTTTCACCACTCTTGCCGTCGCCCTTTTCTCCCTCACGTCCATTCTCGCCTTTATCTCCACTACTTTCTCCTCCTTCGCCGCCTTCGCCTTCGCCTTTACCGCTCCCCTCCGAACTACCCATCCCTTCCTGCATTTTCTTCGATAAGCTTTCCTGTTTTTTAATGATATCGGATAGCTGAAATCCCTTGCCCTGACCTTCACCCTGACCTTCACCCTGACCCTGGCCTTGACCCTGTCCCTGGCCGGACATCATCATCTGGTTCTGCATATTATTTAGTAATTCACTCAATAAGATGGCCAGTTCATTTGCCCCGGTAACACTATACTGTTGGTTCGCGATTCCACGCCGCATCTGATTTTCAGCCAATCGTTCAAGAGCCTTATCAATATTATACTGAACTTCGGTAATGGATTCATTTATAGGCTCGCTTATTAATGGCTGCCGAAGGGACAATGCAAATAAGCTGTCGTCTATATGCCGGAAGTTCAGCTTGAGATCATTCTGAATATTTAACTTCTTACCGAAAACCGGATTTCCATAATCCGTTACTTTAAATTCTTCCATCAGATCCTCCTGCTCGAACGAGAAAACAACCAGGTTATCGAGTATCTGTCGAAGCATTTCAACGTCCTCTGAAATAGTCTCCATCTGTCCCTGCATCATATTCATTTGCATCTGCTGACCCATCTGTTTCATTTTCTGACCAGCTTTCTTTTGATTCTTTTGAGCTCCCTTCTGATTCTTCTGCTTTAAATTTTCCGTCGCTTTTTGCTGCTCCTCTTCTACCTGCTTCTCTCCGGGTTTATCCTGGGGCATGTCCATTGGCGATTTCAATCCCTCGTTTTCCTTTTGAAGTTCCTCCATCTCCTTTTTATACTCATCAAACTTCTCGTTGAGTTCTTCCTGTGCTTCCTTGGTGTTTTCTTCTTTAGGTTTGTCGGCCAGTTTTTCCTGCTCCTCGCCAAGCTTAAAAATTTCTTCTGCTAATTTCTCTGCCTTTTTGGCAACGTAGTATCGCTTGGTCAATTCCAGCAATTGCTCCAGATTTTTTTCCTGGTTTTTATTCTGCTTGGCAAGATTCTCCAATTTCTCGGTAAGCTCTTCCTTCTCAATTTTATCCTGAAGTTTTTCGAGTTCCTCCAATAGCTTTTCATTTTCCTTGAGTCGCTCCTCATTCTCGTCGAGACGCTTTTCAAGTTGCTCCTTAAAAGGGTCTTTGTCTTCATTCTCCGGTTGGAAGTTCTCCAGGTTTTCCTTCATTTCTTTGGAGAAGTTCTTCATCATTTCCTCCTGTTGTTTTTGTCTTTTAATAAAGTTCTCCAGCTTCTTCTTGTCGTTCCAGTTCAGTTCTTTCTTTTCCTTCTGAAGTTTACTCAGTTCTTCCAGCGTTTTATCTTGCTTCTTTAATTCGTCCAGTGTCTTGTCAAGATCCTTTATTGTGTTTTCCTGATTCTGAAGCTGCTCGTTCTCTATCTCGTCCTTTGTTAATTTTCTAAACGCAAATATTCCGGATTTACTCGACTTAAAATTGTGTATAGCGTCATTATCGAAAACTTCAAAATAATATTCATAAGCGAGCCCATCCTCTAACTGGAGTTCTCCTGGGAATGTATGCACGAACTGGTCGACCGTTGTTCTATTTACAGGTAATTTTATCACTTCAGCTTTATCTTCTTCCCCAATAGGATAATATACAAGGCGCAATTTCGTGAGGCCGTAATCGTCACTTATCTGGCCAAGAAAATAGACAATCTGGGTGCTGGTAGTATCTTGTTTAGATTGAACATCTATTTCCGGATATTCGTCCCTAATCACTCCCAGAGTAAAAGAAATATTTTCATATTCCTTTAAATTCTCGTTAGAGGTGGTAATCGCGTAATCCAATTTTCGGTATATGCGCTTATCCAATTCGAACTGTCGCTGCTCTTTGGCGCCATCTTCTGTCTTAATACCTTTAAAACCAAACACCGTATCCTTGGTTTTCAGACTCACATCGGTGGTGTTTAAAGCATTTACTTTCCATGTCACCCGGGTCCCTTCGGGAATAGTAGCATTCCCTGTGCTTTTTAAGACCTCATCTGTTTTTCCAGTATAACCCGGGTAATCCAGCACCATTTCGAAGGTTCGCATCGAGGGTGTTTTTACAACATCTATGCTGTATTCTCTGGATATTACCTTATTCGCCTGGAGTTTAAAATCTATAGATTCCACTGGTTGAAGGAATGTATACTCGAATAAGCCAGGGGCGGTTTGTTGCAGATAGTACACCTCGTCGTTATATGTAATACTGGCATTTTCGGGTATCGCTTCTCCCTCTGTTCTTATTTTCACCGTAAAGGGTTTGTTCTCAATAGCCTTGAGATCCTGGTTGGTAACAACAAATGAGAACGGGGCCGGAGGTTCATAGGCGGTATCGTAATTCACCACCCGCTCATAGCTGCTGGAGAATATGTCACTGTCTCCCAGCACACTGATCAACACAAAGATCATCACGGGAATCGCCGCATATTTAAGATATTTTGCATTCTTTTTAAAGTCGACCGCCCTTTTAAACGGCACGGGTTGTAATTGAGAAGATTTCTGATCTATACTGGCCAACAGCAATTCAGATTCGCGTTGGTTCTGGTTCAGCTGAATTACATTCAATAACTTGTCATTTACCTGGGGGAAATGATTTCCAATGATCCTGGAGGCCTCTTCATGACTGATACCTTTCTGCAGATTAAACAGCTTCGCTAGTGGGAAAGCAATAAACCGGATGAACAAGGCGGCCTCTACTCCTACAAAAAGCCAGAACAATACAGTTCTTCCGAATGGATCCAGCCAAAGGAAGTATTCCACCAGTAGCGTGATAATGAGATACAATAATCCGATCGCGAAAAATAATAACGCGCCTTTGATCAACTCATTGGTATAATACTTTTTTATAAATTCTTCCAGCTTTTGCTGAATGATGCTGAATCTGCTCATTGCTCTCTTCTTCCTTAGATCAGAACTCCTAAAATACGATTTTATTCTGTTAAGAAAACATCAAAATTCAGTCCAAAATAAGCGATTCTCAAAAGGGCTTAAAGATCGTATCGCTTTATTTGTTTTTTGAATAGCTGTTATCAATAGATAAATTCCTGTGGTAATGCTCAGCTAGATTGTATCTTTGCGCCGAAATTCAGATATAAAAATGGCTCAAAAAGTACGTGTTCGTTTTGCTCCAAGCCCAACCGGGCCTTTGCACATAGGTGGTGTAAGAACCGCCCTTTTCAATTATCTCTTTGCTAAAAAACACAAAGGTGATTTTGTCCTTAGGATTGAGGATACCGATCAGACCCGTTTTGTGGAAGGGGCCGAGGCTTATATTATTGAATCCCTTAATTGGCTTCATATTCCTTTTGATGAAGGCCCGGGGAAAGACGGAGGCTACGGCCCTTATCGACAAAGTGAGCGAAAGCACCTCTATAGCCAATATGCCGACAAGTTAGTTTCGGAAGGAAAAGCATACTACGCTTTCGACACCGCCGAGGAGCTAAATAAGCAGCGGGAAGATCATGAGCGTAAGGGAGAGACTTTTATTTACAATTGGCATAACCGTAAAAAACTCAATAATTCTCTGATTTTGACTTCGGAAGAAATCCAACAAAAAATTGCTTCAGGAGAGGCTTATGTTATTCGATTCAGGTCTCCACAGGATTCAATCATTCATCTGAAGGATATAATCCGTGGTGATATTACCATAGATTCCAACACCCTCGACGATAAAGTCCTGTTTAAAAGTGACGGCATGCCCACGTATCATTTGGCGAACATCGTAGATGATCATCTCATGGAAATTTCCCATGTAATCCGTGGAGAAGAGTGGTTGCCTTCCCTGGCACTACACCAGATGTTATATGATGCATTTGGCTGGAAAGCTCCGGAATTTGCGCATCTTCCACTAATTATGAAGCCCGTAGGTAAGGGTAAACTTAGCAAACGGGATGGTGAAAAAATGGGGTTTCCGGTTTTTCCATTAGAGTGGAAGCCCGAAAACTCATCTCCTTCAGCCGGGTACAGGGAGGAAGGCTATCTACCAGAAGCGGTTGTAAATAAGCTCGCGCTGTTAGGCTGGAATCCCGGAACCGAACAGGAGATCTTCAGTCTTGATCAGTTGGTGGATGCTTTCGACTTAAGTCGTGTACACAAAGGGGGGGCCAAGTTCGATCCTGAAAAGACCAAGTGGTTTCAACATCATTATCTCCAATTGGTAGATGAAGAAATCCTTGTGTCTGAATTCAATGAACTTCTCAATTCTAAAGGCATTACTGATACTTCAATTTCAGCTAAAATTGTGCCTATGCTAAAAGAGCGCGCTACTTTTGTGGAAGATCTATGGGAACAGGGAAGTTTCTTTTTCGAAGCTCCGGTAAGTTATGATGAAAAGGCCTCGAAGAAAGCATTTAAACAAGATACGGCAGAGATACTGGCCTCGGTTATGGGGTTAATTCAAAAATCTGAAAGCGTCACCGCTCAAAATCTTTCTGAAACGATTAAGGGGTGGATAACATCTAATGAGATTGGTTTTGGAAAAGTGATGATGCCATTAAGACTAGCTTTAGTGGGTGAAATGAAAGGTCCTGATGTATTCGAAATCGTATCTGTGCTAGGTAAAGAGGAAAGTTCAAAGCGCATTCAGAAGGCAATTGATTTTATCAATAGTTAGAAGTAGAATACTGCGCCAAAGATCAGGGTGGTACTGTTCCCTTTAAAATCGGTTTTTATTAATCCCTTGTCGTTGAGGTTTTTAAGCATATTGGTAACTCCATACTGGTACTGGCCCCACAAACGAAAGTTCTCCAGCCCTGCGGTTAAACCACCCATGACGAGGAAGTTTACTTTTGACACATCCTGAATCTGAGAAGCCCTGAGAATTAGATCGTCATTATCAAGAATGTAATTTCCATAAGTGTCTTCACTCTTCAATTTCATCTTTCCGCTTACATTAAGCAGTGGTCCGAATTCCAGGCTAAGGTGATGCCGAATAATATTGTAGCTCCCAAGAAAATTTACCTGCACCCCCTCAATGCTGTAATCCACATATTCCTGAATATTCTGCGGGTTGATACCTCCGGTGTTTACAGCTAATACTTCGATATTATTACTGAAAAAATTAATCCCGTAAATGAGATCAAAGCCATTATAGAAAGATCCTCGGGTCGTGAATCCTCCGATAAAACCGCTTGCTTGCTTTGTTTTGAAATCCGATGTTTTAATATCGAATAGCGTGAGGCCCGCTTTTAATCCCAATCTGTTATAGCTGCCATAATTTCGTTGAGCCTGAGATGTAATGATAAAAAAAAGAGTGAAAGTAACAAAGGCTAGGTTTTTTAGACTCATAAATCAGATATCAATTATGGCAATAAAAGTAGCTTTAAATTCGTATCTTCAACGGTGTTTTTAATTTAATATTTCAATTAATATGAGTGGTTTTTTTGTATTTGCGATTCCTCTTGGAATCATTATCTTCTTTATTTTATTCTCAGCTTTATTTACTGTGAAGCAACAAACTTCTGCAATCATGGAAACTTTCGGTCGTTTTAGTAGTATTCGAACTTCCGGATTGCAATTTAAGATTCCGTTAGTACAGCGCATAGCTGGACGTATCAATCTAAAGATTCAGCAGCTGGATGTTTTGGTCGAAACAAAGACTAAGGATGATGTATTCGTGAGGCTGAAAATATCGGTCCAGTTCCAGGTGATTCGCGAAAAGGTATACGACGCGTTCTACAAGCTACAAAGTCCACAAGATCAGATAACTTCATATGTGTTCGATGTTGTGCGGGCGGAAGTTCCGAAAATGAAACTTGACGATGTTTTCGAGCGAAAGGATGACATAGCCATTGCGGTTAAGAGTGAACTTAATGATGCTATGATCGATTACGGCTATGATATTATTAAAACTTTGGTGACAGATATTGACCCCGATGTTCAGGTAAAAGCCGCCATGAACCGGATTAATGCTGCTGAACGAGAAAAAGTTGCTGCGGAGTACGAGGCAGAGGCCGAACGTATTAAGATCGTTGCTAAAGCAAGAGCGGAAGCGGAAAGCAAGAGGTTGCAAGGGCAGGGAATAGCCGATCAGCGGCGTGAAATTGCACGTGGCCTTGAAGAAAGTGTTGATGTACTTAATAATGTGGGTATTAATTCTCAGGAAGCGTCAGCTTTGATCGTGGTTACTCAGCATTACGATACCTTGCAGTCCATAGGCGAAGAGACCAATACAAATCTTATTCTTCTTCCAAATTCGCCTCAGGCGGGAAGCAATATGCTCAACGACATGATTGCCTCATTTGTGGCCAGCAACCAGATCGGTGAAGAGATGAAAAAGAAAAACCAGGCAGATCCCAATATGGGAACAAAGCGACCTAAAACCAAACGCAAGCCTCCGACAACAGATAATCCCGATGTAACTTTTTAAAAGCTAGCCCCTGTTCTTATCAGGGGCTTTTTTTATTTTGCCTCAGTAATTTGAAGATCAAGAAGATCTAAAAGCGTGGGATAGATCATATCGGTTGTGATATTACTATCCTTTAGTTGTTCTATTGCTGTTACTTTTCCCGGGTACCATTGCCGGAAAGTTTCTGAAAACCATAGAATGTATCCCGGATTTTTTAAAGCTTCGTCCTCCTGAGCATGAAGCCATTTTCCTCCTTCGCCCAAGAGTTCGCCGTGATCAGATACGTAGATCATAAAAGCAGGAAATTCTTCCTTCTCCAGTCTTGTTATTACTTCATTCAGAAAATAATCCAGATATACTACCGTATTGTCATACGAGTTCACAACTTGTTCCCTGGTCAATGACGGAATATATTTACTGTCGATCACGGGTGTAAATATTCTGTGATGATCTTCATAACGATTTTCATACCACCAATGACTTCCTATCATATGGATGGTGATAAGTTGCTTAGTGTCAAGCTGTAATAAGGAATCCATGGGTTTTAGCATAATACCGTCCAGTTCTTTATCGAAGCTGAAGACAGACCTATACTTATCAACTAAAATTATATCCTTGTTCGTTTCAGCGATAGGTTGATATGATTTTTCCATGGTCTGATTACCAATCCATGTAGTTTTGAACCCCCCTTTATTGGCAATTGAGTACAAGGAGGTGTAGACGCCAGTAGTGTCCGTTAAGAGTTGGTCTGTAAGAATTTGAGGCACACTCGTGGCAGTAATTGTTTTGCTTGTAAATAAGTTCGCGTAACTAATGATGTCATTTCTTTTTGAAAGCAAAGGGGTTGTGTTTCGCTCATAGCCATTCAGTCCGAGGTGATCGGCTCTTAAGGTTTCGCCAAGAACGAATATCCCCTTCACGGTGTTGTCCCCCGAGATTACTTCAGGGAGCTTTTGTTTCAATTGAAAAGGAGGTTGTTCGTAATATTCATCCAGCGCAACTACTACATTGTATGGCAATCTGAATTTAAAGATTCCGTATTGTTTCCGTTCGAATATGAAGAACATTATAACCAGGGCTAATGCAGGCACAATGAGTATCCGCACACCTCTCCGGCTATCTAAATTTCCATACCAATTAAGAATCAAGATCAGGAGAGCCACCGCGAATAGATAAAATAGAAAGTACGGAATGGTTATTAGATCTATGGCTATATCCGGCTTTGTCTCAAGCACTCCTTGAATGAGCGAAGGAGTAATGGAAATATCCTGGGAGTACGCCCAGAATGAAAATCCGCAATACGCAAGAAACAAAATTGAAAACACAATTCTGAAGGTCCATTTAAAAAGGCTAAGGACGTACAGCATTCCGGCAACCGTAGCTTGTAAGGCACAAAGATGTAGCAAATAAATCGCATGATCCTTAAATCCTTCAAGCGGGACATGATAATACGATGCGCCGGTAATAAAAACGACAATGATCGCATTCAGTGCGAGATGAAAGAAAATTACAGGTTTAAGATTTCTTAATTTTTCCATCCAGTATAGGTACATATTTATTTACAAGCCAGATAATTGGAATTACCATAATGACCTGTGCAACCGACAGGGCTAGTTTTTCAACTTCAGTAAAGTTAAATACGGTGACGCCAAAAATAAAGAAAGCTACAATTTTAATAAGGGTTAGCATCCTGATGTGGGTAGCCAAAAGTACGATAGTGTGCCGACCCAGATATGATAAAATGGTAAAAACCGGAATCAATTTAAAAAACAGGACCACGGCAATCGATCCAGCGAGACCACCCACAAAAAAGAGAAATTCATTTCCATAGACAGAACGATACATATCGACTTTATCCGTGTTTAAATAAAAGGTCAAAATATTACAAGCAAGAAAAAGCACAAACAATAAAATAGCGGGAATGCGCGATAATTTAACCATAAAGTTCTTAAGCTTCTCACCGGCTATATAAAATCCGAGGGCGACCGCGGCTACATCAAAACTCCATGGTAGGTTCCATGAGGTTATACGTGGATAAATAAAACCGAATGCTATTATCGCTAGTAACAATATCCAGAACGCTGCTTTAATCCTGATCCTTTGTAAGGCAGCTCGTAACAGAAATACCACAAAAATGCAGGGAATAAACCAAAGTGGTATTCCCCAATCCATATATTCGGAGCCCCCCTGAGCGTAAATTATTCCGACAGCATTTTTCAGAGGAGAGGCGCCTAATTCGGCGCTTTGTCCATAATCTTTGCCTAGGGCCCACCAAAACAGGAATAATGCGGTCGCCCAGATAAAATATGGGATGAGCAACATTTTCGCTCTGCGCTTTAATAGTGGATAATTCACTTTTTCAGGGTGAAACATTCCTGCAATAAAAAAGAAGAGTGGAACATGAAAGCTATAGATAAAAGGTTCCGTAGCTGGGAAATTGTGTCCGTACACAACAAGAAAAATAGACAACCCTCGTGCCTGGTCTATCCAGGTATATCGCTTCTCCATACTAATCTTACCCTGAATTCAACTATTCCTTACTGAAATAAAGGCTGGCTAAAGATATGTTTTTTTACGAACTGTACATTGGTATGATGCTCTTCAGCGCCTGATGAAAAAAATCACCGTCAATTCATGAAATTCGATCAAGACATGGTAAAATCTCTTGTAAAATATCAATTAAATTTTACCTTCACACTCTGCGTCGTAGAAATTTCAGCTTCTAGCACCCCTTCTCAAATTCAACAATTAATTATGAAAAATTTTAATTTTCTCGCAACATGCTTAATAGCAATGTTTGTAATGGGGGCCACAAACGCGAAGTCCCTTGATGTCGATTCATCAGATCAATCAGAATGTTTAACACCATTTGCATCGCCCGATAACCCGGGTAAAGATTATGATTTCTCTTATCTGAAACCGGGTGAAACAGCCGATATTTCCGGTTACGATTCGAATGGCAGGACCTTCAAATACCGGGTTACACGAACTTCCGGCGGTATTGATGTTGCCGTTTATAGTGCTTCGATCAAGAATGCGGACCCAAACACCGTAGTTACTTTTAAAGGGCCAAATGGCGTTATAAGTTCCACAACGCTAGGACAAGTCGCGTCACAGCGCTGCGGATGGTTGTGTGTTCTAGTCCATGTTTTCTGTGTGAAAGTCCATATTGGCCCTCCCGGGAATACTTGGGAATGGGATTGTGACACGTCGACAAATGAAAACTAGATAACCAGTCTATTCATTATATGTCTTTAATCAGAAAAATAAAGGAAAGTATAATCACAAAATGGATCGTTTTGTATTATACTTTCTTTTTTATACTTGGGAGCTATCTTTTATTACAACTGTTATTTACAACGCTTCAATTTCTCCTTTTCAGCAACCCGGAGCAAACCGTAACAATTCAAGGCTTCTCTGTGGTTATTGATAGTATACAATACCAAATTTGGGACGTTCCCCAATTCCATATAGCCATAATTCTAAGCACACTTATTGTTCTTGGCCTCATATACTTAACCATAAAATTATTGGTAAAGGTCAGCCCAATACAATACCTGGGGTTTTCACGAATAAGCAAGGAACACCTTATATGGCTGTTTTATAGTGTCATTGTACTAATATGCGGTATAGTACTCCGTGAGTTTGTGATCAATACCTCGGACATTAGGATAAGCGCTGATGGTTTGTTGGAAAAAACACTTGTTGTCCTGGGCTTAGGGTTTTTTGGACCTATTTTCGAAGAGAGCTTATACCGGGGATTCCTCCTTGCAAGAATGGACGATATTCTTAAATCTAAACATCGGTGGATCACTATTGTAACTACTGCACTGCTATTCTCTGTTTTTCACTTTCAATATAATCTGATCGAACTCATATATGTTTTTGGCATAGGAGTTTTTCTTGCGCTCATGCGTTTTAAAACAGGATCCCTTTGGTTTCCTGTTATATTCCATGTGGTTGGGAATCTCTATGCGGTTTTTATGCTAATCTTATGAATTATTATCCAGTTTAGCCCAAGAGTCTCGCAGCGGTACCGTTCGATTAAAGATAATATTACCCTCGGTGGAGTCCCTGTCCACAGTAAAATATCCTAGTCGCTGAAATTGTACTTTGTCCTCTGGATTCAGCTCGGTAAGGCTTGGCTCGCCAAATGCCCGTACTACTTCAAGCGAATGGGGATTGACAAACTCCATAAAATCCTTATCCTTATGCGTGTCCGGAGATGGGTCTGTGAACAGTCGGTCGTATAGTCGAACCTCAATCGGGATGGCATGTTCAGCAGACACCCAATGCAGCGTTCCTTTTACTTTGCGCATAGAAGCTTCCGTCCCGCTTCCACTTCGGCTATCGGGATCGTAGGTGCAATGTATTTCAACTATATTGCCCACTTCGTCTTTAGCCACGCTCTCACCTTTGATAATATACCCGTTTTTCAATCGTACTTCCTTATTCAAAGTTAACCGGAAGAACTTCCGATTCGCTTCCTCTTTAAAGTCCTCTTTCTCTATATACAATTCCCGTGAAAAAGGAACTTTCCGGAATCCGGCATTTTCATCCTCCGGGTTATTCTCTGCGTCTAACCATTCAACTTTGTCTTCCGGATAATTTGTGATCACTAATTTGACCGGGTTGAGGACAGCCATCACGCGAGTGGTCTTTTTATTCAGGTCTTCGCGTATGTTAAATTCGAGATGAGATACATCAATTAGGTTTTCGCGTTTTCCTACGCCAATACTGTCTACAAAATTGCGTATGGATTCAGGTGTATACCCTCTTCGTCTCAACCCGGAAATAGTGGGCATTCTTGGATCGTCCCAACCGCTTACAACTCCTTCCTCCACTAAACGAGCCAGCTTACGTTTACTTACAACGGTATGGCTCATATTGCGACGTGCAAATTCACGCTGTTTAGGCCTTAATTTATCGGAGGAATAGACCTGGTCAAGAAACCAGTCGTATAGCTCACGATGAGGTAAAAACTCGAGAGTACAAAAAGAATGTGAAACTTGTTCTATATAATCACTCTCGCCATGAGTCCAGTCGTATAGCGGAAATATCTTCCAGTCTGTCCCCGTTCTGTGGTGGTGTTCGTGTAAAACTCGGTACATCACCGGGTCTCTCATTAGCATGTTAGGTGAAGACATATCGATTCGAGCGCGTAGTACATGTTCTCCCTCGTCTGCTTCCCCGTTTTTCATCTTCTCAAAAAGATCCAGGCTCTCCGTAAATGGCCGGTTTCTGTAAGGGCTGTCCTGACCGGGCTGGTTCGGGCTGCCTTTTTGTTTGGCAATCTCTTCTGAACTTTGTGAATCAACATAAGCTTTACCCTCCTTTATGAACTGAACCGCCCAATCGTAGAGTTTCTGAAAATAATCGGAAGCGTATCTTTCCTGGTCCCAGGTAAAACCCAGCCAAGAAATATCACGTTTAATCGCATCCACAAACTCCTGCTCTTCTTTTGTAGGATTCGTGTCGTCGAACCTCAGATTTACCGGAGCGTTATACTTTTCGCCTAAACCAAAATTTAAGCAAATGGCAGACGCGTGCCCGATGTGCAAATATCCATTTGGTTCTGGCGGAAAACGAAAGCGAAGTGACTTTTTCGAATATCCCGAATCCAGATCTCTTTCTATTATGTGTTCAATAAAATTGAGGGGTTCTTCTTTTGACATGGTTTATGTTTAATCTCTTCCTGTTACATTTTGGCCAGGCATCTTTATTCTAAACAGCCTTACTAAATTCGTATTCCAACGACGGACAAAGGTAAAAAAAGTATCTTTGCCGAAAGCAATTTAAATGAGCAGCATTCGATTAAAAAATATAAGGATATTTACTAACCACGGATGTCTTTCAGAAGAAGAAAAGATTGGAAGTGATTATCTGGTTAATCTTACGATAAAGGCCGATCTGTCGAAGGCGGCCGAGAGCGACCATTTGAAGGACACCGTCGACTATGTGCATCTTAATCGAATTGTAAAAGACCAAATGGCAATTCGTTCGAAACTGCTGGAACACGTAGGTCAGCGAATAATAGACAGCATTTTTAATGAGATCGCAATTGTGAATTACGTGAAAGTTAGGGTTTCAAAAATGAATCCACCTATTGGTGGTGATGTAGCAGAAGTAAGTGTCGCTATGTCTTCAAGCCGGTAAATTCAATTTTAATCTCTTTATTTCAAGTTAATATTTTATATTTGCCATCTGTAAAAGGCATCGTGGCCGAGTGGCTAGGCAGAGGTCTGCAAAACCTTGTACAGCGGTTCGAATCCGCTCGATGCCTCAAAAAAATATAACCCTTCTTGAATCGAGAAGGGTTTTTTATTTCATGTTATTTTCAATGGGAGGCTTGACAGACGGGATTCTGTCCAGGCCTTTCTGAACTTCATCCGGGAAAATGCCTTCCACAAGAAGTAAAACGCCAAAACCAATTATTAAAATACTGATCCATTTCTTTGTTTTAAAAACAAACCTGGGCGTGAGGTGATTTTTCAATTTTTTAGCTAATGATATTTTAAGAAGGTCTGTAAGGAAAAAGCTAATTAGGACCGTCGCCAAAAACAATAATACACCTCGATCGGAATTGGTAAAAGCATTCGCCATTATAATGGTGGCGATCCAGCCCGCCAGTACACCAAAATTTACAAAGTTTAGCAAAAACCCTTTCAGAAATAACCCTCCCAGGTCCTTCTTCACATTTACCGCATAATGCTCGCGAACAATTTTAATAAAAGACTTGGCTGTGCGGATATATGAGATTACACCGTAGGCAACTAATATAACCCCTCCGAAGATTAGAAGGCCCGGGTCGTCCCTCACTTTTTCCAGGATCTTGCTCGTTCCATACAGGGCAATGACAATAAAGATTATGTCGGCAGTGATCGCCCCAAGATCGAAAAACAATCCAGCTTTAAACCCTTTAGTGATGCTGGTTTCAATAAGCGTAAAAAATACTGGCCCCACCATGAAAGCAAGTATTACTCCGTAGAGTACCGCGTATAACAAACCATCGAACATGGTGTAAAAATACAAATTTGTTTACTCTTGTCCGACGGTTAGATTCAGTAATTCAGTATTAGTTCACTATGTTGATTCTTCCTCCGGCGATACTCTTTTGGTCGACTTTATTAGGATTGCCATAAACCACGACATCTCCTCCCGCAGTCACTCTTATTTTTACTTTTTCACTGGCATAGACCTCCGCCTCTCCGGCAGCTGTAATAACTATTTTAGTGTCCTCCGTACGAAGTTCGCGACCCTCGAAGATACCTCCTGTATTCAGTGTAATTTCCTGGCTTTTTGAAATTCCGGAAGCTTTCACTATGCCGCCGGTCAAAGCCCTGATCTTGGTATGATCAGTATTCAAGCCAACTTTTATTCTACCTCCTTCTTGAGAGCGCAGTTCGATAGTATTCTGATCTATGGTCTCATTGGATACAATATGAGATCCTTCATTGGCGTCAATAACATCTATGCTGGTAAAAAACACTTCTACAAAAGTGTCGTTACCATCGAATCTTTCCTCCAGCTCCATTCTTATTTTTAGTATTCCATTATTGTTTATAACCTTTACGTTTTCCGTGTTTTTACCTTTGATAACAACCTTGTTCTCATCGCTTTGAATAAGGTTTACTTCAATTAAATCGAATACTTTAAGTGTATTAAAATCCCCGGTGTCCCGATTTAAAGTCTCTTGGGCGTGGGTGGAAAATATAGTAGCGAATATTAGAATCAATAAAATATTTTTCATTATTATTTTCTTTAGTAAGGTTTCTGTAAAGATGATCCGGAGGGTGAAATGTTACAGTTACTTTTCAATTTCTTCTCGGTGGCCCAACATCAGGAAGTCAAGGTGTTTTTTTACCAAGTCAGCATTCTTCACTTTGACGTACACTTCATCGCCTAATTGATAGGCATTATGAGTACGATCGCCGATGGCCGCAAACTCATCCCGGTCGAACCTGTAATGATCATCTTTTAGGTCCTGAAGCCTAACCATTCCTTCGCATTTATTGGATATGATCTCCACATAAATCCCCCATTCCGTCACGCCTGAAATTACTCCAAGAAAATCCTGATCCTGGTGGCCCATCATGTACTTAACCTGCATATATTTAATGCTATTCCGTTCCGCAGATGAGGCTAAATATTCCATGTCGCTCGAATGACCGCATTTTTCCTCATAAGTTTCTTGCCGGGCCGATGGCTTACCATCCAGGTAGTGCTGTAATAGCCGATGCACCATCACATCCGGATATCTTCGGATGGGAGATGTAAAGTGCGTGTAATGATCGAAAGCCAGTCCATAATGACCAATATTGTTTGTTGTATATACTGCTTTGCTCATACTGCGGATTGCCAGGGTGTCAACCATATTTTGTTCTTTTTTCCCATGTACATCTTCCAATAACTTGTTTAATGACGCTGCCGTACTCTGACGGTCCCTTGTGTTTAGTTTATAACCAAAGCGCTTAACGATATTTTCCAGTTGAGCTATTTTTTCGTCATCCGGTTCATCATGTACGCGGTATATAAAGGTGTTTTTATCCTTTTGCTTCCCGATGAATTCCGCAACACTTCTGTTGGCGAGCAGCATAAATTCTTCGATCAGCTTGTTCGAGTCCTTACTCTCTTTAAAATAAACACCTTCAGGTTCATTATGTTCATCCAGCTTAAACTTAACTTCAACTTTGTCGAACGATATTGCGCCTTGATGCATTCTTTTCTTCCGAAGGATCTTAGATAATCTATTCATTTCCAGGACTGCTTCTGCGATATTCTTATCGACTGTATATTTCTTTCCCGAAAGGGATATGTCCGCAGGAATCTCGTGAGCTTGCGTATTTGGATTTTCAATCACATGTTGCGCCTCCTCATAAGCAAACCTGGCATCACTATACGTAACAGTTCTGCCAAACCACTTTTTTAAAACTTCAGCCTTATTATTTATCTCAAAAACAGCAGAGAAGGTGTATTTCTCTTCATTAGGTCGAAGCGAACATGCATTGTTCGATAATACTTCCGGAAGCATTGGTACTACTCTGTCAACCAGATACACAGAGGTAGCTCTTTCATATGCCTCATCATCCAGTATGGTGCCCGGTTTCACATAATGAGAGACATCGGCGATGTGTATCCCTATTTCATAATTACCATTCTCAAGTCTTTTAAATGACAGGGCGTCGTCGAAATCTTTAGCGTCTTTTGGGTCTATGGTGAATGTTAGGGTGTCACGCATATCCCTTCTTTTCTTTATTTCCGAAACATGTATAGAAGTATCAAGAGAATTTGCATAGGATTCTACTTCCTCTGGAAATTCATAAGGCAGACCATATTGTGCCAGAATGGAATGAATTTCTGTATGATGTTCCCCTGGTTTCCCCAACACTTTTATCACTGTGCCTACTGGTGACTCGGAATGTTCCTCCCAGCCTTCGATCTTTACAAGTACTTTATCTCCATTTTCAGCTTTGTGTATCTTACTTTTGGGAATAAAAATATCCGTATACATATTATACCCGGAGGTCTCTACAAAAGCAAACTTCTCTGAAACCTGGATTGTACCAACAAATTCTGTTCGCTTTCTTTGCAATATCTTGGATACTTCTCCTTCTAATTTTCCACTCCTTTTGCGATTGAAAACATATACTTCTACCGTATCTCCATTCAAGGCTTTATTAAGATGTTTATTTTTAATAAAAATATCATCTTCCAGGCCTTCAACAACCACGTATCCTTCTCCCCGGCTGGTTAGATCCATTACACCCGAATGATAATTTACAGATGGCGTTATGGTATATTTTCCTCGTTCTATCTCCTGAATAGACCCTTTAGATTGCAGTTCTTTGAGTTTTTTCACTATCTGATTCCTGCTACTAGGATCGTCAAGACCTAATTTAGATGCAATCTGCTTATAATTATAGGGTTGGGAATTATTCTGGCGAAGGATCTTTAATATGCTTTCGGTAAGATTTTCAATTCGTTGTTTATTCTTTCTTCTTTTCTTTCTCTTTTGCATTGTTCATTTTATCTGGTGTAAAAGTACGCTTTATATGATAATCGGTATTAGAATTAAACAAAGATTTAATACATTAGTAATATCACAATGGAACAGTTTAAAACCATAGCAATATTCACTTATCCCAGCGATTACGCGGTACTTCGCCTTTTATTGGAGCACCATGAGATACGACACATATTTCAAAATGAAACCATGATTAGTGTTTTACCGTTTCATAGCAATGCTATTGGGGGAATCCGACTTAAAGTTCATCTAGAAGATATACCAAAGGCTAAAGAGATCATTGAGAACCTAAATAATTCTGCACACCTCAAAATAGTTTAAACTTTTCAACAATCTAAATCACATTATTATTCTTTTATTAAAATTAAAAATTAAAAATGATGATGATTATGGCTTGTTAATTTCATCAATAAGTTTATGGATTATTATTTTGATTTTAGGTTATCCCTTTTTATCTATCAGTTTTAAACATCTACTTCACAACCCTATGTATTGAAAAACAACATATTTAGATTTAAGTTAACAATAGCTAATAAGATACACACACAGTTAATATTAATAAAAATATGAGAAAGAATTGTTTGAAAGTTGTATTTGACGTTTAACAACATACTTAAAAATAGAGTTAAAAATATTTGCGGATCCCGGTATTAATTACATATGAAAAACTAATCCAAACTAACAAACATTTTTCTATAAATCGAACGTACATATATGAACAGGGTTATCAACTAAAATTATTTAAAACCTTTATAACATATATTTGAAATTGTTAAAAACTGTGGCATTGATAATTACAGGAGTGAATCTATGGTGTATTGGAATTAGTATCTTTGTAAAAAGCAATATTTAATTATGAAAATCGCTATAGGAAACGATCACGCCGGCACGGGCTATAAAAACCAAATTATAAACTACCTGGAGAGTGAGGGATACTCCGTGCAGAATTTTGGAACCAACTCTAATGATAGTGTGGATTATCCAGATTTCATTCATCCAGTTGCAGAAGCTGTCTCTGAAAACAATGTTGATTTTGGGATCATTGTTTGTGGTAGTGGGAATGGCGCTTCGATGACGGCCAACAAACACCAAAAAGTGCGTTCTGCGTTGTGTTGGACTAAAGAAATTGCAGCCCTGGCCAGAGAGCATAATGACGCAAACATATTGAGTATTCCTGCACGATTTACAAGCGAGCCTCAAGCTGTAGAAATGGTCAAAACTTTTCTTGAAACTCCTTTTCAGGGGGGCCGACACCAACGACGTGTAGATAAGATCGCCTGCGTATAATTCTTTGCTATGGGACACAATCATTCACATCACCATCATCACAACCACAATGATGTGAAAGGAAGAAACCTTCTGATTTCTATAGTGCTTAACCTGGTCATCACTATTGCACAGGTTATTGGTGGAATTCTATCCGGAAGCCTTTCGTTAATTAGCGATGCTCTTCACAATTTCAGCGATGTAATTTCATTGATTATTAGTTATGCTGCTAATAAATATGCTAAAAAGAAGGCGTCTTTCAATAAAACTTTCGGCTATAAACGAGCCGAGATCATCGCAGCTTTTGTCAACGCCGCAACGCTGCTTGTTGTTGCCGTGTATCTTATCTATGAAGCCATTTTACGTTTTTTCAATCCTCAGGAAATAGAAAGCGAATTGGTTATTTGGCTGGCCCTTTTAGGTATAATTGTGAACGGACTCAGTGTTTTGTTGCTTCGGAAGAGCTCCAGGGTAAATATGAATATGCGGTCGGCATACCTTCACTTGTTCACAGACATGTCTGCGTCTATAGCGGTACTCGCGGGAGGATTGCTTATGAAATATTTCGGATGGTTTTGGGTGGACAGCGTATTAACAGTGCTTATTGCGATGTATCTTATTGTTATGGGCTACGACCTGTTGCGAAGCTCTTTCCGTGTATTAATGTTATTTACGCCAGAAGATGTAGATATGGATAAACTTCGATCCGCTATTTCAGCTCACCCCGAAATTAAAAACGTACATCATATTCATATTTGGCAGCTTAATGAAAGAGAGAATCATCTTGAAGCTCATATTGATTTCCACAGCAACATAACCCTATCCCAGTTTGATGCAATCCTGGAGGGCGTTGAACGTATTTTACACGACGAGTTTGGTATAAATCATGTAAACATTCAGCCCGAATACCAGAAAGATGACGCTAAAGAAATTATCGTTCAAGACTAATGTATGGACATAGTTGTTAAAAACTTCGATTCATTATCTCTAAAAGAGCTATACGCCCTGCTTCAATTACGAAGTGAGGTATTTGTGGTTGAACAGGATTGTGTTTACCAGGATATCGACGGAAAAGACGAAATGGCCCTTCATGTACTGGGCTATACAAATGGCACACTCGCGGCGTACACCAGGTGCTTTGCTCCGGGAATTTATTTTGAAGAAGCCGCCATTGGAAGGGTAGTGGTTTCTAAACCCTTCAGAGGTAAAGATTGGGGACATCGAATCATGGTTGCGTCACTTGAAGCAATTTTCGACTCCTACGGAAATCAATCCGTAAAACTATCCGCACAAACTTATCTCGTAGATTTTTATGAAACCCATGGTTTCGAACCTACGGGACCAGAATATCTTGAGGACGGTATTCCACATATTGCTATGATGAAAATGTTGGACTAAACCAGTACAATCAAATTTATTTGAAGTCTGAAAAAACAAGCCGGTACTTCACGAGCCCTTAAAATATCAACCCTTGATTATAGCTTAATTAGATTTTTTTCGAGGTTTAGATCCGAAAGCATGTCGTTCGTGAACTTGTAATGACCTTTTCTGGTTATGATTTTGAATCGGTGGTTTTTCATTCTGCTGAGAACATCAAGAAAACGCCATTTAGACTTAAGCAGGTTAGGCTGATCGCTCTTTAGGCTTATTTCGAAATAATGCTTAATGCCTGCGCGTTCCGCAACAATATCTGGCGTGACGCTTTCTTCACTATCTCTCTTTAAGTAACTTTTGGGCTTTTCAAAGCCGTCAACATCGGCCTTGATGTTTTCAAATCCTTTATTCTCAAGATAAGCCACAGACTTAAGAAGCATCTCTTCATTTTCTTGTTTTTCTAAGTGTATCATAACTAATAGTATACGAAAAAAAAAGGCGGAATGCAATTAAAGTTTTGTTAAGGCCATCTATCTCCTGAGTTTGCTAACCGTCTTGTCGAAAGGAATGCCTAGCTGAACTGCGATATTCTCATCGTCACGATGATCGGCCACATCGATCCCGTAATGTATTGCCTTAACATCCCCATAAACGAATGTACCGAATATCCGGTCCCATATGGATAATATATTACCATAGTTGCTGTCCGTCCACGGCAGTTGATAATGATGATGAAATTTATGCATATTGGGAGTCACGATCAGGTAACTTAATCCTTTATCCAGCCATAAAGGTAATGCCATATTAGCGTGTGTAAAGTAGGTGAACAGAACACTTATTATTCGGTAAAAGAAATAAAAAGAAATAGGCATTCCCATTATAACCACAGCGCCTAAAGCAAATAATTCACGGATTATAAAATCGAAGGGATGATGCCGAGTTCCTGTGGTAACATCCACATGCTTGTCACTGTGATGCACTATATGAAGCCGCCACATAGCAGGGACCTTGTGCAATAGAAAATGGACGGTATATTGAGCTATAAGATCCAGCACCATAACAGAAAGCAACAGTTCAAACCAGATTGGGGCCTCAATCTGGTGAAGCAAGCCAAAATGGGTTTCTCTAAGCCAAACAAATATACCTGCTGTTGCTATCCCGAAAACAGCATTGATGATCATTACAAAGAACAATAAGACCAGGTTTACCCTGGCGTGTTTCCATTTACGGTATTTAAATTTTATAAGGCTGTAATTTCCTTCCAGGATCCAGAAAAAAGCGAGAAGGGCAAAGATCCAGCCGGCCTTCATCCAGATCGGCATATTTTCAAAAAAATCTAAAAACGCCTGCATTTGAAATTATTTCAGAATTCGGTTGTACCGGTTTGTTTCGTTTAGTACTGCGATGGCCTCTAGAATTTCAGGGTTGTTTTTTACCTGATACTCATACAAGCCGTCACGATAAAAGTATCGTTTAAGAATTTCATCAGATATAAGCGACATGATCTCGGCCTTTTTGTCGATAAGAGCCTTGTCCTTTGCTTTATTAATTGAAGCAATTAATTGCTTATAATTTCCTTCGATCTCCTGTTTCAGATCATCATCTTCCGATCGGCGCAACGCCTCGGCAAACTCCTTCTCAGTTTCAGTTTCGTAATTAAAGTCGTTTTGCCTCAAGAACTTTAGAAAATCCTGAAAATCCACTTCAGAAAATTTAAAGGCGGACCAGTTATCCATCTGATGGGTGTAATAGTATTCTGTAGCATAATCGAATATTGCATTATCCTTCAACAAGGCTGTAGTAATAGGGCTAAATTGAGCGGTTTCTACTTCGATATCAGGAAGAATTCCACCGCCATCATAAACGGTTCTGCCACCCTTGGTCTTGAACGAATTGTATTTTTTAGGATCAAGTCGAATCGGGTCACCATTCTCATCGCGATTCCAGTAGTCTAGTGCCTGAATACATCGGCCGCTTGGAGTGTAATATCGCGAAATGGTTACTTTAAGCTGTGTGCCGTATGTAAGTTTTTTAGGGCGCTGAACCAGTCCTTTTCCAAAGCTTCGAGCACCAACAATTACCGCACGATCTAAATCCTGCAAACCCCCGGAAACAATTTCACTTGCGGAAGCACTTCTTCCATTAACAAGTACCACTAAAGGAATTTCAGTATCTACGGGTTCATTCCTTGTACTGTACGACCTGTTGTATTTTTCGATTATCGATTTAGTCGTGGTTATCACTTCGCCTTTTGGGACGAAGAGATTAACTATATTGATAGCTTCATTTAATAGACCACCAGGATTTCCGCGAAGATCTAGAATGATCTTTGTCGCGCCACCCGCTTTTAGCTCTTCCAGCGCCGCTTTTGTTTCACGCGTGGTATTTCGATTGAATTTAGTTAAAACAATATAACCGATGTTGTCTTCCAATAATTTATAGAATGGAACCGCCTTAACAGGGACCTTCTTGCGCGAAAGTGAAGTGGTTTGGGTTTTACCCCGCCTAATAAATGTTAATTCAACGGTAGTCCCCGCCGCCCCTTTTAATAATTCACCCGCATCATCTTCGAAGTCGGAAAGGGAAGTGTTGCCTATTTTAACGATTTCGTCTCCGGCTTTTAGCCCCGCCTCATCGGCAGGATAGCCCTGAAACGGCTCTACCACCACAATTTTATCCTTTAAAGTTCTCACAGACGCACCGATTCCCGTATAGGTTCCGGAGTTTTTAATCCGGGCATCCTCTACTTCCTGCTCGTTCCAGTACACGGTATAGGGGTCGAGATCCTCGAGCATACCCTTGATGGCTTTATCCATGAGTGTGGCCGGTGTGACCTCATCTACATAGTTCATATTGAGCTCCTTGAACATAGTGGTGAATATTTCAATTTGCTTAGCAATTTCGAAGAAATCATTTTTAAAGCTGGCGGTAGTTAAAAAAACTGTGAGCGCAAGCAACGGAAGAATTATTCTCTTTTTCATAATACATATTTTGAAGTTCTCTCCTTTCTGAAGGCAATTATCAGATGGACGAGCCAGGAAGTTTTTTCAACAAGGCAATCATAGCTTTTTCAATTGCTTTGAAATCTCCATCATCCCGACCAATATACAAAAACAACAACGCAAAATGACTCCCATTATTTAGGTTTAACGTGTTTTTATGCAATCGATAAGCTTCTCTCATTAAGCGTTTGAAATGATTTCTATCGACCGCCCGCTTGAAATTTCGTTTGGGAACAGAAAAAGCGGATTGAGAATACGCCAACACATCTTGTTCAAGATAGATCATGCGTACCGGATATTTTGTAACCGATTTTCCCTCGGAAAATATGGCCGCAATCATCTTTTTGCTTTTAAGCTTCTCCTTTTTAGGAAGGTTGAAACGCATGATATAAAAGTAGTCTATTTTTGAAAATAAAAACCCGCCCTGAAGGCGGGTTGAAACAGCATAGCGTTTTTCTATTCGATACTGAAGACGTTATCTTCAGGATTAATATCGGCCATAAGACCAGAAGGATCTATAATAACTTTCGATATTTCTTTATCGCCCGAAATCAACAGATCGTAATCAGGATTCGCCCAGGACCAGTCCGACACCACTGTTCTTAAAATTTCTGGGTGTGGGTTTGGCTTCTCGGCCCTCGCCATTTGCAGGGGTATATAAAACGATTCGCTGCTTCCATCTTGATATTCGACGAGTAGATCGATAGGCATTGGCATAAGGCCTATTCGCTTCAAAAAGATGTACGTGCCGTCTTCATCGGTTTGAACATTATCGATCGCATAATCGATCGTGTTTGTAGTTTGTGTCCAATCCGTTAAATACCAGTCTAATTCGAAACCCGAAACCTTTTCGGCAACACGAATGAAATCGTTTGGAGTGGGATGCTTAAAAGCCCAATCGGCGTAGTATTTTTTCAATGTTTTGTTAACGTTTTCTTCTCCTATCACGTAGCCCAGCTGCGCTAAAAAAACGGCTCCTTTGCTATAAGCGGCGACACCATAAGATCGACTTGTAGCATACCTGTCTGCATGAGTCGATTGAGGTTGTTCCATTTCGCTTTTAGCGATGAACGTGTAGCCCCGATACGAACCACCCCAGGGATTGGGATTTTCCGAATTATTAATTGCACCCATGGCACGAGCCGAAACGTAAGAAGCAAATCCTTCGTCCATCCATTCGTGCTTACTTTCGTTGGTAGCCAGGACAAATTGAAACCAGCTGTGAGCAAGCTCATGAGAAGTAGTTCCCAAAAGCCCTCTGTAGCGGGCTCCACCAGTAATTAGGGTACACATACCGTACTCCATTCCGCCGTCGCCCCCCTGGATAACCGAGTATTGCTTATAGGGATACTGGCCGATATGCTCATTAAAGAATTTCATAAGCTCAGCTGTCTTTGGCTGAATTTTTTTCCAGTTTTCAACAATTTTGGGATTGTTCTTATAAAGGAAATGAAGCATTACCCCGTTCGGACCTTCCAGTTTATCATGTATATATTCATCATCTGCGGCCCATGTGAAGTCATGAACGTTTGGCGCTTTGAAATGCCAGGTATATTTGCCTTTTTTAGGCTTCATAGGCTTAAGGCCATCCGGCCCATAACCATGCCCTATATCTTCGGCATTTTGCAGGTAGCCCGTACCACCAATGGTATAATCGGCATCGATGGTTATTTTCACATCAAAATTTCCCCATACACCATGAAATTCTCTTCCAATATAAGGATCAGCATGCCATCCCTGGAAGTCATATTCTGCGATCTTTGGATACCACTGCGTCATTGACAAAGCCACACCATCACTATTATTCCTGCCGCTTCTTCTAATTTGTACGGGAACCTGAGCATCCCATTCCATATAAAAGGTAGTAGACTCTCCGGGCTGTACAGGCTTATTTAAGGCAACCTCCAGAACCGTTCCCGCGACAACGTACCCAATGGGTTGTCCGTCTTGGTTGAGCACTGTGGGTTTGATATAACCGATTTCGGAAGGAGATAATTTTGATATGCGATCTCCTACCCGCGAATCTGGATCTGCTATAGTTCGTGAACGAACATCCATATCACTACCCGGCTGAAAAGCATTAAAATGCAAATGATAGAAAACCCGATCCAGGGCATCCGGCGAATTATTGGTATAAACAGCAGTTTGCTTTCCTTTGTACTGATATGTTTTCACATCCATGTCAATTTCCATGCTATAGTCAACATGTTGTTGCCAATAGGGCGTGTTGTTCTGTGCCAAAGCTGGAGAAACAATCAGCCACAGCAACATCAATCTTATGGTTTGCTTCATTTTCGAGACATTTTGTCCGCCAGGATCAAGGCGTTATACATGTTTACCATTTTGCCCGATTTGGAAATATTTCCAAAGCTATCCTGGTTCGACGCCTCTCCGCCCAGGACAACCGGACTTTTAGAAGTTAATCCGCTGTTCATAATAACTTGCTTAACCTCGGCCGCACTTAATTTAGGATAGTATGACCTGATTGTAGCGGCAACACCTGCAACCGCCGGAGCGGCCATTGAAGTACCTTGCAGGTATTCATAAGTGTTCAGGGGTGTAGTCGACCAGATTTTTACACCCGGAGCAAAAACGTCTACATTAGATTTTCCAAAGTTAGAAAAGTTTGCAATCATTTCGCTACCATATTTATAGTTAAGCGCACCAACGGTTAAGACATTATTCGCTATTTCCGGCCCGGTCATAGACTGGTCGTTCGGGTATACCTCTATGGTGTCAAGGTTGAGGCCTTCATTCCCTGCCGCATTTACTATAAGGACATCTTTTGACGCTGCATATTTAATAGCGTCTCGGACCCATTCCGGATGCGTTGAGAAATATTTTCCAAAGCTAGTATTGATCACTTTTGCTCCATTATCCACAGCATAGCGAATTGCCAATGCCACATCTTTGTCATATTCGTCCCCGTCTGGGACTGTTCTTACAACCATGATCCGGGCATTATTAGCCACCCCGTTCATTCCAATACCATTATTTCTTTGTGCAGCAATAATTCCCGCCACGTGAGTACCATGCTGAGCGTCTTCTTCTTTTGGGTCTGGGCCATCTACGTCATTATTTCCGTAGTACTTTGTAGAAAAATCATCAGCATCATTATTCAATACTGTACGGAAGTCCTTGTCCATATTGAAATGTGTGTTTAGCCTTCCTGAAAAGTATTCCAGTCCGCCGTTAAGCTCTTTAATGACTTCCGGAACCGTATCGGCATAGTTCAACATTTGACTTAGCATACCTATTTGCTGCTGTTCAGCAGGAGTAGGATTGCTAATTGCTGAAAGATCCTTTTGATTGTAATCTTCTTTACCAAGCTTCTTGGCTATTGCTTTATGAGCCGGCTTCAATTGACTAAGAATCTGCTCATATCGAGTGTTGTTTGCCAAAACCTCCTGGTATTCTTTTTCATACTCCGCCTTAGCTTTTTGATAAATCGCAAAGTCGGCACGATCAGCTGCACTAATGGAACTTTCCGATTTTCCTTCGAATTTAGGCCCAAGCTTTTTCATATATCGAACATACTCCATATTCTCTCCCACAATATCTCCTAAGAAATTCCATCCGTGAACATCGTCCACGTAACCATTCTTATCGTCGTCTTTTCCATTGGCAGGTATTTCATCTTTATTCACCCAGAGCACATTTTTCAGATCCTCGTGTTCAATATCCACACCACTATCAACAACACCAACTATCACTTTTTGTCCTTTTCTTCCCTTGAGGATTTCCGAATATGCCTTGTCCACACTCATTCCGGGAATCGTATCGGAAAGAAGATCGGCAGCCGCCCATGATTTATACCCCTCATCTGTAAGCGGAACAGCTTTTAAGGGCAACATATCTATATTCTCAATTGGGGTAGAAACAATAGGAGCAACACTGTTTCCACAATTTGTCAGCAACGTAGCCGAAACAAGGGCTAGCATAAAAATTTTAGTAAATTTCATCGTACGTATTTAATTAAATAATTCATCAAAAGAAAAGGACTTGTCCAGTCGGACGCCCTTTTCTGTATGTTTTACGGTTATAATCTCATTATGAGCATCGTGTTCTAAAAATAAATAATAATTGTTGTTGGCAGCTGCATTCAGGAACTTCTCTTTCTCGGGAAGCGTTAAAAGTGGCCGCGTATCATAACCCATCACATAAGGAATAGGCAAGTGTCCGGCCGTGGGCAGAAGATCTGCAACAAAAACTATCGTTTTATCTTTATACTGAATATGAGGCAACATTTGTTTTTCGGTATGACCGTCTGCAAAGAAAATGCCGAAATCCATTTCATTCACTTCCGAATAATCGTTTTTGGGATCAGCCACGAATTTGAGCTGACCGCTTTCCTGCATTGGCAGGATATTTTCCTTAAGAAAAGACGCTTTTTCACGTCTGTTTGGATCAATGGCCCAATCCCAGTGGCGGGCGTTGCTCCAGAAAGTTGCATTTTTAAAGGCAGGCTCGTAACCTGTCCTATCCTTATTCCATTGTACGCTTCCACCACAATGATCAAAATGAAGGTGCGTCATAAAAACATCTGTCACGTCATCGGGATGAAATCCAAATTTGCTTAATGATTTTTCGAGCGAATAATCTCCCCATCGATAATAGTATCCAAAAAATTTTTCACTTTGTTTATTCCCCATTCCCGTATCTATAAGGGTAAGCCTGTCTCCATTTTCGATCAACAGGCATCGTGCGGCCATATCGATCATATTACTGGCATCTGCGGGATTGGTTCGGGACCATAATGACTTTGGCACTACACCGAACATAGCACCTCCATCGAGCTTGAAATTTCCAGATTCTATGGGGTATAATTTCATTGGAGCCGCAAAATAATAAAAGTAGTTGTAATCACAGTAAGTCTTAAGGGATTATTAAGAAAGACTTAGTGATTAATAGCTTCCTTCAGGCGTTTTCCAAAATCGAGCATTGCTTTGATCTCTTTAATACCCGCGAGACGTTCTTTGCCAAAAAGCAACAAAGAATGGCCATTAGACTCGATGTGATAATATGGATTGCTTTCGAAGAAATGCACAAGTTCGTCGGTAAAGAATTCTTTGATGGACGCCTCATCCTCCCCTAACAGATAAAAACGTCTTGAGAAATCGCTGTGATTATCAATAGGAATATCTTTAAATCCCGCAAATGCGTACACTTTTTCCAGGAATCCTTCCCTGTCCAAGGTAAAAACGGGCAGATCACGCTCGAGTTCAATGTGGAGCATTGTTGTTCGCACCACTTCTTTGGCGATAAAGGCCCCTTCGGAAAAAGTGAGATCGAATATCCGGAAACTGGCTATATCATTGAACAATCGATTGTACACGCGCTGAATCTGCTTGGTTCTGAAGAACAGAAAATCCTCGACAAACCTTACATCATCTGCGCTTTCAAGCGCATAGTTTAACTGATAGTCTTCTGCAACCTCTCTCAGTGTCGCCTGCCTTTTTGTTAAATTCTTTTGAATAAATTGAAACCCGGGAATTAATTTTCGAAGCGCAAAAGGATGTTCAGATTCAGTGTTGTGAAGATCCAATCCGATTACTTCAAAATTTCCGCCTCTTTTCGAAAAAATGTTCTGGTATCCATGTAGGTTTTCCATTACCGTATGGTCCACAAATTTACACAAACTAAAATCCAGAACCACGTCGGAATCTTCAGGGATGACATCCAGTTTTTGCTTCAGTTTAAAGAAATTCAGAAATGAAGAAAAGTGTTTTACACTCACATAATAACTTCCGGAGTCCATTTCTTTATACATGAGCACATTTGGCTTTTGCAGATTTCTAAAAAACAGCGAAAAGCTTTTGGCCACGAACAAATGAATAATCAATGTAACCACAACTCCGGCAATTATACCAACGATAAGATCTACGACCAAGGTCACCACCAGGGTTGTGAAAAATATAAGAAGCTGCTCTTTACCGATGTTAAATATTTTTCTGATACTGGATGGAGATGCGAGTTTGTAGCCTGTGAAGACAAGAATCGCCATTAATGCCGGCAAGGGAATGCGAGAAAGCTGACCGCTGAACAAGACAATAAAAACGGTTAAAAACACGGCATGAAAAAAGTTTGACGAACGGTTACTTCCTCCATTATTTACATTTACCGAACTACGCGCGATCACAGTGACAACGTTGATCCCACCCAAAAACCCACTACCTATGGTGGCGAGTCCAAGCGCTTTCAGGTCTTTATTTACATTACTTCTTCGCCTTTCCGGATCCAGCTTATCCACAGCCTTGATGCTTAATAATGATTCTATGCTCGCTATAAGCGTTAGAGCCAGAACACTTATCCAGAAAGGAAATCCGGAAAGCATACCAAAATCCGGCACGGGTAGCTGGGAAATAATTTCTGAAGGATTCGGAATTCCGGAAAGCATATAATCCGGATGAATTGGATTGGGTGCCTGAATCACGAATTCCATGACATAGCTGAAAGCAACGGACAAAAGGACGATCCACATAGGAGCCGGAATAAGTTGCAGATATTTATTCCTGATCTTTGGATAATAGGCCATAATGATCAAACTCAAAGTTCCGGCAATGGCAGCATATACCAGCTCCATAGATTCGTGTCTGAATACTGAAATAACGGTGTTTGGTATTTCGAAGAGATAGTCAACGCTGTTGGGCCGGGTTATCTTGTTTCCCAGCATCACATGAAATTGTTTCCCCAAAATGATGAGCCCGATAGCTGCCAGCATCCCTTGAATTGCAGAAGAAGGAAAGAAATCGGCAAGCTTACCCATTCGTAAGAAACCCAGGATGAGCAACAGCCCCCCGGAACAAATTACGGCCGCATAAGTTGCCTCTAGCCCAAGGGTGGTCACTGCGACCAGAAGCACACCTACCAGGCCATTTCCCGGCCCGGAAATGGTTACGTGGCTTCCCCCTAAAAGGGAAACGATCACTCCACCCACTACTGCGGCAATAATACCGGAAATGGGAGGAGCTTCACTTGCCATAGCTAACCCGAGTCCCAGGGGCAAAGCAATAAGGCTTACCACGAAACCTGAAAATATATTTTTAGGAATCGATCGAATAAAAAGTGCTATGGAATTTTTCTTTGGGGTCATGGCAGGATCAGAACATCGGTGGGGAGTTCTTTTAAAATATGTTCGTTGTCATGAGGGAATATTCTATCCCTTAAACCACTTTTTCGTGGCGCACTAAGGATTAGAAGATCAGCTCTTACAAGTTCGGCGTAGTGTCCAATGGAATATCCTCTTTGCCCAAAAATAGGCTGGGAGGTAACTGTCACACCTTTTTTGAGCGCAGAGGGCACCTCATCAATGATCTTTTTAACCCTATGACTCTCTCTCTGTCTTATTCGCTCACGTATTAGAGTTGATTTGCGCAGCGACTTGTCGTCCTGAACTTTCACGGCCACTTCGTCCTGACTGATCTCCTCCACAATTGTAATTCGATCCGTTCCCAACTTATGGGCAACGTAAAATGCCGAGGCGATTGTTTTAGCCGACTTATCCGATTCCATACCATTTACTACGATATGTTGACAGGGTATTCGTTGTACAGAAGGGTTTATATGCAACAAAACAGCACAAGTTGCTTTTCTGGTAATTTTCCTGGCAATCGACCCGATATAGAATTGCAGAAATTTCTCCCGCTGCATAGCACCCAAGAGAAGCAAATCGATATCTTTTTTCGCAACCGAATTCAGAATTACAGTTACTGGATCTCCCGGGACAAAAATAATTTCAAAATGTAATTCGCGATCAATAAACGGATTTAAATGAGACTCGATTATTTCAATTTTCTCCGCGGATTCATCACCAACATGAATCAATACAAGTTTAGATTCAAACAAGATCGCCAACCTGGCGGCTTCATAAATATTGGCTTTTAGGTTTGGTGAAAATGCAACGCCAATTCCTATAGTATTGAACACGTGATGTTTCAAGCAAGTTGGTTTAGCAGAACCGGGAAGATACTATTTTTTAAACTTCTGTATAAAAGTAAATGAGTGCCTGTATAAAATTAATGCGCCATTAATTATTTTTGGACTAACTGGATTATTCCTATTTTCACAAAAAATAATAGTCTATGCTCGAACTGGCCGGAATTATTGTCTTGGGAATCTTCGCCCAATGGGTTGCCTGGAAGTTAAAAATTCCGGCAATTCTTCCTTTAATATTGATCGGACTCTTCGTAGGGCCGGTATCAACGTTAATTTCTGATGACGGATCCCAATGGATTCAACCTATATATAATGGCAAAACGGGATTCTTCCCCGATCAGAATTTATTTTTCTTTGTATCCCTGGCCATTGGAATTATCCTGTTCGAAGGCGGGCTTACGCTTCGGCGGGAGGAAGTGAAAAAGATCGGTCCGGTTATCGGAAAACTTATTAGTCTGGGATCTGCAGTCACCTTTATTGGCGGAGGTGTTGCGGCACATTATATTTTTGGTCTTGACTGGCGTATTTCTTTTCTTTTCTCAGCACTGATTATAGTAACAGGTCCTACCGTGATTACACCTATATTGAGAAATATTCCTTTGAAGCAAGAGGTTTCGGCGGTACTCAAGTGGGAAGGAATTCTTATTGATCCAATTGGTGCTTTAGTTGCCGTACTTGTCTTCGAGTTTATTAGTGTTGGGGGCGATGCCGGATACACCAAGCAGGCATTGGTGGAATTCGGGAAGATAGTGTTGATAGGGTTTTCTTTTGGAATATCGGGTGGATATGCTCTCTACTATGCTATAAAAAAACGATTTATTCCACATTATCTTTTAAATGTGGTATCCCTATCGGTGGTGCTTCTGATCTTTGTGGAGAGTGATGTATTTGCTCATGAGTCCGGATTATTGGCTGTGGTTGTAATGGGCATGTTCCTGGGCAATAGCGATCTGCCAAACTTGAAGGAGTTACTTTATTTTAAAGAGTCTCTCAGTGTATTGCTAATCTCGATCCTCTTCATATTGTTAGCGGCAAATATAAGCCTGGACGACTTGCTCCTGGTTTATACCTGGGAAACTGCAATTCTGCTGGCCGTGATCATTTTTGTGCTCAGACCCTTGGCGGTATTTCTTAGCACAACGGGCAGCAGTTTAAAACCAAATGAGAAATTATTTATTAGCTGGGTTGGTCCAAGGGGTATTGTGGCGGCAGGGATCGCTTCTTTATTCGGAACCAAATTAGTGAACGATGGTGTTGCGGGAGCTGAATATATTACGCCTTTGGTTTTTGCCGTAGTGCTAGTTACGGTTTTATTGAATGCAACCACAGCGAGATTATTCGCTCGAATGGTTGGTGTATTTCTTAAAACTTCTGAAGGAATTCTAATTGTTGGAGCAACTAAAGTATCCAGACTTATTGGCTCTTATCTAGAGAAGAACAAACGACATGTAGTATTAGTAGATACAAATAGTAATAATATCGATACAGCCAAAGAATTAGGCCTTGAGGCTATAAACGCAAGTATTTTTACCGGGGACCTAACAGACAATATAGAATTGAACGACGTAGGCTACCTGGTCGCAATGACAGGCAATGACGAGATTAATAAGCAGGCCTTGAAAAAGTATGGTAAAACTCTGGGGGAGAACGGGTCATTTCGTTTGATGAACTCGGAAGAAATGAAGATAAATAAAGGATCACTATACTCTAATAAAGAGGTCTTTTCAACTACTCATGATTACATTAAATTAAGTCAGGTGGCCTCGGAGCATCCATCTGTTCAGGAATTACCAATAGATTCTCATGACAGATTTATTCAACTCCTGCAGCATATAGAGCAATCGGACGAGGTAGTTGCGTTATTCTTAAAAGACGAAAAAGGCCATATATCTTTTATCACTGATCCGTCCAAAATGGATGCAGGCGAAGGATGTCATTTAGTGTATCTAGGCAAACCAATAGATGTTGAAGGCGTGGCTAAAATTAAAACTTCGGAAGATGTTTCGGAAAGCTCCTAGCGAAATAAAGGCCGGACATTACCGTTCTGGTTGTAATCAAAGAGTATCCATGAAACTGTTTACCATCGTCACAGCACTACTTATCGTACTATTCTTAAACGCATGTAAAAGCGATGATACAGGCGGTTGTGTCACATGCTCAGCTCCACAAACCCTGGATTTCGTATTATGTGAAGAAGGTGACGGGAACGCTTCTGTAAATGGTGAAAATACCGGCACACGCTACGACCTTTACCTCCAGGATCTTTTGGCAGACGGCGCTAATTGCGGGGGTTAAAAAAACCCCGGGCTCCGACCCGAGGTTTCTGTTAAATAACACCATTACGACTTTAATTTTTATCAAGCCCTATTCGCACACCGACACTTATCGCTCCTCTGTCGGTGAGGAATGCTGTGTTACTTACCGTATTTTTAAATTCTCCATTATCTGCTTTAAATGTAATACTGCTGAATTCTAAGAAGTTGAGCAATACCCCTAAGGCAATATTATTCCCTATTTTAATTTGCACTCCGGCATAGGCGTTCGCCGCAAAACCGGATAGGTTCTGTTTAAACCCGAAGGAATCCACACTTCCGAAGAGATATCCTGAGTTAATACCCGTGACAATCTTAGTGTTTCCGACACCAACAGGAATCTGATATTCGGCAGTAGGACCAACCAATACACGCGTCTCCTTGATGTCGTTTCCGCTCAATGAAGTTGTATTCACTGTTGCTTTGGGACCAACGTACAGGGGATTGTTACCCACATCACCCAAATTGAAGAGATAACCGCCTGAGATAATTGCCTCGGCATCCGACTCTTTCCTAAATCCAATTCCTAAGCCTGTATCTATAAAATTATTATTGTTATTGATATCTTCATCTGGCGAAATGAAACTTCCATCTTCTGCTTTTTTTTCATTCTCCTTGCAGCACTCTATTTTTTTCAATTCTAATTTTGGATTTTGGATTTTTCCAAATCGCATACCATACATCACAACCTCTTTATACGCACCATGCTCCATCACATACCGATTGTATCGCAAAGGGCCTTGAGATTGAGTAGAATAGACATATACCGCTTTTTTAACTCTGCTTTTATTTTTATCAGTACAGGGACAATCGATGGATACGGTTGTGGTTATTTCCCAATCTACGATAGTGACATTGTATTTCTTTTCATCAGCTTTGAATTTTGTGGGCTTCAAATTGGTTACAACATTGATAGTGCACTCACCCTGCTTGAATTTTGATTCATAAATATTATAACCCGTTTTAAGCATGCGCCTGACTCTATGATAGTATTCCTTAAAATCCTTTTGCCCTTCAGCACTATAATCACCATAACTTTTATCCGCCGCCTTTTCCACCCATTTAGTCATCTCTTTTGTATTCATGAAAGCTTCCAATGCTTTATGCCCTCCTGCAATGAACATATATCCCTTGGCGGTTAGAGAGTCATCCACTATCCTATTTATCTGTTTCTTTAAATCTTCCTTAGTAGGTAATAATTTCTTACGTGGAATGGATTTTAAGATATTCGACGGATCACATTCAAGGTTTTTCGCTGGGGTTTCCTTGGCCTGACGGAGCATGGCTGATAAAGTATTATGTAAATTCTTGGCGCTCGCTGCACGTCGATCTTTCTTTTGAGCCAAAGCAGTATTTGACCCAATGATAGTTGACAAAGCGATTAGTAATAGGACAATTTTGACTTTCATGATTTCAATTGTATTGATTTGAAACCAAAAGTGGAATAAAAATCTAATGAATTAGCGCCCATTATGTATTTGAGCCCATTGAATTAGAATTCGTGATGAAGGAGTTAGAATTTAAGAAAGCTCGCTCAAATTGTGTAATAACGCATTCACTTTTGCGCCGGATACTGCGATGTGTTCCCCGGAAAGGAGCTCCAGCGTGCTGTCTTGCTTGTGAAAGGTTTTAGCAAATTCCAGGTTCACGAGGTAGGACTGATGGCTTCGGAAAAAAGAGAATCCTCTTAATTGCTCATCATAGACCTTTAGTGATTTGGAAACCAAAATCTTACGACCATCAGTGATATGGAATTCGGAGTAATTGTTGTCGGACTTTACGAATAAGATATCCGTGATCTCCACGATATGGATGGATTCCAGGTTCTTTAAAACCAGTTTTTTCTTCTTTTCTGCAGGATTGAAATTATGAAAGAAGGTCCTCATTTGCTCATTGTACTGGTCAAGATCTACATGCTCAATAGCTTTGGCGACAGCAGCCACCAATGCCTCGTCCTCGAAAGGTTTTTCAAGGAAATCCAATGCGCTGAACTTAAACGCTTCTACGGCATATTTACTGTGCGAAGTAATGAAGATAACTTTGAAAGGTATTTTATCATATTTCTGAAAGAGACTAAAGACCACATCATCCTGTAAATTGATATCCGAAATTACGATGTCCGGATTATACGCTTCAATGTGATTTTCCGCTTCTAAAAGGGAAGAGGCAACTGGGAGGAATTCGAGCTCTGTAAAATGATCCCGGACCGTGTCTGCTATCATTTCCGCCATAAAATGATTGTCCTCTATAAGTAAACAACGCCTTTGCATCTTAGATATATTTCATCGGAAAAGTTAGCATTATTTTTGTTCCCTGGGCCTCATTACCATCATTTTCAGAAATAATTTCAAGTTCAATCGGGTATTTCTCAGCCTTTAAGAGGTTTTCCATGCGCTGTTTTGTAATGGAGGTGCCCATGGACTTATGAAGGCTGTTCGCATTCTTTTTTTCTGAATATATTCCCTTGCCATTATCGACAATATCAACCCGAATATGATCGTCTTTCAGCCTGTACTTAACGATGATCTTTCCTTCTGAAAGACCTGCCACGCCATGTATGATCGCATTCTCTACAAATGGCTGGGTAAACATTGGCGGTATGGCGGTGTTTTCGGCATCCAGGCCTTCATCTATTGTCACTTCATATTCAAACGAATTATTATGAACCAACTGCTGAAGCGCAAGGAAATCACTTATGGTAGCGTGGTCTTCTTCGATGGAGATAAACTTCTCTACGGAATTCTCCAGGATATTCCGCATTAACCCGCTAAAGTTGGAAATATAACGAGTGGATTTTTTTGTATCATTCTTTTTGATAAAATATTGAATCCCATTCAGCGCATTAAAAAGGAAATGCGGATTCAACTGCATTTGAAGTAGTTTCTGTGTTAGCTCTGAAAACTGTAGATTTTGTTTGATCTTATGGTTTTTATACGCAAAAAACAGGACGGTTAGGAGCAAGAGAACCCCACCAACGATAGCGAACAGTATATTTTTTTGATTTTTAAGCCTGGAGGCCTGAAGCTTATTATCCCCTTCCAGGATTTCAATTTCCTGCGCCTGCTTTTCGGTTTCGAATTGAGCGGTAATAGCGGCTATTCTATCATTTTCCTGAATGGTATTTATGGAGTCTTTAATACCGCTTAGCGTTCTTTGTGCTTCGAATGCGCTTGGATAGTCACCACTTAGCGCATAGGCGTCAATAAGCTCGGCATAGAACCTCGCTTTCTGTTTTAAGACCGTGGAAGTTTCAATAGCGGTGATCAGCGAAGGTTTAGCCTGGTCGTATTGTCCTAATTTAATGTAGGCCGAGCCCATATAATAATGGGTAAGCTGCAGGTTGGTCCTGAAATTAATACGCTCCATTATTGCAAGTGCCTTTTTGCCATTGGTTATAGCCTCCCGGTACTCGCCTAAATCCAGTTGAATCGTGCAAAGATTACTGTATAGCATGGCCCCAAGCACCGATTTGTCTTTGTTTTCAATCTTGTTGAGCGCATTAAGAGTCATCTCCCGTTGCCTTTCAGCACCAGACGTACGTTCGTCGTTGGAAAGACCATGAGCCGTCACATTATTCCCTCCAAGCGAAGAATTATAAGATGACTTTTCAAAGAAATAGTCGGCTAATTCATCATTATTCAGGTTTCTGTAAATCATACCCAGATTGAGATAAGTCCGTGCCAGCCCGGCATAATTTCCAGCCAGCTCGCTAAGCTCGACAGATTTAAAATACATGCGTAAGGCGTCTTCTGTGCCTTTGTGCCGGAAGTATATCCCACCCATATGGTTATAGGCCTGGCCCACTGTTGATAACGGGACTTTTTCTTTATTGTCGAAAATAAACTGCAGTACTTTTTCCACTTCTTCCGGTTCGTCTCTGGTGAAGTGATAAAAGCTTTTAGCCACTGCTGCTCCGGCAATAGCGGTGGTGTCTCTGGATGCAAGGGCCAATTCGTAGGCCTTATTCGCATAAATCAAGGCACTATCAAGATCTACCTGATAGGTCTCCTGAGCTTTGGCGAGCAATGCATCAATTTCTAAATTCGGGTTTTGAGCCAAGGCGCTGAAAGTCGCCAAAATAAAGAATGAAAACACCCATAGTTTCATAACTAAAAAGGTACAAAAAAATTCGAAGTAAGTGTGCTTCGGATTTCCTCATAAATTGTTCAGTATCAATTAGTCGTTTAATTTCAAAACGGCCATAAAAGCCTCTTGTGGAATCTCGACATTACCTACCGCCCGCATGCGTTTCTTCCCTTTTTTCTGTTTCTCCAGAAGTTTTCGTTTACGGGAGATATCACCACCATAACATTTTGCAGTTACATCTTTACGCAAGGCTTTTACAGTCTCCCTGGCAATGATCTTGGAACCGATGGCAGCCTGGATAGGAATATCAAATTGTTGGCGCGGTATTAACTGGCGCAATTTTTCACACATCTTCTTCCCGATATCATAGGCATTATCCTGGTGAAGTAATGCAGAAAGCGCATCCACAGTATTTCCGTTTAAGAGCACGTCTACTTTTACCAGTTTCGATGCCCGCAATCCAATTGGTGAATAATCGAAGGAAGCGTATCCCTTTGAAACTGTTTTCAGCCTATCGTAGAAATCGAACACGATCTCGGCCAGGGGCATATCGAAATTCAATTCTACGCGCTCAGGGGTTAAATAGGTTTGATTCGTAATCTGACCCCGTTTTTCAATACAAAGCGACATGACCGGACCCACAAAATCGGCTTTGGTTATAATACTTGCCTTTATATATGGTTCTTCTACACGATTGAGCGTAGAAGGTTCCGGCAGGTCAGATGGATTATTTACCAATATAGCATCATCAGGGTGTTTATTGGTATAGGCCTGGTAAGACACGTTAGGGACCGTCGTAATCACGGTCATATCGAACTCACGCTCAAGACGTTCCTGAATGATCTCCAGGTGGAGCATTCCAAGGAACCCACAGCGGAACCCGAAGCCTAAGGCAGCAGAACTTTCAGGCTGAAAGACCAGCGAAGCGTCATTTAACTGCAACTTTTCCATGGAAGTCCTCAATTCTTCATACTCTTCGGTGTCCACGGGATAAATGCCGGCAAATACCATGGGCTTTACATCTTCAAACCCTTCAATCATATTCGTAGTAGGAGATTTGGCGTCGGTGATGGTATCGCCAACCTTTACGTCACGCGCATCCTTAATTCCTGTAATAAGGTATCCAACATCTCCGGTTTTAATTACCTGCTTAGGATGTTGTTTTAGTTTAAGGGTCCCAACTTCATCGGCAAAATAGTTCTTACCTGTCGCCATGAACTTAATATGTTGCCCCTTTTTAATTTCTCCGTTGAGGACACGAAAATAAGTTTCAACGCCACGAAAAGGGTTATATACGGAGTCGAATATTAATGCCTGCAGCGATTCGTCAGGCTCTCCCTTCGGCGGTGGAATTCTTTCAATTATAGCCTTCAGAATATCTTCAATTCCTATACCTGTTTTGGCGGAAGCAGGAATAACTTCTTCCGGATCACAACCAAGAAGATCAACGATATCGTCTGTTACTTCTTCGGGATTGGCCGACGGCAGATCTACTTTATTCAGAACGGGTATGATTTCAAGATCGTTCTCCAGAGCCAGATACAAATTCGATATTGTTTGCGCCTGTATGCTTTGCGCGGCATCAACCACGAGTAACGCTCCTTCGCAGGCAGCAATAGACCGCGAAACTTCATAAGAGAAATCAACGTGGCCGGGAGTATCAATAAGATTTAAAATATAGTGTTCTCCTTCGTATTCGTACTCCATTTGAACGGCATGACTTTTAATAGTAATTCCCCGTTCTCTTTCCAAATCCATAGTGTCCAACAACTGTGCCTGCTGTTCACGGGCTGTTACCGAACCGGTTGCATCCAATAGCCTGTCGGCCAGGGTACTTTTACCATGGTCGATATGGGCAATAATGCAAAAGTTGCGGATATTCTTCATAGCATTCTTCTTCCTACAAAATAGGATGCAAATATAACTGAAAATATTACGGGAGGTCAACATGTACTTAGGTATTACCACATAATGTTTATTTTTGCAACGGTTATGGTAAAGATTGGAGACATAGAAGTAGGTGATTTCCCCCTCTTACTCGCACCCATGGAGGATGTGAGTGATCCTCCGTTTCGTGCTCTGTGCAAGGAGCAGGGAGCCGATGTGGTGTACACAGAATTCATCTCTTCGGAAGGGCTTATTCGTGATGCCGCCAAAAGCGTCATGAAACTGGATATTTACGAAAAAGAACGCCCGGTGGGGATTCAGATTTTTGGCGCAGTGCTGGAATCCATGCTGCGGAGTATTGAAATTGTCGAGGCCAGTACGCCCGACATCATCGATATAAATTTTGGTTGCCCTGTGAAAAAAGTGGTGTCGAAGGGTGCGGGAGCCGGAATACTTAAGGATATCGACCTCATGGTTTCGCTAACCGAAGCCATGGTTAAGCACAGCAAACTTCCTGTAACGGTTAAAACCCGATTGGGTTGGGATCATAATTCCATTAAAATTGTCGAAGTAGCAGAACGTCTTCAGGACGTGGGCTGTAAAGCGATCTCAATTCACGGGAGGACCAGGGCCCAGATGTACAAGGGCGAAGCGGATTGGGCTCCCATTGCCGAAGTAAAGAATAATTCCAGAATGCATATTCCCGTATTCGGAAACGGAGATGTTAACACACCTGAACGAGCTTTAGAAATGCGGGACAAATATGGTCTGGACGGAGCCATGATTGGAAGGGCCAGTATTGGTTACCCCTGGTTCTTTAAAGAGGTGAAACATTATTTTAAAACAGGCAAACATTGTGCCCCTCCAACCATGGCAGAGCGTGTAGAAGCCGCCCGCAGACATCTTACCATGGCTATCGACTGGAAAGGAGAGAAGCTAGGTGTTTTTGAAACCCGACGCCACTATACCAACTATTTTAAAGGGATACCCGATTTTAAGCAATACCGGATGAAAATGGTTACCAGTGATGATTCCGCTTCGGTTTTTGCCGTTTTTGCCGAGGTTCTGGAGAAATTTGGAGATTACCAGTTCGCTTAATCCAGCAGGCTTTGTTTTACCCTTCCCGAGGCAATCTTAGAGGCAAGAATACCCAGGAGCGTAATCGTAGTAAATACCACAATAACATTAATAAATGTCAATTGCACCGGATACGGCAATGAAGAGGTGATATACACGAATGGCGACGTTATTTGCAGCCAAACAAGAATCACCCCTAATAGAATTCCAAGAATACCTCCTAAAGTGGTCATCAAGGTACCTTGAAGAAAAAAAATACCACGAATCTTTTGTATGGTAGCACCCAGGTTATAAAGGGTTCTAATATTTTTTCGCTTATCGAGGATCATCATGATGATAGCGCCAATAACATTAAACAAAGCGATTATCAATACCAGGGTAAAGATGAGATATACTGCAATATTTTCTGTATTCAGCATCTTATAAAGAGCGTCATTTTGCTGTATACGATTCTTTATAAGAATTTCCTGTCCTTGAAATACTTCGGAAATTTTTGCTTTAACCAATTCCTCGTCCACCGCGGGCTTTAATTTAATCTCAAGGGAAGAAACCACGTTACTATCCAGGGACAAGAGTGATTGAGCCAGTTCGAAATCGGAAAAAACATATTTCCCATTCACATCTTCGTTCACTTCGTAAAAGCCTACAGCGACAGTTCGTTCCCGGGTAAACGCCTTGTCAATATTCAACTCGGTGATTTGACCCGTACCCGGCGTTGGAACATAGATTTCAAGTAGGTTGGCATAGTCATTAATTCCGATGGACAGCTTTAGTGCGGTTGCCGTTCCAATTACAACCTCGTTTCTGCCATATTGAAACCAATCGCTTAAAAACAGAATACTATCGACAGGAATAACATTTACATAATTCGAATCGACCCCTTTTATATATGCAATATGGTTTTTGCCTTTGTATTGAAGAAATGCCCTTTCTTCTATGATCCTCGAAAAGGCGTCAATTTCGGTTACAGCGTCCAGTTTTGCCCTTGTTGCCTCGTTGAACGTGATGGTCTTACCATTTGCAGGGATGATCTTAAGATCGCTGTCGAACACATTCGTGAACTGCAGACTGAAATCCTTGAGGCCTGAAAAGGCCGATAATACGATAAACAAGGACATGGCGCCAATAACGACCCCTAAGGCGGCGATAATAGTAATTACATTTATTGCGTTATTGCTGCTTTTTGAGAAAAGATATCGTTTCGCAATATAAAAGGGGTAATTCACTTCAGGACTTTTTTCGTTTTGGGAGCAAATCCGGATTTTCCAGAGGATTGTCATCACCTTTCACGGCTTTTTCTATATTTTCTATATACTCGAGACTATCGTCGTTATAGAATTTCAGATCCGGCATTTTTCGAAGCTGGTTTTTAGTAAGCATGGCAATACGATGCTTGATCGCAGGTTTGATCGTGTTTAATTCCTCCACGATTGATTCGGCCTTATCTGACGGAAAAACACTAGTATATACTTTTGCAATAGACAGGTCGGCAGTTACACTCACCTTGGAAACAGAAATTATAACACCTGTTTGCCCCGCATCTCTCAACATGCTTTGTAGTTCATTAGCGAGATCTTCCTGAAGAATCCCTCCAATTTTCTTTTGTCTGTTGCTTTCAGTCATACTGCAAAAATAGTACATTTAGCGCGTTATAAATTTTTAAATTACTGAAAACATACAGGATGGTAAAAATCGAACACATTGGAATTGCTGTCAAGGATATTGAAGCAGCAAATGAAACCTATAAAAAACTTATGGGGTATGATCATTACAAAACAGAAGAAGTGACATCGGAAGGAGTAATTACATCTTTTTTTAAGTGTGGGGAAAGTAAGATTGAACTACTGGAGGGGACTACTAAAGATAGTGCGATTACCAAATTCGTTGAAAAAAGAGGGGAAGGAATACATCACATAGCTTTCGCCGTAGATGACATATACGCAGAAATGAAAAGACTTGAAGGGGAAGGATTTGTTGTATTAAACAAAGAACCAAAGCGCGGCGCGGATAACAAATGGGTTGTTTTTTTGCACCCGAAATCAGCCCATGGTGTTTTGGTAGAGCTATGTCAGGATGTGGATTTCAATGCTAAACAATAGGAATAATACCTTAAAATGTTTGTGAGGTTTGTAAAGTATTTTACTTTTGCAACTTATTTGGTCCCATAGCTCAGCTGGTTAGAGCACCTGACTCATAATCAGGGGGTCCTTGGTTCGAGCCCAAGTGGGACCACAAAAATTTGACTTAGGGACAATAAATACAAGGATTTAGGAGTTATTAAAATTCTGATAATTCGTAAATATCTTTGATGTTTAAAAAAAATTATTACTTTAGACGCTGAATATGCGACCCCAAATCGTAGCCATACTAGCCTTAGTACTTTGTTTACTAAACAGTACTATTATGTTCGCGCAGGCCACCACGCCTCCGCCGCCGCCGCCTACACCACCGCCAGAATTGCCGTTGGATAGTGGGATTATCCTGCTTATTATAGCCGGTCTGATTTACGGAAGTTTCAAAGTATTGAAGAAAATTCGCCTTTCTAGAACGCGTTCATAAGCCTTTTTACGTATTTTCCTACAACATCGAATTCGAGGTTAACCGTATGCCCTACATTTATATGTTTAAAGTTTGTGTTTTCATAGGTATATGGAATAATCGCAACACTAAACTCGTTTATTTTTGAATTCACCACAGTTAAACTAACGCCGTTCACGGTGATCGAACCTTTCTCTATAGTTACATTATCGTTTGAGGATTGATATGTGAAAGTATAATACCAACTACCATCTGCTTCTTCTACGTTTATACATGTTCCGGTTTCATCTACATGACCTTGTACAATATGCCCGTCTAAACGAGCTCCTAATATCATGGCACGCTCCAGATTTATTTGGCTTCCGGGCTGTATTTCTGAGAGATTTGTTTTGTCAAGCGTTTCTTTTATGGCCGTAACTTTGTAGTTGTCATCATTTACATCAACGATAGTTAAGCAAATACCGTCATGGGAAACACTCTGATCCACAGATAGCTCAGGACAGAGGGAACTGCTTATAACAAGATGAAGATTGCCACCTTCTTTGATCATTTCTGAAACGGTTCCTAGAGATTCGATTATTCCTGTGAACATGGATTGTATTACTTACATTTGTAAAAACAAAAATACGAATATTAGTACGGGCTGAATGAGCAAAAAAGAGAAAATAATTGTAGGTATATCCATTGGAGATTTAAATGGGATAGGTAGCGAGATAGTACTTAAAACTTTCCAGGACAGCCGAATACTAGAGTTCTGTACTCCGGTGATTTTCGCCTCAGTGAAATTAATGTCGTATTTCAAGAAAATCTACGCTCTTGATATTAGTTTATACGGTATTGACAGCCTGGAAAAGATCGTACACAAAAAAATAAATGTTCTGAATGTCTGGAAAGAGCAATTGGACATAAAGTTCGGAGAGGAGGATAAAGTAATGGGTTCTTATGCGATTAAATCGCTGGAAGCCGCGGTCTCTGCCTTGAAGGAGTCTAAAATCGACGTCTTGGTTACTGCCCCCATTAATAAATCGAATGTGCAGTCGGAATCTTTTAATTTCCCCGGGCATACCGATTATTTGGCTAAGGAACTAGGTGGTGAGAGCCTTATGCTTATGATCTCTAATGGACTTAGAGTTGGTTTATTCACAGACCATGTGGCCGTAAAGGATGTTTCGAAGAATATTACCAGGGAACTTATCGAGAAGAAGATCAATACAGTCCATAAAACGTTAATTCAGGACTTTGGAATTTCCAAACCGAAAATAGCCGTTCTTGGAATCAATCCACATGTTGGTGACCAGGGTGTCATCGGGACGGAAGATGATGAAATTCTAATACCAACTCTGAACAATCTGAGAAATAATGGAAAGATTGTTTTCGGTCCCTATGCGGCCGACAGCTTTTTCGGATCGGGCAATTACAAGAATTTCGATGCAGTGATTGCTTCATATCACGACCAGGGACTCGTCCCTTTTAAAACTCTTGCATTTGGAAGTGGGGTGAATTATACTGCCGGTTTAACCAAAATACGCACTTCACCGGACCACGGAACCGCTTACGACATGGCTGGGAAGAACGAAGCGAATTACGAATCGTTTAAGCAAGCCGTTTTCGCTGCTATTGAAATTCATCGCAAACGCGAGGAATACCTTTCATTATCTAAAGACCCACTTAAGGTTAGCCCAAAGAAAACGTTTGCCAAAAAGAAGTAGTTAAAACGAATCACTATTTAAATAATTTTATATCTTTGCAGCCGCCTTTTACGTAAGGCTAAGCTATTAAACGGGTGCGACCATGGAGGAACTGAAAGAATATACTATTCCTTTTATAGGATTGAAACAAGGAGAACACCGGTTTAAGTTTGAAATTGTGAATACGTTCTTTGAGCATTTTGGGTATGATGAGTTTGAGCACACTGCTATCGGACTCGACGTTTTACTGGATAAAAAACCAACCCTGCTGGATATATCATTAGAATTCAAAGGATTAGCAGGTGTTTATTGTGATATTACCAACGAACCCTATGACCAGAGTATATCGGGCAACTATCATTTTGTTGTGAAATTCGGAGAGGAATATAACGATGAGAATGAAGATTTGTTGATCTTACCTCATGGAAGTCACGAAGTGAATATTCAGCAATACGTATACGAATCAATAGTTCTTGCTGTTCCCAGCAAGGAAAATTCATCCGGGAATCGCAGACGGAACATTGAAGAGTGAAATACTTGAAAAACTTGAAGAATTAAGCCCGAAGGGGTCCGATAACAACACATCGGAAAATGACGATACAGATCCCCGATGGGACGACATTAAAAAAACTATTAACGGATAAATAATACAAAGTAATGGCACATCCTAAAAGAAAAATCTCAAGAACCAGAAGAGATAAAAGAAGAACACATTACAAAGCCACAACACCACAAATTGCCACCGACCCAACAACCGGTGAAGCACACCTGTACCACAGAGCACATTGGCACGAAGGTAAATTGTACTATCGAGGACAAGTGGTAATTGATGCTACGGAAGAAGCCGAAGCTTAAAAATTTCCTCAAAATGAAGAACTCACTCCTGCATAATTATGCAGGAGTTTTTTATTTATCAATTTTTAGCAAAAAAAGGTTAAAACGGGTAATTATAGCCGATTAAATTTTAGTAATTTTCGCTCCTTTAAGGCCTTTTTTACACCTCTTTTTGCGAATTTAAGCTAACCCTATGAGCAAAATCACAGCCGCAATTACTGCTGTAGGCGGATATGTACCGGATTACGTGCTAACCAATAAGATCCTGGAGACCATGGTTGATACAAACGACGAATGGATCACGACGCGAACCGGAATTAAAGAAAGGCGTATCCTAAAAGAAAAAGGGAAAGGCACATCTTTCTTAGCCATTAAGGCCGCCCAGAATTTACTTCAGAAAAGCAATACGAACCCGGAAGATATTGATCTGGTGATTATGGCGACAGCCACACCCGACATGCCGGTTGCCGTTACTGGTGTTTATGTAGCGACAGAAATTGGTGCCCTAAATGCCTTTTCATTCGATCTTATCGGAGCATGTTCCAGTTTTTTGTACGGCATGTCTACTGCCGCGCGGTATATTGAATCTGGAAAATATAAGAAGGTACTGCTAATTGGCGCGGATAAGATGTCTTCTATTATTGATTACGAAGACCGCACCACGTGTATTATCTTTGGAGACGGAGGAGGGGCTGTGCTTTTTGAACCTAATTATGAAGGATTTGGTGTTCAGGATGAATTTCTCAGGAGTGATGGGATTGGACGAGAAAGTCTGAAAATTGACGCAGGAGGATCGATTTTACCTTCATCCGCAGAAACCGTAGCCAATAAACAGCATTATGTGTTTCAGGATGGCAAGACAGTTTTCAAATTTGCGGTTTCCAATATGGCCGATGTAAGCGAAAAGATCCTGGTCCGGAATGGACTAAGCGGTAATGATGTGAATTGGCTGGTACCACATCAGGCAAACAAGAGAATTATAGACGCCACAGCGAAACGGATGAATCTACCGCATGAAAAGGTGATGGTAAATATCCAGAAATACGGAAATACGACATCTGCGACACTTCCATTGTGCCTCGTAGATTACGAAGATCAATTGAAAAAAGGTGATAATCTTGTATTCGCTTCCTTTGGAGGAGGCTTCACCTGGGGCGCAGTCTATGTAAAATGGGCCTACGATCCAAAATAACTAACATAATTGTAAATCAATTAACATGGAACTAAAAGAAATACAAAACTTAATCAAGTTTGTGGCCAAATCAGGTGCCAGCGAGGTAAAACTTGAAATGGGGGACGTGAAGATTACTATCCGAACCGGTAAGTCCGATGGAAACGGAGACACCCATTATATTCAACAGGTCCCAGCGATGCCGGTTGCAGCGCAGCCACAGGCAGTTCCTGTTGCGCCAACGGATACTCCGGCTCCCGAACCGGCAGCAGGTAATGAAGCTGCAGCCGAAGAGGATTCAAATTTAATAATTGTGAAATCCCCTATTATCGGGACCTTCTACCGTAAGCCTGCACCAGACAAACCTGTATTTAAAGAAGTTGGTGATTCGATAGGGGTGGGCGAAGTGCTTTGTGTTATTGAAGCCATGAAACTTTTCAATGAAATTGAAAGTGAGATATCTGGCAAAATAGTGAAGGTATTAGTGGACGACGCCAGTCCTGTAGAATTCGACCAGCCATTATTTTTGGTAGATCCGTCATAAATTCAAATCACAAGACAGAGCCATTCAATAAGATTTGTCTTGAAATCTCAAGAAGATTATGTTTAAAAAGATACTAATAGCGAATCGCGGTGAAATAGCATTACGGATTATTCGCACGTGTAAAGAGATGGGAATCAAAACAGTTGCCGTTTATTCTACGGCCGACGAAGAGAGTCTTCATGTTCGATTTGCCGATGAAGCAGTGTGTATAGGGCCACCGCCTAGTTCAGAAAGCTATCTGAAGATCGCAAATATCATTTCTGCTGCTGAGATCACCAATGCTGATGCCATTCATCCCGGATATGGGTTCTTGTCTGAAAACTCCAGGTTTTCGAAGATTTGTGAAGAACACGATATTAAGTTCATCGGAGCTTCTCCTGAAATGATCGAAAAAATGGGAGATAAGGCTACGGCTAAAGCTACCATGAAAGAAGCTGGCGTGCCATGCGTTCCTGGAAGTGAAGGCGTAATTCCCGATTTTAAGACATGCAAGAAAGTAGCTTTGGAAACCGGTTACCCGGTAATGCTCAAAGCTAGTGCAGGTGGAGGAGGAAAGGGAATGAGAGCCGTCTGGACGGAAGAAGACCTTGAAGAAGCCTGGGAATCCGCAAGACAGGAAAGTAAAGCCGCATTCGGAAACGATGATATGTATATGGAAAAACTCATAGAGGAACCTCGACATATCGAAATACAGATCGTGGGCGACAGCTCTGGAAAAGCATGCCACCTAAGTGAAAGAGATTGCTCCATCCAAAGAAGGCATCAAAAGCTTACCGAAGAGACGCCAAGCCCCTTTATGACTAAAAAACTTCGGAATGATATGGGAATGGCAGCGGTTAAAGCAGCCGAGTATATTAAATATGAGGGCGCCGGCACTGTTGAGTTTTTGGTAGACAAAGACAGGAATTTCTATTTTATGGAAATGAATACCCGAATCCAGGTTGAACACCCCATTACGGAACAGGTGATCGATTTCGACCTTATCCGCGAGCAGATCCTGGTGGCGGCGGGAGTACCAATTTCCGGTAAACATTACACACCAAACCTGCACTCGATTGAGTGTCGGATCAACGCAGAAGATCCTTATAATGATTTCCGGCCATCACCGGGCAGGATCACAACATTGCATGCTCCGGGAGGTCATGGGGTACGTTTAGACACTCATGTATATGCCGGATATGTGATTCCTCCGAACTATGATTCAATGATCGCGAAATTGATCACCACGGCGCAGACGCGTGACGAAGCAATCAATAAAATGAAGCGGGCTCTTGACGAATTTGTAATCGAAGGTATACACACCACAATTCCATTTCACCGACAGTTGATGGATCACCCGGACTATGTAGCCGGAAATTATACGACTGCGTTTATGAATAACTGGGAAATGGAAGCTCCTGAAGAAGAATAAATTCTTAAAAAAAAGGTCAATAAAGAGTCAAAATCCAAAAAAGACGTATAAATCTGAAGGAATTTGACTCTTTTTGTTGAATTTTACCCGAATTGATCTTACAACATTTTATGCATCTTTCTTATTGGGAACGGGACACATGGTTGCACAACATTGATTTTGCCATCGTTGGAAGCGGAATCGTTGGACTGAGTTGCGCCCTATTCCTCCGCGATAAATATCCAGATAAAAAGATTGTGGTGTTTGAAAAAGGGATATTACCAAGCGGCGCAAGTACGAAGAACGCCGGTTTTGCTTGTTTTGGTAGTGTTTCTGAGATACTTGAAGATCTGAAAACCCATTCAGAAGAGGAAGTTATCCGGATAATCAGGAGTAGAATAGAAGGTTTAAATCTTTTACGGGAAACCCTCGGTGACCATGCTATCGATTATCGAGAATACGGCGGCTATGAAGTTTTCATTAAAAACGACGAAGCCTTATTTGAAAATTGCCTCTCGAAACTGGCTTATGTTAATAATTTGATGAAAACAGCGTTTAATACTAAAAATGAAGTTTTTTTGACTAAAAGGGACCCATTTTCTTTCAAAAACCTTCAAAAAGAGCTCATTTTTAATAAATATGAAGGACAGATTAACACCGGCACCATGATGAAATCGCTCATCCAGAAAATTTATGAAAATGGGATTTTTATACTAAATTCATGCAATATTGAGTCATTTTGCATAAAAAATGACCAAGTTTCGCTGATTTTGAACAAATTCGAAGAAATTTCAGTTAAAAAGCTTCTCATTGCCTCGAATGGATTCGCAAATCAACTTTTCGATGTCGATCTTCAGCCAGCAAGAGCACAGGTAATAGTGACCAAACCAATCGAGGATCTTAGACTAAAAGGGACTTTTCACCTGGATAGGGGATATTATTATTTCAGGAATATTGATAATAGAGTACTATTAGGAGGAGGTAGAAACCTCGATTTTACAGCGGAAGAAACAACTGAGCTAGGCCTGACTTCTCTGGTTCAGAGTAAACTAGAAGAATTACTTAAGACAACAATTCTACCGGAAACAGCGTTTGAAATTGATAGCCGCTGGAGTGGGATTATGGGAGTTGGCGGCAATAAAAAACCTATCGTTAGAAAAATAGATAATCATGTGTATTGTGGTGTACGCCTGGGAGGAATGGGCGTAGCTATTGGAAGTTCGATAGGAAAACAACTGGCTGATCTAGTGAGTTCCGGATGATAAGAAGACTGTTCCGTTTTTTGTTTAAGGCCATACTGTGGTTTGGAGTGCTGAGTGTGTTATGGGTATTGTTTTACCGCTTATTCCCGGTTCCAGCCACGCCACTCATGGCGATTCGTTCATTTCAATCCGATTCGCGTATTGAAATCCAACATGATTGGGTTCCGTTAGAAGACATATCGGAGGCCATGCAATTAGCGGTTATCAGTGCCGAAGACCAAAATTTCCTGGAGCATAACGGGTTTGACTACGACGCGATACGAAAGGCTTATAGCGATAATAAGGCTGGTAAGCGTTTAAAAGGCGGGAGTACAATTTCGCAACAGACAGCAAAAAACGTTTTCTTATGGCCCGGACGAAGCTGGTTTAGAAAAGGACTTGAAACGTATTTTACTTTTCTGATAGAAAATATTTGGGGCAAAAAGCGGATTTTGGAAGTATATTTGAACAGTATTGAAATGGGTGATGGGGTCTACGGGGTTCAGTCTGCGGCGGAATATTGGTACAACAAAAACGCAAAAAATCTAACGAAGCATGAGGCAGCAGCAATTGCCGTAATTCTGCCTAACCCTCGAAAATATAAAGCTTCTCCAAGAACCGAATATTTAGAAGGCAGAAGACAATGGGTTTTGCGCCAAATGAATAACTTAGGGGAATTAAATTTTAATAAGAATGACCAATCAGGAGATTAAAACAAAGTTGTTATCTCGATGTGAGGAGTATATTACATCACATAGAGAGCGAATTAATTCGGCATTAAGCAGTATAAGAAGTTCACTTCTCGATGAAGAAAAAAGCACCGTTGGGGATAAGCATCATACCAATAGGGCCATGCTCCAACTGGATCGTGAAAATTTAAGTCAGCAAATGATTGAAGTAGAAAAACAGGAAGCGATCATGAATAAGATTTCTCTGGAACATATAAATGAAATCGCTCATTTGGGGAGTCTGGTTATCACGGATCACGCTAATTACTTCATGAGTGTTTCTGCCGGGGCTGTCGAATTGGAGGATAAAACATATTACTGTGTTTCCCTGGAAAGTCCGATCGGGAAACTGATGTTAGGAAAAAGGGAAGGAGAGGTCGCAGTCTTCAACGACAAAAAAATCAAAATCCAGGTAATAGACTAATATTTCGCGTTAGTTTCAACGAATCCAGATCATATCTTAAAAAAAGTATCGCGCTAATTTTGCTTCGGCAAATAATTGGCTGGAATTGGATTTTCCTCGGTTTCCTGTGTCCAGTAGATGTTGATCACCCACCATCGATTACCGTCATTGAGCAGCTGAATACTATTTATCCCGCGCATAAAAGGTTTTGTATCCGATTTCGACCTGTAAGATTCATACGTGCTGAATACGTGCGTTATATTTCCAAACGATTCTGTTTTACGATGAATCTCCTTTTCATAAAAACCATTTTCAATCAGCCATTTGCCCGCGTTTTCGATGTAATCTTCAGCAGACATATATTGGACTCCGTAAATTCCTTCTGAACTCTTCCTGGATGGGACAAGTTTGGCATCCGGCTTAAATAAATATTTGAAGAGCTCCCAGTTCCTTTCTTCGCCTTTTTCCCCTGAAATAACGCCATATAAAGTCTCGATAATAGCATCAATTGAGTTCACTTTTTCCGAATAATCTTCTGAAATTTCCTGGGAATGAACGAAAGTCCCGGCATATAGAGTTATTATAAAAATGAAGAATAATTTTTTCAAAATTGTAAGTATTAGATATTCAATAAGTTATGGAATGATATGCTATTTCACCATGGTTAAATATAACCTATCTCCTTGTGACAGCCTGTGAGTATGTTCGAAAAACACAGGTGTGTCGTTCCATTCGGAATAAATTAGAAAATGACTCCCTTTGAAGTAGCTTTTCCGTACAACCACCTTTAATTTCGTCTCTTTTTCTGAATATGCCAGTGAATGAGGAAACAGTATTATTTCTCCAGACAGAACACTGGATTCGAATAACGATCCCGGTAATACATTCACTTCATCAAAAAATCCGGCCTGATATACATTCGCTGCCGAACCATAAATCTCCTCCGGAGCACCCATAGCTTCTATAGTTCCGTCTTTCAGTAATACTATTCGATCTGAAAAGGCCAGCGCTTCAGACGCGTCATGGGTGGCTGTAATGCAAGCGATATTTTTTTCTTTTAGATAACCGTATAATTTCCTGCGGAGTTTATTCTTTCTGAAGCTGTCAATATGACTGAATGGTTCATCCAGCAGCAGGAGTTCAGGTTGCTTGGCTAAAGCTTTAGCCAGCGCGACCCGCTGTTTTTGGCCTCCGCTGAGGTTTTTAACTAAGGTTTCCGAAAACGCTACCATTTCGACCACTTCAAGTAGCTTATGAACTCTTACCGAATCTTCTTCGAGATCACGTCTGGACAGATATTCCGCCACATTTTCAGCAACTGTAGTAAAAGGCATTACATTAAATTCCTGTGCAACCAATTTTATAAATGGTTCACCGGGGACCAGGTTAAACTTCGGGCCTTTTAGTTCTTTCGTTCCCCAATGCATGCTACCTTTCTCCAATTGCAGCAGTCCATATATAAGATGTAATAATGTAGATTTACCACAGCCACTTTCTCCAAGTACGGCCATGTGTGTACCGGGCTCAAGCTCAAACCGAATACCCTTTAATGTTTCAGCTTGACTGTACGAAAAAGATTGAATGTTCACTTTTAGCATAACTCGCATAAAAAAAGGTTGTTTCCCAAAGAAGCATCGGGAAACAACCTTTTATGAATGATTGAATGCGTTACTCTTTTACTTCTTTATTAACCGTTTCCGGCAACACTTCATAGCCCATATTATACAGCGTGAACCCAAAAATATCCGCATATTGTTCTATGGTTTTACTCACTGGAGTTCCTGCACCATGTCCTGCATCGGTTTCAATTCTAATCAGGGTTGGATTGCTTCCGGATTGTTTTGCTTGTAATTCTGCCGCAAACTTAAAGCTGTGCGCAGGAACAACGCGGTCGTCATGATCTCCTGTTGTTACCAGAGTAGCAGGATATTCAACCCCTTGTTTAACATTGTGTACAGGCGAGTATCCCTTAAGGTAATCGAACATTTCTTTATTATCATCCGCGGTACCGTAATCGTATGCCCATCCGGCACCGGCCGTGAAGGTGTGGTAACGCAACATATCTAAAACACCAACAGCAGGTAATGCTACTTTCATTAGGTCCGGACGCTGCGTCATTGTAGCTCCTACCAGCAATCCACCATTGGATCCCCCGCGGATAGCGAGGTAGTCTTTGGATGTAAATTTGTTATCGATCAAATATTCGGCAGCTGCGATGAAATCGTCAAACACGTTTTGTTTTTGCAACTTGGTTCCTGCATTGTGCCATTTTTTACCATATTCTCCACCTCCGCGAAGGTTTGGCACAGCATAGACGCCACCTTGTTCCATCCAAACCGCATTAGTGATACTGAAACCCGGTGTAAGGCTAATATTAAAACCACCATATCCATAAAGAATGGTAGGATTCTTACCGTTTAGTTCTACCCCTTTTTTATGCGTTATAATCATTGGTACTTTTGTTCCGTCCTTGGATGTATAGAAAACCTGCTTGCTTTCATAATCGTCCGGATTGAAATCGATTTCTGGCTTTCGGTACAATTCAGATTCCCCGCTATCCATATTGAACTTGTAGATGCTACCGGGAGTAATATAGTTAGTGAAGGAATAATACAATTCGGTTTCTTCTTTTTTTGCACCGAAACCACCGGCACTACCAACTCCTGGGAGTTCAATCTCTCGGATCATATTTCCATCGAAATCGTATTGTAACACCTTGGAAACAGCATCCACCATATATTCGGCGAAGATGTATTTACCACCACTTGAAGGGCTTAATACGTTTTCCGTTTCGGCAATGAAATCCACCCAATTTTGGGGAGTAGGATTGGAAGCATCGACGGTGACAATTTTCTGATTCGGCGCATTCAGATTTGTAGCAAGATACAGCTTGGACCCTTCGTTTTCCATAACGTAGGTGTCACTATTGGAATGATCTAAAATAGTCGTGAATCCACTTCCAGGATTTTGAAGGTCTTTAATGAATAGCTTATTCCCTGAAGTAGAAATACTTGCTGTAACAACAAGATAGCGATTGTCTTCGGTCACATACCCACCCACATAACGGTGTTTTTCGTCAGCGGTTCCACCATACACCAGCTTGTCCTCATTTTGAGGTGTGCCAATTTTATGGTAATAAAGTTTGTGCTGATCCGTTTTTGCCGAAAGTTCACTTCCTTCTGGTTTATCGTAGCTCGAGTAATAGAAACCCTCATTAGCCTTCCAGGACAGTCTGCTGAATTTAATATCCATGAGCGTATCCTCGACGATCTCCTTGGTTTCGGTATTCATAACCAGGACCTTTCTCCAGTCGCTTCCCCCTTCGGAAATGCTATAGGTTGCCGTCGTTCCATCATCGGAGAAGCTTAGCCCACCCAATGATACGGTCCCATCTTCCTTGAATGTATTTGGGTCGAGAAACACTTCTGCCGATGAAGCATCTTCACCGGTCTTGTAACGATATATCACAAATTGGTTTTGAAGTCCGTCGTTCTTCCTGAAGTAAGTATAACCACCTTCTTTAAAGGGAGCACCAACTTTTTCATAGTTCCATAAAGTTTCGAGCCTTTTCTTAAGGTCCTCCCTGAAAGGAATATTGTCAAGGTAACCAAATGTCACTTCATTTTGTCGCTTTACCCAGTCCCCGGTTTCTTCACTCATATCATCTTCAAGCCATCGGTAGGGGTCTTTCACTTCAGTTCCGAAATAGGTTGTTACCGTATCAACTTGTTTCGTCTCGGTATAATTCACAGCAATAGGTTCTTTTGTAATTTCTTCTTTACAGGCTATAAAAGTCAATGCAAGAAGAGGTATTAGGAATCTCTTATTCATGTTTATTAAAATTTGACTGTAAATGTACTAAAAAGCACACAGTCATAACGTTAAAGAAAGTAGAGGATTTTAAAATTTAAACCTGCTGAAATAATGGACGGAATGCTTTCCAATATTTCATGATCAAAACAGCGTTTAACCCAGCTATGATGACTGCCTGAATTATTTGCGGTAAATCAAGGAAAATATGAAATAACAAAATATTCACTGATATTGGAACCAGCACTAAAAGAGCGAAGGGAACCCATTTTTTTAACAACAATAGCAAACCGATTAAAATTTCGAGAGTACCCAGAACGTAAAGCACGTAGCCCGTGTCCAGGAGAGAATTCATAAAATCGGATGCTTCTGCACTGAGTTCCGGCTGAGGAATGAAACCCACAAACTTGTTTAAGCCGAAAACCAGGAGCCCCAGGGCAAGAATAATACGGAGAATAGTAGTAAAATTTGAATTCATATGAAGGAAGGTTATGTTAATACTCTTTTAAAGATACTGAAAAATAAAAACCCGACACCATAACAGAATTGGGTTAAACATGTTATCTCTTTAAATTTGGTATCAGGCCCTGGATATGGTTTCGCCCACCAAATTCTTTTCCACAAGATATTCGGCGATTTGTATGGCATTTGTTGCCGCGCCTTTCCTGAGATTGTCACTTACTATCCATAAATTCAGAGTATTTGGCTGTGTTTCATCACGCCGTATTCTTCCCACAAAGACATCATCCTTATCATGCGCATACATGGGCATAGGATATGTATTGGTGTCGGGATTGTCCTGTACGGTCACACCAGGGGACTGATGTAGTACTTTCCGAACTTCGGAAATATCGAAATCATTAAAAAACTCCACATTCACGGCCTCACTGTGGCCACCGGCCGTAGGGATTCGTACAGCGGTTGCTGAAATTGAAAAACTCCGGTCGTCCAGTATTTTCTGGGGTTCGCGGGCTAATTTCATTTCTTCCTTTGTATAACCGTTCGCTTCAAATACATCGCAGTGTGGTAGTGCGTTCTTGTGAATAGGATAGGGGTATGCCATTTCCCCTTTTACTCCTTTGATTTCATTCTCCAACTGATTCACAGCGGCTATTCCTGTTCCCGAAACCGACTGATAGGTGGAAACCACCACTCGTTTCATGGTATATTTTTTATGAAGTGGAGCCAGCGCCATAACTAGCTGAATAGTTGAACAGTTGGGATTTGCAATAATTTTATCTTCTGAAGTGAGTACATGGGCATTTATCTCCGGAACCACCAGTTTTTTGGTTCTGTCCATGCGCCAGGCAGATGAATTATCTATGACCGTAGTTCCATGCTTGGCAAAAATCGGAGCCCATTCCAGAGAAGTATCTCCTCCGGCCGAAAAGATTGCAATATCGGGCCGGGCATTTACTGCATCCTGAAGACTGATAATAGTATATGAATTGCCTTTAAAAACGATTTCCTTGCCTACCGAGCGTTCTGAAGCGACAGCTAATAGTTCAGTAACGGGAAAATTGCGTTCTTCCAGTACCTTCAGCATAACGGCACCTACCATCCCGGTAGCACCAACAACAGCGACTTTCATAGAATTTGTTTGAAGTTCAAAAGTAATAGATAGATTTTAAATTATTCAGAATAAAAGAATAAAAAAGACCCTCCAAAGCTTGAGCAAAGGAGGGTTTTATGATTAAAATGAGTAGCGTAGCGGCTACGTAGTTTTTATTTCTTCAGAAGATCTCTGATCTCAGCAAGTAATTCTTCCTGAGTTGGCCCTGCTGGTTCTGCCGGAGCTTCAACAGCCGGTTTCTTGCTCTTATTGTAAGCTTTAACCATCATGAACAAAACAAATCCAACAACGATCAAGTTGATAATCGCATTTATCCATTTACCATACATAATGGCGTTTTCCGGTTTTGTAACTGCACCGTCATCTCCCATTACAGCTTCATCCAGGACATATTTCATGTCGGCAAAGTCAATACCGCCTGCAAAATGACCAACTATAGGCATCATTACATCTGAAACAAACCCGTTCACTACGAGTCCAACTGCACCGGCTAGGATAACCGCGACCGCGAAATCGATCACATTACCGGTTAAAATAAAATTCTTAAATTCTTTTAACATGTTGATAGGTTTATACGTTAATAGCCGTAAAGTTAATCAAAATGTGCTATGAACACTTTAAAATGAGAAATATAGAATCTATTTTCGGCAAACAACCCGTTTTATCCGATGGGATAAAGCCGTAAGCAGTTCATAGGAAATGGTATTTCCCGCAATGGCGAGCTAGGAAGCCGGCATATCTTCACCAAAAACTATTACCTCATCACCTTCTTGACAGTCAATATTAGTGACATCGACCATCAACATATCCATACAAACATTACCAATGATAGAAGCTTTATTACCATTAATAATTACGCTGCCTTTTTCATTGCCAAGACTACGGGGGATGCCGTCTGCGTGTCCAATGGGCAGGGTAGCAGTTTTTTCGTAACCCGAAGCTTTGTAGGCTCGATTGTATCCTACAGATTCACCGGGCTTGATCATATGGATCTGAGAAATAATCGTTTTTAGGCTTAAAACGGGTTTGAGCAAGTGATCTATAACTGGATTGTTCCCATAACCATAAAGGCCAATACCTGTTCTCACCATATCGAACTCAGCCTCAGGATAATTTACAATAGCTGAAGTATTGCTTTGGTGCAACATGGGTTCATAGCCGATCCGGGATTTCATATCATCAGCAATCACCTTGAAACTGTTAATTTGATTTAAGGTAAATTCTTTTTCCGCATGATCTTCACTGGCCGCCAAATGGGAGAATAGACTTTTAACCTTTACTGCACTGGTTCCGGCTAATATTTCGGCAATCCATTCCGTATCATTCTCCCTAAACCCAAGTCGGTTGAGTCCGGTATTGAATTTAATATGAACAGGATAATCGGTCTGCGAATGTTCTTCAGCTTTGGCGATAAAAGCTTTTAGTATTCTCGGGCTGTACATGGCCGGTTCGAGACATCGCGCGATTAATTCATCAAAATTGATTGATTGTGGATGTAATACCAGGATAGGAGACATTATACCGGCATCGCGCAATTCAACCCCTTCACTTACATAAGCTACAGCCAGGTAATCTGCCCCTAAAGCGATTAATTCTCTCGCGATCTCGGAGGCATTACTTCCATAGCCACCAGCTTTTACAACACCAAGGACTTTGGTGGTTGGTTTTAACTTTGAGGTGATAAAGCGGTAATTATGATCAAGCGCGTTGAGGTCTATTTCCAGAATGGTTTCGGATGCTTTGGACATTGATCAGGCTTGCTTTTTTGAAGGAAATTCAATAGGATCCTTTACATCCATCTTCTTAACTTTTTCTCGCAGGACAGCTTTGTAATAAGCAGCACGACTTAGAGGTTCATACTCATCTGTCTCACCTAAAAGTACTAATTCGTCACTATTGGATTTTCTAAAACTGAAATGAGCAAGGTTTCCTGTTCGTGGACAAACGGCGTGAACTTTCGTAACGTATTCGGCTGTCGCCATAAGACTTGGCATTGGCCCGAAAGGATTGCCCTTAAAATCCATATCCAGACCGGCGACGATCACTCGGACTCCATTATTAGCAAGATCGTTGCATACTTTTACTATTTCATCATCGAAGAACTGGGCTTCATCTATGCCCACAACATCGCATCCATCGGCGAGGATTGGGATATTCGCAGCTGCAGGTACCGGGGTAGACCTTATTTCGTTACTATCGTGAGAAATTACTTTATCCTCATCGTAGCGCTGATCCACAACAGGTTTGAAAATTTCAACCCGCTGCCGTGCAAATTTGGCGCGTTTTAACCTGCGGATAAGCTCTTCGGTCTTTCCCGAAAACATAGAGCCGCAGATCACTTCGATCCAGCCAAATTGCTCTTTTTGATTTACGGTATTTTCAAGAAACATAAGGTTAACTTAGAATAAAATGGAATTCTTTGACGTTTACATATAGGTTGCGTAAATTTAACAAAACTAAAGAGAGAAGAACCATTTCAATATAAAAAATTATGAAGAAGAAGCTTCAGATGGAAATATCTGAATTAGCAGAAGAATTAAGTAAAGAAGGCGGTGATTTCAATGTGCCGAAGGTAAAGCAAGCCATTAGGCTGATTTACGAAAAATTAACGATACTGGAATACCTGGAAGGGCAATTAGAAACGGGTGCCCAATCATATGATTCTAAATCTTTCCGTGAAAATAACTGGTTTGTTGAACCGGAGCCAGTACCCCAACCCGAACATAAGGAAGAACTGGTGGAGCCTTTGATGGAGAAGATCAAAGATATCGTTGCTCAAATGCCCGAAGAAAGTGACCAGGTGGATGAATTACTTAAAAAAGTATTGCCTGGCAAAAAACAAATAAAGAATGATCTGGAAGAATTTGCTTCCAACTACCAGGAAACACCCGTATTCGAGCGCAAAGAAATAGAATCTGCCAAGGTGGTACACACTACCATAAAGACAGAGTCACGACCCAACGGAACTGAAGACCCTGAAAAACCAAAATCGTTGAACGATGTGGTAAAAACCGGCCTAAACATTGGACTGAACGACAGATTGGCTTTTATAAAACATTTATTCAATGATAAGGCCGATGACTATGCGAAGGTGTTATCACAGATAAGCACTATGCAATCCTTCGATGAGGCCGATACCTTTATAAAAGGTAAAGTAAAGCCTGATTATAATTACTGGCTGAATAAGGAGGAATACGCAGAACGGTTTATGGCTGTGGTAGAAAAACGATTCGACTAAATTCTGGTAATGGGAAAACTATACCTCATTCCCACCCCCATTGGAAATCTGAAGGACATGACTTTCAGGGCTATAGAGGTATTAAAAGAAGCCGACTTTATTTTAGCCGAAGATACGAGGACCAGTGGCAAACTCCTCAAACATTACGCCATCGGTACACCCATGCAATCCCATCATATGCACAATGAGCATCGGACTATAGATTCCATAGTCTCCAGGATACAGGCCGGCGATATTGTCGCGTTAATAAGTGACGCAGGCACCCCCGCTATAAGTGATCCCGGGTTTCTTCTTACGCGGGCTTGTATAGAAAATGGTATTGAAGTAGACTGCCTGCCGGGAGCCACCGCCTTTGTACCAGCACTTGTAAATAGTGGCCTCCCCAACGATAAATTTGTATTCGAAGGGTTTTTACCTGCGAAGAAAGGACGACAAACGAGACTAAAACTACTCGCGGAGGAAACGCGCACCATTATCTTATATGAATCTCCTCACAAACTGGTAAAAACACTGATTCAAATTTCAGAAAATTTCGGAACAGATCGGCTAGTTTCTGTATCAAGAGAGCTTACTAAAATGCATGAAGAGACCATCCGGGGAACCGTTACCGAGGTCATGGCGCATTATAAATCACATCCGCCAAAAGGTGAAATAGTGATCGTAGTAGGAGGTAAAAAATGAAAGAATTACTAACCGAAATCCGCAATTGCACTATTTGCTCCGAATATCTCCCACTGGGACCACGACCTGTAATTGAAGCCTCATCCAATTCGAAGATCATTATAGTAGGACAGGCACCAGGCACTAAAGTTCATGAGAGCGGCATTCCATGGGACGACCAGAGTGGTAAGAAATTACGAGAATGGTTAAACGTCGATAACGACACCTTTTACAATGTGGATAATTTTGGGATAGTTCCCATGGGTTTTTGTTATCCCGGAAAAGGAAAGACAGGCGATCTGCCACCGCGAAAAGAATGTGCAGAGACCTGGCATGATCAAGTTTTTAGCGCATTCGATCGGATAAGACTGGTTTTGGTTATTGGCACCTATGCACAGAATTATTTCTTTCCGAAAGACGAAAACAATTTAACTGAAAAGGTCCGCAATTATCAGAAGTATCTGCCTAAGTACTGGCCGCTTCCTCATCCTTCACCGGTAAATAGATTCTGGCGCTCTAAGAATTTGTGGTTTGAAGCTGAGGTCGTTCCCCGACTTCAGAAGAAGATCAATCAGCTCCTCTAAATTTCGGATATTCCAAATTAAACATGCTTCCCTTTATTCCATCCATGCTTTCCTAAGTATTGCTCACCACTGTCAACAGCTCCATCTTCAATAGAAGTTCCCATGGAATCGTTCCATCGATTGAGGTAGCCAAATAAGGAGATCACGCCAAGCATTTCTACGATCTCACCTTCATTCCAATGCTCGTACAAGCGACGTTTAATCGATTCATCAACAGCATTTGGGACTAAAGAGGCTGCCAGTGAAAAATCTAAAGCGGCTCTTTCGGCCTCAGAAAAGGCCGGATGCGTCCGGTATTCCCAGATGTTGTCTAATTGTTCTTGTTCAGCACCATAGCGCTCTGCAGCCCGAATTGCGTGAGCCTGGCAATAGCGACATCCGGTAGAGTTACTACTCACCCAGGCGATCATACGCTTGAGCGCTGAGGTAACTCTTCCTTCATTGGCCATTACAGCTTTGTTTAAGTTAATGAACGCTTTACTTATGGCAGGTCGTCGCTGCATAGTAAGTACACTATTTGGGCAAAAGCCGAGGGTTTCGTTGAAGAAAAGGGCAAGTTCTTTGGTTTCAGGATCGTGATCGGCTGAAAGCGGAGTTACTAATGGCATAGGACATTATTTTTGTTTTTTCGAAAGTACGAAAATGAATCGCCTTCGACCAAATTGAAGTTAGTTGCTTCAGAAGAAATAATAATTAGTATTTTTACATATCGCGTTCTGCTTCCCTTTAAAAACATATCCGAATTATTAGTATATCATTTTTGCGCCGGGGCCTGCCAATATTGGGTTGTGATTTTGAAATTTGATATTTGGATTTTCTGAGACTATGCGCTGGACATTAAAACCTAAACCCGATTCCGAAAAAGTTAAGAATCTAAGCAAAGCATTGCAGGTAGAACCTATAGTGGCGAACCTTCTTATACAAAGAGGTATTGAAACTTATGAAGATGCGCGGGATTTCTTCCGACCCGATCTTTCGCATTTGCACGACCCATTTCTTATGAAAGATATGGACAAAGCGGTAGCAAGAATTGAGAATGCGATCCAATCCGAAGAAAATATTTTGATCTATGGCGACTACGATGTTGATGGCACGACCAGCGTTGCTTTGCTTTCGTCTTACTTAAAGACGTATTATCCTAACGTGGGTACCTATATTCCGGATCGTTACCAGGAAGGGTATGGTGTTTCGCTTCAGGGAATCGACTATGCAGAGGATAATGACATTTCCTTGATCATAGCCCTGGATTGCGGGATCAAGGCTATCGATCAGGTTTTATATGCTTCGGAAAAAAACATTGATTTCATCATATGTGACCATCACCGACCGGGAAGCACTTTACCAAATGCGGTTGCAGTGCTCGACCCGAAAAGGACAGATTGTGAGTATCCGTATAAAGAGCTTTGCGGTTGTGGCGTGGGTTTTAAACTTGTCCAGGCACTTGCTTCGCAAAGAGGACAAACCATCGATGATCTTTTATTGTATCTGGACCTTGTAGTAACGGCGATCGGTGCGGACATTGTTCCAATTACAGGTGAGAACAGGGTGCTGGCTTATTTTGGATTGAAAGTGATCAACTCAAATCCCAGAACGGGTTTTCAAGCCATTCTTCAGCAGGTAAAAAAGAGTACATTGACGATCATGGATGTGGTTTTCATTATAGCGCCTAGAATAAATGCCGCTGGGCGAATGAAACATGGCAATCATGCGGTGACCTTACTTATCGAGCCGGATCTGGATAAAGCCATAGAATTTGCTATGGAGATAGAAGCTTTTAATACGGAAAGGCGAGAGACTGATAAAAAAATCACGGTAGAGGCACTGCAACAACTTAAAGAAAATGGTGAGGAAAACAAGATCACCACGGTGGTGTATGATGAAAACTGGCATAAAGGTGTTATCGGAATTGTCGCTTCACGGCTCACAGAAACATATTACAGGCCAACTCTTGTTTTCACCAAAAGTGGTGATAAATTAGCCGCCTCCGCCAGATCGGTGCGTGGTTTTGATGTGTACAATGCATTAGAAGGCTGTGCGGAACATATCGAACAGTTTGGCGGACATAAATATGCAGCAGGGCTTACTTTATTGGAAAAGGATTATGAGAAATTCAAGGCGAAATTTGAGCAGGTTGTTTCAGAATCTATTGACCCTTCCTTGCTTATTCCAGAGATAAAGATCGATGCTAACATCAGACTTGATCAGATAACACCAAAATTTTATAGAATTTTAAAGCAATTCGCTCCATTTGGCCCTGGAAACATGAATCCTGTATTCATGTCGGCAGATGTTAAAGATACGGGTGCAGGACGCTGTGTGGGTGAGGACAAGTCTCATTTGCGTTTAGTTGTAACACAGGGGAATAGGACGCCGATAACGGGAATCGGATTCGGCTTAGGCCATAAAGAAGCTGTGAGTTGCAACGGGGAGTATTTTAAAATAGCTTTTGCAATTGATGAAAACGAATGGAACGGAACGATAAGTCTTCAATTAAAGATAAAGGATATAAAACCTTGATTTTGTATCTTTAAATTCGCTAACCTGCGTCATAATGAAACAAATTATAATATTTTTATTGATAGTAATAGTAGGCCTTATTGGCTGGAGTCAGTATAAAAAGTATAAGCGCTTCTCTCTGAGTGAATACCAATATAAGATTCCCGATGAGATTGAAAACACTTCGGATAAAAGTCTTCTTTTAGATTATTTGGAAGCGGTTGAATCGGTTAATGGCTACGTGATCACCCAATGGAGTGCGCACGGGATTGACATCCGAAACCCTAAAAAGGATAATGATAGAACAAGAGCAGCTGTTTCCGAATACGGAAAAAGGCTAGCCAATGTTAAGTTTTATGAGCAGCAATTACTTAATCCTGAAACAAAAACCGACCCCTTAGTAATTTCTGAAGAACAAAGAAAAAAAGAATTGATCCGATCTCAGTTTTTCAGTAATACCGCAGCCAACTCGTTCAGAATAGGCGATCAGAACGCTTTGGTTTTTGAAATTCAACGTATACTTATAGAAGAAGGGTATCCAATCAAGCATGATGGTTTATTCAGGGCCGAGACCTTTAACGCATTGAAATCCTTTGAAGAAAAGAATGGGCTGTTTCCGGACGGCAAACTGGATGCGCTAACATTAGAATATCTGCTGAAATAAGTAACATTTCACTCTTCAATGTGACTTTCAAAAAATTTCCAGAGCTTATCAGCGACATTGAAATCTTTTGAAACTTCCCCGATTAATTTCTTAGGTAAATACTGAAATCCTCCGGACCAGGTATGACCACCACCGATTACCTTAATTTCCTCCTCTGAAGAAAATGAAAGCAGGAGAAAAGAGCATATAAGAACAGGAAGTAGCCAAATATTTCGTTTCATGAGTACTATTCTTTGAATTCACGTAATTCAAATTTAGTGCCATTAAAAACTCCATAGGTGAAATGCGTGATCCAGTCGCCCAGGTTGATGTAGGTAGAATTGTCACCAACCTGAATTTCCATGGGAAGGTGCCTGTGACCGAAAATAAAATAATCAAAATGTTTTGTTTCGAGCTTTCGCTTTGCATAAAGGGCCAGCCATTCGTTTTCTTCACCTAGAAATTTCTTATCCTCATCCCCGGAAATGATCTTGTTCTTAACCGAAAGGTATTGTGCCAGGCGCATGCCTAATTCCGGATGGAACCATCGAAACAACCATTTAAAGAAGGGACTGGCGAACACTTTTTTCATCCGCTTGTAGCCTTTATCCCCTGGACCTTTTCCATCTCCATGACCAACAAAAAATGCCGTATTATTAAAAGTAAATTCTCTCGGTTCGCGATAGATAGGGATGTTAAGTTCTTTCTCAAAATAATCTCGCATCCAAAGATCATGGTTACCAACAAAGAAATAAATTGGGATCCCTGCGTCGCTTAATTCGGCTAATTTCCCGAGTACACGGACAAAACCTTTTGGGACAACCGTCTTATATTCGAACCAGAAATCGAAGAGGTCGCCTAGCAAGAATATTGCGGCGGCATCATCTCTTATCGAATCCAGCCATCGAACGAATTTTTTCTCCCGCGGCAGGCTGGCTTCGGACGTAGGCGCACCTAGATGATTGTCGCTTGAAAAATAGATCTTTTTACCCTGGGGGATTTGCATGCGATAAAGATAGCTAAAAAAGCGCCTTTGAAGAAAGGCAACCTAGCAATTAAGAGTTAGTTTTCGGAAGCAAACCACTCGGCAAAACTGGTTTCGGTTTCCTGTAATTTAAGGGAATGCAGTTGGATAGAATCGGGCAACCTTCTGCGGATCTTTTCAGCAAAGTCGATCACCATCATTTCACTGGTAGGCTGATAATCCACTAACAGCACATCATGACCCCTGGTCTTCAGTTCTTCAGCTAATTCCACATGAGGAGTATGCTTATTAAAAACAGTGGAATGGTCGAATACGTCCACGACCTCTTCTTTTACTATTTTCTTTAAATCACTGAAATCGATCACCATTCCATACTTCACATTGTTAGAATTATCAATCGGCGTTCCTATCACGGTGACGGCCAATTTGTAACTATGGCCGTGAACATTTCGGCATTTACCGTCATAACCGTAAAGGGCATGACCGGTTTCGAAAGTGAACATTTTGGTTATTCGTATGTAGCTCATCGGTAATTCGATCTTTTTGTAAAAGTATTTATTTTTCCACTAAGGGGAGGTATTTACTTCGGTATTTAATAATAAGAGCTACTGCCCTGTAAGCCACCCAAACCAATATGGCCGCCCAAATACCTGTCAATCCCCAGTCCATATATCGTGAGAGATACAGAACAGGAATAAATCCTATCAATGTAGCTCCTACGAGTACATTGCGGAGATATCGCATTTCCCCAAGCCCTTTAAAAATCGCATCCAGCGTAAAACCAAGTGCATTCAGCGGCTGACTTATTAGTACCATAAAGAACATTCCGTAGAATATTGCCAGTACTTCGGGATCTTTATTAAAAAGCAACCCGAGCTGTTTGTAAAAAACCAGTCCGATAAGCACAAGTATTCCTGCTACAAAAAGATTATATAGATTCACTCTTCGAGTTACCTTCCATAAAGCAGAATAGTCCTTTTCGCCCAATAACTTTCCTCCAAGTATATTTCCTGCCGCACCGTAACCATCCACGAAGAAGGCTGTAAACAACCATATATTTATGGCGATCGCGTGGGCTGCAATGTATTCTTTGCCGAGCCCGGCGGCTTCTCGTACGGCCAGCATTAGCGCAGCATTGAGCGCGATAGACCGAATGAATAAGTTGAAACTCATTTGTATAAGTCGGTTAATCTCCGGATGTAACGGAAATCGCAATCGCAGTGAAACATCGGTTTTGCGCAGGATAAAAATAAGCGCCATCAATGCCATGATGGCTTGTGAAATCAGACTCGCCCAGGCAGCGCCTTTGATACCCATAGGGTCGATAACGTCCTGTATCCCATAAACGAGGGCAAAATCAAGCGCTATATTAACCAAGGCACCCGTGGTGGCAATTGTCATCGGCCAGAAAGTATTTTGTAGTCCTCTAAAAAGGCCAAAAACGGCAAAGGTGAATAAGGTTAGAGGGAACCCCCATACTCGAATGTTGTAATATTCGATACTATAGTCCAGTATCATGCCTTTTGCGTTTAACAAACCAAATATCTCTTCCACGAAATAGTAGGTTGATAATAACACGATTATACTTAGCGCTATATTGAAATAGATTGCCTGCGCGGGAAAGTTCTCCAGCTCTTTTATCTTACCGGCACCCAGGTTTTGTGAAACGATGGCCGATATCGCACTACGACTTTGTGCCAGAATCCATATGAGCATGGATAGAAAGGAGCCTACTATTCCTACCGCGGCGAGCGATTCTGTACCGTAAACAGGAATATTACCTACAACTGCGGCATCTGTACCAGACAAGACGGGTTCAGCAATACCCGAAAGAATGGCAGGGATCGCCAGTTGCTGGATCCGTTTAAACGAAATATCTGTTCTCAAGTTTTTCAACGCTCAAAAGTAAGGATTCCGCCTGAAAACAATTAGGCTCGCATATCGTTAAATATTACGGGATTATAACAATTATCGATATCTTTAGAAAAAAATTTGTCGATATAGAAATTGCTATGAAGGCTTTCAGATCGTCTTGAGCTTTCCTGAGTTTTTATACACCTTATTCGAATGCTGGTTCCTTCGGAATAGCACCTTCGAATTATAACACGCTGGATGGATGCGTCGATGGGCCTTTCTTATCTGTATACTTTTAATTGCGATAGCAACCAAGGGACAGGACTGCCCTGATTTGTTAAATCCTGTGGCCGGCTCTAACAATGTGCCTGTAGATACCAGTATTAGCTGGGAAGAGGTCATTGGAGTTACCGGTTATATCATATCTCTTGGGACAACACCCGGAGGAACGGAAATAATAAACGAACAAGTGGTAGGCAGTGATACAACCTATACACCGCCCTTAGGCCTTCCCGAATCTACTCAGGTTTATGTTACCATAACACTTTTCATTTTCAATCAGGATAATGTTATTTGTAACAGTATTTCATTCACCACGGAGAATGTTACTACTGTACCCGAATGCACTGCTATGTTAATTCCTGTGAATGGAGAAATTAATGTTAATGTTGGCACCTTTATTAGCTGGGCGTATGCGTCTAGGGCGATAGGGTATCGTATTTCGCTGGGGACTTCTGCCGGCGCCGGGGATATTGTGAATAATCAGGATGTGGGAAATGTACTATCGTTCGATCCACCGTCTAACTTGCCCTCCGCGACCGAGATCTTTGTCACTATTATTCCTTACAATGAGAACGGGGATGCTGTTAATTGTCCCTCTGAGAGTTTTACTACCGGAGCCCTGGGAGAGCCTCCTGGATGTACTTCACTAATAACACCCTCGAACGGACAAATAAATATTGCACTGAACACAATAATCGAATGGACCCCAGTTACCAATGCGACCGGATATATTGTAAGCGTGGGGTCTTCTCCATTTATAAATGATGTACTTGATATGGTCATTTTTACGACTACTGTTATCAATGTGATCAATTTTGAACCGAATAAAACCTATTTTGTAAGAATCATCCCTTTCAATGAGGCAGGCCAGGCCCAAGGCTGTATGCAGGAGTCTTTTTCTACCATTCTTGGCTGTGGACCTTTTTTCGATCCGGTAACAGGAGCTCTGATTACTTTTTTCCCTGATATCACTATGCCGGATGAGATCGGGATTTGTGAAAATGAGATCCCTACCCGAATCGAAGCTCCTGATATCGCCGATGGTTATCGCTGGTATAAACTTTCGGCAAATCAGCCGGAGATTCTTATATCAGATGAGAACTATGTACTTCTTTCCGAGCCCGGACAGTATCGATATGAAGCTTATAATCTGTTAACCCAGGAAGGATTCATTTTAGAATGCCCTGCCGATAAGATTTTCACCGCTCTACTTTCTGGTTTACCGTCCATAGATCGTATCCGAATCGAAGAAGACGGAATGTTTTTTAATATATCCATCGAAGTACGCGGACTCGGAGACTACGAGTATTCATTGAATTCAACGAATGCCTGGATGGACAGCAACAGCTATTCGGGTCTCACACCAGGAGATTATATTCTGTATGTTCGGGATAAAAATGGTTGTGGAACAGTGGAACGGTCATTCCGACTTGCATTTCCACCACCTGGATTTCCTCCTTATTTCTCGCCAAACGGTGATGGGATAAAAGACTACTGGCAATATATACCACCTGAAAAGAACCCATTACCATTGACAACCGTGTACATCTTTGATCGCTATGGAAAGATTCTTTCCAATTTCAGTGCCGATGGTCCGGGCTGGGACGGACTGTTTGATGGGACACCAATGCCACTAGGAGGTTATTGGTACAAGGCTCTGGCAGCAGACGGGCAGGTTTATCGGGGTTATTTTTCATTAATCCGTTAGATAGATTAGTTTTCTATAACGGAAGTTCGTAGCAATAAAAAGGGTATTCGCTTTGATTCGGGAAGTAGATATCTTCCAGGCGAGTATATCCGCGAGCCTCGTAGAACTTTTGATTCCTCGGATTTTTACTGAAAGTATCTAATCGCACCGAGACACCATCATTTTCACGGATATATTCCTCGGCAAAATCCATAAGTTTTTTAGCAAATCCCTTACGCTGATGGTCCGGATGGATCGCAAGACGATGGATGTAATAATTCTGCCCATCTTCTGTAAGCCATTGGACATTGTTGTATACTTCATCTTTCAGTAATGAGATAACGATACACCCTTTAATTGCTTCTTCCGATGTGATCACAAATAATTCACCCCTTTCAACATCGGTTTCAAAAGCCTCTCTGTGTGGATACCATTCGTTCCACTGATAGATTTCATCAGCAATCATTTTCATGGCACAGGCTCTTGTAATAACCAGGATTGTTTCAATTTCCGTAGGTTTCGCCTTTCGTATCATTTAAAGCATTAATTTTGCAACAGCTTTAAAGATAAATGAATAAGCAACATCATGAAAAATATTTTGATACCCGTTGGATCCACTGAAAATGGCGTGAATAATTTGAAATATGCTTTGAATTTTGCTTTAAAAAGTGGCGCGAAGGTCTACCTAATCAATATTTACAAAGAGTTTTCAAAAGCAGGAGGAATGGGAAAAGTTACCCAGGTGGCTATGGAAGATAATCAGGCGCAGTTGGAAGAGGTGCTAAGCCGTGTTGACACTAAGGGAGTGGAGGTGATGGCTAAGCCTATTAAAGGAGATCCGTTTGAGGGGATTGCGCGCGTTTCCAAGCAATTGGGCATAGACCTCATTATCGTTTCGCCTCAAAGTGTTGAGATCAAGGATGAGATTTATCTGGGTAGTATCACCGGTAAGCTAGTTAAACAAACCGATATACCGATGCTAATTGTTCCGAGAGATTACCAGTTCCGGAAGGCAGATACTATTTTACTAGCCGTGAAGAGAACGTCTTTTAATAAGGAAAATGTGCTCAACCCCTTACGTGATCTGTTAGAAATATTTTCAGCAAAATTGAATGTACTTAAGGTAAACACACCCGATGTGGCCGGAGAAGTAGATATGATGGATCCCGATTTAAAGGAAATGATGTCTTCGTATGCTGAAACCGAAAATGCCACGATCTATCAGGGAGTATTGGAGCATTTTCAAGCACACCAACCAGATATCCTTTGTGTAATGAGACGCAAACGCGGATTCTTTAAAAAGCTCGCTGAAAAGAATACGATTTTAAAGAAGAATTTCTTTACAAGTAAGCCACTGCTTGTATTATGTGGACAACAATAACGAGGTGCCACCACAAAATAGAATAGACGTCGTTTGACGTCTTTTTTATTGAAAAATAGCGACTAATTTTCTTAGATCCTTTCCTGAATCTCGATGATCAGCCCTATTAATAGACACAAAAGTGCGGTTCCGATAACCATTGCTCCTACTCCCATGAAGCTAAGATAAAAAATTTATTCTTACCTGTGTATGGAGGGGGTGTTTACAATTCTTAGGTACTAAAAAAAACCAGAACTTTCGTCCTGGTTTTCTGCTTGATGTGGAGCATATCGGAGTGATTTCACCCGTCCTCATAGTGCCACTCTTGCAAATAGAAAACCAGACATTGTTCCAATGTCAGATATTTTAATTCTCCGAAATTATAAGCGAGCTTAAATTTCTTCGAAAGAGAAAACCAGAACTTTCGTCCTGGTTTTCTGCTTGATGTGGAGCATATCGGAGTCGAACCGATGACCTTTTGGCTGCCAGCCAAACGCTCTAGCCAGCTGAGCTAATGCCCCGTGGGATGCGAAAATACTAATTTTTCCGAAATTAAACTTCCTTTTCTACGAAAGGAATAACTGGATCGCAGATTTCTACAATAAGTTTGGTAAGTTCGATGTTGAAGCGGTTCAGGGTTTCTTCCAATATCTGATGGTTTCGGGGACCCCGCGAGGAGGTTTTTGTTCCAAATTTCAAGAATCCACTGTTCAGATTTTTAAATGAGATTATCCCTGCTTCAGATCTGGCGATGGTTTCTTGTCCATGGATCATCAAGGCATAGGTTAGTACCTGGAACGCCTTGCTGAATTTATAGTCGGAAATGAGTTCTTCCCAGTTCATGATCTCTACATCTTTTTGTTCCACATTTCCGGTTTTATAATCAATAATCCGGACCGCGCCATCAAATTCATCCACCCGGTCCACCGTACCCTGTAAATTAACAGGGAAGGGGATCTCCCTTATGAGAAGGGGGATATTCAGTTTGGCTTCAATTTGAAGTATTTTGATCTGGTGTCCCTTATCCAGGGATTCAATGTCAAGGTTTATCAGGTTTTCGATATAACGCTTTGCCACTTCGAATATGAGCAGGTTTTTACCAGAAGCAAAATCTCCTTGCAGGAAAATTTTTTCAAATTCCCGGGTTACCTCCTCATGGATTGCCGGCTTCATCGCCTCCAGTTCTGAAATTTCCAGTAAAGATCCTACCCAGGGTTTATAGATTGTCTCCAGGCAATTATGAACAATAGTACCCAGTGTTTGATAATCGACAGTTTCTTCTACTTCCTCAGCGTCGTCGATACGAAGAACCTTCGAGAGATAAAAATCTATAGGATTTCTAATGTATGCGGTTAAAGAGGATGGAGAAAAGCCTTTAAGTGCGATTTCCTTCAACCTTTTCATGACGGAGGATGTTTTAGCAATAGTAAGCAGTGGTGACCCTGTCATTGTGATAGACGGCGACACTACATTTTTTTCCACAACATGATTCGGGTGTCGTTCTATATCAAGTTGCAGGAGGAACCTGCTTTGTTCACCTACTTTCAATCCTTCGGAACTGTTATTATAAAGCAGCCAGATATTTTCAGCTCGATGCAGTAAACGATAAAAATGATAGGTATATATAGCGTCCTTATCAGTGAACAGTGGCAGTTCAAATTCTTTCTTTAAGTCGTAAGTAATAAAAGATGCATTCGATTTTCCGGACGGCAGAAATCCTTCGTTCACCGAAAGCATGATCACATTCTTAAAATCCAATACCCGGGTTTCCAGGACACCCATAATTTGAAGACCAGAGTAGGCGTCGCCTTTGAAGTCGGCCGTGACAAGTCCCACTGTCTGTTGAAACAGGCTATAGATTGTCTTAACAGAGGATATGAATGGAAAGAACTGTAGCTGATCTTCAATTTGGCGAAAAATTTTATGTAATTCGAACACCGTTACCTTGTCTATAGGATTCTCCCCGGCCAATTCCTTTAATTTAAGCAAGAGAATTTTCGATTTTTGAACAGCCGTATGCGGATCGTTGTTCCAACTTCCGAAAAGTAAGGTTAGATTTTCTGCCTCTTCGTCATTGGTGAGATCGATGAGCTGATCCAGAGATATATAGGTATAATTCCGCGCAGATATTTTCTGGATAATATTCCTGGAATCCCGGACGAGTCTCGCACCCATGGGATTATTTAAAATCCTAAATATGTCTTTATAATACCATTGGGATAGCTCTTTCTGATGTATTTGAAGAAGATTTTGGAAAAAGAGACTCACCGGAAAATTCTGAACAGGTACGCCCATAGTTATGTTCACTGAATCCAGATTTGCGGGAAGTGAATAAAGGAGTGGCATCAATAGTGTTTCATCTGCTAATACTATTGCAGTGTTTTGAAGTGCTTCATCCGACATCTCTGCAAGAAGCTGTCCGGCATATTTGACCTGGGCTATATTCTGCTGTGCTTGCACAAACCTCAATCTCTTGGGTTGTTCGTAGCTATTTCCGAGCCTGGGCTTAGATTGCGTATAATATTTCCATGTATCAAAGTAGGAAGTCATGAATTTGGAGCTGCTATGGGAATTTTGAGAAAAAAAATATGATTCCGCATCCCAGTAAATGTCTGAGTTGCCAGTCTCCAGCAGTTCTTTGATAATGGTTTCTTCAGCCTTATTAAGCGCATTAAAACCTATAAATATGTGTGGTTTATGGCCGTTAACAGCTATATAATGCTCAAGCTCTTCGGTGGCTTTTCTATATACCATTCCCTGAGAACCCAACCCTTCCTGTAGCAAGACGGTTCTGAGATTTTTATAGAAGGCTGGCAGACTATTCCAAAAGGCCAGGTAATTGCTTATAAATTCGGTATGGTCTTCGGGTAACGACCATTTCTCAAGAGATTTTATACTCCCCAGGTAATTAAAAAATTGATCCGTGTCAACCAGGTATCGGTCAATTTCATTGAAGTCGTTCAGCAGGATTTGTATCCATGAGGAATACATCTCGAAATCTTCTTTCTCTGAAATCGATTCTGTATTTCTATAGGCAAGATAGCTCTTCAACAAGAGTTGTGTATTATCGACAACGGTGAGGTCTGAAAGAACCTCTACGAATTCTTCTATGCTTATAATCTTCGGAAGAAAAGATGTTTTTTTAATTTGTTTCCTAAGGTAACTCTTAAAGAAACCTCCTGCTCTTTTGCTAGGTAGGATAATAGTTAATTGCGCAACATTGTTTTGTTTTTGTAACAGATCTTCGATAGTCTCCTCCAGGAATGTTCGCATAGTATAAAAATAAAAAACGCCTCCGTTTATAGGAGGCGTTTTCTTATTTATTTGAGAAACTAATTATTGATTGTTCTCTTGTAAAGTGATTTCAACTCTACGGTTAGTTCTTCTACCTTCTCTTGTGTTATTAGGTACAAGAGGTCTAGACTCTCCAAATCCTCTGGATTCTAATCTGGAAGAAGCAACTCCTTTTGTTATAAGGTAAGCTACAACAGCTGCCGCTCTACCTTCAGAAAGAGTTTGGTTAGTAGACTCACGTCCTACACTATCAGTGTGACCATCAATATAGAACTCAGCAGTTGGATATTGTTGTACAATCCCCACTACGTTATCAAGTACACTTAAGGAAGCATCTTTAAGTGTTGTTTTACCAGTATCGAAAAGGATAGTTTTCGCGTAAGCTCTCAATGCGTTCTGAACTTCGATTGTGATTTCAGGACAACCTTGGTTAGCTACAGTTCCTACTACATCAGGACAAAGATCATCTTTATCCGGAACACCGTCACCGTCTCTATCTGGCCAAGGACAACCGTTATTAGCTGCAGGACCCGCTTCGTTTGGACAAGCATCGTCTGGATCTGGAACACCGTCACCGTCTGTATCAGGACATCCGTTGAACTGAGCAAGACCTGCTACAGTAGGACATGCATCCTGAGGATCTGGGATACCATCACCATCAGTATCAGGACATCCGTTATATTCTGCTAGACCAGGCGTACTAGGACAAGCATCTTGTCTGTCCTCAATTCCGTCACCGTCTGTATCAGGACATCCGTTGAATTCCTCAAGACCCGGAGTCTCTGGACATTCATCGTACTGATCGTAGATTCCATCACCGTCTGTATCTTTTCCACCGAATTTAAACATAACACCTACAGAATGCTGGAAGTGAATGATTCCGAAGTCATCCTCGAAAGCATGCTTATAAGCTGATTGAAAACTGAGCGCTAAGTTCTCAGCAACCCAGAAACGAACACCTGCTAAAATGTTAGCAGTACCGAATCCGATATCGTCTACCCAAGTGTAACCACCACCGACTCCTAAAGTAGGGTCGAACCAGCCACCAGGACCTCCAATTACATCTCTGAGGCTATATTCGATCTCACCATCCACAGAGTAGTAAGTAACATCGTTAATTTTTAAATTTCCAAGTTTAGTGATCTTATTTACAGATCCAGCAGCAGTAAAAGAAAAACCGCTACCAATATATCTACCTACAGATACCCGAGAGATAGACGGAAGGATATTCCAGTGGTCATTTGCGTTAAAGTATTCGTCAAATAACTTGCCCTTGATTGCGACATCGCCGATCATGTTAGGTAATCTCCCTTCATCATCAAGACCAACTGGGTAAACATCAACTGCGTTTACACCAACTTCGATTGCCCAAGGATTGTTTTCGTCCTGTGCATTTGTTACCCCAACGCCTATAAGCAGTAAGGTAGCAACTAAAAAAGTGTTAAGATGTTTCATATTCGATTGTTTAATTTTAAGTGTTAATTAGAGCAAAAGTAAGTTGTTATAACGTATAACAAAAGCAAATCTATTAAAAATTTTTAAAATATGGGCGTTATACAGTATAAATAAAGGTGCTTATGGGTTTATTACCCCCAATTTTTCACCTACTTTTCTGAATGCATTTATAGCCTTGTCCAGTTGTTCTTTATCGTGCGCGGCTGACAATTGAACACGAATTCTGGCCTTTCCTTTAGGCACTACCGGATAAAAGAAGCCAATTACATATATTCCTTCTTCCAATAACATATCTGCCATCGTCTGAGATAGTTTAGCATCGTAGAGCATCACAGGGACGATCGCGGAATCACCATCAATGATATCGAAACCTGCTTCTTGCATACCTTTCTTAAAATAGTCAGTATTTTCCTGTAATTTGTCCCTTAAGCTAGTATCCGAATCCAACATTTCAAATACTTTTATTGAAGCGCCAACGATAGACGGTGCCAGGGAGTTAGAGAATAAATAGGGCCGAGAACGTTGCCGAAGCATTTCGATGATCTCTTTCTTGCCGGTTGTATAACCTCCCATTGCGCCACCCATGGCTTTACCAAGCGTTCCTGTAATTATATCGATCCTGCCCATTACTCCTTTTTCCTCAAGAGTACCCCTTCCTGTTTCACCAATAAATCCCGTTGCGTGACATTCATCAATCATAACCATAGCATCATACTTCTCGGCCAGATCACAGATAACATCCAATGGCGCTACCAGGCCATCCATTGAAAATACGCCGTCTGTTACAATAATCTTGAATCTTGCGCCATTCTCATTTGCGGCGATAAGCTGCTTTTCAAGGTCATTCATATCGCTATTCTGGTAACGATATCGAGCTGCTTTACATAGACGAACACCATCAATAATAGATGCGTGGTTCAATGAATCGGAAATTATAGCATCTTCAGCTCCCAGCAAAGGTTCAAAAAGACCGCCATTTGCATCGAATGCAGCGGCATATAATATGGTGTCTTCTGTACCGTAATAGCTGGCTATTTTCTTTTCCAGTGTTTTATGAATATCTTGAGTTCCACAGATGAAGCGAACCGACGACATTCCAAATCCATGGCTATCCATAGTGTCTTTCGCAGCCTGTATCACTTCTTTATTTGATGATAAGCCGAGATAATTATTGGCACAAAAGTTAATCACTTTCTCCCCGGTGGAGATGGTTATCTCCGCATCTTGGGGCGACGTTATGATTCGCTCTTTTTTAAAGAGTCCGTTATCCTTTATATCTTGTAATTCTCGCTGTAAATGATCTTTAATTTTTCCGTACATACCTCGCGTTTTAAAGCTTCAAATTTAAAGTTTATTTATCACAATTTTAGCTTCGGAAGCGTATATAATGAGCTTGTTTATTACCGTATATCCCATAGTTTGGAGTGCATCGGCGTACTCCTCTATCTGCTGAACATGCTTCTGGCTTTCCCCGCCGGTTTTATAATCGAGAATCGTGATTTGGTTATCGCTATGAAAGTTTATACGGTCCGGGCGTAATAATCGACCATCAGCAGTAATGATATCCCGTTCATTTTCAACGATCACTTCCGAAGTGTAATAAACAGACAGATCGGGATGTGTTACAATATTCCAAATCATTTTTTGGAGTAGCTTCAATTCCTGCTTTGATAACACCTTTTCTTTCTGAAATGCTTCAATTACCTCATCTATGTCATCGGTTCGATGTATGCGCTCCATCAAATCGTGCATTACCGCCCCGGCCGAAATAGCGATTTCCGCTTCCGTTTGCCATAAGGAGGCCTCTTTAGACGCGACCTGAAGGTTCAGTTCTTCGGGGAAGGTAGTTTGATAGATCAGGCGAATTTCCTTAGGCGCGATTTTTTTCACTGATTCGACAGATCTAACCGGCGATCCATATTCGTATATACTGTTAGTATCGTCCCATATATTTTGTGCTGAAAGGAAGCTTCGGAAAAACTCGCCGTATCTTTTTAAGTCATTGTCCTTTCTTAGGCTTTCTTTTTTCGAATAGATATAGAGCTGTTCTACAGCCCTGGTGAGGGTTACATATAGAAGATTGATGTTGTCCAGTTGAAGTCTGCTCCTTCTTTCCTGATAAATTCCAGCGCCTTCTTCGTTGAATTCAGCAATATCTTTGTTAAAATTAATCCTGTACAAGTCACCATCTTCGGTAAATTCTTCGGCACCGATCCAGCTTTTTGCCTCTTTTTCATAATAAATGTCGACATCCGCATATGGAAACAGCACCACGGGAAACTCAAGCCCTTTAGCCTTGTGGATGGTCATCATCCGGATGGCATCAATGCCATCCCCGACAGTAATAGCCGATTTATCCTTTTTATTGTTCCAATAATCTGTAAAGGTTTGTTTTAAACGTGATTGCCGTTGCTCAAAATCGAATACAACATTCATAAATCCATCCACATAGGCATCGGATTTAGGGAGAATCTCGCATACTTTCAGGAGGTATTCACAGCACTCATAAAGGGTAATGCTTTGTGTTTTTTCGAAGTTGATATGTATTCCATAACCCGAAAGTAATATGGCAAAATTCACTTCTTTTCTCGGAAAGAACGCACTGAGAAAATCGGCCAAGGGCTCACTGATCTCAAGATGCTCATGAAGGAAACACAATATCCTTGATTTTACGTCGTCATTTTCAGGCTGGGTCCGGAGTTGCAGAAAATCGGCAAGGAATCTTACAATGTTCGAATGCTGAAGCAGAAGTGATTCCGAAGAAACCACGGTTAGCCCCATTTCAGTAAGAATAGCCCCAAGTGCGACCCCTTCTTTTTTGCGTCGGTTAAGTATACAAATATCTTTCAGACTGAATCCGCGATCCAATAAATCCTTCACAGTTGTCGATATGCGCTCCGCGTATACTTGGTCTGCCTCCTCCTTCTTGTCAAATTCAACGAATTCAAGCCGCACATATCCGCCTGGTTTTTCATTTAATTGTTGTCGATTCCCAAGGGTGTATAATTCGGCGTGTTCCGTTTCTGTGAAAAATTGTGTAAGATGTGTAAAGAAAGCGTTGTTAAAGTCAATGATCGTAGCACAGCTTCGCCAGTTTACGTCCAGATTTAAGACTTTTTTTTCCGATACCGAAAACGGGTTTTTACAATTGTATAGTTCGATAAACTGCTCCGGCAGGCCACCTCTCCACCGATAGATGGATTGTTTGGCGTCTCCAACCAGTAAGAGACTTCCTGGAATTGTATCCTGTTCCTGGGCCAGGGAATTATCGATGAGGGGAATAAGATTCTCCCATTGCAACTGAGATGTGTCCTGGAATTCGTCGATGAAGAAATGCCTGTACCGTTCTCCGAGACGCTCATAGATAAATGGAGCCGGCTGATTTTTTATTTCGGAATGTATCAGTTGGTTGAACTCTGATATCGGCAACAGGTTATCTTCTTCCTTAATAAGATCAAGCTCATGCTGTACGAGATTGATCACCGAAAGTGGCGTTAGATTATTCAACAAGGATTTAATGAATTTTTTTCTAAAATAAATTCGTTTCGTCTCCTCAAATGCAGCAGCGAGCGAAGGAGCAAGTTCATCCAAGACAGCGGCGGAATGAGCGGATTCTTTCAATAGCCTTTTTGGATAAAGCGGCTTATCTAATAATGTTTCCTGCCATTTTGTATCAAATTTTAATTCTTTGTCTTGAGCAGCTTTCAACATATAATTGGGGTAATAGCTACCGCTGAAATCCTTATGTTGTATACCGCTTTCATCGATCAGTTGAAGTGTTTTAAGGGCAACTGTTTTTAATTTTTTGGATTCATTTTCAAGTTTCGATTGGAGTTTTGATGCAATATTTCCAAATTCGGCAAGTGATTTTTCCTTTAATCTTTGAACATGATCAATTTCATTTTCATTGAAAAGAATCCCGGAAGCTTGTGTAATATCTCGTGAAATATCCCAGGAACGGTCCTCCTCGGTCTTCGCCAGCGTAAACCGAACAAGGGTTTTGGTGATTTCCGGATCATCGCCATTCCGTCTTAACAGATTGTCAACAGCCTGTTCAAGCAATTCATCCTGATCCAGTGAAACCTCAAAATTTGATGCGATCTTCAGGTCGTGGGCGAATGTTCTTATTAGTCTGTGATTAAAACCATCGATAGTCTCAACACTGAAAGCAGAATAATGGTGCAGCAGGTGATGTAGTATTGCTTTCGATCTTGTATGGATTTGCTGAATCGAGAGTTCACATTCTGTTGCCAGCGCTTGCATCATTTCCGGGGCATTTTCTCCTGAATCAGCTTCTGAAAAACGCCTCAAATATTCGATAATGCGTTGTTTCATTTCGGCGACTGCCTTATTGGTGAACGTAATAGCAAGGAGGTATTTATAATAATCGGGACTTGGGTTAGAGAACAGCGTCATTAAATAAGACTTAACCAGCGAATAGGTTTTTCCGCTTCCGGCTGAAGCATTGTAAATTAGAAAAGGCGTGTTCTTATTCAATGGCTGGGTTTTTTACTAAAATAGGAAAACCTATCCAGTCCTTGAACAATAATTATAATCTATTAGAGAATAAAAATCTTATCAATTTTATAACAGTTTTAAAACAACAGAATAATTACCTTTGATGGACAAATTAATAATAAACAAAAAACTACATATTATGGCTTTCGAATTACCGGCTTTACCGTATGCATACGATGCACTTGAACCGCACATTGATGCACGAACCATGGAAATTCATCATGGTAAGCATCATGCAGGATACACCAATAATCTTAACGCAGCCATTGAAGGGACCGATCTTAACGGGAAGAGTATTGAAGAGATTCTTACCCATCTGGATATGAGTAAAGGAGCCGTTAGAAATAATGGAGGAGGCTTTTATAATCACCGTCTTTTCTGGGAAGTAATGTCTCCCAACGGGGGTGGTCAACCATCAGGAGAGCTGGCCAATGCCATTAATGAGGCATGCGGGAGTTTCGACGCTTTTAAAGAAGCATTCTCTACCGCAGCTAAAACACAGTTCGGATCCGGATGGGCATGGTTGTGCGTGCACAAGGGCGGAAAAGTTGAGGTGTGTTCAACACCCAATCAGGATAATCCTTTAATGCCGGGAATTACTTGTGGCGGAACACCGATTCTCGGGCTAGACGTATGGGAACATGCTTACTACCTGAATTACCAGAACCGACGCCCCGATTATGTGGCTGCATTCTTCAATTTGATCAACTGGGATAAAGTTGCTGAGAATTATACACGGAACAAATAATTATTTCTGATCTAATATGAAACCCGCTCACCGATTGTGTGAGCGGGTTTTTTGTTTTAGACGAAATCGAAAACGTGCTGTAAGGAATTAAGAACTTCCGAGCCACTCCTGGATAAAGACAAATAAAAAAAGGTAAACGAGAGTTTAGAGAGAAGAGAAACGACTCGTTGCTATCGCTCCTCGTCACCCCTTGGATTTGGTCCAATAAAAAAAGGTAAACAAGAGTTTGGAGAGAAGAGAAACGACTCGTTGCTATCGCTCCTCGTCACCCCTTGGATTTGGTCCAATAAAAAAAGGTAAACAAGAGTTTGGAGAGAAGAGAAACGACTCGTTGCTATCGCTCCTCGTCACCCCTTGGATTTGGTCCAATAAAAAAAGGTAAACAAGAGTTTACCTTTTTTTGCCCCAAATCTACCATGAACTTAACCTACTTATGCTATGGTATGAGTCAAATATATAGGTTTATATTTTTCAATTTCTAAAGTTTTAGACCAAAAACCGCTTTATTCGTTAAAATGCATTTTTTGACAGGAATAATCGTGCATAAGCCACAATATAGGGAGAATAATCGTATAAAAGTTAAAGTGATTGTTTAAGAATTTCGAGTTGAAAAATTCATTTTCCAATGGGCATTTGGCATTGATGTCTGGATTACTGGTTGGCAGGCGGACATTAAAACTTGAGGAGTATTTAATGCAAATTAACTCGAGCGACTTTTTTATTTTGAATAAATAGGTCCATGTATTTTAGAAGTGGAGAGAAAGAGCGCACCAATTTAAGGCTCATGACTTTTTGGTTTTGGAACGAAAAAAGGTAAACAAGAGTCATGTAAATTAAAACGCCTCGCTCAACTTTGTCTTTGGAATATAAGAAGTAGCAGTAAATCGCTCGGCACCCCGCAGATTTGGAACAAAAAAAAGGTAAACAAGAGTCATGTAAATTAAAACGCCTCGCTCAACTTTGTCTTTGGATTATAAGAAGTAGCAGTAAATCGCTCGGCACCCCGCAGATTTGGAACAAAAAAAAAGGTAAACAAGAGTCATGTAAATTAAAACGCCTCGCTCAACTTTGTCTTTGGATTATAAGAATTAGCAGTAAATCGCTCGGCACCCCGCAGATTTGGAACAAAAAAAAGGTAAACAAGAGTCATGTAAATTAAAACGCCTCGCTCAACTTTGTCTTTGGATTATAAGAATTAGCAGTAAATCGCGGCACCCCGCAGATTTGGAACAAAAAAAAGGTAAACAAGAGTTTACCTTTTTTGCCCCAAATCTTACCATGAACTTAACCTACTTATGCTATGGTATAATTCAAATATATAGTAAATATGTATAAGGAAATCAGACTTTTCCTACTTTTAGATAAAGTTTTCGTTAAAATCGTTAAAGTGCAACAATCACCCCAGAATAGGGGTAAATTTAACATATTAATAGGCCCTGTCAGGATTGCCTTCATAGAAATGAACATAGGCACGGTTCACTACTTTCTTACCTCCTTCGGTAGGGTAATCGCCAGTAAAATACCAATCACCTAAATTCTTCGGACAAGCTTTATGAAGATCGTCAACCGACTGGAAAATGACCTTTACTTTTGCGTTAATATTGTTGTCGCTAATTATTTCGGAAATCGCATCAGACAGTTCTTCATCACTGAAGGGTGCATATAATTCCCTGACATGATTTACAGGGGGCTCCGTTTCATTGGTCATCTCGGCCTTGGCCTTATGATAAATTTGTTCCACTATATCGTAGGTGCCTCTTTCCCTGTGAAGTTGAAGAGCAGCTTGGAAAGCGACCAGGTCTTCAAGACGAGCCATATCAATTCCATAACAATCGGGATACCGAATTTGAGGAGCCGATGAAACAACCACAATTTGTTTAGGACACAATCGATCCAGCATTTTTAGAATACTTTTCTTCAAAGTAGTTCCTCTTACTATGCTATCGTCTATAATCACCAGGTTATCCTCCGGTTTAACCACCCCATAAGTAACATCGTAAACGTGCGCCACAAGATCGTCACGACTGCTGTCCTCTGTAATAAAAGTTCGCAACTTCACATCCTTTATCGCAATCTTTTCAGTCCGAATCTTATGCGCCTGAATTTCATTTAATCGCTCATTGGTTAGATTCGCACCTTCTTTCAGAATGGCGTCATTCTTTTGCGTGTTGAGTTCGTTCTGCGCAGCATCGAGCATTCCGTAGAAAGATGTTTCAGCCGTGTTTGGAATGAAGGAGAATACTGTGTTTTCGGTATCGCGATCGATGGCGTCTAACACTTTTGGCATAATCAACCGCCCTAATTCCTTTCGCTCCTGGTAAATTTCAGCATCACTTCCCCTTGAAAAATAAATACGCTCGAAGGAACAGGACTTTCGCTCCAGTTGACTCAGTATTTCTTCTTCTGAAACTGCTCCACTCTTTTTGATGATCACAGCATGACCGGGCTCAATTTCGTTTATCTCTTCAAAGGGGACATTAAATACGGTTTGTATGGCCGGCCTTTCCGAAGCAATGACAACCACTTCATCATCCTTATAAAAATATGCAGGGCGTATTCCTGCCGGATCCCGAAGAACAAAAGAATCTCCATGGCCTAACATACCCGAAATGGCATAACCTCCATCCCAGTCACGAGCCGATTTTTTAAGAATTTTAGCGATGTTGAGATTTTTAGCAATAAAAGGAGAAGCTTCCATTTTGTTAAGTCCGTCGGCCTTGGCCCTTTTATATAATTTCCGGACGGCATCATCGAGAAAATGCCCTATCTTCTCCATCACCGTGATGGTATCGGCTTTTTCTTTCGGATGCATACCCAGCTTTATCAAATTGTTGAAAAGATGAGTAGTGTTGGTCATATTAAAGTTTCCGGCAATAATCAGGTTACGATGCATCCAGTTATTCTGACGCAGAAAGGGATGCACATTTTCAACACTATTAATTCCAAAGGTACCATAGCGAACATGCCCGAGCAATAATTCACCTATATAGGGGATGTTTTTTTTCTGTGCAGCAACATCACCTGAATACTCCGGATGAGATTTAAATTCTAAATTGATGCGATCGTTAATCTGTGAGAAGATGTCCTGAATAGGCTGTGCCGCATTGCTTCGAACACGGCTGATATATCGCTCACCCGGAGATACATCCATTTTAATGCTGGCAAATCCCGCCCCATCCTGGCCACGATTGTGCTGCTTCTCCATCATAAGGTACATCTTGTTCACACCATAGAAAGCAGTTCCGTATTTCTTATGGTAAAATTCCAGAGGTTTCAGTAACCGGATCATTGCGATCCCACATTCATGTTTTAAAGCGTCGCTCATGCTTCAGAAAATAATAAGAACCAAAAACACGCCCCGAAAATCAGGGCGTGAGGCTATGTTAATTCTATATCAAATTGAGTCAGGTTCTGAAATTGTTTCAGCCGCTGATGTACTTCTTTTGCCGACAAGTTCAGCAATCGTTCCGTCCCGAATTTCTCCACACAGAACGAGGCAAGTGCTGCACCATAAATAACGGCATTCTTCATATTATCGAAACTGTAGTCTCCTGTTTTAGCCAGGTAACCTGTAAATCCTCCTGCAAATGTATCACCAGCTCCGGTAGGATCGAATACTTCTTCGAGGGGTAAGGCCGGTGCGTAAAAAATTTCATTCTCATGGAAGAGAAGTGCTCCGTGCTCTCCTTTTTTAATAACGACGTAATCAGGCCCCATTTCCATGATCTTTCGGGCTGCTACCACCAGCGAGTACTCGTGAGTGAGTTGCCGTGCTTCCTCATCATTAATCGTAATAACATTGACTCTAGAAATCACCTGCATGAGTTCCGCAAGGGTATTATCCATCCAGAAGTTCATTGTGTCCAGGACGATCAATTCGGGATTGTTCATCTGGTCTATCACACTTAATTGAACCATGGGATGTAGATTACCCAGCATGACAACTTCAGAATTTCTATATTTTTCCGGTACAACCGGTGTGAATGATTCCAATACGTTTAATTCGGTGGCCAATGTATCACGTGAATTCATATCGTTGTGATACTTGCCACTCCAGAAGAAGGTTTTCCCGTCCTCAACTATTTCGAGCCCGGAAACATCCAAACCTCTTTGAACGAACATATTGATATATTCTTTTGGGAAATCTCCTCCAACTACCGACACGATCGCTCCTTCTGCATCACATTGCGCGGCTGCCAGCCCAATGAATGTGGCTGCCCCGCCAAGTATTTTATCGGTCTTGCCGAAGGGTGTTTCAATAGCGTCGAAAGCAACAGTTCCAACGATTACCAGTTTGCTCATATTAAGCTTCTTTTTAAAGACGCAAATTTAGTCATTTTAATTGAAAGAAACACATATGAGTCCGCATCCTGCGAAGGACTATTAATATTTTAAAATTACGAGTTAATTAGAAATTAATGAGGCTCTTAACGGTGTTTTTTTCCATACATCGAATATTTTTAAAACGGGTAAATTATCGGATTGACTTTTGGTATCTTCGAAATCCAAAAAAAAAGTTATGAACCTCACACACAAATTAACGCTTCTGGCGATAGCCCTTTCATTCGGCTGTTTGAATGCCCAGGTTGGAATAGGAACCTTAAGCCCTTCAGCAGAACTTGAAGTTGAAGGCACGAATACCGGGATACCAACTTTAGAACTGAATCCGCAATCGGCTCCTGTGGGATCAGCAACAGGCCAATTGGCTGTGATTGGAGATAAACTCTATATGTATGATGACACCAGAGGGAAGTGGTTGAGCGTGGAAGGAACGGCTTTATCTTTTGGTAGTTCTGGCAATACCAGTAATGCTCCGTTACGTTATGGTGGAGATGTACTTAACCTAAATAGTGGCGCCCAAATGCCTTTTAATGGAACCGTCGTTTATGTGAGTGCTACGTCCTCAACCGGATTTGCCACCAAAGGAATGGAAGTACGAGTTAAGAATGGCGCCACCATTCAGTCCACGATTGCCTTTAATCTTGTTGCCAACAAATTTTCAAAAACTGATTATAACGTAAATTTCAATGCAGGGGACTATATCAATACTTTTGTAGTAAATGCAGGGGGTTTCGTAGGTGACCCTACGGTTACGGTTTGGGTAAAATGGCGTAATTAATTTACTTTCTCCCGAAGTCTGCAGGAATTTCCCCCCAGGCCTTTGTTTCCCATTTAACGACCTTGTTGGAATAGCTGTTCTTTTTTAACCAATTTTCGGCTCGAACAATCAACTCGAATAATTTTTTATTTTTTGAAGTTGGCTTGAGCTTGGTGTTACATTTCTTTTTCTTTATCCAGCCCATGGCAATCCTGCTATCGCTGTATACGATCCGGTCACTGTTCTTGTTGTTTCAGAAATGCGATTCCATGAACGAGTGCCAGAAACTCACCTACATTATTGGTGCCCTGCTCGAAAGGCCCCTGATGAAACAACTGTTCCTGGGTTTGTGTATCTACGCCTCTGTATTCCATTTTCCCCGGATTTCCACTGGATGCTGCATCAACAGCGATAGAATATAAATTAGGATCCCCGATCTTTTTTAATTCTTCAGGTGACAGACTTTTCTTTTTTTTACCTCCCCTGCCTTTATAGTCGGCATATTCCTTATTGTAGGCAGTTTTCGCTTCTGCGAATGTTTCAAAGGATTTATACTGAGCACCCTTTACTCCTTTTATAGATAACTGGCACTCCTCCCAGCTTCCGAAGATACCTGCCGGATTACCATACCAGACCACATAGAATTTTTGTTTTTTAGCCATCTTCTTCGGAAGTTAATAATAATTCGATCACTTTTGGAAAGTGTTCATACTCGAGTAAATGTACCTTTTCGGCAACGGTTTCTGGTGTATCCTCCTTTGACACTTGAGTAGTAGCCTGAAAAATAATAGCGCCTTCATCGTATGCTTCATTCACAAAATGAATAGTGATACCGGTTTCTTTCTCTGCGTTGGCGATCACAGCCTCATGTACATAGTTGCCGTACATTCCTTTTCCGCCGTATTTAGGAAGTAAAGCGGGGTGAATATTAACCACCTTGCCCGGGTATTCGTTCAGAATGATCTCTGGAAACATGAGAAGAAATCCTGCGAGTACGATTATATCAACCCCTGTCTCATCCAGTGTTTTTAGAACGCCGTCCTTGTTGTATAAGTCGTCCTTATTAAAGTATAGGGATTTAATATCTTCATTTTCAGCCCGCTCGAGCACCTTGGCATGCCTCTTGTTTGACAGCACAAGAACAACTTCCCCAATAGTAGATGACTTAAAATGTTGTATAATGTTCTGGGCGTTGGTACCGCTGCCTGAGGCAAAAATAGCGATGCGTTTCTTCATTCTGTTAGGTTCGTTGTTCTAAGAAGTAAGTAATAAATAACAAAAGTAAGGCAAAGGGGTTTTACTTCGCTCAAAAATTGTTAAATTGGTGATCACATTTCTTAGTTAAAGTGGGGTATTAATTTAAAATATTTTATTTTTGCCACTTAATAAAATTTAAAATCAAACATTATGTCAGACATTGCATCAAGAGTAAAAGCAATCATCGTAGACAAATTAGGCGTTGACGAAAACGAAGTAGTAAATGAAGCTAGCTTCACCAACGACCTTGGGGCAGATTCCCTTGATACTGTAGAGCTTATCATGGAATTTGAAAAAGAATTCGACATTCAGATCCCGGACGATCAGGCCGAAAATATAGCGACCGTAGGTCAGGCTATCTCTTATATCGAGGAGGCCAAGTAAAAATACGTCCATATGGAATTAAAGCGAGTTGTAGTTACAGGTCTTGGTGCCTTAACACCCATTGGTAACACCGTATCTCAATATTGGGACGGTCTGAAAAATGGGAAAAGCGGATGCGCGCCAATTACCTATTTTGATACTGAGAAGTTCAAAACCAAATTCGCTTGTGAAATCAAAGATTACGATTCACAGGATCATTTTGACAGGAAAGAGGCTAGAAAACTGGACAAATTTGCCCAGTATGCTTTGGTTTCTTCAGACGAAGCTATTCGGGATGCCGGAATAAACCTCAAAGAAATTGATAAATTTCGGGTAGGAGTTATTTGGGGCGCCGGTATTGGAGGTCTGGAAACCTTTCAGAATGAAGTTATAAATTTTGCAGAAGGGGATGGAACACCGCGTTTCAACCCCTTCTTTATTCCCAAGATGATCGCAGATATTGCCCCGGGTAATATCTCTATCAAACATGGCTTTATGGGACCTAATTACACAACTGTATCAGCATGTGCGTCCTCCGCCAACGCTATGATCGATGCCCTAAATTATATTCGTTTAGGCCTTTGTGATATAATAGTTACAGGGGGAAGTGAAGCAGCGGTTACCCGGGCCGGAATAGGTGGTTTTAATGCCATGCATGCACTCTCCACCAGAAACGATAGTCCCGAAACTGCATCTCGTCCTTTTGACGCGACACGCGATGGATTTGTATTAGGAGAAGGTGCCGGTGCTCTCATTCTGGAAGAATACGAATATGCTAAAAAACGGGGCGCCAAAATTTATGCTGAGGTATTAGGCGGCGGAATGTCCAGTGATGCCTATCATATGACAGCACCACATCCTGAAGGAATAGGGGTGGAGCGGGTAATGCTGAATTGCCTCAATGATGCCAATATGGAACCTGGAGAAGTGGGTACTATCAATACACATGGTACAGCAACCCCTTTGGGTGATGTAGCCGAACTTAAAGCTATTTCAAATGTTTTTGGAGAACACTCCAAAAACATAAATATTAATTCTACCAAGTCGATGACAGGGCACCTTCTGGGTGCAGCAGGAGCGATAGAAGCCATTGCTTCCATTCTTGCAATGAAACATGGGGTGGTTCCGCCTACAATCAACCATACAACGGTAGATGAAGAAATAGATCCGACCCTTAATTTAACTTTGAATGTTGCACAAAAGCGCGACATTAAAGTAGCCATGAGTAATACCTTCGGATTTGGAGGCCATAATGCCTGTGTATTATTCCGGAAATTAGAAGACTAATCCATGTAAATGGCTTCAATAAAAGACATATTCAATCCTCGTGCTGAAAAGGGCGAGGATTTTTTTGTGGCTATAAAAAAAATACTCGGTTTCAAACCAAAAGATATCAGTTTTTACGAAGAGGCCTTTACTCATCGTTCCATGAACGAAACGAATAGTGACGGCCAGAGACAAAACTACGAACGCCTTGAATTTCTTGGTGACGCCATGTTGGGTGCGGTAATCGCTTCACATTTATTCATGGAAGTTCCTTCTGGAGACGAAGGCTATTTAACAAAGATGAGATCTAAAGTAGTAAGCCGGGAACACCTCAATGAATTAGGAAGGGATCTCAATCTTATAAAATTGCTGAAAACATCTGTTCCCACACAACAGTTCGGGGGTAATATCCATGGGAATGTCTTTGAAGCTTTGGTGGGCGCGATATATCTGGACAGAGGATTTCGCTATTGCGAAAAATTTATTCACAGGCGAGTGATCAAGCCTTACGTTGATATTGAGCGGCTGGAAGGAAAGGTTATTAGCTATAAAAGCCTATTTATTGAATGGTGTCAGAAGAACAAGAAACCTTTCAAATTTATGGTCTATGATGATACCGGAGCAGACGAACTGAAGCACTTTGCAGTGAAACTTTTACTGGAAGGTAAGATCGTTGCTAAAGCCAGAGCAACTTCCAAGAAAAAAGCAGAGGAGCGCACCGCGAAACGAGCTTTTTATAAACTTCAAACTGAAATAGAGAAGGATTTATCCTGATCTGCCTTGAATAAAAACTCTCCGCAAACGTTTTCGAATACGAATTACATAATTTTAAGGGTATCTAAACATAGCATCCGCGAAACAATGTCTATTTTTGAACGATAGTTTAAGATATGGCTAACTATAAACTGATCCTGGAAGATGATTTTAAGGATGAATTCACGCTGATAGCGATTCATTGCAGTGAAGACTCCTATAAAATGGCCTATTTACTCAATAAACACCTGTCTCTTCAATTACAAAGGCGACGAACCGACCTGGATTTTTCAAAGCAGGGGCTGGAAATTTCCTTCGCCTGGTTCGAATTCGAAGATTTGTATGCGTATAACAATTATGATCTCTTGAGGAATAAATTTAAAACAGTGGGCGCCAGAACGGTAGCTAGCGGAGGACTTTTCGGAATTGAAGATTCCGAAGAACAGATTATAGAATACTTACTTCCGGAAATGAAAACAGTGGATTATTTATTAAAGATCTCTTCCGATTATCAGGACGTACCTATTAGAAAATTGCTGCATGATTTAAATGAAATAAACCAGGTAATTTCAGCCTATTCCATTGAGGTAGAAAAGCTTAAATCTAAGAATAATTTAATTTTCGACTAATGCCAAACCAAAAACGAACTAAGATAGTTGCAACACTCGGCCCAGCCTCTTCCGAAAAGGAGATCATCAAGAATATGATATTGGCCGGGGTGGATGTATTTCGAATAAATTTTTCCCATGCTGATTATGACGATGTTAAAGAGCGAATTCAGATGATCCGTAATCTCGGGGATGAGTTACATCGAACTACAGCTATTTTGGCAGACCTTCAGGGCCCTAAATTAAGAGTGGGCATTATGAAAGAGGAGACAGTCGTTGAACCTGGAGACAAAATTACATTCTGCAGCGGAGAAGAGTTTGAAGGGACCAAAGACAGGATCTATATGAACTATGGCAACTTTCCGAAAGATGTAAACCCAGGAGAGCGAATACTGCTGGATGATGGAAAACTTATCTTCGAAATTGAGGCAACAAATAAAAAGAATGAAGTCAATGCTGTGGTAATTCAAGGAGGGCCTTTACGCTCAAAAAAAGGAGTGAATCTGCCCAATACGAAGATCTCTCTTCCTGCACTTACCGCAAAAGACAAAGAAGATGCGATTTTTGCCGTAAAACAGGAAGTCGACTGGATCGCACTTTCGTTTGTTCGTCATGCAGAGGACCTCAAAGAACTACAGGCATTGATTGAAGCCCATAGCGCATATAAAATTCCAATAATCGCGAAAATCGAAAAACCGGAAGCAGTCAGGAATATTGATTCTATTGTAACTTATTGTGACGGGCTAATGGTCGCACGCGGAGACCTGGGTGTAGAAGTACCGGCAGAAGAAGTTCCGTTAATTCAGAAACAATTGGTCCTCGCGGCAAAACGATCGCGAATTCCAGTGATCATCGCTACACAGATGATGGAAACCATGATTAGTTCTCTTACGCCCACGCGCGCTGAAGTGAATGATGTGGCGAATTCGGTAATGGATGGGGCAGATGCGGTAATGTTATCCGGAGAGACTTCGGTGGGGAAGTATCCTATAGAAGTTATTGAAACCATGACAAATATCTGCAAACAGGTAGAAAACAGCGAACTAATTCGTGTCCCTCATGAACCTCCTCACGTTCGTACTAACCGTTATGTTACAAAATCAATATGTTTTCACGCGGCGAAAATGGCCGATGAGATTGAAGCACGCGCTATTTGTACACTTACTAATAGTGGATACACGGCCTTTCAGATTTCCGCCTGGCGCCCCGATTCTCACATACTCGTTTTTACCTCTAACCGACGAATTCTTTCACGACTTAACTTGCTATGGGGCGTTAGATCGTTTTACTACGATAAGTATGTAAGTACCGACGAAACCGTAGAAGACGTAAATAAAATTGCATTGAAAAGTGGATTCGTAAAGACGGGAGACTTCCTAATCAATCTTGCTGCCATGCCTATTGTTGATAAAGGTATGGTCAATACACTCAGAGTTTCACAGATTAAATAAGATCGTAGATCGATTTCTCAATAAAAAAGCGACCATTTTTGGTCGCTTTTTTATTGCTGTAAACTTATTTTATCTTCTCGGTCTTTGAGATCTTTATGGCGTTTCCCGCCCTAGCAATAGTTACCTTACTGTCGAATTTTTTCGAGCTGTAGACATAAGCAATTTGTTCAAGTCCAACATCGTTTCTTCTCACTTCAAGTTGACTCGTCCAGATTCCTCTCTTTGGTTGACCGTCTACAATTGTTTCAGATTCTTTTCCATTCGGATTTGGGAAATTGAATTCTTTGGGAAAGTCGAAAAGACGCTGTGCCATGAAGAAGGCCTCATGCCATTTGGCTTCCGGTAAAATGATCGCTTCTGTGTTTTCCGGATTACTGGCAGTACCTGCTTTTTCTTCAGAATAAGTTACGTCGGGGAAGAATTGCTGTAATTCGGAAACATAACCTTTTACTGTAATATTCAATTCCGGCGGAAAATACCTGGATAGGTACCCGTTAAAGGCGAATCCTCTTTTATGATTGAATTCAATTTCGTCCATTCCGCCTTTAATACCGGATACGGTCATGGTCACGTTGTCTTCAGACTTGATCACCTGAACTTTGGTACCATAAGGCATCCTTGCCAGTTTATTACTCTGAAGGTTCCCGAATTCTCGTAAACTAAGTCCGCTTGGCGCAGTGACATATAAGTAATCACCACCTGTTGTACTTTCCGGTTTGACATCGGCGAGAGCGAGGTCTTCCGTGTTTTCTAATGCGTTCTTTTGTTCGTGATTTTCCTGAAGTGTTGAGGATTCTACTTCATTTTTACAGGAAATAATTACCGTTGATAAAACGATGGTCGCTAATGCAAAAACTACTTTTTTCATGATCGTAAAGGTTTTAGTTAATAATGAAATTCGAGTAGTTCTGTAATTCACACGCTAAAAGTCCAGTTTAAGTTGTACATCGATTGTTTTATCGGGCGGAGGTTTGCTCTCCTTCCTGCTATCCTCGTTATTGAGGTTTGATAATGAAATACCCAACAAGCGTACCGAATCTTTCATTCTTTCCTGATATAACAAATCTTTAACGTTCTCCATGATGAGATCCTTTGAAGAAATGTAGAGCGGTAGTGTCTTGCTGCGAGTTTGTAACGTGAAATCACTGTATTTAATTTTAAGAGTAATTGTTTTTCCTGCGACTTTACTCGATTTTAAGCGCCTCTCCACTTCTTTGGCAATATCCTGGAGTCGTTCCAACATAAAAACTTCGCTGGAAATGTTCTCACTGAAGGTTCTTTCGGCAGCAAGTGATTTTCGCATTCGTGATGGTTTAACTACACTATGGTGAATACCTCGTACAATGTTGTAATAATAAGTTCCGCTTTTTCCGAAATTATGTGCCAGGAAGTCGAGCGATTTTGTCTTAAGGTCTTTCCCGGTATATATTCCAAACCGATACATCTTCTCTTTCATCACCTTACCAACTCCATAGAATTTCTTAATATCCAGTTGTTCCAGGAAATCGAGAACCTCTTCGGGCGGGACGGTTTTCTGCCCGTTAGGTTTATTGATGTCGCTGGCCACTTTAGCCACAAATTTGTTGATAGAGATGCCTGCGGAAGCATTTAAACCAGTACGTTCTTTTATTTGTTCGCGGATTTCTTTTGCGATAAGTGTTGCACTTGGATTGCCCTTTTTATTTTCTGTTACATCCAGGTAGGCTTCATCTAAGGAGAGAGGCTCCACGAGATCGGTGTACTCTAGAAATATTTTTCGTATCTGGTCTGAAATCTCCTTATAGCGATCAAAACGAGGCCGAACGAAAATCAGATCGGCACAACGTTTTCGGGCCAGTAAACCACTCATGGCAGACCGAACTCCAAACTTGCGTGCTTCGTAACTCGCTGCACTCACCACGCCACGCTTTCCACCACCCCCTACAGCAATCGGTTTACCAGCGAGATCTGGATTATCTAATTGTTCTACCGAGGCGTAGAAGGCATCCATGTCTACATGGATAATCTTTCGAAGGGGAAGGTCTTGAGACATCCCATAAAATTATAATATCTTAGTAAAACACTTTCCTCAATTACTATTAAATGGCAAAAAGAGCAATATTACTTGGAGCAACTGGTCTTACCGGAGGCTATTTGCTTAATTTGCTGATTGAAAATACCGTCTTTGATAAGATTATTCTTCTAAATAGAAACTCAATAGAAAGAGAACATCCAAAGGTGGAAGAGCACATCGTAGATCTTTTTAAATTGAAAGAGTACGAGAACATTGTAAAAGGGGATGTACTATTTTGTTGTATTGGAACAACAAAGGCAAAAACCAGAGATAAAGAAAAGTACAGGGCAATCGATTACGGCATCCCTGTTTCTGCGGCTCGTTTGGCAAGAGAAAATGGGATTGAAACATTTATAGTTCTATCGGCAATGGGAGCCTCGGTGAATAGCAATGCTTTTTATAACAGGACCAAAGGGGAAATGGAGCGAGATGTATTGGCTCAAAAGATTACCAGGACTTATGTGTTAAGGCCATCATTAATTGGAGGAACCAGAAAAGAATCGAGACCAGGGGAACAATTCGCTAAAATTGTTATGAGATTGTTTGGGTTTTTAGTTCCGAAGAAATACAAAATTATACAGCCCGAAACGATTGCGAAAGCCATGCTTAAACTTTCACTGGGAGCAGATTCAAAATCAATTTTATCTTCAGATGAAATAAAAAAACTTGCGGCGGATGATTGAAATTGAACGAAAATTTTTAGTGAATTCTCTGGATTATCGCGAAGAAAGCAGGTCAAAAACAACTTTGATCCAGGGATTTCTGAATACCCATCCCGACAGGACAGTTCGAATACGAATTAAGGGTGAGATGGGATTCATAACTATTAAGGGTATGTCGAACCATAATGGAACAACGCGCTTCGAATGGGAAGATGAACTCAATGTTCGAGACGCCCGTGCGTTACTTCGTCTGTGCGAACCGGGAATCATAAAGAAAAACCGTTATGAAGTAAAGGTCGGAGAACACCTGTTCGAAATTGATGAATTCCAGGGCGACAATGAAGGACTGATCATTGCCGAGATCGAACTGACTTCGGAAAACGAAGAATTTATTAACCCTACCTGGCTGGGGAAAGAGGTAACCGGTGATATCCGATATTATAATTCACAATTAAGTAAAAAACCATTTAAATACTGGAGCGATGAAATATAGATTGAAGTTACTCTTTATTACACTCACAATATTGGTGATTGGATGCAAAGAAGAACACAATGGCCATGATGGCGACGATCATGAGATACACCAGATCGATGATGACCATAATGACCATGGAGATGATGACAGTGACGAACTGTACTTTGATTCAGAAATAAAGTCCTTGGGTCAAAAGAAAAAAGAACTCACAGATGCCGGATATTTAATTTTCGATTATGTAGATGCTAAGACCGGAGACACAATCCTACTACAGCAGTATTTTATGGCTTTTTTACAACGAGGGCCTACGCGTTCACTGGATTCGATTACGGCAGCTAATTTACAGGAAGCGCATCTCGCTCATCTAAGTAGAATGTACGAAGAAGGTTATGCCGATATATCGGGGCCGTTTGGAGACGATGGAGATCTAAGAGGAATTACTATTTACAATGTTCCCAGCCTGGAGATGGCAGACAGCCTGGCCAATCTGGACCCCATGGTGAAGGCTGGAAGGCTGGTAATTGAAATACGGCCCTGGTGGGCAGCTAAAGGATTCCCTCTTCGTTAATGCACAAGATGAACAATGCTCTTAATGGTTGCTAGGTCTGAGATTCCCGTAATGCCAGTATTAAAAAAGGAGGTTGCGGGTCTTAATTTAGGAATGGCGGAAAGGTGCACACTTTCAAACCCGGCCTTTTTGAATTGCAAAACATTCGTCGGATCGATACCAGCTCCCGGCATGATCTCAATTTGGTTGCCGAATTCATCATTAAGATCTTTTAGAAATTCTATTCCATCGACGGCCAGGGGCCTTCGTCCTGAGCTAAGTATGCGATCTGCTCCCAGTTCAATGAGTGACTTAATAACTTCTTTTGGATAAAGTACCCGATCGTACGCACGGTGAAATGTAAAATCCATTCCTTCGGAAGCGGATAATAATCGCTGCATGCTACTCATATCGAATTTATTGTCGAGAGTAAGAGCCCCACTCACAATCCCGGAGCATCCGGATTCTTTACAGAAGCGTATGTTATTCAACATCTTGTCAATTTCAGTTTTAGAATAACAAAAATTACTGTCTCTGGGCCGAATAAGCACATGCACAGGAATATTTAATTCCGATAGGACTTGTTCGATAAGTTTACGCGAAGGAGTGAGACCGCCAACTTCTATAGACTCGCAAAGCTCAATACGATCTGCACCACCGTCAAAAGCAGCTACAGCACTTTCAAAATTCGATGCACAGATCTCTACCTTCATTGTATGATGATCTCATCTATAAATGTCCAGGCCTTATTGCCCGCACCTTGTTTTCCGTCTGGAATAACCCCATAATTAGGAACGCGAATAACCAGTTTCCTAATTTGGTTTTCAGATCGCTGCTTTAGTTTAATATCGACATTTGTAACAGTATTCTCTGCGTCCAATTGAATCGGCGAAATTGTATTTAATGTTGTTCCATCGACGAATTCTTGTGAAATACTAATAGTTTTCGGAGAATAAATCCATTGTCCCGGCGCATGGTAGAAGCGTGTTTTCACGTTATTTAACTGTCGTTCCTCACTTACATCAATTTGAATTTCCAGGTCATCTCCCCAAAACCCAAGCCATTCGCTGTCTCCATAACGTGTATCGCTACCCAGGATTCCATTGTTCAAGGCTTCGATTCCTCCCGCCGAATAGGAAGGATGAGCTTCTATATTTAAGGTGTGTTCAGCAAATAATCCCTTATGGTATATGAAGTTGTCTTTCTGAAGATACCCTAAAGACTGCATATTTGTGCTATCTGGTATTGCATATTCGAGGGCAGTATTTCCGGTAATTCTTAATGGACTTTCATAACGCTGCGCACTGTCTCCATCGATGCTGAATAGAACAGGAAAATCCTCGATATTGGGTCTTAAAGATATAACCAGATCACGCCCGTCTTTCCTAATGTCCCTGTTCACTTTAAACATAGCTCGTTTACTGTAATTGACCTTTTTATGGTCGAGCCTTTCAAAATAGTTGAGCACCCTCACCGCAAAATCCGGATAATCTTCTTCTATGTTTTCCGAAGGCCCACTCCACAATACTTCACTCATAGCCAAAATCCTCGGAAAGATCATATACTCTACTTGTTCCTCCGTTTTCATGTATTCCGTCCAGACATTGCCCTGGGCACCCAGAATATAACTTGCTTCATCTTTATCCAATTCATCGGGGACAGGATTAAAGGCATAGACTTTCTCCAAGGGTAAATACCCACCTATGGCCAGGGGTTCCCTTGGATCTTCGCTTTGGTAATAATCGAAATAAGCATGTGAGGTAGGCGTCATAATCACATTGTGCCCCGATTTAGCTGCTTCTATTCCTCCCTGGGTACCTCGCCATGACATCACCGTGGCATTGGGCGCCAGGCCACCTTCGAGGATCTCATCCCAACCAATCATTTTCTTCCCATTATCATTTAGGAATGTTTCTATTTCTTTTATAAACCAGCTTTGTAATTCATGCTCATCTTTCAGATTAAGGTCTTGAATCAATTTCTGACAATGAGCACATTGTTTCCATTGTTTCTTAGGTGCTTCGTCACCCCCAATGTGAATATAATTGCCCGGAAATAAATCCATTACTTCGGTAAGCACACCCTTCAGAAAAGCGAAGGTCTTTTGATTGGGGCAATAGATATTCTCAAAAACGCCCCATTTGGTTGCTACCGGGACTTGTTCTCCTGAACAGCCCAACTCAGGATATGCACTGATCGCTGCCTGCGCATGTCCGGGCATTTCTATTTCGGGGATAATTGTGATATAGTGTTGCTTGGCAAAAGATACGATCTCTTTAATGTCTTTTTTTGAATAGTACCCCCCGTATCGCTGTCCGTCGAAAGTTTGTGGGGTGTCATTATAATGCCCTATTAAGGTTTCGTCACGATAAGCAGCATGTGATGTAAGCCTGGGAAATTGTTCTATTTCAATACGCCATCCCTGGTCTTCGGTAAGGTGCCAGTGAAAATAATTCATTTTTAACATGGCCAGATAGGAGATGTATTCCTTAATAAACTCCTTTGAAAAAAAATGCCTCGCCACATCGAGGTGCATGCCACGGTATCTGAATTTAGGCGCATCCATAATCTCGACACTTGGTATTTCTAACACTTGAATACTTGCCTCGGAACCGTTTTCCAATACTGCCGGCAGCAATTGACGAATGGTTTGCACGCCATAAAATATTCCTTCTTTGTCCGCTGCTTCCAGCAGTATCCTTCGCTCATTGACCGTTAATCGATAGCCTTCGGCAGCGAGAGAAGTATCTATTTGAAAAAGTATTTCTGCTTTTTCCGGATCGGCCTCGGTTTTCAGATCGATCCCAGCCCCGTCTTTTATGTATTTGTGAAAGAACTGATTGGAAAAATAAAAGAATTCGGAAGAACTAAAAGTCGTACTATTGGTCATTCTGAAGTTACCTTCCTGCACTACCATACTTTGAGGTGACGGGATTATGCTGATTTCAGAAACGGACTGTGTGTTCTTGGAATTACTGCAACCATACTGCAGAAGGATAGTGATGGTAATTAACCATAGAAGAAAGGAAAAGGCTGAAATAGTTTGTTTCACCTCCTAAAAGTAAAGAAAAAGACTCAGGTACCACTTGCAGTAGCTATTTCCATTTTCCGACTAATTTCATTACCATCCTGATCTACAACGGTTAGAACATATTCACCCGGTATGGGCTGCACCGCCAATTCATGGAAAGTCTCTGTCATTCCGATAAATCTAGAATCTAAATACCAGTATAATTTTGTCTCCGTAGTACGATGGGCTACTTTCAAAACGAGATCATTGATAGTCTCGTCAAAATCTTTCGCCAGTAATATAGATTCATTTCGCTTCGGATAAATGAACTCCATAAGTTTTTCTCCATCTTGCAAACAATCATTCCTAAATGGGGGCAAAGGCAAATATTCCGGATGTTTCTGAGCATAGTAGTATTCCATAACCGGAGGTAAGCTGAACCAACTTTCTTGCTTCATTTTGGCTAATGCATAGCAGGAAGAATTTACCTGGAATTGTTTTTTACTATCCAGAAACACCTGCTGATGGTAGCTGCAAGACTGAGTTCTTACTCCATATTTTGGAATAAATTGAGTAGAAATGTCCTCGCAGTAAACACCTGCCAGATGACCGCTTTTCACACAAATGTCACTTTCGATAAGCTCATCATAGGGTACGGCAAACCAATCACTTTGAGGTAGAATATCGAGTATTTCGAAAAGTACTGGCGCAGCCGCCTGAATTCCCGTTAGTCCGGGACGACCCTCCCCATCGGCATTTCCTACCCACACACCTATAGCATATTTGGAAGTTACGCCTACCGCCCAGGCGTCCTTAAATCCGAAGCTGGTGCCTGTCTTCCATGCGATGGGTTGGGAATTACTGAAGAAACTCCAGTTTTCTTCTCCTTCCGGCCGATTAACTTTTTGCAGGGCATCCAGGGTATAATAAATAGCTCCCGCATTAAAAACGATAGGCTCCGATTGATTTTTTGCTGAATCGGTGAACTCACTTTTTATCATAACCGGAGACTTTAGTGAAACGTTCGAATATTCACTTGAAGTTCTGTTGAAATGATTCAACGTAGCCGCCATTCCTGCGTAAGCGTTGGTTACTTCCCAAAGGGTGCTTTCAGCGCCGCCCAGAATAAGGGTAAGACCGTAGTAATTGGCCGGTTTGTCAATACTGCTGAATTTAAGTTCCTCAAGCCTCTTATGGAATCGATGCAGGCCGTATGACCTCAGCATTCGTACTGCGGGGACATTTAGTGAACGGGATAGCGCTACACTGGCTGGCACCGCACCGTTAAATTGTCGGTCAAAGTTCTCGGGACTATAACCATTGATCACAGTGGGAATATCTGCCACCAGAGTGTTGGGAAGCAATTCCCCGCTGTGCAGCATGGAAGTGTATAAAAATGGTTTTAACACACTGCCTGTACTTCTGCGTTTGTCAATTATGTCGACATATTTATTGTTTTCTGAAGTGGTTGGCGCGTTCCCAACATAGGCAAGTACTTCACGGTTGTCCACATCCAGTAATAAAACAGCCAGATTGCGGATCTCGTTTTGTTTTAACTGAAAATATTGTTCTGCAACGATATCGTTCAGTTTTTTTTGAAGTTCAACAGAAATGGTGGTGGATTTGCGTGAACCAGGATACTTGTAACGGATCTTTTCAGTTAAATGAAACGCGAATTCGGGTAAGGGCATCGGTTTACCAGGCATGGCTTCTTCCAAAGCAAGTTCATACGTAGTTTGATCGATAATTCCTTTCTTGAAAAGTTTTTGTAATAATCGATCGCGTTTTTCTTTGAGAATCGCTTCATTTTTACCCGGAAAAATTAAGGATGGAGCGTTAGGAAGAACCGCAAGCGACGCGGCTTGTCCCCAGCTTAAGGCCGATGATGGTAACCCGAAATATCGCCAGGATGCAGTTTCCAATCCCACAACATTACCACCAAATGGTGCGTGCGAAGCATATAGATTTAGTATGCTCTTTTTCGAATAACCAGCTTCTAGACGGGTAGCCATGAAGATCTCAATCCCTTTTTCGAAATAGGTTCGTTTTTTATTATTTCTGGAAAGACGAATTACTTGTTGGGTTAACGTACTACCTCCCCGCCGTTTATCGGTGGTGAGATTTTGCCATAATGCCTTTGCCATGGACACCGGATTCACCCCCGGATGCGAATAGAAATATTCATCTTCGAAATGAAGAATACACTGCTCGAACCGATACGGGACAGAATCCGATTTCGGAAAACGCCATTGACCGTCAGCAGCAATGCGAGCTCCCAGCATAATTCCCTCCCTGCTCTCAACGACTGTCGAGGTTGGCGAATCAAATAGTTCAGAAGGAAGACAAAAAAGCCATATACCAAAGACCACTCCCAAAACAATAAACTTGCGTTTGTAGGATTTCAGAATTCGTGATATGGCCATTCGTTTTTTAGTCATTTATTTCTCTACAACCACCCATTGCCCTTTGTTCCTTGCGTAATAACTATTATCGTACATGGCTTCTACTTGTGATCCTGGCAGATAATAATTACCCAGATAAGAGGCGTTTAATTTGAGTGTAAAGGTTTTGGTCTTCTTACGGGGGATATCAAAGTAGAAATTCACCCTGTCATCTCTAATATCGGTATAACGAGCAGTACCTGATGCACCTCCTCCAAGTTCCGTAAAACTGGTATTTACAATTTCCCAACCACTAGGCAGAATTTGGGTTAGTGCGACATTATCTATATAGTCGTTCGAGGTATTTGTGACTGAAACTTTTAAATTGATCTCACTGCCCTGACGGAGTTTAGAAATTTGTAACGGATTTCCTTCGCCATCGAGGAATTGTGTTTTAACGTTTAAATTTCTTTGTTCATTGAGCTCATCACCTAGCGGCAATTTACCTTGTTGTGAAAGGGTGACATATACAACATTTGCCTTCTTATTTGAAATAGTGACCGTATTAGTTCCCATATTCACACTCAGATCGCGTTCAGCAATAGCACGATCGGAATTTATATCCTCAGCATCACCTCGAAGTGAATAAGAAACATGTATTGCTTTGCCACCATTTTTAGTGATCATTTTAGACAATGCCAATAAGGCATAGGCCGATTCCTGAGTGCTATACCAATTTCCTGAGGATAGCCCTTTAGCCAGTGAAATAGCCATTTCACGTTGACGCGTATCCTCAAGCAGCACCATTGTTTCTAAGGCCATTGCTTTATTTCGGAAAGGAGAGCCGTAACTATAATAATTATATCGCTCCGGCTGAAAATTGATATTGGCCATTTTTGCTAAATCCTCAGCTGCTTTCTTTTTGCCGGCCATCGCATAGGCTGCAGCCAGACGCCATTTGGCATCGTTACTCATATTTCCGGACTCCCTAAGTCGATTCATAGCAGCGACTTCCGGCTGACCCGCAAGCGCAAGGGTAAATAATCTGTAGGCTTGTATATGACTCGAATTGTAAGAGGTACTGCTGCTACGCCACTGCCTTGCGGCATTTTTCTGATAACGCAACCAGTTACTTATAAAAGTTATGGGTAATGCATATCCTTTTTCTTTAGCTTCCAGCATGAAATGACCGGCATAATTAGTACCCCAATCATTTATTTCCGATTCACCCGGCCAATAACTGAGACCGCCACTGGCACGTTGAAAGTTATTTAGTCTGCGGATAGCTGCCTTCACATTCTTCTCCAGTTTTTGCTTCTTCTCCAGGGTAAGGTCGAAGATATCACCCAAATATAATTGTGGAAATGCACCCGAAGTTGTTTGTTCGATGCAGCCATGCGGATAACGAATAAGATACCCCATTCTCTTGTTGAAATTCATCGGGGGCAGCGTAGAGAATTCCAGAGCAGCTTCATTAGTTCCGGTCACACCGTAAGTGTCGAATGTTATTGTTTGGGAGGCGTTGGCATCTAAAGTGTAAAGTATCGATTTTTGAGATACAGGGTTCGGGTTTTCAACGTCAATTTCAACTTTATAGGTCGCCTTTTCTCCATTCCCGGAAGCGATAATTTCGATGGTTTGAAATTTGGAGGCTGGCAATACCTCGAATTCGAAATTTACGATCTTTTCTCCCGGCTGAGAGAAACTAACAGTTTGTGTTTTGCTACCAATTGGTTTTAAGGCATCGCCAACATTCACACTAACACTTGCATTCTTAACCTTTTTTTCCATTGCGAAAACAGTAACGGGTAACGTAACTTTCTCACCCGGCGACAGTTTTCGGGGTAGCGACGCTAAAACCATCAAGGGTTTCCGCACAGGCGTAGTAACATCTGCCTTACCGTAAGCCCCTACTCGGTTGTCTCCGGCAACGATCATAGTTCGCACGGATCCAATATAATTAGGCATCACAAGATCATGCGAGGCAGACTTTCCTTTTTCGAGAGTGAACGGACCAATAAAACGAACTACGGGCTTGAAGCGATCTGCTTTCCGGTTTTTAGCTCCTGCGGCTTCGTCTCCTCCCCCAACGGCGTAAATATTATCCACGCTTCCTGAATACGCACCAATAATGTAATCGTACAGATCGAAGGTTTTTACCCCAAGCGCTTCCCTGGTGTAAAAAGCTTTATGAATTTCAGGTGTTTTAAATCGGGTTAAATCGAGCAGTCCTTCATCCACCATAGCAATGGTATAGGTCATTGCCTTTTTGTTTTCTTCGGAAACTTTTAGGGTGAATTTCTCTTCGGGCTTCAACACTTTTGGCATATCGAGCAGCGGGGATAATTTTGTAGCAGGATTCTCCACAAGTATCGGCACGACACCGTATAACCTTATGGGAAGGTCGTTTTTGGTTTGTTCATGGGGTTGCAAAAGGGAAATGTTCACGTACACATTGGGCGTCATCTCTTTGGTGAGTTTTACCGTAGCACTGGTTTCGCCTTTTTTCGTGCTGATCCATTGGGTAGAGAGTACTTCCGTTCCATTTTCGATACTCAACAATGCCCGCCCCTTACTTCCTGAAGGGAATGTTACTATGGCTTCATCACCAACTTCATACAAATCTTTGTCGGCAGAGAACACTAACATTTTTGCACTTTCTGAATCGCTACCGGCAGGTTGTCTCCACCAATTTCTGTAAAAATAAGTGATACGGCCTGTTGCATGTCCAGATTGGTTGTCGATTACTCTAATTAAATATCTTCCGCCTTCGTCTTCCGGTATATTAAGATTAAAGGTGCCCTCTCCATTGCTTGCGGTGGTCACTTTAAATTTCTGATAAGGCCTGTGTACCTGTGCGTTCTCATATCTCGACAGATTGTCTCGTCCGCGACTCCACCACCAACGCCATTCTATCCGGAAAACCTGTACTTCAACAGTTCTGTTACCTGCTGGACGGCCCTGCGAGTCTACAGTTGCAATATCAAATTCAGTTTTCTGATCGGTAAAATAGGAACCGTAACGATGGGGTTCCGGGGATCTTAATCCAACGAAATGTGCATAGGGAGATAAGTTTTTGGTAAATACATCTATTGAAAAATCGCCACCTCCTTCATAGACTTTTGTAAGGAAGGTTGCGCGAAGCATCCCCGGAGCTTTCTTACTGATATTAAATTTTTCAGAGAAGTTAATTTTTCCTTCTTCAGAAAGGTTGGAGTCCAGTACAGGGATCTCTACTTCTTCAAAAGTTCTAACCGGGTCATTGAAAACATAGCCGTTGAATTTTTCGAAAGCCGTTGAGGTGGACCGTAATGTAGCATCCATTTCAATCATCATTTTTCGAGCAGGCGCTCCGTGAAGCCATTGGACCTCGGCATTACCCGTTACGGGTTTGGTTGCGTCCAGAAAATCATCATCGAAATTCAGTTTAATTTTTAATCGATTGGGTTTAACAGTTGCGACTTTCAGAGTTTTAGTGAAATTCACACCGCCAACAATTACAGAGGCGTTCCAGTTACCTGTAGGCGCAGTTGCTTCGGTAGAAATAGGGAAATAATAGAAATTATCCCGGGCAATTCCGTTGTTTGAACCTTTGCCATTAATGACGTTTCGTACCACCAACTTGCCACGCGCATCCTTTAATTGCAAGGTAACAGGATGTCCTTCGGGCAAGGGGTTTGACTTATCATTAAGCACGAAGGTCAGGTGTATACTATCACCGGGTCGGTGAACCCCCCGTTCAGTATAAATAAAACCTTTTAATCCTTTCTGTAATTCCTTCCCGGAAACATCAAATTTGCTTAGTGAAAGGGCATTGCCATCATCCAGCTTCACATAGGCGTAGTTATTTTCTTTCACTGCAACTGCGAAAGCAATTGCTTTATCACTGTCGAAAACGGTTAATCCTTCATTATCAGTGGTCGCACTATGAATTAACTGCTGTTGATAATTATATAGATTCACCTTTACAGCCGGTTCAGGCGCTGCTGTAATGAGATTTGAAGTAGCCAGATGATAGGTTCTGTTCTTTCCTTTTTTAACGATAAGGCCCAGGTCACTACCCATTACATTGGCTGTGATATTTCGGTCTTCGTTATAATAGGCAGCATGACATGGATTATCCCGTTGTTCCCAATTGTAGGTATATGTCCTCCATCGATATATCTCATTATCCCAGTATCGTTCTTCACGTTCTTCTTCGTCCAGATTCGATGAATCGGCATATTCGATATAATCATCTTCCGGGTTAACTGCATCTGATTCTGTACAGTCGTAAATAGCGTTTTCTTTGTTAAAACTAAATTCCACCTGGTAAAGGCCTCCAGGATCTGCCTGGAAGAACTCCGACAGGTTAATAGCATAGGCCTTCCATAGTCCGTCCGGCTTGATCCCTTCTTCCTCAAGTTGCATGGTTTTAGTTGCAACACGCCTGCCAACCCTGCGAATATTATAGTTATTGGTGTTATTCAAATTTGAGGTTTGCAGAAATTGCAACATATTGTCTTCGAAAATTCTGATGATTCTGATATCGACTGAGCTCAAATTCACCGCTTCGAAATACAGAGGTGTCGAAGCAGCATTCGGAAGAATTACACCGCTTGATAATAATCTAACAGCAGGTTTCAACTGTTCAAAAGAAATTAATTCCGAAAACTCTTTTTTCAAGCCAAAACCGTCGCTGTTCTTGATGCCATTAAAAAGTGTCACTCTCGAGGTTCCCATTAAACGTGCGGTGGGATAAACGATTAGAACATTGCCGTCAACTTCGAATCGGAGATCCTGGACGTTTTCTATAATTACTAAGCCTGCAAAATCCTGATTCTCTTCAAGCGGATCGGAAAAATTGATGGTCAAGGAAGCCTGGGGAGAATGGGAGCTTTTCATGTCGACAACGGTAAAGTTGTTCTGTCCGGGGATAGGGAAGGTGTTGGATCCTTTCGTTTCAGCCTCAATCGGGTCGCCATCCCAACTAATGGTAATTTCAGAATCATCTGCCTTTCTTTGAATACTGTCGATCGTGAACCCGAAGTATCGGGCGTTAATTTCTTCCTCCGGCCACTTTATTTTTAATTTCTGATCTCCCTGCCTCACCGAAACCAGCTTTTTAGTGGATTCCAGTGAAATGAAATCGGCAGCCTCTATGTAGCCCGTAACATACTGCCATTCTTTGCTGTAGGACTGTAGATTATCCAATTGAATTTTAAAGTTGGGTGTTATGGTCTTGAAGGCAAATGTGTAATTTTTAAATTCTCTGCCTATATCTTCATAAAGATCCGATAGCCGAACCGTTACCGAGTATTCCGTATCCGGTTTCAGAAACTCTGTGGGCTGAAAGATCAACGTTGTGCCGTTCTCAATAAGGAGGGTTCCCTCCGTTCGGGGTTGAATTTTTAAGTAATCGGAATCGATCTCCTGGGTGATCTCGTATTGGGTGAGAGGTTGGGTTAATTCAACACGTATGGGCAGAGCAATACTCCGATTACCATACGTATGCTGGGAAATGTAGTCTTTGAATTTAAAAAGGTTGTCGGTTTGTGAAGTTTCAGTCTTGTCCTTACAGGAAAATAAAAGAATCATTACGGCTAGTGCGCTTAGGCGAAGCAGTGATTTCATAAATGATGGTTTAGTGGTATTAAAAATACAATAAAAGGGTGTTAGCACAAAGGCGGTCTCGTCAGCAAACTGAGAAATAATCACAATTCGTTGAATACGTAAAATCGTCTGCTGGGTGGGAAAGGGTTGAAGGATAAACGGAAGAATTAACATCCTTCGTATATATCAATTTAACATTTGGCAGAAGTTTAACAAACGCTTATGCTTAGTCTTGCCTGAACTCATATTCGCGCTCCACTTTACATATTCGTGTTTTATACCAACGATACCATTGATCTCTTCCTTTTTGCTGTGCATCGAGATGATCCAGGTTCTCTTTCCACTGTTTTATCGCTTCGAGGCTTTCCCAGTAACTGATGGTTACCCCTAGTTTTTCCCTTGCGCTTTCAAAACCAAGATAACCCGGCTGTTGTTTAGCCAAGGCTTCCATTTTATGGGCCATTTCCGAATACCCTTTGGTTTTTTCTGTTAACATGCTGGTGAAGATCACAGCGTAATAAGGAGACATATATTATTCTTGATAAATTCCGATCGTTAATTCTCCTTCTGCATTCATATGAGCACGGTACATGCCTGCGGTGTTGAATTCCAAGGCAATATTTCCGTCCTTATCAATAGCAACAATTCCTCCGTTTCCACCTAATTCAGGCACTTTTTTCTGAATTACTTCTGTCGCAGCTTCCTGAAGGCTAACACCTTTGTATTCCATCATGGCAGAAATATCGTGGGCCACCATAGCCCTGATGAAATACTCACCCCATCCGGTTGAAGACACAGCACAGGTGGCATTATTGGCATAGGTGCCAGCACCTATTATTGGAGCGTCACCAATACGGTTCCATCTTTTGTTGGTCATACCACCCGTTGAGGTACCCGCAGCGAGGTTGCCGTTTTTGTCAAGTGCGGCACAACCCACCGTTCCAAATTTTGAGTTTTTAATAAATGGGTCATCATTTGAAATCGAAACTTTATTTTCTTTTTCACGAGCTTTGACCCGCTGAAGCGATTTAAAACGTCGCTCCGTGTAGAAATAAGAAGGATCAACAAGTTCAATTCCTCTCTCTTCTGCAAAGATTTCTGCTCCTTTTCCACTCAGCATCACATGTGGAGAGTTATTCATTACTTCTAAAGCCAGGTCAATAGGATTCTTCACACTCGTAACACCTGCTACCGCTCCTGCGTTTAGGGTCTCGCCATCCATGACCGAGGCGTCCATCTCGTTAGTTTCATTATGAGTGAATACAGCGCCTTTTCCGGCATTAAAAAGCGGGGAATCTTCCATTATATTGATGGTTTTAGTTACCGCTTGTATTGCAGAGCCACCACTCTCAAGAATTTCATGACCTACACGGATGGCTTCTTCTAGTTTAGATTTGTACGCAGCCTCCAGGGAATCACTCATATTTTCTTTCAAAATAGTTCCCGCCCCACCGTGAATTACAAGTCCGAATTTAGGTGCTCCTTCCTCTACTTTTTCTGAAGAAATTGAGGTGTTTTCGGCTACATTTTTATCATTTCCACAGCTAAATGCCAGTAAAACTGCGACTAAAATAGGAGAAAATTCTGGACATAACGATATTTTTTCTGTATTCCGAAGATACCATAAAAAGCCTTGTTTTTCGAGGAGTTAAGCGAAATTATAATCAATTATTTCTTACAAGTAGCATGCATTTCATCGATTAAATGCATAAAAAATACGCTGAAATACACTTTTATATGTTTTTTTCTCTATATTTGAACCAGCATCATGCCCCAAATTTGATGCCCCCCCGCTTATGAACCTTTTAAAATCAAGTCTATTGGCTATGGTCCTTTTAACGACTGTAGTATCATGCTCCAAAGACGAATCTGTAGTTGTCGAAGAAGCCAACTACTCCATCGACCTTAACCTTGCCCAGGAAACAAATTGGGAATTGGCCGACGCCATTCTTGATCTTGTGAATCAACACAGGGCATCCGAGGGACTTATAGCACTTAAAAGAGATCAGACATATGCTTCAGCATATGCTGTAGAACATACTCAGTATATGATTAAGCAAGCCAGGATCAGTCATGATAATTTTGGTGTGCGATCAAATGCATTAAAAGACAGAGGCGCTTTAATCGTAGGCGAGAATGTTGCTTATGGTTATGAGACGGCTGAAGATGTTGTTCATGCCTGGTTAAATAGTCCGGGACACAAAAAAATTATTGAAGGTCTATATACGCATTCTGGTTTCGGAATTATTCAGAATGAACGAGGTGATTATTATTTCACCCAACTTTTCTATAGAAAATAAGATTACTTTTTTTATAAGTTACCCAATTGCCGTATTTTTATGAAATAACATAAAGATACGGCAATGGCTATTCCAAAACCTTTCAATTTAACCCAGTGGGTTGAAGAAAACAGAGACCTACTCAAACCCCCAGTAGGGAATAAGAACCTTTACAAGGATGCGGAGGACTATATTGTAATGGTTGTGGCAGGGCCAAATGCCAGGAAGGATTATCACTACAATGAAACGGAAGAGTTGTTTTACCAACTGGAAGGGAACATAGAAGTAATTATCCAGGAAGATGGAGAACGTAAAGTTATGCCATTAGGCCCTGGTGATATGTACCTGCATCCGGCAAAAGTTCCTCATTCACCTAGCCGTAGCGCAGGTTCCATTGGCCTTGTTGTAGAACGCAAACGAACCGATATAGACGCCAAAGACGGGTTGCTGTGGTTCTGTGATAATTGCAACAACAAATTACACGACGTCTATTTTCCACTTCACGATATTGAGAAAGATTTCCTGAAACATTTTAAAGATTTCTATGGTTCCAAACAACTTCGTACATGTAATAAATGTGGAACAATTATGGAGGCGGACGATCGATTTGTTAGTGAAGACTAATAGATTCACCTAAAAAGATACCGGGTCTTCATCACTTTACAGGCCTTTGATTTTCCTATTAAACCATGTGGTATCATTTCTAATTACAAAGGGAATACGTACCTTCGCAGCTATTAAATCAGATAAAAAATATTAGCGATATGTTAACTGCAACAACCTCCTTCGGAATAGAAGAAGCCTTGGAAAAATTAGGCGTTCAAGATATTAATTACGGCACATCCACAGGCTCGAACTGGATGCCGGGCGGTGAGACTATTTCGTCTTATTCACCGGTTGATGGAAAACTCATTGGAAAAGTGACAACCACTTCGAGAGATGAGTATGAGCAAATGATGAAAACAGCTACTGAAACCTTTAAAACCTGGCGCGTTATGCCGGCTCCGCAACGTGGAGAGGTAGTTCGCCAGTTTGGTGAGGAATTGAGAAGGCTTAAAGAACCTCTCGGGAAACTTGTTTCTTACGAAATGGGTAAGAGCTATCAGGAAGGACTTGGCGAAGTACAGGAAATGATTGATATCTGTGATTTTGCTGTAGGTCTTTCAAGACAATTGCACGGACTCACTATGCACAGTGAACGGCCGGGTCACCGTATGTATGAACAATATCACCCGCTGGGAGTGGTTGGCATAATCTCGGCCTTCAATTTCCCGGTGGCCGTATGGAGCTGGAATACCGCCCTGGCATGGATATGTGGAGATGTTTGCGTTTGGAAACCTTCTGAAAAAGCACCACTATGTGGAATCGCTTGTCAGAAGATAGCTGCAAAAGTCTTTGCTGATAATAATTTACCTGAAGGAATTTCCTGTTTAATAAATGGGGACTACAAAGTTGGTGAATATATGACCAAAGACACCCGAATCCCACTTATTTCTGCTACCGGTTCCACACGAATGGGGAAGATCGTAGGGAGAACTGTTGGGGAACGGCTTGGTAAATCCTTATTAGAATTAGGAGGTAATAATGCGATTATTGTTACGCCGGATGCAGATATTAAAATGACTGTTATAGGAGCGGTTTTTGGCGCGGTTGGAACCTGCGGACAACGATGTACGTCTACACGCCGACTCATCATACATGAAAGCGTTTATAACAAAGTAAAGGATGCTGTAGTAGCAGCTTATGGCCAACTTCGTATAGGAAATCCACTGGATGAGAACAACCATGTTGGTCCGCTTATCGACAAAGATGCTGTGGAAATGTATAAGCAAGCATTGACTAAAGTGGTAGAAGAGGGTGGTAACCTCGTCGTTGAAGGTGGCGTTCTGCAAGGAGAAGGCTATGAGAGTGGCTGTTATGTAAAACCGGCGATTGCCGAAGCTGATAATAGTTTCGAGATCGTTCAGCATGAGACCTTTGCCCCGGTATTATATCTTCTGAAATATAGTGGTGATGTGGAGAATGCCATCGACATCCAAAATGGTGTTGCGCAAGGCCTCTCCTCAGCTATTATGACAAATAATCTTCGTGAAGCGGAACGATTCTTAAGTCATGTAGGAAGTGATTGTGGAATTGCTAATGTAAATATTGGGACAAGTGGTGCGGAAATAGGTGGCGCCTTTGGCGGAGAGAAAGAAACCGGCGGTGGCCGCGAAAGTGGAAGTGACGCCTGGAAGATCTACATGCGGAGACAGACCAATACCATAAATTACACTGCCGAACTTCCTTTGGCACAGGGAATCAAATTCGATTTGTAATACCTGATTATAATACTTAACCGCCTTCAACGAGGCGGTTTTTTTGTTTAATATATTATCTTTAGTTCATATTCTATAAAATATGAAGCGAAGAGATTTTGCGAAGAACATCACGCTGGCGGGTGGGGTTGTAGGGATTGGAATGCTCTCGGCCTGCGAGCAAATGGCAAAAAATAATTCCAAAGAAAAAACGGCGGAAGCCGTTGGGAAGGTATCCAAACAGCTTGCCGATGAAATGTACGCCAAGGCTTTAGAGATTACCAAATCCAAGGTGCGTGGAGGTGTTTCTGAACCCTATTTCAAAAAACCGTTTATAGATGCTGCGTTTTCTCCGAATATATTTCTATGGGACACCTGTTTTATGTGCTGTTTTGCAAAATACCATCTTAGCGAACTTCCTGTTTATCAGGCGTTAGATAATTTTTATGAGCAGATGGAAGCGGACGGTTATATCTGCCGTGAGTACCGGCAGGACGGCAGGCCTTTATGGTCTAAGGATCACCCTGTCTCTATCAATCCACCTTTGTTAGCGTTAGCCGAATGGGAGATCTATAAAGTTTCTGAAGATGTGAACAGGTTAAAGAAGACGTATCCCGTTTTAAAGAAGAATTTCGAATTCCATGTAGATCGGTATATGATGAAGGATGATCTTTTCTACGGCGACACCCTTGGAATGGGAATGGATAATATTCCTCGGGCTCCAAGAGACTGGGAACCCACAGAAGGAAATGGAATGACGCATCACGAACTGGGTGAGAAGATAGCGGCAATGAACGAATCGGCTGAAACCAAATTGCAGTACTTTATAGAACAATATGTAGAGACCCGGCAAGGCATATGGAACAAGCAGGCGCGACTGGTGGATTTTTCGGCTCAAATGGCGATGTACGCCATTCAACTTATAGAAATAGCAAAACTAACAGGAAATGATGATGATATTCCTGCTTTTGAGGATATTCACTCCCGAATCAAAACGGCCGTAAACGAAAAATGTTGGAATAACAACGACAAATTCTATTACGATCTAGGATTCGATAAGCAAGTCCCAAGAAGACATATTGGAATGTACTGGGCTTTATTAGGCAAACTCGTACCTGAAGACCGAATTAAATCCTTTCTGGAACACCTTCAGAACCCGGATGAGTTTTACCGCAAAACGCCTTTGCCGGCACTTTCAGCAGCCGATCCTGATTATGTGGGTTGGGGCGATTACTGGTTGGGAGGCGTATGGGCGCCAACTGTTTATATGGTTTTGAAAGGGCTTTCTGAAAATGGGGAGGATAAACTCGCTAAAGATCTTGCGGCCAAAGTGTATCGAAGTGTAGCTACTGTATTTGAGGCAACCGGAACATTCTGGGAGAATTATGCTCCGGACCTGGTTTCTTACGGAATGCCGGCGAAAAAGGATTTCTGCGGTTGGACTGCTCTAATCCCCATCGCGGTTTATAAAGAATATATAGAAGCCTAATTCCGACCTTTCTCCTGTGGATATAAGGTCCAAACCGGGTCACTTTGCCAAATTTCTTTCGAGTCTGCATTTATTATCGATAGTGGTCCTTTGAATGCTGCACCCGTATCTACATTCCAAACGTTGGCTTTTCGAACCGGAATTATTTCTCCAATACGTGTAACAGGCGTATGGCCAATATAAATTTCGTTAAATAATTTCAGGCGTTTAGGGTAGTAACGACTTTCCGGGGTCATTTCCGGATCGAGGCTGCAGGCCATTTCCCAAAGTGTGCGATCCCAGTATACGAGATTCGGATAAAACTCGTGCTGAGGACCGTGCATATTGGTGAATCCCGCGTGCAGGAATAAACGGTTTTCGTTATCGATGTAATAATTCTGAAGCGATTCGAAGAATTCGATGTGTTGACCAAGCTCTTCTGCGGAAAGCTTCGCGTAACTGTCTTTGGATGCCTGCCCGCCATGTATAAGCCACATGGGTTTTTCGTCACTTTTTTTCAGAAAATCGTAAACAAGATCATCATGATTGCCGCGTAGAAATACGCATTGAAATTCTCCTGAAAATTTCAGTAAAAATGATACAGTTTCAGCATTCTCACTCCATCCATCTACATAATCTCCTACAAAAATGAAAAGATCCTCATAAGTAGGTTTCACTTTCTCCAGCACCTGCTCAAGTCCTTTTAAACCTCCATGAATATCTCCTACAACTAAAGTTCTCATCCCTGATTCACAAAATATACGATTATCGAAAGTATTGCGATAATCATTAATATAAAAAGGAATATTTTCCAGAATGAGTAAGGTCTTTCGCCGGCCAATACGCCGGATTGCCCGTTAACGAAGAAATTATAACGTTTTCCATTATACCTGTAAGCACTAATATAAACAGGCAATAAGATATGTTTGAACGTTTCTTCGGTAAGCCTCATATCTATAGAACTGATTCGTTGCGTATCACCACCAATATCGCGTCTTGCCCAGCGATCGGCTATTTGTTCTGCTTCTTTTTGAGCATCCAGATGACCATCCTTCAACGGGATGGTATATTTTTCAGTCACAAATCCGGATAGATAACTGCTGTCGAAAGGCACTAATTTGCTGAGGTCCCAACGCCCGACCTTCCTGGGGATAATCCCCGATCGTTGTATTGAAGCTTTTATTAAAGTATCATCTATAAAACCGGAAATACTTCCGCTCGCCGGGGTCCATCGCGTACGTCTTTCCTGTCGCATTCGCGTAACGCTTTTGCCATTTACCGTGGCAGTATAGGGCACAGAGACATAATAATAGTCACCGCGTTGCCCCGTATAATTTGCGAATAATTGTGCGTCGAAAGTCCAGTAAGGCGAGTATAGGCCTTTGGTATTCTGAGGATCCAGACTGGCCTTTTTCAGTTTGTTGGGCGCCCACCACAGGCCTTTCACCCACTTCTGAAATATTATATGGGCCTTCCCCTGATCGATCTGAAACGGTAAAACGGCTCCCGGGAGTATCCATTCTTCCTTTTGCGCGTCTTCGATGATCAAAGGTGAGTTGCAATACACGCAGTGAAGCGATTTGTAATTCTCCTCTATATGCTGGTTGGCTCCACAACTCTTACACTGAAGCATTAAGATCGCCTGGCTGTGTGAATGATGGCCCAGGGTGTCAAGGTAAGTCTGCAGTTCGAGCTCCTCAAAACCAATTTCTGTCGGTGGAATTTCCTGGGCATGCCCACAGTACTCACATTGTAATTCGGTAGTTCCGGGGGCGTACAGGAGTTCCGCCCCGCAATTGACGCAGGACTTCTTTAATTCCGCTTTTTTCTCAGGTGCTTCTTGCATTTTATTATGCTACCGGCAGTGGTGGAGGTGTGTTTCCACCCAGGAAGGCTTTCAATTCTTCCACATCTTTAAGGGCTGACCATTCGCTCATACCCTGCTTCCATACTAACGAATCTTTTTTCACCGTCCTGTTGGCGAAGAGCGCTTTAAGCTGCTCGAAATTTACCGGTCCGGCTTGCTGACCATTCGCAGCATAAAAATACTGAACAGCCTGTGGCATCGGTGGTGGCATAACCGCAGCTTGTTGTTGAGCTGGCATTTGCTGGCCGCCCATTTGAGGTGACATCAATCCACCCATTTGCTGAGCAAGGACAAAACCCATACCCATACCCATTCCTGCCCCAGCGGTTCCACCTTCATTGGCCGCGGCAGCTTCAATAGCTTTCGCAGTCTTGAATTTGGTCAATTTATCAAGATCCAGTTTATCTATTCGGCTATATTCGAAGATCTCTTTCTTAAGGTCTTCGGGCATAGAAACATTTTCGATGTAGAATTTCTCAAGTCCAATGCCAACACTCTCAAATTCGGGTTGCATCACCTCTTTACATGTTTCACTAAGTTCAGAAGTATTGGCAGCATACAATTCGATGGGAAGATTAGCTTCCCCTACCGTATCTGTAAATCTTGTCGCGATCAAACTTTTGAGGTGTTCGTTGATCTCGAAATTGGTGAAATTATTATCAGTACCTACAATATCCACAATGAATTTCCCGGGATCACTAATCCTAAACGCATAAGTTCCGAAGGCCCTTATTTCAACGAGTCCGAAACGCTCATCATTCAGGGTAATCGGGTTTTTAGTCCCCCATTTTTCATCCGTGAACAGATGGGTATTTACGAAATAGACTTCCGCTTTAAAGGGGCTGTCGAACCCGTACTTCCAGCCTTTCAATGTTGTAAGGATGGGTAGGTTTTGGGTATTCAGGGTATACGTCCCCGCTTTGAAGACATCCGCTAACTGGCCTTCATTTACAAAGACCGCGGTTTGCCCTTCGCGCACAATGAGCTTGGCATTGTTTTTTATTTCGTTCTGATAGCGTTCAAAACGATGGCAGATGGTATCATCGGTGTAGTCCAGCCACTCGATAATATCGATAAATTCATTGCTAAGTTTTTCTTTTATAGTGTCGAAAATTCCCATGTTAATTATGTTTAGGATGATTATAATTAAAGATAATAAATATTTAAGCACATGATATTAATTATACTTTACCTTTCTAAGAATTCGTTGTGATTCTTTAAACGATTGGTAGACATTTCCCCCTATTTGTTTCAAGAATGGTTGCGATTCCATTAACTTATCGATGGCATCGCTAAAATCGTTGAGGTAGCAGATAAGGTAAGTCTCTGGTAGTTGCGTGAGATCTTTTTCCTCTGAAGGTTGCAAGGGGATGTTTTTCATTAGCTTTTCAACCAGTGAATTGTTGGCGTTGTAAATATGATACAGGGTCTTTTTATTAAAACGTGGCGGTTCAAAGACCAATTCAGAATTCATAACATACGAACCATTTTCCCTGAATTGGATAGTGACTTCCTCCAAGGGGTAATATTTGAATTGCTGATTCAACCCCAGATTGACATATTCCAATATTTTGAAATGATCATCCGTATATTCAATGCTGATCTCATCCAATGCGGAATAAAACAATCGCACCTGTTCGTTGATCAGTTCTATATCTACCCTGGAGTAATAGGTATTCCCTTTTACCTGCTTCGGAATTCCCGCCCAGCAAACCACGAATTGTTCCTTGAAAACCTTATAATCTGAAGGCAGGTCATTATGCCTGTTGTTGAGGAAATCAATAACTCCGTCCAGTGTATGCTCGATATTGTTCATCGCTTTGTTCTCAATAGCCTTCACGATCTCCGAATTCACATCTTTGATCTCAATATCAAAATCCTTAGGCATGGAAATACTACCATCTCTCAGAAAGATGGACCCTCCCCAGTATTTCCAGATGTTCTTACGCAACGAGGTGATCTCTCCCGTAGGACGTATGGTTACCAGACCAACAACTTTGTCATCGGCCAGATGTGGAAACATGATATTCTCATAGGAAATAAGCGGCGGATTAGATAGATATGCGTTTACCAGGTTTTGTATCTTACTGTCGTCGAAGAAGTCAACACCCCTAATTTCGTTGTTCTCATCTTCTACACCCACCACAATATAACTGTTGTTTGCAGGATTACTATTACTGAGTGCGCAAATATGCTTCAGGAATTTTGCTTTTCCTTCTTTGCTTCCCAGATTGATCTTTCGCTTCTTGTCATAAAAACTGCTCTCATCGTTATGAGCCAGAAGGTTTTTCACTAAGAGTCTTTTGTTGATCATTGTTTGTTCACTATTGTGCTTGATGCCTGATCCAGGCACATCACGGTAAGATCTGCAATATTAACATGAGGCGGTCGAGTAACAGCGAACCAGATGACGTCTGCAATATCTTCAGGCTTTAGTGGGGTGAATCCCTGATACACTTTTTCAGCTCTCCGGGAATCTCCCTTAAATCGGACTTCACTAAACTCTGTTTCAACAAGCCCTGGATTAATGGCCGCTACCCGAATACCCTTGCCGTTAAGGTCTAATCGCATCCCATGGTTAATTGCATCGACTGCGTGTTTACTGGCACAGTAAACATTTCCTTTAGGATACACCTCTTTTCCTGCCGTAGATCCGATATTGATTATGTGGCCGCTTGCTCGTTCCAGCATTCCTGGCAGAACAGCTTTAGATACGTAAAGCAATCCCTTCACATTGATATCGAGCATGGCGTCCCAGTCGTCCGTACTTCCACTCTGAATAGGATCCAGGCCATGTGCATTTCCAGCATTATTTACTAGGATATCGATTTGACTAAAATTGGCAGGCAAACCCTCAATCGATTTGAAGACTAATTCTTTATTTCGCACATCGAAGACAAGGGAATGGATTTTTACTTTTTCTGAAAGTTCATCTTTCAGGGACTCCAATCGATCAATTCTTCGGCCGCAAATAATAAGATTCACTCCGTTTTTCGCAAAAAGCCTCGCAGTTGCTCTTCCTATCCCGGAAGTCGCTCCGGTTATTAGCGCTAATTTATTTTCCATTTTACTATTCACTATTCACTATTCACTATTCACTATTCACTATTCACTATTCACTATTCACGCCACTTTATGTCCCTGACTGGCAACCAACATCCGGAACCAGTCAACTTCCGAAAGATCAATAATCATTGCTTTGCATGCGTTGGTGATTCGTTCCGGTGTTGCCGTACCAATTACCGGATGAATACTCGAAGGGTGTTTCAGTATCCAGGCCAGAAGCAATTGATCCTTGGTGGCATTATACTTTTGTGTTAAGTTATTTAATTCCTCGTGAATTCGCCCGGTCTGTTCATTGTCTTCCTTAAAGACAAAACCCAATGGACTCCAGCACATAGGTGTTATATTATGCAACATCATGTCATCCAGACTACCATTCCACATTGCATCGAAAGCGGTAATTGAAAACTCTATCTGATTGGTACTTACGTCACAGAGTGACGCGATCAATGCAGTTTGCGAGGGGGTAAAATTTGAGAGTCCGAAAGATCTTATCTTTCCTTCGGAAAGTAGTTTATCAACTGCCGTGGCAATTTCCTGAGGCTGCATCAAGGGACTCGGTCTGTGAAGCAACAACAGATCTAGGTAATCTGATTTAAGATCTGAAATTGATTTTTCAGCACTCCAAATGAGATACTCGGCATCATACTGATAGTGTTTTATTTCATTAGTACGTGTTTCACCAACGTACTGAATGCCACATTTGGAAATAAGCTGAATTTCCTCTCGTGGAACCTTACTTGCCTTCAAGGCTTTTCCGAAAGCAGCTTCCGTGGTGTAATCGCCATATATGTCGGCATGATCGAAGGTAGTTATACCATTTTCGAGGCAGTGGTGAATGCGTTCTGTCATTTCATTTTCCGAAAGGTCCGATCCCCAGATCCCCCATCCCATACATCCCTGGATGATTCGCGAATATTTTGTATTCATAACTAAAATTTGCAAGTTTTAAAGGTAACAATTTGAACGTAACATTTAAAAGCCTTAACGGGCTTTATAGTGTTTATTTTTAACCAATCGTTAACAGGATATACCATAATAATTAGGCAATTTGCGGTACGAAATCAACCACAATCATTATAGTTCAAAGAATTACTAAACATGGAAGAAGTAACGACTGCATTAGACATAGGTGCGTTAAATGAAAAAATTGAAAAGGAAAGTGCTTTTGTAGATATCCTAACCCTTGAGATGAACAAGGTGATCATCGGCCAGAAACATATGGTAGAGCGTCTCCTAATCGGTCTTTTGGGACAGGGACATATTCTGCTTGAAGGAGTTCCGGGATTAGCGAAAACACTTGCTATAAATACCCTGGCGCAAGCGGTTCACGGATCATTCAGCCGAATTCAGTTCACCCCCGACCTGTTACCGGCAGACGTGATAGGGACACTAATTTACAATATGAAGCTGAACGATTTCAGCATTAAAAAAGGTCCGATATTTGCCAATTTTATACTAGCTGATGAGATCAACAGGGCCCCGGCTAAAGTTCAGTCTGCCCTGCTGGAAGCCATGCAGGAGCGTCAGGTTACCATCGGTGAGGACACCTTCAAACTCGATCAACCTTTCCTGGTGATGGCCACACAAAACCCGATTGAACAGGAAGGAACATATCCATTGCCCGAAGCACAGGTGGATAGATTCATGCTGAAAACTATTATTGATTATCCGAGGATTGCTGAAGAACAACTTATTATTCGTCAGAATCTGAAAGGTGCTTACGAAAAAATCAATCAGGTGGTAACACTGGAACAGATACTGAGAGCACAACAAGCGGTTCGAGAGGTCTATATGGATGAGAAGATTGAAAAATATATACTCGATATCGTTTTTGCTACCCGTACTCCGGAGCAGTATAACTTATCCGAGATCAAACCATTAATCAGTTTCGGAGCGTCTCCGCGTGGTAGTATAAATCTTGCCATGGCGTCCAAATGTTATGCCTTTATCAAACGACGCGGTTATGTGATCCCTGAAGATGTTCGCGCCATTGTTCATGATGTATTGCGTCACAGAATTGGGATAACCTACGAAGCAGAAGCAGAGAATGTAACTTCCGAAGATCTCATAAACAAAATCGTCAATGTAATTGAAGTACCGTAGTCAGTACGCAGAGTATCAAACGCCTAAGAAATTAAAACCGGCCGAATAGCGAAATTCACTACTGCAAGCTATTAAAGTTTACTGAAAATGGATACGAAAGAACTTCTCAAGAAAGTACGAAAGATCGAAATTAAAACACGCAGGTTAAGCGACCACGTGTTTGGAGGAGAGTACCATAGTACTTTTAAAGGAAGAGGTATGACCTTTAGTGAAGTACGTCAATACCAGTTCGGTGATGACGTGCGTAATATCGACTGGAATGTGACTGCGCGTTACAATGAACCGTATATAAAGGTCTTCGAGGAGGAACGAGAACTCACCCTGATGCTGGTCGTTGATGTTAGTGGATCTGAATTCTTCGGAACAGATAGGCAGTTCAAAAATGAAGTGGTTACTGAAATTGCGGCTACACTGGCCTTTTCAGCCATGCAGAATAACGATAAAACAGGCCTGATCCTCTTCACCGATGAGATCGAATTATTCATACCGCCAAAGAAAGGCAAGTCGCATGTACTTAGAATTATTCGTGAACTTATTGAATTCCATCCGAAAAGCAAGAGAACTAATGTGGCCCAGGCTCTGAAGTACCTCACCAATGTAATGAAAAAGAAAGCCATTGTTTTTGTGCTATCAGATTTCATTACCGATGATTACAGGGATACGCTTAAGATCGTCGCCAAAAAGCATGACGTTACGGGAATACGTGTCTTCGATGCAATGGAAGAGGCCATACCTAATCTTGGAGTGGTTGAGATGCAGGATGAAGAAACAGGAGAAAATATGCTTGTGAATACCGGATCTAAGGCGGTTCGAATGAATTATCATCGATATTACCGCGACCGGGTTGAATATTACCAGGAGGCTTTCACCAAAAGTGGCGCAGGAGCTATCGATTGTCGCGTGGATGAGAGTTACGTAAAAAAGCTATTAGGATATTTTAAAAGACGAGCATAGAAGAAAAATGTTTGGTAGAACAGGACATAGTGTTATTTTGTCATTCAGGAGGGGAGTGAGGAATCTCATATCACTGGCGTTTTTTATTATTAGCTTTTCGGTTAATGCACAATTGACATCTTATGTTGATACTACTAATATCCGCATAGGTGAAGAGATAAGGTACTCGGTTCAAGTTACGGTTGATTCCACCGATCTCGTCCTCTTTCCGGAAGGGCAGTCTTTCCAGCCGCTGGAAATGATAGAATCTTATAAGATCGACACCACCTATGAACAGGCCAAGTACAGATTGATCAAAAAGTATGGCCTAACCCAGTTCGATTCGGGTAGTTTCACTATACCGTCGCAGAAGATCGTTATAAATGATAAGGTATTTAGTACAGATTCTATAAAGATAGAAGTTGCCGATGTTCCGGTAGACACCGTGCAGCAAAAGATGTTCGAAATAAAACCGGCGATCGAAGTAGGCTCAACTCCATTTGATTTTATGAAAATGATGTATTGGCTGATTCCTCTAGTGTTACTGTCAGGATTAGGCTGGTATCTGCTCCGAAGAAAAAAGAAAAAAGAAGCTGAAGCAGAAGAGCTCCCACCTTATGAGGAAGCTCTAGCGTCATTAAAACAACTGGACGCCTCTAATCTTTTAAGCAGTAATGCGTCTAAAGCTTATTATTCACAGCTTACCGAAATTGTAAAACGCTATTTGGACCGTGAGATCGACGATACCGCTTTAGAAAGTACCAGTGACGAACTAATTGAACGCTTGCAATTGCATAGGGATTCGGGAAATTTTGAATTCGATTCTGAAACGATTTCAAAGTTGGACGCAATTTTGAAACGAGCGGATCTGGTGAAATTTGCTAAAATGCAAATGGCCCAGGGTCAGGCTTCATCCGACAGAAATACTATCGAAGACATTATAATCGAAACTCATGAAGTGGTTCCGGAGCCTAGTGAGGAAGAGCTTCTTGAAAATATATTATACGCCCAGGAACAGCGAAGAAAACGCCGGAACAAACGAATTATATATGGTGCCGCTACAGGAATCGGAGCTATTCTGATCGCTATTGTAATATTAGCGTCCACCTACGGATGGGATTATCTGAAAGACAATATCATCGGGCATCCTACAAAAGACATGGTAGAAGGACAATGGTATCGCAGTGAGTACGGAATCCCAGCGGTTATAATGGAAACTCCGGTAGTGCTTAAAAGAAAAGACATAGAATTACCTACGGAGATGCAAGAAGCAGTTCAAAGTAGCAGATTCTTTTCTTATGGTAGTATTCTTGATCGCTTCTATCTGGTTGTAAACACCACAATATTAAAACAACCGATCGATGGTGAACTTGAAAAAGTTTTGGAAGGAGCCCTGGCCACATTTGAGGCCCAGGGAGCGAAGAATCTTGTAGTAAAAACAGAGACCTTTGAAACTGAGAATGGAGTTAAAGGGATCAAAGCCTTTGGAAGTTTTGAAAGTGAGAACCCGTTTGTGAAAGGGAATAATGATACCCAGAATTATGAAATGCTGGTTTTCAGTCAAAAAGGCGCATTGCAACAAGTAATAATAGCGTCTCTGGATTCCGATCCTTATGCCAAAGAATTGGTGGATCGTATTCGAAATTCAATGGAACTTGAAGTACAACAACCACAAGGGCAGAAGTGATGAACAGATTTGAATATGTAAATCCTGAATTTTTCTGGCTGCTGCTATTGCTGCCCGCCCTTATTGTATGGTTTATGTGGAAACGCCATCGACAGACCGCATCATTGACCATATCAAGTTTGAAGGGCTTTAAAACCGGAAAAAATTGGCTGGCTAAATTCCGGCCACTCCTTTTTATCCTTAGGTTATTAGCGCTGGCAGCTATTATTGTGGCGTTAGCAAGACCACGAACTGTGGATGAATCTACGCGGATAAAAACAACTAAAGGGATCGATATCGTGATGGCGATTGATGTTTCGGCAAGTATGCTTGCTCGAGATCTAAGTCCGAGCCGCCTCGAAGCCCTTAAAACAGTGGCTGCACGATTTATAGCCGCCCGCCCCAATGATAGGATCGGACTAGTAGAATACGCCGGGGAGAGTTATACCAAAACCCCGTTAACCAGCGATAAAAGTATTGTGCTATCGTCTTTAAAGAGCCTGCGTTACAATACGCTTATCGATCCGGGGACAGCCATTGGAATGGGACTGGCTACCGCGGTTAATCGTTTGAAAGAGAGTCGGGCAAAAAGTAAAGTGATCATTCTACTAACGGACGGCGTAAATAACACAGGGTTTATCGATCCAAAGATCGCTAGTGAGTTGGCAGTTGAATATGGAATTAAAGTTTATACCATAGGACTGGGGACAAATGGGATGGCGCAATCGCCAATAGGAATCAGGCCGGATGGCAGTTTTCAATATGGCAGTATTCAGGTAGAGATTGATGAAGAATTACTGGAGGAAATAGCGGAAACAACCGGGGGACAATATTTCAGGGCTACGAGTACGACAAAATTGAACGAGATCTACGATGAGATCAATAAACTTGAAAAAACGGACATAGAAGAATTCAAGTATACGAATTATGAAGAAAAATATCGTCTGCTGGGGCTGCTCGCACTGGCATTGCTGGGACTGGAATTTTTATTGCGATATACGCTATTCAGAAGTTTTGTATAATTAAAAAGAGATTAAACGAAGATGTATCAACTAGAGGAACCCACATATTTTTACCTGCTCTTCGCCATCCCGGTGGTCGCAGTGCTGTTCCTTGTGGTGCTGTTCTGGAAACATCGTACCCAGAAGAAATTTGCGGATAACCGACTCCTCAGAAAGTTAAGTCCGGAGCGATCTACGTTTAAATCCATATTGAAGGTTTCTGTATTTTGCCTGGCACTTGCGGCACTCTCCTTCGCTATGGTGAATCCTAAAATTGGAACAAAACTGGAAACGGTGAAGCGAGAAGGTGTGGATGTGGTATTCGCACTCGATGTATCAAAGAGTATGCTGGCCGAGGACATAGCCCCCAACCGTCTTGAGAAATCGAAACAACTGATAACCCAGATCATCAACAGCTTGGCCGGTGACCGTATTGGCATTATAGGGTACGCAGGCAGCGCTTTTCCGCAGGTTCCCATTACCACCGATTTTTCTTCGGCGAAGTTGTTCCTCAATGGGATGAATACCGAAATGGTGTCTTCACAAGGAACCGCGATCACTGAGGCAATCGCAATGGCAAAAACATATTATGACGATGAAGAACAGACAAACAGGGTGCTTTTCATAGTTTCAGACGGGGAAGATCACGAAGGAAATTTGGGCGAGATTGCTTCAGAAGCTGCTTCAGAAGGAATAAAGATCTACACGATTGGTGTTGGCACGATAACCGGTGGCCCTATTCCTATTAAGCGAAACGGTGTCCTGCAATATTACAAACGGGATCAGAATAATGAACAGGTTATTACTAGGCTTGAAGACGTCAGACTTCAGGAAATCGCCGATCAGGCAAATGGAACCTATATTGAGGGAAATAATACCAAGGAGGTAGTCGAGGAGGTAACGGCAATTTTGAATGGTATGGATAAAAAAGAATTCGAAGCAAAGCAGTTCACAGATTTCAAGGATCAGTTTCAGTGGTTCCTGGCAGGGGCATTATTTTTGCTCATTTTAGATATACTTCTGCTGGAACGTAAAACAGCCTGGCTGCGAAAATTGAATTTGTTTAATGAAAAGGAATAATTGTATGGAACGAAGAGCAAAAAAAATTAATTCCAAGATTCCATGGCGCATTTATATGCTGCTATGTTTTCTATTGGTAAATATTGCGAGCATCGCTCAGAATGATAAAGAAAAGGAGAAGATAGAGAAAGAGACCTCAAATCTTTTACGATCTGCAAGTTCTGAATTGAAATCGGATGACTTCATTGATGCTGAAGTAGATCTTCGCAAGGCGATATCACTTTCGCCAACAAATGAAACCGGGAAGTACAACCTGGGAAACGCCTATTACGAAAAGGAATTGAATGACGAAGCCATGCGCAGGTACCTGCAAGCGGCAGAAGTGGCGCTATCCAAATCCGAGAAGCATAAAGCCTATCACAACCTGGGGAATACCTTTATGAACGCTAAAAAATATCAGGAAGCTGTTGAAGCATACAAGAACGCGCTGAGAAATAATCCTGTCGACGACGAAACACGATATAACCTGGCACTGGCCAAGGAAATGCTGGAAAAGAATCCACCTCAGGGCGGGGATGACAACAAGGACGAAGATGAAAATAAGGACGAGGAAAACAAAGACCAGCAAGAAAATAAGGACGACCAGGGTAAGGATCAGGAAGGTGATGAAGGAGATGAGAAAGAGGACAAGGATAAGGGAGACGAAAAAGATGAAAATAAAGAAGGAGATAATAAGGATGACAAGGGAAATCCTAAGGATCCGAATGAGCAAAAGGATGGAGAAGGAGAGAAGCCTGAGCAACAGAAACCCGTCCCCGGCCAGTTATCCCCGCAGCAAATAAAGAATTTGCTTGAGGCGATGAACAATGAAGAGAAAAAGGTTCAGGATAAGATTAATGCCCGGAAACAGAAAGGGGCAAAAGTAAAATCGGATAAAGATTGGTAATCATGAAACGCTCGTATTTCATATACATACTCTTTTTTCTTTGTAGTGTTGGGTTAACACAGGCCCAGGTGCGCTTCGAAGCGAAGGTAAGCAAGAGCAAGCTGGGAGTGAATGAACGGTTGCGAGTTGATTTTGAAATGAATCAGGATGGGGATAACTTCACTCCGCCTTCATTTAATGGTTTTCGGGTGGTTGGGGGACCAAACCAGGCCATCAGTAATTCGTATATAAACGGGAAACGAAGTTATTCCAAGACCTATTCTTATTACTTAACCCCACTTTCCAGGGGTACTTTCAATATAGGTCAAGCATCTATTGTTATTGAAGGCGAAACCTACAAGACATTGCCTGTAAAAGTTCAAGTTACCAGTGCTGTTGAAAGACCGAAGGATGGCAATGACGCCGAATATGTGGCAAGTGAAAACGTCCATCTCGTTGCCATCATATCGAATACGAATCCCTATTTGAACGAAGCCATAAGCGTCCAGTATCGATTGTATGTTTCCAACGATGTAAATCTTACACGGGGTTTTCGGGAAATAGACACCCCAAAATACGCCGATTTCTGGAGTCAGACGATTTCGAACAGGGGGAACTTCACCGTCTTCGATGGAGAGTATAACGGGCGAACCGATTATCGGTATATTATTGTACAAACAACGGTACTTTACCCTCAGAAAACAGGTGAACTTTCCATTGAACCGCTCACACTTGATGTCCCGATTGATGTGGAAACCAATAAAAGAGATCTTTTTGGCCGAAGATTAATGACCCGGGTAAACAAGACCATTTCCGCAGGAAACAGGACTATCGATGTGAAACCGCTTCCAGTTGAAGGGCGTCCGGATAACTTTAATGGTGCCGTAGGTGATTTCTCCTTCGATGTTCAAACAGATCGCTCCAGCCTTGATGCTAATGAAGCCTTGCAACTCACGGTTAAGGTGAGCGGGAAGGGCAATCTGAAATTATTTGATTTACCCTCTTTAAAGTTGCCTACAGCACTAGAGCAATACGAACCGGAACGCAATGATAATGTAAACACCCAGGCAGACGGCATGAGAGGCTTCATTTCTGAAACACATACCGTGGTCCCGCAGTTCAAAGGAGATTATCCAATTCGTCCTTTGAGTTTTTCTTTTTTCGATCCAAAAACCGAAAAATATCGAACCCTAACTTCCAAAGAAATCGTGCTTAACGTCGTGAATGGCCCGGTTACAAATAACAATACTTCAGAGAATACCGCCAGTGGAAAAAACCCGGTCGCTGTTTTCAATGAAGATCAGTTCAAATACATAAAGTTGCAGGCCAATCTGCGCCCAATTGTGAAATCCGATTTCTTTAAATCCGGATTGTTCTGGGGCTTGGTAGGAGGTCCGTTTCTATTCATACCCGTCTTTATATTCATAGGACGAGAGCGAAAGAGACGAATAAGGGATATTGCAGGTAATAAACTTCGAAAGGCGGATCGTTTAGCTAAAAAATATCTTACAGAAGCTAAGCGTTCGATGAAAGACGAGGTTGTGTTCTATGAAGTGCTGGAAAGGGCGCTTCACAATTACTTAAAAGCAAAACTAGCTATAGAAACCAGTGATATTAGTAAGGAAAAGATTTCCAATCTACTTCGGGATAAGGGAGCCGAGACAGCGACTATCGAAACTTTTATGGACATTCTGAAAAGTTGCGAATTCGCACGATATACGCCGGCTTCTGAGGTTACGATTCAGCATGATTACGAAAAGGCGGTAAAAGTAATTTCAACCATTGATAAACAACTTGGGCGATGAAAGTATTCGATATGAAATATCTGAGTTTCCTTTTACTCTTTGTCGTGACATACACCATCGGGCAGAACGAAGCTAACTTTAATTCGGGTAAAGAAGCCTATAAGGCGGAAAGCTATAGCGAGGCTATAACACTTTGGAAAGAAATACTTGATAAGGGCGAGCATTCCGCAGAATTGTATTTTAACCTTGGGAATGCACATTATAAACTCAATAATATCGGCCAGAGTATTTATTACTATGAAAAGGCCTTACAGCAAGATCCTTATGACTCGGATATCAGGAATAATCTCGCTTTCGCTGAAAATGCGAGAATCGACGCGATCGAACCATTACCACAATCTGTATTCAGAACCTGGTATCGGAGTGTTTCCGGGGTATTTAGTTTTAATGCCTGGGCGATCAATGCCGTGGTTTTCTCCTTTGGATTTGTCCTGCTCTTCTTATTGTACTACTTCGCTGCTTCAGAAAGAAGGAAGCGTATCCTGTTTGCCACTTCAATTGCCTTTCTATTCTTTCTCGTATCGAGCATGACCCTGGCTTTTATGACCTATGCTGACGAGTTGAATGATAATCCAGCTATTATCTTATCGGAAGAAGTTGAAGTTAAAGATGCCCCTTCCTTAGGTGGAGCTCTGAGTTATTTAATCCACGAAGGCACCAAGGTCCAGATACTGGAACAAGATGCTGATTGGGTTCGCATCCGGCTGGCGGATGGGAAAGATGGATGGATCCCAGTTTCAAGCCTTAAAGCTTTATAGATTTATAAATAATTTAAAGATAAGGCATCTGCAAAATTATATTTTTAATATCTTGGTAAGTCGCTGATAACACGTAACCATAACCAATCAATATGTTCAAAAACATCTTCACTAATATTCGCGGAAACCTATTTGGTGGAATTACTGCGGGAATAGTTGCCCTGCCCTTGGCACTTGCTTTCGGAGTACAATCCGGACTTGGCCCGGATGCCGGATTATACGGCGCCATATTTATTGGATTCTTTGCGTCACTTTTCGGAGGAACCAACACACAAATCTCGGGCCCAACAGCACCAATGACTGCCTTGTCTATGGTGGTTATTGCGGGCATTATTGGAGCCAATGATGGGGATGTTGCTGCTGCGCTTCCGTTTATCCTGTTGGTTTTCTTGCTGGCTGGATTATTTCAGGTCGCTTTGGGAATTGTTGGTCTGGGAAGGTATATCAAATACATCCCATATCCTGTAGTCTCGGGATTTATGACTGCTATTGGGGTGATTATTCTGGTAACACAAATATTACCGCTATTGGGTTACTACACTTCAGATGATACAGAATATATAAACGATTTTAAACCTCAGGCAGAAGAAGTACTCCTCGATAAAATTTTAAAGGAAGAAGCAGGAGAAGGAATTTTGGTGCTGGAAGATTTTAAAGAGACCGTCGCACGTGCTGAACTCATTGAAGAAAGTGAAATAATGCGGGAAGCTGAATTACTGGCCAAAAACGATAGCTCCGGGGTAATTGGATCCTTGTCGACGCTCCCTCGTGCGTTGAAAAATGTTAATTGGCTGGAAATTATCTTGGGACTGTTAACCATCCTCATTATTTTTGGTTTCAAACGGATAACTTCAAAAATTCCCAGCACTTTGGTTGCTCTATTAGTGGTAACATTAGGGGCATATTTTTTAAAGTTAGATTACCGGCCGATAGAGGAAATACCTACTGGTTTCCCAATGCCAAACTTCGAGATTTTCGCAAATTTTAGTATATCTCAAGTATCTCCGTATATATTTACTGCCATAACCCTGGCTTTTTTAGGGGCGATCGATTCCTTACTAACATCAGTGGTCGCTGACAATATGACGAAGACAAAACATAAACCGAACCAGGAACTAATTGGACAGGGTGTTGGAAATAGTGTGGCTGCACTGTTCGGGGGATTACCAGGAGCGGGTGCTACCATTCGAACCGTAGTGAATATTAATTCCGGAGGAACATCAAAACTCAGTGGTATGGTAGCGGCTATTCTCTTATTGGTGGTCCTGTTAGCCCTTGGGCCCCTGGCTTCACAAATCCCGGCCGCGGTACTTGCGGGCATACTCGTTACTGTTGGAATTGGAGTGATGGATTATAAAGGATTACGGGCTATTCCAAACATGCCTGTAGCTGAAGTTATTGTGATGTTGGTGGTACTATTACTATCTGTATTCTGGAACCTTATATATGCGGTAGGTGTAGGATTGGTTTTAGCCTCCCTGATCTTTATGAAAAAAATCGGTGACGCGACAGCTGCACGCTCTCAGGTAATACCTCTTTCCAGTGACGAAGGATTCGAATTACCCTGGAAAGATGAACTGGATTTTCCCATAGAGTTGCAGGAGGAGGTGTTTATTAAGCATCTTGACGGGCCAATGTTCTTTGGAAACACCAACGATTTTCAGGAATTGGCAAAAGGAATACCCGATACTGCTTCCCATGTTATCATTAGAATGGACAAGGTCCCTTACATGGATCAATCCGGCCTGTATGCCATGGAAGAAGCTCTTTATCGATTCAATAAGGATAATATAGTGGTCATTCTTGTGCATCTGGAAACTCAACCCAGAGTGATGATGGAATCGATAGATATCATTCCGGATCTGCTTCCGAAGGAAAGGATCTTCAATGATTTTAAAGAGGTTTTAGTGTATATCAGAGAAAATGTAAAAGACGTAGTTTAGGAAGAATTCAATTATTCCATGGCATCCCGCATTTCTTCATTTTCCTCAGTATTATTTTCATTTCTGAAATTATCAACTTCCTTCAGAATGTGGGGTAAGATTAATGGACCTAATGAGGCCACCGGACCGTATAATACCGATGACTCTCTTTTTTCTTCAGACATGATCGAATAGGTTTCCGAAGCATCCACAAACATGAATATCACGCTTACAATAAAGACGTATTTAATGGCATTAAAAGCTCCACCCAATAGCTTGTTAATAATACCAAGCATTGCGAAATCTGCGATTTTTGTTAGAAATTTTCCCGCGGCGGAAATGAGAAAGACTATGGCTAGAAAAGTAACTGCGAAAGCTACCAGGTTTACCGTCTGCTCACTCCAATCGAACCAACCGGCGATATATCCGGCAGCATAACCCGAAAAGTAAATGGCTCCGTAAACTCCTGCGATCAATCCTATTAACCCGGCAAGTGCAACAAATAAGCCTTTCTTATAACCCACGTAAAAAGCTATGAGCAGAATGGCTCCTAAAACGACATCAATGAGGTTCATCTTATGGATTTAACGCAAAGATAGTATTTATGTTATATCTGCTGTTAAATCGATCTATATACCATACCCGGACTGGTTTTTGGAAATTTATTCAAGTATCTTTGTGGATGATAGTATGGCAAGAGACGAAGTATTAAAAAAGCAATGGGAACAGGTGGTGAGGCTCCTGAGTAAAAGATTTGCAGATGGGGAGGACCTTGATCTGGACGCAGTGATTTACCTGGTTGGCATCCAGGAACTGGGTCAATTACACCGGAAATTCAAGAAGGACGAAAAAATTAACCTTATGCATATTGCTATTTGCAGGCTGCTCGAACCCTATGGGTATTATTCGTTCGACTATTTTGATGATGAAGGTTGGCCGCATTACAGAATCGAAGAACAATTACCTACTCTAAAAGCCGGAGAACAAAGTGTTTTAATGAAAGAAGCTATTGTACAATACTTTCTGGAAAAAGAAGTGATTGAATAGAATTTATGTAGTTTTGCGATCGAATAGAATAGATCATGATTGATAAGATTAAAGAACATATCGCGGAAGTCGAGTCATTCAAGGCCAAGACCCGGACAGATGTTGAGTCCTTCCGAATAAAATATCTTGGAAAGAAGGGTTTGTTGAACGAATTTTTTGCTGCATTCAAGAATGTCCCAAAAGATCAGAAAAAGGAATTCGGACAGGTAATTAACACCTTGAAAACAGCAGCCCAGGATAAGGTAAACAGTCTTAAAAATTCTCTGGAAGCTACTGAAGAAACAGCCGGAATCTATGGTGATCTTACCCGGCCCGGAGAGCCTATCACACTCGGCTCGAGGCATCCGATATCCATAGTGAAGAATAAGATTGTCGATATATTTTCAAGAATAGGTTTTAATGTGTCTGAAGGACCCGAAATAGAGGACGACTGGCATAATTTCACAGCATTGAATCTACCCGAATATCACCCGGCCCGCGACATGCAGGATACTTTCTTTATTGAAACGGACCCGGATATACTGTTACGAACACATACCTCATCTGTTCAGGTTCGCTACATGGAGAACAACAAACCTCCCATCAGAACCATTTCGCCAGGACGAGTTTACCGTAACGAAGCTATTTCCGCACGGTCACATTGTTTCTTCCACCAGGTGGAAGGATTATATGTGGATAAGAGTGTAAGTTTCGCCGATCTGAAACAGACCTTACAATATTTCACAACGGAGATGTTCGGAAAGTCCAAGATTAGATTGCGTCCTTCATATTTTCCTTTTACTGAACCCAGTGCCGAGGTAGATGTATACTGGGGCTTGGAAACTGAAACCGATTACAAGATGACGAAAGGGACCGGATGGCTCGAGATCATGGGTTGCGGAATGGTCGATCCGAACGTACTGTCGAATTGTGGAATCGATCCTGAAGTTTATTCCGGATTTGCTTTTGGGATGGGGATCGACCGTGTTGCATTACTACTACATCAAATACCCGATATCCGAATGCTCAGCGAAAATGACATTCGCTTTCTTGAACAATTCAAAAGTTCGTTATAGACCATGCGTAAGGATATTGATATTCCCGAAGTAAAGGGCGTATACGTCGCCGCTGTACTTGAATTTAATGAGGATTTCAACACAAACGACTGGAATGCATACATCATTAACGATGGTTCTGTTGCTTTGGAAACTGTATTGATAGTTTCCCAGGGGTACGACGATCATGATCTTACGGCACCCATGCGGCGTAGTATAAACAATTTACCTGCTAAGGGATTTGCAAAGATCGAATTTTTGGAGAACTCTGTGTTGCGACTGGATAATTTCTTCACCATTACGTATTTCATCGGAGATAAGCTATATGATAAGCGTTTCGAGCTACCTGCTAATTCCGTCATGGAGGATAACAGTGTTCCACTTCCTGTAATGGAAAGGAATGGAGTTCTTGCCAGATAGCCGGATTATTTAATTCTATAAACAAACAAAAACCCCCTCCGTTTCCGGAAGGGGTTTTCTTTTGGTTGGTTATATAATCTTGCGATTATTCTTTAATCAATCGTTTCACGGTTGTTGATTGCTCACCGGTGATCTGAACCATATAGACTCCAGATGCCAGTTGCGATACATCGATCATCATTTCACTTCCCATATTGCGAAGGTCGATGGTATTGACCAGTTTACCGTTTACGTCAAAGATCACTAGATTATCCAGCAGTATGTTGGATCCGTTGGCAAGAGTTACTTGCTCGCCGGCCGGATTCGGATACAAACTGATCGCCGAGCTTAGCTCGTTGTCAGTATTACCCAGTATGCTCTCAACAGTTAGCTGGAAGGTACAGCAACCTTCGTTACCATACTCATCGGTAGAACAGATCGATATAGTGTACACACCGTCAGATAGTTCTGTGCCTGCCGCCGGATCCTGGGTAAAGATCGTAAGCGGATCGGTACAGTTGTCTGTCGCCGTAGCGTCTCCATCGGCCCAGTAATCAGGTAATGTATAGAACAAGTTGCCTGGTCCCGGATCTACAGTCATGTCTGCCGGACAGGTTACTTCTGGTCCTAAAGCATCCACGACAGTGATCATAGACTGACAAGCGGCCAGGTTACCACTGGCATCGGAAGCAAATACCGTTGCCGTTAGTGGTGAGGCTGCAATGTCTGCACAGGTTACCTCGGTGATGTCTACTGCCAGTACGGTAATACCACAGGCATCAAAGGATAGTGGTCCCCCTGAGATAAAGACAAAGAATGCATCTCCATCGGAGTTGTTTAGCGTAAGGGTCCAGTTAGCCGGATCGAACTGACCTACAAATCCTGGTACAAATCCACTGATGGTGGTTGTAGCAGCACCAAAGATACCGTCATCAGACTGTGAACGGAATCCGAACACATCGCCAGCGGCCAGGTTGATCGGTCCACTGTTTCCACTTTGTGTATTGGCTCCTGCAGGATCGGTTAATTCGGTGAATACACCGTTTAACAGGTATCCAAAGCCGTCGAAGGCCGGTCCGTCAGGGGTTGTGTAATCCCAGTCGAAACTAACTACTTCAGCAGCTGTTACATTCATTGTGAAGTCTGTGAATCCTTCAGTACCCGATCCGTTATCACTACTAATAGTGATCACTTCATAGATCACTGGCGATGAAGCCAGCAGGTCTTCCGGTTCGATATCGGCCGTACCGTCAGGTCCAAGCTCGATGGTTACATCAGCACAAACCAATACCGGAGGCGTGTTATCAATTACATTCACCAGCGCGGTACATGTGGAAGAATTTCCAGCAGCGTCAGTAGCAGTTATGATAACATCGGTTAATCCAAGATCATCACAAGTGAATTCTACATTCATCATAGAAGTACCTGTCGCGTATGTTAGACGCAGTTGTAAGTTATCTCCACCACAAAGGGTAGTGTTGATATTACCAGCCACATCGGTTCCTGTAAAGTCGATCTGTCCATCGGCAGCCCAGGTATCGATCAAGGCCGCTGGGATCATAAAGGTCTCGGTAAGTACGGTGTTACACTGATCGGCAAAACTTCCCGTGGCACCGATCATTCCAACTGTGTTGGTATCTTCATCGGTGATGGTCCATGCTTCTTCGTTACCACCGGTTCCATCGATATCTCCAAAGGTCATTACTTCAAGTATCGCATCGCCGTTCGCTCCAACAGGAGTTCCGGTAAAGGAGAAGAGGTTAGTGCCCATCAGGGCTGGATTTACAATATTAATTGTTTGGTCGTAAGCACCGCCTACACCACCAGTAATTATTACACCACCTGGGCCACAGTTGTCATCCCATCCTGTTGCTAACATAGTTGCAGGAACAGAAGCCATACCATTTGCATCAAGTACAACATCCATTGGAATACCAGGACTATCATAATCGTAATTCAAGGTCCAGCTATTGATCATACCGGTATCTCCACCGGCATTATCGGATACGGTTAAGATCCAGACTCCCATCACTTCTTCCGTATCGAAAGCAGACAGGGCTTGTTCTGGTGTATAAGAACCGCTAATTGGAGAAGAACTACATTCATCTTCAATTGGATCTACCGCTTCATCATCCAGTGTTACCTGCATATCATTATTCGAACATCCAAAGGTAGACGCTGGCACACCCATTTGATCGATAAGTGTTACTACGGTTCCACCCGGAGATTCCAGGGTCACAATAAGGTCACCTACCCAGGTATGTGAAATATCAAGATCCACATCCATATCGAGTATAGCACCTGCGTCAGCAACAGTTATAGTTGTTGAAACACCTATAGGATCGTTATCAGGAATAGCCAAAGCAGGAGCATCGGTTGCAGAACCAGGAACTGGTCCCGGAGTTCCGATACAACTTACCGTTGGTGGCTCGATATCATTTACAGTTACGTTAAATGTACAAGTCACCGCGTTTCCGCCCGGATCTGTGTACTCAAGTGTAGTAAGGGTCGTTCCCACAGGGAAAGTACCGCCACTTGGGAATCCGGTGATCACCGTGTAAGGTGCGTTTGAGACCGTGTATTCATAGCGTACCGTTCCGTTCCAAACGCGTGGACTGAAAACGGAACCGGAAAATAATCCGGAAGAAGCAGAACCAAGATCCAGGGTAAGATCTGAATTGGAAGATTGCTCATTTGCTCCGTTACCATTTGTATAGTTAACAGAGGCATCCATGAATACCGCCACTGCGTATGTAGTATTGGCGCTCAATGTAATCGGCGCACCCAATACCAGGGCTGTCGGGTTATTTGTTCCTGCTGAAGGGCCGCTAGCTGTAGCAACTGCAGCACCCCATGCTCCGGGATTCGTTTCGTTACCAACGTAAGTGCCGCTCGGGATCAGATAAATGTCTGCATTAACAGTTGAACCAGCAGTAGCATCTGTATTAACATCGATTTCTGTTACCATTATATCGTTCACGTCTACGGTTGCATCGAAATATACAGTAGCATTTGCTCCCAGACCGTTTCCGCCGGCAAATATGGTAGACAGCTCATCGTTAGCAATTCCTCCTCCCATAAAGCAGTTATCCACTACGGTTGGGCTAGGATATGTTACAACAGCACCGCAAATTCCGGGGTCACTATCCACCGTAACATCTGGGGGACAGGTTACCATTGGAGGCTCATTGTCGTTCACCGTTATAGTAAACTGGCAGGTAGCCGTATCACCTTCGTCATCCGTGGCCGTAAATTCGATAATAGTATCTCCAATCGGGAAATCACTTCCGGATGGAGGCCCCATGGTTTGAACCACAACTACGGGTCCACCATCGGGATCGATAGCCGTCGCCTGTGAGAAGGACACCTGGGCCGTACACACACCGGGATCGGTGTTTGCCATTACATCCATAGGACAGCTGATTATTGGTGGAGGTAAAGCACAACCAAATATTTGGATATGATCTATAGAAATATCACCTCGGAATGTCGAAGCTCCGGAACCTTCTTCCATGCAAATTTGAAGGGTAATCACAGAGCCGGCAAAGGCATCCAGATTAGCACTTCCTTGCAACCAAGGATCGAATTGGCCAGTTTGAATCTGTCCGGGACCAGCAGTAAATACGTTTCCTCCATTAACATTAACGGTTAGCTCTCCAATATTAGAGCCAAACATATAGTACCAAAAGGACAATTCAAGAGGAGCTGATTCTGCTGTGAGGTCAATCACTGTAGACATACAATGTACTTCACCTGTCAAAGCAGAACTTGACTCAAGAAAAATAAATTCTTCATTCGTACTAGCTGCTCCTACCGCAGGACACTCAGGCCCTGTAATTGAAGAAGGCGTGTCACTGAGGGTGCTTACTGTTAAATCGTTAGTTCCACCAGGGGCAGGATCTTCGGTGAACACACCAAAACTACCACCACCAGCGTTAAAATCTTCTGCAAAAACAACGGAAGGGGTCAAAACTCCTGGACAGACCAAACTACCAGGTGGATCGGGAAATCCTGCTGTAGGGGTACATTGAGCAAATGCACCGGTTTGCATAAATAAACCGAAGCACGCAAATAACAGAGATGTCATCAGCATTTTCCAGTTCGAAAATGTAACTTTTTTCATATTGAAAGGTTTAAATTAATTAATTGAAAAGTGAATGTTAAAAATAACATAAATTCTGAAGATATGGGTAGGAAATTTCAGAAGAAAAGTTAAAATACACAGATTTTAATAGCTAATACGCAGGCGCCTCTATTAAAATATTAGAAAACAGTAGTTGAAAAGATAAAAAATGAGTGACTGAACCTGGTTAATTTAGCTTTTCAGTGAGATTTTTAATTACCTTTTTTGGATCTTTTCCGTCGTACAATATGGCATATACGGCATCGATGATAGGTGTCTTCGCTTTTTCATCTCCTCTTCCTTCATTTAACTCATAGGCACTTTTTGTGGCATAGTATCCTTCTGCGACCATACTCATTTCCATCATAGCACTTTTAACAGTGTAGCCTTTACCGATCATATTCCCAAACATTCTGTTTCTGCTGAAAATGGAATATCCCGTGACAAGAAGATCACCCAGATAGGCTGAATTGTTGATGTCACGCTTCATTTTATGGACCTTCTTCACATAGCGTTTCATCTCCCTGATGGCATTGCTCATCAGCACACTTTGAAAATTATCGCCGTAACCCAGGCCATGGGCGATACCGGCAGCCAGTGCATATATGTTCTTTAACATGGCTGCATATTCAGTCCCAATGATGTCATCACTGGTGGTAGTTTTAATGTACTCTGATTGTAATTTGGAAGCCACCATATCTGCCTTTAGCGCATCTGCACAGGCTATGGTAAGATATGATAAACGCTCCATAGCAACTTCTTCCGCGTGACAAGGACCTGTGATCACACCAATATCTTTGAATGGAATATCGTAATGTGTGAAGAAATGATCTCCCACAATGAGACTGCTTTCAGGTACTATCCCTTTTATAGCTGAAAATATGATCTTACCCTTCAGGGACACAGTTAGTTTATTAAGTTCTTGCTCGACAAAAGCTGAAGGGATCGCGAAGATGAGATAGTCTGCATAAGTAACCATTTCATTTATGTCATTACTAAGCCGAAGCTGATCTGTTTGGAATTCAACCGAGCTTAAATAATTCGGATTATGCTGTTCTTTTTTAATATGTTCCAGGGCATAGACACTGCGCATATACCATCCCACCTCGTCGAGATTCTCGCAAAGCATTTTAACAATAGCCGTAGCCCAGCTCCCGCCTCCAATAACGGCAAATTTTGGTGTTGCTGACATGAAATATATTTAGTGAATTCAAAAGTACAGAATAATAAACACTTTATAAGCCACACGCAATCAATGTATTATGATTTTGGCACGCTTTTAGATTTTACTTCAATGAATATAAAAACCCGAAGTTATGAAGACAGTAAAACTATTTTTTGGAGTCGCCTTAGCGACCATGATGTTTACTTCGTGTTATACTGAAGTAATAGTCGAGGATCCTTATGTTGATCCAGTGCCATCCATTACCTTAAGGGAGCTCGTGTCCTCTTATGAATTATGGTACGTCGATATTGATCGCAGTTCGGGTAACGGATACATTCCGTTTATGCAAAAAGCATTCACCGTGTCCTTTCAGAATGGAACCATGTATGCCAATAATAATTTAGTTGGAATAGGGGAACAGGGATATGGTTTTGGAATAGATGTGGGATATTACGATACTTTTAATTTCGAGATGGACATTTCACATGATATTGACGGGTACTTTTCTTTTGAGGTTACCCAACTAAATAATAATGAGATCGAATTATATTTCCCGCCCCTGGATTTATCATATATCCTGGTGGGTTATCAGCGCAATACATTCGATTACGATGCGCTGTTCTATGATAATATTCATTATTTCATCCAGGAATATGTCGCCTGGGAAAAAATATATACGAGTCCGTATGGAGAACCAAACGAATTCGATTATGAGAATTTTCTGCAATTCCTGCCGGGTGGTGGAAATGGTAACTTCCAGAGTTCCGAAGACCCAATTGGAACGAATATAAATTACATCTACTGGGATTATACGGGGATCTACAATGTAGACGATGTGCCCGAAGACCGATACCTGAAATATTTAACACTTGATTATGACTATCTGGGCAATGAATACTTTGAATTGTCCGTTATTAATGATCATACGATAGAATTGTTTCATGAATTTTCAGGAACACTGTATCGATTCACTGGAAAAGGCTACATACAGTATAAGAGTAGTGATGGTAAGTTGCGTAAATCGAAGAAGGATATTGAAAAGGAAATGATCAAGATCAGTAAATTCTGATATAATATATACGCTCGGCGCAAGAGCTGAACAACGATTTTTTTGGTTGGTTATGAACCGCCTCGCACCCATTCTTCGGGTTGTTGAGGCGGTTTTTTGTTAACGGTAGAAATTCATTTCATCCAGGTACTTCCATACGGAATGGGGAAGCATGGGACGGATATTTTTCCCTGCTTTTATTCCTTTTCGAATGAAGGTAGAAGACAGTTCCATGATCGGGGCGTTTATATGCGTAATTGCAGGATGGTCATCAAATCGAGTTTCAGCGCTTCCTTCTGAAATTCTTGGATACACATACACCGAATACCGCTCCAGTATTACCTCATAATTTTTCCACTTATGAAAGCTCTTTAAATTGTCCGCTCCCATAATTAAACAAAAGTGGTTCTCAGGGTATTTCTCTTCCAAATGAGCCAGGGTATTCACGGTATAATTTGGCTGTGGAAGATCAAATTCAATGTTGCTGGCATTTAGTTTGGGATAGTCCTCTAAGGCGATTCGAACCATGGTCAAACGGTGGATATCGTCTAGCAATGAGTTTTTTTTCTTCAGGGGGTTGTGTGGTGTAACAACCATCCAGACCTCATCAAGGTCGCTGTATTCCACCATATAATTTGCAATCGTAAGATGCCCAACATGGATGGGATTAAAAGTCCCGAAGTAGAGCCCTATTTTCTTTGCTTTTGCCATGGTTATTCTTCTTCTCCGGAAATGGACGTGTCGTTTTTTTCAATATGTCCGGCTACCAAATTCTCTGCTTCTTCAAGAGCCTTGTCCAGGTGGTCGTTTACTATGATGTAGTCAAACTGAGGAGCCGTTGCCATTTCTAAGGATGCTTTAGCGATACGCATATTGATCTTCTCTTCACTTTCTGTTTTACGGTTCTTTAATCGGATCTTCAATTCATCGACACTGGGAGGCTCCACAAAAACGGCGAGAGTTTTTTCGGGGTATTTTTTTTTAATCCGAAGTCCGCCCACCACATCTATATCGAATATAACATTCTTTCCCATCTCCCAAAGCCGTTTTACTTCCGATTGCAGGGTGCCGTAAAAATTATCCCGGTATACTTCTTCCCACTCGAGAAAATCTTCATCTTTTATATGTTGTTTGAATTCCTTGGCAGAAATGAAATAATAATCTTCCCCATCCTTTTCGTCCCCGCGGGGCTTCCTTGAAGTTGCTGAAACCGAGAATGCAAGGTTTAGCTTTTCCTGCGCTAATAGATGCCGGACGATGGTTGTTTTACCACTTCCCGAAGGAGCAGAAAAGACTATGAGTTTACCACCTTTCATTATAAGACATTTAAGGCTTGTTCCTTGATCTTCTCAAGTTCATCTTTCATTTGGACCACAAGCTGCTGCATGGGCGCAAAATTCGCCTTGCTGCCAATTGTATTGATCTCTCGTCCAATTTCCTGGGAAATGAAACCGAGCTTTTTGCCGTTGGAAGTTTTGCTTTCCAGGGTTTCTTTGAAATAATCCAAATGATTCTTTAACCGAACTTTTTCTTCGGTGATGTCATATTTCTCGAGATAATAGATGAGTTCCTGCTCAAAGCGGTTTTCATCCACAGATTCTTTTAATTCTGAAACTGCTTTACGAAGTCGCTCTTTTACATTGTCAATGCGCTGAGGATCCATTTCGATAACTTTCTCCAGCAGGTTGTCGATATTTACAACCCGCTGCACAAATTCTTTTTCAAGAGCGTTTCCTTCACTAGATCTGTAATTGTTGATGGCTATCAGGGCGTTATCAACTGCTTCGATTATTTCATTGAATTCCGATTCGTCTATTTCTTCACGTTCCGTTTTCATAGCATCGGGCAATCTAATGGCCATTTTGAGCAATTCGGTGGAATCGCCGTCGGAGATTTCCGAAAGCTGATCCATATACTGCTTCACCACAGCTTCATTCACCATAGAATTGGTCGATTCTCCGGTGAGCTCGACAAAGAGGTTGAAATCTACCTTGCCGCGAGATAGTGATTTGGATATGCGATTGCGTAAAAAAAGTTCTTTTTCGCGATAAGCAGAAGGAACCCTTGCGTTGAGGTCCATATTCTTGCTATTGAGCGACTTTATTTCTACTGTAATTTTTTTGGATGGCAGTTCGATAACACTTTTGCCATAGCCCGTCATAGACTGGATCATAGATTGATATTTATGCCAGCAAAGGTACACATTTTAAGCATTTGGGAAGAGGTACTATATGAATTGGTCGCCATCCTTGTCGATGTGCTTCCAAAGGTACTTTTCCATAAAATGGATCAACATTGTCATTAATCGAGATTTTTAATTTTGATATTGCGGTACGATACATCATTGCCGTGATCCTGTAAACCGATATGTCCGGTATGGTATTTTCCGAATCCTTCCCAATCTTTGAATTTTGATGTTCTTACCAGTTCATTCCAATCGGAGCCATCAATCGGAAATAGAATGGTCTCTTTATTGTTCATCGTTACTTTACCAATACCCGTTAGGTAATTTACTTCCAACACACATTGGTTCCATTCCCCCGCCGGATTCAGATGTTCGCCTGGATACGCTACCAAATCGTAAATAGCCCCGGCTTTTCGCCGACCGTCTCTTAAAAACGAATCCGGATGATTTTCATTGTCCAGGACTTGCACTTCCGGACCGGTTTGGTAGGGCTCTGGGAATTGCTGGTCTTCGAACACACCCCAAAAAATACCGCTGTTGCCACCTTCGGAAACTTTCCATTCGAGAGAAAGAATGAAATTTGTGAATTTCTCCTTCGTTATGATATTCTTACCTCCTTTTTTACCGGGATTAAAAACCATGGCTCCATCGGATATTGTCCATTCGGGATACATCTCATCGTTCAAATATCCACGCCACTGATCGAAAGAAGTACCATCGAAAAGGGTAATCCAATTTTCGCTGAAACCACTTGGTTCAACCTTATCTTTCATTTCTTTACAACTTATTAGTGGAAGAAGAATAGCTATTACAAGAACAGGGAATTTCATTTTTATTCCAGTACGCGAATTTTAATATTTTTATATCGAACCTCGTTATCATGGTCCTGCAGACCTATATAACCTGGCCCGGGAGAGGCATACTCCGTAAGATCCTTGAACTTACTTTTGGAGAACATATCATTCCATGCGTCTGAGTTTAGGTCGTATTCAACAACTTTCTCTCCATTCATCCAATGTTCAATTTTACCCTGGTTCTTTACAATTTTCACACTATTCCATTCACCCTGTTCTTTCACTCGAATAGGATTTGCTGCAATTAGATCGTATAGATCACCTGCTCGGTGCTTGTTAATTAAGCCATCCTTATGTTTGGCATTATCCATCACCTGCATTTCAGGGCTGGTTTTCCAAATTTCATCGTAAATAGTATCACTTTGTATAGTATAAAAAATACCGCTGTTTCCCGCTTCAGAAATCCACCAATCCATTTTCAACTCAAAATTTTCGAATGGAGTTCCATATATTATATCGAGCCCCCCATCTGCAGTTTTATCCGTTGGGCCAAGCTCAATTTTTCGTCCGGCCACATAGAATTCGAATCGTTCCCGTCCTTCAAAGACCAACGCCCCGCTGTCTGCTTTCCATTTACTACCTATGTATTCCGGTCTGTTGTAGGCATGCCAACCCTCGGTTGTTTTACCATCGAATAACAACTTCCAACCTTCTTCTTTTTCTTTTTCTGAAAGCGTGTTGTCAGCCATTACTTCTTCGGATTGCGATGCGTCACTTTCCCAGTTTGCAACGCTAAAAGCGTCCAGATTGTTAAATGCACTATCAGGGACGATTTCAAAATTTTCACCGTCAGTTGACCATTCCAACACGAGATGCGGATCCTTATTTGCCGGATAGTATTCGTATTCAAAAATAGCGTAACCCTCAACTAAGTATGTTTCCCCCGAATTAGATTCGAGATCATGGATGTCGGTGTTTACTATAAGGTCCTTGTTGTCGAGTTTAAAGGTGATTTTTCCGGAACTGGAAAGTTTAAAATAGAAATTTCCGCTTTTTGGAATCTTAATACTACCCATGGCGAACAGAGCAAAATCGTTTTTATCTCCCCAAAACTGACTTTTATCGGTAAGATTCATGTCCATCAGCAGTGTTTTTTCCATCAAAACTTCAGGATCGATATCTGAAGGGATTTCTGTGTTTTTTACATCTATTAAGACCGCCTCGTATTTACCTGCCACTTCTTTTTCTTCCGAATCGTTCTTATTCTCTTTGCAGCTGAATACCAACACCGAAATCAACAATACATAAAATAGTTTCTTCATATTCTTTAGTCTATAACCCTAAAATTTTTCTTAATTTCTCCTTATCAATATCAGCTCCCGCAAAATCGTCGAATCGTTTAGTGGTGGCTTCAATTATGTGGTCGCTGATAAATTTGGCACCTTCCCTGGCGCCTTGTTCCGGGCTTTTAATAACGCACTCCCATTCCATTACCGCCCAGACATCGCAACCGTATTCGGTAAGTTTGCTGAAAACCGTTTTAAAATCGATCTGTCCGTCACCCAGAGAGCGATACCGGCCTGCACGATCTTTCCAGTCTCCATAACCTCCAAAAGCTCCTTTCTTCCCGGTAGGATTGAATTCTGAATCCTTCACATGAAACGATTTGATGAATTCGTGGTAATTATCAATGTATTCGATATAATCAAGCTGTTGTAACACAAAATGACTTGGGTCGTAAAGGATATTGACAGCCTTGTGATTACCTGTTTCTTTCAGAAATCGTTCAAAGGTTACCCCGTCATGCAGGTCCTCACCCGGATGAATTTCATAACATACCGCGACACCATTCTCTTCAAATTCATCTAATAAAGGAAGCCAGCGTTTCGCCAATTCTTCAAATCCCATTTCCACAAGTCCGGCAGGGCGCTGTGGCCAGGGATGCCAAGTATGCCATAAAAGCGCACCGCTGAAGGTTGCATGTGCTTTTAATTCAAGATGTTTACTGGCTCGTGCAGCACTTATCACCTGGTTCCGGGCCCATTCGGTACGTTTTTTCGGATTGTTTTTACAATTGTCGGGCGCAAAATTATCGAACATAAGGTCGTAAGCCGGATGCACGGCTACCAGCTGACCTTGTAAATGGGTGGAGAGCTCTGTGATCTCCAGGCCGTATTCTCCGATCTTACCTTTTAGTTCGTCGCAATACATTTTACTTTCTCCAGCCAGGGTCAGGTCTATCAACCTGCTTTCCCAGGTTGGGATCTGAATACCTTTATAGCCCAGATCGGAAGCCCATTTACATAATCCATCCAGAGAATTGAATGGTGCTTTGTCGTCCATGAACTGCGCCAGAAACACTGCCGGCCCTTTTATAGTTTTCATAGCTGAATAATATTAAAGTGATTTCCAGATGTTACCTTCCAAATGTGAGGCAATTACTGTTTCTATAAATTTCATGCCGCGAACTCCGTCACGCATGCCCGGGAATTCGGCTTCATCAAATGCCTCTTCTCGTATTGCTTTCGCTACTCCTTTGTAGATATTTCCCATAGCATCGAATATTCCTTCCGGATGTCCAGGAGGAAGTTTTGTGCCATCGAGTGATAACGTACTATTATATTGATTTCCTGGTTTTAAGGTTTGAATGGGTTCACCGTCTTTCAGAAGATAAAGATAATTTGGATTTTCCTGCTCCCATTTTAGGGTCCCTTCTTTTCCGAAGACCGCTACCGAAAAGTTGTTCTCTTCTGCGGTTGCTATCTGGCTGGCGCGCAGTACTCCCTTCGCATTCTGGCCCAGGCGAAGTAGTACCGTTCCGTCGATATCCATTTTATTGTCTTCATATAAATAATTTAAGTCGGCCAGAACCGATTTAATATCCATACCGGTCATGTATTCCAGCATCTGGTAGGCATGTACGCCGATGTCACCCATACAACAACTAATTCCGGATTTTTCCGGGTCCAGGCGCCAGGTCGTTGCCCTCAATTCGGGATCATGAATAATAGGATTGATCCAACCCTGGTAATATTGAGCATCTACTTTTTGAACAGCACCAATAGCACCTTCGGCGATCATCTTTTTCATTTGCCGCACCATGGGATAGCCGGTATAGGTATGGGTAAGGGCAAAAATATTTTTGTTTTTCTTCTGAATTTTTTCCAGTTCGAGAGCTTCTGCATAATTCATGGTCATTGGCTTTTCACAGATCACATGAAAACCGGATTCCAGTAATTTCTTCGCCATGGGAAAATGTAGAAAATTGGGAGTAAGCACCGAAAATACCTGGATGCGCTTCTCTTCAGGTAAGGCTAATTCGGCTTCGACCATTACTTCGAAATCGCGATAGATCCGGTTCGTAGGGATCCCGATTTCTTCTGCAAATGCAAGATTTTTTTCATAAACCGGATTGAATACTGCCCCCGTTAGCTGGTAGCTATCGAACATATTTGCTGCCACCCGGTGAAGAACACCGATTAGAGATTCACCACCTCCGCCTAGAACACCCCATCTTAACTTTTTACTCATACGTTTTATGCTTTGTATTCTATTTTTTCATTCTTAAAGAGTAAGGCGAACAACACGAGAACTCCTCCTGCAAAAATAGCCGGGAAGGTCCATATGGATTTCCAAACGTGGCCACCATCTTCCAATAGATTCGAATCGGTTATTTGACCTGCCACATAAAATCCAACCAACATTCCCAAACCATAGGTGGCTAATGTAATCAATCCCTGTGCTGCACTTTTCACTTTTTCACCGGCTTTGGAATCTGTATAGATCTGCCCTGAAACAAAGAAGAAATCATAACAAATTCCATGTAACAGAATTCCTACGATGATCATAAAGGCTAATTCTCCGGCATTTCCGTATGCAAATAACATATATCGAACTGCCCATGCGAGCATACCCACTAAAATTGTCATCTTGAAACCGAATCTCTTAAAGAAAAACGGAAGTAACAGCATGAATGCAACCTCCGAGATTTGTCCGAAAGATGCTTTTAATGTTGAATTCTCAACACCACTTTCTACCAGATACGGACTTAAGTTCTGATAATAAAAAGCCAATGGGATACATATTAAGATTGAAGAAATGAAGAACACAAGGAAGTTTCTATCTTTCAACAATTTAAGGGCATCCAGGCCTAAAATTCCTGAAATACTGGCCTTTTCACCCCTGGCCTGAGGGGGTGTCTTCGGCAGTGTAAAACTGTAAACTCCTAATATCGCTGATGCGATGGCAGTCATGAAAAAGGTTTTTGAGAGCAATCCATCTGCCACACCAGACACAGAATCCCAGGCAAAAAGACTGATGATCCATCCTGCAACGATCCATCCAACGGTTCCCCATACGCGAACAAATGGAAAGAACTTCGAAGGATCTTCCATTTGGTTAAATGACACCGAATTCACCAATGCCAGTGTCGGCATATAGGCGATCATATAACCCAGCACATAAGGATAAAAAGCGCTGAAATCTGTCGCTTGAGATAATTGATACATTAGGAAGGCACCAATAAGATGTAATACTCCGAGGATCCTTTCAGCATTAAAAAACCTATCTGCAATCAAACCAATTATAAACGGGGCAACAATAGCGCCCCAGGATTGGGTTGAATAGGCCATAGCCGTTTCACCACCGGTGGTATTCAAGGTAGAGAGTAAAAATGTTCCCATGGTAACAAACCAACCTCCCCAGATAAAGAATTCGAGGAACATCATAAAGGAGAGTCGGATATATGTTAGTGCTTTCATGGTTTTTTAGTTGGTGGCTGCGGCTGCTTTTTCAATTAGTTTTTTGGTGATCATTATGCCTTCAGGCTCATCCATTACTTCACTTTCGAACTCTACGCCAATATATCCGGTATAACCTGCGTCTTTGACAATCTGGAGCATTCGATAATAATCAATTCTAGTTTCGTTTCCGTTGTTGTCAAAGGTATTTGCCTTGGCACTCACAGCTTTGGCTGCAGGCATCATTAGTTCGATTCCCTTATAATAATCGGGGTATTCTTCTTCGCACTCACCCCATCGCTCACCATTTACTCTTTTTATACACCAATTCCCAAAATCGGGTAACGTTCCACAATTCGGCATATTTACTGCGGCGATTGCTGCCATCAATTTATCAGCGTCTGATGATAACCATCCATGATTCTCGCAAAGTACGTTGATATTTTTAGTGGCAGCATATTCAGAAAGTTTTTTCAAGCCATCCACAACAGTTACGGCCCATACCTCAGGATCATTCGTTCCAAATGTGTTTACCCTGATTGCATGTCCGCCTAATTTTACCGTTGCGTCCACCCACTTCTTGTGATTTTCAACAGCGAGATTCCTGGCGGCTTCATCAGGATCGGCGAGGTCACCTTCACCATCAACCATGATCAATACACAGCTCACACCGTATGCTTCATTTTGCTTTTTCAAGGAATCCACAACAGCTTCGAAGCCATATGTTTCTAATTGCTTGGTGTATAGTTGCGTAACGAATTCCACAGCATCAAAACCAAGTTCCTTAGCATCTTTAGCAAAGTTGAAAGGGTTTGAACCTTCGGCCTCGTACCTGCGGTGAAGAGACCATTGCGCTAACGATATTTTAACGCCTGGCTGCACGGCAGGGGTTTCCTGGTTGGCTTCGGCAACATCAGAAGATTTTTCCTTCTTGTCAGCGCATGACAGAGTTGCGGTCATTAAGAGAATGAGAAAAGCGATTTTTTTCATTGAGGAGAAGTTAATTGAATCAAATAATTCTGTTGGTTTGTTTTAAGGAGTTCTAAGGTAGTTTTTTTTTGAAAGAAACGAATAAGATTGTTCGTTCTGTTGCGAAATTTGCATTCGAAAACGTTTTCGGGTGAACAACTTCTTATTTAATAGAAGGATTCTTGTAAAATCAACAAAAAAACAAGACATTAGATGTTCACTAAAAATGAGGACAATTACTCTCACTAATAGGTCTAAAAACTAAACCAATCACTTCACAATGATCAACCCTAATGAAATGTACGATGCCATAGTTGTAGGCTCTGGGATCAGCGGCGGATGGGCCGCAAAGGAATTATGTGAAAACGGCTTAAAGACCCTCGTTTTGGAGCGAGGAAGGATGATCGAACACGTAAAAGATTATCACACTATGAATATGGATCCCTGGGATTTCGAATTCAAAGGGCAACTTCCGAAAGCGGAAAGAGATAAACAATTAAAACAAGCCCGTTCCGGCTACACAACCGATGAAGCGCATCGGCATTTTTTTGTGAACGACCTGGAGCATCCATACAACGAAAAGAAACGGTTCGATTGGTTGCGCGGATATCACGTTGGAGGGCGATCTCTGGTATGGGGCAGGCAAAGCTATCGATTAAGTGATATAGATTTTAACGCGAATAAAAAAGAAGGAATTGCGATAGACTGGCCTGTACGTTATAAAGATATCTCGCCCTGGTATGATAAGGTTGAGGAGTTTATAGGAGTGAGTGGTGAGAATTTGGGATTACCTCAATTACCCGATGGAAAGTTTTGTCCGCCCATGGAACTGAATTGTGCGGAAACGGATCTTAAAGATAAGATCGCAGCAAATTACGATGACGGACGTGTATTGACTATAGGTCGTACGGCACATATTACAGGAGACGAACCCTTTTATGGACGTGCGAAGTGCCAGTTCAGGAACAGATGTATGCGCGGATGTCCATATGGGGGTTACTTCAGCAGTAACTCTTCCACATTACCGGCTGCTGAGCGAACAGGCAATCTGACCATTCGTCCAAATTCGATCGTAGCTGAAGTGATGTATGACGAGGCCAGTGGAAAGGCATCAGGCGTTCGGGTGATCGATACTGAAACTAAAGAAGAGATCGTTTACAATGCCAACGTAATTTTCCTTTGCGCTTCTGCGATCGCTTCGGCCAGTATCCTGATGCAGTCCAAGAGTGAACGCTTCCCGAATGGAATGGGAAACGACAGTGGTGAATTAGGACATAATATTATGGATCATCATTTCAAAGCAGGGGCCTGGGCCAATGTTCCCGGTTTTGAGGATACGTATTATAAAGGGCGAAGGCCAAACGGAATTTACGTTCCCAGGTTCCGAAATATTGGCGGGAAGACCGAACAGAAAACTTTCAAAAGAGGGTATGGTTATCAGGGTGGAGCCAGTAGGAGCCGGTATGAGGAGATGGTCGCAGAACTGGCCTATGGAAGTAATCTCAAAGAAGCCGTAACGAAACCAGGTAAATGGCGTATGCTTTTATTAGGTTTTGGTGAATGTCTTCCCTATCACGAAAATAAAATGACCCTGGATTATGATAACATGGATCAATGGGGGTTACCAACGGTTACCTTCGACGCGGAATGGAAAGAGAATGAGTATGAAATGAGGAAAGACATGGTGCAGCAAGCTGTGGAAATGTTAACCAATGCCGGTTACACAGATATTGAACCCTGGGATGATCCGGGGGCACCGGGACTGGGAATTCATGAAATGGGGACTGCACGTATGGGGAAAGATCCAAAAACATCGGTTTGTAATGGAAATAACCAGTTGCATGCTGTCCCTAATGTATACGTAACCGATGGTTCCTTTATGACCTCTGCCAGTTGCGTAAATCCGTCACTTACATATATGGCCTTTACTGCCAGGGCAGCAGAACACGCTGCTCAACAACTAAAAAAAGAAGCATAATGGATAGAAGACAAGCATTGCGCAATTTAGGATTAGGCGCCGGAGCGATGGTCGCTACGCCCACCGTTATTGGTTTATTACAAAGCTGTAAAAGTGAACCGGATTTTGTTCCCGTATTTCTTAGTCCGGGAGAAGGGTATGCACTAAAGCATATGGTGGACCTTATTATTCCTTCCGATGAAACCATTCCCGGAGCCGTAGACATTGGGGCTCATGAATTCATTGATTCGTACTGGAACGAAGTGACTCCGAAAATTCAGGGTCAGATTTGGAAAGAAAATTATGAACCCCTCCAGGAACATATAAGAATGTTCTTTAAGTTATACGCCGATGATTTCAGAACTACATTCGAAAAAGAGTTGGAAGACGGTGAAGCAGAGGAATTCGACCAGATGCTGTCTAAATATCTAAAGACCAGTAAAGAAGAACAGTTGGAAAGTTATATTATGATATCCGAATTCTATGAAGAATATGAAGAAGACAGCACGGTTGTTCCCGATTCGAAAGCAGCAATATTCAACTTAATCGCGGGAATAAGAGGCATGACGATCTGGGCGTGGAAATCGAGCGAACAGATTGGTGAAAATGTCTTGTGGTACGACCCTATTCCATCAAAACAAATAGGATGTATTCCCCTCGATGAAGCGGGTAACGGAAATGCCATGGCCTTATAATTAACAAAGATGAAAAGACGACAATTCATAAAACAGGGAGCCCTAGCGGGCTCCCTGTTTTCATTTGGTGGCAGCATGCTGGCAGCGGAGGTTTTATCTGCTTCGAAATTAACAAAACATAAATTCAATTTAAAATACGCGCCTCATATTGGAATGTTCAAAGTACATGCAGGAATGGATGTTGTGAGTCAATTGGAGTTTATGGCCGAACAAGGATTCACCGCTTTCGAAGACAATGAAATGCGAAATCGTCCGCTGGCAGAACAGTCCAAAATGGCATCTGCCATGCAGAGATTAGGACTCCAAATGGGAGTATTTGTGGCTCATACCATATATTGGAAAGAGCCCAACCTCGCAAGTGGCAAAATTGCATGGCGTGATGAATTTCTCAGGGAAATATCAGCTTCTGTAGACGTAGCCAAACGAGTAAATGCTAAATGGATGACCGTGGTTCCGGGGCATGTGGACCTTAGGCTTAATATGAACTACCAAATGGCGAATGTTATAGAGACACTCAAACAAGCAAGCGCAATTATAGAACCGCATGGGCTCACTATGGTTCTGGAACCCTTGAACTTCAGGGATCATCCGGGATTATTTTTAACGGAATCTCCGCAAGCCTTCGAAATTTGTAAAGCTGTGGACAGCCCGGCCTGTAAAATTCTGTTCGACATCTATCATCAGCAAATTCAGGAAGGGAATCTCATTCCGAATATTGAGGCCTGTTGGGAAGAAATAGGGTATTTTCAGATAGGGGATAATCCGGGAAGAAAAGAGCCTACTACCGGAGAGATCAATTATAAAAATGTGTTCAAATATATACATGAACGAGGTTACTCGGGAATACTTGGAATGGAACATGGAAATTCGAAGGAAGGCAAGGAAGGAGAACAACGAGTTATTGATGCTTACATTGAAGTGGACAAATTCCTTTAATTATGAGAGCTATTCGACAATAAATTTTCCTTTCATAAGTGCCGAATGTCCTGGAAAGCTGCAGATAAAATCATAAGTACCTGCTTCCGGAGCCGTGAATGTGACTGAGACAGATTGACCGCCACCGATCATTTTTGTGTGAGCGATCACATCCTTTCCATCTTCGGGTATCCAATCTGAAGCTTCTCCTACTTCCGCGGCTTTAATGGAAAAATCAGTAATGGATACACCCGGTTTCAACAACACGAAATTGTGCCCCATTATCTTTATGTCCATTTTTCCAATATGCCGAAGGGTAAGTGTAACTTCCTGGCCAGCTTTCACTTTAATTTCCGATTTGTCATATTGCATGAGGTCGTTCCCGGTTAGGCCAATGTTGACCGTATTTGAGTCCTCAGCTGTCTTTACTTTTTTAGAACCAATTTTGATCTCTTCTTTTTCTTCCTTTTTTTCTTTTTCACCTCCACAGCTGAATACAACACTTAAGGCTAAAAAGAAAATGGTAAATCGCAGTAATTTCATATAAAATAATTTAAAAGTGTTCTTGTAAAAATTGTAACGCACGTGTTTCGTTATAATAGGTGTTTCCGGTTTGATAGAAACCTACGTGCCCGCCATATTCCGGAGTTTCAAGATAAAGATTTTTTAATTTGGATGCAAGTTCTCTGGGATAGCAAAGAGGACTTAAAAAGCTGTCATTTTCCGCATTGAGTATTAGGGTAGGGATTCTAACATGTGGCAGGAACTGGCGACTACTGTTTTTTTCATAATAATCGTAAGCATCGGTGAAACCGTGAGCCGGCGCCGTGTAAATGTTATCGAAAGCCAGGAGCGATTTTATTTTGTTTATTTCTGAAGAAGAGGCATGTTCCGGAAATCGACTCACTTTTAGTTTATATTTCTTTCGAAGATGATATAGAAATGATGTTCGATACACCCAGTTGTGAAATTGTGTAAGCGATTCCAGGGATCCTTTCAAACTAAGAGGGGAGGATACAGCAATTGCATAGCTTATTTCCTTTGGCACGTCAATGCGTTCCCCTAAATATTTCAGGAGTAAGTTCCCGCCAAGGCTAAATCCGATCAATGCGATGTCGGAATATTTATCCTTATTAAGAATATACCGGATTATTTCATCGAGGTCATCCGTTTTGCCGGCATTATACGATTTGTACTTTCGATTAGGCTCACCACTGCAGCCTCTGTAGTTGACGGCACAAACATCCCAACCGTTCTCTATAAGAACTTTCCCCTGTCCTTTAATATAAGAACGTTGGGCATTTCCTTCCAATCCATGAAGCAGTATGGCAATCTTCCCAGAAGAACGGTCAGCAAAAGAGAAATCCATATCCAGAAAATCGGAGTCCAGCAAGTCCAGGCGTTCACGTGACTGTTCTAATCTGGGAGTTGTACGAAATTTCGCCGAATAGATAGTTGAAAAATGGGTGTTTCTGAAAGCCCCTTTCGGCCGATACGATGAGCTTACGATTGGCATTTAGTATAAATTAACGTCTTTGGTCTGACATGGTTCAGATCATTTTTTGGAATCATAAATATAGGATAAAAAATGATGGATTTCACGTTCTTAATAGGTAGCATTTGGAAATTAAGATACCAATCGGTATCTTTGCCTGATGCGAAATGCTGAAGCCACAAAAAATACGATTATAAAAGAAAGCGCAAACCTGTTCAATACGCAGGGCTATAAGGCGACCTCTATTAGCGATATTACTCGCGCCACGGGATATACCAAGGGAGCCATTTACAGACATTTTACCAGTAAGCAGGATCTTGAACAGCATGCATTACGGAGACTATCGAAGCTTATGTTCGAGGAAATTAGCATATCTATCCGGGAAGCAAAGACCTTTCGTGACAAATTTGAGGCTATATTCTCCTTCTTCGAGAATTATATGAATGCTCCTTTATACGAGGGCGGATGCCCTTTAATGAACGCAGCGGTAGAATCGGATGATACAGACCCGGTATTGCGCCAACAGGCCTTTAATATGTTAGCCCATTTAAAGGCTTCAATGGCAAAACTCATTGAAAACGGAATAAAAAATAACCAGGTACGGCCCGATGTGGACATTCCTTATTGCAGTACGGTTTTTATCGCTACTCTTGAAGGAGGGATCATGATGAGCAAGCTTGAACGGAATAAAAAGGCCATTCAGCATACGATACAACATCTACGTGGGTTAATAACAGAAATGTCAGTTTAAAAAATTTAAAAAATAAGATACCGATAGGTATCTACTTTATCATGTATAAAATTATACCAAAAATTATAGGGGGTTTGTTGAATATACTCACCCCGCTATTTCCAAAGTTCACACGCAACAAAGCCTTCGATCTACTCTGCAGGGTTAAGAGAATTCCAATAAGCGAGGAAGGTCAGTTCTTTTTTAGTAAAGGGGAAACTCTTTGGCTTGAAATTGCAGGATACAAGACTGCCTTACATCACTGGGGAAAAGGTCCTAAAAAAATTCTTTTTATACATGGCTGGATGAGTCATTCGCAACGTTGGAAGCAGTACGTTGAATCTTTAGATATAAATGAATTCACATGCTATGCCCTGGATGCTCCCGGACATGGAGCTTCCGAAGGAAATTTCTTAAACCTTGAAATATACCGTGAAGCCTATGAGGAAGCGCTGGAGATAATTGGTCCGGTAGAAGTGCTTGTTGGCCATTCCTTTGGTAACCTGGTTGCCGGGTATCAATTCTTATTTAAACCGAATGTGCCTGTGGCCAGCTATGTGATTATGGGTTCTCCATCGGGGATGGATGCTCTTTTTAAATACTTCGACGATATCCTTGGATTATCACCTCGTATGCTACGGAATCTCAGTATAAAGATCAATGAAGTTCTTAAACTGCCAATTGATGATATTTCCATTCAAAATTTCTTTAAACAACTAAATAAGCCCGTGCTACTTATACATGAGGAAACGGACAGGATCACTCCTATTATTCCCATAAAAGAAGCAGCCGCAGAAGCGGATAGAATTGAGGTATTCTATACAACCGGATTAGACCACACATTAAAAAGCCCGGAAATACTGAAAATGGTGAATAATTTTATTTATGAACAAACCAAAAATGAAATAGATGTACTTGAAAGAATTTGAAATAAGATGGAATGATCTTGATGCTAACAGGCACCTGGCAAATAGTTCTTATGTGAATTATATGAGTCATACGCGAATGAGCTCACTCATCGATCATGGGATTGACCAAAACACATTGGCCAAATACAATATTGGCCCAGTTGTATTTCATGAACATATTTATTATTTCAAAGAATCCATCCATGGCAAAATAAAAGTAAGTTTCGAATTAGGTGGAACAAGTGCAGATGGCATGTTCTTCAAATTTGTCCATAATTTCTACAATGAAAAGGGTGAGAATCTTGCGGCCTGTGATATGCAGGGAGGATGGATGGATCTGAAAACCCGTAAGCTTACAGTATTACCGGACAAATTACTCTCCAAAATGCATCTTATGCCAAAAAGCTCCGAATATAAAATACTCGAAAAGAGAGACATGCGTTCCACACGAAGCAGGCCGGCTAATTTGAAGTTTTAACTTTAGCTTTTTTGGTGGAAAGAAATACCCCGGTAAAGATTAATGCGGCGGCTAAAGCCCTTAACGGAGTTAGTGTGTCGGCTCCTGTGAGTATTGCGAAGATTCCGGCAATAACGGGTTGAAGATAAATAAACGCCCCTATGGTAGACGGGCTTAATTGTTTTAGCGCATAAATATTGAATAGATAGGTAAGAACTGTAGTGCCTGCTACTACGAAGACTAGCTTCCAGATAATATCGAAATTCAGTCCTGACCAGGCCACTTCAGAAAATTGTTCAAACCCTATTGGCAGATTCATTAATAATGCAAAAAGGAAGAATAATTTCATCAGGGTGATCGAACTGTATTTCGCAACCAGTGGTTTTACAAAGATCAGGTAGAAAGAATAGGAGGTGGCGTTAATTATAAATAATATATTCCCAAGTGGAATATTTGGTGCGTTGGGTTGTGCTTTTATTCCGAATAAAATTAGGGTGAGGGCACCTGCCAATCCCAGGCCTATACCCAGGGCTTTAACCCATGTGATCCGGTCCTTCAGAAAAAAAGCCGATAAAACAAGTAAAAGTACCGGAGACAATGTAATCACGACGGAACTGTTTATGGGAGTGGATAATTCCAGTCCTTTAAAAAACATGTTCATATTCAATACCATCCCGAAAAACGCACAGGCTATGATCCTGATCCAATCTTTTTTATCGATCTTCTCATGCTTATAGAAAAAACTTATGATCCAGAAGAATATTGCTGCACCCCCAACTCGCAGTAAAATAAAGCCGTAAGACCCGATTATATCTGGCATTAATCCTTTGGCGATCGTATGATTTATACCATAGATTGCGCTGGCGGCAGTCGCGGCGGTTAATGCGAGAATTCTCTTATCCATTAGTTTTGGTTCACAGCGCTGGACGCTGCTTCCACGGTCTTCTTACTATTTCCTATGAAAATCTCACCATTATAGACGAGTACGGGGCGCTTCAGGAATGTATAGTGTTCAAGTAACAGGGATTTAAAATCATTTTCATGTAAATCAACTTCCTTCAGGTTTCTTTCTTTATACAATCTGGCCCTCTTACTGAAGAGCGCCTCATAACTTCCCGACAGCTTGGACAATAAGACAAGCTCCGAGGCGGATAGGGGTTGACTTTTTATTTCTCGAAGTTGAACTGAATTTGGTAAATTCAGGGCTTGCATGATTCGATGACAGGTATCGCAGGTAGAGAGATAATAGAAAGTATTCATTGGATTGAAATGGCTAGATAGGATTTTAACTTCGATAAAGGGATTTCAAGTTCGATCGGTCCCGCGGCATAGCTGGCGATATCGTACTGGTTGTATATCAGAATAAGGTTGGACCCACTTAGTCCAATGGATTCCGGCAAATAAAAAGTGTCATTTTCGAACCAAAAACCAGTTGCATTTATAGATTCATCTGCGGGAATATTGTGTACTTCTCTGAACTCCATTTCGGCAAATAAAGTAAATGCATTTATATCGGAGAACAGATCTTCCACGGCGATTTCGTCCCCTGTTTGTGCATCGAATATCTTAAAAAATGTGGCTCCATAGCCGTGTGCTCCTCCTGTAAACAGGTATTGATGCATTTCCATGCATAGTATGTCATCCGTTTGATAGGTTTCGATAATATTGATGTCTACAAAGTATTCGAGCTGCATATCGGGAAATTCCGCACTATGTGTGTGATACATTTTTATGAATTGAGTAGCGGCTTCTTCGATGGAATTCGCAGATGGTTTTGAGGTTTCATCGCCCAGATATAAGGCATCAATAATGAATTCTTTAACGACGGAATTTATTTTTACGGACCTGTCTCCGTCATCGGGGATCGAAATGTAATTTACGGTAATCTCGGGACAGCTTGTTGTATCACAGGCTTTTAGCTGTTTTTCGGTAAAATTTTGGGCAGAAATGCTTATAGGTTGTTCCTGCTTGCAGGAGCTGATACCAAAAAAAATATAAAAGGCAAATAAATATCTTAAAAACATCCGTTAAAAATACAAATGAATTCGCATTCACGAAGTATTGTATTACTTTTGTTTTTTAGAAATTCAGAAATAAATCCATGAAGTTTAACACCAAAGCAATTCACGGGGGCCAGCATGATGTAGATCCGGCCTACGGATCGGTTATGCCTCCTATATATCAAACAAGTACGTACGCTCAAACCACCCCCGGAGGCCATAAAGGATTTGAGTATTCAAGAAGTGGAAATCCCACTAGAGCAGCACTGGAACGTGCTTTTGCCAGTATAGAAAACGGGAAGCACGGTTTGGCATTTGCAAGTGGATTATCCGCCATTGACGCTGTTGTAAAATTGCTTAAACCTGGAGATGAGGTTATTTCTACCAATGATCTATACGGAGGGACCTACAGATTATTCACAAAAGTCTTCGAGCAATTCGGGATAAAATTTCATTTTATCGGAATGGAGAACTCTTCAGAGATCGAGACTTATGTAAATAAAAACACGAAATTGATCTGGGTAGAGACTCCTACCAATCCCATGATGAATATTATTGATATTAAAGCCTGCGCGGAGGTGGCGAAAAACCATAGTATCCTTCTGGCCGTGGATAATACTTTTGCCACGCCATATTTGCAACGGCCTCTCGACCTTGGAGCCGATATAGTTATGCATAGCGCTACCAAATACCTTGGCGGACACAGCGACGTTGTTATGGGGGCACTGGTGGTAAATGACGACGCCCTCGCAGAACGCCTATATTTCATTCAAAATGCAAGTGGAGCCGTATGTGGGCCTCAAGATAGCTTCTTAGTGCTGCGGGGACTTAAAACACTACATGTAAGAATGCAACGTCATTGCGAGAACGGAAGGAAAATTGCTGATTTTTTGCAAAAACATCCAAAAATAGAAAAAGTATACTGGCCTGGCTTTGAAGATCATCCCAACCACAATGTGGCTAAGGATCAGATGGACGATTTTGGAGGAATGATTTCCTTTGTAACTCGCGGAAACGACTATGAAGAAGCAATTCGTATCGTAGAAAGGCTAAAGATCTTTACACTGGCCGAGAGCTTAGGAGGTGTTGAAAGTCTTGCGGGACATCCCGCGAGTATGACGCATGCAAGTATTCCGAAAGAAGAACGTGAGAAAACTGGCGTTGTGGATGCCTTAATTCGGTTAAGCGTTGGTATTGAAGATGCAGATGATCTAATAGCCGATCTCGAACAAGCAATACGGTAAACATCACATTATTGGATACAAAAAACCCCTGAATCTCGAATTTCAGGGGTTTTTCATTAAACTTGTTTTCTAGTTTTAATCAAGATAATAGACATAACCCAGATTCAACCAGTAGATCCAGTCATTAGCCTTGTTCTCCGGTACCGGTGTTCCACCATTATTCTCTTCTGAAGGGTTTAGTCCATCTACCCAGTTACTGAAATAGTATTGCCATCGGCTATCCAGCATAAGGTCGCTCAACTCGGTAAGCTTATAACGAATCCCAACACTCATTACGATAGACCATGTATTGCCTCCTTCCTGTTGAAAGGCGTCACGATACTTAGGAAAAGGAGTCGTTGCTGGGGTATTCAATCCTCCATCTAATTCGGTATAAACTTCAGGATCGAAACTTACCCAATGCACTCCTAATGATCCAAAAGGAGCAATTTTGTACCCTCCGGCCGCGAAATCACGGATACTCAAGGGGAAATACTCCAATTGAGCTCCGATATCGAAAACCTTACTCTTTCCTTTCATAGCCCTAAGCTGATCTGCGGTTTCACTGGTTCTGTCGGGATCTACCCATTGACCGAAGTGCTCGAAATTAGTTACATGATAGTCTATTTCACTCCTAATCTTGAAATGATCATTAAAATAGACATCCCTCGTATAACAGTTACAATCGGCGCGATATGAGAAGTTTAGGTAATGGATAAGACCGATACCAATACCGATATTACCCGCATTTGTTTCGAAGTCATTTCGCTGGCCAAAGTCTGAATAAAAGGCAACCGGCCCTGCAATAATACCTATTTCATGGGAGAATCCCAATTGGCTGTGAAGCTCCTGTTTAGCAAAGACTAAGAGGAAAAACACCAATAGCAATGATCTGGCATTCATCATATAATGGTTTAGATTGAGACGTAACAAATATATAAAAACATATCTAACAGAGAAATTTATAGGTTTTTTTTAGCTTAATTGACAAAAATCATTTTCATTATTTACAGATAACTTATATTTGCTGACTGTTACGAAAACGTTTTCAGAGACCGAAAATTATACGTCTTGATTTTTTTTCGCAACCTACAAGTTGACAACTATTTTTAACTTAAATTTTATACCCGTGAAACAAAGTATAAAAGATTTCATCGCGTACGTTGATAGTATAAACCCCAATGAACCTGAATTTATTCAGGCTGTCACGGAGGTTGCTGAAACAGTAATTCCCTTTATCGAAGAGAATGAAAAATACCAAAATGAGATGTTATTGGAACGAATGGCAGAACCAGAACGAGTTATTATGTTCCGAGTACCCTGGCAAGATGACCAAGGGAAGACACAGATCAATAAAGGATATCGGGTTGAGTTTAATTCGGCTATAGGTCCTTATAAAGGAGGACTTCGCTTTCATCCAAGTGTGAATTTGAGTATTCTTAAGTTCCTCGGGTTTGAACAGGTTTTCAAAAACAGCTTAACTACACTGCCAATGGGCGGTGGTAAAGGAGGAAGCAATTTTGATCCTAAAGGTAAAAGTGATTCTGAAGTAATGCGTTTTTGCCAGAGCTTTATGTCTGAACTTCAACGCCACATTGGCCCTAATACCGATGTTCCTGCAGGGGATATTGGTGTGGGGGGACGTGAAATAGGTTTCCTTTTTGGCCAGTACAAACGTCTAAGAAATGAATTTACCGGTGTGCTAACCGGAAAAGGTCTCGAATACGGAGGATCCTTAATACGTCCTGAAGCCACAGGGTATGGGACCGTTTATTTCGCGCAGAGTATGCTGAAGACCCAAGGACAGAGTTTTAAAGGAAAGACTGTTGTTATATCCGGATCTGGAAACGTTGCACAGTTTGCTGCCGAAAAAGCAATGGAATTTGGAGGAAAAGTAGTGACTTTATCCGATTCCGGCGGTTTTATATACGATGCTGAAGGATTGAATAAAGAAAAACTGGCATACGTAATGGAATTGAAAAATGTGAAGCGTGGCCGTATTAAGGAATATGCAGATAAGTATCCTTCTGCGATATTTACGGAAGGAGCGCGTCCGTGGGGAATTCAATGTGATGTTGCTTTACCTTGCGCCACTCAGAATGAATTAAATAAACAAGAAGCTGAGACTTTAGTTAACCAGGGATGTAGCTGCGTGGCTGAAGGAGCGAATATGCCATCTACACCGGAGGCCATAGAGGTATTTCAGAATAGAAAGATCCTTTACGCACCCGGAAAAGCATCAAATGCAGGAGGAGTGGCAACTTCGGGCTTGGAAATGTCGCAAAACTCTCTTCGCTTAAGCTGGAGCTCTGAGGAGGTAGATAAGAAATTACATGGCATCATGAGTGATATCCATACTGCCTGCGTTAAGTATGGTAAAGATGGAGATGGACACGTGGATTACGTAAAAGGCGCCAATGTGGCCGGTTTTGTAAAATTAGCCGATGCCATGCTCGCCCAGGGAGTGGTATAATTCCATATCCCATGAATTTAAAAAAGGTTGTTTGTAAGAGCAACCTTTTTTAGTTTGTATCCAGCAATAAATAGTATTTTAGCATGTTATTATACACAAATAAAAACTGTATGAAACAGCTTGTCGCGACCTTGTTTTTACTAATTTCCTGGCTCGGTAACACCCAGAATTTTGAAAATGAATGGACAGGGTATTTCTCTTATGTTTCAATAAAAGACATCTCTCAAGGCAATGACCGCCTTTATGCGGCGGCTGAAAATGCTGTTTTTTCCTTCGATCTATCAAACCAGGAGATAAATACCATTTCCTCGGTGAACGGACTTTCCGGAGAACTTATTTCATCGCTTTATTATAGTGCTAATTTTAATCTGCTGGTCATTGGTTATGAGAATGGACTTATTGACATTGTTATCGATGGCGATGAGAATATTCTCAAAGTCGTTGATATATTTGAAAAACCTACTATTCCACCCAATAAAAAGCGAATCAATCATTTTAACGAATACAACGGGAGACTCTATATTTCAACTGATTTCGGAATTTCGGTTTATGATCTCGAACGATTGGAATTTGGCGACACATATTTCATTGGAGATTTCGGGTCACAGATCAATATCTCACAAACAACAATAAGTGGTGAATACATCTTTGCTTCATCCAGGGAGGGTGGTGTTCGAAGGGCATTAGTCGATAATACCAACCTTATTAATTTTGAGGAATGGACAACCTTCAATAGTAGTGTTAATTGGCTCGGAGTACAGAGTTTGGGCGACGAGTTGTATGCCATGCGTACCGATAGCAGACTCTCGGAGTTTATTGACAATGTAGGTTTCGTGCCAGTGACATCCTTCGCCAGCGAGGTAGTTGATTTTGGTACAAACAATGATCTTCTAACGATTACTACCGTTGGATCTATTGAGGCTTTTTCTCCAGGATTTGTTCTAGAAGCCTCGGTGCAGAATATCCCCGGATTCGATGTTGTGGGCCAAGCCGGATATAGTTTCAACAATACCTTTTATTACGGCACAGAGGAGGATGGACTCCTGGCCATTCCATTCGGAACCAATCAGGCTCAGCAAATTTTACCCGATGGCCCCGTTGATAACAGGCCTTATTCGCTGGATGTTACACCCGGTGAGTTATGGGTAGCATTTGGGGAAGTAGATGTCGACTTCAATCCTTTTCCACCTACGGATAAGGGCATAAGTCATTTAAAGGAAGGGAGTTGGACCAATTTCGATTTTGAGGCTGTTTTCAGTACCAACGATATTGTGAATGTGGCCATCAATCCGGAAGATCCCACTGAAGTCTATATGACATCTTATAACAAAGGATTATTACATATCGTTGATGAGCAACCATTTATGAGATACGACAATACGAATAGTAGTCTGAATTCGATCGATCCTAATGGTACGGATGTTCGTATCTATGGTGCCGACTATGACCGGGATGGTAATTTGTGGATTACGCAAAGCCGTGAGGCTGAAGGATTGATACGTGTGACATCCGGACCGAATTTTCAGAAAAACGATATCACGGATATTATACCCAACGCCGCTACTTCCGGTGCTCTGGGAGAGCTCCGTATTAGCCGTGAAGGATATGTGTTTTTTACCTACGATAATGACGGACTGGTAGGATATAACCCATCAACGCAACAATTTAATGTTATTGGAGAAGGTACGGGTACTGGGAATTTACCCGATAATAATGTGAGGGCCGTTGAATTCGATAATCAGAATCGATTATGGATTGGAAGTCTGAGGGGACTAAGGGTTCTCTTTAATGTGGGAGGATTCTTCGACGAAGGAGCAGATATAGATTCACAACCCATAATTATACTGGAAGATGGGGTTGCGCAGGAGTTGTTATTCGAGTTAACGGTTACGGACATTGAAGTAGATGGCTCCAACAATAAATGGATCTCCACAGCTACTTCCGGGGTATTTTATCTGTCATCCAACGGACAGGAAACTATATTGCGTTTCACTAAGGATAATTCGCCGTTGCCATCCGATAATGTTCAGGACATTGCTATCGATCCCTTTACGGGAGTAGTTTATTTTGCCACGGTGAACGGGCTGGTAGCATATAATGGTTCGTCCACAGCACCGCGCGAAAATCTTGACAGCGTTTACTCTTTTCCCAATCCGGTCAGGCCCGGTTTTGAAGGTAATGTTACCATAGATGGTTTAACGGCAAAAGCAAATGTGAAGATTACGGATATTGAAGGAAACCTGGTTTTTGAAGAGACCAGTCAGGGAGGAAGTGTAATATGGGACACAACTGCATTTAGTCGCTATAAAGTTGCTTCCGGCGTGTATCTGGTGCTCATTACCACAGATGATGCCCTTGAAACTAAAGTGCATAAGATAATGATCGTTCGCTAATGATCGTCACTACCAACGCAATTGTTTTATCATCAATCAAGTATGCCGAAGCAGATCTTATTGTTAGTTGTTTTACCGAATCAGCCGGGCTTAAGAGTTATCTCCTTAGAAACGTTCTCAAATCGAGAAAAGGAAAGTTACGAGCTTCTTATTTTCAGCCTTTAACACAATTGGAGATTACCGCCGTACACAGGGATAAAGGCACCCTGGAACGTATCAGGGAAGTCAGGATACTGGAACCATACCAAAGTTTACACACGAATGTGATAAAAGGCAGCATTGTCATGTTTATCGCCGAAATCCTTAAGTCCGCCATACGGGAAGAAGAAGCAAACCTACCCCTTTTCGACTATCTGCAACAATCATTGGATTGGCTGGATTCGCATGAATCCATTGCGAATTTTCACATACTGTTTCTGTTAAAACTTACTGCCTATCTCGGATTTTATCCTGATGTTTCAACTCTTGATAACGAGTACTTCAATTTAGAAGATGGGTTTTTTGAGGCTACTCCTACCGGTCTGGCGAGTGAAAAAGGAGAAAATGTGGAGACGTTAAAAACGTTCTTCGGCATAGATTTTGAGGCTTTAGACCGAATAAAACTATCCAAAAAAACACGGTCCGGGGTCTTAAATTTGATATTGGGTTATTATCAATTACATTTGCAGGCCTATAAGAAACCGAAGTCTCTTTTGGTGTTGAACCAACTATTCAATTGACGATGCGAAACCACTTACTTTTTGTAATTGTATTCATTTCATTCTCTCTTACAGCTCAGCAAATCCAGGTTCTTGATGCCAATGATCAACATCCGTTATCGGGGGTAGCTGTCTTTAATCAAGATTCCACCAAGGGTGGGATTACCAATTTTGATGGAAGGATAGATATTTCTCAGTTTGCACAAGACGAGACTGTTAACTTTCGCCTAATATCCCATACACCGTACAGTTCAACTAAAAAAGATATACTGGTAAATAATAATATCGTTTTTTTGGAAGCAGATGAAAGCCTGTTGGACGAAGTTGTAGTTTCGGTTTCAAAATTCGGGCAACAAAAACGTGATATCCCGCAACAAATCGTTAGTGTCACGTCCAACGATATACTTTTTAATAATCCACAAACAGCAGCCGATCTGCTGGAAAGCAGTGGTCAGGTATATGTCCAGAAGAGTCAGTTAGGAGGAGGTAGTCCGATGATTCGAGGGTTTAGTACCAACAGGCTACTTATCACGGTAGACGGAGTTCGTTTCAACACCGCTATATACAGGGGTGGTAACATACAGAACGTAATCTCAATCGATCCCTTTGCAGTAGATCGAACCGAGGTGATACTGGGCCCCGGTTCAGTAGTTTATGGAAGTGATGCCATAGGAGGGGTTATGAATTTCTATACTAAAAATCCAAAATTCTCACTTAGGAAAGGAATAGTGCTATCCGGAAACGTTACCGGACGATACGCGACGGCCAATTCAGAAAAAACAGGACACTTCGATATTAATATTGGTATGAAGGAATGGGCGTTCCTAACATCGGTGTCTTATAGTGATTTCGATGATCTGAAAATGGGTAAGTACGGACCCGATGACTATCTGCGCAATGAATATGTAGAACGGATAAATGGTGAAGATGTGATTGTAATCAATCCGGATCCTAGAGTTCAGGTTCCCACCGGTTACGATCAGATCAGTGCGATGCAGAAGATTCGATATATGCCAGCAACAAACTGGGATTTTAAATTGGGTCTATTCTACACGACCACAAGTGATTATCCAAGATACGATCGTCTTTACCGGACCCGGAATGGACAATTGCGTTCTGCGGAATGGTATTATGGCCCACAGGAATGGATGAGCGGAAATCTGGAAGTTACCCAGCGATCCGAATCTAAATTATACGACGAAGGCTTGCTTACATTAAGCTATCAGCGGTTCAAGGAAAGCAGGAATGACAGGAATTTCGGAGATGATATATTATTCGAAACAGATGAGAAGGTAAATGCGTATACTGGCGGTTTGGATTTCACGAAGAAACTAAAGAAGGCGACCGTTTTCTATGGTGTAGAATACGTCTTCAATAGGGTAAATTCGGTAGGCAAACAAACGAATATCAATACTGGTAATTCGGTGGCGGATCTCTCGCGATACCCGGATGGGTCTACCTGGCAGAGCATGGCGGCATATAGCAGTTTACAGTTAAAACTGAATAATGATCTTTCCTTCCAGGGAGGATTGCGCTACAATCATGTGCTTTTGAAAGCTTCGTTCGAAGGTCCCTTTTACGACTTCCCTTTCACCGATGCGGATATAAATACAGGAGCCCTAACGGGAAGTGCCGGATTTGCGTGGCAGGCCAGTGAAATTCTGGGATGGAAATTAAATTTCGGAACGGCTTTCAGAGCGCCTAACGTAGATGATATTGGAAAAATATTCGATAGTGAACCAGGAAGTGTTGTGGTTCCGAATCCAGACCTCGAGGCGGAATATGCCTATAATTACGAACTAGGAGCCAACCTGAATTTCGATAATGTTTTTAAGATCGAAATGGCGGGTTATATCACGCAACTAAAGGATGCACTGGTGCGCCGTGACTTCGATCTGAACGGACAGACACAAATAGAATACCAGGGGGAATTAAGCAATGTACAGGCTATTCAGAATGCTGCCAAAGCGGAAGTGTATGGCTTTGAAATTGGTATGGAATTGAATTTCTGCGAGGATCTGCAACTCACTTCACAATACAATATCACCGATGGTTATGAAGAGGATGATGAGGGTAATAAGAACCCAATCCGTCACGCGGCACCTCAATTCGGGAATTCTCATCTGATATGGAATCCCGGAAAACTAAAACTAGACGCCTTCGTAGTCTATAATGGTCAATTCGATTTTGAAGACCTCGCTCCTTCTCAACAAAACAACGATTTTCTATATGCTAAGGATGCCAATGGAAATCCATACTCACCAAAGTGGTATACATTAAATCTGGGGGGGCAATACAAGATCAATGAGGCCATATCACTCAACGCGGTATTGGAGAACATGACTAATCAGCGTTACCGTCCTTATTCTTCAGGAATTACGGCTCCGGGCGTGAACTTAATTGTTGCCGTGACCTTCAATTTTTAGTCTTCCAGGACCTTAAAGGCCTGGATAGCCGCATTAGGCTCCATAATCGTATAACCCTGCCAGAAATTCGGATCGTACTTCGATAAATAAGTAGCTTTGATATTCGGATTCTCCTTAGCACTATCATACTCACCCTGCGAAATAGTCTCGGTATTAAATACCACCAATTCGTATTTCTGAAGCGTAGTAGCCATGATATCCATATGTATGGCCAGTTCATTCTGCTTACGACGGCCTTTTACAAATTTGTTCTTTTCGATCACGTTCAGCGGACGGTCTACCCCTGTCAGTCTTCCGTCTTCCAATTCAATATATCTCGGACTGTAGGTGCCACCGATATCTTTTCCGAAGAGCATTTTACCTTTATATACGGAATGCCGATACGTGATACCCAGCAGGCCAAATTTCCGCAACGGCCGAACATTCTCAAATTCCAGGCGAACGATGGCATAATCATCCGTGTTCACAAATATCACGCCTTTGAAGTCCTTTTTCCCTCTGGGAGAAAAATTGATAATGTATACCGGATTATCATCGATGAACGTATAATCCTTTAATTCGAAGTGATAACGATTGGATTTTTCAAGGAAATCCAGTTCGGTACCATCCTGAAAGAAAAGTTCAGAATATAATTCCGATATCTGATCCTTCACCCGCTGTTGAAAGATTTGGTTGTCGGTATCTTCCACCTCTATCTTTACCACTTTTGATTCATCTTTCTCAGATACCATGGCTGAATCAAGTTGCATTTTTGTGCTGAATATTCCGGATCGGATCTTGATATAGGAATTACGTTTCACATTATCCTGGAATATTTTTTCCAGTTTCTCGGTAAGTCCATCCACAGATACATCCTTGGTTTTGTCATATAGTTCGGCAGCCTTATTAATGTATAGTTTGTGTGATCGGTAGTCTCCATAAAATTCACCGGCCGCTTCGCGGTAATAGGAAGATTTCCGGGGAACTTTATTCGCTATATTATTGATAAGGGCTTCATTTAACTCGGGGATCGTAGATTTCTTAAAGCGAAAATCCATTTTATCCATCAGATTAAAATTACTCTGACGGAAGAATATTTTCTTCTTACTAAGATCCATTTTGTAATTGGCAGCCATATTGGATTTCACTCGTTCTACTATTTCATCAACCGCTAATCCTTTCCCGTCAATATATACACTGCTTAATTCAAAGGTTCTGGGTGCGAGGGCTATCACCTTTTCTTTCTGAGTAGGAAGCCAGACACCCTTTTTCTCATACCCCATCGATGAAATGTACAGTGAATCCTTAATAAGACTCATCATTTCAGCAGTCAGGCTGAAAACTCCTTCCTCATTGGAGATCACTCCACTGTGTTTTCCGGTAAGTATGGTAGCATACGGAATGACTTCCCCTGTTTTCCGATCCACAATCTTGGCGGTATACGATTGGGCAAAGCTATAGCCGGATAGTAAGACTGCGAGAATAGCCAGATTAATATGTTTCATTGCTACGATCCGTTTTTTATTAAAGACGAGATATCTAACCAAATGGTTGTTTATGGATAGACGACTACCTCGATCTTGTGTTACCAAGTCAGTGCAATTTTAAGTTAAATGTAAATTCTAATTAAAGCTATGCAATTACTCATTAAAATTAGACCAATACTCATCTATCTATTAATAATCAATCCTTTCGATCATATTTGAGGTATAATTAAAAATATAAAATGATGAAAACACAAATTAGATTTTACGATTTTAAGAAACTAATGTTGATGATGTTCGTATTAGTTGCAGCTACATCCTGTTTTACGGATGATGACGGAGAAATAACAAATGATGAACTGCCCGAGCTTGTAATAAAGGTAACAGATTGCCCTGTGGACAATATCAGTATAAATCCTGTGGTGAAAGTAATTGGTGGCCCGGGACGATGGTTTGTTGAAATAACCGCTACCATAACCTGTATGGGAGAACCGGTGGACGAAGCTGAATTAAAAGTGAAATGGGGCTGGATAGAACGCGCCATCAAGATCGAAACGGATAGCACGGGCAAAGCAACAGCCAGACAACGAGTTACATCTACCGCCAGACCGAGTGGAAAAGTAACGGTAACCATAGAAGGCGCAGATGGTACCAAGCCCGAAACAGTTGATTTTTAAGGGTTTTAATCTCGTAGTAAGCACAAAGACCCGTGATCTGAAACAGGTTACGGGTTTAATTTTTTAAATCAAATTAGTTAGGCGCTGTTACGACTCGCGTTGATATTTCCGAATAAACTTCGGGTGACCATTTTTTCCCAGACCTCAAGTTCCTGAGCAGTTGCACCTTTTTTACGCATACTGTGTATCTCTCGCAACGCATATTGCTGAATAGTTAGCAGCGGCAGCACGATATGCTCCCTCACGGCAATGGAAGCCCGCATGGCCTTACTGTCTTCCATTAACTCTTCATAACCTGTGAGTTCCAGCAAAAGATCCCTCGATCTTTGGTATTCGGAAAAAATAATCTGCCAGAATTCTCCAAATTCGGGATCGTCTTTCATATACGCTGTGAGTGGAAAGAACGATTTGGTAAGACTCATCATACTATTCTCAAGGAGCGTTCTGAAGAACATGGAGTGGTTGTACAAGGATTTGACCTTTTCAAACCCTCCTTCCGCCTTAAATGTCTCAAGCGCGTATCCAACGCCATAAAACCCCGGGACGTTCTGTTTTAACTGGCTCCAGCTTCCCACAAATGGGATGGCGCGCAGGTCACTAAATACCAGTTCGCTGCTCTTTCCCCTTTTGGATGGCCTGCTTCCAATATTGGTTCTAGCGTAATATTTCAGGGTGCTCATCTGCTCGAGATAGGGCAGGAATTTCGGATGATCCTTAAAGTCCGAGTACGCTTCGTAGCTCAATTCAGCTAATCGGGTCATTGTTTCTAGTTGCTCTGCCGATAAGCGCTCGTCATCATTAGTGAACACAGCATTTGAAATACCCGAACTGAGAAGTTGTTCAAGGTTATACCGACATGATTCCGGAGTACCAAAATTGGAACTAATGGTTTGCCCCTGAATTGTTAACTGAACTTCTTCACGCTCGATCGTTGGTCCCAGGGAAGCATAGAATTGATGTGTCTTACCTCCGCCCCTGGCTGGTGGACCGCCCCGCCCATCAAAGAACATCACACAAATACCGTATTTCCTCGAGACTTCGGTAAGGCGTTCTTTAGCAGTGAATATGCTCCAGTTTGCCATAAGGTATCCACCATCTTTTGTGCCATCACTAAAGCCAAGCATAATACTTTGTTTATTACCACGTAGCTTCAAATGCTCTGCGTATTCAGGATTGGTATACAAGGTTTCCATCACCGTTTCGGCTACCCGCAGATCGTCTACTGTTTCGAATAGGGGAATCACATCTGCCGTGGGTTGCTCCCAGTCCGATAACCGTAACATCGCGTATACCTCCATTACATTTACTGCTGTCTGATTGTTGCTAATAATATATCGGTTGCAGCCTGTTTCACCATTATTCAGCTGAATTATCTTCATAGCCCGGATCGACCCCATTGTTTTTGCGGCAGTGTCATCTTTTATACTTTCCGGATCTATATCTCCGTTAAGGGTGCTTAGTATTTTTATCTTTTCTGAATCGTCTTTTTCGTAATAATCTTCCGGAAGAAGATGAGGGTTTTCGTCGGATATAGCTTTAAAGACAGCCGAATGAATTCTCGAATCCTGACGAATATCCAGGGAGGCGAAGTGCATTCCGAAGAGATTCACTTTATTGATCAATTCTTCAACCATGTCGATGAATAACGATTGATGATTCCTCTCCAATATGTTCTTGATCTCGGTTAGCTGCTCGAGAATTGTAGCAGCATTTAGCGTGATCTTTCCATGCTGAAGAGGAATATTTGCGTAAACTTCTGTTTCCAGACGTTCCACCAGTACATCCACGCCATCGAAAGTAATCCGCCTGCGAAGTGCTCGGAGATCCTTATAATAACTTTTCAGGATAGTTGAACGCAAGCGGTATGCTACCTGCAGGGTTGTTTCCGTCGTGACAAAGGGATTGCCATCACGGTCTCCACCCGGCCAGAATCCTAATTGAATGATCTCATTGCCTGGTTCTTCTCCTTCAAAAATATGATTCTTTATATAGCTGTAAATGTCACTAACCGAATGATAGAACACATTTTCGAGGTACCAGATTAGCCGAACAGCTTCATCGTAAGGTGTAGGTTTTTGTTTTTTAAAGAATGGGGTTTTTCCCAGTTGGGCGAGCAACTTTTTTATTAGTTCCAGATCGGTTTCTTCAATAGCCTTGGCAAGATCTGTAATAATCCCCAGCACAGATCCCGGATAGAATTGTGTGGGATGCGCGGTGAGTACGGGCCGGATCTTAAAGTGTTCCAGATAGTCCTTTAACGCATCCATTTTGTTCTTGTCCTGAGCCTCTTCCTTGCTATTGCGAAGCGTTCCCCGGCCATCCATATTGTTTATTGTGGTAAAAGCAGCGTCCTCGATGGCATCGAATAACACGACCTGCCGCTCTATGTACTGAATAAAACGGAACAGAAGATTGATCCGCTCCTGTTCGGAAGGGTTATCGGTGAATTTTTTGAAAAAGGATTCGACTATTTCAGTGGGATTGAGTTTTTCGTTGAAACCAGTTTCACAAACTTCCTGAAATAAGGGTAACATGACACCTGTCTTTGTAATAGCATCGAAGGGTAGGGTCATAAAGATACTGTTGTAAATCTGGTATCGGGATAATACGTGCTTATCGAATCTTTCTTCCTTGGTAAATTTCATAGCATGTTTTCAGAATAATAAATTTAAGGTTTTAAAATGAACCGTTGAGTCAGGTTTCTTCATTATTACTAAACCGTTACTATGACTTTCATCATATTTCTCAGTGGAGCAATACGTATCTTTATACCTCTTTAAAATAGATTAACTATGAGTACTTCGTACAAAGCTTCAGTAAATGGGACTTCAGAAATTGAAGTGAGTATAGAAGAATTATCGCGGCTTGATGTAATTTCTGCTTCCGAGAATATCTATCACATTATTCAGGATGACAAGTCCATAATTGCCAGAGTAACTTCCGGAGATCGTGAAACCAAGGCGTACGAAATTAAATTTGGTAATAACACTTATGACGTGGTACTATTGGATGAAGTTGATGAGTTGATTAAAAAATTGGGTTTGACGGTAGGACAAGGTTTGCAGATCAATTCTCTTGAGGCACCCATGCCGGGATTGATACTTGAGATCCAGGTATCAGCGGGCGACAAAGTTAAAGAAGGAGATGCCTTACTTATTCTCAGCGCCATGAAAATGGAGAATAATATTTTATCACCAAGGGACGGGATTATCAGGACCCTACATGTCGCCAAAGGCGATGCGATCGATAAAGGACAATTATTAATTGAATTTGAATCCTAATCTATACTAAGATGAAAAAGATATTAGTAGCCAACAGAGGTGAGATCGCGATTCGGGTTATGAAGACTGCCAAGAATATGGGCATCAAAACTGTAGCGATATATTCGGAAGCCGACCGGAATGCTCCTCATGTTCGATTTGCAGACGAAGCGGTGTGTATAGGGCCTCCGCCATCCGCCGAATCTTATCTTCAGGGCTCAAAAATAATAAAAGTAGCAAAAAGATTAGGAGTCGATGGAATACATCCCGGGTATGGATTCTTAAGCGAGAATGCTGAGTTTGCCGAAGAAGTTGAAAAAAACAATATTACATTTATAGGTCCTGGTTCTAAAGCCATAAGGATCATGGGTAGTAAACTGGCGGCTAAAGATGCTGTTAGAACGTATAATATTCCTATGGTTCCCGGGATCGATAAGGCGATTACCGATATTAAACAAGCAAAGGAAATAGCAAAGGAAATAGGATTTCCTATCCTTATCAAAGCTTCTGCCGGAGGCGGTGGTAAGGGGATGCGTATTGTTGAAGCGGAAAAAGACCTTGAATCTCAAATGAAAATGGCCATTAGTGAAGCGACATCAGCTTTTGGCGATGGTTCTGTTTTTATTGAAAAATATGTCACTTCTCCACGGCATATTGAAATACAGGTTATGGCGGATAAGCATGGAAATGTAATCCATTTCTTCGAAAGGGAATGCAGTATTCAACGTCGTCACCAGAAAGTAGTGGAAGAAGCTCCGTCATCGGTATTAACTCCGGAATTGCGCAGGGACATGGGAATGGCGGCAGTTAATGTTGCTCGCTCCTGCGACTATGTGGGAGCAGGCACCGTTGAGTTCTTGCTGGATGCCGATCTCAATTTTTACTTTTTAGAAATGAACACTCGTCTGCAGGTGGAACATCCGGTAACCGAATTGATCACAGGAGTGGACCTGGTACAATTGCAAATTGAAGTGGCTCGAGGTGAAGAGCTGTCCATTGAACAATCCGACCTTGAGATTAACGGGCATGCCCTCGAATTGCGGGTCTATGCCGAAGACCCATTAAATGATTTCTTACCCAGTGTAGGTAAACTAGAAACCTATATTTTACCCGAAGGCGAAGGAATTCGGGTGGACAATGGCTTTGAACAAGGAATGGATGTTCCCATCTATTACGATCCCATGTTGTCTAAGTTGATCACTTATGGCAGGAACCGTGAAGATGCTATGAATAAAATGATCTGGGCTATTAACCATTATAAAATATCAGGCGTTCAAACTACACTATCCTTTGGAAAATTTGTGTGTGAACATCCCGCTTTTCGATCCGGGCATTTCGACACCCACTTTGTGAAGAATTATTTTTCAGGAGACGCCTTAACGGCCACTTCTGAAGACGAAGCCAGACTAGCGGCTTTGATCGCATTGACACAATATTTGAAGGATCGCAAATACCTGAGAATCCCTAATTCCTAAATTATGAAGTCAAAAATTAAAGTACTTAACGAGCGAATCGAACAGGCACATTTAGGAGGTGGGCAAGCACGGATCGATAAACAGCATCAAAAGAATAAACTCACAGCTCGTGAACGAATTCATTATTTGCTGGATGATAATTCCTTTGAGGAAATTGGGATCATGGTGACACACCGTACCACCGACTTCGGGATGGAAAAAGAAAAATATTATGGCGATGGGGTAGTAACCGGGTATGGTACAGTTGATGGGCGGTTAATTTATATTTATGCTCAGGATTTTACTGTCTTTGGAGGAGCACTTTCCGAAACCCATGCCGAAAAGATCTGTAAAGTAATGGATCTGGCTATGAAGGTGGGAGCGCCTATTATAGGATTAAATGATTCGGGGGGTGCCAGGATCCAGGAAGGTGTTAAGTCGCTTGGCGGCTATGCAGACATCTTCTATCGTAATGTGATGGCGTCAGGGGTCGTCCCTCAAATTTCCGCCATTATGGGCCCTTGTGCAGGCGGTGCAGTATATTCTCCGGCAATGACCGATTTTACGATGATGGTGGAAGGAACCAGTTATATGTTTGTAACAGGTCCCAACGTGGTTAAAACGGTGACCAATGAAGAAGTAACATCAGAAGAACTGGGGGGAGCGAGTACACATTCCATGAAATCGGGTGTTGCTCATCTTACCGCTGCGAATGATGTTCAATGTCTCGCCGACATTAAACGACTTCTAAGTTATCTGCCACAGAGCAACAGAGAAACACCAAAATCCCTGGATTATGAATTAGGCGATGAGATCCGTCCGCAGTTGGCGAAAATTGTTCCGAAAAGCACAACTACACCGTATGATATGCGGGATGTGATAAAGGGTATTATAGACGAGGATTCATTCTTCGAAATACACAAAGACTATGCTGAAAATATAGTGGTTGGCTTTGCCCGATTGGGAGGCCGCAGTGTGGGTATTGTTGCAAATAACCCGATGTTCCTGGCTGGGGTTTTGGGTGTGGATAGTTCGAAAAAAGCCGCCCGTTTCACCAGATTCTGCGATTGCTTTAATATTCCTCTACTGGTTCTTGTGGATGTACCTGGTTTCTTACCGGGAACGGATCAGGAGTGGAATGGGATCATTATTCATGGAGCGAAGTTGCTTTATGCATTAAGTGAAGCTACCGTTCCCAGAGTAACGGTTATTACGCGGAAGGCCTATGGAGGAGCCTATGATGTGATGAATTCTAAACATATTGGAGCCGACATGAACTTTGCCTGGCCTACAGCCGAGATCGCTGTTATGGGAGCAAAAGGTGCCAGTGAGATCATTTTCAGAAAAGAAATTCAGGCGGCAGCGGATCCTGCACAGAAACTTAAAGAGAAGGAGAATGAGTATGCCGAAAAGTTTGCCAATCCATGGCGGGCCGTCGAAAGAGGATTCATCGATGAGGTTATCCTACCCAGATTTACCAGGCGTAAATTAATTAAGGCCTATGCTATGCTGGAAGGCAAGAAGGCAAAAATTCCGAAGAAAAAACACGGCAATATTCCTTTATAACACATTGTTCATGATCTCCTGAACTACTTCCGGATTCAGCAAAGTGCTGGTATCTCCCAGGTTCGTGGTATCGTTGCATGCAATTTTTCTTAGAATTCGGCGCATGATCTTGCCGCTTCGTGTCTTTGGTAAGCCAGACGTAAACTGGATCTTATCAAGTTTTGCGATAGGTCCGATACGCTCTGTGATCAACTGGTTGATCTCCTTGCGAAGGTTTTCCTGGTTTCGGTCTTCGCCGCTTTCCTTAAGGATCACGTAGCCGTATAAAGCATTACCCTTAACATCGTGCGGGAAGCCCACAATGGCGCTTTCTGCCACAGCCTGATGCTCATTGATGGCATCTTCAATAGGTGCCGTTCCCAGATTATGTCCTGAAACGATGATCACGTCGTCCACTCTGCCGGTAATTCGATAGTAGCCTGTCATATCCCTTAACGCACCATCACCCGTGAAGTACTTGTTTTCAAATGCGGAAAAATATGTATCCTTATACCGCTGATGATCGCCCCAAATGGTTCTGGCGATGGAAGGCCAGGGAAATTTGATGCATAATTTACCCTGAGCCGGGTTACCTTGAATTTCTTCAGAATCATCACTCATTAAACAAGGCTGAATTCCAGGAAGCGGCATGGTCGCAAATGTGGGTATGGTAGGGGTAGCGAAAGGTATGGGAGAGATCATGATACCCCCTGTTTCTGTTTGCCACCAGGTGTCCACGATCGGGCTGTTCATCTTACCTATATGGTCGTTATACCAGTGCCAGGCTTCTTCGTTTATAGGCTCTCCCACTGTTCCCAGGACTTTGAGAGAGGACAGGTTGTAGTTTTCAACATGAGACAATGGTTCCTTGGCAAGGGCTCGTATCGCAGTGGGAGCCGTATAGAACTGATTAATCTGATGTTTTTCCACCACCTGCCAGAATCTGCCCCAATCGGGATAGGTGGGTACTCCCTCGAACATTACGGTGGTCGCCCCGTTGGCAAGTGGTCCGTACACAATATAGCTGTGGCCTGTTATCCATCCGATGTCTGCTGTACACCAGTAAATATCGCCTTCTTTATACTGAAATACATTTTTAAAGGTAAATGCGGTATATACCATGTAACCCCCGGTTGTATGAACCATTCCTTTGGGTTTTCCGGTTGATCCGGAGGTGTATAGAATGAATAAAGGATCTTCGGCGTTCATGATCTCGGGCTCGCAATTGGGAGAGGCTTCGTCCAGCAAAGGTTGTAACCAATGGTCGCGATCTTGCTTCATATTGATTTCAGAATTAATTCTTTTTACCACCAAGACCGCTTCCACACCATCACAAATATCCAGCGCATCATCGACAATACCTTTAAGATCAATAGTCTTGGATCCACGAAACGAGCCATCGCTTGTGATCACCATTTTGCAATCACAGTCGTTGATTCTTGTTCCCAGGGCGGTGGCGGAGAATCCGGCGAACACTACCGAGTGTACGGCTCCTATGCGTGCACAGGCCAGTACTGAGACCGCAAGTTCAGGGATCATAGGAAGATAGATACATACCCGATCGCCTTTTTTAACACCTTTTGATTTAAGTACGTTTGCAAATCGGTTTACACGTTCATGTAGTTGATTATAAGTGATATGCTCCGCTGCTTCGGAAGGATCGTTAGGTTCAAAAATGATGGCAGTTCTATCCCCTTTGGAAGTGAGATGCCTGTCAATGCAATTTTCAGTGATATTCAACTGCGCACCTTCGAACCATTTGATCTCTGGTTTAGTAAAATCCCAGTCCAGGACCTTATTCCATCGCTTCCTCCATACGAAATGTTCTTCTGCGATTTCTTCCCAAAATACTTCGGGGTCGCGAACCGATTTCCTGTAGACCTGAAAATATTCCTCGAGATGTTTTATATGATAGTTACTCATATTGTTTGTATTAAAGATAAATCATTGCTTGCAGCGTGATAGTTCCGGTATCATTTTCACCGAATTTCCGATTCATATATTCGAGGGTCAATTTGGAATTATGCCCGCTAAAAAAAGCATTCACTCCAATTCCGAATATATTCCTGTTATCATCAACAGCATCATAGCTATTGGCAGCAAAAGAGATATATGGCTGAAACCTTGTTTTCGCTACATCACCGGGTAAAACATAACCCGCATGGGTATAGAACATGCTACCTGTTCCGTATACATTGAACAGATAATCCGTTCCGTAGTTGTTAGATTGGAACGTGATGTAGGCCGTTATGGCGCTACCATTTTCCCCTACCGGAGCATCATAAAATACATCTGCTGCGAAAATTGCCACATCTTCACCACTCAGCATGCCATTATCCCCGGCCACGACCGCCCCGCTGGGGTGATAAAAGAATCCGGCACCAACATTGAAGACCTTTTTTTCGCCCAGATAGGTTCCTATTTTATAAGGGAGCAAATTGGCTTCCTGGTCAAGGAAATTGAAATCGAAATAGCCGGAGTATGCGAACCCCGCATTTTTAGAACCCAGGAGTCTTTTCCCGGCATACACAGCTCCTGCAACATTTACAGGATCACGATCATCGAGACCATCAGTGATTACGTCATTTATGGCGATCCGATACTGTAATTTCCCGAATTTTCCTTTTCCAAAAATTCCTAAGTGTCTTATGAATTGATCCGACAAACCCAAAGTGGACCACGATTGGCGGTTATTGTCTAATGGAAGCAGATTTAATGTGCTTTGGTTATTGAGCCTTGAGATACCGTTCCAGTAATGGAGTCCGCCACCTATAGCATGATCACCGATATGGTATTGACCCCATACATCGTGAAAGAATAATTGAGAACTTTCACCTTTACCGGTTGGGCTCAGGTTATTTGCATTCAGATTATTTAACCCGAAATGCGTTAGTATTAAAAACTTTTCATTAATCTGTGCGAATGCCACTATCCGTGCGCGCCTGAGATTGAAATTAATATTGCTCGTTTCCTCAGGAACATTGTTATTATAAAGGGCTTGTGCCTGAACCCAGGAGACAATTCGGAGATATTTTTTTCCGTCCTCATCGAAATTCACCTTGAGCCCGCCATTATAATCCGGGGAGCCCTGTGCAAAATTTGTCTGACTTATGAGAAAAAAAACACCCAGTAGAACAAACAGATTTTTCATAATTATTGTGGATTAGGTTGAACAAATATAAGAGTTCTCCTCCTTTGGTTTTCAGGAAATATCTGCGAGATGCTAGACTTTATCGTGTGCCGTTAGATTCTTTATTGCAAGTCCTGAAAAAACAACTGCAAGTCCGAGAAATACTACAAATAAGCAAACGATAAAAGTGATCAGGAAAAAATTACTGCCGGTGAAATTAAAGTAATAGGTTATTACACCTCCGAATATGGTGATCAGTATTCCACCCCATACATTTCTTCGCCAGGCTATGAAAACAGCCATGGCAAATACGACCCACGGTAAACTATTCGGGCTGTTCTTAACGATCCCGGCCAATCCGCCACCATAGTCTTCAGAACCCGAAAGCAGTGAAAAAACCAGTAACAAGACACTAAGAACGGTCAATGCGATGAGGGCCGATTTACGTACTGTGCGGATTATTCTACGTTGTTTTTCGTTCTCCATACGATTAGAATTTATTCATGTCATTATTTTATCGCTATTACTTCCGTCATTAACGGACAGCAAATACTTGATCCCGGGGTTTCTTCTAGTACCCGCAGGTCTTTAAAAGCCTGCTTCATATCTGCTTCAGACAGATAGCCTGCTTCAACCAGTCTCGGGAAGTAGCTATAGTAAAATGTCTTGGGCCATTGCCAGTTGAGGTTGTCCGGCCTTCCAATTTTAGACATGGGTCTGATCCCGGGGACTTCCATTCCAAATCCAATTAGCATGCGGGGTAAGTGTCTGCCAATATCAATTTCCCCTTCCGAATCCTGAAAACTTTTTAAGGCCGCAGCTATGGCAACCGATAATCCATCTTTTTTAGGTTCGGTTTGATGGGTAGACCAGTCGTAATATTCATGGATTACCATTTTCCCTCCGGGCTTTAGAGCCGTATATACTTTTTGAAGGATCTCTTCCGGATTTGGAAGCCAGGCCAATGCCCAACGACAATACATACCATCGATGGAATCCGGTTCCAGTTGCATTTCGTTGAAATCGGCACATATCGCTTTAATGTTCAAATGCTGCAGCGAACTTAGCTCGTTGAGGTGATGAATATATCCTTCCGATTTGTCCACACCGAAAACGGTTCCGTTTTCCCCGGCAATACATGCCATCTCCCGGGTGCAATATCCGGGGCCCGAGCCAAGATCGAGCAGAGTATCGCCGGCTGTAAATCCGGCTTTCGCCCAACCATGTTGAGCCTCTTCTGCCCAAACCTGATGCTGAATGCCAAGGCGGATCAGTTCCTGTTTATCAGTGCCGAGAATATAAGCGGTTGCTTCTTTTGCCATGATTTTTACTGAATTATCCAATAAAGCTACGAATAAAGTTTGTAAAAATTATATCAGGATAAGCGGTTGTTTTACAGGGAAAAAAAAGTATACAAACGTTTACAAACGACTATAAACGAAAGTAAGTATTTTGTAACCGAATATTTTTTTGATGTCGCTCTATGTTTGCCCTGTCGAATGAAAGACGTTCGATAGTATCAATTGTTTAACCTTAAAATTTAATATTATGAATGCACTTAGAAACAAAGTACAGTTGATTGGAAGACTTGGGCAAGACCCGGAAATTATGACTTTCGATGACGGAAACAAAATGGCAAAATTCTCGCTTGCTACAGATGATAGCTACAAAGACAAAAGTGGTGAAAAAGTAGAACGTACCCAATGGCATAACGTTGTGGTTCGGGGAGGTCTTGTGAACGTGGTAGAGAACTATGTTGAGAAAGGGAAAGAGATTGCCATAGAAGGGAAACTTGCACATCGCTCTTACGATGATAAAGAAGGAAATAAGAGATATACAACCGAAGTGGTTTGTAACGAACTCTTGTTGTTAGGGGGGAAATAATATATCCCCAAATAAGCTCGACACCCGCATTGTTAAAGTGCGGGTGTTTGCGTTATTAAGATTCTGAATAGGTGGTTTGTCTAAATATCCTATTACAGATTCGATCAACTATATAAAACAACCATAAAATTATGCTGGTAGAAAGTAACAATATTAGGGGTCCTTTTATTGCCTCTTCAGCTTTGGATAATTCTAATTCGAAACCGAATCCATATGTCATTACTGACAAGAAGGCGAGAGTAAAAGCACCCAGGACTGCATAAAGAAAGAAATGATTCCAAAATCGGTTTTTTCGTTCATATGCTGATTCAGCCTCTAATTTACGAACTACCGCATTTGAAAATCCGAGAGACGGAACTTCCTCGTCCACAGCATGAAGAGCTTCTTCTATTTGCATTAGCAGATCATATTCCCGCTTACAGTCTTCGCACTGTAACAGATGGTTTTGAATCCGGTCATTATCAGCTATACCAGAGGCATCTGTTACATACTGCCACAAAGTGCTATTATCTAAATGTTCCATTTTCAATTATAATAGATCGTTAATTTCATGTTTGAATTCACGGCTGATCATCTCCCTCAAGGAAGTTCGCGCTCGAAATAGCTTCACCTTTACATTGCTAACTGTCATTCCTGTAATTTCAGAGATCTCTTTTACCGGTCGGTCTTCAAGGTAGTAAAGGTTTATTACCGCAGCTTCATCTGGGTCCAGTCGACTGATTAACGCAGCGAGAATATCTTTCCTGTTCTGAAGACTGGCCTTGATAAAAGGAGTATCTTCCTGTTTAAATATCTTCTCATTTATTTGTCCAATTTCGGTTTTTGGAATACTCTTGATCCTACTTCGATCAATGGCTTTCGTATAGGCAATTTTAAGGATCCAATTAGGAAACTTATTATGATCTCTTAGGGTATTTAACATTTTAAATCCCTTTACAAATACATCCTGCGCTACTTCTTCCGCTTCTTCCCGATTTCTCAATATTTTTATGCAAACTGTAAATACTTTATTCTGATGTTTTTCAACAAGAGCACGATAGGCACCTGGTGAATTCGAATTCAGTATTTCCTTTATTAGTATTTGGTCTTGAGTCATCGATATACTATAAATGACGAGTTTGAACAAGGCAATGGTTACAGATTTTATAATTTTTCGAAGATTGTAACCAAATGAGATTACCGCAACGTCATTATTAATAGAACACTGTTAAATTAAACTTTTAGAAATTATGAAATTATTTGCTGTTGCACTAATGTTCTTAACTAGCGTTATCCTTATCGTATCCCTTGTTTACATAGTTATAAATACGCGTCATAAAGAGAAAATGGCCTTGTTTGAAAAAGGTCTGGACCCCAAGAAATATTTAAACGACCACTTTATGCCCAATACACTAAGGGCAGGGATGCTACTGGTTGGTACGGGCTTCGGATTCCTGGTGGCTTTATTGATGGATGAATATGTCCTCACTTCTGTCGATAATCCCGCAATTTACGGAGGATCGATTCTTCTGTTTGGCGGCCTTGGGCTGCTAATATTTTATGTCATAAATCGAAAAAAACACAAAAACTAAATTCCTAATTATGAAAATCATCAATCAAACATCGAACCGGCTCATCACCTTATTAATTTTCTTTGCCTCCCTTTGGATAGCAAGTGCTCAATCCCCTGTACCCGGGCGTTACTGGGAACAATATAAAAATGTTGAGGACGCTGGATTTTCTACCGATAAACTTACATTGGTAAGTGAACAGTTCAACAATTCTCAGGGAGCGGTACTCATGGTCGTCCATAAAGGCAAAGTGGTTATTTCTCATGGAGATATTACGCGGCGGTTTATGGTGCATTCCATTCGCAAAGGTTTTATGAATGCACTCTACGGCATTTACCATGATAAAGGTGTACTCCAACTGGATGCCACACTGGAATCGATGGGTATTGATGATATAAATCCCTTAACAGCAATTGAAAAAAAAGCAACCATAGAAGATCTCCTTTCTGCCCGATCAGGAGTTTATCTCCCGTCCGCATATTCACCCAGAGGGATGGAAAAGAACTTGCCCGAAAGAGGCAGTCATGTACCCGGCTCATTCTGGTTCTACAACAATTGGGATTTCAATGTTCTCCTTACTATTTTCGAACAGCAGACCGGGAAACAGTTCTTCAAAGAATTCGATAGAAAGATCGCCAAACCCATTGGAATGGAAGATTTCAGACCGACGGACATTTTTTATCGCTATGAAAAGGACAGATCTATGCATCCTGCCTATCTATTTAATATGTCGACCAGGGATATGGCTCGATTTGGTGTGTTATTTCTTAATAAAGGAAAATGGAAGTCTAAGCAGCTTGTGCCCGCCGAATGGATTTCAAAGTCTACTTCGGTTGTTTCTTCAGAATTGGGCAAATTTAATGAAAGGGGAAGTTTCGGTTATCTGTGGTGGGTGTCCGATGGGATACAAGGAGAACCCATGTATTATACCAGTGGATTGGGAGGCCATAGAATTATTGTACTGCCAAAATCAGACCTTATTATAGTCCACCGCACCAATACCTATGAAGGGAAAAATGTACCGGAAAGCGAAGTGATGCAGTTGGTGGAAAAGATACTTAATGCAAAGTCAGGATTGGACAAAGTCACGACATCAGTTATTCAATTGAAACCTAAATACAACTTGCCCGAGGCCGTAGTACTCGACAAATCAATTGTACAAAAATATGCGGGTAGCTATAAGCATCCATTTCTAGGGGATTTTATTATTCGAATAGAGAAGAACAAAGTTTATCTGGACACTAATATTGGCTCATTCAGATTGATCCCTACCGATAATGACAAGTTCTTTCCTGAAGACCTGGAGACCCCGATGAAGTTTGTACCTGCTCCAGACGAAAACGCAAAGTACACCATTAAACCCATCTTTGGGAAGGATAAAAGCCTTGAAGGGGCAATTATGTATTACTAACCTTGAATCGTATTATGCTTCTAGCCCTCCTGATTCGGGGGCTTTTTCTTATTTACTATCTCCTTGAAATAGCTATATGAAAATTCAATCGACTCTATTAGTACCTCATTTGCCATGGTATTTAGATCGGATGCCGACCATTTTACCGGCCAGGTATTCGCAAAACTCCATGCTTTTAATGGATCTCCATTTTCATCAAGCAAACTCACAACAATATTTTTGGTTTTAATCTTTTCCGAAAGCCCTCCTCCGAGGGTTTTAGCACACCAATCGATCAGCGGAGAATCTTTTGGAACAAGCCCTCTTTTGAGTACCAGGTTGGAGAATTTTACGGCAGTCGGAACCCTATGTTTAAATATATTGTTCCCACCTTCGGTAATTTCTTCAGTCTCCATTTCCATAGTAAGTCCTGAGACTTCTTTGAAAGCAGCATCTACCGCACCGGAAGGATCCATGAAGCTCAATTTGAAATAAAATGCTACCGGTGGATATTCGTCACTCATAGTTAGCCTCCATTTTTTATCGTAAGTCCTTCATGGGCCAGTTCGAGTGTTTCGACGGCTACTTCGTTGGCATCCGATTTCATATCGGTCCCTGTGATCTTTGTAGGCCACGCATTGGCTAGCGTCCAGGTCATGGTAGGAGAACCTGTTTCATCTAATAATTGAATAGTGACGGTTTCCCTTTTAATGACATTCATTTTAATCGCGTCGTACCATTTCCAGAAATTATTATCATTGACAAAAACCCCTTTTTTTAAGGTCACATTGCCCGTTTTAGAAATTCCCGGCATTTTTATGGTGGAAAATTGCTTGTTGTTACCATGTCGGTATTCGATTGGTTGTGTTTCAGTATCCAGCCCCGATACTTCCTGAAAGGAAACCATGTTGTCCTGGGAACCAAGATTTACTGTGAAGTAGAACTTAGGTAAGGGCCACACACTCCCTTGTTTTGATCCGTCATCTGCCATAATTCTAGTTTTTAGATATTATATTTCTTTATGATGCCTGCATTTTCTGCTTGACTGAAATTACAATAAATTCTGCTGGACGTAAAGGTGCAATTACAATTGATACACGCATTAGCCCATTAACAATGTCCTCGGCTGTCATTGTTATACCTAAACCAATGCGTACTCCATATGCATCAGAGGGTTTAGCGCCTACCAGTGCTCCCTGTCTCCAAAGGTTGTTAAGGAAATTGGAGATCATTGCTTCTACCTGTTTCCAGGTATTCGCATCGTTAGGTGCAAAGACAAATGCTTTGATAGCTTCTTTCACAGATTGTTCTATAAAGATCAAGGTGCGACGTACATTAATATATATCCAGTCGTTAGAGTTACTATCCAGGGTTCGGGCTCCCCAAACTAAATTGCCCCTGCCTGTAAATGCCCTAATGGCACAGATGGATTTTCCGTCTAATGGGGCGTTAAGATCTTCCTGCATATTGTTATCTATAGCGACCGATGGTGTTATAACACTCTGTAAATTTATATTGGCAGGAGCCTTCCAAACACCCCTTTGAATATCGACGCTCGTATAGATTCCCGCCATAGCTGACGACGGTGGTATAAGGTTTAATTTTTTAAGGATAGCATCCAGAATCAATGGATACTGCACACTAATATTTCGAAAGTTCGAATCGGCGTCTGCCAGTGTAAACGATCGGTTATCACTGTCTCCATTGTTGGTGAAGCATGAAATCTGCTGGGCGATTTCAGGATCAATGTTGCCGTTTGTGTCGGTGAATTCAATCGTAAGTAGCGAGGAGATAATTGGGTATGAATCTGATGAAATATACTGAAAATTAATATCTGAAAGATCATGTACGGAGGTATGCAGCCATGGATAATAAGCAGCAGCGTAACTATTATTTTCAGGAAGAATTCCTCCAACTCCATTTCTGAAGTTATCCACACAATTAGGAGTTGGACTAAGGTCTTGATAGCCTTCCGGGACATCGAGAATTGCGAACTTATTCTTTGTCTCGCTGCAGTGCTTGATCATATGATTCTGAATATCGTAAGCACTTTGAATAGCAGAGATTATGGCTTCTGGAATTACCAGCATAGATGGATCGGGCTCATCACTAAGGAGATTCATGGCGCTGATAAAATCATCTTTATCAAAACTAGACGAATAATCTCCAATACTCATCACGTAGCATTCAGAACCGCCATTGGCATAGAAGAATTTCATCGCAGCCAGCATACGATAGAACATACCCGAAGCTTTAATTTTGTATCCCTGTCCGTTTGCAGCTGTAAAATCAGGATCACTATTATTAACCTCAAGGTCGAACTCAATTTTCGGGAAATCACCACCAAACTTGTTGATATAATCACTAAGTGAGGTGATCCGAACCGCACGGTTTAACAGGCTTTTTCCCTCGAAAGAGGTGTTTTGTGTATAACCTATAAATGCCGGGATGGAAGTAGGTACAGGGATCACTGATCTACCCAATGCACTTATTTCTTCGATATATACGCCCGGAGTTAGAATTGATTTAGCCATCCCGATTAAACATAAACTATGGTTGATGAATGGAAGGCTCCCTGTCTATCACCTTGATTGAATCTTCTGAGATTATCTGCTGATGGATTCGGTAGTTTTATCTCCATTTCTTTTTGTCCATCAGATTGTGGGCTATTGTATATCAATTCCAGTACCGGATGGTTTTCAATTTGCTGCCTTAAAGGCAATTGCGAATTTGAAGTAAACACTTTCGCCTCGTTTCCCCCTACGATAGTTTCGTCTTCAGGACCACTGTAAGTTTCTCCTGCTGAACCTTTGATCCCTATTACCAGAACCTCCATATTTCTTGACTCGGGAACAATTATTTTGTATTGCCAAAAAATCTCTCGCGAATTGAATGTCAGGTGCAATGTTTTATTCGGGTTATTCTCGTCCGTAATAGCCTTTACATCGAGTAAGACCTCTCCCAAAACATGATTAAGGGGATCATCGTTTAGTTGAGCCTGGTCCACATGCAAAAGATCCTGTCCTACGATATTCTTCATGTAGAGTATATCCGTATTGTTTAAATTAGAATTAGCTGTGTAATTATTAAATAGAGGATCATGTTGGATTAATTGAAATTGTAGTTTATCTATTCCAGCCAATTCTATGGCCATATCGAAATTGGATTGATCGGCTGTTCCACAATAGAAGGAGAACACATTTCTTTCCTGCCGCATCAACAGATCATTGTTTTTAAGGATTAAAGCGGTTTCTTCAAATGGCACCAACCTGAACCCTTCGGCAATGTTGTCCGGGAAGTAATTGTGATTTATACGAACCTCAAGCCATTTATGATAATTTACATTCATGTAGAATTAGTTGATGTTACTTCTTAAAAGTACTAATAAAAATGTGGAACAGAATTAGGTATAACTATGTAATATTAGATCTGGCCCATAATTTTATTTGGATAGACCAGATATTACTATATTTTTGCAGCACAATGAACAGAAGTATAATACATAATCCGTTAGGGCTGATGAGTCAGTTTGAGTGTCGTGTGATCAAATATTGGTCAATACGATACAGGGCGTTATGTATTAAATCTATGAGGTAAATCACGAGTTAAACCATATAAATTGATAACGTCCGATCCAATCGGACGTTTTTTTTTGAATTTTTTTAAAGCAGAATGAAATTTTAATTGAAACATAAAGGAAGTAGCATTTGGAAGGTAAATATCTAAGGAACAAACCCTTGAGAAAATTTCCAAATATCCGCGAGTTGCGGACTAGTACTCTATTGCCTCAAAATAGCGCAACACATTGATAATCAATAATATAAATATCAATAAAAGTTTGGATTATAAAATTTTCTTCACATCTTTGCACCGCATTTGAAACGAAAATAAATGCGTAATTAATTACAATTTAAATTATAGAAGCTATGAGTTTATGTAATCCCACACTCAAGAATCATAGATATAAAAGTATATCAATGAATCAGCTTCGGAATTATAAATAGAAACAAATAATCTTCTATGAAAGATCCGAAGCACACCTGACTGTTTCGGATTTTTTATGCCTAATCGGCACGTCACTATCTGTTGCAGTAGGAATGACACAATTACTGAACAATAAATTTAAACAGAATGGAGGCAAATACATCTAACATTTATTTATTCAAAGCTCTTGAGGCATATCCTTATGAATTGGCAAAGGCAATCGAAGCATTAAATTATGCATTGTCTTACGATCCTGAAAACGTAAGAGCCTTATGTTTAATGGCAACGATCCAGCACGAACAATTGGGGGAATATGAAGCAGCGAGATCTTATTACGAACAAGCTTTGGCGAGCCGATTGGATATACCCAACGTTTATCCGGAGTTTATCCGCTTGCTCGTGAACTACGAAGATTTCGACGACGCCCAAAGATTGATCGATTTTGCCAGAACGGTAAAGGGTATCGACAGAGCAGGGATTGAGCTTGCGCAAGGACATTTGTATGAGGCAATAGCCAGATTCGATGATGCGCTTGATTCATTAAAAGAGGCTAAGCAATTAGCAATGAACGGTGAATTTATTTATCACGTCGAGGAAGTAATTTCGCGGGTCAAGAAAAAGCGTGAAGTTGAAAACAACAAAAAACGCAAAATCGAAGAAACCGTGAAAGAACCGATACAGGATAGCTCAATGCCAAAATGGTTGTCTGATAGGCTCAACAACCTTATGTAGAATCCCTCATATAATTATTTGAGGGATTTTTTATTCTCCAAGTTTGAATCTGAAGAACATTTCCCGGTTGAGTTCTTCCTGGTGATCCGGATGCGCGATCGAAATAAGTGCGCGTGCCCTTTCTTTAAGACTTTTACCAAAAAGATTCACAACACCAAATTCAGTAGCTACGTAGTGAACATGTGCCCGTGTAGTTGTTACTCCAGCACCGGTCTTAAGGTAAGGTACTATCTTGGAATGACCTTTTTTTGTAACTGCAGGCATGGCAATAATTGGTTTTCCTCCCTCTGAAAGCGAGGCTCCACGGATGAAGTCCATTTGTCCGCCAACACCGGAGTACTGATAGGGGCCAATGGTATCGGCACATATCTGGCCAGTGAAATCGATTTCTATGGCGCTGTTTATGGCAGTAACCTTGGGCTGCAGACTAATACGGTGCGTGTCATTGGTGTAAGCTGCTTCTTTAAAGTGAACACTTGGGTTGTCGTCCACATAATCGTACAATCGTTGCGTTCCCATGGCAAAACAGGTCACGATCTTACCTGTTTTAATCTTTTTATGCTCACCGGTGATCACCCCCAATTCTAACAGTGGAAGAATACCATCGCTAAACATTTCAGTATCGATTCCCAATCCTTTATGATTGGTTAAATTTTTCAGTACGGCATTCGGGATATTTCCTATTCCCATCTGAAGTGTAGCTCCATCTTCAACCAACCCGGCAACATGCCTTCCTATTTTGGTCTCTATCTCGGAAGGCTCGGTGAGGGGCGAATAATGTAATGGTTTGTCGATATGAACACCATAATCGATCCGGTTGATATGAATAATACCATCACCATGTGTACGGGGCACCTGTGGATTTACTAGGGCGATCACTTTTTTTGCTTTGTGCAGTGCCGGTAACGCAACATCAACCGATACACCTAATGAACAGAATCCGTGTACGTCGGGAGGGGAAACCTGGATAAAAGCAAAATCAAGTGGGATCGTATTTCTCCGGAAAAGCCAATGGATCTCGCTCAGGAAGATCGGGATATAATCTCCCTTATTGGTGTTTACACCTTTACGAACATTTGCCCCCACAAAGAAACTAAATACGTTGAATGTATCATCATAGGGTTCATGCATATATTTTGCTTCGCCTTCGGTATGGATCTGAATAATCTTCACATTTTCCAATTCCTGGTAGCGATCGCAAAGTTTGTCGATCAGCAGGTTAGGAGTCATAGAGGCTCCCTGGAAAAATACGGTGTCGTTACTTTTTACTTTAGATACGGCCTCTTCGGCAGTTACAATTCTCATGGGGTCTTAATTTTAATAGACTGCAAAATACAGCTATTTCTTCAATCGCCGGAATGACGAATGTCACATTTGGTGTTAAGTCTGTGTTATCGTTGCGACCTATTGAGCGTACAAATAAAATCACTACTTTAAACTTCTCGAAGCACTGCCATTACTTCAACGAAAAAACACTTTAAATACGTGTTGTAATTTAAACCAACTATGAAAAACCCTATCGCCATTAAGACCATTAGTAAGTTAAACGATCGAATTCCAGAACATGCCCTTGTGAAAGGGCTGGACCTTGTTGTTGTTAAGTATGATGAGGAAATTTCCGTTCTCTACGGAAGATGCCTGCACCGGGGGGCATTGATGGCGGATGGTTATGTGGAAGGAGATAATTTGATATGTGGTGTGCATGGATGGGACTACCGTTACGATACCGGCGTGTCCGAATACAATAATAAGGAAGTATTACATAAATTCAGTACCCGACAGAAAGGCGATCAATTATTTGTGGATGAAGAAGAGATCAATGCATTTCTCGAAGATTATCCACAACCCTTCGACCGTGATTCCTACTTAGGGGCTTATGCAGACACGCATCCTGAAGATACCGAGCCTTATACCGGATATATAAATGAGCTGGCAAGAAATGGCTTGAAGAATATAGGTCATCATGGCTTCTCTGCATCCATGGGCGTGGATAGAAATACCCTTCCCAAATGGAACGATATTCAGTTTTTACCTGCCCAACTTGCACGAAGGCCCCTCTTAGATCATGAGGAAGTAGCTACCCGGGTGGTCATTGGACCAAATGCTAGAAAACCGTTAGTACTTGACATACCCTTATTTGTGAGTGATATGAGTTTCGGTGCTCTTTCCAGAGAGGCGAAGATTGCCCTTTCTAAAGGCGCAGAACTTTCAGGCACTGGAATTTGCTCCGGGGAAGGGGGTATGTTGCCACAGGAACAAGAAAACAATTCCCGCTATTTCTATGAACTGGCCTCGGCCAAGTTCGGGTTTAGCTGGGATAAACTCGAAAAAGTCCAGGCATTTCATTTTAAAGGAGGTCAGGGAGCTAAAACAGGAACGGGAGGGCATTTACCCGGCAACAAAGTGAGCAAAGAGATCGCTAAGGTTCGTGGGTTGAAGGAAGGCGATACTGCTATATCACCCGCCGCATTTCCAGATTTTAAGGGGGTGGATGACTTCAAGCATTTTGCGGATGAAGTAAGGGAACGAACGGATGGGATTCCCATTGGTTTTAAAATAGCCGCCAGCCATATCGAGAAAGATATTCAATTCGCTTTGGATGTTGGGGTAGACTATATCATTTTGGATGGCCGAGGAGGAGGAACAGGATCTGCCCCTACCATTTTGCGGGATAATATTAATGTTCCTACAATTCCTGCACTTGCCAGAGCGAGAAAATATTTAGATAAGGTGGGCGCAAAAGACATTACCCTAATTATTACAGGCGGGCTTCGAATAGCTGAAGATTTTTCAAAAGCCTTAATGTTGGGAGCAGACGCGATAGCAGTTTCCAATTCTGCCCTGCAGGCTATTGGGTGTTTAGGTATGAGAGCCTGCGGAAGTAATAACTGTCCTGTAGGGATCGCCACCCAGAAAGAATCATTACGCAGCCGTATCATCATTGACAGCTCGGCTAAGCAACTGCAGAATTATTTTGGGGCGACTAATGACCTGATCAAAGTTATAGCTCGCGCATGTGGGTATGATAACATATCGAAATTCAATCACGATGATCTCTCTACTTTTAATACGGATATGGCCCGACTCACAGGGATTAATTATGCTGGAATAAACGAAGTATAACTATGGACAAAATGATGCACTTGGCTGCTCAATATCTTGCCGCGGCCGGTAAAAGTTTTTTAGAACGCAAAGAGGATGATAGCCATACGAATCTTGACTATGATCCTGAATACGGTACACTAAGGACGCATTTGTTATCTGAACTCAGCGACTCACTTTCATTAAATTATTGCAATTTCACTTTAAATTGGAATTCTTTCGATGGAATAACTTCTTTAGGCCTGGATGGTACATCGCATGAAGAAATTTTAGAATGGCTGGAGGAAGTGTCTCAGACCTTTATGGGTAAATCTTATACGTTCGATCTTCACTACGAACTACCATATACGATCGACGCAGATTTCATCTATAAATTATTGGACGCAAACAGAATGGAGTATCTCAATGAATTGCGCCGTTTTTCACAACTGGTACTGAATAGGTTCTTAAAGGAGAATAGCATGGAATCGGATATTCGTATCTGGCCGCATCATTTCGATACCGGAGCATTTGTTCCGAACGTGGGAGAGAGAAATTTGTCCATCGGATTAGGAATGGCCATCCCAGATTCGATGACTGATCATTATTATTTCTATTTGGGAGGTTATGACGAATATAGTGGAATTGACACAGCAGGTTTCGTTAAATTATCGACGGGTGTCTGGAAAAATGAAGGATTTAAAGGCGCGATTCTACCCATTTCTGAAATTAATGAAAGAGAGGCTGTTCAATTTCTGAACGAAGCGCTTAAGGCATACGTAAAGTAAGAATTAAAAGATGGGCAATCTAAAAATAAATTTCCTGCGCCGCTCGAAACGTATTCGCATGCGCCTCGATGATCACCTTTATATCTTTAGAATAACCACCCCCCATGCTTACCTGAACAGGTAGCTTATGATCTTTACAAGTTTGCAACACATATCGGTCACGTTCCCTGCATCCTTCAATACTACATCCTAATCGGCCCAGTTTGTCGGTGTTTACTATGTCTACACCGCTAAGGTAGAAGATGAAGTCAGGTGCTACTTCAGAGATCAAATCAGGAAGCGTATTACGTAATACCGAAAGATATTCTGTATCGCCTGTCCCATCGGCCAACGCAATATCAAGATCACTTACTTCCTTTTTGAAAGGATAATTATTTGCGCCATGCATGGAGAAGGTGAATACGGTATCATCATCATGGAAAATTTCGGCAGTTCCATTTCCCTGGTGCACATCCAGGTCGACAATGAGTATTTTTTCTGCCTGGTTTTTCTGCTGAAGATAGCGTGCGCCGATGGCCTGATCATTGAACAGACAAAATGCTTCTCCATGATCGGTATACGCATGATGAGTTCCCCCGGCAATATTCATAGCGATACCGTATTCCAATGCAAATTCACATCCTTCCATTGTACCCTGGGTGATACGGTGTTCGCGTTCAACAAGCTCTTCAGACAAGGGAAAGCCTAATTTCCTAATCGCATGTTTGTCGAGTTTCAATTCCCGAAGATTATCCACATAGTCCTCTCTGTGTACTTTTAGAATGAATTCATCGGAAGGAAATCCGGGTTCAAAAAAATTCTCAAGTGTGCACGTTCCCTCGCGCAATAGTTGTTTAGGCAGCAGGTCGTATTTTTCCATCGGGAAACGATGGCCTGCAGGCAACGGGTGTTTATAGATAGGATGCCAGGCAATCTTCAGCATTTATATGAGCGTCATTAAATAGCCCAACAAATAACAGTAACCCAATCCTATTATCCAGATTAATACTGTTTGGAAACTTATTTTGGTCCTCTTTATATCCGAAAAAACTTTAATGCCAGATTCTTTTGGCGCGACAATTACTTTGGTGTTGGCGATTAGATCACCTAATCTTCTGGTGGGGTTGAAAACAGTGATTAAAACTTCCAACGGCCATATTGGAATAAAAATATTCCTAAGAAAACATTGAAAACTACTCGCTGGTTTTAATGTTGAATTATCGATGATATTTAGCCCCGTCATTCGTTTAGCTGCACTCCGACTTCCAAAACTATCTTTACCCACGTATACTAAAAAAGGAATTAAGATGATTCCATAACTCGCCATCGCATTCACGCTCAAATTATCCGGATATGATGCTGAAAAAATTGCTGCTAAAAGTAAAATATAACCTATAAACAAAGGCAGTAACACCAAAGTCATAATTATATGGTCCAGGAACATAGAAGATAAACGGGTAATGACTTTTGGTTTATTCATATACTTAACTTAATGATGCTCCATTCGGCACTTCATCATCCGGATTCACAAAAACGAGTTTCCCCTCCGGAGTTTCGGTCATTAAGATCATTCCTTCGCTGTCTACGCCGCGTAAGGCGCGGGGTGCCAGGTTCACTAGAACAGTAACACGTTTCCCAATAACCTCTTCGGAAGTAAAACTTTCGGCAATACCTGAAACAATGGTACGGGTATCAATTCCGGTATCGACTTTCAACACCAGTAACTTTTTTGTTTTCGGCATTTTTTCAGCAGAAATAATGGTGCCAACTCTCATATCGAGTTTAGTGAAGTCTTCAAAAGTGATTGTATCTTTTTGTGGTTCTGCAGTTGCATTCATAGCTTCATTCGCTTTTTTACTGGCAGCTAGTTTATCGAGTTGCTGCTGAATTTGTTCATCCTCTATTTTACTGAAAAGCAATTCTCCTTTTCCAATACGGTGACCAGGAGGGAGAAGATCTGTTTTAACCGAAATATCATTCCAGGAGTGCTCGATATGATTCGCCTTTGTCGAATCACTCGAACTGATCTCCAGGATTCTATTTAATTTTTCCGAAGTATGTGGTAAGAAAGGTTCGCTTAATACTGCCAGGGCCGTCGCGATCTGAAGTGCTACATACATTACAGTTTTAGTCCGCTCTTCATCGGTCTTGATCGTTTTCCAGGGCTCCTCATCTGCCAGGTATTTGTTACCCAATCGGGCGACGTCCATAAGTTTGCCCTGTGCTTCTCTGAATCGATATCGCTCTAAGGAACTTGCGATCACCTCAGGTGCGAATTGTAATTCTTTCAGGGTATCCTGATCTACCTGCGAGTAATCGGCAGGTGACGGGACCTCACCTTCATAATATTTATGGGTAAGGACGACCACCCTGTTTATGAAATTCCCGAAGATCGCCACCAATTCATTATTGTTTCGCGCCTGGAAGTCGGCCCAGGTAAAATCGTTGTCCTTGGTTTCGGGTGCATTTGCGGTAAGCACATATCGCAAGACATCCTGCTGTCCGGGAAATTCCTCCAGGTATTCATGTAACCATACCGCCCAGTTCTTACTGGTTGATATCTTATTGCCTTCGAGGTTCAGGAATTCATTGGCCGGAACGTTGTCGGGAACAATGAAACTGCCTTCAGCTTTCAGCATAGCCGGGAAGATAATACAGTGGAATACAATATTGTCCTTCCCTATAAAATGCAATAACTTCGTGTCCTCGCTTTTCCAATAGGGTTCCCACTCCTTGCCCTCGCGTTCTGCCCATTCGCGGGTAGCAGAAATATAGCCTATGGGAGCATCGAACCAAACATATAACACTTTTCCTTCGGCTCCATCCACAGGTACTGGTATTCCCCAGTCCAGATCACGGGTTACTGCCCGCGGCCGCAAACCATCGTCTATCCATGACTTGCACTGGCCATAAACATTGGTCTTCCAGTCCTTTTTATGTCCTTTCAGTATCCATTCGTTTAACCAATCCTGATATTGATCGAGAGGAAGAAACCAGTGCCTGGTTTCCCGCATTACCGGTTTACTTCCTGAAATAGCACTTTTCGGATTGATAAGATCGGTCGCATTGTGTGAAGTTCCGCAATTCTCGCACTGATCACCATAACTCTCTTCGTAACCACATTTTGGACAGGTCCCAACCACGAACCTGTCTGCCAGGAATTGGTTTGCTTCTTCATCGTAAAGCTGCTCGGTTACCTCTTCGATGAATTTGCCATCATCGTACAATTTTTTAAAGAATTCTGAAGCCGTTTCATGATGGATCTTTGCCGAGGTCCTGGAATAGTTATCGAATGTAATTCCGAAATCGCTAAATGACTTCTTGATGATCGCATGATATTTATCTACCACCTGCTGTGGCGTAATCCCTTCTTTTTTCGCTTTTATTGTTATAGGAACCCCATGCTCATCACTACCGCATACAAATGCGACATCCATACCCACCATTCGCTGATACCGTGCGTAAATATCTGCAGGCACATAGACACCAGCAAGATGGCCTATATGAACAGGGCCATTGGTATAAGGCAGGGCAGCGGTGATCGTTATGCGTTTTGGGTCTTTCATTTTTAAAATCAAAGTTGATGCGAAACAGGCACAAAAATAGCGATTTTATCTTCGGAAGTAATGCCGTGAAAAAGAAAAGTCTTCCGAATTTCGGAAGACTTCTACATGTTTAAATTCAATTCATCTATTTAATCAGGAGTGATTTACTGTAGAACTGTCCACCTACAGAAATACGGTAAATGTATTGTCCGTAACTCAACCTGGATCCTAAAGCTGCTTTGACGTCTATCGAGTGATTACCGGGAAACAGCACCTCGTTTTTCAGGGTTCCTATTTCTCTGCCCATGATATCGTACAATTTCAGATCCACATGACTTGTGTTGGTCATATTCATTTCAATATATACGCGATTGTTTTTATACACTGGTGCGTGAATAAATGTACTCACATTATTGAAATCGGTGTTTGAGAGTGTCTCGCATTCAATTCCAAGATCCAGGTTGCTATAGTTTTCATTCAACAAGATCAGATCAATTACGGAGGGGTCGAGGCAAAACCAGTTTGTGAGTACGCTGGAATATACCGATCTGAAATCAGCTGTAGGGATAAGGTTGTCGTTATTGTCCCATGTAAGCAGATCGGGATGTGTTCCTACAAAACCGCTGCCATTTAGTCCGGGTCCAAAAAGCATCACCGGGGATGCTGCTCCATGATCGGTTCCGTTGGAACCATTTTCATAAGGACGACGTCCGAATTCTGAAATCGTCATACACATCACATCATTCTGCACGCCGGTAGCTTCAAGGTCGGTGTAGAAATTCTCTAAGGTATCCGAGAGATCCTCTAACAAGGCTCTGTGATCATCTGGCTGATTTGCATGCGTATCGAAACTTCCCAGGGTTACCATATAAACCTTGGTTCCAAGGCCCCCTTTGATCAATCGAGCTACGATCGATAATTGGAACGCCAGATCTTCTTCACTATAGGGCGCCTGATTGGTGGAATTCATATAGGCATCGTTGATCACACCGGCATAGGTAAAGGTCGTATTGGTAGTAGATCGCATAAAGAACAGCTTATCTCCATACACACAATCGGGTATATCGAGCAGGTCGTGTAATTGTCCATTCTGAGCAACATTTTCAAGTTGTAGCGGATTTGCCACCGAAAAGGCATAATTTGTTTCCTGCCCTTGGAAGACCAGGTTACCTATACTTCCAATTTGAATGGCAGGAGGTATTTCCGGTGGATTAATAAGGTAATCGGGGTAGAGATATTCATAGTATCGCCCCCACCATCCGGTAGGCTCAAAAACGGTGTCGGCCGCCGAAGCCCAGATATCTGAAGATCTGAAATGTGATAAATTCTGTTCCGGATAACCAACGCCATGCACTACTTTCATTTGTCCGTCACCCCACATAGCTTCAAGGCCATTCATATAATTTGGAATGGCAAAATCGGCATCGAGGTTGATGAGATCATTTTGTTGATGACGAATCGTTGGCCGAAGATTGGCATAGGTTGCATAATCGTATACCGGAACTATCGTGTTCAGGCCGTCGTTTCCGCCCTTGAGCCTTATGATCACCATAATGCGGTCGGTCTCACTTTCTGCAAGAGCCACGGAAAGTGGCGAAGGTTTGGCGGCTGTGACGGCTGCATTTCCCAGCATTATACTTCCTCCACCGGCCAGACCGAGTGCCTGGATGAATGATCTTCTACTCCATTCGGCATGTTCCTGATCATGAATATGTTTTTCGTCTTTGGACGCTTCTTTTTTCGGGATCTTATGATTGTTGCACATGAGTAGGTTATTTAAGTTGGAATTCAGGCATTCTTGCGATGTGATTTAACAGTAGTGATACCTGTAAAGGCGCTGATGGCCAATCGAGATTCCAAAGTCCGTTGTCGTAATAGTTCTGCGGGACGTCCCATTTAAAAATGTCGGTGGCTATATCGTAATCGGTTGCTGTATATAGTTCCTTCGGAACAAAATGATCTACCAATACACGAGTGATATATTCGGGATCATTGCTGGTATTGGTAAGATCTTTAGCAAGATCGGTCAGCGTTAATTCGTATCCATTTTGAAGGAGAAAGGTGACATACAATTCCATCAGTTGCCAACGCCCTGTTAAGGTTGAGGTGCTGATCCATTCCTCATCCCGCTGCCAACCGGAAACATCCGGGGGGTCGAAGATTTCTTGCCCCATCAAGCCTGAATAGTACAGGAAAGCCTCCATTATATCATTGTCGTAAAAGAAATCGGTCTCCTTTACAAAACCGAATATCGTATCGAAAGGGCTCTTTACAATAACTCCAACAGCTCGTTCATCGAAGAAATGCTCACTCTTGAACAATTGCTTTAGAACCGGCGCCAGCTCATAGTTATTAGCCATCATGGTCTGGGCAAGTGGTTGAATGATATCCTGAATAATCAAGGAATCAACCGATGGTCCTGCAAAGTACTTATATAATTTGGTGCATATAAATTCACACACCAAAAGTCCGCGTTCCTGAAATAACAAGTCGATCACATCCGAATATCCCCAATTACCGTTTTGACCGAAAATGGTTTTTTGCCCGGTATCATGAGTGCTTACATCGAAGTAGATATCAGCGCCATCTTCCAGCCAGTGGTTGTAACCGGTAAGCGCACGGGAAGTCTCGGTAATATCGGTTTCGGTATACCCGTTACCTTCCCCAAGTGTGAAAAGTTCAAATAGCTCACGGGCGTAATTTTCATTCGGATTAAAATTGGTGTTCTCAAAACCGTTAAGGTATAGTAACATCGCGTTGCTTATCCCGATATCGTGTAAAAAAGTTTTAAAATTGCCTAAGCCGTATGTTTGAATCGCATTGTAGTATTGAAACAGATATGGGGAATAGAAGTACACTTCGAGCTCGGTCACAAAATGGTTTATCCAAAAAGCTGTTAGGCGACCGCGCAGGTCTTCAGCCATAAAGTCATTTCCGGTTTGGATTCGCCAATCGAAGATAAATTGTTGGTTTTCCGTTTCAAAATCTGAAAAGTCACTTACCGCCCAATTGCCCCAGAGTGGCGTAGCTGTTGGAGGCAGTGCAAAAGCAGTATCTACCAGGTTGTCTATAAACTGACCCGGTGTAAGAGCAAGGGCCGTATCGATTGTACTTTGAGAAGCACTGAATCCCAGTCGCCGATATGCATGTTTTATCTTGCTGACGTTCCAGGGATTGGACCCGGATGGTAGATAGGGAGCGAGTGTTGAAGCATTGCAAGATGGGGCTGCAATAGTTTCCATAGCTAAATTTTTAAGGTTAAGACAACTAAATATATTGAATTATAGTTATTTATCGATTGTCGCGATACATTTTAACGTAAAAGACTAACTTTAGTTTTTTAAGACGAATTCGAGAATACTATGGTTACACCACCTTATTTGAAGACAGGAGATACGGTTGGTATTGTATCTACCGCACGCAAAATTTCCGAAATTGAACTGCAACCGGCACTTGAACTTTTATCAGATTGGGGACTTAATACCAAGCTTGGAAGAACCATTGGCTCTCAGCATGATCAATTCGCCGGAGACGATGCCTTAAGGGCCTCCGATCTTCAAATGATGCTCGATAATCCGGAAATTAAAGCGATTTGGTGCGCCAGGGGGGGGTATGGGACTGTGAGATTAATCGATACGTTGGATTTCAAATGTTTTAGTGCAAATCCAAAGTGGATTATTGGGTACAGTGATATCACAGTCCTTCATTCACACATTAATGCTCGAGGTATTGAAACGTTACATGCCCAAATGCCATTGGATATTGAGAAGAAAAGTAATGATACGGCTGAGTCGATTCGAGAAACATTGTTCGGCAGATCATATAATATCGAGGTTGAAAACCTTTCAGATTTATGCAGAATCGGACAGGCAAAAGGGGAATTGGTTGGCGGGAATTTATCTGTCTTGTATTCAATATGTGGCACTCACTCTGCTTTAAACACCAATGGTAAAATATTGTTCCTTGAAGATCTGGATGAATATCTGTATCATATTGACAGGATGGTTCAGAATCTTAAAAGAAATGGTTTACTGGATAATTTAAAAGGCATGATCGTAGGCGGAATGACCGATATGAACGACAACACTATTCCATTTGGTAAAACTGCTGAGGAAATCGTGGCGGATATTGTTTCCGAATACAATTTCCCGGTCTGTTTCAATTTTCCGGCAGGACATTTACACGATAACAGGGCCCTGATTTTTGGGAGAAAAGTAACGCTGGATGTTTCCAAGGAGAAAATAGATCTGAAGTTTTAATAAAAGAAGCCATTAAGAAGACCATTCATGAATTCAGACCACTATGCTATCCTGAATGAAATAGTTTAATTGGTTTTTCCGATTTTGCAATATGGCTTATCATAATGAACTTGGAAAATTGGGAGAAGACCTTGCGACGGCTACTTTAATTAAGAAAGGGTATAAAATACTCAGGCGAAATTTTGTATACGACAAGGCCGAGATCGATATTATCGCAAAAAAGGACGATGTCCTGGTTGTAGTTGAAGTTAAAACGCGGAATAGTTCGGTGTTCGGCGACCCGCAAAGTTTTGTTTCAAAAGGAAAAATTAAGCTTCTTGTTAAAGCCGCAAACGAATATGTACTACAGAACGGGCTGGACTCAGAAGTGCGATTTGATATTATCGCAGTCCTGAAGAATAAATATACCGAACAGATAGAGCATTTTGAACATGCTTTCTATCATTTTTGAATATTTATTTTAACGTAAAAGGGTGTAATATTTCTAGCGCGGCATCCACCGAAGTGATTCGCTCAAAAGTAAGCAGTAACCTCAGGCCATTGCGGGTTTGTTTCTCTTTCATTTTCACACTTTCCGGATTATTTTGCACATATTGAAGGACTTTGGTGAAGGCGTCGCTTTGGTAATAGGCACTTTGTTGGTCGCTAACGAAATAGCCAATCAGCCTGTTTTTCTTCATAACCACCCGCTCAAGGCCCATGGAAATGGCGATCCATTTAATCCGAACACTATTCAGCAGATCAATGGCCTGGTACGGCAATTCTCCAAATCGATCTGTCAGTTCGGCTTCGAATTGCTGAAGTTGATCTTCAGAATTTAATGAATTAAGTTTTTGATAGAGATTGAGGCGCTCCGTGATATTATTCACATAGTCATCAGGGAATAATAGCTCGAAGTCGGTATCGATCACGGTTTCTTTTACAAATTCCTTTAGCTCATGTTCCGTACCCGTGTAAAGGTCCTTAAATTCTTTTTCCTTCAGCTCGTCAATAGCTTCTGAAAGGATCTTCTGATAGGTCTCAAACCCTATTTCATTAATAAAACCACTTTGCTCACCCCCCAATAGATCTCCGGCGCCGCGAATTTCAAGATCTTTCATCGCTATATTAAATCCACTTCCTAATTCGTTGAATTGTTCCAGCGCTGTGATGCGCTTTCTGGCGTCATCGGTCATTGCAGAAAAGGGGGGGGTGATAAAATAACAGAAAGCTTTTTTATTACTTCGCCCAACACGGCCTCTCATCTGGTGTAGATCGGAGAGTCCGAAATTATTTGCGTTATTTATGAAGATGGTATTCGCATTGGGCACATCCAGACCGCTTTCTATGATTGTTGTAGAGACCAGGACATCGAACTCGTTGTTCATAAACGCAAGCATCAATTGTTCCAGTTTTCTGCCGTCCAGTTGTCCGTGGCCAATCCCAATTTTAGCGTCGGGCACCAACCGTTGTATCATTCCCGTTACTTCTTTGATATTCTCAATGCGGTTATGTACAAAGAATACCTGCCCTCCGCGTGAGATCTCATAACGGATTGCGTCTCGGATGATCTCTTCCGAAAAACGTATCACCTGGGTATCTACCGGATATCGATTTGGAGGTGGTGTGGTGATGACAGATAGGTCGCGCGCAGCCATTAAACTAAACTGTAGTGTTCTCGGAATAGGCGTTGCGGTAAGTGTTAAGGTATCTACATTATCTTTTATGGTCTTGAGTTTATCCTTCACTGCAACCCCGAATTTTTGTTCTTCGTCAATGATGAGTAAGCCAAGATCCTTGAAGACCACCGACTTGTTCACTAACTGGTGAGTTCCAATTACGATGTCTAGTTTTCCGTTAGCCAGGTTTTCCAGAATGGTTCGTCGTTGTTTAGTGCTTCGGAAGCGATTGAGATAATCTACGTTTACGGGCATATCGGCGAGCCGTTCACCAAATGTCTTAAAATGCTGAAAAGCCAATATTGTGGTGGGGACCAATACTGCTACCTGTTTGCCATTGTCAACAGCTTTAAAAGCCGCCCGAATAGCAACTTCTGTCTTTCCGAAACCCACATCACCGCATACCAAACGATCCATGGGTCGTTCATTTTCCATGTCCCGCTTTACATCCTCGGTTGCTTTGGTCTGGTCCGGAGTGTCTTCATAAATAAAAGAGGACTCCAGTTCAAGTTGCAGATAGGAATCCGGAGCAGATGCCACTCCTTTCTGCAGGCGACGTTTCGCGTAAAGTTCGATGAGGTTGAAGGCAATTTCTTTAACACGTTTTTTGGTTTTTTGCTTCAGCTTTTTCCAGGCCGCACTACCCAATTTGTAGATTTTTGGGACTGCGCCATCTTTCCCGTTGTATTTCGCGATCTTATGCAGCGAATGAATGCTTAGGTACAGGATATCTCGTTCTCCGTACATAAGTTTGATCGCCTCCTGTTGTTTTCCTTCAACATCAATCTTCTGTAGGCCACCAAATTTTCCGATACCGTGATCGATATGTGTTACATAATCACCAACTTCCAGATTAGTAAGTTCCTTGAGGGTGATTGCTTGTTTTTTCGCGTACCCGTTCTTCAGCTGAAATTTGTGATATCGCTCAAAGATCTGGTGATCCGTATAGCACACAATTTTCTGATTGTGGTCTATAAAACCCTTAAACAACGGAAAAACTACAGTTTCGTAGGCATCTACATGTTGTTCGGCATCTTCGAAGATGTCGTGAAATCGTGTAGCCTGCTGCTCGCTGCTGCAGAAAATATAATTGGTATACCCTTCTGAAACATTAGTGTTCAGATTTTCGATCAGCAAATCGAACTGCTTGTTGAAAGAGGGCTGCGGAACTGTATTAAATGTAATATTGCAATTTGACGAAGAAGATTTATTTTCAGACAGATGGACCACGGAAAAATCGGCAAGTTGCGTTTTTAGTAATTCAGATGTACAGAATAGATCCTGTGGCGGACTCATATTCACAGCACCATCCATTTCGTTGAAAGCTTCTGTGGCCTTTAGAAATAACCTATTCGTGGCTGCGGCAAGTAATTCTTCGTTTTTCAGAAAAACCAGGGTTTTGGAAGTGATATACTTCAGGAAACTCTCACGATTTTCCTCAACCATTTTGTTCTCCACATTTGGAATGATGGAGATACGTTTTACCTGTTCCTGGGAGAGCTGGGTCTCCACATCGAAAGTGCGGATACTATCCACTTCATCTCCGAAAAACTCGATACGATAGGGTTCATCATGACTAAAGGAGAACACATCCAAAATCCCCCCACGAACCGAGAATTCTCCTGGTTCCGTGACAAAATCGGTTCTCTTAAAACGATATTCGAAAAGCACTTCGTTCACAAAATCAATGGACACCTCTTCCCCCACCTTCAATTTCAATGTATTCTTTTCAAGTTCCCTTCGGGTTACCACCTTTTCGAATAATGCCTCCGGATAGGTTACGATAATGGCCGGTTTTCTCCGGGAATTTAATCGATTCAGAACTTCACTTCGCAACAGTACATTTGCATTATCGGTCTCCTCTATCTGATAGGGCCTGCGATAACTTCCAGGGTAGAAGAGTACGTTTTGGTCTCCCAGCAGGTTCTCCAGATCATTCAGGTGATAAGCTGCATCTTCTTTGTCGTTAAGGATAACTAAAAAAGGTACTTCAGAAATTTTAAATGTTTCGGCAATTACTAAGGGAAAAGAAGAGCCTACCAGGCCGGTAATAGTGATGTTTTTTTCAGAACGGGCAATAGCCTCCTTCAGTTTTCGGGTTTCCGAAGACTGTTCAAAAAGTGATCGAACAAGGGCTTTGCTCATTGCGGACAAAGATAATACAGCCTGTACTTAAATGAAACAGTTCACCAGTTTTTCTATATCCTCCCCGGAGTTGTACAGATGGGGAGCAACCCGTATGGATTCCCCTCGAAAGGATACTTTAATATTCTCTCTCATTAATCGCTGTTTCAACTGTGTAATCGATTTCTTACCTGTACAGAATATTCCGAATAAATGATATGCCCTGTATTTTTCTTCCTCCACAAAGTATCCATGATTGCGAAGTACGGCGATACCCTCAGCCGTAATTACCTGACAATACTTCTGAATACCCGTAGGAGTCCAATCCAGTAATTGCCGTATACCTTCGGAGAGCATTGGCACCAAAATAAAATTACTGGACTCCCCCATATCATAACGCGTGGATTTCGGTTTGAATTCGGGATTGTATTTCGCAAGACCGGTAAAATTTTCACTCCCCATATGATTTATCCAATTGTCTTCAATGGGCGAGCCATCATGGAAACGTTCATTATAGTATGCCATGCCAAGACCATAAGCTCCCATCATCCACTTGTAACCTCCGCAAATTAGAGCGTCCGGAGTAATTTCTGAAACAGAGAAAGGAACTGCGCCAATACTTTGTGTGCCATCTATAATTAAATAAGCGCCAACCTCATTTGTTTTATCCCGTATCTCCTTAAGGTTGAAAAGAGTTCCATCCGACCAATGTATCTGTGGAATAGCGACCACTTTCGTCCGTTCGGAAATTGTGTTCAATAGATTTTCATTCCATAATTTTCCCCTGCCTTCAATTAAAGGAGGAGCCGGTATTGTTATAACTTTGATCATTTTACCTGGTTCCAGCTGTTTCCATGCATATATATTACTGGGAAACTGATCCTCCAGTACAATGATCTCATCTCCTTTCTCAAACGGGATGTTTTTAACCACGGTAGCAATTCCGTAGGAAACCGAAGGAATAATTGCGACGCTGTTGGGGTCGGGAGCATCGATCAATGTGGCAAATCTCTCTTTCAATATCTTGCGGTCGCTGAAGAAATGCTCACTTTCAATGTGCTGAGGATTCGATTTACGTCGGAGGTTTTCGATGCCAATTTTTTCAACCGAACGTAAAAATGGCGACATGGTGGCACAATTCAGATAGGTAACTTCTTCGGTAAGACTAAACAAATGTTTCTGACAAGGGAGCATTAGCGGTTGTAGTATTGTTTCAATTTAATCATCGGGTTAGTAGCTCTGTTCCTGTAACCATGAATACTACTGCTTAAAAATAATATGATTGATACAGCGAGACAGGTGTAGGCAATTAAGGTATTCTCTTCCCAATTCGCAACAGCAATAGCTACTAAAGCCCAAACTCCAACCATAGCGAATTCACGCATACTGCGGTTCCAGGTAACAAGGAGATTGATAATTCCGGCTATTAGAATCATGATTATTGTCCAGATACTTTCTGAAATGCCAAAGCCATTCCATTCTATTTTTGTCAACCAGGCGGAAACATTTGCAATACTGGCTACTGTTACCCATCCGCTATAAATTACAAAAGGCCACCATAAGAATGCGATTACGGTAATTGGCGCATCCCAGCGTTCCATATTGTTGTTCAGAACAATTTTCAGCAGGGAGAACAGCAGTAAGAAAATACAAAGTACGGATAATCCGGTATTCTCGAATAACCAGCAAATAACCCATGCTCCATTGGCGATACAGGAAATTACGAACCACCATCCAGTTCTAATAACAAATTCGTCATCCCTGACTTTCATGAATAAACTCCGGCCCTGGTAGATAATAAATCCAATAAGTGAAAGATAGATGAGCCCCCAAATAGCAAAGGCATAACCCGCAGGAGTGAATAAGGTGTTTAGGTCCCCTGAAATCTCTCCTATAGTGGTATCGTTTATTTTACCTGTATTGGATAGATAGTTTATTACAAGAACCGATACAAAGGCAATACCATTACTTATTTGAAGTTTTTTTTTCATGGCAGTTATAATTTATGATGTTGAAACAGGTTATAATTCCCAAAATAGAAATTGGTTTAAAGATAGGTATAAGTTGTTTTTTTTCTTTGAATTAAGAAAAGTTTAGCGAACGATCATTTTCCTTCAATTTATTCAGTTTAAAACCGCGAACAGTTTATATTTGTACTATAAATTAGAATTATGGCATTCACAGAATTATTTGAGAGTGGAGAACGCTCCAGAAAATTAAGTCATTTCGCCTCTATTGTGCGTATGGCAATGGTTGACGGGGATTTGAATGATGAAGAAAGACACTTATTAATACGATTCGCGCGAAAACTGGATGTTACCGAAGATGAGTTCAAAAAGATCAAGAAGAATCCTAAAATTTATCCCATGAATCCGTCCAATTCTGCGGAGGACAGATTAGAGCGAATGCTCGATCTGTTTAAGATCATTTTCGCCGATAATGAAATTGACGATGAAGAGAAACGATTGGTGGAACGCTATGCGATTGGGTTAGGGTACACGGAAAAATTAGCGGCTAAGTTGATAAAGAGATCCATTCAGATCTTCAAAGGAGGATTGGACATGGAAGACTACCGCTACCTTCTTAACAGGAAGCAATAAATGTTTTTAAATATTAACGAATGAGTTGTTCAATACTTTTGAATAACTCATTTTTTGTATAGGGTTTTGAAAGAAACGCAGATGCGCCCGCATTCATCACGGCTTGTTGTTCTTCCTTGAGGGTACTACCACTAGCTATGAGTATAGGAAGATTTGCTATCCCATCACTTTCATGATTTCGGATTTTCTCGATCAATCCTAAAGCATCTATATCCGGAAGTACAGATTTGAACATGACGAGATTATATCGATTATTTTCCATTAGTTCGAGTGCATGTTCGCCTGTAATCGTCATTTCTATTACATAACCTTTTTCGTTATTCAGAAAAGTTTTCATTAGAAGCATCTGGTTGGACGTTTCGTCTTCAACGATCAGTAAGCGTTTACTCATTAGAATACCGGAACCTTTCGGGACGGTTTTCTTTTCCCTGGATGAGGTGCGCACTTTGAATGGAAAAAGACAAGTAAATAATGTTCCTTTACCTTCATCGCTGGCTACCTGTACCGATCCGTTTAATGATTCGGTAAGATCCTTTACTATTTTTAGTCCCAGTCCTTCTCCTATAGGTTTTAGTTTATCAACTTTAAGCTGAAAATAGGAATCAAATATCTTATCAAGTTTATCTTCGGGGATTCCTACACCGCTATCGGATATAATAACTTGAATTTTAGTGGAGGTTTTGTTTTTATTTTCTGCCTTAACAAACATGGAAATATGCCCGTCTTCGGTATTTCTGAAGGCATTTTCGATTAAGTTAAAGAGAATTTGATTCAATCGGGCAGGGTCCCCTATGAGCTTTCTGGGCACATTGTTATCGATAGAAACCTCAAAATCGATCGGGCTATCGTAATATTTTAGCTGAAAATGGTTTTGCAGATTGTTGATCAGGTGCCCTAGGTTAAAATTAACGCTCATAATATCCAATATACCTCGCTCTATCTTCGAAATATCCAGCATATCGTCCATGAGTATCTTTAGGTGTGTCCCTGTTTTTTGCATGACCTTTAAGGTCTCATTCTGGTCGTAGTCTAATTTAGTTTCTTTCAGCAATTCCATAAAACCGAGTAAATTGTTTAATGGATTTCGGATCTCATGGTTGAGATTGGAAAGAAAGTTATTTTTAAATTCTTCTTTTGCTTCGAGCAGTTGCTTTTCGAATGCCAGCTTGTTCTTGGCAATAGAGGCAACATTTTTCTCCTGCACAAGCGGATGTGAAGCTTCATAATGCCCGGTGAAATCGAACAACAACAGATACAGTTTCTTATTCTTCCGAAGAAAATCGACATCTACAATCTTAGGATCTGGGACCGTATCTACATTTACACATGGAATTTTAAGCGAATCCTTAACCGAGGGAAGTAGCGGTATAACTCCCTCAAAAAACGGGTGCAAGTCTGAAATCGAACTACCCTCAGGCAGCTTGAAAATGGAATTATCACTTTCTATAATAATTCCATTATCATACAATTCAATTTCCTGAATTCTCCGATTAAGTATATCATTCTTGAGATTTGCTCCCATATCAGAGTGTTCGTTTTGCAAGATCTAAGAAGAGTGATTCAACATTATCACCTGTTTTTGCACTTGTGAAGTAACAAGATTCGAATACTGGTTCTTTAAAAAACGCCTTGGTGAAATCATCAGTGAATAGATCCGATTTATTTCCGACCAAACATACCGGAACATCATCATGATGCTTCTTTAAAAAAGTCATTTCGTCATCAATACCCTCATAAGTTTCCTGCCTGGTAATATCGAAAACATAAATAAAACCCTGTGTTCCTAACAAATAAGAACTTCGAGCCTTTTCAATAGAATTATTACCTTCAATATCCCAGATAATAAGTGTTACGGGTTCGTCATTTACAATGACTTCTTTCTTTTTAACGTGTACTCCAACGGTGACCAGGTAATCCTCGCTAAAAGCACTATCTATATAGCGACGCACCAAACTGGTTTTTCCAACTCCAAAATGCCCTAATAAAACGATTTTCTTAACAGCTGCCATACCTCTTAAATCAATGGTTAAAATAGTAATTACATATAAAGGGGAGTATGTATTTACAAAGAGAAGAAAAAAGAAATTATGAATTCAATTTTTCTCCATTTATTTTTTGAATTTTTTCCTGTAATTCCCTGTAATGATCCGTATAATTAAACAGTAAAACGGCTACAAAATCCTTTTCTTTCTTAATGATAACATCGCAGTAATAATTTGTTTCACCCAGCATTAAGTTTATACAGGGAAACGTATAATATACTCGTTCGCCCTCCATTATTGAAGCCCTGAGACTTTGAAAAAACGGATGTAATAAAAAGATGTTTTCGCCCGTATCAATAGGATGAATGGCGTTATTTGAGATCGATACAACACCATCGAAGCTGGCTATGATCTCTTGCATTTTGTTAATGTAAACAGTCTCCCCGGTTATCATACATTAGAAAATTAGCCATAGAGTGGCAGGTAAATTCTTACAAGTATACTAAAAATTGTGATTATGAGCGTATAATTAATGCTTCCGCATGTGCGTTGCGAGAATATCGTCCACTGCTTCCCTGGACAGTGAGGTGATTTTTGAAGTAAGTTTTTTCGATAGATCAAGCAGATCATTCTCAAGGTGACTTTCAAAGCTTCGGGTATAATTTCCCGAAACGACAACGGCGATATAATAGGAGAAGAAATTCTGAATGTGAATAGTATATAGCTCGTATTCTATGGCTTCAAGGTTTTGTGCGCCGCCGGAAAAAGCGTCTTCAACAAAGCTTTTAATCGCAGTAAGCATCCCTGAAACCATATCTTTATCCATAGTTTCAGTGGTACTGTGATTTCCCAGGAGAAGACCTGAGCCTTTTTCTATGATAAAGATCTCATCGATTACGGGTTGGTTAGACTCGGCAAGTATCATGTCACTTTCCTTTACGCCGGTAAATGTGGAACGAACCTTTCGTTTGAATTTGGCCAAAGAAAATGTTTTGTTCACCTTTTGATTTATTCTTTCTGAAAGCAGCTTTATTTCATTTTGAATATACCTTTTTATCATTTTCCCCATTATGGGATATAACGCCTCCACGACCTGGTCTCTGGAGTTCTCAATCTGCTCTTTCAGGGTTTTGGTAATAGTTGGGCCAAGAGTTACAGGAATATCCGAAACAAATTCATCCAATCGCTTTTTGATGATGGGATCTACTTTTTTTGATAATTCCTCCCGTTTGTCCAGGGTTTCGGTAATGGTGTCGAGCCGCTGTGATACAGCACGGGCAATTTCCCTGTCATCTATCAACAGGATTTCCCGAAGCAACTTTAATTTGTTCTCGTCCTCCTTTACCATTTTCAGTCTCTAAGAGTAAATAGTCGTTAAGAGCTAATTTTTTCGCCTAAACTAATTAGTAGTTTCCCCAGTTCCTTACGATCTACTTTCTGCTCGGTAAGGGTTTCAGCTTTGGCATTTAGCGCGTCCTCCAGATCGGTTATCCTGATATTCACATCGGTACTTAACGAATCTATAGATTGCATGAGTTCGTTCCGTACCTCATCAATATTGTCTTCCAGAATTTTCTTCTTCTTCTCAAGATCCTTTTTTAAAGTATCGAACGCACTATCATATTGTTCGATATTTTCCCCGAAAATAAGATTCTTAATCGCTTCTATCTTGGAAGAAGAATCCAATTTCTCTTTATTGTCATTGGTTGTCGTTTTCTTTGCCATGTTGTCGTTAGTGTTTAACTTCCTTATAAATTTATAAAAAAAGACTTTAAAAGCCCTATGTTTTCTAGCTTTCTGCGTTTTGCATAAATTTTTCGGCCTTCAATACCATGTTCTTGCTGCCGCAAATAAATGGCACTCTTTGGTGCAGTTCTGTTGGTTGAATATCAAGTATTCTCTGAAACCCATCACTCGCAAGACCACCAGCTTGTTCTGCAATAAGAGCCATTGGATTACATTCATATAGCAGCCTTAGTTTACCATCGGGGTTCTTGGCGGTGTTTGGATAAATATAAATACCACCTTTGATCATGTTCCGGTGGATATCAGACACCAGTGAACCAATATAACGAGATGTATAGGGGCGATCACCCTCCTCTTCCTGACAATACTTAATATAATTCTTAACACCCTGCGGAAAATGTACATAATTCCCTTCATTCACTGAATAAATAGTACCGTCATCCGGGAATTTCATATTGGGATGAGAATGATAGTAAGTACCAATAGCGGGATTAAGCGTGAATCCATTTACACCATGTCCCGTGGTGTAGACGATCATGGTTGAAGTACCATAGATGATGTAGCCCGCCGCTACTTGCTTATTACCGGGCTGAAGAAAATCATTCAGTGTCACAGGAGTTCCGGAAGGTGTAATTCGGCGGTAAATTGAAAAAATGGTACCCACAGAAACATTTACGTCAATATTAGAAGATCCGTCCAGGGGATCGATTAGCACGACATACTTATTGTCATGATTCTGATTTCGTCCCTTTATCGTGATAAAATCGTCCTCCTCTTCGCTTGCTATACCACAAACAATTTCACGATTTGTCAATGTTTTTATAAATGCCTCATTTGCGTAGACATCCAATTTTTGCTGACTTTCACCCTGGACATTAGTATCGCCGGCAGCACCCAGAATATCAACAAGTCCCGCCTTGTTCACTTCGTGGTTTACTACTTTCGCAGCAAGCCTGATGGAGTTTATAAGTCGGGATAACTCTCCTGAAGAATACTTGAATTCCTCTTGATTTTCTATGATAAATTCCCCTAGAGTTTGGTTTTTTTGCGGCATCGTGGTTAAGGTGTTGTAGATTTAGTGCAAATATCGTGATTTTTGTAAAATTGAACCGATATTTGTCGGTAAACTAAACCCATGGGATTGCTAATTCGAAATGCCCGTAAGGAAGATATGTCCTCCGTACTGCAACTTATTGTAGAACTGGCAGTCTTTGAGAAGGAACCGGATGCTGTGGAAATCACTATAGAAACCCTGGTAGAAGCCGGTTTTGGTGACGACAAACAGTTCGACTGTTTTGTTGCTGAAATTGATGGAGAAATAGTTGGAATGGCGTTAGTGTATTTTCGGTTTTCTACCTGGAAAGGGCGAACGGTTCACCTGGAGGACCTGGTGGTGAAGGAAAAAATGCGCGGAAAAGGTGTTGGTAAAGCACTTTATCGGGAAGTAATGGAATACGCTGTGAAACAAGGAGTAAAGAGAGTAAATTGGGTGGTTTTAGATTGGAATACACCAGCCATTGATTTTTACGAACAAACAGGGGCAACCATTCTAAGCAACTGGTGGCAGGTAGAAATGGGGGAAGAAGCACTTAAGAAATTTATCGATCAATAAGGATGAAGGTATTTAAATTTGGAGGTGCGTCTGTTAAGGACGCCGAGGGTATACGCAACCTGAAAAAAGTCATAGATTTTTCGGGAGAAAAGGATCTTTTAGTTGTCGTTTCAGCAATGGGTAAAATGACCAATCACCTGGAAAAAGTTGTCAATGCGTATCTGGCAAAAGACAAAGAACAATCGACGCTAATTTCAGAATTTCAGGAATATCACAATACGATTCTAAAGGAACTTTTCCCTATCACCGGGCATCCCGCTTATGGTGAAATTCAAAAACTATATACAAAACTGACAAATTTTATAAACACAAACAGGTCTTCAAAACATGCCTTTGTCTACGATCAGGTAGTTTGCTTTGGAGAATTAGTGTCCACCACTATTATTTCCCAATATCTCTCGGAAGTAGGCATGGATAATACCTGGCTTGATGTACGAAGCTGTATAATGACAGACGCAAATTTTCGTGACGCGAAAGTGGACTGGGAGCGAACACAAACTCGTATTTCTGGTACTGTTGCTCCAAAAGGAATAACAGTCACCCAGGGTTTTTTAGGATCGGACGCGGAGAATAACTTCACTACCACTCTGGGGCGTGAGGGGAGTGACTATACGGCGGCAATATTTGCCTATTGTTTGAATGCCGAAAATGTTACTATATGGAAAGATGTACCTGGTGTTTTGAATGCTGACCCTCGCTATTTTGGGAATTCTAAATTATTACACAATATTTCGTATAAAGAGGCTATTGAACTTGCTTTTTACGGTGCCTCGGTAATACATCCAAAAACGCTTCAGCCCATGCAGCGTAAAGAAATTCCGCTCTTTGTAAAATCGTTTTGAATCCGGAGAACGCAGGAACCTGTGTTGGAAAAGGTGTTACCTTGAACCCCGAAATTTCTTGTTTTATTCTTAAACGGAATCAGGTATTAATTTCGTTGTCTTCACTGGACTTCAGTTTTATGATGGAGGATAATATCAGTGATGTGTTCAAATGGTTGCACGAGTATAAAATGAGAGTTGAACTCATACAGAATTCGGCCATTAGTTTTTCGGTATGTGTTGATAACAGATTCGATAGACTGGACCCCTTGCTATCGAAGCTCAGAGAGCGATTCAGAGTGAGATGGAATGAGGGTGTGACGCTGTATACAATTCGTCATGCAAAGCCCGGCGAAATCGACTCATTAATGGAGAACAAGGAAGTACTGCTAAAACAGGAAAGCCGTGATACGGTGCAAATTATCGTGCGGGAATAACTGCGACTGTTTCGCTATATTTGTGTTCACTGTTGTCTGAACCGACAGAATTAAAACAACCAATTACCCATGGGATTAGTTAATGCAAAAGAAGTTGCTAAAGCCATCAATGTTGATAAATTCGGCTTCGTTGGTACTTTCATGGGTTGGACACTGATGAAATTTCTCAAGATCGATACGATGAATAAGATCTACGATCGAAACAAGCATCTTAGTGATCTAGAATTCATAAATGCCCTACTAGATGAATTCGAAATCAGGTTTGAAATTCCGGAAGAAGACCTCAAACGTATTCCAAAGAACGGTTCGTTCATCACCATAAGTAATCATCCATTAGGCGGAATCGACGGAATTCTGTTACTGAAATTATTACTGGAACATCGAACCGATTTTAAGATCATCGCAAATTTCCTTTTGCATCGAATTCTTCCATTGAAACCTTATGTAATGCCTGTTAATCCTTTCGAGGACCGAAAGGATGTTAAATCCAGTGTGATGGGTTTCAAAAACGCCCTCTCTCATCTAAAAGAGGGCCATCCCCTGGGAATCTTTCCGGCAGGAGAGGTTTCTACCTATCGCGATGGCAAACTGGTTGTCGACAAGCCCTGGGAAGTAGCTGCTATGAAGCTTGTTAAAAAGGCGGAGGTGCCGGTACTTCCTATTTATTTCCATGCTAAAAACAGTAAAATGTTCTACAGGATGGCAAAGCTTAACGATAGGTTTCGCACAGCCAAGCTTCCATCGGAATTATTAACTCAGAAGGAACGGTTGATCAAAGTACGGATTGGTAACCCGATTTCAGTGGCAGATCAGGCCGAGCATGAAACTATGGAGGAGTTCACAGAATTCCTTCGGAAGAAGACCTATGTACTGGCTAATCCATTTCAGAAGAAAAAACGATTGGAGAATATTCCTAAGACCCTGAAAATACCAAAGGCCCCTAAAAAAATTGCAGGCGCTGTTTCCATCGAAATGATGGAGTTGGAGATCGGATTACTTCGGAAAGATGATAAGCGGCTATTGCAAAGTAAAAATTACGAGGTGTTCCTGGCACCTGCCCAATACATCCCGAATATACTTCAGGAAATTGGGCGATTACGTGAAATTACTTTTAGAGAAGTAGGAGAAGGAACTAATAATGCCACGGACCTGGATAAATTCGACAGCTACTACCATCATATGTTCCTTTGGGATGGTGACGCAAAAAGAATAGCCGGTGCGTACCGTATGGGACTGGGATCGAAAATATTTCCACAATTTGGAATTGACGGTTTTTACCTTCAGGATCTTTTTCGCTTTGAACCTGAATTGTATTCGATGATGGAGAAATCTATAGAAATGGGAAGGGCGTTTATCATTAAAGAATACCAGCAAAGACCTATGCCATTATTTTTATTGTGGAAGGGGATTGTGCATACAACACTTCGATTCCCGGAACATAAATTCCTCATAGGCGGAGTGAGTATCAGCAATAAATTTTCCGAATTCTCCAAGTCGCTGATGATCGAATTTATGAAATCCAACTATTACGACCCGTATGTGGCTCAGTATATTAATCCGAAAAAAGAATTTAAGGTAAAGTTAAAAGACGCCGATAAGGATTTCATTTTCGATGAGACCGCAGCCGACCTAAATAAATTCGATAAGCTTATCGATGAAGTAGAGCCGGGAAGTTTAAGACTCCCTGTCCTCATCAAGAAGTATATCAAACAAAACGCCAAAGTAGTCGCCTTTAATGTAGACCCCATGTTCAATAATGCAGTGGATGGCCTGATGTATATACGTATTGCCGATCTTCCTGAAAGCACAGTAAAACCGGTAATGGAAGAGTTCCAGGCTGAACTGGAGAAAAAATATTTAAGTAAGGGAGAGGAAGAATAAATTAGTCTTTCGGAGTACTCAAGGCCTCAATGTATTTATTCATCCGGTTTTTTAATCCTTTACTTTACAGGTACTAATACCGAAAATAGCGTATAGCGGGCAAAAGCTGATGAAACTGGTAAGCAGAAAAATAGCGGCTACCACCAACAATACTATTCCTAAAGTTCCTGTGAGGGTTCCGCTGAAATATAAATAAGCAACAACTGCGGCGATTATAAATCTGATAATGCGATCTGCATTGGCCATATTTTTTTTCATGATAAACAGTTTTAATTAGATATAAATGTATTGATTTTGAATGCAATTAATTAATGATTATTATCAAAATAACGAGGCTTTAGGAATTAACGGTTGAATTTTATTCTTTCTGAATCAATTCCGGCGCCAATTCTTTTGACTTTTTTCGATCCAGAAGTTTTCTCAACACCCCGCCTTTGATATTATTTACATCGAACTCTACGATAAAGGCGTCGCTATCGATTCTATCGGTAATTCTGTAAAGTTTCTTGATGTCAATCCTATTAATTACAGTATGAATGATCTCAAAGTCCTTGACTTCTCCATTGCTTCCATAGCCTTTTCCACCTTGGTAGGTAGTTAAGCCCGCCCCAAGTTGTTCCATAATTGCCTGCTTAATCTCCATGTATTTTTTGGAAACTATCATTACACCAATGAAATCTTCAAAGCCTTCGATAACTAAATCGGTGACTTTTGCCGTTACAACATACGTAAGTATGGAGTAGAGTGCTACTTCCAAGGAGATCAATAAAGCGGTAATGCCAAATAGTATGACATTAAATACAAGATTCACTCGACCGATACTTATTCCAAAGCGGTCGTTCAAAAATATTCCTAAAATTTCAGAACCATCAAGAACAGAACCATTACGAATGGCGATTCCAATACCAGTTCCCATGAAAAGTCCACCGAAGATAGCAATGAGTAATTTGTCGTCGGTAACATCATTGAAATTCTCCAATTGGATGAAAACCGCAAGAGTAATGATACTAATTACCGACTTTACCAGGATTCTTTTTGAAACTGTAAAATAGCCTATTATGAAGAAGGGAACACTGCATAATACAAGCAGGAAGCTTATATTTATATCAAATTGATTTTGAAATAAGATGGCAATTCCCGTCACACCTCCATCGAGGAATCCATTTGGTAACAGGAAAGCTTTAAGGCCAATACTAGCCAATATTATACCGATGAAAATTTGTACATATTCCCAAATGAATTTGATGATAGTTTTGCGTGTCATAGTGGAATTATTAGGCCGTTATAGGCAAGATTATATCCCTTTTCTATCACCTTTCTATATTCATTGCTGGTGGAATCCAACACTGGGTTTGTATGATTAAAATGAATAAAATGGATCTTTTCTTTTTCTGAAGCAGGCAGGTTGTCGAACAATTCCATGCTTTCAATGATAAATGGATGTGGTATTTCTGATATATCGCGTGTATTGATCTCATCTCCACTGTAAAAAGTGGCATCAACAAATGCATAGTCTACTACCGAAAGCGCCTCTGTTATTGGGATATCCCATTTTTCCCACTTATCGATATCCGGGATGAACAAAACTTTCTTTGAGGGTCCTTCCAGGAAATACCCTACGGTTTCAGAGTATTCATCCCTGTGTGGAACCAATATAGGTGTAAATGACAAAACCCCACTATTTGTTCGAGCTTCTTTCTTGTGTGTGATTTCCTCAAGTATGATGTTTCCTGTGTCGACTAACTGACTCCAGGGGCCATTGGTTTCCAGGTACAATTTCATTCTGGGCATCACATACACCGGGACATTAGAAGCATTTGCGGCTTCCTTTCCCAGGTACATTAAACCGCTGTAATGGCCAATATGTGCATGAGTCAGGAAAATTCCATCGGGGAGCTCTTTTGCTAAGCCAGAATACTTTTTAAGAATCTTCAATTGAGTGCTGATATCCGGCGTAGCTTCGATCAGGAAAGTTTTTTCATGATCATGATCGATTATTCCAAGAGAAACCACTTTTCTTTTCGGGTCCGGATTTTCAAAGAGGTTCTTGCAGCATTCTTTTTTGCAGGCGATATGTGGGGATCCTGCATCCTGTATGGTACCCAGTACAACCATAGACACCCCCGATTTTTCAATTGATTCGGTTAAAATTTTGTCATTGGCCGATGTATCCTGTGCATAAAGACTACCACCAATTAAAGATAAAAGCGTAAAGAGAGTTAAAATTCGCATGACATTATTGGCTTACAATAGAAAGATAAGCAGTCCATGGGCCTATCTCATTCTTATATTGTTTGGCCATGACCCGGCTTATCTGGGCAATATGCCCCAGGTCGTGAACCACCCAGGCACTTAGCAAATTTGCAAGGGTAACCGGGCCCAATGAGGGATGGACACCTTCCCTCCTATAATCGGATTCTGAGAGTCCGAAACCCTTAAGTTGTTCCAGGTTTTGATTACGCAGTTGTTTAAATTCCATTATAAGGGCTTCTAATGTTTTTCCTTTACTTTCTTCAAATTGCGCGAAACGATCATAAGGATGGAAGGTCTTCTGGTCACTGTCGTTCATTATTATGAAAATACGTGGTATCCAATCGGTCCTTTCTCCATGCACGAGGTGACCCACAACATCAAAAGGGCTCCAGGTATCGGGGCCCTCGTTGTGTTGTGTCCAGTCATCCGGTAAACCCGATAATAATGATTTCAAAACTAAAGGGGTCTTCTCGAGTATTGAGATGGATTTATCGAAGTGGAAGGTCATAGAGGTAAATTTTATTTTTTATGGTCACACGGATTCTTCGGAAACCGGCACAGGTTGTTTATGGTATTGGAACAGTTTCGAGGCATCCATGATATTTTGAATTCCATCGAGAGCGCATAACACCTGGACTGCGGCACATAAGCCGTCGAAAAGCAGGTCACGATCTGAAGGATCCTTTGGTTTGTAATGATCGGGCTTCAAAGGCAATTGATACCCACAGCCACTTAGGAATGCCGCTTCAATTTTAAGTAATTCGGAAGGGGAATATCCATTGAATTTTCGTCCTAAACGCTCATGGACCAGCCCCACATAGTTAAGCTGTAAAGATCCATGTGTATCGGAAAGATGTTTCCAGGAATCTTTATTGTCGCAAATATTGCCAACAACGCATTGCATGGCACATTCGGGATGCAGGCGGTTATTTTGAAACGCAGCATAAAGTTTTTGTACTGCCCTGTCGAATCGATTTGTAGTGGCCATTGCAATTCTTTTGATATTTGATCTGAAAAAAGATACAAAAAAAACAGTCAAAAAATAGAAGTTTAACATAAGCTCAACGAATTGAAAACGCTTGCTACAAAATATGACCGTGCTATCATATTGATTTATTAACTTTCAGAATATTAATCAACTAAAACCAATATTATCAAATTATTATTTTCCTTTCTGTTTATTACCCTTTTACTTGTAAGTTGTAATAACGAAACGGAGGCAGAACCGGACAACTCTGCCGAGGTTGCCATTGAAGCGAATTCGAAAACGGCGTTGGCCAATCTTAATGGGTGGCAAAATGAAAACCTGGACTATTCCATGTATGCCGATGATTTCTACATGTATGAAACCGCCTTTTCAGCCGAGAAAGATTCTATATCGCTGGATGAGATGAAAGCTTTCGATAAAGAAATGTGGGCGAATTACGATTTTAAAATGTTAATAGAACCTGTATTGCTTCCAGGTGTGAAACGTGGCGGGACAACCCCTGATGGCTCGGTACGTCACTATATACAGTGGGAGATTACTAAACCTGCCACAGATTCTACGGAGGCAACCACTGGTGAAATTAAATTGTATGAATCTTTTTATTCAGTGGTGTCGATCTCGTCATCCTTTTCTTTCTTCATCTGGCGATATCTAATGACCAACCGCACTCCTAGCCTGGCAAATAGGATAATTGCAATAACCGTAATTACGTTGAGGGTTGTCATGGGTCGTGATTAAATTCGTTGTCGATCGTCTCTTCTGCCCTTTTAGAATGGCAGAGAATAATTGTTATTTATCCAGTTCTTTCTTTAATTCTGTGATGAGCAATTTGGTCTGGTCGTTTAAGTCTTCAAGTAGCTCTATAGCATCCATATTGATCCAATAATGGGCCGCTGCGTTACTGATATAAGTTACTTTTTTACTTTTTAATTCACTTGCGAGCGCCTCATTGGGGGATGCCGGGAAGAGAAATGCTGTGTGTGGCTCAAATTTCATGATATCATTTTCGTGGGTAAAGGGAGCATCCAACGGAAGGGCCCAGCCCACTGCGATCTCAATTCTTTCAGACACCTGTACATGCCTCGCATAGTGTTTTACGATGTCTTCGCGTAACCCGGTGTTTGCAATTACTTCCAGATTACCAGTACTGGACAGGTCATCGAAGGTAGAGGTAGAAGAACTGAAAATAGGATAGATACTGCCATATTTAAAATATTCACTGGCATAATGAATTAGCAAGGAATCGCTTATAGTGTTACTTTTAAGTGCTACCGAAAAATCCACAACGGTCTCTTTTCCTTTTTCAAGGTCCTTGATACTGGCCGAAAATGTTTCTAAATCCAGTTTATTCTCGGAGAGCAATCTGTTCAGGTACGACACCTCCTGATGTCTGATCTTTCTGGATTCATTCCAATTGTTAATTTGCAAGGCGATCAATATACCTATAACAACCAGTACAATCTCTCCAATGGCATATAGCAGATACTTACTGAATTTATTTTCAGAAATAAGGCGTTGTCGAATATGGCGGAAGAATCGAATCATTACATGCCCGGGGGTACTAAGTTCCTATACACGGGATGGGGATGTCAATACAATATATTGTCCAGGATATCGTCAATAATTTGCTCCTTCATATGGAACTTTTCATCGGAAGCGAATATCTGATGCATCTCTTTTCGAAGCTCGCCCAGTTCCATCTGCGAATACTCATGCTGTTCAATATTACGCTCTATTTTTTTCAGTCGTTTTGATTCTGAATCCTTTTTGAATTCCTTATAAATCTTCTCGTAGATTTCCGGATCTACTTTAGACCTTATCAATTTCATTTCATCCTCAGTCACGATATCATCTGCATTTGCACAGAGCAGATAAATATATGCGTGTAATTCTGCTTTGGTCCAGGGCGTTGCATTTGATTTCATACTTTCATACTTTTTTTGAACGGATTGCTTCATGGTTATTCTTTGGTAAATGTGAGTTTTCCTTAAATTGGTTTCAAATTCCTCGATACACAAAGAAGTTGCGTTTATTCTAAATTGAATAACTGGCAGACCAATGTCTAATATACGTTACTTTTAATTATTTGTATTCGATTTTTGAGAATCGTTGTTCACATCTTTTATAAACTGAAGGACGCCTTCGAAATATTTTTTCTGGTCGTCGTATTGCGAAAAATGACTACCGTTAGGACACAATAAAAAAGTCCCGTTTTGCACTTCTTCCGACATCCATTCCATATATTCGGGATCCATAGTGTCATGGGTGGCACCAATCATCAACGCGGGAACCTTAATTTCTTTTAACCGTGCAGATACATCCCATCCTTTTAATGAAGCTTCTCCAGTAACTCCAAATTCACTGTAGCCCTGCATGGCTATGTAAATATTCGGGTTAAGGTGTTTCATGCCTCGATTAACCGATTCCGGCCATTGGTCCAGGGGCATTCTCAATACATGTTCGGTGTAATAGTACTGGGTGACTAGTTCACCGTATCTCGGGTTAGTAAAGTCACTATCGGCTTCCATGGCTTTGATTTCGGTATAGACCTCTTCTGGTAATTGCGGGCCTAATACTTCTGAAGCGTATTTTTCATATTCAGGAATGCTGGCCATCATATTGGAGATGATCAAACCTTTAAGATTATTCTGATACTTGAGCGCATATTCCATAGCCAGGATACCTCCCCAGGATTGCCCAAGGAGGTAAAAATTATCATTGTTCATATTTAGCGCTTTTCGAACCTGTTCTACCTCCTCCACAAAATGCTCGGTGGTCCATAGCGTTGAGTCATTGGGCTGGTCACTATAATAGGATTCTAACTGATCGTAGTAGACATATTCTATACCCTCCTTCGGAAAATACCCGTCAAAGCATTCAAATAACTCATGAGTTCCTCCAGGTCCTCCGTGAAGCAATAGTACTTTCATCTTAGGATTATTCCCAACACGTTTCGTCCACACCTTAAAAGTACCTTTTGGAGTGGAAATGGGAATCATGGAGATTCCACCGGTAAATTGGTCATCACTATCAGAATAATCCAGATATGATTCACTACAATCGGCCGTTTTTTCCGTAGAGACCTTTTCGGAGCAACTCCAAAAAAAGGATACAACGGCAATCAATAAAATTATATTTTTTATCATGCCTGAACGAATGTTAATTGCCCCTGGTCTCATGCAGTTGTTTGGTGTCTACATACTGCTGAAAAGAAACTGCTTTACCATTTTTTAGTGTCCAAAGATGTGCAGCCTGCGCATCGAGCGGCGCACCGTTCTTAACTTTTCCTTTATACCGTAAAGTAGCTAGCACCATATCATTAGTCATGTCATGTAATTCAATATTTGCGAGAGTAAAGGTCTCATAGTCCGCTCCAACGCGTTCGAACACACCTTTTAATACAGCATCGGGACCGATATACGGGTTGCCATCAGCATAAGCATTGCCCTCAGCTTCATTCCACACCACTTTGGCGTCCAGCCCAGCAAGTACTGCCGGAATATCACCTTTCGCGAAATTGTCGTATAAAGTTTGAACAATCATCTTGTTATCCGGATTCAGGAATGGATCGATTCCTAATTGCGACATAAATACAAGATTATCCATGAAATCCTGCTCCTGGGCGATCTTGCCATCCTTCATTTTTACCAGGGTAACACCATCGATTTCAATCGTCTTTCCGGTAGCGGGGATTCCAAAGAAATCACCTGAATGCACCCCCTTGAAACTCCAATGCTTCATAAGTTTATCATCCTGTCCGAATAGTGAATTAATGGTGAATTCTCTATCCGAGAATCCCGTTGTAAAGTTGGAATAGTAGTCCTTGAAGGCGCTAATTCCAACTACGTTCTCAGGATCAGAAACCAGGGTGATATCCTCGGTGAAATTGCTGTCGTTGATCTGGTCGAGATCGCCATTATTGATAACTTCATCCCATACTTTGGAGTACATTGCGATGTTTTCTTCAACTTCCCGATTGGCATTGTTACATGATGCAACCACAATGAGTATGGCTACGAGCATTAATTTAATGGTTATTTTCATAATGAATGTAATTTTGGATATTAATTAATCTATAGTCGTATAACGACGTTATCTAAATGGTTTTAAAATTGGAAATAAATAAATTGTTCTCCACTTCCCTGGGAAATCACGATAAAGAAGAATAGGATGGCCCAGAAGATTCCAAAGACCCATGGATTGGTTTTTTGAGCGACTTCCTTCATAGAGGTGTTTCGCATCATCCAATGACACAAGAACAGGCCGGTAATCACTAACAATACTTTTACAATGTCGAACATATATAATAATTTCTCGCCTTCGTCATTGAGGAAGAACATGGACCATATCATGTTCTTAGCTGTGCTGAATTCCCTTGCTCTAAAAAACACCCAGGTAATATTTACACATGTATAGGTGAATAAAGCGAGTATAAAACCGTTCCATGGCTTCAATTTTATCTTTATTGATCCTTTTAACAGCCGTTCAACTACAAGGTACATTCCATGCAATGCTCCCCACACTACAAAAGTCCATGCAGCGCCATGCCATAAACCGCCCAGCAACATCGTGAGCATTAAAGCAACGTACATTCGTGTTATTCCATGGCGGTTTCCTCCCAAGGGGATATACAAATAATCCCGCAACCAACTGGATAGGGAAATGTGCCATCGTCGCCATAGATCGGAGAATCCGATGGCTGCATAGGGATATCGGAAGTTATCGGGTAAATGTATACCCAGCATCAGCGCGATTCCGATAGCACAAGTCGAATAACCAGCAAAATCGAAAAAGATCTGACCGGAGAATGCTAATGTTCCCGTCCAGGCATCCAGGCTGTGTAAAATATTCTTTGAACCAAAGACTTCGTCTGCGGTTCCGGATAACAAAGTGTCTGCTAAGACCACTTTCTGAAATAAACCTATGGTCAATAAGAACAATCCCCAAAGGAACTGATTAGTTGTGGCCCTTTTTTCAGAGTAAAACTGAGTAATCAGTTCCTTGGCGCGAACGATCGGTCCCGCAACTAATTGAGGGAAGAACGTCACATACAAAGCAAAATCAAGAAAGGTTCTGGCGGGTTCAATTCTTTTATAATACATATCGATTGTATACGACATGGTCTGGAAGGTATAAAATGAAATTCCCATTGGTAAAATTATATCCATCGGCCTGGCAGTGTACTCCACACCTAAAGAATTCATAAGTGATGTGAAATTTTCAAGGAGAAAATCTCCGTATTTGAAGAACGCCAGAAAGCCCAGATTTACAATCATACTTAACAAAAGCCAAAGTTTTCTTTTGCCCTTATTTTCAAGGACAGCAAGTTTTTTACCCGCGGTCCAATCCACTACTGTAGAGATCCAGAGAAGAACAACCAGTGGTGGATTCCAGAGGCCATAGAACACATAACTGGCAATAAGTAGCATTCGCTTTTTATTGGTCCATTTGAATATTTTCGAATAGTACAAGGCTAAAACAATAACCAGGAATACGATGAAGCTTAATGAATTAAAGAGCATAACTATTCGGGATTAGAATTGGTTAATACTCCGTCCGTTTTGAAGATCTTAATGATCTCATTGGTAAAGAAATCGGCATCTTCTTTAGATAAATGAGACCATTCCGGAAGATTTAAATTTCTGAATTGTTCATAATCATCATAGTGATAAGCGGGTAATTTCGATCGTATTACCAGGGAATCCCAATACTCGGTCCTTGGCAATCCTTTGGCTTCTAATTCCTTAAACCATCCATCGGATGGACATCGAACAAGCACTAGTTTACCACCTCTTTCCTGGAATTTTTTAGCGTATTTTAAAAAGAATTCTGTAGTGTTTTTTTTATCAGGGGGCGGCATATCTCCCGATAGCATATCCTGCCAGGCAAGTTTAATAGTATTCGCATATGCGGTATCGTTTGTTGCCTTAGCCGTCATCTGAACATTGCGGTCCAGTGACACATCTTCGAACTGGTTGAAAGGGGGAGGCTTTGGGCCAGCCCGCTCATCACGTATCTGGTGATAAAGTAAAGTTCCAAGATCCACATCCGAATCCCAAACCTCATCTGCTACGGTAACAAACGCCAAATTCTTCTGAAGGGGAATTGACAGATAATGGTTTATGCGCTGGGCATAGGTTCGGTCGTAAAAATGATCAAGTCGCTCTAGCGCACGACTTATAGGAGGCGCCTGATCAAAAGTAGTCGAAAAAAAGAGCGGGGGAGTTACACCTACAATTATGGTTCCACTGTATTCAGTATTGTCCACAATATCTCGTAAAACTGGTAGCGGAGAAGCACCCTGGAGAGCCAGCATAACAGGTTCTGTACCCGTTTGTTTTTTCCACAGATCTAACTGGATGTCGAACAATATCCTGGATGAACCTATGAAGACAACATAATTGTCTTTAGGTTTTTGAAGTTTTGCCCGTTGTATTGCCGATAGGTTATTGGTATCGTCAATATTGGGTCTCAAACCCTGCGCTCGCCAATACATTTCCCATCCTGCTATTGCTCCAAATCCGAGGATGGCCGCGAGTATAAACGATTTTTTCAATCCCATATTATTTTAAATAAAGTAATGCCATCATATCCCGATGATGAGGTAAAATAATAGGTAAAGAAAAGACAGAGGTAGTCCCTGTACGAGGTGACGGAGGTTGTTGGCATTAGTTAGTTAGTTTCCCTAAAGGTATGAAAATTAAGCATTAATTCATCTAGGGATTAAAAAGGGGTAATAAAACAAGGGAACTAACTGGCAACGAGCAAGGCCAGCAGTGCAATAATTGCCGGTAATGCCTGAACAATAAATATCTTACGACTTGCGGTTATAGCGCCATAAATTCCGGCAATAGCAATACATGAAAGAAAAAATATGGAAATATTCAAACGCCATGATTCATCTTCAATAAAAAAGGTCCAGATGAGACCTGCGGCAAGAAAACCGTTATAAAGACCCTGGTTGGCTGCCATGGGTTTTGTAGGTTCAAATAATTCTTTAGGAAAACTTCTGAACACTTTTCGTCCACGTGTTGTCCATGCAAACATTTCAAACCACATGATATAAAGATGTAAAAGGGCTATATAGCCGATGAGCAGGTTAGTGGCAAATGACATGAGTTTAAAGGTTTGTTTCTATAAACTTACGACAATAATCCTTAATCTCGTTTCTGGTTTTTCGGAAGGCTGCACGTATCTCTTCTTCGGAACCGGTTACTTTAGAAGGGTCGCTGAAATTGTGGTGTAATCGAATAGCCTGCGGAGCGGGTAGAAAAGGGCAGTTTTCATTAGCGTGGTCACAAACCGTAATAATATAATCCCAGTTCACATCCTGATATTCATCTACATGATTTGAGGTATGATCACTGATGTCAATATTATCTTCTGCCATAATAGAAACCGCTCCGGGGTTAAGTCCGTGGGTTTCAATTCCCGCGCTGAAAACATTTGCTTTTCCATTGGCCATTGTTTTGAGGTAACCGTGTGCCATCTGGCTGCGGCAGCTGTTACCTGTACAAAGAACAAGTATGTTTTTCATATAATTTATTTTTTTACTTCTTCGTTCCATCAATATATTGTCGTACCACGTACCGTTCCGTTGTGCTACTTTTTCCCTTACCCCCAGTATTCTGAATCCACAATCTTTATGAAGTTGAATACTAATCACATTCTGTGGAAATATAGCAGCCTGTAGCGTCCAGAACCCCTGTAATTCACTGGTTTCAATCAAATGCTGAAGCAGTTTCTTCCCAATACCACGTCCCTGATACCTTTTACTTACATAAATCGTGTCTTCTGCGACTCCTCGGTACACTTGCCTTTTCGATGTCGGACTCAGGGCACACCAGGCAGCGATATTGCCATCCAATTGGGCAATAAACCGGCTTTCAAGCAGGAATTTTTTATTCCAGGCTTCCCAGTCGGGCACCGCAGTTTCGAACGTTGCAATACCGGAATCCAGGCCTTCTTTATAAATATCGGCCACTTTGGGATAGTGTTTTTCCTTTAGCGGGATAATTTTCATCGCTTAACAACAGCCACTTTCGGGCGTACAACAATTTGTGCTATCGGACTCTGCCGATACGGTCTCTGGAATTCCACAGGTTTCTTTTGCTTTACAATCGGTTTTCGTAACTGCTAATTTAATGAGCAAGTTCGAACCGTGTATTTCGAAATCATTAACAAATAAATGGGCCGTGTGAAACAAAGGATTACCATATTCAAATTTAACTTCCGAATCGAGGTCGTAGGGCTTCATTCGTCCCACCTTATTGAGTATCCCCATCGCTTTATAAGCCGACATATAGTCTGTTTTTCCTATTTCCGAAGGACTCTCCCAAAGCTGAATAACGGTCTCGTTCCAGCTATCGGAATTAGCGCCACAATCTACGGCGTCTATCTGCAGATGCTTAACCTCTGTAATGTGATAATTAGCACCTACCAGTTGTCCGGGTGTAAATTCAAATAGCAGGGATTTGTCTTGATGAGCTTGTAACAGTGATATAAATTCTTGAGTTTTCATAGTGCTGAATGTTAGGTTAACAACATTTTTGTTCGGTCGTTTCGAAAAATTCCGCGAAGAGTTCCTTTAATGCCATTAGTTTGTCCTTATTAATGGTATAATACTGGGATTTTCCTTCGAATTTACTTTTTAACAGTCCAGATTTCTTAATCACCTGAAGGTGTTGAGAAGTCGTAGGTTGGGATAGTCTTATTTTTTCAGAAATGTCCTTACATAAGCAACCATCGCAATCCCCAATATAATTTAGGATCGAGATACGGGCGGGATGAGAAAGGACTTTGGCCAGATCGGCCAGTTGATTCACCTGAATAGAATGTAAATGTCTTTTTGAAACGCCCATAATCTTTTATTTGTATATCGCAATATTACGATTATATATGACATAAAAAAAGCTTTCGATCGTTTATTATCGAAAGCTTTACATTTTCAGAACCAGGGCTTTTTACCTACCTGATACGTATTATAGAAATCTTCATCGCTCTTCGTAAGGTATATGATACCTTCAATAAAAGGAATAATAGCAACTGCCATGATAATAAATATACCAATGATAAAACAGTATAAAAGGAGTCCTACCACGAAACCTGCTAACAGGATAAAGCCTTCCTTATTATATCCCAGAATGAATTTATGAATTCCCAAATAACCAACAAAAAGGGCTAATAGGCCCGCGATGAGTTTCTTGTTCTCCGTACTTTTGGTAGCTTCATTCCAGCCTTCTTTGAATTCATCGGCGGTAGATTTTGCTTCCTTTTTAACTTCCTCAGCTGCCTCCTTGGCATCTTCGTTTAGTTCATTGGCTTGATCTTTCAGTTCATCACCGAGGTTGTCGTTGTTTTCTTCAGACATAGTTAAAATCGTTTTTGGTTAGACCTCTAAGTTACGAAATTAAAACCATGGCTTTTTATTCACCTGGTACGTTTCGTAGAACTCCTCATCGCTTTTTGTCAGGTAGATAATTCCTTCGATAAGTCCTATAATTCCTCCGATGCCGCAAGTAAGAACACTTATCACTATTTGAATGATCCCTTCCTGTGTATAACCCAGGATGAACTTATGAATTCCCAGCGAGCCAATGACTAAAGCAAGAATACCCGCGAGCATCTTTTTATTCTCAGCCCGGGTAACCTGGTTCCACTCTTCTTTTATTTCTCCTGCCGCTTCCTTAGCTCCTTCACCAATTTTTTCGGCCGCGTTTTCAATGCTATCCTTAGCATCGTCAAAGCTATCTTTGTTGTTCTCTTCAGACATGTTTAGTTGTAATTAATTATGAGGATTAAAAGTATAAAAAAAAGTCGTACCCACCCGAAATATTTTACTTTTCAGAATCATTCGAAGGCGGCATCCACAGGTTCCCATAACTCTATCTTATTTCCTTCGGGATCCAGGATCCACCCAAATTTTCCATATTCGTATTCCTGCACTTCGCCAACAATGGTAACACCTTCTTCTTTCAACGCCTTTAGCAATTCGCTGAGGTTTTCCACACGGAAATTCATCATGAACTGTTTTTCACTGGGATCAAAATATTGGGTGTCCTCTTTGAAAGGACTCCATTGTGTGGAACATTTATTGCCGGCTTCATCTTTCCACCAGAACGTACAGCCCCACTGGTCCGTATTCAAACCTAAACGATCGCGATACCAATTTTTCACTTTTTCCGGATCTTTAGTCTTAAAAAAGAATCCGCCCAGTCCTGTTACCCTGTTTTTCATAACGTTTACCTTTTTATTTTACTTTCATACATGTTGATCCATTCCTTCGCTGTCATTTTGGAAGCAAGTTCACCAATCAGGGCGTAAGGGATGTCGTCCATTTTTTTAAGCCTGACACAACTTTTACCCATATCAAGTTTAAACTTACAATGCTTGGCATATTGAGTGACGAACCAATCGTACAATTCGGGATTGGCATAAACGCCCATATGATAAACACCAATGAAATTCTTTTGAGAAGCAATATTCATAAAAGGAAGCGGAAGTTTCGGGTCGCAATGGTATCCTGGCGGATAGACCGAATGTGGCACGTAATACCCTAACATTTTATAATTCATCCCTTCTTCAAATCCTTGTGGCAGATTTTTTAGTATTACCTCCCTTAGTTTTTTCATTGGGGCTTTTCTTTCTTCCGGAATAAGGTCCAGATATTCTTCCGGTGTTGATGCGTCGTATTGCATAGTGAATTTATTTACGTTGTAAGATTAATGCAGAGATTATAGAGATAACCAGTCCGATCATAGCAACTGTTGCGAACATGATAAAGGCCATAAAACCCGAACCTCCATATTCTTCCATTTGCTGTTCCAGGTTCGCTTTCTGAGTTTCGAACTCACCGGCCGGAAGGTTTGCTTTCATGTCGGCCACCATCGTCGTCAGGTATTCCTGGGCGAAATCGGGATTGATCACTGTAGTATAAATATAATCTACTATTCCAAACCCGAGTCCCGCAAAAAGGGAGATGAGGAATCCTATGAGCAATGCTTTACCAAAGCTCACTTTCCCATTATTTATATTGTCCCTGAAATGTCGAATTCCGAAGAATACAAAGACAAGGGACACGACCATAGTTATGTATCCAACTGTTTCCTGGACAGAATAGCTCATGCCTTTCCCAATGAGAAAGGCTAAAAGAAAAAGTACACTCGCTGTTAGGAGGCTGTACAATCCGTATTTAATCACTGTTTTTTTCATATGCTGCTGTTTTAACTGTTACAGCAAATTTAGGCGGATGTATATCACGCACGCTCATACTAAAGTACCAAATCGTTTTGAACTTTCGTATGAATTCATAGTTATGGAATGATATTCAGAGATTTTGCCTTTAGTATGGCTTGGGTTCTTCGTTTCACATCAAGTTTTGAAAACAGGTTGGAAACATGCGTTTTTATAGTGCTTTCAGAAACAAATAACTTATCTGCAATTTCTCTGTTGGACAATCCTTCGGAAATTTCGAGAAGGATCTCATATTCACGATTACTTATTCCTAGGTCGGCGATCTTTTGGTTATCGATTTGTTTTTCTTCGGAATGGTCTTCTGCGTTACCTGAGGATTTCCGCTTGAGTAGCATTCCTATGACGAGAAATAACAACGCGATTCCTGCCACAACGAACTCTATCTCCAGGCTGCCACTAGTAACCGAATATTTACTTAACTGGAAGAGCGTTAGAAGCACAATTACGAGTAGCGTAAAAATAATTATGGTTTTCTTCACGCTTAAATGTAGAAAATTCCGGGCTTATTTTTTTATGATCTTACCTTCAAAAACATTCATACCAGTACTGTTTATCACTTGAAGAAAATAGATTCCAGCTTCTAATCGCGATGCTGAAATCCTATTGTTAAACAAAATACCTTCCGTCACCAGCTGTCCCCTGGCAGAGAATATTGAAAAGGTAAGGTCCATTGGATTGGTTATTTCGAATTCAATGAAATCTTCCACTGGATTCGTTTTTAAGGAAATCCCGGGGTAATCAAAATCATTGGTGCTTAAGGGAAGACACAATACTGTTTCCAATGGCTCTATGACGCAGTCTGACCCCATCCATTCTGTTAAAGTGGCTCCGCCATTTAAAAGGCCCGTTTGGTCGAAGAATTCGGCGATCAATGCAAAATTTTCTGTTTCGAGTTCGTAACTGTATAAGTTCGCAAATTGATCGAAGGCATAAATATTATTCGTCTCGCAATCCACAAAATCATTCACGAAAGTGTATACCAGAGGGATAGAACAGCCGATATTTATGATAGAATTTCCATCGTATGCTTTGATGAAATCGTTAAGAATGTTAGGGTACACCAGGTAGCCTTTATAGAACGTAAAATCACCCGGCGAAGAAATGTTATTATCAACTAATTCCAACATACCGGTGTTTAAATCATAGCTGTATAGTTCTTCGGAAAAGGTCCTGGAGGTCAATAATTGATTATCGGCATTGCTCACTAAGGCTGTATAAGGATCGGCATTGGGCAGATCGGTAATTAAGCTTGCTTCGCCATTCGACGTATCGATCTCGAAAATTTGCCATCCGTTTGTAACCGCATATAGTGTGCCATCCGGGGTAAACGCGATGTCGGTTATATAACCAACTTCCAGAACATCAACCGTAAACATATCGGTAACATTAAGAGTTGGTATATCAATAACCTTAATTTCGTTAATGCTGTTTACCACATATATCTCCTGGGCCTGCAGAGATAAGACTAAAAATGGAAGCAACCATAGTAATTTTCCTTTCATGAATTCACATTCTATATATATAACAATTCAATCATCCAGATTCCTAATTCTCTTAGTGATCTATCCTTCTCCGAAGTGTTTCAGGATCTTTTCGAAGATGGTTTGGGCAAGTTTTTCTTTACTTTCGACCGTCCAACCGGCAATGTGCGGACTTAGGATCACATTTTCCATTTCAATTAATTCGGCGAGAGGAACGGGGAGTTCTTCGGAAGTGAACAGGGATTCAAAAGAACCTTTCTCGTATTCCAGCACGTCCAGTCCCGCTCCCAGGATTTTTCCCGATTTCAAAGCGGCAACTAAATCGGCTGTTACCACACTTTTCCCCCGGGCCGTATTCAGAAACCAAAAGGGTTTTTTAAACTCTGAAATAAAATCTGAATTCACCATTTTATTGGTCAGTGGAGTCCACGGGGTGTGCAGACTCACTACATCGGCCATTTCCTGAAGGGTTTTAAGAGATACCTGGGTAGCATTCTTATTGCCTACATCTGTTTTAATATCGTGGCAAAGCACCGTGCAATTAAAACCTTTCATCTTCTTGGCAAAAGCTTTTCCCATATTTCCATAGCCGATCAGTCCCACGATCTTTCCGTCCAGTTCCGTCCCGCGATTAGATTCGCGATTCCACGAACCATTTCTTACTTCCCGGTCTGCCCTGTTGAGATTATTGAATAATGAAAGCAGCATACCCAAGGTGTGTTCACCTACTGCATTTCGATTTCCTTCAGGGGCTGCAATAAGCTTTATGCCTTTTTCCTTCGCATAGTCGATATCTATACTATCCAATCCAGCTCCCACCCGAGCTACGAATTTTAACTTACTGGCAGCGTCCAGGAAAATTTTGTCGATCTTAAACCTACTTCGTATCACCACCCCGTCGAAACCATGAATGATCTCTTCGATCTCCTCCTTGGACGCCGTAAAATTTTCCGTATTCTCGAATCCAGCTTTGCTGAGTTCTTCTATTAATATCGGATGATTTAAATCGAGGTGAAGTATTTTCATCGCTAGATCTTTGGATATTCGGCCTTTGTCTTATCATGAACGACCTCACCGGTGTGCTTCGTACTAAGTTTTTCGAAAAGGAGGAGATGGACTTCTTCATCTCCCTGACTTTTTGGGCAATGTTCTACGCCTTTCGGCACAACGATAATTTCTCCTTCATTAACTATTTCGATCTTGTCCCTGAAGTGCATTTCCAACGTTCCTTTCTGAACATAGAACAACTCGTCTTCATGCTCATGGGCATGCCACACAAATTCGCCCTGGATCTTAGCCAGGATTACCTGCATATCGTCTACTACCGCTATCTGATGGGGATGCCACCGGGCACTGAATTTATCAAATTTCTTTTTAATGTTGATCGGATGCATAGTACTTTAGTTTTCTTCAAACAAAGTACGAATTTCTGAAGGAATTTTTGTGGGTTTAAGGCTATCAGCATTAAGCAAACACCAGATCGTTTTACCCTCTATCAGCAATTTTTCATCTTTCTTTCTGAAAATACGATACCGTCTTTCGCTTTTTACACCTTCAGCAGAAGTAACCCAGGTTTCCACCTGTAATTCCTCCCCTTCGAACGCGGAAGCCTTATAATCGATGGTATGATTCAAAACATACCAAATATAGGACCCTCTGATGGCTTCGGAAGCATTACGTTCCCAGTGTTGCTGGGCGGCGTCCAGGCACCATTGCAAATAAGCAAGGTTGTTTACATGATTTCTTTCATCGATAGCCGAATGCGGTACAGTGAGTTGATAGCTGTAAACTTCAGGTTTCAAAAATTGAGTATGATTTTAGAGATCCAGAAGAAAAGGAAAATTCCGAAGATATCATTACTCGTAGTAATAAAGGGACCGGTTGCAATTGCCGGATCAATGCCTCGTTTGTCTAATATGATAGGTACAAAGGTCCCGACCAGTGCGGCTACGATAATCACCGACAGCATGGAAACTGAAATGGCAATGCTAACTAATTGATCCTGACCTACTATTGTTCCAAACAATAAAACTAGTAATCCAAGCGCTATACCATTGATTAGCGCCAGCCCTACTTCTTTCACCAATCGGTCAAAAAGACTGCCTTTTACATTGTCGTTTGCAAGACCCTGAACGATGATCGCACTGGATTGCACCCCAACATTTCCGGCCATCGCGGCAATTAGTGGTGTAAAGAAGAACAGGATAGGGAAATTATTAAGAGCTTCGTCGAAACCTTGCATGATATAAACACTTCCTAATCCTCCTATCAGCCCAAGTACCAACCATGGAAGACGGGCACGGGTGAGCTGAAAGATACTATCGTCCGCTTCCACGTCACTCGAAATACCTGCAGCCAGCTGGTAATCTTTTTCCGCTTCGTCTTTAATAAAATCTACTATATCATCAATAGTAATACGCCCCATCAGTATGCCCTTTTCATCTATTACGGGAATGGCTTCCAGGTCATATTTATGCATGATCCGGGCAACCTCTTCATTTTCCGTGTTTACGGTTACATAGTCTACCTTGGGAATATATACTTCAGCAATATGGGCCTTCTCAGGTGCGGTAAGCAGATCCTTTAACGAAAGCCTGCCTTTTAATTTTCCGTCTTTGTCAGTTACATAAATGGAATGTACCCTGGTCACATTTTTAGCCTGGCGACGCATTTCACGGACACATCCTGCTATGGTCCATGTCTCTTTAACCTTAACTAATTCTTTTGCCATCAGCGCTCCGGCTGTATTTTCATCGTATTTAAGAAGTTCGACGATATCCGCTGCCAGAAGATCATCTTCAATCTTTTCAATTACCTCCTGCTGAATCTCATCATCGAGTTCGCCCACCACATCGGCAGCATCATCCGTATCCATTTCCTGGAGTTCTTCCGCAATTTCCTTTGGGGACAATCGATCCAGGATCTTCTCCCGGACGTCGTCATCCAGTTCGATAAGAGCTTCAGAAGTAATTTCGCTTTCAAGAAGTTTGATAAGATAAGTGGCCTCTTCACTCTTTAGTTCTTCCAGGATCTCGGCAACATCGGCGAAGTGCAAATCTTGCAGGAGTTCCTGCAACGCATTACCATCTTTAATGGCAATAAGTTGTTCAACCTGTGTTAGGAAATCAGTTGTTAGCTGAAATGGCATCGTCTTCTATCTTTTTTGTGAGTGTAATAAACTCAAGGACCGAAAGTTGTTCCGGTCTGAGGTCAAAGATAGTATCTTCTTTTAGTTTTTGAGAAAGATTGAAACTTTTTAAAGAATTACGCAATGTCTTGCGACGTTGCTGGAAGGCTGTTTTCACAACCCGGAAGAACATTTTTTCATCACATGGGATGTCATAATTCTCTTTTCGTATGAGCCTCAATACCCCGCTATCTACTTTGGGAGGTGGATTAAATACCCCCGGTTTTACCGTGAAAAGGTATTCGGCATCATAAAAAGCCTGAGTCAGTACTGAAAGAATCCCATACGTCTTACTACCTTCCTTTTCACAGATCCGCTGTGCAACTTCCTTTTGAAACATCCCGCTAAATTCAGGAACGCGATGACGGTATTCCAATGTCTTAAACACTATCTGAGTGGAGATATTGTAAGGAAAATTTCCGGTAATGGCGAAATCCTGGCCATCAAAGAGGGTTGAAAGATCGTATTTCAGGAAATCGGCTTCATAGACACTGAGATTCTGTACCGGATAATGCTTTTTAAGGTAATCCACAGAATCACTATCCAATTCCATGGCAACCAACTGAATGGGCTTTTTAATTAAATATTTAGTTAACACGCCCATACCCGGACCAATCTCCAGGATGTTCGTATAAGAATTTAAGGAGAGTGTTTTGCTAATTTTTTCTGCAAGACCCTCATCATGAAGGAAATGCTGACCAAGATGTTTCTTTGCCCGAACTGAATTATTCATCATTTTCAAAGGTACGTAAACTACGAAGATGATAATTTTGAATAAATGGGATCGCGTAACCTAAAGCTTCATTCTTACCGTATAACGAATGTTTCTTCTGTTCAACTAAAACATGTAAGAAATTTCCGAGGGATTTGTACTTTTAAAATATCATTGCGCCAAATCATGATTTTTAATTTTAACAAATCTCACGAAAATGATAAAGTATCCCCTCTTATTGGCGCTCCTTATGGCGTTGAATGTATTTGCGCAAACTCCTGTTCAAAAATCTAACGAATCTGCTTCCAACTCTAAAATTGAGGATAACGGATTCAGGTTTGAAATCATCCCTGCCGGGATCAATTCGTCTTATTCGGATTTTGGTTCCTGTTTATTTCGGGATAAATTTATTTCTTTTTCTTCCAGGAAAATTGGTGTATTTGCCAAGAAAGACCCATTAACCGGGGAACCATTTACCAATTTATTTTGTAGCGACATTGACCCAGACTGGAGTCTGGATCGCCCCGTGTTATTTTCATATCTACTGAATAAAAATGAGAATCTTGGGACCATTACTTTTAGCGAAGACGGATTTACCATGTATTTTACAACGAATAAAAAAGGAGATACGCAGCTATTTCAAATGTTCAGAGCACAAATGGATCCAAAGAAATTGGGCAAGTGGGAAAATGTAACCCCCATGCCATTCAACAGTGATGCATATTCCGTGGAGAATCCGCATCTCAGTAATGACGGAAAAACACTTTACTTCGCTTCCAATATGAAGGGCTCAAAAGGGGGGTTCGATATTTTTAAAATAGACATTGCCAACGACGGTACTTATGGTCCTGTGATACCAGTTCCCGGGGACGTGAACACCATCAGTGATGAGAAGTTCCCGCATACCTCTAAAGATGGCAGACACCTCTACTTCTCCTCTAAAGGTCATGATATCATTGGTGGATACGATGTATTTAAATCGACAAGAAGTGATAGCGGATTTGTTCAAGTTACCAATCTGGGTAATACCATTAATACAACGAACGATGAGGTTGCTTTTATTCCTGTTACGGAGAGAGTGGCATATATCACATCCAATCGAGCCGGTGGGGAAGGCGGTTTTGATATTTACAGGACAACGGAATATCCTGGTGACAAAGAATCTGCAATAAAATAATTCATCTTTCCCGGATTACTTAAAATTAGAAAATCGATTTGTTTACCGCGGAGCGAAGAACAATTACTGCTCACTTACAATTTCCAGTTCGGTTCTGAATGCGACGATTTTACCTTCAAAAGGTTTACTTTGCGCTCTCAGGGTTGCTGCATTTTCATTGTAATATTTCTGAAGGGTTTCTTTGGAATCGGTCCTGTATTGAACCGAATAGGTGATACCACCCATCTCTTCTTCTACCAGAACCCGCGTCATTAGTGCCTTACTGAATTTTCCGGTATCGAGCATAGCCGGAATATGCACAGTTTTCATCCAGTGAAGCCAGGTCTTATGGATTGATTCGTCTATATTAATGGTGACATTGTAGATATACATGAAGATTTTTTATACTGCGAAATTATTCTATGTCGTCTCCCCGTAACATCCTGAATCGCTTTCGGGCTTCCACAAAATAGATACTGTCCGCAAAGTCGTAAATGATCTGTTCGTAGAGATCTTTGGCCTTTTCGGGCATGGCCAACCGATTTTCGTACAATTTTGCCAGGTGATAATAAGCATCGTCGGCCAGGATATCTTCCTTGTAAAGTTCGATGATCTTCTGGTAGTTAGCTTCGGCTTTTTCAAATTGATTGGTTTCTTCATATAGCCTTCCTTGTCTCAGGAGCGCCTCGTCCTCGATCTTTTCGCCTTTGTGATTTTCAAGGATTTCTTCTAAAACGCGAACGGCTTCCGGGTATTTTTTCTGCAAAGCTAAAAGATCGGCCCTGGCAAACTTCTTTAAAGCGGTTTGAGTCGAATCCTCAAGTGAATTGTCCCGTATCATGAGACTAAGTTCCATAGCATCATTTGAAATAAGCTGCGAAGCAGATTTTTTCAAGACATCCAATTGGACCTGGGCCCATTCGAAATCACCTTTGTAATAACTGGTTTTAGCCACCTTGAATCTGGCTTCCTGCGCCAGGACATCGTTTTTTACCTTTTTCTGAATCTGTGAATAATAGATGAGGGCCTGATTGAATTTTTCATCGAAGACCAGGATATCCGCTAATTCCATTTTAACCCTTGCCTGTTGATAGATTGACAATTCGTCATTGGCTAAAAGCTTCAAATTGGAGATGGCCTTGTCTTTCTTTCCAGCACTAAATGCAAGGAAGTGATTATAATCGAGCTGTAACGCGTAGGATCTGCCATTCCTGCCATAACCGTCGAGAAGTGATTCGAATTCCTTTTCAATATCAGGATAATCTTCCCGGGAGGACGTCTCAAGTAAGATAGACATTCTATATTGCTGACCCTGCATTTCGATCTGTGGTGTAGAAGCATTATCAATCATGAATTCCACGATCTTCAAAGCATTTTCGAACGCTCCTTCCTCGATCGCAATGAGAGCAAGATCCACGATACCAACTAAATCACTTGGGTCCCGCCGGTAAATCGCTTTTTCCTGGGCAAAGGCTTTATTAAATTGTTTTTGCTGAATAAATAACCAGCTAAGTAATTCATTGTACAAAATATCCGGATTGGACTGGGATCGTTTCAATAAGGTCTTACGAAGTATCACATTTGCTTCGTTCGCAGGGTCTTCACTTACATACTGACTAAAATTCCGTTTTGCGATCGCCCGATAGGCTGGGTTTTTCTGCATCAGGTTGAGGTAGGTCCCGAACATTTCCTCCAGTTTGCCTAACTCACCATAAATACGTGCCAACTGTACGTTATAATCCTTGTTGGGGTCCTGCAGCATCGCAGTCTCGTACACTTCAACGGCTTCATTTAACAGGCTGTATTCTTCAAAGTTCTTTCCAATAGAATATGCATAAACGGGATTCTCATATGTGAATGCTATAGCCTTTCTGTAATTCACCCCTGCGAGTGAATCTTTATTCTGAAGGGAATAATTATAACCCAATTCAACAAATAACTGAGGAATAATACGTCTCGAGCTCAATTTTTTCAAAAGTAAATCTTCGGCTACCGAAAATTTCTCCAATTGTTGATTGGACTGAATAATATATAAGAAGAAATCGAGTCGGCCGGGATTCTTCCGATACAGCTTATCGTAAATTGTAAGTGCTTTCTCATATTCACCACGATCGAAGTAATTCTTAGCCAATAGCTCATTCTGACCAAAGCTGGGAGCGGCCATCAATAACAAGAGAATTAGTACGATTATTCGCATACGGTAAATATAACGAAATGATTACGGAAACCGTACATCAAAAATAAAGCCGTTTATCAGGAAATAAGGTCAAATCCGCAATACGGTACAAGCACTTCAGGAATCTTAATTCCATAGGGAGTTTGATAATTCTCCAGTATCCCGGCCAGTACCCTGGGTAGCGCCAATGCACTTCCGTTTAGTGTATGAACCAATTGGTTTTTACCATCGGAACCCTTGAAACGTAGTTTTAGTCGATTGGCCTGAAAAGCCTCAAAATTCGATACTGAAGATATTTCAAGCCAGCGGTCCTGCGCAGTGGAAAACACTTCAAAATCGTATGTCAGCGCAGCGGTAAATCCAAGGTCTCCACCGCAGAGACGTAAAATGCGATATGGCAATTTAAGGTCTCGCAGAATTCCTTTCACATGTTCCACCATACCGTCCAGGGCTTCGTAGCTATTATCGGGATGTTCGATACGTACAATTTCGACCTTATCGAATTGATGAAGCCGGTTCAATCCCCGAACATGCGCTCCATAGCTTCCCGCTTCACGACGAAAACAAGGCGTATACCCTGTGCAAGTAATAGGTAATTCGTTGTGCATAAGCAAGTCACCTCTAAAGAGGTTAGTCACCGGTACTTCAGCCGTTGGTATCAGGTATAGATTGTCTCCGGTTACATGATACATCTGGCCTTCTTTATCGGGTAACTGTCCTGTTCCAAAACCACTGGCTTCATTTACCATAAGGGGCACCTGGTATTCCGTATAGCCAGCTTCTGTATTTTTATCGAGGAAGTATGTAATCAGGGCCCGTTGTAATTTAGCTCCTTTGCCTTTGTATACGGGGAACCCGGCTCCAGTTACTTTTACACCCAATTCGAAATCGATGAGATCGTACTTTTTCGCCAGTTCCCAATGAGGTAACGCATCACTACTAAGCTTCGGTATGTCACCTTCACTGAATACTTCTTCGTTGTCTTTCTCGTCGGTTCCTGCGGGAACACTTTCATGTGGAATGTTTGGTAAACCATACAGGAGTTGTTGCATTTTTTCGGCCGCCAAATTAAGTTTCTCCTGAAGTTCTTTTGAAGTTTCCTTTAGATGAACAGTCTTTTCCTTTAATTCATTTGCCTTTTGTGCTTCACCCTGCTTAAAAAGCATCCCTATTTCTTTCGAAAACTTATTCGATTGCGAAAGGGATTCATCGAGTTGCGCTTGTGTGCTGCGACGTTCCTCATCAGCATCAAGTACCGCAGCTATTTCAGTTTTTGCGTCCAGACCTCGTTTTGTCAGTGCCTGGATAAATGCTTCCTTGTTTTCGCGAATTTCGTTTACCTGTAACATTTTCCGTAGAAATTTAAGATGGTAAAGTTAGGGAAAATGCCTATTTCTTCTACTCTTTTTTATGATTATCGTTGGAGGAAGGAAGTATCCAGTCGTGGTGTTTAAAATGATACCAATCCTCTGCGGCAAGATCGGTCTCAAGATCGATCAACCGATGAAATCCACCGTCGTTCACTTTTACCATTACATCCATAAAGACAGAAACTTCCCGGCCTTTTTCTAACTCGATTTTTTCAATACGCTGGGCTAATTGCCAAAGCAGATCTGGTTTGGCGCGTACATTCCGACTTTGTTTCGGACTTAGAATTTTTGCATAGTCAAAACGCTCTCGTTGTTTAGTTGCTTTATCTTCCACCCATACAGTAAGCATCCCGCGTTTAGAACGGAGCATCATGCGCCAGCTAAGCCGGTGTGCTTCTTCAGTCCAAAGAACGTCATCTTTGAAGAACCAATGCCGCAGTGGTAGCCCAACCTGAACAATGAAATAAACAGCTAGAATACCAATTAGAGCAGATTTGTATCTCGGGATTAGGATGTCCCCTCTATGATAAACAAGGTTACGCTTCCGAAGAAACCATCGCTGTAGGGTTTCCGGTGTGAAGAAGAAGAACGCAAAAGCCATAGACATATAAGGAAAGATCCCTATCTGGAATACTATCGAATTAAACAGATGGAAAAAAACCGAAATTGCGAATGCAGCCACCCTGGTTTTCCTCCACAGAAGTAAAGGTATGATCAGCAGATCGAAAAATATACCCACATAGGCAATACACCAGTGAACCCATTCCTGCTGAAGGAAATCTCCAATGAGCCAGTAACTCTTTTTTCCACTCATGAACAGAGCCGCAACCGAGCCATCAAGCCAATCGGGGTAGAATTTTGCCAGGGAAGCATAGGTGTAAACTATTCCTACTTGCAGGATAACGACTATTCTCACCCACTGAGGCATGGATGGTGATTTCAACCTGGGGTTTCGTTTGGCGTCTATTGAAAACCAACGATTTGCGGGAAGGAACACCATGATCCAGCAGAGCAGCATCATTAAATAGTAATGATTATTGTACGAGGTTTTCTGCATAAGGTAGACAGCGGTCCACATGATGGCATAAGCAGCCATGCTGAACCGATACCTGTATCCAAACATCACACCGAGCCCGAAAATTCCCATTAGGGCAAAATAGAAGTACATCCCATTTCCAGGGAGAGGTTGAAGGAATTCAAAACCAATAAAATTAAAGGTGAATTCGGGATCGATTAGGGTCCGCTTTACCCAGCCCGTGGCAATAGCGCCAAAACCTTCAATAGTAATAAGCAATCCGAAAACCACACGCCATAGCACAAGTCCCGTATTGTCGATATGTTTGAATAGAATCTTATCCAAAATGTTTTAAGAAAGTTCTGGCGAAATCTTCGTCCTTCTGAATGGCTTCTTTCAATTGAGTAACACTTTCAAATGTCTCTTCACCGCGAATTCGGGTAATGAATTCTATTCGCAAATCCCTATCATACAGATCCCCATCGAAGTCCAGGAAATATGTTTCAATGGTCTGTTTTTCCCCTCCAACCGTTGGATTGGTCCCAATACTCGTTATTCCGTAAATCAGGTCGCCGTTAATTTCGGAGAAAACTATATAAACACCATTTCCGGGAATCAATTTATAGTTTTCCTTGATCTGAAGATTAGCCGTGGGGTATTCGATCGTCCGGCCAATACTCTTGCCTTTCACTACCACCCCTGAAAGCATGAACGGGTATCCCAGATACTGATTTGCAGTTGAAATATCACCCGATTCTATGGCTTTTCTGATCTTGGTGGAGCTCACGGTAACTTCTTTGATTTCCTGGGCTGATATCTCCACCACTTCAAAATCATATAGCTCGCCAAATTCCTTTAGATCTTCAATACTTGCAGTGCGATTACGACCAAACCTGTGATCGTATCCAATAACAATTTTACCTGCATTTAACCCATTGACCAGTATATCACGAACAAACTCTACAGCACTTAACCTTGAAAACTCTTCTGTGAATGGATAGACGATCAAGTGATTCAATCCGGTTTTTTTAAGAAGTTCCTTTTTTTCGGAAATGGTATTGATCAATTTTATATTACTCTGCTTCTGAAGAACCATACGCGGATGAGGGAAGAACGTTAACAAGACAGAATCCATACCTTCCTTTTTAGCCGCCGAGACCAATCGGTCGAGTATGGCTTTATGCCCTACATGCACTCCATCGAAAGTTCCGATTGTGACTACACACGGCTTTTCACTTTGATACGACATAGCTGAAGTATGTTCCTTCATTGTCATTTTCCGTTATATGCGTTCATGGTAATATTAATACCTGCCAATCCAAAACTCTCGATGATCTCTTTCCCTTTTTTAAAGCGTTCAGGTAATTTTTCTGCTTCTTCTGCTGACCAATCACTTAATACATAATCCACCTGTCGACCTTTCGAAAAATCGTCACTTATTCCGAAGCGAAAACGATTATAATTAGGAGTTTGTAATATGTTCTGAATGTCCTGCATACCATTATGGCCACCATGACTACCTTTAGATTTTATGCGAAGGGTGCCAAAGGGCAGGTTTAGATCGTCGGTGATAACCAATAAATTTTCCAGGGGGATCTTTTCCTTTTCCAACCAGTATTTAATGGCTTTCCCACTTAAGTTCATGAAGGTACTTGGTTTCAGAAGCAGAAAGGTCCTTCCTTTTTTCTTGTAGGTGGTCACATCACCCAACTTTACGGTTTCCCATGTAAGAGATTCTTCTTCCGCCAGTTGATCCAGCATCTGAAATCCAACATTGTGCCTGGTATTTTTGTATTGTGGCCCAATATTTCCAAGGCCTGCAATAAGGAATTTTTTCATAGGGTCACCATCTGTGAGAGGAGTGTCGGAGGTAAATCCGAATAATTTTCTGAAAAACGCGAACATTCAGTTTTTAATTCTATCGTAAAAATAAAAAAAAAGCACCCGCTATCTGCGGATGCTTTTAAATATATTATCGAGAAGTGATTATTCTTTAGCAGGAGCCTCTGCAGCCGGAGCTTCAGCAGCGCCTTCAGCACCTTCAGCACCTTCTTCTCCTTCAAGTCCTTCTTCTCCTTCAAGTCCTTCTTCGTCTTCTTCAACTTCATCCACAATAGCGGTACGTGAAGTTCTCACCTGACAGATAACGGTGTTATCCGGGTGAAGGATATGGTAATCTTCAGACATCACAGCAGTTATGTACTCCTTGTCTCCAATTTTCATTTCAGTGATATCCACTTCGATAAAATCGGGAAGATTGGCAGGAAGCGCTTTGATTCTAAGTTTACGAGTAACGATACGAAGTACACCTCCGTTACGCACACCTTTTGAATTTCCAACCACACGAACTGGAATTTCCAGCATTACTTCCTTATCATCAAAAATTTGATAGAAGTCGATGTGTAGAATCCGGTCAGTTACCGGGTGGAATTGAATGTCTTGAAGTATGGCATTTACTTTACTACCATCTTCTAAGGTAATTACAACCGTATGTACATCGGGTGTATACACAAGGTTTTTAAAAGCCAGTTCATCTGCTGAAAAGTGAATTGGCTTGTCTCCTCCGTATACTACGCAAGGAACCTTTCCAGCATTACGTATGGCCTTCGTTGCCGACTTGCCCACGCTTTCTCTTTGAGATCCGTTGATTGTAATTGATTTCATGATTCTTTAATAATTGTTTTTTAGCTCTTTGCTATCAGGCAAAGCGGCTGCAAATGTAGCCTTTTTTCTGAAAAGACTGAAAGAAATAATAGAAAGTTTCGTTGACTTAAAATAAGAACCAAAGCAAGCTTAGGACTGTGATGGCTCTATTTTCTTTAGTCTTAAATCTGATAGTTTTACATCAGGAATTTGGAACTAATGGATCTGTTTGCATTCACACTTAACATGACTTCCGCAAAGAGATTGGCACAGGATAAGACCCTAATTTTTGGGCTTTGCTGTTTAAGGGGAATTGAATCGGTAACTATGAGTTCTTCTAATTTCGAGTTTTCGATCCGTTCGTAGGCATTTCCGGAAAGGATAGGATGTGTACAAATGGCACGTACACTTAATGCACCTCGTTCTATCATGAGATCCGCTGCCTTTGTTAGGGTTCCCGCGGTATCTACCATATCGTCTACCAGTACCACGTTCTTGCCACTTACATCACCAATAAGCTCCATGTGAGAAATCACATTAGCCTTAGCTCGCTGTTTGTAACAGATCACAACATCACTTTTCATTTCCTTGGAATAAGCATAAGCCCGTTTCGAGCCACCCATATCGGGGGATGCTATTGTGAGATTATCGAGATTGAGATCCTTCAAGTAAGGTAAAAATATCGTCGATGCAAAAAGGTGATCCACAGGTTTTTCAAAAAATCCCTGAATCTGATCAGCGTGTAAATCCATGGTAATAATTCGTGTTGCTCCGGCGGTTTCCAGCATTTTGGCAACCAGTTTGGCAGCTATTGGAACACGGGGCTTGTCCTTTCGATCCTGCCGTGCCCATCCGAAGTATGGCAGTACTGCAGTAATATGTCTGGCGGAAGCTCTTTTAGCCGCATCCAACATTAATAACATCTCCATAAGATGATCGCTATTTGGAAACGTTGAACCCACTATAAACACACGGCTTCCTCGCACCGATTCTTCAAAAGATGGTTGAAATTCGCCGTCACTGTACGTGGAGGTTATTATCTTTCCAAGAGGGATTCCAAAAGCATTGGCGATGTTTTGAGCTAACTCCTGACTTTGTTTACAGGGAAATATTTTTGGTTCGGGAATGGATACGGACATTTTAACGATGCGTTGGTTTGCTGCAAATGTAAAATTATCGTTAGGGAATTCGTTAAAATGAACCCGTGATTTACTAACAATTTTGAATTAATTGTTTATTTTTGGCGTCCCATTTAGCCTTGGTGGTGGAATTGGTAGACACGCTGGATTCAAAATCCAGTGCTTCACGGCGTGCGGGTTCGATTCCCGCCCAAGGTACAATAAGACACAAAAAAAGCGGAATACTAGCGAGTTTCAAAAAAGAAGCTCGCTTCTTTTTTGAATTCGAGTGAAGTGTTCTTTTTTGTGTCTTTCACGCGAAGCGTGAAGGGAACAATTGCGCAGTGATTGAATCCCGCCATTTCGTAGGTCCCTGGTTTTTTCTCAAGTGAGTGAAGTGTTCTTTTTTGTGTCTTTCACGCGAAGCGTGAAGGGAACAATTGCGCAGTGATTGAATCCCGCCATTTCGTAGGTCCCTGGTTTTTTCTCAAGTGAGTGAAGTGTTCTTTTTTGTGTCTTTCACGCGAAGCTTGACGGGAACATTGGTTCTGCCAATGAATCCCACTGCCCTCTGGGTAATTTCAGTTTTTGAAATCGAGTGAAATTTCTCTTTACTGATGAGAGAGACGGTTTTTAGATGTCAGGAATGATTATCAGGGACCATAGGTTTAAAAATCCAATACGATTCCAATACTTGGGATGATCTGCCCACCACCCTGTTCGATCTCTACAAGACTTCGGGGTTGCAGTATTTCTCCATTCATGTCTCTGGCTAATCCATATTCTGCAGGCTGCGGGATATCCTGGGATAACAGGTTTTGTATCTCAGCAAATATATTGAATGAAAAATTCTGGAAGTTCCATTTCTTATCGATTCGAATATCAAGCTGACTGAAAATCCCCAATTTTTCCTCGCCTAATCGGTTATAGTCCAATACAACTTCGGGGTAGTTCTCTAAAGTGGCTTCCTGATCGGTAGGTACAAACGGAGTTTCACCTGCGAAACGATATCGAGCACTCACTTCCCAATTTCTTCTGAGTTTATAACCTCCTGTAAATGAAATCAAGTGGCGGCTGTCCCATACCGATGGTAAATATTCATCGCGGTTAAAACCTGTAAACTCACTGTAAAACCAAGTGTATGAGAAAATACCATAAAAGTTATTGGTGAGTTTTTGCTGGAACTGAAGCTCCGTTCCATAACTCCTACCGCGACCAACCGATTCGATCTCTTCACTTCCCAGTACCTCAAACCCTCCTCCTTTGTTGGCCAATGAGACGCCATCACGAACGGATACCGGATAATCTTCATACTGTTTGTAAAAACCTTCTATTGAAATACTGGATGACGGACTGAAATAATGCTGAAGGCCAAGAACATAATGATCGCTTCTGGTGTAATCAACATCCTGGTTTACCAGTTGATTCTCATTATTCCTGAATCCCAGGATGGTATATGGGGGGATTTTAAAGTACCGCCCAACCGAGGCATTCAGTTTCCAATTCTCGGTTATTCCATACGAAAGTGAAATCCTGGGCGAAAAGGTTGAAAGTAGGTTGTCCTTGGTTGTGTAGGAATCATCATCCATTCGAAATCCGAAGGAAAGGTCAAGTTTATTATTCAGAAATGAACGTGTGGCATTCGCAAAAACACCGTATTTTAAAAAATCGATTTCTGTACTGAAGAACGCATTGTTGAGTAGGTCTGAGGTGTTGTTTTCGTATATGGAATACTGAGTATTGAAGCCACCTTTAATCTTCCAGTCCCCATAGAATTTGGTAATTTCATACCGTAGTTTTGTCTCGTTCTCTACGGCATCATTATTGAACAGAACTCCGCTCTCATTCTCCGGGTTGGAGTAACGGGTAAATTCATTTTTCAGAATGTTATTACTCACCGTAGTTTGCATAAAACCGGAGCCATTGCTGAATCGATTCTGCCAGGTTAGGCCGATTGCGTTGGTTTGCTGCTTAATAAATGGAGCTTGGTCCAGTTGAGCCTGTTGTTCAGCATCAAAGTCGTCCGGTGCTTCAACGGAAAAATCATCTAACGAGCCTATTCCAATTAAGCCGATGGAATTATACTGATCTATCCTATGATTCACCTTGTACTGGTAGTCCCAGTAGTTTGGTCTGAACGGAAGACCAATGGTTTCGAATAAAAATTGCAGGTAGCTTCTCCTAATAGAGGCTAAGAAAGTAGTATTGGATGTTTCCTTTCCTTTCTTAAACAAAGGTCCTTCTACCGTGAGCGCTGCTTCACTGGCGCTTAACCTGAAGTTGCCATTAAAATTTCTGTTATTTCCGTTCCGTTGCTTAAATTGTAATACGCCTGATAATGGATTGTCATATTGTGCGCCGAAAGCGGATGATGATAAAGTAACTTCACTAATGAATGAAACATTAACCATACCAACAGGTCCTCCGGCACTACCTTGCGTGCTAAAATGATTTATATTGGGCACTTCCATGCCATCCAAGTAGTAAACAGTTTCATTTGGAGCGCCACCTCGGATAATTAAGTCATTTCTAAATCCACCGATAGACGGTGAAACCCCCGGCAAGGTTTGAGCAACCTGCACAACATCGTTATTACTACCAGGGTAAGTTGCAATTTCAACGGCCGATAAGGTTTGGGTTGACAAGGGAGTTTCTCTAGGTCTCGTAATCCTGTCTTTGTTACTGATTACTACTTCGTCCAGTGATTGGGCCGCTTCCTTTAGTTTAAAATTATACGCCGGATTTCCTTTTGATTTTACAATCACGTTATAGAGCGTTTGTGATTCGAAACCTAGATAGCTCACCACTAAATTATATGAGCCGGGTTGAATTTCCGAAATTAAATAGTTGCCGTCAAAATCTGTTTGTGCCCCTTGATCTGTTCCTTCCAGAAATACCGACGCTCCAAAAACCGGACTGTTTTTTTCATCAAGAACGGTTCCGTAGATTTCACCAGTGGTTTGCGAAAAAATGGTATTGAAAAATAGTAGTGAGCAAATAAAAACCAGAGACCTCATATCGGAGTTTAATAAATCGTACGATTAATGTTTAACAAAACAAATAAATAATGCAACAAAATAAATGGTTTTAATGTTGAAAAGAGACCATTTGTCTGTTAAATAAAGTATAATTCAGAAAGTTTACATCGGCGGATTTAACGGGTTTGAGGAATTCACTTGTTCTATTTTAAGATAGCGATAACGATGTGCTTTACATAAAGTCTTATTTTTGCAAACAATATTAAAAGGAGAAAAATGAAAATAGAGCAGATTTACACCGGATGCCTTGCACAAGGGGCCTATTATATTGAAAGTAAAGGCGAAGTTGCTATTATCGATCCGCTTCGTGAAGTTTCTCCCTATATCGAAAGGGCCTTAGAGGATAATGCGACCATCAGGTATATTTTTGAAACCCACTTTCATGCCGATTTCGTAAGCGGCCACGTCACCTTGTCGAAAGAAACAGGAGCACCCATAGTTTTTGGGCCCAATGCGAATCCTTCTTTCGAAGCGATCATTGCGGAAGACGGACAGGAATTTACACTTGGAGATATCACCATAATTGCTCTGCATACTCCCGGACATACTATGGAAAGTACCACATATCTGTTAAAAGATTCTGAAGGAAAAGATCACGCGATCTTCAGTGGGGATACCTTATTTCTGGGAGATGTGGGAAGGCCGGACCTGGCGCAGAAAGCAGCACATATGACGCAGGAGGAACTTGCCGGGATACTTTTTGATAGCCTAAGAGCTAAGATCATGCCATTGGCCGACGAGGTGATCGTTTATCCGGCACATGGTGCGGGTTCAGCCTGTGGTAAGAATCTGAGCAAAGAAACGGTGGGGACCATTGGAGGACAAAAGAAAACGAACTACGCCCTTCGCGCCGATATGACCCGTGAGGAGTTCATCGAAGAAGTCACCGAGGGTTTATTACCTCCACCTCAATATTTCCCACTCAATGTCAAGATGAATAGAGAAGGGTATGATGATATTGATGAGGTGATAAAACGAGGATCACATGCAATGACACCAGACGAATTTGAGGTTGCTGCCAATGAGACCAGTGCTATAGTCCTTGATGTTCGTCATCAGAGGGATTTTGTGCAGGGACATATTCCACGGTCAATTTTTATTGGAATAGACGGCGGATTTGCCCCCTGGGTAGGAGCACTCATTGGGGATGTGGAACAAGAGATCTTGTTGATCACGCCTGAAGGCCGTGAAGAAGAGACAATCACACGCTTGTCCAGAGTAGGATTCGATAATACGCTGGGTTACCTGAAAGGCAGTTTTGATGCCTGGAAAAGTGCAGGCAAGGAATACGATACCATAAGCTCTATTTCTGCGGAAGTGTTTAAAAGTCACCTTCAGGAAAAAACCATTCCTGTGTACGATGTGCGCAAACCGGGCGAATACAACTCGGCCCATATTGAGAACGCCCATCTTACGCCACTTGATTTCCTGAACGAACACCTGGCCGAATTCTCTTCTGAAGCTACTTTTTACCTATACTGCGCCGGGGGATATCGGTCTGTTATCGCCGCGGCCATTCTAAAAAGCCGTGGAATTCACAATCTTATCGATGTGGCCGGTGGATTTAAAGCGATCAAGGAAGCTGGTATTCCGGTGACCGACTTCAGCTGTCCTACTTCAAATAAATAGGGAGCTTGATATCAGCTACTATATGCTCTGTAGACATATCAGTGGCCTGTAATTCATACAAGTACCAGGTTCGAAATAGCTCAGGAACCTGCCCGTATGCACAGGTAAACACGGTAAATGAAAGCAAGAAGAGCACTATTTTTTCAAAGTATAAATTCGTGAAATGTTCAGTCTACCATTAAATATATGAATTCTTACACGCAATTCGTACATTTAAAGCTGTTTAACACCCCAAAATCATGACCGATTTCTGGTTATATGTAAAATTAGGACTTGACCACGTCCTCGACCTTAGTGGATACGATCATATTCTTTTTCTTATCGCCCTCTGTGCGGCTTATACCTTCAGCGCCTGGAAAAGATTATTGTTCCTTGTAACATTATTCACGGTAGGACATACGGTTTCCTTGCTATTGGCACATTACGGGATCGTGGTTGTGAGTGGTTCCTATATTGAATTTCTGATTCCCATCACCATCCTTGCAACGGCCGCTTTTAACATCTTGAATGCCAGGCGCAGCAGGCCTTCAAACACCCATATGTTGTTTTATCTCGTCACGATCTTTTTTGGCTTGATCCATGGTTTTGGATTTGCACGTTATTATAATATGATAAAAGTGGATGAGAGTGTGGCTCCATTACTGGAATTCGCTTTGGGCGTTGAGATGGCGCAGATCATTATAGTTATGATCACTTTGTTGGCTGCATTTTTCGTCCAGAGAGTGTTGCGATTCAATAAAAGGGATTGGATACTTATTGTTTCGGCAATCGTTATAGGAATGACCATTCCGATGCTGGCAGACACCTGGCCTTTCTAAACTTTTTCAAATATTTAACGCCCTTATGTTTTGCGATGCTGTAACTTACTTCTAATTTCGCTACTTATCTCCTAACCGATGACGCAGAATAAACAGAAAAAATACGACATCGCATATTTGCGTATGGCCAAAGAGTGGAGTACCTTGTCGTATTGTGAGCGAAGACAGGTTGGCGCGCTTATTGTGAAAGATAAGATGATTATAAGCGATGGCTATAATGGAACGCCTACCGGATTTGAGAATATCTGTGAAGATGATGAAGGATATACGAAATGGTATGTGCTGCACGCCGAAGCCAACGCCATTTCAAAAGTAGCTTCATCTACTCAGTCCTGCGAAGGATCTACATTGTATATCACAATGTCTCCTTGTCAGCAGTGCAGTAAGTTGATCCACCAGGCCGGAATTAAAAGGTTGGTGTATCATAAGGAGTACAAGGACAATTCCGGCGTGAAATTTTTAGAGAAAGCAGGCGTTACAATAACACATATCGAATCAATATAACCCAAATGGGTATTCAAAGAAAATACATTCCATTACTAGTAAGCCTGGCCATTGCCGCTGGTGTTTTCATTGGATCTAAATTGAACTTTAATGACAGCAACGAAAAGATCTTCGCTACTAATTCTAAAAAAGATAAACTCAATCGACTAATAGATTATATTGACTATGAATATGTAGATCAGGTGAATACCGATAGTATTGTAGATGTGACCGTAAATGGCATTCTGGAGAACCTGGATCCGCATTCCGTGTATATTCCGGTAGATGATTATGAAGATAACGCCGATGATATGCGTGGTAATTTCGTTGGAATAGGGATAAGTTTTTATCCGTATAAAGATTCCATAGCGGTAATTCGGGCGATCGAAGGAGGTCCGGCTGCCAAAGCTGGGATCAAGGGCGGTGATCGTATCTTATTCGCCGACGGGAAATCATTGTATGGACCGGATATTTTCAGGGATAGTATTTCTGCATTTCTGAAAGGCGAAATCAACTCCAGGGTAAATCTCACGATTTACAGACCCTCTGAAGATAAGTTGATGGAGGTAAAACTAAAACGTAAGCGCGTTCCCCTGGTGAGTGTGGATGCCGCTTATCAGCTAACCGATGATATTGGATATATAAAAGTGAATCGTTTTTCTGAAACTACCTACGCGGAATTCAGTGAGGCGCTGGAAGAACTTACAGACAAAAACATCAAGACACTGGTGCTGGACCTGCGGAACAATCCTGGCGGATACATCTATGCTGCCGAGAAAGTAGTTGATGAATTCCTTGAAGATGATAAATTAATGCTCATCACCCGCAACAAAAGTGGCGAGGAAAACCGAAGTTATGCAACCCGCAAGGGTGATTTCGAAGAGGGGCACGTATATGTCCTTATCAATGAGAATTCGGCCTCGGCCAGTGAGATCGTCGCAGGCGCACTTCAGGACAATGATAAAGGAACCATTATTGGAAGGCGATCCTTCGGAAAAGGATTGGTTCAACGTGAAATGGCCCTGGGAGATGGAAGTGCTGTAAGGCTGACCATAGCCCGTTATTATACACCTACCGGAAGATCAATTCAGAAACCTTATGGCAATGGGAATGGCGATTACTACAGCGATTACGAGAACCGATATAAGAATGGTGAGCTGGAAGATCCTGAGAATATCGAAGTAGCCGATTCATTGCGTTTTACTACACCGGGCGGAAAAGTGGTGTACGGCGGTGGCGGTATCATTCCGGATGTATTTGTACCGAAAGACACCAGCGTAGAAAATGAAACCCTGGAATATATTTCCCGAAGCGGATTTATTAGTTATTTCATTTTTGAATACCTGGAGAAGAACAGAACCTATTTCAATGGGATGTCATTTAACCAGTTTGCAGATAATTTCGAAATTCCGGAATCCCTAAAGGAAGAATTTATTGAATACTCCCGTTTCGAGGAGGCTCAAATAGACCTTCGGAAGTATGATGCTGACCTTGGGATCGCCTTAAAAGCGAATATCGCCCAGCAGTTGTATGGACCGAATGCTTTTGAATATTTCCTCAATGACGGAGACGCCATGCTCAATAAAGTGCTGGACCTGGAGACAATCGATTTAGATAACGAAGAGTAATTCCTATTTCTTACCCGCGATCTTTTGCGAAGCTTTTAATAGAAGCATTAGTACGATAACACAAGCTGAAGCTAAAATACTGATAGCCGCAACCAGGCTATCGCCTTCAAATAAATTTTCGAAATCCAACATAGTAATGTTAAATACAATAAGCACTGCTGCAATAGCAATAAAGATGTATATAGCGACTTTCATAAAATTCTAATTAAAAAGTTCCTGGATGTTCGAAGTAAATAATTTCACTGCGATGGCAAGTAATATCACTCCGAATATCTTTCGAATAATCCCAATTCCATTCTTTCCCAGAAAGCGTTGCAACCTGGCTGAAGTTTTCAGTACAACATAGATAACAATGATGTTGAGCACTATGGCCACGATCACATTCTGAATTTCGTATTCTGCCCTTAGCGATAAAATGGTCGTTAAACTTCCGGGCCCGGCAAGCATGGGAAAGGCCAAAGGGAAAATTGTGGCCACCTCAGGGCCCGTGCCATCATCTTTGAATAATGTGATACCCAGAAGCATCTCCATAGCAATAAAGAACAGAACAAATGCACCGGCAACAGCAAATTCGTTAACATTAATTCCTATCAATTTCAGTATACTTTCACCCACGAACAGAAAGACTGTGAGCACTACCGCGGCAATTATGGAGGCCTTCTCACTGTGAATATGCCCTGCCTTTTCACGAAGGGAAATGATAATGGGAATATTCCCTATGATATCGATCACGGCGAAAAGCACCATGCTGGCAGTAAATATTTCTTTAGCGTTTAAAGTCATAGGTCTTAAAATCAGGCTGCAAAATTAGGTAAAGCGGATTGATTTTTTAAGATTTCTTAAGGAATAATTCAACTTCTAATTGAATGGTCAATAACGGAAAGCATGTATCTTTAGCCTCATGTTTCAGCTGGGTAAAGCCATAGTTTCCGAAGATATTGTTGAAAAGGACTTTGTGTGTAATTTAAACGCATGTAAAGGCGCTTGCTGTGTGGAAGGAGAAGCGGGCGCACCGGTCACGGAAATTGAGGTTGAAATACTGAAAGATATATACGCCAAAGTGAAGCCATTTTTACGTCCGGAAGGAATTGAGGCTATCGAAGAACAAGGGACACATATCGTTACACCCTTGAATGAATTGGAGACCCCGCTCGTAAACGGGAAGGAATGTGCCTACGTGACATTTTCCGATAGTGGTATCGCAGGTTGCGGGATAGAAGACGCCTACAATGCGGGGGCGACAGATTTCAGAAAACCAATTTCCTGTCATTTGTATCCGGTGCGTGTACAGGATTACAGCGAATTTGCCGCGGTAAATTATCACCGCTGGCCCATATGTGATGATGCCTGTATCCTGGGTAAGGAACTGAAAGTTCCTGTCTATAAATTCGTTAAGGATGCCCTAATCAGAAAGTTTGGAGAACATTGGTATGCAGAGCTTGAAAAGGTAGCCTCCCAAATGAAATAGTCCTCCTCCTCCTTTTTATGCCCACTTTTTAGAGGTTTGTTTCAATAATGCTATAGTTTGTTACATAAATACAACATCAGTGTATTTACAAGTAATATTTTTGTTTAAAATCAATGCGTTAAACTTAATTAATTCTTTGATATTTAATACCTTAGTATAACTGAAAAACATAACCATTAAAATAATTCTCAAAGATGAAAAAACTACTTTTAATATTAGCAATAGCAGGTACTTTCCTGGCATGTGAAAATCCTGTTTCCAAAAAGATCAAGGAAACTAAGGAAAATGTTTCCAATACTCGCAAGGCAGTAAAGGAAATGGAAAAGGTACAGGAAGATATGGAAGAATTGAAGAATGAAGAGCCACTCACCAACGAAGAACTTAAAGGCGTGGTTACCGGACGAGGTCAATGGAATGAAACGTACAGCGTATAAGGCCGGGCAGACGGCTTATCTGCAGATCGCACAGATTGAAGCTACCTATCAGAATGAGGACAAGTCCAAAAAATTAAAAATTCAGGTGATGGATGGCGCAGGCGAAATGGGAGCCGCTGCCACAGCGGGGATGAGAATACTCTTTTCCCAGGATTTTGAGGAAGAAGATGAATATAAGGTCAGAAGAACGGCCAAGAAGAACGGTAATAAAGTTATTGAAGAATACAGAAAGGATGGAAGTAGGAGTGAGGTTCAGTTCATGCAGGATGAGAGGTTCTATATTCAGGTAACAGGAACCAATATGGACCTTGACGAAACCTGGGACGCCATCGACGAATTAGATCCCGAAGATCTGGGATAAACAAAGCAACGAGTTTATAATTAAATCGGTTGTCTGTTAAGGCAGCCGATTTTTTTATGCCATGTTACAAATGAAGTATTCATAGTTACGTCCGTGTTATCTCCTGCCTTTCTGCCCTTTTAGTTTTGTAAGGCAAAGAATAAACGGCGGAAACCGAAAAGCCAAAATAGAGTAGGACGTTAAAATATGTAATTATGAAAAAAAGAACTAACCTATGGATATGCCTGTTTTTTATAGGACTTGTGTACGCACAATCGGATCAGGCGGAGATGCAAGGCATTCAACCATCACAAATCGAAAGAAGTGCAACTTTAAATGCACTTTATGAAGAAGCTAAAGTACTCGAGAATACGGGTACTCCCGCAGAAATTGAAGCAAACAGGCTTGCTATTAAGGCCGAATGGAACCTTATCAACCCTGAAGTTGCGACGTTGTATAAACCCATCAATGCAGTGACTCATAACAAACCCGGTTATAACGGGTCACCCTATTTACCGGCAACAATTATTCCCCGACCTCAGATTCAGTTCACTCGTGATTGGTCCACAGATCAATTAATTAGGGATGACTTCATCGATGGAGTAGATATGGAAGTTACTACTAATGGAGATATTTATATTGGGGTTTATGAAAATGTGATTGACGCGGGCGGAACATTAGACATGGTATATATATATAAGTCGGAAAATAATGGTGGAAGCTGGGAGCTGTGGCAGGAACAAGCCGCGGTTACCCCTATTCGGAAGATGCAATTGATTGAAATAAGCGGTGCCGGAGAGGAATACATCATCGCATACACCATGTTTGCAAACGGATTGTTCCAGGCGTTGCGATGGAATCTTGGCTCAGGAGCATTTACACTTAATACCGTAGACAATACAGTGTCTGATTTTAGTGTGGATAGAAATTACCCGGGAAATACAGCTAGTCAGCGGGTGTTCGCTACCTATTTAAAGGATGGTGGATGTGCTACAGTAGTCTTTTCGGCAAGAAGTACTGCAGGGGAATATGGATTTAACTGGGTAGACGCTGTTAATGTTGACAATGTTTGCGGGAGTCAGATTGGGCAGGCCTATGGCAGGAATGGCGCTACGTATGCAGTCTATACGGGAGCTACAACCGGAAATCTGTATGTGAATGTAAATGATAACTTTAATGACCCGGCTTCATGGACCCCACGGGAAACCATTACAGATGGAAGTGTTGAAGATTCCTTTGACCCTACGATCAAAGCCGCTCGCAAAGGGATAGCCTCCGACGAGGTAATTATTATAACGTCTCAGAGAAATGTAGGAGCGACAAACGGATATCGTTACAGAAGCTACAGGCGTGAAAACGGAGGGGCATTTGCATCCATATTTAATGGTATTCCCTTGGCGAATCAAAGCGCCGGGTATCCGGATATGTGGGTGCGTAAGGTAAACGATACAGAAGAGATCCAGGCTATACGGATTGTTGATATTGTTGATAATAGCCAAAATGATAGACTGAATTCGAGACCTTATAACGGTGATAATTTTCCTGACTTCGACACCGTAAGTGATAATACTGTAGATGTTTGGGATGGCTTCGGGGGAGCCGTGGCGGAAACCAGTGATACTTTGCCATGTGTTGCTTTCGTCGGCACCAATGCCGGAGCAGCTTACGGATTATATTACGATGCTGAAACTGTGGTTTTGAATACTTCGGAAAGCAATATAGAAGGATTGACCCACTATCCGAATCCGGTTAACGATGTATTATACATTCGGGCTGGAACAATTATCAATGAGATTTCGGTGTTCAATGTGCTGGGTGAGCAGATCATTCAAGTTTCACCAAATGCATTAAGCGTAGAATTACCGACAAATTCAATGAGTTCTGGGGTCTATATCGTTAATGTATCTTCCGAAGGAAAAACCGGAACCTTTAAAATAGTTAAACAATAGTTTTTGAGTTTTAGAATTAGTTAGAAAGCCACTTCATAACGGAGTGGCTTTTGTGTTTTCTGAAGTTGGAAAAATCAAAATCTGCTTTTTCCAGGGCCGGTCAAAGTTTTTTTTCACTTACCGGGTTGTTGAAAATTAAAGTCCTAAAAAGAGGAGTAAATTTTAAACGAACAGTGATGAAACGGAAGCCTCTCAGGGTTTTCAACGAAGGTTTGGAGGAAATGTTCATAACTATTGATGTAATTTGTAAAGAACTAGTATTCATATAGTTAATGCCAAAAATTAAGAAAACGATAGTAACACTTACAAAACGTACGTGTTGAAAACTTTGTTGAAAACCAACACTCATTTCCGAAGATATTCCCCTTAGTTTTTGTCATATTTGTTAGTCCCGAGTAACGACAAATTTTCAGAAAAACTAAAAAACGAAGGACAATGAGCGCAATAGAACCCATTTTAGACGAAAACAAGGACAGATTTGTAATTTTCCCCATTCAACATCATGATATATGGGATTGGTACAAGAAAAGTGAAGCGAGTTTCTGGACAGCTGAAGAGATCGATCTTCACCAGGATCTTACAGACTGGAATAATAAATTGAATGATGATGAAAAATATTTCATCAAACATATCCTTGCCTTTTTTGCCGCTTCCGATGGGATCGTAAATGAGAACCTTGCTGAGAATTTTGTGAATGAAGTTCAGTATAGTGAAGCTAAATTCTTTTACGGATTTCAGATCATGATGGAGAATATCCATAGCGAAACCTATTCGTTGCTTATCGATACCTATGTAAAAGATGATAAAGAGAAGGACAAGCTTTTCAACGCCATTGAGAATTTCCCTGCGATCAAGAAAAAAGCAGACTGGGCTTTAAAGTGGATCGATAGTCCAAGCTTCGCGGAACGTTTAATCGCATTTGCGGCTGTAGAAGGAATATTCTTTTCGGGTGCTTTTTGTTCGATCTTCTGGTTGAAGAAAAGAGGATTGATGCCCGGTCTTACATTTTCTAACGAATTGATCTCCCGCGATGAAGGAGTACACTGTGATTTTGCTGTTCACTTACACAACAATCACCTTGTGAATAAAGTGCCGAAAGAACGCATACGCGAAATTCTCGTGGATGCTCTTAATATAGAACGTGAGTTTATAACAGAATCACTTCCGGCCAGTTTGATCGGGATGAACGCTAAACTCATGACGCAATACCTTGAATTTGTAACAGACCGCTTATTAGTTGAACTTCAGTGCGAAAAAGAATACAATGCCACCAATCCATTCGACTTTATGGATATGATCTCACTGCAGGGTAAAACAAACTTTTTCGAGAAGCGCGTTTCTGAATATCAGAAGGCTGGCGTTACCAACAAAGACAAGGAATCGAATAAAATTAGTTTCGACGCAGATTTCTAAAATGTTCCGCTAGCGAGCGTATTGCCCGCGGACTTTTTAAATATATCGCTGATAATGTGGTATTTAACGATACCCCACCAGCACCCTTATATCAACTAAGTAACCTCATAAAAAACGTAAGAAGAAATGGATGTAGTTAAAAGAGATGGCCGGAAAGAACCCATCATGTTCGATAAGATCACTGCCCGGGTGAGAAAATTGTGCTATGGACTTAACGAGATAGTGGATCCCGTAAAGGTAGCCATGCGTGTAATTGAAGGATTGTACGATGGGGTAACCACTAGTGAATTGGATAATCTCGCTGCAGAGATCGCCGCAACGTTGACTACTTCACATCCTGATTATGCCAGGCTCGCAGCCAGAATCTCAGTTTCTAACTTACATAAAAACACTAAAAAGACTTTCTCGGAAGTGATGACAGACCTCTATGAGTATGTGAATCCGCGTACCGGGAAAAAAGCACCGCTACTTAGTGATGAGGTTCACAAGATCATCAAGGAAAATGCAGATGAACTGGATTCCACCATTATCTATAACCGGGATTTCGGATATGATTACTTCGGATTTAAAACCCTCGAGCGTTCATACCTGCTTAAACTGAATGGTAAAATTGTGGAACGTCCTCAGCATATGCTGATGCGCGTTTCTGTGGGGATCCACTTAAACGATCTTGTCGCGGTTAAAGAGACATACGAATTGATGTCGAAAAAATTCTTTACCCATGCAACACCTACTTTGTTCAACAGTGGAACCCCTAAACCACAAATGTCGTCCTGTTTCCTACTAACAATGAAGGATGATAGTATTGACGGTATCTACGACACACTGAAGCAAACGGCGAAAATCTCACAATCTGCGGGAGGGATCGGACTGTCCATTCACAACATTCGGGCGACCGGGTCGTATATTTCAGGGACAAACGGAACCTCCAATGGAATCGTTCCTATGCTTCGTGTGTTTAATGATACCGCGCGATATGTTGACCAGGGTGGTGGTAAACGTAAAGGCTCATTTGCGATTTACGTGGAACCATGGCATGCCGACATCTTCGACTTCCTCGATTTGAAAAAGAATCACGGAAAGGAAGAGATGCGAGCGCGTGACCTGTTCTATGCCATGTGGATCCCGGATATGTTTATGAAGCGTGTTCAGGAAGATGGAGAATGGACCCTGATGTGCCCTAACGAATGCCCGGGACTTTTCGACATCCATGGGGATGAATTTGAAGCGTTGTATACGAAGTACGAATCAGAAAATAAAGGTCGTAAAACCATTAAAGCGCGTGAACTTTGGGAAAAGATCCTGGAGTCGCAAATTGAAACAGGGACACCTTATATGTTGTATAAGGATGCGGCCAACCGCAAGAGTAATCAGAAAAATCTGGGAACCATTCGTTCTTCAAATTTGTGTACGGAAATTCTTGAATATACCTCGGAAGACGAAGTGGCCGTATGTAACCTGGCATCAATTGCCTTACCGATGTTTATTAAGAATGATGAGTTCGACCATAAAGAACTGTTCCGGGTAACCAAAAGGGTGACCAAGAACCTGAACCGGGTGATCGATCGAAATTATTATCCGGTAAAAGAAGCCGAGAATTCCAATTTCCGTCACCGTCCGGTTGGACTGGGAGTACAGGGGCTTGCGGATACCTTTATCCTGTTAAGACTCCCTTTCACTTCCGATGAAGCAAAAAAGCTGAACCAGGAAATTTTTGAAACCCTTTATTTTGCGGCAGTATCTGCTTCTATGGAAGAGGCCAAAGCAGATGGTCCCTATGAAAGCTATAAAGGATCACCGATCTCTCAGGGAGAGTTCCAGCACAATCTTTGGGGAATCAAGGATGATGAATTAAGTGGCCGTTGGGACTGGGCTAAGCTTCGTAAGGATATTAAAAAACACGGTGTTCGTAACTCATTGCTTGTGGCTCCGATGCCTACCGCATCTACTTCTCAAATTCTGGGGAATAACGAAGCGTTCGAGCCTTATACCTCCAATATCTATACCCGCAGAGTACTTTCAGGAGAGTTTATTGTAGTAAACAAGCATTTGCTGGAAGATCTTGTAAATCTCGGACTATGGAACGAAGATCTTAAAGAAGAGATCATGCATGCCAATGGATCTATTCAGGATGTGGATGTGATCCCTCAGGAATTAAAGGAGTTGTATAAAACCGTTTGGGAACTCAGCATGAAGGATATTATCGATATGTCACGACACAGAGGATACTTTATTGACCAGTCACAATCATTGAACCTGTTCATGGAGAATGCCAATTTCGCCAAGCTTACCTCTATGCATTTCTATGCATGGAAGAGCGGTTTAAAGACAGGAATGTACTATCTGCGCACAAAAAGTGCCGTGGATGCGATCAAATTCACCTTAAAAAGTGAAGTTAAAAAAGAACCGGTTGCCGCTGTTGCGGAAGCCAGTGTGGATGCCACTTCGACGGCGTCCAACAAACCACTCACACCTCAGGAATTACGTGAAATGCTAGCAAAATCACGCGATGCAGAAGACGATGACTGCTTAATGTGTGGTTCTTAATTTAAGTGTTATTAATTTAGAAAAAGGAAGGCAAATGCCTTCCTTTTTTTATATAAAGCCGGATCAACACATTCTTACAAGAAATGTAAAACGTAACCCAGTAGTATTCCTATTACGATCACCCAGACCGAACTGAATTTCTTAAACCCAAATACAAGGGCAACGCAGATTCCTGCTATTAACAGGCTCTGCCAGTCAATCAGTGCTTCTTTTCCCATCACATAGAGCACTGCAAGCATAACAGCCACTGCCGCCACATTCACGCTATCCAGGAATCCACGCAATACCTTAGATTTTTGCATTCTTGGTATCAGTGGATTTAATATCCAGACAAATAGGAAGGATGGTAAAAATATCCCCAAAGTTGCCGCAATAGCGCCCCAGAATCCTCCCAGCTGATAGCCTATAAAAGTGGCGGTGGATAAAACAGGACCAGGTGTAAATTGTCCAATTCCTATAGCTTCCATTAGTTCAGGTCGCGTGAGGTAACCGTTAGTTACCAGTTCCGCGTCCAGGTATGCGAAGAGTACATATCCACTACCATATAGAATACTTCCTACCTTCAGAAAAGTCCAGAATATTTTCAATGCAGATAGTTTCGAGATAGTTTCAGCTGAAATAAAAAGAAGAAAGATTGGTGCAATAGATTTAGTGCCTGTTGCATTACGCTTCAGTAAAAAATACAATCCACCCGCAATACCTCCGGCGAGTAAGGCAATTATTTCGTTTATTCCTGCCAGGCTCACACCAAGAACTAGAACACCTAATACGGCCAGTTCCCAGTTCTTTATGGCCTTTTTCCCCAACTTGATAATGGCGGATGCAATGATGGCGAGAACGGCCGGTTGTATTCCTTTAATAAAAGGGGCGATCTCGGGAAGGCTACCATAGGAAACATAAAGCCATGCCAGAAATCCGGTAATAACCACAGCTGGAAAAATAAAGCAAATGCCCGCAACAAATAGCCCTTTTCTGCCGGCACGTTCATATCCGCAATGCATAGTCATTTCAGTGGAGTTCGGTCCCGGAATTAGATTTGTGGCGCCCATAAGGTCTAAAAAGTGCTCTCGGGTCATCCACTTCCTCTTGGTCACCACTTCGTCTTCCATCATGGCAATATGAGCAGCAGGCCCACCAAAAGCGAAACAACCCAACTTAAAGAATAATCGGGCTACTTCTGATAATCGATTTTTACTTTCCATTTACTGCGTAAAGATTATTCTCCCAATGTATCAGTTCCCAGGTATTCATCATTCTTGTTGTAATACCAGGCACGTATTTTTGGCATCTTTATACCGTTTATATTTTGTTCTTCAGAAAGAAGGATATATTCGCCCGTGTCTTTTCCCTTTCCCTCTGGATCACCTTTAAAAAATTGATAGATTTCCATGGCATATGTTTGAGGATCGAAATAAAAGAACCATATATCGCTCCCAACAGTTTCGTCATAAATAACCTTCAGGACCAGGTACTCTTCTCCTTTAAATCTCTTAAATCTCACTTCATCATCAATTTGAGTTCCCGGGTCTTTTAGTTTCATGGGTAGCCCGTAGAGATAGGTGTAATAATTCTTGTAAAGTGCTGCCGTTTCACAAGGGGTTCTGCGCATTGATATAGAATCTTTAATTGAGGTCGAACATTTTCCTTTATCAATGGTATAAGATGTTTCCAGGGTATCTCTACTTGACTTAAGATAGAAGTATTCGTTCAGAAGATCTATTTTAATAGTACTATATCGGGGCGATGCTTTAGGTGTATCCATCGTAACTGACAAGGTGCCGTTGAATTTTCCCCAATTACCATTAGGATCGTGATATTCAATTGCTTTGTTAAGTAATTCTTCCCCGGATATATCCTGGGCGATTAATGGAATTGTCACGAATATAATTGAGAAAAATAAGTATTGAAATTTCATTAAATGAGATTTATCATTATCTAAATTAAGATATTTACTACTTTTATCCGGTCGACAAAGACTTTTTATGAATTACGGATATACCGAGTTGTTGCAGTTATTTGGTTCGCTGGGGTTGTTCCTATTTGGAATGATGGTAATGAGCGACGCTTTGATGAAGCTCGCAGGGAACAAGATGCGAAGTATACTCGCAACCATGACCTCGAACAGGTTCTTCGGCATACTCACGGGATTCTTCATAACATCGGTAATACAATCATCATCCGCAACCACCCTAATGGTGGTAAGCTTTTCCAACGCATCACTTTTAACCCTTACAGAATCCATAAGTGTGATCATGGGAGCCAATATCGGTACAACCATTACCGCCTGGCTTATCACTATTCTTGGATTTAAGGTTAGTATGAGCGCCATCGCCCTGCCCCTGGTGGGCTTTGGGTTTGCTTTTACATTCGCCAAGAGAGAGAGTATCAAGAATTGGGGAATCTTTATTATTGGGTTTGCCGTTTTATTTATCGGACTACAATTTTTAAAGGATGCCGTTCCGAACATAAATGAAAATCCTGAGATGCTGGAGTTTCTTACTCGGTATACCGATTTGGGATTCTGGTCTGTGCTCATTTTCCTTTTTATAGGAACCCTGCTAACCGTCATTATTCAATCTTCGAGTGCTACCATGGCTCTTACGCTGATTATGACTGCCCAGGGATGGATCCCTTTTGAATTGGCGGCGGCCATGGTTCTTGGTGAAAATATTGGTACTACTATTACTGCCAACATAGCTGCGATCGTGGCAAATTATCATGCCAAGCGAACGGCACGAGCTCATTTATTGTTCAATATAATCGGCGTTATCTGGGTACTCATCCTGTTCTATCCATTTCTGAAAATGGTTAGCTGGGTAGCACAATGGACGGGCTCTGATTCACCTTATCTGAGTGCAGCAGCAATCCCTGTAGCCATTTCATTATTCCATACCATATTCAATATTTGCAATACATTCTTGCTGGTTTGGTTTGTGAAACCTATTGCAGGACTGGTGGAACGATTTGTACCTGAGAGGTTACTTCCTGAGAAAGAAATTGATGAACCTAAGTATCTTAACAAAGAAGTACTCAAATACCCGGAAACCCTCATTGTTTCTCTGGAAAAAGAATCGAAATACCTCTTTAAAAATGCTGTATTCGAGATTGTTGCTCATGCACTAAATATACACAGAGTAGATATCAAATCGGATGAGAAGATGAAAGCTATTTTGAAAAGGTCAACAGAGGATATGGGTATTGACGTGGAAGATCTCTATCACACAAAAGTGAAAAAGATCTATGGCGAGATCATACGATATGCTTCCCTGGCACAGAGTAATTTTAATTTGACTCAGGCGCAGAACAGGCATGTTTCACAAATTAAAATAGCCAATAGGAAAATGGTGGAGATTCTTCGGAATATGAAAGAGCTGGCACCAAATGTCGCCATGTATATCGAATCGGATAACCAATACGTAAGAAAAGAATACAACAAACTCAGAAAGAAAATAGCCAAGGTGTTGAGAATAATTTATCAATTCAGAACTGAAAAGGATAAGGATATTTACCATAATAAATTAATGAATTTAAAAAATGAGGCACGTGACGAGATTCACAGCATGAGTGACTCTATTGAAAAACTTATTCGGGAGGGATTGATTACAGTAGACATGGGATCTTCCCTGGTAAACGACCGTGATAATGTAAACGATACGATCAAGAAACTGATCACAATTGCCGACTTATTATACGGTGAGCGGGATCCACTCTTTGAGACCGATGACAAATAAAAAAACCCCGGACTAGCCGGGGTTAATATTTAATTCGCTTCTTTTTATTTACGAACTCTTATGGCTCTTGTAATATTCTTCCATAAGATTCATCATTGCTGTCACAAGATCTTTCGTTTCAAGTAACAAACTGAAGTAAAGCGTAGTATTCTTAGGACTTGATTCTTCAGTTCTTGTCCTTTTGATTTGATCCTGGATCATTTCAGAAATATCATTGAAAGCTCGTTCCTTGCGAACAAGAATATCATCCAGTTTATCAAATTCTCGATTTTTAAAGATAGACTGAATGTCCTTGAGCAAATGTTCGAAAGATGAATCTATTTGCTGCAGATCCTTGATCTGGTTATAGCGCAAGGTCTTGTGATGATTGCGCACGTGTTTATAACTCACTTTTGCAATATACTCAAGTGACTGAGTAACATCGGTGAGATAAGCCAGCACCATAATGTAGAAGTTACTTCCGCGCACACTTGTTTCATCAAGGTTCTTAATATAGTAGAAGATGTTATTCCTCAATTCATCCACTTCTTCAGAGAGCTGATCCACTTTGAGCCTGCTCTTCTTAAGCTTGGCCTCATCTTCCTTGGCCAAACCATTGATGATAGAAGAGTAGATCTTATTGGTTCGGGATGCCGCTTTAGCGATATTATCGGCACTTTCCTCAATAATACCCTGAACTGTATTGCTTTCAGCTTTTTTCAATTCATCAGGTTCTGTAATAACATTGGATTGCTTCTTATGTGCAATGTAGTTTCTAATGAGCAGCAGTACAGCAAGTAACAACAGAACTGCGATCATAGGTGCTTTACCGATATAGATCAGATAAGCCATAGTCCCCGCAGCAACAAAGGCACTGAAAGCTGTAAAGAACCAACCTCCAATAACGTTCAGCACACCCGCCACACGATATACAGCACTTTCTCTACCCCACGCCCTGTCGGCTAACGAAGTACCCATTGCTACCATAAAGGTTACATAGGTTGTTGAAAGAGGTAATTTCATTGAAGTCGCAATAGAGATCAGAACACCTGCCACCATAAGGTTCACAGACGCACGAATCTGGTCGAAAGCAGGAAGCTCGTATGTCTTATGCTTTGGTAATGTTACCACGGGTTTCTCGAAGCTGTTGTTTATTTTATTTTGAGTTGATTTAGGAATGGCCGCACCAAGAAGTGATGCGAGCTTAGTACTACCCTTCACAACTGCACGTGATAATATATTTGGTTTGAACTTTTCCTTGGTCTCATCTTGTGTTGCAAGTCCGATCTCTGTATCAGCAACTGTTCGTGCTTTTTTCGAGAACCACAAGGTTACCACCATAACGGCTCCGGCGATGAATAATAATAGTGGTTCCGCAGGCACCTTCTTGTCGAGCACATCCATAGAGAATGCGGTTGCTTCCACTCCTGATGCCGACCACGCCTCGTAAGAGTGAAACGCCGCCATAGGTACACCGATGAAGTTCACCAGGTCGTTTCCGGAAAATGCAAGAGCAAGTCCGAAGGTACCAACGGCGATAACAATAATTAAGATGTTCTTCTTCAGTACATTCGTATAAAGTAGGGATAGTATGGTCCAAATCACGAAACTTATTGCGATGATCATTAGTTCATTGCCTTCAAGAACATCCTTCATATCGCCATAATAAGGGGTTCCTTTAAGTCCCTTCATAAAAATGAAATAAGTAATAGCCGTCAGTGCTATACCACCAAACAGTGCACCGAAGTTCTTAACCTTCTTTTCGTAATGGAAGGTGAAGATCAACCGGGACAAATACTGTACTACAGCACCCACAGAGAATGCAATGACCACCGAGAGCAGTATACCCGAAATAATTTCCATTGCTTTTGCAGTGTTTATATAATTTCCAAGGTCACCTAACACAGCAGTATCTGATTTACTGATCTTGATCAATGACATTACAACAGCCGCTCCCAATAATTCGAAAACGATGGAAACTGTAGTTGATGTGGGCAATCCAAGGGTATTAAAGAAATCGAGAAGTAGAATATCAGTGATCATAACCGCCATAAAGATGATCATGATCTCATTGAAATAGAACTCCCCGGGAACGAAAATCCCTTTTCGTGCCACTTCCATTAATCCGCTGGATGAAATAGCTCCCACAAAGATCCCCAGACTGGCGATTATCATAATCGTTTTAAAAGGAATTGCCTTAGAACCTATGGCGGAATTCAGGAAGTTAATAGCATCATTACTCACCCCAACCACCAAATCGGCAACGGCCAGAATGGCAAGTGCTACTATCATTAATAAGTAAATATTGTCCATAATATAAAGTTGTTAAACCGGAACAAATGTCTTTATTATCGATAGCACATCTGTTACCAAATTGTTATTTCTTAAACCTTTTAAAAGTGCAGGTCGAACCCTAATCTCCAACCGATAAAGTCCTTATTGCCTCCAAGTTCGTTGTACGTAAAATCCGTTTGTACTTTAAGCTTATGCCCAACTACATATTTCGAGAAACCTAATGTATATTGTTTATCTGCTGGTTCTTCGGTTACTTTATAATAGTTAATCTGAGTATAACGGCCCGTAACTTCATAGTTGTTTTTAAACAGGTAACTGGCTTGAGTATTAAATGAATCTCCTTCCAGAACTACAGCTCCGGTGGGAGTTCCATCCTCCTCAACCGCCACAGGGGCAGCAGCTTCTCTGTTTGCATATTCGTACATAAGGGCAAATCCCCGATATTTAAACATACCATCGACAAATATAGTAGATATATCTGTTTCGTAATAACCGGTGGATGTAGTCATATAAAGCCCCAAATTACTACGTGCTCGAACCGCATTGTCGTTGAAATCGTAGGTGAAGCCCATCATTAATTTTGGAGTAGGTTCACGTTTCAAGTCGCCTTGAGAATAATCTCCTTTCGATTGAAAGGCTCCGAAAGGCAGTAATTCAAGTCGACCCGTGTATTGATGCCCCCCCAGATTACCAATTGTTACATTTCGGCCTTCTCCTTGTGAATATGCTAATTTTTCTTTAATAATGAAACTCTCGCCTAGATTTATCTGGTGACGTAATTGAAATCCTATATCCCGGTCAATGTTGAATCTGCTGTTCAGTATGGAGCGGTCGATTAACTGTAAATTACCAGAAGACACCACTCGTTCAATGTTACCCGGTAATTTAGTCTGACCCACCCACAATTCGAAATTCTCATAGAAATTCCACATAATAACCGCATCCAATATGTATCTCGGACTATTTCTGTTGAATTCATTTGCTCCTGCGATATCTCGATTGGACAGACCTAATTCTATCTTATATTTTAACCTGGGATTCAGTGCAAATCCGTCAAATTTTAAACGAGCTCTGCGAATTATAAAATTTTGTTCCGGCTTTCCGTATTGTCCGTCATCATGAATCCAAAATGTATTCGCCCTGAATTGAATTCTCGGCGCAAATTTCACACTAAAGGTACTGTCCTTCGCCGTATAGTTAATAATGCCTTTACCAAAAGATGTATCGCTTATTTCCTGAGCGTTTGCAGTGAATAGAATGAATAGGAAAGCTGCAAGGAGAAGGTAAGATTGTTTCATTGAGAATCGTTTTAAGTTTTTGTCACTGCAAATAACCAAAGCCAATGTTAACTTAATGTTTCCTAAATATTAACTTTGACTCTTTAATTTTAAAATTATCAACAAATTCAAACACAAAAAGGCCGCTTACTTGTAAGCGGCCCCCCATCTTAGAAATCCAGTCGACAAAAACTTAACGATTTTCAAAAGATGTATTTGTCTATAAAGACATTCCAAAGAAAAGGCCTAAAGACTATGTTACCATCATGGCAATATTAAATTAACATTAAGAATCAAAACTTTATACTTTGTTCTATTGTTAAAATATTATATATATAATTGATAATCAAGAATATAAGATGTTAATGTTAATTTAATGTTACGTAAACCTTTCATAATTGTTACTTGTTTTTTATATTTGGTAGGTCGACAATTAAAACCTGTATAGTATGAAAAGAATAATAGCCCTACTGATAATTGTCATTGCAGCAAATACCACATTTGCGCAAGAATGCAAAAAAACATGCAAGAAAGATGCTTACGTTTTAGTGGATGGACTTATAGAAGCCACTCTCTATCACGATAATGGAGCGATAGCTCAAACCGGGTTTTACAATGAAGACAATAAGCTTCAGGGAGAATGGACGAGTTATGATTCAAATGGCAATAAGACCGCTGTAGCTCAGTATGACAAGGGAAGAAAAGTAGGTACCTGGCAATTTTACCAGGGAGAAACTATGAAAGAAGTAACATATTCGGATTCAGGAATTGCTGAAGTTAAAACCTGGGCAATGAAGGACTCGAGAGTTGTTAGCTACCGTTAAGAACAAACATAGATATATAAAAAGAGCTCCAATTATGGAGCTCTTTTTTTTTGCCAACAAATAACTATTAGTTGCGTGTCCAACCTGTTTTCCAGGTATCGTAATCTGTTCCTGTACCGTTTCCGTCACCAAATATGAAGTCTCCCTCATCGAAAGTGAAACCGGTATCATTTTTTAGTTTAACAAGCACATCACTAAAAGTTACATCCGTAACTCTCAAAGTTCCATCGAGTACCCATTGTCCGGTTGGGCTGTTCCCCATATCCCCGTCAAGATCGAATCCTTCTTCAAAACCCTGGAGTAATACATTGGTAAAAAGACCTTGCGTGCCTTCCCTCAGTCGAACCGCTTCATTTTCGGTAGCCGAACCTCTTCCAACAATAGTAAGATTATTTACATTCGGTCTAGAGAAAAATAATGGATTGGAATTGTTTCCGATGTCAGTATTATAACCATCTGCTTCAATTCCCTTATCGTGTGAAACTCCATGCTGTATGTAAACATCGGTAAGTGTGCCTGAGAACCCTTCTGTCCAGTCTACAGAGTCATCTTGTGCTCCGATCACGGAAATGAAGCTCGCGTTCACGGTTCCTCCGAAAAATTCGATACCATCATCCTTACCTTCAAAGGCCTGTATATATTGAACTGTCGTACCGTTACCCACGCCATAAAATGAGAATCCGTTGTTCTCGGAAGAAGCATCGGCGCTACCTCCGGAGTATTCTACACGGACATAGCGAATAGTACCAGAGTTGTCATCTGTTGAACTACCTCCATATGGAAGGCCACCAATTTCTGAAGTCGAAGTTTGGTTACCTCCGGAAACAGAGTTAATAGGTGCTTTACCAAGGATGATAAGACCACCCCAGTCTCCGGCATTTGGAGTCGCTACATTGGAAGTAAATACTATAGGGCTTGAAGCTGATCCATCGGCCATAATTTTTGCTCCCTGAGCGATCGCTACATAAACATCTGCTCCGGCATTGGCTTTTACTACCGTTCCAGCCGGAATCGTTAACGTGGTTCCATCGGTCATTATTACAGCCTCACTCATTACATATTCATTACCTACTTCAAGAGTAAGGTCTGCAGTATAAGTTCCACCGATAATAATTGCTTCACTTCCACCGCCACCTCCGGCACCGTTATTAGTTGTACTATTATCAATGCTGTTATCGGTAACATTAATGACGATGTCTGCTGTGTCATTTGGCTCGCAGGACGCAAATAAGGTTGCAATTATTGCCAAGCTTAGTAAAAAATAATTGGTTTTCATTTTGCTTTGTATTAATTAAATTTTCGTTTCAGATTATAAATTATATTTCAGTTGTAAAGAGAGGTTAATCCCTCTTTTATATTTTGACAGGATTATATCCCCTTCGGGAGTATCCGCTCTTACTCTTTCTATACTGGGGTCAAGTAGATTTCTGGCACTGGCATTTATCTCGAAGGAATCGCCAATACGGTTCTTCCATACGAGATCCAGTGCTGGTACGGAACGTTCTATAATATTTCCCAGCTGACCCGAACCAAGGGCATCAATACGATCGGCGAAATAGGAAAATATAATGTTGGCCGATGGCTTGTAATTTCCAAATACCGGGCTATAATTAAGGTCGGCGTTCAAAATTAGCGGTGAAGCTCCCTGCAGTTCATCTGTATCTCTTTCAAAGGTTGAAGTGAATGTTCCTTCACCACTCTTAAGATCTTGTTTCGTATACATATAGGTGGCATTGAAACCTGCCGATAATTCGGTATCACCTTCGCTATTTTTCAATATGTTCTTACGTACTTCAATTTCTCCACCGACAACCTCCGCCTTATCACCCGTTCTGAAATATCGCTGTGTTCCGGTGGCATCGTTTGCAACAACCAGGTTAACAGGATTTTTTATCTGTTTCGCGAATGCGGCAAGCGAGAAGATCTCACTCTCACTGAAAAACCATTCATATTTTAGGTCAATATTATAGATATCAGAGAATGAAGGATCATCCAGAAGATCCGGATTACCGCCAGTTCGTTGGGTTACATCTTCATATACAAAAGGTGCGACCTCTTTGAATTCGGGATTGGAAACGGTCTTGCTAAACGAGAATCTAAAATTCTGATCCTCCGTTAAACCGTACTTAACATTAAGGCTGGGCAGGTAGAAATTCTCGTAGGAGTCTCTGAAACCAGGATCCGTTGAAGGAAGGTTGATCACATCGTACTCGATGAACTGATCGAATGATTCAACTCTAAGACTTGGAACGATCACCCATTTTTCTCCGAGTGTTAAAACGGCATTGACATAACCGGCATGAATATTCTGTTCTCCACTGAAAGTATTTTCCCAGAGCCCGGGAAAATTGGTGCCGTCCACACCACCTTCAGGAAAAATAGGCCTAAAAACCTCCGTATTATATATAACACCTAAATTATCAACATTAAAGATCGCGTCAAAATTGTTTACATCCGGAGCCGGCGTATTGGGTTCGATCAGGTCGTAACCATAGCGAATGTTTTCAAAATAACGTTCTTTGGTCTTTCCCTGATAGCCAAAGTTGAATGTAACCGTTTCAGAAGCTTCGTAAGCAAGGGATATTCTACTGTTGAGTTCTCTGTCCTCTATATTCTGAAAATAACGCTGGTTATCGTAAGGAATATTATTGAAAAAGGAAGGATTAGTAGACGGGTCGTTGTCTAAAGCAAGGTCATAACGCTCCAGGCTGATTCGTCTTCTGTCCGGTTGTCGGGCCAGTACTTTATTCACTCCAATACCCCAATCCACGGTGAATTTATCGTCCATCTTATGGGTGCCTAATAATTGGTTCACAAAGATCATATCCTGGTCGAACTGAACATTCATCTGATAAAATCCTTTGTCGGTATTCAGTATAGCATCTCGATTCGTACCGTTTCCGCCCACTCCAAAGTACCCTACATTGTCGCTCGCATTATTAATGAATAAGGAGTTGAGGCTGATCTTGTGATCGCTGTTAGCTCTGAACACAAGGTTCATCATTCCCGTAGTTGTTGTAGTATATTCATACTCTTCAACCTCAGGATAGCTCTTTTTTGTTACCGTTGTAAAATCGGTTGCCGTACCCTTACGGTATTCAAAATTATTGTCGAAAGATCCGGTCATAAAAAGACTGAGTTTCGATTCACCTATATAGAAAGACGAACCTGCTGAAATACTACCGATTGCGCGAATAGGCTCTCCTGCAGAGACCGGGTCTACCCCGTGAGAGAGGACCACGGCAAATGGATTGTTATTGTAGCGGTTGTAATATCCGAAATAGCTGGTTCCTTCGCTTTTCACAAACTTCTCTCCTATGGATCTGCTATTAAACCCAGATCCAATTTCAGCATCTAAAAAGAATCTTCCCCCGTAATCCTTGGCCTGGATATTAACATTCCCTGCCGCGAAATCACCGAAGAATTCACTGTCATATGCTTTACTTACAGCGACATATTGAATAATGTCTGAAGAGAATAAGCCTAAATTGATGTTTTTCTTGTCTATATCATCAGACGGCAGTGAGAGACCGTTATATGTAGTATTTAGATATCGGTCACCTAATCCTCGAACATATACATTGCCACCGCCTTCTTGTTGTGAAATTCCCGATATCTGTGCGATAGCACCGGCAGCATCACTAACACCTTTACGAGCCAGTTCCTCGGAACCAATATTCTGTTGAATGGTGGTTGCGTTTTTCTGCTCCAGAAGCAATGCAATCTCACTTTCCTTTTGGGTTGAAGTCCTTATTACAATCTCATCGAGAGCGGCCGCACTTGCCCCCATAGGCACATTTACGGTCGTTACCTTATTGGCTTCAATAACGACGTTGTCTATTTCAATGGTTTCGTAACCGACAAAACTATACACTATGATATAGGTTCCAGGACTAACGTCAGCTAATTCGTATAGACCGTCGAAGTCGGAAGTAGTACCTGTACTCGTACCTTTTATTACGATGTTTGCAAAAGCAAGAGGCTCGTCGTTAAAGTCTTTATCGGTAAGTTTTCCAACAATGGATCCAGTTCCCTGAGCCAATGTGAGGCTCACAAAACTTAAGAAAACCAGCGTAATGAGATTCTTCATTTTTACAGTTAAATTTCTGAGGCAAAGATGACTTTACAATGTAAAGTCGATGTTACTTGTACATTACTAATTCGTAATAAGAATGTTATCCTAAGGTTAAGTCCAAAACCGAAATCCATTTCGACCGAACGGATTGAAAATGTTATCTTGCGATTACTTAAAATTTTACCAGTTTATGATGCAATGGGAAGAGTTGCTTTCACTAAGGAAGCAAGGCGACACTAAAAAGAGGATCAGAAACGAAGAAATCCAGACAAGAAGCGGGTTTGAAGTAGATTTCGATCGTATTATTTTCTCATCCGCATTCCGGAGTCTTCAGGATAAGACCCAGGTTATCCCGTTATCCAAAACCTCCTTTGTGCACACCCGGCTAACGCACAGCCTCGAGGTGTCCGTTGTAGGACGTTCTTTAGGGCGCCAGGTTGGAAGTACGATCATAGAAAAGCATCCCTTTTTAGCGAAAGTTCACCGTTATGAAGTAAATGATTTCGGCGCCATCGTAGCGGCTGCTGCCTTAGCACATGATATTGGGAATCCTCCTTTCGGACATAGTGGTGAAAAGGCTATTGGAAATTATTTTAAAAATGGAAATGGGAAACGATTCAAAACGTCACTTACCGATAAAGAATACCAGGACCTTATAGATTTTGAAGGGAATGCGAACGGCTTTAAAATTCTCACGGAAACGAAGAACGGAGTTCAGGGGGGGCTCAGGTTAACTTATGCCACGCTCGGGGCTTTTATGAAGTATCCCAAAGAATCCCTTCCGAAAAAACCCACTTCGCATATTGCCGATAAGAAGTTCGGAGTATTTCAGGGAGATAATGAACTTTCTTTGATGAGGTGGCGAAAAACCTGGGTCTGATCCCGGGGTAATTCGGAAGACCTGAGTTATTGCAGACATCCCCTGGCATATCTCGTAGAAGCAGCCGATGACATTTGTTATACGATCATCGATTTTGAAGATGGTATAAACCTGGGCTGGATCACAGAGGAAACAGCATTAGAATATCTCATCAATTTGGTGAAGGACCGAATCAATACAGCAAATTATTCTGCCCTGACGCGTACACAAGATCGTCTGGCATATTTGAGGTCTCTGGCGATAGGAACTTTAATATCTGAAGCTGTGGATGTCTTTATCGCTAATGAGAAGAGCATTTTGACGGGTACATTTGAAGATTCATTATTGGATCACAGTAAATACAAAGCTCAGATCGATGATATTATCGCTGAAAGCATTCAGAAGATCTACCAGAGTTCCGAAGTAGTAGACAAGGAAATTGCAGGATATAATATCCTTAGCACGCTATTGGATGGGTTCACCACGGCCTGTGAACATCATTATGAAGGACAGGCAACTCATTACGATTCGCTACTATTAAAGAGCCTTGATACCCCGCTACCCGTGGAAGCCTCGGTATACGAATATACCATGCTGTGTTGTAGCCATATTTCAATGCTAACCGATGGAAATGCTTTGCAATTGTTTCAAAAGATTAAAGGACATCTTTAAAGCAGGGATGTAATTATTTCTTTGATCTTTTCTGAAGAAATTCCGGTAAGATGCTGCAATTCTGCCACACTTCCATGATCCGGAAACTCGTCCGGAATACCCATAATTCGCAATCGGTTACTGTAGTTGTTTTCTGAAGCAAATTCAGCGACTGCACTACCAAAGCCTCCCATAGCGGTACCGTCCTCAACAGTAATTACCGTATCGTAATTTCTAAATACTTTATGTAATAAGGATTCGTCCAGCGGTTTTATAAATCTCATATCATAGTGACCTATTTTTCTGTTCTCCGAGATCATGGAAATTGCTTCCGCCGTATTGATCGCCATATTTCCAATAGTAAGTATCGCGATTTCCGAACCCTCTTTAAGTTTTCTCCCTTTTCCAATTTCTATGCTTGAAAACTCTCGTTGCCAATCAACTATATTACCCCTTCCCCTGGGGTATCGGATTGCTATAGGATGATCGAGACCCAACTGTGCTGTGTATAATAAATTTCGTAGTTCGATTTCATCAGAAGGAGCAGCTAAGATCAGATTTGGGACACAACGTAAATAGGCGATATCGAAAATCCCGTGATGCGTAGCCCCGTCTTCCCCAACAATTCCGGCCCTGTCAAGGCAAAATATTACCGGCAGATCTTGCAGGCATACATCGTGGATCACCTGGTCATAAGCTCGCTGCAGGAAAGTGGAATAGATATTACAAAATACTACCATGCCCTGGGTGGCGAGTCCGGCTGCAAAAGTGACAGCATGTTGTTCGGCTATCCCAACGTCGAAAGCACGATCGGGAAATACATTCATCATATACTTTAAAGAACTACCTGTAGGCATTGCCGGTGTGATCCCAACGATTTTTGTATTGCGCCTGGCCAATTCAACAATGGTTTTACCGAAGACATCCTGAAATTTGGGGGGTAGATGTGCTGTTTCCTTAGGAAACAGGTCACCTGTTTTAGCATCAAACTTTCCCGGAGCGTGATACTTCACCTGATCTTCTTCTGCCCGCTTCAAGCCTTTTCCCTTGGTAGTGATTATATGGAGAAGTTTTGGCCCCTCCACATTTTTCAGGCGTTCCAGTTCAGAGACCAGGGTATTGATATTGTGACCATCCACCGGCCCGGAATAATTGAAATTCAGGGCTTCAAAAATATTGTCGGTTTCCGGGGAATTGTCTAAGGTGACTTTAGTAAGATAATTCTTTAGTGATCCCACGCTCGGGTCGATACCTATGGCATTGTCATTTAAGACCACAAGTAGATTTGTATTGGTAACACCCGCATGATTCAGGGCTTCGAAAGCCATCCCACTTGCGATAGAGGCATCACCTACCACGGCAATATGCTGCCTTTTGGCAGCATTTGTCAATTGCGCAGCAATTGCCATTCCCAGCGTAGCGGAAATTGCCGTGGAGCTGTGGCCTGTTCCAAAAGCATCGTATTCACTTTCTTCTCGTTTTGGAAAACCGCTAAGCCCACCCATTTTGCGGTTCGTATGGAATTGATCCTTTCGGCCTGTCAGTATTTTATGTCCATAAGCCTGATGTCCCACATCCCAAACCAAAAGATCATCCGGAGTATTAAAAACGTAATGTAGGGCGATGGTAAGTTCAACAACGCCAAGGCTTGCACCTAGATGTCCTTCCTTGGTGGCAACCATATTGATTATGAAGTCCCTCAATTCCGCAGCGAGTTGCGGTAATTTTTCCTTCGGAAGTTTACGGAGGTCTGGTGGAAATTGGACGCTATCTAGCAGAGTATTCGACACCTCGCAAAGATACGTTATGAAATTGTATATTTGAGTTTAGGAGTTTAGGAGTTTAGGAGTTTAGGCAACAGGTGTATGAAAGAGTTTAGTTTTGAAAAACTAATCGTTTGGCAGAAATCAAGGAAATTAGCCAAAACGGTATATAGCATCACAAAACAATTTCCAACGGAGGAGAGATTCGGATTAATTAGTCAAATGCGAAGATCCGCAATATCCATTTGTTCTAATATTGCCGAAGGAAGCGGTCGCAAGTCGTCAAAGGAACAGGCAAGATATACTGAAATAGCTTATGGATCGTCGCTTGAATTATTAAATCAACTAATTATTTCTTCGGACATGGGATTTATAGAGGAAGAGGAATTAAGCCAGCTTAGAGTTGAAATTTCAGAAATAACATCAATGCTAAATGGCTTGAGAAACTCCCAAACTAATAAAAGCTAACCTTATAACCTCATCCATAACCTCATAACCCATAACCTATAACCTCATAACCTAAAACCCATAAACTATAACCTATAACCCATAAACTATAACCTTTAACCTTTAACCAAACAAAGCAATTAATGATCATACCTTTGGACGACACTTATTTCATGAAAAAAGCCCTTCAGGAAGCGGAAACCGCCTATGATAAAGGCGAGATCCCTATTGGTGCAGTCGTAGTCATCAATGACAAAATCATCGCCAGGGCCCATAATCTTACCGAGACTTTAAATGACGTAACCGCCCATGCTGAAATGCAGGCCATTACCGCTGCGGCTAATTTCCTGGGGGGTAAATATTTAAAGGACTGTTCGCTTTATGTTACTATAGAACCCTGCCAGATGTGTGCGGGAGCCTTGTATTGGAGTCAGATATCCAAAGTGGTGTATGGTGCGAGAGATGAGAACAGGGGCTGCATTAATATGAAAACTAAACTTCATCCTAAAACGGTTATGACAGGTGGTGTACTCAAGGAGGAAACTTCGGAGATATTGAAGCGATTTTTTATCGAGAAACGAAACCTGAATTAATAAAGTAGATTCAAAAAAAATCCTCCGCGAGCTAAGCTCCGGAGGACTGAAATCAGTTAGTAGCGATATATCTTATTCGTGGATTACGCGCACTTGTGCCGCAACCATTCCTTTGCGTCCTTCTTCTTCGACGTACTCAACTTTGTCGCCTTCGTTTAGAGCTTCACCATTCAGACCGGTAACGTGAACAAAGATGTCCTTTCCTGTGTCGTCGTTGGTAATAAAGCCGTAGCCTTTTGATTCGTTAAAAAACTTTACTGTTCCTTCCATTGTAATAAAAAAATAAATTAATAATGGTCCAAAGGTACAAGAATATTCATCTGGTAGGTAAGCAAATTGTAACTTTTTTAAATGATACCGGGGTTTTACAGATTTTTCTTACGGCCCTCTTCCCGCATTTTATCTATGTTCTCTTTGGTAAGCATATAATCTTTAACGCTTCTATTCTTCCAGCGATGGTAGATAAAAAAGGGCATCCATAAAAAGAAAAGAACCGCGATGGAAATGCCGATGCAGAATTCACCGGTTTTCGAATCGATATCACGTACACTGAAGCCGTAAATGGCGACGCCAACAATAATCAGGAAGGTTATGGATAGAATATATTTCATACGTAGTAACCTTCAATATTTTTATATATTCAGATTGATGTTCAGTTCTTTGAGCTGCACTGCGTCTATTGGTGCGGGTGCATCGATCATTACATCTCTTCCGGCATTGTTCTTCGGGAAGGCGATGAAATCACGAATGGTTTCCTGTCCGCCTAAAATCGCGACTAATCGATCGAGTCCAAAAGCTATACCTCCATGTGGTGGCGCTCCGTATTCGAAGGCTTCCATTAGAAATCCGAACTGCGCTTTCGCTTCCTCAGGAGTAAAACCTAAATAATCGAACATTTTAGACTGAATTTCTCTGTCATGGATACGTATGGATCCACCTCCGATCTCATTTCCGTTCAATACAAGATCATAAGCATTGGCTTTCACCTTTCCAGGTTCCGTATTTAGCAATTCCATTTGCCCGGGTTTAGGCGAGGTGAATGGATGGTGCATGGCATGATATCGTTCTGTTTCTTCATCCCATTCCAATAATGGAAAGTCTACCACCCATAGCGGAGCAAATTCGTCAGGTTTGCGAAGTCCCTGGCGTTCGGCAAGTTCCATACGCAACGCACTTAATTGCGCCCTGGTCTTATTGGTTTCACCTGAAAGGACACAAATTAGGTCTCCGGCTCGTGCGCCGGTTACTTCCGCCCAATTGGATAGATCCTTCTGGTCATAAAACTTGTCCACCGAAGATTTATAACTTCCATCCTCGTTACACCGAACATAAACCATTCCCATAGCCCCAATCTGTGGGCGTTTCACCCAATCGATGAGCTTATCAATGTCTTTGCGCGAATAACCGTTTCCACCCGGAACAGCAATTGCTACTACTAATTCCGCCGAATTGAATATGTTGAAATCTCTATGCTGTGCTACAGCATTCAATTCTCCAAATTCCATCCCGAAACGAATATCCGGCTTGTCATTTCCGTAAATTCTCATAGCTTCATCGAAGGTCATTCTTGGAAAATCACCAATCTCCACACCATTAATTTCTTTCAATAAATGTTTTGTCAGACCTTCAAATGTATTGAGGATGTCATCCTGTTCCACGAAAGCCATCTCGCAATCGATCTGGGTAAATTCCGGTTGCCGGTCAGCACGCAGGTCTTCATCACGGAAGCATTTCACGATCTGAAAGTATTTATCCATTCCACCCACCATGAGCAATTGTTTGAACGTTTGTGGTGATTGTGGTAAAGCGTAAAATTGTCCCGGATTCATGCGAGAGGGGACCACAAAATCCCTGGCGCCTTCCGGAGTCGACTTTATTAAATACGGAGTTTCTACTTCAACAAAATTCTTTGCAGATAAGTAATTTCTTACAGACATGGTCACTTTATGGCGGAACACGAGATTTTCCAGAACCGGTTTTCGGCGTATGTCGAGATACCGATATTTCATTCTTAGATCCTCGCCTCCGTCAGTGTCATTTTCAATAGTAAAGGGAGGAGTAAGGGAAGCATTGAGCACCTGAAGTTCTGATACCAGAATTTCAATATCACCAGTGGGCATATTGGGATTTTTAGACTCACGTTCAATAACAGTACCTGTAACCTGAATTACAAATTCGCGTCCTAAGGAAGAGGCAGCCTCCATAATGGGTTTCGGACTTCGAGCTTCGTCGAAGATCAATTGGGTAATCCCGTATCGATCTCGAAGATCCACCCATATCATAAATCCTTTGTCACGGGTTTTTTGTACCCATCCTGCGAGGGTTACTTCTTTGTTTATATCGTCAGCGCGCAGCTGTCCGTTTGTATGCGTTCTGTACATATCTGCACTATAAATTTTAGGTGGCAAAGGTAAGAAGTTATTGAGTATTGATAAATATAAATGAAAGATTATTGGTTTGATTGTCAATACATTTAAATATATTTATAGAATATCCAGATTTAATAATTTATTTTCATGAAAACTTTATTAATTTTAAAAACTTAACAAAAACTCAATCATTATGAAACAAAACAACCTTTACCGCAGGATACTCCTGTTTTTTCTCTTTGTTTTTCCATGTTTGGTGTTTGGGCAAAACACCATATCTGGTATAGTTAGCAGTGAGGCCGGAGATTCCTTGCCCTTTGTCAATGTCATTGAGAAAGGGACTAGTAACGGAACTACCACCGATATAGATGGTAATTTCAGCATTAATGTTTCAGGCGTTCCAGTAACATTGGTTTTTTCGTCCTTGGGCATGGAGACCGTAGAGCAGGAAATAAGTAGCGCGCCGATTAATATTAGCATTACGATGGCCGAATCTGCTCAGGCGCTGTCTGAAGTAGTTGTAACTGGTCTGGCAACCTCCATTAAGAGAACAAACTCTGCGAACGCGGTTGCTTCTATTAGTGCTCAGGAATTGGTTGGTACTACGCCACCTCCTACATTAGACGGGGCACTTTATGGTAAATTTGCCGGAGCCATTGTTAATCAGAACTCCGGAGCCCCCGGAGGAGGAATATCAATCAAACTTCGTGGTGTGACTTCCCTACAGGGAAATACTCAACCACTGTATATCATTGATGGAGTTTATGTGGATAACTCTTCAATTGCAGCAGGTTTGAATGCTGTTTCAGCTGCGGCCGCTGGTGGAAACAGTGCTGCACTTTTACAGGATAATGCCTCCAACCGTATTGCGGATATAAATCCTGATGACATAGAAACTCTCGATGTTCTGAAAGGAGCATCAGCAGCTGCGATCTATGGATCTCGTGCTGCAGCAGGGGTTGTTATTATAACAACCAAGCGTGGTAGATCTGGTGAAACGAAGTTCAGATTTAATCAATCAACCGGTTGGAGCGAAGCTTTAAATTTATTGGGAGTACGCGATTACACGGAGCAACGTGTAAGAGATTCTTTTGGTGATGACGCCGTGACGGACTTTGTCAGGGCCAGGAACCAGCAACGTCTTGTCGATTATGAAGAAGAGATTTATGGAAGAAAGGGATTTATAAGTATCACAAACTTTAGTATGAGCGGCGGAAATGCCGACACAAAGTATTATGCAAGTTTTGGACATAATAACGAAGATGGTATTGTAAATAACACGGGATATAAGAAAACGTCACTTCGACTGAATCTGGATCACAGACCGAAAGATTTCCTCAAGTTTTCGTTTAGTACTAACTATGTACACTCGTCTTCAGACCGTGGATTTTTCAATAATGACAACTCAGGTACAACCATCGGTATAGCCTTAACATCTACACGTCCGTGGGATCAGTTATTCCCGGATGCCAATGGTGTTTACCCTGACCACCCGAATAACTCTTCCAATCCGTTGCAAACAAGAGATCTTGTTCGCAACAATGAAAGTGTGAATAGAATCATTATGGGAGGTACGGCTACTTTAGATATCTTAAAATGGGATAATTCTAGTTTAGAACTTATCCTTCGTGGTGGACTTGACTTTTACGGGCAACAATCCCGTGCTATCTTTCCGAAAGAATTACAATTCCAGAAACTGTCTAACGGTGGTTTGAATGGAGTTTCTATTCAGGGAGATACCCAGAACAAGAACTACAACTTATCCGCTTTCCTTGTTCATAATTTTAATACCAATAATGATATCAACTTTAGAACACAGGCAGGTTTAACAAGAGAGTTTTTTAATCAGAATACTCAATTGATTTCTGCTACCGGATTGGTGGCTTCCGAAACTAACGTAGATCAGGCAGCCAACACAGGGGTTAATCAAACTAGATTCTTACAACAAGATTCCGGTTTCTTTGTTCAGGAAGAGATCAATTTCCAGGATAAGTTCATCGCAACCTTCGGTGTTAGAGGTGATAAATCATCCAACAATGGAGATGCCAATGAGATCTATTACTATCCAAAAGGTTCCTTAGCAGTAAACCTGCATGAAATGGGATTCTGGAGTGATAGTTCAAAGTGGAGCCAGTTGAAATTGAGAGCTGCTTATGGAGAGTCAGGAAACTTCCCGCCAAGAGGTGGACTTTTCACATCTTATAATGCAGCTTCCACGGATGGACTTTTAGGTATTAGTATTAGCACGGTTCGAGGTGATGGAAACCTAAAATCTGAAAGACAGAAGGAATTTGAATTTGGTGCTGACCTTGGTTTTTTCGACGGAAGATTGGAATTTTCTGGTACTTACTATGTTAAAACTATTGAAGACTTAATTCTTCGTGCTGCTCTGGAACCTTCTACTGGTTTTAGTAGCCAGATAGTTAACGCTGGTGAAATGGAGAATAAGGGTATAGAGCTGTCCTTAAATGCGTCTCCAGTAATCACAGACGATTTCCAATGGAATATCGCGGTAAACTGGTTTAAAAATAAATCTAAAATTACTAAACTGGATGTTGAACCATTCAACATTGGGGCCTTTGGAGCCACACTTGGTACCTATCGTATTGAAGAAGGTCGCAGTGCTACTCAATTGGTTGGTATTGGACCAAATCCCGATGAAAGTGGTTTCCAGGTACATGGAGATGCTGAACCAGACTTCCAAATGGCAATGACAAATAATTTTAGTTATAAAGCCTTCGATCTTTCATTCCTATGGCAATGGAAGAATGGCGGAGACAACGTGAATCTTACCGCATTGCTTACCGATTTGAATGGTACCAGTGCTGATTATGACTCGATCGATCTTGATCCAGCCGGACAACTTGGAAATGGTCCTTACAGACTAAGTCAGTTAGGTGCATCCGCTGAGGTGTTCGTGGAAGATGCTTCCTACATTAGGATGCGTGAAATAGGGCTATATTATAATCTACCGGATAGGTTCCTTGCCGGAATCATGGGTGGTGCTATTGATGGTGTGAGGATTGGATTCTCAGGGACCAACCTGATCAACATTTTCGACTATAACAGTTATGATCCTGAGGTATCAAACTTCGGAGGAAATACACCGTTTACCGGAATTGAGGTAACTCCTTTCCCATCGTCGAAAAGATTCTTATTTAATTTCACGGCTAATTTTTAAAAAACATTATTATGAAAAAACACATATATAAATTTTTACTCTTTGCTTTGATAATTGGATCTGTATCCTCTTGTCAGATTGAAGAATACTCAGACCTTAACGGCCCTGAGGTTGACGCATTTGCGGAAAACCTCACCAGGGGTGATCTCCAGGACCTGGTTGGTGGTATCTTGTTTAGTTCAAGAGAAAGACTTGGAACATATTATGATGATTGTGGTGTTATTGGGCGTGAATGGTGGAGATTTTCCGGCTCAGACCCAAGATTTACAACGGATCTCCTAGGAGGAGGTAATTCTGTTTTAGATAACAACACTTTCTATATTACAGGTCCATGGGCTTCCAGATACAGAAGTGTAAAGAACGCCAACCTTATTTTAGGTTTCCTTGATGGTCAGGACCTATCGGCTCAGTTTTCAACTGCCGAGGTAAATGCTACTCGCGGATTCCTGAAAACTATGATAGCTTATGAGTTGTTACTAAATCTAAACTTAACTCATAACAATGGGATCAGAGTAGACGTGTTAGATGAGAACAACTTAGGCCCTTTTGTGGGTCGGACTCAAGCCCTTACTGATATTCGTGCCATTCTGGTGGATGGAGCGTCTGATCTATCGAGCGGTGGCGGAAGTTTTCCGTTCATCCTTTCATCAGGGTTTTTAGGTTTTAATACTCCAGGAACTTTCAAACAGGTTAACAATGCGATATCTGCAAGAGTAGCTGCCTATCAGGGTGACAATGCAGGTGTTCTTAGTTTCCTTTCCGATTCTTTTGTTGACCTAGGTGGTGCGAATATGGATATGGGAGTCTATTATACGTTCTCTGAAGACGCAAATGATATTATTAACCCGCTATTTATTTCAGTGGGTGGATCATCTGCTGCTCAGGCACGTGTGGTTCAGCCATCTTTTGTCACAGATGCAGAGGCTGGAGATACTCGTTTAAGCAAAACAGTGCAATTGTCCGCTCCACTTACCTTGGATGGGTTAACAGGAGATTATATTGTGAATCGATATACCGATAATGATGTGTCGATTCCTATGATCAGAAATGAAGAACTGGTTCTTCTGTATGCTGAAGGAAATGTAACTGCAAATTCATCGGAAGCGGTTAACGCCATAAATACGGTAAGAGCCGCGGCGGGACTAGGACCATATACAGGTGCTACCGATGCAGATTCACTTATCAACGAGATCTTGAATCAGCGTAGATATTCGCTTTACGCGGAAGGTCACCGATGGATTGATATGAGAAGATTTGGTAAGCTGGGAGAACTTCCACTGGACAGACCAGAGGATGATGTTTGGGAACAATTCCCAATTCCGTTAACCGAGAACCAATAAGTTTGAGTTTCAAACAAAGGAAAAACCCTCGCTTCAAGGCGAGGGTTTTTTTATTATGCTGCTTCGTCTAACACGACATTTTCAGCTGGGCCGGATTTATTTCGCCAATTGCGAATACGCAATTTAATCCTATGAACTATATAAAATAGAACAGGGACAATGATCAAGGTGAGGAAAGTGGCTATAATCAATCCGTAAATAACTGTCCAGGCCAATGGCCCCCAAAAGATCACGTTATCACCTCCCAGGTAGAAATTAGCATCGAATTCTGAAAACATTGAGAAGAAATCGATATTTACCCCGATGGCCAAAGGGATCAGACCTAGGACCGTGGTGATTGCCGTAAGGATAACGGGGCGTAAACGAGCACGCCCACCTTTAACAATGATCTTCTTTATATCTTCCTTTGGGAGTAAGGTGTCATCCGGAAGTTCTAGTTCCACGATTCTCCGGTCTATCAGCAACTGGGTATAATCCAATAGCACAACCCCGTTATTCACAACAATACCGGCGAGCGCAATAATTCCCATCATGGTCATCATGATCACAAAGGAAGCTCCAGTAGCAAGAATGCCTCCGAATACCCCAATGAAACTCAGGAAGATAGCCAGCATAATGATGGTAGGCTTAGACACAGAACTGAACTGAAAAATAAGAATTAGCATAATAAGGCCCAATCCAGAGAAAAATGCTCCCATTAAAAAAGCCATTTGTTTATTCTCTTCTTCGATCTGACCCGTATAATCAATTTGAACTGTCTCAGGCAATCCGCTGAAATTTTCCATCTCCGTCTGGATCTTACTTACGATGGCACCGGCGTCGCTATATCCCGGAGCTAAAGCAGAATACACAGTTACAACTCTACGGGTGTCCCTGTGCTTAATAGAACTAAAGGAGGATGTATTCTTCTGTTGGGCAACAGCAGAAATAGGAACTTCCTTTATCTTTCCACTAGCCTGATCGCGGAATGTTATATTCTGATCGAACAAGGCCGAAGTATTATAACGATTGTTCTCGTCAAATCGAACATTAATGTCGTAATCCTCACCATCCTTCTTGTAGACCCCGGCTTTTTCTCCAAATAAAGATCTTCTTAGTTGATTTCCCACGGCACCCACCGGTACTCCCAGTTCACCGGATTTCTCCCGATCTACAACTACTTGCATCGAAGGTTTACCTTTATTGACATCGATCTTTAATTCATCTATACCGGGAACACTTTTGAGGTTTATGTAATTTCGCATTCTTTCGGCAGTGGCAATCAACTCATCATAGTCATTACCTTCCAATTCAATATTGATTGGATACCCGGCGGGAGGCCCTACGGCATCTTTTTCTACCGAAATTGCCACACCCGGATAGATTCCTTTCAAGGCTTCCTGTACTCGCTTTCTAAGTACTTCAGAGTCTTTTCCATTTCTGAATTTGTATTCCCGCATGGTCGCGGTGATCTTACCTCTGTTAGGCATTTCTGCTGCGCTTCCCCCATCGGTGAAAGGGTTACCGGCACCTTCGCCAACTTGTGATACGGCAGATTCTACCAGGAAATTATAGTCTTCTCCTTCAAAATATTCTTTGTTATTAACGATCGTGTATACGCGTTGCTCTATCTGATTGGTGATGGTATTGGTCTTTTCGATATCTGTCCCCTCCGGATATTCGATATACACAATGATCTGGTTCGGTGTATTATCCGGAAAGAATTCCACACTAGTCCTCTGAGATCCAATGGAGGCCCCAAATCCCATAAATACCAGAATGAGCAACCCAAAAATTCCAATCACGAAAAGAACCGGTTTTCTTCCACTTAAGGCCCAGGCCAGGAATCGCTGGTACGAATTCTCAATTCGTACAAGTATTTTCTTCTGAAATCCAATGGCAGCTCCCTTTATTACATATTTATATATCCAGAACAAGATTACTACGACGACCATTAAGGTTCCCAAACCTCTCATTTCTCCTCCCACAATAAAAATAAATATTCCGAGGGGCGCCATAATCAGCGTGAGCCTAAAGAGCTGTTTGGTTGTTAAAACTTTTTCACCAACTTCCATGAATTTAGATACTAACATGGAATTTATAAAAATTGCCACGAACAAGGAAGATCCCAGAACAACCGACAAAGTGATCGGGAAATAGATCATAAACTCACCCATTATACCCGGCCACATACCCAAAGGGATAAAGGCGGCTACGGTGGTAGCTGTAGATATGATAATAGGGAAGGCTATCTCTCCGATCCCTTTTTTCGCCGCCTGAATTCTGGACATTCCCTCTTCTTCCATTAGGCGATAGACATTTTCCACCACCACAATGCCATTGTCCACCAACATTCCCAGACCCATGATCAACCCGAACAGTATCATGGTATTCATGGTATAACCCAGCAGAGAAAGAATCATGAAACTCATAAACATCGACATGGGGATGGCGAATCCAACGAACAAAGCATTTCGGAATCCGAGGAAGAACATAAGAACAGTTACTACCAGGAGAATACCGAAAATTATATTGTTTACCAGATCACTAACCTGGTTGTCTGTTTTTGCACTTTGGTCGTTAGCTTTGGTTACTGAAATATCCGGCGGGAATACATTGGCCGTAACATCTTCAAGGATGAGGTCTATTTTCTCGACAGCCTCGATCATGTTCTTGCCCGAACGTTTCTTCACATCCAGCATGACCACATTATCTCCAAAATCTCGTGCGTAGGTTGTTTTATCCTCCTCTTCGAATCGAACCTCGGCGATATCGCGCAGATAAATAGCGCCGTTCTCATTCTTAACAACAAAGTTTTCCAATTCCGAAGGTTTATTTATTTCGCCAAGTACTCGGATAGTTCTTCGTTGACCGCTGGAGATCAGGTTACCTGCGGACATAGTCATATTCTCGTTCCTGATGGTATTCAGGACGTCATCGAAACTTACTTGGGCTGCCATCATTTTATAGATATCCACGGCCACTTCAACCTCCAATTCCTGAGCCCCACGAATATCAACCTCCTTGATTTCGGGTAATTTTTCGATCTCGTCCTGAAGGTATTCGGCGTATTCTTTCAACTTAGTCACAGGATAGTCTCCGGTAAGATTGATATTCAGAATGGGCATTTCCTCACTTAAACTTAGATCGAACACATTAGGTTCAACCTTAGCTCCGTTGAACAAAGGCCAGTCTTCATTTGCTTTTTCACTGTCTACCTCATCTTTAACCTTTTGTTTGGCCTGTTCAACCTCAATGTCCTCGTCGAATTCTATCGTAATAATCCCATAATCCTCCTGTGAAGTCGATAGAATTTCTACTACATTGGAGACATTTCTCAATTTCTCTTCAAGGGGGTCGACAATAAGTCGCTCAATATCTTCCGACGTATTACCGGGGTAGGGAATAGAAATATAGATTTTCGTTTCGTTCACTTCAGGGAAGCTTTCCCTCGGCATGCTTTGGTATGCACTTAATCCCAATAACAGGAACAGACCAATCATTACATAGATAATGGTTGGATTATCTATGGCCCAACTCGATAAACGAAATTCCTTGTCGACCTGTTTCTTTTTCGCACTCATCGTCTATTCGTTTATGATTTTAACTTCCTGTTCGTTTTTCACAGCACGCGCTCCTTCAATTATTATCGATTCCCCTGCACTTAGACCTTCCAATACCTCGATATAGTCTCCCTGAGATCGACCGGTTGAAATGGTTCTTTGAATTGCCTGGGAATTTTCGTTGCCGGAATCTCCCTTAACTGCCATATATACGTACTGGTTTCCTGCGGCGTTCTCTGAGATAACACTCAATGGAATTAGAATGGCACCTTCGTTCGTATAATCGTTTATTTTTAGACGTGCCGTTAAGTTCGGCTTGATATTTCCATTTTTATTAGGAACCTCCACCTCAACGGTGAAGGCACGGTTATTCGGATTAATGTAGTTTCCTGTTTGACGTACTTTCGACGCTAGTGTTTCTCCGAGAATTGGTAACGAAATAACTACTTCCTTACCGGGAACAATACTTTTGATATATCGTTCTGGGACTTCAGCCTTAATGAACATATCATTCAGATTAACAATTCTGAACAATGCCTGACCGGGAGATACGACAGTACCCTGATCCGTTATTACCTCATCGATGATACCACTGAATGGAGCGCGAATCGAAGTTTTTCCCAACTGACTTTCTAACTGTTTCACCGAATTGCTGGTAGCTTCATAATTAGCCTTAGCCTGCAGGTACTGTATTTCAGATCCTATTTTTTGTTGCCATAAACGCTCCTGACGCTCAAAAGTCGTCCGGGCCAGCTCCTTCTGTACCTTCAACTGGCTCAACTGACTTCCAAGTCCGCCGTCATCAATACGCGCTAGTAAATCTCCTTTACGAACTTTATCCCCTTCTTCAACTAAAACCCGGGTGAGTACACCCTGGTACTCAGGGTAAATAATTACATTTTGATCGGTTTCAACATTTCCCTGGATTTCAATATAATGCTGAAATAGGGTATCCTTCAATTTCATCGTCGTCACTAGGGCAGCATTGTCGGTGAGATCCAGATCCATAATGGCAGCTTCTAGTTTGGCCAGATCATTCTGAATTTCAGTTAACGAGGTACGCATCTCGTCCTTTTTAGCGATTAAATTTTCGAGATTACCTTCTTCGATAAAGTCGTCCACACTTTTATTCTTTTCTCCACCACAGGCAGTTAAAAGAACCGTTAGTGTCATAATGAATACTGATTTTTTCATTTGAAATATTATAAGAGGGGTTATTAGTTTTTTAGTTGAGGTGTGTTAAGAACTGTTTCCAGTTCGGTTTTAGCATTAATAACATTTAGCATGGATTCGATATACCGCTCTTGCGCTGTATATAATTGCGTTTGCGCTATCCTTAATTCAAAACTCGTAGCGATACCTTCTGAAAATTTAACCTGATTCTTCCGCTCAATACGTTCTGCAAGCGAAAGGTTCTTTTTCGAATTCTCATAATTTTCCAAACGGAACTGGTACACGTTTAACGCGGTAGCATATTCAAGTTCAATATTTTGCATCGTTTCCTCCAATTGGGTTTCAGCCTGATCCAGTGCAATACGGGCCTGCTGAGTTCTTGCCCCCCGCAATCCACTACTCATTATGGGTATATTCATTGAGACACCCAAGATGGACGACTGGAACCATCGTTGGCTGGAATCGAAAAAAGAGAAATCATTACTATTTGCCTGTGTTCCGTAATTAAGAAATGCATTCAGACTTGGTAGCGCGCGACTCTTTTCAAGTTTTAATTCCAATGAACGTTGTTCCGTAAAGTTAAAGGCGATTTTATAATCGATGTTATCTTCCACATTCAGGTTTTTATCCATAATGTCCAGGCTGATATTTTGTTGCGTTAGGTCGTCGAGATCTTCGGTGAGCCTCACGCTTTCATTAATATCGATTCCCAACGCTACCTTGAACATTTGTCGCGAGACTATCTCTGTCCGTGTCGCATTACTTAATTGCGTATCGACTTCGAGAAGTGTGATTTCCAATTGTTCAACATCTTCTTCCTCCGCGAGACCATTTTTAAAAGTCTCTCTAATCTCAAATAGATTTCTTTCAAGTGTATTCTTGTTCTCCTGGAAAATAGTCACTAATTCTTCAGCCAATAGCACACTCGCATAGGCGTTAATCACCCCTTTACGAATTTCCAATTGAATTTTTTCATTAGCATTTTCAGAATAATCCAGGAAAGCTTTGGCAGCCTGAAGACCTACAAGATAACTTCCGTCGAAGATCAATTGCTCGAGGGTGGCAGTGGCAGATGCAACTTGTTGAGTTCCGAAAACGACCGGAACAAAAGTGCCCGGATCCCCGCCGCTAATTTCACCGGGAATGAGTACAACGGGTTGTTTAATATTGTTCTGATAATTAATCCCGGCATTCAATTGCGGGAGTCCCGAAGCGGTAGCTTCCCACTTTTGTTTGATCGCTCTTGCAATATCTCTACGGGAATTAATCGCCGTATAATTGCTGTCCAAAGCAAAAGAAACAGCCTCTTCGAGAGTGAACTGATAATCTTTAGAATTTTGTCCGTTGGCCGCAACAGCTCCAGTGAACAAAAACAGAATAACGAAAATATTACGCATTTTGCACAGTTGTTTTATTGAATTTATTCAGAGTTTTTAATCCTTCTTTAGTTACAATTCCACGTAAGTGATATTCCAGGTATTCTTCGAATAGCTGAACCTTCGGAAATTGTTGAAGTGGGAACAATGCCTCGTCTTTTATTCCATTTACACCAATGAAATAGATGCGTGAAACAAAGTCGATATCAAGGTTCTCACGATATAGTCCCATCGCTACACCCCGCTTGAGATTTCGCAGGGTACATTCGCTCATCTTTTGATAATGTTTCGCTTTCAAGGCCTCATGGATCTCAGGATAGTACTTCTGTAACTGATATTGAGGAGAAGATCGTTCATTTTTCAGATGCAACATCACCAACTTTTTAATCTCATACAACTCTTCAATAGGGTTTTTCTGAAGATCGCAGATACAGTCAATACCATGGGAAATAATCTCGAACATACTCATGGTTACTTCATGAACCAATTCGGTTTTGTTCTTGAAATGTGTGTAGATCGTCTTTTTTGAAATAGCAAGCTCATTTGCTATATCATCCATGGTCACGCTCTTAAACCCGAGTGTAATGAACATATGGGCGGCCTTATGTATAATTTTATCTTTCATAGGAAGGGCAAATCTAATAAAGGAAACTTTTAAAACCATAAAAGTTTCCTAAGTTTTACAATTATTTAACATTTCAGATAGGAGGGTGGCCTGGGTTTCATTTTATCATTTCTTTGGCATGATATACATGTACAAACTGTATTTTAGCAGCAAATTTTGCCTGAATGGAATTATTGAAAAGGTATAACGCCTCCCTCGATCAGCATCTTGAGAACATTGTCATGATGCACGAACCTATTCAATTGTACGACCCGATTAAATACATACTTTCATTAGGAGGTAAAAGATTAAGACCTGTTTTAACATTGCTTAGTTGTGATTTCTTTCAGGAAGACTATCATAAAGCAATGAATGCTGCGCTGGCTGTGGAATTATTTCACAATTTTTCACTTATTCACGACGACATTATGGACAATGCTCCATTGCGCAGAGGTAAAGAGACAGTACACGAAAAGTGGGATGTTAATACAGGGATTCTCTCAGGGGATGCTATGCTTATTTTGGCGTATCGTTTGTTCGAGGGATACGACCCCCCTTTGTTCCGGGAATTAGCGAAGCTTTTCAGCAAGACCGCCATAGAGGTGTGTGAAGGACAGCAGTATGATGTGGATTTTGAGCGACGTGACGACGTAACTATTGAGGAATATATAAAAATGATCGATTTTAAAACCGCGGTCCTTATTGGTGCAGCCATGAAAATGGGAGCAATTGTCGCGGGAGCGTCAGAAAGTTGTCAAGACAATATTTACGAATTCGGTAGAAACCTTGGGATCGCTTTTCAATTGCAGGATGATTTTCTCGATGCTTTTGGAAATCCCGATACTTTCGGTAAGCAGGTAGGTGGGGATATCATTGCTAATAAAAAGACTTTTCTGTATCTCACCGCGGTCGAAGGATCGGAATATTCCGAAGCGGCCGAATTGAAACATCTTTTTAGTATTAGTCCGAAAGATCCAAGCGAAAAAGTAAACGTGGTAAAACGAATTTTTGAGAATTCGGGCGCTGTTGAAGCCACCGAAAATGAAATTATTGTGTATACCAACAAGGCAAATTCTGTACTTGAACAAATAAGTATTTCCGAGGAAAGAAAAGATAAATTAAAAGAATTTGGTAGTTGGCTGATGCGCAGGAAGGTCTAAAAATACACTCTGAAAAACGGCATATAGGCATTTGCATAAATGCTTTTACGCTCATCATAAAGTACATCATAGCGAATTCCAACGGTAATATTATTCGTTCTAAAACCGGCACCCAAAAATAATGCGGGATACCAATAATTCTCATTCGCAAATCCTAATCTTGAATCATAAGACCTGTTCACATTTAACTGCTCGAATTCCGCAGACAATTGAATTTGCGGTATAACGTTGAACAACGATAAGACACTTCCCCCAATTATCGACGATGAATAGGTATTTTTCTGGCTGTTATAGGTTCCATTGAGCGCAACACCCATTGCAAACCTTTCATCGAATTGATATATCGCACTCGGGGCGAGGGTACCGCTGAAGAATCCATCTCCGAAACTTAAACCAATTCCCCCACCAAATCTAACATGCCTCCAGAAATTGGAAGGTGGTTTCTGTTCTTGAGAAAATGCGTTGAAGTTACAACTCATGAGCAGACCTAAAAGCAGGAAAATCGTGTAATTTTTATACTGTTTCATTGTGAAAACATTAATAATTTAGTTCTATAAATATATAATTTAAAAAGTCTTAGTAATTGGATTTGTTGTATTTTTGTGCTGTTTATCAAATTAATCGCCTCGATTTTCTTTATAATGGATCGATATTCTTTTCTAAATGCGGTACACCCTTCTTATATCGCGGAACTATACGACAAATATTTGCATTTCCCGGATACTGTTGAACCTAGTTGGAGAGCATTTTTTCAGGGGTTTGACTTCGGAATTGAGAATGGTTCGCTCGAGGCTCTTGGAATAGAAAGCCCTGCTGGAGAAATTCCTGAGCAGTTGCAAAAAGAGTTTCAAGTAATCCGTTTAATTGATGGTTACCGAACACGAGGCCATCTTTTTACACGAACCAATCCGGTTAGGGAACGCCGGAAATACAGTCCAAAACTTACCATAGAAAATTTCGGACTTGCACAGGATGACCTTCAAACATTATTTCAAGCCGGAGAGGTTATAGGAATTGGTGAAGCCACACTTGAAGAGATTATTCGCCATTTGGAGAGCATATACTGCGACAGTATTGGAATCGAATATATGTACATCCGCAAGCCAGAGGAGATAGAGTGGATTCAGAATAAACTGAATATCAACGATAATCAACCAAATTTCTCTACAGAGCACAAATTACATATACTTAGAAAGCTTAACGAAGCAGTGTCATTTGAGCATTTCCTGCATACTAAATATGTGGGTCAGAAACGATTTTCGCTCGAAGGAGGAGAAAGTCTAATTCCCGCATTGGATACCCTTATTGAAAATGCTGCCGAAAAAGGAGTAGAGGAGTTTGTAATGGGGATGGCACACCGTGGCCGTTTGAGTACCCTCACCAATATATTTGGAAAGAGCGCTAAAGACATTTTCAGCGAATTTGACGGTAAGGATTATGAACAGGAAGGTTTTGACGGGGATGTGAAATATCATCTCGGGTGGACGTCTCACCGAGAAACGGATTCTGGCAAAAAGATCAATTTGAATATTGCACCTAATCCATCCCATTTGGAAACCGTAGGGGCAGTGGTCCAGGGAATAGCAAGAGCCAAGCAGGATCGGAATCATAAGAACAACATCAGTAAAGTACTTCCTATTGTAGTTCATGGGGATGCTGCTATTGCAGGTCAGGGGATTGTATATGAAGTAGTCCAAATGGCGAAACTCGATGCCTATAAGACGGGTGGAACAATTCATATTGTGGTAAATAACCAGGTTGGGTTTACTACAAACTATCTCGACGGCCGTTCTTCTACATATTGTACAGATGTAGGTAAGGTTACCTTATCACCTGTAATGCATGTGAACGCAGATGATGCCGAAGCAGTCGTTCATGCCATGTTGTTTGCACTTGAATTCCGTATGGAGTTCGGCAGGGATGTATTTATCGACTTGCTGGGTTACAGAAAATATGGACATAACGAAGGTGATGAACCACGTTTTACACAGCCCAAATTATACAAGGCAATAGCGAAGCAGAAAAACCCAAGAGATATTTATGCTGAAAAACTGATACAGCAGGGTATCATTGATAAGGATTTCACAAAACAACTGGAACAGGAATACAAAGACAAGCTCGAAGAGAAATTGGTCGATTCACGTAAAGAAGAAAAGACCGAGATCACTGCAATAATGAAGGATGAATGGAATGGATTTCATTATGCAAAAGAGGAAAGTCTGGTGAAGACATTCGATACTTCGGTGGATATCAAAAAACTTTCCGAGGTAGCTGAGGTCATCACTAAACTCCCAGAAGACAGAAAATTTCTTAGGAAGATCTCTCGTCTTATTGAATCCCGACACAAGATGTATTTCGAGGATAACAAACTTGACTGGGCCATGGGCGAACTTTTAGCCTATGGTACCTTACTCAAAGAAGGTTACGATGTGCGGATGTCCGGTCAGGATGTTGAACGAGGCACTTTTTCACACCGGCATGCTGTAGTAAAGGTAGAAGAAAGTGAAGAAGAAATTGTGCTGCTCAATGATTTGAAAGGTGACCAGGGACAATTCTATATCTACAACTCCCTGCTATCTGAATATGGGGTGGTAGGATTTGATTATGGCTATGCCATGGCTAGTCCAAGAACACTCACCATTTGGGAAGCTCAGTTTGGAGATTTTAGTAATGGTGCCCAGATCTTGATCGACCAATACATTTCGACTTCGGAAGATAAATGGAAATTACAAAACGGGCTGGTGATGCTCTTGCCTCATGGATATGAAGGACAGGGTGCGGAGCATTCTTCAGCGCGAATGGAGCGTTATCTTCAACTCTGTGCGGTGGATAATATGTTCGTGGTCGACTGTACAACTCCGGCCAACTTTTATCACGTGTTGCGAAGACAAATGATAGTGGATTTCAGAAAACCTCTTATTGTGTTTACTCCAAAAAGTTTGCTGCGTCATCCAAAAGTGGTCTCAACCAAAGAAGATCTGGCAAACGGAAGTTTTCAGATGTTGATAGACGATCCTGATGCTAAGGCCGCTCAAGTGAAAACCCTGGTATTCCTCACAGGCAAGTTCTATTACGATCTATTAGAAAAGAAAGAGGAACTAGGCAGAGATGATGTGGCCCTGGTACGGATAGAGCAAATATTTCCGCTGCCAAAAGATGAGATCGTTGCGACCCTTAAAAAATATAAGAATGTAGCCGATATTGTTTGGGCTCAGGAAGAACCGAAGAATATGGGTGCGTACTCACATATGCTGATGCATTTCGAACCGTCTAGAGAATGGCGGGTGTGTAGCAGGAAAATGTATGCTGCTCCAGCCTCAGGTAGTTCTGTGCGAAGTATGCAGCGCCATAAGCGCATCATTGAAAGTGTATTTGACCCTACTATTAAAAATGAATAATTCTGAATAGGAAAAAAAGAATCGTATGCCATTAGAAATGAGAGTTCCTTCACCGGGAGAGTCTATTACCGAAGTCGAAATCGCCGAATGGTTGGTTGAGGACGGTGACTATGTGGAAAAAGATCAGGCAATTGCTGAAGTAGATAGTGATAAGGCCACATTAGAACTTCCGGCTGAAGCCAGTGGAATTATAACACTAAAAGCTGAAGAAGGAGATGCTATTGCAGTAGGTGAGATCGTCTGTTTAATCGATACCGATGCTCCAAAACCTGCCGGTAGTGATACCCCTGCAAAGGTTTCAAAGGATACTGAGGCAGAGGTTAAGGATGAGAAACAAAAGGAAACCAAAGAAACTGAACAGGTAAAAACATATGCAACGGGTACGCCCTCTCCGGCTGCAAAAAAAATACTGGATGAAAAAGGGATTGAAACTGCTTCGGTAACAGGTACCGGGAGGGATGGACGCATTACAAAAGAAGACGCGTTCAATGCGGTACCTTCAATGGGTAGCCCGGGGGATGGCGAAAGAGACTCTGAGCGAAAGAAATTGTCCTTGTTGAGACGAAAAGTAGCAGAACGACTGGTTGCAGCTAAAAACGAAACAGCGATGCTCACGACCTTTAACGAGGTTGATATGGGTCCGATTTTCGAATTGAGAAAAGAGTATAAGGAAACGTTTAAAGAAAAACACGGAGTTAGTCTTGGCTTTATGTCATTCTTCACACTGGCCGTTGTTCGTGCTCTTGAATTATATCCTGATGTGAATTCCATGATCGATGGTGATTATAAGATCACGTATGATTACAAGGATATTTCCATTGCGGTATCCGGCCCGAAAGGATTGATGGTTCCCGTTATTAGAAATGCTGAGAATCTTACTTTCAGAGGAGTTGAAACTGAAGTGAAGCGACTTGCATTACGAGCCAGAGATGGCGAAATAACTGTCGATGAAATGACTGGTGGAACCTTCACAATCTCAAATGGTGGTGTATTCGGCAGTATGTTGTCTACGCCAATTATCAACCCACCACAATCGGGTATACTGGGAATGCACAATATCGTGGAACGTCCTGTAGTTAAGAATGGAGAAATCGTAATCGCACCGGTTATGTTTGTCGCCCTTAGTTACGATCATCGCATTATCGACGGGCGCGAATCAGTAGGATTTCTCGTAGCGGTGAAGGAAGCTCTTGAGAATCCTCAAGAATTGTTGATGAATAATGAAATTGAGAAAGCACTTGAACTTTAGAAAAGAACTTATTATATTAATAAAGCCCGGCAATGCCGGGCTTTATTGGTTAGTTAGTTAAATCTCTTAACGGACTTATTTATACGAAACAAAATAATTCAATAAGTTTAGAACAACGATCAAAATAATGCATATTGCTAATACGATGAATACCACTTTTTTCCCGATGGGTTTACGTTGCCTATCTTCGTTCGAAACCATAAGATCTTTCACAAAGTAAAAGTGGTAAAGTTTTGCTAGAAATGAAATACGTGTTAACACGTAATTAATTAAACTTCATCGAGTTATTGGAGCTTGTCATGATGCTCTTTTGCCCAGGAAAGCAAGCTGTTCGTCTTTTGTTCGAGCTTTAATTTATTGATGATATTCGAGCGATGTTTTTCGACCGTCCGATAGGAAATGAAGAGTAAAGAAGCGATCTCCTTATTTGTCTTGTCCTTGGCGATTAACTTAAGAATTTTCTTTTCCGAGGGCGTTAGAACATTCAGAGCTTCGTCATCAGCACTATTTGAATTTAGCATGTCCTTTATCTTCTGGCTGAAGTAAGGCTGGCCTTCAGAAACCAATGCAATACAGTTTTCTATTTCTTCAATGGCAAATTCCTTGAGGATATAGCCAAAAATATTAAGTTCCTGAGCCTTATTATAAAGTTCTTTTTCTTTATGTATGGTAATTAGAACGATCTTAGTGTCGATACCATTGGTTTTGCACTTCTTGGCTATTTCCAGACCCGACATAAAAGGCATCTGAATGTCCAGGATTGCGATATCGGGCTTTAATTTTGTGATTAGATTATATGCTTCTCTTCCATTTGATCCGCTACCCACAATGTTGTACCCTTTTTCAATCATAAAATCATTAAGTCCTTTTAGGAGTAATGGATGGTCGTCTGCGGTTATGATAGATCTGTGCTTCACGAAATAGGGAATTGAAATTGCAAGGTAGTGCCGTTATTGGCCTTGGATTCTATTTTCATCTGACCGTTTAAAAAACGCGTGCGTTCCATAAGTGTTTTCAATCCCAGGGATTTCACGTTTTGTAGTTTTTCAGAGAAGTCGAACCCGACACCATTATCTTTAATGGATATCACCACAAAGTTAGCCATTTTTTTCACGGAAATCTTACTTGCCTCCGCTTTTGCATGTTTTAGAACATTGCTTAAACTTTCCTGTACGATTCTGTAGATATTAACCTCAGCTTCTTCGTTGAAAAGGTTGTCTATATTATCTATTTCAGCAGATATAAATAAAGCGGTATTTTCGTCTATTTGAGTCACCGTATGTTCCAGGGCTCTCGTAATACCTAATTCCTGAAGTTGGAATGGATGAAGGTCACGAGAAATGGAACGTACTTCTTCGATGGTCTCATCGATCAAGTTCTTAGTGCCCGAATCTCCAGAAGCGATCATTTTGTTCTTAATTACCAAAAGTCGTTGTCCCAGGCCATCATGAAGGTCCTTGGAAATCCGCATGCGCTCCTCTTCCTGGGAAACGATCAAATCCTGACTGAATTTTTCCTGGAGAATCTGTCTGCTTTTAAAATCAAGCTGGTTTCTGTAAAGTAAAATAATCCCGAACAACAGCAATAAAGCAACCCCACCAAAGATCATTAACTTTTTAAATGACTGATTGTCTTTTTCAAGAAGCTGAATATTGGCACTTTGTTCTACCAGTTCTTTTTCATTCTTTTCCGTCTCGTACAGTGTTTGATAATAAGCCAGTGAATTCGCTACCCCTTTGTTATAGATAAATTCTTTCAATTCGGAATAAGCCAGTTCGTGTTCCAGGGCCATATTAAATTCACCCTTCGCATTATAAATATCTGAAAGTAATTTGTGCGATGAAAGAATGTTTTCTTCATATTTTAGGGTTTCTGCCTTGACAAGTTTTTGTTTGGCAAAATTTAACGCAGTTTCGTATTGTCCTTTGGAAAAATGATATTTTGCATTTGCGCCAAGGTACTGCGAAGAGGTTATAAGGTCGTCTTGTGAATTCTCGTGAAATTGATTTATCAAAGTGAGGTATTCTTCGGAAGCTGAAATTTGCCCGCTTTCACAGTAATAATCAACCAATTCGGCATAAATATACATTTCATTCGAGATCTCCATATTATTCTCCAGGGAGCTGTCGATGGCATCCTTAGCTTTAAAAAGATATTCCAGATATTTTATCTTATTGCCGATCTTTTCGTAATCGAGTGCCTGGTTGTAATATTCGGTGGGCAGATGATGCGTTAAACCTAAAGATTGAATTTTCTTGATATTCTTTTCCCGTTCGATCATGGCTTTTTCATGGAAGCCATTCATGCTGAACATGGTTGTAATTCCCTGTTGTGCATAGAACATATATTCATAATCCTTGAGTGCTTCGAAATAATTGTACGCTTTTCGATAACTCTCGCCGGCCGGAACAAATTTTCCCATATTGGAATAGGCCTGACCACTGAACAGATACGCATCGGCTATGTATAGCGAATCTTTTTCACTGAAACTTGCAATGGCCATTTTATAATCTTCAACCGCATCGTTAAGATTGAGCTTATAGTTTGATCCACCTCGTTTCAGATACAGACCACCCAGTAAATAACTATCGTTGATCTTGTATTTACGTGCCAGGATACCGTCGATTATGGTAAGTGCCTCACGGGGTTCGTTCTTTACCGAGCTTAAACTATAATGTACATTGATCATTTTATCGGCAGCAGCTTCAATACTGTCTATTTCTTTGGCGAGCTCGATATATTTCAGGCTATAGGAAATAAACATGTCAAGGTCAGATTTACCCGCTTTGCTTATCACCGAATCCAAAGCAATAAGTTGCTCATAGCGATCGCTGGAAGTCTCCGAAATATTTATATAATAATCTATATCCTGAGACCACGATCTCGCGGTGAACAGAAGTAAAAAAATAAGACAGAATTTAGGCAACGCCTTCATATATAAGTATAATGGGGGGACTTTATTTCAACAAATATAAAGCATTATATTCTATTTTAAATAAAGAACATTCCTACCATAATCTATAACCGCTCTGCAATCTTTCAGGAAATCCGCCCCTAAAATTCCTTGAACGGGTGCTTCTTCCACTTGAGATAGTGCTTCATTTACATGTCCCAGATCGAAAATTACAAAAGACATGTTGTTCATTACCTTCTTTCCAATGGTAAAGTAATTGTTATTGGCGACATGGGTTTCCATGTTAGTGGCACCTGCCCCGGCGGCTTTTACCTCGCTTTCTTCAGTTAGCATAATAAAATGACCAACGCTCGAAAAGCCTATGCAACTGCTGGACGCCCCTGTATCCAGTATGAAATCACCCGATTTACCATTTACTTTTACGGCTACTTTGTAATGTCCCGTTTTAAGTTTTTTAAGGGGAATTCTGAAAAATCCTTTGGATTCCAGAAGATCTCGTAATATTGCCACCCGTTTTTTTGGTAAAGATAGCTAACAAAATGGTTAGCTTTGTTGCCATGCTAACAGATACCCATACACACTTGTACAGTGAGGCTTTCGATGAGGACAGAGCCGCTGTGATAAGAAGGGCTGAAGATGCCGGAATAAATCGGTTTTTTATACCCGCGATCGATTCTTCCTATATGGAAGCCATGTACAACCTGGAGAGAAATTATCCCGGGAAGGTGTTTTTAATGATGGGGTTACATCCTACATCTGTGAAAGAGGATACGTACCTAAGTGAGTTAGCACTTATAGAGACTGCTTTCGAGAATCGAAGATTTTACGCGGTAGGAGAGATAGGTATCGATTTGTATTGGGATACTTCCACATTGGCGATTCAGCAGGAAGCTTTTAAACGGCAGATTAAACTTGCCAAGAAATTTAAATTACCTATAGTTATTCATTGCAGAGATGCTTTTGATGAGATTTTTAATGTTTTAGAAACTGAAAGAGATGAGGATCTCTTCGGAATTTTTCACTGTTTTACAGGATCAAAAGAACAGGCTGAACGAGCGATCGGTTTTAATATGAAACTTGGTATTGGTGGGGTGGTGACCTTTAAGCATGGTAAAATCGATACATTTCTTCATGAAATTGATCCAAAGCACATTGTTTTGGAAACAGATTCCCCTTATCTTTCGCCCACGCCGTACAGGGGAAAGCGAAACGAAAGCTCCTATTTAAAGATCATTAATGAGAAAGTGGCAGATATTTATAATATGCCGATTGCGGAAATTGCTAAAATAACGACGGCGAATTCAAAAGATGTATTTGGTATTTAAATGAAAAACATCCCGAAAATATTACTGATATATACAGGAGGAACCATTGGGATGATCATGGATTTTAAAACCGGCTCACTGCGAAATTTTAATTTCAATGAACTACTTACCTATATCCCTGAACTGAATCTTTTAGATTGTTCCATTTCGACCAAGAGTTTTAAAAAACCTATCGATAGCTCTAATATGAATCCGGATTACTGGGTGAAATTGACGACAATTATCGAAAAAAATTACGATGCCTACGATGGATTTGTGGTGTTACATGGAAGTGATACCATGTCGTATACTGCCTCAGCATTGAGTTTCATGACAGAAAACTTAGCGAAACCTATAATTTTTACCGGATCTCAATTACCTATTGGTGATCTGAGGACCGATGCCAAGGAAAATTTAATTACCTCTATTCAATTGGCCGCTCTGCAACATAAGGGAAATCCACGAATTGCAGAGGTATGTCTTTATTTCGAGTATAAGCTATACAGAGCAAATCGCACAACTAAAATTAATGCTCAGCACTTTGAAGCTTTCGCCTCTTTAAATTATCCCTCATTGGCCGAAAGCGGTGTAGATTTGTCTATTAATGAGGCGGCATTGTTAGTGCCTAACCGACGTAAGAAATTCAATGTTTTTAAAGAACTGGGTGCGGGTGTAGTTTTATTGAAGATGTTTCCAGGTATGGACGAAGATACCTTTGCTTATATCATTTCATATCCCGAGATGAAAGGAATAATTTTGGAAACCTATGGCAGCGGAAATGTTACCACGATGCCCTGGTTCTTATCCGGGTTGAAAGAAGTTATTGACCGGGGCATTCCCGTTATTAATGTCACACAGTGCTCGGGAGGAAGTGTGAATATGGGTCTATATGAAACAAGTGCTGCATTAAAAAAATTAGGAGTTATCTCCGGGAAGGATATTACCACGGAGGCCGCTGTAGCCAAGTTGTTGTATCTGTTGGGTCATGGGATTTCGGCTAAAAGCTTCCGAACGATTTTCGAGACATCCCTTCGGGGTGAGATGAGTTAAAATTTCCGGCTGAAATATTTTAATAGCAGTTATTTTTTTCGTTATTTGGCAGCCCTTTTCCAATGGAAACAGGTTAATTAATTAGAGAGGTGGCCGAGTGGTCGAAGGCGCACGCCTGGAAAGTGTGTATACGCCAAAAGCGTATCGAGGGTTCGAATCCCTTCCTCTCTGCGAATGAAGTTACGAGCAAAACAATTTGTCGAAGCTTGCTTCAGCAAATTGAAGAGCGAGTAACTTGAAGATGCGCAGCATCAATGTTCATTTCCAGTATTGCCTTATGGGATCATCGAGCATAGCGAGATAATCCCATTGAAATGTGGAGGCTTGCTTCAGCAAATTGAAGAGCGAGTAACTTGAAGATGCGCAGCATCAATGTTCATTTCCAGTATTGCCTTATGGGATCATCGAGCATAGCGAGATAATCCCATTGAAATGTGGAGGCTTGCTTCAGCAAATTGAAGAGCGAGTAACTTGAAGATGCGCAGCATCAATGTTCATTTCCAGTATTGCCTTATGGGATCATCGAGCATAGCGAGATAATCCCATTGAAATGTGGAGGCTTGCTTCAGCAAATTGAAGAGCGAGTAACTTGAAGATGCGCAGCATCAATGTTCATTTCTCATTGGTCCGCCATTGAAATATGGAGCATTTTTTACGATCCTGTCGCTGAGTAAAATTGTATCACAGCATTGATGTTCGGGTTTGTTAAATCTGGTTAAATCCATGATAAACAGAGCTTTGGTTTGATATTATGAACAGCTACTTATTTATACTTGAATGGCGCTTTTAAAATGATTGGAAAACATTGATTTCAGGCATTTCATCGGTATTTTATCCGAAGAATTTGTTATTTCATCAAAGAATTGGCAGTATACCTCGCACATTCATAGAATTATTGTACAATAACTAATTATTTTTATATCTTTAACCTTTAACTAAAAACAAACTTTAAGTCGATAGCAATGAAAAAATTATTTTCTATTATGGCGATTGCCGCACTATTTTTTGCGGGAACACTCAACGCAAACGCAACAGCTGTTCAAACGATGCCCACAAACGTTCAAACGTTAGTTACTTCAGCTACAGTTACATTTATACAGGATGAAGAGGCAGCAGCCTCCACCGAAGAATCTCAGGGATGGCATCAAGCCCTTAAACAAAGATTTATTGAAGGAGGACCAGGATTTATGGGAATCGTATTGTTGTGTTTAATTCTTGGTCTGGCAATTGCTATCGAGAGAATTATCTTTCTAAATCTTTCAACGACGAATACAAATAAATTAGCTCAGAGTGTAGAAGATGCCCTCAGTAGTGGTGGTGTTGAAGCTGCGAAGGAAGTATGCAGAAACACAAAAGGACCTGTTGCATCAATTTATTATCAAGGTCTGGACCGTGCGGACGAAAGCATTGAGGCAGCCGAGAAAGCAGTAATTGGATATGGAGGAGTTCAGATGGGACAACTCGAGAAAAACGTATCCTGGATCTCGTTGTTTATCGCCCTGGCACCAATGCTTGGTTTCATGGGAACGGTAATTGGTATGATTTTGGCATTCGATAAAATTGAGGCAGCCGGTGACATGAATCCATCCCTTGTTGCAGGAGGTATTAAAGTAGCACTTCTTACTACGGTTTTTGGTTTGATCGTTGCGATTATCCTTCAGATTTTCTACAACTATATTATCGCGAAGATCGATAGTATTGTAAACAGCATGGAAGATGCTTCTATTACGTTGATCGATATGTTGGTAGACTACAAAAACAAGAGGTAATTAATCCAAAACCAAAACAGAATGGGTTTACATAAAATATTACGAATTGTTGTGCTCATATTAGCTCTTGCCGGTATTGTGGCTCTTGCCATGGTTCTAATAAACGGTAATGGGCTGGATGCTCAACTTTATATAGCATACATCACCTTGGCGTTAACTGTGTTCATTGTACTAGTGTATGTTCTGAAGGAAACTTTCTCCGGAAATTTGAAGAAAACACTGATGTCTCTCGGAGCCTTTTTGCTTGTAGTGATCATTGCATATGTCTTGTCTAACGGTGTTGAGACCGAAATGCGTGACGGTGAAATGCTATCTGCCAATGGTTCCAAATGGGTGGGCACAGGATTACATACGTTCTATATTTTAGCCTTAGTAGCTATTGGATCGATGATTTACAGCGGAATTAAAAAAGCAACATCTAAATAATGAGAAGAGCAACACCAGAGGTGAATGCAGGGTCTATGGCAGATATCGCCTTCCTATTGCTTATCTTTTTCCTGGTAACAACTACCATTGAGAAAGATAAAGGAATCGCGCGACAATTGCCTCCTATTGAACCTCCCACAGAAGCTCCACCACTAATTAAGGAGAAGAACCTGTTTATTGTAAATGTGAATAAGGATGACCAATTATTAGTGGAAGATAATCTTATGGAGCTTAAAGATCTGCGATTGGCTGCTATCAATTTCCTGGATAATGGAGGTGCGCCTTCAGGAAGTCCGGAACATTGCAGCTATTGTAAAGGAGCCAGAAGTTCATCATCATCCGATAATCCGGACAAGGCGGTGATTTCAGTGCAGAACGACAGGTTGACGTCTTACAAGATGTATATTGCTGTTCAGAATGAATTGGTAGCCGCATATAATTTTCTTAGAGACCGTGAATCGGAACGATTATACGGATGGAAATTTACTGAAATGAATAAAGCGATAAACGAAGGGAGTTTCAAAGGAAACGAAGATGCTGCCAAGGAAAAGCTCGAAGCCGTTCAAAAATTATTTCCGTTGAAGCTTTCAGAAGCAGAGCCAAAAACAAAAGGACAATAAACGAAAGAATATGTCAAAATTTAAGAAGAAAAAGGGTGGAGAAATTCCTGCTGTGAATACAGCCTCCTTACCGGATATTGTATTTATGCTGTTGTTCTTTTTTATGGTTGTAACTGTGTTAAGAGATACGAACCTATTGGTGCAGAACCAACTGCCAAAAGCAGACCAGGTTGAAAAACTTAAAAAGGATAGAGCCGTATATATTTATGCTGGGAAACCAAGTTCACGCTACCAGGAAGTCTTCGGTACTGAAGGTAGGATACAAATTGGCGACAAATATACCAGCATTGAGAATATTGGTTTAGCACTTGAAGAGGCAAGACGTAAATTATTACCGGAACTACAGGACAAAGTTTATGTGGCTTTAAAAGTAGACGGAGAGACAAATACAGGTTTGGTGAGTGATATAAAACAGGTTTTAAGAGAAAGAAACCTACTCAAGATCATCTACATTACCACACCCGGAAATGAATTGAGTAATTAATTCATTACTATCATATATTAAAACGCCCTGGCAAATAAAGCCAGGGCGTTTTTGTTTAATATATATTGAAATACCTTTATCTTTAACCCATGCATCTTTCGAAAAGAATACTTTTTTTTATCGGTATCTGCAGCCTGGGTTATATTGGTTTTGCCCAGGATAGTATTCAAAATCCTTACGATCAACATTATCGAGAAGATCAGTTCTATATTGGTTTAACGTATAATGTGATTACAGATGTTCCATCCAATGTCGCCACAAGGGGTCTTTCAGGAGGATTGCATTTCGGGTTTCTGCGCGATATACCTCTGAACGAAAGGCGAAACGTCGCGATTGCCATCGGTGCTGGAATGTCCATAGATCGATTCGGACAAACGCTGTTCATGGGAGAGTCGGCTAATAACCAAACTATTTTCAGAATACTCGATGGTAGCATAGCGTATTCTACAAATTACTTTTCGACCTATACACTGGAAGCACCGATTGAGTTTCGCTGGCGTACTTCAACGGCAAGTTCCTATAAGTTCTGGAGAATTTATACGGGTTTCAGAGTTGGATACGCCTATTATTACAAAGCGAAATTCAAACAACCCGGAAATAATATAAATCAAACAGATATCCCCGAGTTCGACAAATTGCGTCTTGGCGCCAGTTTGAGTTTTGGGTATAACACTTTTAACTTTTACGTGTATTACAGTATTAATCCTTTCTTTAAAAATGCGGTTACCGTCGATAATCAGAACGTCGATTTCAGAACCATTAAAGTGGGGTTGATGTTCTATATCCTATAACCAGAAATTCAGAACAATTAGCTGTGGGACAATTCCTATGAAGAATCCCATCACTAGTTCCACAGGTGTGTGAGATTGGGTATGCAGACGGGAAGATGCGACCCATCCATTGGCTATGAATAAAAGTATGATCCAAACCAGGAGATTCACTTTAAAATGTACACTTAAGGCAATGAGGAACATTGTCACACCGGCAATTCCCATCTGATGAAGACTTATTTTTTGCTTAAAGAAAACCAGTAATAACGCCGTTATAGCCGAGAATAAAATTGCTACGAAGAAATAATATAATTCCGGATTATCATAGGGATCAAATACCATCTTAATGACCAGCAAAAGCAGGACACTTTGCAACATCAATGGAACTTTTCTTTCTTTTACATCTTCAAGCTGAATACTTGATACCACATGTAGGTTTTTTAACAGGAAGTAAGTAACCAATGGAATTAAAAAGGTGATAATACATACAGCCATCAATTTGGCCAATAAGAGATCCTGTTCTACAAAACGAGGTGTAATGATGAAATAAAAGAAAGTTCCAAGAAGCGGCATCAATAACGGATGAAACAAATAGGCACCAATTCTAAGTAAGATATTCATCAAATTTCTTTTCTTAAACGCGCAACCGGGAGGTCCAGTTGTTCTCGGTATTTCGCGATAGTACGTCGCGCTATGGGATACCCTTTTTCCTTTAAAACTTTTGCCAGTTTATCGTCGGTTAACGGTTTGCGCTTATCTTCTTCAGAAATCGTGATCTCGAGTATCTTCTTTATTTCTCGTGTGCTTACATCTTCACCCTGAACGTTCTTCATGGACTCACTAAAGAATTCCTTTATCAATTTTGTTCCGTAAGGTGTGTCCACATACTTACTATTAGCAACGCGAGAAACAGTAGAAACATCCATATCGATCTTGTCGGCAATATCTTTTAATATCATTGGCTTTAATTTCCGTTCATCACCGGTAAGGAAATATTCCTTCTGATAATGCATGATCGCGTTCATCGTCACGTAAAGTGTTTGCTGACGTTGTTTTATAGCGTCAATAAACCATTTAGCGGCGTCCAACTTTTGTTTTATGAAGAGTACCGCGTCCTTTTGAGATTTTGATTTATCCTTGGATTCTTTATACCCTTTCAGCATATTCGTGTATTCCCTGGAAACATGTAGCTCCGGGGCGTTTCTGCCATTTAACGTAAGTTCCAGTTCTCCCTCCACAATTTTGATCGCAAAGTCCGGAACTACGTGTTCGATCATTCGGGTATTTCCTGAAAAGGTTCCTCCCGGTTTGGGATTTAATCCCTCAATTTCATGGATAGCCCCCTTGAGTTCCTCTTCAGTTATATCGAATTTATGCAATAATTTCTTGTAATGTTTCTTTGAAAAATGATCAAAAGCGTTTTCTATTATTTTTGTAGCAAGATCAATATCTGCAGTACTTTCCTTACGTTTTAACTGAATAAGCAAACATTCCCGAAGGTTTCTGGCTCCCACTCCCGAAGGATCCAAATCCTGAACAATCGATAATACCTTTTCGATCTTCTCTTCCGACGTAAATACATTTTGCGTAAATGCCAGATCATCCACAATATCGCTAATATCCCTTCTGATATATCCGCTCTCATCCACGCTACCTACCAGAAACATCGCGATTTCCTCAGCATCTTCATCCAGACGATAGGTGCTCAATTGTTGCAATAAGTGTTGATTAAAAGAAGTCCCGGAAGCGTACGGTGTTTGTTTGTCCTCATCATCGGCAGAATAATTATTGGCAGATAGTTTGTAACTGGGTGTTTCATCATCGCTCAGGTAATCATCTACATTTATATCCGTCTCGATGATTTCCGTGCCTTCTTCGAATGACTCTTCATAACTATCATCATCGAAAGAATCTTCTGGATCCTCCCCTTCATCTTTCCCGCCTTCCAGGGCCGGATTTTCTTCCATTTCCTGGGAGATACGTTGTTCGAATGCTTGTGTAGGCAACTGAATAAGCTTCATAAGCTGAATCTGTTGTGGAGACAACTTCTGGGATAATTTGAAGTTTAACTGTTGCTTTAGCATAGTCTTAATATAGTGATATATAAATTTAAAAAAAACGGTCTACTTAACACACAGAAAGTTGGCCGTTTTTAGTAAAAGCTTATTAGTTCTCCCGTCGAAACAAAATTACCTGAATTATCCAGGATTTATATCTTAACTATTAAAATTCAGCGTTACCAGGAGTCCTGGGATAGGGGATCACATCCCTTATATTTCCCATGCCAGTAACAAACTGAACCAGACGCTCAAATCCAAGTCCGAAACCACTGTGTACACAAGTTCCAAATTTACGTAAGTCCAGATACCAGTATAGCTCTTCTTCCGATATGTCCATGGCTTTCATCTTATCAAGAAGCACGTCGTATCGCTCTTCACGTTGCGATCCTCCAACGATCTCACCAATGCCCGGGAAGAGAACGTCCATAGCCCTTACCGTGTTTCCGTCATCATTCAATCGCATGTAAAAAGCCTTGATCTTAGCCGGGTAATCGAACAGGATCACGGGACATTTAAAATGTTTTTCAACCAAATAACGTTCGTGTTCACTTTGAAGGTCGGCTCCCCATTCATCGATCAGGAACTTGAATTTCTTCTTCTGGTTAGGTTTACTGCGCTTCAATATTTCGATTGCCTCGGTATAGGTTACACGTTTAAAATTATTGTCGATAATAAAACGCAACTTTTCACGCAAAGCCATTTCACTCCGTTCTGCCTGAGGTTTGCTTTTTTCCTCCTGAAGTAAACGATTCTCCAGGAATTCAAGGTCGTCAACACAGTTATCAAGGGTGAATTTCACAACGTACTTTATAAAATCCTCAGCCAGATCCATATTGGCATTCAGATCATAAAACGCCATTTCAGGTTCTATCATCCAGAATTCGGCGAGGTGGCGAGAGGTGTTGCTGTTCTCAGCTCTGAAGGTAGGACCGAATGTGTATACCTTTCCCAGGCCCATGGCATAGGTTTCAGCTTCCAATTGCCCGCTCACGGTAAGATTTGTTTCTTTTTCGAAGAAATCCTGTTTATAATCTACTTCACCAAGATCATTCAACGGCAGATTCTTTGGATCAAGGGCAGATACTCTGAACATTTCCCCTGCTCCTTCAGCATCACTTCCCGTAATAATAGGCGAATGGAAATAATGGAAATTATTTTTCTGAAAATAGTCATGTACCGCAAATGCCAGTTTGGAACGAGTGCGCATAATGGCACCGAAGGTGTTCGTTCGAATTCGTAGATGCGCCTGTTCCCTGAGCGTTTCGAGCGAATGGCGTTTCGGACTTAAGATAGTTCGTTTTACTTCTTCTGGATCCGCCTCTCCCAGGATGTCAATTTTTGAAACCTGAATTTCTACCGTTTGCCCCTGTCCCTGACTTTCAACCAACATACCGGTTACCGCGACAGCAGCACCTACGGTTACTTTCCGTAGCAGATTTTCTTCAAAATTCTCGTAATCCACTACACATTGTAGGTTCTTAATGGTTGAACCATCATTCAGAGCTATAAAACGATTACTTCTGAACGACCGAACCCAACCTTTTACTGTTAACTCTACCGGAGATGGCGCACTTTGCAATATCTTACTGATTTCCGAGTGTTGCATGTGTTTTTATTTGAAGGCGTAAAGATACTTTTTAGTTGGAAACTGAACAACAAATCAAGTGTCCTCTTCTATATCATCCTCGTTGTCCGGAATGATCTCTAACGAAGGTTTTCTAAGGGTTTCCTTGTTTGCTATATTTCGTTCCAGTGAAAGTAACAAAGATGGCAGAAGAAGCAGGTTGGCCAGCATGGCGAATAAAAGTGTAGCCGAAACCAGCGCACCCAATGCGACGGTTCCCCCGAAACTTGAAATTGTGAACACCGAAAAACCAAAAAAGAGAACAATGGAAGTGTAGAACATACTTACTCCTGTTTCCCTTAAAGCCGCGTAAACCGACTTCTTTATTTTCCAGTTACTCGCAATGAGCTCCTGTCTGTATTTGGCAAGGAAATGAATGGTATCGTCCACCGAGATCCCGAAGGCTATACTAAATACAAGTATAGTTGAAGGTTTGATCGGGACCCCCAGGAATCCCATTAATCCGGCTGTAATAAGCAAGGGAAGTAAGTTAGGGATCAGAGATACCAGGATCATCCTAAAACTTCGGAACATCCATGCCATGAAAATAGCGATAAGTAATACCGCCAGGGATAAGGAAATGATCAGATTTCGAACCAGGTATTTTGTGCCTTTCTGAAAAACCAACGCTTTGCCTGTCAATGATACATCATAACGATCGGGCGGAAAAATCTTGGCAATTTGGGCTTTCAGGTCTTCTTCAATTCTATCGAAACGTTCTGTCTCCGTATCCTTCATAAAAGTGGTTATCCGTGCGAACTGGCCAGTGGAATCAACATATGTGGATAATAAATTTGAGCTTTCGGCACTGCTCTTGGCATAGGATAAAATGAACGTTCGTTCCTGACTATTCGGGAGCTGATAATATTCCGGATTGTTGTTATAATATGCTTGTTTGGAATATTTCACCAATTCGGTAATGGAGATAGGTTTGGAAAATTCCGGGATGTCCTTGATATGCTCCTGTAACGCATCGATTCGCTTAAGGGTAGCAAGTTTCATAACACCTTTCTTTCGTTTCGTGTCCACGAGAATTTCAAGAGGCATAATCCCTTCATATTCGCTTTCATAAAACTTAATATCGCTGTAGAACTCTTTAGTCTTAGGCATATCCTCTATTAAACTCCCGGATATATTGATGTTATAAATTCCTATGATACTGGCACAAAGAAGTGCTATGGCGCTAACATAGATTGAGATCCTGTGCTCCTTTACCATGCGTTCCATCCAGTCTACGAACTTTCCTATCCATTCTTTGTTAAGATGCTTCAGATGCTTGTATTTCGGAACCGCCATATAGCTGTAGACAATTGGAATAATAAACAAACTCAACAGGAATATGGCGATTATATTGATAGAAGCCACCGCACCGAACTCTTTTAGAAGTTTACTGTTCGTAAGCATAAAAGTCGCGAACCCGGAAGCCGTGGTAACATTTGTCATCAACGTGGCATTCCCTACTTTGCTGATCACTCGTTGTAATGACTTCGCCTGATTTCCGTGGTTTTTGATCTCTTGTTGGTACTTATTGATTAGGAAGATACAGTTCGGGATCCCTATTACGATAATAAGCGGAGGAATTAAAGCCGTGAGTACTGTGATCTGGTAATGCAGCAGACCCAGAATTCCGAACGCCCACATCACTCCAATGATAACAGTAACCATCGAAATAAGCGTCGCTCTGAAGGACCTGAAGAAAAAGAAGAATATGAGAGACGTAACCAGTAACGCCGCTCCAATGAACATACCTATTTCATCGATAATATTCTGTGAGTTCAGAGTTCTGATGTAGGGCATACCGGAAGTATGAACATTCATGCCCGTTTCCTGTTCGAAACGTTCAATGCGAGGCACCAGTACCTGGTCGATAAAATCTTTTCTCACTGAAGTATTTACAATGTCCTTTTTAAGGTAGATGGCCGTACGAACTGAGGTCTTGTCGGGATTGTAGATCAGGCCTTCATAAAAAGGAAGCTTGTTGAAAAGTTCGTATTGATAACGAGACAGATTTTCTTCCGAAAAAACAGTATCCTGAATAAAGGGTACTAATTCAAACCCTATAGAATCTTTACTTTTCTGAAGTTTTTGGAGATTACCCACCGATAAAGTGAGGTCCACCTCAGGTGCTTTTCGAAGATCTTCCGATAATACATTCCACGCTTTAAAATTTACGGGTGTGAAAAGTGTGCTGTCCTTTATACCAATTACAATCAGGTTTCCTTCTTCTCCGAATTCAGCCAGGAATTTGTTGTATGCTATATTTACCTCGTGATCATCGGGCAGCATGTTCGCCTCTGTGTAGGTAAATCGCATGTGCTTCCATTGTGAAGCAAGTAACACCGTAATGATGGCAATCGCGACAAGAATCAACGTGCGGTTTCGCAAGATAAATCTCGCTACAGCACTCCAAAACCCAATACTGAATAATTTGTCCAAACCCTGCCTCCTTTACAGTCGCGCAAAGGTATTAAAAACCCTTGTACATACGTTGTTAAGGAGTTTATAATTTAAGGTAAAATGTAAACTTAAAGGAAATATTATCTTCAAAGTCAGGTAAGTAGTAATAGCCGTACCGATATGCAAAACTAAGTCCGAAACCATATAAAATTCTGTTTAGTTCGAAACCCGATTCCGAATATAATTCTTCCAGGGTGTTAAACGTGATTCCAATATGTCTCTGCGGGTTGGATAAACTTCCCAGGGCATGTCTTGTAATAAAGACCAGTTCTGGTTGAAACAATTCGGAAAAATAAAACCTGCGTAGGCTGTGTTTCACCTGAAGGGTTAATAATTGATCTGAAAAGAACTCACTGAAATACATAGTCTCGAAACTACGTCGACCAGCTACTGAAAATCGCTGAAGGATTTCGTCCTTGGTAGGGCTATTCGGATATGCATGAAATAGATGTGTTAGCGGAACATCTCCGGTTGCATAGTCTCCTTCAAGTAAAATGTTGGTGGAAGACAGGTTGGCCCTTTTAATGTAATAATCTAGTTTTAATCCGAATTTAGTATAGCTAAAATCACTACCTCCTATTCCAGGAATACTTTGGGTAACTTGCGCACTGATCTTCGGGAGACCATCGAAATATTCAATGCGACCATCGTCTATGGTTATGAAATTCGTTTTCGGACTTATACGCACGGCAGCCGTCACCTCCGAAGTTTCATAGGCACTATATAATGTTTCGTTATTAAGGAACTGATAGTCCTCGATCTGATCGATCTTGCTATGCCCCACACGAAATTCACCCAGGACCTTGGGCGAGAATTCATGCTGAATATTAGACATAATGGTTCGGTATTTATAAAACTGGGTGACGTTCAGTAATCGAGGTTCGAAAACCGAATACACCCGGTCATCGGTTAGATATTTCATCGAACCTATTTCACGGATATCATCGAAATAATAGGTATTGATCCAGGTGCTGTGTTTTTTATTAATACGGACACTGCCTCCTATACTAAATTTGAAATCCTTGTCTTTAAAACCGCGAGCAATGTAACCTCCTAACTTAAGATTTTTAAAAAGCCGGTCGTTGGTAATTCCCCCTAAACCCAATCGGATTCCTTCGTAGTTGTTGTACTTTATAAAATATCGCAGGTCGACATCAAAAAACCCCAGGGGATAATAACCTGTTTTAAATGGGCTTACCTTTTGTTTCGTCCCTGCAGCTGTTGTATCCGGCTGCGTTTGTATCGCTGGCTCCTGGGCTCCTATAATAAAAGGAAGTAGCACAATGAATACGAAGAAGGGTTTATGCATAGACAACGAAACTAGTATCAGAAGGTTAAAGTATAAAGAAAGCGGCATAGAAGCCGCTTATTTTTATTTTGTTTAAAAGGGCTCACTACCTTAGATGGTCATGATTTCCTTTTCTTTCACATGGAAGATCTCGTCGATTTTCGTAATATGATTGTCTGTCATTTCTTGGATATCAATCTCCAAATTTTTCTTCATATCTTCGGACACGTCGAGGTCTTTAAGTTCATTCATGGCATGCTTACGGTCGTTTCGGACCCCAATTTTAGATTCTTCAGCTTCGTGTTTGGCCTGCTTAGCCAATTCGGTCCTTCGCTCCTCTGTTAGTGGCGGAACATTGATTATCACACTTTCGCCGTTGTTCATTGGGTTAAACCCTAAATTGGCCACCATAATTCCTTTTTCGATCTCGGGAATAAGCGATTTTTCCCAAGGCTGAATCGAAATAGTCATCCCATCCGGAGTATTTACATTAGCTACCTGATTTAATGGGGTAGGAGTACCGTAGTAATCCACCATTACCGATGTGACCATGGAAGGCGAAGCCTTTCCGGCCCTGATATTCACAAACTTCTTTTCAAGGTGTTTAAGAGCATTCCCCATTACTTCCCGGGTACTATCCAATAAAAATTTAATTTCTTCATTCATGATGTAAAATTTAAAAGATTCTTACCAAGAATCAAACCAAAGTTACAAATTTACTTTTGTCCCGATTTTTTCTCCTGAAACAACCTTATAAAGATTTCTCTTTGTGTTCATGTCGAAAACGATGATGGGGAGTTCATTTTCCTGACTTAACGTGAAGGCCGTCGTATCCATTACCTTCAATCCTTTTTGAAGCACATCTTCAAAACTGATATCATCAAATTTCGTGGCATCTGTATTTTTTTCAGGATCACTGGAATAGATACCATCCACCCGGGTTCCTTTTATTATTACCTCTGCACCCACTTCTATCGCTCTCAGCACGGCCGCCGAATCTGTAGTAAAATATGGATTGCCGGTCCCGCCACCAAAGATCACCACGCGACCTTTTTCCAGGTGTCGAATCGCTTTTCTTCGTATAAAAGGTTCCGCAACTTCATTGATCTTTATCGCACTCTGCAGACGGGTAGGAATTTCTTCATCTTCCAGTGCACTTTGAAGAGCTAAACCGTTTATTACCGTGGCTAACATGCCCATATGATCAGCCTGAACTCTATCCATTCCACGACTGGCACCAGTGAGCCCTCTAAAAATATTACCACCTCCGATCACTATGGCGACTTCAACACCATGATCGATAATTTCTTTAATTTCTTTGGCATAATCCTGAAGCCGATCCGGGTCTATACCATATTGTCGGTTTCCCATTAAGGCTTCACCGGAAAGTTTTAGGAGGATTCTTTTGTATCGCATAGTGACTTTTATTGCTGTAAAAATAGCGAAAATTTGTGGATGATTTCTGAAAATTAATTAGGGTTATTTTATCATTTATGGGTTATTCAATTTGTCTTTGTAGTTCACATTTATGCAATGTATCCTGAAAATCTCTTCACTGCCAATGCGTAATTGATTCATTAAGAGATTGATCTTTAATTTACAATTCATATTTTTATACTTCCCCTGTTGGTATTTGGAAAAATATAAAGAGTCTTTAAATGAAAAAGTTGAAATTTCTTATAGTTTTCATGATCATCATATCCTGCCAGGAAAAAGGCCTGAACACCAAGCTAATCGCCTCAAGATATTACAAGGGGGTAGTTAAAGTGGTCTTATTTGATGAAGATCTGGAAAAGAGTAAAAAAGGTAAAGGATATTTAAGCAGGGGATCCGGTTTTATAGTGACAGAAGACGGTTACCTGTTTACCAATAAGCATGTTGTGGAGACCAGTGTAAAGGGTTTCCTGGATTACGATTTCTATGATAATAAGATTAAAAAATCTAATATTGCCGTTTACTCTGAAGATATTGCGAACAGTAAGGATCTCATTAAAGTTTACAATGCAGGGTATACGATACCGGTTATTCAGGTTTTCCATGGAAAAGGTGAAAATGATTATAATTTGTATAAGGCCGAAGTTGTTTCAATAGGCGCCGGAACTTATGATGGGGCGCTGTTAAAAATAGTGAGTGATATGGATGGGAACCCGGTTACCAGGAAATTCACCACCGTGCCTATCGGAAATTCAGATAATGTGGAGCAGGGAGAACAGCTCTGCGTTTACGGCTACCCAGCTCAATTTCAGGGATCAGCAGACTTGATGATGAAAGATCTTAGTACGATAAGCGTTGGGATAATGAGCGGGAATGACTATGTGTTCAATTCTGATTATGGTTATATAAAAACAGATGCTGAAATCCACCCGGGTAATAGCGGGGGTCCCGTATTCAATGAAGAAAATAAAGTAATTGGAATAGCGACTGCTAAAGGTAAAACCACTGGTATTGGTCTTGTTGGGGGCATAAATGGTATGTATTATATTTCGGCTATTGATAGCAAAGCTCATAGCGAACTTATCGCGAATGGATTGACCCTTCCTAAACGATCCTCCTCGATAAATACTATCAATGGTGAGCATCAACCTATAAAAACGGTTAAGGAGATCAACGATTTGATAGCTGCCAGAACCAAAAAATCCGTACCTCTAAAAAGTACCTTACTGGGCGATTACTATTCGAAATCTAAAATTTTCTTTTCAAATCTTTCGCCGGCGAAGAATGCCAATAAGATTCCTAATACCTCAAAGCGAAATACATCATTCACTATCGATAAAAGTTTGGGAGGGAAGATCTGGTTTTATGTTGACAATTACCCGAAAGCCCTTAACACAAGTAAAATCAGTATTTTGATTGATAAGGAGAATGGCCTGGGAGTTTACGAAAAATTTAAGGACTTTTCGGTTGTGGTAAATGCCTCGAATGATATAAAATATTTCGATGTAGACTTCTATCAAACCGGAAAATATCGTGTAAAGGCTTATTCTCAGGAATTGAAATACATTAACACAGCATACCTTAATCTGTTGCATAAGTAAATAAAAAAACAGGTGTTTCCAATATTTGGAAACACCTGTTTTAATTTTTGTGTAAGTTCTGCTTACGCCAAAGACACGCGTTCGAAAGAAACGACTTCTACGTCTCCATACGTTTTCACGTATTCGGCCACAGATAACTTTTCATCCTTAATAAAGTTCTGATCTAACAAACACTGCTCCTGATCAAGGGTAGTGTTGTCTGAAATAAATCGCTCCAGTTTTCCGGGAACGATTCTGTCCAAAATTTGTTCCGGCTTGCCTTCAGCTAACAATTCAGCTTTGATATCAGCTTCAGCCTTTGCCAATACCTCATCGGTTAACTGTGCACGAGAAATAAATTGAGGAACGTTTTTCAGGGTTTTACCTAAACGACCTAGTTCAATATTATCTTTTTCAATAACTGCAATTCTGGCTTCAGTCTCTGAAGCAATGAACGCCGCATCGAAATCTTTATAAGATAAAGTAGTTGCACCCATGGATGCAACCTGCATCGCTATGTCCTTAGCCAATACATCGGCATTCTCAACATTTGCAGAAAGGCCCACAACAGCTGCGATCTTATTACCGTGAATGTATGATCCAATGAAAGGAGCTTCCAGGGTCTTGAAACCACCAATTTCGATCTTCTCACCAATAACACCGGTTTGTTCCAAAAGCTTCTCTTCGATAGTCATGCCATCGAAATCTGCTGCCATAAACTCTTCCTTTGATGATGTTCCCAACGCGATTTCAGCCATTTTGTGTGCCATAGCAACGTAGTCGTCGTTTTTAGAAACAAAATCTGTTTCACAATTCAATGATACAATGGCTCCTTTGGTTTTGCTATCGTTTACTTTAGCAATAACAGCTCCTTCACTTGAGTCACGATCTGCTCTTTTTTCAGCAATTTTCTGACCTTTTTTTCTAAGGATCTCAATTGCTTTATCGAAATCTCCATCAGCCTCTACCAATGCCTTTTTACAGTCCATCATTCCGGCTCCGGTTTTCTTTCTTAATTCACTTACCATTGCGGCGGTAATCTTTACCATTTCCATACTAATCTATTTATGTATTAAAAAAATCGTTTTTAAGTTCAGTGATACAAAGAACTGAACGACTTTTATGCTTGATATAATTGTGTTTATTCTTCTTCCTTGGCAGCAACATCTTCAACAACAGCTTCAACAACAGGTTCTGTTGCAGGCTCTGTTGCAGGTTCTGGTTCTGCGACAGCTTTAGGAGCAGTAGCAGGAACAGGAGCTGGTGTGGCGGCCTTTGGTGTTTCGCTTTCACTTTCCTTACTTTTCTTTCTTTCAGCAAGACCTTCGATAACCGCTTCTGAAACTCTGGAAACGATTTTCTCGATAGATTTTGATGCATCGTCGTTCGACGGGATCACAAAATCTATCTCACGGGGATCACTGTTGGTATCCACCATAGCAAAAATCGGAATGTTCAATTTCTGAGCTTCTTTCACAGCAATATGTTCCCGGGTAGTATCCACGATGAACAATGCTCCCGGTAAACGACTCATATCGCTTATAGAACCTAAGTTCTTTTCCAGCTTCGCACGTGTCCGGTCTACAGCAAGTCTTTCCTTTTTAGACAATGTCATAAAGGTTCCATCCTGTTTCATACGATCGATCATCGCCATTTTCTTTACCGCTTTTCTAATGGTAACGAAGTTGGTAAGCATACCACCGGGCCATCTTTCGGTGATGTAGGGCATATTGGCATTGCCTGCCTTTTCTGCAACGATGTCTTTTGCCTGCTTCTTAGTTGCAACGAATAAGATCTTTCTGCCACTGGCAGCGATCTTCTTCATAGCTTCACTAGCTTCTTCGAGCTTGGCAGCAGTTTTGTAAAGGTTCAGAATGTGGATCCCGTTACGCTCCATATAGATGTAGGGAGCCATATTCGGATTCCATTTTCGGGTGAGGTGTCCAAAGTGTACACCTGCGTCAAGTAATTCTTTGACTTCTTTGTTGTTTGCCATTTTGTTTTAGTTTACGTTCCTGTTTAGATAGCAACCTTTTCGACTTTCGACTTAGGTTTAGATGCTAAACTAACATCCCGCCGGCAGGAGGGATTAACAGCTTAATAATAAAATATGAACTTATAACCATGTTTGGACATTCAAAGTGAACACCCAAACTGGTTGGGTATTTTAACGTTTAGAGAACTGGAATTTCTTACGGGCTTTCTTCTGTCCGAATTTCTTACGTTCCACCATCCTTGGATCTCTGGTTAATAAACCTTCAGGCTTAAGAACGATTCTGTGTTCTTCATTAATTTCACACATAGCTCTGGACAAAGCTAATCGTATAGCTTCGGCCTGACCAGTGATTCCACCGCCATATACATTAACAGTTATATCGAATGATTTTAGGTTATCGGTTAACTGAAGAGGTTGCTTCACTTTATACTGCAGTGTAGCAGTCGTGAAATATTTATCCATGTCGCGTTTGTTCACCGTGATGTTCCCTTTTCCTTTTGAAAGGTATACACGAGCAACCGCGGTTTTTCTTCTTCCTATTTTGTGAATTGTTTCCATTCTTACTTGCTGGGGTTAAGGTTAATGGTTTTTGGTTTTTGCGCTTCCTGATCGTGTTCTGTACCTACATACACTTTCAGATTTCTAAATAACTCCGCTCCCAATTTGTTTTTAGGAAGCATTCCCTTTACAGCTTTCTCAACAACACGTGTTGGATCTTTGCTGAATAGTTCGCTGGCCGTAAGACTGCGCTGTCCACCCGGATATCCTGTATGTCGGATATACGTTTTTTGTTCCCACTTGTTCCCAGTAAGATTGATCTTCTCTGCATTGATAATAACCACGTTATCACCACAATCCACATGAGGGGTGAAATTTGGTTTGTGTTTTCCGCGAAGTAATTTAGCGACTTCGCTCGCAAGACGACCCAATGCATGCCCGTCCGCATCAACCAACAACCACTCCTTGTTTACAGTGTTCTTGTTGGCAGATACTGTTTTGTAACTCAATGTGTCCATTTCGTTTTTTGTCAAATAGTTAATAAAACATTGTTTCCCTTTAAAAAGGGCTGCAAATGTACCATTAATTATTTGAAATGCAAGTCCAGTTCTCGAAATTTTAGCTGTTTCAGGAGCCCTCAAAAATGGTTCAAATTATCCTAATTAACAATCGAATCTGTCACAATGCTGTTTATCTTTTGTCCTTCATTCATCAATTAACATACCTCATCCTTGGTATATTCTTTCTCCATAGCTCTTTAGAACAAATTGAAGCACCATTATCGACAACCAGTTATTGAGCGAACGGCCGCAGAACACCTTCCTGATCAAGGCTACCTATCGTTTTGTACTATAAATATCTAGATATCCACCTATGCGTTTTATCTAATAAAGATGCATTTTGTCGATAAAATAGTGTGGCTGTCGAAAACAGATTTTCAGATAGCCACTTTCTTTTGCAGTCTCTTTCCTACACCATACTTTTGTTTCAGATTGACGAATGGAAATGATGAAACGAACTTTTTTTGCCCTTTTTTTGAAAGACCATATGAACCTACGGAATAAAGCATTGTTTCTCCCCATAAATTGATCAGTTGTTTTTTTATAATTAAGAATGATTGTTAGGTGAAGTGCTCCCGGAAACGGGAGCATTTTGTTTAATGCGCTTCCAGCCAGTCGTTACCAACACCCATATCCACCACCAGAGGCACAGCCAGATTATAAGCGCCTTCCATTTCAGTCTTGATCATATCCTGCAATTTCTCAAGTTCAGGTTTATAGGCATCGAACACCAGCTCATCATGTACCTGAAGCAACATCTTACTTTTAAAGTTTCCTTCAGAAAGTTTCTTATGAATATTGATCATGGCGATTTTAATGATATCCGCTGCACTACCCTGTATCGGTGCATTAACCGCATTACGTTCCGCAGCACCACGAACCACCGCATTACTTCCATTTATACCAGTTAGGTATCTTCTCCTTCCAAGGACAGTCTGTACATAGCCATTTTCACGTGCGAAATGAATCTGGTCATCGATGTAGTCTCTTAATTTCGGATAGGTCTTGTAATAGGTTTCAATAAGTTCTTTAGCTTCGGTTCTGGAAAGATCGGTCTGATTGCTCAACCCAAATGCAGAAACACCATAGATGATCCCAAAATTTACCGTCTTCGCATTTCCTCGCTGCTCCCTGGTCACCTCTTCTAGTGGAATATTGAAAACCTTTGCTGCGGTAGACGCATGAATATCTTCCCCGTTTTTAAAAGCCTGTATCATATTTTCTTCCTGGCTTAATGCCGCTATAATTCGCAATTCTATCTGGGAGTAATCGGCTGCGAGGAGTACATGGTCCTTATCTCTTGGAATAAATGCTTTTCGAACCTGTCGGCCACGTTCTGTCCGAATGGGTATATTCTGTAGATTAGGATTGTTACTGCTCAATCTTCCGGTTGCCGCCACGGTTTGCATGTAATCTGTATGGACGCGCCCTGTAGAAGGTTCAACCTGTTCCGGTAACGCATCCACATAAGTGCTTTTTAATTTTGTAAATCCCCGGTATTCCAATACATCGCGAATTATCTGATGATCCTTGGCCAGGTATGAAAGTACATCTTCAGCCGTCGAATATTGACCGGTTTTTGTCTTCTTCGGTTTGTCAACTAATTTCATCTTATCAAATAAGATGTCACCAAGCTGTTTAGGGGAACCGATATTAAATTCTTCGCCTGCTTCCTTATAAATTTCGGTTTGCAGTCGCTTAATGTCTTTATCCAGCTCCGTTGATAGTTTTTTCAGAAAATCTTCATCCAGGTTAATTCCTTCCAGCTCCATGTCTGCCAGTACACGAAGTAATGGAACTTCAATTTCATCAAATAATTTCTGCGTATTGGCCTCGCCCAGCTCCTTGGCAAAATGTTCTTTTAGCTGAAGCGTGATGTCTGCATCCTCTACTGCGTATTCGGTTTGTTGTTCAACAGGGACTTCCCGCATTGAGAGCTGGTTTTTACCTTTCTTGCCTATAAGTTCTGTTATAGAAACAGGGGTGTAATTGAGATAGGCCTCGGCTAAAACATCCATATTATGCCGCATGTCCGGATTTATTAGGTAATGTGCGAGCATGGTATCGAAAAGTTTTCCTTTCACCTCAACATTGTATTTCGCCAATACCTTTATGTCGTATTTCAGGTTCTGTCCGATCTTCTCAATCTTCTCATTTTCGAAAAAGTGTCGTAGCATTTCTATCAGGACCATGGCCTCTTCAAAATCTTCTGGGAAGGGCAGGTAAAATCCTTTTCCGATGTCCCAACTGAAGGCAATACCTACAAGCTCTGCCGTAAGCGGATTTAATCCCGTGGTTTCGGTATCGAAGCATACGCTGGTCTGATTGTTTAAATTCTGAAGAAATAATTTGGTTCCCATTCCGGGTTGAACCGTTTGATAAAAATGTTCAATATCATTAATGGTATTTCTTGAGTTGTACTTCTTGGTTACCTCCGAAGTTTCTCCATCATCCCCAAACAAAGAGAACTGTCCACTTCCTGCGGATGTTGGAGCTGCTTTTTTCTGTGCTGTTTTTACCTCTGAAGATTCTTTTGGCGTATCCGAATTGATTGCTGCCGAAGAAAATGTTTTAATAAAATTATCGGTCAGCCTTCTAAATTCAAGCTCTTCGAATATTTTAGTAACTCCCTCGATATTGGGTTCTGACAACTCAAAATCTTTCTCATCGAACTCTACCGGAACATCCAACATGATCGTGGCTAATTTCTTCGAGAGCATTCCCAGGTCTTTGGCACCCTCTACTTTCTCTTTCATTTTGCCTTTTAACTGATCGGTATTGGCCAGCAGGCCTTCCATGGAACCATATTCGGCTAAGAATTTTTTAGCAGTCTTTTCACCAACCCCGGGTAATCCCGGGATATTATCCGAACTATCACCCATCATACCCAGAAAGTCGATCACCTGGGTAGGATCTTTCACTTCAAACTTCGCCTGTACTTCAGGAATCCCCCAGGTTTCATAACCCCCTCCGAAAACAGGGCGGTACATGAATATATTTTCAGAAACCAATTGTGCAAAGTCTTTATCGGGGGTCACCATAAAGGTTTTATACCCTTCTTTTTCGGCTTTTTTGGCCAGTGTTCCAATAACATCGTCCGCTTCAAATCCTTCTTTTACCATAATGGGAATATGCATGGCTCGTAGAATTTCTTCGATATACGGAACAGCTAACCGTATAGCATCGGGCGTCTCATCGCGATTTGCCTTGTAATCGGTAAACATTTCATTCCGTGCGTCACTGCCCCCTTTATCGAAGCATACCGCGAGATGATCGGGTCGTTCCCTTTTGATAACATCCAGCAGGGAATTCATAAAACCCATTATGGCCGAAGTATTTTGACCTTTGGAGTTAATTCGTGGGTTTTTTATAAAGGCGTAGTACCCCCGGAAAATCAGGGCGTAGGCATCAACAAGGAAAAGGCGTTTTTGGTCGGACATCGCTGTGTTTTAATGAAGTGTATAAAACTACAAAACTTCTTCGGCGAATTGAAATTAATTAAGCTGCAATTCGTATTTTTCGGTCGTCTAAATTCAGAAGTATGCAACCATTTTCAATTGTCATTCACGGTGGCGCCGGAACCCTTATAAAAGGGTTGATGACTCCACAGTTGGAATCGGAATACAAAAAGGCGCTTGAGCAGGCCCTTGAGGCAGGATACAATCGGCTGGAGGCGGGTGGAACGGCTCTGGATGCTGTTGAATTAGCCGTTAAACTACTGGAAGATAGCCCGCTGTTCAATGCAGGTAAAGGAAGCGTTTTTACCGCTGAAGGCACGCACGAAATGGATGCTGCCATTATGGATGGCTCTAATCTGGAGGCGGGGGCCGTCACCATGGTAACAGGAATAAAGAATCCTGTGTCGTTATCACGTGATGTGATGGAAAGAAGCAATCATGTGTTCCTGGCGGGAGAAGGTGCAATGCAGTTCGCAAGGAGTTTGGATTACGTATTTCTTTCGCCGGAATACTTCTATGATGAGGTTCGATACAAACAATGGCAGGGAATAAAGGACAGTGATGACTTTCAATTGGATCACAGTGTAAAGAAAGATGGTAAGTTCGGAACTGTGGGAGCGGTAGCCTGTGATGGTGAAGGAAATGTTGCAGCTGCGACCTCCACCGGAGGAATGACCAACAAGAAATGGGGCCGGGTGGGTGATAGCCCGATGATTGGCGCCGGTAACTACGCAAACAATAAAACCTGTGCAGTGAGCTGTACAGGCAGTGGTGAGTATTTCATACGTGGTGTAGTTGCTTATGATGTCTCCTGTCTGATGGAGTATAAAGGCCTGACACTCGAGGAAGCCGCTTCCGAGGTAATTCAAAAAAGAATATTAGAAATTGGTGGTGATGGCGGACTTATAGCCGTAGACGCTAAGGGTGCTATTACGATGCCTTTCAATACAGAAGGTATGTATCGAGCTTGTAAGACCTCAACCGGAATTAAGGAAATCGGTATTTACCGTTAAACGAATGGCGCTTCCAAAGGTAAGACCTTCACTTTTTTCTTCTTCAAATTAAAGCGATCACCGTTGGCAAGGACATGAGTCTTTAAATTAATAAGTGACATGGGTGTTCCTTCTTCAAGGATCTCTTCGTTGTTGTGCTTCAATTTTCTGGGATCGAATAATATTACCATTCCCGAACCGATCACCTCAAAAGTTTTAAATTCTTTGATTACCAGTCCGGTATCTTCTGCAAGGCCTACTCCAATTAACTTGGGATACCTGGCCACAGCTTCAGCCAATCTTCCAAATCTTCCGCGACGAATGAAGTGTGAATCGATGATAAGACTTGGGACAAATCCCATGCCATCGGTCATTTTAACGGTTCCTTTAAAGAAGGCCTCCGTACTACTTCCACCGGAAATCATTTCTTCGGCCATACACATAGCTCCTGCACTGGTTCCGGCAATTACAAACGCTTGTTTTTTATACTTATTCCTCAATAGTTTGTGCATTTTTGTTCCCTCGATCACCCTGATGATCTTAGATTGATTCCCACCGGAAAACATAACACAATCGGCATTTTGGATGATCTCAAGATTATCGGTTGATTCCGATTGCTCGCGTTCGCGAATATCGAGAACTTGAAGGTTGTTACAGCCTAATTTTCCAAAGGCATTCATGTAATTCTCACCAACTTCAATCGGATAGCTGGAAGCTGTAGGGATAATGACAATTTTAGCCTTAATGCCGCCACTTTCCTGGACCACCCTGGCGAGGATTCCTTCCTCTATGTATTCAAGTTTATAATGATCTGCTGTTTCAACACCCTTGTCTTCATTTCCACCAATTGGGATTAAGATTCCTTTTGCCTTCATATAATTACTTTATTGCCGCAAAAATACGGGTTTTGTTGCAATAAAAATTATATATTTATCTTCTTTCGCTAGAAGTAATTAACAGCCAACTCAATATGAGAATACGAGAAATAAATGCCATGAGGGGACCGAACTACTGGTCCGTTAGACGACACAGATTGATAGTAATGGTCCTCGATCTGGAGGAGATGGAAGATCGACCTTCGAATAAAATTGACGGTTTTCGTGAACGCCTGGAAACCATGTTCCCATCCATGTATGAGCACCGATGTTCGGTGGGGACCCCCGGTGGATTTTTCCAGCGGGTTGATGAAGGAACCTGGATGGGTCATATTATTGAACATATTGCATTGGAAGTTCAAACATTAGCGGGAATGGACACTGGTTTTGGTCGTACAAGAGGATATGGCGAAGTCGGTGTATATAATGTGGTCTTTTCCTATATAGAAGAAAATGTAGGCCGTTATGCCGCCAAGGCATCCGTGCGAATTTGTGAAGCATTAATTGCAGGTGAAGCATATAATATGGAACCTGATATTCAGGAAATGCGGGAGCTGCGAGAGGCATCAAGATTAGGTCCGAGTACCGGATCCATTGTAGAAGAAGCTGCCAGCAGGGGAATTCCATGGTTACGTCTAAATCAGTATTCACTTTGTCAGTTAGGATATGGGGCCAATCAGAAAAGAATTCAGGCTACAGTTACTTCAGAAACAAGTAGTATCGGGGTTGAACTGGCATGTGATAAGGAGGACACAAAATTCTTACTTGAGCAGGCCGAAGTTGAGGTCCCCAAAGGGGATATCATCTCCAAGGTACGAAGCCTGGAGGAAGCCTGCAACTATGTTGGATACCCATTGGTGATCAAACCAATCGATGGAAATCACGGTCGTGGTATTACCGTAGATATTCAGAATTACGATGATGCAGTGGTTGCGTTTCATGCAGCCAAAGAAGTGTCGCGAAGGGTGATCGTAGAAAAGTTCATCACTGGCGAAGACTATCGCCTATTGGTTATAAATCATGTTTTGGTAGCTGCCGCAAAGCGAACACCTGCGCATGTAATAGGGGACGGAAAATCCACCGTTAGAGAACTAGTGGATAAAGTGAATGAGGATCCGCGGCGTGGCTATGGTCATGAGAACGTGCTTACCATGATCACTATAAATGATCTTACTAAAACGATACTGAAGGATGCCGGATATGACGAGAATTCGGTGATTCCCGAAGGTGAAAAGCTTATCCTTAAAGATACAGCCAACCTTAGTACCGGAGGTACGGCCGGGGATGTTACCGATATTGTCCATCCTGCCAACGTTGCTATGGCAGAACGAGTTTCAAAAATCATCGACCTGGATATCTGCGGAATAGATGTTATGACCAGTGATATCAGTCAGCCTCTTTCCGAAACCGGAGGAGCCGTACTTGAAGTAAATGCAGGTCCCGGATTCAGGATGCACCTTGCACCAACAACCGGCTTGCCGCGTAATGTGGCCTCTCCTGTAGTGGACAAACTGTTCCCTACTAAGGGAGATACCGGAAGAATTCCTATTGTTGCCATTACCGGCACTAATGGTAAAACAACGACCAGCCGCCTGATCGCCCATATGGCGAAGATGAGTGGTTACAGGGTGGGTTATACCACCAGTGACGGCGTGTATATTCAGAATCGATTATTGATGGCCGGAGATTGCACCGGACCTGCGAGTACCGAATTTGTTCTTAAGGATCCAACCGTAAACTTTGCGGTATTGGAATGTGCACGTGGAGGTCTTCTAAGAGCCGGACTCGGATTCAAAAATTGCGATGTAGCGGTTGTCACCAATGTAGCAGCCGATCATTTAGGACTTAAAGGCATTCATACCGTCGAGCAATTGGCTAAAGTGAAAGGGGTAATACCCGAGACCGTGTTACCCGACGGACATGCGATTTTAAACGCTGACGATGACCTGGTATATGGAATGCGTCGCAGCCTTGACTGTAATTTGGCATTGTTCTCCCTGGATGAGAACAATCCGCGAATTCAGGCATTACAAAGGATAGGAGGTATTACCGCAGTATACGAAAACGGCTTTATTACCCTTTGTCGTGGAACCTGGAAGATGCGTATTATGAAAGCCGAAAATGTACCGCTTACCTTTGGCGGTAAGGCGCTTTTCATGATTCAGAATGTCCTGGCAGCCGTAATAGCAGCTAATGTGAGGGGAATTAGTATTGAAGATATGAAAGCCGCCCTGGAATCTTTCGTTCCTTCCGCCTCCCAGACACCTGGCCGACTCAATCTCTTTGAATTTCAGAATTTCAAAATACTATTGGATTATGCCCATAATCCTGCCGGAATGCTTGCATTAAAACAAGTTACCGATGCTATGGAAGCATCGGTGAAAGTAGGAATCATTGCAGGAGTTGGCGATCGCAGAGATGAGGACATGAACGAGATCGGAAGTATCGCTGCCGAAATGTTCGACGAGATCATTATCAGGCAGGACAAACGATTAAGGGGCAGATCTGAAAAAGAGCTGATCAAGTTGCTGGATGACGGGATAAAAATGAAGGATCCCAAGAAGAAAACTACTATTATCCCTTCGGAAAGAGAAGCAATCACCCATGCGGTTAACCATGCGAAAAAGAATTCGCTTATCATTTGTTGCAGTGATGTGGTTCCCGATGCGCTGGATCTGGTGAAGAAATTCAAACACCAGGAAGCCACGGGTGAGAAAGTTTTCTCTCAGTAATTCTTCGGAAAAAATAACCCTCCGTCGCCAAGGCTTAGGAGGGTTCCTCAAAAAAATAATTGAATTTACTAAATAACAATTATCGTATTCGTTCAACTTCAAATGCGGTAACGATGTCACTGGAGTTAACGGTGAATGAATCGCTGTTATATACCTGTACTTCAATGTATTGACCTGCTGATAAGGACTGAAGTGTACTGACTTGTCGTGAAATTTGGCCCGATCCGGTATGATTGGACCCTTCCAATTTCACTAAATTACCGTTCACGTAAATTCTTAGCTCCACAATGGAGGTGATTGTGCTTGCTGAAAAACTATGGAAAGAAGCGGAAATTCGATAAATGCCGGCTTCGCTCACCTCGAACCTGTCGGTAGAGCTGTTGAAATTGGAACCGAGGTCAATGGCTGCAGTATCAAAATTAATTTTAGTAACTCCGGCAATCGAAATCGACTGATTTGCAGACAAGGTCATTTTCGCCAAAGCAAAGTTTGATACGTTGAAGTTCACATTGGAAAGATCTACAGTTTGTACCGGTTGTCCATCGTCTTCAAGGGAAAGACCCAAAGTGTTGCCTAAAAGCCCGAAATTATCTATGGTCTGATCATCGGTATCTGCTGGAGTGTTTACAAAACTTAGTTGTCCTGAGCCATTAGTGGCTATTAATTGTCCGGCTGAACCGTCGGCTCCCGGCATTATATAACGATTGGCTGCGGTATTTCCAAGGGAAGTTCTACCCACAAAATAGCCTGCATAACCGCTGGCATTTTGTACATCAGACAAAATACCATAATGTGTGCCGGGATCAGAATAAGGAATATAATTCCAAGTGGCATATTTATTCCCAGTTCCCGTAGAATTTACGATGTTGTAAGTTCCTATCCTGCTTCCGTTTCCGGAGGCGGTCACATTATTATATGTACCCCAGGCACTCCATGTGAAATTGTTGCCGCCAATATCATTATACACCCCATATTTTAAAGCAGCCCCTCCGGAATCCCTTCGGTTGTAAATACCGTAATTATTTGTGCCGTCTAAATCTGTTTCAATAGCAGCATTCTTACCATTTCCATTTACCAGCAATTTGCCATCTGAAGATGTTGTTGTACCTATCAGGACCTCTTTAGTGGTTCCATCGACCGGCGAAATATAGGCCCCACCATCCGACCATTCGTTAACCTGTGTTGTGAATGATAATTGTCCTGATCCATCAGTAGTGATCACCTGTCCCGAGGTGCCATCAGATGCCGGCATGAGGTAACGGTTAATTGCTGTATTTCCCAGTGACATTCTCCCTATGAAATAACCGGCATATCCCGAAGCTTTCTGAACATCGGAGTAAACACCATAATGCTGTCCTCCTGCCGAAGAATTTATAAGTATATGTTCGCCATATTTTGCTCCGGTGCCACTCGAATTGATCACGGTCTGAACTCCATAACGCTGACCAGCTCCGTCAGAAGAAAGATCATTTTTCACTCCATATAATGCGCCTGTTATGGCGAATGCTCCCGCGGCTACATTTTCAAGCCCCATCGAAATGCTATTCCCTGTGGAGAAATAATTCCTGAAGCCTTTGCGAACACCGTCCGCACTATTGAATGTATTCTCAAATCCGATCTTCTGTCCGGTACCGGAATTGAGCATAGAATTTGATATACCACGGATCGTTCCGTCATTACTTCCCGCTAATGAATTACTTATGCCCGTGTAATTACCGGCACCAGTCAGGGATCCGGAATTGCTCATTCCGAAATACGTGCCGCTTGGAAAGGCACCATTCACCGAGGTTAAAATATTTGCTAGATCTGTGTTTACATCTCCTTGTACCAATAGTGGGGAAGTGGTGGAAGTGGAGTTGCCGCCTACCGCCAGATTCCCCAGGTGGTAAATATTATCCGAGATATTGTCAGCCGGGTTACTTGTACCCACCTCATACCAGTCTGCATCGCTGCTCGATGCTCCAACACTCACCCAGCCACTTGTACCCTGGTCCCAATAATAAAAACCTTCTGCGGGAGTACCGTTTCCCGTTACGAAAACGAGCATCCCGTCCTGATCTGCCCCCGGATCAGAAGCGGGAAAGTCGTCGATTCGGGGAATGAGTATCCCGTCGGTGCTCGAAGGTGTGGCCACATTACTGGCCGAAATATCTAAACTGGATTTAGGATCTGTGTTTCCTATCCCTACTTGTGCGTAACCGAGGTAGCCAATAAAGCACACGGCTACCGAAAATATAATTCTTTTCATAATTCAACTGTTTTGAGGACAGCATCAGGGAGTCATGTTTAGGGCAAAAAAGGTGACTTTCTCTGGATAAAAATAGAAGCTCACCTACCAAAACAGGGAGAATTTTTAGTGAATGCCCGAAAATATTTAGTGAATTGTTCTAAAAGTATCAGGATCGAAGCCTGGCCTTGATATTTTCTTTGTTTGCCGAACTCAAAGGGATCGCTGTTCCGTTAATAAACAGAGAATCGAGGGTCATTTTGGAGACTTCTTTCAGATTCACCACATAGGAACGATGAGACCTGGCAAAATGAGATGGATTTAATCCTTCCGCCGTATGTTTAAGCGTCTTGGGTACCAGGTACCTATGCTCGTTGGTAACTACATAGCAGTAATTGTCGAACGCCTTGAGATACAAGATGTCCTGCTGATTCAGCTTATAGGTTTCGCCTTCCGACTTAATGATTAAATAATCGTCCCCTGCCAGTAACAGGTTATGCCAGGCAAGTTCGATATTGCTTCTCAATCCCGCTTCAGTGAATGGTTTTACAATGAATCCAAGAGGATGTGTCTGTTTCACCCGATCTACGGTTTCCGGGTCGGTTTGGGAAGTAAGATAGAGGTAAGGAATGTTTTTCTTATCGAATTCCATCGCCAGTTCCACCCCATCACGTTCCCCTTCCAATTGTATGTCGAGCAATACCAGATCGGGTTTCTGTTTCTGAATCGCATTCAGTGCATCCTCATAGTTCTCGGCCTCTCCCAGAACTTTGAAACCCTGCTTTTCAAGGGCAGTTTCGATGGTGGCCGCGATTAACGGTTCGTCTTCAACAATAAAAATACTCAAAGAATGCATCTAATGATTATTATTCGAATCTATACTAAAAATAGATAAAGCCTTGTAGCAATTTAGTGAAAACGGACAATTATTTAGTGAACAATGATCTATGAAAGTAAATTATACCGACTCACATTCAATGTAGCAATTGTACCTTTAACCGGGGCATCCTCGAATTGTATGGTTGCTTTCAGCTTTTTGGCGAGTGCCTTCATTAATTTTATTCCGAAGGAACTCTCGCGCACATCATCCGGCATCCCTCTGCCGTTATCTATTACTTTAAGGACAAGTTCTTCACCTTCTTTTTTAAATGCTATATCCAATTGTCGTTCCGAATCAAGCGAGTCGAAAGCATGTTTCAGCACATTAGTGATCAGCTCGTTTAGAATAAGGCCGATAGGAGTAATGGATTCTATATCCAGCATCATGGATTCCACGTTCAGATTGTAATCTATTTTCAGATTTTCATCCTGATGGCTATCGAAAATCTCTTTGGTGAGATCGTCGAAATATTCCCTGGTGTCTATTCCTACCAGCTGCTCCTTATTGTATAATTTCTGATGGATAAGCACCATGGATTTTACCCTGTTCTGAGCTTCCTTTATAGCTTGCTGCGCCTCGGTATCCTGCATATTTTCTGACTGTAAATAGAGCAGGGAGGAGACGATCTGGAAACTATTCTTCACACGATGGTGGGTTTCTTTTAAAAGGACATTCTTTTCATCCACGGTAGCTTCAAGGAGTTTTTTCTGGCGGGCTAGTTTCTGATTTTTCTTTCGGTTTTTAATAAAAAAGAAACTTAATATTCCAAGGATCACAAAAACAGATCCCAGTATCCAGTACAACAGTTTCTTGGATGCAGCCTGCTGTTCGAGCTCACGATCTTTGGTCTGCAGGTCATACTTTACTTCAAGTTCGGCTATGTTCTTTTTAGTTTTTTCCGAAACCAGGGTATCGCGTAATTCGGCTTCTAAATTCTTGTACAGCAAGGCATTCTTATAATCGTTTCCGGTTTCGAAAATACTCGACAATTTTCCGTACAAAGCCATTTTTTGCTGATCGCGGTCAGTGGTATCAAAGCTTTTGGTAAGTGGTAATAATAGATTAGCTGCCGCTTCATGGTCCTGAGAATTCATGTAAATATCCGATAGTGAGAACGAACTGTACAATAATGCGTTTAAGGCACCCAGGCTATCACTAACACGTATCACATCCTTATATCTTTGGATGTTAGCTTCAGTAGCAGCCGTATCAAAAACATGATTCATTGGAAGGTGTGTAAAAGGGGTTTCGGGCTGTCGCTTGCGGTAGTACTCGGCGAGCAATTCGGTGAATTTTGTTTGTTCGGATATATCGCCGATACGTTTGAAATAATCCACAAGTACGAATAAATAGAATCCTCTCTCGCGGTGGTCCTCTACCGAATTTAATTCGTCCCATGCTTTGAGGTAGCGTACCGTGGCCTGTTCAAAGTCCTCGATAGATTCGTATACCATCCCCTTCGAATAGTTAATACTGATGATAGCATCCGATTGATCAAGTTGTTCAGACATGGCCTCTGCAGTATTCAGATGTTCAAGCGCCTCATCCGCCCTATTCTGAAAAATATATGCATTAGCAAGGCTCACGTGAAACCATAGTTCATCATTAGATTCGCCGTGGATCTTACTTAGCTCTAATCCTTGTTTTAAATAAATTAATGCTTCTTCAGGAACATCTCGTGTTACAAGGTAATCTCCAAGATCACCATATAGGATCATTTTATTGAACGGGCTTACGGATATATCAATCAGATGTTTGAAGATGGGACCAGCTTCTTCGCGAGGTAGGCCGACTAATTTTCTTCTCAATGTTTCCAGTCCGGATCGGGTTGTTTCTTTATCCGAACCGTTTAAAGAAGTGAGAACGCTATCGGCATACTTTATATCCAGGGATTGGCCGGGTAATTGGGAGGAACAGAGAAGGATTAATAAGAAGCAAATATTCTTCGGCATGTCGCGACGGGTCCATATTATGAATGGGGAATTTACTAAAATTATCTTCTGAATAAAAAAACCCTCCTATGCATTAGCAAAGGAGGGAGCCCGCCAAAGCAATGTTGTAGTCGATCTACGCGATTGTTAATTATTGTATTCAGCAAATTCTGTCGGGCCCATTGATTTTAATTTGTTTTCCAAGGCATTGAAAGATTCGATTGTCTTGGTGTTCTTTATCAGCTACTTATATGAAAACATAGAGAAAGGAAGAAAGTGTGAAAACAGTATTTGAGATCTTACTGAAAATAGAAAAGCCACCACAGAAGTGATGGCTTTTCGCCCCAAATTTGATCGATTCGCGTAAGCGTATCAACCTACTTATGTAATGCAAAATTATGAAAAAATATGATGACCACCGATTAATAGTCGAATTATCTTCGAAAACACGGACGGTTTAAGAAAAAGTTAACGTATTGATAAAAAGATTTTTAGGCAATCCGCCTACGTCTTTTTATTGTAAAAATCGGAAGGCTTGTTTTCATTTTTGTCATTTTGGTATTTTGTTACCCAAAACCCTTCATGGATGGAGAATGAACCCGTCTCACCTTTCTTATTTACTGCGATATAGCCTACCTGGAAATCTTGTATACTATCATTCTTGGCAACGATACGACGAATAGCTTCTTCGCAGGCCTGCTGAGGGGATTTCCCCTGTCGCATCAATTCAACAATAAGAAAGCTACCTACGGTCTTTAATACTTCTTCACCTAATCCGGTCGCTGTGGCGCCTCCCACCTCGTTATCGATAAATAGCCCAGAACCAATAATAGGAGAATCTCCCACACGCCCCGCCATTTTGTATGCTAGTCCGCTTGTGGTACATCCTCCGGCGATGTCGCCGCTACTATCAATGGCGAGCATTCCAATGGTATCGTGATTTTCAATATTGATCACAGGTATGTATTCTGAAGTTTCCTTCCATTTCACCCAGGCTTTTTTGGAAGCTTCAGTGAGCAGGTCTTCCGGTTCGAATCCCGATGCTATCGCAAATTGTTCAGCGCCTTTTCCGGCCAGTATCACATGTGGCGTATCTTCCATGACTTTTCTCGCCACGGAAATGGGATGTTTTATATTCTGAAGATATACAACCGCACCATAATTCCCTTCCTTATTCATAATACAGGCATCAAGCGTAACATTACCATCCCTGTCGGGTAAACCTCCTATCCCTACCGATTGTCCTTCCGCATTGGCTTCTTCTGCCATACACCCTGCTTCAATGGCGTCAAGGGCGGATTTGCCGTCTTGTAAAGTTTGCCAAGCTGCGGCTGTTGCATCATGCACATTCCAGGTGGCCACAACCACCGGTAGTGAAATAGCACCCGTTGCAACCAGGCTACTTTCGGTTTTCGACAATTCATCCTTGCAGCTTAAGGCAGAGGCTCCTGCAACTATGCCTAAGCCGGATAAGGTGGAATTTTGAATAAAAGTTCGTCTTTTCATAATGGGTTAGATTATTTAATTTCTATTTCGTCCACAAATATCCAGGCCTTTCCGTTGTATGGGTATCCCAGATGCCATTCGGGAAGATCTCCCAGGTTCTTAGCTACAATCTTAACATAACGGGCACTATAACCGCCCATTGAGAATTGGACCGTTTTAATCTTCGATTCATCCGAAGCTAATGTAGCATTTATCTTCTGTGGAGGTAAATTCTTATAGAATGTACGCGGATTATCAGACACATAACATGCAACTTCGGTTGGAAAGAAGATCCAACTGCGCTGGTCCTGTAAAAAATTAACTGTTATCGTTTCGAAGGGCTTAACACTTCCCAGATCAATAACCGCAATTAGATCGTTGTCCTGGTATCCCTGCCATGCCCCGGTCCGGAAATCCTTCGAACCTCGAATTCCGTCGATAAGTGCATTGTTACCGCCTGCGCTATACTGATTGGCATATTCCGTTTCAAGGGAAATTCGTACATCCGGATCTATCTTATAGAATTTTGTCGCCAGAACAGCACTCTTTTTACCCCTTTCCACTGCATAGGTATTTAATGTGCTTTCTTCGGAAATTGTTACAGATGATTCATAAGGAGAGAAGTCTGCATCATCTATACTGTAGAAAATTTCTGCAGTTTCAGAAGCAACTCCCAGAGAGACATCCGTGCTATCCCTGAACGCCACTTTACCCAGCGAGATGAATGGTGCGGGTGTGATAAGATGATCTTTTATTTCCGAAATTGGAATGGCCGTGTCACTCGTCCCCCAATCCGATGGAGTATTGGTCATTTCAAATTCCAGTTTCCCTCCATTCACGACCTCATCGTGTTTTATAAAAGTGCGATTAAAGGGTTTGCCGTTCAATACCGCCGATTTGATATATATGTTTTGTTCCGAAATGTGATGTGCCACCACGGTAAATTCCTTGCCCGATTCCAGATTAACAGTTGCCTTGGGAAATAAAGGTGTGCCGATCACATAATCGTTACTTCCTGGGGCAACAGGATAAAAGCCAAGGGAACTCAAGACGTACCAGGCACTCATTTGACCACAATCTTCATTGCCGCTTACGCCATCGGGACTATTGGTATATAATTCGGTAAGAATTTTATGAACGGTCTCCTGTGTTTTATGCGGTTTGTTCACATAATTATAAAGATAAGCCATATGATGACTGGGTTCATTCCCATGGGCATATTGACCTATCAAGCCAGTGATATCAGCCTGATCCCTTCCTGAAGTTTCAGACTTGGCTGTGAATAATTTGTCAAGATGCTCCTCGAATTTATCCTTACCGCCCATCAATGAGATTTGCCCGTTTACATCCTGAGGAACATACAAACTATATTGCCATGCATTGGCTTCGGTATAATTGAAATTTACTTCAAAAGGATCAAAAGGATCAAACCAGGTATTTCGGAAACGGCCTCTCATAAATTTGCTTTCAGGATCAAAGACGTTCTTATAGTTCTGAGCCCGTTCGCTGAATAATTTATAGTCTTCATCTTTACCCATAGCTTTGGCCATTCGAGCTATCGTCCAGTCGTCGAAGGCGTATTCCAGCGTTTTGGAAACCGATTCGCTCTCCTCTTCCACAGGTATAAAGCCATAATCCTTGTAAGATTTCAATCCCAGCTTATCTTGCATGGCACTATGTTTCATGGCTTCCAGCGCTTTTTCCGTATCGTAATCTCTTATCCCTTTTAAATAGGCATCTGCAATGACCGGTACCGCATGATAACCGATCATACATCCCGTATAATTTGCAGACAGGTCCCAGATGGGCATGATTCCACCTTCATCGTATTTTGCCAGGAACGTATTGATGAAGTCGTTGGTACGCTCTTGTTCAATTATGGTGTACAGCGGATGCGCAGCCCGATAGGTATCCCAAAGTGAGAAGACCGTGTAGTAATCGAAATTATCGGTTTGATGGATCTTGAGGTCCATGCCGCGATAGCGGCCATCGATATCCTGATACAGATTCGGAGCAAGCATGCTATGGTACAAAGCCGTGTAGAAATTTGTTTTATAATCTTCGTTTGGGGACTCGACAACTATTTTTTCAAGTTGTTTTTCCCAGATATTTTCAGCATTTATCATGACTTCACTGAATACCTGGTTTCCAATTTCCTGTTGCCAGTTGTTGCGGGCGCCTTGTTCATCGACGGGTGAAATACCAATAGTGACTTCCAGATCGGATCTTTTCTCGGAATCAAATTCAAAAGCAGCCTTGACGTTATCTCCTTCGTAAACTCCATTAAGAAAAGTCACCTTCGTAAACGGTCTTGAGAAATAAATATCAAAAAACAATTTCTGATTTTCAGCCCAGGCACTTGAATGCCGGTACCCGGAAATTTCAGAATTGGAATGTATCGATATCTTAGAATCGAGCACCTTATCCCGGTGCACCAGATCCAGGATCAATACTTGTTTCGATCCTTTTGGAAAAAAGTACTGGTGTACGCCACTTCGTTTTGAAACGGTGAGTTCTACCTTGATATCGGTTGAATCCAAGACCACCTTGTAATACCCGGGGGAGGCATCTTCGTTCTCATGAGAGAAATGCGCTCTGTAACCCTTTTTCCCGTCCGCACCATTATTGAAGACCACCTCGTTCGTTGGCATTAGCAAAATGTCACCGTAATCGCTAACCCCTGTTCCGCTGAGGTGTGTATGGGAAAATCCGTAGATGTATGTGTCACTGTAATGATAACCACTGCATCCGTCCCAGCCTTCCAGCCGGGTGTCGGGGCTGAGCTGGATCATACCAAAGGGAAGTGTCGCTCCGGGATAGGTGTGGCCATGACCGCCGGTACCGATAAAAGGATTCACATAGGCTGTAAGTGACATATCTTTTTTGGCGACTGTAATATTTTCAGCTTTATTACAACTAATGGAAAGAATACAAAATGAAAGAATAACAATAATAATCCGCATGCGCCTATTTTGAAGCGAAAAGATACGAATTCACGTTAAAAAAAAGTGAAGTATACCCCGGTGTTTTGGAATCGGAATTATCTTTAACCCAAACCTATAACTATTATGCTCCGATGGATCATTTTTATTGCCATCTATATCGCAATTGATATTTACGCCTATCAGGCCTTTAGGACCTTTACAAAAAACAACTGGTTCTCTGGTGCCTACATAGCTGTATCGGTATTACTGTTATTAGCCTTTATTTATCAGATTACTTCCGGGGATTCTTCCCGGACTATGACCCCGGTACGAATGTATACTTTTGGATTGGTCGTCGCGATCTTTTTCCCCAAACTCATGTTGGTTCTTATTATGTTCACCGAAGACGTGGTGCGCGTGCTCGTTAGCGGTGTTGCAAAAATAGGAGGGATCAACGATACCTTTTTTATACCATCCCGAAGGAAATTTGTAAGTGCGATCGCATTGGGGTTGGCTGCCATTCCCTTCAGTTCTTTGCTATACGGAATGTACAGGGGAAAGTACAATTACAAAGTACTGTCGTATACCCTTGAATTCGACGATCTTCCCGATGCCTTCAACGGCTATCGTATCACTCAGATAAGTGACATTCATAGTGGAAGTTTCGACAATGAACAAAAAGTGGCTTACGGGATTGATCTGGTGAATCAACAAAAGAGCGATATTATCTTATTTACAGGAGATCTGGTAAACAATATAACCGACGAAATGACCCCATGGAAGGAGTTGTTCTCTAAATTGAATGCCCGGGACGGAGTGTATTCTGTTTTAGGAAATCATGACTATGGAGACTATGCGAACTGGACATCGGCAGAAGACAAAAAGCAGAATCTTGAAGATCTGAAAATCCTTCAGAAGGAAATGGGTTGGGATCTTTTGTTAAATGAGAATCGTACTATTGAAAGGAATGGCGAAAGAATCAAACTTATAGGGGTTGAAAACTGGGGAGCGGGAGGTTTCAAGAAAGCCGGCGACCTGGACATGGCGTGTGAGGGTGTTAGTGCAGATGAATTCAAGATATTGATGAGTCATGATCCATCACACTGGCAACAGCAGGTGAAGTCGGATGATCGCCATTTTCATCTTACGCTGAGCGGGCATACTCATGGTATGCAATTTGGGATTGAGATTCCCGGACTGGTGAAATGGAGTCCGGTAAAATATCGTTACGAGAACTGGGCTGGTATCTATGAAGAATTCGGACGCTATATTAATGTGAATCGCGGATTCGGATTTATTGGTTATCCGGGTCGTGTGGGAATCTGGCCGGAGGTAACGGTCATTGAGCTTAAAAAACGCGCTCATACCGCATAATTCGCGGGAAATGTTATATTTGTATCAACTAATACTTCAATAGCCATGTCTAAATTTGGAGAATTAATAGAGACCAACGTCCCCGTTTTACTCGATTTTTATACGGAGTGGGACGATGCCTGTAAGGAGATGCATGCCGTTCTGAGAGACGTAGCTGCTGCCCTTGGTGACAAAGCCCGTGTCATTAAGATTGATGTGGAAAAAAACTCCGAATTAGCCGAAGCCCTTCGTGTAAAAGGGTTACCAACTCTTATGATCTATAAAAATGGCGAGATGAAATGGCGTCAAAGTGGCGAGCAGGATGCAAACACCCTAATCGGTCTTGTTAAAGAATTCGTATAGGTTTTACTAGGTAATCGCTTTACACTTCCAACCTTTGTCTGTAATTATCTGTAGTACTTTCGGAAGCGTAAATCTGAGATTTTTTTCAGCTTTTATACTATCATGAAATACCACTATACTTCCAAGTTCAAGATAATTAATCACATTTTCAAGACATGTTTTTTCTGAAACTTCCTGGTCGAAATCATAACTCAGGACATCCCACATGACGATATTATACTTTTTTTTCAGAATCCTGGCAGCCTGGGTGGAGGTTAGTTTGCCATACGGAGGTCTGAAGAGCTTCATCGATTCCTGGATATTCGAATCACTTTTTTGAATAATGTCATCGGCAATTTCGAAATCATTGATATATTCTGAAGTTGAGGTCTGCCAGCCTTTAAGATGGCTGTGCGTGTGATTTCCGATGGTGTGACCTTCGGAAACGATCCTTCTGAAAATTTCAGGATGCTTTTCAACGTTCTGCCCGATACAGAAAAACGTAGCTTTTGCCTGATAACTTTTTAGGGTATCAAGAACCCACGGAGTGACCTCAGGAATAGGGCCATCGTCGAAAGTGAGAAAAACCGCCTCCGTTTCATCGCCATAAGACCAGATCCTTTTCGGATATAACCGTTGCACAAAACCGGGCGTCTTTACTAAAAGAGGATTCATGATCTAATCTTCGGGCATTTCAACATCTGTTGCATCGTTAACCACAGTATCATTTTGAATGGACGCCGTGTCTTCCTCAGTAATGTCTGCATCTAAATCGATGCCTTCATTTTCATTGTAGAAGTGGCGGAAGAGTTTCAGGTAGTCGTTAAATTTCGTTGCTTCTGCCTTACCATATTCTTCCGTATCAAATACAATGGCGATATCGACAATACTTCTATATCGTTCCATATTGCTGATAATCTCATCGGCCATGCTGTACTGGCGTTTTACCTTCATCCCACTGAAGAACAGCAGGTTTTCCTGGTATTTTCGTGCTACTTCTTCAAAAATGGTCCTTGCCTTTTCTGGTTTCTCCAATTCATAGTAACCCAGGATAAATGGTTCCAGTAAGGAATAGTATTCAAAATATTTAACCGGCATCTTTTCCATACCAAGATCGAGAATGTTCTCTGCTTTTTCAGCTTTCCCTTCATTGATGAGAGCCTCGGCGAGCCGGGCAACATTACTTCTATATGAAATTCCATTACGGCGCGTTTCCGTATCGTGGTAAATATCCGGACTTCCGCTATTACCCCAGTCCCATTTCATCACTATATCGTACATCTTCTCAGTATCAATACGGCCCATGTCGAATGGATTTCGTCTATCGATCGCCGTTCTGATTGGAATTAATTTATACACAAGCCCATCCAATTGCAGATAATCTTTCATCCATAAATAGTCATCATCTCCAAAACTACCACCACTAAAATAGATAGGACGCTCCCAGTTATTGTTGGCGATGATATCCAGCATCATCATTCTGTTCTTATAGAGGATGTCTCCACTCAATTCAATATCGATAAATGGAACAATGAGGTCTGCGTCCTTCTGTGGAACAATACCATTTCGTAGCACGGTTTCCTTATCAACTGGAATTCGAATAATCTTCGATGGAAACGAATTTGCGATCTGGCCACTCTCCAGTGCAATAGTGGTCGCTTCACTGTCATTGGCAACCCAATTCATCCACCGTTTTATCTCCAGCGTGTCCTGGGCTGTTTCCTGATAGAACAGGAAGTCGCGTGATCCGAACTTGTAATCGTCATGTGTTAGCTGCGATGGCACCGGATCACTACTCCAGGCTTTTTTCTTCATGTCGTCTATGTACCAATCGGTCTGGAATAAACTGGTGTTCACAATTCTAACATCCTGCCTGTAACCCTCGATATTCTGAGCGTACCATAGGGCGAATGTATCGTTATCCCCTATAGTAAATAATATCGCGTTCTCATCGCAGGAGTCCAGGTACATTTTTCCCATAGACTGCGCCGTGTACCTGTTCGAACGATCGTGGTCGTCCCAATTCTGAGTTGCCAGTAGTACCGGTGCTGCAAGGGTTGTAAATGCCAGTACAATGGGAAGGGCCAATTTTGGTTTAAGGTATTCCTTGGTAATTTCGTAAAGGGCGTATACCCCAAAACCGATCCAGATGGCGAATACATAAAAGGATCCCACCAGCGCGTAGTCCCGCTCTCTCGGTTCGAAAGGCCTTTCGTTTAGATAGACCTTCAGGGCGAGCCCTGTGAACAGGAAAAATGCCAGCAATACCCAGAAGGTTCTGCGATCGTTGAAATAGTGAAATAACAGCCCGATTATTCCCAGGATGAGCGGTAGGAAATAGTAGGTGTTTCTGGCTTTATTGTTTTTCATATCGGAAGTGAGGTTGTCCTGGCTTCCGATAAATAATTCGTCAATGAATTTTATTCCACTTATCCAGTTTCCGTTCAGGTCGTCGTCCTGCCCTTGTACATCGTTCTGACGTCCTGCGAAATTCCAAAGGAAATAGCGCCAGTACATATAGCCGAACTGATATGAGAACATGAATTTCATATTATCGACAAAAGAGGGCTTTTCAATATCGAGATATGCCCCGAAATTACTGAGGAAGGTATTGTAGTCCTCCGCATCGACAAGCCCTTCATTATAAGCCTGTTTGAATTTATTAACTTCTTCAACGAGACGGGATTCTCCCCGGTATTGTCGTTTCACAGTGAAGTCCAAACCATCTATATAGCTAATATAATTCTCTGTATGTTCGATACTCCACATTCGGGGGAGAATGGCCTTATGAGCATCGTCTGTGTTTTGACCTGCGTTCTCATAATTGTTGACGATCACATATTTCCCTGCTTTTTCATCTTTTTCGTACTTGGGTTTATCATCCTTATACGGATTATCGGGATCGAGCCCGGCATAGGTTTCAGTAAACTGAGGACCATAGAACAAATGTGTTTCGGGATATTGTTCCCGGTTGTAATAGGCGAGAAGTTCCCTGGCGTTATTCGGGTTGTTCTCATTGATTACCACACCGGCATTTGCCCTTACAGGAAGCATCAGCCAGCTTGAAAACCCTATAAAAATAAACAGTATACAAAGCAGCAGAGTATTCAAACGGACGTATCCTAGCTTTTTTGTTCGTCGGAGTCCGGAGTAGAATAAGAAGATAAACAACAAGCCGGCTATAATCGTACCCGAGTTGAAAGGTAAACCAATATCGTTCACAAAGAACAGTTCCGATGCACTAAAGAATTTCATAGTCATAGGCAGTAACAGCTTGAAGATAAAAAGCAGAATAGCTACCATTACAATATTTGCGATGATGAAACCTTTGGTTGTAATATTTTTATAATTCTTGAAATAGTACAAGAATCCGATGGCAGGAATTGTGAGTAACCCTAAAAAGTGAACCCCGAAAGACAGTCCGATAATGAATGCGATAAGTACCACCCAACGATCTCCGCGTGGGGTATTCATTTCCCTTTCCCAGCGTAAACCAGCATAAAACAATATGGACATGATACAAGCCGCTGAGGCATAAACTTCGGCTTCCACAGCATTATACCAGAAACTATCGGTAAAGGCAAATGCCAGTGACCCGACAGCTGCGCTACCTAATATAGCCATGGCACTGTCCTTATTAATTTCCTGCTGTTTTGAAATAACATTGGTAAGTAAAATACTGAGAGACCAAAACATAAACAGTATAGTGAAAGCACTCGCAAACACCGACATAAGATTAATTGTAAGTGCAATGCTGCCGGCATCCATTGCGAAAATAGAGAAGAACGCGCCCAGTAATTGATATAACGGGGCTCCCGGGGGATGCCCTACTTCCAGATTACTTGCTGTTGTGATATACTCACCTGCATCCCAAAAACTGGCGGTAGGTTCTACAGTAAACCAGTAGGTAAGTAAAGCGATGGCGAACACGCTCCATCCTAAAATTCTATTCCATTTAATGAAGTTGAAATCGGACATATAATAAAAGCTTATTGGTCGAGGCGAATTTACTAATAATATGGCTAAGCAAACTGCTAAAAAAATACTAACGTGGCTAATAGTGGCTTTATTTTAAGAAAAGGGGGTGAAAATTGGGTCTAGAACTTCGGGATAGATAGGAAGCATCGTTTTGGTAGGTGATTATGACGTTGCAGTCTTGCTTTGTTTGGTTTCATCGCCTTTATTTTTGATTGAATTTGTTTGTGCGTACCAAAGTTTATATTAAATTTGCGCACTCATTATGGTATTGGCCCATGGTGTAACTGGCAACACGCCTGGTTTTGGTCCAGGAGAGTCTAGGTTCGAGCCCTAGTGGGCCAACAAAACCCGTAGCAAACGCTACGGGTTTTTTGATTTGTAAATCATGGTTGTTTTTCACAACCGTTGGCCCACGTATATGTGGGTGGTTGTTCGGGCAATTTTGTAGTTTGAATGTTACAAAATTGCCCGAACTTTCCGTTTCCTATATTTTCTGAGATTATTTTCTTATTAAATCGCTTGATGTAATTAGTGAACGGTTTGTTGGCACACGTATATGTGGGTGGTTGATTTATGAATTTTGTAAGATGAATGATAAAAATTCATAAATATTTGCGCTCCCCATGTCAAACCGGTAACAATCATTGCGGGACTCTTTTTTTGTGAGTTAGATTAAAGAACTAACACAAGGGTGAGAAGTTTATCTCGAGCGAAGACGGGAGGAGCCCTAGTAGGTCAACAAAAATCCCAACCGTTTCGGTTGGGATTTTTAGTTCTGAGTTATCAGTGATCAGAATTTCGCTTGTTCGCGCAAGTGAATGTGAGTGGTTGTTCTCTTTGTTTTTATCCTCAATATAAACTTGAGGGTTTGTTATTTAATCTTATCAATACATGTTAACCCTCATTTTCCTGATTAAAAGTCTCAATATCCCTATCGAACAGGTAATAACCCGATTTATCATCACCAATAATGTTCAATTTATCAAGGAGAGTACGCGCGGTAGCTTCTTCTTCCAACTGCTCGGTCACATACCACTGCATAAAATTATTTACGTTATAGTCCTTTAGTTTCAGGCACTCATCAATAATAGTATTGATCTGTTGGGTCACAAAAACCTCGCTGTCCAGGAAATAATTAAACAAAGACAATAACGAGTCGAACGTATCCTTAGGCTGATCCAGTGATGGAATAATTACCTTTCCGCTGCGTTCATTAACGAACTTTACCAATTTGGTCATATGTACTCGTTCCTCTTCAGACTGGCTGTAAAAGAAATTCGCAACTCCGCTATACCCTTCCGAATCTGCCCATGAGGCCATGGCCAGATATTGCAAGGAAGCCTGTGCTTCGTATTTAATTTGATCGTTGAGTAGATTTTCTATGGAATTGTGCATTTTTAAATAGCTTTTAAACTTCAAAGCAAAGTTACCATCTAAATCAGGCAATTCATTGGTATAACCAGTTATTTTATTTATTGAGGAATAGAAAAATGAAATGTACCCGGTTTAAAATCGTGGTGTCACTAAATATTGATTATATCCGTTGGAGTTTCCACAAGGATCGTCTTGTCTCCTCTTAACGCAATTGGTTGTTTCAGGATCTCAGGATTGTGTCGTATCATTTTTATCCAATCATCATCCGAAAAATCATGATGTTCAAATTGAGAATTATACGACGGGTGATCTTGATTTACCAAATCTTCGATTTTCAATTCCAACCTGCCTGCTATTTCTGCTAATTGAGTACCGGTAGGCGGAGTAGCCAAAATATCAATCTTTTGTACAACCAATCCCTCCGCTTCGGTATATGCCAGAGTTTGTTTAGCCCTTACCGATTTCGAATTATAGAATAAAGTAATCTGTCTGTCTGAAGTGGCTATTTCTCCCATAACTTAATTATTAAACTAACGTATTATTTTATATCCTTTGCCCCCCTAAGCGATCATTTCCAGCCGATTATAAAAGTAACGGGAAGTATGTTATTCGTCAATGATATAAATCATATGAACCTATCATTTCGCAGAACTTGAAAAGACCTATTTATGAAGAAAATTCTGACATTAGTCATAAAAGAATCGCATGACCTAAGCTACATTTGATAGAACATACAGCATACGTAATAATTGCATCATGAAACTGTTTTTCATCTTTATCATTAGTTTTTTGGTCCTTAACAGCAATGCTCAGGTACATGAATTAAAACCACTAAAAAAGTCAGATACTACCGTTAGCATCATATCTCAGGACAGCTTACCTCTGTGGATTCATGTTAACAAGCCAATTCGTATAAAAAATTACTTTCAATTTGTTGATTCCATAGTATCCAGATATGATACGTTAGTTAGCTATCAACTTAATGAGCATCTGCTCGTTCGGGCTAATTCATGGATTATAGATACCTTGGTTCATACCGATTTCTATCATATGATGGAGCAGGATTCATTTGTATACGATCAAAAGGAGCTAATTGTTATAGAGGCCGGCGACTCAATAGAACTTCCCGCTTCGGAGAAGGCGAATGCCCTGCTGAGTGACTTTGAAAGAACCTGGATCGATGTGAACATCCCTGAATATAGGTTACGAATCTTCCAGGATTCCGTAGAACTGTATTCTCTTCCTGTTCGGGTTGGTCAGAACCGTAAAAAATACCTTGCCATGGGAGGTCGGATCACAGATCTGCGCACTAAGGCCGGGTCGGGTACAATAATCAGGCATGAACGAGCCCCGGATTTTTACAATCCAACCAACGGAAGGCAATTTTACGTTACCCGGCGTGATAACGACAGCGTGACCTTGATGCCACAGATTCCCTGGATAGAAACCGAGATCGATGGAGTTCGCAACGGACAAATGATACATCCTACCACCAATCCCGAGACATTGGAAAAAGCCTATTCAAATGGTTGTATAGGAACGAAAGAGGGTGATGGCTGGATAATCTATTATTTTGCACCCCTGGGAACTCCAATTCAAATACGCTATGAATTGACTGTAAAAGACTACAAAGGTGATATGATAGAGCTAAAAGATATTTACCTTTTCAGAAAATGACGTTGGTTTTAACGATGCTGTAAGTCTGAATCCAGTTGGACTACTATAACGGCCATGAGAAATATCATAGTTTTAAGCTAAATGGGAAACTAACTTTATTGGTTAGCTGAAAATACATCGTATGGATATTTCAAATTTTTTAATGGCGTTCTGGGGATGGTATCTTATTATTTTCTTTGTAATACTAAGTTTTAATCCCAAGCGGATCAAACAGATCTTTGAGGATCTTAAGGATCAGAAGTTTACCATACTTGCCGCATTCCTGGCCATTATTATTGGTCTGTTGAACGTGATAGCTCATAATGTCTGGGAGCCTGATGCGCGAATCGTGGTGACCCTATTAGGATGGACATCCTTATTCCTGGGGCTTTCCCTCTTTATTATTCCCAATATAGTCGCGGGATGGCTTACGTATATCAATATGAAGTTAGTTCAGGTATTTTATATCGCTTTGTTGTTTATTGGGATCTATCTGCTGAACGTTGTGTATAACGTTATTCCTTACTAGAGAATTTCAGAAATGAAAAACCTAAGCGATCACACACGATTCGGCAAACTTAATTTCGTCTCCCGTTGATATTTTTATTACTCCGGCCCCGTTTAATTTGGTTTTCTCGATGATATATGTTGATTTCATCACCAAAATAATTGTTCACTCGAATATATCTGGAGCGTCTTAAATTTAAAGTGTTGTAACGAGTAGGTAACACTTTTACCGTTATCCAAACCCCATTTTCAAGATAGATGTAATTACCAAGTGATAAATCGTAATAGATCAGATAGTCAGGAAAATATACATACCTCACAGTTTCAACCCGATTGGGGTAGAACCAAGGAGGTGGAGGTGCCGACGGCCGAGAGGAAATAAATATGGGTCCGCAACTGCTAAGAGCAAAGAACAGGACCAGAATCAATATTTTGACAGGGGAAAATTTAGTTTTCATAGCGTTTGTTTTAATCTATGAAGGAAATCGTTATTTAAAATATACGCAATGATATCGATCATTCCAACAGGGTTTTTAGTGACCAAAATCATATAAAAAGCTTCAATTAGACAATACTTTTGGGATATTGTTAATGAAGTAGTAAATAATTGTAAAACATTGTATGGCCGATGTTAACCTTTAAAAATTACAACATAGCCGATTGGTTTTCCTTTTATCGCATAGCCGCAGCACCTGTTTTACTGCTGCTGGCAATTTTCGATTTCCGTGAAATATTCTCATGGATGTTATTACTTAGTTTTTCGACTGATGCAATCGACGGTTATCTGGCAAGGACATTAAAAATTAGCAGTGCCCGGGGATCTCAACTCGATTCTATGGGAGATCAGTTAACCCTGATTATGGGGGTGGTAGGTCTGTTCGTTTTCGAACCCGAATTCATGCAGAGCAAATTGCAATTATTGCTCTTAGTTTTCATACCCTATTTCTCACAAATGATCATCGCTTTCATGAAGTATGGTAAAGCCACGGCATTTCATACATACTTTGCCAAATTATCGGCGATAATACAAGGAGTATTTATCCTTTGGGCCCTGTTTTTTGAACCGGTGCTTTGGTTGTTCTACACGGTTCTGGTTATTGGTGTTCTGGAGACCATTGAAGAAATCACGCTCATTATCATGCACGATGCGTGGACCAAAGATGTTAAAGGTATTTACTGGGCGCTTCGGAATAGGAAAAAGAAAAAGAAAGAAAACGCAAACTCAGAAACCAGCTAATCATGCGCAGGTATTCACTTTTTACGATCGTAATGCTTTGTCTTGCTATTTTACTGGTAGACATTCTGAGTTATTATTGGTTGCAGAGTATTACCAGTCTTCACCTGTCTCAAGATCTTAAGGTCGTAATTGACGTACTCTTCTGGTTCTTTACCTTTGGACTGGTAGGCGCCATTCTTATTCTTAAAATACGCTTGGATAGCATTAGTGCAACCCGAAGACAGCGACTCATCTCTTCACTTTACGGTCTTACAGTTGCATCCTTTGCTCCTAAACTCATTTTTGTGATCGTTATCTCTGTACTTACGGCTATTAATTATGTCTTTTCTGAAGAAGCTTCACAATTAATCATCCCGGTGATCGGATTGCTTTCGGGTATCATCCCATTCCTGATGATCGTATATGCCATTTTCGTCTCCTTGTACCGTTTCAGGCTGAATCGAGTAAACCTGATATTTCAAAATTTACCGGAACGATTTGATGGTGTTCGTATTGTACAAATATCAGATCTGCACCTGGGAAGTTTCAACCGCCGGTATCATATACTCGAACGGGCGTTTGAAAAAATAAATCAACTGAATCCAGATTATATTTTCTTTACCGGTGATCTTGTGAATAACTATGGCTGGGAATTGGAGGGCTGGGAATCACTCTTCCTGAATTTGAAAGCCAATCGGGGAAAGTTTGCTGTTTTTGGAAACCATGACTATGGTGACTATAGTGAGTGGCCTTCTGAAGAGGCCAAGGAAGAAAACCTGATTCTAATAAAGAATTTCTACCGGGACACGAATTTCAGGCTACTATTGAATGAATCTTATATCGACCGAATTGAAGATGATCAGATAGCGTTGATCGGGGTGGAAAATTGGGGGAAGCCACCCTTTAAACAATATGGAGACCTCGAAAAAGCAATCAGGGCAGCCCAGTTTGCACCTTTTAGAATTCTTCTCTCTCACGACCCCACCCATTGGGCGGAAGAAGTTGTGGGGAAGATCGATATATCTCTAACCCTGTCCGGCCACACACATGGTATGCAGGCCGGGATTAGATATAAGAATAAGCAATGGAGTCCGGCAAAACTGAAATATAAACATTGGGCCGGACTCTATCAGGAGGAAGGTCAATATCTTTATGTGAACCGAGGAATGGGATGGATGGGTTTCCCGGGGCGTATTGGAATGAGGCCTGAAATAACACTTGTACAATTAAAGACCATACTCACTACGGAAAAAGAACATTTTTCAATTCCCGCTGAATATTCACTCGCCGAACAAACACCGGGATTAGCTTGACCTCTGTTACTTCTTACCGAAATAAACATACCTGCGGCCTAAGCTGGTTAGCCGGAACAGGAGTATAGAAAAAAAGCTTGTCAGATTTTGAAAGTTATAACGGGCATATTAGCATGATTCACCATGTCTTCACTGATACTTCCATTGAAGAAATGAGACAATCCTTTTCGGCCGTGGGTGCTCATACCAATAAGTTGTGCATGTATCTCTTTGGTGAAATTGAGTATACCTTTCTCAACCGAAATGTCATTGTAGATACTGAGCGTATAATTTTCGGCTGCCGTGCCACGAACAAATCGCTCCATTAATTCCCTTGCTTCGGCCGTGGTTTTAAAACCACTAGGCGTATTGATTAGTAGCAAATGCATATGTGCTCCAACGGCTTTGGCGAATTTCTGCGCCTGCATGAAAGGTTTCCGGCATTCTTCGGAAAAATCTGTAGCGAATACGAAATCACGCACTTCAAAATGTTCGTGATCATTTTTTATAACAAGTACAGGGATATCCGAAGTACGCACTACTTTTTCAGTATTACTACCAATAAACATTTCCTTAAAACCACTGGATCCATGGGAACCCATTATGATAAGATCAATATCGTTATTACTTACTACTTCGCTAATATCATCATAGATCTCACTGTGCCCTATGGTTTCATGGATACTGATATTTTGTAAGAAGGGTTTTTTTAATAGTTCTGTGAAACGTTTTTCAGCCAGTTTTATAAAGTAGACAGCCTCCGGTAAATTCCGGGAATCTCCTGAATTAGCTAAATGTAAAGGGATTTCCATGCTATGCAGCAAGTAAATTTCTCCATCGTTTTTTACAGCCATTTTAGCCGCAATTTTTAAAGCGTTTTCTGCTTGATCGGAAAAATCGGTAGGGACAAGAATTTTTTTCATCAATGGTCGGGATTACTAGTTGGTTTCGACTTATGAAGATACGAAAAATTTATCGGTTCATATTTGCTTTTATAATAGAAAAATATATGCTATATTTGCAGCGAATTTGGTACGTAACAAGCCGAGGGGACAATAAGTCCCCTCTTTTTATAGCCAAAAATAATGCGAGAGAAAGTAGTAGAATTATTGACAGAAGCATTGGAGCAAAAACCCGGGCTTTTCTTGATCGATTTAAATATTTCCGAAGCCAATCAGATTCGGGTGATCATTGACGGAGATGATGGAGTGAAGGTACAGGATTGTATCGATGTTAGTCGGGTCATAGAGCACAACCTTGACAGAGATGAACAAGATTTCGCCCTGGAAGTTCATTCTGCGGGAGTTTCCGAGCCACTTACAATGATGCGGCAATACAAAAAAAATATCGGTCGCAAATTGAAAGTGAAAACAGAAAAAGAAACTTTTGAAGGAAATCTTAGTGCTGTAGATGATACCGCTGTTTCCTTGCAATGGAAAACACGGGAACCCAAACCCATTGGCAAAGGCAAAGTAACCGTTCAGAAAGAGGCGGTTATTCCGTATAGCGATATTTTAGAAGCAAAAGTGATGATAACATTTAACTAGAATGACATGGAAAATTTAGCGTTAATCGAATCCTTTTCAGAATTTAAGGACGACAAACTCATAGACAGGGTAACACTTATGGCGATCCTGGAAGACGTTTTTAGAAACGCTTTAAAGAAGAAGTACGGGAGTGATGATAATTTTGATATCATAATAAACCCGGACAAAGGTGATCTTGAGATCTGGAGGAACCGCGTGGTTGTAGCCGATGGTGAAGTGGAGGATCCTAACGAAGAAATTTCATTGAGTGAAGCACAAAAGATCGAGGATGACTTTGAAGTGGGTGAGGATGTTTCTGAAGAAGTGAAACTCATCGATCTGGGTAGAAGATCGATTCTGGCACTGCGCCAGAATCTTATTTCGAAGATCCATGAACACGATAACACGAATATCTATAAGCAGTTTAAGGAACTGGAAGGAGAGATATATACGGCAGAGGTACACCATATTCGTCATCGCGCGGTTATTCTGCTGGATGATGACGGAAACGAGATCATTATGCCGAAGGACAAACAGATTCCGTCCGATTTCTTCCGAAAAGGAGATAACGTTCGTGGAATTATTGAAAGTGTGGAGCTAAAGGGGAACAAACCTTCCATTATCATGTCTCGGGCGAATCCAATATTCCTCGAAAAACTGTTCGAGCAGGAGATTCCAGAAGTATTCGATGGTCTTATTTCTGTCAAGAAAGTGGTAAGAATTCCGGGTGAAAAAGCCAAAGTAGCCGTGGATTCTTACGATGATCGAATCGATCCCGTTGGAGCATGTGTGGGAATGAAAGGCTCTCGAATTCACGGGATTGTTCGTGAACTGGGGAATGAGAACATCGATGTGATCAATTACACCAATAACCTTAACCTGTACATCACTCGGGCATTAAGCCCGGCACGGGTAACGGCGATCAAAATTGATGAAGAGAAAAAACGAGCCGAGGTAATTCTAAAGCCGGAAGAGGTTTCCAAAGCCATTGGACGCGGTGGGCATAACATTCGTCTTGCCGGACAACTAACAGGGTATGAGATCGATGTGCTACGTGAAGGTGCTGAAGAAGATGTGGAACTTCGGGAATTCTCCGATGAGATTGAAGCCTGGATCATCGATGAATTTCATAAAATTGGATTGGATACTGCGAAAAGCGTACTAGAACATGATCTGGTTGATCTTGTAAAACGTACTGATCTGGAGCAGGAAACCATTCAGGAAGTTATCAATATATTAAAAGAAGAATTTGAAGAGTAGTAAAAAGATTAACTACTTTTATACTGAATATTAAAAGGAGAAAGCATTTTTATGGCTGAAGTAAAAACAATGAGGCTTAGTAAAGTACTTCGCGAATTTAACATCTCGCTGGATCGTGCCGTGGAATTTTTAAGTTCCAAAGGCTATGAGGTAGAGGCGCGCCCTACTACCAAGATCACGGGAGAGGAATACGAAGTACTTTTCGATGAGTTCCAGACAGATAAGAGCAAAAAGGTTGCTTCTAAAGAAGTAGGTGAGGAGAAGAGGAAGGAAAAAGAAGAACTTCGTATCGCTCGTGAAAAAGAACTGGAAGAGAAAGAGAAGAAGGAAGCCTCCAGAGTAATAAAAGCTGAAGCCAAGCTAGACGGTCCTAAACAAGTTGGTAAAATAGAGCTGGAAGATAAAAAACCCAAAAAAGAAACGGAAAAGGAAGCTGAGACTCCAGTAGAAGCTAAAGAAGAGGTAGTTAAAGAAGCTCCTAAAACAAAAGCCAAGCCAACTGCGAAAAAGAAGGAAGAAGGTGTTGAAAAAATCACTGAAGAAGTGTCGGCTGATGATCCGAAGAAAGTAGTGGAAACGGCTTATCAGAAACTGGACGGTCCTAATTTTACAGGTAAAAAAATCGATCTCTCCAAGTTTAAAAAACCTGAAAAGAAAAAAGAAGAAAAGAAGGAAACCGGCAAGGATAAGGAAAAGAAGAGCCGTCGCCGTCGAATAAGTAAAGAACCTTCCAAAGGAGGGGGAAATCAAAGAGATAACCGAGGAGGCCGCAGAGGACGAAGCAATGTTCCTAAGGAAGAGCCAAGTGAAGAAGAAGTGCAAAAGCAGGTGCGGGAGACCCTTGAAAAACTTCAGGGTAAATCTTCCAAAGGAAAAGGGGCCAAATACAGAAGAGAGAAAAGAGACATTCACCGTCAGAAATCGGAAGAAGAACTGGCTCAGCAGGAAGCTGACAGCACGGTACTGAAAGTTACCGAATTTGTTACCGTAAGCGAGGTCGCAACTATGATGAATGTGCCGGTAACCCAGGTAATATCAGCCTGTATGTCTTTAGGAATGATGGTAACCATGAACCAGCGATTGGATGCTGAAACGCTTACCATTGTTGCCGATGAATTTGGTTATGAGGTCGAATTTGTAACAGCCGATATTGAAGAAGCGATACAGGAAGAAGAGGATGCGCCGGAAGATCTTGAATCACGTGCCCCTATTGTTACCGTTATGGGTCACGTAGACCACGGTAAAACTTCCTTACTGGATTATATCCGTGAGGAAAATGTGATTGCCGGAGAATCCGGAGGTATTACACAGCACATTGGGGCTTATGGAGTTTCCCTTGAAAACGGACAGAAAATAGCCTTCCTGGATACACCGGGCCACGAAGCGTTTACTGCTATGCGTGCTCGTGGAGCGCAGGTTACAGACCTCGCTATTATTGTGATTGCTGCAGATGATGATATCATGCCACAAACCAAGGAAGCGATCAGTCACGCACAGGCAGCGGGTGTTCCAATAGTTTTTGCGATTAACAAAGTTGATAAGCCTACTGCAAATCCTGAAAAGATCAAGGAAGGTCTGGCTAATATGAATTTACTTGTCGAAGACTGGGGAGGAAAGATCCAGTCGCAGGACATTTCCGCCAAGACCGGGGAAGGCGTGAACGAATTACTGGAAAAAGTATTACTTGAAGCTGAATTACTCGAATTAAAAGCTAATCCGAACAGAAATGCTTATGGAACTGTCGTAGAGGCATTCCTGGATAAAGGAAGGGGATATGTGTCGACGATCCTCGTACAGGGCGGAACCCTGAATATTGGCGATTATGTCCTGGCAGGTCAGCATAGTGGTAAGGTAAAAGCCATGCAGGATGAGCGTGGAAAGAAAATTAAAAAGGCCGGGCCATCTACACCAGTTTCTATTCTTGGTTTGGATGGAGCACCTCAGGCCGGGGATAAATTCAATGTGTTTGAGGATGAACGGGAAGCCAAAGACATCGCGAACAAACGTATGCAGCTGCAACGTGAGCAGTCTGTGCGTACACAACGTCATATTACGCTTGATGAGATCGGAAGGCGTATTGCTCTTGGAGACTTCAAAGAATTGAATATTATTCTGAAAGGGGATGTGGACGGATCTGTGGAAGCATTAACAGATTCTTTCCTGAAACTTACTACCGAAGAAATTCAGGTGAATATAATTCACAAAGGAGTAGGTGCGATCACTGAAAGTGATGTATTGCTCGCTTCTGCTTCTGACGCGGTCATTATCGGGTTTAATGTTCGCCCAATGGGCAACGCCCGACAGATTGCCGATAAGGAGGAGATCGATATCCGAATGTACTCGATCATCTACGATGCCATCAACGACCTGAAAGATGCGATGGAAGGAATGTTGTCACCGGAACTGAAAGAAGAAATTACCGGTACCGCCGAGATCAGAGAAACCTTTAAGATTTCTAAAGTGGGAACCATCGCAGGATGTATGGTTACTATCGGAAAGATATACAGGAACTCTGGTATCCGAATCATTCGTGAAGGCGTAGTTGTCTTTACAGGTGAGCTTGACTCATTGAAACGATTTAAGGACGATGTGAAGGAAGTGGCAAAAGGATACGATTGTGGTATTCAGATAAAGAATTACAACGATATCAATGAAGGAGATATTATCGAAGCTTTCCAGGAAGTTGAGATTAAAAAGAAACTATAATTCTGAAATTTTATAGAAAAAAGGTGGCCCATGGGCCACCTTTTTTTTGTATCAAATTTATTTCTTCGGAAAATCTACGCTGTATTTTATTTCTTCAATCTGGCGAATATGGCGTTCGCTGTGAGCCGACATAAAGAGCACTACCTGAAAGGCATCTACCGTGCCAAAAGGAAATTGCTGCACACGATTTCTGAAATCGGCATCGCTGGTTTTCATAAAATCAATGTTCTTCATCCGGGCCGTTTTAAAGGCATCCAAAGTCGCCTCATGGGATCCGTATTTTCCAGTTGGCTCGAAAGGTTTTTGTGTTTGAACCTTGGTGGTCCTGTCCACCATCATCGCGATTAGATCTTTGTCTTTAACACTCACCTTATCACGGTTTGCCGGGTCGGCTTCTGTTTCAAGTAATCCCTGCAGCATACCGGAGAATGTATCTTCGGAAATAGCTATGTGTTCCACGCATTCTGCAATGGACCACGAATCCGGGGTCATCTTGTAGTTCAGTTGATTTTCACTAAGATTATGCAGCGCGATCAGAAGGTGAGCGTATGAATTTGACATCTCTGATGCTGCCAATTCGCGTTCTTCTTCAGTAAGGCCACTTTCAGACGTTGAAAAACTTAGTAATAGCATACAAACAAAAGGTAGGACCAGTCTTTTCATAATGGAGGTTTTTATCGGTTATATATTATGCTTAGACGAAGACACAACAAATTCCTTGGGAAGAATGGACCAAAAAGTTCAATATTTTCTAAAATGGGGAATTAAGAGATTCTCAGCGGACAACGTATTTACTTTTTTTTACGCTCACCAAGAATGAATGCTGAGGTAAATTCGCGTTGGATTTCTACAAGCGCCCTATCTGCTTCCAGACGTGTGGCATAGTTGCCTACCCAGACCTTGTAATTAGGTCTTTCATACTCAATGGATGCCGGCCATGCGGAATACATATTTCTGTACTTCCTAATTACAGAGTTGGCCTTATTGAGTTCGCCGTAATACAGTTGAATGGTATAACCACCACTTAATTTATTCTCCTTTTCAAGGCTTTTTTTCAGCTTGAGCAATTTTGGAATTTTGGAATCCTGATTCACGGTGACCGAGGCCTGCTGGGCGACCGCTATTTCAGAAGTAAATACCAATAAAATACTGATAATAAATAGTTTATGAATTGTTGACAATCTCATGAATTATGTTCTTGAATGTAAATGTAAATCTTATAAACTTTACAATGCACTAATTTATTATTTAGAATAATTATAAATTAGACGTTAACACTTTGTTTAGATTTCTAAAATCGATCTTATACCTTACTTTTGCACAGTTATTTTAGGCATGTAATCTGAGTACCAATCACGCTTTATTCATTAACCAATTACGTGCCAAACTTTTGACAATAATTAACCATTAGTATGATAAAGGTGAAGTTTCGAAATCTACCAACTCAATTGTCACTTCTGTTGTTAGCTCTTCTGCTAACGTTTTCAACAACCACATACGCACAGGAAGATCCAGCCGATGTTAGTACTGAAAGTACGGCAGCAACGGAAGATGGAGATGCTGCCGCAGGCAAAACACTCTTCAATGCCAACTGTGCCGCCTGTCATAAGCTGTACAAGAAAGGAGTAGGTCCTGCATTGTTCGGGGTGGGTGATAAGTACGATAAAGAATGGCTTTATAAATGGATTCGAAACAGCCAGGAACTTATTAAATCGGGCGATGCCAAGGCTATCGCGATATACGAAGAATACAACCAGTCGGTAATGACGGCCTTTCCGGCACTTTCGGATGCCGATATCGACAACATCCTGGCGTATACCTATACACCAAAACCTGAACCGACTGTTGCCGCAACCGGAACCACTGATGGTGGTGGTGAAGGTGAGGGTCCTACCAACAATATTATATTAACTGCACTGGCCCTTATTTTCCTCTTGCTCGTGGTCATGCTGATGTTAGTTAATAAAACACTCCGCAGAATTGCTGAAGCAAGCGGTGTTGAATATGAAGAGCGAGAGAAGCGGCTGCCAATCTGGAAGGCATTTGTACAAAACCAATTCCTGGTTTTTGTTTCTTCCATTTTCTTATTGCTAGCTTCAGCCTACTTTGCTTTTGGCTGGATGGTACAGGTGGGGATAGATCAGGGTTATGCTCCGGTACAACCTATACATTATTCTCATAAAATTCATGCAGGTGCCAACGAGATAGATTGTAACTACTGCCACAGTTCGGCAAGAAAGAGTAAACACTCTGGTATTCCATCGTTGAATGTTTGTATGAACTGTCACAAGAACATTGCCGAGTATAACGGGGAAGAGGATCTTGAGAACGGTTACACCAAAGAATTCTACACGAACGAGATCAAGAAATTATACGAGGCTGTTGGCTGGGATGAGGATAATCAAGCCTACACAGGTGAAGAGAAACCTGTGAAATGGGTGCGAATTCACAACCTTCCGGACTTTGCATATTTTAATCACTCGCAACACGTAACGGTTGCCGGTATTGAATGTCAGAAGTGTCATGGCCCTGTTGAGGAAATGGAGATCATGTATCAGTTTTCTCCTCTTACCATGGGATGGTGTATCAACTGTCACAGGGAGACCAATGTGGACCTTAAAGGAAATGAATATTACCAGAAGATACACGAAGAACTTTCAAAGAAATATAAAGTTGACCAGTTAACCATCGCACAGATGGGTGGATTGGAATGTGGTAAGTGTCACTATTAATTACGAATGAATAATTTTTCAGATACGAATATGGCATCAAACAAGAAATACTGGAAAAGTGTTGAAGAGCTAAACGAAAACAGTTCTATTGTTGAGACGCTGAAGCAAAATGAATTTGTGGAGGAGATCCCTACGGATGATTTCCTGGGGGATAAGGAAACCCTCGAAGCTTCATCAACCACACGTCGCGATTTCTTAAAATATGTTGGGTTTACCACGGCAGCTGCCTCTTTAGCAGCATGTGAAGGACCTGTAATTAAATCTATTCCTTATGTAGTAGCCCCGGACGAAATCGTTCCCGGTGTAGCCAACTATTATGCCACATCAATGGGTGATGGATTCGATTTTGCCAATGTCTTGGTTAAAACTCGGGAAGGTCGTCCCATTAAGATAGAGCGCAATAACTTAGCGAAGAACAACGAAGTGAATGCCCGTGTTCAGGCTTCTGTGTTGTCCTTGTATGACAAGAACCGGTTGATGGCGCCAAAAATAGCCGGAGACGAAGTAAGCTGGGAAGATTTCGATGCAGGTGTCGTTGCTACCATGAGTCAGATGACCGGAAAAGATGTGGTTCTTCTTACACAAACTTTTGCCAGCCCGACCACTGCGAAACTTATTCAGGAGTTCATCACACAGTTTCCAAATGTACGTCACGTTGTTTACGATACGGTTTCTTCTTCTGAAGCCGCAGATGCATTTCAGATTAAATATGGAAGCCGCGGATTAGTGGACTACGATTTTTCAAAAGCAGATGTGATCGTTTCTGTGGGCGCTGATATTTTAGGCGATTGGCAAGGTGGAGGTCATTCCCAGGGATATATTGAAAATCGGGTTCCGAAGAATGGAAAAATGTCTCGACACATTCAGTTTGAGGCGAATATGACACTATCTGGTGCGAATGCAGATAAGCGCGTACCGGTGAAACCATCGCTTCACAAGCAAGTGCTGATGGCCCTTACCGGAGGAAGTATGTCCGGATTGCCCGATAATGTGGCTGAAGCGGTACGAAGTGCAAAAGCAGAACTGGATCGCGCAGGCGCCAAAGGTGTAATTGTAACCGGGATTCAGGATGTAGCAGCACAAACAGCCGTTCTGAATTATAATGAAAGTAAAGGGAGTATGGCGATGGATACCGACAAGCCACGTCTTACTTCTATGGGAAATACAGCTGAAGTTACCGCCGTAATGAATGGTGTTATTTCAGGGAGTATTAAAGGTCTGATCACTGTAGGTGTTGATCCGGTATATTCTTTCCCGAATGCAGCTTTTGCCGATGCGTATAATAATCTTGAGATGTCATTGGCCTTCGCAATGAAGGAGGATACGACAGCTTCACTTGCGAAAATGGTGGCAGCTACTCCTCACTATCTTGAAGGTTGGGGAGATATTCAGATAAAGAAAGGATCATTTGGTATAACGCAACCAACTATTCGTCCATTATTTAATACAAGACAATTTCAGGATTGTTTACTGAAATGGACCGAGAACGATAAAACGTATTACGACTATCTGCGTGAGAATTGGGAGACTAATATTCTCGCCGGTGAATCCTGGAACCAGGCTGTTCAGGATGGTGTCTTCGAAGGTGACGTTGAATTAGAGGTTCTGGAGACAGCGCCTACGTTCAATTCGCTTGAGACCGGAACTTCCGAAGGAGCCCTGCTTCCAAATTCACAGGAAGGCGGAATGGAGCTTACTTTATATACCAAAACATCTATGGGTGATGGTCAACAGGCCAATAATCCATGGCTTCAGGAATTGCCAGACCCAATTACTAGAGCGGCCTGGGATAACTACCTTACAGTTTCAGCAGCTGATGCAGCTTCCCTTGGTCTGGAAAATCTCAATGTGGCCAATGGTGCACTAAACGGAAGTTATGTTAACCTGACCATGGGTGACGTAGTCATTGAGAATGTTCCGGTGATCATTCAACCAGGACAGGCGATCGGATCAGTTGGATTGGCATTGGGTTATGGGAAAACTGCGGCCATTCAATCTGAAATGCAGACAGGAGTAAATGCCTTTACCCTTTACAACAATTTCAATTCTATTCAGAATGTAAGTGTGAGCAAAGCTATCGGTATTCACGAATTTGCTTGTGTTCAGTTACAAAATACAATGATGGGTCGGGATATAATTCGTGAAACGACCCTGGAGATATTCAATAGTAAAGATGCTGAAGTCTGGAATGCCATGATAATGGTATCCAAGGATCACCAGGAAATTCCTGTGACATCTCCAGATGCGGATCTGTGGGATTCATTTGATCGTTCCGTAGGGCATCATTTTAACTTATCGATCGACCTGAATGCGTGTACAGGTTGTGGGGCATGTGTAATCGCATGTAACGCAGAGAACAATGTGCCGGTTGTGGGCAAGGATGAGATTCGGAAAAGTAGAAGTATGCACTGGATGCGTATTGATAGGTATTACTCAAGTCAGGAGTCATTTGCTGTCGACCTCGATAAAAAAGAAAAAATTTCAGGTCTGGGAAGCTCTCTTTCAGAATTTGCAGAATTAGAACGAGCTTCGGAAAATCCACAGGTAGCCTTCCAGCCCGTGATGTGCCAGCACTGTAATCATGCTCCTTGTGAGACTGTTTGTCCGGTAGCAGCAACATCACATGGGCGTCAGGGTCAAAATCATATGGCTTATAATCGATGTGTAGGTACACGTTACTGTGCGAACAACTGTCCTTATAAGGTTCGCCGATTCAACTGGTTCCTGTATGCAGAGAATGATGAGTTTGATTACCACATGAATAACGACCTGGGTAGAATGGTTCTGAATCCGGACGTTGTGGTTCGTTCCAGAGGAGTAATGGAGAAGTGTTCTATGTGTATTCAGATGACCCAAAAGACTATCCTGGATGCGAAACGTGATGGACGACCGATCAAGGATGGCGAATTTAAAACAGCTTGTTCTTCAGCATGTAATACAGGGGCAATTGCCTTTGGCGATGTGAATGACCATGATAGTGAAATTTATAAGAAGAAGCATGACGATAGAATGTATCACTTACTTGAGGCAGTGGGAACCAAACCAAATGTGGTGTACCAGACACAAGTGAGAAATACCAAAGAAGCATAAAATAACTAACTAAGAAATAGTAAATAAAGATATGGCGTCGCATTACGAAGCACCTATTAGAAAACCTCTAGTTCTTGGAGATAAGTCCTACCACGATGTGACAGTGGATGTTGCTGCACCTGTAGAAGGTAAAGCAAATCGCGCCTGGTGGATCGTTTTTGGAATCGCACTTGCAGCCTTCCTATGGGGTGTAGGATGTATTATTTACACCATTTCCACAGGTATCGGTGTTTGGGGACTAAATCCAACAGTGAACTGGGCCTGGGATATTACCAACTTCGTATGGTGGGTAGGTATTGGTCACGCGGGAACCCTGATTTCTGCCGTACTTTTATTATTCCGTCAGAAATGGAGAATGGCTATTAACCGTTCTGCGGAAGCAATGACCATCTTTTCCGTGATCCAGGCAGGATTGTTTCCAATTATCCACATGGGTCGTCCCTGGTTGGCATATTGGGTATTACCAATTCCAAACCAATTCGGATCTTTGTGGGTTAACTTTAACTCACCACTGCTTTGGGATGTATTTGCAATCTCAACCTATCTTTCTGTTTCGTTAGTATTCTGGTGGACAGGACTGTTGCCTGATTTCGCAATGATACGCGACCGTGCCATTACGCCATTTACAAAAAGAGTGTACAGTATATTATCTTTCGGTTGGAGTGGACGTGCTAAGGACTGGCAACGTTTTGAAGAAGTATCCCTGGTACTTGCCGGATTGGCGACACCACTGGTACTTTCGGTACACACGATTGTATCCTTCGACTTCGCCACTTCCGTTATCCCGGGATGGCATACCACCATCTTTCCGCCCTATTTCGTTGCGGGTGCAATTTTCTCAGGATTCGCGATGGTTCAAACACTCCTCATTATTATGAGGAAGGTGTCCCACCTGGAGGATTATATTACCATTCAGCATATCGAATTGATGAACATCGTAATAATGCTTACCGGATCCATTGTGGGGGTGGCATATATTACCGAGTTATTTATCGCATGGTATTCGGGAGTAGAATACGAACAATACGCATTCCTTAACCGTGCTACCGGTCCATACTGGTGGGCATACTGGGCAATGATGACCTGTAATGTATTCTCACCACAGTTTATGTGGTTTAAGAAGTTACGTACTAGTATTATGTTCTCCTTTTTTATATCCATCGTGGTAAACATCGGAATGTGGTTTGAACGTTTTGTGATCATTGTAACATCATTGCACCGTGATTATCTTCCATCTTCCTGGACGATGTTCTCACCAACTTTTGTGGACATAGGAATCTTTATCGGAACCATTGGATTTTTCTTCGTCTTGTTCCTGTTATACGCAAGAACATTCCCTGTAATTGCTCAGGCAGAAGTAAAATCTATTCTGAAAGGTTCCGGAGCGAAATATAAAAAATTACGTGCTGAACAAGGTGATGATGTTAAGCATTATAATGCTACGGCAGTAAGTGACAGAGTCGATGTATCCGGAGGTGACGATGAATCGCCAACGATGGGAGACAATTCTGGAAAAATTGAAAGCCTGCTTAGCGGTATCGGAACTTTCGATCCGAATACTCAAACCGCAGATGATCTTAAGTTGATTAGTGGTGTTGGACCGAAAATGGAAGAGAAACTACATCAATTAGGAATTTACACCTTTGACCAGGTAAGTAAAATGACCGATAATGAATATGACCTGTTAGATAGTATAATCGGCGAATTCCCGGGCAGAGCAAAACGCGACGACTGGGCCGGACAGGCAAGTAAACTTAAAAATAATTCATAGCCATGGCATCGAAAGTGATACACGCTATTTATAATGATGATGATATCCTCCTGAATGCTGTGAAGCAGGTAAGAGGGGAGCACTATCATATAGAGGAAATTTATACGCCATTTCCGGTTCACGGACTTGAAAAAGCGATGGGACTGGCCGATACACGTATTGCTATAACCTCCTTCATGTATGGATTGGTAGGGCTCGCGGTATCTATTATTATGATGAACTATATCATGATCCAGGACTGGCCGCAGGATATTGGTGGAAAACCAAGTTTTAGCTATATTGAAAATATGCCTGCATTTGTGCCTATCATGTTCGAGATGACGGTTTTCTTTGCTGCTCACTTAATGGTAATTACTTTTTACATGAGAAGTAAGTTATGGCCATTCAAAAAGGCGGAGAATCCAGATGTTCGAACTACAGACGACCACTTTTTGATGGCTGTAGATACCGGCAATCACGATGTAGAAGAAATGACCAACTTCTTGTACAATACAGGTGCATTGGAAATTAGTTTAATTGAAAATGACGAAGACGACCATTAATATGAAGAAAGCGATCCACATTAGTATTGTTATTATTGCTTCATTAGCAATGGTATCCTGTTTCGATTCTAAGAGTCCGAACTACCAGTACATGCCCAATATGTATGAACCGGTTGGATACGAGACCTATGGAGAATACGAAATTTTTGAAAATGAAATGGAGGCTAAGTTACCTGCGGAAGGATCTATCCCCCGAGGTTGGATGCCTTATGAATATGAAAATTCAACCGCCGGATTAGAACAGGCAAGATCTGAATTAAAAATGACGCTTGCTGTCACCGAAGAGAATTTGGAAAGAGGAGCTGAATTATACGAAATTTATTGTGCGGTTTGCCACGGAACTAAAGGTGATGGACAAGGAATCTTAGTGCAACGTGAGAAGTTTTTGGGAATTCCAAGTTATGCTGATCCAGGACGTAATATTACCGAAGGTAGTATTTATCACGTTCAAATGTATGGATTGAACTCTATGGGATCTTATGCATCTCAAACCAACGAACTGGAACGTTGGCAGATTACACAGCACGTACTGAACTTAATAGCAGCACTAAAAGGAGAACCAGCGTTGAATTGATCATCTGATAATGCTGAAGGAGAAGCTCGAGCACTTGTACCAAGTTTATAGATGGTGGAACCGAAACCGAAGAAGCTGAAGAAACCGAAGAAACTAACTAAAGAATAAGAGAATAGCTAAAGATATGTATACGCTACCTAATAAATTAAAACTGTTCGCAATTATCTTTATGGTAGTTGGCGCCATAGGAATCGTTTCGGGATTTATGATGGCTCCAAAAACAACTTCCGAAGTTAAGGAAATGATGGCTAGTCAGGCGATGGCCATGGTGAAGATCATGAAGTGCGACCGATTGACAGGATGACGAAGCCATAGCGAAGTTGACTCAAGGCTGAGGAAGCTCACGAGTGATGAAGCTCATTACGAACATGTTCTTCATCAATTGCAGAACAGACCGTGGTCTGCTTTGTATATTGCCTCTTTCTTTTTCTTTATGATCGCTTTGGTACTTTGGCGTTTTACGCTATTCAGTATGCAGCCCAGGCAGGTTGGTCTCCTGTACTATTTCGTGTGATGGAAGGAATAACAGCTTACTTACCGGTCGCGCTGTTATTATCTTAGTATTATTATTGCTCTCAGGCTTTTCATATCAATCATATCTTCCATTGGATGGATCCTGAATTGGTGAATCCTGATAGTGAACTTACGATAAGTTATTACAGGGTAAAAGTGGATTGCTTAATGTATCCTTTCTTCCTTATTAGAGCCGTTATTTTCTTGGGAGGATGGAATCTATATCGTTATATTTCACGCAGAAATTCCTTAGAGACGACAACGCCGAAGACGGACGATGGTTTAAAAAGAATTTTAAAGCTTCGGCTATGTTCCTTGTATTCTTCATCGTATACCGAATCTATGATGAGTTGGGATTGGATCATGAGTTTCGATCCACACTGGTTTCGTACTCTTATTCGGATGGTATGTGTTTGCCGGAATGATGGTTAGCGCTATTACCACGATTGCAATGGTAACTATTTACTTGAAATCTCAAGGATATCTGGAACTTGTAAACGACAGTCATATTCACGATTTGGCTAAATACATGTTTGGATTTAGTATTTTCTGGACGTATTTATGGTTCTCACAATTCATGTTGATCTGGTATTCAAACATTCCGGAAGAGGTAACGTATTTCGTTACTCGTATTGAGGATTTAAACTTGCCATTCTTCGGAATGGTGGTGATGAACTTTATGTTCCCTGTACTTGATGCTGATGAATAGCGATTATAAACGTGTAAACTGGTTTGTGATACTAACCGGAATTGTAATTTTAGCAGGTCACTATATCGATGTGTTCAATATGGTTATGCCTGGAACAGTAGGTTCATCCTGGTATATTGGAATACCCGAAATAGGAGCGTTATGCTTTTTCTTTGGACTGTTTGTATTTGTTGTCTTTACGGCGCTTACGAAAGCTCCGTTGCTCGCCAAGCACAATCCGTTTGTTAAGGAAAGTAAACATTTTCATTATTAATAAAATTTTAGAAGACAGATAACGATGACCGCATTTTTAGTTGTATTAGTAATCATTCTTTTTGGAGTTGCTGTGATGCAGATGGGTAAGATATTTAAAATGTCCACGTCAGCAGTCGACAATACTTCCGAAATAGCTAAACGATAAGGACAATAATACGCAAGGATGGTTAATGCTAGCCTTTGTATTATTTATCTATGCATTATGTATTTATACTTCTACGAATGGGGAGATGTATTGCTTCCCAGAGTCGGCTTCTGAACATGGAGTTGAGATCGATCAGCTCTGTGCTGATTTCGATGATCATTATATTCTGTTGTTGGAATTATTACCCAATGGTTGTTGCACTTACTTTGCCTTCAAATATCGAGGTAAAAAAGAACAAAAAGCTACTTTCTTTGCCGATAACGACAAACTGGAATTTATCTGGACGATTATCCCGGTAATTGTTCTGGCAGGTCTTATTATCTATGGTTTGTTTACCTGGACGGATATTATGAATGTAGATACTGACGACGATCCACTAGTAGTTGAATTATATGCATACCAATTCGATTGGCGGGCACGTTATGCCGGCGATGATAATACCTTGGGAGAAGCTAATGTTCGCCTTAATAGAAGGTGTAAATCAATTGGGAGTTGATGCTTCCGATCCGTATGCACAGGATGATATTATCGTAAATGAATTACACCTCCCGAAGGAAGAAAGGTGCTTATTTAAAATGCGCTCGCAGGATGTGTTACACTCTGCCTATATGCCGCATTTCCGCGCCCAGATGAATTGTGTACCAGGTATGATTACCCAATTCGCATTTACACCTACCCTGACCACGGAAGATATGAGAGCGACTGATGAAATGAAAGATAAGGTTGAAAAGATCAATAAAATAAGAACTGAGAACAATATTGCTCTCGCCGCAGCCGGTGAAGAACAATTAGAAATGTACGACGTTTGATTATCTGTTGCTTTGTAATAAGATTTGTGGGAATAGCCACTACAATATGCAGATGAAGATTATCGTGGAGGATGAAGAAGATTTCAACGCCTGGATGAAAGAACAAAAGACACTCGCCACGGTATTAAAACAATAAAATTAGCTTAGAAAGATTATGTCAGCACACGCCGAAGCACATACAGTAGATCATCATGATGATCATGGAGCATCATCATAAAGAAACGTTCGTTACTAAATACATATTTAGTCAGGACCACAAAATGATCTCAAAACAATACCTTATCACAGGTTTGTTTATGGGTATTATTGGTATAGCTATGTCAATACTGTTCAGGTTGCAGTTGGCCTGGCCGGAAGAACCCTTTGCGGTACTGGAAATATTTTTAGGCAAATGGGCCGAAGGTGGCGTAATGGACCCCAGTGTATATCTGGCGCTAGTTACCATTCATGGTACCATTATGGTATTCTTTGTGCTTACTGCAGGATTGAGTGGTACCTTCAGTAACCTTTTGATTCCACTTCAGATCGGTGCCAGAGATATGGCGTCCGGTTTCCTGAATATGATCTCGTACTGGTTATTTTTTCTATCCAGTATTATCATGGTCTATTCATTATTTGTTGAAGCGGGCCCTGCCTCTGCGGGTTGGACTATCTACCCTCCGTTAAGTGCATTACCACAAGCGATCCCGGGCTCTGGAGCCGGAATGACATTATGGTTAGTGTCGATGGCAATATTCATCGCCTCCTCATTATTGGGTTCACTTAACTATATCGTTACAGTAATTAATTTACGAACTAAAGGGATGTCGATGACTCGACTTCCTCTTACTATCTGGGCGTTCTTTGTAACGGCTATAATTGGTGTGGTATCGTTCCCGGTACTTCTGTCAGCAGCATTAATGCTTATCATGGACCGAAGTTTCGGCACCTCTTTCTTCCTCTCCGATATTTATATAGCCGGCGAAGTACTGCATAACCAGGGAGGGTCTCCTGTACTCTTTGAGCACCTGTTCTGGTTCCTGGGTCACCCTGAAGTATACATAGTAATATTACCTGCACTGGGTATAACGTCTGAAGTTATCGCCACAAATGCAAGAAAGCCTATCTTCGGATATCGCGCCATGGTGGCATCCATTCTTGCCATTGCTTTCTTATCGACAATCGTATGGGGGCATCACATGTTTATTTCAGGAATGAATCCATTTCTTGGATCAGTATTTACATTCACTACGTTGTTAATTGCAATTCCTTCGGCAGTTAAAGCCTTTAACTATATAACGACCCTCTGGAAGGGTAACCTGCAGTTGAATCCTGCCATGCTATTTTCTATAGCATTAGTTTCTACCTTTATAACGGGAGGACTTACGGGGATCATTCTGGGAGATAGTGCCCTGGATATTAATGTTCACGACACCTACTTTGTAGTAGCTCACTTCCACCTTGTAATGGGGATATCAGCTTTATATGGATTGTTTGCCGGGGTCTACCATTGGTTCCCTAAGATGTTCCAAAGCCGTATGATGAATAAGAATTTAGGGTATGTGCACTTCTGGGTCACCGCTGTAGGTGCTTATGGGGTCTTCTTCCCGATGCACTTCGTTGGGATGGCCGGTCTTCCAAGGCGTTATTATAACAACACCAATTTCCCGTATTTCGATGATCTAACGGATGTGAACGTGGTGATCAGCATATTTGCTATCATTACATCTATCGCTCAGCTCGTATTCCTGTACAACTTTATCCATTCTATGTTCTACGGAAAGAAAGGTCCTCAGAATCCTTGGAAATCGAATACACTCGAATGGACGGCACCTATCAAGCATATGCACGGTAACTGGGACGGTCCTATCCCACATGTGCATCGCTGGGCATACGATTACAGTAAGATGAACATGGATGAAAGTGACTATGTGATCCCAGGTCAGGACTTCGCGCCTCAGCATATTCCACTTCAGGATAACGAAGAAGAAATGGATCATTAATGATTTCGAATAGTATATTAAAAACCCTCTCCTTACCGAGAGGGTTTTTTAGTAACTTACCCTTACTAACCAATAAACCGCTCTGTGGAAACTCTTAAAAAGATTTTTCGCTATTTACCGCAAGCCGTTGCGGGAAAAGATCAGGATTTCACATCGGGTAGTATCCGCAAAGCCATATTCTTACTTTCGGTACCCATGGTACTGGAAATGATGATGGAATCCGTTTTCTTCCTGGTAGATGCCTATTTTGTTTCCAGTTTAGGTTCGAATGCCATTGCCACTGTAGGGATAACAGAATCTGTCCTCACATTGGTATATGCGATAGCTATTGGGTTAAGTATGGGAGTCACAGCTATAGTGGCAAGAAGGATAGGCGAGAAAGATGTGCCCGGCGCTTCAAAAGCTGCGGTACAATCGATATTTCTGGGGATCGCACTCGCGGTTGTGGTAAGTGTGGTCGGTATTATTTTTCCGAAGGAAATATTGGGACTAATGGGTGGCGAACCAGAATTGATCGCCCAGGGATATGGCTATACTCAGGTACTTCTGGGAGGTAATGTTACCATCATGCTGCTGTTCATTATCAATGCCATTTTCAGGGGAGCCGGTGATGCCTCCGTGGCAATGAAAGTCTTAATATTTTCCAATTTACTGAATATCATATTGGACCCGATGTTCATTTTCGGATTCGGGCCGATTCCGGCGTTTGGAGTGAAAGGTGCGGCAATCGCCACAACGATTGGAAGAGGTAGTGCAGTTATACTGCAATTGGTCATTCTGTTTTATGGATGGAGCCGAATTAAAGTAAGATTAAGAGATATTGTATTCCGGGCTGGTATCATGCTCAATCTTATTCGCGTATCACTTGGAGGCATAGGACAATTTATCATTGGAACATCCAGTTGGGTCTTCTTAATGCGCATCATGGCCGAATTTGGAAGTGAGGTATTGGCGGGTTACACCATAGCGATCAGGGTACTTATGTTCACTTTAATGCCATCCTGGGGAATGAGTAATGCCGCTGCAACACTGGTCGGTCAGAACCTGGGCGCTGAAAAACCCGAAAGGGCGGAAATTTCGGTATGGAAAACCGGTAAATACAATGCCTGGTTTATGGCTGCCGTTTCTGTATTCTATTTGATTTTTGCTGAAATGATTCTGAAAATATTCAGTGATGATCCTTCAGTGATCGAGAATGGTGCGCTAAGTTTGAGAATTATCGCGGCAGGCTACGTGTTCTATGCCTACGGAATGGTGATCATCCAGGCTTTTAACGGTGCTGGAAACACCCGTACCCCAACCATAATTAATTTCTTTTGTTTCTGGTTATTTCAGCTTCCATTTGCATACCTGGCTGCCATTGTTTTCGACTGGGGTGTGACCGGCGTGTTGGTTGCTATTACTGCTGCGGAAATACTCATTGCCGTTTTTGGGATTATTTGGTTCCGAAAAGGGAAATGGAAATCTGTTCAGGTTTGAATTCATCCCAACTTTCACTTCATATACGTGATTTCACCTATATGAAAGGAAGTGCCATACTATTATCTTTGATATATTAAGACCAGTTTTTGGCAACTTGGGGAGATTGCTACTCAATAAAAGACGTGCATATTGCATCTACTTTTAGTTTCTGTGAAATAAATAAACAGGCGGTATTATTGCTCTTTGTATATTTGTGATATGAATGAACACCTGGATCCTACCGGCGAACACTTTACCCCTCAGGAACTCGATATAGAAAAGAAACTCAGGCCATTAACTTTCGACGATTTTACAGGCCAGGATCAGGCATTGGAGAATCTTCAGATTTTTGTGCAGGCGGCCAACTTAAGAGATGAGGCTTTAGACCATACGTTGTTTCACGGTCCTCCCGGTTTAGGAAAGACCACCCTTGCACATATCCTGGCAAACGAATTGGATGTTTCTATAAAAGTGACCTCAGGGCCGGTTTTAGATAAACCCGGCGACCTGGCGGGATTGCTCACCAATCTTGAGGAACGTGATGTTCTGTTTATAGATGAAATTCATCGTTTGAGTCCGATAGTAGAAGAATATCTGTATTCAGCGATGGAAGATTACAAGATCGATATTATGATCGAAACTGGGCCGAATGCAAGAACCGTTCAGATAAACTTAAACCCGTTTACCCTGGTGGGGGCTACCACTCGATCCGGATTACTTACCGCTCCTATGCGAGCTCGTTTTGGTATCGCTTCCCGATTACAATATTATTCATCCGAAGTACTTACAACTATTGTGCAACGTAGCGCCGGGATATTAAAATTGCCCATTACTATGGAAGCTGCCATTGAAATTGCAGGTAGGAGCCGCGGGACACCACGCATAGCCAACGCACTATTACGAAGAGTACGTGATTTCGCTCAAATAAAGGGGGACGGGAATATCGAAATAAAAATTGCCAAGTACGCATTAGAGGCTTTGCATGTAGATACCCATGGTTTGGATGAAATGGATAATAAGATCCTGACCACCCTTATTGAGAAGTTCAAAGGTGGTCCGGTAGGTATAACTACGCTAGCGACAGCTGTATCTGAAAGTAGCGAGACCATTGAAGAAGTCTACGAACCATTTTTAATTCAACAGGGATTCATAGTAAGAACACCTCGTGGACGAGAGGTAACCGATGCGGCTTATAAGCACCTTGGCAGACTGAAAGGCGGTACACAGGGAGGCTTGTTTTAAAGGATATTCATGGCAGCGAAATCTACATACAACTACCCCGAAAGGCTGCCTTTGTTTAAATTTTTTATGAATGCTGAAGCCATTCGGAAGAATCCAATTCCCTTTCATCGTCGGTTTTTCAATACATACGGTGATACTTTTTCGGTTAAGCTGGGAAGAAGGAAGCACCTTATGTTGTCACGAGACAGAGAAGTGGTGCAATACATTCTTCAGAAGAATCATAAGAATTACTACAAATCTACCATACAGACCAAGTATTTATCGAAATACCTGGGAATGGGACTGCTTACAGCAAACGGGGAATTCTGGCTAAAACAGAGGCGACTTATTCAACCTGCTTTCCATAAAAAGAAGATGGACAGCCTGGTGGATATCATGCAGCAAACCATAGAAGATGAACTAGGTAATTTACCTTCAGATGCGACCATTGATGTTTTCATCGTGATGAATCAACTGGCATTTAATGTGGTCGCTAATTCACTTTTTAATCTCAGTGTTACCGCGGATGAATTGAAAAGGCTTCAAAAGATCATTCAGGAAATTCAACTATTCCTGGTGAAAGAAGTACGATTACCACATAAAGGCTGGTGGTTTAATTTAAGTGGCCAGGTGAGAAAGCATAAATTACTGGCCGAAGAAAGCAGAAGCATTATCAGAAAGATCATTGAAGATCGCAAGAATTCAAATGAATCGCATGACGATCTCCTTGATATGTTGCTTGCCACACGATATGAAGATACCGGAGAACCCATGAGTACCAAGCAGCTTATCGATGAGATCTCCATACTGTTCGTAGCTGGACATGAAACTACAGCCAATGCACTGGCATTTACTTCTTTTCTCCTGGCAAAACATGAAGATATTCAGGAAAAAGTTTTTAAAGAAGTAAGTGCGGCAAGGGTAACGACATCAGTCAGCCTCGAACAAATTAAAATGCTGCCTTACACCAGGGCTGTGATAGATGAGTCCATGAGATTATTTCCACCAGCATGGATCACAGACCGTGAGAACCAGGAGGATGATACCATCAAAAGCTATCATATCCGTAAGAATACCCTGGTGGGAGTTTCGTTTTACGAGTTACATCGCAATCCGAAGTACTGGCAATCCCCGGACGATTTTATTCCTGAACGTTTTATGGGTGAGCGAAAAAAAGAGACAGCAGGAATCTACTTTCCTTTTGGAGCAGGACCGCGCATGTGTATCGGGATGGGTTTTGCTATTTACGAAATGGTACTGGCGGTGTCACATATGATTTACAACTATGAGCTTAGCACCCAGTTGACAGAAGCAAAAGTTAATCCGCTTATTACGCTAAAACCTGTCGATCTTTTAGTTCATTTTAAAACTAGGGACCATTGAATTCGAACCGTCAGAAATATACCGAAATCATTAAAAATGAGGCCTCCCGGCTAGGATTTCTGTCATGCGGTATCAGTAAGGCCGAATTCCTGAAAGAAGAGGCGCCCCGCCTGGAAAACTGGTTGAAAAACAACATGCATGGGGAAATGAGATATATGGAGAATCACTTCGATAAGCGCCTGGATCCCACAACACTGGTACCGGGGTCAAAGAGTGTGGTATCTCTCTTACTGAATTATTTTCCGAAGGAGCAACAGTCATCCGATTCGTATAAAATTTCTAAATATGCGTATGGTAAAGACTATCATTTTGTGATCAAGGACAAACTGAAACAATTGCTCAGTTTTATTCAGCAGGAAATTGGAGATGTTCACGGAAGGGCTTTCGTGGATTCGGCACCGGTTCTCGAAAAAGCCTGGGCTGTCAGAAGTGGTTTAGGCTGGATGGGTAAACACAGCAATTTGCTCACTAAACAATCGGGGTCCTTTTATTTTATTGCTGAACTGATCATCGACCTCGAACTGGAGTACGACACTCCTGTTACAGATCACTGCGGCAGTTGTACTGCCTGTATCGATGCTTGTCCCACGCAAGCGATTGTAAACCCTTATGTGGTAGACGGCAGCAAATGTATTTCATATTTTACTATTGAACTCAAGAATGAGATCCCGCAGGAATTTACCGGTTCTTTCGACAACTGGATATTCGGTTGTGATGTTTGCCAGGATGTTTGTCCCTGGAACCGTTTCAGTAAATCACACAGGGAACCCCTTTTCAATCCGAAACCAGAACTCTTACAGATGTCTGTGAAGGATTGGGAAGAGATTACCAAGGATGTATTTCAGAAAATATTCCAGAAAAGTGCGGTTAAAAGGGCCGGATTTAAGGGCCTTACCAGAAACATCAACTTCCTTAAAGATTAACGCCTAAATTTTCGTCAGTTCGGCTAGACTCTTAACTTTGTGTATAAGCACTTAATATATGAGTAAGCAAAGTAAACGAAGAGAAGCCCTGAGGTATCACGCCAAACCCAGGCCAGGCAAGATCGAGGTAGTCCCTACCAAGAAATATGCCACCCAACGCGATCTTTCATTGGCTTATTCCCCGGGTGTAGCAGAACCCTGTCTTGAAATAGAAAAGGATGTCAACAACGCCTATCTTTATACGAACAAGGGCAACCTGGTTGCGGTGATTTCCAATGGGACAGCGGTTCTGGGTCTTGGAAATATTGGCCCGGAGGCTTCCAAGCCGGTGATGGAAGGGAAAGGATTATTATTCAAGATCTTCGCCGACATTGATGTTTTTGATATTGAAGTGAATACGGAAAACGTAGATGAATTCATCGAAACGGTTAAAAATATCGCTCCAACCTTTGGTGGGATCAACCTTGAAGATATCAAAGCCCCGGAAGCCTTCGAGATAGAACGCCGGCTGAAAGAAGAGTTGGATATTCCGGTAATGCATGACGATCAGCATGGAACCGCCATAATCTCGGCAGCAGCCTTGTTGAACGCTCTGGAAATAGCTGAAAAAGATATTTCAAAAGTTAAGATTGTTATCAGTGGTGCCGGAGCCGCTGCAGTTTCCTGTACTCGATTGTACAAGGCTTTCGGCGCGAATTCTGAAAATATCGTGATGCTGGATAGCAAAGGTGTGATCCGAAAAGATCGTGACGATCTCTCCAAGGAGAAAGCGGAGTTTGCGACCGAACGAAAGATCGAGACCCTGGATGATGCTATGAAGGGTGCCGACGTTTTTATAGGTCTTTCGATCGCCGATATTGTAACGCCGGAAATGTTGAAAACCATGGCCGATACACCCATCGTGTTTGCGATGGCTAACCCGGATCCGGAAATCGAATATAAACTGGCTGTTAACACCCGAGATGATATTATCATGGCAACGGGGAGAAGTGATCATCCAAATCAGGTGAATAATGTACTTGGATTTCCCTTTATTTTTCGTGGTGCACTGGATGTTCGGGCGACAAAGATCAATGAAGCTATGAAAATGGCAGCCGTAAAAGCCCTGGCCGACCTTGCTAAAGAACCCGTTCCTGAGCAAGTGCATATAGCGTACGGCGAGACCCGGCTAACTTTTGGAAAGGACTACATCATTCCAAAACCATTCGATCCTCGTTTGATCGCTACTGTGCCGCCGGCCGTGGCTAAGGCCGCTATAGAAAGTGGCGTGGCCACTTCAGAAATTACCGATTGGGAAGCCTATAAGGACGAGCTATACGAGCGGATGGGTAGTGACAATAAGATCATCCGGCTTATGTATAATCGTGCGAGGATGAATCCGAAACGGATAGTATTTGCGGAAGCGGATAGTCTTGATGTTTTAAAAGCTGCGCAGATTGTATTTGAAGAGAGAATAGGAACGCCCATTCTACTGGGTAGGCGTACTATTATCAAGGAACTCATGGAAGAAATTGAATTTGAAGATGAGGGTATCAGGATCATTGATCCTAAAAGCGATGAACAAGCGGAAAAGCTGGCAGCTTATGCTAAGAAACACTGGAACCACAGGAAGCGAAATGGAATTACCTATTATAATGCGAAGCGCATTATGCGGGAACGGAATTATTTTGCGGCCATGATGGTGAATGAAGGCGATGCCGATGCAATGATTTCCGGATATTCCAGGGCCTATCCTACCGTACTCCGTCCGGTCCTGGAAACTGTTGGGTTATTTGAAGGGGTGGAACGTGTTGCAACCACTAACCTGATGCTTACTAAGCGCGGCCCAATGTTTTTATCGGATACGTCTATCAATATCGATCCAAATGCACATGAGCTCGCCAAGATCGCGCAAATGACGAATTACACGATTAAGCTCTTCGGGCTGGTGCCGGTGATCGCCATGATTTCATATGCCAATTTCGGATCTTCCAAAGATCCGCATGCCAGGAAAGTTCAGAAGGCAGTATCCTTGTTGCACAAGTCGAATCCCGATATGCATGTCGACGGAGAATTGCAGGTAGATTTCGCATTAAACCCGACATTAATGAAGGAAAATTTCCCTTTCTCAAAACTGACCGGAAAGAAAGTAAACGCCTTAATATTTCCGAATCTCGACTCTGCGAACAGTAACTACAAATTACTTAAAGAACTAAATGCTGTTGAATCAATCGGACCTATCATGCTGGGGATGAGAAAACCAGTGCATATCCTGCAATTAGGAGCAAGTGTGGAAGAGATCGTAAATATGGCTGCCGTGGCAGTAATAGATGCGCAACAAAAAGAAAAGAGAGCCGAGGAACAGGAGGTAAAAAAGGCCGAGTGAATTTAGTATTTTCGAGGATGGCGGATGCAAATAATTATACTATATTTGAGGTCAATTAACTTTTTATTAACGCATGATTACCCATATCCAGGGCAGGCTTGTTGAGAAGAATCCGACAGAAGTAATTATAGACTGCAATGGGGTGGGTTATTTTGTAAACATTTCGTTGCATACCTTTTCACAACTCCCGGCAAGTGAAAATATTAAATTGTTCACTCATATGCTGGTCAGGGAAGATGCACATACGCTGTATGGATTTTCAGGAAAAACGGAACGTGAAATATTCAGACTGTTACTTTCGGTATCAGGGATTGGAGCCAGTATAGCCAGGACTATGCTATCTTCTCTTTCACCGCAGCAGGTGATGGAGGCAATCGCCTCGGAAGATGTGGTTACAATTCAATCTGTCAAGGGGATTGGAACTAAAACGGCACAACGTGCGGTTTTAGATTTGAAGGACAAAATTATTAAAGTGTATGGGCTCGATGATGTTTCTGTAAATTCGAGCAATACGAATAAAAATGAAGCGTTATCAGCATTGGAGACTCTTGGATTTACTCGCAAACAGGTGGAAAAAGTTTGCGATAAGATATTGAAAGAGCAACCAGAAGCATCGGTGGAGGAGATAATAAAACAAGCTTTAAAAAATTTGTAAACATTGGGCGCAAAACTTTACGATTACAAAAAGGGCTTTTTTAAGCTTTTACTTATTTTAGGAATCACCTTTGGCAGCTTATATACAGTACAAGCTCAGGACTCTACAAGTACTGGATTCGAGATGGGCAGGATGGAGTTGCCGAATCCACAAAGTATAAAAGACTTATATCAGTACGATCCTATAACGGATCGCTACATATATACCCAGACCATTGGAGATCTGGATATAACCTACCCCATCATTCTTACCCCGGAAGAATATCAGGAACTCATTCTGAAAGAACAGATGAAGGCCTATTTCAAAGAAAAGATCGATGCTCAGGATGGGCGAAAAGAAGGGTCTGAGGAACTTCAGAAGAATTTACTTCCCACCTTTTATGTGAACAGTAATTTCTTTGAAAGTGTTTTCGGTGGTAATACCATTGAAGTGATACCAACGGGTAGTGTGGAAATGGATTTAGGAGTATTATATACTAAGCAGGATAATCCTTCTTTCTCTCCCAGAAACCGGACGAATCTGTCATTTGATTTCGACCAGCGAATCAGCCTTAGCTTACTTGGAAAGGTAGGAGAACGGTTACAGGTAACGGCAAACTATGACACACAATCTACCTTCGATTTTCAAAATCAGATTAAACTTGAGTACACACCAACTGAGGATGATATAATCCAGAAGATCGAAGTGGGTAATGTAAACATGCCACTGAACAGTAGCCTAATCCAGGGGGCTCAAAGCCTGTTTGGGGTTAAAACACAACTTCAGTTTGGAAAAACAACCATCACCGGGGTATTTTCAGAACAGCAGTCGGAATCACGTACAGTAGTTGCTGAAGGAGGTGCGACAGTTACCGATTATGAATTGTTCGCCTTGGAATATGATGAAAATCGTCACTTCTTTCTCGCACATTACTTTCGCGATAACTATGATCGTGTGTTAGAGAGATATCCTTTCATCAATTCCAACGTTCAGATAACCCGTTCAGAGATCTGGATCACCAACCGTTCCAACCGGACCGAGAACGTTAGAAATATTGTGGCACTTCAGGATTTAGGTGAAGCGAATCCTGAGAATATCGGGCTCGCCGTTCCACCCGGAGGATTCATAAACAGACCGCCTAATTCCTTTGCGGACAACGGGAATAACGACTTTAACCCTTTCGGAATTGATGATCCCACGATTCCATCAATTCTTAATCCGGCCATTCGCGATATCGCTACCGTTCAGCAGGGATTCAGCGGTGTAGCTGTGAATGAAGGGATCGACTATGTAACACTTGAAAATGCGCGTAGACTTCAGCCAAATGAATACCGGCTTAACAACCAACTAGGATATATTTCGTTAAACCAACGGCTTAATAACGATGAAGTACTTGCTGTAGCATTTCAATACACCGTTAATGGTAAAGTGTATCAGGTAGGAGAATTTTCTAACGATGGGGTTGAGGCTACAGGGCAGACCACGCCAGGGATGAATCCGAGTTCCCCTCCGGAAGGCGGATTACCTCAGAACCTCGTTGTGAAACTTCTTAAAAGTAATATCACCAACGTGAACGAGCCAATTTGGGATATTATGATGAAAAATATCTATGGATTGGGAGCCTTTCAGCTTGAACCTGAAGATTTCCGATTTAATATTTTTTACACCGATCCTTCTCCCTTGAACTATATCGTGGCGGCTCCCGGAACTCCCGAATTTCCGGCAGTGGATTTACCTGCGGATGTTGATGATACGATCTTACTCAATGTCTTTAATCTGGACCGTTTAAATTTCAACAACGATCCACAGGCTGGAGGTGATGGATTCTTCGATTTCCTTCCGGGCATCACGGTAGATACACAGAATGGGCAGATCATATTTACTAGCGTAGAACCCTTCGGAGAATACCTTTTTAATAAGCTTGACAGTTCACCCGCGGGTCCTGAGAATTATGATATTCCTTCTAGTTATAACGCGAACCAGAATAAGTATGTATTCAGGAAACTCTATACGTCTACAAAAATTGTTGCCGAGCAGGAACAAAGTGATAAAAACAAGTTTCAATTAAAAGGAACCTATAAGTCAACAGGGTCGGATGGGATTCCGATCGGCGCTTTTAATGTACCTCAGGGATCTGTAACGGTTACCGCTGGAGGCAGAGTGCTTGTAGAAGGTGTGGATTATACGGTGAATTATCAATTGGGTCGTGTTCAAATTCTTGATCCGGCTTTATTGAATTCGAATACTCCTATTCAGATTACCACCGAAAATAATACACTTTTCGGTCAGCAGACCAAGCGTTTTACAGGATTGAATGTGGAGCATATGTTCAATGAAAATTTCCAGATAGGGGCTACATATTTGAATTTAAATGAGCGTCCGCTTACCCAGAAATCTTCCTACAATGTAGAGCCTATTAACAATACCATTTTTGGCCTGAACGCCAATATCTCGACGGAAGTTCCGTTCCTAACCCGTTTAGTTAATAAATTACCGAATATAGATACTGATGTTGAATCTAATGTATCCCTGCGTGGCGAATTCGCATACTTGTTACCGGGTGCGCCTAAAGTGGCCGATTTCGATGGTAAAGCCACTGTATATGTGGATGATTTTGAGGCCTCTCAAACAGAATTGGATATTAAAGCACCGCTTAGTTGGTTTCTTTCCAGTACACCAATAGGATTCGGCGGGGAACAATCAAACGGCAATCTTGCATACAATTATAACCGTGCGAGAATCGCCTGGTATACGATCGACCCGATTTTCTACAGTAGTCAACGCCCGAGCGGAATTAACGAAGAGGACCTTTCATCACCTTTTACTCGGCGTATTTTCAGGGATGAGATATTCCCGAACCAGGATATCATACAGGGTCAGACCCAGGCTTTATTCTCATTGGATCTGGCATATTATCCAGGTGAAAGAGGACCTTATAACTTCAACCCGGAATTGGGAGGAGGAAATACGTTGCCCGACCCAGAAAGCAGGTTCGGGGGAATATCACGACAACTTACTACTACCGATTTTGAGCGTTCTAATGTGGAATACATCCAGTTTTGGGTTATGGATCCATTCATCTATGACGAGAACGCGAATAACACCGGAGGTTTACTCCGATTTAACCTAGGGAATATATCGGAGGATGTACTAAAGGATGGGCGAAAGCAATACGAAAATGGACTACCGGCAGATGGCGGTACTGCGAATACAACACCAACAGCCTGGGGTAAAGTGCCAACCAACCAATCTCTTGTCTATACCTTCGATACCCAAGGGGAGCAAAGAACCAATCAGGATATCGGTTACGATGGTATAAACGATGCCGGAGAAGCGGCTCAATTTCCTGAATTTGCTGGTCTTCCTGATCCGGCAGGAGATAATTACCTCTACTTCTTGCAGGCGGAGGGAAATATCCTGGAACGTTACCTTCAATATAACGGTGTGGAAGGAAATTCACCGGTGGAAGTTGGTGACACTAACCGGGGCTCAACACCACAACCGGATGTAGAAGATATTAACCGTGACAACACCATGAACACGGTGGACAGTTATTTCGAATATGACATTGAGATCAGAAGGGATATGCTCGATCCCACGACCAATCAATATGTGACCGATGTAAAAGAGCTGGATGTGGTCCTACAGAATAATCAGTCCATACCTGTGCGCTGGGTGCAATTCAAGATTCCTATCAGTGATCCGGATCGTGCGGTGAATGGCATTGCCGATTTTCGGTCTATTCGTTTTATGAGGATGTACATGAGTGGATTCTCTCAAAATACCATTCTTAGATTCGGAGCCTTAGACCTGGTTCGTGGGGATTATCGGCGTTATACCCAGACGCTGGATATTACTGGTCAGGATCCGGATATGGATGACACTTTATTCGAAAATGAGGCTGTAAGTATTGAGCAGAACGAGAACAGAATTCCGATACCCTACGTTCTTCCACCAGGAGTATTTCGGGAGCAATTAAATAACAATAATAATATCATTCGCCAGAACGAACAATCTCTGGCCCTCAGGGTGACTGGTCTTGAGCCGGGAGACGGGAGGGGCGTATATAAGAACTTTAATGTGGACATGCGGCAGTATGAGAATTTGGAGATGTTCATTCACGCAGAATCACTTCCGAATGAATCCGCACTCAGTGATGGAGATATGGTTGCATTTATGCGACTTGGGAATGACTTGAATCAAAACTTTTATGAGATTCAGATACCATTAAACCCTACAGCATTCAATGTTACGTCGGCTGAAGATATCTGGCCGATAGAGAACAGGCTGAATCTCCCATTACGATTGCTGCAGGAAGCAAAAGCACGCTCTCTGGGAGACCCGAATAACAATCCTTCTGAAGTACAGTTCTTCGATCAGTCTGAATTGGATCCCTCATCGGTAGGAGGGGGTGAAAATGAACTTCGAATTGGTATTCAGGGTAATCCCAGTTTCGGAGCCGTACGAGTTATTATGCTAGGTATGAAAAACGCCACCACTAATGATGTTTCTGGTGAGGTCTGGTTCAATGAACTCCGACTTTCAGAATTGAAAAATCAAGGTGGTTGGGCAGCTGTAGCGAGTATGGACGCTAACCTGGCTGATTTTGCGAATGTGAGTGCGACTGCCGGAAAGAATACGATAGGATTTGGGTCTATAGAACAAGGTCCGAACCAAAGAAGCCGGGAAGATGCACAACAATATGATTTAGTTACGAACGTGAATCTTGGACAGTTACTACCACAAACATGGGGTATTCAACTACCATTCAATTATGGTCGGTCCGAAGAACTCATTACGCCTCAGTTCGATCCTGAATTTCAGGATATTGAGCTTGAGACCCGGCTTGACAATACGACGGATGCTGCAGAGCGAGAGAGAATCAAGACACAGGCTGAAGATTACACGAGAAGACAGAGTGTAAATTTCATTGGTGTTAGAAAGGAACGGACCAGTGAGAAACCCCCGATGCCATACGACATATCCAATTTCACATTCTCATATTCGTATAACCAGGTGGACCACCGTGATTTCGAGATAGAGGAAGCCCTGGATCAAAATGTGAGAGTTGGAGGTACGTACAATTACAATTTCATTCAGAAACCACTCGAGCCTTTCGCTAAGAACGATTCATTGTTCACAGGAAAATATTGGAAATTCCTTAAAGATATAAACTTAAATTATCTGCCTACCAATATCTCATTAAGTTCCAATATTATAAGACAATACAATGAACAGAAGTTCAGGGAGATCAATTTAGCACAGAACCTCAAACCGGTACCATTACTTTACCAGAGAAATTTCCTCTTCGATTGGCAGTATACTATCAATTACAACTTAACCAAATCGTTGCGTTTTAACTTTAATGCTTCGAACAATCGTATTGTGAACAACTATATCATACCCGAACGTTTAGACAACGGCGAGGTAATCTATAATGTAGATAATTCCATAGGTATCTGGGATGGATTCTTCGATGTGGGTGTGCCGAACATGCATTTCCAGTCTTTACAGGTTAATTACGATTTACCATTTGATAAATTTCCATTCCTTGAATTTATCAGGGCAACCTATTCCTACCAGGGAGATTTCCAATGGCAGAAGGGGAGTGATCTACTAACAAATATTCCATTTCCCATCGGTGATGATAACCCGGAATTCTACAACCTGGGGAATTCAGTACAAAATGCGAGTACCCATAGAATTAATTCGAACCTGGATATGACCAATTTCTACCGTTATATCGGTCTTACCAAAATAAAGCCTGGAGACCGTGGTTCCGGTGTAGATAGAGGAGGCGATGGTCCAAATACAGGCGGAAAAGCTGGTAATACAAAAGCCGAAAAAGGCGGTGGAAATGACGGTAAAGGAGGTGATAATAACACCAAAGCCGGCGGTGACGGTTTTGTATCTGAAAGTGGTGCAACAGGCGGGCGCAGAGGAAATGCCGGCTCCCAAGGCGGCGGTAGAACTGGTTTAAGCGGCGGCGCAAAGGCCGTAAATACCCTCATTGGTTTGGTCACTTCCATTAAGAAAGTACAATTCAATTACCAGGAGAATAATGGTATTTACCTGCCCGGATATTTGCGTTTCGTGGGGATGATGGGAACATTGAAACCGTCGGCAGGATTTGTATTCGGAAGTCAGAGAGAGGTTCGTGAACTTGCAGCCCGAAATGGTTGGTTAACACTCTACCCGGAATTTAACGAGCAATATACGGAGGTAGAAAACAAGCAATTGGACTACCAGGTGAATATGGAGCTGCTTCCTGATTTAAAAATCGATTTCAACGGGAACAGGATCTATTCAGAAAATTATGCCGAGAACTATATCGTTGAAAACGGGTTATATCGTTCCTTAACGCCAAACACATTTGGTAATTTCAGCATTTCAACCATACTTATTTCTACTTCTTTTAGAACTAGTGATGAATTTGGTTCTGCCACGTTCGACGATTTTAGAACCAATCGGATAATCATTGCCGACAGACTAGCTGAAAGTTTTTATGGAACAACTAACTTCGAGCGCGATGATGAAGGATATCCTATTGGTTTTGGGAAAACGAGTCAGGATGTGCTCTTGCCATCTTTCATTTCCGCCTATGAAGGAAGTAAAGCTTCCAGTGAGCCAACAGGAATCTTTAGAAATATTGCCTTGCCAAACTGGGATTTGAAATATACAGGTTTAATGAATCTGGCATGGTTTAAGAAACACTTTAAACGATTTTCTATTCAGCATGGTTATCGTGCGGCATACACAGTAAATCAGTTTCAGACCAATCTTGATTTCGATCCTTTAAATCCAAGAGACCTGGATCAGGCTGGAAATTATAAACCACAGACTTTCCTTACTAATGTGAATTTAACGGAAATGTTCTCGCCGCTCGTCAGGTTAGATTTCGAGATGAAGAATTCCATTAAGATCCTTGCGGAACTTAAGAAAGACCGGGCATTATCACTAAGTTTTGCGAATAATTTAATGACCGAAATCCAAGGAAATGAAGTAGTGATTGGATTGGGATATAGGATTAAGGATCTTAGGATTGGAACGAATTTCGGCGGAAAAAAGAAAATCCTAAAAAGTGATCTGAACTTCAAACTTGATCTGTCAAGGAGAGACAATAAAACAATAATTCGGTACCTGGATATCGTAAACAATCAGACTACGGCAGGCCAGACGATCTATGGATTACAGTTAACCGCCGATTACGCCTTAAGCAAAAACTTAACAGCATTGTTTTACTACGACCATACCTTCTCTGAGTATGCTATTTCTACTGCATTCCCGCAGACAACCATTAGAAGTGGGATTACGTTGCGATACAATTTTGGAAACTAATATTTATTGAAAAAAATTAATTGAACTATGAATGTACCATCAGACCTAAAATATACAAAAGATCATGAATGGGTGCGCGTGGAAGGTGATGTTGCCACCGTTGGTATTACTGATTTTGCCCAGGGTGAATTAGGGGATATCGTTTATGTTGAAGTTGAAACTGTTGATGAAACTTTGGATAAGGACGAAGTTTTCGGGACTGTTGAAGCCGTTAAAACAGTTTCGGATCTATTTTTACCAGTTGCTGGTGAGATTGTAGAATTTAATGAAGCTCTGGAATCTGAACCTGAAATGGTGAATTCAGATCCATATGGTGAAGGATGGATGGTAAAAATAAAGTTTTCAGATCCGACAGAGCTAGATGAATTATTAGATGATGCGGGCTATAAAGATCTTATCGGAGCGTAAAACACTGCTCCTCGCCGGTATTGTTTATACGATATTTATTACCATTGCATCGCTTGCTCCGAATACAGGAGCACCTCCTTTTGATATATTGTTTTTGGATAAGTATATCCATATGATCATACATTGGCTACTCACTTTTATATGGTTATCATACTTCTTTTTAGCTGACAAAAGTCATTTTTCTTCTAAAATGGTAATCTTAGCTTTGATAACATGCTTCTTTTATGGCATAGTTGTTGAAGCCTTTCAGCATTGGTTCACCGAAACGAGAACCTTTGATTTTGTTGACATCGTTGCGAATGCAGTAGGTGATTTACTTGGGCTTCTATCCTTTTGGATTGTCAGAAAGAAGATGAGTTATGAAAGTTGAACGCCTAAAATTAATTTCATATGGAAGTCAAAAAAAATCCAAAATTCGATTTAGGAAAGAGAAGTATGATCTTCTTTCAAATCGGAATGATCTTCATGTTATTTTTAACATGGCAAGCCCTTGAAATCAAATCGTATGATACGGGCGAAGCAGAACGCGACCTGCTGGATGTGTCTGATGCATTAGAAGAAATTATTCCAGTGACAGAGCCATTAAACACGCCTCCACCACCACCACCACCTCAAACGGTGACCGCTGTTATTATACAGGTAGAGGATGAAGCTGACATTGAAGAAACGGTTATAGAGTCTACAGAGACCAATGAGAATGCGGAGATTGTAGAAATTGAAGAAATCGATGAGGTGGTGATTGAAGAGGAAATTATCAATGTTCCTTTTCATGTGATTGAAAACGTTCCTATTTATCCTGGCTGTGAAAACTTGTCAAACAATGCGGAACGTAAGAGCTGTATGTCTGAAAAAATACAACGGTTTGTTCAGAATAAATTTAATTCAGATCTGGCCGGAGAATTAGGATTGGAAGGTAGACAGCGTATACACGTTCAGTTTCGGATAGACCATAAAGGAAAAGTTGTGGATGTCCGAGCCCGTGCTCCTCATCCAAGGCTGGAGAAGGAGGCGGTAGATGTAGTTTCATCATTGCCTGATATGCAGCCAGGTAAACAGAGCGGAAAACCTGTAGGGGTGCAATATGCGTTACCAATACTGTTTGATGTAAAAACAGAATAAGCGTTAAATTCTTAAATTTCCGTTATAGACTTTTACTTTATATAAGAATTTAGCTATTTTAGCAACTATATAAATACTCTATTATGGAAAGTAAGAAAAGCCCAAAGGCTGATGTAAGAAACAGAAGTATGCTCTTTTTTCAATTAGGGCTTATTATTATGCTTCTAATCTCCTGGAGTGCTATTGAACATAAGACGTACGACAAATCGGATTTAGGTCGTGATATGTTGGATGTCTCTGATGAATTGGAGGAAGAAATTCCAATTACGCAACCTGTTGAACCACCCCCACCCCCACCCCCACCACCACCAGCTCCCGAAGTGATTCAAGTTGTTGAAGATGAGGAGGACGTGGAAGAAACTATAATTGAATCTACCGAAACAGATACCGAAGAGGAAATTGTTGAGATCGAAGAGATCGAAGAAGTAGTAGACGAAGAAATTGCAGATGTACCTTTTGCTGTTATTGAAAACGTACCTATCTATCCCGGGTGTGAAAGTGCAGGGAATAATGAAGCTAAGAAAAAGTGTATGTCTGAAAAGATTCAGAAGTTCGTTCAGAAGAAATTCAACAACGAGCTTGCCAATGATCTTGGATTAGATGCAGGAAGACAGCGTATCTCTGTTCAATTTAAGATAGATAAGAATGGAAACGTGACCGGCGTTCGAGCCAGAGCACCACACCCCAAGTTAGAACAGGAAGCTATTAGTGTAGTTAAACAACTACCTAAAATGACACCTGGGAAGCAACGAGGAAAAGCTGTTGGTGTATTATATGCACTTCCAATCGTATTTGAGGTTCAAAATTAATTAGTTCCATACATAATTATATTAATCTCCGGTAAAGCCGGAGATTTTTTTTTGGCATAACCCTTGTACAGTTAAGATAATAGTAATCCTTAAACATGTACATTATGAAGCCATCAGTACAGAAATTTCAAAGCGATCGACCAAAAAAGCTTTCGAAAAGAGAGGATAAAAAAAGTGTAAATCACAGGTGGAATTCCCGTTTGTACTTTCAATTAGGCCTTATTATTAGTTTGGGCATAACAATTATTGTTGTTGAAAGTACCATTGGGTTATCTGTTATAAAGGAGGTTGCCATCGGGAGAGACCCGGTAATGGATCCGCCTACTGTTACTTATACGGTGGAGAAACCTAAACCTGTTGTGGTTCCGAAGGAGAAAGTTGTGAAACAAGAACCCGTGGTGAGAAAGAGAACAATTACCACCGAAGTAGCAGTAGCAAAAAACCTTCCTGCAATTGTGGAAACTCCGGTAGCCGCTATTGATGCCCCTAAAGCAAATGTTGTAACAGCCGATAAGCGGACTTTACCGCCTGTGAACACAGGCCCGGAAAATATAAATACTGTTGAGTTTGCACCTGTATTCCCCGGTTGTGAGTCACTTGGCAGCAATGAAGAGCGAAAACAATGTCTTTCGGATAAGATACGGTCTTTTATCTCTAAGAAATTTGATACCGATGAATTCTCATATCTCGATTCAGGAACTGTGTTCCGTATTGATGTGCAGTTTAAAATAGACCATACAGGCAAAGTACGGGAAGTGAGATCACGCGCACCGGAAAGGGCTCTGGAAAATGAGGCAATTCGGGTAATAAATCTATTGCCCAAAATAAAACCCGGAATGCAAGGAGAAAAACCTGTCGAGGTAATTTACCGTGTTCCCATTACCTTTAAGACGGATTAAATTGTTGAAAACCGCTGTGATAACACAGCGGTTTTTTTGTAAGGGTGGTTTTAAAAAAGCTGTATCTTTCTGCAAACAATTACCGAACCAATGAAAATAGTTGCCTCAATTCTGTTTTGTTTATTTCTTGTTCCTTTATCTTCACAAACTACTACGGCTACATTTGAGAAATATCCTGTATTTCCTGAATGTGCCGATATGCAGATCGATCAGTTGGAATCATGCTTCAATTACACCCTTCAGAATTTTGTGTATTCTAATTTTAAAGTTCCGGAAATTGTTACTACCGAAAATTATAAAGGAGCTGTTGCCATTTTCTTCGAAATAGATAAAAAGGGTGATTTTAGGGTAATTCTGGTAGATGCTATTTACGACGAACTAAAAGATGAAGCCCAAAGAGTATTCGGGCTACTTCCTAAAATTCAACCCGCCACTTATGCGGGTAATCCCGCGTACGTACAATTCACTTTGTCTTTAAAAATACCCATGGTGGCTCCGGAACCTATGAAAGCCGGTATGGAGGTAAATTCAGAAACCCAGCCGGACGAGGTGGTTCTCAATGAATACGAGAATCTTGTAAAACTTCCTTACGAGAATGAAGAATATACGAGCCAGATCAATATTCCGCTTTCTCACCATAATTACAGTTTATTCGATCCAGCTTTGAACAGAGTAGGCCTTAATAACCATACAGCCCAGAAACCTTTTGTGTACAGTGAAGTGAACCGTTATTACAATTTTGAAGCGGAAAACGACAAAATATTAAAGAATAAATCGTCTTGGTTCGGGCGAAAATTCTGGAACGAACACATGGTGACCATAAAAGGGAAGGGCTACTGGATCACCTTAGATCCCGGTGTGGATTTGCAAGTGGGAAAGGATACCGACACCAAGATTGATACCTATAATAATACACGTCTTATATACACACAGGGGGGCATTGGGAAGAATTTCAATTTTTTTGCGGTAATCTATGAAAGTCAGGGACGCTTCGCAGACTATTTCAATCGCTTTGCCGAAGCTCGTAAACCCGATGGTGGAAATCCGGCGATCATTCCGGCTAGAGGAATAGCGAAGGAATTTAAAACAGATTCTTACGACTATCCCGTCGCTACGGGACATATTTCGTACTCACCTTCCAAGACATTTAATTTTCAACTGGGGCATGGTAAGAACTTTATAGGAGACGGTTACCGATCGCTCCTATTAAGTGACAATTCCAGTCCGTACCCCTTCTTTAAGATAAACACTACCTTTTGGAAACTCAAGTATACCAATACATGGATGTCACTAAGAGACGTGCGTCCTGAAGTAACTGCCGATGGTTCCTTCCGCACAAAATATATTGCCAATCACTACCTAAGCTGGAATGTCACAAAACGCTTGAATCTTGGCCTTTTTGAATCGGTTATCTGGCAAAATGACAATAACCGGGGATTTGATTTGAATTATTTGAATCCAATAATCTTATACCGGGCCATAGAATTCTCTACGGGATCACGTGGTGGAAATGCTATTATCGGCCTAAGCGGAAAATTTAAATTTACGAATAGGGTAAATGCGTACGGACAACTTATTATTGATGAATTTTCGTCAAGTGATATTTCGGGAGGGAATGAGAGCTACAAGAATAAGATAGGTTACCAACTCGGAATGAAATATTACGATGCTTTTTCAGTGGACGGTTTATATCTGCAGGCAGAATATAACAGGGTCAGGCCATATACATATTCTCACAATACTGTGGTTCTTAATTACGGTCATAATAACCAGTCGCTGGCCCATACGCTGGGGGCCAATTTTTCTGAGTTTGTTGGGATCGTCCGATATCAAAAGGGTAGGATCTTTGGAGATGCCAAAGTTATTGTTGCGAAGCGAGGATTTGAATTTAATACTCCGGAAGACATGAATTTCTATGGTGGAAGCATCTATGGAAGTGAAGATAATCGAGTGATGGATAATGGAAATAAACTGGCACAGGGAAACACCACCGACTTCTTGCATATGGAATTCCAGGCAGGCTATTTATTGAATCCCGCTACCAATTTGAAAATATACGGCAGCGTTATTTTCAGAGATTTTAAACCCTTGGTTGATACGGAAGATGTATTCAAAAATCAAACAACCTGGTTTAATTTTGGAATAAGAACCGATCTGTTTAACTGGTACTACGACTTCTAATTTCCTTTATCGCCGCCTTCTGAATTTGATTTACCGGCATTTTGTTTATTACGAATGTCCTCAATTTTTTGAGCTCTCTGATCGTAATCTGCCAATGAGTATTTTGCTGCTACAGCATCGTAAATGGTCTTCATAAACTTTTCACGTGTTATAAAACCGTCGCCAAAACCTTGCCTGTCGTATTCAATTGTGATATCGGTCATAGCTAAAATTTCAGCTTCTTTCTTTTTATTTAGATGGTGATAGGCTATTTTTTTAAACACATATTCCATCATATTCTGCGCAAAGCGTACTTCACTTACATCACTGACATTGCCGTGTCCGGGGATAATCTTAGTATTCTTATCGCACATATCCTGAATGATCCCCAAACCTTTGATAAATCCTTCCACGGTACCACCATTCTCGACATCAATGTATGGATAGCTGCCACTCCTGAAAGCGTCTCCTGCATGCAACACATTGCTATTTCTAAAAAGAACCAATACATCGCCATCGGTATGTGCCTTTTCTATGTGTTGTACAAATATTTCGTTATCGTTGAAGTAGAATGTAAGATTTTCTGAAATTGTGATCGACGGAAGTAATGACTCGTCTACTTTTTCCGGACTTTCTTCTATGAATTGCTGAAGATTGGTTCTTACATTATCGTGTGACACGAGCACAGCCCCTGTTTTAGCCATATTCGAATTACCACCAGTATGATCCCCATGATGATGTGTATTTAGTACATACTTAATAGGTTTATCTGTAAAACGCCCTACATCTTTTAGAAGATCTTCAGAAACTTCTGCAAATTGTGTGTCGATCATTATAACGCCATCGTTTCCAATGCATAATCCTATATTTCCTCCCCGGTTCTTATAAACATAAATTCCATCTCCTACAGGGACAATTTTGGAATCGCCAGAGCTTCCTTCATCTGTCTGGCTGTTTACGGATCCTGAAATGAAAAGAATGATAAAAGTTATGATGAATGAATACTTCATTTTAAATTGTTTTAATTAAGTTTCACAAAATAGTGAAAAGTGGAAATATATAACCAACATTCTGTCATTTATATTGTGAAAAAAGGGCATCTACTGTATCTTTGCCACTTCCAATGCCGGAGCATATGCCAGCATACTTAAAGAAATGAGCTTGTCGACCACACAGACATATCCCAGCACCCGATCATTGATCAGGAATTTTACTGAAATTACTAAAATGCGTTTGTCTGTTAGCGTCGTGTTTTCTTCAATAGCCGGGTATTTACTGGGAGCGGACAGCGTTAATTTTTTCACCTTATTTCTTCTTAGTGTAGGAGGCTACTGCATGGTTGGAGCCTCGAATGTTTTCAACCAGATCATTGAAAGAGATCTGGACGCGCTGATGGACCGAACCAAGGATAGGCCTATACCCGGTGGCCGTATGGGAGTTACATCGGCATTCATACTAGCCAGTTTACTCACCTTGATCGGAATCGCAATTTTGTATGTTATTAATCCAATGACTGCTCTTTTTGGGGCGATTTCAATATTCATTTATGTTAGCTTATACACGCCATTAAAGACGAAAACACCCCTTGCAGTATTTGTGGGTGCATTTCCCGGGGCGATACCTTTCATGCTTGGATGGGTTGCAGCGACGAATGATTTCGGGATCGAACCAGGCACCTTGTTCATGATCCAGTTTTTCTGGCAATTCCCACATTTTTGGGCTATTGGATGGTTTCTGTTCGACGATTATAAAAAAGGAGGATTCTTTTTGCTCCCCAATGGAAAGCGAAATAAAGGAACCGCTTTACAGATCATTTTGTACTGTGTTTGGACAGTTCTGGCCTCACTTATTCCGGCCATGGGAGTAACCGGCAGATTATACTTAACTCCATTGTCTGCAGTTCTCACCGCTGGTATTGGCATTTGGCTCATATACTACGCTGTGAGATTATTCAAATTAAGAACGGACAAATCCGCAAAACAGCTCATGCTGGTGAGTGTAAGTTATATCACCTTGCTTCAATTAATATACGTACTAGACAAATTTTTAAGATAATGGATTATACTGAAGGTAGTGAAGAATTGAAAAGAAGACGTGCAAAGAAGATGATGCTGTGGTTCGGTATTATAAGTTTGTCTATGAGTTTTTTGGGATTTACCAGTGCCTATATCGTGAGTAGTACACGGGATGACTGGTTGGATAATTTCCAGATACCACAGTCTTTTTATATAAGCCTTGCCGTAATTATTGCCAGCAGTATCACGATGCATTTTGCCTTGATCAACGTAAAAAAAGAGAAAAATGGGGCAGGCAAGCTATTTCTTTGGACTACCTTCATTCTGGGGTTGTTATTCATTTGGCTGCAACTGCGTGGATTTGATGAGATCATCGGAATATTCGGTTTCAATCCCACGGGTCCTACAAGTAATATTACCTACACCTATATATTTTTAATCGCGGCTGTCCATATTGCGCACATTGTGGTTGCATTGATAGCACTCCTCGTTGTAATTTATAATCATTATAAACTGAAATATAAGAATGGAAGCACACTAGGTATTGAATTGGCCGCAACCTTTTGGCATTTTGTCGATATATTGTGGATTTACCTCTTTTTATTTTTCTATTTCGTGCGATAGAATTACTAATTTTTTAAGGGATTCCCTATATATCCCAATGGGCCATTTGCACAATCAGTTTATAAATTAAACGCTGATATTTCGTTAGATAAAAAATAGTCGTATTTTTGGACCTTATTTAAAACCAATTTCTTTATATGGACGCTACTGTTGCTCAAACAGGCACAGAAGGAAAAACGTGGGGAGGCGGTAACAGACCTCTCAACGCCAGTTACGGAAAAATGATGATGTGGTTCTTCATCGTTTCGGATGCTTTGACCTTCTCAGGATTTCTTGCCTCATATGGATTTTCAAGATTTAAGTTTATCGATTCATGGCCCGTAGCCGATGAAGTGTTTACCCACTTCCCGTTCTTACACGGTGTTGATGCACCCATGTACTATGTGGCATTTATGACCTTTATCCTTATTTTCTCTTCTGTTACCATGGTACTTGCCGTGGATGCGGGGCACAAAATGCAAAAGAATAAGGTTATTATTTACTTATTCCTAACAGTTATCGGAGGTCTGATTTTCGTTGGATCTCAGGCATGGGAATGGGCAACATTCATTAAAGGTGATTACGGAGCAGTAGAGACTAATGGCGGAAAAATCCTTCAATTCCTCGACAAAGACGGAAATCGGGTTGCTATTGGTGAATTTGCTACAACGCTGCCAAGTACATCCGTGACCCATACTGAAGGTAATGGAATATGGTATATGGAGGGCGGCACCGAAACATCTTTTAATTATGAAGAGGTTAAAGTCGGTTTCCTAGCAAATGAAAATCTATTAATCCGGGATCAGGAATTGGTGCCTGACATGGCAGCTTTAAGAGCTTCAACCCTGGAGGCAGATAAACAGGAAGTTGCAAGACTGGAGAGATCGTATATCAACCTGGATGAACAAGGAGAAAAAGCGATCTACAGCCGGCAAATGAGTGTATCCAAACTGGTAAATGATGGAAAACTGGTTGTGGAAGGAGCTAATCTTAAACACAACGAATATGGAACTCCACTTTTTGCGGACTTCTTTTTCTTTATTACTGGATTTCACGGTTTTCACGTATTCTCCGGAGTAATCTTCAACCTGATTATTTTCTTCAATGTTGTTATTGGAACCTACGAAAGACGCGGGCATTATGAAATGGTTGAAAAAGTAGGACTCTACTGGCACTTTGTAGATTTAGTATGGGTATTTGTATTCACCTTCTTCTATCTTGTATAGCTTATAAATTAAAAACATGGCACACGATCACGAACTTGCAATATTTAGAGGACTTATAAAATTTAAGTCGAACCAAACAAAGATCTGGGGGGTATTCGTCTTCTTATCTATAGTAACCATCATAGAGGTAGCATTGGGGATTATAAAACCAGTAGCGCTCACGGAGAATACCTTCCTGGCGATGAAACTCCTCAACTGGATATTTATCGTCCTTACACTGGTTAAAGCATATTATATCACCTGGGACTTCATGCACATGAGGGATGAAGTTAAGGCACTGCGAAGAGCTGTTGTCTGGACAGCGATTTTCCTTATCTGTTACCTGGTGCTAATCCTTCTTATAGAAGGAGATTATATCTACGAAGTTTACAAGAACAACTATATGAAATTCTCTTTTTAAGGAATTCAACAATCGTAAAAACCCTGCATTGCAGGGTTTTTTTATACCTCATAAAATATCGTTAAGAGATTGTTTTCCGCCCATTTTGGGAGTATTTTTGTAGTATAACGCACGCTATGCAAATCAAGAAATATTTAGTACTCGGAGTCTTATTTCTGCTACCACTTTCGATGTATGTTTTCTTCGCATCGGGTAAAGATAATTTCGGGCGATTACCGGTGCTTACCGAAAATATTACCGAGATCGATAAATTCGAATCTCTGGAGAATGAAACGGTTCGGCTGAATAACAGCATCACGATCCTGGGTTTCTTCGGAAATGATCCGATGGCAAATAAAGTAAACGCTTTTAACCTGGCTCACAAGATCTATAAAAAGAATCGGGGCTTTAACGATTTCCAGCTGGTTATTCTTCAGCCTGAAGGTTCTGAAGAGACATCCATGGAATTAAGAGATAAACTATCGGAAATTGCCGAAACCGATCGTTGGAAATTCATTTTTGGTACTTCAGAAGAAATAAAAGAAGTGTTCAGTTCACTGAAATCCGAATACATGTTAATGCCTGATAACAGCAGCCCGTATGTGTTCATTATTGATAAAAAGGGAAATCTACGTGGGCGTGATGACGATGAAGATGTTGGTAAGCTCTATGGATTCGATGCACGGGATTTCGCGGAGATCAACAATAAGATGCATGACGATGTGAAGGTGATACTGGCAGAATACCGGCTGGAACTTAAGAAGTATAAAGCCGATAGGGAAATTTAAGCGATGAAGAAGAACTATTCATACATTGGGATATCCTTTATCATATTAGTCTTTGGTATCTGGGCTATTCCTAAAATCGTGGAAAATTTCAAGACTCCGGATCTTGCTGAAATAGGAACGGTTCCGGATTTCAGTTTTACCAACCAGAACGGGAAAACGATTTCGAACGAGAATTATAAAGGGAAAGTTTATATTGCTGAGTTCTTCTTTACAACCTGTCCTTCCATTTGCCCCATAATGAATAGAAACATGGTGCGTGTTCAAAATGAATTCTACGGGAATCCAAACCTGGGTATCGCTTCATTCAGCATAGATCCTGAATACGACACGCCGGCAGTTTTAAAGAGTTATGCCGAAAGTTATGGGATCACTAATCCTAACTGGCACTTACTCACTGGTGACAAAGAAAAGATCTTTGAATTGGCCAATGCTGGCTTTAATTTATATGTTGGTGAAAACAGCGAGGTAGAAGGCGGTTTTGAACATTCGGGTTATTTTGCCCTGATTGATGAAGAAGGGAAGATCCGTTCCCGGATTGATGAAAATGAAAATCCCATTATTTATTACGACGGACTTGAATCAGATGGGATACAGATGTTGATAGAGGATATCGAAGTATTGTTAAAAGACTAATTCCATGGCCGAACAAGAAGTTTCAAAGAAATATACAACATGGATCTGGATACTTTCCATCGCCATTCCCGTGGTTGTAGCTTTGTTGTTTTCGGTAAAAATACCCGGCGTGGAACGTTTAGGATTCCTACCACCTATATACGCCTCCATAAATGCTTTAACAGCTGTATTATTAGTTGTGGCTGTAATTAATATTAAGAAAGGAAATCGGAAAACTCATGAAAGGTTAATGAAATTCTGCATCCTGCTTTCAGCATTATTTCTGATCATGTATGTAGCGTATCATATGACCTCCGAATCTACTCCATACGGGGGTGAAGGAATATTACGATACGTATATTTTATAATACTAATAAGTCATATCTTTCTTTCTATTGTAGTAATTCCTTTTGTTCTCATTACCTATGTGAGGGCGCTCACAGGAAATTTTCAGAAGCACAAAAAAATAGCGAAATTTACGTTCCCGATCTGGTTGTATGTGGCGGTCACAGGGGTTATTGTCTATTTAATGATCTCACCTTATTATTAATATGAAGCTAAAAATGTTCATACTAATACTGTTAGCAATTCTTGCTTCCCTCCCGGCAGAAGCACAATGCGCTATGTGCCGTGCCGTGCTGGAAAGTGAAGAAAGCGGAGGAGCGGCGACTGGAATAAATAGTGGGATCATCTACCTGATGATCTTTCCGTATTTGTTGATAGGCGGAGTGGGTTATGCCATATACAGAATGCGTCAAAAAGTAAAGGACGAGGATTAGTATTATTCTTACCCGAAATAGTGTAACATATCATTTTTAGACTAGTCTTATTGCAAAGACTTCACACTAACCACCCTTGTAAGTCTTAACATGAATTTCACAAAAGAATGTGCTATTCGGCGTTACTTTGTAGTTGAATATAATGCAATGATTGAAATAAAAGACTTACACAAATCCTACATCATGGGAGAGAATTCTCTTCATGTGCTTAAGGGAATTGATTTTACTGTGAAAGAAGGTGAAATGGTCGCCATTATGGGATCATCCGGGTCTGGTAAATCCACACTGCTGAATATTTTGGGAATGTTGGATGAAGCCGATAAAGGTTCCTATTATCTCGATGGAAAACCTATAAAGAACCTGAGTGAAAAGATAGCCGCCCGTTATCGTAATAAATTCCTTGGATTCGTATTCCAGTCATTCAATCTAATTTCATACAAAAGTGCTCTTGAGAATGTGGCCATGCCATTATATTATCAAGGGATGAAACGAAACGAGCGCAACAAGAAGGCCATGCACTATCTAGATAAGGTAGGGCTGGCAGATTGGGCCACTCATTTACCGAACGAACTATCCGGGGGGCAGAATCAGAGGGTGGCGATTGCACGAGCCCTCGCTAGCGAACCAAAAGTGCTATTAGCCGATGAGCCCACAGGTGCTTTGGATTCCACTACTTCCTATGAGCTGATGGAAATCATTCAATCCATTAACGACGATGGTAAAACCGTACTCATCGTAACGCACGAAGATGATATCGCCCATATGTGCAAGCGCATTGTAAATTTAAGGGACGGTGTGATTATTAAAGATTCAGAAATTAACCAGGTAAGAGCAAAAGCGACCTCCCATGTTTAATATTGAGCGTTGGCAGGAAATATTCGATACCATTCGCAAAAATAAATTGCGGACATTCTTAACCGGACTATCGGTAGCCTCAGGTATTTTCATATTAGTTGTTCTCCTTGGTTTCGGACAAGGCATGACTAATGGCGTAGCTAAAGAGTTCGAACAGGATGCTACCAATAGAATTGCTGTGTGGACAGGCGTTACTACGGTAGAATACAAAGGATTGAATCCCGGTCGTTTTATTCAGTTAAAAAATGAAGACTACGATCTCCTGATAAAGAAATATGAAGATGATATAGAATTTAAATCATCCATATTTCGAATCTGGAGCGGTGTTGCCAGCTATAAGAGCGAATCGGGGAGTTATCGTGTTGAAGGCGTCTATCCGGATTATCAGTTTATTGAAAATGCCACTTTAAGTGCAGGTCGATTCCTTAATTACGATGACCATAACGGCTATGAAAAAGTCATAGTTATTGGCCAGAAAGTATATAAGGATCTCTTCGGAAAAAAGGAAGCCATCGGTGAACAGGTTCAGATCTCAGGAATCAATTTCAAAGTGATCGGTGTATATACCGATCCCGGTGGAGAGCGAGAAGAGTCCCGTATTTTTCTTCCTTTATCCACTTCGCAACGAGTATTTGGTGGTGGTAATATTGTCCGCAACCTGGGTTTTACGCTAAAACCTCAAGCCACATTTCAACAAGCCGTACGGCAATCGATCATTTTTACAAATGAGATTCAGGCTTTCTTGAAAGAAAGGCATATTGTTGCTCCGGAAGATGAAAGTGCTATTGATACATGGAACTCTTTGGAAGAAGCTAAACGATATTATGACCTGATGGATATGATAAAACTATTCTTCTGGGTAGTGGGTATTTGTACGATCATAGCCGGTGTTGTAGGCGTTAGCAATATTATGCTGATTATTGTAAAAGAACGAACCAAAGAGATTGGTATACGTAAGGCCATTGGTGCACAGCCCTGGTCGATCATTGGAATGATCTTGCATGAGTCTATTTTTGTAACCGCAATTGCTGGTTTCCTCGGACTCATTTTTAGTATGGCTTTACTTGAGGTCGTGGGGCCTAACGTGGAAATTGACTATATAGTGAATCCATCAGTGAATTTCAACGTTGCCCTAACAACGGTGATTGTATTGATTGTTGCCGGAGCACTTGCAGGATTTTTTCCAGCCTGGAGAGCTGCGAGAATTAAACCCATAGAAGCACTTAGAGACGAATAGTATGTTTAACAGGGATCGCTGGAGTGAAATATTGGAGGCATTGAGCAGTAACTGGTTCAGGACTGCACTTACCGCCTTTGGAGTACTCTGGGGAATTTTCATCCTAGTTATTCTGCTGGCTGCAGGGAAAGGCCTTGAGAATGGTGTAAAAGCGGATTTTGGTGATGTCGCCACCAATACAATGTTTATGTGGACCCAGACAATCTCTAAGCCCTACAAAGGCTTGCCAAAGGGACGCCGCTTTACTTATAAGACCAGTGATGTACAAGCCATAGAGGACAATGTACCTAATTTAAGATTTATATCACCCCGAAATCAACTCGGTGGTTTTGGCGGAAGCAACAATGTTGTCCGCGGGCTGAATACAGGTGCTTTTAATGTCTACGGTGATTATCCTGAGATCATTGAACAACAACCCATGGACATTACAAGTGGCCGTTTTATAAATTACGGGGATATTGATGAAAAACGTAAAATAGCTATCATAGGGGAAGGCGTAAAAACTGCGTTATACGGATTAGGAGAAGATCCACTGGGTACATATATAAAGATCAACGGAGTTAACTTTCTCGTTGTTGGGACGTATAAGAAAAAATCGCAAGGTGGAGATTCCGAAGAAGATCAGAAAGAGATCTATGTACCCTTTACAGCATTCTCACAAGCGTTTAACCGGGGGGACCGTGTTGGTTGGATGGCTATCACCGCTGAAGACGGCTCATCAATAACCCAGTTAAAGGAACAAATTTTTGAGGTAATAAAACAACGTCACACAATTCATCCTGATGATGACAGAGCCATAGGCAATTTTGACCTTTACGAACAATACAGTCGTATAGAAGGCTTGTTTTTTGCCTTAAAGATCATTGCTTATTTTGTGGGAACCCTGGTATTGCTTTCAGGCATTATAGGTATAAGTAATATTATGCTTATTGTGGTAAAGGAGCGAACTAAGGAAATTGGCATCCGAAGGGCATTAGGCGCAACACCATGGTCCATTCGAGGACAGGTGTTACTTGAATCTATTTTTCTAACGATTGTTTCCGGTATGATGGGTATCTCTTTGGGAGCCCTGGTGATCTATGCTATTAATAAAATATTGGATGCCAGCGGGCCGGTAGATATGTTCTCAAATCCCAGCGTAGATATTAGCGTAGTGATCTCAGCACTCATTATATTGATTGTTTCAGGATTATTAGCAGGATTCATCCCTGCGCAGAATGCGATCAAAATTAAACCAGTAGATGCTTTACGAACCGAATAATAACTAACGAAACAAAATGAAAAAAACGGTTACCATTATAATTCTTGTAGTCATAGTAATATCCTTTACGGCTGCATTGTATTATTTATATTCTAAGAATCAGGAAGATCCTGTGATTTACGAAACTGAACAGGCCGAAATTGGCAATATTGTTAAGAAAACAGTAGCTACAGGAAGTATTGTTCCCAAGGAAGAAGTACTCATTAAACCTAATATATCTGGTATAATTGATGAGATATTCGTAGAAGCAGGGGACCAGGTGAAGGCGGGAGACTTGCTGGCGAAAGTTAAGGTAGTGCCCAATGTTTCAGCCTTAACCAGTGCGAAGAACAACATTAACAGCTCGAGGACACAATTAGAGACTGCCCGACTAGCACTGGAAAATGAACGCAGTATTTTCAAAAGGCAAAAAGACTTGTTCGACAAGGGGGTGATTTCAGCCAATGAATTCGATAATGCTCAACTTGCCTTTAACCAGGCACAACAGCGTTTCAACCAGGAAAAAGTAAATCTTGGTGGTGCACAACAGAACTATGATATTGTAAAGACCGGGACAACCCGTGGATTGGGTGCTGCGGCTACTACCGAAATACGAGCTACCGTTTCAGGGATGGTGCTTGATGTACCAGTGAAAGTGGGTAACCAGGTAATTGAGGCTAATAACTTTAACGATGGAACCACTATTGCAACGCTTGCCGATGTTGAGTATATGATTTTTGAAGGAAAGGTTGATGAAAGTGAAGTGGGCAAAATAACCGAAAACCTGCCCCTTGAGATTACTGTCGGGGCAATAGAAAATGCTACTTTCGATGCTATATTGGATTATATAGCCCCAAAGGGAGTTAGTGAAAATGGAGCGATACAGTTTGAGATTAAGGGTACACTAACGAAAAAAGATACTACCTTTATCCGGGCGGGACTTAGTGCTAACGCATCTATAATCTTGGCAAGGGCAGATAGTGTTTTAACTGTTAAAGAAGCATTAATACAATACGATCCGAAAACCCTAGAACCCTTTGTGGAAGTGGAAACTGGCGACCAGGAATTTGTACGAAGAGAAATAGAATTGGGTATTAGTGATGGAATTAATGTAGAGGTGAAGGGTGGAATTTCCAAGGAGGATCTATTAAAAGTCTGGAACCAGATCAAACCTGCTCAGGAATTCGGCAGAAATTAAGAGCGTTATTTTACGGTTTCAACTGTAACACTTTTACATTATAAAAGACAAATTTGGCAACTATTAATTCTATGAAGAAACAAGTAATTATCCTGATTTTGCTACTCGGGGCATCGAATATGCTTGCGCAGAAAAAATGGACGTTAAGAGAATGCGTAATCTACGCTCTTGAGAATAATATTTTAGTAAAACAGAGTGAATTGGATATTGAAGTGGCCGATATATCCAAAAGTGAAGCCATTGGTAGTTTCTTACCAACGCTGAACGGGCGTGCGACAAATTCCTGGAATACGGGTCTAACACAAGACATTACCACGGGAATTCTCGAAAATCAAACCTCTCGTAACTCTTCCTATGGGATTACCGCAGGAGTTACTGTTTTTAGTGGTTTGCAGAACTTAAGGGCAAATCAAAGAGCGACCATAAATCAGTTAGCTGCACAATATAGTCTGAATAAGATGAAAGATGATATATCGTTGTTCGTAGCGAACGGTTATTTGCAGATACTATTGAATAAGGCTAATCTGGAAGCTATCATCTCGCAGAACGAAGTTACTTTAGAGCAACTGGAACGTACCCAGAATCTAGTTGATGCCGGAGTACTGCCAAGAGGAGATTTATTAGAGATAAAGGCAACGGATGCGAGTGAAAAACAAAGCATTGCCATTTCGGAGAACGCGGTTCGAATTTCATTAATTAACCTGGCTCAACTTCTCCTTATAAAAGATTATGAAAATTTCGATATAGGCGAAGAAGATTTCACGATTATCGATGAAGGAATTTCCAGCAAAGACATTGCAGAAATAATTGAATCTGCCAAAGAAAACCGCTCGGAGATCAGATTAGCTGAAGCTAATTTACAATTAGCCGAAAAGGATCTGCAATTAGCCAGATCTATTTATTATCCTTCACTTACGGGATTTATTAATTACAATACACGTGAAGCTGATCTGCCAAGTGGTGTAAGCCGTGCGCTGGACCCGGACAATCCATTTACAATTACCGATTCGCCTATTGGTGTTGTTGAGGGGACCAATGAGAATGTGTTTGGTTTAAGTCCTAACTTTATTACTACCGAGTTACCGCCATTACCATTTGTGGAACAGCTATACATGAACGATGGTATTTCATATGGATTTCAGTTAAACGTCCCTATTTTCAATGGATTTTCAGCGCGGAATAATGTGAAGCGCACTAAAATCAATTTGCTGCGACAGGAATATTTATTGGAACAGGCCCGTCTCGATCTTGAGTCTAATGTGTATCAGGCATATGTGGATGCAAAAGGTGCGTTGAAATCTTTTGAAGCGTCGCAGGTAGCGCTGGAATCCCAGGAACTTGCCTATCAATATGCTAAAGACAGGTATGATGTTGGACTTACAAATGCGTTCGATTTCAGTCAGTCAAAATTAAGGTTTGATAATGCCCGTATTGAGCTAAACAGGTCGAAATACGATTATATTTTTAAATTGAAGGTACTGGAGTTGTATTTTGGTATCCCGGCAACGGAATTAAAGTTTTAGTTATGAAGAAAAAAACACTAATCATCATCATTTCGGCAGTAGTGGTTTTACTGCTGCTACTGGTAGTGGCTAAAAAACAAGGATGGATCGGATCCGACAGCGATACTACGAAAGTCGAGATGACAGAGATCGCACCTATAGAGATTGTTGAAACCGTAGCTGCAACAGGTAAAATACAGCCGGAAGTCGAGGTGGCGCTATCTTCAGAAGTTTCTGGTGAAGTTATTGAATTACCTATAAAAGAAGGACAACAGGTAAAAAAAGGAGACTTGCTGGTAAAGATAAATCCGGACCTTATTCAAAGTGTTGTGAGCCAATCGCAGGCAGGTTTACAGAATGTACGCGCCCAACTTGCACAAGCTGAAGCAAATCTCAAGAACGCCGAGTTAAATTATAACCGGAATAAAGAATTATTTCAGAAAGGTGTTATTTCGAAATCAGAATGGGACCGCTCTGTGAACGAATATGAATCTGCCCAGGCTAATAAACAATCCGCATATTACAGTGTGCAAAGTGCAGCGGCCAATTTGAAACAATCCAGAGACAACCTGTCACGTACTACGATTTATTCTCCCAGGGATGGAACCATCTCGAAACTTTCGGTTGAACTCGGAGAACGGGTAGTTGGGACAGCTCAGATGGCAGGTACGGAGATTGTTCGCGTAGCCGATCTTAGCAATATGGAAGTTGAAGTGGATGTGAACGAGAACGATATTGTTAAAGTTGCGCTGGAAGATTCTACCATTGTCGAGGTAGATGCATATCTGAAAAGAGAATTCAAAGGGGTTGTTACTGAAATTGCCAACTCCGCCCAAAATGCCATCTCCGTGGATCAGGTAACCAATTTCAAAGTAAAAGTTCGAATTCTTCCGGAGTCATATGCGGATCTCACTGAAGGAAAACCAGAATCTTATTCACCGTTCAGACCTGGTATGACAGCTACGGTAGATGTGATTACCAATAAGAAGAACGATATCATGGGCGTTCCTATAAGCGCTATTGTGATTAAAACCGACACTAGTTGTACGAAGAGTTTCAAAACCAAGAAGAAGAAGAAAGTAACCGAAGGGGAAACTGAAAAGTTTGAATGTGTTTTTGTAAAAGAAGGAGATGAAGCCAGGTTAAGAGTCGTTACCACAGGAATTCAGGATGACACAAATATTGAAATCACCTCAGGCCTGAGCGAAGGAGATATAGTAATCACAGGTCCTTATAATACGGTTACAAAAACCTTGGACTGTGGAGACAATATTGCTGAAGCAGAGGAAGATAAAAAGGAGGAATAATGGCAACTATTTTATGCCTTGAAACAGCCACAACAAATTGCTCGGTAGCGCTTTCGGTAAACGGAAGCGTTATTGCTTTTAAAGAAGACCGCAGCGCGAATTATACACACGCGGAAAAGTTGCATCCTTTCATTGATAATGTATTAAGCGATGCTAACATGCCAATGTCTGGTCTCGATGCAATTGCCGTAAGTATGGGCCCTGGTTCGTATACGGGGCTTAGAATAGGTGTTTCTGCGGCAAAAGGACTTTGTTTCGCCCAGGATATACCGTTGATCTCAGTCCCCACATTACGGTCCATGGTGAATCCCATCAAGGTGAAGTCGGACTTCAAGATTCCCATGCTGGATGCACGACGTATGGAAGTATACTCGGCAGTTTTCAACTCCACAAACAATAAGGTTCGGGAAACGCGTGCTGAGATTCTTACTAAAGATTCCTTTTCAGAATATCTTGATCTTGGTGAAGTGACATTTCTCGGTAGTGGCATTGCCAAATTTCAGAAACTAATAGATCACCCTAATGCGGTCTTCATTCCGGAAATAATGCCTTCCGCTTCAGATATGGCCGACATCGCAGAAAAAAAATACAAAAAAAACGACATCGAAGATGTCGCTTATTTTGAACCGTATTACCTGAAAGATTTTATCTCGGGCTGAGGAATTTAAATGCCATCGTAGTATCTAATGACCCGCATTAAATCCTTTTCTTCATTGAGATTCAGATTATTTGAATTCACATAATTCTTTACAAGATCTGTGTTTTCAGAAAATACTTTAAATTTTTTCTTTTTCGAAGATGGTAACTCGTAGAATTTACCTTCTTTCGTGATTATATAATAAACGGGCTTATCCGTAAATTTAGCCGGTACATCGCGCGTAATTGACGTATTTGCTTTTTTGGGAGGCGAGAAATCCTTTTTGATCTTCTTAAAGAGATCGTATTTATTTCCTTCAAACATAACGTGAAAATAACCGCCACTTTCAATTCCCCCGTCGTACGGTACAAACACGAATATATCGTTAACAATCTTTACGTAAATATCCGGAGATTTAGTTAACACCTTAGCTTCCTTGTCACTGTCTTCGAGAGATTCTTTAATTTCAATTTCGTCTGCCATAGCGTTATATCGGAGCGCAACGTTGGAAGCCAGTAATTCATTATCCTTGTATACATTTCCAGGCAAATATGACGGATTATTATATGGTGTTCCCGTATAGCTATCTGTATCGGCATAACTCATCCCGAAATCCTGTCGTTTGATAAATTCATCTACCTGTTGCAGGCTGTTCGTAAACTTTCTCAATTGAATGGGATCTCCCCCAAGATTCTGTGCCGCAGACGGCGTAAAACCACAAACTATTAAGAAGGTTATTATATAAATTTGCTTTCTCATTATATTGTATTTAATATCGTAAATGCTTTTTTAAGTAATGGTTCTGCTAAACTAATCACAGCAACGGCGATTTGCAAGTTTCTCATACCGATATTTATATATTCACTGTCGAGATTTATAAATGAAGACCCCAATTGCTCTTCTTAAACCCCAGAAAAACAGGGTGTTTAGAGATTTTGACTCTCCAAATCGTCTATAATATGGTGCATCTTGTCAATAAAAAGGTAAATTTATCATAGCAAAAATTGCTAATAAATATTCAAAAAAACTACCCTGCTATGCGATTGAATTTGTTTGTTTTTATGGCGCTGATTACGTCTCTTCTGAGCGCACAGGAACTTACCGATTCATACCTTGAAGAACGCCCGATCGATTCCCTGATAATTTTATACGATACTCACGCCGATGATACGACGGTTGCCAAACGTATCGCGAGAAAATATATTGAAAAAGCCATAGTTTTAGTCGATAGCACTAAAATGGCAAGGGGTTATACCCGTCTCTCATTTATATCGGAGTCAAGGATGGCACTGAAGTACCTTGACACAGCGATTGCCCTGTCGATACACAGTAATCACCCTAATTTTCCAACCATACCCTATTTGTTCAAATCAGATTATTTGTATGAAAATGAGGAGTATGAACGCAGCCTTCAAAATGCGTTATTGGGATATCAGTCTGCTCGTGACAAAGAACAGATTGGCCATCAGATCACTGCCTTACATCAAATAAATGATATAAATGAAATGTGGGGTGATTATGAAAAGTCTCTGGAGGCACACCGGCTAACGTATCAACTTCTGCTGAAGAACGAGAAAAGTGATCAATATGAGCAAAACTACATCTCCTCATTGGAGGGATTAGGACGCTCATTTGTCAACCTGAAACAGCCGGATTCTGCCTTGTATTATTTCAAGATGGGAATTTCGGAATCACTAAAAACAGCAGATTCTGCAACCTATTATGCCTTTGTATCGCGATCGGGTACGGCCCTATATGTTAAAGGTGACTACGAAGAAGCCCTGGATAGTCTCTATAAGGCGGATACCTATCGAAGTCAGTTCAACAATTACTACTTACCTTATTACTTCTATTATATCGGTAGCATTTTCTATAAAAAAGGAGAGGTTGATAAAGGGGTCACATATTATAGAAAAATAGATTCCCTGTATGAGGCAAAAGGTATCCTGTATCCCGAACTGCCTGAAGTCTATGATAAACTTATTAGTTATTACAAGGAAAATGGGGAAGATGAAATCCAGTTGAATTATCTCTATAAACTCGTGGTAGTGCTTAGATTAATAGAGAATAAAAAGAGAAATATTAACGAGAAAACAGTCAATGACTTCGAAATACCCAAATTGGTGGAGGAGAAGGAGCAACTTATCGCGGATCTTGAACAACAGAATAAAATATCGACTACTTCACTAGGATGGGCCCTTGCATTCCTTCTTTTGAGTTTTGGTCTTGTTTTCTATTACTTCAGAAGACAAAACCAATATAAAAAGCGTTTCGAGAATTTAATAGCAAATCAGGAAACAGAAGTAGAGGAGCAGCCCATCGGAATTGAAGATTCGGGGATTTCAACCGAGGTCATTGAGAATATACTGGATCGTCTGAAGACTTTCGAAACAGATAAAAAATACCTCTCCCAGAGCATATCTCTCAATGAAATGGCCAAGTCGTTCGAAACCAATTCAACCTATCTTTCAAAAATTATTAATCTTAAAAAAGCCAAGAACTTCTCACAGTATATAAATGATCTCAGAATCGACTACGCCGTTAAAGAACTGAAGGATAATGCAACTTTCCGTAAATATACTATCAAGGCAATAGCTAATGAATGCGGATTTAAAAGCGCAGAGTCGTTTTCCAAGAGTTTTTACAAGAAATACGGAATCTATCCCTCCTATTATCTGAAACAACTACAACAAACTAAACCACAGTGAATTTCTTTACAACCGGTATTATAACCCATCGTAATATTGAATGATCTTGAGGAGATCATTTTCCTTATCAACATCCAGACTATTTTCCGCTACATAATTTAGCACCGTTTCCTTATTAGCACCAAAGATGCTGAATTTCTTAGCTTTTGAGTCCGGTAATTGTAAAAAACGGCCATTTTTAGTGACTAAGAAATACTGTGATTCATCACGGAATTCGGTAGGTATATCCTGTGTAAACGAGGACGATGCTTTTCGTCCCGGAATCACTTTCTTGATAAGTTTCTTATAAAGGTCTAATTTTTTACCTTCGAACATAACATGAAAATAACCGCCATCTTCCACCTTACCCTGGAAGGGTATAAAAACATAAATGTCCTGTACAATTTTTGCGAAAATCTCCGGATCTTTAGGCAGTACCCGGGCCTCTTCGTCGGGAGAATTCAGGGATTCTTTAATTTCTAATTCGTCGGCAACGGCATTGTAACGCAAGGCTACATTGGTAGCAAATAAAGCATTACCCCTGTATACATTTCCAATAAGATAATTGGGATCATTATACGGAGTTCCTGTTACGCTTTCATCGAGCGTATATTGATCAAATTTTGTTTGCCGTTTATTGTTTTGATCGACCACATTTAAGCTACTAACAAATTCCCTATCCCAAATTTGTGCTTCGGTCGTAAAACTTAGCAGCGAACTAAAAACCAATATCAAAGTTGTGATATTTTTCATTGTTTTTAATTATAGACTATCGTAATAGTTCAAAAGTTTAATTAGATCGTACTGTTTGTTCACATTCAGTTTCTTATCTCTGATACGTTGCTTGATTTGTTTTTTGTTAAGACCAAAACTGTTTATTTTTCCGTTTCTGGAACCAGGAAGTTCACTGAGTTCATTGTTATTATTCATGAAATAGAGCTCATTTTTTTCCTTGTACATGGGAAGAATGTCTGTAGCGATCGAATTCACTGCCTTTTTTCCCTCGATGAAATCTTTGGAAAGTTTCTTATACAAGCTCAATCGCTCTCCATCATGCAAAACCTCGTAATATCCTCCCGTCTTGTTTTCTTCATTTTTATTTATAAATACGAACAATCGGTTGTTGATCTTCACATAGATGTCTTCAGATTGCACCAGTACCTTAGCCGCATAATTAGAGGTATTTATGGATTTTTTAATTTCGAATTCGTCTCTGGCGGCATTATATCGGAGGGCAACATTACTCGCGAGGATTATACCATCTTTGAAAACAAAACCAGGCTGGAAAGCCTTGTTCGCATAAGGAGATCCTGTATAGGTATAGCCATGGTCCGGCATAGTGATCGATCTCTGTGAAATATAAGTATCGATTTCAGGATCGTTAAAAACTCCCTGGGCAGATGCGTTAAATGAAATAGAAAAAATTAGAGCGAGGGTTAAAACAACAAAAGTGCTTCTCATGATACAATCAGAGGTGTTAGAATTTATTTGAAATCGGCTTTAAAAATACTAAAGGGAGCTGTCAACAGTAAGAAACTTTTGTCTTCATGTTTAAATAGAGACTGGTTCATATTACAGGGTTTCCTCATTGCTCCCGATAAAATCAAAGCAGCGAAGATACTTAAAACGTCAGATTTTTTTTGTTAAAACCATATTAATTCTAGGGAGGGGAGCCCGGTTGTCCGGCATCAATTTGCATGAATCGCACTCAATGCTTTGGATGTGTCTTTAACAGGAAGTTTGCAGGTGTTATTTACGCAGACATAAATGAGTGTTTCTCCTTCGGAAAATCGTCCTTTCATAAGGTAACTATCACTATTCGTCTCGCTTCCTGCAATCAACTTATTCGGGATGTATTGAGTGTTGATCTCGTTCACTTTATCGAGAGCAGCCTCACCCATTATCACAATTTCATAATAATCGTTCTGATAATTGGCTAAAAGATCAAGCCAATTTGAAAACCCGCCGGGATATTGCTCCATTTCGGGCTGAACATTTTTAAGCATTTGCCGTGTAATTTCTCCCAGCTTAGGCAGCTCGTAGTAGTGTGATAACTTGAAGAGGTTTTTGGCCATGATGGAATTGGACGCCGGGATCACATTGTCCCTGTATTCAATATTTCGGGTCAATAGTTTCGGGTCATCTTCAGAAGTGAAATAGAACATGTTCTTTTCCACATTCCAGAATTTAGCGAAACAATAGTCATTTAATTTGAACGCATGATCCAACCATTGCCCGTCTAAGGTTACTTCATACAAAGCGATAAAAGCCTCGATCACCGCAGCGTAATCTTCCAGGTAACCATTAATGGTACTTCTTCCATTCTTATAATTATGGTATAGCGCTCCGGTGGATTGCAATTGATTATCGATGATGAATTTTGCATTTTTTAATGCAGCGTCCAGGTAATCTTTATTCTGAAATATCTTGTAGGCATCAACATAACCTTTCAACATCAAGCCATTCCAGGAAGTGAGGGATTTATCATCCAGCCTCGGCCGGGGTCTCTGATTCCTGTATTGAAGCAGCTTCGATTTCCAGGACTTCTTTTTATTTTGAAGTGATTCCTCCGATAAAGAGAACTCCTCCATGATTTCCTCATTACTCTTGGTTCGGATGAGTACATATTGATCCTTTTCCCACTTTCCGAAGCTATTGATATTGTAATAGGACTTAAACAATTCAAAATCTTCGGCCAGGAGCTGTTCCAATTCGTCCTTAGTGTATATGTAATAAGTGCCCTCTTCTAGTTCTCCTATATCTGTTTCACTATCGGCATCCAGTGATGAGTAAAAAGCGCCAGATTCGTCCGTTAATTCGTTACTTATAAATTCTAATGTCTCCGAAACCACTTCTTTGTACATCGGATTCTTAGTTATGGCATAAGCGTCGCTGTATAAACTCACTAATTGAGCATTATCGTATAGCATTTTTTCGAAATGAGGTACATGCCAGCGATCATCGGTACTGTACCTGGCGAAACCACCTCCAATATGATCGTAGACACCTCCATAAGCCATTTTATCAAGGGTTAAGGTCACGTATTCCAGTAATTTGCTGTTCTTCGTCCCAACAGCACTTCGTAGAAGATAATGATAATTGTTCGGCATCATAAATTTTGGTGCCCTGTTGTATCCTCCGTTACGATGATCAAAATTCTTGCTCCAGTTCTCGATAAGCATCGAGGTGTCATAATTAATGAAATCAACATCACCACTGTTAAAAGTAACCAGTTCCATCGATTTTATGCCTTCTTCGAGGCGGTCCGCATAATCTATGAGCTTTTGAGGTTCCTCTTGATATATCTCCTGTATTTTTTCAATACGCTGAATCCAGTCTTCTTTTCTGAAATAGGTGCCACCCCAGACTGGCCGCCCGTCGGGTAAGGTAATTACGTTTAAAGGCCAGCCCGCTCTGCCAGTCATAAGCTCTACCGCACCTATATAGATTTGATCCACGTCGGGACGTTCCTCCCGATCTACCTTTACATTTATAAAATGGTCGTTCATCACCGCGGCGACAGTCGAATCTTCAAAACTCTCTTTTTCCATCACGTGACACCAGTGGCAGGCTGCATAGCCTATGCTTATTATCATAAGTTTTTTATCGGCCCTGGCTTCTTCAAGGGTTTCTTCATTCCAGGCCTTCCAATTCACCGGATTATGCGCGTGTTGTAATAAATACGGACTAGTTTCATGTATGAGTTCGTTGGTATACTGGTGGTTTTCAGACATATCTTTTTTGGAAGTATTACAGGAATAACAAAACAAAAGAATCGGAATAGCAAATAAAATACATCGCATGATGATCGTCGGTTATAAAACAAAAATACGCTTTTGAAGATCCAAAAGCGTATTTACTAATGCTGTAATAATTTAATTAACTTCAAAAGTGATCTTAACATTCACTCGAAATTCTGTTACATCGTTATCTTTTACAATAGCACTTTGGTCCTGCACATAGACAGAGCGAATGTTTTTCACGCTCTTTGAAGCGTGTTTTACTGCATTGCGTGTCGCATCTTCCCAACTTTCATTTGAATTTGAAAGTACTTCTATTACTTTTAAAACTGCCATAATTCTTATCTTTTAGTTATACGTGAATAATCTATTAATATACGAAATAATGGCGATTTAACATTGAAAACACCTATAAAATAAAGGGTCTAACCATTGATAGCCTCAACATAAACAACTTTACCATGTAGCATTTCACGAAGCATGGTTTCGATACCGTTTTTCAGAGTTACGGTGCTCGAAGGACAACCACTGCAGGCGCCCTGAAGAATGACTCTCACGGTTTTCGTGTCCGCATCAAAAGAATCGAATGCTATATGACCACCATCACTGGCCACGGCTGGTTTAACGTGTTCATTAAGAATGGAAATGATCTCCTTGTCTATATCGGACTGTGGTTCACCATTACCGTCTGAAACACTGTTTTCATCAGTTTTTTTCGAAAGTATGGCATCATCCAGTATAGGCTTACCATTTTCAATATAACTGCGGATGAATTCTCTCAATTCCATGGAAATTTCCTCCCATTCGGCGACGTTGTATTTCATTACGGAAACGTAATTAGCGCTAATAAAGACCTCTTTCACAAAGGGGAAGTTGAAAAGTTCCTTGGCCAATGGTGCGGTTGCGGTCTCATCAATGTTCTTGAACTCAAAAGTTCCGTCTGCCAGGGGCTTATTGGCAACAAACTTCATTACACCCGGATTTGGAGTACTTTCCGCATAGACCGAAACAGGGATTTTTGCAGGGGTTTCATCCGCGATTACTACTGGTTTTCCGCTGTTTAAGTAATCGGTTATGGAAGTGGCAACTTCGTCCTGTACATCATCCCATTCCACTATATTGTACTTTTCTATAGCAACGAAGTTCTGAGAAATATAGACAGTTTTAACGAACGGCAGATAGAACAATTGCTGTGCCAGCGGACTTGGCTTAGCCTCGTCTATGTTCCTGAATTCGAAACTTTTAGCCTGTGTAAGGAAAGAATTCGCAATAAACTTTATGATGTTTTCGTTGTTAGTGGGTTGAATATCAACACTGAATTGCTCCATTTGTAACTTTTTTTTGTAAAAATAATAAAAGAAAACCAATGTATTCAATATATTTGGTGCCATAACAACCTACTTATGAAGAGAATTTTACTCTCCATTCTACTTTTCTTTACTATTTTGGGTCATGCTCAAATCACGGTAGATGAAACATATACTACGCAACAACTGGTCGAAGATGTATTGATCAACAGCACCTGCGCTGTTGTTAGTAATTTCCAGCAAAGTACGGGTACTAATTTCGGGGATGATAATGGTATTGCTTTCTTCGATGCCAATGGCTCAGGTTTCCCCTTTGCCTCTGGTATTATTCTTTGTTCAGGAAATGTACAAAACGCTCCCGGACCGAATTTAACATTACATAGCGATGGCGGCCTTGGATGGCCCGGAGATCCCGACCTGGAAGCCGTTACAACGGCGACGAATACTAATAACGCTTCCTCGATTTCATTCGATTTTATCCCACAGATAAGTCAGATTAGCTTTGATTTCATTATGGCTTCTGAAGAATACGATCAAAATTTCGAATGTACCTTCTCAGATGCCTTTGCATTCATATTAACAGATCAGGCTACCGGAACGGTGCAGAATCTGGCCGTACTCCCGGGCACGGCAATTCCTATTGAAGTTACTAATATTCATCCTGAAGTTGTCGGGCAATGTCCTGCCATAAATGAAGAGTATTTCGACAAATACAACTTCGAACCGTTCAATATCGCTGCAAATGCCGCTATTGATTATAATGGACAAATAGTTCAATTGTCCGCACAGGGCAATGTAATTGTTGGAAATACCTATACCATAAAAATGGTTGTGGCGGACGAAACTGATACCGCATTGGATATGGCGGTGTTCCTGGAAGCAGGATCTTTTAACCTTGGAGTAAGCCTTCCGCCGGATCTTACTATCGCCGCAGGTAATGCACCCTGTGAAGGAGAAGATTTGTTGATCGAATTAGAGCCTGATATTACAGGCCAAACAACGTATCAGTGGTTTGTTTTTAATCCGATCACCATGGTATTCGATATTATACCTGGTGAGACCAGTGGATTCCTGGTCGTTACTCAGTCGGGTACCTATGGTGTAGAAGCTACTATTGGAGGTGGATGTACCGCCTTTGATGATATTATTGTGGAATTTGCTCCACAACCCGTTGCGGTGGTCCCTGATGATATAGTCTTGTGTGATGAAGCACCCAACGATGGTTTTGCGGAATTTGACTTAACTATACGTGATGCTCAGATCATTAATGGACAGCCAGATACTGTTGTAACGTATCACCTAACGCAGGCGGCTGCTGAAGGCGGGTTTTTTCCAATACCCACGCCAACAGCTTTTACCAATACACAGGCTGGATTCCAGACGATCTTTGCCAGGTTAGAAGAAACTAATTTCAATTGCTACGACGTAGTTCCATTGAACTTACAGGTCAACGATTCTCCTGCGATCACGGATCCTATCACGGATTATTTCATATGCGACAATGATGGAGATGGGATAGAGGTCTTTGATCTAACGAGCAAGGATGCTGAGATATTGAACATTTTGGTCAATGTGACCTTGAGTTATCATTTGAGTCAGCCTGAGGCGCTCAGTGGAGCCAATCCTATTATACCTGCCAATGCTTATGGCAGTGGTGGCGAGGTTATTTGGGTACGTGGGGAGAACACGGCGGGTTGTGTTACTGTGGGGAGTTTTGGACTTATTTTAGGGGTGGTTCCTACCTATGTTGAAGTTCCTGTTTTCGAGCAGTGTGATAATGATGGTGATGGTTTTGAGGATTTTGATCTCAACAGTCAGAATGCGACCATTGTCGATGGTAATTTAGATTTGAGTGTGAGTTATCACCCTACCCAGGTTGATGCTGATGCCAACACCAATCCTTTGGCTATTCCTTATACCAGTGCGGGCGGTGAGACGATCTTTGTACGGGTGGAAGATAATATTACGGGTTGTTACGGTAGTTTCACCATGGATCTGGTGGTATTGCTGGCTCCTGAGATCTTTGTTCCTGATCCCCTTACTTACTGCGATGATGACAACGATGGTTTTGGGGAGTTTACCCTGACGGATGCCGATGAGGATGTTGTCAATGGGAACCCTTCGGGGAATTTGGTGGTCAGTTACCACGAGACCCTGGCCGATGCTCAGAACGGGGTCAACCCGCTTTCGAGTCCGTATGCCAATGTGGATCCGTTTCTACAGACGATCTATGTACGTCTTGTTGACATTGCCACGGGTTGTTATTCGACCACGACCTTACTATTAATTGTACAGGATTCTCCGCTGATAGGTGATCCGCAGCCACTGGTGGTTTGTGATGATGACGGGGATGGATTTACCTTGTTCGATCTCACCCAGGTGGAGCCGGAGGTATTAGGTTCTTTGAATCCTGCCGATTACACCTTTGCTTATTTTGAGGATGTGGGCTTGAGTATTCCGATTGTCAACACAACGGCGTACCCGAACCTGAGCAATCCTCAGACGATCTATATTGTGGTTGAGGACATCAGCAATGGTTGTCAGGGAGAGACGACCCTGGAGTTGCAGGTGAACCTGCCACCGGTATTAACGGCTCCGACTCCTTTGGAGCTTTGTGATGTGAACAATCCCGGTGATGAGATGGAGGCTTTTGATCTGGAGAGTAAGACCTTTGAGATCACGGGCGGCAATCCTGAGATAATCATCACCTATCACGAGACCCAGGGGGATGCCGATGCGGGCACCAACGCATTAAGCAGTCCATATATCAATTTGGTTCCCCAGCCTCAGACGATCTACATACGCGGGGAGGGTGCCACTACGGGTTGTATTGTCAGCCAGGGGTTCACCTTAGACCTGGTTGTAAATCCGGTGCCGAGTCCTGTGACTCCGACGCCACTGGAGGTCTGTGATTTGGACAATGACGGTTTTGCACTTTTCGATCTGGTGAGTAAGGATGTGGAGATTGCCGGCGGTGAGCTGGTGGTGATCACCTATCATGAGACTTTGGCGGACGCCGATGCGGGTATTTTTGCCCTGGCGAGTCCGTATCAAAATATAGTATCGGGTAGCCAGACGGTGTATGCCCGTGCGACCTATGCACCTATTAACCCGCCCCCTTTCAATACGGGATGTTACCGTGTGGTTGAGTTGGATCTTATTGCGGTTCCCACCCCGGTGGTACCTTTGATCCTGGATCCACTGGTGATCTGTGATCCTGAGGGCGATGGGGTGGAGATATTTGATCTCACGCTTCAGGACGCAGTGGTCTTAGGGTCCCAGAATCCTGGTGAGCATACGATCACCTATCACGAGGCATTATCGGATGCCCAGGCGGGTACTCCGTTTATTGGTACTCCGACAGCCTATCAGAATTTGAGTAATCCTCAGACGATCTGGGTACGTTTAGAGAACAACACCAGTGGATGTTTTGCTATTACTTCATTTGAATTGCAGGCTCCTGAGGGTCCTGGGGTAACCCAGCCGACACCTTTGAGTGTTTGTGATGATGTGGGGTCGGCCAATGATGGGTTTACGATTTTTGATTTAACGACTAAGAACCCGGAGATTACCGGCGGAGCTTTAGGGGTTGGGGTTCAGTATTATGAGACCCTTTCGGATGCTCAGGCGAACACCAATGTGATCGATCCTGATACGGCCTATCAGAACATCACCAATCCCCAGACGCTTTTTGTACGGGTTACCGATGGCAACACGGGTTGTGTGGATACCACAGTGACCTTAACCCTTCGTGTGAGTTCGAATCCGGAGCCTGGAACCCCTGATGGGTTGGCCTTATGTGATGTGAATGATCCGGGCGATGGCACGGAGGTCTTTGATCTGACCCAGGCGGCACTTCAGATCACCGGTGGCAGTCCCTGGGATCTGAGCTATCATGAGAGTTATGATGATGCCTTTGGTGCTATCAACGCTATAGTGGATCCTACGATGTACCCAAATACGAGTAATCCTCAGACGATCTATGTACGGGTAGAGAACAATACGATCCCTGAAGGTTGTTTTGAGATCGTGGAGTTGGAGCTTATTGTCAATGGGTTACCGGATGCTACGGCGGTGATTGGTCCGTATATTTTATGCGAGGTCCCTTCGGATGGTTTTGGACTTTTTGATCTGACCACCAAGATAGGAGAGATTTTAAACGGTCAGGACCCTGGGATCTTCCAGGTAAGTTTCTATGAGAGTCAGGCGGAGGCCGATGCGCAGCTCAATCCTATATTAAATACGACGGCCTATCCCAACCAGACGAATCCTCAGACGATCTATGTCGGGATCTTAAATGGTGACACGGGATGTTATATAGCGGCCCAGAGTTTTGAGATCGAGGAGCGTGAGGGAGCTGTGGCCAATACGGTGGAGCCTTATGTGATCTGCGATAATTTGGATGCCAATGACGGGATAGGGGAGTTTGTTTTAGATGGCAGTACCCCGGAGAGTCAGGCGGTTATCGATGGGATCTTAGGGACCCAGGATCCGGCTATTTACTTGCTTAGTTTCCATGGTACCCTGGAAGATGCAGAAAACAACATCAATGCACTGGGGAGTCCATTTACCAATACGATCAATCCCCAGGTGATCTACGCTCGTGTGGAGAACGATGGTACGGACTGTTATGATATTACGGAGTTGATTTTAAAGGTGGAGGAGTTACCTGAGGTACTATTAGCGGAGAGTTACCGTTTGTGTGTGGATGCCAATGGCAATCCGATCCCTGAGGAAGAGGGAGCGATCTCTCCCCCTGTGATCGACACGGGTCTGGACGGATCCCTTTATAGTTTTGAGTGGTATATCGATGGGGTGATCCAGTTAGGACAGACCGATCCATCGATAGTCGCCTTAAGTGGCGGTGCTTATAGTGTTATTGTGACCGAGATCGACAGTGGCTGTAGTACCGAGGCTACCACTACGGTGACCATATCTTCCCCACCGCTGGTCTATGACGCCCAGGTGGTTACCCAGGCTTTTGCCAGTGATCACGCTATACAGGCCACGGCAGAGGGATCGGGGACATACATCTTCCAGTTGGACGATGGTCCTTTCCAGTCTCAAGGGGTGTTTACACGGGTGGATCCGGGGCTACACCTGGTGACCATCAAGGATGAGAACGGTTGTGGTAGTGTGACCATCGAGGTAAGTATCATTGATTACCCTCGCTTTGTGACCCCGAATCAGGATGGGTATCACGACACGTGGAACATCATAGGGATCGCCGGAGGTGACCCTACGGCAAAAATTTATATATTTGACAGATTTGGAAAGTTGTTGAAACAACTCAGTCCGCTTGGCGAAGGCTGGGATGGGAACTATAACGGGAATCCGATGCCATCGAGTGATTACTGGTTCGTAGTGGAATACACCGAAGAAGAAACCCGAAAAGAGTTTAAAGGACACTTTACCCTAAAACGATAGAGATATTACTATGAAGATTAAAAAAACCTACTTAATACTACTCCTGTTTATTGGCTCATTTGTTCATGCTCAGGATGGTATCCCGGTATATACGGACTATTTTGCAGATAATCTATATCTGTTGCACCCTTCCATGGCCGGAGCCGCAGCTCATAATCAATTGAGATTAACAGCGAGACAACAGTGGTTCGATCAGGATGATGCGCCCAATTTACAGACCTTGAGTTTCAATGCGCGATTAGGTGAACGTTCTGGGATAGGTGCAATTGTTTTCAATGACAAAAATGGTTATCATTCGCAAACAGGAGGATATCTAACTTATGCACACCATATCATGTTCTCACGAACAGAGGCTGATCTAAATCAGTTATCGTTTGGTTTAAGCGCCGGTTTGGTGCAATCACGACTGGACGAAACACAATTTGATCCTAACGATTTTGATCCCGTCATCGCAGGAATTATCCAGAGTAGTTCCTATTTTAATCTTGACGCAGGTGTTTCATATAACTTCCTTAATTTCTCAGGTCACTTCACAGTTAAGAATATCATATTTCAGAACAGGAATCTGTTTTCAGAAACATTCGAACCTAATAACCAAAGACAATACTTGATTTCAGCGGCTTACGCCATAAGCAGCGGGGTATATTCTACCTGGGCATACGAGCCATCTTTTATGTTGCAATGGAGAGAGAGAACTAATGAATCAGCCTTGGATTTGAATTTCAAAGTTTACAGAACCATGGATTTCGGAAAATTTTGGGGTGGGATTTCGTACCGCAGAAGTTTTGACGGTTCCGAATTTTTGGATGGCATGAGCGTTAGCACCCAAAAATTACAACACTGGACGCCAATTATCGGTGTGAATTATAAACAATGGATGTTCGCCTACAACTACTCTTACCAGGCGGGTAATGTACGTTTTCAAAGCGGCGGTTTTCACCAGATCACCCTGGGATATGATTTCTTAGGAAACAGACCCGAACCCTATAATTGTAATTGTCCTGCGATCAACTAATAAAAAAAGCCCTGCATCCGCAGGGCTTTTTAATTATTCCCAATTGTAATCCTTCTTTTCAGCCTGTTTCTTCAGGGCTTGAATCATTGCACTTTCCAGGCCATTATCGCCGCCTTTTTTCTTTTCGGCGATATACTTTCTGCGTTTATCATTCAAATCGACTATTTCCTTTTGGATAGATTCCCGCTCTCTACGCTGCTTTGCAACATATGCTTTTATTTCAGATTTCGACTTACCTTTCAGGTTATCGGGCAGATCTTCTTTCTTTAACTTATCATAATTGAATCCTGCTTCCTGTTCCGCATCAACGAGATCCCAGGAGCTATTCTTATATAGATGTGAACCTTTGGTGACCGTTCGGCTAACAGCGTTGGCTTTATTGTATCCGGCGGCGTTCGCATCCTGTTCTTCCTGAACGGCTATTTTCATTCGGCCACGGCTTCCGTACGGAATATAGGTGCCGTTTAATTGAATGTTTAACCGAAGTATAAGGTCGTCATATGGAGAAGCTATATGAACAGTATGCTGGTTATGATTAATGGCCATGTAATCTCCATAAGCGAGATGTGCGCCATGTTGCCACTTGGATGATATTCCGTGCTTATAATCACCACAGAAGATTGTATTAACAACAATGTCTTTTTCTTTAGCATCGACCACGGCATCTTTGTAATCAATTTTTCCCTGGGTGAACGGTTCATTACCGGCTATGAAGATCATTTTCAGGTCGTCAGCATCGTTTCCCCAATCCAGTTGTTTAATGGAAGACTGAATTACTGTTCCGCAATATTCACTACCTCCATTCGTGGTAAGGGAAAATAATTCTTTGGAAATATCATCAAGGTCTTCTGTAAATCCGAGAATCTTTCTAACATAACCTTCACGGGAGTTTAGATTGTCATTCCCGTATTCGTATAACGCAATTTGAAGATTTGGCCGTTCGTTACGACATTTGGCATAGGACAGCTCATTTACGATCTCCCATAACTGAGCTTTGGCCTGGTCTATTAATCCATCCATACTGTTGCTGGTATCTAACAAGAGAGCCACTTTAATATAGTGCTTACTCACTGTTGGAGTGTCGTTGTGGGCTATATCAGCTAACGAAATTACCTTTTTAACTTCGCCTTTGCAGGAGTATGATAACCCAATTAAGAAAATGATTGTAAAAATTCGTAATGTTTTCATTTTTGAAATTTTATAAGTTGATTTGAGTGAGTTGCCTACTTAATTTTTCAAGAAACTGAAGTGAAGCATGGTATTCACTGATTTTAATTCACGGTAAACTTAGCACCATCTTTTCGTTAGAAAAATCTACTTTGAGGGAACGATACTATCTATTTAGACAAGTGAGCCCTTTGTTTAGGTAAAGCCGTTTTTTACAGGGAAATTGGCCCATTATTGTGTTACTCAGGATTTTAGAAACCCGTGTAAAGTATGTAAGTTTACCTTTTTAAGACAAAAATGAGAAACGCCTCGATTTTAGTATTCTTACTGCTGGTCTTTATGCAGCCCTTATTCGGGCAGGTGCAGAAAAGGACTGCGAATGCTTTTGTTCTGAAAGGAGTAGTGCTTGAAGAAGAATCGGATAAGCCTGTGGCACGCGTGAATATTGAAATTTCGGGGGGAAGTTATACCACTACAAACGGAGCCGGTGAATTCGCTATTTCAGCGGAAATAGGGGATGAACTAATAGTGAAAAGTGATGCGTTTGAGACCGTCTATTACAATATAAAGGATAAGCAGAAAATTACCATTAGAGTAAGAGATGAAAGTTCAGTTGCAGAAGAAAAAATCCCTGCTACCAGTAAGAGCAGGAACCAAAACGAAATTACCTTTAATACATTCATAGATTCTGCCCGCTACTTTCTGAAAAAGGATGCCAAAAAGAGTATTGAATATGTAACCCGCAGTCTGGAAGCTATTCCGGGAAGGGATGCTGCTAGAAGGCATAACAGTATCGCCTTTGAAGCCCTTGGCGATATCAATCTGTATTGGGATCAGCCGGATCTCGCCGTGGATAATTACAAGAGCAGTATTTCATCCCAATCCCGCACCGATGTTCGTATTAAACTCGGGGCCGCTTTTATTGCGAATAGTAATTACCAGGAGAGCATTACTTTATTTCAGGAGTTACTGAAGGTCAAGCTTTCCAATTACCAGGAAGTAGAAGTATATGAAGGCCTTGGAGACACCTTTAAAGCGATAAATGACCAGGAAAAAAGTCTGTTTAATTATCAGCAGGCGCTGGATATTGCATCGGCGCACAAAATCACTCCTAAGATTACGGATCTTAACTCTAAGATAGGGGAAGCTTACGCCAAGAGTGGCGCCCCACAGGAAGCGGCGCAATATTTCGATAATTCATTAAATCTTGCAAAACAGGAAAATAAGAATCGTGCTGTCGTTCAGAAGAACAAAGTGGCCGATTTTTATAATCAGAATCAGGATTTTGATAAGGAGATCCAGCTTAGATCCGGATTGTTAGAAGAATTGAAAGGAATTGACGCGGGAACGCTGGATGACGATGAGGCGGAAGCTGTTAGTCCGCAGAGGCAGAATTATAAGATCGCGAACGCTTTCGTTGCACAGGACAAATATGAAGATGCTATTCCCTTTCTGAAAAAGAGTATCGAGGAGGCAGATAAAAAGGAGGATCTGGTAGTTCAGAAGGATGCCACACGAAAACTTTCGGAAGTCTATAAAGGGATCGGTGATTTCGGTAAAGCTGCCGAGAATTACGAGAAATACGTTGAAGTGGTGGACGAGCTGTATGTAAAAAAAGAACAAGAATTGTCGCAGGCAGCGCGTTTCAGCCGGGAAATTGCCTTGAAACAGAACAGGATCACCAGTCTTGAGAATGAAAGAGTACTTAATGAGAGCAGGTATAAACTTGCTTTCGAGAACCAGGAATTGATTCAGAAGAATAACAGGATACAAAAATGGATCATCGGATCACTCATTTTAGTCGCAATTCTGCTATTACTCACGGCATATTACCAGTATAAAAATGTGAGGCAGCAGAAATACGCAAATAACCTGCTTGCTCTGAAATCGTTGCGTACCCAGATGAACCCCCATTTTATATTCAACGCTCTCAATTCGGTGAACAGCTTTATAGCGACCAATGATGAACGCACCGCAAATAAATATTTAAGTGATTTTTCCCAACTTATGCGTTCCGTTTTGGAGAACAGTGAGGAAGACTTTATTCCCCTTGCCAATGAGATCGATTTACTGAAAATGTATACCAAGCTGGAGCATTTCCGATTCAAAGATAAGTTTGATTACGATTTTAGTGTAGATGAAAACATCCAAATGGACGACTTTGTGATCCCTCCCATGCTACTCCAGCCTTATGTTGAAAATGCCGTTTGGCATGGTCTTAGGTACAAGGAAGAGAAAGGGAAACTAGATATAAAATTTGGGAAGGTTTCAGAAGATACGGTGAAAATTATTATTGAAGATAATGGAATTGGTCGTAAAAAATCGAAAGCCTATAAAACCGAAAATCAGAAAAAACAGAAATCCAAAGGCATGGGAAACATCCAGAAACGAATCTCAATTCTCAATGAAATGTACAAGGATAAAGTGGACGTCTTTATAGAAGATGCATTTGAGAACGATGAGGGAACCCGTGTTGTGTTAATGCTAAAGAAAGACTAATGGAATTACGTGCGATACTTGTTGAAGATGAAGAAACCAGTAGAGAAATACTGAGAAATTACCTGACCAAATACTGTCCCACGGTTCAATTGGTTGGGGAAGCTTCAAATGTGGAAGAGGCTCTTGTGTTAATTCGCAATAATGAGCTGGATGTAGTTTTTCTCGATGTTGAAATGCCCTATGGTAATGCGTTCGATCTTCTGGACAAGGTAGGTGACCGGCAGTTTGAAACGGTATTTGTAACCGCGTATAATCACTACGCGATCGACGCTTTGAATGCGCATGCATCCTACTACCTTCTCAAGCCGATATCGATCGATAAGCTAATTGAAGCTGTGGATTATGTTTCAGAAATAAAAGAGAAGGAGATCAGTCTGCAGAATACCGTATTGCAACCGAAGCATCAGCATGTTGAAGGTAAGATCACTATCCCGCAGCAAAATGGTTTTGAAGTACTTCATATCTCTGACATACTCTATTGCCAGGCCGACGATAACTACACTCAAATTTACCTGAAAGAAGGAAAGAAACTGGTAAGTAAAACGCTCAAATATTTTGAAGACACATTATCGGAAAGTGGCTTTGCCAGGGTACATAAGTCGTATCTCGTCAATGTGAACGCCGTGGTAGAATATAGAAGGGGTAAAGGAGGAAGTGTAGTTCTTTCCAGCGGCAAGCAGATCATGGTGAGTCCCGCTAAAAAGAAGGCTTTTCTGGCTTATTTCAGTTAGAAATCTTTATAACGGATTAATACATTGTCGTAATCTGATAAAAGAAACTCAAGGGTTCGGATATTGGCATTGCAATAAAACTCAAAGCTAGGTTCTGTGTTATCGGTTCGGATCAGGTTGTGCTTTTCAAGTAAGAATTTAGTTTGGCGCGCAACGGCTATTCCCGAATCTATTATACGAACATGTTTGGACAATATCTTCCTTAATTTTGGTATAAGATAGGGGTAATGACTGCAACCAAGAACAAGATGGTCTATATTGGCTTCCATCATGGGTGCCATATACTTTCGGAGTAATTCGTCCATGATGGGATTATCGAATTCGCCATTTTCAATTAACGGAACCAATCCTTCTCCAATCACTTCCACTACCGAAATACCTTTGGTGAATTCCTCGCTTGTCTGCGAGAACAATGCACTACTTAGAGTTCCTCTAGTTGCCAGGATACCGATCTTACCGGTCTCACTTTGCAGAGCCGCTGGTTTAATAGCAGGTTCAATTCCTACGAAGGGAAGGTCGTAATTTTTGCGTAACACTTTTATGGCATTCGTGGTGGCCGTATTACATGCTACCACAATAATTTTAGCCCCAAGTTCCAGTAATTTATCGGTGTTCTTTATGCTTAGTTGAATGATCTCCTCGGTTGATTTCACACCATAAGGAGCATTACTGCTATCGGCAAGATAGATTGTGGATTCCGTTGGTAAGAGTTGATGAATCTCTTTCCAGATAGAGGTGCCGCCTACTCCGGAATCGAATATACCTATGGGTTTTTCAGCATTCATGCATATAAAAATAGAAACTGCCCGCTAAAGAGCGGGCAGTTTTACCAATTATTTGTGAGTTCTGGTATTAAATTCCCAGTTCTTTCTTAACATCAGCCAGAAGATCAAATCCTTCAGAAAGTAATAGTCCGCTACCTTCGGTAGAGTCCATTACATATTGATATCCTTTGGCACGGGCAACTTTCTGTATAGCCGCTTTAGCACTTTCCAGGATTGGTTGAAGAATATCCCGTTCTTTTTGCTGAAGATCCTGCATCGCTTGCTGCTGATACGCAGTTATGTTGTTCTGCATTCCCTGAACTTCTTCTACGCGTTTTCTGTTTTCCTCATCTGTTTTAGTTTCTGCTTCGGCCCCGTATTGGGTTCTTTTAGCATCCAATTCTTTAGCCATTGCTCTAAGTTCTGTATCATAGGTCTTCTGGAGTTTTTCCAGTTGACTTTGAGCCTGCTTCATCGCGGGCATTGCCTGAACTAGTTCAGAGGTGTTAATATGAGCTATTTTTGATTGCGCATACGAAAATGATGTAGCTCCCATGAACAGCACTATAGCTACTAATAATAGTTTAAACTTTCTCATTGTAATAGTTATTAATTTGTGTTATAAATTAGATTGTGAATATGCTTACTTATTGGCCGCCGTTACCGTTTCCGCCTTCTGGGGGCCCATTATTTACTCCCGATCGAGCTTTCTCAATGGAATCTCTTCGGGCTTGTCTTTCTTCCAGTAATCTTTGTCTTCTAGCTTCAAACTCAAGTCTTTTTGCTTCTCTAACGGAATCTCGAACTCGTCTCCGCTCTTCCATAATCTTTTCACGTTCATTTTTCTTATCCTCAACGGCTTGTTCGCGTTCGGTGATTTCCCCTTCTTCCTCAACAGAAAGTTCTTCACGTTTTTCGATCTCTTTCTTTTCCCTCTTATTAGTAGCTTCTTCACGCTTTGCCGCGCGATTAATACTACGCACGACTTGATCACTTATGTCGTTTCGCTCTGCTGCAAAAAGCATGACAAGGTCAGCAGACTTATCGAAAATAAAATCGTATTTTTTTGCAACAGCTATTTCCTGAACAATGTTGAAGACCTGGTCTTGAATGGGTTGAACCAATTGTCTTCGTTGAATCATTAGGTCCCCATTTGGTCCGAAACGATCCTGTTGATACTTTATCATTTCATCTTCCAGAATCTGGATTTCTTCTTCGCGTTCCTCGATGAGTTCTTTTGTAAGAAGGACTCTCTCATTGGCCAGATTCAGCTTCATCTGGTCGATTGCTTTCTGCTTCTTTTCGATGTCCGCCTTCCAACGCTGTACTTTTCCTTCTAGCTGAGTTTCAGACTCTTTATATTCAGGAACGTTCTCTAGTATATATTCCATATCAATATATCCTATCCGAACCCCTCTTTGTGCGTTTGCTATAAAAGAAAAGCAGAAAACTGCAAGCGCGAAAAGAAGAATTTGTTTTGCTTTCATAATTGCTGGTTGTTTTTAAGAAAATATCGTGCCAAAGTTAAAATTGTTGTCCGATAATAAAGTGAGTTTCCCAACCGTTAGGCTGTGTACCTCCTAAAATTGGATCGAATCCGTAGCCAAAATCTATCCCCAATAATCCAAATGCCGGCATAAATATACGTATTCCTGCGCCAGCAGACCTATTTAAACTAAACGGATTATACTCCCTAAACCCATCGTACGCCCCTCCTCCTTCCAAAAAGGTAAGAACATAAATGGATGCCAATTGCTTCAAAGTAATTGGATACCGTAATTCTAACGAAAATTTATTATAAATGGTATTTCCATCATTCGTTGATAATGATTGATTAGGATAACCGCGCAATTGAATTACTTCTCGACCATCCAGTGAGAAGGATCCTAACCCGTCACCCCCTACAAAGAATCGTTCGAAAGGTGGAACACCGCGGTCCTGATTATAGGCTCCCAGAAAACCAAATTCGGCATTTGTTCGGACTACCAGATTCTTATAAAGACTGGTATACCAGGTCCCTTTAAATTTTATTTTATAATACTCCAGCCATTTGAATCGCTCCTGATCGATTTCGGCAATTCTTTCATTTCCATCCACAGTTGTAGGATCCAGCATAGAGCGCTCATTAGCCAGCGCAGTATAATCTGTTTTGCTAAATGCGGAATAAGGAGGGGTTAATTTTGCACTAATACTGAATTCGGATCCTCTCGTTGGGTAAATTGGATTAACGGCCGTGTTATTCCTACTCAAGCCAATAGTATAGGCAAGGTTATTGGAAAAACCATCACCAAAAGTAAACAAGCCAGTGTTATAATTATTCAGGTTATAATGTTGAAAGCTTACAGCCTGAGAGAACTGGAAATAGTCATCAGGCCATTTCAATCGTTTTGCAAATCCTACGGAACCACCGGTAATTAGGAATCGCCTCGTCTTATCGACATCCCTGTTAATGAAGTCGTACAGGTACTGTATTGTATGAGAAAATGAGGTACTAAGCTGAATCGGTTTCTTTCCACCCAGCCAAGGTTCCACCAACGACAGACTGTATGTTTGATAAAAACTACTGGCCTGGGCCCGAAGTGACAGTTTTTGTCCGTCTCCCATTGGGAGTGGTTTATAGGCTTCTTTATTAAAAATGTTCTTCAGTGAAAAGTTGTTGAATGACAAACCAAGGGTTCCAACGAAGCCTCCACCGCCATATCCTCCTTGAAGTTCTATCTGGCTGGCACCTTTTTCCACCACCGAAAACTCAAGATCCACCAGGCCGTTCGCTTCATCCACCTTTTTGAAATTGGGAGTTAATTGTTCGGGATCAAAATAGCCTAGCTGGCCTAATTCACGAATCGTTCGGATGACATTACTTTTACTATATTTTTGCCCTGGTTTGGTGCGTAATTCCCGGTAGATCACATGGTCGTTTGTTTTCGTATTACCAACGACGCTAATATGATCGAAATAAAATTCATTCCTTTCAATAATCCGAATTTCAAAATCGATAGTATCTTGTCTTACGGCGACTTCCACAGGGTTGATCTGTACGGCAAGGTAACCGTTGTTCTGATAGAGATTGGTAAGGTCGGCGGCGTCCGGGTCGGAATCATCGGCAATTCGTTCCTGAAGCAAGGTTCCGTTATATACTTCACCTTTCTTTATTCCAAGTATCTGCCTCAGTTGTCGGTCGGTGTATTTGCTATTACCAATGAAATCTATATCTCCGAAGTAATATTTTTTACCTTCTTCAACCTCTATTTTCAACGAAACTATCTTTTCATTCTTCACCATAAGTGTATCGCTCAATACACGGGCATCGCGAAAGCCGTTAGTTTTGTATTTCTTTACGATGTTAATTTTATCTTCGGCAAAACCATCATCGGTATATTTAGATCTCTTCCATAATCGAAAAGGCACCTTTTTCTTGGTATTTTTCATGGCCGAGCGAACCTTCTTATCTGAAAGTTCGTTATTACCTTCAATTTCAATCTTGTTCACTTTTACACGCTCGCCTTTATCGATATTTATGAAAATATTCTTAGCGATCTCCTTACCGGTGGAATCCAAATGAGGCCGAGTGCTGATGATGACATCCGTATTAAAAAAACCTTCTTTACGATATTTATTGGTTATATAATTCTTGGTTGTGGTAATGAGGTTCTTGGTAATCTTCACACCTCTTTTAAGCCCATTGTCGCTTATAATTTCCTTTTTCTTTCCTTTCCGGATTCCATCCACGAAAACATCATACATTTTGGGTAGTTCTACAATGTAGAGTTCGAGGTCGATAAGATCTCCATCGATATTGGTTACATAGAAAGCTATATCGCTGAACAGGTTCTGTTCCCATAATTTTTTAGTGACGTCACTGAGCTTCTCACCAGGCACGTACAAGCGGTCTCCTATTTTTAGGCCAGTGAAGGCAATTACGGTCTGCTCGTTAAAGGTTTGTTCCCCTGTAACGGTAATATTATTTATAGTGTAGCGTTTGTCTTTATTAAGCTCATTATCTTGAGCGGAAACAGAAAAGACCGAGAGTACCGTAAGGAGAAAGATACAATACAGGGTTTTAGAAGTATGTGTTATTAGACTAATTTTGAAGTTGCTCACTCGTTTTTCCAAATCTTCTTTCTCTGTTTTGATAATTTATTATAGCTTCAAAAAGATGGTCTTTTGTATAATCAGGCCAAAGAGTCTTTGTAAAATACAATTCTGCATACGCGATCTGCCATAGCAAAAAGTTACTTATTCGCTGCTCGCCACTTGTACGTATTAATAGATCTACATCCGGCAAATTACGGGTGTAAAGATGGTTATTAATATATGATTCGTCAATAGCCGACGGCGAAATTAGGTTATTTTTAACTTTAAGGCTAATCTCTTTGATGGTTTTTGTGATTTCTTCACGGGAACCATAGCTCAAGGCAAGGGTTAAGGTCATTCTGTCATTGTCCTTTGTCTTGTCTATTACATCCATCAATTCCTTGTAGGCTTTTTTTGGCAAAGCATTAAGGTTTCCAATAGCATTTAGCCGGATATTATTGTCCTGAAGTGTTTTTATTTCCTTTTTGAGTGAGTTGACCAGAAGTTTCATTAAGAGTTCTACTTCCAGCTTAGGCCGGCTCCAATTCTCAGTAGAGAAAGCATACAGGGTTAGATATGGAATATTGATCTCGGCACAAGCTTCTACTATTTCCCGAACTGCTTTGGTGCCCTTCTCATGCCCTATAGCTCTGAATAATCCTTTTTGCTTAGCCCAACGACCATTACCGTCCATGATAACAGCTAAGTGTTGTGGAAGTCTATCTAGATCTATTTTATTAAGTAAAGACATTTTAAAAATTGCAATAGCATGGTCTCCTGCCGAAGCTAAAGGTAAGAGTTACTCCTGTAAACACATACCAATCATTACTATTTGTGTTCCCAAACTTTATTTGATCATTATCTTTAAGCCCTTTTACAGGATTACTCCCATCCAAATCATCGGTAAATGCGTATCGTGCTCCAATCTCAAAAGCTAGTACCATTTTCGTGCCAATTGTGGCTTTATAACCAATTACCATAGGAATTGCAGGTGCGGATGCCCCGTCGTAATCCGTAATCACATCCCCAACTTTATAAAGAGCCTCATACCAAAAATAGGTCAACCCTGTATATAAATAAGGGGTCGATACCGGTTTGCCACTATGTACGTTGAATTCCACAAATGTAAATTCAAGACCAACTGAAATTTCTGAAATAGTATTTTTGAAGGAATACCCTCGTTCTTTTCTCCTGTTTTCATCGGAATCCCTGTCATCCCCGCTTATTCCGGCAATCATGATGGATCCACGAAAAGAATGCCGGGCGCTTCTGTTCCATTTAAAAATTCCGCCAAAAGCGAAATTATTGGGCGCGATGTAATTAGTTTTACCTACGTCTCCTATATAATTGGAGCCACCAACTAATCCCCCAATTTCATATGTCTGAGATTTAGCGGAAAGTGTAGTTAAAATTATAAGTAAAACGACTGCGAAATACTTCATATGCCTTAAAAGTTTGCAAATATAACAATAAACTTCGCATAGTGGAATTTAATGCGAAAATGTCTCAGATGATAAACAAATTTTAAGGAGATTTATTGTTTAATTCCGTTTGTCTTCACCCCAAAGCAATTTTTCCCTTAGTGTTTTTATAAAGCTGTCTTCTTTTAATTGGGCCAGCTTGATAGTAAAAGGAGCTTTTTTGATTCGTATCTCAGTATGGTTTTTCAACGTCGCGATACGGGAATCCAGTGAGATTAAATAGGATTCTTCCCTTCCCGACACTTTGAGTGTTATTTCAGAATCATCCGGAATCACAAAGGGGCGGGCATTCAGGTTATGGGGTGCGATGGGTGTAAGTACAATGCTGGTTGAGCTCGGATCCATGATTGGCCCACCACAACTAAGTGAATATCCCGTAGATCCTGTTGGCGTAGATACAATAAGGCCATCAGACCAATAGGCAGTAAGATGTTCGTTATTTACAAAGGTTTCTACCTTGATCATGGAGGTGGTATTCTTTCGGTTGACAGCAATCTCGTTAAGGGCAAAATTCAGATCACCTATTTCGTCACTTTCCGGATGGGTCTCTATGGCGAGTAAACTACGTTCGGATATAGTGAAATTCCCTGAAACGATTTGCGCAATACTTTTGGTAATTTTTTCCTTCTGAATAGTGGCTAAAAAGCCTAATCTGCCGGTATTGATCCCAACGATAGGAATACCCAGATCGCGCACAAAAGTGATGGATTTCAATAAGGTTCCATCACCACCAATACTAAAGAAAAGATCGTAAGATTGGTCTAATTCGGTAAAAGAACTGAAAGTAGCGACATTCGTATCTATTTCTTCATGATGCTTTATAAGCTCGAGAAAATTCTTTTCAACAGCCACTTCGATACCTGTTTTCTTCAGGGCATTCAATATATGCTGAATGGATTGCTCGGAATACTTATGATAAAATTGACCGTAGATACCAATTTTCATACTCACATATTTAAATACTTATCCAGGTAATCGGAACGTGCTTTCAAATCTTCAAGAAACTTATCTTCTTCGTGATTGGAAACCACATTGTAGCTGTACCTTCTGAAGGTCTGAACAATAGCATTCATCCCGGTATGCCCAATTTTAATGGTAGCCTGAACCGTGTCACTTTCTATTTTTGAAATGAACGCTCCAAGAATTCGGGCATCGTTCGATTCCACGATCTGGCAGATTTCACTAAAAGAATAATCCCTTGCGCCCTTTTCCACTACGATAATTCCGCCTGCCTCATTGAGAAATGGCGTGTCGTTGAAAATATTCATGATATCACTTAACTCGTAATATCCTATGTACTTATTTTCAGAATTAAGCACGGGCATGATGTTACTGCCGTGTATCGCGAAGGCCTCGAGAATATCAAGCCAATTTGTTCGATCCGATACAAAAAATAGTTCCAGCGCATATTCTACTTCCTTAATGACTTGTTCACTTTCAAAACAATGCGCATCAGTCTCTGAAATACAACCAACATAGCGACCTTCCTTGGATATCGGCACATGAGAATAAGTGAGTTGATTGAACGCGTCCTGAACCTCAGTGATAGCCCATTCTATATCGAATGGCTTGATGTCGTTAATAATATATTGTGTGGTATTCACAGCTTTTATTTTTGTGCAAATTACTTAAAATAAAGATGTAAAAGCCTGATGAAGCTTTGTATTTTTGTACACCTAAACAGTAAGAATGACAAAGTTAAGTGTAAATATTAATAAAATCGCGACACTTCGCAATGCGAGAGGTGGAAATACACCAAATGTGGTTGAAGTGGCAAAAGATATTGAGCGATTTGGCGCTCAAGGTGTCACTATTCATCCGCGCCCCGATGAACGTCATATCAGATATCAGGATGCTTACGACCTGAAACCTGTGGTGCATACCGAATTTAATATTGAAGGTAATCCTATCGATAGGTTTCTCAGCCTGGTGCTCGAAATAAAACCTACTCAGGCTACTTTGGTCCCGGATGCTGTGGATGCCATTACCTCGAATGCCGGATGGGATACTGTTACGAATAGGGATTATTTAAGGGAGATCATTTCAGAATTGAAAAGCAAAGGGATACGCACTTCCATCTTCGTGGACCCTGTTCTCGCTATGATAGAAGCGGCCGCTGAAACAGGCACTGATCGGATTGAATTATACACTGAAGAATTCGCACATCAATACGGGCTGGGGAACGAACGTGCCATTGAACCATATACCCAATGTGCCGAACTGGCGAATCAGCTCGGACTGGGGGTGAATGCGGGACACGATCTTTCGCTGTACAATATTAGGTTCTTCAAAGAGAATATTCCTCACCTGCAGGAAGTCTCCATAGGTCACGCCCTTATCTGTGAAGCGATATACCAGGGACTTGAGAACGTTATAAAAGCATATCTTCAGAAGTTACAATGATATTACATTCTCAAATTATCGGAAAAGGAGAGCCCTTTATTATCCTTCACGGCTTACTAGGTATGGGCGACAACTGGAAAACACTTGGGCGCCAATTTTCTGAATTGGGTTATGAGATCCACCTGGTGGATCAAAGGAATCACGGACGGAGTTTCCACAATAAGGAGTTTAGCTATGATATCATGGCGGAGGATTTAAAGCACTATTGTGATCATCAACATATTGAAAAGTGTGTACTCATGGGACATTCCATGGGTGGAAAAACAGCCATGCGTTTTGCAACGCTATATCCGGAAAAAGTTTCAAAGCTATTGGTGGGTGATATTGCACCAAAGGGATATCCTCAGCACCACCAGGATATTTTTAAAGCATTGTTGTTGCTCGATTTCAATGAAATCCAAGCCAGGGGAGATGCAGAAGCAGTGCTTTCAGAATACATCAAAGAACAGGGGATCCGGCTATTACTAATGAAGAACCTGTACTGGAAAGAAAAAGGAGTCATGGATTTTCGGGCAAATATTGAAGTTTTGAATGCCCGACTTGAAGAAGTGGGTAAACCATTGGCCGAAGATGCGCGATTTGAGGGTCAGACTCTCTTTCTTGGCGGCGCAAATTCCGGCTATATTGAGCCCCTCGATGAATTATTGATAAATAAGCACTTTCCGAAAGCAAGCCTGGATATGGTGAGTAATGCCGGGCATTGGCTCCATGCCGAAAATCCTGTAGAATATTACGAAAAGGTAACTAAATTCCTGGCTGAATAGGATTTTTATGTTTTTCGGAGCAGTCTGTTTCCGATTTCTTTTTATACCTTTAATCCAAATAAACAACCCATGAAAACAATACTAAGGGTGCTCCTCACGGCATTGGCTGTGGTAATTTTAGCCAAAGTACTTCCCGGAGTGGGGGTAGATGGTTATGTTTCGGCAATAATCGTTGCCGTAGTGGTGGCTTTGTTACGATTTATAGTAAAGCCTATCCTGGTTATTCTCACCCTGCCAATAACAATTATTACCTTAGGATTGTTCCTGCTGATAATCAATGCGGTTATAATCATGATGGCCGATTATTTTATACCGGGATTTACAGTCGAAACGATCTGGTGGGCCTTGTTGTTTAGCCTGTTATTGTCCATACTTCAGTCTATTTTTCATTCAGTACTGGATAAGAAAAAGGATTAGTAGGTTCGCAGATCTTAAAAGCTTGTTGGGTTGCATTAAAATTCGTATTTTTGCAACCCAATTTTTATGGGTAAAGTTTAAAGACTATGAATATTACGAAAAAAGAAATCGATCCTCTGAATGCGGTGGTCACAGTAGAGATCTCCAAGGATGATTATTCCGAGAAAGTAGATACTATCTTAAAGGATTATCGCAAAAATGCGAACATCCCAGGCTTTAGAAAGGGACATGTGCCGTTAGGGATGGTTAAGAAGCAATACGGCAAGGCTGTTTTGGTTGATGAGGTGAATAAGATCCTTCAGGACGAACTTCATAAATTTCTAACCGAAGAGAAGTTGGATGTATTGGGAAATCCATTACCAAAAAACGAGGAAGCGATCGACTGGGATGCAGGGGATCTGTCTTTTGAATTCGACCTGGGAATCGCACCGGATTTCGAGGTAAACCTGAAAGGAAAGGCGGTTACGAATTACAAGATCGTTGCCGATGATAAAATGATCGATAACCAGGTTAAAACCATTCGCAAACAGTACGGAAAACTTATTGCCAAGGATGTTGTGGAGAAAGGCGATGAAGTAACTGGGACCTTTACTTCTTCAGAGAAAGAATTAGAGAAGAAATCGACCTTTGAAACAGACGTTCTTAAGGGTAAAAAGCAGCTTTCCGCGATTATTGGGGCGAAGGTTGGTGATAAGTTAACCCTGAAATCCAAGGGACTTTTCAAAGACGATCACGACAATCAGCGTTTCTTAGGTGTAGAACGCGATGAAGCGCACAGCTTGGATATAGATGTTACATTGGTTATAGAAGAGGTTAATAAACGCGAAATGGCCGAACTTAACCAGGAACTATTCGACAAATTGTTTGGCGAAGGGGTTGTTACTTCGGAAGAAGAACTAAAAGGAAAGATCAAAGAAGATGCAGAGCGTCAGTTCGAGCAACAAAGTGATCAGAAATTATTAAATGATGTAGTAGAATCGCTCATCGAAAATACCAAGTTTAACCTTCCAAATGAATTCCTGCAACGATGGATTCAGAAGTCAGGCGAGGAAGTATTAAGCGACGCAGCAGCCAAAGAAGAGTATGAGCGCAGCGAGAAAGGCTTGCGTTACCAGCTCATTGAAGGTAAGTTACGAGCAACACATAATCTTCAGGTAACTTTTGAAGAGCTTAAGGAGTATTCCCGTACCATGATTCGCGCGCAAATGGCACAATTTGGAAATACGAACCCTACCGATGAGGAACTCGATGGTATCGCCTCCAGGATCATGTCCAACGAAGAAGAGGTGAGAAGGCTCTCAGAGCAATTAAATACGAACAAAATACTTCAGTTTTATAAGGAAAACGCAAAACTGAAGACCAAGGAGGTTACTTATGACAAGTTCATAAAGGAAGCCTACGCATAATTCAGCGATAAAATAGTTATATTTAGGCGTTGAATTGTGGTGATTCAACGCTTTTTTTATATTATAGAAACGACTCAAATTATATGAACTACACTAAAGAATTTAAAGATTTTGCCATCAAGGATCAGGGAATAAGTAGTACCTATTACGATACCATTGTAAGTAGCATGTACCCTGTAAACCTTACTCCGAATATTATCGAAGAACGACAGATGAACGCCGTTGCGATGGACGTATTCTCTCGTTTAATGATGGATAGGATCATTTTTCTGGGAACAGGGATCAACGATCAGGTAGCAAACATCGTACAGGCTCAGTTGCTTTTCCTCGAGAGCACCGATGCCTCCAAGGATATTCAAATTTATATTAATTCTCCGGGAGGAAGCGTATATGCAGGCCTTGGCATTTATGATACCATGCAATTTATAAAACCGGATGTGGCAACGATCTGTACGGGTATGGCAGCTTCAATGGGAGCCGTTCTGCTTTGTGCGGGGCAAAAAGGTAAACGTAGCGGATTAACGCATTCAAGGGTGATGATTCACCAGCCAATGGGCGGTGCACAGGGGCAGGCGAGTGATATTGAGATCACTGCGCGAGAAATTCTTACCTTGAAGGACGAATTATACCGAATTATAGCCAATCATAGCGGCCAGACTTTCGAACAAGTTTTCGAAGACAGTGATCGCGATTATTGGATGAAAGCCGATAAAGCTAAAGATTACGGAATGATAGACGAGATATTAACTCGTAGCTAAGTTCTGTTAAAACTGAAAATATGTCGAAAGAAGAATTAGAATGCTCGTTTTGCGGTCGTAAAAAAGCGGAAACCAATCTCCTTATTGCGGGACTGGATGCACACATATGTGATCGCTGTATTGAACAGGCACATGGTATCGTGATTGAGGAAGCATTGCATTCTACAAACAGTGAGCTGAGTAAAGAACTCATGCTTAAGAAACCTAAATCCATCAAGGCATTCCTGGACGACTACGTAATTGGTCAGGAACACACCAAGAAGGTGATGTCTGTGGCGGTGTATAATCACTATAAAAGATTGCTTCAGCCTAAGAATGATGAAGAAATTGAAATTCAAAAGAGCAATATTATTATTGTAGGCCAGACAGGAACAGGTAAAACGCTGGTTGCAAAGACTATCGCCCGAATGCTTAATGTGCCTTTGGCCATTGTCGATGCTACGGTACTAACCGAAGCAGGATATGTTGGAGAGGATGTGGAAAGTATTCTTACGCGATTATTGCAGGCGGCTGATTATAATCTTGAGAAAGCTCAGAACGGGATCGTTTTTATCGACGAGATCGATAAGATCGCCCGGAAAAGTGATAATCCTTCGATTACCCGTGATGTGAGCGGGGAAGGAGTTCAGCAGGCGCTTCTGAAACTGCTGGAAGGAACCACGGTCAATGTTCCCCCCAAAGGAGGCAGAAAGCATCCGGACCAAAAATTTATAGAAGTAAACACGGAAAATATCTTGTTCATCGCGGGTGGAGCTTTCGATGGTATCGACCGCCATATATCTAAACGCCTGAATATGCAGGCCGTAGGATTTAGCGCCAGTATGAAGGAAAATACGATAGAACGCGATAATATGCTGAAGTATATTATTCCGAAGGATCTCAAAGATTATGGCCTGATCCCTGAAATTATAGGCCGTCTACCGGTACTTACCTTTATGAATCCATTGGATAAAGGTACATTAAGGGCAATTCTTACCGAACCAAAGAATGCCATCATCAAGCAGTACAAAAAATTGTTCGAGATGGATGATATCGACTTTGTGATCACCGAGGAAGCCATGGATTTTATAGTAGAACAGGCGATCGAATACAAATTGGGGGCCCGTGGATTACGATCCCTGTGCGAAGCAGTATTGACAGATGCTATGTACGATCTTCCCGGCAGTGATGAAAAGGATTTGAATGTGACCGTGGAATACGCCCAGGAAAAATTGAATAAATCGACCATAAAAAAGTTGAAAGCGGTTTCTTAAGAAAGGAAACAGTTGTAATAAAAAAAGCCTCGGTAATTAACCGAGGCTTTTACTTTAATATTACTATAAGTTAGGGTTGTGCTATTACAGTCTTTTTCTTTTGGTTCAGAATTTTCTGCTGCATTAGTTCTTTTTTGTTCTTTAAGGTATATCCTGCTACCTTTTCTTCCATCTGAAGTGTTTTTACCGCAGTTCCACAGGATGCTAGTGATGCTGTGAAGCAGATAATGGCTATTATGTATATTAGTTTTTTCATTGCCCCAATTCTTTATTGATGATTCAAACATAGAAAGTAAGAAAAGGACTACCAAAAATTTTAGTCGAAGCCATGAAATAATCGATAAAGTGCAGAAATTGGCCCTTTTTTATGTGTTTAAGGAGAGTAATTCTTCCAGGTATTCCCGTGAATTGGACAGTCTTGGAACCTTATGTTGCCCACCAAATTTATCATTTTGCTTTAACCAGTCATAGAATAATCTTTCACGACCGCAATGTATCGTAGGAGCATTCAGTGTAGTGTTATTGAATCTTTTCGCTTCATAATCACTATTCACCTCCTGGAGCGAAGTATCGAGTAACTGGGAGAAGTTGGCAAAATCCTCAGGGGGTTTTTTAAATTCGATGATCCATTCATGGGCTCCTTTTTCCTTTCCTTCCATGAATATTGGTGCTACCGTATAATCAACAATTTCCGTGCGAGTGAGTTTCGAAACCTTGCGCAAGGCGGCTTCCGCATTTTCAATAATTAGTTCTTCACCAAAAACATTGATATGATGTTTCGTTCTACCCGTGACCTTAATTCTATAGGGATTTATCGATGTAAATCGAACCGTATCGCCAATCTTATAGCGCCAGAGCCCGGCATTAGTAGAAATTACGATAGCGTAGTTCTCACCTTCCTCGACCTCACTTAACGGTATGATTTTCTGCTCGGAAGTGTCATAGGTATTCATCGGAATAAATTCGTAGAAGATACCGTAGTCGAGCATCAGGAGAAGTTCCTTCTGTCATTCTGGTCCTGAATGGCGAAAAATCCTTCCGAGGCATTATATATTTCATAATATTTAAAGCTATCCCGAGGCAGCAGCTTTTTATATTGCTCCACATAGGGATCGAAACTTACACCTCCATGGAAATATACCTCCAGGTTGGGCCATACTTCGAATAGATGATTGGCCCCTGTAGTGTCCATAACATTATTCAGGAGTACGAGCATCCAGGAAGGAACCCCTGCCAGGCTGGTAACGTTCTCCTTGATCGTTTCATTTACTATGGCCTGCATTTTTGTTTCCCAGTCGCCCATGAGTGATATTTCACTGCTGGGTGTACTACTGAATTCTGCCCAAAATGGCATATTGTCTATAAGGATGGCACACAGGTCACCGAAAACTGTACCGTTCTCTTTGTATAATTCTTTACTTCCCCCAAGGCGAAGATCTTTACCTACAAATAATTGCGAATCGGGGTTGTTGTTTAAATACATACAGAGCAGATCCTTGCTGGCAGCATAATGGCAATCTTCCAGAGATTCCTGGCTCACAGGTATGAATTTACTTTTGGAATTGGTTGTTCCACTGGATTTAGCAAACCATCGGATTGTTTTCGGCCAGAAAATATTGCTCTCACCTTGTCTTGCCCGTTCTATCTGAGGTTCATTGTCCTCATACGTGGTAATGGGAATCCTGTTTGAAAATTCGCGGTATGTATGGATAGAACTGAAATCGTACTCTTGACCGATCTCTGTATGTTTTGCCTTCTGAAGTAAATTCTGCAGGAGTTCCTCCTGTACTTCAACCGGGTATTTCAGAAAGAGCTCGATCTGGTGAAATCGTTTTTTCAGAAACCACGAAGCAATTGAATTTACTATCGGTATTGGCATATTTAACCTATCTTTAAAGCATAAAAGTAGCAATTTCTTTTTTATGAAATACAGTGGTGTTCTCACTAAAATGCAAACTGAAAATAGTTCACCAATTCAGTATTACCTGGTATTTGAAAATGACTTTCTCAATGTAAATCAATTATTGGACAAGTCTGTCTCTATTTCATTCATTAAATACCAATGCCTGAACTGTGGTCTGGACAAGAAGATCTTTCGTATGGGATTTTGTTACGATTGTTTCTACGATGTGCCACAGGCCGCCGATTGGGTGATACGTCCCGAGTTAAGTAAGGCCCATTTGGACCAGGAAGATCGTGATCTCGAGTATGAAAAGAAAGTGCAACTACAACCTCATATTGTCTATCTGGCCAACAGTAGCAGCGTAAAGGTGGGTGTGACCAGGAAAAGTCAGGTGCCTACAAGATGGATAGACCAGGGAGCGCATGAGGCCATAGAGATCGTTGAGGTTCCCAATCGTTATCTGGCGGGAATCACGGAGGTAGCTCTGAAAGATCATGTGAGCGACAAAACAAACTGGCGGGCAATGCTTAAAAATGATATAAAGGATGAAGACCTGGTGGAATGGAGGTCGAAACTTGAATCATATATTCCTGAAGAAGCCAAAGAGTATTTTATCGCTAATAACACAGAAACCAATCTTGAATTCCCAGTGCTTCAATATCCAGAGAAACCAAAAAGCCTGAATTTGGATAAAACCCCGGATTACATCGGAATATTGAAGGGCATTAAAGGCCAGTACCTGATCTTCGAGGATAATACGGTTTTCAATGTTCGCAGTAATGAAGGATATGTAGTGGAGATCGCGATGAAGTAATCAAATCTTTACACTGTCCTTTTTCTTATTGCCTTTCAGCAGATCGCCCAATATTCCTTTTACAATCTTTTCGGGATCGGTGTTTTTCGGTTCGGTCTTATTCCCGGTATTAACCGGTTTAGGATCATTACCCGATGTCTTGTCTCCACCGATAAGGTCTTTTAATATGTCGGTACCTTTATCCTTTAATTCCTGTTTTTGTTTTTCGATAAGTTTCTGAGTGATCGAGTTCACTGCAGATTGCATATTTATGGAAATTTTTGGATCGGTAACCGAACCACTCACGCCCATAGGAACGTTCACGCGCATATTATTGGCTTCCGCGGGATCCAGTTTTGAAAGTAGATTAGTAACATCATTTCCAAGATACTTCGCGGGTACATCCATGTCAAGGGAATAATTCATGCTTTTATCGAGTCCATGACTCCCCGAAGCCGTTACTTTCACACCTTCCACATCAAAAGAAAAAGGTTTTACTTCAATTTTACCATTATTGAAGGTAAAGGCGGTAGACACATCTCTGAGGCTAAGTTTATCCAATTCAAGGAAAGGTGCCTGTTGTCCGATTTTCGCGAGGATGGGTGTCCGTGCTGCCGTGACCTCAGCGGTCAATACGCGAGCTGCTGCATTTCCTACCAACGATTTGAGGTCTGGTGAAAGATTAGCATCGAGCACACCGCTTAGTTGAATTTTGGTATTTAGGTCACCGTCCAGGGCTTTGGCTACCGGGGCCAGGTACTTTAACAGGGCCAGGCTCTGAAAAGATTCGGAAATATTGATCTTCGAAAGGTCCAGATCCATGGCAAATGTGGGAGTCTTTTCTTTGGTAGAAACATTTCCCGACAAGGATGCATTACCTCCAAACAGATCAGAAGTAACATTATTCAGATTGGCGGTTTCTTCCTTGATACTAACGGTTCCTTTTGTATTGGTAAGGGTGATATCATCGTAGATCACTTTATTGGCAGTGAAATCCAGCGTGGCATCCAGGAAGTCCGGGATCTTGATCTGGTCTTCGATTTCAGTGCTGCCTGAAGAAGATCCGGAACCGGTTGCCACTTCAGCATCGGCCGATTTAAAATCATTCAGGTTAAAGGTATTGGACTGCACGTTAAAACGTCCTTTCAGGTCTTGCTTTGCCATGATCCAGGGAACAAGATTCTGTATGGTCCCGGTGGCCGCAATGTCTGTTTCACCTGTAGATCCCCTTAACTCCTTCAGTTTGATATTGCCGGGAGTAAGATCCATTGATACGGTTTCTATCTTCAGTTCATTTTTGAAATCCGCATCATTGTAGGTGAAATCTGAAAGGCTGGCTGTACCGTTGGTCTTAATACTCTGGTATTGCTCATTTTCTATGGATGCCATATCAAAGCTGGTAGTCACATCGGCTTTAAAAACACCACTAAGATCCTGGTCTAGCTCCACAGGAAGTACCTGTTCGATATTAGCCAGGTTGAGCGTTCCCTTAAACGCCATATTCACTAGGGCATTTTTGGTAAGGTTCTTTATACTTCCGTTGGCCGTAAAGATCTCGTTGTCTATTTTAAAGGTAAGGCCTCCAATGTTGATATAAGTGTCTTCAACCCGGCCGGTTTCATTCTTCAATTGGACATCTATCGAAATATTGCGAACTGCTTTCGGAAGCTCGGGATATTTAAAGGAAGCATTAGAGCTTTTTACAGCGATATCCATCTTCGGAATATTATTATCGTCTACTATTCCTTTCAGCATACCATTCACACTAAAATCACCGGTAGTCGAAACACCGTCCAGATTCTTTACATATTGTTTGGGTATCACCGCCAGGAAATTTTTGAAATCGGAAGATGGAGTTTTAAAGGTCAGGTCCAATTCCGAATTATCCTCATTTACCTGTACAAACCCGTCAAAGGTCAAGGGAAGTTCGTTCACTTTAGCCTCATTCTCCAGAAAGGTATATTTCTGATTTTCAAGATCCATCTGGATCACGGCATCCAGGGAAACCAGATTATTGGTGAGGTATTTTACGTCGCCTATCTGCAAGGACACTAGCGAATTAGTCTCTGTATCCAGTTCGGACAGCGTCAAAGAAAAATCCCCTTTTCCGGAATGATTCATTTCGGAAAGTATAAGGAAGGTCTTGCTTAATTCATCCAGGTAGTTGATGGTCGAATTGTTGATCTCATAGCCGTCAAGATCGAACGTAAATCCTTCATCGGTGGTTTCTTCCACATCTTCTTCTTCGGAAGTATTTTTTTCAATGGCTATATCGTAGTTTGCTCGCCCGAGGGAATCTACTTTGATATTTACCAGGGCCTGGTTTAATGCCAGGGAGTTGATCTTAATAGGGTCGTTTCCCGATTTGAACAATTGTGAAATTCTCATATCGAGAGTGAGTTGTTCTCCGCTAACCAGCGTATCGCCTTCGAAGGGAGCTTTATTCAACACACTGAAGTTCTTTATTTTTACAGCGGCATCGGGGAAACTACTAAAAAGACTTAGATCCATCGATTCCCAGGCTATTTCAGCGTTCAGATTATCGTTTAAGTTTTTCTTAAGCAGGTCTTCCAGGGAGCCTTTAAACAAGAAAGGGGCAGCTATGAGTACGATAATAAAAAGTCCCACAATGATACCGAGGATTTTCAGGAATTTTTTCATGTCATTTCATTTACATTATCCAGGTCCAGTTCTTCACCAACTTTCAGGCCAAATCGTTTTCGCATTCCAAAGACAGCGGCATATAAGAATGGAGTATCCGTAGCGGCGACCATCACTTTAAACAGAAATCCGCTAAGCAGGAGTCCGCTGAACAATTTCCATTCGATCTTTCCGAAAGTGCATAACAGTATTAGAACTGTAAAAGTATCTACAAATTGCGACAGAAAGGTTGAGAAATTATTTCGCAACCATAAATGTTTGCCTTTGGTGAGTCGTTTCCAGAAATGAAAAATGGATATGTCAATATATTGTGCCAGCAGGTAAGCCATCATGGAAGCTAACACAGCGATAGCCGTTGCTCCAAACACAGTTTCGAACAGGGCATCACTCACCGGGCTCCAGGTTGTGGCAGGTACGGCGCTGGACACATAGATGATACCCATGGAAAAAAAAGACGCAAAAATACCTGCGGTTACTACCTGGTTGGCTTTTCTTTTACCGTAGACCTCACTAATAATGTCGGTGATGAGGAAGGTAATTGGGTAGGGTAGTACACCAACAGATATTTCGAAGGTGTATAACCCGAAGAGATCAAAAGAAATAAATTTTTGAAAGATCAGATTGGAAACTACCAGCGATGCGATGAACAAAGCCCCGAGAATGAGGTAGATGCGTTGTGCCAGTAGTCTGTCTTTAAGAGTGAGGTGCGCCACAAACATTAGTTATACATTCAAAGTTACTTGTTGTACGTTTTCTTTTCCTTAAATTCGTCTTAAATGTTAAAACCGATCTCTTGAGCAAACCGCTTCAACATGCATACCTCTCCCTGGGTAGTAACATGGGTAATAAGTTCGAGCATTTACAGAAGGCTGTGAATTATATTTTTGAAGAGGTTGGTGCCGTGGACAAAATTTCCTCGGTCTATCGAAGCCCGGCTATGGGATTTGAAGGTGATGATTTCCTGAATTGTGTATTGTGGGTGAAGACCCGGTTAACGCCAAACCAGTTATTGGAAGCGGTACTCACCATTGAAAAATCTATGGGAAGAGCGCGCACTTCTTCAAGGAGCTACATTTCCAGACCTATTGATATTGATATTCTTTTCGTTGATGATCTTCAGAAGAAATCTAAAAAGCTTAGCATCCCGCATCCTGAATTGGAGAACAGGCGCTTCGTTTTGCAGCCCATGGCGGAAGTAAACCCTCAATATGAGCATCCGGTATCGAATAAAAATATGATTCGCCTTTTGGCAGAAACCAAGGATGACAGTGAAATTGCTAAACAATCGAAATGGCTTAGAAATCCGAGGAAAGACTACGATCTCGCACAATACAATTATATTGCCGTCGAAGGGAATATCGGGGCAGGGAAGACTAGCCTGGCAACCAAATTGGCTGGCGATTTTAATGCGAAGTTGATATTGGAACGTTTTAAGGATAATCCCTTTCTGCCGAAGTTTTATGAAGATCAGGCGCGATATGCCTTCCCGCTGGAAATGTCTTTTCTCGCCGATCGTTATCAGCAATTACTGGAGGACATCACCCAGTTCGATCTGTTCAAAGATTGCGTGATCTCCGATTATGATGTGTATAAATCCCTCATCTTCGCCAAGGTAACCCTGTCGGAAGAAGAATTCAATCTATATAAAAAACTCTTTCATATAATGCATAAAGAGTTGCCCAAACCAGATGTGTATATATACCTCTATCAGAAGACGGATCGTCTTATTGAGAACATTAGAAAACGTGGGCGGAGTTATGAAATGAACATCAAAGAGGAATATCTCAAGAAGATCAACGATGGTTATTTCGAATTTATTAAAACACAGCATGTAAGCAACATCCGCATTATAGATATTTCGGATAAGGATTTTGTAAATAACCGAAAAGATTACCTGGCTATTTTAAAAGAGATACTGCATTAGAATTCAACTATTGTTTTTCAACTTTGAAAAGAGATCCCAGATCACAACACCGGCACTAACCGAGATATTGAGCGAATGCTTGGTGCCGAATTGTGGAATTTCTACTACGGAATCACTGGCCGAAACCACTTCCTGCTGTACTCCTTTCACTTCATTGCCGAAGACTACGGCATAGGTTAGGTGAGCATCCAGTGTAAGATCATTTAAATGAACGGTTTCTTCGGCTTGTTCAATAGCCAGTACTTTCACGCCTTGGAGTTGGAGTGTTTTAACCACATCCAGCGTGTCTTCTGCATATTCCCATTCCACACTTTCGGTGGCGCCCAGCGCTGTTTTCTGAATGTCCTTGTGCGGAGGTGTGGCGGTAATTCCGCAGAGATAAATTTTCTGAATCAGGAAGGCATCGGCCGTGCGAAAAACAGAGCCAATATTGTTCAGACTCCGGATGTTATCGAGAATTATAATTACAGGTGTTTTATCAGTCTCTTTAAATTCTGAAGGTGATATACGGCCAAGTTCACTATTCTTAAGTTTCCGATGTTTCATATAGGGCTCAAAGTTACTTTTTTTATCCCTCTTTGTTAATAAAACTGAATAAATGGGGAGATTTATATTTTTCAGGCCGAAGCGATTTCCATATTTTTATAAGTTCAGCAAGAAATGTAAAAATGGCTAAGAAAGTCACACCGTTAATGGGACAATATAACAGCATCAAGGCGAAATATCCGGATGCCTTGTTGTTGTTTCGGGTGGGGGATTTTTATGAAACTTTCGGTGAGGATGCTATAAAAGCGGCAGGGATATTAAATATTACGCTCACAGCCAGAAATAACGGTGGCGACATGACCGAACTGGCCGGGTTCCCGCATCATTCTCTCAACACCTATTTGCCCAAGCTGGTCATGGCCGGATGTCGGGTGGCCATCTGCGACCAACTGGAAGATCCCAAGCAAACTAAAAAGATCGTAAAGCGGGGAGTAACCGAACTAGTCACACCCGGTGTAGCACTGAACGATGATATACTGCAGAGCAAGTCGAATAATTTCCTGGCCGCTGTCCATTTCGGGCAAACCGCTACAGGAGTTTCCTTCCTTGATGTTTCGACGGGAGAGTTTTTAGTGTCCGAAGGATCTTCGGAATATGTGGATAAGCTGCTTCAGAATTTCAAACCTTCGGAAATCCTTTTCAGCAAACAGAAACGCAAGCAATTTTCGGAAGAATTCGGAGATAATTTTCACACTTTTTACCTGGAAGACTGGGTATTTCAGACAGATTATGCTTCGGAAACACTTCAGAAACAATTTGACACTGTAAGTTTAAAAGGCTTTGGTGTTGAAGATCTTGATCATGGTATCATCGCAGCAGGAGCCGCATTACATTACCTGGGAGAAACCCGTCATGACAAGTTGGGGCATATCACCCGGATAAGCAGGATCGCAGAGGACACCTACGTTTGGATGGATAAATTCACCATTCGAAACCTGGAGTTATATCACTCTCACCAGGAGAATGCGGTCACGCTATTGGATGTGATCGACAAGACGATCTCACCAATGGGTGGCAGGCTGATGAAGCGTTGGCTGGCACTTCCACTGAAAAATCAGGAACAAATCTTGCAGCGGCATGAAGTGGTGAGCTTTTTACTTGATAATCCGCAGGTGCTGGATAAAATACAAGTTAATACCAAACGTATTGGCGATCTGGAGCGTCTCATCTCAAAGACGGCGACAGGAAAGATCAATCCAAGGGAAGTAATACAACTGAAGAATTCACTGGAAGCTGTGGTCCCTGTCAAAACACTGGCAGAACATTCGGAAAACGGTTCACTAAAAAATATAGGGGAGCAACTTAACGACTGCCCTGGACTTCGGGAGAAGATAAAATCCATGCTCAATGAAGATGCGCCCGTCAATATCTTAAAGGGAAATGCGATCGCTCATGGTGTATCGGAAGAGCTTGATGAATTACGCGGTATAGCCAGCGGAGGAAAAGATTACCTGGATACCATGCTGAAACGGGAAACTGAACGCACTGGTATCAGCTCACTAAAGATTGCCTCCAATAATGTTTTCGGGTATTATATTGAGGTAAGGAATACCCATAAAGACAAGGTTCCGGATGAATGGATACGAAAGCAGACCCTGGTAAATGCCGAGCGTTATATCACCGAAGAATTGAAGGAATACGAATCCAAAATTCTTGGTGCAGAAGAGAAGATAATTATACTGGAACAGCAGTTATTCGTCAATCTGATTGAATGGATGCTGCAGTTTATCGGGACCATTCAGAATACAGCGGGATTAATTGCCCGGCTCGATTGTTTGTGCTCCTTTGCTACCCAGGCTAAAGAACATTCCTATACCCGTCCCTTGTTTGATGATAGTTTTGATCTGGACATCAAGGAGGGTCGCCACCCTGTTATAGAACGGCAATTACCTCCGGATGCGCCTTTTATTGCCAATGATGTATTTCTGGACAGGGATAATCAGCAGATGATCATGATCACCGGGCCTAACATGAGCGGTAAATCGGCCATATTGAGGCAAACGGCATTGATCGTATTACTGGCACAGATGGGGAGTTTTGTACCTGCGGGTGCTGTTCGTATGGGCTGTGTGGATAAGATCTTTACCAGGGTAGGGGCGAGCGATAACATTTCCATGGGTGAGTCGACCTTTATGGTTGAAATGAATGAGACGGCCAGCATCCTTAATAATATTTCGGAGCGGAGCCTGGTGTTACTGGATGAGATAGGGCGGGGTACCAGCACCTACGATGGAATTTCAATCGCCTGGGCGATCAGTGAATATTTGCACGAACATCCTTCCAGGGCAAAGACACTGTTTGCAACTCATTATCACGAATTGAACGAAATGACCGAAACCTTCGAGCGGATTAAGAATTACAATGTTTCGGTGAAGGAGATGAAGGATAATGTGTTATTCCTTCGGAAATTGGTGCCAGGTGGTTCGCATCACAGTTTTGGGATCCATGTAGCAAAAATGGCCGGGATGCCACAGCAGGTATTACATCGCGCGAACAGGATGCTGAAACAATTGGAAAAATCGCATGCGTCTGAAGAGCTTACGGATGAGATCCGGAAAGTTTCCAAGGAGGACATGCAGTTGAGTTTCTTTAAGCTGGACGATCCGTTGCTGGAAGAATTAAGAGAAGAGATCCTGGATATAGATATTGACACGCTTACCCCGGTAGAGGCTTTAATGAAGCTCAATGAGATAAAACGGATGTTACAGCGGAATGCTTCGATGAAGTCGAAAAAATAAAAAACCGTATCCTAAGATTCGGTTTTTTACTTATCTGTACAGAAGACCGTAATGACCTTCAGTGGGTTACACAAGAAGTTACTCAAAGAACCTAATTTTCAATATCATCCCAACTAGAATATGTTTCACCATTGGAACATTTTATCGGAGGCGCCGCACTATAGGTGCCATGATGCGGCAGCCTTACAAAGAAAGAGCTTTCGACAAAATTATTTTCAGCATCCATTTCCCGAGCCGCATAAAGTATCTTGGCATTCAAACTCTTTGTTCCTGATAACCCCCACTTGTGTTTTCTTTTGATAGTAAATGTCTCACCCGGATCTAATTGTGGAATGTCATAGTGTTTCACCCCTTTTTGTTTTACATACGATCTAATTTGAAAACTCGTATTGGGATGGGTTTCCCCAGTTCCAATGTTCTTCACTACTATACGAATCTCTCTCTCTCGACCAACAGGTGGCCTTTTACCATTACTTATGTAGACAATCAACTCAGGTATAGGCGGAACATCTAAGGAAATAGTATGGCTATTATTGGTTTCATCTGCTTCATCTATGAGATCATTGGGGTCCAGTATCGTCGTGATTGTATAATTACCCGGTTCTCTCATTTTAATACCTTTACTGAAGAGCTTGCGTTCATTTATATTTATAGTCTCGTTGAAGGTGGTGGTAAAATTGGTAGTAGGCTGATTCCCAGGCCTGTCTATTTCAATTTTAATGGTTGGATTTTGAACCACTTTGGTTCCTCTATTCCAAATATTCATTTCAAATTTTTGTCTCCATCTAGTTAATGGTGTGATGCTCGATAACTGTGGATTCAGGTCTGGTTTAATGCAATCCTTCAAAGTAAATGTCCCAGTTTGTCCCGTGATTACATCCTCGGACATTTCACTCTTTCCGGTAATTTTTATGAGAAAGTTTCCTTCGCCTGATGCGTCACGATTCCAAAGATATTGTCCGGAATTGGGCACATCGGTCGCAATGGTCCTATGGATGGTCTGTCCGTTGGATTCCATTAAAAAAATACTTACGGTAGTAACTACTCCTCCCGTAGTTTGCCATTCGATGTTTTGTTGTTCGTTTAAACAATAATCCTGCCCCCCGGCGGGACTGGTGATCGTAATGGGTAGTTCAGATTCTAAGATTGCAGTAGATAGTTTCTCTTTATTTGAATTAAAAGAGGAAAATAGAACCACAATTGCTATTAACATTACATTTATGGTGTATTTCATGACGAAAATTTTTTATTTAATACAATTCATTTTTTTCATTCTGAAATTAGTTCAGATTTTAATACAAAAATCCCGGAAGAGTTGGATTTATATGAATCTAATACAGTACAATATTTATTGATAATAAGCTATGATTTTGATCAGGCTGATCTAAATTATTTTTTATTCCTCTAACCTTCAACAAACAAGTTTGCTTCGGTTTTCGGAATAAAAAAACCGAATCTTTCAATTCGGTTTTTATGTATTGGTACAGAAGGCGGGGATTACCTTCGGCGGCTCATACTACGAGGTACTCAAAGTATAATTAATTCTCAATATCCTCCCAACGCGTAAATGTTTCACCAGTAGAGCATTTTATTGCAGGCCCTGCAGCATACGTATCGTGATGCGGCAGCCTAACAAAGAATGAGCCCTCGACGAAATTGTTATCTGCATTAAGTTCTGTGTGTGTTGTGCTTATTCTTGCATTAACCTTTTTAGTTCCTGCTGTCCCCCATCTGTGTTTTCTTTTAATGGTATGGGTTTCTCCCGGAGCTAGCGGAGGGATATCATAATTTTTCACCCCTTTTTGTTTTACATAGGATCTGAGGTTCCAGTTTCCATAGGAATTGGTTGCGACACTTCCAATATTCTTTACTACGATACGAATTTCCCGTTCACGGCCTACTGGTGGTCTTTTGTTATTGCTGATGTAGACGATCAGATCGGGGAGAGGGGGAACGTTAAAGGACCGTGTTCTTTCATTATTCATTTCGTCCATTTCATCTAATGAATTTCCTGGATCCAGGATCAACGTAACTGTATAGGTGCCGGGTTTATGTACGCGAAATGCTTTTTCGAAGTTTGCTTTTCCATTTTTAACAATAGTCGCATCCAATTCAACAGTAATTTCCGAACTAGGTTGGTTTCCCGGTCTGTCAAGCATCATTTTTACCGTAGGATTCTGAACCGTGGTTTCTCCGGAATTCACAACTTCACCTATGTATAGTATTCTCTGTCCTTCTGCTATAATGCCCGAGCCTATTGCCTTAGCACCCATCATTCCTACCCGCAGATCAGGTTTTCGGCAGTCTTTCAATGCAAAGACTCCAGTCTGTCCAGTGATTATATCCTCGGACATTTCACTCTTTCCGGTAATTTTTATGAGAAAGTTTCCTTCGGCTGATGCGTCACGATTCCACAGATATTGTCCGGAATTAGGCACATCGGTCGCAATGGTTCTATGGATGGTCTGTCCGTTGGATTCCATTAAAAAAATACTTACGGTAGTAACTACTCCTCCCGTAGTTTGCCATACGATGTTTTGTTGTTCATTTAAACAATAATCCTGCCCTCCGGCGGGACTGGTGATCGTAATGGGTAGTTCAGACTCTAAGATTGCAGTAGATAGTTTCTCTTTATTTGAATTAAAAGAGGAAAATAGAACCACAATTGCTATTAACATTACATTTATGGTGTATTTCATGACGAAAAGTTTTTATTTAATACAATTCATTTTTTCATTCTGAAATTAGTACAGATTTTAATACAAAAATCCCGGAAGAGTTGGATTTATATGAATCTAATACAGTACAATATTTATGAATAATAAACTATGATTTTGATCAGGCTGATCTAGATTATTTTTTATGAATAAAAGGAGTTGTGAAGAAGTTAAGGGTGAACCTCCTCTCGCTGTTTTAACTTAAAGTGGATTGATTTTTGGCTAAGGCAAAAAGAAGAGCTTTTTATATGTACAATCGGGGGTTGACATAGGTGAGTCCCCGCTTCTACGAAGTCAGCATAAAAACCAAATCCCGCAGTAGGACTAGGCTCTTTTCTTGTTTTCCATAAACCTGATAGCGGGAATTACCTTCGGTGAGTCACGCAAAGTCATCTTGAAATAGAAAGCCAAATCCGCCTTGCAGCGGATTCCTGGTTCAATTATTCAAATATTCAGAAATAGGTATGCGGGAATTAGCTTCACTTCGTTTCGCTGAGTCCCCGCTTCTACGAAGTCAACATAAAAACCATAGAAAGCCAAATCCGCCGCTTCACTTCGTTTCGCTGAGTCCCCGCTTCTACGAAGTCAACATAAAATCCAAATCCCGCAGTGCGGGATTTATTCTTTTATTCCTCAATCCTTCAGAAAGCAAGCTTTCTTCGGTTTTCGAAATAAAAAAAACCGAATCTTTCAATTCGGTTTTTATGTATTGGTACAGAAGGCGGGACTTGAACCCGCACGGGCATTACTGCCCATTGGATTTTAAGTCCAACGTGTCTACCAATTCCACCACTTCTGCATCGGACTTAAAAATCAAAATAAATTTGACCTTTAGAGCGAAAAACGGGATTCGAACCCGCGACCTCCACCTTGGCAAGGTGGCGCTCTACCAACTGAGCTATTTTCGCGAAAATAAAATGAACGTGCTTTGTAATTAAAGCGGACGCAAATTTAAAACTTTTACTGCAAATGCAAAGTATTTCCTTGAAAATGTTTGAATGGAATTGTTCAAAGTAAGATTTACAAATTATCACTGAAAATATTGGAAATCTCTTCATCTACTTCTTCTTTGAGATCCACGCCACTTGGGCCACGTTTTCCAATTCGATAGGAAATATAAATAAGAAAGAAAAGAATTGGTAGAATGACCGGTAGGGAATACCAGAAGTCGAATTCGTCTATATATTGAATTTTATAGTTGATCACACCCGATAGTTGGAACAGGAACATGGTCAAAGGAATAAGAATAGCATACTTCCACCAGTTCTTAGAGGTTAAGAACCAGATGGTAGTTAAGAGGATAAAAGTAAGTTTGGTGAATAGTGCATGCATATAGGATTGCACGCTACCAAATCCACCCGATCTTATAGTGCCAAACCAGGTATTCCATTCGCTGGATTCGGCCGGGGCGTACTTATAAAAGTAAAATAAGAAAGGTGTCGCAACCAGCAATGCTGAGAGCAACACCCCTTTTATAATGTGTTTCTTCTTATCCGTTTGGCGGAACTTCGTATTTGTCTTTATCGATTTGTTGTTCATCTCCGGCGATAGATTCTGGGGTACAGCTTGCTGTAAGTACAAGGCCAAGTATAGCTAAAATAAACATAAATTTCTTCATGGGGATAGTTTTTAAGGGTTAATTACAAAGCAAACCTATGAAGAACTTTATGAAATTAACTATAGCATAAAAATTAACTTATTTGTATATTTGTAGGTTATTTCCTACGACTATTCTCGATGAAAAGCAAATAAATACGATTAACTACCCAATTTCCAACCGGAAAGTATAAGGCGAAGAACATTGCCATACCTAATGCAAATATGTGAGGACCGAACCATTGTTCCAGGAAATTTTCCGGGTAAATGTAAGATGTTTTTAAGGCATATCCGCCAAATTCCAACACAGCCATAGCAACCAGGCCATAGGCATATTGTGTAAAAAACGAATAGCCCCGCATTATTATTGATATGGGAACCATATAGAATATATAGGTACTAATCACCTGCCACCAAAAAGTGAATTTAGCGATCTCCAGCCATTGACCTACATTGTGCATTAATATACCCCATAAAAAATAGACAATGATGTAGATTATAAGCCTTTTTCTTTCTACGGAATTCAGTTTTTTTAGTAGTTCTTTTATCATAGTTGTGTCAAAAGTAATCAATAGTAATCAATTGAGGTTCTGTCGTTTTCTCCTACAATTTCCTGTCAATTAACGCATATAATCGATGAAAAAAGACGTTAATCGACGCTTTTGAACTGTTAAAAGCGACTATATAAGATGTATTACGTCGATAAAAAAGGACACATTATCGAAAACACCAACATTTTGGCGATGATATTTACATGTAGCCGATAAAAACGTTAAAAATTTAACAAATTCAACATATATTTGGCGCAACCGCGATTTCCCCAAATCATGGCTAACCATTATTTCAAAAAACATATTTCTTACAATAATATACAGTACTAACTTATAGTGTATTGCTTATGAAACCATTTCTACTTAAAACATTTTGTGCATTATTTTTTGCTTTTATTTTTACCACTGTCACAAATGCACAAGATTGCTCGGTAAATGCAGATCTTGATCGGACCATTTGTGAGAATGAGTCCTTTTTCTTTTTAGGATCAGCATCAGGAAACGTAATTTCAACTAACTGGATGCAGATCGGCGGACCTTCCGTGGTTATCGTTGATCCATCTGATGTTACTTCTGAGGTACTTGGGATGTCAGGTGGAAATGTATATACGTTCCGACTTACAGCCGAATGTAATAGCGGCCCGGCACTTCCACAGCAAATTGATATCACCGTGGAACCCATTTCAACGGCCACAGTAGGAGCTGATATTGAATCTTGTCCGGACAGCTCCGGATCAATTGTGGTGACAGGAAGCACTCCTGGCCCCGGAGAAACAGGTATGTGGTCCGTTGTTGGAACCAACGGTGCGGGGGTTGTGATAAACTTTCCTACCTCCTCAACAACAACGTTAACGCTCCCCGCAACTAGTTGTGGTGTATCCACTATACGATGGACGATCACCGGAGGAGAATATGCGCCAGGTACATTTTGTACAGATTTCGATGAACTAGATGTTACGAATTATGGTGGATTGGAACCTGTGGATGCAGGACCGGATCAAATGTTAGATAATTGCTATACCGTTTCACAGTCAACTACTTTAAATGCAACAAATGGAGGCTGTGGATTAAACGGTCAGGATGGCATGTGGTCATTTGTCTCAGGTCCAAGTACACCAATAATAGCCAGCCCGAATAGCAATACCACAGGAATATCAGGACTAATCGAAGGAGTGTATGTTTTGCGATGGTCGGTTAGCGGTCCTTGCGCCAATGGGGAAGATATCGTTACTATAACCGTAGATCCCGCCACTCAGGATGTATCCTCGGCATCCATCCAGGCTACGAATCAGTTTTTTTGTGATGGAAGCGTATCAACCGCAACTTTAATAGGGAATACCCCTGATTTTGCTGGTGAGACCGTGCAATGGGTAGAAACCTCTGCACTTGGAGCTCTTATATCAAACCCAAACAGTTCTACAACCCAGGTAACCGGTTTAGTTTCACCAAACACCTATACTTTTACGTACACGATTACAAATTCTGCAACAGGATGTTCTAGCACGGCAAGTGCTTCCATTGGATTCAATTTAACCAATTATGATATAACAGTTAACGGTGGAAACGATATTATCGGCGCTTGTGGAGAAACATCAATTGATATACCTTTTGTGGCCAATGGAGATGGGACTAATTCATATAGTATTGTAAGTGGACCCGGAGATTCTGCATTTTCGTTCCCCACAGCATATCAAACGTTTTCCGGTACTTCCTTGACGATCGATTTCGATGTTGAAGGTGATTACACCGTAGCGTTTAGACGTAGTCAAAACGGGCAGGGACTCATTGGATGTGAGGATTCGACAGATCAAATAAATGTCTCTATATCATTAATTCCAACGGGCGCCAATGCCGGAACCGACCAAAATCTTGCTTGCGGTGTGGTTGCAACTACTTTAGCGGGTAATGTCATTACTGTTGGAGAATCACTTTGGACCCAGATAAGCGGGCCTAATACGGCAAATATTATTGACCCCTATGCTCAATTGGCTCCTGTAGATGGGCTTATAGCAGGTACTTATGTCTTCAGGTATTCCGTAGTTGGAGGTTTCGTATGCCCTGTAGAGGCAGATGATGTTCAAGTCACGGTTAACGCTCCTGTGGTTCCTGTTTCTGATGCAGGTCCGGATCAGACTGTTTGTTTTGGAAGTCCAGTACAATTAGATGGGAGTATACCTCAGGGAAATCAAATAGGAACCTGGTCACAGACAGCAGGACCTGACACTATCACTTTTTCCGACATCAACGATCCGATGGCTACTGCCACAGGATTCGATACAGCATCATCCCTCTATACATTACAATGGTCGATTGACGGTTCACCACTTAGTTGTGGAGGTCCATCGGTGGATACAGTTGATGTTACAACCGATGCAACACAGGGTCCAACTGCATCGAATGCAGGTCCCGATCAATGCCTGCCATCAGGTACCGCAACTGTTACTCTAGCGGGAAATGCTCCCGGAGCAGGAGAGACAGGTTTATGGACAGCGGTTCCCGCAGCCGGACTAACTTTCACAGACGCTACCCTTTTTAATACCACCGCAACGGTGGTCACTGAAGGCAGTTATGTTTTAACCTGGACCATCGATACGGTCGCACCGGGTTGTCAATCATCTACCGACGAAGTAGAAATTACAATAGGAGGTACAGCTGTGGCAGATGCCGGAGCAGATCAATCGGATTGTTCCAGCACATTTACTATGGCTGCGACAAGCACAGGAACAGGACTTTGGACCCAGGTTTCCGGCCCTGGAGGTTTTACCATTGATGACGATACCAGTCCGGTAGCTGTTTTTACTTTTACATACTCAGGTACTTACGAATTTGATTGGACGGTCAGCAATGGGTCGTGCTCTTCAGATTCAGACCAGGTGACCATCGAAGTGGGAATTCCTCCTACGATAGCAACATCAGGCCCGGCGCAAGTAATTTGCAATGATACAACAGTAACACTAACAGCAAATGCATTTGACCCTCAAACGGAGAATGGTGTTTGGACAGTACTTTCAGGAGCTCCTAATACGCCTACATTCAGTAATATAAGCGACCCGAACGCTATGGTTTCAGGATTAGTAACCGGCTCGTATACCTTCAGGTGGAATATTTCAGGTAGTCCTTTATGTCCTGCCACAAGCGCTGATACAACTGTAGATGTTTTTGCACCTGCAAATGCGGGACCCGATCAACAGCTATGTGAGGCAACTAATATTTTATTAGAAGCCACACTGGGATCGACTGGATTATGGACCGAAGTGACGGCTAATGGCGCTACAATTACGCAGTCACCGGCCAATAGCAATTCGGCAAGTGTTATGATAACTCCCGGATTGACTTATACTTTTCGTTTCACAACAGATTATGTGGGTTGTCCAAATTTATTTGATGAAGTGGACGTCGTAAATAGTTCAGGACCTATGTTTCAACCAGACGCAGGGCCGGATCAATTGCTTTGTCAGGCGGATCTTATACCTGCCATCACCGGACTTCCAGTGGAAACAACCCAATTAGCTGGAAATACACCTCCGGCAGACGGTACTGTTGCCTTGTGGAGCTTCGCAAGCGTACCTTCAGGCAGTGTTGCAGTAATTGATACACCTTCGGATCCTATCAGTACACTATCAGGCTTGTCAGTACCTGGAATCTATATTCTGGAATGGAATTTTTCTTTAGCGAATTGTTCAACAAATGCTGATGTTGTTCGAATCGAGGTATTCGCACCACCTTCAATGGCAATAGCCGGTCCGGACCAGCCTGCAGCCTGTTCACTAAATGCTACTTTAGGTGCAACACCACCTGCGGTTGGTATTGGTGTTTGGTCTTTCGTAACCGATCCTTCATTAGGTGCTGCTATGATCGATAGCCCGAATTCACCAACATCGACACTTTCTAACATCACAACTTTAGGAACCTATACATTAATGTGGACCGTTACTAACGGCCCATTCGTTTCCGGTGGTTGTGCTCCTACTTCCGATACCGTGGACATCACGTTTACGGATGTACCTCCTTCACCAGCCGATGCTGGACCCGATCAGGAGTTTTGTGATGTGAGTCAAACGAATATGAATGCCGTTCCTGTTAGCCCGGGAACAGGCACATGGACTCAATCGGCGGGCCCCGGTGTTACAGAACCAGGAACTCCTGCAGGAATTGCTTCCCCGAATGATCCAAACAGTTTAATTTTTAACCTTGTTCCCGGTGTTTTCGAGTTTACCTGGACAAGCTCAAACGGTGGTTGCGATATTAGCGACGTGATGTTAATTACGATTGTTTCTGCACCTGCTGCTGCGGATGCCGGACCAGATCAGGTACTACCGCAATTTTCTACAGTAACTCTAAATGCCGTACCGGCCTCTGCCGGTACAGGGACCTGGACTCAGGAATCGGGCCCTACTTCTGTAGGTTTCATCGATGAGAATGATCCTAATACATCTGTAACAGGTACCGTTCCAGGAGTTTATGAATTTAGATGGACCGTAGCAAACGGTATTTGCCCAACGAGCTTTGATATCATGCAAGTCACGATCAATGGGCTAACGGATATAGAAATCACTAAAACAGTATTGCCTGTGACGGCCTCTCCCGGAAGCACGGTTACGTTCTCTATCGCTGTTTTTAATAACGATATTACCGGTTTTGCGGATGCGACAGGTGTCGAAGTGCAAGATGTGATCCCACCCGGATTTACACTGGTGGGCGGAACGATTAGTACCGGAGGAACTTATAACCCGGTTAATTTCACAATTACCTGGGCTGGATTGTCAATCCTAATGGGAGCAACTGAAGTTCTCACTTTTGATGCGATCGTTAATCCGACCGGACCCTATCTCAATACGGCTGAAAATACAGCATGTGATCAGTTCGATTCTGATTCGATCGTGAATAATGGCGATCCTACGGAAGACGATATTGATACAGCTCCGTTTACGGTCATTGGAGATACCGATGGTGACGGAACCTATGATGATGTAGACCCCGACCCACTGGATCCATGTATAGACGATGGAGTTATAGGCGATGAAGATCCTACTAATCCGATCTGGCAAGCAGCCGATTGTGATGGAGATGGCGTAACCAACGGCCAGGAATTTATGGATGGCACAGACCCTTACGATTTCTGTGATTACGATCCGGCCAACCAGGACTATACAACAACTTCTACAGCATATCAGAATGGAGACTGCGACGGTGACGGCGTTACCAATGGTGATGAAATTGATCCCGATGGTAATGGTATGGATGAAGGCAATGGAACAGATCCTTTTGATCCATGTGACTTCGTCTTTGCAGATCAGACCCTTCCTCCGTCAAGTGCTTGGGAAGCATTGGATTGTGATGGCGACGGTGTAACCAATGGTGATGAAATTACCGGTGGCACAGATCCAACAGATCCATGTGACTACAACCCAATCTTAGTGTCCTTACCACCCACCGCAGCGTGGTTATTAGCCGACTGTGATGGTGATGGTGTGACCAACGGACAAGAAATAGCCGATGGAACCGATCCTCAGGATCCATGTGACTTTTTATTTGCCAGTCAAACAGAACCTACCAGCCCGGCTTGGGATCTGTTAGATTGTGATGGTGATGGTGATCCTAACGGAACCGATCCGGATCCTCAGGATCCTTGTTCTGCCACCACCCAAAATATTCCACTACCAACAGATCCGAATTACGCGATCTGGGCAGCGGCCGATTGTGACGGTGATGGTGTTACCAACGGTGATGAAGTTGCCACTGGCACGGATCCCTATGATCCATGTGATTACGATTCTTCGATACAAAATTTAGCCAATGTTACCACGGCCTGGTTAGCGGGTGATTGTGATGGTGATGGTGTTTCAAATGGAACTGAAATAAATGACGGAACCAATCCTCAGGATCCTTGTGACTACCTGGAGAGCAGTCAGGATATCACTGCAGTTACTCCAGCCTGGGAAGCCCTGGATTGTGATGGTGACGGAGTGACCAACGGACAGGAAATTATAGATGGTACGGATCCATTAGATCCATGTGATTACGATCCTGCCACTCAGAATACCGTAGTAACTGTAACCCCAGCCTGGGAAGCCTTAGACTGTGATGGTGACGGTGTGACTAACGGTCAGGAATTACTCGATAATACGGACCCACTGGATCCTTGTTCACTGGTTGTGGCCAATCAAGACACAACGCCAACGGCGGCCTGGAATGATCTGGACTGTGACGGCGATGGTGTAACCAATGGTGATGAGATCATCGATGGTACCGATCCATTAAACGCTTGTGATTATATGGCAAGCAGTGCAACAAGACCTATGTCCGCATCCTGGGATCTGCTGGACTGTGATGGTGATGGAGTGACCAACGGACAAGAAATAGCCGATGGAACCGATCCTCAGGATCCTTGTGACTTTGTATTTGCCAGTCAAACAGAACCTACCAGCCCGGCTTGGGATCTGTTAGATTGTGATGGTGACGGTGATCCTAACGGAACCGATCCGGATCCTCAGGACCCATGTGTTGCAACTACCCAAAATATTCCACTACCTACAGATCCGAACTACGCGATCTGGGCAGCGGCCGATTGTGACGGTGATGGAGTGACCAACGGTGATGAAGTTGCCACTGGTACCAATCCCTATGATCCATGTGATTACGATTCTTCAATACAAAATTTAGCCAATGTTACCACGGCCTGGTTAGCGGGTGATTGTGATGGTGATGGTGTTTCAAATGGAACTGAAATAAATGACGGAACCAATCCTCAGGATCCTTGTGACTACCTGGAGAGCAGTCAGGATATTACTGCAGTGACTCCAGCCTGGGAAGCCTTAGATTGTGATGGTGACGGAGTGACCAACGGACAAGAAATTATAGATGGCACCGATCCATTAGATCCATGTGATTACGATCCTGCCACTCAGAATACCGTAGTAACTGTAACCCCAGCCTGGGAAGCCTTAGACTGTGATGGTGACGGTGTGACTAACGGACAGGAATTACTCGATAATACGGACCCACTGGATCCTTGTTCTCTGGTTGTGGCCAATCAAGATACAACACCAACCGCAGCCTGGAATGACCTTGACTGTGATGGTGACGGTGTAACCAATGGTGATGAGATCATCGATGGTACCGATCCATTAAACGCTTGTGATTATATGGCAAGCAGTATTTCAGGACCACAGTCTTCTACTTGGGATGCCCTGGATTGTGATGGTGATGGTGTGACCAACGGACAAGAAATAGCCGATGGTACCGATCCTCAGGATCCTTGTGACTTTATTTTAGCCAGTCAAACTGTGGCTACCAGCCCAGCTTGGGATCTGTTAGATTGTGATGGTGATGGTGATCCTAACGGAACAGACCCAGATCCTCTGGACCCATGTGTTGCGACTACGCAAAATATTCCGCTACCGGGCGATCCGAATTACGATATTTGGGCAGCGGCCGATTGTGACGGTGATGGTGTTACCAACGGTGATGAAGTTGCCACTGGTACTGATCCTTATGATCCTTGTGATTACGATTCTTCAATACAGAATCCAGCCAATGCAAGCACGGCATGGTTAGCAGGGGATTGTGATGGTGATGGTGTTTCAAATGGAACTGAATTAAATGACGGAACCAATCCTCAGGATCCTTGTGATTATCTGGAGAGCAGTCAGGATATTACTGCAGTGACTCCAGCCTGGGAAGCCTTAGATTGTGATGGCGACGGAGTGACCAACGGACAAGAAATTATAGATGGCACCGATCCATTAGATCCATGTGATTACGATCCTGCCACTCAGAATACCGTAGTAACTGTAACCCCAGCCTGGGAAGCCTTAGACTGTGATGGTGACGGTGTGACTAACGGACAGGAATTACTCGATAATACGGACCCACTGGATCCTTGTTCTCTGGTTGTGGCCAATCAAGACACAACGCCAACGGCGGCCTGGAATGATCTGGACTGTGACGGCGATGGTGTAACCAATGGTGATGAGATCATCGATGGTACCGATCCAACGGATCCATGTGACTTTATGTTATCAAGCCAGACAATACCAACAACCCCTGCATGGGAAGCCCTGGATTGTGATGGTGATGGTGTGACCAATGGTCAGGAGATCATTGATGGAACTGATCCACTTGATCCTTGTGATCTTATAGCAGCGAACCAGGACACTACGCCAACGGCGGCCTGGGAAGCCCTTGATTGTGATGGTGATGGTGTGACCAACGGACAGGAAATTATAGATGGTACGGATCCAACCGATCCTTGTGATTACGATCCTGCCACTCAGAACACTGTAGTAACGGTTACCCCAGCCTGGGAAGCCTTAGACTGTGATGGTGACGGTGTGACCAACGGACAAGAACTAATAGATGGAACAGATCCTCTTGATGAGTGTAGCTTATTAGCTGCTTCACAAACAGTACCGCCTAGCCAGGCATGGATAGACGGAGACTGTGATGGAGACGGAGTAACCAATGGTGATGAGATCATCGATGGTACGGATCCAACCGATCCTTGTGACTTTATGTTATCAAGCCAGACAGTACCAACAACCCCGGCGTGGGAAGCACTGGATTGTGATGGTGATGGTGTAACTAATGGTCAGGAGATCATAGATGGAACTGATCCTCTGGATGAATGTAGCCTAGTTGCTGCTTCACAAACCCTACCACCAAGTGCGACTTGGGAAATGGGTGACTGTGATGGTGATGGAGTTACCAACGGACAGGAAATTATAGATGGCACGGATCCAACCGATCCTTGTGACTTTATATTGGCAAGTCAAAGCCTACCACCAAGCGCAGCCTGGGAAGCCTTAGATTGTGATGGTGACGGTGTGACCAATGGACAAGAACTAATAGATGGAACCGACCCACTTGATCCTTGCGATCTTGATTGGACGAGCCAGACAGTACCACCAAGTGCGGCATGGAACGCAGGTGATTGTGACGGCGATGGTGTGACCAATGGTGATGAAATTATCGACGGCACGGATCCAACCGATCCTTGTGATTTCCAACAAACAAGCCAGTCGGTGCCAACCACTGCAGCCTGGGAAGCCTTAGACTGTGATGGGGATGGTGTTACCAACGGACAAGAACTAATTGACGGTACAGATCCTCTGGATGAATGTAGCTTAGTTGCTGCTTCACAAACCCTACCACCAAGTGCAACTTGGGAAATGGGTGACTGTGATGGTGATGGAGTTACCAACGGACAGGAAATTATAGATGGCACGGATCCAACCGATCCTTGTGACTTTGTATTGGCAAGTCAATCCCTGCCACCAAGTGCAGCCTGGGAAGCCTTAGACTGTGATGGTGACGGTGTGACCAACGGACAAGAACTAATAGATGGAACCGATCCTCTTGATGAGTGTAGCTTATTAGCTGCTTCACAAACAGTACCGCCTAGCCAGGCATGGATAGACGGAGACTGTGATGGAGACGGAGTAACCAATGGTGATGAGATCATCGATGGTACCGATCCTACGGATCCTTGTGACTTTATGTTATCAAGCCAGACAGTACCAACTACCCCAGCATGGGAAGCATTGGATTGTGATGGTGATGGTGTAACCAACGGTCAGGAGATTATTGATGGAACAGATCCACTTGATTTCTGTGATCTTGTTGTAGCCAATCAAACAGTTCCGCCAACTCAAGCATGGTTAGATGCAGATTGTGATGGAGATGGTGTAACCAACGGACAAGAAGTTATTGATGGTACGGATCCAACCGATCCTTGTGACTTTGTTGTAGCAAGTCAGACACTTCCTCCAACGCAGGAATGGTTAGATCTGGATTGTGATGGTGACGGTGTGACGAATGGTGATGAAATAAATGACGGAACAGATCCACTTGATCCTTGTGATCTTGACTGGACGAGTCAAACAGTACCACCTAGCCAGGCTTGGTTAGACGGAGACTGTGATGGTGATGGTGTGACCAACGGTGATGAGATCATCGATGGAACCGATCCAACCGATCCTTGTGACTTTATGTTAACAAGTCAGACTATTCCAACAACAGCCGCATGGGAAGCATTGGATTGTGATGGTGATGGAGTAACCAACGGACAAGAAATAATAGATGGTACAGACCCATTAGATGAATGTGATCTTGTTTATACCAGTCAAACAGTACCACCTAGCCAGGCATGGTTGGATGGAGATTGTGATGGTGATGGTGTAACCAACGGTCAGGAAGTAGTTGACGGAACGGATCCAACCGATCCTTGTGACTTCGTACTGGCAAGTCAGAGTGTACCACCAACACAGGCGTGGTTAGATCTGGATTGTGATGGTGATGGAGTTACCAATGGTGATGAAATATTAGATGGAACGGATCCACTTGATGAATGTGATCTTGACTGGATGAGCCAGACAGTACCACCTAGCCAGGCTTGGTTAGACGGAGATTGTGATGGTGATGGAGTACTTAACGGTATTGAAGTCCTTGCCGAGACCGATCCAACGGATCCATGTGACTACAAAGCAATAAATCAAGATTTGACTATTGTAAGTGAAGCATGGCATCAGTTAGATTGTGACGGAGATGGTGTAACCAATCTGAATGAGATCAATGATGGTACGGATCCACAAAATCCTTGTGATTTTGTTCTTGCCAGTCAGACTGTAGAGCCTACCCAGGAATGGTTAGACTTAGACTGCGATGGTGATGGCTTAACTAATGGCGAAGAATTAGCATTAGGTACCGACCCATTGAACCCGGATACGGACGGTGATGGTGTAACCGATGGAGATGAGGTGAACGACGGCACTGACCCACTTGATCTGTGTGACTTCTTAATAGAGAGTCAGACCTTCCCACCGAGTGTGGAGTGGATAGAAACCGATTGCGATGGTGATGGTGTATTGAATGGTCAGGAAGTAGTTGATGGAACCGATCCAACCGATCCATGTGATTTCTTAGTGGCGAGCCAGGATCTTACGATCGTGTCTCAGGAATGGCTTGAGCTTGATTGTGACGATGATGGAATTGCCAACGGTGATGAACTTGGAGATGATAACGGTAACGGAATTGTCGACTATATCGAGCCTAATAATGGTAATCCGAATTCGGAAGACAACCTTGATGTATTCGATATCATGACACCGAATGGTGATGGTCTTAACGATGTATTTGTAATTCGAGGTATCCACAGATTCCCGAATAATACACTTGAGATATTCAATCGCTGGGGTGTTAAGGTTTACGGAGTAGAGGGTTACGGACAGGATGATAAGTTCTTCCGTGGAATTTCTGAAGGACGTGTAACCATAGACCGGGGAGAACGCCTTCCGGTAGGAACGTACTACTATGTACTTAACTATGTGAACGATGAAGGAAAGTCCAAGCGATTGGCCGGACCACTATACATAAATAGAAGATAAAATCACAATAAATGCCTGCCGGGTAACGGCCCGGCAGGCCTAATATTAAACCTATGAAAAAATTTTACGTAACAGTTATAACGCTACTTTGCTTAGGATTTTACTCTGAAAGTACCTATGGGCAACAGGATGCTCAGTATACGCAGTATATGTATAATCCTTTGAGTGTTAACCCTGCGTACGCGGGCGCTCGTGATGTGCTCAGTATTGTTGGACTGTATAGAAGTCAATGGGTTGGATTGGACGGAGCTCCAACCACCTTCAACTTCGCAGTACACTCGCCAATTGGAAAGAAAGTGGGAATCGGGTTAAACGTAACTCGCGATGAAATCTTTATTTCGGATGAGACGTATATAGATCTTGATTTTACATATACGCTAACCACTTCCGATAAGGGAAGATTAGCATTGGGAGTTAAAGGGGGCGCACATCTGCTTAATATCGATAGCGGTAAGCTCAATACGGGTCCTTTTAATAATGGAGATGCTGGAACTGAAATCAATATCGACAACAAATTCTCGCCTCAGGTGGGAGCAGGGGCCTATTATTACACGGAAAAATTTTATTTAGGAGCCAGTGTTCCTAACATCCTCCAAACAGAACATTTCGATGAATCCTCCAATTCAAATAATTCAAGTGCCACGGCAGAAGAACGCGTAAACTTTTATTTAATGACCGGGTATGTGTTTGATGTTTCTGATGGATTGAAATTTAAACCTGCTTTGCTTACAAAGATTGTACAGGGGTCGCCACTACAGGTAGATATGTCGGCTAATTTCCTTATTCAGGATAAGTTAACACTAGGAGTAGCCTACAGATGGAGTGCAGCGCTAAGTGCATTGATAGGATTCCAGGTAACAGACCAGATTATGATTGGCTTTGCTTACGACAGGGAAACCACCGAATTACAACAATATAACGATGGTTCTTATGAAATCTTTCTTCGCTTCGAATTATTCAAGCGTGATGAAGGCATGAAAAATCCACGATTCTTTTAAAATTATAACTATGACTTTAAGATCAAAATATTTTATACTGATAGTTACCGGACTTCTGCTAACGGCCAACGTTACGATCGCCCAGGACGGGGCAACGTCAGCTAATAATAAAGAAGCCAGGGGAGATGCGCATTTTAATGATTTCGCTTTTATGGATGCCCGTGAAGCGTATATTAAAGCAGTTGAGAGCGGTTACCGCTCGGTGAATGTGCTTTCAAGATTAGGAGATTCGTATTACTTCAATGGTGAATATGAAGATGCCGCAAAATGGTACGGAGCCTTGTTCGAATTTTCGGAAGATATCGATTCGGAATATATCTATCGCTATGCACAATCGCTTAAAACGATTGGAAAATACGCCACTGCAGATCGAATTATGGATAAACTAAATGAAGTTGCTTCCACGGATAACAGGGCAGAATTATTTTCCGAAGAAAGGAATTACATTAAACTTATCGAATTACAGTCGGGTCGTTTTAACGTCTTTACAGTTCCCTTTAATTCGGAGCTTTCAGATTTTGCACCTACGCTGAATGGTGGCGAGATCATATTCACATCGAACCGAAAAACAAGAAGAGCTTCTCAGCGAACTCATAACTGGAATGACCAACCGTTTTCTGAACTATACAGCATTACCGTGAGTGAGGAAGGAGAGCCCATCCGTTATCGTTCTAAAGTAAACTCAAGATATCATGAATCATCTGCGGTATTCTCCAAGGATGGCCAAACCATGTATTTCACCAGAAATAATTTTACCAAGCGTAAACGAGGCAAGGACAATGAGGGTAAGACCCTATTAAAGTTGTATCGTTCGAAACGTACAGAAAAAGGGTGGAGCGAAGCAGAAGAATTACCATTTAACAGTGAAGAATTCTCTAACGGACACCCGGCAATAAGTGCTGATGGAAAACAACTTATTTTCTCCAGTGACCGACCCGGCGGGGAGGGACAGTCGGATCTTTACAAAGTATCGATCGACGGTGATAGCTTCGGTGAGCCTGAGAGTCTGGGTGATGCTATAAATACCGAAGGACGCGAAACTTTCCCTTTTGTGGACACCAATGACGATCTTTATTTTGCTTCCGACGGACATGTAGGTCTTGGTGGATTAGACATTTTTGTTTCTGAAATAACTTCAGAAGGAAATTATGAAAAGGGATTCAATATTGGAGCTCCTATAAACAGTAAAGCCGATGATTTCTCCTTTGTGATCAACAGTACCACAGGCCTGGGATATTTTGCATCCAACAGGGAAGGTGGAAAAGGAGAAGACGATATTTATGCGTTCGAACAAACAGCTCAGTTAATTAAAAACTGTCGCCAGTCCTTAAGCGGAGAAGTTCGCGATAAAGATACAGACGACCTGATCATAGATGCTAAAGTAGTGTTGCTGGACAGTGACAACAATGTAATGGAAGAAACCAAATCCGATATGAACGGTGCTTTCTCCTTCGATGTGATTGAATGTTCAACGGGCTATGCGATTCGCGCTTCGAAACCCGATTTCTCCACAGCGGAAAAATCTTTTGTTACCACTGGGGAATACGAATCGGAAGTGAAAAAGACGCTTTATATTCTTTCAGAAGAAGACAATGAGTTACGCGATGCCAAAGTAGGTGAGGATCTGGGAGTTTTACTGAACCTGAACCCGATCTATTTCGATCTGAGCCAGTCGTATATCCGTCCGGATGCACAAATAGAATTGTTGAAGGTCGTTGAAGCGATGCAGAAGTTTCCAAACCTGAAGATAGACGTTAGGTCTCATACCGACAGTAGATCCAGCGATGCCTTTAATTTAAGATTATCTGAGGCCCGGGCTCAGTCCACCATGGACTATATAGTAGGGGCAGGTGTTAGCCGCGACAGGATCACCGGAAGAGGATACGGAGAATCACAATTGTTGAATCGATGTGACAACGGTGTTCCTTGTAGTGAGGACGAGCATCAATTGAACAGAAGATCTGAATTTATTATTGTTCAGAAATAATATCCCCACATAGTAAAAAAAAAGCCCGGAATTTTCCGGGCTTTTTTTATGTGTAAACTGAAATGTCTTAGTTTTCTACAGTCTCTTCAACTTCTTCAACCATATTGGTCAATGAGTCAACAGTTTCTTCAGTCTCTTCCATAACTTCTTCCGCTTCTTCTTTAGCGTCTTCCATTACGTTTTCAACTTCGTCAGACATCTCGTCAGCTTTTTTTTCCGTCTCTCTACAAGAGGATACAGCAAATACCAAAGCTAATGCTGTAAGGGATACAAATAATTTTTTCATGGTTCATTTAGATTAGTGATTAATAAGGCTCAAAAATAGTTATTTTTTTAATTAGAATACCTTCTAAACAATGCATTTCATCGAAACGTTATCTCTGAAAACCAATAATTTAGCATAAATATCATAACTAGGAATTATTCCTTGTATAAATTTGGAATTATTCCAAATAATTGTATATTCGGAAGATGGAAAAAAATGTACCCATAGAAGCTAAACGATTTAAAAAGGTAAGAGAAGAGCAGCATCAAACGCAGCAATCTTTTGCCGAACTTCTTGGAATCGGTTCAACTACTGCGGATATTGAACGTGGCAAAACCAAAATATCGGGAAAGGCCGTAATGGAATTGCTGCGTCTGTTCAGGATAAATCCGTTGTGGTTGTTTGGCAATAGCTTCAGCCAGTACGTGGATCTAAGCGGTGGTGATGTGAGTCCGAAAGTAATCACTATAGACAGCGAGGAGAACGATACTATATTACTGGTAAATCAGAAAGCAGCGGCTGGTTATCCACATAATATTCAAGACGTGGATTGGTATGATTCCTTACCTGCTTTTTCAATTCCGCTACCGGAATACAGGAATGCCACCTACAGAGGCTTCCAGGTGGAAGGAGATAGTATGCTGCCTAATATTCGTCCGAATGAATGGGTGCTAGGGAAAGCTGTACCCAGCATTACCGAGGCCAGTGACAGTAGAATTTATATTGTGGTACTACACGATTCGGTATTAGTTAAGAAACTTCAGAAGATCCCAAATACACCCGATCGGGTTCGACTTATTTCTTTAAATTCGGAATACCTTCCTATAGATGTTGAAGTTAACGATGTTCAGGAACTTTGGATGGTAAACAGCAAATTAACCTTTGGTGTAGAGGAACCCTCAGAAAGTTCCCTATTACGTCAGCTTCAGGCGTCCATGGAGGAACTAAAAGGGCAAATAAAACATCTGAACACCTAAGATGAGTTTTACCAGGCTCTATAGTTTTCTTGAGAAACTTCAGAAGAACAATTCTAAAGAATGGATGGTTGCCCATCGCAGGGATTATTTTGAGGTTAGGGATTTCTATATCGATTGGCTGGATGGATTAAACGATAAACTAGCGTCCGTTGATGATGAATATTTCGATACGCCAGGGAAAAAAGCCATCAACCGTATCAATAATAATCTTATGTTCCATCCAAATCGCCCGGTGTATAAGGATCATTTTGGCGCCGGTTTGGATCAGCGTAGTAAACAGGGGGATTTTTATATTGAACTGGGAGTGAATGAATCCTTCCTGGGCGGAGGTTACTGGCATCCCTCGTCTGATGTTCTTAAACGAATTCGGAGCGCTATCGACTATAATGGAAAAGAAATTAAAGAAGTGTTGCGAAAACCTTCCTTCAAAAAGATGTTCGGAGAAATGGTAGTAGATAATCCGCTGAAAACTGCGCCTAAAGGATATTCTGTAGATCATGAGCATATCGATCTGCTGAGACGGCGTTCATTCGCGGTGGTTCATTATATTAGCCGGAAAGAAGTACTGGCATCCGATTTCGATAGCAAAGTGGTGAATATCTATAAAGAAATGCTGCCTTTTAGAAGATACCTAAATGAGGCCGTCACTGTGGAGTGATTCTATATACTTCATGATAATTGATGTAGCGCCGGTATTACTATTCACAAAATGTCCCGCTATCATTCCTGTGCTACTTCTGAAATTTTTATCACCTGCCAATTTGTTCATGATATCACTAACTTCAACGGATGTGGAAACAGAGAACAACGCAGCCAGTGATTGAAGTCGGATGGCCTCCGGAAATTTTTCAAAATTCTTACCAATAACGATGGGCACTCCAAATGTGGCCGGTTCCAGTATATTATGAAGTCCTGAATTTCCCATGGCACCGCCTACATATGCGATATCGGCATAGCTATAGATCTTTGTTAGCAAACCAATGGTATCCACAATAAAAACCGACATTTCTGAAAGATTCTGGTTTTCACGTTGTGAATATAAGACCGATGGCTTTGCTAGTTTTCTTCTGAAAGAATCGATTTTACTCCCATCTATGCTGTGCGGGGCAATAATGAACTTAACATTGCTGCCCGATTCATTCATATATGGAAGGAGTATGGTTTCATCTTCGGGCCAGGTACTTCCACATACCACACAAACAGAATTACTTTTAAAAGTATCGAGGTAAGGGAGTGAATTATCCTTTTCAATTTGTTGTGAAACACGATCGAACCTTGTATCGCCGCTAATCCGGACATTCTCAATACCTATGGAATTGAGCAATGATTCAGACAGACTATTCTGTACGAAGAAGTAATCGATTGTGCCAAGGGCTTTCCGCATAAAAACGCCGTATGTTTTAAAGAATGACTGGTTCTTTCTGAACAAACCTGAAACCAGTAGGGCCGGTATGCCCTCTTTCTCCAGTTCGAACAAATAATTAGGCCAGAACTCGTATTTCACGAAAATCGCCAGGGTGGGATGCACTAATTGAATGAACCGCCTGGCATTTGAGCGTGTATCGAGGGGCAGGTAGCAAACCACATCGGCAATTGCGCTATTCTTTTTATTCTCATAACCGGAAGGTGAAAAGAAGGTGAGTACAATTTTATATTCGGGATATTTGGCTTTAAAGGCTTCCATAATAGGCAGTCCCTGTTCATATTCTCCCAATGAGGCACAATGAAACCAGATAGTTTTATCATCGGACGTAATAGCACGAGAAATTTTATGCAGAACATTCACCCTGCCTTTCATGAAAAGTCGCATCTTCTTACTGAAAAACTGTGAAATCCATAGAAAGATATAGCTCATATGGGTAAGGATGGAATACAATGTGCGCATAGGCCGCTAATTTACCAAAAATTCAAATTGGATAAATTAGAATTGAGTGTTTATACGAGAATTGGAAATTGGAGATGATTAATTTACCGCTCGACCAACAATAAACAACGGAAACAATTTCGTAAGTTTGACAACAAAAATTTTCTTCGAGACAATGCGAAAAATTCAAATGGTAGACCTTAAGGGTCAATATGAAAAGATCAAGGATCGCGTAGACCAATCCTTACTAGAAGTAGTGGAGTCCACGGCTTTTATAAACGGACCCGAAGTTCACCAGTTTCAGAAGGAGCTTGAAGAATACCTGGGAGTAAAGCATGTGATCCCCTGTGCGAATGGAACCGATGCCCTGCAAATAGCTATGATGGGCCTGGGTCTGAAACCGGGAGATGAGGTTATTACAGCCGATTTCACTTTTGCGGCTACCGTCGAGGTTATTGCATTGTTAGGATTAACTCCGGTCCTTGTTGATGTGGATCCTGTAAATTTCAATATTGATGTAGAAGAAATTCGAAAAGCTATCACGCCTAAAACGAAAGCTATTGTTCCTGTACATTTGTTCGGTTTATCGGCAGCCATGGATGAGATCATGGCATTGGCGGACGCACATGACTTATATGTAATAGAGGATAATGCCCAGGGAATAGGAGCAACGCATACGTCCAAAGACGGATCGAAGACAAAGGCCGGTGTTATTGGCCACGTGGCTTCCACCTCTTTCTTTCCATCCAAGAATTTAGGATGCTATGGTGATGGTGGAGCGATTTTTACCAATGATGATGACCTGGCTCATACCATCCGCGGGATCGTTAATCACGGAATGTATGTGCGATATCATCACGATGTGGTAGGTGTGAACTCCAGGCTGGATTCATTACAGGCTGCCGTGCTTAGAGCAAAACTACCGCAGTTGGATGCTTATAACCAGGCACGCCAAAATGCAGCCAGGAAATATACCGCCGCCTTTACAGGGATAGAAAATATTATTACCCCCACAGGGTCTTGTGATGCAGGGAATTCAATTTGTGATACCTGCGATTGTCATGTTTTTCATCAATACACACTTAGGGTTCTAAATACAGACCGCGATGCGCTCGTTCAACATTTGAATGATAATGGAATCCCTTGTGGTGTCTATTACCCCATACCCCTGCACTTGCAGAAGGCCTACCTCGATGAGCGCTATAAAGAAGAAAATTTTAAAGTCACCAATCAGTTGGTTAAGGAGGTGATCTCACTTCCTATGCATACTGAACTGGACGATGAGCAGATCGATTTCATTACAAATATGGTTATTAACTTCGTGAACAGCCAATGAAGAGTATCCTCGTTACAGGAGGCCTTGGATATATAGGCTCGCATACCGTTGTCGAGTTACAGGCGGCTGGCTTTAAGGTGGTCATCATCGACAATCTGTCGAATGCCTCTATGGATGTGCTTGACGGCATCACAGCCATCACGGGCCTGCGCCCCGATATTGAAATCCTGGATCTGCGTGAAAAAGATACTGTAAAGGCCTTTTTCAATGACTACGATGATATTGAGGGGATTATCCATTTTGCAGCTAGTAAGGCTGTTGGTGAAAGTGTTGAGAACCCCTTATTGTATTACGAGAACAATGTAGGAACCCTGGTATATTTACTTCAGGAATGCCGGAACCGTGGAATTGATAATTTTATTTTTAGTTCTTCCTGCACGGTATATGGTCAGCCGGATACTTTACCGATCAAGGAGGACGCCCCGATAAAGGCAGCACTTTCTCCTTATGGAAATACCAAACAGATAAGTGAAGAGATCATAGCGGATATTTGCGAGGTTTCTTCTATACGTTCCATATCACTTCGCTATTTTAATCCTATAGGGGCACATGAATCTGCTGAGATTGGAGAATTACCCATCGGGATACCTCAGAACCTGGTGCCTTACATTACGCAAACTGCCTCAGGTTTGCGCGATCAGTTATCTGTCTTCGGAAATGATTATCCTACGGAAGATGGCAGTTGTATCAGAGATTATATTCATATTGTCGATCTGGCAAAAGCTCATGTAATTGCATTGCAGCGGCTGCTTTCAGAAAAGAATTATGAGCCCTTCGAAATTTATAACGTGGGTACCGGTAAAGGAAGTTCGGTACTAGAGGTGATCCATGCTTTCGAACTGGTTATCGGCCAACCCCTGAACTACAAGATCGTGGATCGACGTCCGGGAGATGTGATATCGGTATACGCTAACACCGATAAGGCCAATGAGGTTCTGGGCTGGAAGGCAGAGAAGACCTTAGAAGAAGCACTGGCTTCTGCCTGGGCCTGGGAAAAGAAATTACGCAGGATGGATTAATCCCATGAAGTATTTACTCAATCTGACGTCACCCGAAAAAAACAAAATCTTCTGGACGAACTATAATTCGGCTTTCCCCGTCTCTACCGAACGATCGATCTTTCGCATCAATCCCTGAAGTACATTGCCAGGCCCTACTTCTATAAACGAAGTTGCACCATCTTTGATCATATTCTGCATACTCTGGGTCCATTTAACCGGTGCGGTTAACTGAAGCATCAGGTTCTTTTTTATTTCCGATGGATCTGTGACGGCAGTGGTGCTTACATTTTGATACACTGGGCATGCGGGTGCACTGAATTGTGTGGCCTCAATAGCTGCAGCAAGTTCTTCGCGGGCAGGTTCCATTAACGGACTATGGAAAGCGCCGCCAACGGGTAATAACAGGGCACGACGGGCTCCTGCCTCGGTTAGTGATTCGCAGGCATTATTTACTGCTTCGATCTCTCCGCTTATTACCAATTGCCCCGGGCAGTTGTAATTAGCAGGAACAACAATTCCAGACTGTCTCCTCACAAATTCTTTCTACTACATCATCGTCCAGACCTAATACTGCAGCCATGGTTGATGGCTGCAATTCACAGGCTTTTTGCATCGCCTGTGCTCGTTTGGATACCAGAGAGAGTCCGTCACTAAATGCCAGTGTACTGTTAGCAACCAGTGCCGAAAGTTCTCCCAGTGAATGACCGGCGACCATATCGGGTTGAAAAGCAGTTCCCATTACTTCAGCCAGGATGGTGGAATGAAGAAAAATTGCAGGTTGGGTCACCTTCGTTTCCTTTAGTTCTTCGGCAGAGCCTTCGAACATGATCTTAGTGATCTCGAAACCTAGTATATCATTGGCCTGCTCGAACAGGTCTTTTGCTTTTTCTGAATTTTCATAAAGATCAAGCCCCATTCCTGTGAATTGGGCTCCTTGTCCGGGAAATAAATATGCTTTCATTTGCTGCTTTTGGTTGTGGCTACAAAAATAATCTTTTATTTATGAATATCGAGATATGGCAGCACGTACCTGCCCTAAATATCCCGCTCCAAAGAGGTTGAGGTGAACCAATAGATAATACAACTGCCATAGCGTTACCCGTTCTTTCCAGCCTGATTCCAGGGAAAATTCTTCCTGGTATTCCGAAAATACTTCCGAAGGAAATCCGCCAAAAAGCTGCATCATGGCCAGATCCATCTCGCGGTGTGAATAAGAAACCGATGGATCTATCAATACGGGAAGACCGTTCTCATCAACCATATAGTTGCCATTCCATAGATCACCATGTATCAGAGCCGGAGGTTCATTCGGAATGATGTCTGAAACGGTTTTGAAGAAATGTGTGAGATCCTCGGTGAGATGACCTTTTTGACGCGCCAGGTTTATCTGTGGCCTCAGGCGTTCCTCCGTGTAGAAATCGGAAGCTTTAATAGTGAAAGCGTTCGACTGGAACAGGCTTCCTATATAATTATTGTGTTTCCATCCGTATAGATCGGTAGTATGCCGATGCAGTCGGGCCAGCTTAGTTCCAAATTCATTCCAGAAATCAGCAGTTTTATTTCCAGGCTGAATATATTCCAGGAGAAGATATGAAGTATTGTCTATTTCTCCCTGGGTGATAACTTCTGGTATCCTGAAAGTGTTGGTGGTAGCTAGTAACTCAAGTCCGGCTTTTTCTGTTTCGAACATTTTTGGAAAGCGATCCGCATTGTTGATCTTAACCACATAATTTTTTGGAGTTGTCTGTAGAAGGTAGACGTCATTAATATCTCCTCCTGTAAGCGATTTTACTCCTTTCAGTTTGAGGGAATGTACTTCTGCTATCGATCGAATAGTAGCTTCCACGTTTTATTCAGACTTCCGCACCCAGGTCTCATAGGTAAATGCATAGTCATGCCTGTCGTCTATGGGGTGGTAATGTTCCTCCGCGAGTTCCCAGTCATTCTCGGGAATATCGGGAAAAAAAGTATCCGCATCGAAGGTACCGTGAACTCTTGTGAGTTCGATTTTCGTTGCTATGTCCATGCCCTGAGCATAGATTTCTCCTCCGCCGATAATAAAGGGCTGAGGATCAGGGGCCGACCTTTCTATGGCTTCTTCAATAGAATGAACTACTGAAACATCCTCGGCTGTATATTCGCCATTCCGGCTTACTACGATATGTGTTCTGTCAGGCAGCGGACCGGGAAAGGATTCGAAAGTCTTCCTGCCCATTATAATATGATGTCCCGTAGTTAGTTGTTTGAATCTTCGGAAATCATCCGGCAGGTGCCAGACAAGCATGTTGTTCAATCCTAATTCGTTGTTTTCGCCAGCGGCGGCAATCATTGTTATCATTCTGTTTCCTGGGATGTGGGGTTTTGATTTCCGTTTTTTTTTACTTCTTCCTTCGGAAGTAGCAGTTCGCCATCAACTTCTTTTCGAAGTTCGGCGATGCGCTTACTTTGTTTGTCTTTGAGGCGTTCGAGTTGTTTATCTTCCCATTCCTTCCCCATGAATTTATTCATCACAAACACATTGAAGAGGTGAATAAGGAAAAGGAAAGCCCAGATCAGGATAACCCAGACAAACCAATTTTTTATAAAGAACTCATCGCCTAATCCCAGAACCGGATTAATAATAATAAGTAGCACAGAACCCGCAAGAAAAATGATGAAGTGTCGCATCAGGCGTTTTTTCTGAACGATCCTTTTTCTGGCATATTCGTACTGCAGTCGTTGCTCGTGATCTAATCCTTCCGTTTTTTTGTTTTTTGAAAACATGCTGACTACTTTTAGGCTATTGTAAAAATATTGAAAATTCACGGGTTTCTCAACGCACTTCATGGAAGATTTTAGAAAAGAATTTCCTGTTATTAAAGATTATACCTACCTCAATACAGCCTCCTGTGGTTTATTATCAAGATCCTTGGTGCATTGGAGGCACGAACACGACATTAATTTAATGGAAGGAGGGAGTATCTTCAGGGACACCCATAAGCAACATATCAGAGAGATCCGGGCCACATTGGCCGATTTTTTTTCAACTTCAGAAGATACAGTGGCTTTGGTGCCCAATTTTTCCTTCGGAATGAATGTGATCCTCGAAGGATTGCCAAAAGGCCTTAAAGTATTGTTGCTAAATGGCGATTATCCCTCCATAAATTGGCCGGTGGAGTTTCGGGATTTTGAGGTATGCTATGCCGCCATTGACAAGAACCTTGAGGATAATATCGAACGGGCCATCGCTGAGCATCGCCCCGATATATTTGCCTTCAGCTATGTGCAATACATCAGTGGTATCATGATGGATCCCGAATTTTTAGGTCGGTTAAAAGCCTACCATCCAGAGTTATTGTTAATTGCGGATGCCACTCAATTCCTGGGGACTACTAATTTTAGTTTTTCTGAAAGCCCGATAGACGTAATCGGTACAAGTGGTTATAAATGGTTGCTGGCGGGCTATGGAAACGGTTTATTTTTGATCAAACCTGAAGCCCAGGCACGGATTCATCTTAGGACCATTGGCTTTAATTCGGCGGATGCTTCCTTCGGGAAAAGAGATGAAATTAGTTTTGTGGGCCACATGGAACCTGGACATCAGGATACTTTAAACTATGGAAGTTTAGGAGAATCTGTGGCTTTCCTTTCAAAAGTTGGGATGAATAATATTGAAGCGCATCTCATTTCAATTATTGAGAAGGCAAAAGCTGAATTCAGCAAAAGGGATCTTCTAGACGAGTCGGTGGTTCACAGGGAAAGGCATTCAACGATATTCAATATAAAGGGTGATAAGGAATTATTTGAAAAGTTGAAGGCCAATAATATCATTTGTTCCTTGCGCGGTAAGGGAATCCGTGTAAGTTTTCATTTTTACAATTCGATGAACGATCTTGATAAATTGCTGTCTGTGATAGACGGTTAATCACTGGGTTATTTCGACACCCTTCCAAAACGCTACGTAACCTTCAATAGGCTTGGCGGCATGACTTGTTTCCGGATAGTACCAGGCAGCATCCGTATTTTCATCTCCATTAACGATTAGGGTGTAGTAAGAAGCTACGCCTTTCCAGGGACAACGCGTATGAGTGTCACTTCCTTTAAAGAATTCTTTCTGTATTGATTCTGGCGGGAAATAGTGGTTATTCTCAATAACGACGGTATCATTACTTTCGGCGATAACTTGGTTGTTCCAGATTGCTTTCATATGGTGTGTGTGCGTATGTTTGTATTTTTATTTTCTTCGGAATACATAATCTTTATAATAATTCCTGCTATCGGAAAAAGATGTTACTATGGATAAGCCGGATTCTTCTGCCAGCCATTTTATAATCTTATCATCATATTTTTGAGATATTTCCGTATGTATGGTCTCCCAGGCATCAAAATGCACGGTTAGGTCAATAGCTTCAATATAAACGGTCATATCCTCGGTAGCTACTAAGTAGCTCTTGGCCATACCCGATTCGGGGTCGTAAACCTCCCAGTGTTTAAACGTATCAATGTTAAAATTTCCGCCTAGTTCATTATTTATACGATGTAGCAGGTTCTTATTAAACTCGGCCGTAATACCTTTTGGGTCATTATATGCATCTAAAATAGCTTGTGGATTTTTTTTCTGATCGAATCCCATCAGAATCAGATCTCCTTCATTCATCGTATCTTTCAAGTGCGATAGAAAATCGATCGCTCTTGGATGAAGCAGGTTTCCAATATTAGATCCCAAAACCATGATCACTTTTTTCCGCTGGTCGAATTGATGGAGTCTTTCCAGTACTTCAAAATATTCTCCTTCTTCCCCATCGACCTGAACTTTCGGAAGTTCCTCGTTTAGGGATTTGGTGAGCGAATCGATAGCGTTCTGACTAATATCGATAGGCTTATAGACAAAGTTGAAATTTTGATCTGATAGATAAGAGAGTAATACTTTGGTTTTCTTCCCATCGCCGGCACCCAATTCTATCAGGTCGAAGCCGTTACCATTCCCTTGAAAAAGTTTAGCTATAACATCTTTATGTTCGGATAAAATTTCAAACTCGCAGTTGGTAAGATAATACTCGTCCAGCTCCATGATCTCCTGAAAAAGTTTATCACCCCGCTTGTCATATATATAACGGGACAATAAATATTTTGGAAAAGCCGTCATGCCCGTATAGACATCTCTTTTAAAAGAAGTATTCAAAATAGTTTCGGTGATAGTGTTCATAAATGGATAGTCGTAATTATTTAGCCAACCTTATGCCAGTAAATTGCCAGCGTAGATTTGTGTGAAAAAAGTTTCTATACGTGGGTCTTGTATGATGATCCGGTGTTGCCACAGAACCTCCGCGCAGCACTTTTTGATTCACCATGAATTTACCATTGTATTCTCCTATGGCACCTTCTGGTTTAGCATACCCGGGATATGGTAGATACGCACTCTCCGTCCATTCCCAGCGATCTCCCCATTGGAAATACTGTTGCGCTGCTTCCCATTCGAACTCAGTGGGAAGGCGGCATTCTTTCCATTCGGCAAAGGCGAATGCTTCGAAATAGGAAATATGTGAAAGTGGCGCCTCGGGATCGATTTTTTGTAATCCGTTCAGGGTATAGTGATGCCAGGTATCATTAATTTTATGCCAATACATGGGTTGGGTGATTTTGTATTGCTGAACCCAGTCCCATCCTTCGGCATGCCAAAGTTTAAAATTCGTATATCCTCCCGCTTCAATGAAATCGATGAATTCACCGTGGGTAACAAGTTTATTCGAGATGCTGTATTCATGCAGAAACACCTTATGTCTTCCCAGCTCGTTGTCATAGCAAAATTCATCGGAAGCATGGCCTATTCCATAAATACCTTCCTCCATCAAGATCCATTCCTGTTCGTGTGAATTAATGGGGTTCTCATTAAATCCGTCGCTGTATTTTGGAAGAAGTGGATTGTTGCCCAGGATAAATTTTATATCGGTAAGCAGGAGCTCCTGATGTTGTTTTTCATGGTGAATACCTATTTCAAGAATTGAAAGTATCTCCTCATCAATGGCATCCATAGCTAATAATTCCTTCAGCTCATTGGTTACATAATGCCTGTAATCATAGACCTTGGCAACACCGGGTCTGGATAAATTTCCACGATCGCTTCGTACCACCCTTTTACCTACAGACTCATAGTAGCTGTTAAAAACAAAGGCAAAATCTTCATGAAAAACGCTGTAACCAGGTTTAAATGGTTTCAGGATAAACTCTTCAAAAAACCAGGTGGTATGTCCTAGATGCCATTTCGGTGGGGAAATATCAATTGCAGGTTGAACCACATAGTCCTCTATTTCCAGTGGTTTGCAGAGTGTTTCGGTATATTCTCTGGTTTCGAGAAAGAACGAAACCATATTTTTCGTACGGATCATAAAAAAAGAGTCGGAATTAATCTCCGACCCTTAAAGATACCAAAACAAATTTTTAATTTTGTTTACGCTTTGTTAAAGCCATATTATCCGTTCTTGACTTTCTTTTGTTGTTTTCTACGTTGAATTTTTGCCGGTGGCTCGACTTCAAAAATAATGGGTAAGCCATACAGCACTCCTACGGTCTTTCCTCTTTGAATTCCCGGTTTCATTTTAGGGAACAGGGATACCACCCGAATCGCCTCCCGTTCTATTTCTTCGCTCCCATTCACATTTCTGGCGCTCACATCAACAACGTTTCCTTCCTTATCTATTTTAAAATGAACAGCCGTGCGATATTTACCGGGTTTAAGCCGAAGCGATTCCACCAATTTCATATTGAAATTATCGGAAACGAACTGACTTATTTTATCCGAGGTACATTTCTTGCGTATTTTATTGTCGGATCCTTCGCAGCCGGGGTATAACGGAACTTCGTCTACAACTGCGAATGGCACATCTGCCTCCGTTTCCGGGTCCTCGATATTGGAAGTATTTGAATCCTGACCGAAGCAGACACTCCCCATTAAGAATATGAGAGGGAATAAGATCTGTCTGGTCATTTATCTGCCCGATTTAAAGGTAAAGGGAACCGTGTATTCAATAGGATGTGGCTCTCCGCCAAGCTGGCCGGGTTTAGCCATTTTTGGAATAAGCATTATGTTTCGCTTTGCTTCTGCCTGAAGGCCCTTATTTCCTCCGGATAGACTCTTTATATCGATAAGACCTTCTTTATTCACTACGAAGGTGATTTTTACCACACCCTGGACATTCTTTTTTAATTCTGCGGCTGGGTACTTGTAGTTTTTGGTTATGTGAGAGATGAGTTTTTTCTTAAAACAAGCATCACGTTCACCTAAAGAAACTCCTTCACATCCCGGCCATACCGGGGCAATTTCGTTCATGGTAACTGTTGTACCACTAACGGTTCCTGCCTCTCCTTGAGCAGACAGTGAAACACTAAAGATTAAACTGAATAGGATAAGTACTTTTTTCATATTTGGGTCTTTAAGTTATACCGCTACAGCACCTTTGATATGCGGATGCGGATCGTAATTTATTAATTTGAAATCATCAAATTTGAAGCCAAATATATCTTTTACTTCCGGATTTAGCAACATTTTCGGTAAAGTGCGTGGATCTCGGGACAATTGTAGCTCCAATTGATCCAAATGATTACTGTAAATATGGGCATCGCCAAAGGTATGGATGAAGTCTCCCGGCTCATAGCCGCAAACCTGGGCCATCATCATAGTGAATAAGGCATAGGAAGCTATATTGAAAGGTACACCTAAGAAAACATCTGCACTGCGTTGATACAGCTGACAGGAAAGTTTGCCATCGGCTACATAAAATTGAAAAAAAGCATGGCAGGGAGGCAAAGCAGCCTTCCCGTTCGCCACATTTTCGGAAAAGGGTTTAGAGGTGTCCGGAAGCACAGAAGGATTCCAGGCAGTCACCAGCATACGACGGCTGTCAGGATTGGTTTTAATGGTTTGAATTACTTCGGAAATCTGATCGATCTCTTCACTATTCCAGTTGCGCCATTGATGTCCGTATACCGGTCCCAGATTGCCGTTTTCATCTGCCCAATCGTTCCAGATACGCACCCCATTTTCCTGGAGGTATTTCACGTTAGTGTCTCCGTTCAGGAACCAAAGCAATTCATATATAATCGACTTCAGGTGAAGTTTCTTGGTAGTTACCATTGGGAAGCCTTCGCTCAGGTCGAAACGCATCTGGTATCCGAATACAGCTTTTGTACCTGTGCCAGTACGATCGCTCTTTACAGATCCATTTTCGAGTATGTGATTAACGAGGTCGTGGTATTGTTTCATGCTGCATTAATTTCAGGAATTAAAAATATAAAACAAGCGCTTTTCTAAGAACCGAAGAAAGCTTCTTTTATTATAAGTTATCAACGATTTCTATAATTGTAATGCTACCCGATCAACATCCCGGCAATAGTCGCGGTAAGCAACGCAGCTACGGTACCCCCTATAAGTGCCTTAACACCAAATGTGGCCAGGGTTCTTCGCTGGGAGGGTGCCAGTACCCCAATACCTCCAATTTGTATTCCGATAGAAGCAAAGTTCGCAAAACCACAAAGGGCATAGGTGGCGATCACAATGGATCTGTAATTTGCGATAGCTCCTGCGTTCTTCATATCACTTAAAGAGGCGTATGCGAAGAATTCGTTTAAGATCGTCTTTTCTCCCAGTAATTGCCCTACAACGGTAATGTCTTCAGAAGGGACGCCAATGATCCAGGCGATTGGTGCAAATACGTTTCCAAGAATATATTGCATGGAAAGTTCGGTATACCGACCGTCGGTTGCTGCAGAAATTTTATCATTCAAGCCAGTGGGCGCTCCCACCAGGTCGACAGAGATCCAGTTCAGCACAGCCATAAGCGAAGTAAATACAAGTAGCATGGCGCCAACATTAACGGCAAGTTTGATACCGTCGGTAGTCCCTTTAGATATCGCATCAAGTACATTGGACCCAATTTTCTCTCGGGCTATGTCTAATTTAGTATTCACGGCTTCCACCTCCGGATACAACATTTTGGCGATAATGATCGCGGCAGGAGCCGACATGATGGATGCCGTTAGCAAATGTTTGGCGAAAATCACCCGTTCTGCGTCACTATCACCACCCAGAAACGCGATAAACGCGGCTAAAACACCTCCGGCGATCGTAGCCATACCCCCAACCATAAGACACAGCATTTCACTTTTTGTCATTTTATCCAGATACGGCTTTACCACAAGAGGTGCTTCTGTTTGCCCAATAAATATATTGGCTGCTGCAGCTAAACTCTCCGCACCCGACAAACGCATGGTCTTACTCATAATCCAGGCAAATGCATACACGATCTTTTGCAGGATCCCAAGGTAGTAGAGCAACGAAGTAAAAGCAGAAAAGAAGACTATTGTCGGTAATACTTTAAAAGCGAACATATAACCTATCGTAAAGGTCTCCTTTATTAATTCTCCATTCTCGTCGAATTTTACCTGGAATATTTCAGCCAGATCCGGCCAGGCACCTAAAACAAAATTGGCACCCACATCGGCCAAAGAGAGGAAGGCCACCACCTTTTCTGAAAACCATTCGAAAATAGTAGCCACAAAAGGCACTTTCAGCACTAGTATGGCGAAAATGAGTTGAAGTGCCAAGCCTGAAAATACCAATCTCCAGGCAATCTTACGTCGATTACTGCTTAACAGGTAACACACCAATAAAAGGAAAAGCATTCCAATGGTTCCGCGAAAAACACTGTAGGTGGTAATACCCAGACCTTGTGAGGGATCAATGGCAAGTCTTTTCTTTACGCCGGCAACCACAGGTGCCTGCTCCATAGTATCTTCAGTGAAAAATCTATAGAACACTTTATTTTCACTGAAGACCAATGTACTGTCCGTATGTTCGGTTATTCGATATCGGCGAATCGTGTCGGTGGGTTTCGAGTAGAAAAAGACCAGTAAATTATTTTGAAGTACATAATCTCCGGAAGCTTTCAGACTATCTTTGGCTGCTAATTCATAGGTAAATGCCCCATCGTTGAACTTGATAAAATCCACATCCGAATTAACCGGAACGATGGATTCTCCTTCTTCATTCTCTATGGCAGAGAATTTCCAGTTTTGTTCCAGATCTTGTCCGAAGTGGTTAGCAAACGAAAAAACGAACAGGAGCAGAAGTAGAATTTTGCGCATACGAGCTTACCTTTTGGAAATTTCATCCCGAATGGCGGCAGCTTTTTCATAATTTTCTTCTGCTACGGCCTGATCCAGCATTTCGTTTAGTTCTTTCATGCTGAATTTGCTGTAGTTCTCGCTAACCTTGGGAGCCACGGATTCTTTATCGTCACCCGTAAGTAATTCTTCGATCACGGCTTCTTCCTCTTTGGAAATATCTTCCGATTTCTTCTGTGTTTTCAAAAATATGCCCGCCTTGTCAAGTATATTCTTATAGGTGAATATCGGGGCTTTGAATCGAAGTGCCAATGCTATGGCGTCACTGGTGCGAGCATCGATTATCTCTTCAATGGTGTCACGTTCGCAGATGATACTGGAATAAAATACTCCATCGACCAGCTTATGGATGATCACCTGTTTCACGATGATATCGAAATGATCTGCAAAATTCTTAAACAGATCATGCGTTAATGGCCTGGGTGGTTTTATCTCTTTTTCGAGAGCAATGGCAATGGACTGCGCCTCGAAAGCGCCAATAACAATAGGAAGTTTCCTGTCTCCGTCTACTTCACTCAATATGAGGGCATAAGCGCCATTTTGTGTCTGACTATATGATATGCCTTTAATATTTAGCCGTATTAAGCTCATTTATTCAATAAATCTTTTAGAAAATAAAAGGCTGTTTAAATCAGGGTATTACTCATTTAAACAGCCCTTTTCAAAGCACAAATTACTAAATTTTATGCGTTTTGTGCTTTAAACGCTTTTAATTTTTCGGTGAGTTGCGGAACCACTTCAAAGGCATCGCCAACAATACCGTAATCGGCAGACTTAAAGAAAGGAGCTTCAGGGTCATTATTGATGACAACCTTCACTTTGGAAGCGTTAATTCCAGCGAGATGCTGAATTGCACCTGAAATTCCTATGGCGATGTAAAGATTAGATGCCACAGGCTTTCCTGTTTGACCGACGTGTTCGGAATGAGGCCTCCACCCCATATCACTCACAGGTTTCGAACAGGCTGTTGCCGCACCCAATATTTCTGCCAATTCCTCGATCATACCCCAGTTTTCAGGGCCCTTCATTCCACGACCAGCAGAAACAACGATCTCTGCATCGGCAATAGTAACTTTGTCAGTTGCCTTATCCACAGATATGGTCTCGCTGTTACTATTTGTTAATTCGGGCGAAAAGGTTTCGATATTCACCGAAGTGCTATTCTCATTCACACCGTAAGCGTTATTGGCAAGCCCGATTACTTTCACATCTGTAGCTATTTCGGTGATAGCAAATGCCTTATTGGTAAACACACTGTGATTTACTTTGAAAGGGGATGAGCTCTCCGGCAGGCTGTTCACATTGGATACATATCCTGCGTTCAGATTGACTGCAACCAGCGGTGCCATAAATTTGCTATTCGCGCTTGAGGTGAGAACAATCACCTTTGCACTCTCGCTTCTAGCCGCGTCCGAAACAACATCGGCATAGACTTCAGCATTAAAATTCGCGAGTGCATCATTCGTTACACTCAGTACTTTGGATGCCCCATAATTACCTAATTCCGATGCATCATCCGCATTAATGGCGACGGCTGTTACATGAGTTCCCAGCATATCGGCAATTCCTTTGGCATAAGAAACCGCTTCATGCGCAATTTTCTTGAATTTTCCTCCTTCAGATTCTGTATATACTAATACCATATTATTATATCACTTTTGCTTCGTTGTGTAATAAATTTATAAGATCGTCCACATTGTCCACCAGTTTCACTGCACCTCTCGGGGCTGGTTTCTGAAATTGAACAGTCTGAGTTTCGGCGGCAACGTCTACAGGCTCTTTAACATGTAGTGGCTTTGATCGCGCTTGCATAATTCCTCGCATATTCGGAATTCGAAGATCACTTTCCTCAACCAGTCCTTTTTGTCCGCCAACAACCAAGGGTAAACTTGTTTTAATCGTTTCCTTTCCACCGTCGATCTCACGTACTGCCGTAACACTATTACCATCGATTTCAAGACCGATGCAGGTATTCACGAAATTAGCGCCGTTAAGTTTGGCGATCATTCCAGGGACCATACCACCATTATAATCGATAGATTCACGGCCACCAATAACCAGGTCATAGCCTCCTTCGTTAATAACATGAGCCAGTTGTTTAGCTACCGAATAACCATCGGTGGCCACCGTATTCACACGAATCGCTTCATCGGCACCAATCGCCAATGCTTTTCTTAAAGTAGGTTCGGTCTCAGGTCCGCCTACATTTAGCACATGAACCGAAGCGCCTTGCTTTTCTTTGAACCACATGGCGCGTGTGAGTCCGAATTCATCATTAGGATTAATCACGAATTGTACTCCGTTCGTGTCGAATTTAGTGTCACCATCCGTAAAATTGATCTTCGAAGTAGTATCTGGCACATGGCTTATGCACACTGCTATTTTCATATATGAAATGATTTTATTTGAAAAATTTTCAGGCAAATATACAGCTAAATATACTCCTGAATTTTGCGGTACGAAGATACAATTATATTCTCAATATTACTATGCATGCATAGTAAAAGTTTTATGAAAAGTTACTGGAAAAAGTTTCCTTTCATTGATAATACTGTTATTTTTGTCATTCTGAAATAATTCTAGAATCCTATGAAGACACTACAATTCCGACAAGCTATCCAAGAGGCGATGAGCGAGGAAATGCGTCGAGATGAATCTATTTATTTAATGGGTGAAGAAGTGGCTGAATATAATGGTGCCTATAAGGCGAGTAAAGGAATGCTGGATGAATTTGGGGCCAAGCGGGTAATAGACACGCCGATCTCCGAATTAGGTTTCTCTGGTATTGGTGTCGGCAGTGCGATGAATGGCAATCGCCCCATTATAGAATATATGACCTTTAACTTTTCGTTGGTTGGAATAGATCAGATCATTAATAACGCCGCCAAGATGCGTCAAATGAGTGGTGGTCAGTTCAATATTCCCATTGTATTCCGAGGTCCTACCGCTTCGGCAGGTCAGCTAGCGGCAACCCATTCCCAGGCCTTTGAAAGCTGGTATGCAAATTGCCCCGGATTAAAAGTTGTAATTCCAAGTAATCCGGCAGATGCTAAAGGATTATTGAAAAGTGCAATACGTGATGACGACCCGGTGATCTTTATGGAAAGTGAGCAGATGTATGGTGATAAAGGAGAAGTGCCTGAAGGAGAATATTTAATTCCACTGGGTGTTGCTGAAATAAAACGTGAAGGGAAAGATGTTACGATTGTTTCCTTCGGAAAAATAATAAAGGAAGCATATAAAGCAGCCGAAGAGCTTGCCAAGGAGGGAATAGAGTGTGAGATCATCGATCTTCGAACGGTTCGGCCGATGGATCATAAGGCTATTTTAGATTCGGTTAAGAAAACCAATCGCCTTGTTATTCTTGAGGAGGCATGGCCTTTTGGTAATGTGGCTACCGAAATTACCTACCAGGTGCAGAGCCAGGCTTTCGACTACCTCGATGCTCCTATCGTTAAACTTAATACCGGAGATACACCGGCACCTTATTCACCTGTTTTACTTCAGGAATGGTTGCCGAATAGCAACGACGTTATAAAAGCCGTTAAAAAAGTGTTATATAAATAGTATTTCGGCACTATTTATTGCTATTTTCCGTTTTCCAAATTGGTCATCGACAAACCTACTATGAGGAAATTTCTACTCCTTTTACTTCTCTCAATACCTTTAATTGTTCTAGGTCAAACTAAAGTAAGTGGCGTTGTGAATGATGAATTCGGGGATCCTGTGGCTTTTGCGAACGTAATTTTTAAAGATTCCAATGAAGGAACCATCACCAACGAAGACGGTCGCTTCTATCTGGAAAGTAAAGAAACTTTTGATGCGATATGGGTATCATTTGTGGGCTACGAATTAACCACTATTCCCTTAACGAAAAAGATCAATTATGATCTGTCTGTTGTTCTCAAAGAAGAAGCTTCTTCCTTGGATGAAGTTGTAGTATACAGCGGAAAAACCTCGAAAAAGGATAATCCGGCCCTGGTCATACTCCGTAAGATATGGGAAAACCGACGTGAAAACGGAGTGAAAAAATTCAAACAATACGAATACAATAAATACGAAAAACTTGAATTTGACCTTAATACGATTGATTCCGGTCTTATTAAAAGTAAAGTATTCAAAGGGATGGAGTTCGTCTGGGAGCAAATAGACACCTCGAATATTACGGGGAACAGCTACCTGCCGATTTTCATAAATGAAGCGATCTCCACGGTATACGGGGACAATTTATTGAAGGAGGAAAAAGATCTCCTGGAAGGAAACAAGAATTCAGGATTCGAGAATAATCAAACCCTCATCGCGTTTGTTAAGGACCTGTATAAGGAATACGATGTGTATGACAATTATATGAAGTTCTTCGATAAGGCCTTTACAAGCCCGTTATCCAAAACCGGAATTGATGTCTATAATTACGTGCTGTTAGACAGCGCGTATCGCGATAATAAGTGGTGCTATAATATTGTGTATTATCCTCGCCGTAAGAACGAACTCACTTTTAAAGGAGATTTCTGGGTGAACGATACCACCTGGGCCATTAAGGAAATCAATCTTCAGGCTTCTAAAAGTGCGAATCTCAACTGGGTACGAGAGGTGTATATCGAACAGGAATTCGACGTCTTAAATGATTCGATCTTCCTCATTACCCGCGATTATTTCATGTCGGATTTCAGTTTAAAGAAAAAAGAAGGCGCTCGGGGTATCTATGGGAAGCGCACTACGCTTTATGATAATTACGAATTTGATAAGCCAAAGGATAAGAAATTCTACGGTGCACAGACAGATCCATATGCCTTCGAGATTTATAATCGTCCCGATGAATTCTGGGACGAGCGGCGTATGGAAACGCTGACTAAGGATGAAAAAGGTGTATACAAAATGCTGGATACACTCAAGGAGATACCCAGGTTTAAATCGCTATACAATATAGCGGCAACATTCGCCTCGGGTTATTACGAAGTAGGAAATTTTGATCTTGGCCCGGTATTTTCGGTTTTCGGATATAATGAAGCCGAGGGGCTGCGTATCCGGTTGGGTGGACGAACGTATTTCAGTCAGAATGATCCCTGGAGGCTCGAAGTATTCGGGGCCTACGGATTTAAAGATGAGCGATTTAAATATGGTGTTTCCGGAAAGTGGTTGTTGGATAGAAAATCCAGACTCACCATTTTTGCAGGTAATCGAAAGGATGTGGAACAGACCGGAGCCAGTTTAACCAATAGTAATGATGTGCTGGGTAGGAGTTTGGCCTCTTCAGCGCTCTTCACAGTGGGTGCTAATGACAGGTTGATGAATATCAATCTATCAACCCTTGGGTTTAGCGTAGAGCCGGCAAAGAATTTGTTATTTCGGGTAACGGGATCGTATCGAACGCTTCGCAGTGCTACGGAAACCTTCAGCATTGATTATTTTGATGAGAACGGGGATATTCAAAGTGAGATATCGCAACCGGAGATCCGATTCACATTGGGATATACGCCAAAACGAAAAACATCTGGCTACGGTGTAGAACGAACTATAATCAACGATGGGGATTTTGCATCATTCTTCGCAGGGTATACCTATGGTATCAAAGATGTTCTGGGGGGAGATTTTGAGTATTCGAAACTACAGGCATTATATACACAGCCCTGGAATATTGGTGGTGTTGGGCGCTTATGGAGTACCGTGGAGGTTGGGAAGATCTTCGATCCTGTTCCGTTAGGACTATTAAGTCCGGTACCCGGAAACCAAACCCTTTTCAGTATATATAATACATTCAGCAACCTGGATTTTTACGAATTCGTTACCGACACCTATACCAGTCTGCATCTTCGACATAATTTTGGTGGGAGAATATTCTCACGTATACCGCTCTTGAGAGATCTTGACTTGCGTGAGATTGTTGGTTTTCGGGCTATTTATGGTTCCATAAGTGATGAAAATATCGCTATCAATGCTTCGAACATTATTTACCAGGCTCCCGAAGATATCTACTGGGAATGGAGCGTGGGTGTAGGAAATATCTTCCGTGTGTTCCGATTAGACTTCAACTTCCGGGGTAATTACCTGGGTAATCCCGATGCTCGTAAATTCGGAATTACCGGTGAGTTTGGGTTTTCGTTCTAAAAACATCAAATTTTTATCCCAACTACCCCCAAAAATTTTCTTACTTTTGCAACCGCAAAAAAGAATACAAATTCTAACTATACAACCATGATAGAACAGAACATTATCTATGTACCAATCGCCCTAGCCGTTCTTGGCTTACTGTTTATGCTTGTGAAAAGAAGCTGGGTTAAAAAACAACCCGCAGGTAGCGAACGTATGCAATTTATTTCTAAAAGTATTAAAGAAGGAGCGCTGGCTTTCCTGCACGCAGAGTATCGTCTGTTATTAATTTTCGCGATCGTTGCTGCCGGACTCTTGTTCTTTATTTCAACTCAGGTAGAAACTACCAGTTGGTTGATCGTACCGGCATTTATCTTCGGAGCTATTTTTTCTGCTCTTGCCGGGAACATCGGGATGCGTATTGCTACAGAGGCGAACACCCGTACTGCCGAAGCGGCCAAGACCAGTCTTCCGCAAGCTCTAAAAGTGTCGTTTGGCGGAGGAACTGTCATGGGACTAGGAGTTGCCGGACTTGCTGTTTTGGGACTAAGTTTATTCTTCCTGTTCTTGACTGGACAATTTATAGGAAATGCCGATCAGTCCTTCTATTACAATATGACTATGGTGCTTGAGGCTTTGGCAGGATTTTCTTTAGGTGCTGAAAGTATCGCACTTTTTGCTCGAGTAGGTGGTGGTATCTATACAAAAGCAGCTGATGTTGGTGCTGACCTTGTAGGTAAAGTTGAAGCAGGTATTCCGGAGGATGATCCAAGAAATCCTGCTACCATTGCGGATAACGTGGGTGATAATGTAGGTGATGTGGCTGGAATGGGTGCCGACCTATTCGGAAGTTATGTAGCTACGGTTCTTGCTTCTATGGTATTAGGAAATTATGTGATCCGTGATATGAGTCTGGGTGAACAGTTCACCGATGCTTTCAATAATATGGGACCTATCTTACTTCCTCTGGTAATTGCCGGTGTTGGAGTTTTGGCCTCTATTGTTGGTACTTTCATTGTAAAGATCAAAAATAACGATGCGAAAGAATCTCAGGTTCAGAAAGCATTGGATATGGGGAACTGGACAGCAATCCTACTTACTTTGGTGGCAAGTTGGTTCCTGATCCGTTATATGCTTCCTGAAACGATGAATATGAAATTCTTCGGAGAGGGTTATATTGAAATACCTTCAAGACATGTATTCTACGCATGTATGATCGGATTGGCAGTAGGAGCATTGATCTCTTTTGTAACTGCATTTTATACAAGTTTAGGCAAGAAGCCTGTCATGGATATTGTAAAGAACTCTTCAACCGGAGCAGCCACTAACATTATTGCGGGATTGGCAGTTGGAATGAAGTCTACCTTCTGGAGTGTTTTATTGTTCGCCGCAGCGATCTACGGATCATACGAATTGGCAGGATTTTATGGTGTTGCTTTAGCCGCGTCAGCGATGATGGCTACTACAGGAATGCAGTTGGCAATCGATGCCTTCGGACCTATTGCTGATAATGCGGGTGGTGTTGCCGAAATGAGTGAATTGGATCCGCAGGTAAGACAAAGAACCGATATCTTAGATTCGGTTGGGAATACGACTGCCGCCGTTGGGAAAGGCTTTGCAATTGCATCTGCAGCACTTACAGCCCTGGCTTTATTTGCAGCATTTGTCACACTCGCAGAACTTGAAGCTGGAATTAATATTTTTAAGGCGGATGTTTTGGCAATGCTATTTGTGGGTGGAATGATACCAGTGGTATTTTCAGCAATGGCGATGAAGTCGGTTGGAAAAGCGGCCATGGAAATGGTACAGGAAGTTCGTCGTCAGTTTCGTGAGATCCCGGGAATTATGGAAGGTACCGGTACTCCTGAATATGCAAAATGTGTTGACATTTCTACCAAAGCAGCATTAAAAGAAATGTTGTTACCTGGGTTGTTGACCATTATCACCCCTATTATAGTTGGACTGGTATTTGGAGCCGAGCCTCTTGGAGGTTATATGGCCGGAGTTTGTGTAAGTGGTGTGATGTGGGCGATCTTCCAGAATAATGCTGGTGGTGCCTGGGATAATGCCAAAAAGTCCTTTGAAGCCGGAGTCATTATCGATGGTGAAATGACCTATAAAGGAAGTGATGCACATAAAGCAGCGGTTACTGGGGATACGGTTGGAGATCCTTTTAAAGATACTTCAGGACCCTCTATGAATATTTTAATTAAACTTACTTGTCTAATTGGACTCGTTATTGCTCCTATCTTAGCCGAAGGTCATGGTCACGAGGATCATGCTATGAGTAACTCAGATGAGATGGTATTTATAGACGAAGACGGAAACAAGACCGTATTAACGGATAATGCTGCTAACAAAATGATTGGTGATAAGTCTGAAGTTAAAAAAGAAGTAATGGTTAAAATGTCTTCGGAAGGAGATATAACCACTGCCGAAGTTACTATTGAAACAACTCAGGACGGTGAAACAACTACAGACACAAAAACCTTTACCGGTACAGAGGAAGAAGTAAGAGCACAAATAAATGCTTTGAAAGATGTTGAGGTGAATATTGAACGGGGTGAAAAGGTGATAAAAGAAGTAGAGGAGAATTAGTAATCTTTATATATAAAAAAAGCCCGAACAGACAGTTCGGGCTTTTTTTATTTCCTTTTATTCCTGAAATAAACCGTGAATCTCGGCATCGATCTTTTCTACCACATCTCCCAGATGTTCGGGATTGTCTACAAAGTTAATATTATCCACATCGAAAACAATCAGGTTGCCCTTGTCGTATTGCTGAATCCAGGCCTCATAACGTTCATTAAGACGGCTTAAATAGTCTATACTGATAGAATTCTCGTATTCTCTTCCACGGGTATGTATCTGCTGAACTAGATTCGGGATACTGCTTCTCAGATAGATTAGCAGATCCGGACCTTTGGTAACACTTTCCATGAGATCGAACAGGGAACGGTAATTCTCAAAATCGCGATTGGTCATCAGGCCCATGGCATGAAGATTAGGCGCAAAAATATAAGCGTCTTCGTAAATGGTACGATCCTGAATTATGTTCTTCCCGCTCTGCCGAATATCCAGAATCTGCCGAAATCGGCTATTCAGGAAATAGACCTGTAGGTTAAAACTCCAGCGTTCCATTTGGTTGTAGAAATCGTCCAGGTAAGGATTGTCCTCAACATCCTCGTAATGCGCCTTCCATCTGTAGTGCTTAGCGAGTAAACGCGTGAGCGTAGTCTTTCCGGAGCCGATGTTTCCTGCAATTGCAACGTGCATAAATCTTATTGCTTGGGTTGGGTTAGTGTAAAAGAGTGGATGTTTAATCCGTCATAAATATACAGGAATTCTTGGGTAAGCTGCAAGTCTTTTATATTGTTTTCGGAGAGTGGAAGTTTTAATGGACTAAGTAATAAAATAGTATCCGTATCGATAACTGCCTGATAGTACAATGCATTATCTTTTAGACCGATGAGCTGTTCTTTTAGCTGAATTACCTTCTCGAAACCTTCCATGCCGGTTTCCGACAGGAAACTTCCATATATATTGTATTTCTGAAGGAATTTTCCGGTAAGGATATAACAGTAATTAAAGTCACTCGCCATACTTACCACATCGTCTGATATAGGTTGTGAAATAAGTGTCTTTAAACCACTTCGATAGTTATACAGCTCTAGTTGCTGACTGTCGATATTAAAGATCCAAAGGCGGTTATTGCCGGCATTGGTCGCTGACCCCACGTTTACAAATTCATTGAGGTCATTAAAATTAATGCGCTCTATCTCATTAAGGCGGTTATCCAGTAAAACGACCGTATTCACTTCCAAATAAAATACTACTACATTTAGCGGATTAATGATGTCGATAGAGGTAATAGGGCCCAACTGGTAATCCCGAAACACGAAGTCGCCAAGTGGTCCGGACTTTTGGAGCACCATATCCTTGGTAAAATAAGTGTTGTTGTAGGAGTCTATACCAATAAAGGTGTCAGCTTCCAGGGGTCTGCTGTCTACCTTCTTCAGCTCTTGAGCTGAAAGGGTACATGCCAGAAATACGAATAAAAAAGCCAGGCTTTTCATATGCAACAATATACAAAAAGCAACGTAGAAATTAGCAGATTAGTTTGTAGCCATATCCACGAACATTCACAATTTGTACGGTATCATCCTTTTTTAATTTCTTCCTGAGCCTGCTTATGAATACATCCATGCTTCGTGCACTGAAGAAATCGTCATCCTGCCAGAGTTTTTTCAGAATAAAAGATCGGTCTAAAACTGCATTCCGACTTTTGTTAAGATATAATAGCAACTGGGATTCACGATAGGTAAGCAAGACAGGTTCCTCTTCACCAAATTGTAACGATTGCTTCGTTGGATGAAAGGTGTACTTCCCTATTGTGCTTTCTCCATCGCTATTGGCTGTTATTTCGGTATTCAGTAAATTCTCAATTCGCACAATAAGTTCTTCCATACTGAAAGGCTTCTTGAGGTAATCATTTCCACCCAAGGTAAACCCCTCCACGACGTCATGGGTTTGCGATTTTGCCGTGAGAAAAATAATAGGAGTATTTTTATCGTGTTGGCGTATCTCTTTCGCCAGTGTGAATCCATCCATTTTAGGCATCATTACATCAAGCACCAATAGATTTGGCTCACACTCATAGTATTTGCTTTCCGCCTCTTTGCCATCTTTACAAAAAACTACTTCGAAACCACGGGTTTCAAGGCTTTCTTTGACGATCTGACCTAAAGAAGGTTCGTCTTCAGCAAGCAATATCTTAGTTTTTTGGATCATTGGGCAGTACTATTTTAAAGGTAGTTAATTTATTTAGATGCAGATCTATAGCCCCTCCGTGCTTTTCGATGATCTGCTTGGCATAATAGAGCCCGATCCCAAAACCTTTCACATCATGTGTATTTCCTTTTGGCACCCTGTAAAATTTCTCAAAAAGATGTTTTTTATGCTCTTCAGTAAGTTCATTACCGGAATCGCTTATTTGTATTTCAACCTTGCCCTCTTTTTTTTCAATAGTGACCGAAATTTCCTCTCCACCATATTTAACCGCATTATCGATAATATTATTGAGTGCATTTTCAAAATGAAAAACATCGATCGGCTGCAAGATGGTTTCTTCCGAAGAATGAAAAGTGATATTCTTGCCTGAGGCAGCATAGATCTCCTTGATGGTCGTCTTTTCTACTAGGCTTACCAGGTCTGCAGACTCACGATTAAGCTGAAGGCTTTCACTGTCAAGTGTTGCAGTTTCCAGTAGTTTCTCTACCATCCCATTCAATTTATCAACCTGCTCCTGGGATATTTTTGCGTAACGAAGGTTCTTTTCCGGATCCTGTCCTGCATTAAAATCCCGGATCGCTTCCATAGCAACACCAATGGTTGCTATAGGAGTTTTAAACTCATGCGTAATATTATTGATGAGGTCATTCTTTAATTCTGAAAGTTGCTTCTGATGTCTTATGATCTTCAACAGGTATAACAGGCATAGAATCACCCCGGCTAACAAAACAAATGACAAGAATATCCCAACGAGATTCTTTTTTAGTATGGTAAGGGTAATATTACTAAAATGAACTGTAAGTGAATTGTCGTAGAAGGAGAACTGGGAACGTGAAGAAGTACTAAGTTTCGAACGCTTTATTACTTCAGGACGCAGCACTTCCGATCTATCCAAAAAGCCCTTATGGGTGAGTCCGTAATCGATATCGATATTCTTGCGTTGGAGTTCGTTTAACAATAGACTATCCAAACGTTTTAAAGACAAGGTATCCTCTTGAAATGACACAATAATTTTAGAAGACAACATTTCCACGGGATTACTAAGGCTATCGAGGATTTTTAATCTTGACGGATAAGATCCCGAGCTGTCGACGATCTTAATACTTATGTCGCCGCTATTACTGTCGGAACTGGTTTGTAACATGGAAATGCGATTGGGTGATTCCTCGATCTTAAGCTTAAAGGCGCTTTTCTCTAATATACTATCCGTTGTGTGAACTTCAGTGTCTAACCAGTGTTTGCGTGTGAATACGGAGCTGTCTGTGCTAAGATTAAAGGACTTTGATTTCGCCAGGTGGGTATAATAATTATCAACTGCCTTATCCAGACTCGTCTGCACATCATTGATCAGTTGTTGTTTCCCTATTTGATAGTTTTTATAGTTCCAATAGACCTGAATACACAGTGTGGCCATGATAACGGCCGTAATGAAGTAAAGTATACCTTTGTATTTCAGGTTGTTCATAGTTCAAAAGTAGGAAGTATTTGTATGGTTTGAACTATGCGTTAACACACGTTAACACTGCTTAACCGATATTACCACTAAGTTGATCCATATTTGTATTATAAAATTTGAAAAACAATAGAATCCCATGAAAACACATGTAACCCTCACATTAATATTGTCTTTGTTCATTACCTCATTATTCGCACAGGAATTTCGTGGAATAGCTACCTACAAGACCGATCGCAAATTCGATCTGAAAATGGACAGTACCCAAATGAACGACGATATGCAAAAGCAACTCACAGCGCAACTGCGAAAGCAATTCCAGCGGGAATACACTTTAAAGTTCAATTCGGACGAATCTATATATACTGAGGTTGAAAAGCTGGATGCACCGGCGCCAGCCATGGCTGGAGGAGTGAATATCGTGGTTTCTGGCAATTCTGATATACTGTACCGAAATGTTCAAGACAATAAAATGGTGGAAGAAACGGAGATCATGGGTAAACCCTTCCTCATTAAAGACGTACCGGAGAAACGAGCGTGGAAACTGGAAAAGGAAAGTAAAAGTATTGGCGAATATACATGCTTTAAAGCCACTTTTACCGAAGAGGTGACCGATAGGATTTTCAGTAGTGAGACAGACAGCATTACCGAAGTAAATAAGATGCGCACTACCACAGCCTGGTATACTTTAGATATTCCTGTACAACATGGTCCGGGCGAATTCTGGGGGTTACCAGGCCTGGTTTTAGAAGTTAATGATGGACGGCAATCTATTCTGTGCTCCAAGATCGTTTTGAATCCTGAAAAAGAACTGAAGATAACTGCTCCAAAGGACGGAAAAGTTGTTACCATGGAAGAGTATGAAAAGATCCGGGATAAGAAAATGAAGGAGATGGAAGAACAATTCGAGAGCAGCGGACGCCGTGGTGGTGATGGAAATGTTATGAAGATCAGAATCGGTGGCTAAAAATTATATCATTAGGGATTAAACCTTTTTAACATATAATTGTCTAAGGAAATTGAAGTAATCAGTTTACTTTGTTACACATTCAAAATATACCTAATGAAAACCCTATCCTTATTAGCTATTATTCTCTTATCCTTTTGTGGATATTCTCAAAATATCAGTGGCGTTGCCTATTATGAATCCAAGACTACGGTCGATATGGATAATTTCGGTAACCGTGAAATGAGCGAGGATATGAAAAGACAGATCAAGGAGCGAATGAAGAATTACCTGGAGAAGACCTATATATTAACCTTTAACGGCAACGAATCTATTTATAAAGAAGAGGAAAAGCTGGAGGCAGGTTCAGGTCGGGGTGGTTTCGCTATGATGATGGGAAGTTTTTCAGCAGGTAAACAGTATAAGAATATTAAGAATAATCAGATTCTTGAAGAACGGGAATTCTTCGGAAAAGAATTTCTTATTAATGATACGCTAACGAACCTGGATTGGCAGATCACCAAGGAATCCAAGCAAATAGGACAGTACCTGGCCATCAAGGCAACGGCAATAAAACCAATCGATGAGAATGATTTCAGCATGGCCAGAAGGAGAAATCGTGATCGGGACGGCGATGCGGATAAAAAGGAAGGCGAAGAAGCTGAAGGAGAAAAGGTAGCCGATACAACTAAAAATGAAGCTGTGGATCCTTTCGATGAAATCGAGATTCCGAAGACTGTTGAGGTTACGGCCTGGTTCACTCCTCAGATCCCCGTGGGAAATGGTCCTGGGGAATACGCAGGATTACCTGGTTTGATACTCGAACTCAATGCATACCGAACTACACTATTGTGTTCGAAGATCATTCTTAACCCGAAAGAATCAGATGATATCGTCCCGCCGACAAAAGGTAAAGGTGTAACGAGGGAAGAATACAACAAGATCATAAAAGTAAAAATGGACGAAATGCGGGAGAATTTCAGAGGACGAGGAGGACGCGGAGGACGTGGTGGCGGAAGACGTTTCGGGGGATAACAAAAACTGACCAACCTATATGAAAAAACTACTTTTCCTGGCAGCAATTCTACTCGCCACATCCTTATCTGCACAAAGTATTAAAGTGCGGGGTGTTATCAAGGATACGCTCAATCTGCCCTTAGAATTTGCCAATGTGATTGCTACCATTCAGGAAAGTGGAGACATCGAAACCTACGGCATAACCAACCAGGACGGGCTTTTTCAATTAGACTTACCGAAAGGCGATACCTATAATCTCAGAGCAAGTTTTCTTGGCTATGAAACAGTTTCAAAAACCCTTGAAGTACCTGAAGATGCGGAAAACTTGAGATTGGATTTTGTGCTCACAGCAGTTTCAACCGAACTTGACGGCGTTGAAATCATATACGAAATGCCCGTGACCGTGAAAGGGGATACCATTGTGTATAATGCCGATTCGTTTACAAGTGGTGACGAACGAAAATTGGGGGATGTCATGAAAAAGTTACCGGGTGTTGAGGTAAATGATGCAGGGGAGATCGAAGTGGAAGGTAAGGCAGTGACCAAAGTGATGGTAGAAGGAAAAGACTTTTTCGACGGAGATTCCAAACTGGCAACCCAGAATATCCCGGCAGATGCTGTGGATAAAGTAGAAGTACTTCGGAACTATAATGAGGTGGATCAGATGCGTGGCCTGGGTAACGACCAGGATAATGTAGCCATTAATATTAAGCTGAAAGAAGGGAAAAAGCAATTCTGGTTTGGTGAAGTTACGGCTGGTGCCGGCATTGACAGTGATGGGGACGCTCGGTATCTCGTACATCCCAAATTGTTCTTTTACAGCCCTAAATATAGTATCAACATTATAACCGATTTCAATGATATAGGAGAAGTTCCTTTTACATTCAGGGACTATTTCAACTTCACCGGTGGTTTTCGAAATTTCAACCGAGGAGGAGGTACCAGGTTCGACGTCAACCAAAGTGACCTGGGATTTGCAGTAGCACAGAATAACAGGGCAAATTCTATAGAAACTAAATTTCTGGCAGCTAACTTCAGCTGGAGAGCCAATAAAAAACTGGACCTGAGTGGTTTTGCGATCTTGTCGGATAACGGAACCAATATTGTGAATAATTCAATCCGACAATATATTGCCTCCGGAGCGACGGAAGTAACAGAGAATGTTGACGATCAACGCACTCAATTGGGCATGTTGAAACTAAGCGGGGTTTATAAACCGAATACCGATTTTCAGCTGGATTATGATGCTTTGATGAAAATTTCAAAACAAACGGAGGACAACACAACCTTATCACAAGTAGGGCCTGTGGATAATAATATCGAAGAGGAAAAGGAAAACAATCCGTATTCCATCAATCAGAATGTCAATGCCTATTACACACTGGATGAGAAGAATATTTTTGCCGGACAGATACAGCATCTTTGGCAGGATGAGGATCCGTTTTACCGTGTTATTGCAGATTCTCTGGCCTTCAGCAACTTGTTACCATTGGATATGGCCAATCGTGATGATCTTAGCCAGCAGCGCAATGTTAAGACAAATAAACTCGATGCCAAGGTTGATTATTATTACGTTTTGAATAATACAAGTAACCTTAATTTTACTTTGGGCTCAACCTTGAGTAACCAGCAATTCGATTCGAATATCTTCCAGATTCTAAACGGGGGAGGCCGACTTGACCTTACGGAAACCAATGAAATAGACGGGGAGACACAGCCACTCATTAACGATGTTACCTATGGGTTTACCGATGTATTCCTGGGCCTCCATTACAAAGTGAAGACAGGAGAATTCATTTTTACTCCGGGACTCACCTTACACAATTACAACCTGAAGAATGAACAACTGGGCATGTCGGTAAAACAGAACGACTGGATGGTCTTACCCGATTTCAATGCGATTTGGAATATTAAGAAAAGTGAAAGCCTTCGGTTTAATTATTCGATATCGGCAGAATATACTGACATTAACAATTATGCGGAAGCTTTTATATTCAACAATTATAACAGCCTGTTTCGTGGGAATCGGAATCTTGAAAACGCCTTGTCGCATCAGTATAATTTAACGTATTTCAGTTTTAATCTTTTCAATTATACCAACATCAGCGGATCATTGAATTACACACGTCGCATCGAGGGCTTCAAGAACCAGTCGCAGATCATCGGAATCAACCGGGTGGGGACTCTGTTTAATATCGACAGTAATTTCCCCGATGAAACTTTTTCGGCCTTTGCCAGATTTAGTAAGACCGTAAAGAAAATTCAGTTTAATCTGAACGCCAATGTTACGCTTATTAAAACCAATAACCTCATTAACGACCAGATCACCAAAAGTGAAAGCCTGACCCAGAGCTACCGGGGAAGCGTGCGGTCGAATTTCAGGGAATGGCCCAATTTTGAGACGGGTTACCGACTTACGGTAAATCGCTACGACAATGGCGGGTTGGAGCAGACTTTCTATACGCAGCGGCCTTATGCAAATATGGATATCAACTTTCTGAAACACTTCTCTCTGAACGCAGAGTGGGATTACTATAAATACTCCAACCAGGAGAATACTGTGAAGAATAACTACTCATTCTTTAATGCCACGCTCTATTATCAGAAAGGGGAAAGCCCATGGGAATTCTCGGTGCAGGCAACCAATATCCTCGACACGGAATTCACGAATAACGACAGTTTTAATGAGCAGTTCAGTACCACTTCCCAGTATTTCGTATTACCGAGAATTGTGATGTTCGTGGTGAAGTATGATCTATAATTTATTCTGAAGACTCATCCATCCGCCCCCATTCATGGCTTCTACACTATGGCTGCGAAGTATACCGGCCGCACTACCTGAACGCATGCCACTTGCACAGCAGGTAATTACAGGCTTGTTCCATTTCTTAATTTCTGAAAGCCGCACTGATAGCTGCTGAAGCGGAATATTCTTCGATCCGGGGATCGCGCCCGATGAGAATTCGGCCTTGGTTCGTACATCTAAGATCACGGCATCGCGTGATACAAAATCCTGAATTTTCTTTGTCTTGTTTCCGAAGAGAAAACTAAATAGTCCCATAGTATGTAGTGTTAATTGATTAGTGACAAACCATTTTGGATAAGGTGAGCCACATCGGTTCTATTATTCTTTAAATCGTTTAGATAATTCTTTATTTCTTCTGAAAGATCTTCATTATCACCGGAAACCAATTCGCAGATCTCCAGCGACAACAGCCAGTCGGAAGGAAAATCTTTTCTAAGTGTATTGAAAAGATCTTTTAATTCTGAAGGATCGTTAACCGCACCTTGCTCCCTGAGTTCACGAACGGTCCGGTAGAGCTTATTCAGTTCTATTTCTTCTTCCGAATGTTGTGGTCGGACAGTTTCGGTATTACTTACTTTATGTGATAACACTTTATACGACCGATAATCTGCAGCTCCGGCGAAGGCCGAAACGATTTCTTTTCCCACGGCCATATCGAAATCACCCATTTCGGGAGAGAATAGTATTTCGTCCTTATATGTTCACTAGCACAATCGGTAAATTGGATCAACATGAGTTTCCCGCTCAGGTTTCGCATCCCGGTAACATTGAGGCCATTCACGGTAATACCGCTTTCGAACTCGAAGGATATGGGTTTGCCATCGTAAAAATTATAGGCCTGTAGATCTCTCGGACCCATATTTTCAATGGAAAGATTAATCCCTTTCAATTTTCCAAGAGGCGATCGGAAGCCGTCTTTATGTCGCCTTATTCCATGTCCGATCACTTCTTTTTCGCGATAAGCAAGGGCGGTTTCACCTTCAGTTTCAAAATACACCACTTCATTGTCTTCATTCTGGATCATTCGTGTAAATACTCCGCTCACCTGCAGTCCGGTACTTAATTCTATGGTTCCGATCTGCTTGCTTCCAATAAGTTTTTTGAGTCCCCGCCAACCACCTTTCCGAACAGCCATGGTATTCGCAAATTCTTCGAGTACTTCCTGCAGGTAGGCAAAATCGGGTGTTACATAAAGTTGTGGTTGAGGTTTGGTAATATCGAATTCCCGGTAGGCCGCATCGATGGAATACGGTATTTTTTTTACTTCCGGCTTCATGCACCAGGCGCTTTCTCCAATAGACGACAACAATCCGGCACCGTAAATCTTTGGGTCATCCACGGTTCCAACGAGTCCGTATTCAACGGTCCACCAGTGAAGATTTCGTATCAGGGCCATTTCGGATGGCTCTGCTTTTTTCTGCTGGAGTTCATCTACTTTTTTCTCTGCGGCTTTAATTTTCTTTTCAAGGTTTGAAACAGATGTTGGGTGTGCCTCTTTCAGTATGGATAATTCCCGCACCGCCTCATACATTTCATTATCATGGGCACTCGTTATTGCTTTGGCTCCAATTTCTCCAAAACGTCTCAGGTATTCGGCGTAGTCGGGACTTGCAATAATAGGCGCATGCCCGGCGCCTTCATGGATGATATCGGGTGCAGGTGTATATTCTATATTTTCCAATTGCCTTATGTCGCTGGCGATCACCAGAATCTTGTATGCCTGAAATTCCATAAATGCATTGGGTGGAATAAAACCATCTACTGCCACGGCCGCCCATCCAATTTCCTTAAGGATTCGGTTCATGCCATACATGGACGGAATGCTATCGATGGAAATCCCCGTCTTACGCAAACCTTCAAGATAACTCTCGTGTGCCACTTTGCTGAGGTAATCTACATTTTTACGCATCACGTAGCGCCACACAGCCTGGTTAACAGGGGTGTAGTCCTCATAATTTTGTGGTTTGATGAACTGTTTTAAATGCGGTGGCAGCCGGTCTATCAGTTCATTGCTTTCATAGCGTAATTCCATAAGATTTCAAAAGTAATACAGTGAATGCAGCTTTCCAAAGTCTTAGCCTTTTAAACACGATTTCGTTATCTTGCATAGTGAATGAATACAACCACCCGTAAGGACGAAATAATCACTGTTGCATCCTCGCTTTTTAAGGAGAAAGGCTATAACGCTGTTTCTATGCGCGATATCGCCCAGGAGATGGGTATAAAAGCAGCCAGTCTGTATAATCACATTTCAGGTAAACAGGAAATTCTCTCAACGCTTATATTGTTTTTATCAGGGGAATTTACCAAAGGTATGCGCCAGGTTATGATATCCGAGGGAACATCTCTTGATAAGATCAAAGCGGTTATCGAAATGCATATTGATATTACAGTGAATCATTCCGAGGCACTGGCTGCCTTGAACAATGACTGGATGCACCTCGAAAATGAGGATCTGGCCGATTTTATAAAAATGCGGGAGGATTACGAAGAAAATTTCAGAACGATTATTAAGCAGGGTATAAAAGCCGGGGAGCTGAAACAACGGCATCCCGAGGTTATAGTGTTTTCAATTCTCTCCACATTACGAACCCTCTACCTCTGGTATCAGAAAAGAGGGAAGCTTGATGTTAACATCCTGAAAAAGGATATGGTGGCAGTCCTGTTACAGGGAATAGTTTAGTAAAAGATTAACTTGCAAATCTAACTAACAAACGTTAGTTTTGTTAGCCGTAAAGCAAAATCAGTGGCAAAATTTTATAAAATAAAAGTTAAGGATATTTACAAGGAAACGGACGACTGTTCCGTGGTTACTTTTGATATCCCGGAGAATCTAAAAGAGGCATTTAAATTTCGTCAGGGTCAACACTTAACGTTAAAAGCCGAAATTAATAATGAGCAAGTAAGGCGCAACTACAGTTTGTGTTCGAGTCCGACCGATAACGAATGGCGCGTAGCGGTAAAGTTGATCCCGGAGGGGAAGTTCTCTACTTATGTCAATACGGAATTGAGCACAGGGGATTACCTCGAGGCTCTTGGGCCGAGCGGCCGTTTTGGAGTGGATGTGAGTTCTGATAAAGACAAGAATTATTTGTTCTTCGCGGCTGGTAGTGGGATCACTCCTATTATCTCAATGATCAAGACCCATTTGAAAGAAGAACCGAACTCAACTTGCAAGCTCTTTTATGTAAATAAAACGGCAAAATCCATTATCTTTAAGGAAGAATTGGAGCAGCTGAGAAACGCTTTCTTCGGGCGGTTGGAAATCTACTATTTCCTAACCAGAGAGAAACGGGATATAGCGCTTTTTAATGGTCGTTTCGATGATGAACGCATGAAGGTGTTATGCAAAACCTTCATCGATATACCTGATACCAGTGAGGTATTCCTTTGCGGTCCCGAAGATATGGTGAATTATGTGGGAGATTATCTGGTACAGGCCGGATTGCCGAAAGAACTGATTCATTTCGAATTGTTTGTCAAGGGGCTTTCCGAAGAAGATAAGAAAAGAGCCGAACGATTGGCTCAGCAAAATGTGGAAGGTGTGGAACTTACCATCATAGATGGTGGAAAAGAGTTTCATTTTACCATGACCAAAGACTACGATAATATTCTCGACGCGGCCTTAGGAGCCGGAGCCGATCTGCCATTTGCCTGCAAGGGTGGCGTATGTAGTACCTGTAAGTGTAAGGTACTTGAGGGTAAAGTTGAGATGAAGGTAAATTACGCATTAGAAGCCGATGAACTGGCTCAGGATTTTGTATTGAGCTGCCAGTCGGTGCCCGTTTCAGAAAAAATTAAAGTTGATTTCGACGTATAAAAAATAGCGACATGAGTGAAAAAGAAGTAAAAAACCTGGAAGAAATATTCGAAGCACGTATAGCACGCGACGAAAAGATCGAACCCAAGGACTGGATGCCGGAAAAATATCGTCAAACACATATTCGCCAGATCTCTCAGCATGCTCATTCAGAAGTAGTGGGAATGCTGCCGGAGGGAAACTGGATCACACGAGCTCCGTCGCTGCGGAGAAAAGTAGCTTTGCTGGCAAAAGTTCAGGATGAAGCGGGTCATGGTCTGTATTTGTATTCGGCCACGGAAACCTTAGGTATCTCCAGGGAAGAATTATACGACCAGTTACATAGTGGTAAAGCAAAGTATTCGTCCATTTTTAACTACCCTTCGATTACCTGGGCTGATATTGGTGCCATAGGATGGTTGGTGGATGGTGCGGCCATCATCAACCAGGTTGCACTTTGCGGTGCGTCTTTCGGACCGTATGCACGTGCTATGGTTCGTATTTGTAAGGAAGAGAGTTTCCACCAACGTCAGGGATATGAGATCATGTTAACGCTTTGTAATGGAACTTCCGCGCAGAAGGCTATGGCACAGGACGCTCTGAACCGCTGGTGGTGGCCAAGCTTAATGATGTTTGGCCCGCGCGATGCGGATTCTCCGCATACCGCACAATCTATGAAATGGAAACTGAAACGTAAGACCAATGATGAATTGCGTCAACAGTTCGTGGATCAAACGGTACCCCAGGCAGATATTTTAGGGATATCGATCCCCGATCCCGACCTTACTTATAATCCTGAAAACGGGCATTACGATTTCGGTGCGATCGATTGGGACGAATTCTGGCAGGTGGTTAAAGGTCACGGCCCATGTAATAAGGAACGCATGGAAGCCCGTGTAGGAGCCTGGGAAGAAGGCAGCTGGGTGCGAGAAGCCGCCATGGCGTATGCTGAGAAGCAGGAAAAGAAAAAAGTAGCGAAAGCAAGTTAAATTTATAGATATGAAAAAAGAATGGCCATTATGGGAAGTATTTGTTCGTTCCAAGAACGGACTTGAACACAGGCATTTCGGAAGCCTGCATGCGACAGATGCGGAAATGGCGCTCGAGAATGCCCGTGATGTGTATACACGAAGGAATGAAGGTGTGAGTATATGGGTGGTTGAAAGTAAATACATAACTGCATCGAATCCTGAAGATAACGGAGAAATGTTCGAGCCGGCACAGGACAAAGTGTATCGCCATCCAACCTTTTATAATCTTCCCGATGAAGTAAAACATATGTAAATGAAGAATCAGGATTTATATAACTATATAGTGGGTATTGCCGATAATTCATTGATCCTTGGGCAGCGTCTTGGGGAACTATGCGGCCATGGCCCAAACCTGGAAACCGATATAGCACTTACCAATATAGCGCTGGATTTGTTTGGACAAACACGCAGCTACTACCAGTACGCCGCGCGAATTGCAGGGGAGGATAAAACCGAGGACGATGTAGCTATGTTACGTCTCGAACGTGATTATAAGAATGTTTTGTTGGTAGAACAACCCAACACGCATTTCGGATATGTTATTGCCAGGCAATACCTTTTCGATGTTTTCCATCTCCAACTTATGACCGAATTACAGAACAGTAAAGATGAAACCCTGGCTGCTATAGCTAAAAAAGGTATCAAGGAAGTAAGCTATCACAAACGTTTTTCCGGTGATTGGTTGAAACGCCTCGGTGATGGTACAGAAGAGAGTCATGACAAATTGCAGGAAGCTATAGATCATTTCTGGCCGTATACCGATGAGTTATTCGACGTGACGGAATCCGATAAAAAGATGATCGAGCAAGGTATTGGTGTGGATGTTTCTCTACTGAAAGAAAACTATTTTAAGGAAGTAGGTGAGGTTTTGGAAGAAGCTACCATTAAGATACCGGAAAATCCTTATTTCAAGAAAGGCGGTAAACAAGGAGTTCATACGGAACATATGGGCTTTTTATTATCCGAATTACAATATATGCAACGAACATATCCCAATATGAGTTGGTAATATGATAACCGATCTCCATCCAAATATCGACAAAGAACTTATTCCAATTTTGGAAGAGGTTGCCGATCCCGAGATTCCTGTACTCACCGTATTGGACCTGGGAGTCATCCGAGAAGCCATCGCGAAGGAAGGAAAAGTATTCATTAAACTTACTCCGACTTATTCAGGTTGTCCCGCAATGGACGTCATAAGTGACGACCTTAAGACTGCTTTTATAAACCATAGAATGGAAGCTGAGGTGGAATTGGTGCTTTCTCCTGCCTGGTCAACAGATTGGATGAGTGAAGCAGGAAAAGTTAAAATGGAAGCTTATGGTATCGCCGCACCACTGGAAGAAACAGCAGATAAAGAAGCATTGCTGGGAAATAAGCGCATTGTAAAGTGCACCAATTGTGGTAGTACGAACACAAAACTAGTAAGTCAGTTTGGGTCGACAGCCTGTAAGGCATTGTTTCAATGCGATGATTGTCAGGAACCATTCGATTACTTTAAATGTTTAAAATAATTCTATGAGCGCATCGGTAGAGAAAAGCATAGTGAATGGCGTGGCTTGGTTAACCTTGAACCGTCCGGACGTTTTCAATAGTTTTAATCGGGAGATGGCGCTGCTGTTTCAGTCGGAATTTGATGCTTGTGCTGGCGATGATAACGTGAGAGCGATTGTGGTTACGGGCAATGGAAAAGCCTTTTGTGCCGGTCAGGATCTCAAAGAAGTTACTACCCCGGAATTGAATCCGGGATTCAGGAAAATACTGGAGGAGCATTATAACCCAATTATCCGTAGGATACGATCGATCGACAAACCGGTTATCGCGGCAGTAAATGGTGTGGCTGCGGGTGCAGGAGCGAACATTGCCTTAGCTTGCGATATTGTAATTGCTTCGGAGGGTTCGAGTTTTATACAGGCATTCAGTAAAATTGGATTAGTTCCCGATAGTGCGGGAACTTTCTTTTTACCCAGGTTAATAGGGTTTCAGAAAGCTTCCGCTTTTATGATGCTTGGAGATAAAGTTTCGGCCCGGGATGCTGAAAAACTAGGGATGGTTTATAAGGTGGTGGACACCGAATCCTTTATGGATGAGGTAGAGAATACAGCAACCAATCTGGCTAAGATGCCTACTAAAGCACTTGGATTAACCAAACGGTTACTCAATGCATCCATGAATAATACGCTGGAAGAACAGTTAGACCTGGAATCAAAATACCAGATCGAGTCTGCTCAAAGTGATGACTATGCTGAAGGAGTTGCGGCTTTTGTCGAGAAACGCAAACCAGTTTTTAAAGGAAAATAAATGATCAGGAACGTTGGAGTTATCGGTTCAGGGACCATGGGCAGCGGTATTGCGCAAGTTGCGGCAACCGCTGGCTGTACGGTGAATCTTTTCGATACAAATCCCGAAGCGCTCGATAAAGCCAAATCGTCGCTCGATAAGATACTGGATCGATTGATCGAAAAAGGAAGGATTGACTCCGATGAAAAGTCACGTATTCAAGGGAATATCTCATATATAAATTCGCTCGATCTACTATCCGATTCAGACCTGGTGATCGAAGCCATAATCGAAGACCTGGAGATCAAGCAAAATTTGTTCCGCGAACTTGAAGTACTACTATCGAAGAAGGCGATCATAGCTTCAAATACATCCTCACTTTCCATTGCATCCATTGCTTCAGCTTTAAAAAACCCTAAACGCTGTATCGGAATTCACTTTTTCAATCCGGCACCACTTATGAGATTGGTTGAGGTGGTTCCAGCGGTACAGACTTCAGAAAAGATAAAAGATACTACGATACAAACGATAGAATCCTGGGGCAAAATGGTTGCCGTTGCAAAAGACACACCGGGATTCATTGTGAATCGCGTCGCACGACCTTTTTACGGTGAAGCCTTACGGATTTATGAGGAAGGTATCGCCGATGTCGCAACCATAGACTGGGCGATGAAGTCTATAGGTGGATTTAGGATGGGTCCGTTCGAATTGATGGATTTCATTGGGAATGATATTAATTATACTGTTACGGAAACTGTTTTTGAAGCTTTCTATTACGACCCCAGATACAAACCGGCATTTACTCAGAAAAGATTAACGGAAGCTGGATACCTTGGTCGAAAGTCAGGCAAAGGATATTACAACTATCGGGAAGGTTCGAATAATCCCCCGGCTGATGAAAATGTTGGTCTGGCCCAGAAGATCTTTGATCGGGTGTTGGTAATGCTCATCAATGAAGCAGCCGATGCGCTGTTTTGGAAGATCGCTTCCGCTGAAGATATTGACAATGCGATGACAAAAGGAGTGAATTATCCAAATGGATTACTGGCCTGGGCAGATGAAAAAGGAATTGACTGGTGTGTGTCTAAATTGGATGAATTATACAATGAATATCGGGAAGACCGCTATAGATGCAGTCCGCTGTTACGAAGGATGAATCAGGACCAAAAAACATTTTTCTAAGATGTTGGAAAGAACATTGATACCGCATAAGATGCTGTCTCTGGATGCCTTTAGCACCTGGCTTGGTATTGAGATCCTGGAAAGTGAGGTTGGACGATGCCGGGTTGCATTGACAGTTCGCGAAGAAATGCTAAACAGCATGGGTAACGCACATGGTGGTATCAGCTATTCATTGGCAGATACTGCATTTGGTTTTGCGGCTAATTCACATGGGATGATGGCAGTGTCTATTGAAACTTCCATTAATCACATCGATGAAATAAAGGTTGGTGATTACCTCGTGGCGGAAGCCATTATCGATGTTGTTAAGACAAAGGTTGGTTTTAATGTAATAGAAGTGAGACGTGATGATGAGATTGTCGCTTTATTCAAGGGAATGGTCTATCGTTCTTCGATCGAATGGAAATAAATATGAAAGAAGCATATATTATAGACGGAATTAGGACACCCATTGGGAACTATAAAGGTACCCTTAGCCAAGTGCGTACAGATGATCTGGGTGCTATGGTCATCAGGGAGGTAACCGAACGAAACCCCGATATTCCCAAGGAGGCCTACGACGATGTGATCATGGGATGTGCCAACCAGGCGGGTGAGGATAACAGGAATGTGGCGCGTATGGCGCTGCTGCTGGCAGGGCTGCCTTTCACCGTTCCCGGTGAAACAGTCAATAGACTGTGCAGCAGCGGATTGTCGGCTATTATTCATGCAAATCGGGCGATCAAGGCTGGTGATGGCAACCTCTTTATTGCAGGAGGTGTTGAAAACATGACAAGAGGCCCGTTTGTAATTGCGAAGGCTTCTTCCGCTTTCGGAAATGATTCAAAAATGTATGATTCCAGCTTTGGATGGCGCTTTGTAAATGCCAAGATGCACGAACTCTATGGAACCGATGGTATGGGAAATACTGCAGAGAACCTTGTTGAGAAATACAATATCACCCGTGAAGATCAGGATGCTTTCGCCTATTGGAGTCAGATGAAGGCATCAAATGCTCAGAAGAACGGCCGGCTTGGGATGGAGATTCTGGATGTTGAGATTCCGCAGCGAAAAAAAGACCCCATCATCTTTGCCGAAGATGAATTTGTAAAACCAGGAACTACTAAAGAAGTTTTAGCGAAACTGCGACCGGCTTTCAAGAAGGACGGTAGTGTAACAGCGGGAAATAGTTCAGGGCTAAATGACGGTGCTGCGGCTACCATTATTGCATCGGACGATGCGGTGAAAAAATACGATCTTCATCCTTTGGCCAGAATTGTAAGTTCAGCGGTAATAGGAGTGGAGCCCAGAATCATGGGGATAGGGCCTGTTGAAGCCAGTAACAAAGCACTGGCAAAAGCAGGGCTTCGCATGGAAGATATGGATGTGATTGAACTCAATGAAGCTTTTGCTTCTCAGGCTTTGGCTTGCATACGTGAATGGGGACTTTCTGATGATGATCCCCGTATCAATCCTAACGGTGGTTCGATAGCGATAGGACATCCTTTAGGGGTGACAGGCGCTCGGATAGCCTTGTCAGCTGCTTTGGAATTACGACAACAGAATAAACGTTATGCACTTATCACCATGTGTGTAGGTGTAGGGCAGGGTTATGCTGCCATAATAGAGAATGTAAACCTATAGAGATGAAAATACTCGTTATAGGTGGGAATGGTACTATAGGTCGAACGGTTACAGCAAATTTAACCACCAGGCATGAAGTCATTATAGCCGGAAGGAAATCGGGAGATGTGACTGTGGATATCGCAGATTCGGAATCTATTGAACAAATGTTTAAGACTGTTGGCAATGTGGATGCGGTTGTAAATATTGCAGGGGAGGCTAAATGGGATGATTTTGAAAATCTTTCAGAAGAAGATTTTTATATAGGAATACGAAGTAAATTGATGGGGCAGGTAAACCTGGTCCGCATTGGCAAGGATCATATAAATCCCGGTGGATCGATAACCCTCACTACCGGTATTCTGGCCGATGATCCGGTAGCTATGACCACCAGTGCTGCCATGGTAAATGGTGCAATTCACAGTTTTGTGAAAGCAGTGGTCCTTGAACTTGATCAAATTCGTGTGAATGCGGTATCCGCAGGATTGGTGGAAGATGCCTATGAGAAATACAAAGATTATTTCCCAGGGCACAACGCTGTAGGAATGGACAAGGTGGTGAATGGATATGTAAAGAGCGTAGAAGGCAAGATAAACGGTGAGATAATCAGGGTTTTAAGTTAAGTTGAATGCAGTAAAAGATTCACAATGAATAAAACACAACATTACGTTACAGGTAGCTGGAAGGACGGATCAGGAGAGGGAACTCCTGTCTTAGATTCTGTTACTGGAGAACAGTTCACTTCTGTAACTGTTGAAGGCCTCGATGTTCCTGATATATTACAATACGGACGAGACAAAGGTGATGCTTTAAGGAAGATGACCTTCCAGCAACGCGGGTTGATGTTGAAGAAACTCGCCATGTACCTGAATAAGAAGAAGGAGCAGTTTTATGAATTAAGCTATCGCACCGGAGCTACCAAGGTAGATAGCTGGATCGATATTGAAGGTGGGTTTGGAAATTTGTTTGCCAATGCATCACTTCGGAAGTTATTCCCTAATCAATCATATCATGTGGAAGGTGAACCAATAGATTTGTCCCGAGGTGGACGTTTTATGGCACACCACATCATGGTTCCAAAACGGGGAGTGGTTGTACATATAAATGCTTTCAATTTCCCGGTATGGGGAATGCTGGAGAAATGTGCTGTGAACTGGATGGCGGGTATGCCCGCTGTAGTACTTCCGGCTCCGCAAACAGCCTATCTTGCTGAAGCTGTAGTTAGAGAAATTGTTGCTTCGGGAATTCTGCCGGAAGGCTCTATCCAACTTATTTGCGGAACTGCTAAAAATATTTTAGACACGGTGCAATCTCAGGATGTCGTTACTTTCACAGGTTCAGCGAGTACCGGTAAAGTATTGAGAAAGCATCCGCAACTCATTGAAGAATCGGTGCCGTTTACCATGGAGGCAGATTCGTTGAACGCTTCGATCCTGGGTGAAGACGCCATACCCGGAACACCTGAATTCGATTTATTCATTAAGGAAGTTCGTAAGGAAATGACTGTAAAGGCAGGTCAGAAATGTACAGCCATTCGCAGGATAATCGTACCTGAGAAATTGGTAGAGGACGTACAGATCGAACTCGGTAAGCAATTAGACAAAGTAACTATTGGCGATCCACGACTTCAGGAAGTTCGTATGGGTGCGCTTGTTAGCGATGCTCAACGAAAATCTGTACGGGAACAAGTGGGGAAAATAGCCAAGACAGCCGAAATTGTATATGGCGACCTGGAGCAGGTTGAAACCATAGGAGCGGATGCTAAGAAAGGTGCTTTCCTGAAACCAATACTGCTTAGGGAGAACGATCCATTCAAAAATGAAGCGGCGCATATAACCGAAGCATTTGGGCCTGTGAGTACACTGATGCCTTATAAAAATTTAGATGAAGCCATCACGCTCGCTCAAATGGGCAAAGGATCCTTGGTTTCCTCTATCGCGACTTATGATGATACTATCGCGAAAGAATACGTAATTGGCGCAGCATCCCATCACGGGAGGATATTAGTGTTGAACCGGGAGAATGCGAGGGTAAGCACAGGACACGGGTCACCGCTTCCTACGCTGGTGCACGGCGGACCAGGAAGAGCCGGTGGTGGTGAAGAAATGGGGGGTATGCGCGGTGTGAAGCATTATTTACAGCGTTGTGCTGTGCAGGGTACGCCTACAACGCTTACCGAAGTAACCGGTATTTATCAGCCAAAGGGAGCCTACAAAGAAGCCGAACAGCATCCGTTCAAATATCACTGGGAAGATATACAAGCGGGGATGTCGCTTAAAACACATAAACGCACTATTACCGATGGTGATATTGTAAATTTTGCTAATCTTACCTGGGATCACTTTTACGCCCATACCGATATAACTTCCCTGGACGGGAGTATATTCGAAAAGCGAACCGCACATGGTTATTTCCTGTTAGCCGCAGCTGCCGGTCTGTTTGTTTATCCGAATAAGGGCCCTGTAGCAGCTAACTACGGATTGGAAGACTGTAGATTCCTGCGACCCATCTATCACAATGATACCATCTATGTACGGTTGACCTGTAAGCAAAAGATCGACAGGGAACAACGTGGTACCGAATTACCCAGTGGAATCGTTAAATGGTATGGGGAAGTATTCGATATAGAGGATGAACTGGTTGCAGTGGTAACTGTGCTTACCATGGTTCAGAAGAAGCAGACCACCTTTGTGGAGATGACTTCAGAAAAGATAAATGAATGTCTGTCTAAACTTACTGAAGATTCTAAACCAAAATGGGGAGATCTTACACCACAGCATATGCTGGAACATCTTGAGTATACGTACAGGATAGCATCAGGAGAAATTCAGGATTTCGAAATTTCTACACCTGAGAGAGTTTTAGAGAAAGTTCATGCAACCTTGTATAACTATGAGAAAATGCCGCAGGGATATGACTTCCCGCTTCGAGAGAAGTCGGAAATGGATACATTGAAACATCCTGATCTTGCGACAGCTAAAGCCGGGTTTTTAGCGTCAAGAGAACAATATCTGGAATATTTCAATGAGAACCCTGATGTACGTACCAAGAATGCTGTTTTTGGTGAATTGAATCGTTTTGAGTGGTATTTGATTGAACGAAAACATCTGAATCATCATTTTGAGCAATTCGGATTGATATAACAATGAAAATATGACGGAACCCTACGTAAAAGAAAATATACATAATGGAATTTCGACCATCGAATTCTTCCATCCCGCTCACAATAGTCTGCCTGGAGACTTATTGGCGAAACTGGCTGGAACTATCACAGCAGCAGGTGAAAATGATAAAGTGAAGGTGATCGTATTGAAAAGCGGAGGCGACCGAACTTTTTGTGCAGGTGCAAGTTTTAAAGAACTTATCAATATTAATGATGCCGAAACAGGACGTGTTTTCTTTAGTGGTTTTGCGAATGTGATCAATGCCATGCGTAAATGTCCGAAGTTTATTATAGGTCGAATTCAGGGGAAAACAGTAGGTGGTGGAGTAGGAGTTGCATCGGCAACCGACTATTGTATGGCCACAAAATTCGCTTCCATTAAATTGAGTGAGCTCAATGTTGGTATAGGACCCTTTGTGGTGGGTCCCGCAGTGGAGCGCAAGTTGGGATTCAGCGGCATGTCTCAGATCGCCATAGACGCCGACAGTTTTTACGATGCGGAATGGGCAAGACAAAAAGGACTTTTCGCTCATGTATTTGAGACCACAGAGGCGTTGGATAAGGCTGTTCAGGAGTTTGCCGAACAACTTTGCAGTTATAATCCCGAGGCCATGAAAGAAATGAAAAAAGTATTCTGGCAGGGAACAGAGGATTGGGATGAATTATTGGCCGAGCGAGCTATTATAAGTGGCCGTTTAGTGCTTTCTGAATTCACAAAAGAAACATTAAAGCGATTTAAATGATCTATAGCTTCAAAGGACATATACCCGTAGTGCACCCATCCAGTTTCGTGCATCCGCTTGCAGCGGTGACTGGGAATGTTATTATTGGTAAGGATTGCTATATCGGTCCGGGAGCTGCCATACGGGGTGATTGGGGTGAGATCATCCTGGAAGACGGGGTTAATGTTCAGGAGAATTGCACGATTCATATGTTTCCCGGTAAGAGTATTGTTTTGAAAACCGGAGCCCACGTAGGACATGGTGCCGTGATCCACGGTGCAAATTTAGGCAGGAACTGCCTTATCGGTATGAACAGTGTAATCATGGATGATGCTGAAATAGGAGACGAATGTATTGTTGGAGCTATGAGTTTTGTGAAAGCAGAATCGAAATTTGATGGGAGAAAACTTATTGTGGGAAATCCGGCTAAGGTTTTAAATGATGTTTCAGAAGAAATGATCGAATGGAAAACTGCAGGAACGAGATTATATCAACAATTACCTGCTGACTGCCATGAAACGTTAAAAGCAGTGGAACCATTGGGTTCCGTACCTGAAAATAGACCTGAACAAAAAGATTTTTATAAGACGTTGAAAGACTACAAGAGAAACTAATGAGTCAATTTGAATTTAAAATGCCCAGGATGGGTGAGAGTATTACGCAAGCAGCCATAATTAAATGGTTTAAAGGCGTGGGTGATACGATTGAACTTGACGAGATTCTGCTCGAAGTAGCTACAGACAAGGTCGATTCGGAGGTGCCGTCAACAGTTTCAGGAGAAATTGTGGAATTGTTATACGAACCCAATGATGTAGTGGATATTGGAGCGGTAATCGCGATAATAAACGCAAACGGAGAAGTGCCGGTTCAAACTTCAGAAGTTAAAAAACCAAAACCTTCTAAAAAGGAATCTTCATCGAAATTGGCTTCCGAACTAAAAAGTAAACAAAAATCCTCAACGGCTGCTTTCAAGGTGAATGAGAATGTATATATCAGTCCGTTGATCGACAGCATTGCAAGAGCGCACCATGTAAGTTATGAAGAGTTGGCGCGTATTCCCGGGACAGGTAAGGACGGGAGGCTTCGGAAGAGTGATATAATGAATTACCTGGCGGAAGGAAGGCCATTCCAATTTGCTCAACCGGCCGGAGATAATTCCGGGTTTAAAGTACCGGATCTTCAGTTTGACAAGGGTAAAGGGAAGATCGTCGAGATGGATCGTATGCGGCAGATGATAGCAGATCACATGGTATTTAGTAAGCATACATCGCCGCATGTGACTGCTTATGTGGAAGCTGACCTTACCGAAATGGTGAATTGGCGTAATAAAGTGAAAGTCGATTTTCAGAAGAAATACAAGGAAAAATTAACCTTTACGCCCTTATTTATTGAGTGTATTGCCAAAGCAATCAAAGCATTCCCAATGATCAATTCTTCCCTGGATGGAAAGAATATCATTGTTAAAGAACATATCAATATTGGAATGGCAACCGCACTGCCTTCAGGGAATTTGATCGTGCCTGTGGTGCGTAATGCCGATACCCTGGATTTGGCATCATTGGCTTCAGCGACTAATGAATTAGTGATAAAAGCCAGGGATGGAAAACTGAATGCAGATGACACAAGTGGAAGTACATTCACGATAAGTAATGTTGGGACTTTTGGTAGTTTGATGGGAACACCCATAATAAACCAGCCAGAGGCTGCAATCCTGGCAACCGGGATCATTAAGAAAAAAGCTGAGGTGATGGAGCGTGAAGATGGAGATCAGATAGAAATTCGGCAAATGATGTATTTGTCGTTGTCCTTCGACCATCGCATAGTCGATGGATATCTCGCCGGATCTTTCTTAAGAAGGATGGCGGACGAAATGGAACAATTTAACCCTAAACGAAAAATTTAAAGAAAAGAATGATGGAGATTATGGAACAAATCAAAATAAATAAAACAACCAACTCGAGATTGGCAGCTTTGGATTTCAATTCAATCCCGTTGGGAAGAACTTTTACTGATCATATGTTCATTTGTGATTATGAAAATGGTCAGTGGCAGAATCCAAGGGTTGAGCCGTTAGCGGATATTCCAACACATCCCGCTGCTATGGCCTTGCACTATGGGCAAGCCATCTTTGAGGGGATGAAAGCCACACTGGACGCCGAAGGGAATCCAATGTTATTCCGTCCGGGTAAAAATGCCGAGCGACTCAATTTTAGTGCGAGAAGGATGGGTATGCCCGAATTTCCGGTTGAACTATTTGTTGAGGGCTTGAAAAGCTTTGTGGGTATGGAGCGGGACTGGATCCCACCTCAGGAAGGAAGTGCATTGTATTTACGTCCGTTCATGTATGCCGATGAACCCTTTATTGGTATGCGGGCTGCTACAAGTTATAAGTTCATGATCATAGCATCTCCATCCGGCCCCTTATTCAGTAAACCTATCAATCTATGGGCCGAAAAACAGTTTATCCGTGCTGTTGAAGGCGGGACAGGTGAGGCGAAAGCTGCAGGAAACTATGCAGCGGCGATACGGCCTACAGAGATCGCGAAGGAAAAAGGGTACGATCAGGTTCTTTGGTTAGATGCGGTCGAGCACAGATATATCCAGGAAGTGGGTACCATGAATATTTTTTTTAAAATAGACGGCAAGATAATAACACCGAGCCTGGATGGAGCGATACTCAGCGGAATCACACGTTTGAGTGTGATCGATTTGTTACGCTCGAAAGGATACGAAGTAACCGAACGACCCATCACTATGAACGAGATCATTGAAGCCGATGCCGAGGGTACTTTTGAGGAGGCGTTTGGAACCGGCACTGCAGTAGGGATTGCCTATATCGAAACCATTGGATATGATGATAAGGTAATCCGGATTTCAGAAGAACATACTCTGGGCCTAGATATTAATGATACATTAAACAGAATTAAAACCGGAAAAGAGCAAGACTCTTTTGGATGGATGGTAAAGGTGATTTAACCATGATCAAGGAAGATACAATTCAATTGAAAACGAAAACACTGAATAAACAGACACTTATAAAAAGCTTTCAGAACCTATGCACTGCAAAGGCACTCACCTTTTTATATGAGGAAAATTTCAAAACCGTTTCAAAATATGTACATGCCACCTCTCGCGGACATGAAGTGATTCAAACTGTGGTGGGTATGCATTTGAAGCCACAGGATTATGTATTTCCTTATTATCGGGATGATGCGATGCTCCTCGCTATTGGTATGCGGCCTTACGACCTGATGCTGCAGATACTCGCTAAGCGGGATGATCCCTTCTCAGGAGGGCGAACCTATTATTGCCATCCCAGTTTAAGGGATGAGGACAAACCCAAAATTCCACATCAGAGTTCTGCAACAGGAATGCAGGCGATTCCCGCTACCGGTGCAGCTATGGGTTTTTGGTATAAAGAAGCAGAAGGCCTTGAGGTGAATGAAGAAAAACCGGTAGTTGTTTGTTCATTGGGTGATGCCTCGGTGACTGAAGGAGAGATCGCTGAAGCATTTCAGATGGCAGCTTTAAAACAATTACCCATATTGTATCTGGTTCAGGATAATGGTTGGGATATATCGGCAAATGCCGCCGAAACCCGGGCGCAGAATGCGTATGAATATGCAGCCGGATTCCATGGTTTGGAAGCGATTTCCATTGACGGAACCGATTTTGAAGAAAGTCACAGAACTATTTCAGAAGTTATAAAGACCATTCGAAAAGAACGAAGACCCTTCCTGGTTCATGCAAAAGTTCCCTTATTAAATCATCATACCTCAGGAGTTCGAATGGAATGGTACCGCGATGATCTTGAAGAAGCTCAGTCTCGCGATCCGTATCCTAAAATGAAGACCTTACTCAGGAAAGAAGGATTAAGTGATGACGAGGTACAGGCCCTGGAAAATGAAAGAATCGAAGTTGTACGTGCCGATTTTGAGATGGCATTGAAAGCCGAGGATCCCCGTCCCGAAGATTTATTCACACACGATTTTGCACCTACCACTGTTCTGGAAGAAGTTGGAGAACGTAGTCCGGCCGGAGCCGATAAGGTGGTAATGGTAGACTGTGCTTTGTTCGCGATCGAAGAATTGATGAACAAGCACAAAGAATGCCTGCTATATGGTCAGGATGTGGGAGCAAGACTTGGAGGGGTATTTCGTGAGGCAGCTACTCTTGCTCAGAAGTTTGGCGATAACAGGGTTTTTAATACACCTATTCAGGAAGCCTTTATCGTTGGTTCAACGGTCGGGATGAGCGCAGTAGGTCTGAAACCGATCGTTGAGGTACAGTTTGCGGATTATATCTGGCCGGGATTAAATCAATTATTCACAGAAGTAAGCAGAAGCTGTTATTTATCGAATGGCAAATGGCCGGTTTCCATGATCTTAAGAGTACCTATTGGAGCTTACGGCAGTGGTGGACCCTATCACTCGTCTTCGGTTGAAAGTGTGGTTTCCAATATCCGGGGTCTTAAAATTGCTTACCCGAGTAACGGAGCAGATCTTAAAGGGCTTATGAAAGCTGCCTATTATGATCCGAATCCGGTAGTGATCTTTGAACATAAAGGATTGTATTGGAGCAAGGTTCCCGGCACTAAGGGAGCTACCTCCGTAGAACCGGCTGAGGATTACATTTTACCCTTCGGAAAAGCATGGGTATTGCAGGAGATCTGGAAGCAGGAAGAGGAAGAAACACTTTCCATTATCACTTATGGTATGGGAGTTCACTGGGCTATTAATGCTTCAGAAGAGTTAGACTTGCAGGAACGAATTGAAATAATTGATTTGCGAACCTTGCATCCCCTGGATTATGAAACGGTTTTCAAGAGTGTAAAGAAGTGTGGTAAATGTTTGGTAGTAACCGAAGAGCCATCTGAAAATAGTTTCAGCAGGGCATTACAGGGCAGAATACAGGAGGAGTGCTTTCAGGAGCTTGATGGGCCAGTAATGATCATCGGTTCGGAAAATATGCCTGCTATACCTCTTAATAGTACGCTCGAGCAAACAATGATACCTTCAGTAGAAAAAGTAAAAGCGAAAATTACCGAGATATTGCAGTATTAAAAAAGGAGCGCCAACAGCGCTCCTTTCAAACAATACTAAACAATAACTCTTGACTTATTGCTTGATTAACTTAACTGTTTGCGTTGCATTTCCTGCCACAATCCGGGCGAGGTAAACACCACTGGAATAGCCAGATAGATTTATTCCTAATGCGTTGCCCTCTCCTGTGAATTGAGCTACTTCCGCGCCAAGAACATTGTATAGTGTTACAGATGTTATTGGTTCTTTCGCTTGAATATCAACAATATCATTTACAGGATTGGGCCCGTAACTTAGGCCTTCAATAGATGTATTTTCTACACCCAATGTCGGGTCAAAGATCATTAGGTCAAATTCAATATTTATAGGCATAGCGCTTAGGTCCTCGTTGTAAATCGCCCAGTTAGATCCGGTATACCAGACACCTGTAACGTGATCATTTACAACGTTACCAGTTCCTCCCGATATGCCCCAATTATGGGTGTATACAAAAACTGCATCTGGATCGCCATTTAGCAAGGGATGATCGATGACTGTATAATTCCCGGTAATGTTTCCAGCATCAGCAACATGGGTAGCTACGGCAGTATTACTTCCGTCCGGAACTCCCATAAAGAAAGCTGTGTCCAATGGAAGATTAGCGAGATCTTCGGGAAATATGTTCCATCGATCTGTGGTGTCATTGTACCAGACTGCATAGGTGTGGTCATTTCGTAATCCATTGGGATCGAAAAATGTGGTAAGCAAAACTCTTGCTGAAGGATTACCATTAAGGTCGGGATGGTTGATTACTGAATACACTGGATTTGATGCCTGATTGGCCAAATCTGCAATATGTAGTACCACATCACCATTTCCTATATAAACATTATAGGATGATCCAACGACCATGTTACTGTTATTTTCGTTGTAAACGCCCCATTTACTTTCGCCATTACTGTAAAATACCCCTGTGTTGTTGTTATTATATATTCCGGAACTTCCAGGCGGATTCCAATTGTGGGAAACCAGAATTTTAGCATTGGGATTTCCATTAAGGTCGGGATGATCAATAAAACTCGCGTCAGAGGAAATATTTCCTGCGGTCGCTGTATGAACAAACATTTCTTGTGCAGACATAAGGCCTATGCACATACAAAGTAAAAGTGTAATAATTGTTCTCATAATAGATTATTTAAGGTTAATTTTAATAGTGTGATTAAAAGTATGGTGTAAAAGTATTTCGTAACAAACTGATAATCAACAGTTAATATCACTATTTTAAATCAGGATTTTTCCTGTAAAAAATGGGATAACCACTGATTGTACAAATGTAGAATGCCTTTAAAGGAGTGGATTAGACAGGTGTAACAATATCTATGAATCCTGTAACATCGAGATGATAAATAGCCTTTTACTGGGAGATATGTAACAAAAAACCCTCCTGATAAGGAGGGTTTAAATTATTTGTTCTTCGTACTTCCTGGCGGAAATTTCATGAGGATTTTCTGAACAATTTCACGAATTCGTTTTTCTTTCTTATCAATGTTCCCGTTCGTAATAAGTTGGGCAGTACCCAGTCCTTGCCAGACCAATTCGTTGGTTTTGGCATCTATAAGGTCAATAAAAAGAGACCCTTCGGTAGACGTTGATACCGTACTGCCCCATCCGCCATACCAATAAGGATTCCAACCCCAACCCCAACCATAGTTGTTGTTATACACATCAACACGTTGATTTTCTTTAGTAAAAATACTAACTAAAAGGTCAGGAGATTCATTTTTATTGAGTCCTTTGGCGGCTAATTCTGAATTAATCGCCCTGAGAATACGTTTCTTGTCAAGTGTTGAAATCTCAGCTTGATCGATTCCCGGCTTGTAAAAGGCGTAGGAGGTATACGAACTGAAATCGGCCTCGCGGTCATAATCAACTGCCACCCTAACGGATGTGCAGGATGTAAGGACTATTACGAGCAGTAATAAAGATGCAAATTTAAGTTTTTTCATAGCGTATGGTTTACTTAAACAAATTGTTATCGACGAAATTCGGAAGTGTCACTTTTAGGTTTGGATTATTCTGCATAGCTCGTTTGATGGCGAAAACAGCTTCTTCATTCCTTGCCCAACTTCTTCGGGCAATCCCATTGTTAACATCCCAGAAAAGCATGTTTTCCAGGCGACGCTGGGCATCGTTACTACCATCAAGAACCATACCGAAACCACCGTTTATTACCTCTCCCCAGCCAACGCCACCACCATTGTGAATACTCACCCAGGTAGCACCACGAAAGCTATCTCCTATTACATTGTGAATAGCCATATCGGCCGTGAATCGGCTTCCATCATAGATGTTCGATGTTTCGCGATATGGCGAGTCCGTACCTGAAACGTCGTGGTGATCACGACCTAAAATTACAGGGCCTAATTTCCCTTTTGAAATTGCTTTGTTAAAGGCAGAGGCTATTTTAATTCTACCATCTGAATCAGCGTACAGGATACGCGCCTTGGACCCCACGACCAGCTTATTTTCCCGGGCACCCCGGATCCATTGTATATTATCTTCCATTTGCTGCTGAATTTCGACTGGAGAATGGGTTTTTAATTCTTCAAGAACTTCCGTAGCGATCTTGTCGGTAAGATCGAGGTCTTTTTCATTACCGGAAGCGCATACCCATCTGAAAGGGCCGAATCCATAATCGAAACACATGGGCCCCATGATGTCCTGAACGTAGCTTGGATATTTAAATTCTCGCTTAGGGTCCGGGGAAAGTACATCCGCTCCGGCTCTTGAAGCTTCAAGCAGGAATGCATTACCATAGTCGAAGAAATAGGTTCCTTTTTCAGTATGTTTATTGATTGCATCAGCGTGACGTCTTAAGCTTTCCTGTACTTTCTCCTTGAACAACGCAGGATCATTTGCCATCATCTCATTAGATTCTTCATACGTTAATCCAACCGGGTAATACCCGCCGGCCCAGGGGTTATGCAAAGATGTTTGGTCACTGCCCAGGTCGATCCTAATATTTTTTTCAGCAAAATACTCCCAGACATCCACGACATTGCCGTCGTATGCTATAGATACTGTTTCCTTGTTTTCACAAGCCTGTACTACACGCTTCGACAGAAGGTCCAGATTGGAAATGACCTCATCCACCCATCCCTGTGAATGCCTTGTATGAGTTGCCTTTTTATTCACTTCGGCACATACGGTTACACATCCGGCAATATTTCCTGCTTTCGGCTGAGCACCACTCATACCCCCAAGACCGGAGGTTACAAATAATCCACCCTGTGGCTCCTTGTTGATTTTTCTGAAACCATTCAAGACCGTAATTGTAGTACCATGAACGATACCCTGCGGACCGATATACATATAGCTACCCGCTGTCATCTGCCCGTATTGGGTAACACCCAGGGCATTGAATTTTTCCCAATCGTCCTGGCTCGAATAATTGGGGATCATCATTCCATTGGTGACCACAACTCGTGGGCGCCTCTTTATGGGAAGGAAATAACCCAAGCGGATGGCCGGAATACATGACCAGGGTTTGCTCGTCGGTCATTTCGCACAGGTATTTCATAACGAGCCTGTACTGGGCCCAATTCTGAAATACGGCACCATTTCCACCGTAGGTGATCAATTCATGAGGATGTTGTGCAACGGCATCATCCAGGTTGTTCTGGATCATGAGCATAATGGCTTTAGCCTGTTCGCATTTCCCGGGATACTCTGTAATACTTCTGGCGAAGATCTTATGTTCAGGACGATAGCGATACATATAAATTCGACCATAGGTTTCCAGTTCATCGTGGAATTCCGGGAGAAGGGTGGGGTGCAGGTTTGCAGGGAAATAACGCAGTGCATTCCGAAGTGCTAACTCTTTCTCGTGAGAAGATAATATCTCTTTTCGCTTAGGTGCGTGGTTTATTGCCGGATCGAACGGCTTCGGTTCCGGTAATTGATCCGGAATTCCCTGTATGATTTCTTCTGAAAATGTCATTTACTCTGAGTATTCGTTTTTGTATCGAAGCCATAAGGGCAATGTCTGCATCCACTCTCACAACAATAGCCTCTTTTTAAATGATATTGTTCGGTAAAGCATTTATAGCCCTCCGGGGTGATATAATAATCCCCTTCTTCAAGCTCATCCTTTTTACTGAATAATGTCATTATACAAAAATACCAATTTCCTATCTTGTAATCATGTTCGTGTTGGTGAATCGTTTTTTACTTCGGAAGAATTTTTTAGGGATTAGCCTATGGCCTTTCATCATTTTGAAGCGAAAAGAGCTGAAATTAGACAAGGTGTTCATCAATCATGAACGGATTCACCTGAGACAGCAAATAGAAATGTTGATCGTACCATTTTATATATGGTATGTAACAGAATATATGATTACGGCTTATTCAATATAAGAAACAGAAAAGAGGCGTATCGGAATATTAGTTTCGAACGTGAAGCCTATGCAAAAGAAAAAGACCTCGATTATTTAAAAAAGAGGCCTTTTTGGAGGTTTATTAATTATTTATAGAGAATCAATCGTGATGTAAGTTTTTCTTTTTTCTGTAGGTCGAATCAGATTTTGATTTGGACATACTAAATTCCATGGAATAAGGTTTTGCTACTTCAAGAGCGTTTTCATTTTCCGTTTTATTCTTCGTAGAAGAATTCTGACTCATTTTAACCTCGACCTTTCTTTTTTGCTCATTGTTAGTGCTCTTTGAGTCTGAAATAGTCGATGCTGAACTCATTTCGTATCGGATTTCAGCGTTGTCCCCTTTATCTGTTGTTTCAGCAGTATTATTCGTATCCTGAGAGAACATCGAATAAGTCCCCAGCATGATTGTAATTAGTAATATTCCGCGTAAGTTTTTCATCTTATTTATTTATTGAGTTACGGATAATGTAAGATGATTTGAATCAGGTTCTGTAACCGGTCTGATCACGGCACCAGCACCAGTTGATACGGGGTCAGCATACCCTTGAACTTTGATGGTATATGTATTTCCAATAACTAACCCGGTTAATGTCTTTGAAAAGGTCGAACTCCAGGTGGTCAACCAAATGCTAAATCCTCCTGGATTTCCACGTTCCAGGTGACTTTGAACGTTTTCTACCGTTCCTCCTACAACGGACGCTGAAGTTACATTATACACTCGCAGGTAGGCAAGTGAGGCCGAGTTGGTAGTTCCGAATCCAGACGCGGTTAAATTAACCATCACTGAAGTTTTTCTGGCGGTAAAAGTTAGACTCATGCCAGGAATATCGGTGTACCAGTTCCGTCTAGTGTTTCATCAGTGGTTACCGTTACACTATCGATAGCGGGTTCCGGAACACTCCCGGGATTTATTGCAGTCCACGTGGTCCCTGCCCAATAAAAGAAACCAGGGCCGGTCGTTGTATTGGTATTGTAAACTAACAAGCCAGCAGCAGCCAGCAGGGCAGCTGGGTTATTCGGAAGTACCTGTAACAGGAGCAATCGTACTTAGGTCAGTAATATCTACTCTGGGAATAAAAATTCCTTTATCACTACTATTCACTTCCATGATGGAACCATCACCCGGGGTAATTGTGTTAATACCAACCTGGCCGACTAATGCGGAGGTCATAAATAATAATAAGCAGGTTGAAAACAATTTGGGGACCTTCGGGAGGGTTATTGTTTTCATAACAAAGTATTTTAATAATTGTGAAATTATGAAACTTAGCGTTAAAAAAATAACATAGTAAAAAACATGTGCTTTTTTTTCGAGAAGATGTTTAATAAATCAGTTAAATAGCATCATTGTGCTAATTAAAATATGATATTCGTTTCGGACATAAAAAAACCCGGTGCGTGAGCACCGGGTTCTATTCGAGATTGAAATAGGTCTACTTCTTAATGATCTTCTTTGTTATTATTTCCGCTTCTGTTTCAATTCTTACAAAATATACTCCTGAAGGATATGAAGATATGTCAAGCATAACAGTATTTTGGTTATTAACTATTTGCTGTGCCATGCTTCTTCCTCTTACATCAAATATCCGGATGGTGTTCATAAGAATGCCATTGGAATGAATATTCAATATATCTTCAGTAGGATTAGGGTACACAGAAATACTATCTAAAGTACTAGTTGTCTGTCCTAAGATATTTTCCTCTTCGAACTGTAATGTAAATCTTCCGTTGAAGGTTCCTTTGTTACTCTTGAATTCATAATTATCCTGAGTAAGATCAGTGATAATGTTCTCCTGATTGTCAACTAAATAGATAGTAGTGTTTGGAAGGATCGATCCTTCCAGACCTGCGATCGAGATCACATAGGTGGCCTCCTCCTCTACCTGGGAAGCAAATCCCATCGGGATCTTAATTTCATCATCGAAACTTTCCCTGGTCTGAATACCTAATTGCTCGCTTCCGTCTTCTAAGTGAGAGTATAGAGACACTACGGTGGCCAATCTGTTGGAGTCCATATTGTCATCCAACTGAGCGGTTCCATCAGGTCTGAACCCAATTCCGGTATAACTACCAAGTTCGTATTGTTCATTGCGAACTTTCAGAACTAGTTTTTCAAGTCCTTCAGGTGTACGAAGTGTGGTGTTCCCACTAGTCAATCGCATGCTGTTATTAAAGTCTATACTTCCAGCGCCAAAAGCTTTGATACCGAATCCTTGTCCGGTAGAGATCACACCATTCGGCATTGTGCTGGTACCTGGATCATTTGCTGCCGGTACCCCCATAGTACCATTGTACATAGAAATATCATCCATCGAGAAGTTATTGGTCTGCGGTCCTGGAATCCCTGAGTTTGGTGTTGTTAAATGTTCCCAGAAGTATACTTCATTTATCAATGCATTATCTGCAACCAATGCACTGGCATCTATTGGCGATGCGTAAGGATTAGCTAACACGTTAGGTGTTCCGTCAGGGTTAGACCCTAATCCATTAAATGTGATTGGTCTTGTTACCGTTCCATTGTTCAATGTTCCCTGGGTGTAGGTCATATCGAATACAATAGTCGCAAGTGGATCTCCGCCATACGCAGGATCATTGTAAGAAGCCTGAGGATAAACCAAGTATCCTTCTCCAGGTGTTATAGATCCGGAAGCCGGATTCCATGCATTTTGGTCGTCATCGAGGAAATTCGTACCACCGGCCGGGATGCCCGGGTGCGGTATGAAGTTTCCAGATGTATATTCCTGTACGTTATAAGCATTTGTAAATACTCCTGTACGTGTCTCGGTGGTCATCGGGCTACCCATAACCATAAAATCACGTTGTTTTAATGGTGGTGTTGATAGTTCTACATTTATAGTTCCGTTATTACTAACAGTCGCATTTGGATCGGCTTGAACCACAACCCCTTGATGTTCTATTATAAGGGTTCCGTTTACGGTAATATCTCCATTGACGTTAAGGTAATCCCCCTGACTTATACGTAGCGTAGCGCCTGCTCCAATTGTTACCTGACAAGCATCTATACTACCACCATCAGAAGCCGTTGTATAATTGTCTGTGATAGTTACTTCATTACCGATGGTTGGAGTACCTCCTACCCAGCTACCACCTGTATACTCAGAAGAAGCAGGGCAATTTAGAGTTAAGGCAGTGTTGTCGACGGCAAGGTCACTTGCCCATCCATTACCCGTCGTTCCTACAAATCTAAGTTTGATGCTTTTACCTTTATAGGCATCCAGGCTCACTGTTGTTGGGACCCAGGCGTTGTTATTCACACCGGTAACATTGAATATTTCGGACCATACACCCTCAATTTCACTAACCTGTAATGAAATCGTTCCTGTATTGGCTCCCCAAGAATGATAGTCGAATGTAAAATCGGCTCCTTGAGCGTATGTTAGATCGAAACAAGGACTTTCCAAAATCGCTGTTGCATTTGAACCTATTTCTCCCGTAGTTCCATTTGTCGAAGCTTCGATATATAGATAATTTGTTCCTTCATTTGCCGAACTTGGCCCTGTATTTCCAGAAGGGGTGGATCCGGAAAATAAAATCCAGTCACCGTCATCTCCACTCGCCTGTTCCCATAAACCAATATCGCCTTCAAAACCTTCCGAATAATCAAACACATCTACCGTATTTGTACAACTCACAAGTACAATGGGGGGTATGATATTAAGCGTATAGTCCTCAACCTCTCCGTCAAATCCTGTTTCGCATGAAGTTGGCGCTGAATTATTTTTAGCTGAAACTCGCATCCGCTTTGTTCCCAGTGATTCTGATCCTGAAACAGCAATGCTTAATGGAGATAATGAGGTCGTACCGCTGGATGTATTGGTAGCTGAACCAAGGTCATATTCTTCTCCCGGATCGCTGAAGTCGCTGTCATTATTCCAGTCGATCCATGCTTTGGCAAATACCGTATTATTTCCGTCAGTATTAACGCTTACATTAAGATCATAGCTAACTCCTTGTTCCAAATCGGTTGAGATACCCGTAAAATCTTCATAACCAACGTCCTTTCCAGGCCCGTCAGAATTATTAATGGTATTTATATTGACATTGGTAATTCCTTTATTGGTGGTGGTATTTCCAGTTGAAGCACAAAAGGTGGGCGCAGAAGTTATCACAATATCGTCAAGCGCCATATCACTTGTATCTCCTCCACCTGTAGTACCATTGAAACGCAGCCTGATAGTACTGCCTGCATATGCTGAAAGATCAACTTGCTGGTTGTTCCAGCTATTTCCTTGATTTCCACTTAGGGACCATAAAGATGTCCATCCACTTCCAGCGTTCACTGAAAGATCCAGGCTACCCATGTTGGTTCCCCACATATGATAGTCAAAATTTATCAAAGTAGTTTGACTCGAAGGAATTTCGAAACAAGGAGAAGTCATTTGTGCACTGTCATTGGTCCCCTGGTTTGCTTCTACGAACATATAAAGTTGCCCTTGATTGGCTCCGGTAGGACCAGTACTTGCCGTTGGGGTCGAATGTCGAGAGCGTATCCAGGAATTGGTGGCATTACTTGGTGAACAGTTATTTTCATCTTTTATCCACATATATTCCTCAAAATCCATAGTATACGGATAAGTATTCACTGTTCCTCTGCAAGTTGGTGGAGGATAAGCCGAATCGTACGCGCATTGTAGTTCGTCTATTGGTTCTATCCAGGAAATGTTGGGATATAATGAAATATCTATGGTAGGTGAATTATCATTGGGGTCTGTGGGGTAAAGTACTTTTACGAACGCTGCCCTACCACTCATACCGCTGTTGGTACATCTGTTATCCGCTCCTACTCGTTTAGCTCCCTGCAAGGCAGCCATTAACTTATCGGCTAGGGTGCCGGTAGTGTTGATAAATGCTGCTTCCATGTCGTCCAATATATCCTGTCGCCCGGAACCTGCAGTAGATGTGTCTAAAATATTACCTTGAATAGAATAGTGCATACCGGTGGCAGCATCTATTCCTTGAATATCGCCTGCCCAGAAACCATTACTCGATCCGGTATAGCCAGCTGTGGTTATATTTCCTCCGCTGTCAATACCTACAATACCATATTGCCTGGTGCCCGGACCACTTCCGCAATCATTAGACTGCATATAAGAAATAATTTGAGCCGGGGTATCTCCGGCCTCCATACGGGTTCGAGCTCGATCCTGGTTACATGAAGTATAGGCTGCTTGAGTATGAATGGCTCCTAATAATACACCTGTACTAGGATGCCTTACTGGCTCACTTAAAAAATCGATGGTTCCACTGTAGCAACTACAAGCGGCTCCACCAATTTGACCAGTGACAGGATCGTATGCAACGATAGAAAAGGTATCTCCTTCATGATCTCTGGCCCTTGATGGGTCATCGTCGGGGATGTAATTAATTTCTTCAATCAACGCCTCCTGCGACTCTGCAGGTGAATTTATAGGATTGTAAAAGAATACAGCACATAGTGCTGTAATACTTACTATAGTTACGGTCTTAAAATTACGGCTAAATGAATTTTGGGGATTGGGGGTCAAGTTCATGGTGTTAAATATAAGTAGGTTTTGGGGGTATATTTTCTGGGTTTAACTAGTTTTGATTTACAAGGGTGATGGTCATTTCTCCGTACTGGGCGTCGTTTACGCCATTGGCGCCAGCATATCCACTGGTGTCTTTTCCGAACCAACTAGCATTATTACTATTGTTCGAGCTTCCCTGATACCATTCACGCCCTCTTACTTTAAAGGTATACGTATTGTTGGCATCAAGATCAACGTTGTAGACAATAGTACCTGCCTGGCCTAAGTAATTATAGTTAGCACCACTAATTCGCTTGGACGAGCTAGTGAGGTATTGCTCTGATACCTTAGTGAAGGTACCCGAATTGTTAGTGTCCATCCATAGGCTCATCGATCCCTGGATCGCACCATCGGAATTTGTCATAAGGTTTTCACCAGCTGTCATATAGGCCTTGGTAATAATCTGGTAAGTACCTGAAAATGGAATCGCAATATTTCCGGTATCAAGCCCGGTTATATCGACATAGTTCGTCGAATAACAGTTACATGGGTTTTTTGTAGCACGAACTTCTGCTGTTTGATCAAATTTAAGGGTATAACCCTCGTTAAATAGTCTTCGCCATACACTACCGTCATAATAATAGAATCCGGGTTCTACCATGGTCGAACCTGAACCGGCTTTTGTAGTGTTGTACACAAACAACCCTGTAGATGGTGCCGGTGTGATCGTGGTATTATCGTCACTTCCGGTAAGTGTTACCCTGGGAATCAGGATCCCCTTATCGGTACTACGTACTTCGAAGGCTGCTCCTGTTGCTACAGAAGCACCAGTATTAACGCCCACCTGTGCTGTAGATTCTTGTATAAATCCACACACTAAGGCAATATTCAGTAAATATAAAAAGTATGATCTTTTCATGATAACATGCATTTATTAAAATTGTCTCAATAAAGTGATAGTCATATAACTTATATGGGCATCGGATCTTCCACCCCCTCCGTTGTTCCCATTGTATTGGGTAGAGTTGAGTCCCCAAAATCCATAACCCCAGCCACCGAAATTACTCCAGGTATTACGCTCGTCCCATTCGCGGGCTTTCACCACGAAATCGTATGGGGTCCCGGCTTCCAGATCCACATTGTAAATAAACATACCATTTCTTTGAAGTGCGTGGAAAGACCCGGTACTACCCATTTTTTTTGATACAGAGGTAAGCCACATTTCATCCACTTTTACACCGTCAATTTCCAGCCAAATGGAACAGGTGCCAACACCGGGATCTGCCCCGGTTGGTTTGAGTCCGGCACCATATGCACCATTCACAATCACCTGGTAGGTTCCTGTAATTGGGACGGTGATTTCCTGGTCGAGTCCGGTTAATGTATATTCTGTGGTTTGGTTTAAGGCCCTTACCATGGCTGTTTGATAGAATTGTTCCGAGTAGCCGCGATTGTATATTCGTATCCATTCGCTTCCATCCCAGAAGTACATTCCCGGGCTTACTCGATCGTTTCCTGAACCGGCGGTCGCCGTATTATAGACCCATAGCCCTTCTACCTGGGCCGGATCAATGGTTGAATTATCTGAACGGTCGGTAAGTGCCACTCGAGGTATAAGCAGACCTTTGTCGCTGCTCTCCATTTGAAAGATCGCACCGTCTTCCAGGGTATCGGTCCCAATGGCAACCTGAGCACCTAAATCCTTGCTGCATAATAGCAGGCAGGATATCATAGTGAATAGCATTAATTTTTTCATATCGTAGGCTTTAATTTGGAGCTTATTGTTGTCTTACTAGTGTAATAGTCATTGTTCCCCTCTGGGCATCTTCAATTAAGCTGGAGCCGATATAGCCATCGGTATCGCGGCCAAAGGTTCCTACATCCACACCATTTCTATCCCATTCTCTACCCATTACTTTGAAGCTGTAGGAATTCACGACATCGAGGGTAACGTTGTAAACGATTGTTGTTGAGTGAGCAAGATTATAGAAATCTGTAGTTGAATTAACAGTCTTCGAAGTGGCCGTTAGGAAAGATTCTTCCAGTTTTGTGAATGTACCAGAATTATTGGTGTCCATCCATAAACTAATAGATCCTGTACAAGCACCATCAGGTGTTCCTGTAGTAAGGTCACCCGCCGAAAGATATCCGCGAACAATTATCTGGTATTCACCACTAAACGGAATATTAAAATCTCCCGTATCTAAATCATCTATATCCACATAAACAGCAGGATCCGAGTCGGCACCTGTCTCACTGGTTTGTTTATAACGCAGGGTGTAACCCTGGTTGTATATCCTTCTCCATTGAGCGCTATCCCAGTAATAGAAACCCGGCGTTACTTGAAAAGGCAATACTCCGGCAAAAACTGTATTATATACTAAAAGTCCTGTAGTGGCATTTGGAGTAATTGTTGTTGTGTCGTTAGTTCCTGTCAATTCAACTCTGGGGATCAGGAATCCTCCATCACTTGCATTGATGTCTAATAATGCACCACTAGACGGAGAGGAAGTATTAATTCCTACCTGTTGTGCTATTCCGTTATAACCTGTTAGGAAAAAGCCGAGTAGCATAAGTAGGTAGCAAATCTTTGGGGTAATGTTCGATTGCATGATACTGTATTTAATAGATTTTGAGCAGTACAAGTATAAGGCTAAAGGAAAAATAAATCGATAAGACACAAAAAATTTCGATGAAATACACTATTTATAGATAAAAGACAGAAAAATCCGACATAAAATAAAGAAAATTAACAAAGTAAGATTGAGAGCTACTTAAATTACAATGGTTGGTACTTAGCGAATATTATAGTGATATGATGAAATTTCCCTTGTTTAAAAAGGAAAGAAGTCATGGTGATAAAGTTCGTATAATAATAAATAGAGGCCGGTTACTTAGTTCGCCGGCCCTGTTATTTGAGTTATATAGATTATTTTTTAATAATCTTTTTTGTTACTTCACCGGCATCCGTATTTATTTTCACGAAATAAACACCTGTATTAAAGGATGAAACATCCAATGCAACATAGTCTTGTTTATTGTCGATAAAAGAAGATACACGTCTACCTCGCAGGTCGTAAACTTCTACAGAATTAATATTAGCCCCTTCGGATACAATATTCAGTATGTCTGTAGCCGGATTTGGATACACGGCAATACTGTTTAACTTATTCTGGTCAAATCCAAGAGATCCGTCTTGTTCGAACTGTATCGTAAATCTTGCGTTGAAGATTCCTTTGTTACTCTTGAATTCATAATTCCCTTGAGTAAGGTTGGTGATAATGTGCTCCTGGTTGTCAACTAAATAGATAGTAGTATTAGGCAGGATCGATCCTTCCAGACCTGCGATCGAGATCACATAGGTGGTTTCATCTTCAACCTGAGAAGCAAATCCTATAGGGATCTTAATTTCATCATCGAAACTTTCCCTGGTCTGAATACCTAATTGCTCGCTTCCGTCTTCTAAGTGAGAGTATAGAGATACTACGGTGGCCAATCTGTTCGAGTCCATATTGTCATCCAACTGAGCGGTTCCATCAGGTCTGAACCCAATTCCGGTATAACTACCAAGTTCGTATTGTTCATTGCGAACTTTCAGAACTAGTTTTTCAAGTCCTTCAGGTGTACGAAGTGTGGTGTTCCCACTAGTCAATCGCATGCTGTTATTAAAGTCTATACTTCCAGCGCCAAAAGCTTTGATACCGAATCCTTGTCCGGTAGAGATCACACCATTCGGCATTGTGCTGGTACCTGGATCATTTGCTGCCGGTACCCCCATAGTACCATTGTACATAGAAATATCATCCATCGAGAAGTTATTGGTCTGCGGTCCTGGAATCCCTGAGTTTGGTGTTGTTAAATGTTCCCAGAAGTATACTTCATTTATCAATGCATTATCTGCAACCAATGCACTGGCATCTATTGGCGATGCGTAAGGATTAGCTAACACGTTAGGTGTTCCGTCAGGGTTAGACCCTAATCCATTAAATGTGATTGGTCTTGTTACCGTTCCATTGTTCAATGTTCCCTGGGTGTAGGTCATATCGAATACAATAGTCGCAAGTGGATCTCCGCCATACGCAGGATCATTGTAAGAAGCCTGAGGATAAACCAAGTATCCTTCTCCAGGTGTTATAGATCCGGAAGCCGGATTCCATGCATTTTGGTCGTCATCGAGGAAATTCGTACCACCGGCCGGGATGCCCGGGTGCGGTATGAAGTTTCCAGATGTATATTCCTGTACGTTATAAGCATTTGTAAATACTCCTGTACGTGTCTCAGTGGTCATTGGACTACCAAGTATCATAAAGTCACGTTGTTTTAATGGAGGGGTTTCCAGGTCAACTGTGATTGTTCCCAGATTATCGACGGTTGCGGTTGGATCTACCTGTACTAAACTCCCTGTTTTCTTTATATCAAGAGTACCGAGAACGTCGATATCTCCGTCTACGTTTAGATATCCGTTCTGACTCACAGTTAAAGTGAATCCCGGATTTATTGTTAGACTACAAGCATCAAGGTTTCCATGAGTGCCAGTAGTATAATTTCCATTGATTGCAACAATGTCGGTGGTACTTGGTGCACCCGCGGGTGACCAATTGGTACCATCCCATGTTTTTACTGCGGAACATCCGGGTATCGGCGTTACTGTTATCTGGATATCATCTACGGCCATGTCACTGGCAAATCCATTCCCCATAAGAGCGTTAAGTCTAAGTTTTACTGTGCTTCCTGAGTACGATGATAGATCTATAGTCTCATCATTAGTCCATGAGTTTCCTTGATTCCCGCTTAGGGTCCAAAGTGTTGTCCAACTGCTTCCATTATCATCGCTTCCCTGAACAGATAAGGTTCCCATATCAGCTCCATACATGTGATAATCAAAAGTCATCTGTGCTGTATGATTTGTCGGTATATCAAAGCAGGGAGATCCTAAAATCGCATTCCTCGGCGATGTTCCCTGACTATTAATATTCGATGCTTCTACAAAAGTGTATAAAGCACCCTGATTGGATGAAGCAGGTCCTGTATTCCCGGATGGTGATGTAAAACGAGAGCGAATCCATGAACTGTAGGTTGAACATGTAGCTGTTTCCTGTTCCCAGGACTTGGTTTCGAAGTCCATAGAATACGGGAAGGTGTTTATAGTAGTTCTACAATAGGGAGTGCTAACAGCTGCATCGTAATCACATTGTAAAATGTCAATAGGTTCTACTAAACTTATATTAGGATATGTCCATAAATCCATAGATGGATTTCCAATAGGGTCAGAAGGGTTTTGCACGCGTACAAAGGATGCTCTACCACTGTTCCCGCTATTGACGCATCTATTATCTCCTCCAACACGTTTAGCTCCTTGTAAGGCTGCCATAAGTTTATCCGCCAATGTGCCAGTTGAATTTCTGAATGCGGTTTCCATATCATCTAAGATGTCTTGACGACCTCCACCACCTGTGGAAGTATCAAGGATATTTCCCTGGATTGCATAGTGCATTCCGGTATTGGGGTCGATTCCAGTTATGTTACCAGCCCAGTTCCCATTACTATTACCAGTGTAACCTGCAGTGGTTATATTCCCACCGCTATCTATACCTACAATACCATATTGTCGGGTACCAGGACCACTTCCGCAATCATTAGACTGCATATAAGTAATAATTTGAGCCGGAGTATCTCCCGCCAGCATTCTGGTTCGAGCTCTGCCTTGATTACAAGAAGTATAGGCTGCTTGAGTATGTATTGCACCCAACAGGGTTCCACCCGGGCTGAAAATTATATCGTTTAAGAAATTTATATTTCCGGAATAACAACTTGTTCCTGCACCGCCTATTTCTTGTGTGATTGGGTCATATGCTACAACGGAAAAAGTGTCTCCTTCGTGATCTCTTGAAGTATCCATGGGAGGAACAAAGTCTTCCTCAATGGATGTTTCCTGTGACTCGACTGGCGACAGAATTGGATAAATAAATAATGACCCTAAGCCTAATATCGCAGTAATGCCAATAGCTTTACGAATTGACGATTTGGGGATAATTTTCATATAATTTTTTAATTGGAAATTAAATTAATATTGTCTTAATAATGTGATCGTTAAATATGCATCCTGAGCATTGTTAATGGCCGCTATACCATTACCGTTGTAGGGTGCCGATGAAATTCCCCAGAAAGCATAATTGCCAGGAAAAATAGTACCGAGACTACCAGATTGCACATTTACTTGTTGCCATTGCCTGGTACGCACCTTGAAATTATAAGTAGTTCCGGCTGCCAGGTCCACATGATAAATTATCGTAGTTTGCTGACCTAATGCCTGGAAATTACCGGGGGTGCGTTTGGTGCTAGATGATACCATGCTTTCGGCAACTTTAACATTGTCAATTAACAAACTATAAGATCCCATCACCATAGCTTCATAACCACCAGAACTTACCGCATTCGGACAGGCGATGTAACCTGTTACATGAATTTCATAAGTTCCTGTATAGGGTGCTGTGATATTTTGATGTAATCCAGGTAAGTCGTAAGTTGTAACGTTATCCTGGGAGCGCCGGGTTGCGGTTTGTTCAAACTGCACAGCATATCCTTCATCATATATTTTAACCCATTTTCCATTGTGATCCCAGAAATAAAACCCAGGGCTAACTCTATCAGCTCCGGATCCTGCGGTGGCCGTGTTATAAACCCATAAACCTTCCACATTACCGGGCGTGATCGTTGTTGCATCGTTTCTGGATGTAAGTGCCACTTTCGGGATCATAAGTCCTTTATCGTCCGCTTCCATTTGGAAAATTGCCCCACTGTCAAGGCTGGTTCCTCCCAATACGACCTGTGCATTAGAAAACGTCACGTTAAGAAAAATTGCGAAACTCAGGAACTTAGCTATGTTGTATAGATTTTTCATTTTTGAAAAATATTAATTCGTTATATGTTATTGTTGTTTTACCAGGGTAATAGTCATACTGCCTCTTTGGGCATTATTTGATGGAGCACCTGCGTATCCACTGGTATTTCTTCCAAAAGAACCGGTGCCTACGCTGTTTGGCAGCCATTCTCTTCCTCTAACTGCAAATCGGTAGGTGGTACCCGCAGTTAAGTCAATATTCCAGATAATAGTGCCAGACTGGGCCAAATTGTTCACTTTAGTTCCCAAAACATCTTTGGATGAAGTTGTGAGATAGGTTTCTTTTAGTGTGGCGAATGCCCCGCTGTTAGTTGAAAGGGCCAAACTAATGGATCCCTGAGCCGCTCCGTCGTTCGATCCACCTGTATGGTTCCCTGCCGCATAATAGGCTTCCAGCCTTATTTGGTAGGTGCCTGAAAATGGTACGGTAATGTTTCCGGTATCAAGTCCGGGTAAAATAACGTAGGTTAGATTATTCGTACTTGCGGTTACTGCTGCTGTTTGTTCATAATTAGTGGTATATCCCTGATTTCTGAACCTTCTCCATGAACTACCATTCCAATAGTAGAATCCGGGTGTTACACGAACACTTCCTGTAGTAGTTGCCGTATTGTATACCAGGAGCCCTGTGGCTTGGGTTGCAGAAATAGTAGATGTATCGTTGGTTCCGGTTAACGCTACCTTGGGCAACATGATCCCTTTATCGGAACTATTAATATGCAAAGCTGCGCTGGGATTGGGTGTTGTAGTATTTACCCCTACCTGAGCAACTGCTGCAGACGACAACAATATAGCTACACAGCTTATTATCAATATGCGATTTGAAAGTATATACTTTTTCATGTTCTCTATGAATTAACTTAGACTATTTATAATTTTATTGTTGCTTGACAAGGGTGATTGTTAAAGCACCTGACTGACCATTCGCTACGGGCAGGCCGGTATTTGGATCGGTAGATCCGCTGTAGCCGGTAGTAACTATGCCGAATGCTCCGGGAAGCACATTATTTGTAGACCATTCCATACCTTCTGCTACAAATCGATATGTATTTAACACATCAAGATCCACAGTATAAATTATTGCTGCATTCCGTGGGATACTATTAACGGTTGTACTTCCTATTCTTTTTGAAGAAGAGGTCACGTACGCTTCTTTGACTGGTGTAAGCGTGCCACTGTTGTTAGTGTCCATTGAAAGTCGTATGGAACCCTGTCCAACGCCATCGCTGGATGTGGAGACTAAAGTTCCACAGGAATATATGGCTTCAACCCTAATCTGATAGGTTCCGGTATATGGAACAGATATGTTTCCGGTGTCGGTTCCCAAGATAGTCTGATAACTAGCAGTAGTGATTAATGGAGTACTTTGATCAAATTTTAAACCGTACCCTCTATTGTAAAACCGTAACCACTGGCTGCCGTTCCAATAGTAGAATCCAGGAGTTACCTGAAAAGGAAGTGATCCGGAAGTAACTGTATTGTATACGATTAAACCTGTCGTAGCAGCAGGTGTGATAGTAGTAACATCCACAGTATTAGTTAAAGCTACCTGAGGAAGTAACAATCCTTTATTAGGACTATTGACATCTAATATTGCTCCATCAGCAAGGGCTTTTGTGTTAATTCCAACTCCCTGTGCTTTTACATTAAAACCTGTTAGGAACAAGCCGAGTAACATAAGTAGGAAGCAAATCTTTGGGGTAATTTTCGATTGCATGATACTGTTTTTAATAGATTTTGAGCAGCACAAGTATACAACCTAAAGCAAAATAAATCGATAAGTCACAAATAATTTCGATGAAATGCGACATAAATCGATAAAAGTCAGAAAAATCCGACAAAACATTGAATAAATTAACAAAGTTGAAGGTGAACAGGGAAATAGTGTAAAGGTCACTATCTTCTTATGCCTTTAAAATAAGCCTGTTAGAGATATTTGAAGAAAAATTAATACTTGCTTTTCATCGAAAAACAAGTATTAATTCATTTTTTTACTCTCTTGTGAAGGATTCAGCTTTAGTTTCAGATATACGCTGACCATTAGCGGTTCTGACCTTTCCGTTGTTATCCATATTGAATTCCGGGAATCGGAGATCCTGATAATTCGATATAGAACGTCCGGAACTATCTTTGTCATCTGCTCTCGAGGCCACAATTTGCCATGAGAAATCAATATTTGAACGCCCGTTTTGAAGCTCTTTTACAGTAAATCCAAGTTTTGATTTATTGGTTACATAGATGCCGTTACAATCTCCTTCAAGAGTGACGAATACTTTTAACGGATGCTGTGTGTCAACATGGATGTTTTTAGCTAAAATCGGGTCTATAATAATTTCGGCAGTTCCATTTACCAAAGTTCCTACACCGAAATCCTGAAGTAATACTTCGGGAGCTTCAGGGGCATACATGATGCGCTGTTTATCATTATCATCTGTTACAATTGTGGACACAGCTCCAAATCCAAGGATCTTGTAGGCCGTTCCAAAATAATATGAAGCAACCATTGCATAAGCATTGGTGGCACCCCCTGAGGATGCAGAAAAGAACTCACCACCCGCTGTATATGTTGAATTACCGTAATATCCCGCAGTAATACCAAATCCGTCCTCATTATCTGCAACAGCTGTGGCCTGAACACCAACGGTATAACCAGGATTACCTGCTGTTGATCCGCGATTTGAGTAAGCTCTGATCGCGGCTTTATATCCCCCTAATACGGGTGTTGTAACATTTAATTGTGAGTAGGATGCCGGAGGATTATAGGTGTCGCGCGCATTATCTACATAGTCGTAACCTGCTATCCACACATCCGAATAACTTCCCAGGGCGCCTACATTGGCACTACCTGTAGATTGGGCGAACATACTGGTGTAGCCGGCATTAGGATTGTTGGCATAAACTCCGGCTCCTTGAATGGTTTGAACGGGACTACCAAAACTAATATCGGTTTCACGTCCCAATATTCCACCAACATTGTCGCTATAACCGGATATGGCGTCGTTAGTACTGCTATATACCTCTAGCTTCGTATTTGCGGCCGGGTTATTAAGTCCAATACCTACATTATCCGTAGCGGCATTAACGAAAAATGTATCGTCGTCGTTCTCGGTTCTAACATTGAAATCAATATCCAGATTTTCGTTGTTCAATGAAGTTTCACCTGTAGTAAGAGTAATCCGTTCCAAAGAGTTTCTGGCGATATACAGGTCCTGGTCGTCATTGGTGCCGATAAAATCTTCGTTTGCATCAACACCCGGAGTAGTTCCCGCATTACCTCTTACTTTCCAGTCGTTGGAACTAAGTGGAATCCATGCGGCTCCGCTCCAGTAATGAAATCCGGTTCCGGTCGTTGCATTAGTGTTATAAACCAACAATCCTTCAGTGCTACCTCCGGTTATTGGTGCAATATTACTTAAGTTGGCAATATCCACACGAGGAACTAAAAATCCTTTGTCACTACTTTCCACATCCAGAATTGCACCATCTGATGGAGTAGTTGTATTGATGCCGACCTGGGAAAATGTTAGTGAAGAGGTTAAGAGAAGAAATGAAGTAATTAATAAGTAATGTCTGAGTGTAAGATTGAATTTCATGTGAACGGTATTTTTGGTGATTAGTTTGTCAATAATAAAAATATTTCGACAAAATACCTAATAATTCGATGAAATGCACTAAATATTAACAAAGTAGGAAAAGGACTACTAATGTTAAATTATAAAGAATTCTTTACTTTCTAATATCTAACTATCACTTAATCAGTAAAATAAATACAAAGTGCCTGCTTTATTATGATAAAACAGGCACTTTCACATAGTTTACAAAAATTAGGCTTGAAATTATAAATTTACTCAATCATAATTTTTCTTTCTTTAGGCACTCAGCTTCTCTTTTTTTCTCTTGAAGGTTGAGTGCCTTTTCACTTAACTAAACTAGGTTTGATATTAAACTACAGTATTACTTAACTTTCTTATTTATTACTTACACTCAAATTTGAATGGAGTGTGTTCTGTTCAGGGCTATACTTTTGAATTTCTTTCGAATTCAGTGTATCCGGAGCTAATTCACTAGGTGCATCCGGGAATCGAAGATCGCTGTAATTGGAATTTCCATCAGCAGATCCACCTGTTTCGTTCTTTCTATTGGCAACGATGTGATAAGAAAATGATACATTGGATGATCCATTCTGAAGTTCCTTAACGGTAAATCCGTTAGCCGACTTGTTCGTTACATACACGCCATTGCAATCTCCTTCCAGTTGAATAAATACCTTCAGGGGATGGCTCTGATCTACCACTATATTGTTGGTGAATATAGGATCTATAGAAATAGTTGCACTTCCATTCACTAACTGACCTGTACCGTAATCTTCGAATAGCACTTCAGGTGCTTCTGATGCGAACATTACTTTTCTATCACCATTGGTATCTTCGACAATAGTAGATACCGCTCCGTTACCGATAATCTTATAGTTAGTTCCATTATAACGCGAACCGGCATAGGCATAAGAAGAGTTAGCACTGGAACCTCCACTATAGAAATATCCTCCATAGTACATGCTTCCACCACCGACTAAACTCGCGTTTGTATATCCGGCAAGTTGTGCTCTGGCATCCCTTGCATCCGAATTGATTGGCGAACCACTGTAATTTGCCTGGAAACGAGCCGCTTCAATACTTGACGACGACGACATGGGAAATTCAGTTAGTGCATATATGGCAAGATCAGTTGCATTGGTATTTACTCCCACGTTCATGATTTGGCTGGACGAGATGGATGTTGTGCTACCAGATACTGCTCTCAACCCCATGTTTGAAGCTGAACTAGCTTGTTGATCTGAAACTGCGAGTACACCATTAGCTCCATTCGCACCACCCCCCCAGGCCTGGATACCTCCAATTAAGAAGGCTCCTCCCGTATAGGTGGTAAAGGTATAAGCACCATGTGAATTGGCTGCATAACCATATAGTCCGATACCTGTTCCTGTATTTTCACCTCTGATTCCTATTCCGGATCCCGCATCGGCACCCCATACGGCCGCACCGTTACTGTTTGTTTCCGAAACCACGCCGAATGGATGAGCAGGATCATTTACTCTTAAAACTACATTGGTATATGGGGCAGAACCCATTCCTGCGGTTCCTATATCTAAAAATCGCATTCTCTCCGTGTCGTTGGTACGAAGTATAAAGTCTGTGGCATCTGTGGTTCCAATAAAATTCTGAGCCGGATTTGTACCGGCATTTCCCGCTAAAGACCAGTCTCTACCTCCGGTTCCACCCATGGCAACCCATTCACTTCCATTCCAGTAATAGAAACCTGGCAATACTTCATTATCGCCACTGTTGGCATTAGCCGTATTATATATTAATAATCCGTTGGCCGGGGAACTCACGGGATTTGCATTAGTCCTTGAGGTCAAGGCAACCCGGTTGATCAGGATACCACGATCGGTATCACCCATTTCCAGTTGTGCACTATTATCTGGAGTGCCGGTTCCTAATCCCACATTATCATACTCACCGTCTACAAATAAGGTAGTATTATTTCCTGATGTAGCAATTCTGGTATTGATGTCTGCATTAGGGTCATTGATAACCACTTGATCGTTACCATCTCCTCTGAACTCGATAAACTCTACACCGCCAGCTGAGACGTTTAGCCGGTCTGCCGAACTTAACCATATTCCGGTATCAGTATCTGAATCCCAGCTATAGAAAGGGAGTGTGTTTGTTCCATTAAACATCGCATGAACCTGGTTTGCGTTAGGGATCCGGAATCGCTCCGCACCATTTGTGACCAGGCCAAACATGTCTGCACCAGGGCTATAAAATCCATTGTTGGGATCACCGGTCCACCCAAACAAAGGGTTGGCGGCAGTACCGGCATTATTGGCACGGATGTTTCCGTTACCGTCTATACTTAATTGTGACGTACCATTGGTTACAATAGAAATTTCGTCGTTATTGGATCTGATAAAACCGGTATCTGTATCTGAAGCCCAGGTATAAGTAGGTGATGCGCTGGTCCCATCAGTATACGCTCGTAATGTACCTGTGGCAGTAATTCTGAATTTCTCAGTATTGTTTGTTCGGAAACTAAGACCGATATTGTCTGTTGTTCCAACAAAGTTAGTTGCTGGTGTTGTACCCACGTTCCCGTTTGCCTTCCAGTCGTTACTAAGTATTGGAATCCACGATGCACCACTCCAGTAATAGAAACCGGGAGTTACAGCTGTGGCTCCTGCACCAGCAGTTGCCGTGTTGTAAATCAGTAAACTGGTGGTTGGTGCCGGGGTTATAGGGCTACTACTATTAGTTGCTGTTAAAGCAATCCTTGGTAATAGTATACCTTTGTTAGCACTATTTACATCCAACATCGATCCGCTTGCCGGAGATGTGGTGTTGATTCCTACCTGGGCATAAAGCATACTTGTGCTTACTATGCAGAAAAGAATTAGTAGAAATTTTCGAGGGAGTAGTGTTATCATCATAAGCTGGTTATTGAGGAAATTTCCTACAATTATATGTATAATAATCGATTAAATACAAATATAATCGATGAAATGTATCATAATTTAACATTTGAATTTTTTAAATGTTAAAATTTGAAGTTTACAGTTTATCGAATTGAGGTGTTTTTCTTGAAATTTCTGCAGAGGGAACACCATTTTTCTAACTATTCATTAATTAAGGGGTTCAGAAAATGTTAAAGTTTAAACTATCTTCAATATTTTAGTAAAACAATTTCAACACGGTGACATATTCAAATTCCGATTTTTTCCTACAACAATCACCTACTGAGAATCAGCAAATTCCACTTGAATTATTCTCATTATCCAATTATGATTTATTTCTGAAAAGAGAAGATCGTCTTCATGAAGTAGTTTCCGGGAATAAATTCAGAAAATTAAAATACCCTTTACAAGACATGATCCAATCCGGGAAGAAGACCATCCTGACTTTCGGCGGTGCCTACTCCAATCATATAGCCGCCGTTGCTGAAACCGGACATATTTTAGGTATCAAAACAGTTGGAATAATAAGGGGTGAGGAGTTAAGGACTGCAATTACCTCTAACCCAACATTGGATTATGCCACAGGACGTGGGATGAAACTCATTTTTATAAGCCGTGAGGACTATCGTATTAAGGAACATCCGGATATCTTATCCCGTTATGTAGAAACGCCCGATGATTACTATATAATTCCTGAAGGCGGGACTTCAGCCCTGGCAGTTCAGGGCTGTGAAGAGATTCTTACTTCAGAAGATACTCAATTCGATTACGTTTGCGTTGCAGCAGGTACCGGAGGCACTTTAGCCGGGATAATTAATTCCCTTCAACCACAGCAAATCGGATTAGGTTTTTCGGCACTTAAAGGAACTTTTCAGAAAGAAATAATATCAAAATACAGCGCGAATACCAATTTCGAGATCACCGATGCCTTCTGTTTTGGGGGCTACGCTAAAATAGATTCGGAATTAGTACGTTTCATAAATGACTTTAAAATTGCTTCAGGAATATTGCTGGATCCCATCTATACAGGAAAGATGATGTTTGGAATTTTGAAGCTGATGGAAGATGGGTATTTCAGAAAAAATAGCCGTATTTTAGCCATACATACTGGAGGATTACAGGGCATTGATGGAATGAACCTCCTACTGAAAAAGAAAAATTTACCTCAAATCGAATTATAAATGCTGAACAGAACATTCATTCTAATCCTGGCTGTGGGATTACTCGCATCAAGTTGTAAATCCAAAAGACGAATTGCCGAAGAGAAAAAAAATAGCAGGACAGAAAGGGTAGTTATCTCGAAGAAACCGGATGACAGAAAGAAGAATAATACAAAAACAACCATTAAAAAACCACCGGCAAATGCCTCCTATGCCGAAATTGTGTCTACCTATATAGACAATTACAGTGGCATCGCGCGTGAGGAAATGCTGCAGTACGGGATTCCAGCCAGTATTACACTCGCTCAGGGAATTTTAGAAAGTGGTGCCGGAAAAGGTGAGCTCACCAAAAAGGCGAATAATCACTTTGGAATAAAATGTCATACAGGATGGAGCGGGGAACGTGTCTATCACGATGATGATAAACGAGGGGAATGCTTCAGAAAATATAAAGATTCTAAATATTCTTTTCGAGATCATTCGCTCTTCCTTACACAACGAAGCCGTTATAAAGATCTTTTCAAATTGAGAAAGGATGATTATAAAGGCTGGGCTCGCGGACTTAAAAAAGCGGGATATGCGACCGATCCAAAATATCCGGATAAACTTATAAATATCGTTGAGAGGTATAAACTGTACGAATATGACGAGATAGTCCTGGGGAATAAAGCCAATCCTGTGAAACCAGATGATTCTAAAATAAATACCTATACGGTTTTAAAAGGCGATACACTCTATAGTATCGCAAGACGTTTTAATATCACCGTTGAAACGTTAAAAGAATACAATGGTCTTGAATCAAACGATATTTCTGTGGGACAGGTGTTATATTTGCATCCTGTAAAGAATCAATAAATTTTACATGATATACCAACGAAGTAGCGCCCTTTTTAAAGAGGCGCAACAAGTTATTCCCGGCGGAGTGAATTCACCTGTACGGGCATTTAAAGCAGTGGGCGGTGAACCTGTTTTTGTTGAAAAAGCAAAAGGGGCATACCTGTATGACGCAGATGGTAATAAACTTATTGATTATATAGCATCCTGGGGACCAATGATCCTTGGTCACGCCTATAAACCGGTTCTCGATGCAGTAATTCATAAAGCTGCAAAAGGAACTTCGTTTGGAATGCCTACCGAAATTGAAACTGAAATAGCCGCTTTGGCGATATCCATGGTACCCGGAATAGATAAAATACGTTTTGTGAACAGCGGCACCGAAGCTTGCATGAGTGCGGTGCGTCTGGCCCGAGGTTTTACGGCAAAGGATAAGATTATAAAATTCGCTGGTTGTTATCATGGTCATAGTGATTCATTTCTTATCGAGGCCGGTAGCGGCGCTGTCACCTTTGGCGTACCAAATAGTCCGGGTGTTACAGCCGGGACAGCGAAGGATACACTACTGGCAACGTATAACGACTTGAATAGCGTGGACAAACTGATTTCAGAGAATAAGAATGAGATCGCCTGTATAATACTAGAACCTGTTGCCGGTAATATGGGATGTATTCCACCTGCTGAAGGATTCCTTGAAGGACTTCGAAAGTTATGTGATGAGAATGATATTCTGCTTGTTTTTGATGAAGTGATGACTGGTTTCCGATTAGCGCCTGGGGGAGCCCAGGAATTGTTTGGGATTGAAGCCGATATTGTGACCTTTGGCAAGGTGATAGGTGGCGGCTTGCCTGTGGGTGCCTTTGCTGCCAGAAATGAAATAATGAATTATCTGGCACCATTAGGCCCCGTATATCAGGCTGGGACGTTAAGTGGTAATCCTTTGGCCATGGCTGCTGGCCTGGCAATGCTCCAAAATTTGAATAAATCCCGGGAAGTGTACAGTTCACTCGCCGAGAAAACGAAATACTTACACAAAGGATTGGCTGCTGTGCTTAACGAGCTGGATGTGGTTTATACTATTAACCGATTAGGCTCTATGATCTCGGTTCACTTCACCGAAAGTGAAGTTGTAGACTTTTCTACATCCGCTACTGGGAATAATGAGAATTTCAGGAAATTTTTTCACGGTATGCTGGATCAGGGAGTCTATCTTCCGCCAAGCGCCTTCGAAAGCTGGTTCCTGAATGATGCACTTACCTATGCTGACCTGGATCGAACAATTGATGCTTGCCGTATTGTTGCAAAAACCCTATAAAAAAACCTCCTGAGCTATCAGGAGGTTCGTATTAATTCTTTTAGTATACTTACATCTTTTGCAAGGTGAGCCACTTTTTGTATTGGGCTTCATTAAGCGATTTCTTCACTGCATCATTTAATACAGCATCGAACTTTTTCTTATCGGCTTGTACTTTAGGGCTCGAAATGTCTTGTCCTGTTACATGCTTTCTGAAATTGCTTTCATGCGCTGTGTACGCTCTAAAAAGGGCTCTTTGCTGATCACCTGACAGGTCTAGCTTAGATGAAAGATCCGCAACTTTTGTTTTGGCAATTACTTCCGGTCTATCCTGAGCCTGAGTTAATGTTTGAGCAGTCATATTGCCCATGCCAAATAGCATTATACATGAAATGGCAAGTACAGATAATAGATTTTTCATTGTTTCAAATTTTATTTTAAGGTTACTAATGTAACTATTTTACAATGAATATTCCAAGAATTGAGCCAAAATTCAAAGTTATTGCCTTTTTTCACCTTTCATACCATGACGTCCCTTTTGGTTTCGTCTCTTACCCTTCGTAGGTAGTGACTTTTCCCATTTTTCGAACTGTTCTTTCGTTAGTATGGATTTCATCGATTTTTTATGAGCAATCTGCTTGTCAAGCACTTCTGACTGCTTATTAAATCGTTCTTCATCTGAGGGTTTTTCATCCGGTTTCTTTTCTGAAATCTTCAATTTGCGCGCCTTGGCCAACTCTAGTTCAAGCGTTTTAATTTTTGTTTGTTGCGATTCGGAAAGATCCAGCATAAGGGTCATTTTTTTAGTCTTAATTTCTGCTATTTGATCCGGGGTGTATTCCGGACGATCCATTTTTGGTCTTGGAGACCTGTCGTTATTTCCATGTGGTCGTTGAGCAAAAGCAGTGAATGAGATTAACAGACTGCAAATAATAAGTGCGTTTTTCATTGTTGTCATTATTAAGTTATATGCTCTTTGGACATAATTAAATGGAAAAGGTTTAACGAAAAAAAGCAGCCTGGAATTGGCTGCTTTTTCTAGAAGTTTTTTCCCCTTTATAGAGAATCCAGGTAATCACTCAGCATGGCAAGTGCTTCCTGGTGAACAACGGTTCTTCCTAATAGAGGCATCCTGTAAATAGGAGCTGTACTGGCAAATCGAGCTTCTATTTCTCCACGATTCGAATAAATGCCGGACTGACTAAACGCGGTCTCGAACCTCAAATCAATATTAAAAGTTGGCGGTACACTTCCTCCGGGAGAATGACAGTGTGCACAATTCACATCAAGATAGGCGCGTGCCCGTTCTTCAAGAGTAAGATTTCCGTTTGCCCAATTAGGGAGTGATGTTATTGTTGTAGGATCGGACAGTCCGCTAAGTAAGCCATTGTCAGTAAAAAACTGCAATTGGTTATATCCTGCGTACTCCGGTATGTAATTCATACTCCGAAGCTTCATACCTATTGGAAGCATTGTGTTGTTACTATTATGGCATTCGAAACAACTATTGTTATTTGGAATAATGTAATCTACATTATTGGTTACACCATTTTCGTCTATATAACTAATAGGTATGGTTCCACCCACATCATCACGGAAGGCTTCGGTCATTGAAGCATTCCACACATAATCTGTCGCCATCCATCCACTTTGAAGTTTAAGGAAAACCCGAGTCTCGATGATCTGCTTTCCAAGCGCAGGATCTCTCTCATCGACAAAGTAATAGAATGTTTTCGCAATTAAGGTGTTGTTCGGGAATAAAGGAAGCAGATCACTATTCGCATAGCGCAGGGTCTGGCCTACAGGTAATTTCATCAATCGCTGTTTAGCCGCATAATCTGAAAAAAGTGTTGATCGGATCTCGTAAAGCTGAACATCGTCGGCAGGTGTAAGATCTCCCAAAGTTCCCTGGAAAAAACCAAGTTCCGAAAGCGTAGGCGTAAATGCCAGGGGTGTCCCTTCTGTGGTGGCTGATGTCGTATTACTGGCAACGGATTCATTATCCGCCGCATCAACAGCAGTGACATAAAAACTGTACAGGGTCTGTTCGTCCAAATTACTCACAACTACCGAAGTTGCCGAGTTATCCGAGATGATGAGGTTTCCGTTCTGGTAAATATTGTAACCGGTGACCCCTACATTATCGGTGGAGGCGTCCCACATCAATTCTATAGAGTTTATAGCAATATTAGTTACGGTCAGATTTTGAGGTGCCGAAGGATTTTGATTGTCGAAATCGGACGAACTTGAATCATCACTTCCGCAACTTACGAAGGCGAAACCTAAAATTAATAACAGGGCAAATTGTATTCTTTTCATTTTCAAAACATTTTGAGGATAAAATTAATAAAATTAGACCGAAAAATTCCATGATGTTGGAGTTAATACTATTCCGTAGAAATAGTTCCCTCAATGATAGTCATCCTTTACTAAACGATTCTTTTTCAAAAGTTGTTGTATTGATAGCTTCGGAACGAATTCAAAACTATATTAAAAATGAAAACAAAAATTTTATGGATGCTTTTGCCTGTATTGGCAATAGGAGCATTCTTTGCGGTATCGGAATCGAACGACACCTATGTTGAAACAGCACGTGTGCTTGATCCGTTGGACGGTTGCGTGTTTATGACTGTGATGGGGGAGCAATCTTCCGAAGACTTTAATATTTACAAAAGCGATGAAAACCTGATGGTTTCTGTGCGTGACGGATTGAGCTGGCTGGCAGATGCCCAGTTGCCCAATGGAGGATACGGTGCCGGAAGTCACAGTGCGCAACACGTTAAGGATCCCCATGCGGTTCAAGCCGACCCGGCAACTACGGCTATGGTGGCACAGGCATTCCTTAGGAGTGGCACGACCATTAAGCATGGAAAGTATGCAAAAAATCTCAAGGATGCCATCGATTTCCTATTGGAAACTATAGAGAATGCTCCCAAGAGTGCTTCCCATATTACTGATGTTCGCGGGACCCAGATCCAAACAAAGTTAGGAGAAAACATTGATGCCGTTCTCGGCGCCCAGTTATTGTCGAATCTTCTGGACAGGAATTTAAAGGGAATCAATAAGCAGCGCGTGGAACGATGTCTTGATATCTGCATAGGTAAGATAGAAGCGGCTACAGATGCCTCCGGGCGGCAGACAGGAGCCGGATGGGCAGGAGTGCTGCAAAGTGGTCTTGCCACAAGTGCCCTGGAAGCAGCACAGGCGGTAGGAGCCGATGTGGACGAAGAAGTTGTGGAGCGATCCAAACAGTATCAGAAGGATAACTACGATGAAAAGACAGGAAACGTGAAAACCGATGATGGAGCTGGAATAATGCTGTATGCCGTAAGCGGTAGTGTGCGAAGTAGTGCTAAAGAGGCGCGAAAGGCCGAAGCGGCTATCAATAAGGCTAAACAAAAGGGAACCTTGGATAAGAATGCCCCGGTTACAGCGCAAAACCTTAAAAAGGCAGGGTATTCAGAAAGTGAAGCCATGGAATACGCTACATCATATAATGTTTATCAATCTGCCAAGAAAACCGCACAACGCGAAGATGTGCTTAATGGATTTGGTAATAACGGAGGTGAAGAGTTTCTTAGTTTCCTGCAAACCGGAGAATCTTTACTGGTAAATCGCGATACTGAATGGAAAGAATGGTATGATGATATGAGCGGTCGTATTCTGAAGATCCAGAACCAGGACGGAAGCTGGAATGGTCATCACTGTATTACCAGTCCTGTTTTCTGTACGGCAACCAGTTTGTTATTACTCACTGTAGAAAATGATATCGAGTTTTTAAGTAAGGTTGGCGAGTAAAATTTTAATGATCCGGGCCTGTTTGGTCTTGATTTATAAATAACGACCTGCAATATATAAATGCCGACCGGATGTGTTTTTAATTGGTTGATAGCGTTCCTATATTGAACTATTCAATTACACGCTAGTTGATGTTTAGGTTGGTAGTACACCGCTCGTGGTAGTCGGCAGAAATGTCGGCCCCTTATGCCAAAAAGGTAAAGTTGAACCACGCGCGGTGTTTTTTTATTTCCTAATATAGCTATATTTGATCAATCAAAAATTGCTATGAAAAAATTACTTCTGTTGTCATTATTCTCCCTGGTGATGGCTTGTGATAAAGACGATGATACCATGGACACGCCTCCCATGAATGCCACGGAAGTCAATTTCAATATCACATTGTTTATCCAAAATGACAATGCAGAGCGAATTAGTTACGATATTAACTCAGGTACCGAATTGATGGGTCCGGTGAACCTGACCGCGCAGCAGGGATTCCCTTTTGCGCCGGGTTATAATGTGGACGGTAACTATATTATATTCTTCGACCGTTTCCAGGAGGCGAAGAGCTGGAAAAAGAATGTGATAACCGGAGAAATAGAAATATTTGAAAATTATTTCATACCTCCTAATCCCGCCACTTCCATACGAAATTATGCTACCAGCAGCCATTTACTCACTTTCTATCAGAATTTTAGCGGCGCAAATCCGCAGGACCTCTATTTGTATGTGTACGAGATAGCTACTGGGAATATAGCGACTATATTATTCACGGATCAGGATTACAATCCGAATGAATCTCTAACGCGCTTTGGGTATGAGAACAAGTTCATGGGTGTGTTCCAAAACGCAGCTGGAGAGCGTATTATGAAAATAGTGAACCTGGCTAATCCACAGGACAGCCAAACAATTAACATTGATGACAGGCGTAATTACACGGCCGTTCAAAATGAGATATTTCTGTTTGGGGATGATGACTATCGAGTATTCGACATAGGATCCGGTCAATTAGGCTCCCCTAATCCTACAGAAGAAACTATTATCTCTCCAACACCTTTCTTTAAAACAAATAAGTTTGGGAACACTTTCTCCTTCGAGTATCCCTATGCCCAACCTTCTCAAATTAGCAAGGGGCCTGCATTGTTTAACCTGGATACCGGACTTGTAGAACTATTTAACCTGGATCTGTTCAGAACGAATTTGCAAGCGGAATCTCAATTTTTATCGGGAGCGGATTTTTCATATGTAAAACAACAGGACGGGGTAATTGTGCTGTCTTATTCGTATAGCACAGAGCAATCCGGGCTTGAATACGGAATTGCGTTTCTCAACTATCAAATGGAGGTTATTTCAACGGTGAGACTTCCATACCCGCCTTTCGAAATTATAGTGCATGATTAATTATTTGGTTCTAACCAATCCATTACGCTGAACGATCTCAAGAGACAACCCATCGTCAGTCTTCTCCACTTTTGCTAAATTGTTCCTTGTGAGATGCTTAATTGAAACAGGCCTCCTCTTTTGGCTTATGTCAAAAATACTATCTTAGTAAAATACCAATTTCTAAAAAATAAATAATGGCACTATTAGCAAATTTTGAAAACATTTTCTTTAATGAACATCTTGGAGATGACCAGGGAGATTTAGTTACATTTAATGGAATGACGTTTGTAGGCGATCAATCGAAGCTAGCTAATTTTACTATAGAACGAACGCCAATTGGAAAAGGTTATTTACTAATGCACTTATGGTCTGTCCAAGGTATTCATCACAAAATCGAAATCAATAATATAAATATTTCCAATGCTGCAGAAGTCCCTCAACAATCAGGATCTCAAAAAAGTGCTATTTGGATTATTCCGATTGATGAAAATGTATTAAAAAAAGATAATAATACGTTGCAGATAAAAAGAAGTGGAGGCGATAATTTTCATATCTATTCTGTTATAGTAAATTGGAAAGAGGAAGTTAATCTAAATAATACTGGTAGACCCGGCTTTTTCGGGAGACTCTTCAGTAGGGGTTGATGACCCCCTGTTTATTTCTAATAGGCGGCATGGTGCTACATCTTAGAAGACCACCTTTTCGTCATCACTCAAAGCAACTTGCTTAACTTCGGGTTTCCTTTGCGGAAAGAATGAAACTGGTATAGGAATCTGATAAATATCATTTTTTATTAAGAATAAAGATAGCAACTTTATCGGTTACATACTTATGAGTTTGAAACGAGACTGAAAACTTTAAAAATAGACGCAATCAGGGTTTATTCTCTTGTAACCTGGAAAACTATCCTGGCATATAACAGTCGCTCGTTTCATACGCCTAATTAACTTTCCGAGTCCCCAAATTGTACATGAAAATTTATACAATCGTATGATCTGTGCATACGGTTGTATTTGAATAGTATTAAATTTTAAATTGCCGTTTATCGCTATGCGTGGATATATTAAACTTAGTGCGCGTGAACGAGAAGTTATCGCATTGGTGGCCCAGGCTAAAAGCCGTAAGATCATTGCTAGTGATTTAAACATCTCTATACATACCGTAGATACTCATCTTCGTCATATTCATTTAAAAACAAATACGCACTCTCTTAGTGAACTTATCATTTGGACACAACATAATTGTACCGAAGAAACTACTATTTAACAAGCACCTACTTACTACTACCTACTTATTAATTGCGATTGACAAGCATTGTTTTTAGACTTATCTTTAAGTACATATCTGTAAATATATGTAGACTAACTTAGTAATAACTCTTAGCGAACATGCTAACATAAAAACCCCTTTATTATGACTACACAAACATTAAATGAACAAAAAATTGAACTACAATTGAAAAAGGTATTTCCTGAATTATTCAAAAAAGAAATGAAGGAATTCGATTTTTTAGGAACCTTTAAATCTTCAATGGAAAAATACTTAGATACCTACGTTAAGATTAAATTCCAGTCAGATGAATTAATCGATATTGAAGATCGTCCAGCATGGAATACGGGAGAAAAATTCCAATTTAAAATGTATGTTTACAACAATGGACCTATTGACTTGAAAAACGTCATTCTACGGATTGAGGGAAGTGAATTTGCCATGGTAAGTCCATTTAAAGAGGCCGATCAATTTGAAGAATTTTACCTTAAAGATATTGGTATACTTGATGCCTTTGGCGCTAAACAAGTACCCGGGTTTATTTATGGTAAATTGATCAAGAAAACTATCGACCAGAAAAAACCACTTATTAAAGCCAGAATAATAGACTGGAAGCCTAATTTTGAAATTCTATTTACTGACAAGGTTAAGTGGGGTCCCTTTTTTCCTGGAGTAAGCCACATTGTTAAATAATGCTGAAATACGGCAATTAATCAACTAAAAAATGAAAATGCCCAACACTGTTTTTTAAGTGTTGGGCATTTTTTTGCTTCAATCTACGTCGTGAAGAATAAAATGATCTTCATTTGAGTAAAGCTTTTCTATACATTCATACATCGTAATGACTAAACGAGCTTAACAAATAGTCCGTCATCCGTCTTCTCGACCTTAGCGAGATTATTCTTGGTAAGATGTTTAATGGCCTTATCCCATTTCTTGTTGGACAGCCCGGATTGGGCTTTGAGTTCGACCAGGAAAATTGGAGAGTGATCCTTAAGGTAATCTAATACTTCCTTTTCCTCATCGGAAAGGGCTACCTGAGGTTTCTCCGGTTTCATTTGAGGGAAGAACAGTACTTCTTGTATCGATTGATTATTGGTTAAAAACATGATCAATCGATCCATTCCTATACCCATACCACTGGATGGAGGCATGCCGTATTCCAAAGCACGTAAAAAATCATGATCGATATAGGCTGTTGCCTCGTCATCACCACGATTTGCCAGTTTTACCTGATCCTCAAATCGTTCACGCTGGTCGATGGGGTCGTTTAATTCACTATACGCATTGGCAAGTTCTTTTCCACAAACGATCAGTTCGAAGCGTTCGGTAAGTTCAGGATTATCCCTGTGTTCTTTACACAACGGACTCATTTCTTTAGGGTAATCGATGATAAACGTGGGTTGGATAAAATTCGCCTCACATTTCTCTCCGAAGATCTCATCAATGATCTTTCCTTTTCCCATGGTTTCATCCACCTCTACATCCAAATCCTGAGCTGCCTGACGTATTTCGGCTTCAGTTTTTCCACTAATATCAAATCCGGTATGCGTTATAATAGCATCAGCCATGGTTATCCTTGGGTAGGGAGCTTTAAAATCGATCTGATGTTCTCCAAACGTTGCTTTTGAAGTTCCATTCACCTCGGTAGCACAATATTCCAGCAACTGCTCACAGAAATCCATCATCCAATGGTAGTCCTTATAGGCAACATAGATCTCCATTTGAGTAAATTCCGGATTGTGGGTACGATCCATTCCTTCATTTCTGAAATCTTTGGCAAACTCATAGACGCCATCAAAACCACCAACGATGAGTCTCTTCAAATAAAGCTCGTTAGCGATCCGCAAATACAATGGCATATCCAGGGTATTGTGATGTGTGACAAATGGTCTTGCCGCAGCCCCACCGGGAATGGGCTGTAAAATTGGAGTTTCCACTTCAAAATACGCACGTGCACTTAAGAAAGAACGCATGGCATTAAAAAGCTTGGTTCGTTTTACAAAAACTTCTTTCACATGCGGATTCACCACCAGATCCACATAGCGTTGCCGATAGCGTTGTTCGGCATCCGTAAAAGCATCATGAGTATTCCCTTCGGCGTCTACCCTTGGTTGAGGTAGTGGTTTCAACGCTTTAGAAAGCAGGGTAAAATCCTTTACCATCACGGTCTTTTCACCAACCTGGGTAGTGAATAACTCGCCTTCAACACCAATGAAATCCCCAATATCGAGAAGTTTCTTATATACTTCGTTGTATTGAGTCTTATCTTCACCCGGGCAGATCTCATCCCTGTTAAAGTATACTTGTATCCTCCCATCAGCATCCTGTAATTCGGCAAAAGAAGCTTTCCCCTGGATGCGTCGTGACATTAGTCGGCCGGCAATATTCACTTTCTTTCCTTCTTCAAATTGCTGTTTTATCTTTTCTGAAGTTGTATCCACGGGGTACAAGGCCGCAGGATATGGATCGATGCCTAAATTCCGTAATTGGGATAACTTCTCCCGTCGTATCAGCTCCAGTTCTGAAAGTTGCATAGATGTACTTCTTTTGAAATGCTGCTTTTTCGCAGACGGCACAAAATTAACCTAAATCGAAAAATTATATGTTATAACTTTCAGAAAATGAAGGTTGCGATGCTAATTCACACTTTTAGGTTCGTTTCAATTCGAGGTTATAGTTTGGCCTTAACTTCCTCAAGCAGTCCTCTGAATTCACTGTCGTCTGGATCCAATTCTACAGCTTTCTCATAGAATTTCAAGGCTTCTTTATTTCTGTCCATGTCGGTGAGTCTTGAACCAAGTCCAACATAGGCATTTGGGTTTTCAGGGTAGATCATAGTATTTAAAGTTGCTACCTGGATCCCTTCTTCTTTCTTCCCCTGCCTGAAAATTGTTTTGGCATAGGTATTAAGTTCGTACACATCCCTGGTTTTACCCTTTAGTTCCGTCGCAAGAGTTTCCAGGCTTTCTTTAAATGTTTCCAATCCCATCTCCTCTAATCTCCCGTCAACCATATCTGCCGCATAGTAGTAGGGGATATAGTTTCCGCTCATGATGACCTCAAAATCTTCTTCAATAGTGCGAACCGGGTATTCTATCATTCGATTCACCTCTTCTCCGTCTTTCTTCAGGATTATAGTGGGCACGTGATGAATATTCTTTCCTTCCTCCTCACCGTCCGGACTCCTTTTATACGTGACTATCTCATCATCAATAGCAATTATCTTGAGTTGATCCATAGGGTAATCGGAAGCCTCGAGGATCTTAAGTAAGGCAGGTACTTCTCGCTGACTATCTTCACACCAGGTTCCCATAAATACTTCGATCTCATACTTTTTCAGTTCCTCTTTATAGGAATTTACAAGTTCAGTGTTTACCTCATAATCTTCATATGCCGGTTGAAACCATTCGGCATATACTGGCTCGGTAAGGTCATCTTTATTGATTTTACCAAGGAGTTTATCTTCGGCATCATTAACAACGGATTGTTCAACCTCCGATTTTTGGGGTTGGTTGTCTTTACAAGCTGTCAGGATTAGGATACTAAAAAGTATAAGAAAAGGTCGCATAAATTAAATTTTGGTAAATATAGGAAGCGATATTGAGTTATTCAACATTGTAACAAATGTCTTAAAAGGACTTCTAATGAATAGTTATTAATTGTAATTTTGTATATATGAGTTTTTGGAGAGTCCTTCTTTCTATTCTATTTCCGCCCCTCGCCGTGATCGATAAAGGCTGTGGATCTGTATTAATTGTTTTAATCCTAACCATTTGCGGTTGGATTCCCGGTGTGATCGCAGCCCTTATTATTTTAAATAATCCGGACCGCTGATGTATAGTTTAATTGCACTCGGCCATTACTTATCTATTCAGCCATAATTCAACTGCTTGCTTAAGTTCTGCCGCTTTTTCCGGATTGCGTTCTATCCAGTTCTCAGTCTCATCCGGATTCTGCTCTAAATTAAACAGTACAGGGGTTTCTTCATGATGTATGTATTTGAACTCTCCATCGAAAACCGATTTAAAATCCCGCATCTCACTAAATGCTAATCCCGCTCCCGTAAATGTTCCTTCACAGTCGAGCAAAGGCAACAAACTATTACCATTCTTTACAGAATTAAGTGTAGCATCACTCACTTCTGCCAGTTCCAGGGTGGTTTTCACAAGGTCGATGAGTTCTACGGGCGTTTCCTCGAGCTTGGGCTCGAAAAATTTAGGGTAGGAAATAATAAGAGACGCATTCAACACCTCTTTGAACAAGGTGTTTTTTCCAAGTAATCCGTGATCCCCGGTCATGATCCCATGGTCTGAGAAAAATATAATGACGGTATTATCTTTATAGCGAGAAGTTTTAATATACCTGAGAAGTCGGCCAATCTGATCATCCACATATGCTATGGCACCTACATAGTTTTTTCGGTACCCTAAGGTAGTATACGGATTGTAAATATCGTTGGGATATTTTTTTAACTCGGCAGGCACTTCGAAAGTTTCCATTAGAGGGTCTATGGGTAACGGCATATTGCTGTTAAAAAGTCCGTTCGTATATCCTTCCGGAACATTAAACGGCCCGTGAGGGCCGGAATAATTCATCCACATAAAGAATGGCCTTTCTTCTTTATATTCAGTTAATTTATCCACGGCATAGGTGGTAAAATGACCATCCATATATTCAGTATCAGGATGTAATGTGGTGCTCGTACCACCACCTTCTTTCGCAAAGGTCTCCAATAATCCCTTTTCGTATAAGAAATCGCCATAGGTCTCACGACCTGTTATCCAGCCTTCAGGCGTAACCAACTGCTTGTGTATCATTTCCAACACCATGGACCGGCCATACGATTGATATACTGAATCGAATCCCATATTGCATTGTATGGCTTTGTTGCGCAGGTCTATAACATTCTTTGGTCTAAGTCCTTTACCATAAGGGATAAGATGATTTTTACCCACCCAGAAATTAGTATATCCCTGCTGCTGCAAGGCCATTGGGAATGCCCAGATATCCTTAGGCAACGATTTTAGATCAAGATTCTCGTATAATCCTAATTCGTGCGGATATTTACCGGTGATGAGCGAATTGCGCGAAGGGGTGCACATCACTCCCTGTACCATTGCGTTCTTGAAGATCACCCCTGAATGAGCGAGACTGTCTATATGAGGTGTTCTGGAAAACTTAGCTCCGTTGTAGCCAAGATATTTAAAGGTTAGGTCGTCGACTTCAATAAATAGAATATTCGGTTGTTCCTTTTCCTTAATTTCAGACTCACCACTACACGAATATAGTATGCAAATAAAGAGCAGGAGGATTAGGTTTTTCATAGGAGCTCCGGAAATGTATTGATCATTTTGAAAAACAATATACCACAAATTTCTTTTAATGCCAGGCAGCTGTTGATGATATGTATGGTGTTGAGGAATCGTTATCTTTCGGTATCTTTGTTACTTATTATTATCATTTATCAATTATCCGAAACATGAAAAAATTATTCTTCCTTGTAATTTCGATTTTTACCTTCGTAAGTTGCCAGTTCACAGAGACTATGGTTATGAACGAGGACGGAAGTGGCCGTATGTCATTAAGTATCGATCTAAGCGAGATGATGGCATTTGGTGGTGAGATGGCTCAGGATTCTACGTTAACGAAGCAGGACACTATTATCTCATTTAAACAGATCTTCGAAGAAAAGAAAGATAGTATCGCCAAGCTCTCCATGGCGGAGCAAAAACGTCTAAAGAAGATGGAAAACTATAACATCCATATGGTTTCCGATCCTGACGAGAACAAAATGGAGCTGGATGTGTTTACCGATTTCAAAGACATTTCAGAAGCCAATGATCTTATGAAAGGATTCGAACAATCTGAAAGTTATATCCCTGGCAATGAGGTTTCAAAAACTGAAGATGACGGGGGTCAGCCGGAACCTGAATTAATGGGAGTTTCATACACATTTAAAAATGGTGTTTTCAAACGTGACGCATTCATTAAAGATGAAAAGAGACATAAATCGCAGGTAGATAGCATGAAACAGGCAGAAGCATTTATGAGTTCAATGAAATATAAAGTGAAATACACATTCCCGCGGAGGATTAAAAGCACTTCCGTGGAAGATGCAACATTCTCCCTGGATGGGAAAACGATGGAAATAGAACGATAGCTTCCTTGATTATTTCAAAGATCCGGATGTGCTGGATATTGAAGTGGAACTGGAGAATTAACAATGAATAAAAAAGTTAAAATACGCGACCTTGGAAATAAGGACTATAAGGAAACATGGGATTATCAGGAGGATCTGTTTCAGGAGATTATCAGTATAAAGATCAGGAACAGGAGAGAGGATGCCGGATTGGAAACTCCTAATTATTTCCTGTTTGTAGAACACCCGCATGTCTATACTATGGGCAAGAGTGGGGATCTGGAAAATTTGTTGGTTTCTGAAGCGAAGCTGGCGGAAATTGGCGCCACTTTCTACAAAATAAACCGAGGTGGTGATATTACCTATCACGGGCCCGGGCAGATCGTTGGCTACCCTATCCTCGATTTGGAAAATTTCTTTACCGATATTCACAAATACCTTCGTTTGTTGGAAGAAATGATCATACTCACCTTGGCCGACTACGGGATAAAAGGAGAGCGTTCTAAAGGGGAAACCGGGGTCTGGCTGGATGTAGGCACTCCTTTTGCCCGGAAGATCTGCGCAATGGGTGTACGCGCGAGTCGCTGGGTGACCATGCACGGGTTTGCGTTCAATATAAATTCCGACCTGGGCTATTTCGATCATATGATTCCCTGCGGAATTAGAGGCAAAGCGGTGACTTCCTTAAATGTTGAATTAGGCAAAGCAGAAGTGAATATGGAAGAAGTAAAAGAAAAACTAAAAAAGCATTTTACCACTCTTTTCGAAGCCGATCTGAGTAAGAAAATGCTTTTATCTCAACCAGAATAATCTCAGAAATTCCAGAAGTTAACGTGCTGGAGTTTGGAGACTCACCTTTTTTCTAGTGTAAATAAATTAACGAGGACCAACTCTAGGCCCTTCATTTGTGATGCGAATGGTAAGTATCTTTGAGGTTTCATTTCCCTTATAATCAATAGTTGTGAAATAAACATCAAACTCTTCCACAGTACTGGTAGTAGCCCCATTTGCAATAAAATCTACAGAAGTAAACAGCCCAGTTAACGGGTCATTTCTATCACTGTTACATAGTATTTCCAGTTGGCCCATACTAATGCTGCGAATATTACAAGGACCCGCAAAGGTACTAGTTACTCGAAAAATAGGGTTTCCGGGAAGTCTCCACCTAAGAAGTTGTACTCCGCCTGCATCATTTGTAGAGATTAAAGCATTGTATGCCTCCCCACGTTTAAGATATAAAACACTATTGTCAAAGTCGAAAGTTTCTTTTATTTCCTCATTAAGCGTAGTTCCCCGAATGTGGAATAAAAAAGTGGGTGCCACCGAATCCCGTTCAGGAACGACCGTTTTACAACCTCCAATGAGGAAGGTCAGAAACAAAAAGCCTATAATGAGTTTATGCATCGCTATTATTTAGAAATTGCGGTTAGCAGGCTGGTATTAGCAATTTTGCCTTTTTTATTATAGTCTTCAGATTTTACAAAACCAACACCTTCGGCTATCCATTGTTTTGAGGTTCGGCTCTGGTTGGCCGCCATCGACTTTATCCTTGTGGTCTGCGTGATTACATAACAATCGAAGGTGCCGGCAGGTACCGTGATGCTTTCTTTGTCCAGGACTTTTCTATCGGTAATAATCGTACTCATATTGAAATTCATTCCCGACATAGACATTTTAATTATGATTTCTGCATCGGGCAGGGTTTGTCCAACAGACAGATCGTTCGGGATATCGAGATTGGTTCCCGTAATGTCATAATCCATTTCCTCGCCATAGGCCGCCATCATACTCTGATTCATCAACGATTTAAAATCGATAGAAACTACACCGTCCTTACACGTTGCTTCATATTCGGACCCCTGGATTTCTTTCCCTTTTTTGTCGATCAGCTTCATGGACATATTCGCCACCGTGGCATCGCCCGTAGTAGTGACATTGTTGATATAGTATTCAACCATCCCCTGCATTTTGCCTTTGGCGTTATACATGGTTAATTGGGACATTGCTCCTTCTGAAAAGGGATAGTATTTACTGCAATTAGACTGTCCATACGTTATAAAGGCTGTACAGCAAATGGCTACTAAAGTAATGAGTGTTTTTTTCATTGTTTTATATTTTAATTTTTAGTCTCTTGATCCTATTCTTGATGGTTCATTGGTAATACGAACGACAAGGGTTTTTTGTAACGTGTTATCGTGATGGTCAATTCCGGTAAACACAAATTCATAGTTAATAATATTGCCGCTTAATGCTCCGCCGACAGCTTCCATACCCCGTGAAGTAATAGTTGCTCCGTTCACCGGGGTACCTCCGAAATCGTTAAATTGATATTTGGCAAGCGATGGGTCGCCGGAATTTGCGGTCAACCAGCCATATTTATTATGTAACCGAATTACTCTGCCGTCCGGTAAGAGCCAGCTGGCCTGTTTTAATCCTCCTTGATCGGTCACGGTGAGAGTTACATTATACCTGGCACCTCTACGTAAATATAGTGCCTTATTGTCGAAATCGAAAGCAGGCGTTATATTCTCATTTAAGCCGTCTCCGGTGATCATGAATACAAACGATGGATCTACAGTATCCCTCACAGGAATTGTAGTAGCACAGGAAGTGAACAATAGCAGGGTAGAGATCGAGTATAGATAATATAGTTTTTTCATATCAAATTTTTAACTGTTTGAAGGAATTATGAGTATTTCCACACGCCTGTTCTTCTGCTTGTTTTCATCCGAGTCGTTTGGAGCAACGGGCCTGGTTTCACCATAGCCCTTGATGCTGTAATTATAATCATCGGGGAGATTGGATTTCAAATACACAGATACTTCGTTGGCGCGATTTTTCGAAAGCTTTAAATTGCTTTGTGGAGAGCCCACATTATCCGTATGTCCTTCCACGATTATTGTCCCTTTAGGAATTTCCTTTACGCCCTCCAGAAGTTTTTCAAGTTCTGAAGTTGCCGATTCTTTTAATTTAAATTCTGCAGTATCGAATAATACCGAACTGTCTATATTAAGCCGTACAGCACCTCCGATGGCCGCTACCGCATCGACGTCGGCGCCGGGAACCGTACTGTAGGTGTCCAGATCGGTAAGACGAATGTAATTAAAGGTTTCACCGGGTTTCACAAACTCAGCGATATCTACCTTGGCCGTTCCTCCCTCAATCTTACCAATTTCCAGCCAATCCTTGCCATCTTTAGAGATCTCTAGTTTTGTGGGTTCTATTTTCCCCATTTCGAAGACATACAAATCCGGGCCATTTACATCAGTGAGTGCGTTGTTGGTGAATTCTAAAGTCAAAACCCCATTTAAACCCAGGTTACCAATACGCGTATCTTTTAAACGGAAATTTTCCAATGCCATATCCGGCTCACCCAATACACCCGCTGAATTAGACCCATCAGTCCCCAGGTCATGTGAGATGACCTCGTCCGCAAAAGACAGGTCACCAAAAGGAAGGTAGATATATTTTCTCCTGGAATCGACATAGGTATTTCCAATGTCCTCGTTTTCCCCGTACCAGCCGGGATTCAACTTGTAAAACTCAGCTTTGGCTTTGTTAGCGGACCTCATAAACCGGTTAGGTTCTGCGGTTAATCGTTTACTGAAAAAAGCAACAGCTTCCTTAAATCCCACCGTACAGGAAGAACTTTCAAGATGTTCGTTTACCGCTACTGGAATTTCGAAATTAATGGCGCGTTTAGCCGCTAACATATTCGAGATTTTTTCTGTTTTAGGGAAAGTTTTAAGAAATTCAAGCTCTTCCTTGTTCACTTCAAAAAACTCCAGTAGGATAGGCTCAATGTTATCCTGAGAAGCTACACCAATTCTACGAAGTGCAGTTTGGCCCTGGGTTCTGCCTTTGAACAGATAGAGCCGCATCATATCTTCGATAAAACTACCACTTGAATCACCTATGATTTCCCGAAGGCGCTCCTGGGCAATTACTTCGTATCCTTTGGAAATTGACCCATAAGCTACGTTTAGTTCAATGAGATCTTTTAATGAATCCATCGATTCCGGAGAATTTCCTACATGTGATTTTAGCTTTGGAAGATTAATCAAATATTCAATGTCCAAATCCGTGATCATATTTTGTGAAACTATGTCCGGGTCATTTTCGATCAGGTTTTGCATAAAGGCCAACTCTTCTTCGTTCAGGCTTTCCTTTTTGACATATACTGTGTTCATCCCATGGTCGAAAATGGACTTGATTTTGGCTTCAGGTTCTTCTTCCTCATCACTTTCCTCCTCGATTTCCTCAGGTAAATCAATTTCAGGTTCCAGCTCTATAATAGGCTGTTCTTCCATGACCGACTCGGCAGTTTCCTTCTCTTCAGAAGCATTTTTACAGGAGACCATGAAGAAAAAGATGGCCATAATATATAGTAGCGCTTTCATTTTAGTCCGGTCGTTTATAGTTCATCGCAGTGAATTCATAGTACATATAGCCAAAACGGTCATACCAGTCCTGAATTCCATGCTGTGCTTCACAATCGTTTAGTTTCATAAGCGCATTCTTTTGAGCGCGTAAGAGATCCATATATTTTTTATCGTATGTTTTCTGAAGTTGTTTAATGGATTTCATAATTTTAGTTCGCTCTGCCTGCCAGGCCAGTCCGGATACCCCATGAACTCCGGAAACATTATCTCCGAAGGCAATAGCACGGTCGGTGAATGTTTTCGTGCAACTATAAATAGTTTTAAGGCGTTCGAAGGTATACCGACTATGATTAAGCGCATCTCGTGCTTCTGTAAAGCAGCTACCACATTCGGCTGTTTCACAAAAACTTGGAACTCTTGGCATACCCGGGGGTGGTACCGAATTAATACAATCCCCAAGGCCCACATAAGAATCATAAAGATCGCGAACCCTTCTATATCGTTCATCATCCTCGATGATGTCGCCCACTTCTCCAAGTCGATCCAATCCTTCATCGATGGTATCACCGGCATCATCGAAGAGCTCTTCACCTATTTCCCGTAAGCGCTCTCTGTATTGAAGATTTCTAATATCGTCCAGATCCACTTCCTCAATTTCGATCTCCAGGTCTATTTCACCAGCACCCTGGGCCAAAACATTCGATGGAATAGACATTCCCAGTATGAAAAGAATTATTCCAGCCTTGTTTTTCGACATCACTTTGGAAGCCAGAAAACCAATAACAAGAAGTGCAACACCCAGTATAATGTACAATATGGTGTTTCCCGATCCGGATGACGATCCACCGGAAGATGACGCGTTGTTATCACTTCCTTCTAGATCACTTTCCGTTGCCGGTTTAAATGGAGAGCCCATGTATTCCTCAATAACCGGACTTGCATAGACCACCATGGTATAGTTGATCTTGTCATTGCCGGGATACACCTTGAAACCAAAGTCTCCTTCCGCCCGAAGTTTGAAGTTTATAATTCCATTCTTGGCGCTTCCTGTAGTCTCACTCGACTCAATATCCCCCCAGGTATTTCGAACCAGATCCACTTTAAAATTCGGACTTCCGAAATTACTGAAAATGTATACATCGATGAACTGAAGCATATTACAGCCCGCTACATAAAAATACTGGGGTTGGTCAATAATGGTTGCATTCGCCGCTACGGCCGTTGCACCTTTAACTTTTTTATCTTCTTTAAGCTCTAATCTTTGTGGCTTTATGTTTTCGTCCAGGGTATATGGTTGGGCGAATGTAGTGCTGGTGATTGCCGCAATGAACGCTATGAATAGTAATGTTTTTAAATTTCTCATGACTTAATATTTTGTTTAGGAGACGGGATACTGTCGTTTGTACTATCGATAATCGCTTCATTATCTTTTTTCGATTTCCGCTTATCGCGTTTTCTGTCTTTCTTTGGGGCTTCCAATACACTATCAAGAGCTCTGTCTGTGGACTTTCGAGTTTCCCGTTCTACTCTGCGTTCAACCGTTCTTTCTGCCGCGCGTTCGGCGCTTTTACTCAATTTTTTGAAGACCTGAGCATCTGCCTGGGTTCCTAATAATAGAAAGAAAAGGATCAATAAGTACTTTGTTGTTTTCATGATTTAATGATTTCGATATACGATTATTTTTTAGTCAATCTTTTTAATAGTTAACCAGGTACTTCTCCCAGCGGTACTTGCCCCTCCATAAACCCCGGCAGCTGAAAGATTAGTGGCTCTTATTTCAACCTGATCACCGGCTGAGAATTGTTCAATAAAAGTGGTTGAATAGGTAATACCAAAGCTTGTATTCACAAAGCTACCTCGCTGTTCGATTGTGGTTGCATGGTAAACACTGTTGAGGTAGATACGGTTACTCATGAGCATTTCATAATCAGGTGCACTGAGCGATACATTAAATGAAGTCCTGATCTCATAGAGACCATCTGTTGGTACGGTATACGTTCCTGTGGCTGTATCGTAAGACCCTCCACCCGAATTCGTCGTAACTGAATTGAGGAAAAGGATAAGATTGCTGCCTTGTGCAAAACTGGTAGAGGCAGTAGTGCTGGATACCTTTAACAGCACCGGAGCAACATCTGCGGCAATGGTTACTTTCTTCCAGACAGAATCTGTGTCGAAATAATAAAGTCCAGTTCCATTACCTCCTGTAGTGGCCGTATTGGTATTCCAGATAAGCAAACCAATTGCAGCGGTGTTGGTACCATCGAGACTGGTATCGGTTACATCAGAAAGATTAATCCTTGGAACCAATAGTCCCTGTTCGGAAGAATTAATATCCAGCGCAGCCGAAGGGTTCGGACTAACGGTCCCAATTCCTACCTGAGCCACCCCAACTTGAAGTATACATCCTACTAAAAACATTAAGATTATTTTCTTCATTTTTTAAAAGTTGTTTGTTTAATCACTTTGTTCTTATGCGTAATCTTAAGGGTGTAAATCCCTTCCGCCAGATGGTTTATATTGAGGTAGATTTGGGTAAAAGGTTCCAGCTCAATCTTCCCTGCATAAACATTACGCTTTTTACTCATAGTAGGGGAATCTATTTAACAATTCAAAAGTAGTGGGATAGTGAAGAGGCCACTAGGAGCAATGTAACCATTGCTATAACATATGTAACAAACTAGATTTATATTGGTCTCAGGCTAGTATTAGAAGCATACTTATAGTTGATTAAGAAGAAAAATAATCGGAAGGAGAAGTACCGAATTCCTGTTTGAAGCATTTGGTGAAATAAGAGGGATCATTAAACCCAACGGTATAACCAATTTCAGATATGGTCGCTTTGTTCTCCTTGAGCAGAGTAACCGCTAACTTCAATCGTTGGGATCGAAGAAACTCACTGGTACTCTGCCCGGTAATAGCTTTGAGTTTCCTGTGTAGCTGCATTCTGCTAACCCCCATTTCTTTGCTGAATTGCTCAGCGCTGAAATCAGGATTGGTAAGGTATTGGTCCATGACTTTTTGAAGGCGTTCCAGGAATAGTTCATCGGCCGACGAAATTGCGATATCCTTTGGATGCAATAACACTTCTTGTGCAAAGCGCGATTGTAATTTTCTGCGGTTTTCAATTAGATTGGCAACGGTGGCCTTTAATAGTTGCGCGTTGAATGGCTTAATCACATACGAATCCGCACCACTATGCACCCCTTCCAGTTTATCCTTATCACCTGATCGAGCAGTAAGTAAAACGATAGGAATGTGGGAGGTGATCTCGTTTTCTTTTAGTTTTTTAGTGAACTCGAATCCATCGAGACCAGGCATCATGACATCACTGATTATAATATCCGGGATCTCTTCTAACGCGAGATCTAATCCCTCTTTTCCATTCGAAGCGGTTTTGATCTGATACGTCGATTCAAAAATGGAAGACACATAGTTTCGGATCTCTGCGTTGTCATCTGCCACAAGTAAGATGGGAGCGTCCTCCGGAGTTGAAAGATGCTGCTCCAAGATCTCCTCTGAAACGGGTTCAACTATCGCCTCGCTTTTCTGAAGTTCTTCGGAAAGTATTTCATCTTCGCTGTAATCCGATTTATGTATTGGGATTTCAACCCTGAACCGCGTCCCTTCTCCTTCCGAACTTTCTACCGAAATAGTTCCTTTATGCAATTCGACCAATTCTTTGGTCAGGGCCAGACCAATTCCGGTGCCGGGGTTTACACTGTCCGACTGGTAAAAGCGTTGGAAGATCCTGGTTTGCTGGCTTTCCGTTAGATAGCTGCCGGTATTTTCCACACTGAATGCATAACGTTCACGTTCCCTCAAACTTGAAATCTGAACTTTGCCTCCTTCACTCGTATATTTTAAGGCATTACCCAGTAAATTAAACAAAATCTTTTCCAAAGCATCACGGTCGAACCAGTCGGTGTTTTCTTTTTTGGAGTCTAATGATACTTCGAGAGAAATGTTCTTTTCTTTACTGCTGTACGAAAATGCCTCTGCCTGCGCCGCGATGAAATTAGATAAATTACCCGGCTGAACACGTAAGGTCAGATTGCCGCTTTCCAATTTCGACAACGCCAGTAATTGTTCTACCAGCGATTCCAGGCGTTGTGTATTCGACTTGGCTAATAAGAGATTCTTACGATCGTTTTTCGACAACTTCTCAGAATCTAATTGATCCTCCACAGGTCCTTTTATCAATGTTAAAGGGGTGCGGAATTCATGCGATATATTCGCAAAGAAAGTAGATTTGGCCTTATCGAGCTCTTTAAGTTTACGGTTCGTTTTCATCCGGTTTCGGAATTGGAAGAAAAAGAACAATCCAGCCAGGGCCGTAAGTCCCAAACCTCCAAGGAGTAGATTTCGCTGGTTCTTTTTCTGAGCTTCCACCAATTCGTTTTGTGAGGTGAGTAAGACGATTTCCCGGTCGCGACTTTCAGTTTGATAGATCGCTTCGATCTCCTTTATTTTTTCCGAACTTTGGATTTCCTGTAATGAATCCTTAATTGCTGAGGCCATTTCTTTATAACTGAAAGCGCTTCGGAAGTCGTTGTTCAGGGCATATGATTGGGATAACAGTTCATAGGTTTCCTGTGCGATCTGGCTATTTTGAGAGATCTTATTGAGCGTTTCGGCTTCATTCAAATAGGAAATTGCCTGAGCCGGTTGTTTTTGTTTAAGCGCCAAATTTGCGAGTTCCAGGGCGTTCAGAGAAGCCTCGTATGTTCGGTTATTTCGCTTATGGATGGAAAACCCTTCCTTAAAGAATACTTCGGCCTCAGCCGGCTTGTCTTGTCTGTCTTTTAGTTGTCCCAGGTAAGTACTGATCTCTCCAACGGTCCGTTCGTCCTTTATGGCTGTGAAAAACTCATAACTCATGGAAAGAAGGCTGTCCGCTTTGTTCAATTTATTTATGTTCATATAGACCTGCCCTAAATTGATATGGGTAGTATTCAGATAGTAAGTCGCATTTCCCCCTAATTTCTCAAATTCACGGTTTGCCCTTAGATAATAGTCTTCCGAAGCCTCAAACTCTTCCAGGTCCAGGTAGATATTTCCCAGGTTTTGGTAGGCTGCAGCGATTACATCCGGACGCAAAGCTTTTACCTTATGTACCGAATCGACCACCAATAAATTCTTAATCGCTTCATCTAGTTTATTCTGCCTTGCATACGCTGTGGCCAGCGCGGTGTGCGAATCGGCGAAGATCATATTATTCGGGTCGTCGTAAGTGCGAGTAATATTGATCGCCATCTCACAAGCGGTGATGGATTCGTCCATTTTTCCCATCAGGTAGTACGTCCTGCAAAGGCTGTTGTAAGCTCGGGCTGCACCTATCGGATAGTCTATTTTTTCCGCCATGTCCAATGCTCCTTTAAAATAGACAATGGCAGAGTCATTTTGCTGTATTCTTTTGAAGCACACTCCTATCAGATAATCGGCATCAATAATACCCGGACCATATTTTTGTTTAATAGCGAATTCCTTGATCTTACGAGAATAGATAAATGCACTATCCGGATATGGATTTATGTTCTGAGCCATTTTTGTTCGCCAGTTGGCGATGGTCACTGAGTCTTCTTCAGAAATTAATTTAGTGAATGCCCCATCATCCTGTGCAGAGAGGAAACCGGAAAGTAACAAACACAGAATAAAAATAACTCTAGGCATGAGAAGGCTGCTTGATATTTAAATATAAAACAATTATCTGTAAATCCGCAGATTGGCGGACAATTCGCCGCAGCGCAGGATCTATTGTTACTGAACTTCGTACAGGATGATCTCATTGGTTTCTCCGCTCACTAATAACCGCATTGTCTTAGCGCGGTTCACCGCCACAAGCTCTGCCGTGGAAGCACCATATACCGGGAAGCCGGATATTAATTCACCGGAGGTATTATAGATATACACCTTATTTTCCTGGGTTTCGGTTATAGTAATATACGTTGCTCTTTTCGCACGGAATAATGCCGGTTCTGTATATATACCAAAAGGTAATTCAACCAGTTTTCCGTTTATACGAAGCAAATTGTCATCCAGGGTTACCTTGGTCTTGAATTTAATTTTGAAAGAATAACTATCCGAAACATTAAGTTTTTGAGAGCTCACTTTTCCGCTTTGGGAAATACTCTCTTTGGTTTTTTCTGAAGTGATCACTACAAATTTTGAACCCTCTTCCGCTATGGGAATATCCGAGAACTTGAAACGTTTTCCAACAGAAATCCTCGATTTCCCCACCCGGCTAAGGATATGGAGGATACCTTTTTCTTCAGCAACCAGTATGTAATCTTTATTGCTCATTCGTATATGTTGTGCCGGGAGCACTATCTTCGAATCGGCGCCTTTAAATTTGAATCCTGTAACCAATTTTCCTTTGTTGTCGTAGAGCAATACATCCTTGTTCTGAACTATAGCGAAACGATATTTACGATTATTGTCATAATCGAAAACCGATAAAGGCTGTGTAACTTCATCTTTAAATTTTATTGGGAAAGGTGCTACGTCATTCCCATTCCTGTCGATAAGATGTAGTTTATTTTTAGTGGTAAAGGCGAGTTGTTTTTTACCGTTTCTCAGTATATCAACCTCCTGCACTTCGCCGAGTTTGGGCCCCTGAAGTTGTTTGGACCATAACACTTTACCATTCGATGAAAGCAGATGCAGTGTATTGGACATGTCCTGAACTACTATATCCTTTCCTCCGGTTCGATGGTTGCTGAAGAATTGTGGAGCGCCCATAATATCACTGTCCAGATTTTTACTGAATACCTGGGCCACGCCACCCGTTATTTGCCTCGATTCGGTAGCTTCAATACTCACGAAATTTACGTGAGCAAAATTTCGGTCATAACTGAATTGTAACGCGGAAAGCTGATATTTTTTTAAGCCATTCGATCCCGTTGGCGTATTTGCATCGCCGAATAAAATATTAGCTATTCCTTCGGACACCTTGTCCTTGAAATGCATCTGGAGCATGGAGGAAGCACTGCTCAGATCACGAGAAGTGTTTTTATAATGAGTGGAATTCAGTAGTACATTGTTGCTTTTGAACGCCGTGATAATCTTTTCCGCAGTGATCATCGATTCCGTAAAAACAAAAAATCGATCCAACCGAAAAGCGAGCACCGGCTTAGTGCTGTTAATCAGTGGGGCAAAATGATCGATAAAAATCGCCGGTTGGTCAAAGTCGAAAATTTCCACATCGCGAAAGGTGGTATTCGCTGATAATTTTGGAATTAAGACTTCGTTGGTTAAAGCTGCATCAATACTATGCATAATGATGGCGTTACCATCTTTATATTGCAGGTCACAGATCTCCGTGATAGTTTCGAAAATGGCATCGATGGAATACTCGGTAAAATCCGCGCGAAAATTTTTTAGGTTAGCGACGAGACTATCGGGATTGTTAAAAGTGAAGGTCAGCGAAGATTCTACATCCAGTGGATGTATGGCCGCTATGGAATTCGATTGCGGGATCTGTCCTTTAAATACATCGATAAGCTGGGGTAACGAATCGTTATTCACGGCAACACCTGAAGCTCTTATGCCATCTGGAGCGATAGTGAGGTTGATCGTTAATTGAGTTGCAAGGGCTTCAGAGAGGGAGTCGGATAGCTGAATCCTTTCATTTTTCCGAACGATCAGGAATTCAGAATCATTTGCAAGCCTTAATGATCTGTTTAGTTCTGTCTGATCCGTTTTGATGTTGGTTAGACTCTCCTGAAGCAATTGTTGAGAAGATGACATTAAAAAGAAACTATCCCTGATCGCTGTGAAGACGGTTTGTTCATCGATCTGTACTCGATCCAAGGAAAAATCTTCGTAGGTAAGGGTTTCAGAAATAATATTACGTATAGAATCCGTTGTGAATAGTGTGCTGTCCTGCTTGGTAACCAGAGTGAAGTCAATACCGGAACTATCACGCATATGAATGCTTATTAGTGATCTTGTTTTGGGCTTTAGGTGTTTGAGAATAGCATGGTTCCCGGAAAGGAGTTTATGTAACTCATTTTCACGATAACTTATAAACGCCTCATTTTGTTCAAGATCTTTTTGAAGTATATCGAAATTGGAAACGGAAAGCACCATAGAAGGATCTTCAGGAATAAAATCTTCAAGTGTGACCTTTGATTTATCCTGTGTGTCACAACCAAACCCAATGGTGAGAATTGTAATTAAGAGCCCTATTTTCCAGAATATATGCACAAAACAAAAATAGGCAGGAATCACTATTTTACAGAGCGCTGTGGTAAATCTTTATTGACGTCTTTTCAACAATCTAAAACTCTAATCGAAGTTGTCCCGGCAACAACCTGAAACTCTTTCGATGGTAGGGGGTAGGCCCGAAATTTTTTATGGCCTCCCGATGTTCCTGTGTAGGATAACCTTTGTTCTTTTTCCAGTTGTAGGCTGGGAATTCATTGTGAAGTTCCGCAAGGTATTCGTCCCGATAGGTCTTGGCAAGTATGGAAGCAGCAGCAATATGAAGATATTTTCCATCACCTTTTATCACGCATTGATACGGGATCTTTTTAAAGGGTTTGAAGCGGTTTCCGTCTACAGCAATAAACTCCGGCGGTGTTATAAGTTTTTCAATAGAACGATGCATCGCCAGAATAGAGGCGTTAAGGATATTGACCTGGTCTATCTCTTGCATCATTACATGGGTAAAGGCATACGCAATGGCTTCGGCCTCAATAATCGGACGTAGTTCCATTCTTTTCTTTTCAGAAAGTTGCTTGGAATCGGTAAGCCAGGGATGGGTAAAATCATCGGGAAGTATAACGGCCGCTGCGGTCACCGGACCGGCCAGACATCCACGTCCTGCCTCATCCGTACCGCATTCCAACAAGTGAGAATGTATCTTGAGTCTTAACACTGAAATTAAAAGTAAGTATTTTCGTTTAAAAATATACCTTTGTGAGATAAGATTGACATTCATGAATAAAACACTATGGTTCTTCTTTTTATTCTGCACCACAGCGGTAGTGTTTTCACAAAGTTATCCCTCCGGGCAGGGTAATGCTAAAAAATCAAAACCTCCCATTGAATTGTATAAGATCGTTTCGGCCGACAGGGATACGACTATGGTCGATACCTCGCTTAGTATTGCCAAAGATTATAAATTCAATTACCTGCGACGTGACGATTTCGAACTGATGCCATTTTCGAATGTTGGACAAACCTATAACTCACTCGCATATAACTTCGATAAGAGCAATCTGAAACCTCTATTTGTAGCGCAATCTCATCATCTGAATTATATGGAGATCGAGGATATACAATATTTTCAGGTGCCAACACCACTTTCCGAACTCTATTACAGAACAGCATTCGCACAGGGACAACAATTGGATGCCTTTTTTACTGTAAATACGACAGAACAGTTTAATTTTTCAATTGCCTATAAAGGCGTTCGTTCTTTGGGGAAATATCAGCAAATGCTTACCAGTACAGGGAATTTTCGATTTACAACAAATTATCATACCAAGAACAAACGTTATAAATTAAGAGCGCATATCGCTGCACAGGATGTTCTGAATGAAGAGAATGGCGGACTGAACGCAAATTCGATAGCGTTTTTTAAGTCTGGAGATTCCGAATTTGACGACCGGGCCCGTTTGGATGTAAATTTCGAAGATGCCGAAAACAAACTGGAAGGTCTTCGCTTCTATGCGGATCAGGAATACGAGATTATCAGTAAGCGCGATTCAACAGCTTACAATGTACTCAATATTGGTAACCGGATAAGTTATGAGGACAAGTTCTTTGAATATCGTCAAAGTGCTCCATTTTCCGGCTTCGGTGAGTCGTATAAAACTTCCGATCTTAAAAAGAAAACCAAGCTGGAAGACTTCAATGTGCAGGGCTATGCCCGTTTGGAAAACTCGATTTTAGGCGAAATAGGAGCCTTCATCGGTTATACAGATTATAATTATGGCTACAATACGGTTCTTGTTCTTGATAAAGGCAGAATAACAAATAGGCTCAAAGGAAATATTGTAGAATTTGGAGGGAGCTACAAGAAGCAGTATCGCGGTTTTGAACTTGAAGGGAATGGAAAGATCAATATAGCCGGTGATTTCGATGGTAACTACCTGAACGCTGCGGTCTCATTCGCGTTCAATGAAGAAAATAAAGTTAGGGCCTCCGCTACCATACATTCAGTGGCTCCCAATTTCAATTTTTTGTTGTATCAGAGTGATTATGTGAATTATAACTGGCAGAATTCGTTTGAGAATGTTAAAACCCAGGAGTTGAAGTTTGAGCTTAAATCGGAAAAATTACTCGATGCAACTGTGAGTTATACAGGTATTGACGATTACGCTTATTTCGCGATAAAAGCAAACGACAGCACACCTACGCCACAACAGTATGGAGAACGGGTTGATTATTTGAAGGTAAAAGCAGAAAGGGAATTTCGATATGGTCGTTTTGCACTTATGAATACGGTATTGTTTCAGCAGGCTGTTTCGGGGAATGAAGTTTTTAATGTACCAGAGATAGTTACCAGGAACTCGCTTTATTATGAGGACGAATTGTTTAAAAAGGCCTTGTTCCTGCAAACAGGGCTTACCCTCAAGTACTTCACCGAATATAACATGAACGCTTACGATCCTGTTCTGGCCGAGTTTTATGTTCAGAATAATGAAAAACTAGGAGGGTTTCCCATGGTGGATATCTTCATTAATGCGAAGATCAGACAGACGCGGATCTATTTTAAATACGAATATATAAATCAGTTATTCAATACTACCAACAGCCATTTTTCTGCACCAGGTTATCCATACCGAGATGCGGTGATACGATTTGGACTGGTGTGGAATTTCTTTCTGTAAATGTTATGAAGCTATTTTACCAGTTATTGCGACTTAGTTTTGCCGTGGTTTGGTTCGTAAACGGCTTCTATTGTAAAATACTTGGCCTTATTCCCAGACACGAATTTATCGTTGCTAAAATATTAGGATTTAAGTATGCCGAACAAATTACACTGGCCATAGGAATGGCCGAAGTGGTGATGGGTTTTTGGATCCTAAGCGGCTACAAGGCAAAATTCAATGCAGTAACTCAGATCGTGGTGGTTCTACTCATGAATTTACTCGAAGTCATTCTGGTACCTGAGTTATTGTTGTGGGGAAGTCTGAATTTTCTATTTGCTTTACTTTTTGTGATTCTTATTTTTATCAATGAGTTTATTATTGCTAAACGAGTTACGTAAAGGGTTGTTTTTCATTGCTTTGGATCTATCTGAGTTTTTTTCCTGAAAATTTATTTCGATGCGGGCACTCAATCATTAATACTATCCAGTACAGCCTCTATTAGTTCTTCTGAAATACTATCCACCGAAATACTATCCATCTCTTTAAATTCGTTCAGATCGATCTCAATTCTGTTGGGCCAGATATCCTCATCCTTCAGATTTTCCGAGCTTTTCCAGGTTTCTCCCAACTGTTCAAGTATCGCGGATTGCCATTGCGACGGATGCTTCGCATCGATCCAGACCACGTCACGGTACTCGGTATCCACCAAGGCCAGATCGGGAGTGGCGGAACCGTCAAATTTCTTACTGCCTTCTCGTTTAGCCGCAACCGTACAAAACACGAACATGCGCTTTCTTCCTCCAATTTCTTTGACGAATGGGCGGAATTCCACAGGTTTGTTCACATTCCAATCGTACTCTTTTCGGGATTCGATCACCTTTAAGGGCATGGCAGAAACTCCGGCAAGTCCTTCTTTCTTGGCGGCGTGATTATAGAAATATAAAGCATCAGTACCATCCGCAGGAATCATAACACTGAAGGACAGGCTTGTTCTTTCCTCCCCAATTGGCTCCAGTCCGAACCAATGATACAATCCACTGTAGGCATTAGTTTCCATGGTATCGAAGTCGAAATCGGTTACAAATGGCTGCATGTTCTCATCGTCTTTCAGATCAGGGATCTTGACTGCAGTTTCCATATTCCATGGAAGCGGATCCGTGAATCCACCGAGGAATTGTATGGACTGTGCCTGGAGGCGTGATACCTTTTCTGCCAATGTATTTTGTTTAGTTAGGAAAGGGTAATTCTGAATCTCTTCCGGAGGGATATAGGTGCCCTTCCCAATGGTGATACGTTCCAGGTAATCGGTAAAATCGTGTTCTCCGGGCTCTACGATCACAACACCGCCATACGAAGGATAAGGGAAAAAGAACCCTTTCCACTTGATCAGACTCACTACCTGAACCCACTTTCCATCGTCATTCTTCATGTAGAATACCTCGCTGGGTTCCATAGTGAAGAGTTGGAAGAAATTGAAACGTTGAACCACCGCATTATAAGTATTTCGGCTAAATGCAAGCGACTCGCCTATAGAGAAGGTCACAGGAATTCTGTTCTCACCCGAGAATCTCGGGAAAGGAGAAGTGCTTTCCACCGTGAATAATTCTTCGGTATTATCACTAATACGCTGCCAGGTGTATTCCTTCGACGGCTGAACAGCCATGGTCCATTGATTTGTACTATCCACCCGAACCAGTTGAGGAGGAGATACCTCCTGGGTCTCACCTATAGATTCGTAGGCCATGGTCACTATGTTATTATAAGGCTGAATTCGTTCATTCCTTGTAAGCGGTAGTTCATGAATTTCGACCCGGTTAAGATTTTGAAAGACATTGTAGGTCTGCATATACGAGTACAACTGTAATTTGGAGCCAAAAAACCAAAGAGTCGCAAAAAAGGCAATGATCCCCAACATTATCATCAGGCGCCTTCCGGCACTGGGAGCACTTCTGAATTTGTGGATCGTGAATCCAAGGAACAAGCCACCAATGAGCAACATAAAAATATACTTCCGAACAAATAGCAGAGCCGGCTGATAATCATCCCGAAGGAAAAATAATAACAGTAAGAGTATAATCCCTCCGATCACAACGATGCGACGTTGCTTACTTCCTCTTTTCCAATATGCCTTTATCATGATGCGCTTTTTAGTTATTATTATACGTTACTAATCAATTGATCATCCCTTTATCCTTCAGCCGGTCCCGGGCACTTTTCTTCTCACTGTCTTCGGGTTTTTCCGATGAATTTTCTTCAGCCGTTGGTTCAGGTTCTATATCCTCTCTGAGGTCTTCCACAAAATCCTTTCCTTTTTCCACAGCCTTTTCCAGGTTCTTTTTAAGATTCTCTTTTCTCAATCCTTCCGAAGTAAAAATAAAAGCCGAAGCAATGTAGGTACCGATAAGCGTTCCTACGATAGCCGAAACAAAATACTGGAAGAAAATAACATTGATAGGCGTGGCAAAACTTATAAGGGCTCCAACCAAAACAAATATCAGCGTGATCCAGACCAGTCTCATTAAAAAGACCTGTTTATGAACAAATCCTTTATCATTGTCCGTTTTCATCTGCAATTCCTTGGAATGCATCATATGATTAAAAAAACGATACAGACGGTTACTCTTCGACTCGCGCCAGTAAATTATAATTCCGAATAGGATTGCGATAACAAATACGATTATTTCAAATGTCATGATGCGTGGTTTTGGTTGTTTTTAAGAATGCGGTCTATTACCCAGTCCTGATAGCCATCTGGCCAGGTAAGATAGGTCTCGAAAAATTGTTTCTTGTCGTACCAGTACAAGTGTAGTGGATCAACGGGAACGATCTTGGTGAGTAATTTCCAGATCAATTCTCTATGCTCTTCCTCAAGTGATGAATGTGGTTGAAGCAGTGCTTTAACATAAAGTGGATCAACTACGTCGTCTATCTTAAGTTCACGTTCAACGATTTTACGCTGATTGTAAAGTTCGACACTCATAAGTCTTTTCTTAGCATCGATACCCATCTCATTCAGATACTTCTTGAATAACATCGGACTCTCAAGAACTTCCGAAATTGGGTGTTTACAATTTTTCAGTTGTTGAACAAAAAGTTGCTTCTTAATTCGTTCATATCGCTTTGACTTGGCAGATTTCTTAATATCGAATTCAGCAATAAGATGATTTACCAGGGTTGCCGTTAATTCGTTATGTCCAATATGAAACAAAGTTACATCGTGAACGGTATCCTTGATCGCGTTATTGAAGGTTTCCTCAGATTCAAAAATAATGATATCGTTTATGAAATCTCTAAGCACAAATATCCCGCCGAAAGCCTTGGTATAGAAAGAACTGATCTTTAATTTTAAAGGGTCAAGTTCCAGTTTTCTGTCTCTCAGATCTCCAAATTTCATAGCCGATTCCAGGAGCTTGTTATGGATATCGCGATTGATGAAATTGTTGCCCGTATTAAACTCATCAACTAACTCCAATTGCTCCTTCTGCTTTTTAGCAAGATCGTTCAAGATCCTGAAACTTACTGTGAGTTGTTTGTAACGCAGCAGATCGAAAGGTTCGTAATACGTATCTATATGTTGATCCAGATGAATACATATTGCAGCATCCTTGGTAATATCTCTGATTTCTTTCGCATAAGCTGCAAATACGGTAGTCATGATATCCCGATCGAAACTATGAAATGGCATATGTACCGGATTCCCTTCCTGGTTTGGTGAGATAATGATTGCGTTCGAATTTGCTTCTCCTATATTCAGATAGTACGGATTATTTTTTTCTTCAGCGATCTCCGGGCTCCAGCCCATGCCGTCCAAATGAAATGTCTTCAATGCAGTGGGTTCCATACCCAGAATTGCCAGGCATCCATTGTATCGCTCTGCCAATGATCCAGAAACTGAGACCAGTTCCCTTCCAAATAATCCCGCTGCCTTTAATTTATCCATTAATTTTCTTCATCTTCGAAGCGTTTTCTGGCTTCCATTTGTACATTCATATCGTGCAGACGTTGATCTACTTTACGCTTGAAATCCGTATCGGCGATCGTAGCCACATTATCGAGATAACGCACTACTTCCTGCCGTCTGATATCGGTAAAGCTAAGCCCTTTCATATTCTGTTTCATCAATTCCTGAAGCATACCATATTTAGTATCGTAGTCCTTTTTGAAATATGCCTCCGCATCCTCGAACCACTCCTTAGGCAGATCGAAATCGGTGAGGCGCAATGATACCGCACTTTGGATGTTTCGTATATCCCTGGAAGAGAAGAATGGGAAAGATTTCTGAATGTTCTTATACAATTCCGCATAGAACAAATGCTCGGAATCTTTATGTTTATACGCTGTCTGTTCGTATATCGCTAAAACCCGTTCCTCGGTTGGTTTTTCTGTTTGCTGAAGTATTTCTCCGAGATTTTTAGCGAGTCCTTGCTCACTTAGGTACGTATATTTCTCAGGTCCCTGCATATTTACAAAACCGGGCATTGTCTTTTCAATTTTACGCCACCACAGATAATCCTGATCTACAAAATCCGGAATAGTACGTGCTCCATCAATCTTAAATCTACCCTGAACACGGGAGATCACCGCCTTGTCCAGCATCTCGGGCAGGTTGGTAAATAGTCCGATAGAACTGTTACCGTAATTTACCGCATAAGCACCTTCGGTATATCGTAAAAAGACCCCTATCACCTCCTTAACACCTGCCGAAACTCCTTGAGCGGTTCGTTCCTGCAGATTATTTTCGGCGTCGTCGATAGGAGCAAAGATCAATTTGCCAGGATCCTGTAATGGTTTCATCCATTGTACCATTTTTTCCGCAGATCCACCCTGAAAGGTGGATATCAACGTATCGGGCATAGGGTGGAACAGAAACGGTATGTCCAGGTTATCACAATGCTCTTTTAACCTTGTGGCGATAGCCGCAATCAGCATACTTTTTCCAGTACCCGGGAATTCCATATCCCATAAATACAGGCATAAAACCACCTAATTCCTGGAAGGGATTCTTTTTGGTTGAAAAATCATAACTAAGAAGTCGCTCGGTTAGCCGTGCGCGCAAAGTGCTTCGCATCGCGATTTCCGACGATCTCTTCAAACTGAATTTTGTTGAATTCAACACTCTTTGCGGTACCTTCATACACATTTTCCCAACCCGAAACGGCAAAATCACTTTTCTCCAGTTTATAGGTTCGGTCGGTAATGGTTTCGGTATATTCCAAAGAACCTAATCGCAATTGGATCTCGGCTATCACAGCCTCGAAGAAAACGACGGTAAAATCCACCACATCGGAATCATTGGTTATGATCTCCGGATGATTTAAATATTTATCATAATAGAAAAGCATACAGGAGATTCCCTTGATGGGCGACATCAGAGATATTTCGGGAATCCCGGCGAACTTATTCTTTAATACGCTAAGATCATCGGAAGCCACAGGTTTTAGATCGTACAGTATTCTGTATGCTGTACCAAATATCATAAAGGCTGTCGCTGTGTGTTGTTTGGAATCGAATTCCCTTCGTTGCGAACCATCCAGTGTACTTTTTCGTTCATTCAGTGCAGACAAACCGGAAGCATCCCCATAACTGTCTTTTAACCAGATACCCATCGTTAACCCTTCCTGTAATGCGAATAGTGCACGATTCAGTTTAAGGGGGATAGCTACAGATTCTGGCAATAGTCTCTTTTTCAGCGCCAGTATAGATTTTGATACCGAAGTCACATTAGAGGTGCTGTTCCCGGTTGCCTTAGAGAGGTATAATAATATGGAGTCGTCTTTGGTGTTCTTGTCACGATTTTTTGCTTTATAACTTTGGTCCCATTGAACTCCTTTTAAATACGAGGTGGCCTCTTCACGAAGGGCATCTAATTCTGCGGTTTTAATGGGAAAAGTGGTGTTGTGTTCCATATTATATTTTTAAGGCGGGTATTTCAATGGGTTCTTTTTCTAGCTTGTGAATCTCCTCCGGGATCCGGTCGTACAATAACTGAATTAACCGGTGGGAACAAAACACATACTTTTTTGGTTTGTGAGAATCCCAGATTTGCATATGTTGACGGTTAAACAGGCTTCCTTCGGTAATTTTACCGGTAGAAACGAGGTCATCGATGGTCAATGAAACCGCATAGGTAGATAGATCCAGTACTTTGTTCACAATACCTTCCAGCACGACATGCGTTATAGTGAGTTCGTCTTTTGCGAATACGTTATGCAGGGGACCCAGATCTATTTTCCTGAATTTTTTTGGCAATACCTTCGGAAGTCTTTTATCGATAGCATAGGCCAGGTTGTCCAGATTCATATCCCTATCGGCAACTGCTTCAAGAACCTCATAGATCTTTTTAGTGTATTCTTTAAGATCTGTTTTATAAAGATCAAAATACATAAAGCAGATAAATGGACGATTATAAGAAACATCATAAAAAGACCAGCTCACTAAATATGGAGCTTCCGGGTTATTCTTAATGGTAATGATTTTTCCCTGAACGAATTTCCTGAAAATATAATTCCTTTCTACCGATGTATAATAAACAATGGATGCGGCCTGTTCAAGCTTTCGTTTGGTTACGGGTTTTTTATTTTTCAATAAGGTTTCGAGAAACTCCGCTTTTAACACCTCAGGATCAGGTAATCGGCTAATATGTTCATTCTTCAATTCCAGGTCATTGATGAGGTACCTGAATTCGAGGTAATTCGGAAATCCGGACTCCGTAAGGTCGATCTTCATCTTTTCTTCCTCATCGTACAGATATTTAACCCTGAAAGACTCTAAGGAATAGGCCAGTAACTCACAATATTGTTCGATAAACGATACTTCCATTGCGTTACACATATCATTCGCCGTGATGCTTTTTACCAGTGATTCGAATGCATGCGACACGATCTTAAAGTATACCGAATACTGCTCTTTGGTTTCGAGCACGGCACTGTCTAAAGGTGTAACTATTTGGTTGATGGACATAACGTATTGAAAAACCGAAGTCTTTTATTTTTTCTGTGTTTATGTTAGGACAAAGATTATCCTAAAAGGTCGTCATTGCCGGGTTCTGGCTCATCAGGTGTTTCCGAAGGCTCATCCCCTTCTGGAGCATTACCATCTCCACCTGCGGAAGAAGCGTAATATTCTTCGAATATCTCTTTCATATCAATTCCATAACGATTGGCGAAGTCCTTTTGAATTTCAGCATCCTTTTCACGAATTTCCTGAAGGGACTCTGCATAACTACCATAGACTCCCTGCATTACTTTTTCATGTACCGGGATGTTATCCATCATTTCCTGACGGGCCTTGGCGCTGGCAGAATGCATGGCGGCCAGCGTTTGGCCAATATGTTCATCGGTCTTCACACCTAAATGCTCCAGGATGGCTGCAAATTCCTGGTCGGTTCTGGCTTTCAACGCTACCACATAACCATCGTAGTATTTGAGTCGTTCGTCGGTATCACTTTTAAGTTTTGCCCTATGCGTCTGAAGGTTGCTTCTTAATGAAGTAAGATACCTTGATAGTAAGGTTGTGCTTATGTACGAAACTATCCTTACTGGCCGCAAGCGTGGTATAGGCATTTTTCAGGCCTTCCAACTCTTCTACCTTCTGTTCTATCTGAGTGATCTTTCCAATGGCTTCGGAATAAGCCGTAGATTGTTTATCGGCGATCTCTTCAAGTTCCTGCCTGGCCTGTTTCAACAGCGCATATTGTTCTTCAAGCTGATCTTCTGTTTCCTTTTTCTTTTCAAGTGCCTTGGTGTGGTTCTTACTAGCTTCTACAATGGCAACCTGAAGTTTATCCTCAACTTCCCTGATCTCTACTTCTCTATTTTTTAAGTCGGGAAACCGCAGCCTGACTTTTATAAGAAAGCTCACTCAGCAGTGTCTGAATATCGGCAGTTTCAATTCGTTGTTGAAACATTTGTTTGGCCTTCATATCGGCCTCTTCACGTGTTTTTTGTGCAGCTTTCAGTTCTGCTTCGCGTTTTTTGATCTTGGATTTTCTTCCCCATAGGTTATTCCACCAGTTATCCTTTACCTTTTCAGCATCTTCAAGCTCTAATTTCGCACGTTCTAATCTACTTTGAGCGCTATCGATCACTTTTTGCTCCGCTGCATTGAGCGTTGAGAATTTTTCGAAGATAATTCCAACTTCTTCCTGATAATCGGTTAGATCTTTAATAGCATCTAGTAATGATGCACGATCTTTTTCTGCCATACCAACTACATCGTCCAGGGTAGCATTCAATATTTTTTGCCGCATTTCCGGATCGTCTTCCTGCGCTAATTTAGATTTCATCTGGTCGACAGTCTTGCCCCAGTTAACATCTACTTTTTCCTGTTTTGAGTTGGACTCGGTTTCTAGTAAATCAAAATCATCAGACATAGATATGGCTATTTAAGGTGTTAATTATCAAAAAATTTCGGACTGTTAATTTCGGCAAAAAAAATGAGTTGGGAAACTCTAAGACGAAATTTGGACGCTGCATTTTCGAATGTGCGATATATTAGTCGCAGATTTTGATTTTTTGTTACGCTTTCTGCGATAGCGATAGCCGGGAAGACCCCGTAAACACTTAGTGTGGAGAGAAGTCGAAGCGAATAGCACGGTCCTCCGATACAATAGTGAAGAAGCACTCTCCCAAATTAAAAACCCGGCAAATAGCCAGGTTCTAATTAATTATAGCTGTATTTAGTCTCTTAATAAACCTCTCGAGATCACCATTTTTTGAATTTCAGAAGTACCCTCATAGATCTGCGTGATCTTTGCATCACGCATGAGCCGTTCTACATGGTATTCTTTTACAAAACCATTCCCACCATGCACCTGGACGGCCTCTACCGTCACTTCCATGGCCACTTTAGAGGCGTATAATTTGGCCATAGCACTACTCATATCGTAGCGATTTCCCATGTCTTTATCCCAGGCTGCCTTCATTACGAGGTGTCGAGCCGCTGCGATTTCAGTGTGCATATCGGCTAATTTAAAAGCGATTGCCTGGTGGTTGCAAATTTCTGTACCAAAGGATTTTCTGATCTTAGAATAATCCCTCGCAAGTTCATAAGCACCGGATGCAATTCCCAGAGCTTGAGCCGCGATACCAATTCGGCCCCCGCTTAATGTTTTCATCGCAAATTTGAATCCGAATCCGTCTTCGCCAATTCGGTTTTCCTTAGGAACTTTTACATCGTTGAAGTTCAAAGTGTGGGTATCACTTCCACGAATACCCAACTTATCTTCCTTAGGTCCAACCTCAAATCCATCCCAGGTCTTTTCCACGATAAAGGCATTTATTCCTCTGTGTCCTTTTTCCCGGTCTGTTTGGGCCATGACCAGGTAATAATCTGCGCTACCTCCGTTGGTAATCCAGTTTTTCGTGCCATTGAGCACATAGTGGTCGCCTTTATCAATTGCCGTGGTCCTTTGTGAGGTAGCATCACTTCCGGCTTCCGGCTCACTTAAGCAAAAGGCGCCAATCGACTCTCCTGTGGCAAGTTTGGTGAGATATTTTTCTTTCTGAGCTTCAGTTCCGTAGGTTTCAAGTCCCCAGCAGACCAGCGAATTATTCACCGATACAATTACTGAAGAAGAGGCGTCTATCTTACTAAGTTCCTCCATGGCCAATACATAGGAAATAGTATCCATTCCGCCACCTCCGTATTTTGGATCTACCATCATTCCCAGGAATCCCAGTTCCGCCATTTTCTTAACTTGCTCAGCTGGGAATCGTTGGTGGGTATCTCGTTCAATAACGCCGGGAAGTAATTCGGTTTTTGCAAAATCGCGCGCTGCGTCGCGTATCATTAAGTGCTCTTCAGAAAGACTGAAATCCATATTGTGCTGCTTTTTACTAAATCCTTTTCGTAACGGTATGCAAAGATAGATTTTTGGGGTTAAAATTCAATATTATGTTGTGGATTAATTTGGATGGATTTTTTTGTTTTGCAAAAGCTCAATATTCACATATCATAGAAATAAATAAACCCACGACCTGTCAAGGAAGTGGGTTTTTGGTTGAATTGAATACATTTACTGAGGGTGATCACTGGCATAAACAAATCCCGGTTCAATTACCTGAGCATATCCATTGGTAGACCAGATGCGGTGGCTGGGAGGATAGACCGAACAAAGGGAAGGGGACATTGGCGATGCAAAGATCCATTTGTTGGATATTCTATCAATTCCTCCTTGTTCATTTGCAGCTACAGCCACATCGGTTACCTGGAAGTAAAACCGCCACATAGGTGCTATTTGAGGTGCATTCCCTGAAAGGGTGACAACCTGTGTAATGGTGCCTCCATAGACCGCTTTATTACCTTCAGCCATAATACATTCTGTTTCCATAATGATATGTAAGCTATAGGTGGGTCTGATGATTTGTAATTCTGCAGTTCCGAAAGTTCCTGTGTCATCTTGAAGTCCACTCCATGTTAGCCTGATTGGATCTTCAAATATTGGCTCATACATCCCGGAAGACTCTCCAAAATTGTTGCTCGGAGTTGTTGGGCCCTGGGACCTATTCTCCAGTGCAATGGAAGTAAACGTACTTGTATTTCCATTTTGTTCTAGCACATAAACGAGATCGTTCGATGGTGCATCAATTTGTTCAAAGGATTCGTCTTTGCTACATGCTGTTAGTAAAAAAAGTCCTGCTGTCAATGTTAAGAATAAATTTTTCATGATATATAATTTAATTAGTTAATAGCTTTATTGCTTGGTGTAAATGTAGTCTGACAATCAGGGTTTTAATCGACTTATTTATCTAATGGTAGGTTGGTTTATCCAATGGCGTTATGGTTGTACCGGCGGTTGATCAAGTGGTAAAGGTTTTGTGGTAAAAGAAAAAATGCGGCTTAGAGCCGCAATTGGAAAGTACTGTTTAATCAGGAGTCTACTATGGGTTTTCGATCTTATTGGCCTCTAACCACTCAGAGAATTGGTTCTTTTTCCGTCTTGAAACTGGCAACTGAACGTTATTAGAAAGTACTACTGAAATCCCTTTGGCATCAACAATGTGCTCCCTATTTAGAATGTGGGAACGATGGCAGCGATAAAAGCCTTTGGAGTCCAATAATTCTTCTAAGTCACTTAATGTTTTGGTCACCAGTTTTTTTGTGCCATTCTTAAGATGAATATAACTGTAATTCCTGTCGCCTTCAATATGTACGATATCTTTTAGAATCAATTTCAAATCACCGTCTTGTGTTTTTAAGATCAACATATGATCGGCTACATTCTTAGTACTGCTGTTTCGCAATGCCAGTGCCATATTTTCTTTTTGAGGCTTTGTTCTTGTATGATCTTTAAATCGTTTATATGCCTTTTTTAATTCGCCAAGATCAATCGGTTTCAGTAAATAATCAAGCGCATTGAAACGTATGGCCTTGATGGCATAATGACTATAGGAAGTAATAAAGATGACTTGAAAGTTAATATCAGATAGTTGCGCCAGCATTTCGAAGCCGGTCATATCGCTCATTTCCACGTCCAGGAAAATAAGTTCCGGGGAATAGGAAGCAATTTTCTCTAAGCCTTCGCGACCACTACTAGCCGTTGACAAGACCTCTACCTCCGGAAAGTGCTGGTCCAGCTTATCCTGGAGCAACTCCAATATAAAGGGATCGTCGTCTATGATGAGACATTTGGTGGTATCTAAAGACATAGCTTAGGATCTTAATTCCTTAAAGATAGGGCCAATTAATTCTTCCAGGGTATACGGCTTGGGAATATAGTTATCCATCCCGGCATCATAACAATGATCGATCTCGGTCTTCAATAAACTAGCCGTCATAGCGATGATTGGGATTCGAGTTTCTTTTCCTTCTGATTTTTCTATGGCTCTGATTCTTTCAGTTGCCTCAAACCCATTCATTTCGGGCATTTGCACATCCATCAAAATAAGATCATATTGGTTTGATTTAAATTTTTCTACTGCCAATGCCCCATTTTCGACTGTTTCGATTATTACATCGCTAAGATAAAAGGACAGATCATCCTGCGCGATCATTTGATTGAACGGATTGTCTTCAGCCATAAGAATACGAATCCCTTCCAGCGAAGCCGTCATGGTTTTTAATTTTTCTTCGGAAATAAGGTCCGCACCTACAGCATCTGCCGCTGCGATAGTTAGCGGCAAGGTTACATAAAACGTGCTTCCTTGTCCTTCTGTGCTTTCTACCCTAATTTTTCCTTGCTGGAGTTCTACCAATTGTTTGGAAATACTTAAACCCAGACCTGTGCCTCCATAGAATCGTGATGTAGATCCTTTTGCCTGTTCAAAGGCATCAAAAATATGTTCGAGTTTCCTTTTTGCAATGCCTATTCCCGTGTCCTTTATACTAAATTTCAGCTTATTATTTTCTACGCCCAGGGAGATGTCCACGCTTCCTTTCTCGGTAAACTTGACGGCATTCCCCACAAGGTTGATCAATATCTGATTCAAGCGGGTAAGATCTCCCATCACCAAATCGGGAACATCATTTGCTACTTTATAAGATAACTTCAATCCTTTTTCTTCAGCCTTAAATTTTAGTAACAGAACAACATTCTCGATTACGGATTTCGGACTCATTGGGGTATGTTCAATCTCAAGCTTTCCAGCTTCAATCTTAGAGAGATCAAGGACATCGTTCAAGATAACAACCAGATTTTCAGAATTGGTTTGCATTGCATTAAGATATTCATCCTGCGTTGGAGGATGCTCATTCCGTTTCAATATTTTTGTCATTCCTGAAATAGCATGCATGGGTGTTCTAATTTCATGACTCATATTTGCAAGGAACTGCTCTTTGTATTTTTCAGATTGCTCTACTTTCTTTTTTTGTTCTTCAATGATTGCCTTGGCTTTTCGTGTGTAACGAAGACGACTGTATATTCCTCCTGCGAACATGAATAAAAGAAGTCCTCCCCCCGCCAGTATATTACGGGTTTTGTTCTTTTGTTGAACTTCTTCCCTGTGGGCCTCTTCAACTACTCTTTTTTCCTGAATTTGTAGAAGACTATCCAGCGTTAATTGATGTTTGAAGTCAACTTGCAAAAGCGCTTTGTTCGTTTCGGTCTTACCCAGGTTTTTATTTAGATCATTCCATTTTTCATAATACACCAATGATTCATAGTAGTTGCCGAGATTTTTATGGCTCTTGTATAAACAAAGACAAGCAATATGTTCAGCATCATCCTCATCAGCTGCCAGGTCGAAGGCTTTTTTACACACTTCAAGCGCATCTTTATATTTTTTTTGCGCTAAATAACTTTCACCCATTTTCGCCAACAGCCAAGGTAATTCAAGTGTGAAATTATTGGCTTCTTTAATTGTCAGTGCCTCTTTGAAATAATTCTGCGCCACTTCGTATTCACCTTTTAAAAGATAGGACTCTCCCAAATAATTCAAGCAGTTCCCTTCTTCTTCGAGCTGGTTGTGTTTTCTCGAAAATGTCAATCCTTCATCATACTGACGAATAGCATTTTCATATTCTCCAAGTTCTTGATAAGCATAGCCAATGCTATTGATTCCTTTAGCGATCTTCTTTATGTTATTTGTTTTTCGCCAGTAGTCCAAACTCTGTTTTTCATAATAAAACATCTTATTAAAATCTCCGGCTCGATAAGATATTACGCCTAATAAGTGATATGATTCCGCTATCCTGGGAATGTCATTTATTTCATTGGCCAGCTTTAAAGTTTGATTTGCTACAGCAATTGCTTTTTTAAAGTTTAGGTTCTTTGAATATATTTTTGACTCAAGCAGTAGGCCCTTTATTTGAAATTCTAAATGATCAAATTGATCATTTATCTCTTCACTAATTTCCAATATCTGTTGATGATATTCGAGCGCTTTTTCGAAATCACGTTTCGAATCGTAGATGCTGGAGATATTTCCCAAGGTATTTATTTTGAGTCTTTTGTCACTTAGGTTTTCAGCTAACTCCAATGCCTGAGTAAAAAGATCGAGCGCTATATCCAGCTCACCTTTTAACAAATAGGCGTCGCCCTGTGCATTTAAGGCAAGCACTTGAAACTCTTTATTTTTGATTGTACTTGCAAAATCATATTGCAGCTGTGCATAATAAACAGCACTATCCGGGTTCTTAATCCGAAATCCTTCACTAGCGATCTGATTAATTGCATTTAATCGAATGGTATCAGGTTGCGCTTGGTCATTCCAAATGACCATCAATGAATCTTGCTTGACCTTTGTGAGAGTTTGAGTTTTTGCCGTTGAGAAAATTCCAAATATTGCGACTGTTAAAGAAAGAAATTTAAGTTGCATAAGGTGGGTTGTTAGAAATTTTCTGTCAAAATTAAATGTACGTCTTTAACCGCTAAATCCAACTTAGTCAGTACTTTATCGATTATTTCATTCAGCTCTTCAATGGGCATCGTTTCATATTCAAGCTCCAGACGCCGAATGGGCTGAATGATATCCGGGATACCAAAAAACTGCAATTGTGGACTCATTTTATGTAAAATTTGGCGCACCATTAATCTGTCTTCGGTTTTCAAGCTTTCCTCCAAACTTTCAATGCGTTGAGGTATCAGCTCCTGAAATTGAAGTAAATATTTGTGGATGATCTTTTTATCCCCTCTTGACATGTGAATTAATTCTTGTGGGTTTATGATAGTGGTATTCCAATGTATATCCATGAATCGGCTGTGTTAGGGAGTTTAGTCTCACTAATATAACCCCAAGATACAGTTAAATAATAAGCTGAAAAGAGGAATTGTCCCAAAGGTAAATCGAATGGTTGTTGACCGCTTGATCAATGAAATGACCGTTTGATCAACCATAAAACTACCAAACGACCCCACTACAATACTACCCAACTATTAATCGAAGTTTGTTACTTTTACTCAAATGGAAAAAGGCAATTACAAAGTGTTGGGTGTGATGAGTGGAACTTCGCTGGACGGGATCGATCTGGCCGAATGTTCATTTTCGGTTTCTGAAGAAGGTTCGTGGAGTTTTGAACTTGGAGTCGCCGAGACCATACCGTATCCACCGGAGTGGAAAACGCGATTGCAGGAGGCGATTCATTTTTCCGAAGGAAGATTGCATACGTTAAATGAACAGTACACGCTGTTCCTGGGAAATAGCATCGCTACTTTTATACGAGAGCATCGCCTGGAAGATTTGGATTCGGTTTGCAGTCACGGCCACACTATATTGCATCGGCCGGATAAGGGGATCACACTTCAGATAGGAAACCTGCCTGAGATCGTTTCGCATGTGGGGCAGAAAGTGGTTTGCGATTTTCGCACTCAGGATGTAGCGCTAGGAGGGCAAGGCGCTCCGCTGGTTCCAATAGGTGATAGACTCTTATTTGGTGAATACGACTATTGCCTGAACCTTGGTGGTTTTGCCAATGTTTCTTATGAATCGGCCTTAGGGCGTATTGCCTACGATATTTGCCCTGTGAATATTGTATTGAACCATTATGCTATGAAACTTGGAGTGCCCTTTGATGATGGAGGGAGAATCGCTGCCAGGGGTGAGGTGGATATTTCGCTTTTGCAAAGTTTGAACGAATTGGATTTCTATAAGGCGAATCCTCCAAAATCTTTAGGATTGGAATGGGTGCAAAGGGTAGTATTCCCAGTAATGGAGGCCTCGGACGTATCGGAAGTAGATCTTATAGCCACTTTTACGGAACATATTGCGCTGCAATTGGCCGATCAATTTTTAGCGGAAACAAGGATTCTTGTTACGGGAGGCGGGGTCTACAATGAACATCTGGTCGATAGATTGAAACAACACAGGCGCGCAACCATTGAAATACCAGCCACTAAGATCATCGAATACAAAGAAGCATTGGTATTTGGGCTGCTCGGCGTGTTGAAGCTTCGCGGTGAAATAAATTGTCTGGCAAGTGTAACCGGAGCCCGACATGATCATTCGGGCGGGCTGATATATTTCTTGGAATAACGAAGGTTTCACAGGACTACATCTGGTTGAGATAAAATAGGTTTTCTTTATTAAATATTAACGGAACATCTTTTGTAATTGCTTTGAAAAAGTTATTTTAGACGAACTAATTCGCCAACTCTATGGAATCCATAATTATCCTGATTTTTGTTATTGGATATCTTTCTATTACACTCGAACATCCTTTAAAATTAGATAAAACTGTCCCTGCTCTTATCATGGCAGCTCTCATTTGGGCGGTGTTAGCTGTTGGGTTTCATTCAGGCTGGTTTAGTGTGATCGACACACATGAAGAAGTGTTTAATTTTTCAACTGGGGGCGTGGAAGCCGAACATGGATTTGAGAATACACTTCTCCATCATTTGGGTAAAACGGCAGAGATTCTCGTCTTCCTTATCGGGGCTATGACCATCGTTGAAATTATTGATCTCCATCGTGGATTTGAAGTGCTCAAGGGGGCGGTTCGTACAAAAAGTAAAAGAAGATTGTTATGGATCATTGGAGTTTTATCTTTTATCCTATCCGCAATTATTGACAATCTTACGGCCACAATCGTATTGGTTACGCTTCTCCGGAAACTAATCCATAATAAAAATGAAAGACTCTGGTACGCTGCTATGGTGGTAATTGCGGCCAATGCTGGTGGCGCATGGTCTCCTATTGGTGATGTAACCACCACTATGCTTTGGATCGCAAATAAGGTTTCGGCCTTAGGACTCATTAAATTGGTGGTTTTGCCGTCTATAGTATGTTTTATCGTACCATTCTTTGTAGCAAGTTATCTTAAGCCTTTCCGCGGAAATATTGAAGTGGATGCTTCCAAAGATATTCTGGCAGAACGATTATTAAGCAGCAAAACAATGTTATTCCTTGGATTGGGGATGATAGTATCGGTGCCAATCTTCAAGACCTTTACACACCTTCCTCCTTATGTGGGTATGATGCTCGCATTGGGTGTGGTTTGGCTTGTTTCAGAATATATTCATCCGGAAGAGGACTTCAGTAAGGAAAGAAGACATCTTTACTCTGCACATAAAGCACTTTCTCGAATTGAAATATCCAGTATACTTTTCTTCCTCGGAATTCTAATGGCGGTTGCAGGGCTCGAAAGTTTGGTCTATGGTGTTGTAAACAATGAAGAAGTCGGCACATTAAGGTATCTGGCAGAAGTATTACAAGCAGCTATCCCGAATCAGGATATTGTTGTGATGTTACTGGGAATAATCTCCGCGGTTATCGATAATGTACCATTGGTAGCTGCTTCCATTGGGATGTACGATGCTCCACTTGACTCTCCGCTTTGGCATTTTATTGCTTATTCCGCCGGTACGGGGGGAAGTATGCTTATCATAGGTTCGGCAGCGGGTGTTGCAGCCATGGGAATGGAGCGTATCGATTTCATCTGGTACCTTAGAAAAATAGCGTGGCTTGCATTTATAGGATTTGCAGCAGGTGGGGCCGTGTTCTTATTATTCCGTGACATGATAGTTGGTTAGTGCAACAAAATGGTGCGGGAGTCGTTATTCAATTAAATCAAATCTAAACACATGCTTAACTTCTTTATTCAGGAGGGTCAGGATCTTGCTCAGGATCTGGAACCTGTAGTTTCTGAAGAAAAAACACTTTCAGTTCTAGAACTCATAATGAATGGTGGGTTGGGAGCACAAATAATTATTGCGCTTCTATTTGTCTTACTTTTTGTCGCGGTCTATATTTATTTCGAGCGATGGTTCGCTATCAAGGCAGCCTCTCATTTAGATAATAATTTTATGAACCAGATTCGGGATAATGTCGCCGGAGGCAATATTCAGGCAGCAAAAATATTGTGTACACAACAAAACACGCCGGTCTCGAGACTCACAGAAAAGGGTATTTCCCGAATTGGAAGTCCGTTAGAGGATATTAATACTGCAATTGAGAATGCCGGTAGACTCGAAGTGTACAAATTGGAGAAGAATGTTAGTATTTTGGCCACCATAGCTGGGGCGGCCCCAATGATAGGCTTTCTTGGAACTGTTATTGGGATGGTTTTGGCCTTTCACCAATTGGCCACAAGCAGTGGACAAGCAGAGATGGGAGCGCTGGCAGAAGGCATCTATACGGCTATGACCACGACGGTTGCCGGATTAATTGTAGGAATTATAGCCTATATCGGATATAATCACCTGGTGGTTCGAACCGATAAAGTTATTCACCAAATGGAAGCCACGGCAGTTGATTTCCTCGATCTTTTAAACGAACCTGCTTAATATGAATTTACGCGGAAGAAACAAAATAAGCCCCGAGTTTAGCATGAGTTCCATGACAGACATCGTATTCCTGTTATTGGTCTTCTTTCTGCTAACCTCTCCCGCCATTACTCCGGATGCCCTGGATCTTATCCTTCCGAAAGCAAAAGGAAAGTCCACCAATCAGCAAAAAGCATCGGTGAGTATTACCAAGGACGGAGCCTATTATGTGAACAAAGAACGGGTTAGTGAATACAGTATTGAAAAACAGCTCCAGGACATATTGGTTGGTCAGGATGAACCAACCATTATTCTTCGCGCCGAAGAAGGAGTTCCTATTGAAGATGCTGTATTTGTGATGGACGTAGCCAATAAGAACAACTATAAAGTTGTACTGGCCGTACGGCCGAATTAATAGAATATATGAGTCTGCTGGACACAAAACATAAACGGAAAAGTATGACGATCACGGTGATCCTTCACCTGATTATTCTATTCCTGATCTTTTTTGTCATCGGACTTAAATACATGGATCCTCCCTTGGAAAACGGTATAGCCATTAATTTCGGAACAACAGATGAAGGAAGTGGAAACGTTCAGCCTAATGAACCTATAAAAACAGCACCAAAAAATACGAATCCCGAACCAGTCTCTCAGCCCAAAGCAGAGATCAAAGAAGAGGTTGTTACCCAGGAAAATGAGGACGCCCCGGTGATCAAGAATGAGAAACCGCAAAAAGAAGTAAAGGAAACGCCAGTAAAAGAGCAGCCGAAGAAAGAAGTGAAACCTGATCCTAAGCCTGACAAATCTACCACCGATGCATTGTCCAGTATAATCAACGGTCCTAAAAATAACGGTAAAGCACAGGGAAGTGAAGGTAATGATGATAAGGCCGGTGACAAGGGGAATCCCAATGGTGATCCGAACGCGTCGGGCTATTACGGCACCGGCAAGGGGCTGGATGGTGATGGGAATTACCAGCTGGGAGGAAGAAAAGCACTGAACAAAGAAAAATATGTTCAGGATTGTAATGAAGCAGGGACGGTTGTGGTAAGCATTGAAGTAGACCGTAACGGCAAGGTAATCAACGCTACCCCGGGAGTTCGCGGAACCACAAATAACACACGCTGTTTACTGGAACCTGCAAAAAAAGCCGCACTCGCCACTCGGTTTAATAGTGATAATGAAGCACCCGCCAAACAGATTGGAAAAATAATCTACAGGTTTAGTCTTTCCAACTAATCAACCCAAGGGTTCCATTCGAAATAATTATCTTTAGCTCTTATAAATGATGGCTATGAGATATCACATGTTCCTTTCGTTACTTTCACTGTTTATTGTTGTTTCATGTAACCTTCAAACTGAAGATATTTCAGTAGATATGCAGGAATCTTTACCGGCCGATTTTATGTTCGATCAACGGGCATACCCAACGGGAAAAATCAAATCCGATGCCTACCGGAAAGCTATTCAATGGAAGAAGACGCAACTGCAACAACGTTCACCTGCCGGGAATAACTGGGAATTTGCCGGGCCTATTAATATTGGGGGTAGAATAACCGATATTGAGATTCCTTCTAATAATGGCCAGACATATTACGTTGGAGCAGCCTCAGGTGGAATTTTTAAAACTACTGATGCAGGAGCCTCCTGGATACCTATTTTCGATGAGCAGGAAATGCTTTCAATTGGTGATATTGAAATTTCTAGCGCTAACAATAATGTCATATGGGTTGGGACAGGAGAAGTTAATGCGGGAGGTGGTTCCCTTGCCTATGACGGAGACGGAGTCTACAAAAGTGAGGACGGAGGGCTAACCTGGCAATCCAAAGGCCTGCCTGATATCGGCAGTGTTGGGAAAGTATTAATTGATCCGACAGATGAAAACACTCTATTTGTTGCTGCCATGGGGCCACTTTTCAGAAATGATACTAACAGAGGTGTTTATCGAACAACGGATGGTGGAGCCACTTGGGAACAGAGGCTTTTTGTGAGTGATTCAACAGGAGTCATCGATATGGCGATACATCCCGTGAATGGAGATATCGTCTATGCCACAGCATGGGAACGAATTCGCAGGCCTAATAACCGCCAATATGGTGGTGAAACTTCAGGAATCTACAGGTCATTGGATGGTGGAAATACCTGGAATGAACTTACAAACGGACTTCCATCGGCTCCGAGTGAGAAAGGAAGAATAAGTATTGATATTTCGCAATCTAATCCCGATGTACTCTACGCTCGTTATGCCACAGCAGCAGGTAGTATTCAAGGGGTATATCGAACAGGTGATGGCGGGAACACCTGGAACGCTGTTAATTCAAGTCAGTTAACTAATATTGGATTCCACTGGTGGTTCCGAGGGATCTTTATCGATCCAACAGACGAGAACACTCTTTATAATGTTGATTTCGTGGTTGAAAAATCAACAGATGGGGGTCAGAACTGGTCAACAGCATTTCCCAATGTACATGTAGATCAACATGCCCTGGCGTTCAACAATATGGTTTCCGGACAAGTCTTATTAGGGAACGACGGAGGCTTCTATAAAAGTGACAATGGCGGGAATAGCTGGGTAAAGGACGAGACGCTTCCAATTACCCAGATCTATCGTATGCATGTCGATTTTCAGAATGATAACAAAGTATATGCCGGAACCCAGGATAACAGTACGATGCGTACAGTTACCGGAAGTACCAATAATTGGGATATCATCACGGGAGGTGATGGGTTTCAGCCACTGGTTGACCCCACCAACACCAACGTCATCTATGCGCTTTCACAGCGCGGAAACCTGGTTAAATCTATAAACAATGGCGCTTCATTTTTTGGAGCCATGTCTGGGATTTCCAATGGTGACAGGAAAAACTGGGATACGCCTATCGTATTTGATCCAGCCGATTCTCAAATTTTATTTTATGGGGCTAATCGGTTATACAAGACTACCAATGCTGCAGGGAACTGGACAGCTATAAGCCCGGACCTTAGTAACGGCCCATATCCTGGGAACCTTACATTCGGCACCATAATTTCAATTGATGTTTCGCCCATGAATAGTGATATCATCTATGTAGGAACGGATGATGGTAACGTATGGGTTACTCAAAATGGAGGTGTGGACTGGGTACTTATTTCGGATAGTTTGCCAAATAGGTGGGTAACCAAGGTACTAGCTTCCAGAGATCAGTTAAATGGGATGTATGTAACTTTTTCCGGGTATCGGTATGGTGAAGATGAAGGACATGTTTATAAGAGTAATAATGGCGGTGTAACCTGGTTTGATATTTCCGGAATCTTACCAGATATTCCCATCAATGATATTGTAGAAGACGCCAATGGCAATCTTTATGTTGGAACCGATGTAGGGGTATTTGCAACTGCTACCGAAGGGGCGTTCTGGGAAGTGCTTGGAGATAATTTGCCTTCTGTTGTTGTTACCGATATGCATATCCATGATCCTTCGGAATTTCTATATGCTGGTACCTACGGTCGGTCCTCATATAAAATGGATGTTTCGGATATAGTGCTGGGAACTGATGATCTTTCGGAGATTTCAGCGATTGCTGTGTATCCAAATCCAGCCGTTTCAGTGGTCAACATTCATATGAAAGGTGTAGAAACCGACTTCGATGTGTCGTTAATCGATATAAACGGGAGACTGCTTCAGAAGGAACAATTCAGAAGTGAAATACAGCTTGAGGTTTCTGAATTACCAACAGGGATATATTTTATTAAAGTGTCTTCTGAAAGCACTGAAATAATCAAAAAACTGATGATCAACTAAACCGTAAAGGATATCAATTATTCTGAAACCATAGCCTGGTTGTTTAATCAATTACCCATGTATCAACGGGTTGGCAAAGCGGCATATAAAGCCGATCTGTCCAATACCATTCTTTTAGCAGATCACCTGGGCAATCCTGAGAATTCCTTCAAGAGTATTCATGTTGCCGGAACAAACGGTAAGGGTTCAACGAGTCATATGCTGGCCTCTATTCTGCAACACGCCGGATATAAGGTTGGATTATATACCTCGCCTCATTTAAAGGATTTCAGGGAACGTATCAGGATCAATGGTGAAATGATCCCGGAGGATTATGTTACAAACTTCATTGGAATGCACAAAGAGTTCTTTGAAGTAAACGCTTTGTCATTTTTCGAAATGACCGTAGGTCTTGCTTTCGATTATTTCAGGAAGGAAGAGGTGGACATAACGGTAATTGAAGTGGGACTAGGCGGAAGACTGGATAGTACAAATATTATTACACCGGAGGTTTCGGTTATCACCAATATCGGTTTCGATCACATGAACTTCCTGGGAAACACCCTGGAAGAGATTGCTGCCGAAAAGGCTGGAATAATTAAGGAAAATATTCCTGTGGTTATTGGTGAAATACAAAAGGAAACTCGTTATGTATTCGAACAGGTGGCCGAGCAAAATTTTGCTCCAATTTGTTTTGCTGAAGAACTGGTTATACCCGGCTTTCAAACCGATCTTAGTGGTACTTATCAGAAAAAGAACCTTAGGACTGCGATAGCAGCCATTCATTCTTTGAAGGAGAGAGGATGGGAGATTCCGGAGCACGCTATTAGAAGCGGGCTGTTAACTGTGGTTAGCACGACCGGTTTAAGAGGAAGATGGGAAGTAATACAGGATTCACCTAAAGTGATCTGCGACACGGCACATAATAGAGAGGGGCTTGAAATCGTTCTCGATCAGCTAGGGGGGGAGCCCTATGAAAAATTACGGATCGTAATGGGTGTGGTGAACGATAAGGATCTGGATAGCATACTTCCTTTATTCCCGGAAGAGGCAACTTATTATTTCTGCAAACCTGATGTACCTCGCGGTATGGAGGCTGAAAAATTGAAATTGGAGGCTGCAGAATTTCTGTTGTTGGGGGAAGCTTTCAATTCAGTTGAAGAAGCTTATCGAAAAGCCTTGAAAGAAGCAGATGACGAGGACATTATCTATGTTGGTGGAAGTACCTTTACAGTTGCTGAGATAATATAAAAAGAATTCCAATGCAGTCGCATTAGAATTCTTTTTGATGTATACTTTACTTATAATTTAGACTATCGTTTATAAATCCTATTTCTTATTTATTATTGAAAGATTAATTACGATGGCCATTAGTAGCCAGATTATAAAAGTTTCACCATGAGACATATCATAGGTAGAACCTGCTAGTTTTGCACCCCATAAAAACAGATAAACAATTATAGGCGACAAGAACAAGCTAATCAATAGTTTGATAATCGATTTCTTAAAGTCCATATGATTTATTTTAATTGGTTATAGTTGACCTAAAAATAGTCAATATTAATCAAATCAAATAATTACGGACGTTTTATAGCTGTGACGGCAAAGATATGAGTGTTAATTACCCATTGTTCGCATATAGTTTACAATGAGCCATCTGTCCTCATCATCTTTCATCTTCTTCTCATAATTTGGCATGTCATTTCTACCAATAGTAGTTTTATAGAATAACTCACCATCTGTTTGAGCCTGAAATTCAGCGGTTGAGAAATCACCTAAATCACCTTCTTGATCATTTGCCTTCGGACCATCTCCATAGCCTTCTTTTCCGTGACAGGATTGACAATGTTTTGCGTATAATGATTTACCTATGGCTTTGTCCGTATTTGCAGGTACGGGATTAGTCATTTCAACATATTCAGCGGGCACCACCCATTCGTCCTGAGCGAAATCCGTAAATGAATATAGTGCAAAGGCCAGCGCACCAAGGATGGTAATAATTTTAATTGATTTCATGTCTTAGTATTTAGCTTTATAAATCTTTAATAAATTAAGTAACAAATAAATTATAATCCCCAAGAATCCCACAATTAATATGTTGGATAAAATAAGTAAAAAACGTGGCGTTTTATTTCGAGTTGACCACATCGTCCGTTTATCAAATGTTGATTCATCTACAATAGGTATTCCTATAGGTGCTTTAACCAGAGTTTTTACGGTTCCATAGTCATCACTATCATCTAAAACTACCTCAAAAGTTAAATTTCCATCAACACCAGGTATTTCTTCCTCAATAGCTACAAAAATGGTGCCCTTCTCGTCAGTCATGTTAAATTCTTCGCCAATTATTAGAGGTTTGAATAAGCGCTGCACCTGAATTTTTAACGGTGTATCAACGATAGCGCTGTCCGTAACAGGATCTCTTAATCTTGCACTTATATAATTGATACTGTCTTTTAAAATCATTTCGGCATCGATTTTCACATCTCTATAGCTAATGCGTTTTAAGGCTTTTGTATATAATTCGTTTCCGGGGAATGATATTAAAACATGATACGTATTTGTTGAATCGGGTTTTATTATTTCTTTGTTCTGAACAATAAACTTTCCGACACCGTTGTGGTTCGTTGTAATTTTACCTAATTCAATTTGGCCATCTTCTTGTTCATTAAAGAAACTTATTTCAATTCCTGATACATTCACATTTTTCTTTTCAACCCTGGATGAAGCTTTAATATCGAAATATGATTCTCCATCGGTTATTTTGGTATACTGAGCACTTATTCGAAGTTTATTTTTCTTTGTGTTTTGAGAATGTAAGTTTTGAAAACATATAGAAAAAATGAATACACCGATTATTGCATGAAGAAGATAATGAAAGTTGGATCGATTTTTCATGATTCAGTTTTTAAAGCATTCTTCTTCTGTAATTCTATTTCGTCGGCTGTTCTTTGAATAGGTATAACCGGTAAATAACGAAATAGTATGGTAATTATAAGAAGGGCCATAGCTAATGTGGCCATCGTAATTAACCATTCATGCAAACTAGGAAAATAATGATGCCATGATTCTGGTACACCTTGAATTGGTAAAAATGGGTGTAACAAAGTAGGAGTGATAATTATGAATCGCTTCCACCAGGAACCGATCACTACTATCAAACCAATAATAAACATAGGTAGTGGTTTTCTGCCTTTTTTAAAGGATAATACGAAAATCGGGATAATCAAACCTACAATAGTAACAAGCCAAAACAGCATAGCATAAGTTCCTGTGAACAATGTGTCTAAATGAACACTCTCCCCTCGTGAAGGAGTGTAGGCAGGAATTAAATATTCGTTAATATTAAAATAGAGATATATTAAACAGGCCAAAGCCAATAGTTTTCCAAGTTTGTCGAAATGTAAATTGGTAATATAATTTTCTAATTTTCGTACCCTTCGTATTACGTAAACGATCGTAATTAGTGCGCCCAGGCCTGCTACCACCGCACCGGACGCAAAATAAGGCCCCATATTGGTACTGTCCCAACCTATTCGAAACGTTGTCGAAAACAGCCATGCATCCACAGTTTGTAATATCAATCCAACAGGAATTAACATGATAGCAATAATCCTGATAGATTTGGTTTGAATTGCTTTCTGTGCCTTGCTGCCTTTCCAATTTAAAGCCAATCTGCCATACCATCTGCTAAATCGAGGTTTCTTCTTTTTATAATAGTCTTTAAGTATTGCGAAATCTGGAAGAAGTGGAAAGTAAAGTATGAGAAAACTAAAAACAATGGTAGTTGGTATTATAATTATATCCCAGGTAATGGGAGACTGCAATCTGGCGTATATAAATAAATTTAAAAGTCGGTCGGGTCTGGCCATATCCAGTGTAATTGTTATTCCCGCCATTATGATCGAGGCCAGGGTTATTATTTCAGCAATACGAACTAACGGTGTCCTCCATGCACTTTTTGTTAATCTCAAAACCGAAACAATTACAACTCCCACAAAGCTTGTGGCAACGAAAAACACAAAATTTGAGATATAAATACCCCAAAGTGAATAATCATTCATATTAGTAACGATTTGCCCCTTTGCAACTTGATCGATATATGCTAAGACCCCAATTATAATTAGAATGACAAGAAAAGAAGTCCAAATTTTACCTGTTTTTCCAAATTTTTTAGGGACTAAATCCTTAAGAAGTACTTCATGGTTTTTCATGGTCATTCTGATTTTTCAACAGATTGAAACTCGTTATATTTCTCTAAACCATCTTCAAAATCATCCGATCTGTCCACAGGAGGTAAGTAGTATACACTAGGTTCAGTTCCTAACCCTTCCATTAGTCTGTATCCCGCTTTGTCTTCTAACAATTGTCCAAACCTTAATGTTTCATCGCCATTGGTTACAGTATCCTCATACTTATCACCAAAATAGAAAACCCCATTAGGGCAAGCAGTTACGCAATGTGGAAGTTCATTATTTTGAATAGAGTGTGGACAGAAATCACATTTATCAACAGTTCCTTTAATGCTTGGCATACCTGCATGTTCAGGAGATTGGCTGTGTTGCAGCATATCCAGGTTTAAAGTAATTTCACCTTGATCGGGTTCATCCCAATTAAATATACGCACCGAATATGGGCAGGCAGCCATGCAAAAACGGCAACCGATACAACGTTCATTATCGATTAATACCAAGCCATCTCTTCTTTTAAAAGTGGCATCCACGGGACAAACCGTAACACACGCTGGCTGATCACAATGTTGGCAAGTAGTAGGCATCCAATAGGGGGCAGCGTCAATGGATTCCTGCATTTTGTATACTTTCAACCACGCATTATTACCAGTAATGTAATGGGCTTTATTACACGCGCTCTGACAATTCAATGCATTTTTACATTTGGCCAAATCAACCACCATCACAAACTTGCGATTCGGCATTCCTTCTCTTACATTATACTTTTCGTCGTAATTTTCTGACGGTATTTTTTCGTGAATTTCTTTGGAATCGACCTGTATTAATGTACCATCCGTGGTCATTAATTCCATAGTATCATGGGCAGTTGATTTCGTTTTGCCTATTAATTTGGACAGACCAATACCGCCTAAAATAGTAACCAAACCAACTTTTAGCCCTTTGTTAAGAAAGTTGCGTCTTGAGTTTTTGTTGGGATCTTCCATAATAGCCGGAATTGAATAAAATTATATCTACTTTCTTAACCAGTTAAAGAATGATTTGTTGGAGACGTTTTTTTTAACAACATTAGATTTTTTTATTGTGCTTACTTTAACCCGAACGGTTGTGCCGTCTTTTTTTAATAAGGTTTCATACGCTTCATCCTTCAATAATGGGGATTCTTCACTATCCTTGTCGCTAAAACCCAGTAAAGGAATTAGCAAGGTCCCCCCTAACAGGGGTAGCATAACTCTTCTCGAAATTTGCTTTCCTTTCTTTGAACTATCCTTCATTGTACTGCGGATTTTACCTATTTATTAGAAATTATAAACTCTCGTTATATTAAATCCAAATAAGACATCACCATTGAAATAATCATTGTCGTTAAACATGTAGTTTTTCTGTGGTACGATTCCGTTGTAATTCGTTACAAATAACTGGAACGCATGTGAAGAAGTTGCAAATTCCACTCCAATACTTATCCCGGGGTGTGGATTGTCCTTCATGAATTTCGTAAGGGGTTGGCTATAATCAACTATAATAGCCGTTTGAGGACTTACTTTAGCTCGCCCGCCCAAAGAAAAGGCTATCATATCATTTCTCATAGTTCTGGCCACAACATTATAATGGGACCAACTGGTTGTTGCTTGTGCAGAAAAAGCGGGACTAATTCTCTTTGCAATGATGATCTGATTGAAGAATGAATATCGATCACTGGTATAACGGAAGTTTTCCTTTCTACGTGCATCCACTGTCCAGTTTCCATAGTAGGAAACACTTACCGGCATTTTATTAGAACGTGTTTGTCTTAGCAAAGCGACTTTCCAGTTAAGATCCATTAAACGATCAAATTTAGTAGCGCCATAGCCAATAGTGATCCGTTCATGTACTGCATATGCAAGTCCTATACGAATATTTGAGGGAGCCCAAATACCGGCTAAAGTATTTTCGGAACCCGGCCCATCAATTAAGCCGAATCTATGGGCCATTTGTACTTCCAAAGTCTTTTTGTCGAATAATACATTAGTTGGATTATCAATTATATAAGAGCTTTCGAAGGCTGGTCTTTCAAGTTTCTCTTTAACTTTTTCTTCTTCTTTTTCGTCATCTTGAGCTACAACGGAAAAAGGGATCAACAATAAAATAATAAGCAATCGTATACATTTTCTCATGTTATCATTCTTAAAAGTTAGTTGTTTAATGCTCCTTGATTAATCCAGTCTCTAACCAAATCTATTTTGGCATCTGGCCACATTGAACCTGGAGGCATTAATGAGACGTTGTCAATTCCGAAAAGAGATTTATACAAGATACTCGCATCAGCATCTCCTGGAACCACATAACCGTTTAAAAGCTCATTGTAAGACACATTATCCCTCAAATCTGGTGGTTCATTTCCATTATGACATCCAACACATTGAACCCATAAAGGAATTATATCGGTTTGGTAAGATACTTCCTCAGAAGTTGCAGGGGTGTCTTGTACGACTTCTTCATATACCGAATCATAATAGCAGGATGTTAGAAGCAAACTAATTGCTATTAGTAATACAAATTGAAATGACTTTTTCATAATTCATGTTTTAAATTAAATTTCATAAACACATACTAAAAGCACAGATTAGAGATAATCTGTGCTTTTAGTAATAAAAGATCAATTTTCAATCTGCATCGTTAGGAAGTTAGTTGTTCCATGTGCTATAGCAGCATTGTTAAAGATTGCGAGACCAAAAGGAATTTCCTCTCCTATTACGAATTTGGCATCCGTAGGATCACCACTATCCAATCTTCTTTTGATTTCTATTTGCCATCCTGTTCCAATATGTTTGGCCCTAACTTGGGTGTCTGACCTAAAATCATTACCAGCACCACCCGGATTAATAGTTATACTTGGAAATCTTTTCGAACCAAATCCTTGTGAATATGCAACAAGGTCGTTATTCGGATCTATGGTTTCACCATTATCAAGCGATAAGACACCATCTGCGGCCACACCCGTTACAGATTGAGCCACACCGGAGGCGAGTTCGTCCAGTGTGATCCAATAATAATTCTCCTGTCCTTTTATAACCCATTTAGGCCCTTTAAGCCCGGTAACTGGATCTTCAAATGTAGAATTATCATCATACATTTTTATTCCGTCATCCCCTTTTCTACCATTTGCAGCAGCGGTGCCATCCAGTCCGTCAGCATCTCTCACATAACCGTCGTCCACAGATTGAGATAATACATTTCTATTTCTTTTCCAGTGCCATAAGTCAACTAACTCGCCATTGTTCTTCATATAATGCCGTGTAGTTTTTTGGCCTGGTTGTGGATTTGTTAAATCAGAATGACAAGTAACAGTACAAGTTCCTCCCACAAATCCTTCAGGATATGATCCGTTTACTTTGATCGGAAACATCATGGCAAACTTATCTTCATAGAATTTGTCATTCGCGTGATTGGCGTACTTGTTTTCTCCACGCCAAGTGCTGGTATTTGGATCAAAATACCATGATTGTCGGTCCTTACTATCCATATTATCTTCCCATTCCAACAATAAATAAATGAAATCTCCATCATGCCCGCCTCTTAGGGAATAGTTATAGCCTTCTCCAGTAAAGGGATCAAATAAATCAACTGGTTCCAGTGTTGCATCACCATTACTCGAACCATTTAATGGAATTATCCTATCACCGGCGGGACTTACAACAGCCATGTTTTTTAATGGCCTTGCTTCACTCCAAACATCGTCTACATCGCCGTCAAAAGTAGGAGCGGTTGAGAATCTCTTAACTAATAAAATATCGCTACTTGCCTCTGGCACCGGATCGACTTGAACTTGAACAACTTCTGGTGCATCGTCATGGGTACAATTGACGAAAAAAGAAGTTATAAGGAATAAAACGAATAATATTCTTGTTGCTTTCATAATTACAGGGTTTTAAAAGTTAAAAGTAGAATGATGGTTGCTAAGAAAATATGACTTATGTCACATTTGTAACATAAGAATCAAGATTGCTTATAAAATTCAAATAATGGTTTACCGTAATCCAGAAATGGACCTCTTTTGGAAATATCCTCCCTACTCGCTGTGCGAGTTTGACCTTTTTATTTATTCACTTTTGAAAGCGAGGCTTTCAACGTTCTAAATATAAAATCCCAGCGCAGAAAAGCATTGGGATTTTAATCTGATGTGGGTCATACTGGATTAACTCCATTGATCCAGATAAGAACCGCTTCTGCAATTGAAAAATCCAAAACACCGAAGTGTTTTCTCATTTTTATTTCCTTCACAAATTTCTAAACTTCGTTTTGATCTGTTCGGAAATAAAAAATCCGCAATTCCTGCGGATTTTTCGAGTGATGTGGGTCATACTGGATTATTAACATGATCCAGATTTAAACTACTCCTGCACATCAAATCCCAATTCAAGCTTCGCTTGTACTGTTATTTTTTAATATTCCCTTATAAAAATAAATTTTCAACGTTCTAAATAAAAAATCCCAGCGCAGAAAAGCATTGGGATTTTAATCTGATGTGGGTCATACTGGATTCGAACCAGTGACTTCTACCCTGTCAAGGTAACACTCTGAACCAACTGAGTTAATGACCCTAATTGTTGTCAAAGATAATGCTTAAAGAAAAACTTTCATTAAAAAATTTGGGATTACAGAAATTAAAAAACCCGCATCTTAAGATACGGGTTTTGTACTTGTTGTGGGCGCTGAGGGATTCGAACCCCCGACCCCTTGGGTGTAAACCAAGTGCTCTGAACCAACTGAGCTAAGCGCCCTTGCAGTTAGCGGATGCAAATATAAGGTAGTTTTTATATAACGCAAATATTAATTGTAAAAAATGGATGATTAAACTATATCAAATCCAGAACACGTTCCAACGCCATTCCCCTCGAACCTTTTACAAGTATTGAACCCTGCTTCGGCTGGGTTTTTTGCCAATATAATTTAAAGGCACTGAAGTCCTCGAAGGACATGATATGATCTTTATTGATCGTTGTTGCATTGAAATTACTACCCAGCAGATAAGCCGGCCCGAAACTGTGTTCTTCAAGGTAGTCCACAATACGTTGATGTTCATTAGCAGCACTTTTACCCAATTCGAACATATCGCCTAAGATCATTATCTTTTTACTTCCTTCTGACTGCTGGAAATTCTCCAGAGCAGCCATCATACTCGTAGGATTTGCATTATAGGCATCCATGATTAGGTTAAATCCATTTCTTTGTATGATCTGTGAACGGTTGTTCTCGGGAGTGTAATCTTCTATGGCTGCTTTTATATGCGCCGGATCTATTTTAAAGTAGTCGCCAATGGCAATAGCCGCAGCAATGTTATGGAAATTGTATAAACCTATAAGATTACTTTGGATTGAGACACCAGCATATTCGATTTGGAGAAAATTAGAAGCACCCTTTAAATGAATGGTACAATCGAAATCACCGCTTCCATATGTATATCGATCTATCGATTTAGTTAATTCCATCTGTTTAGGATCATTCCCATTCACAAAAACCCTCTTGTTGTTATCTCTCATATACTTGTACAATTCACTTTTACCTTGAATAACTCCCTCTAAACTTCCAAATCCTTCAAGATGGGCTTTTCCAAAGTTTGTAATAAGGCCAAAATCGGGTTGTGCTATAGCACTCAGATGAGCGATCTCCTTCAGATGATTGGCTCCCATTTCAACAATTCCCATTTCTGCATTCTGATCCATCGAAAGCAGCGTTAAGGGTACACCTATATGGTTATTTAAATTACCCTGGGTTGCTGCAGTCTTGAATTTCTGTGATAGCACAACTTTGATAAGTTCCTTGGTAGTGGTTTTTCCGTTACTTCCGGTTAATGCGATAATTGGTATTTGAAGGTAGTTTCTGTGATAGGTCGCCAATTTCTGAAGTAGCGTGAGCGAATTGCCATGAAGAACAGTTTCACCAGTGTTCTTATGCACTGAAATATCATCTATCACTACTTTGTAGGCACCCTTGTCCAGTGCTTCCTGGGCGAACTTGTTACCATTGAAGTTTTCGCCTCTAAGGGCGAAAAAAAGACAATTCTTTGCAATCTTCCGGGTGTCGGTACAAATCCCACTGCTTTTGAGGAAATGAGCGTGTAAGGTTTCTATTTTCAAGTGCAATATTTTTTCAATAAAATAAAGATATAAAAAACCCTCCTAACAAAGCCGTGGCTGCATTGGAGGGTTTCATTATTTGAAACTAATAAATTCTAATTTCGCGGACGCTTTCCTTTTTTACTTTTTGAACCAACTCGTGACATCGCACATCTGAAACCGATGTAGTCAGTCGCCATATCCTGAGGGAAATAACGTCTTTGGGCCGGATCTAACCAGTAATCACGGTCTCTCCATGATCCTCCTTTATACACTCGTACTTCATTATCAACCAGCGTGGTACGGCTAGAGGTTTGGTCGTATTGTCTTTCTAATTGTCCGGTGCTATCTGAATAAACAGAATGTTTAGGAGAATTATACATTCGCTTGGTATCGCTGGTCTCACCATCCTCGACATCGCCGAACGACTGATAGTAACGCGTAGATCTTTGATCTCCGTCCCGATAATCACGATTATCACTATCAGAGAACTGAGTTCTAAGATATGTTTCCTCTTCATCTACAGGAACCTGAAGGATTTCACCTGGCAGGTTACGTGCTATGATCTTACCGTTCGAAAGGGTATCGAATACGATTGAATCGGCAGTTACAATTTTTACCTTTCCATCTTCATCAATATAATTCTTTGTGTATACGTTACCTCGATAGTAGTTGAAATCGTTGAATTCGTCATCTACAATAGGTCTGTAAACATCAGCTACCCATTCCGCTACGTTACCGGCCATGTCATATAGTCCGTAATCGTTAGGTTCATAAGACTTTACTTCAGCAGTAATGTCAGCACCGTCATCACTCCACCCGGCAATTCCACCGTAATCTCCATCACCTTGCTTGAAATTAGCCAATTGATCACCACGGCTTCTTCTCTTCCCGGAGCGGGTATATTGTCCATCCCACGGATATTTTTTTCTTCCGCGGTATACATTATAACTTCTTAATCCAATTAATCCCAGGGCGGCATATTCCCACTCGGCCTCCGTTGGTAATCGGTAATCCGGTAATAGTAAACCATCTTTACGTTGTACATATAATCCGGTACTATCCTCATTTCTTTTTAATAATGCCTCAGATCGTTTTCCACCACGCGTAATTGAGTCACTGCCACCATATGTCATGGTAGGTGCATTCAAATATGTATCGGTGCTGAAAGTTTGACCAGCTTCCACATCATATCGGGCATTTCGTGTTGTAAAGCCTTCTTCTTCCAGAATAAGTTCATTTACACGGTCTGTACGCCAGTTACTGAATTCTACAGCCTGGATCCAACTTACTCCAACAACAGGGTAATCTGCATAGGCCGGATGACGAAGATAATTATTCGTCATTACCTCATTGTACCCCAAGCGATTTCGCCACACCAGGGTATCCGGTAAAGCGCCTTCATAAATCTTACGGTATTGTTCGTCACTCGGCGGGAAAACACCTTTGATCCATTCGAGGTACTCATGGTACATCAAGTTGGTCACTTCGGTTTCGTCCATGTAGAAGGATTGAACGTGCTGTTGGTTCGGAGTGTTGTTCCAATCGTGCATCGGATCATCCTGAACGCGTCCCATAGTATAAGTTCCACCTTCGATGAAAACTAAACCGGGGCCGGTTTCCTGCTCTTTGGCTTTCGCGTTGTACTGTAAACCACCTTCTTTGGCGTTCATTTTCCAACCAGTCGCTCTGGAGCTGTTTTTGTAGTCTCGGGACTTATTGCAACTAGCAAAAAGTGCTACTGCAGCTACTGTAATAAATAGCTGTAATGCTAAGGTTTTTCTCAAGTTCATAGTTTCAAATATGAAAAAATTGGGTTCGCAATATAGTAATTAACGATAAAAGCGCAATATTATTTTAAATATTAATAAAGCGTAAGGGCCTGCTAACTATACCGACCTCAATGGTAACGATGATCTTTTGATTTTATTACATATTTTTTTAGTTAAAATCTTTGAATCATCCTTGATACTAAGCGTATATTTAGCACGTTAATTGTTATAATGAGAAAAGTAGTACTCCTTTTTGTTCTATTTAGCCTTCCTGTTATGCTTTTTGGTCAGTCCAAAACCATCATTATCGATTGGGAGGATAATAGCACTGCAAAGCCTTCTCTTACTAAAAACACGGAATTCTCTACGGCCCAAAAGGGAAACGAGGACATAAACAGCCTTCAACTCAGTAAGGAGAATGTAAGGTATATTCGGCTATGGCCCGATTCGAGACAGGTGAATCCTAATTCAGCCAGAATAACCGGTATTTCCTATGGGGTATTAAGTAATAACGAATTATCCAAAATTGATCCGTCAACCGTTCCGAACCAATTGACCTTTACTATTAAGAGTACATATTCGCGTGATAAATTGTTTACAGCCTTCAGTGTTGTTCCCGTAATCAACGAAAATGGAGTACTTAGAAAAATAGAATCCGTCACCTTAACATACCGTTATAACACTACCCTTGGTGGAGAAAAACGAATTCCGTTAACCAATTCGGTACTCGCTACCGGGAGCTGGTATAAATTTAAGATTGAAAATACAGGGATTCACAGGGTTGATAAAGCATTTTTGGATAACTTAGGGATGAATACCGACGGTATCGATCCTAATACGCTAAAGATCTACGGGCATGGTGGTGATCCTTTACCAGAGGTAAATGATGATAATAACGAATATGATCTCCCTCAGAATGCCATTCAGGTGATAGGCGGAGAAGATGGTTCCTTCGATACAGGTGATTTCATCCTTTTCTATGGAAAAACAGCAGGATTCAATGAGGATAACCCTACCAATATCAATCCGTACAGCGATGATACTTATTATTATATCACCGCGGGAGGATTGCCGGGATTACGGGTTCAGCCCATGGTCGAGCCTACGGGAACACCAAATGTGAACATAAGCACATTTAACGATTATAAGTTTTTTGAAGAAGATGAATTGTCTCCGGCACTTGTAGGCAGAAAGTGGTTTGGAAAACGATTTGATATTGAAAACCAGCAGACCTACGAGTTTTCCTTTCCCAATATTGTATCCGGCTCTGATATGGACGTAGATATTAAGGTAGCTGCAGCCAGTGATATCTCTACCTCCATGGCGATTTCGATAAATGGCACCAGTATTAACCCCTTGATTTTTGCATTTACCGCGGATCCCACACTTCTTGACCTCAGAAGCTTCATGGATGCTATTCCGGCCGGTGGTGAAACGGTTTCCGTGAATCTCATATATAACAATGCGGGAAATCCCGCTAGTATCGGGTATCTGGATTATATCAGAATTGGCGCTGTACGGCAATTAACGGGAACTGGCGGTCAATTACCCTTTCGTTTTAACGATGCGGAATCCTTAAGTGGTATTGGTGAATATCAAATTAGTAATGCAGGGCAATTCACACAGGTATGGGATGTTACTGAAAAAGGGAGTATAATTAATAAGGTCAATGAGGGAGGCACTTCGGTACTTGCTTTTAAAGCATTTATGGGAACGAAACGTGAATATGTGGCGGTGAATTCTAACGATTACTTTGCTCCGGTACAGGGACCTCAATCTTTGGTGATGAACCAGAACATAAAAGGAACGATATTTAGTGACGGTTCCGGGAATTTTCAAGATGTAGACTATCTCATCGTAACCTCGCCATTTCTGCTTCAACCTGCACTGCGACTTGCCAGGCATCGACAGGAGTTGGACGGGCTAAATATAAAGGTGATCACAACGGATAAGATCTATGAAGAGTTCAGCTCAGGTAAGCAAGATATCACGGCCATTAGAAATTTAGTTAAATATGTGTATGACAATGCTTCATCTCCTGAGAAAAGGATTAAGTATGTCTGTCTCTTTGGAGATGCTTCGGTCGACTACAAAGACAGACTCTCTATCAATACCAATATCGTACCCGTATATCACCGCTATGACCGAAGCTCAAGAGTGAGCACCTATACTTCATTCATGTCGGATGAATATTTCGTAATGATGGATGGACAGGACGGAAAGATGAGTACTATTGACATGTCTGATGTCGCTACCGGCAGAATTCTGGCGGACAATGTGAATCTTGCGAACACACTGATCGATAAAATCATTGATTACAGCGCAAAGAGTTCTTATGGAAACTGGCGAAATAATTTTGTATTGGTCTCCGACGATGCGGATGATCGCAGTGATGCGAGATTACAATTCGACCTCGATGAATTAGGTGATGAAATCTCCAATGAAAAGCCCTTTATTAATGTGAAGAAGATCCATATGGATGCTTTTCAGCAGCAGACTTCGGCAGGGGGTAACCGCTATCCTGAAGTGAATGATGCTATAAGTAATGCCATCGAAGTGGGTGCCCTTGTTTTAAACTATTTTGGGCATGGAGGAGAAGACGGACTAGCCAAGGAGTTTGTGTATACAAAAGATCAGGCGATCGAACTTCAGAATAAAGGGAAATACCCCTGTGTAGTCACGGTTACCTGCGAGTTCACAAAATTCGATAATCCATTACGAATCACTGCCGGGGAACTCACTTACTGGAACCCCGAGGGAGGCGCTATCTCACTGATCACTACCACAAGGTCCATCTCGGTAGGAACAGGGGTGGAATACAATCAGGAACTCGCGCCCGAACTTTTTGGTTTTGGAACAAATGATGTAAACCCACCTGCCGAAGCCCTGAGGCTCGCGAGAAATCTTATAACGAACGACGATAAATTCGTGGTTTTCTACATAGGTGACCCGTCCATGCATCTTGCTTTTCCAAAGCAAAAAGTCCGTCTAACGACCCTCAACGGTCTGCCTATAGCGCAATCCACCGATACGCTTAAGGCACTAAGCAGGGTTAAAATTGGCGGGGAAGTCGTGGATGAACAAGGAAATTTATTATCAAACTACAACGGGATATTGGAAGGGAAGGTTTATGATAAAAATGTGCAACGGCAAACTCTTGCCAACGACGGAACACGTAACCAAGCCAATGAATTGATTATTATGGACTTCATCACGCTGGGAGAGATTCTCTTTAACGGTCAGGCTACAGTTAGCAATGGTAGGTTTGAATTCGAATTTGTAGTTCCCAGGGATATACAAATCCCGGTGGATACAGGTAGGGTAAGTTTATATGCCCAACGCAATACGACACAGGAAGACCAGACAGGTTTTGATCTAAGGCTCAGGGTTGGCGGACTTAACGAAGATGCTCCAGAAGATAACCAGGGACCTATGATTACCCTTTTCATGAATGATGAGAGTTTTGTTTCTGGGGGAATAACCAACGACGCACCTATACTTATCGCTAAACTTATGGATGAGAATGGGATTAACACAGCCAGTGGTATTGGCCACGATATTACAGCCATCCTGGATGGTGATGAAGCCAATCCGTTTATATTAAATGAATATTATCAGGCCGAGGTAGATGACTTCACCAAAGGGAAGGCGACCTATAAGCTCAGGGATCTCGAAAAAGGACTTCATACACTCACATTGAAAGCCTGGGACGTGTATAATAATTCCTCCACTATGGATATTCAGTTTGTAGTGGCAGGAAACGATGAACTGGAAATTTCACGCGTGCTTAATTATCCTAACCCTTTCGTTAATTATACCGAATTCTGGTTCAATCATAACAGGCCCTTCGAACCGCTGGAAGTACAGATACAGGTATTCACGGTCACAGGAAAGGTGGTTTGGACGAAAAATCAGGTGGTAAACACCGATGGTTTTCTGTCACGGGATATCATTTGGGACGGCCTGGATGATTTCGGAGACAGAATTGGAAAAGGTGTCTATGTATACAAGCTTACGGTAAAATCGACGTTAACTAATCAGCAAATTGAAAAATTTGAAAAATTGGTTATACTTTAATAATTAAACTATATTTGTCAAAAATTCAAACCTCATGAGGAATAAATTCATTGCATTTCTTTTATGCATGGGCGCTTTACAGGTAAATTCTCAAACTGTAATAGTCCCGGATCTCAATAACGATTCAAGAGTAATAACAACAGGAGTACCATTTGTTTTAATCGCTGCCGATGCACGTGCTGCAGGTATAGGTGACATTGGTGTTGCTACATCAGCCGATGCTTTTTCACAACAATGGAATCCGGCTAAATATGCATTTGCAATCTCTAAGCAGGGTATTGGTATTACCTATACGCCATATTTAAGTAAACTGGTGAATGATATTTTCCTCGGAAATCTAACTTATTACAACAGGCTAAATGAGCGAAGTGCCATTGCTGCCAGTTTGAAATACTTTAGCCTTGGTGATATTGAGCTTCGTGAAACGATCGATCAGGTACCACTGGTCCAAAGTCCGAATGAACTTACAATCGATTTATCATATGCTCTTCGATTAAGTGAGCGATTTTCTATGGCGGTCGCAGGCCGCTATTTGCGTTCAGATCTTAAAATACAGGCTTCGAATGAAGATGCCTCTGCTGCTGGTACTTTCGCGGTGGACATTGCTGGGTACTATCAATCCGAGGAAATTGCCTATAGTACATTCGATGGACGCTGGAGAGGTGGGTTTAATATTTCTAATCTCGGCCCAAAATTAAAATATGACGAAGCCGGACAGGAAAACTTCCTTCCAACGAATCTGGCATTAGGAGGTGGATTTGATTTCATTCTTGATCCATATAATAAGATCGGGGTTACTGCTCAAGTCAATAAATTACTTGTTCCAACGCCGCCAATTCGCGGTGTTGAATTTATAGACAGTAATGGAAATGGGCAACTGGACCCTGAAGAAGAGGTTATAGATAACAATGCAATTTGGAAAGGTAAAGACCCTAATGTGAGTTTCTTTAAAGGAGTATTTCAATCCTTCTCAGATGCGCCAAATGGTTTCAGCGAAGAAATGAAAGAGTTTACATGGGCACTGGGTGCAGAATACTGGTATCAGGATGTGTTTGCATTTCGAACGGGATACTTCAATGAAAGTGAAGAGAAAGGATCCAGGCAGTTCTTATCGCTGGGTGCGGGATTCCGTTATACTTCGATCAATATAGATATTTCATATTTGTTCTCAACTTCAAAAATAAGAAGCCCGCTGGAAGGAACACTTCGTTTCGGACTTACCTTCAACTTTGGAGACGAGTACAGCGAATACTAGAAGTTTGAAAAAACATAAACTTGAAACATATCTGGAGATTTACGACTCAATCGAAGAATTACCAGAAACGATTCAAGAATTAATAAATAAGGCGCAGCAAGCAAGAGACAATGCTTATGCGCCTTATTCGCATTTTAAGGTTGGTGCGGCCCTGCAACTGGCTTCCGGAGTTTTGATTACAGGAAATAATCAGGAAAACGCGGCATTTCCGTCGGGACTCTGTGCTGAACGTGTAGCCGTGTTTCACGCGGGTTCGAATTATCCCGGAGAAACTATCGTTCATCTGGCACTTACCGTAAAGTCCCTACACAAGGAAATTAATGTCCCAACCCCTCCCTGCGGTGCTTGCAGGCAGTCCCTTGCGGAATACGAAGTGAAGCAGGAAAGTCCGATCGCGATTTACTTTATGGGTGAGACCGGCAGGGTTGTTAAAGCCACTTCTGTGAATGATCTGCTACCTCTGGTTTTTGACAGTTCTTTTCTGGAAGGAAGTTGATTTGGTAATATCTAAATCGTTTTCGTTTTTTTTAAATCATAAGGTGTTTTTGTAGTACTTCAGAATATAGTATTTTTGTTATTCGCGAAATTTTATGCGGAAATTTTAATTCGGTATAATCATACTTCAGTAAATGAAAAAAATCACGAAACAAACCTATCTTCAGTGGTATGAGGATATGCTCTTCTGGCGGAAGTTTGAAGATAAGCTTGCGCAGGTATATATCAAACAAAAAGTTCGTGGATTCCTGCATCTGTATAATGGTCAGGAAGCTGTCTTAGCCGGGGCCTTGCATGCTATGGACCTAACTAAGGACAGGATGATCACGGCATACAGAAATCACGTGCAGCCGATTGGAATGGGGGTAGATCCTAAAAGAGTTATGGCCGAACTGTATGGTAAAGGTACCGGGACCTCCCAAGGTCTTGGCGGATCCATGCATATTTTCTCAAAGGAGCATAGATTCTATGGAGGTCATGGTATAGTCGGGGGGCAGATTCCCCTGGGTGCCGGACTCGCTTTTGCCGACAAGTACCACGACAGGGATGCGGTTACGCTTACGTATATGGGTGATGGTGCGACCAGGCAGGGGTCTTTGCATGAAACCTTTAACCTGGCAACACTTTGGAAGTTACCCGTTGTTTTTTGTGTGGAGAATAATGGATACGCAATGGGTACCTCGGTGGAAAGAACCGCCAGCCATTCGGAAATCTGGAAGCTTGGACTGGGTTACGAAATGCCCTGTAAACCTGTGGATGGAATGAAGCCTGAAGTGGTCGCCAAAGAGATGGATGAAGCAATTCAGCGAGCAAGGAAGGGTGAAGGACCCTCCTTCCTCGAAATTCGAACCTATCGTTATCGCGGGCATTCCATGAGTGATGCGCAACATTACAGAACAAAAAAAGAAGTCGCCGAAAAACGAGAAGAAGATCCGATAGATTACGTATTAAGCTATATCTATGAGAAGAAATGGGCAACGGAAGACGAAATAAAAGTGATCGACAAACGAGTTCGAGATCAGGTTAGTGAATGTGAGAAGTTTGCTGAAGAATCACCGTATCCTGAGAAAAATGTAATGTACGACGCTGTTTACGAACAGGAAGATTATCCTTTTTTACCTCATAAATTATAAACTATGGCAGAAATTATAACCATGCCGCGCCTTAGCGACACCATGGAGGAAGGAACCGTTGCAAGCTGGCTTAAAAAAGTTGGTGATAAAGTAGAGGAAGGAGATATTCTGGCTGAAATTGAAACTGATAAAGCCACCATGGAGTTCGAGTCTTTCTATGAGGGTACCTTACTTCATATTGGTATTGCCGAAGGTGAATCTGCTGAAGTGGACAAATTATTAGCGATTATCGGGGATCAGGGAGAGGATATTTCAGGACTGCTGAAAGGTGGTGATAAAACGGAAGACACATCAAAAGCTGATACGGAAGAAGATAGTACCGATAACGAAGAACCCACCACAGCTCCTGCTGCCCAGGAAACGGAGCTTCCTGAAGGTGTCGAGATTATAACAATGCCGCGTTTAAGTGATACCATGGAAGAAGGAACAGTTGCGAGCTGGCTTAAGAAAGTAGGAGATACCGTAGAGGAAGGTGATATTTTAGCAGAAATAGAAACGGACAAGGCGACTATGGAGTTCGAATCATTCTACTCGGGAACACTTTTAAAAATTGGTATTGGGGAAGGTGAAACCGCAAAAGTAGACGCCTTATTAGCGATCATCGGACCTTCCGGAACGGATGTTTCCAACCTTGATATTTCTGCAAAATCCTCGAAGATTAAGGAGACTCCGGTTACAACCTCAGCACCTGAATCTACTCCAAAATCCCAGGTGGTTGCGGAAACAAGTACTTCGATGTCACCCATGGCTGCACAAGTGAGCTCAACAAACGGAAGAGTTTTTGCTTCACCACTCGCTAAGAAATTGGCCGAGGAGAAAGGAATATCACTGGCAAGTATACAAGGCTCCGGAGAAAACGGACGAATTATCAAAAGGGATATTGAGAATTATCAACCGGGAGCGGCTACCGCTGCCTATGTTCCTGTAGGAGAAGAAAGTTTCGAAGAATTCTCTAATTCACAAATGCGTAAGACTATTGCGAAACGTTTGGGAGAGTCAAAATTTACTGCACCGCACTACTATCTCACGGTTGAATTAGATATGGATAATGCGATATCATCCAGAACTGCTATTAACAGTGATCCGGATGTTAAGATATCGTTCAATGATATGATCGTTAAGGCGTGTGCGATGGCATTGCGAAAGCATCCGCGGGTGAATTCACAGTGGGCCGATAAGGTAACTCGAATTGCGAAGCATATTCACGTGGGGGTGGCAGTGGCTGTGGATGATGGCCTTGTTGTGCCCGTATTGAAGTTTGCCGATACTATGACGTTTTCACAGATCGGTGTTACGGTAAAAGAATTAGCCGGTAAGGCAAGGGATAAAAAACTCACTCCGGACGAAATGCAGGGAAGTACGTTTACTGTGTCCAATTTAGGTATGTTCGGGATTAAAGAATTCACTTCGATTATCAATCAACCGAATTCAGCAATTCTCTCGGTTGGGGCGATCGTACAAAAACCTATTGTTAAAAATGGTGCAGTTGCCATAGGAAATACGATGACGGTTACCCTTGCATGTGACCACCGAACTGTGGATGGTGCCACCGGGGCTAAATTTCTGGAGACACTAAGACTTTATATAGAGAATCCGGTTACCATGTTTGTGTAGCCTTACGTAATTAGAAATTTAAAACCAACCAGATCCCGCTCCTTTCTTCCTATGAAGGTGCGGGATTTGTTTATCTTTAGAACATGAAGAAAAATGTTGTAATCACGGGAACAAGCCGTGGAATTGGATATGAATTAGTAGCGTTGTTTACAAATGCAGGACATAATGTTCTAGCACTATCCAGGAACGATGTGCCTGTTTCTGGTATGGGTGTCTCCAATTGTTATTGCTTCCCTTGCGATATTACAAATAAGTCTGATGTACAGAAGGTGTCCGAATTTATTAAGGATAAATGGAATAAAGTTGACGTTCTCATAAATAATTCCGGCTACCTGGTAAACAAACCTTTCGATACGTTAAGTGCTGAAGATTTTCAGAGATCCTACGATGTGAATGTATTTGGAGCGGTTTCCATGACAAAGGCCGTTCTGCCATTTATGAATAGGGAAGGCCATATAGTGAATATAAGTAGTATGGGAGGGGTACAAGGCAGTGCTAAATTTCCGGGTTTAGCCGCCTACAGCAGTAGTAAGGGTGCAATTATAACCCTTACTGAAGTCTTGGCAGAAGAATATAAAGAGACCGGACCCGCATTTAACGCACTTGCATTAGGAGCTGTTCAGACGGAAATGCTGGAAGAAGCTTTTCCGGGGTACAAGGCATCGGTCACAGCTAAGGAAATGGGTCGATACATCATGGAGTTTTCATTAAGCGGAAATAAGTTATACAATGGTAAGATTTTACAGGTTTCAAGTTCTACTCCTTAACAGATGAGTGAATTACTTGAAAAATATATTCCCAGGGGCGCCGTTACACCCGTTTTCGAATTGATTAAAAGATACAAGGTGCATCTTAAAATTGTAAATGAAAGGGTTACACGGCATGGCGATTATAAAAAACTGCCGAATGGGGGCCATCAGATTACGGTTAATGCGAATTTAAACCGCTATCGTTTTCTCATTACCCTTATTCATGAGATTGCTCATCTTGTTGCATTCAATGAATATGGCAGATCTATTAAACCGCATGGAAAAGAATGGAAACATATTTTCCAGAGGTTCATGCTTCCATTTATTCGTCCCGAGATCTTTTCTTCGGAACTATTGCCCTTACTGGCTCTTCATTTTAAGAATCCGAAGGCCTCAAGCGATACCGATAGTAAATTGTCCCTTGCTCTAAAGCAGTATGACCCTCCCAACGATAAATATTATATATTTGAAATACCATATGGGGGCACCTTCCGATTATACAACGGGAAATTGTTTAAACGAGGAAATAAACGAGTGAAGCGCTATGAATGCGTCGACCTTTCTACAGGAAGGATATATTTGTTCAACCCTAATGCGGAAGTTGAATTTATAAAGTAAGAATGAAGAATGACTATTATGCGGTGATTATGGCAGGTGGGATCGGATCCCGGTTTTGGCCAGTGAGCACCCGAGAATTTCCAAAGCAGTTTCATGATATGTTAGGTACCGGGCACAGTTTGCTTCAAAAGACCTTTAACAGGTTAACCGTTGGGATTCCTAAAGAAAATATCAGGGTGCTAACCAATGAGCGATACAGCGATCTTGTACTGGAACAGCTTCCGGGTATGACATCCCAGCAACTTGTGTTGGAACCTGCTATGAGAAATACAGCGCCCTGTATTCTGCTATCAGCCATGAAAATCCATAAAGAAAACCCTGATGCTTTGATGCTGGTGGCTCCAAGTGATCATTGGATAGAAGATGAAACCGCTTTTATTATGGATGTAACCACATGTTTTGAGGATTGCAGCGCCAATGATAAACTGATTACACTTGGTATTAGTCCAACCTTTCCCAACACAGGGTATGGATACATCGAAAGTGATCGGAGTGATGACTCGGAAATTAAGAAAGTGCTTCAGTTTCGCGAAAAACCGGATTATGAAACTGCAAAGGAGTTTCTTGCGGCAGGCAATTTCTTATGGAATGCCGGAATTTTTATATGGAGTGTTCGGAGTATTATTCAAGCGTTCCGGGAACATTTACCCAATATGTATGCCTTATTCCATTCTGGTGAAGAACAGCTTAATTCCTCTCTTGAAAAGAAATTTGTGGATGAGAACTATGCGATTTCGGAAAATATTTCCATTGACTACGGAATTATGGAGAAAGCGGAGAACGTCTTTATGAAAAAGGCTAGCTTCGATTGGAACGACCTGGGGACATGGGGAGCCCTGCACGATAAGCTGGAGAAAGATGAACATGACAATGCCATTGTAAGAGCGCTTCCCTATTTTAAGGATTCCGAAGGAAATATGGTATATGCCAGCACCGAAAAACTTGTCGTTGTAGATGGATTAAAAGATTATATCATTGTGGATAAGGACAATGTACTTCTTATTTACCCTAAGGAAAAAGAGCAAATAATTAAGAATCTTCTAACTGAAATATCACATACATTTGGCGAAAATTATACGTAAATGAATACCGAAGAAAATAAGTCTCAAGGTGCGACTTCGGAAGAAGAGCGGTTTGAACAATTAAAACTCTCTACATGGGCCAGTATTAAGAAATTCTTTTCGGAATTACTTGATATTCGTTCTGAAACCGACCGGGATGCAACCATTGTTGCTGTTAAAAAGGATATATCCTTTAAAGGTCACAATGCGTGGATTTTAATATTCTCCATTTTTGTGGCTTCTATCGGTCTGAATGTGAGTAGTGCGGCTGTCGTTATTGGTGCCATGCTTATTTCTCCGCTAATGGGCCCGATAGTGGGTGTAGGTCTTGCTGTTGCTATCAATGATGTTGAGACGCTGAAGCGTTCATTAATAAACCTGGGGGTGATGATCGGTCTTAGCGTCCTCACGGCCTATCTCTATTTTAAAATATCGCCTCTTACGGAAGAAACTCCAGAGTTGCTGGCCCGAACCTATCCTACTATCTTAGATGTGTTAGTAGCTATATTTGGTGGTCTTGCACTAATAGTCGCAAAAACTAAAAGTGGTACGATCGCCAGCGTTATTTTTGGTGTCGCCATTGCTACGGCATTAATGCCACCTCTGTGTACGGTAGGCTACGGACTGGCAGTAAACAACCTGCAATATGCCGGGGGAGCCATGTACCTGTTTTCCATAAATACGGTATTCATCGCCTTATCTACTTTTATTGTAGCAAAATTATTGCGTTTCCCCTTAGAGCGATATGCAAACTCCAGGAGAAGACGATTCATCTCACGTGTTGCGTCATTGATCGCTTTAATTGTAATGGTTCCCAGTGTGATACTTTTCCTGAATTTGTTGGATAAGCAGGTTTATGAAAATCGCACCAAGGAATTCGTGCGCGATGCGATTAATTATGAAGGCGCTGAAGTGGTAAAATACACCTTTGATTATGAGTCTAAGGAAATCGAATTGTATCTTATTGGAAGGCTTGTACCACAAGGGCAATTAAACAAATGGCAAACTGCCCTGGATGAAACCGATAAACTACTGGGATCCAAACTTAAAGTTTACCAGGGAACAGATCAGTCTGGAGAATTGGCCGCAAAAATTTCCGGTGACCTCAAACAGGATATACTGGAAGATCTCTATGTGAACAACCAGAAAGAATTACAGGATAAGGATCTGCGGATCGAATTTCTGGAGAACGAAATAACCAAGCTTAAAATAGATGAAATTGAGTTTGCCAGCCTGAGCAAGGAAGTTCAACTAAACTACGATAAGTTAATATTGTTCAGTTACTCCAAACGTGTGATGACCAATTTCGACAAAATAGATACCATTCCTGTTTTCGAAGTGGATTGGGATCGATCGGTGAATTCCAGGACTCGCCGTGAGAACAATGAAAAACTAGGGAACTGGCTTAAATTCAAACTTAAACTGGATACGCTCCTTATCGAGGAACAGTAAATAAAAAAGGCACTCAAACGAGTGCCTTTTTTAGTGATATATTAGTTGATTATTGCTTAATAAACTTGTAGCTGGCCTGCTTTCCTTCTACTTCCATTTTCACTAAGTACACACCACTATTAAGTGATGAAACATTAATATTGTTTTCAGAAGAAATAACTGTATTCATAACTATCTTTCCGGTAACATCAATGACAGCAACCGCCGTACCTTCTAATCCATTTAACGAGAAATTGATCAGGTCTGAAGTTGGATTAGGATAAACCTTAATCGTGTTGGCAAGGAAGTCATTAGTTCCTAGTGATCCTCCTTCTACGTATATATGTTGCTCGTTGATCGCTGGATCCACTATCGTATCTACAATACCTGAAGGCCATTTGATAATGATCTGGTCTATGCTGGTCGCAGTCCCAATACCAAAGTGCGCCACTAAAGAATTCATATGGCTGAAGCCTTGTCCCGAACGTACCTCGCGAATCTGCATTCCCCAGTCACCATAGATCTCCACACGTGCACCAATACCATTTAAGTTACTCTGAACTCCTTCCAGGCCAATTTTAACCCAGTTATTGGAATTCCCGTCGTTCACATACAAGTTTCCGTTGTTTACAACATCCAGGAAACCGTCACCATTGAAATCACCGATGGCACCTTCGTCAAAACCAAGGTCGATTCCTGTGAAAGTAAGGTCGCCATTATTCAGGTAAAGTTCTTTAGACAGTTCAGAGAAAATATCTACGAATCCGTCGTTATCAAAATCTCCAGCCTGGTTTTCCCAAGCTCCTAAGTCGGTTGCGTCGATTCCCGTTGTACCGATTATGTCGGTAAACATTCCGGTTCCATCATTTAACATGAATCTGTTCTGGAAATCGTGATTTACAATAAACGCATCGAAATCACCATCGTTGTCAAAATCTTCAAATACCGTAGACCAGGATTGGGCGTTATCGCGCATATTGATCTCTAATCCATTTTCGGTAAATGTGCCATCGCCATTGTTGGTATACATGGCGTTGTCTCTGTTAGGATCACCTGGTACTGCGCCCCCTCTACATTTTGTAAGGTACATATCGCTGTCGCCGTCATTGTCGTAATCTACCCAGATAGCTGCGTAGTTTCCAGGGCGGTCCAATGTTTCTATTAGCGTTTGATCCAATGTCATGGTTCCGGTACCATCATTACGGTAGGGATGACTGAGGTCTATATCATGACAAACGAAGCTATCAAGATCACCATCATTATCTATGTCATTCATGGTAGAACGTTGTGAAAAGATAAAATCGGGAAAGGTAGTTTCAGTATATGCGGTTCCGTTCGCGTTGGCATACAGGAAGGAAACCCGCTGACCGTTACCTAAAACGAGGTCATTATAGCCGTTTTCATCAAGGTCACCAGCTGCTACGCTCCAGTTTGGGACATTCGCAATAGGAACTGAATAAAATACCGAATTGAAGGTTCCGTCACCTACCTGGTAGTCGATTCCTACTCCGTTCGCCGATACACGAACATAGTCGTCCATCCAGTCACCATTCATATCGACAGCAATTTCAGAGTTATCGGGATAATTTCCTAAGAGGCCGCCTTGATTTGTAAAAGTTACCTGCGCAAAAGACACACCACTACATAGTAATGCAATGCCAATTAATAATAAGTTTTTCATGGGTTAATTTTTTAACAGGCCTAAAAATAATGCAAAAATCTATGATTTCGACTAAGTTAGCGTCAAAATTTACCTTTCTTTCAGCTGAACATCACGGATTTTTCGAAATAAATCTGAAGAATACACAAAATCGGTAACCGCTTTATTATCGGTTTTAAAGATATCCTGGTTCGTGCCTTCCCATACTAAAACACCGTTTTTTAGCAATACAATACTTTCACCAATTTCCATCACAGAATTCATATCATGTGACACAACCACTGTGGTAATATTATATTCCTTGGTGATTTCCTGAATTAAATTATCGATAACTGTCGCCGTATTGGGATCCAGACCCGAATTGGGTTCGTCGCAGAAAAGATACTTTGGTTTGTTTACAATGGCCCTGGCGATAGAAACACGCTTTTTCATTCCTCCTGAAATTTCACCAGGAAATTTTTGATTCACATTTTCGAGATTAACTCTCGCGAGTACTTCATTCACCCGATCGAGCATTTCAGCACGCCTTTTATTGGTAAACATACGTAAAGGGAACATTACATTTTCCTCAATCGTCATTGAATCGAATAGAGCACCTCCCTGGAATAACATGCCTATATGCTCACGTAAATATCTTTTTTCATCGTCGTCCATTTGCTGAATAGCCTTATCCTCGTAATAGATCATTCCTTCTTCAGGTTGAAAAAGACCCAGTAAACACTTCAGAAGAACGGTTTTTCCACTACCACTGGCTCCAATGATAAGGTTCGTACGTCCTTTTTCAAAAACGGTTGTGATCCCTTTTAAGACCTCATGGTCTCCAAAACTCTTATGTATATTCTCTACTCGTATCATTAGCTTAAAAGTAGTGTGGTTACTATATAATTGGCAAGTATGATCAACACACTGGTCCATACGAACGAATTTGTACTGGCTTTACCTACTTCGAGCGCACCGCCTTTCATGTAGTAACCCTGCCAGGAGGGAACTGTTGCCAGTATGAATGCAAATATAAAGGTCTTGATGAAGGCATAAGTTAGATGAAAGGGATCGAAAGAATCCTGCAATCCAGTCACAAACTCCCCCGGAGATGTAAATCCACCATAGACACCGGCTAAAAATCCACCAAATATGCCCAGAAACATAGACAATGCTATTACAAAAGGATAAAACATGAGTGCTACTACTTTTGGAAACACCAGGTAGTTAAGGGAATTAATCCCCATCACATCCAAAGCATCTATTTGTTCGGTTACGCGCATGGAACCTATGCTGGATGTAATAAACGAACCCATCTTACCCGCCATAATTATAGAAATAAAGGTAGGTGCGAATTCGAGGATCATGGATTGCCTCGTGGCAAATCCTATCAAGGATTTAGGTATAAGGGGATTTTCGAGGTTAAGTGCTGTTTGTATTGCGATAACTCCTCCTACGAAGAATGAAATGAAAGATACTATTCCAAGCGAACCCAGGATGAGGTCTTCAATCTCTTTAAAGATGAGTTCGCGAAGGACCGATCCCTTGGTAAAACCACTGAAAACCCTTTTCAGCATTAAAAAATAGGAACCTACATCTTTGAGAGCTCGAACAATAATCATACAACGCTAAAGTAACAAAATTAACCGACTGTACTTCTGAAATTCTTTTCAAGAATTCCTTGAATTTAATCTTCCAACAGGCTCATGATTTTATGATAGATTTCGGTATTTTCATAAACTCCACCGAAAGTAGTGGCACCGGGACCGAATGCGAAGACTGGTACCATGGTTGCAGAATGGTCCCCGGAATAAAGGGTAGGTTCAATTTTATCGTAATCATGATCTTTCATCGCGAGCGCAAAAGCTCCGGTCTCATGGTCGGCCGTTACAATCACGAGTGTCTCCTTATCTTCAATCGCAAAGTCCAGTATTCGACCTATGGTACGATCGAAATCCAGTTGCTCGTCAATTAAATATTTCACTTCTCCATCGTGTGCAGCAGTATCTATTAAAGATCCTTCAACCATTAAGAAGAAACCAGTATCATTCTTATTCAATTTCTCAATGGCCAGTTCAGAAGCTTTGATCAAAAAATCACCTCTTCCGTTGCTCCTCCACTTGAGATCATCTTCTGCGAGCAGGATCAATTGTTTCTGATCATTCATTTTATGAGGTACCGAAGTGGTGTCGATCGAATAACCCTTTTTCACAAACTCATTCAATAAATCACGCCCCTGGTCCTTCTTTCGAAAGTGCTTCAATCCTCCTCCGGCGATAAAGTCGATATCTGATTTCACCAGCCACGGTGCGATATCCTCATAATCGTAGCGATATGGAACATGAGCAAAGAATGCCGCCGGGGTGGCATGAATAATTATTTTGGAAACTACAATTCCGGTAGAAAAATTCCTGCGCTCAAGTTGTTCAATAATGGTCTCTACAGCCAAGGAATCCTTATCCACGCCTATTGCCTGGTGGAAAGTCTTAATGCCCGAAGCAAATGCCGTAGCCGCAGCGCCTGAATCGGTTATTTGATGAGTTAATGAAGAAGTTTTTGTGAGACCGACTACCGGAAATCGTTCAAAATTCGAGGGGCCTTCTTTGTAAAAGTTACCAATTGAGATCTGACTTAAGCCCATACCATCACCAATTAGTAGAATGACATTCTTTGGTTTTTGATCTATAGGTTCTTCCTTATTTTGAGACCAGGATAGTATGCTTAAAAATACAAAAAACAGGGATAAAAAATATTTCATAACTACTTCAATTCTATGTCAAAGTTATAAAGAATAGGAACCTTAATCGTTAAAGGGAAGTTATTATTTTATATCAGTTTATTGCGAATATTACGCCAGCGTAATTTGCGGATGAATCTGCCTTCATCTTTACTTACCAGGAAATTATGCTCACCCGAAAAATAACCTTTTAAACAGTCCAGGAAATAGGAGAAATTTCGTTTTTTCAATGCAAGTTTAGCCGATGCTAATAATGTAAGTAAAAAACCATATCGCATTTTTCTGAACGCATCTCCCTGGAGTCGTCCGGACCTACCGGAATAGGATGCGCCTGTAGGTTTCATATGTATCACATGAAGAGAGTCGTCGGTATTTACTTCCCATCCGTGATACTGAGCAAGAAGCTCATCCATGGTGTCCCAGCCCATCGATCTTTTAAGACCTCCTATTTGTTCAAAGCAGTCCTTTCGATACGCTTTTAGAGCACCTCTTAAGTGGTCTTTTCCTGTGAGGCTTTCTATTTGCCAGATTCCATCCTTGTTTATATAACAGAAACCACCTGCCATGCCTATGGATTCAGAACTTTGAAAAGTTTTAGATAAAGTTTGTAAATAATCCTTCGGAAATACCAGATCAGCATCGAACTTGCAGATCACATCATACTCAGAATCCAATTCGGAGTACCCGCGGTAAAATGCGTCGACTACTTTTGCACCTGGCACGTGATCGGCCTCTGACTTATGTGATATTCCCCGAATGAACTCATAGTTGTTGCTAAAGCTTTCAATGATTTCTTGGGTGCCGTCGGTGGAGTTGTCGTTTACCACAACGATCTTTTTGGGAAGCAGAGTTTGATTTACAAGGGATTGCAGCGTACTTTTAAGGTATGCTTCTTCATTATGAGCTGGTATGATTACATAGAAAATCACTCTGTTCTCTCCGCGTAAATCAGGTAGTAGCGTGGTGTAAATCTTCTAAGTATGGGTCTAATGCCTACCTTTTTTACGGGATGGGTGAATTTCTCCCGTTTCTTAATTCGCCAGCCGGCTTTTTCGAGTAACCAATCGAATTGCCAGTCTTCAAATTCGTGGTAATGCCTGTCCCAATCATCTGTTTTACTGCGGTACGCGGAAGCGAACCACAGTTTGAGAGGGACGGACGCAACAAGTTTCTTCGCCTTAATATCCTGTAACACATTGAAGGGAGAAACCATATGTTCGAATATCTCAAAAGCAGTAACTACGTCATATTCTCCCATTTTCACCGCCGTAGTATCCAGATCCAGGTCTTCCCCGTTGGTATTGGATACATTGAATCCTTTATTTCTGAGGATCTCGGAAAAAGGATTGGAAACACCCAGGTCGAGAATTTTATCTTCCCGACTCACAAATTGTTGTAAAAAATTGAAAGTATGCTTGTAGCGTTTTTTTGGAAATTTCCCTTCGTACATTACACTTTGTAGACAATTGCATTAATGTTCATTCCTGCACCAACACTGGCAAATATAACAACGTCTCCGGGATTCACCTCATGATGGTCCAATTCCTTTCTAATAACGAGGTCATAAAGGGTAGGAACCGTGGCTACGCTCGAATTCCCAAGTTTATCGATACTCATGGGCATAACATCTTCAGGAGCTTCCTGGCCGTATAGTTTGAAGAAACGTTTAATAATAGCCTCATCCATTTTTTCATTGGCCTGGTGAATGAACACTTTTTTTACTTCTGAAATATCACAGCCGCTTTCGTCCAGGCATTCCTTCATGGCACCGGGAACATTGGTTATGGCAAATTCATAGATCTTCCGGCCATACATTTTGATATAACGTCGTGCATCATTCAACTCCTGCTTGTTGCTTTCTCCGAAGTAAATGAAGTGTGCTTCGTCATAGGTGTAAGTAGCGCTAATATGTGATAAGATTCCACTAGCATCGTCGTCATCCGTAGCCTGAATTACCGTAGCACCAGCACCATCACTATAGATCATAGAATCGCGGTCGTGTTGATCGATTACACGCGATAAGGACTCTGCTCCAATTACAAGGCAGGTTTTAGCCATCCCACTTTTAATAAAAGCATGGGCCTGGATAACTCCTTCAATCCAACCTGGACATCCAAAGAGGACGTCGTAGGCCACACATCTCGGGTTTTTGATTCTTAACAAATGTTTCACACGGGAGGCAATGCTGGGTACTGTATCGCTTTGATGCGTGCCGTGTTTTACATCACCGTAATTATGCGCAACGATCAAATAGTCCAGATCTTCTTTATCAACTCCAGCATCTTGCAGTGCTTTTTGGGCCGCAAAACATGCAATATCCGATGTAGTCATATCGTCAGAAATATATCGTCGCTCGGAAATACCCGTAATCGCCTTAAATTTTTCAATGATTACTGTGTTTTCATGTCCAAATTTAGTCCCGTCCTCATTGTAAAAACTGTGCTGCTCAAATTGAACATTTGGAGCTATTCCCTTCGGAATATAGCTTCCAACCCCTGTTATCTTCGTACTCATGATTCAGTAAAATTTTGATAAAAATAAGTAAAAGTGTTAATGTTTCCTTGCAATGGAACCAGAAATAGCAATCCATTGCACTTTTATTAGAAAAGTGGCTAAATATTAAAATATCCTCATTTTAATGTCTTAATAATGAGGATATTTCATAGTAGCGTATCTCGATCAGGCCTCCATATAGGACTCTATCGGTTCGCATGTACACACCAAATTACGGTCTCCATATGCGTCATCCACTCTTCTTGTGGAAGGCCAGAATTTATTATCCGCTATATAATCCAGGGGAAATGCCGCCTGTTTTCTGGTATAAGGGAATTCCCAGTTATCCGATGTCAGCATAGCCTGTGTATGAGGAGCATTTTTAAGTAAATTATGCTCATCATCCTTGCTTACTGATTCAATTTCCTTACTTATCGATATCATAGCATCACAAAACCGATCCAACTCTTCTTTACTTTCACTCTCAGTCGGCTCTATCATCATAGTTCCAGCCACGGGGAATGATACTGTTGGGGCATGAAAACCATAATCCATTAGCCGCTTGGCGATATGCACAACCTCAATGTCTTTCTCTTTGAAAGGTCGGCAATCGATGATCATTTCGTGTGCCGCACGACCCTGCTCTCCGGTATACAGGACCTCAAAATGCCCATGTAACCTTTCTTTGATGTAGTTTGCATTCAGGATGGCATATTCGGTCGACTTTCGCAATCCTTTTTCTCCCAGCATACATATATAAGCGTAGGAAATAACACAGGCCAGTGCACTTCCCCATGGAGCTGCGGATATGGCAGTGATTGCTTTCTCCCCGCCGGTTCGGATGATTGGATTAGTAGGTAGAAAAGGAACAAGTTGCTCAGCAACACATATCGGACCTACCCCCGGACCACCACCGCCATGTGGAATAGCAAAGGTCTTATGAAGGTTCAGGTGACACACATCCGCACCGATCGCACCCGGATTCGTCAAAGCTACTTGTGCATTCATATTTGCGCCATCCATATAAACTTGTCCGCCATATTCATGAATAATACCAGTGATCTCAATGATATCACTTTCATATACACCATGCGTTGAAGGGTACGTTACCATGAGGGCCGCCAGGTTATCCTGGTACTCAATAGCCTTGGATCGCAAATCCTCAACGTCGATATTTCCTTCTTCCGTAGCTTTGGTTACTACCACCTTCATTCCCGCCATTACGGCACTTGCTGGATTTGTTCCATGCGCAGAGGAGGGAATTAGGCAAATATTCCTATGAGAATCACCACGAGATTCGTGATATGCTTTAATAACCATTAAGCCAGCGTACTCACCCTGAGCTCCCGAATTAGGCTGCAATGATGTACCTGCAAAACCGGTAATCTCCGTAAGTTGGTCTTCGAGTTTCTTCAACATAATCTGGTAACCTTCAGCTTGCGCTTTTGGTACGAAAGGATGGATATTTCCCCAGCGTGCATCACTTAACGGAAGCATTTCAGCCGCTGCGTTCAATTTCATCGTACAGGATCCCAACGAAATCATGGAATGATTCAATGCCAGATCTTTGCGTTCCAGTTTCTTTATATATCGCATCAGTTCCGTCTCACTGTGGTAGGTATTGAAGACCTGATTTTCTAAAAATGTGGTGCTCCTTGCAACTTCTGCTGAAATGGCATTTCCCTGCTGTAATTCTGAGAAATCAATAGGTTCTTTATTCAACGTTTCTGCAAAAATCGCAAGGATCTTATTAACCTCTGTCAGTGTGGTGGTTTCGTTTACAGAAATTTGTACTGTTTCAGTATCGGGATAATAGAAATTAACTTTTTGCATTTCCGCAAGAGGTTGAATCTTTTCTGAATCTGTCTTAACAGCGAGTGTATCGAAATAACTTTCGTTCATCTGGAATAACCCTAATTGTTCCAGGCCATAGGCAAGGGTTGAAGCGGCATTATGTACTTTGTTCGCGATATAGGTTAACCCATTCGGGCCATGGTATACAGCGTACATTCCTGCCATCACAGCCAACAGCACCTGGGCTGTACAAATATTGGATGTGGCTTTATCACGTTTAATATGCTGTTCGCGGGTTTGCAGTGCCATTCGTAAAGCTCTGTTTCCGTCCAAATCTTTTGTTACTCCAATGATTCGTCCCGGGATATGTCTTTTAAATTCTTCGCGGGTGGCGAAATAAGCTGCATGAGGGCCACCATATCCCAGAGGAATGCCAAATCGCTGTGTAGTCCCTACAACCACATCCGCACCCATACTTCCAGGTGATTTCAATTTCACAAGACTAAGGATATCTGCCGCTACAGCTACTTTGATTTCGGCAGCTTTTGCATGTTCTACAAATTTGGAATAATCGTATACAACACCTGATTTACCCGGGTACTGAACAATTGCTCCGAAAAAATCAGAAGAAAAATCGAAAGTGCGATGATCTCCTATCACGAGTTCTATCCCTATAGGTTTAGACCTGGTGGTAAGGAGGGAGAGCGTCTGTGGCAAAACCTCGTCGGAAACAAAGAATTTAACCACATTATTTTTCTTTTGGGCTCGCTCTCGAACTGCAAACAACAGAGTCATCGCTTCCGCTGCTGCAGTGGCCTCGTCAAGTAGTGATGCATTGGCAAGTTCCATTCCGGTGAGGTCGCTAACCATCGTCTGATAATTGAGTAACGCTTCCAGCCGGCCTTGTGCGATTTCGGCCTGGTATGGGGTATAAGCAGTATACCACCCCGGATTTTCAAGAATGTTTCGCTGTATTACGGCCGGTAAATAGGCTTCATTGTAACCCAAACCGATATAGGTGTCGAAAACACGATTTTTCTTAGCAAGTTTATTAATGTGTTCGAGATATTCCTGTTCGCTCATCGCTTCATCAAGTTGTAATCTATCTTTGATGAGAATCTCATGTGGGATAGTCTCAAAAACGAGTTGCTCCATACTTTCTACTCCAATGGCTTCAAGCATTTTGGGAAGGTCTCTTTTTCTGGGACCAATATGTCTGCGGGCAAAAGAATCGGTATTCATTGACAATTAAATTATAGATTGCGCAAAATTACAATATAAAGAGTAAAAAATTCTGTTAAATTCAATCTCTTGAAAAGTATTTTTCCACTAAATATGAGAGTTACTAACACTTTGGCTATTTTTGTTTTATGAAGTACCTGAAGGCCGTCTTCAATTTTTACCTGGATAGTAGCATTCATGTGGCGTTGGCTGTATGTTCTTTATTGTATCTCACAGTTTTTGAATACGATATTGAGGTCGCTCAGGAATTGGTTGGATTTGTTTTCTTCGGAACGATAACCGCATATAATTTCGTAAAATATGCCGGTGTTGCGCGTTTTCATCACAGAAACCTCACAGACAAACTTAGAGCCATACAGGTTTTTTCACTGATTTGCTTCGGGTTGCTCGTTTATTATTTTACGTTTTTACCCTTCAACTTATATTGGATTATGGGCTGCATGGCCGTGGTTACTTTCCTTTATTCGGTACCTGTTCTTGGAAGACGTACGCTAAGAATGCTATCCGGTTTTAAGATATTCGCAGTAGCTCTTGTATGGGCTGGAATTACCGTTTTGGCGCCCTGGTTTGCTGTTTCAGAACAAGTAACTACGGATGTGTGGCTAACCTTTGTGCAACGATTCCTCATTATCGTAGTGCTTACCATTCCTTTTGAAATCAGAGACCTGCGCTTCGACGAAACTGCTTTGGGAACCATGCCGCAGAAATTAGGGGTAACAACTTCCAAATGGCTTGGTGTGATAGTTATGTATGCCGGATTTTCGCTGGATCTGTTTAAGGATGAATTCAGCTGCGCACATTCAAGTGCTTTCGCGATCACCTGTTTTCTTTGCGCCCTGGCCTTGTGGGGAGCTAACGAAGTTCAAAAGCGATATTATTCTTCATTTGTAGTAGAGAGTATACCTATTGTTTGGGTAGGCCTGTTTTATCTGCTGAAGTATTATTTCGAAATTTCATGTTGAATCACCTGCTGTAATTCCTGTTTCTTCGTTTCAGGCAAGGTTTTCAGATTGGCTTTCCGGATCACCTCGGTAAGTTTTGCGTTTTCTGCCGAATGCCGCCTACATACCCTGCACATCCACTGATGCATCCGCATCAATAATCTTTCTGCATAACTGGATTCCTCGTATTGGGATTTATCGCAAATATGCGAGGCTTCTTTACACTTAATTATTATTCCGAAATTCATTTAAAACCAATTTTTCTCCAGGCACATCGCCATCGACCTGCGAGCCCGATGAATGATAACCCAGAGGTTAGACGGTGTGATGTCAAATTCATTACATATAGCCTCGGTATCAAAGTTCTCGATCGTTTTCATTTTAAAGATCTTCGACTGCCTTTCATCCAGGTTTTCCATGCAATTCAGTATTGCAAGTCCTAATTCTTCGTTCTCCAGGTTGTCTTCCGCAGTCTTGTCGAAAGGATCCTTAACCCGTTCCTCCAGCCAATCGCCTTCAGAATCTTCATCGCTGTAATTTACGCGAATTTCCGCTTTTCCTTTGTTCGAATTAATTTTTCGGTAGTGATCGATGATCTTTCTCTTTAAAATGGAAATTAGCCAGGTGCGTTCCGATGCTTCACCTTTGAAATTAGCTTTCGATTTAAGCCCGGCGAGGAACGTTTCAGAAATTAAATCCTGTGCAATTTCGTGGTCATTTACACGTACAATCGTATAATTATACAGATAGTCGGAATACCTGTCTACCCAATTTTCAGGATGTAATAATTCTTTACCCATAGTATAGCCGTGATGGACCTTTCAAAAATAGCAAAGTTAGAACAACAAATTGGTCATATTAAGGGGGATTTATGATTTTTGCAAACTATGAGCATTATCATTTCATAACTCAGGGACGTTCTTATCTTAAGCGTCAAATTTTGAATTCCATAGAAATGAAAAAAATTATACTTATCTGTATTGGCCTCTTATTGCATATCAGTGTATTTGCGCAAGATTCCGACCGATTTTATGCGACAATGGCACGCCAGGATGCGAGAGAATTAAAAGCCGACAGCCCAGACGGAATTGATATTTTAATGGAAAAGGGGAACGAAGCGGCAGTTTATATGTCCAAAGCGGCTGCAGAGTCGCTTCATGGACGCGTTTTGGTTCACGGTCCCGGTTATATTTTCAAACCCACTTTCGAAGATGCTGTTACTTCCCTGAACCGGACAATTACACAATCCTTTAATAGAATTGCATTTACTATTACTGAAGATGTGCTCGTAAATGAGGCATTACAACTAATGAATGTTCAGAATATTGAAGATCACATCATAGAGTTACAAGATTATGGGACAAGGTATCACACCCTTTCGGCGGGTACACAGTCCGCTATCGATCTAAAAGCCAAATGGGAAGCCATGGCAGCCATTTACGGGAGAACAGATGTTAGTGTACGATTATATAATCATACCGGCACACCAATGCCTTCTGTAATTATGACTATTACGGGAGCTGAATTTCCGGATGAGTTTGTAATTGTTGGCGGACATCTCGATTCTACTTCCAGTCAGGGGAATAACGACGCTCCGGGTGCCGATGATGACGCATCGGGTATAGCGACCATTACTGAAGCTGCCAGGGCGTTGTTTGAAGCAGAATTTGTTCCGAAGCGGACGATCGAAATTATGGCCTATGCAGCCGAAGAGATAGGATTGGTAGGTTCTTCTGAGATAGCTCAGGAATATAATTCAAACAACATAAATGTCACAGCCTATGTTCAGTTTGATATGACAAACTATAATGGTTCTGCGAATGATGTATTTTTTATAACCGATTATACCGATAGCTCGCTGAATGATTTCCTGATGCAACTCATGGATCACTACAATGCTTCAGGACCGCATCAATTCACCTATGGCACTTCAATGTGTAATTATGGTTGCTCAGATCACGCGAGTTGGCACAATGAAGGATATATGGCGGCCTTTCCTTTTGAAGCCAGTTTCGGACAGCACAATCCGAATATCCATTCGCCAAATGACCTCTTCAGTGTAACAGGTACCGCAGATCATGCACTTAAGTTTACGAAGCTCTGCGCCGAGTTCCTTATAGAAACGGCCAAACAGGAAGGGCAACTTGGTGTAACGGAAGTGACTAGTGATCTATACGATATCTATACTTCAAACAATACCATGTATTACGATTTTAATCAATACGACGCCTCTATCGAAACTATTGTAATTTATGATATGGGAGGAAGGTCCATTATGAAATTAGATTACCCCGATAATGAGGGAAGTGTAAGCATGGGACATCTCGCTTCCGGGGTATATATAGTCAATTTTCAAACGACCTATTCTGAGGTAGTCAATAAGAAAATTAAAATTCAATAAAATACGTTTACTCAGGATTTTGCAAATTTAATTCTTAAGAAGACCCGCCCGTTTCAGTAATGCATCCGGGTTGGGTTTTTTTCCTCTGAACTTTATATAGAGCTCCATAGGATCATGAGTACCTCCTTGAGAAAGGACATGATCTTTGAATTTTGTTGCCACGGTTTTGTTGAATATCCCCTCCTGCTTAAAATATTCGAATGCATCCGCGTCAAGCACTTCCGCCCATTTATAACTGTAATATCCCGCGGAATACCCACCTTGAAAAATATGGGAAAACGAGGTGCTCATGCAAGTTTCAGGTGTTTCCGGGAATAACCGGGTCGATTCGAAGGCGCTGGATTCAAAGGCCTTAACATTATTTATTTCAGAAGGATCCTTACCATGCCATGCCATATCCAACAATCCGAAACTAAGCTGACGTAAGGTTTGCATCCCTTCGTGGAACGTTGCAGACTCCTTTATCTTTTTCACGTATTCCATAGGAATGAGTTCATCGGTCTCAAAATGTTTGGCAAATAGTGCTAAGGTTTCCTTTTCGTAACACCAGTTTTCAAGTATCTGACTAGGTAATTCAACAAAATCCCAGTACACATTGGTTCCTGATAATCCGGAATACGTAGTATTGGCCAGCATTCCATGCAAAGCGTGTCCGAATTCATGAAAGAGGGTGGTAACCTCATTAAAAGTAAGTAGTGATGGTTTGCTTGCTGTGGGTTTGGTGAAATTACAAACAATGGAAATATGAGGCCTTTCATTCACTCCGCTCTTTATCTGCTGTGATCGGTAGGATGTCATCCAGGCACCATTACGTTTACCCGGCCGTGGATGGAAATCGGCGTAAAACAGGGAGACAAAGTTACCTTCTTCATCAGTCACCCTGTAAGTTTTCACGTCCTTATGATATTTATCTGCCTTCTCGGTTTCTGTGAAAGTCAGTCCGTACAGCTTGTTTGCTACCAAAAACACTCCTGTAATCACTTTTTCAAGCTCGAAATAGGGTTTTAGTTTCTCATCATCCAGATCGAAAAGTTTTTGTTTCAGTTTTTCGGCATAATAGGCACTGTCCCATTTCTGAAGTGCGTCAATATCGTCCAGATCTTTGGCGAATTGTTCTAGCTCTTTAAATTCTCTTTCCGCAGCAGGTCTTGCCTTTTTCATGAGTTCATTAAGGAAGGAAGTCACCTTCTGAGGAGTTTCCGCCATACGCTCCTCCAGGACAAAATGAGCATGCGAATCGTAACCCAACAGCTGGGCCCTCTTATGCCTTAAATTGGCAATACGAAGCACATTGGATTCGTTGTTATGCTTGTTATCTTTAAAGGCACGGGCACCAAAGGCTAATGATAATTCGGTACGCAGAGCGCGGTTCTCTGCATACTTCATAAAAGGGATATAGCTAGGATAATCGAGGGTGATCACCCATCCATCTTTTCCGCGATCTTCGGCGATTTGTGCGGCAGCTTCTTTCGCACCTTCGGGCAGGCCTTTCAGGTCTTTTTCCGAAGTGAGGTGCAATTCATAGGTATTTGTTTCCGCTAAAACGTTTTCCCCGAATTTTAGTGTAAGTTTTGACAATTCGGCGTCGATCTCACGGAGTTTCAGCTTATCCGTTTCCGAAAGATTTGCTCCGTTTCGGGCAAAACTCTTGTACTGCTTGTCGAGCAACATTTCCTGTTCGGCGGATAGTTCAAGCCTATTTTTACTATCGTAAACGGTTTTTACTTTTTTAAACAGCCCTTCGTTCAGAAGGAGGTCATTATTAAAATTGGAGATCAAAGGTGAAACCTCCTGAGCTATTTGCTGGATTTCATCATTGGTTTCGGCACTGTTCAGGTTAAAGAAAATACCGCTTACAAGATCCAGTTGCTCCCCGGTTCGTTCCAGGGCTTCAATAGTATTCTTAAAAGTAGGAGTTTCAGTCTGTGAAACAATGTCGTTTATCTCGTCTTTTGTGTCTTCAATGAGTTGTTGAAAGGCCGGTAGATAATGTTCATTCTTTATTTTGGTAAACGGGGCCGTTTCAAATTTTTCTAATAGCGGGTTGTTCATTTTCTAAACTATTTCTTCAATTTCTTCGCACCCTCTTCAACTTTCAGCTTAAGTCCTTCTTTGAACGCCAGAACCTTGTCCAGAACGCACTTGTCTGCCGAACCTATTATCTGCGCAGCAAGAATACCCGCATTTTTAGCGCCATTCAAAGCCACAGTTGCCACGGGAACACCACCCGGCATCTGAAGTATGGAAAGTATAGAATCCCATCCATCGATAGAATTACTGGATTTAACCGGAACACCTATTACCGGTAATGGTGATAAAGACGCGATCATACCTGGTAAATGTGCTGCTCCGCCGGCACCGGCAATTATTACTGATATCCCACGTTCATGAGCCTTCCTACCATAATCGAATAATTTATCCGGTGTTCTGTGGGCAGAAACGATATCTACTTCCACTTCAATATCAAATCCTTTTAACACATCGATAGCGTTCTGCATAACGGGCAGGTCGCTGGTACTTCCCATAATGATTCCTACTTTGCTCATATCTATTATTTACTAATCACTTTTATTGAATTCTTTACAGCTTCCGCAATTCTCCTTGCCTCTGCCAGATCTTTATTTGCAATGGTAACATGGCCCATTTTACGAAAAGGTCGGGTTTGTTTTTTACCATATATATGAGGGGTAACTCCTTCCATGGCCATGATATCTTCAATGTGATAATATACCACATCGCCGGTATGTCCTTCGGCACCCACCAAATTTACCATAATCCCTCCAACCTTACTCTCTGTACTCCCCAGTGGCAAGTTCAGAATTGCGCGAAGGTGTTGTTCAAACTGATTGGTATAACTTGCTTCAATGCTGTAATGTCCACTATTGTGAGGTCGTGGTGCGACTTCGTTTACCAGGATCTCATCTTCGGAGGTTTGAAACATCTCTACAGCCAATAATCCTACATGACCAAATGCATTGGAAACCTCTTCGGCTATTTCACGTGCATTATGTGCTACATTTTCATCGATCCGCGCGGGGCAGATCACGTATTCCACCTGGTTGGCCTCGGGATGGAACTCCATTTCCACGACAGGATAAGTTTTTATATCTCCGTTGGGATTTCGCGCCACGATCACCGCGAGCTCGTTCTTAAACGGGATAAGTTCTTCAGCGATGCACTCTCCTTCCGAAAGCGACTCGAGGTCTGCTGAACTCCGAATGATACTAACGCCCTTTCCGTCGTAGCCACCGGTGCAACTCTTCCAGACAAAAGGAAAGTTATTTTATTTGCCAATACAGCCTCTTTAAGCTCCTGAAGGTTTTGGAATAATTGGAATGCTGAAGTAGGTATATTGTGTTTTGTATAGAATTGTTTTTGCCGACCTTTATTCTGAATGTTCCGTAGTGTTTGTGAAGAAGGAAATACTTTTAGGCCTTCACTTTCAAGTTTTTCAATGGCGTCTACATTAACTCCTTCAATTTCGATGGTGAGCAGATCGACATCCTTTCCGAAGGAGTAAACCGTATCAAAATCCATCAATTCACCTTGCACAAAAGTATTGCAGGCAATTCTGCAGGGTGCTTCGGCACTTGGATCCAGCACTTTGGTTTTTATATCGTATTTGCGGGTTTCGTAAAGCAGCATTTTTCCTAGCTGGCCGCCGCCAAAAATTCCGAGGGTAAATTCAGAAGAAAAATAATTAGCCATAGCACAAAGGTACAATCTTCTTTGCAATTGTTATCTTTGCAACCTCGTTATGTGGCGATTTATAAAATCATTATTCAGAAAGAAAAATAAACGAATGAAAAACATCGTATTGTTCGGTCCTCCGGGGGCTGGAAAAGGTACACAAGCAGAAGTGTTGAAGGAAAAATATCAACTGGTACACATCTCTACCGGGGATGTATTCAGATACAACATCAAGAACGAAACAGAACTGGGAACCCTGGCAAAAAGCTATATGGATAAAGGGCATTTGGTTCCGGATGAGGTTACGATCAATATGCTGAACGCGGAAGTGGAGAAAAATAGCGATGCCAACGGATTTATTTTCGATGGCTTTCCAAGAACTGAAGCACAAGCCGGTGCATTGGCCGAATTGATGGCGCAGAAAGAAAGTCAGATCAATGCCATGGTAGCCTTAGAAGTAGACGATGAAGTATTGGTGGGCCGCCTCCTGGAACGTGGAAAATCCAGTGGTCGTGCCGATGATGCCAATGAAGCAGTAATACGCGAACGTATTGCCGAATATTATCGCAAGACTGATATACTTAAGAATTATTATCAGAAACAGGATAAATATTACGGAGTAGATGGTGTGGGATCTATTGATGAGATCACCGTTCGTCTCAGCGCTGTAATCGATACGCTTTAATTACCGTTTCAAAACCAACCGTGCCTTTTAGGGAAGGAAATCAAGTAATATGACCGAAGGAAATTTTGTAGACTATGTAAAAATTCATGTTACTTCCGGAAAAGGAGGGAAGGGCAGTGCACATTTACGCAGGGAAAAGTATATCCCTAAAGGAGGCCCGGATGGTGGTGACGGAGGTCGCGGCGGACATATTATCCTTAAGGCTAACAGCAATATGTGGACGCTCTATCATCTTAAATTCAAGCGTCATTACAAGGCGGGCCACGGCATGGGCGGAGGTAAGCAAACTAGTACGGGTGCCGATGGCGATGATGTTTATATAGATGTTCCTTTGGGAACTGCCGTAAAGAATACCGATACAGGTGAGTTGCTGCAGGAACTGATGGAACACGGAGATGAGTTGATCATCGCACGCGGAGGAAAAGGAGGCAGGGGGAATGCGCATTTCAAAAGTCCAACTCGGCAAACACCTCGTTACGCCCAACCCGGTTTGGTGGGGGAAGAAGGAAATTTCACATTGGAAATGAAGGTCCTGGCCGATGTTGGATTGGTTGGATTTCCCAATGCCGGAAAATCTACCTTGCTTTCTGTACTTAGTGCTGCGAAACCTAAAATAGCCGATTACGAATTCACCACATTAAAGCCCAATCTCGGGATTGTTGCGTACCGAGATTACCAGACTTTTGTCATGGCTGATATTCCGGGGATTATTGAAGGAGCTGCGGAAGGAAAAGGGTTAGGCCATTACTTCTTACGACATATTGAACGTAATTCAACTTTGCTATTTCTTATACCCGCCGATGCCGATGACATACGAAAGCAGTACGACATCCTGGTGGATGAATTACGTCGGTATAATCCGGAATTACTGGATAAAGAACGACTCGTCGCTATCTCTAAAAGCGATATGCTGGACGACGAGCTTAAGGCAGAAATGAAAGTGGAGCTCGATAAAGACTTCGAAGGAATTCCCTATTTATTTATTTCCTCGGTAGCCCAGCAGGGTTTACAGGATTTGAAGGACACGCTGTGGGAGATGTTGAATACAGATGAAAAAATATAGTGTCCGGGTAACCTTTCTGAAGGAATCTATTTTGAAAAAGTCGACACAGAATACGGCAGTCTCACCCGAAAAATCGTTAAAGAATAATAAAAACTCTAATCGAAACCTTCATTTTTAAGTATCTTTATTTAAAAATATGACTATGAGGTCAGCATTGGTATTGTTTGGTATTTTGTTGCTTGTTTCTTGCGGAGCCACAGTAGCCGTGGACTACGATCAGAAAATCGATTTCTCACAATATCAAACCTTCAATTATTATCCCGGCATCGAATCAGGGTTGTCCGACCTCGATGATCAGCGGATTATCAAAATTACCGATAGTTTACTCCAACAACGGGGTTTTACGCGATCTGAGGATCCACAATTCTTAATTAATTTTTTCGCCTCCGAATTTTTATCCGCTTCCAGAAGTTCCATCGGTATTGGTCTAGGCGGAGGTGGAGGTAATGTGGGCGTTGGTGTGAGCGGTGGTATTCCTGTTGGAGGCAACGTTGTAAATCAGCGGCTCACAATTGATTTCGTCGATGCGGCCCAGGACGAACTTATATGGCAGGCCGTAGCGGATGGAGAACTGAAAGAAAAGTCAACAGCAGCCCGCAAAGAGTCTTATTATTGGGCTGTCCTCAGTAAAATCATGAAAAAATACCCTCCAAAAAAGAAATAATCGTTAAAAAAAATAGTTGTATATCTTTGTATGCAAACCTACGCTATGAAGAAATTGTTATTTCTGCTTCTTTTTCCTGCCCTGATATGTGCTCAGCCATATTTTCAGGAGGCTGAAACATATTTCAATAATGAACAATTTAACAAAGCGAAACCTCTTTTTCAGAAATATTTAAAGGAAAATCCTAACCATAGGAAAACAAGAGAATACCTGGGCGATATTGCAGGTTCTGTAAAAGACTGGGATAAGGCCATTTCCTTTTATGAACCATTGGTTGAGGAAAGTCCTGATAATGCCAATTATCATTTCAAATGTGGTGGAGCCATGGGTATGAAAGCCCTGGAAATAAGCCGTATTCGCGCCCTGGGTTATATTGGGGATATTAAAAAACACTTCGAAACAGCCGCTAAACTCGATCCAAATCATGTTGAAGTGCGCTGGGCATTAACTGAATACTACATTCAGCTGCCGGGAATTATTGGTGGAAGTGAACGAAAGGCTATTAAATATGCCAACGAACTACTGAAGATCTCACCTGTGGATGGTTACCTGGCCAATGGTTACATCGCCGAATACAGCGATCGTCCCGAGGATGCTGAAAAATTCTATAAAAAGGCCATAGAGGTTGGTGGTTCGCCGCTTACCTATAAAAAACTCACTAATCTTTACGAAAACAACGATCAGCCGCGGAAAGCCTTGCAAACAGCCGCCACTTCGCTAAAGAAGCATAAGCGTAACAGTTTGAACTATCAGATAGGAAAGATCTCTGCTCAATATAATCTTGATCCCGAGCAAGGAATCGACTGCCTTCAGGCGTATATAAAAAATTATTCGGCACGGGACGGAGTACCTAAAGATTGGGCGTATTACAGGCTGGCGCAGATCTATAAGAACATTGGAAATAAAGACAAGGCACTGCAATATATCAATAAAGCGCTGACAGACAGACCTGATTTTGAGGAGGCCATCGAAGAAAAACACCATATTCTTTCACTCTGATATTTGGGCAAGCCCTATAGTAGCTACTATAGGGACAGGCTATTGGCTGTAGTTTTGTTCCACAAAAGCTACCTGCCGCTATCCTTCTTGCAGTTCAAAATAGTACCTTTGTGTAAATTCATAAAAATTCATGCGAGTACACTTTATCGCCATCGGGGGTAGCGCTATGCACAATCTGGCCCTGGCTTTACATGAAAAAGGAGACCAGGTTAGCGGAAGCGATGATACCATCTTCGATCCTTCAAAAAGCAGGCTTGATAATAAAGGATTATTACCCGAATCATTTGGTTGGTTTCCTGAAAAAATTAGCAGCGATCTGGATGCGGTGATCCTTGGGATGCATGCCAAAGAAGATAATCCTGAACTACTAAAAGCCAAAGAACTCGGACTTACTATCTATTCCTATCCGGAATTCCTGTACGAACAATCCAAGGATAAAACAAGGGTCGTTATTGGCGGATCTCACGGAAAAACCACGATTACCTCCATGATCCTGCACGTGATGCACTACCACAACCGGGAAGTGGATTACATGGTTGGCGCTCAATTGGAAGGCTTCGATACGATGGTGCGACTAACCGAAAATGCCGATTTCATAGTGCTGGAAGGCGATGAATACCTTTCATCACCAATAGACCGAAGACCGAAGTTTCACCTGTACAAGCCCAATATTGCGCTGCTTAGCGGAATTGCATGGGATCATATTAACGTGTTTCCCACCTATGAAAATTACGTAGATCAGTTTCGGATCTTTCTGGATGAGATCACAAATGGTGGTGCCATTGTTTACAATGAAGAGGATTCTGAAGTAAAAAAAGTGGTTGAAGAAAGTAGCAATCATATTAAGAAATATCCCTATAAGACCCCGGATTACGATGTACAAGACGGAACCACACTTCTTGATACTCCGGAAGGCCCTATGCCTGTGGAGATCTTTGGAAAGCACAACCTGAACAACCTGGAAGGAGCCCGATGGATCTGTCAGCTTATGGGTATTGATGCCGACGATTTTTATGAGGCTATAGCATCTTTTACAGGAGCGAGTAAGCGATTGGAAAAACTTGAGGAAAATTCAAGTACTGTTGCTTATAAGGACTTTGCCCATTCTCCGTCCAAGGTAAAAGCAACATCCGAAGCCGTAAAGGATCAATATCCAGACCGACGCTTATTGGCTTGCCTTGAACTGCACACGTACAGCAGCCTGAATCCGGAATTTTTAAAAGAATATAAGGGCGCTCTGGATGCTGCCGATAAAGCTGTGGTGTTCTATTCTCCACATGCTGTGGAGATCAAAAAATTGCAACCAATTTCAGAAGAACAAATTGCGCTGGCATTTCAACGAGATGACCTTGTTATCTATACCGATCCTGCGGAATTCAAGGATTTTTTGTTCGCACAGAATTTCAGCAATACAGCATTGTTATTAATGAGCAGTGGGAATTATGGGGGGTTGGATTTAGAAGAAGTGAAAGCTGTAATTGCTAATTCCGGTACATAGACTCGATAAAATCTTTATAATCCTCTTTTGTCTTCTTGATTAACGCTTCTCTGGCCAGTTCATAATCCTCAGGACTCTTGTCTTGTGAAAGTTTGAACTTGCCCTCCCAATCGGTGATCTCAATTTCAAAGGCTTTGATGTAATTCACCATGCGGTCCATTTTCGGATTATCCTTTTGCAATACAAAATTTGGCTCGTCGCCTTCGAGGAAGGCGGTCATATCCATCATTGTCTTCTTAACGGCTGCCGGTTCGTTAATTCTATGTATGATCCCGCTAATATGAACGATGATATAATTCCATGTAGGAAGTTGTTCGGTGGAATAAACCGAAGGTGAGACATAGCAATCGGGTCCTTTGAAAATTACGGTAGCGCTATCGCCATCATTTAAAGTCTCCACTTGTGGATTCATCGCATCGATATGGGCCACCAATCGTCCTGTACTTTCATTGTAAATGATGGGGATATGTGTTATGAAAGGCTGATTTTCCTTGGCTGTGACAAGGATTCCAAAGGGGAAATCCTTCATAACTTTGATCATTTTCTTCCGGTCCCCTGTCTGATGGTGTGGAGGTGGATACATATATTAGTTGTAGGTTACATTCCGAACTGACGTAAATGATGGTCCAGGTGTTTGTACTGCATCTTTCCCCATTGCTCGTTTGTCAATCTCCCGAAAGCCGGATGGTCACCCCAATTCTCTTTGTCCATTTGGCTTCCTAATTCATCAACCAAAGCCTCGAGTTTAGCCTTTTCCTGAGTGAAATCACTATCCTCAGTTTGCTTAAACCGTTTCACCGTAGGTAAATTTTTTCGCCATAACTTATCATTGTACATGGATTTTTTAAAAAGAAGATTGACAAACCAGTTCGGTTTAAGATCGTATTTGTCATGACCTAGCATGATCTTCAATGGATACTGGCAATGCTTTGCCATTTGAGCCGGTGTCATTTTCCCCCATTGGCGTTCCGAATTTTCATTCAGTTTGTTCAGGCGATCTTTAACCTCGGTAAAAGTTTCTTGGTCTAAAAGTGATTTCATATATGTCTTTTATTAGAATTGAAAGATACAAACAATCGATTAGTTTATTATCTTTGAGATGGTAGAACAAATCTTATATCTGCATTCTAACTTCCCTTTTTAAAAGCTAATAGGTCGTATTTGGATCAAGTATGATGCTTAGCTATTCAATATTCATATGTATTCAAAGAACAACTCCTTTTCCATTAAGTGTTGGAATGAGGACGATAGACCAAGAGAGAAATTACTGTCTAAAGGAAGAACAGTGGTAAGCGATGCAGAACTTATAGCAATCATTATTGGTTCAGGGAGTAGGGACGAAAGCGCAGTGTCGCTTAGCAAAAGAATCCTGGCGAGCGTGGAGTTTAACTTAAAGGCCCTGGGAAAGCTTTCTGTAAATGATCTTTGTAAATTCAAAGGTATCGGAAAAGCAAAGGCAGTCACTATTGTGGCGGCATTGGAGCTTGGGAGGCGACGAAGAGCTCAGGAAGCCTTAAGGTTAGAAAAGATTACTTCCAGTGTTGACGCTTTTGAAATTCTGCAACCCCTTATTGGAGAATTACATCATGAGGAGTTTTGGATCATTTATCTGAATAATTCGAATAAAGTCCTGCAACTTTCACAGCTTAGTAAGGGTGGTATTACGGGGACGTTGGTGGATGTCCGCCTGGCATTCAAAGAAGCACTGGAAGTAGGTGCAGTGGGAATTATCCTGGCTCATAATCATCCCAGCGGAACACTTAAACCCAGTGAAAGTGATAGTAAGCTTACAACAAAGATTAAGAAAGCAGGGGAGAGTCTCGACATAAACATATTGGACCATCTAATAATTACTGAAAAAGCGTACTTTAGCTTTGCCGATGAACAAATGCTTTGATGCACATGTTGCTAATATTTACTCAGAATCTTACACCCCGCGTCGATTTCATATTCAAGCATATCTGCCAGCGAATTTTAGGATTGGAAATTGGTTTTACTTCAGTTATTGAAGAGTTTATAAGTCATGCAGGCCCCAAATTATCGTACACTAAACAGCCCATGGGGAACGAACTTTTCGTTCAGAGTTATGGCTTGCTCGAACAGGTTGGTGTTGAAGATTTGGAAATTAGTGTAAAACCCTGGGAAAACACCTTCGGATTCTTCGCGGTAGGTGGTAAGAGTGCATTACCCTACGATATTTTTTCAGCTGCCTTTTTTCTACTAAGTCGGTATGAAGAATATCTCCCGCATGTAAAGGATGAACTTGGCAGGTTTCCAGCAATAGAAAGCCTGGGTTATCAACACGGATTCTTAATGCATCCAGTGGTTGACATCTGGGCCTATAAGTGGAAAGCCTTATTGCAGCAGACATTTCCCGATCTGTCCTTTCCTAAAAAATATCCCAAAATGCATTCACTTCTCAAGATAGCGCAGCCCTATGAATACGCTCAGAAAGGATTTGTACGATCGTTTAGTGGTTATGTTGCGGATCTGGCGAAATTCAGATTTCGTAAAATATTTAAACGCACCCGGGTTGTATTAGGTGTAGACAAAGACCCTTTCGATGTGTACGACTGGATTATTTCAGCCACTCAATCAGGGACTAGTAAACTGACCGTTTTTTTCCTGCTTGGGGATCACCCGGATTTAAGGCACGGATTCAATTCTTATAGGAAAAAATTCAGAAGCTTAATGAAATACATGAGCGATTACAATGAAATAGGCTTATTATTTTCATACAATGCCCTTACCGACACAGAAGTGCTGAAACAGGAAAAAAGACAATTAGAAGAAACTACGCATCGACAACTATCTGCCGCTATGAATTCGGATTTTCTCGTGATGTTACCCGAATTGTATAGGATCCTTGTCGAGCAGGAAATTGAAAGAGATTACTCTATGGTCTATGAAGATACTCCGGGTTTCAGGGCAGGAACCTGCACTCCCTTTTTGTTTTACGATCTGGACTATGAAATTAAGACACCATTAGTGATTCACCCGATCGCATTTACCACAGAGGGATTTAATAAGAAATATGAGTCTGATAGCCTGCAGCGAATTTCAGTCTTATACGAGAAGGTGGTGGAATTAAATGGAACATTTTCTGTATTTTTCAATGTTGAAGATTTCAGTGAACAAAAAGCTAATGTTATCTGGCGAAATCTATTTTCTGAAAAATTAAATGCAAATGGCTAATAACCTTACCGATGTATTTTTCGATCTGGATCATACCCTCTGGGATTTTGACCGGAATTCGGCCTTGGCGTTTTCACGTCTTTTCAGTACTCATGAGATTGAAATAGAACTCACTGAATTCATTGCTGTATACGAGCCAATTAATTTTGCTTACTGGAAACGTTACCGTGAAGACCGCGTAAGTAAGCAGGAACTTCGCAGGGGCCGGTTCAGAGATGCGTTCGAACCATTCGGGATAACCTATTCCATTGAAAAGCTGGATGAAATGGCGGTGACGTATATAGATGAGTTACCAAAAGACAACCATCTTTTACGTGGAGCGTGGGAAATTCTGGAATATTTAAATCCGAAATATCAACTCCATATTATAACCAACGGATTTGCCGAAGTCCAGGCATTGAAGCTACAAAATAGCAGGATCGCACATTTTTTCAATACGGTAACCTCTTCTGAAGAGGTAGGATTAAAGAAACCTCATCCTGTAATATTTGAAACAGCTCTCGACAAAGCTGCCGTCCCTGCAGAGCGAAGCATAATGATAGGCGACACTTTTGAAGCCGATATTCTGGGTGCCGAACGGGTTGGAATGAATACGCTTTTCTTTAATTACAGAAAGGATGATGTGCCAGGCGAATATAGGGTTGTAAATGACCTCACGGAGATTAAAAGCCACCTCTAAAGCACTATTACAAGTATTACTTCGTTAATTAGATACGTAAAGCCCCTCTTTATGAAAAAGAACTTATTAAAGCCATTCGCAGTCATATTTTTATGCTTGCTGGTGTTTGCATGCGTAAAGGACACCGACTTCGATCAGGCTGAAGATATTGCGCTTACCCCGGTGGTAGAACTTAACCTTATATATTTTGATATAGAGGCCGGAGATTTTTACGATGATATCAATGATATACCATTACTTACGTTGTCCGATACCACAGAGATACGCTTCCTAAATGATTCCGAAATACAGGAAAGCCTGCGCAGGGCAGATTTCTTCTTCAAATTCACAAATAGTATTCCCAGGAATTTTCAGGTCGAATTTCAGTTTATTAGTGAACAGAATGATACCACCTATGCTACTCAGACCACTGTGGCGGAAGGTAACCTTCAGACACCGGTAATTACCGAGTTTGAAGAAATAATTGAAGGAGATGAAATTCTCCAGCTTACCATGGCTAATCGGGTAGTGGTATCTGTGACTATATCGGATGCAAGTCCAGATCTTGAGGGCAATCTCAATTTACAATCGAAAACAACATATTACCTGGATATTAGAGATTGAGAATAATTACCATGCGAAATGTGTTGACTCTTATAATGGCATTAGGCCTATCGGTTTGCTTTGCGCAAAATAAACAGATCCTCTACGGATTGGACGAGGTGCCTCAAAGCCTGCTATTGAACCCGGGAACCAAAGTGCCTCAGAAGATGCACTTCGGGATTCCCTTTTTGTCGCAGATACATGTGAACGGGGGTTCCACAGGCGTTACCGTTTTTGATATTTTCGGCGAATCAGATGTGGATATAAACACAAGGATAAGAAATAAGATTTTTGAATTAAAGAACACGGATTTCTTCACGGCAACCGAACAATTGGAAATTATCAATTTTGGTTGGAGAGCTGACAACGAAATTTACTTTTCTGGCGGAATATACCAGGAGTTGGATTTCATTTTTTATTTCCCTCGGGACCTGGCAATTTTAGTATGGGAAGGTAACCGGGATTATATCGATTATCCTTTCGATCTAAGTGGATTAAATACCACGGCCGATCTATTAACAGTGTATCATTTTGGGGCAAACAAACAGCTTACGAAAAAGCTTACAGCAGGAGTGCGAGTAAAATTATATTCAAGTATGTTTAGTGCAAGAAGTGTTAATAACCAGGGAACATTTATCACTACTCTTGGCGGGGATGATAGCGCTAATATATACGAACATACGGTAACTAATGGAAGGGTTACCTTAAATACCTCGGGAATAGCTTCCCTTGAGGGAATGGATAGCTCGGAAATCCCCGGAGAAATTATCGGACGGGCTTTCTTTGGAGGTAATTTCGGACTGGGAATAGATGTTGGTGGAAGCTATGAAATTAGCGACAGGCTTTCTGCCAGTGCAAGTCTACTGGATGTAGGGGCGATTTTCCACAGCAACGATGTCGAAACCTACAAAGCGACCGGAACCTATACATTGGAGGGTATAGAATTGATTTTTCCTCCATTAAGCAATGGACAGCCTACATTGCCCTATTATGATATTCTTGAAGATGAGATTGAGGAAGCAATCCCAGTTGATACTATAACAAGTGGGTATACCCAATTCAGGCCTTTGAAAATTAACGCGGCGATTAAATACAGCTTCGGAAAGACGGTCGGGAAAGGCGCAGATTGTGACTGCCGTAACATGGGCGGTAATATAGATAGGGCACAGGCAGTAGGAGCACAGTTTTATAGTGTATTCCGGCCAAAAGGTCCTCAAATGGCGGGAACCTTGTTCTATTATCGTCGACTATGGGAATTTCTCGCGGCAAAAGTTACATACACCGTGGATTCATACAGCTATTCTAATGTAGGATTGGGAATGGTTACCGATATTGGTAAATTCAATTTTTATATAGCCGCCGATAACTTGCTGCGTTACGGTAATCTGGCAAAGGCAAAAAGTGTATCTTTACAGCTGGGATTCAATATAAAAATTGACGAAGAATGATAAAAAAAATTATGCTGCTTGTGGTTGTAAGCAGCTTTATTTCAAATATATACGGACAAAAATCAGCTAGTGACTATAGCTATGTAGTCGTTCCGGAGTTGTATGAGTTTCTTTTTGAGACAGATCAGCATCAACTCAATTCAATGACCAAATTTCTCTTTAATAAATATGGATTTAACGCTTATTTTCCTTCGGAATTGCCAAATGTGAAACGCTGTGATGGTCTTCAGGCTGAAGTATTAGGACAGCCCGGTTTTACGTATACGAAGATCACTGTAGTGCTAAAAGATTGTTATGGCGAAGAAATCTTCAGAAGTGAGGAAGGCAGAAGCAAGTATAAGGAATATAAAAAGTCCTTCCAGGATGCTCTTCGTAAAGCATTTGTGAGCGTGGCCGATCTCGGGGTAAGCCAAAAAGAAATAATAACCTATGAGGATAATCTTACCAATGACACGGATGATCCTTCGGGAGATGTAATTAATGAGATGCAGTCGCCACCCGATAAGGTAAATAATGATAATGCAAATATAACTGTGGGAAACGGCACCAAAGTAATGGCAGTTGCAATCGCCAATTTTCCAAAGGACAAATTTACCAGTTATGAATTAGATGGGATGTCCTACCTCCTGCGAAAAACCTCTGAGGGTTATTCCTTTTACGAAGAGTCGGAAAATGCACCGAATGGGCTTCTTTTAAAAGGAACAATTGTGATGGCAGATGGTGGTGCTGTTTATACCACCTCGGAGGGAAAAGAGTACAGTGCCGGATTTAACACCAACGGAGACCTAATCCTGGAATTGATGGGTAGCCTTACCCGTTATAAAGCACAGAACTAGAAGTCATATTTCTCTTTCCACAGCCCATTTAGATAATCACGAAGCGCACGCTCGCGTTTATTCTTTCCTGGTTGATAGAATGTGGTTCCTTCAATTTCCGCAGGTAGAAATTCATGCGGCACGAAATTACCTTCGTAATTATGGGCATACTGGTAGTCTTCCCCATAACCTAATTCCTTCATAAGTTTAGTAGGCGCATTACGTATTGACATCGGAACTGAGAGATCACCAGTCTGTTTAACCGTTTGCTGTGCGGCACCAATGGCCTTATACGATGCGTTACTTTTTGCAGAGGAAGCGAGATATATGGCGCACTGACTTAAAATAATCCGGGCTTCGGGATATCCTATCGTATTCACAGCCTGAAATGTGCTGTTAGCAAGAACGAGTGCCGTCGGGTTGGCATTTCCGATATCTTCGGAAGCAAGGATGAGCATTCGTCTGGCTATGAACTTAATATCTTCGCCTCCTTCTATCATTCTCGCAAGCCAATAAACCGCTGCATTCGGATCGCTGCCGCGTATGGATTTTATAAACGCGGAAATTATATCGTAATGTTGCTCACCGGCTTTATCGTACAAAACAGTATTCTTCTGAACTTTATTTTGAACCAAAGCATTTGTGATTTTTACGGAATCTGATTCTTCCGAAAGTACAACCAACTCCAGGATATTGAGAAGTTTCCTTGCATCCCCTCCGGATAACCTCAGGAGTGCCTCGGTCTCGTCCAGGATAATGTTTTTACGTGATAAAACTTCATCTGTCTTTATGGCACGTGAAAGGAGAGCTTCAAGATCCGTTTTACCGAATGGATTAAGCACATATACCTGACAGCGCGATAATAAAGCCGGTATTACCTCGAAACTAGGGTTTTCGGTGGTAGCACCAATCAATGTGATCCAGCCCTTCTCTACAGCACCTAAAAGTGAATCCTGCTGAGATTTACTAAATCGATGAATCTCATCAATGAACAAAATAGGATTTTTGGCAGCGAAGAGGTCATCGCTTTTCCTGGCTTTGTTTATTACCTCTCTCACGGCAGCCACACCACTGTCTACAGCGCTTAAGGTATAAAAAGGACGCTCTGAAGTATTCGCAATAATAGATGCCAGCGTAGTTTTTCCAGTTCCTGGCGGGCCCCAAAAGATCATTGAAGACAACATACCTGACTTAAATTGCGATGTGAGCGCTCCATCAGGACCAACGAGATGCTCCTGGCTGATATATTCTTCCAGGGAGGTAGGCCGTATTCGTTCTGCCAGGGGTTTATTCATGAGGATTTAAAATTACAATTTTATCGTAGGATGGATACTGACAATTTATCATAAATTTGAAAAGGGAGTATTTTTTGTAAGACCCTTATTGTATGGCCAAAGAATCTAATTTAAAATTTACCAACGATGTGATCCTTTATCCACTGGTGATGGTTCTGAGCCTCTGGGTAATTTTTTGGGCCGAATTTCGGTTTGGTTGGCATTTCAAGTATTTCGGTATCTATCCGCAGAAACTTGAAGGTTTGCGCGGGATATTATTTGGGCCCTTCATCCATGCCGATCTCCAGCATTTATTTAATAATTCCGTTCCCTTAATGGTACTCACTACAGCTTTGTTTTATTTCTACAGGGACATTCGATGGCGGGTACTTATACTTGGTACCTTACTCACTGGGCTAATGACCTGGATCATTGGACGTCCCGCGCTGCACATCGGGGCTAGTGGAATTGTTTACTTGTTGGCTGCGTTTTTATTCTTTAAGGGAATATTTTCTAAGCAATATCAATTAACAGCTATAGCCTTCGTTGTGGTATTCCTCTACGGTAGCCTGCTTTGGTATATATTTCCTGTAGATCCAAAAATATCCTGGGAAGGCCACCTGTCTGGCTTCGCGGTGGGTTTTGCTTTTGCACTGCTATTCAGAAGTAATCCGATAGAGAAACGAAAATATGCTTGGGAAGATGAGCATTTTGATCCGGAAAATGATCCTTTCCTTCGACACTTCGACGAGGATGGCAATTTCATTGAACAGCCTGCCGAGGATGAAACAAAGGGCAAAGAACCCAGTTCAGAAAAGCCTAAAAAAGTGATTATACGATATACGATTCGCAAACCAGATGAGGATAAGAACAATACTTCAAATTAACTACTTCTTTGCCGGACCGCCTCATATAAGAAAACACCACAGGCCACCGAAACATTAAGCGAATTTATTTTTCCTAACAAGGGTAACGCTGCGCTATGGTCGACTAAAGATAATACTGATTTTGATACACCTTTCCCTTCAGAACCCAGAATGATGGCGAGCCCTCCAGTTAGGTCCGCATCATACACACTGTCCTGAGTTTTTTCGGTCGCCGCGATCGTCTTTATTCCAGATCCCTGCAAATAGAAGATGGCGTCTTTAATATGGTCCACCTTGCAAATAGGGATGTTGAAAATAGCACCGGCAGAAGCTTTTACGGTATCTCCACTCACCGGAGCACCACCTTTTTTCTGAATGATCACAGCATCCACACCAGTGCATTCCGCAGTGCGCAAGATGGCACCGAAATTTCTCACATCGCTAACCTGGTCGAGTATTAAAAACAGCGGATCTTTTTTAGATTCCAGGAGTTCTTCCACGACAATTTCGATCGATTTGAAGGTAATAGGGGAAATACTTGCGACGATTCCCTGATGATTACTTCGAATAAGGCGATCCAGTTTTTCAACAGGGACATAATTGATGGAAACCGCATCGGTATCAATTAATTTTAGAATAGCTTCTATCTTGTCATTTGCCATTCCTTTTTGTATGTAGAGTTTATCGAGGGGCTTTTCAGATCGAACCGCTTCCAGTACAGGATATATTCCGAATATCAGATTTTCTTTTTTCAATGGTTTTATTTGATGTAAAAATAAAAAACCATCCGCATTTAAGCGGATGGTTTACAATAAACTATAAAATTATAATTTAAATTGGCTCATTCTTATGGAGCTAAATACTTAACTCGGTACCATACGGCAGGTAACAAGAAGTTATCTCCTGTGTCACCACCCTGAAGCAATACTGCATCAATAGTTCCACCATTCCATACAGCAGGCTCACCTGGTTCAATTGGACACTCCTCACATTCCGTAACTCTGGAGATGTAAGTCCTTCCATCTGTAGTTGTGATAACCGATATAAACTCAAAGAAGTCTCCAGTTTCGAATACGGTGGCATCTACGTTAAATAATGCCGCCATATCAGCAGTTGTAAAACTCATTTCGAATGGGAAGGATTGAGTAGCGCGAAACGGAATAGGATCCGCAGGCGCTCCAGTGAAATCACCTATTACAAAATATTCTATACTTGCCACGTTTCCGTTAGGATCTTCAATAAAAGCACTAAATGAAGATTCTGCCGGATCTGTTCCAATATGATACTTTACAATAGAAGTACCATCGGATACGTCAGATCCACGCCAAGTATCGGGTTGTTGTACAAATTTGACGAATCCACCATTTCCTAATTCAGGGAAACGCCAGTCTTCTCTTTTCTCGCAGCTTGTTAGTGAGATTGTAACTACCAACGCGATCAGAGCTAAGGGTAAAATAGATTTTAATTTTCTCATAATAAAAAATGTTTTAATTAGTCAATAAATCCGCCAGGGTTATTATCCCAGAATACCTGGTCGGTAAGCTGACGCTGTTGGATGTTCGGGTTGTTTTCTACCTCGTCTACAGGATATCTGAATCCTCTCGGGAACGGACCTGCAGGGATGATAGGAGATTGTAGTACTGGTAAACCTGTTCTTCTGTAGAGGTTGTATACTTCTACACCATTACCCCAGGAAGCTAAGAAAGCTTCTCTTGCGATAATAGCAAGTTTTCCTTGGTTATTGGTAGCGTTGTACTCTGCAAGTACACCGGCTACATAGGCGTCTTTATCGCCTTGTGTCATTTCAAATCCATCGGTAGCCACATTTCCGGAGAAGTCGTCTACTTTGTCAAGGCTCAATCGGATACCTTCTGCCATTAGATTGGCCGGGTTTCCGTTAGTTCCTATAGTAAGGGCAGCTTCTGCCAGTAAGAAATGTGTGTGAGATGAAAGGTAGATCGGTACGATACCTGCACCCCCTAAGTTGTTGTCTGTCGCTCTGGCCTGAGCAAACTCATCTCTATCGAAAGCACCACCACCCGGATAGATTCCGAAGGTTGTACGCTTAAATCCGTCGTTTGGAATACCGGCATCATCGGTGTGGTCGCGACCCCAGTATAGGTTACCTACATAACAGTAATCGTATCTGGCATCTCCCGCACATGGAAGATCAGAACCTGATGGGGTGTTACCCGTCTGACGATACAGGTAGTAACGTGTTCTTGGATCGATTGTTCCTGTTTCAATAAACGGAGGTTGGTCATCCCCTGCGTTTAACAGATCAAGGAAGTTATTACTCATATAAGAAGCGGCACCAGCTGCATCATATCCATTACTAAAGTATGGGTGTCTTGAATCCACAGGATCCTGAACGTCTGAATATCCAAAGGTGAAATCTTCTGATTCCGTATCAATGATATTTCCGTTGATCAACGAGTTGATTCCGGCAGTAGCTCTGCCCGGGTCTGTTAATCGAAGGTTGTTATAGGCACGAAGCTTCAAAGTGTTTGCAAGTGCAATCCAGTTGTCTGCATCGAAAGAACCAAAGTATAGATCCAAAGTAGGCTCTACCAATCCACCGGACTGTAAGTTGGCAATGGCTTCATCCAATAATTCGATCTGTGCATCGTATACCATTTTCCCGGGATCCGCATTCGGATTTGGGAAATCCTCAGGCTGGTTCGCCTCGGAGAATGGTACATTGTTCACAAAGTCAACTAAAAGCATATAGGCATAGGCCTCAAAGATCTGTGCTACACCCAGGTGATTAGGAAGCCCTTCACCACCACCGGCAAGGTCTTTTTCGTTCAATCCCACGATAAGATCGATATTACCAAACATCTGGTAAGATTGTTGCCACTCACCACTTAAGGTGTTCTCATCGATAGCACCGTTGTACTCCCCAAATAAATACCTCATACGTGTGGCAGTACTTGATGGAGTATTATACCCGTTGAAGATGTTACGGGCGAAGGTGAGCTGAATATCATTTAAGATGAAATTCGGATCAGCATTCTCCTCCCCAACTGCGTTCGGGTCTACTAATAAATCTAACTCCACAGTTTCACACCCGGTGAAGAATATGAAAGCTGAAGCAAGAAATGCGATTTTAAATATATTTTTCATAATAAGATTATTAATTTTTTTTAGAATGTTGCTTTAACGCTAAATGAGTAACGTCTGTTAGAAGGTCCAGTTTGGAATTCAAGTCCTTGTCCGTTACCTACACCAGTACTCAATGCCTCAGGATCAATATTGAATGCTTGAGGAATATTAAATGTTCTGACATATAGGTTTTGTCCGGACACAGCGAACGTTACATTTCCAAATGGAGTCTTCTCTAACATTTTTTCAGACAGAGAGTACGTTAATGATACGTCACGAATTCTCAAATGCGAAGCATCGTAGATACCTTGTCCTACTGGATCCACTGTACTGATAAAGTAAACATCATTAGCACCAATTTGAATAGTGTTCTGGATTGGGTTTCCACCTTCATCCAAAATTAATTCTCCTGTATTTGGATTTGCTAGTACACCAGGAACAACATAAGTACCTTCTCTGTTATCAACATTCACAGTGGTTACACCTCTTCTGTAGTACTGAGTAGCAGTTTGAGAGAAGATATCTCCACCATGCTGATATTCAATTTGAGCAGAGAGTGCTAAACCTTTATATGAAAATGTATTGATAGAAGTTAGGTTCCAGTCTGGGTTGGGGTCACCAACAGTTTCGATAGGAAGACCTAAGTTATCACTATCGATGATTTTACCGTCATCCGGGCTAATAAGTAATGTACCTTCAACCCCTAATCCTAATGGATTTTCTGAAGTTATATTCGATGGGTCATATGCAACAGCATAGCTACCTTTAATAACACCTAATGGTTCCCCTTCAGCGGCGTAGTTACCTAAACCGATGAAACCTGCAAATGGGAAGTCTTCAAGACCTCCAAGATCTGTAACTTTGTTTTCGTATGCAGTAAAATTGTTTTTAATGACCCAGCTGAAGTCCTTAGTCCTAAGCGGAGTTACATCCAATCCAACTTCAATACCCTGGATCTCACTACTCGCGATGTTATCGGCGATACTGTTAAATCCTGTTGATGGGTTAAGAGGTCGTCCCGGTACAATTTGATCGTCGATAAAACGCTTGTACAATGTAAGGTCTACAGAGATCCTTCTGTTGAAAAGGTCTGCTTCAGCACCAACTTCGAATTCTCTTTGAAGTTCAGGCTGTAAGTCACGATTCAATCGGCCACCTGTGTTACCGGCAGTTGTGATAACTGCTCCTCCTGGTGGAAAGAAAGTTCCGGAAGCCTGTGCTAATACACCTCTGGTGTTATATGGACCAGGGAAGGCAGCAGAAGTTCCATAAGCCGCTCTGAACTTAAGGAAATTCAACGCTCCGTTTGTACTTACACCTTCAAGAGACGTAGGGATAAATGATAAGGAAGCACCTGGATAGAACAGTGATCTGTTCTCATATTCCAAAGTAGATCCCCAGTCATTACGTCCTGAAAGTACTAAAAACAAGAAGTTGCTATATTCGAAAGTAGCTTCCCCGTATGCACCAAGAATATTGCGCTCCTGGAAGAAATCGAAGCCACCGTCATCGTATGTCTGGAAGTTATTGTGATTCCAGAAGTTGAAAACAACTTGTCCCGTACTTACAATTCCTGTTCTATCAAAAGTATCACGTCTTGCATTGAAACCAGCCACCATGGAAAGCCCAAAGTCTTCGGCTAGATTTATGTTACTGAAACTTATATTGAAGTTGTGGTCATAAATGAAGTTACTGATATTCACCGTACGGAAAATACCCGTCTGGAAAACAACATCTCCTTTAGCTACTCTGAATTCCTGAGATTCTGCATAAGTATCTAAACCGAATCTATAGGTAGCAAGAATGTTATCAGCAATTTCGTAACTAGTAGTTAACTGACCGAAGAAACGACTGTTCTTTTGCTCAGTACCCGCATAGTTCAACAACCAGTATGGGTTGTTCTGGTCACCACGATAGTAAATATTTGATCCATCATTCGGATTCTCGAAAGGTAAGTTTGGAAGATCAACGTTTCTTGGAGTAAATAATAAACGAGTAAAAAGTGAAACAGATCCTGCGGCGTTATTCGCGGCAATTGGTGGTGTATTTACTCGAAGGTTACTGTAGTTAGCTGTAGCTGTTACAGAAAATTTATTCGAAAGTTTAGTGGTACCACCCATACCAATATTGTAACGTGTAAGTCCGTTATTGGGGATATATCCGTCTTCCGTTGTATAACCAAAGTTTACGTTATACTTGCTTCCACCATCACCTGGTGAACCAGAAACGTTTACCGATGTTGCATGACCTAATCCGGTTTTAAAGAAATCTTTAACGTTGTCAGGTGCAGCTGTATAAGGAATTTCAAGTCCATCGAACTGTGGAAATATGTCTCCTTGTGTAGCATAAGGGTGAGCAATCATTAGGTTCTGATCGAAACGAGCACCCCAGTTTCCAACGAATCCTGGGTTAGGAGCATTATTCGCTCCTTGTCCGTAATCGTTTTGATAATCAGGAAGGTTAGAGATTTGAGTAGCGTAAACCTGTTGTGAGAAAGTGATCTCGAACTTCTTGTTCGCTTCTTTCCTACTACCGTTTTTGGTTGTAATCAATACTACCCCGTTTCTACCTTGCTGACCGTAAAGTACAGCAGCACTTAAACCTTTAAGCACCTGAATAGACTCAACGTTATTTGGGTCTAAATCAAGGAAACGGCTACTTGTAATTGAGTTACCACCGCCAAAGCCAGTTGTCTGGTTAGTACCACCATCGAAAGGAACACCATCTACCACGAAAAGTGGCTGGTTGTCACCGTTGATCGAACTCTTTGAACGAATCACGAAGTTAGTACCAGAACCTGAAGCACCACCAGTACCTGTAACCTGTACCCCGGCAATTTTACCATTCAAGGTTCTTACTACATCCGATTCCGGTTTGTTCTCAACGGCTTCTGCTTCAATTGTACTTACAGCATACCCCAGCGTTTTACGCTCTCTGGCAATACCATAACCGGTTACAATTACTTCATCAAGTACGGCAGCATCTTCTTCCATCTGTATATTGATACTGCTGGAAGCACCAACTGCTTGTTCCGAAGTTTTGAAACCAACGTAACTAAAGACAAGCGTTTGGCCTACAGCAGCCTGGATGGAATAATTTCCATCAAAATCAGACTGAGTACCATTCGTTGTATTTTTTACGACAATGTTCACCCCTGGGAGTGGTAATCCTGTGTTGTCAGACACCGTTCCTGAGATTGTTTTTTCTTGTGCGAACGTGAGTTGCACTACAAACGCTAGCAATAGCGTTAAAATTCCACTAAACTTTGTTCTCATTTTATAATTTATTTGAATTAGCCAATGCCAAAAATCACAATAAAAAGTTAATTACACAACTTTTCACACTTAAATTTTGCTTTTTTTTTTACCGAATTGTTAAGCCATTGTTAGGTTTATTCAAAATCGCGAAGTGAGACTTATGTGAATTTTTGTGTTCGAAAAATTGAAATTTTGATTTTCAGAAATTCCATTGGCAAAACTGAACTTTAATAAACCTGCTTTAGTCAATAATCCAAGTCCCATTCCGAAACTGTATAGCTTCTGTTCCAGTTGGGTAATATCATTTTCAAAATATCCAACATCAATTATACTGTGTACATAGAATCCGGGACTAAATCGATACCGGTATTCTGTGTTGAATACCGCGAACAGCGTTGCATCTATGCTATTCTCGTTAAATCCTCGCATGCTGTTTATCCCACCAAAGCGAAACAGCTCATTTGTCAGAAATGTGTCACTTAAAATCACACGGGTATTGTTCTGAAGAAAAACCGAATTGTTATAGTTCAATTCAATAATAGTAGCAGCCCAGAGAGATAGTCTTGTCTGATCTTCGCTTCTGGCAGAAAACTCCCTGCTTCCGAATTCAGAATCCAGCATCACATTGGTTTTATATGGAAATAAAGGGTCGTTCTGAATTTTCACAAACTGTAAACCTGCAATGAAGAACCGCGCATTGTAATCCTCCACAGCATTTCCCGCAACTGTTTCGTCTAGTAAATTACTGGATTCGGTGGCTTTGTACCCGATATAGGCCGATGAAGGCGGGGTTATCTGGTAGGTCATTTTCGCAATTTGGTCGGTCGTGACGAAAGTACTATCGCGTTTAAAAATTTTCAATTCCAATTCCGAGCCAATCGGACTCCCGAACAAATAGGGTAACCTCACCCGGGCACGGAAGTTTTGTTGCTCGTTCCCGTCGGCTTTGAAATTCACCAGTAACTGTTCCCCGAAATTCAGGTTGTTATTCAGTTCGAGATTGAGATAGCCATTAAACTGGAGGCGATTCGTTTCTTCATCCGTGGCAAAACCAAGAATTCCATCGAAAAGATTATTGTTCCTCTTATCGAGATAAAAGTATACAGTTGTTTTTTCTTTCCGGAATAATACCTCGGGAGCTTTCAGGGTATTCACAAAACCCAACCCGTTAAGTACATCATTCTGTTCATTCAATTTATCCCGGTTGAAGGGTTTACCCTTTTTAATTCCGGCAAAATACTTTAGATAAGACTTCGGAAATTTGGGATATCCTTTCACGACGATCGAATCCAATGTTCGCCTTGTTCCTTTGTCAAGCAGAAGCGTGGCCGTCATGATATCCGGTTTTTCCTTATGAAAATCGGATAATCGTATTCGGGCGAATGCATTGCCTTCTGAAGTCTTTAACTGATTCAGTTTGGTGAGTGAAGCTTCGGCCGTTCCAAACGAAAGGATAAAATATTCGTCTGTCACTTTCGTCGAGATTTTCGACAGTTCTTTTTTACTGAAGAGTTCGGGGTTGTAATAGATCTTTAGGTAACTATATATTTTTCCGAAACGATAGTGGGCTGTAAAGACGCTATCATTTTTCTTTTCAAGATTTTCAAGGACAGCTTCCAGGTATCCGAACCGTTGAAGTTTGTTCTGAATGGTGTCTGCTTGCCTCCGAAGTAAACTGAAGTCTTTAAAAGAAGCGGGTAGTTCGAGACTATCTTTCAGATTTTCGGATACAGGTTTCTCGGCCCTTAGTTCGAGGAATAATTCCTGTGCGTAACCTGTGGCATATTGTAAGGTATATATATTAAGGTATAAAAAAATGTAGAGAATTTGCTTCAAAAGGGGTGGTCTTTCAACTGTAAAACTAACGTTTCGGTTCTTGTTTTCATATCTGATAAAGGTAAATTTTAAAAAGCCTCTGAAAATAAATTTTGTAAGGTTTGAATAATCAATTTTAATTTTTACCTTTGCACGCCCTTTTATAGGGGAAAATGTATAAATAAATTAAGTATAACAAGGATATTATATGCCAACTATTTCACAATTAGTACGAAAAGGAAGAGCCAAAATAACCAAGAAGAGTAAATCGGCTGCTTTGGATTCGTGCCCGCAACGCCGCGGTGTGTGTACGCGTGTATATACGACTACGCCTAAAAAGCCAAACTCTGCAATGCGTAAAGTTGCAAGGGTAAGGCTTACTAATGGTAAGGAAGTAAACGCATACATCGGAGGCGAAGGACACAATCTTCAGGAGCACTCGATAGTATTGGTTAGAGGTGGAAGGGTAAAAGATTTACCGGGAGTTAGATATCACATTGTGCGAGGAGCATTGGACACCGCTGGTGTTGAAGGCCGGTCACAACGTAGATCTAAGTACGGTGCAAAACGCCCTAAGAAGTAATTCAAAAAACTTTAAAGAGAAGACATGAGAAAAAGACAAGCCAAAAAAAGACCGCTTTTACCGGATCCAAGGTTTAATGATCAGTTGGTTACGCGTTTCGTAAACAACCTGATGTGGGACGGAAAGAAGTCGGTGGCTTTTAAAGTGTTCTACGATGCGATAGATATCGTAGAAGAAAAAAAACAAGACGAAGAAAAAACTGGATTGGAATTATGGAAAGATGCTCTTTCCAATGTAATGCCACACGTTGAAGTACGAAGTAGAAGAGTGGGTGGTGCTACCTTCCAAATCCCAATGCAGATACGCCCGGACAGAAAAATTTCTACAGCTATGAAGTGGTTAATCCTCTTCGCGCGTAAGAGAAATGAGAAATCTATGGCTCAGAAACTTGCTGCCGAAATTCTTGCTGCAGCAAAAGAAGAAGGCGCCGCGGTTAAAAAACGTACTGATACGCACAAAATGGCCGAAGCAAACAAAGCATTCTCACATTTCAGATTCTAAAAAATGGCACAAAGAGATTTAAAATATACAAGGAATATAGGGATTGCTGCGCATATTGATGCCGGTAAAACCACTACGACAGAGCGTATACTTTATTATACTGGTGTGAGTCACAAGATTGGTGAAGTGCACGACGGTGCTGCGACTATGGACTGGATGGAGCAAGAGCAGGAGCGTGGAATTACTATTACTTCCGCTGCTACAACCTGTACCTGGCAATTTCCATTCGGAAAACGGCGAGCCTACTGCGGACGCAAAAGGATATCACTTTAATATAATAGATACTCCGGGCCACGTGGATTTCACTGTGGAGGTGAATCGTTCACTACGTGTTCTTGACGGATTAGTATTTCTGTTTAGCGCGGTTGATGGGGTTGAGCCTCAGTCTGAGACTAATTGGAGACTAGCGGATAATTACAAAGTACCGCGTATGGGCTTTGTAAATAAAATGGACCGCCAGGGATCTAACTTCCTTATGGTTTGTCAGCAGGTGAAAGATATGCTAGGTTCCAACGCGGTACCAATTGTATTGCCCATTGGTGACGAAGCGGACTTTAATGGTGTTGTAGATTTAGTAAAGAACCGGGCTATTATATGGCATGAGGATTCTATGGGGTCTACTTTTGATGTCATCGATATTCCTGAAGAATTAAAAGAAGAAGCAAGATTATATCGGGGTAAACTTATTGAAGAAGTTGCCGGTTACGATGAAGATCTGTTAGAGAAATATATGGAAGATGAAGATTCTATCACAGAGGATGAAGTGCATGCTGCTCTTCGTGCTGCAGTGATGGACATGAGCATCATCCCTATGATATGTGGTTCTGCGTTCAAGAATAAAGGCGTTCAGTTTTTATTGGATGCTGTATGTCGTTACCTTCCTTCACCTGTTGATAAAGAAGGTATCATTGGTATTAATCCGGATACAGATGAAGAGGTGATTCGCAAGCCGGATGTTAGCGAACCATTTGCGGCTTTAGCATTTAAGATCGCCACCGATCCTTTCGTAGGAAGGTTGGCATTTTTCCGTGCCTATTCCGGTCGTTTGGATGCTGGTTCTTATGTATTGAACAATCGTTCAGGCAAGAAAGAACGTATTTCACGGATCTATCAGATGCACTCTAATAAACAGAATGCTATCTCTTTTATAGAGGCAGGAGATATTGGAGCAGCAGTAGGATTTAAAGATATTAAAACCGGTGATACACTATCGGCCGAAAAATGGCCTATCGTACTTGAGTCGATGGACTTCCCGGATCCAGTAATTGGTATTGCGGTAGAGCCTAAGACGAAAGCCGATGTCGATAAACTGGGTATGGCACTAGCCAAGTTGGCCGAAGAGGATCCAACATTCCAGGTTCGTACCGATGAGGCATCAGGTCAAACGGTAATCTCGGGAATGGGTGAACTTCACCTGGATATTATTGTAGACCGACTTAGACGTGAGTTTAAGGTTGAAGTAAACCAGGGTCAGCCACAAGTTGAATACAAAGAGGCGATTACCAGAACTGCAGATCACCGTGAAGTTTATAAGAAGCAAACAGGTGGACGTGGTAAATTCGCCGATATCGTATTCACATTAGGGCCGGCAGAAGAAGGTACCGTAGGACTTGAATTCGAAAACAGTATCAAAGGTGGTAATATACCTAAGGAATTTGTTCCCTCCGTTGAGAAGGGATTCAAAGAAGCCATGAAGAATGGTCCGTTAGCCGGATTCGAAGTAGACAGTATGAAGGTTACCCTCAAGGATGGATCTTTCCACCCTGTGGATTCTGATCAGTTGTCATTTGAACTGGCAGCGAAATTAGGATTTAAAGCGGCAGCGAAAGCTGCAGGTGCGGTGATCATGGAACCTATTATGAAGTTGGAGGTATTAACTCCGGAAGAAAATATGGGTGATATAGTAGGAGACCTTAACCGTCGTCGTGGTCATGTAAATGACATGAGCGATCGCGCAGGATCTAAAGTTGTAAAAGCTGAAGTACCACTTTCTGAAATGTTCGGTTATGTAACCACATTAAGAACGTTGTCTTCAGGACGAGCAACATCAACAATGGAATTTTCACATTACGCGAAAACTCCTTCGAATATTTCCGAAGAAGTGATCGCAACAGCAAGAGGAACCGCTAACGTATAATATTTCAGCAATGAGTCAAAAAATTAGAATCAAATTAAAATCATACGATCATAATTTAGTGGACAAATCTGCTGAGAAAATCGTTAAGACCGTAAAAAGTACCGGTGCTGTAGTAACTGGGCCGATCCCATTACCAACACACAAAAAGATCTTTACCGTACTTCGCTCACCACACGTGAACAAGAAGAGTAGAGAGCAATTCCAGTTAAGTTCTTACAAGCGCTTACTGGATATCTATAGCTCTTCTTCGAAAACAATAGACGCGCTGATGAAGTTGGAGTTGCCAAGTGGTGTAGAAGTAGAGATTAAGGTATAATAATATACTGAAGCGGATTGCTTCAATACATGTCCGGAGCTGCGAGCAAAGGAAAAACGGAAACAAAATGAAATTCAGGGCTGAATTTATTTTGGCCCTGTTTTTTTAAAAGGAGTCTTCGATAGAATATTCCGAAACTTGAGTGGAGGAGTTGAGGAGTGAAGAATTAAGAAAAGTATTAATAATTAAATAAATAAATATGTCTGGGTTAATTGGAAAAAAGATAGGGATGACCAGCATCTTTGACGAGAACGGAAAGAATATGCCGTGTACCGTTATAGAGGCAGGCCCCTGTGTTGTTACCCAAGTCAGAACCGAAGAGGTTGACGGGTATAGTGCTCTTCAACTTGGTTTCGATGACAAAAAGACTGCTAACAAAGCTGCCGAAGGCCATGCCAAGAAAGCTGGAACTGTTGCTAAGCGTCGTGTTGTTGAATTCCAGGGATTTGAAGAGGAGTTTAAATTAGGTGATACCATTACGGTAGAGCATTTTACTGAAGGTGAGTTCGTGGATGTTGCGGGAACGAGCAAAGGTAAAGGGTTTCAGGGTGTGGTAAAACGCCACGGATTTGCGGGCGTTGGACAGGCAACTCACGGTCAGCATAACCGACTAAGAGCGCCAGGTTCCATTGGTGCTGCTTCTTATCCTGCAAGAGTATTCAAAGGGATGAAGATGGCCGGCCAAATGGGAAATGAAAAAGTGAAAGTACAGAACTTAAGAGTGTTGAAAGTAGTTCCTGAAAAGAATTTACTCGTAGTGAAAGGGTGTGTGCCCGGACACAAAAACGCTTATGTAACCATTCAGAAATAATGAAGGTAGCGGTATTAGATAAAAACGGAAAAGACACTGGAAGGAAAGTAGAACTTTCTAAAGAGGTGTATGGAATAGAGCCTAACAATCACGCTGTGTATCTCGATGTAAAGCAATACCTGGCAAATCAGCGTCAGGGAACGCATAAAGCTAAAGAACGAGCGGAGATCGTTGGTAGTACTCGTAAGATAAAGAAACAAAAAGGAACTGGTACGGCCCGTGCGGGAAGTATTAAGTCTCCAATATTTAAAGGTGGTGGTAGAGTCTTTGGTCCAAGACCGAGAAGTTACTCCTTTAAATTGAATAAGAACCTGAAGCGTTTAGCGCGTCGTTCGGCTTTGAGTATGAAAGCAAACAACAAGGCGATCATGGTGATGGAAGACCTTAATTTTGAGACTCCTAAGACAAAAGATTTTACGTCTGTTTTAAAGTCGTTAGGGCTGGAAGACAAAAAGTCTTTGTTTGTGTTGGGAGAGTCAAATAATAACTTATATTTGTCGTCTCGCAATTTTAAAGGCGCTGATGTTATAACTAACTCAGAATTAAGTACTTATAAAATTATGAATGCAAACAGCGTCGTGTTGTTTGAAGGTTCTTTGGAAGGAATTGAAATTAACTTGAGTAAATAGAAACGAGATGAATATCTTAATAAAACCTATTATTACAGAAAAGGCTACAGCCGATGCTGAGTTGAATAACCGTTACGGTTTTGTAGTGAATCCACAGGCGAATAAGGTAGAAATCAAGAAAGCAGTTGAATCTGTTTATGGTGTTTCTGTTACTAAAGTTCGCACAATGAATGTCCGCCCGGACAGGAAGACCCGTTATACAAAAACAGGTATCCAGACTGGTAAAACAAATGCTTATAAAAAAGCGATTGTACAGGTGGCGGAAGGTGATACAATTGATTTTTACAATAACATCTAAGCAATTAGATATTAACTAGACAACAATGTCAGTAAGAAAATTAAAACCTATCACACCAGGTCAGCGATTTAGAGTTGTTAATGGTTTTGACGCCATAACGACTGATAAGCCGGAGAAGAGTTTATTAGCTCCGAAAAAAAGATCAGGTGGTAGAAACAGTCAAGGTAAAATGACCATGCGCTACAAAGGTGGTGGTCATAAGAGAAAATACCGAATTATTGATTTTAAACGTAACAAGGAAGGAATTCCTGGTACTGTTGCGTCTATTGAATACGATCCAAACCGTACAGCGTTTATCGCATTGGTAAATTATCAAGATGGCGAAAAGCGTTATGTGATTGCACAAAACGGTCTTCAAGTAGGTCAGAATATCGTTTCAGGAGATAAAGTTGCTCCGGAAATTGGAAACGCCATGACCCTTACCAACATTCCATTAGGTACTATTATTTCCTGTATCGAATTACATCCCGGACAAGGTGCTGTTATGGCACGTAGTGCCGGAGCATTTGCTCAGCTTATGGCTCGTGATGGAAAATACGCTACTGTGAAATTGCCATCAGGTGAAACCCGTATGATCCTAACCACATGTAAGGCAACTATAGGAGCTGTTTCGAACAGTGACCACCAGTTACTGGTATCTGGTAAAGCAGGTAGATCAAGATGGTTAGGTAGAAGGCCAAGAACAAGGCCTGTGGTTATGAACCCGGTTGATCACCCAATGGGTGGTGGTGAAGGTAAATCTTCGGGAGGTCACCCAAGATCGAGAAACGGTATTCCTGCAAAAGGATTCAGAACTCGTTCTAAAAATAAAGCGAGTAATAAATACATTATCGAACGTAGAAAGAAATAAGCTATGGCAAGATCATTAAAAAAAGGACCTTACGTTCACTATAAGTTAGAGCAAAAAGTTCAGCAAAATGTTGAGTCGAACAAGAAGACAGTAATCAAAACCTGGTCACGTGCTTCTATGATCACTCCGGATTTTGTTGGGCAGACCATTGCAGTGCATAACGGGCGCCAGTTCGTTCCGGTATATGTAACTGAAAATATGGTAGGACATAAATTAGGAGAATTTTCACCAACGAGATCATTCCGTGGTCATGCCGGTGCTAAAAACAAAGGAAAAAAATAATAAGCCATGGGAGTTCGTAAAAGAGAAAGAGCAGAAGCTATCAAGGAGGCAAAGAAATCACAGTACTTTGCTAAGTTGAACAATTGCCCTACTTCGCCAAGAAAGATGCGTTTGGTCGCAGATTTGGTACGTGGTGAAAAAGTAGATAAAGCGTTAAATATATTAAGGTTCAGTCCAAAAGAAGCTTCTCGTCGTTTAGAGAAACTATTGTTGTCTGCTATTGCAAACTGGCAGGCTAAGAATGAAGATGCTTCTGTTGAAGACGCAGACCTTTTTATTAAGGAGATCCGTGTGGATAGTGGAACGATGTTGAAGAGACTTCGTCCGGCACCTCAGGGTCGCGCACACAGAATTAGAAAACGTTCCAACCACGTAACAATGGTTTTAGGGGCTAACGATAACACACAAAGCTAATTTTTAAATGGGACAGAAGACAAATCCAATCGGGAATCGCTTAGGTATCATCAGAGGATGGGAATCCAACTGGTACGGAGGCAACGACTACGGTGATAAACTTGCCGAAGACGACAAGATTAGAAAATATATTCACGCTCGTTTAAGTAAAGCCAGTGTGTCCAGAGTAATTATTGAGCGTACGCTTAAACTTGTAACCGTTACTATCACCACGGCTCGCCCCGGTATCATTATCGGTAAAGGAGGCCAGGAGGTAGACAAGTTAAAAGAAGAACTTAAGAAAATTACAGGTAAAGAGGTACAGATCAACATTCACGAGATCAAGAGACCTGAACTTGATGCGCATTTAGTTGCTGCCAGCATTGCGAGACAAATTGAGAATCGTATCTCATATCGTCGTGCGATAAAAATGGCTATTGCAGCTGGCATGCGTATGAATGCTGAGGGTATCAAGATTATGATCTCCGGTCGATTAAACGGTGCTGAAATGGCACGTTCCGAATCGTACAAAGATGGTCGTATCCCTTTATCAACATTTAGAGCCGACATTGACTATGCACTAGTTGAGGCACACACTACCTATGGTAGATTGGGTGTAAAAGTGTGGATCATGAAAGGCGAAGTATATGGTAAAAGAGAGCTTTCTCCGCTTGTTGGCTTAGCCAAAAAAGGTGGAAAAGGTGGATCCGGGCGAGGCGGTAATAACAAATCACGTCGTAGAAAGTAATTTTTTAAACAGAAGAAAATGTTACAACCCAAGAGAACAAAATACCGTAAAATGCAAAAAGGTCGTATGAAAGGGAATGCCGGACGTGGCAATCAACTTTCTTATGGAACCTTCGGTATAAAGTCTTTAGATTCGAAATTCTTGACTTCACGTCAAATTGAAGCTGCACGTATTGCCGCTACCCGATATATGAAAAGGGAAGGTTCTATCTGGATCATGATATTTCCGGATAAGCCTATTACAAAGAAGCCTCTTGAGGTGCGTATGGGTAAAGGTAAAGGTGCTGTTGAGTATTGGGCAGCTGTTGTTAAACCTGGAAGAATTTTGTTTGAAGTTTCAGGAGTAACTATGGATACCGCTAAGGAAGCTTTGCGACTTGCGGCCCAGAAGTTACCTGTTAAGACAAAATTTGTTGTATCCAGAGATTATCAAGGTTAATTTTTTATAAAATGAAACAAGCAGAAATAAATCAGGCATCATCAGCGGAGCTGCAGGAAAAACTTGCTGAGACAAGACAAGCTTATTCAGACTTGAAGATGGCACATACCATTTCACCGTTGGAGAATCCAATTCAGTTAAAAGTGCATCGCAAAACGATTGCTAGAATTGCGACAGAACTAACAAAAAGAGACGAACAATAACGGTACGAAGCTGAAAGATGGAAAAAAGAAACTTAAGAAAAGAACGTATAGGTGTAGTAACCAGCAGTAAAATGGAAAAGTCTATTGTTGTTGCAGAGGTTAAGAAAGTAAAACACCCTATGTATGGAAAATTCGTTTTGAAAACGAAGAAATACGTAGCACACGACGAGAAAAACGATTGCAATGAAGGCGATACAGTAAAGATCATGGAAACACGACCTTTAAGTAAGACCAAATGCTGGCGTTTAGTAGAAATAATTGAAAGAGCGAAGTAATCATGATACAGCAAGAATCTAGACTAAAAGTAGCAGATAACACCGGTGCGAAGGAAGTCCTTTGTATTAGAGTGTTAGGCGGAACCAAGAAAAGATATGCTTCCATCGGAGACAAGATCGTAGTAACTGTAAAGGATGCTACCCCGAATGGACAGATTAAAAAAGGTGCCGTTTCTACTGCAGTAGTGGTACGTACCGTGAAAGAGGTTAGAAGACCTGATGGATCTTACATTCGCTTCGACGACAATGCTTGTGTACTCCTAGACCCACAGGGTGAAATGAGAGGTACACGTGTATTTGGTCCTGTTGCGAGAGAACTTCGTGATAAGCAATTTATGAAAATAGTATCATTGGCACCTGAGGTGCTTTAATGCGAATTAAGATGGGAAAGCTTAAGATAAAATCAGGAGATAACGTAGTAGTAACCACCGGAGAACACAAAGGTTCCGAGGGTCGCGTACTAAAGATATTTCGTGATAAGAACAAAGCAATAGTAGAAGGAGTAAATACAGTAAAGAAGCATGAGAAGCCAAGTGCGGCGAATCCTCAGGGTGGTATTACTGAAAAAGAAGCTCCTATTCACATTTCAAACCTGGCGCTAATCGATCCTAAATCGGGAGAAGCAACACGTGTAGGGTACAGAATGGAAGAAGGTAAAAAAGTACGATTTTCTAAAAAATCGAATCAAGTATTATAGTTATGGGATATATACCAAGACTTAAGGAAGAATATAAGAGTAGAGTAATTAATGCTCTTACCGATGAGTTCGGTTACAAGAATGTAATGCAGGTGCCAAAGCTAGAGAAGATTATAGTTTCTCAAGGAGTGGGTGCTGCAGTAGCCGATAAAAAACTCATCGACAATTCCGTAGAGGAATTATCGAATATCACCGGGCAAAAAGCTATTTCAACTATTTCTAAGAAAGACGTTGCAAACTTTAAACTGCGTAAGGGAATGCCGATCGGTACGAAAGTTACCCTTCGTGGTGAACATATGTATGAGTTTTTAGACAGGCTTATTACATCTGCGATTCCGCGTATTCGTGATTTCAATGGAATTAAAGCTACAGGTTTCGATGGAAGAGGTAATTACTCATTGGGTGTTACCGAACAGATCATTTTCCAGGAGATCGATATCGACAAGGTGAAAAAGATAGAAGGGATGAATATCACTTTTGTTACTTCAGCTAATACCGATAAAGAAGCAAAATCATTACTAACAGAATTGGGATTACCTTTTAAAAAGAACTAAGAGATGGCTAAAGAATCAATGAAAGCCCGTGAGGTTAAAAGAGCAAAAATGGTTGCCAAGTATGCGGAAAAGCGCAAAGCTTTGAAAGAAGCTGGCGACTGGGAAGGGCTTCAGAAGTTACCAAAGAACTCTTCACCTGTTCGTATGCACAATCGTTGCAAACTAACTGGAAGACCAAAAGGGTATATGAGACAATTCGGTCTTTCACGTGTAATGTTCCGTGAAATGGCAAACAAAGGATTGATCCCTGGAGTAAGAAAAGCAAGCTGGTAAATTATTAATGGGTAGCAGGTTTGGCGAAGGCCGAAAACCATTACCGTAAATCAATATAAATGACAACAGATCCAATCGCAGATTATCTAACAAGAGTTAGAAATGCAGTGAAAGCAGGACACCGCGTAGTTGAGGTGCCGGCGTCCAATCTTAAGAAAGAGATCACAAAAATCTTGTTCGATCAGGGTTTTGTATTAAGCTACAAATTTGAAGACGACAAAGGACCTCAGGGAAGTATCAAGATCGCTTTGAAATATGACAAGCTTACCAAAGATCCTGTGATCAAGAAAATGCAAAGAATTAGTAAACCCGGTTTACGTAAATATGCAAGTTCTTCGGACATGCCAAGAATTCTGAATGGTTTAGGAGTTGCCATTGTCTCTACTTCAGCTGGAGTTATGACAGGAAAGCAAGCCGAATCACAGAATGTTGGTGGTGAAGTACTTTGTTACGTATACTAAAATAAAGACAGCAAAGAAATGTCAAGAATAGGTAATAACCCGGTAGCGATTCCTGAAGGTGTAACCGTTGAGATCAAAGACAACGTAATCACTGTAAAAGGGAAATTAGGCGAGTTAACTCAGGAGTTTGACGGAGTTAGCGTAAAAGTAGAAGAAGGAAATGTTTATGTAACCAGACCTTCCGATGCAAAAGATCACAAAGCAAAACACGGATTGTACAGATCATTGGTCCATAATATGATCAATGGTGTGTCCACCGGCTGGAGTAAAGAATTGGAATTGGTTGGAGTAGGATATCGTGCTTCCAACCAGGGACAGAAATTGGATCTGGCAGTTGGATTCTCACACAATATTGTGTTGAACATCGCGCCGGAGGTAAAAGTTGAGACCATTTCCGAAAAAGGAAAGAATCCAATCATAAAATTAACATCACATGACAAACAACTGGTTGGACAGGTAGCCGCGAAGATCCGCGCTTTCCGAAAGCCGGAACCTTACAAAGGAAAAGGTATCAAGTTTGTTGGTGAACAAATTAGAAGAAAAGCAGGTAAATCTGCATAAGATATAACGTTATGGCATTATCAAAGAACGAGAGAAGAGATCGAATTCGATTCAGAATAAGAAAGACTGTGGCAGGAACAATTCAGCGTCCCCGTTTGGCAGTTTTCCGAAGCAATAAGGAGATCTATGCGCAACTTATTGACGATGTAAATGGCAAAACCATTACTGCGGCATCTTCAAGAGATAAAGATATAGACGCATCCAAGGCGAACAAGACCGAGGCTGCTAAATTAGTTGGTAAAGCGATTGCCGAGAAAGCCCAGAAGGCTGGTGTGGAAGCAGTGTCTTTCGACAGAGGCGGTTACTTATACCACGGAAGAGTAAAATCATTAGCTGAAGGGGCTCGCGAAGGCGGTCTTAAATTTTAATAACTATGTATCAGGACTATAAAAACGTAGAATTAGTAAAGCCGGGCGGACTCGAATTAAAAGATCGTTTGGTGGGCGTACAACGTGTTACTAAAGTAACAAAAGGGGGTAGAGCCTTTGGATTTTCAGCTATAGTGGTTGTAGGAGATGAGAATGGAGTAGTTGGACAGGGATTAGGTAAATCTAAGGATGTTGCCAGCGCAATCGCGAAGGCTATTGAAGATGCTAAAAAGAACCTGGTTCGTATTCCTTTGAACAAAGCAACGCTTCCTCATGAGCAAAAAGGAAAATATGGTGGAGCAAGAGTAACATTGTTACCAGCTGCTCCCGGTACAGGGGTGATTGCAGGTGGTGCAGTGCGTGCTGTTTTGGAGGCTGTAGGAGTGCATGATGTACTATCGAAGTCTCAGGGATCATCGAACCCTCACAACGTTGTGAAGGCGACATTCGATGCATTACTTCAATTGAGAAGTGCACAGATGGTAGCTAAGCAAAGAGGAGTCTCATTGGAGAAATTATTTAAAGGATAAAATACGGGAAAATGGCAAAGATTAAAGTAACTAAGGTGAAAAGTGCGATTAACCGTACTAAAAACCAAAAGCTAACACTCAAAGCGTTAGGCCTTAAGAAAATCGGTCAGACGGTTGAGCATGATGACACGCCAAATATTCTTGGTATGGTAAATAAAGTAAAACACTTGGTTTCTGTAGAAACCGCTTAAGATATATAGAATGGATTTAAGTAACTTAAAACCAGCAGATGGTTCTGTCAGCAGACAGGGAAAGCGTTTAGGGCGAGGCCAGGGATCCGGTAAAGCCGGAACATCAGGTCGTGGGCACAAAGGTGCGAAGTCACGTTCCGGTTATTCTAAGAAATTAGGATTTGAAGGTGGACAGATGCCATTACAGCGTCGTGTTCCAAAATTCGGATTTACGAACATAAACCGCAAAGAGTACCAGGGGATCAATATCGATACCCTTCAGAAATTAGTGGACAACAAGAAAATAAAAGATACTGTAGACTTCGATACCTTCGTGAGTTTACGATTGGCCGGTAAGAATGAAATGGTGAAGATTCTTGGAAGAGGAGAACTGAAGGCTAAATTGAAAGTAACTGCACACAAATTTACTGCCTCGGCAAAAGAAGCTATTGAAGCTGCCGGTGGTGAAGTAGTAACTCTGTAATTAAAACGCACCAATGAAGTTTATAGAAACCATAAAGAATGTTTTTAAAATCGAAGAATTACGAAATCGAATCGTAGTTACTCTCGGACTATTATTGGTATACCGTTTTGGTGCACAGGTAACACTGCCCGGAATTGATGCGTCTAAGCTTGCTGAATTTGCCGGAAAGTTTGATGCAGGTGGAATTGGCGGATTGCTGAATGCGTTCACCGGAGGTGCCTTTGCAAATGCCTCGGTATTTGCGCTGGGGATCATGCCGTATATTTCTGCTTCCATTGTAGTACAGTTAATGCAAATTGCCGTTCCTTATCTACAGAAATTGCAGAAAGAAGGAGAAAGCGGACGTAAGAAGATTAACCAGATTACACGATGGTTAACCATTGGTATCTGTTTGGTGCAGGCGCCGAGTTACCTCGCAGGATTACCTGCACTTGGGGTTCCTAGTGAAGCCTTCATTATGGTACAGCAGGGAATGGGAACTATGTTCTATGTTTCTTCCGTGATCATTTTGGTAACCGGTTGTGTATTTGCAATGTGGTTAGGTGAGAAGATTACTGATAAAGGTATTGGAAATGGTATCTCTATTCTGATTATGGTTGGGATCATCGCGACATTACCTCAGAGTTTCATTCAGAGTGTTGCAGCAAGATTACAACCGGGAGCCGGTGATGTGATCATGATCCTGATCGAAGTTGTGATATGGTTTATTATCATAATTGCTTCTGTAATGTTAGTCATGGCTGTGCGAAAGATACCGGTACAATACGCTAGAAGAACTGCGAGTGGAGGATATGAGAAGAATATATTTGGTGCTCGTCAATTCATTCCATTAAAGCTGAATGCTTCAGGAGTAATGCCTATCATTTTCGCCCAGGCGATCATGTTCGTTCCTTCTGCCGTAGCAAGTTTGTCGGATAGCGAATTTGCGAAGTCTATTCAGGCTACCTTCAGTGACATATTCGGACTTTGGTACAATGTTGTATTTGCGATACTGATTATCATATTCACGTATTTCTATACGGCGATTACAGTTCCGACTAATAAAATGGCAGATGACCTGAAACGAAGTGGTGGTTTTATTCCGGGGATTAAACCGGGTACGGATACCGCTGAGTTCTTAGATAAAGTGATGTCTCAAATTACCCTTCCGGGATCCATGTTCCTGGCATTGATTGCAGTGGCACCAGCCTTTGTGGTGAAATTGATGGGAGTTCAGCAAGGATGGGCATTGTTCTTTGGAGGTACCTCATTACTTATTATGGTAGGGGTGGCAATTGATACCATGCAGCAAATTAATTCGTACTTGTTGAACCGTCATTACGATGGTTTGATGAAGTCCGGTAAAAACAGAAAAGCAGTAGCATAACTATGGCAAAACAACCGGCAATAGAACAAGACGGAACCATTGTAGAAGCATTATCGAATGCAATGTTCCGTGTAGAATTAGAAAACGGTCATATAGTTACCGCACATATTTCGGGGAAGATGCGTATGCACTACATTAAATTGTTACCTGGAGATAAAGTAAAATTAGAAATGAGCCCTTACGATTTAACCAAGGCTCGTATAACATACAGATACTAAAGAGATGAAAGTAAGAGCATCCATAAAGAAAAGAAGTGTCGACTGCAAGATTGTTCGCAGAAAGGGCAGATTATATGTAATTAACAAAAAGAACCCTAGGTTCAAACAAAGACAAGGATAAGTTATGGCAAGAATCGCAGGTGTAGATATCCCGAAACAGAAAAGGGGTGTAATCGCGTTAACGTATATCTTCGGAATTGGTAAAAGCCGAGCACAGGATATACTTGAGAAAGCCGGAGTTAGCGAAGACAAAAAGGTAAACGAATGGGACGATGATGAAATCGGGAAAATTCGTGATGCTGTTGGATCTTTCAAGATCGAAGGTGAATTACGTAGCGAAGTTCAATTGAGCATTAAGCGCTTAATGGACATCGGTTGTTACAGAGGTATTCGTCACAGAACGGGTCTTCCGTTAAGAGGACAGCGTACTAAGAATAACTCAAGAACAAGAAAAGGAAAACGTAAAACTGTTGCTAACAAGAAGAAAGCAACTAAATAATACCTAGAGATATGGCAAAGACGAAAGGTACAAGAAAACGTAAGGTGAATGTTGAGTCTGTGGGACAAGCACACGTAACAGCTTCGTTCAACAATATCATTATTTCATTAACCAACAAAAGCGGAGATGTGATCTCCTGGTCTTCAGCCGGTAAAATGGGCTTTAGAGGATCTAAGAAAAATACTCCTTATGCTGCACAATTAGCTGCTGAAGATGCAGTGACCGTGGCAAAAGATGCAGGATTACGTAAAGTAAAAGTATATGTGAAAGGACCTGGTAATGGTAGAGAATCTGCTATTCGATCCATTCACAATGCAGGAATTGAAGTAACCGAGATCATCGACGTTACTCCGATGCCGCACAATGGTTGTCGTCCACCGAAAAGACGAAGAGTTTAATAAATATCAATCTGAAGGATTTCAGGAGCTAGAGGATAGTTAAGACCTTAATTTAGTTTCACCTTCAAAATCACTTAAAAATGGCAAGATATACTGGTCCAAAAACTAAAATCGCCCGTAAATTCGGCGAGGCGATCTTCGGAGACGATAAGTCATTCGAAAAAAGAAATTACCCTCCGGGACAGCACGGTAACAACCGTCGTCGTGGTAAAAAATCTGAATATGCTATTCAGCTTGCTGAAAAGCAAAAAGCGAAGTATACCTATGGTATCCTCGAACGTCAGTTCAGAAATATGTTTAAGAAAGCAACATCTTCTCCTGGAATTACAGGTGAAGTATTACTTCAGTTATGTGAAGGAAGATTGGATAATGTAGTGTATCGAATGGGTATTGCTCCCAGTCGTCGAGCTGCAAGACAATTAGTATCTCACAGACACATCACGGTTAACGGTGAAAAAGTAAATATACCATCTTTCCAGTGTAAACCTGGAGATGTAGTTGCAGTTAGAGAGAAGTCAAAATCTCTTGAAGCAATTGAAAGTTCCCTTGCAAATGCAAGTCACGTTTATGAGTGGATCACCTGGAATTCTGAGACTATGCAAGGTACGTATGTATCGATTCCTCAGCGTCTTCAGATACCGGAAAATGTAAACGAGCAGTTCATCGTCGAACTATATTCTAAATAATAAAAACACAGGAATCACACTATGGCAGTATTTAGTTTTCAAAAGCCTGATAAAGTTATCATGATCAACTCGACCGATTTCGAGGGGAAATTCGAATTTCGTCCGTTGGAGCCAGGTTATGGCTTGACTGTTGGTAACGCACTAAGACGAGTATTACTTTCCTCATTGGAAGGATTTGCAATTACTTCAGTTCGTATTGAAGGAGTTGACCACGAGTTCTCTACCATTGCAGGTGTTGTTGAAGATGTTACTGAAATCATTCTGAATCTGAAACAAATTCGTTTCAAGCGTCAGATCGATGAGATCGATAACGAGACTGTTACAGTTTCTGTTTCAAGGCGCACAACAATTGACCGCTGGAGATTTTCAGAAATTTATCTCAGGATTCCAGGTGCTGAATCCGGATCTTGTGGTTTGTAATATGGACGCGAAAGTGAACCTTAACTTCGAGATTACTATTGAAAAAGGTAGAGGTTATGTTCCTGCTGAAGAGAATAAGAAAGCAAACGCTCCACTGGGAACCATCTTTACAGATTCGATCTACACACCTATCAAAAATGTTAAGTACAGCATTGAGAACTTCCGTGTAGAGCAGAAGACGGATTATGAAAAATTGGTTTTCGAGATCATTACCGATGGTTCTATTCATCCAAAGGATGCACTTACCGAAGCGGCCAAGACCCTTATTCACCACTTCATGTTGTTCAGTGATGAGCGAATAACCCTGGAAGCAGATGAGATCGCTCAAACAGAGACCTATGATGAAGAATCCCTTCACATGCGCCAGTTGCTGAAAACCAAATTGGTTGACATGGACCTTAGCGTTCGTGCATTGAATTGTTTGAAGGCTGCGGAAGTAGATACGCTGGGAGACCTGGTTTCATATAACAAGAACGATTTGATGAAGTTCAGAAACTTCGGAAAGAAATCGCTTACGGAATTGGAAGAATTAGTAAATGTGAAAGGATTGAACTTTGGAATGGACCTTTCAAAATATAAATTAGATAAAGACTAATCCATCATATTTTGCTCCTCAAAATGGGTTGTAGCAAGATGATGATTAAATGTAAATGTCATGAGACACGGAAAAAAAGTAAATCACTTAGGTAGAAAGACGGCGCATAGAAAAGCAATGTTAGCTAATATGGCCTGTTCTTTAATTGAGCATAAACGCATTAACACTACTGTTGCCAAGGCAAAGGCCCTCAAGAAATTTGTAGAGCCGCTCGTAACCAAGTCGAAAGAAGATACCACGCACAATCGTCGTATCGTTTTTTGCAGATTGCGACAGAAGGAAGCCGTAACTGAACTATTCAGGGAAGTTGCTACCAAAGTTGGAGATCGTCCGGGCGGATATACCCGAATTATCAGGTTGGGTAATCGACTTGGGGATAATGCCGATATGGCCATGATAGAGTTGGTTGATTACAACGAACTTTATAATGTTGGTAAGCCAGGTAAGAAGAAATCTACGAGAAGAAGTAGAAGAGGAGGAGGCGAAAAAGCAGTTGCTCCCGCTATCGATACTAAGGCAAACAAAGAAGAAGAATAAATGAACATTTATTTGTAAATAACTAAGGGATGAGTTTTAAAGCTTGTCCCTTTTTTTATACTATTTTTGTAAAACTCTTTCAAAAAAAATGAAATATCAAAAAAGAAAAAAAGCAATTATTCTACTGGCCGATGGAACTGTATTCTATGGAAAAGCAGTAGCTGGAAAAGAAGGCTCCGCTTTCGGAGAAGTGTGTTTCAATACAGGAATGACCGGATATCAGGAGATCTTTACCGATCCTTCCTATTATGGCCAATTGATGGTGACTACCAATGCTCATATTGGTAATTACGGCACCAATGCTGAAGAAGTAGAAAGCGAAGGTGTAAAAATTGCCGGATTGATTTGTAGAAACTTCAGCTATAATTATTCTCGGCCCGCAGCCGACGCGTCTTTGGAGGAATTTATGGACAAGAATAAATTACTTGCGATTAGTGATGTCGATACCAGGGCGCTTGTAAATTATATTCGAGATAATGGGGCTATGAATGCTGTAATTTCAACTGAGGTAGACAATATCGATGGGCTGAAATCACAACTAGCAAAAATACCCGATATGAAAGGCCTCGAATTAGCGAGCATGGTTTCCACCAAAGAACCTTATTTCGTTGGCGATCCTGGAGCGACCTACAAAATTTCGGCTCTAGATATAGGTATTAAGAAGAACATCCTGAGAAATTTAGTAAAAAGAGATTGCTACATCAAGGTCTATCCATATAATGCCACTTATGAGGAAATGCTCGAGTTTCAGCCTGATGGATTCTTTCTGTCCAATGGTCCGGGTGACCCGGAACCTCTAACAGGAGCTATTGAAACCGCCAAACAAATAATCGAATCCGATGCACCTTTATTTGGAATCTGTTTAGGACACCAGGTGATCGCCTTAGCGAATGGAATATCAACCTATAAAATGCATCACGGTCACAGGGGGATCAACCATCCAATCTTGAACCTTCTAACCGGAAAAGGAGAGATCACTTCTCAAAATCACGGTTTTGCTATCAATCGGGAGGAAGCCGAAGCAAATCCTGAAGTAGAGATAACCCATATTCACCTTAATGACAATACGGCAGCGGGGATTAGGATGAAAAACAAACCGGTTTTTTCGGTACAATACCATCCGGAAGCTAGCCCGGGACCCCATGATTCCGAATACATTTTTGATCAATTCATTTCAACTATAAAAAACAACAAACTAGAAACCGCATGAGCATAATTATCGATATTCACGCCAGACAGATTTTCGATTCCCGGGGGAATCCAACCATCGAAGTAGATGTAGTCACTGAAAATGGCTTTATTGGACGTGCAGCAGTTCCTTCTGGAGCCTCTACCGGAGAACATGAAGCAGTTGAACTGCGTGATGGCGGTAAGAGTTATATGGGAAAGGGGGTACTGAAGGCCGTGGAAAATGTGAATGGTAAGATTGCCGGAACCCTGTTGGGTGTTTCGGTTTTTGAGCAGGCTGAAATCGATAAGATTATGATAGAGCTGGATGGTACCAAGAATAAATCCAAACTGGGAGCCAACGCTATACTAGGTGTTTCCCTGGCAAGTGCCAAGGCAGCTGCAAATGAATTAGGAATGCCTTTGTACAGATATGTTGGAGGTGTAAATGCGACCACCCTACCTGTTCCTATGATGAATATTATCAATGGTGGTTCTCACAGTGACGCGCCCATCGCATTCCAGGAATTTATGGTAATGCCTGTTAAAGCTGAGTCCTTCACACATGCAATGCAAATGGGATCCGAAATATTCCACAACTTGAAAAAGGTTCTGCACGACCGCGGATTGAGTACTGCGGTAGGGGATGAAGGCGGTTTCGCGCCTACACTGGATGGAACCGAAGATGCAATAGAAACTATCGGGCTGGCATGTGAAAAGGCGGGTTATAAACTAGGTGACGAAGTAATGATCGCATTAGATTGTGCAGCCGCCGAATTCTATATTGACGGAAAATACGATTATACCAAATTTGAAGGAGATGGCGGCAGTATTCGGACGTCTAAAGAACAGGCGGATTATTTAGCTGAATTGTGTGAAAAGTACCCTATCATCTCCGTGGAAGATGGTATGGATGAGAATGATTGGGAAGGCTGGAAATACTTAACTGAAAAAGTAGGTGACAAAGTGCAGTTGGTAGGTGATGATCTTTTTGTTACCAACGTGGAAAGATTGGGACGAGGCATCAATGAAGGTATTTCCAATTCAATACTTATTAAGGTTAATCAGATTGGGACCCTTACCGAAACCATCAATGCGGTAACCATGGCCCAAAATGCCGGTTACACTTCAGTGATGTCGCATCGCAGCGGTGAGACTGAGGACAATACCATCGCGGATCTGGCAGTAGCTCTGAACTGCGGTCAGATAAAAACAGGCTCTGCTTCCAGGAGCGATCGCATGGCAAAATATAATCAGTTGTTGCGTATAGAAGAACAGTTATGCGATATTGCGTTTTATCCGGGTCGAAATGCGTTTAAGATTTAACATAGGTCACTGAGACAATAAATAAAGCTCCGCATTTTGTGGAGCTTTTCTTTTTAGAAAATCTTTGTGTGAAGTCGACGTTTAAGGAATTTTTAACCTAACTAGGCTCCCTAAATGTTAAAAAAATCGACGGATATTTTGTAATTTAGCATTCCTATCAACAATTACTTTTATTAAATAAACAATATGTCAAAAACTGCTACACTGATAATTGATGGTTCCTCCTACGAATTTCCAATTATTGAAGGCACCGAGAACGAATTAGCGATCGATATAAAAACGCTTCGAAGCGAGACAGGTGGTGTAACCACTATTGATCCAGGGTATAAAAACACCGGCTCCTGTGAAAGCGCCATTACATTTTTGGACGGTGAAAAAGGGATTCTTCGTTACCGGGGCTATGCGATCGAGGAACTGGCAGATAAGGCCGATTTCCTTGAAGTTTCGTATTTGTTGATATTTGGCGAATTACCTTCCGCAGCAACTCTGGAAAAATTCCACGAAGATATAAAAGCCCAGTCGAGAGTTGATGAAGATGTAAAGAAGATATTGGATGGCTTTCCAAAAACTGCACATCCAATGGGTGTGTTGTCGTCATTAACTTCGGCACTTGTTGCTTATAATCCGTCGTCCGTGAATGTTGATAGTGAAGATGAGATGTACAATGCTATTGTGCGTATTCTGGGAAAATTTCCGGTTCTCACCGCATGGGCATACAGAAAACGAGCGGGCTTACCACTGGATTACGGAGATGCATCCTTAGGATATGTAGATAATTTCCTAAAGATGATGTTCAAACATCCTAATGACGAATATAAGTCGAACAAAATAGTGGTGGATGCACTGGACAAATTGCTTATTCTGCACGCAGATCACGAACAAAATTGTTCTACGAGTACGGTTCGTATTGTGGGATCCTCTCACGCGGGTCTTTTTGTTTCTATCTCTGCGGGTATTGCCGCTTTATGGGGACCGCTCCACGGTGGTGCGAATCAAGCTGTGATTGAGATGCTTGAAGCCATTAAAGAAGATGGAGGCGATACTAAAAAGTATATGGCTAAAGCGAAAGATAAAAACGATCCATTCCGATTAATGGGCTTTGGTCACAGAGTATATAAGAATTTCGATCCACGTGCCAAAATCATTAAAAAGGCTGCCGACCATGTATTGGGTGACCTTGGGGTTGATGATCCCATACTGAATATTGCGAAAGGTCTGGAAAAAGAGGCGCTGGAAGATCCTTATTTCGTGGATAGAAAGTTGTATCCAAATGTAGATTTCTACTCTGGTATCATATACAGGTCTATGGGAATTCCGGTTGAAATGTTCACACCGATGTTCGCCCTGGGACGTTTACCAGGATGGATTGCTCAATGGCGTGAAATGCGCTTAAGAAAAGAACCTATCGGAAGACCTCGCCAGGTATATATTGGTGAGAATCTCAGGCCATTCAAAGAGGTCGAGGACAGGTAAGAAATACATATATTAATTAAAGCATCCGTTAAACGCGGGTGCTTTTTTATATTTGCCGAATGGTTACACTACATGTTATTGATGAGGTTTCTCCCTTAAAAGCCGTGATTCTGGGATCTGCCAAAAGTAACGGGCCCATGCCCAAATTAGAAGACGCCTACGACCCAAAATCCGCAGAACATATAAAAGCTGGTACCTATCCCACAGAAGAAGCCATGATAAGAGAATTGGAAGGCGTGGCTAAGGTCTTTAAAGAATATGGAGTACGGGTATTTCGGCCGCATACCCTAGAAGATTACAACCAGATCTTCGCCAGGGATATTTCATTTGTAATTGAGAACAAAATTATCATTGCTAATATACTTCCCCACCGCGGGCGGGAAGTGGATGCTACAGAACATGTATGGAGTCATGTGATGAAATCGTTCCGGGTTATTCTTCCCGACGACTGCCATGTTGAAGGAGGTGATGTCATACCATCGGGAGACTATATATTTGTTGGAACCTACCGGGGTGATGATTATGCCGATTATATCACAGCGCGCACCAATATGGAAGCGGTAGAGGCCTTAGAGCAACTTTTTCCGCACAAAAAGGTGAAATCGTTTAACCTTCGTAAGTCCAATACCAATGCGAAAGAAAACGCTTTACATCTCGATTGTTGTTTTCAGCCATTGGGCAAGGGCAAAGCAATCATTCATAAAGAGAGTTTCCTGGAGGAAAATGAATATGAATGGCTGGTCGATTTCTTCGGAAAAGATAACTGCTTTCATATCACCACAGACGAGATGGCAAGAATGTACAGCAACATTTTCTCAATTTCTCCTGAAGTAGTTATTTCAGAAAAAAACTTTACCCGGCTTAATGAATGGTTGCGTTCGGAAGGTTTTACCGTAGAGGAAGTTGCCTATACGGAAATAGCAAAACAGGGAGGACTGCTCCGCTGTAGTACCATGCCACTGGTGCGCGAATAAAATTTCAAAAAGCATCCATCACAATACCTCAAACAGGATGAGCGGACAGGATACTATAGCTAAAAAACTATACCATTAAAATTGCAAATCCTACGAGAATGCTTTTTGTAGGATACTTCATGAATCGTTTTTGATCTCCTTTATAACTTTGGCTGGATTTCCACCGGCAAAAACATTATCCGGTATATCGCGAGTCACCACCGATCCGGCGCCAATAACGGTTCCATTTCCAATACCCACACCGGGGCAAATAATAGCCCCGCCACCAATCCAGACATCATTTCCAATAGTAATAGGTTTGCCGAACTCTTTCCCGGAGTTCCTTGCTTTTGCTTCCAATGGATGCATCGCCGTATAGATTTGAACGTTGGGACCCAACATTACATTATTTCCTATATGAACAGGCATTACATCCAAAATGCAGCAATTGTAGTTGATAAAAACACGATTTCCAAGAATGATATTGTAACCGTAATCGCAGTAAAATGGAGGCTCGATATATAAGCCTTCACCTGCTTCACCAATAAGTTCATGAAATAGAAGGTCACGAGCTTCCTTCAAGTCTTCGTTCATCGCATTTATCTCCTGAAATTTCTTCCGAGCCCAAATCCGCTCTTTAAGCAATACAGTATCCATGGGATCATACATCTCGCCCAGAAGCATCCTGTCTTTTTCCGTCATTGTTTTTCTTTAAAGTTATATTTTTTAGTTGAAATAAATGATTTTATATTTATCGTAAGTAAGCTCAAAACGACACGTCTAAGCGTCTAAAAATAATTGCTATGAAAAAACTAACAACCGTCATACTATTAGTATGCTCTGTTATTACCTATTCTCAAGGAAGAATAGATGGATTCTACAAAGGAAAAAACAATGCCACGGCCGTTTTAGGTTTAGGTTTCGAAGACGGTAAAAAATATTTTGCCGGTGGATCGGGGAAACTTAATCTAACAAGAAGTGTGTCTTATGCTAACCTGTTCGGTGCCTACGGTATTACCGATGATCTCGACGCCAACATCTCCATACCTTATATTGTGAGTAATAAAAATGCCGATTTCCAGGATATTGCCATATATCTGAAATATCGATTTATTACAGTTTCGACCACTAGTGGTCAATTCGAATTTAGCGTAGCCGGAGGCTTTTCTACGAATTTAACTAATTACCAGTTGGGAGGTCTTAATGATATCGGCCAGCAAGCGACTATTCTGGAAGCAAGGGGGTTGATTCACTATCAATGGAACAGTGGCTGGTTTGCAACCGCTCAAAGCGGATATTCTTTTAAATCGGATCCCACACCCAATAGTGTTCCTTTAACGGTAAAGGCAGGAAAAGCTACAGCTAAATGGTACTATGATGTGTATTATGATTTTCAGCGTTCATTCGGTGGGATCGACTACCTTGGAACACCTCCACCTCAGGATTTCCGGGCGTTCGGTGTAAATTTTCAAAAAGTTGGTGGAACCGTTTACCGATCGTTCTCCGATACCCTGGGAATGTACGCCAGCCTGTCCTATGTATTCGACGGACGAAATATTTTCAAAGGTCCCGGATACGGACTTGGCCTTGTGTATAACTTCAGAAAAAAATAAGCAGCTTAAGTAATTTTGAAATATCCTTTGCGTTGAAAATTGGTGTATTTTTATCGCAAATATCAAGCATGCAACAAATCACGAATACCATATTAATGATCCGTCCAGTGGCCTTCCGTATGAATGAGGAAACGGCTGTTAATAATTACTTTCAGGAAGATATTGATCTGAGGAATACTGAAATTAATAAAAAGGCCCAGCAGGAGTTTGACACTTTCGTGGATTTGTTAAGATCGGTGGGTGTTGAGGTGATTGTTGAAAGTGATGATGAATTTGCCGATACGCCGGATTCGGTCTTCCCGAATAATTGGGTGAGTTTCCATGCCAACGGGGATGTCGCGATATATCCAATGTTTGCTGAAAATCGACGACGCGAGAGGAGAGATGAAGTGTTTATGCGTTTGGAAAAAGAGGGTTTTCGAATCGAGAATATCATAGATTATACGGAGGCTGAGGAGGAAGGTTATTTCCTGGAAGGCACAGGCAGTATATTAATGGACCGGGTTCATAAGAAGGCGTATTGCGCATTGTCTCCAAGGGCCGATGCAGAATTATTCATCGAGTTTTGCGAAGATTTTGAATATACGCCTGTAGTTTTTACCGCGAATCAGACGGTGGATGGTGAACGTCGACCCATTTACCACACAAATGTTATGATGTGCCTGGCCGAAAATTTCGGCGTGATCTGCCTGAGTAGTATCGACAGTCCTTCAGAAAGGAAAAATGTAATCCATCATTTAAGGGAAGACGGGAAGGAGATCATCGATATCACCGAAACGCAGATGCATCAGTTTGCAGGAAATATGCTTCAGGTAAAGGGAACTGACGATAAGCGGTACCTGGTGATGAGTCTTGCTGCTCATAAAAGTCTTACCGAAGCTCAGGTTACATCCATCGAAAAACACTGTGAAATTCTCAGCAGCGATCTGGAAACCATAGAAGCCTGTGGCGGCGGTAGCGCCCGTTGTATGATGGCTGAAGTTTTTCTTCCGAAGAACGAGATAAAGGATTAATACTTCGCGATCCCTCGGATCATACCACCGAATATAAAGTAATGAAAGGGAATCATGAAGAACCAGTACAGCCTGCCCCATATCCCTTTCGGACGGAAGGTAGCCGTTTGGTGAAGTACATTGTTCTCATCGATATCGAATTCCAGCCACGCTTCGCCAGGAACACGCATTTCGGCATAAAGCAACAATCTCTTTTCTTGTTTGTCGGCTAGTATGACCCTCCAGAAATCCAGGGAGTCACCTACAGATATCTTATCGTGATGCGTGCGACCCCGGCGTAAGCCCACACCACCGAATAGAAGATCGATCATGCCACGCATTCTCCAAAGGAAGTTGCCGTAGTACCAGCCCTTTTGCCCTCCTATGCTCCAGATATTATAAAGAACGCGTTCCGGATCTTTGATCTTAATGGTTTGTTCATCCTTCAGACAGCCATATTGCGGAACTTGGATATATTCATTAAGGTCCTTCCTGAATCGTCCGCTGATCATCGAATCCTTCCAACTCGAAATTACCTGGTTCTGTTCGATCTTTTTAAAAGCTAATTTGATGGCTTTCGCATAACTTATGGCGTCTATATTCAGCGCTTCCTGCAAGCGGGTGTCCCGGGTAATTACCTCTACCTTCATGCTATCCACCAAATTAAGTGCAAGTTTATACGAAGTCGAGGTTACAAAATACAACCAGTAGGAGGAAAATTTTGGCGACATAAATGGCACATTGAGAATATAAAGTTTCAACTTTCTGATCTTCGCATATTGATGCATCATTTGTTTGTACGTAAGGATATCGGGACCTCCTATATCGTAATACTGGTTGTAAAACCGCTCCTTTCCTAAAACACCGATAAGATATTCCATCACATTTCGTATTGCAATGGGCTGGCAGCGCGTCTTAACCCATTTTGGTGTGATCATGACAGGTAGCTTCTCGCAAAGGTCCCTGATGATTTCAAAGGAAGCACTCCCCGAACCTACGATGATGGCCGCTCGTAAAACGGTAAGCGCGAACGGCCCGCTTTTCAGAATTTCTTCAACATTTTTCCGCGACCATAAGTGCTTGGATAGATTTTCTTCATTAGCGATTCCTCCCAGGTAAATTACTTGACTACATTTTGTCTCTGATAAATAGTTTATGAAATTCCGTGCGGATTGCTCCTCTTTTTCGTCGAAATCGGAGGTTGAACTAGTCATAGAATGAATGAGGTAGTAAGCAGCGTCAATATCTTCAGGAATTATGCCCTGAGCATTATCGTCCAGAAAATCGATCTCGATCACCTGGATGCGCAACCGTGTGTGCCGGGCTACTGAGAGCCGCGTTGCATTGCGAACAGCGCACACCACCTCATGTCCCTGTTCCAGAAGAAGTGGTAGTAATCTCAACCCAATATAGCCATTGGCACCTGTAAGTAGTATTTTCAATTTTTTCTTTTAAAGATAAGCAATATCAAATGCATGACCGAATTAATTCATAGAGGTATAATCCTTACTTTTAAAACATGAAAATATTGCGTTTTATTTTGGTAGCAGGAGGTATATTATTGGTGCTCTATGGAATTCTAATATCTGTATTACCTCAGTATAGGACCATAGATCAGGATGAAATCAATCAAATCATTGGAATATTCGGTATAGGTCTGCTTGCTATACTGGCCGGCATTTTCATGAGAAGACGTCGTTAGATGAAATCGGATGGGTGAGCAGGTTGTTGTAAGGCTTTTTCGGCTAATATTTTAGCCATGAACCTATGAGTGTATTTATCTTTCGCCCTGGCCTGTATCTTAATATAATATGTATCCCTATAAACGCTATACTCTTCGGCCCTGCCTTTGTACAGACTGAGTTTATAATATGGAATCACCAAGGCGTACGATTCTAACAGGGAACGAAATCCAACAATGATCCCCTTCGGACGCATTTCAACACTGCAAACATTGCGATTGTTATCCAGAATAAGCAGATTGTTGATCTGTACGCTGGCTTCGGTAATTACCAATCTTCCTGCACCAATACCTCCACGTTTCAATCGCTCGGCGATGCTATATGGTTTACCAACCTCCGCATCTATCCTTCGATAAACATCCTTGTTGTTATATGAAACGTTCAGTAGCATTTTATGTTATAAAGGTAGCTAATATCACCTTGTTTCTCCTTAAATCTTAGTTAAGGTTATTGAATGTATATCGACTGTGTTCGCTACGGAATAAAATTTTATCTTTGCGCTGGAACAGCTAAGCTTGCCAGCGATGCTGTTCTTTTCATATAGAACATAAAAAATCAGGATTTTGCTTCAGGAGAAATTATCCATGTATATTAAGTCTGCCACGCAAGAGATCTATGGGGTGAGCCCGGAGAGTGTAGAATTTCAAGCAACCCGAAAGGAGTTCGAAGGAGATATCACTGTCGTAGTTTTTCCAATGCTCAAAGTGATTAAAGGGAATCCTGTTCAAATAGGGGAGTCTATTGGAAAGTACCTAACCGAAAAAGTGAATGAAGTATCGGGATTCAATGTGGTGAAAGGATTTTTAAACCTTGTGCTGAGTGATCACTACTACCTGGAATTTTTTAAAAGTATTCCTGATTTTTCATCCTTCGGAACGGTTCCCGCCGGCGCTGAAGCTATGATGGTGGAATTCGCCTCACCCAACACCAATAAACCCCTGCATTTAGGCCATATGCGAAATATTCTTTTAGGATATTCGGTAGCTGAAATATTGAAAGCGTCCGGTTTAAAAGTGTACAAAACCCAGATCATCAACGATAGAGGGATCCATATTTGTAAAAGTATGCTGGCGTGGAAGCGCTACGGACATGGGAAGACGCCGGAGTCCTCCGGTTTAAAAGGCGATAAACTGGTAGGGAATTATTACGTGAAGTTCGACCAGGTGTACAAGGAGGAAATTGAGGATTTGAAATCTCAGGGTATCTCTGAGGAAGAGGCTAAAACCAAAGCGCCTTCTTTGATGGAAGCTCAGGAAATGCTCAGGAAATGGGAAGCCGGTGATCCCGAAACTGTTGAACTATGGAAGATGATGAACAGCTGGGTTTACGATGGCTTTGAAAACACGTATACTTCGATGGGGGTGGATTTCGATAGCTATTACTTTGAAAGTGACACCTACCTGTTAGGAAAGGATATTATTGATTACGGTTTAAAGAAAGGGGTATTTATAACCAAAAGGGACGGCTCTGTCTGGTGTGACCTTACCGAAGAAGGGCTGGATGAAAAGATCGTACTGCGAAGTGACGGAACTGCCGTTTATATGACTCAGGATATAGGGACAGCCGTTCAGCGGGTAAAAGACCATCCGGATATCAAGGGTATGATCTACACGGTGGGTAACGAACAGGAATATCATTTCAAGGTCCTCTTTCTTATTCTGAAGAAACTGGGGTACCGCTGGGCAGAAAATCTGTATCATTTGAGTTACGGCATGGTAGACCTGCCCTCGGGCAAGATGAAGAGCAGGGAAGGAACTGTAGTGGATGCCGATGACCTTATCGAGGATATGTCGAAAACTGCGCGGGAAATTTCGGAGGAATTAGGTAAGATCGATGCGTTTTCTGAAGCTGAAAAAAAGGAACTTTATCATACAATAGGGATGGGCGCCCTTAAATATTATATTCTAAAGGTAGATCCCAGAAAAGGAATTTTGTTCAATCCCAGGGAAAGTGTCGATTTTCAGGGAAATACCGGGCCATTTATTCAATATACCTATGCCAGGATACAGTCTATTCTTCGCAAGGCTCCGTCGTTAAATGAAGGCAGTTTTACCGAAATATCCTTACATGTGAAAGAAAAAGAGTTACTCAAACAGTTAATGGCCTTTCCGGAGACGGTTCAGGCAGCGGCCACTAATTATAGTCCGGCTCTCATTGCAAATTATACCTACGACCTTGTTAAGGAATTTAATTCTTTTTATCAGAATGTGACCATTTTAGGAGCTAAACATCCTGTTGAGAAAAATTTCCGGGTTCAGCTCTCCAGGGCAGTGGCGGATGTAATTAAAACGTCATTTTCACTCCTGGGTATTTCGGTACCGGAAAGAATGTAGCTAAAAGATTAGTTTTAAAGAAATGTTAGGGGTAAAGCCTAATGAAAACTGTTGCACACGATTCAAAACTGCAATACCTTCCTCATCTTCATCCAACACATAATAGGTGTCGAGCGAATTTTTTCGATTGAATATATTCACCAGACCCACATTGATCTTTCCAGTAAAAGTTTCGTCTAATTGAAGCGTGTATCCCGCCGAGAAATCCGTTCTTAGAAATTCTTCCAAGGTATCGCTATTGGGAGATTTAAAATTAATGGTTGGATCTCCATCCTCCAATACTATTGCGTTACCATCTACCGGTGCTGTATATGGTATTCCACTGTGAAACGAAGTTCCCATGGAAAATAAGAACGAATTCCATTTATAGGATAATGCAAGTGAGAGGGTATGGGCTATATCATAATTACTCCTGAAGTTCGAAGGGGTGACACTATCAAATGTATACTCATTGTTCAGGTAAGTGTAGCTAAGCCATGCGTTCAGCTTTTCGGTTTTTTTACTAATGGAAACTTCTATTCCCCGCACATCATAACTTCCCAGGGCTTCCTCATCGATCAACTGATTCCTGAATCCCTGATTGGAGGTATTTACTCCGTCCACCATTTTGTAAAACCCTTCTGCACTCAGTACCCAGCTATCTTTTTTAAAAGTGCCTCCCATCGCAAATTGTTTATTTTCAAGAATCGGTCTGTTTTCAGGGCCCAATATGATCCAGCGCTGATTTTCAATCCCAAGCAGGTTATTGCGTATATCGGTTGTTTGAATTATCGCCTGATGTTTTTGTTCTGCTGAAGCCGTGATGCTGAAATCAGAAGTAATCTTCTGATAGAAGTTTAGCCGAGGTTCGAAGAACTGCTGATCCAGGTCAGGATAATCTGTAAATCGCAGACCGGCCGTAAGGATAGTGTTCTTATTGAAAAACTTCCACTTCGAATTAATAAAAATTCCATTGGCGGTCAACGCATCCTTCGTTGTGAAGATCTCGTTCACTACCAATGGACTGAATTCATTTACAATATCTGTTTCTGTATGTTGATAACCGGCACTGAGAGACAGATCGGTATTTAAGTTGTAGACCAATTCCAGCATAAGTTCATTTTCTATCACTTCGTTTCTTTGAGTTTGTGTCTGGCCAGTATCTACGTCCTGATTTCCGCCATTATTCACGTAGTTCACGCCGCTATAGACCAATTTCGATACGAATTTAGTGCTCCAGTCCCGTTCCCAACTGAGGCCGTGAACCAGGGTTTGCTGCTTCAGTTCACTCACATTTTTGCTCAGGGCGTTATCTCCGCTTATGCGTTCTGTAAATAGTAATTTGTTAAAGATGGTTAGGAAATTGTACTGTAATCTATCTTTATTGGAAAGCTGCCAAATGGCTTTACCATTAATGTCGTAGAAATTAAATGCTTCATCGGTGGAGCGCAGTCCTTCACGGGTGTTGGTTTGAAAATTTGTAACCACGGTGTTTTGAAATACTCTTTTGAAAAATTGATTATATACAGGGTTTCCAAGACCTGTGTTTATCGAGGTCCGTCCGGACAAATGAAAGGCAAAACGTTCGGAAGCAGGAATTTTAGCATAAAATTGGGCACTTATAAAATCTACGGAAGCGGCTCCTGTGACCTTCTCCGGAATCTCATTATCCGATTCCATACTGATTACCCCGGAAACACTTTCACCAAAACGCGGATGTGTGCCATTTTTATAAATAGTTACATTTTGAGTCAGGTTAGGATTAAAAGCAGAAATTAGTCCGAAAAAATGCCCGCTTTGGTACATTCGGATACCGTCCCATAACAGAAGGACCTCATCACTTTTCCCACCTCGTATATTGATATTGGAGGCGGTTTCACTAAAACTCTCTATCCCGGGAAGAATCTGGGCAATCTTTAAGACATCGGTGTCGATGAGGCTTGGAAGTATTTCAAAATCCTGATTCGAGATCGATATGGATCCTTCAGCGTTCTTGGAAATTCCTTTAGTGAGATAGCTGCTCAGAAGCACAGTAGGCAAATAATTAAAACTTTGATCGATAAAAACGAGGGGGCAATCACGCTCGGAAATCAAGGTCTTAGCCGTGATTTCCTTTACTTTAAAACCTAAATAGTAAATGGAAAGGGTGGCGTCCTCGGGAATCGCTTTAATGTTAAAACCTCCTCCTTTGTCCGTGGTAGTTTGCGAATAAGCACTTACTACCGATGCATTGCTCATAGGGATTCCGGTTGCGGTGTCGATAAGGGTACCACAAGCTGAGATTAAAGGATCCTTCCCAACTTGTACAGCGATGTATCTTTCGTCTATTCGATAAAATTGTAAGCCACAGTTCCCGGAGATGTCCTGCAAGGTTTCTTCTAGATTAAAATTGGCAGACGGAGCGGTGCACCTTATTTTTCTCAGATCTCGTTTATTATATGAAAAGCTGAGATCGAATTTTTTTTCTGTTTCCTTCAGAATACGGATGACAGGAATATCGGCGGAAGGATTTTGGGCATGAAGACCACTCTGAAAAATTAGAAAAAACGCAAGTAGAAGTCTATTGATCTGAACCGATTTTGCCGAAAATAGTGACCGCATCCTTGCTATCTATTGAGAAATTGAGTTTAAGAGGAACTGTAATTGCCTGCAGTGCAGCTTCCAGATCATTATTCGGGAAACCACCTGTAAAACGTAAATTTACGTCAATATTTTCAGTTGTAAGATCTACATTGTATTCAGATTTTAAAACCGACAGGACATTGAGAATTGGTTTATCATCAAACCTGCTTTCGTTGTAAATCCATCCGGGTTCTATTGTATAAATATCAGATAGCTGTAGTTCACGATCGCTTAGGTCGATAGCTCGTCCAGCAGGTAAATCGATCGAAATATCACCCTGAGTCACTCTCACAAGTCCTTCATAACAGGAAACAACAAATTCCTTTCCCCTGGATATCACATTGAATTTTGTGCCTAAAACAGTGATAGTACCCTGCTCGGTTTCGACGATAAACGTACTGCCCTTTTCCACTTTAAAAAATGCTTCTCCTTCCAGTGATATCAGCCGGTTGTTACCCCAGTTAAATCTTTTATATCGCAGCTGTGAATTTTCATTCACCGTCACTTCCGAATTATCAGGTAGTGATACAATTTCGGTATGAGCCAGATTGGTCGATTCATCTATGGTATAATTCGATATGAAAAAATACGACGCAAGTAATAATATAAGAATCGCGGCGATACGCAATACCCTATTTAAAGAGATCACTTTTTGATTCTTAGTTTCCGGAATTGCTTTTCGAGTTTTCAGATCCCGAAGACCAGCTTCAATATCGTGCGCAGGTAGATCGATATCTTTTACGAAAGTATCTATTTTCAGGTATGACGAAAACTCCGGAATCATTCTAAAAAACTCAAATTCTTCCGGAGTTAGTCCGTCATTTAACCACTTATCTAATAAATCTTTCTTTTCCATGTATGTTGGCATGTTCATTTATATAACAGGTTCAACCATAAATTACTACCCCGGAGGTTTAAATATTTTCAATTTGTATTCGTAAGGCCTCGAGGGCATCGTGAATTCTCTTGCCTGCGGCTTTTTCCGAAATACCTAGAATTTCGGCTATTTCCTTATACTTTTTACCTTCAACCCTGCTTAACAAAAAGGCAGTACGCTGGATTTCGGTTAGATTGGCTATTGCCTTTGATAATCTCTCACCGAATTCCTTCTCTTCCAACAGGTATTGTGGAGATTGTTCATTGAGTATGGTCTTTTTTTCTTTTATGAAATTCAACACCACTTTTTTGTGTGCTACGGTATTCAGAAATAAATTATTTGAAACGGTATACAAAAAGGATTTAGCCTTTTCCGGAGTTACTTTCTTACAATTGTTCCAAAGTTTTATAAAGGCCTCCTGGGTGATATCATGGGACTGAGCCGCATCTGCACACTTGAAGAAAACAAAATTGTGAAGCGATTGCGAATGGTCGCGATAGATGCGGTTAAACACCTCTTCTTTACAACTGTCCCTTTCGTTTTCCATACTTAAATTTCCGATTGTAAACTTATGTAAAATATTTTTTTACTTCCCGAGGTAGCATTTTTCATTCTGAACTGTTCTATTATTGAACGTAAAAATATTCCTATGAAAAATATATTTAAAATCGCATTTCTTGCTTCAGCTTTCATATTCTTCACCGGGTGTGAAACTGTGGAGTTAGATTTATTAGTAGACCCGAACGCAGTTGGGGAGGAGAATGCTGATCCGAATTTCATCTTAAATGATATTCAGCTCACCTTCGCCCGTAACATCTTCAACGGGTATAATACTCCATCAAGTACTGCCACACGTATGAGGTATTTATTTGGGGAGTACAACGGTGCTATCGATGAGAACACCTTAAGTGGTGAGTGGCAACAATCTTACCAGATGTTTGGTAATATCGATCTTATCGTGGGATTGAACGAAAAAGACCTTGCCGGTGGTGGTGAAGGGCTTCCTAATCACCTGGGTGTAGCACAGATCTTTGAGGCCTATGCCTATATGCTTTTAGTTGACTTTGTGAACAATGTACCATTCTCCGAGGCGAACCAGCCTGAGGATTTCCCAAATCCGAATGCGGATCCCGGGAAAATGGTATACGATGCACAGATCGAATTATTGGATGAAGCCATTGCCAACTTACAGTCCGGTGGATTGGTAGAGCCTACTTTGGATCTATACTTTGGTTCTTTCGATGCAGACAACTGGATTGCACTTGCAAACACTTTGAAGCTTCGTGCCTATAACAACCTTCGATTAACAGACCCGGGCAGAGCTACTGCCGGAATCAACTCGTTGATCAACGGAAATATCATTGATACGGAATCAGAAGATTTCACCTTTGGATATTCAGACGTTCAGGATCCTGTGGATTCAAGACACCCATACTTTAGTAATGGATATGATGCAGCTGGTGCCGCTTCTTATATGAGTAATAACTTCCTTGATCTGTTAAACGCAGGGGATGACCAACCTCCGTTTATTGAAACAGGAACAATCGATCCAAGAACACGTTACTACCTGTATCGTCAGACGGGTAACACCCCATCAGGTTCTGATCTTCCATGTGCGGGAGATGCCAGATACGATTACTGTTATGTAGGTAACCTATACTGGGGTCGCGACCACACCGATGATGCCGGTATTCCAAACGACGGATTTAAGCGTACAACCTTCGGAATCTATCCGGGTGGTGGTGCTTTCGATAGAGATGAGTTTGCTCAGGCCAGAGCGACAGACAACAACTTAGGGGGTGCAGGTATCGTACCGATCTACCTTTCATCTCACACACATTTCTTACTGGCAGAAGCTGCCCTTACTATAGGAACTAACGGAAACCCGGCCAATCTAATGGCAGAAGGTATCCGATTGAGCCTTGACAAAGTAGACGACTTCTCCGGAAATGTGGCTACCGATGGATTTGAAATGACACAAGGCGATAAAGACGCCTATGTAGCCGGTGTACTTGCAGAGTACAACGCTACCAATAACCAAGGAAAACTTGCTATTATCGCAAGAGAAGCTTTCTTAGCTTCCTGGGGTAATGGTGTAGAAGTATACAACCTCTACAGAAGAACAGGTTTACCAGTACTACAATCTCCTATCATCCCTGCAGGTCCGTTCCCGAGAGGATTCAGATATCCTGTAGACGAGGTAGAAAACAACCCGAACATCCAACAGCGTCAGCTTACCGACCAGGTATTCTGGGATAATAACCCTGGCGGATTTATCGATTAATAATTTATTTGCAAAAATGAAGCCCCTGGATCAGGGGCTTTTTTTAATTAAAGAACTTGAACGCATCGAGTTTCATATGGCCGGGTGCGATATTTACCGCTACTAAATAAGGCATTTTCTTACCACTGCTGAAGATCAGATACGACTGAAACTGATAAGCAGTTTCATTCTGAATACTGATCTCTGCCACACCAAATGGCTCGTAAGAGATAATGCTACCATAACTGTTCTTATAGCTAGTGAGTGCACTTTGAAGCTTAGCTCCGATGGGTTCCGGAATGGATTGGGTATTTCTAATCTCATCGATTATTGCCATATCGCCATTCAAAACGCTTTCGGAGAAATTTGTAAAGATCTCTGATTTCTCATGAACTTTGGCGAGAACCGGAATAGGGTAAGTATAACTGACCGTATCCCCCTTTTTATTAATGAGTTCCACAAAGATATTGTTGTACTTGTCTTTTTCGTTCTCTTCAAATCCCTGGTATACAAGTAAAGCTATATTGGAGGAGGTAACATTAGGATTAAGGCTGTCGATAAGTTCACTTTCAGAGACTTTTGCGGTGAAATTTCGAATGGTTTCCGTGCCTGCCGAGCTGTTAAAACCCTTGGAATAGGAAGTTTTTGCATTGTAAATCTCGGCAATCCTATCGAGACTTTTTTGTTCGGTCTCCGAAGCACAGGCAAATAACAATACCAAATTGGATAATAATAAGAGTTTTTTCATAATCAATGTTTTATATGTGAAGTTCGTATTCTAACGCAATCCGTACCAACCCGGCCGTATTTCGGACGCCGGTTTTAATAAGCATGTTTCGCCTATGGGTTTCTACTGTTCCGAAGCTTATAAAGAGTTTTTCGGCGATCTCATGGGTGGTATGCTCTTTCAGTATCAATAGAAGTATTTCCTTTTCTCTTCTCGACAAGGTTGGGAACGGGCTGCTTTGTTTTCCGTTCACATTATTAAGTGTACGCGATTGCCAACCTGATGGTTTATAACTTCCGTTATCATATTCAATAGGATTGGATTGCATCACATTGTTAATGTAAACGTTGACTTGTGTTTCGGCTCTACCGCCTGTTTTACGGATCTTAATTGTTACCTGATCCGATGTGGCGGTCGCGGTCATAGTTCCCGGGATGGCCGAATATACGGTTCCGGTCTTAGAGGTCAATGTTCGACTACATGTTTAAGCGATAGTCGTGAAAGGCATAGTCATAAGGCTAGCACGGCGATTAGAATACTTACTTTTTTCATAATTGAAATTTAATTTGGTTACTATTAATTTATAGGGAGATTTTCTAATTATGATGCTAAAGTATGCAGACCTAATTAGTTCGCTATCAAAGAAATCTGAGAGTAAATGAAAATATATGAATTCAGGTAGGGAGAAAAATCAGGAGCGTTTTCAGAATAAAACCTGGAAAGAAAAATTGGGTGTAAGTCCGATGGAGAAAGCGTTAACCTGGTTCACCACAGAGCTACCATTCACATCCTTAGACAGCACATAACGGGTGTTTAGTGTATTTCTGGTGTCAAGTACATTAAGCACCGCAAGGTTGATCTTGGCATTTACTTTGCCGGAGATTCGCCATAGATATTCAGCGGAAACATCCACTCTAAAATAATCCGGTAAACGCTCGGTATTAGGTGAATCATATTGAATGAATTCGGTAAGTCCATCTACGGCGATTTCATTATCTATAAGGGGAAGGGTATATGGTTTACCGGTCCTGTAATTTAGTCCCGCAGCTATTTTTAATCGATCGATTGTATACGATCCGGCTACTGTGGCTGTATGGGTTATGTCCAGATTATGTGGAAAGACAGATGGGGTGAAAGATTCAAAATCATACTCGTTATTTAAATACGAGTAACTAAACCATACGCTATAATCACTATTTAGTTTATTGATTACAAACTCAACTCCATTAGCAGTATAACTTCCCGAGCTGAGTTCGAATTGAAATTGATTTTGAAACCCCTGATTGGAAGAAGTAATACCTTCTACTTTTTTGTAAAATCCTTCAAGATTGATTAACCATCCACGCGGTTTATACACAAGTCCAACTGATGCCTGCTGACTGGTAGTTATCGGGATATTCTCTTCATCGGCCAGTATCCATCGTCGCTTTTCGACCCCCAGGAAGTCACTGTCAAAATCAATTCGTTGTGTTGTAGCCTGACTTTTAAACTCTCCAAGAGCTTCGACAGACAGATCCTTCGTTAACTGTTGATTAATAACAATGCGCGGTTCAACCAGGATCTTATCGAATTTAGTAAAATAATTCAGGCGAAATCCCGCCCGAATGTTGGTTAGTTCAGTGGGAGATTTGTAAACCAGTCCGGAGAATATAGCGTGAGTCCTTAATACATCTTTATCGAAATCAAGAAAGCGAGGTAAATTAACCTCCTGATCGTTTGTAATCCCAGTCTCGATAAATTGATATCCACCAAAAATAGAAAGTTCATTCAATACTTGATAAGTTGCATCCAGTTTGAGTCCTGTTTCAATAACTTCATTTTCCTGATACACTTCCTGAGTGGTCAAAATATCCCTGTTGAGCGCACGGAGGTCATACGTAGTACCATAACCAAGAATCTTGGTTGTGAGTGATTCAGACCAGGTTCTTTCCCAACTTATACCCCCCAATAGACTTCTAAGGTCCAGTTCATTGTTCTTTGAGCGTTCGGTATCGATTTCAGTTTCATTAAACTCAAGGGTGTTATTCAAAGCCAGGAAATTGAGTCTGAATTTATCCCGATCATTTAGGTCCCAAAGGAGTCTGGTACTAAAGTCGTAAAAACTGAAACGCTCTTCGGTTGCAATTTGAATCCCGGACCCATTCGCGTTGGTGTTGGTGATTTCAGTATCCTGGAATACTTTTTCTGAATAGGTTCGATACACTGGCGATTCCCAAAGCGAGTTCAATGATCCACGCCCGGATACCTGGAGGGTGGCTTTATTTGACAACGGAATAATGCCAAAAGCACTACCGTTAATAAGATTAACACCGGCTCCACCCGATGCGGACTCACTTATCTCATCTATAGAATTCATGGAAATAACACTGGAAATACCATCGCCATAATTAGCAGGAGTTCCGTTCTTGTATACTTTTACATTTTGGGTAATATCAGGATTAAATGCGGATATGAGTCCGAAAAAATGACCACTTTGGTAAGCCTTTATATCATTCCAGAGTATGAAATTCTCATCGTGTGTACCTCCGCGTACATTAATATTAGAGATTGACTCGTTTACACTTTGGACTCCCGGGAGCGCCTGTGTTAGAAATAGGACATCATTTTCAACCTGCCCGGGCAGTAATCCAAATTCGGAAGTATTGATACTCACCGAACCATCCAGACTTTTTTCTATTCCCTTAACAAGATAATTGCGGATAAAAATAGTTTCTAATGTGGATACATCTGCCGGAATTAAAATTGTTTCACAATCAGGAGTGAGGTCGGAAACCGCTATTTGCCAACTTTGATACCCTACATACCGAATTACTAAATGTTCATTAAGTAAATATTTCGGAACGTAAAATTTCCCATCGGCATTCGTTATTATACCGAAGGAAGTGAGGGTGGATACCAAAGTTGCATTTTCCAGCGGCAGACCAGTGTCTGCAGCGAGAATTCTTCCGCAGAGAAATTCGGTCGAATTTTTAATTACAGTAATGTATCGTTCATCAATTTTATTGAACTCAAGAGGAAGTTTTCCTTCTATGAATACCAGATTGGACTCCAGGGAATCCTGTTCAGTAAAATCAATACTAATATCACTTAAATCTTCGACGGCATACGAAAACCGAACATCGTATGTATTTTCAAGGAATTGTAAAACGGAAAGCAAACTCTGTCTTTGAGATGTTTGTGCAGTAATATGTAAGCCGCTTAATGCCAGCCAGCAGAGTAATATTAATAGCCCCTGAATAATATTGCTATTTGGCATAAAGAGTTACTTCGTTACCATCAATAGTATATCCTAAGCGAAGGGGATCGCAGATCGATTTCAAAGCCAGATTCAAATCATCGTGAGTAAAACTTCCGGTAAATCTTTTATTGGCAATTTTGATGGGTGAGGTTATACTAATGGGATATTGACCTTCTAATTCATTTAAAACCGTAGCCAGCGAGGCGTTTTCAAAACTACTTTCATTATTGATCCAGGCCGGTTTTTTTGCGTTTGTTACAGTCAGGACTACCAGCTTATTATTTTCGATCTTTAATTTATTCCCTGCCGGTAATTTTATAAGGGTATCATTAAAGGCAACGCTAACCAATCCTTCAAAACATTTAATATTGAATATGGTGTCTCTTGAAAATACATTGAACTGAGTTCCTAATACCCTCACGACCCCCTGTTCAGTCTCAACTTTGAAGGTATTTCCTTTAGTCACTTTAAAATAGGCTTCACCATTCAGTGACAACGATCTGTTTTTCTCCCAGCCGCGCTTCTTATATTTTATTTCAGAATTAGAATTAAGTTGTACTTCAGACGCGTCCGGTAAATTAAATGATTCTTTTTGAGCAATTGCTGTACTCACAGTGGTGGGTAGTGATGAAATGAACACATAACTAAGCACGATCAACACCATCACCGCGGCAATCCTGATCAATCTTTTGTAATTGGACAGTGTGGGTGAAGCAATACGTCTATCTTTATTTTGCTGAACAACCTCAAGATTGCCAATTGCATTGAATTCAGGAGGCTGAAAGCCTTTGGAAGCTTCTGCAATCTTCATTAAATCGGCGTACTCCGGGATGGATCGCAAGGTATCGATCTCTTCAGGAGAAGCTTCTCCATTTAAGAATTTATGTAATATGTAATTTTCGTTCATAAACATGATTTATCAAACGTATAACATCTGACACACAATTTACCCTACCTCTAAATATTTTTAAATTCCGAGCGCAGTTCTTTCAGCGCCTGACTCATTCTCTTTTCAACAGCTTTCACACTAATATTAAGATGCTCCGCAATTTCCTTGTATTTCATACCATCTATTCGGTTCATTAAAAATGCAGTTCGCTGGGCCTCACTGAGCTTAGCAATTGCATCCTGTAATTTTTTATAATACTGTTTTTCTTCAAGAACGAATTCTGGCGATTGATTGTCTACCTTGGATGGAGCGAGTTTCACATGTTTTAGAACAACTTTCTTGTGGGCAATTTCATTTAGAAAGGCATTATTGGCCACTGTAAATAAAAAAGATTTGGCCTTTTCCCTGGTCACTTTCTCACAATTTTTCCAAAGTTTGATGAATGCCTCCTGTACTAGATCATCCGCCTGTGCCTGGTCTCCACATTTGTAATAAATAAATCGCCAAACCGATTGAGAAATATCATTGTAAATGTCGCTAAATATTGATTCATTACACACCGATGCTGGATCTTTCATAAGTGAAAGTTGAGGTTTTCAATCAAATATATAATTTTTTTTATCAGCTGGGTAGGGTAAATGTTCACTTCCCTGTTATACTATCATACAAACAAAAAAAACAAGACATGAAAAAAATTGCTCTACTACCCTTTTTATTTCTTTTTGTTTTCGGAATGATGTTTACTTCATGTCAGAAAGAAGAAGAAATTTTTATTGATCAAACTAATGAAGAAACCATAACGGCGAATTCGGTGCTCACCGAACTCTTAATCCGGACCTGCCAAAATGCAGGTTATCTGGACGATCTTATTGATGGTAACAGTTGTGTTTCGGTAAAGTTTCCTGTTACGGTAATCGCTAATGGACAACAAGTGACACTCATGGACGAGGACGATATAGATATTATTGAGGCCATATTCGATCAATTTCCCAATGATATCGATACACTGGAAATCGTTTTTCCATTTACGGTGATCCTTGAAGATTATACCGAAGTCGTGGTTAACAGCCAGGCTGAATTGGATGCTTTAATAGCAGCCTGTGAAAGCAGCGGAGGTGATGATTCGATCGGTTGCCTCGATTTTGAATATCCTATTACATTCTTCATATTCGATAATAACCAACAGCAAACCGGAACTGTAACAGTCAATAGTGATCTTGAGCTTTATATTTTTCTGGATGGATTAGATGATGACGATTATTTCAGCATAGACTATCCTATCAATGTAATTTTGGACGATGGAAGCGTGGTTGTGGTAAACAATAATATTGAACTTGAACAACTTATCGAAAATTGCGAAAATAGTACGGGTGGAGGGGACCCAATTGATCCAGCTGTTTTCGAGCAAAACCTAACCACGGGCGTATGGTATATCACTTATTTCTTCGACGATTTCGATGAAACGTCCAACTATAATGGATATGAATTTACCTTTGCATCCGACAATACTGCTCAGGCTACAAATGGGTCCAATACTGTCCCGGGAACCTGGATGTTCGATGGTGGAAGCACTCCGGATCTTACACTTTTCTTTGGGACCACCGATCCATTTGATGAGTTGGACGACGACTGGGATATCATTGAAGCAACCAGCGATATTATCCGATTACGAGACCAAAGTGGTGACGGCAGCATTGACTACCTGACTTTTGAAAGAACCCCTGCTAGCGGAGGCGGTGGTGGCACCAACGACTTAATAGCTGAATTGACAGCGGGTGTATGGTATGTTACCCTTTTGAATGACGACGGCGATATAGAGACTTGCGATTATGTCGATTACGAGTTTACTTATAACCTCAATGGAACTGCTACTGCAGTTAGTACAACTACAACTGTGAATGGTTTTTGGAGCGTAGAACTTGATAACGGAATGCTGGACCTGATTTTGAATTTCGACATCACAGTAGATCCGAATTTCGATGATATCAATGACGATTGGGATGTTACCGATTTTAATTCTAATCTAATAAGTCTGCTCGATGTTAGCGGCGGCGGCGGTGGCACCGATATCCTTGAATTCGGCAGAACCCCGGCAACGGGTTGCGGTGGCGGTGGCGGAACTGCCCAGGCACTGATTGATGCACTCCAGGACGGACAATGGTTCGTTTCAGAATACCTGGATGATGGAATTAATGGAACTGCGCCATATAACGGATACACACTTACTTTTAATGCTGGCGGAAACGTGGTCGCATCTAATGGAGCAAATACGTTTAATGGAACCTGGGCCGTGACTTCTCCTGGTGGAGATCTGGATCTTACACTCGATTTCGGAACTCAGATTCCTTTCGATGAGTTCAACGATGATTGGGACGTCCTTAACTTCTCGAACACCATCGTTGAATTGGAAGACGTGAGTGGTGGTGGAGGTGGAACCGACAACCTTACATTACAAAAAGTATAAATTAACCTCATATAAAAAACTAAAAAGATGAAAAAGCAAATTTTGAATACCACAATGATGATCATACTAGCAATGTTTGTAGTAGCATGCTCCAAAGATGATTCGAACGACACGGACACTAATACTAACAACAATGCCAATCAGGCAGCGCAGGCAAACCAGGTGGCTCAGTCAGGTACCTGGCGGATCTCCTACTTCTGGGATACTGATAAAGATGAAACTTCAAATTTTACTGGTTATGAATTTAGCTTTAATAGTGATGGTACTTTAGTTGCTACAAACAACACAAATACGGTGAATGGGACATGGTCTGTTACGGATAGTAATTCTTCCTCTAGCAGCAACGATATAGATTTCAATATCATGTTTGCTGTCCCTCAGAGTAGCGACTTTGAGGATCTGAACGATGATTGGGATGTTATCACCATTAACGATACTATGATCGAACTAACCGATGTAAGTGGTGGCAATGGAGGAACAGACTTCCTAACCTTTGTTAAAATATAGATTGATGATTTACCAGAAAGGCTTTCCGTTTAAGGATTCATGAATGATAGTTGATAAATTCTTAATCGTGATATTCGATTGATTATGAAAAAGAAGAATGCTGCACCCACAGTGCCCGAAACATGAAAGAGATCTAAGCGGAAAGCCTTCATTTAAAATTTGGATTAGCTCCTCTTTTTTGCCCTACAAAAAAGCCATCCTAAAGATACGGGATGGCTTTTCGATTATTGCATATAATGTTACTGTCGCAGTTTCTGCAGTAATTCTTCCAACTGACTTCGGTCCTCAGATTTCTTTAAAATAGCTGAAACAGTTTTATCTTTTGTTGAAATAGTTAACATGGACGTAAGCATCTCGCGCCTGCTGTTCTTTCCTTCAGAATACACCATGATCTTTTCAGCTAATTCTGAAAGGCGTTTGAAGTCTGAATTTTTAAGGGCGATTTCTGCCGGGCTTCCACCACTATAGGTGCCCGAAGAACTTTCCTTCTCCGTCACAGGATCGTACTTTAACCTACCCGAACTAACAGTGTAGTGATTATTGTTTTGATCCGAATAGTGTATGGTCATTTGCTCGGTGCTTTTACAATTCCAAAGGAAAGCAGTTAATAAAAGCCAAACAAAAACATACCTCAATTTCATTAGTTCCCGTATAATTCATTTCCGGCCGATTCATATTTATCGCCCTTAACCCAAAAGGGTGTATTCGTATCATTTGCAATGCTTCTTCCAGCCATCACATAGGCCCTGAAAAACTTCAGGAGATAATTATAATCCATGGAATCGGCATGATCGCCAGGCTGGTGGTAATATTTAGTGACTTCGCCATCAAAGGATGAGAAGCCCATAGAGAAAGTTGGTGCTGGAATTCCTTTTGCCGCAAAATGAACATTATCACTGCGATCGAACAATCCCTGCTCAGGTGCAGGATCTTCTATCGCCTTTAGTCCAAAAGAAGCAGTAGCGTCCACTATATTTTTTCGTGCTGTAGTTCGATCCAACCCTACTATGGTCGCTAACGAAGTATCATTATAGCCCCCATTATCACTATTAAAACAGTAAACCATCTGGTCTAACGGCAGGACCGGGTTTTCTACATAATATTTGCTGCCAAGCAATCCTTTTTCTTCCGCTGTGAAAAGTATAAATAGCGCCGAGCGTTTGGTAGGGTATTTTGCAAGGTTCTCCGCCATGCTTAGCACTGTGGTCGTACCCACGGCATTATCCCGCGCGCCGTTATAGATGGTATCCCCTTTGGCGTCCGGACTACCAATACCCACATGATCGTAATGGGCAGAATAAATTATATATTCATCTTTTAGTTTCGGATCCGTTCCTTCAACCATACCAATTACATTTTGGCTCATGATCTTACGTACAGGGTTGGTTGCCATATCGACCTTGATTTGAAGATTGGGATTATTCTCCATTTCACCCGACATATCACCTCCGGAATCCTTCAACCAGATATATCCAAATTGGCCATCATCTTTATCTTCACCAGAACCCAGTTCCAGACGCGGAGCGTTAATGAAATGCTCAATTCTACCCCAGATACCCGAATTCACATCCATAAGCTCAATTACACCTAGTGCTCCCGCAGCTTTGGCCAGCTCTTCCTTCTGGCCTCGCAACCCAAATGCAGCCTGGATAGACGTAGATTTCTCACTTCCGGATTTTACGATAACAAACTTCTTGTGAACGTCTTTACCCTTATAATCCGATTCCATACCATAACCAAGATAAACGCCCTGTGCGGTTAGCTGTAATTTAGCCGCTTTCATGATAAGTTTATATTTCACTTCCTTCCCGTTTACAGAAAGGAACATAGGCTTGGGTGCCGCACTTTTCTGCATAGGGACCATTTGGTAATAATTACCGGTTTCAGGATTGGGTTTCACACCATAGCTTCGAAGTGTATTGGCAAGATAAGAAGCAGCGATCTTGTTTTCCGGAGTTCCGGCCTCACGACCTTTTAACAAATCGTCCGCAAGAAAATAAATATGACCTTCGATGTCGGTCTTATTCACTGTGGCTTTTACTTTATCTATTTCAGATTGTGCCAGAATTCCGTTAACGCAAAGTAGCGCGAGAATCCATAGGATAGAATTTTTCATAAAGAGAAATATCGTTTTTTGATTCTGATAAAGATACGTCTTTCGCTTAAAAACTTAATCTGAAAGTAGCGTTGGGAGTAAAAGCCAATGAATTCTCAGTTACTTTCTCGTGTTTGCCATCACTGTTAATTCGGTAAAAACTATTAAGTTCATTTTTAGTGTCCAACAAATTCCAAAAGGATATACCCGCAAAGGCATTTAACTTAGTTCCTATTTTAAAAGAATAGGTTCCCGATATATCCACCCGAATGTAATCGTCTATATTAGATGTATTAGGCAGATCGAAATTCAATTGTCCGTCCACGATCTGATTGCCTGGTATCAAATTCGTAATTGGCTTACCACTATGCCAGTTAAATCCACCGGAGATCTTAAATTTATCGATGTTATAACTAATTCCATATGTGACCGTATGCCTGATGTCAATATTGTTTGGGAAATTAGAAGGGATTAAGTCGTTAAAGGTGTAATTATTTTCAGCATAGGAATAACTAAACCAGGTATTGACACTCTTAAAACGTTTATTAATAAGAAGGTCTGCACCTTTTACAATATAACTACCGTGAGTTCTGCTATTTTCAAATTGATTTTGAAATCCCTGACTTTGCGTGGTGATTCCTTTAATTTGTTTGATATATGGCTCCACGTTTACTAGCCATCCACCTCTGCTGTAATTGATTCCGGCGGAAAGTTGTTGCCCTCTCAGAATTGGTATGTCATTTTCACGAGCAAGGACCCATCTGCGGTTTTCAACACCCAGAAAGTCATTCTGAAGGTCTATCACCTGAGATGTCGTCTGACTTTTTAATTCGCCGGCTAAATCAATGGAAAAATATGTAAGGAAACGGTAATTTATGCTTAATCTGGGTTCGACAAGTACTTCGTTAAACTTGCTGACATGATTTATTCGTATTCCGCCAATAATTGTAGTATTCCAGTTACCGGGATTAAATTGAGCTTCCGTGAAAAAACTATGGGTTCGCAAAACCTGCGTATCGGTTCTTTCGAAGAAGGGATTATTGATCTGTTCAAAATTGGTGATACCGGTCTCGTTAAACTGATAGCCTGCCATAAATGCCGAATTTGGCGATATCTGGTACCTGGCACGTGCCTTTAGTCCACTTTCAAGAACATCGTTATTCTGAAGTAATCGCTGGTTATTCAGTATATCAAAATTTATAGCACTAAGGGCATACGTGGTTCCGTATACTTGAATGTCCGTATTAAAGAGTTCATTCCATTTTCTACGATAAAATAATCCTCCGGAAATATTTTCCTGGGATAGTTCGCTTTGCCTGGTTTGGGGATCGTTATCGATAACCGCGTTCTCAAGGAAATCAAGTTTATTTCCAAGCAGCAAGAAGTTCGCCCTTATATAATCCTTTTCCGAAGGTTGATATATGAAACGAAAATGCGTATCGTAAAAGGTGAAGTCATCATTTGATGACGACTGTGCCTCTGAATTGGAAACGACTTCCGTATTTTGGAACACTTTATCGAAGTAAGCAGCGTAGGTGGCTGTTTCAACCAGGTTATTGAATGATTTTCTTCCGGCCAGCTGCAGGGAAGCTTTACTTCCTAGCGGAATGTCCACGAAGGCATCTGTGCTAATAGCATTGATTCCCCACCCACCTTTAATTTTAGAATTGATACCGTCCTCGCCCTGCATACTGATAACACCAGACACGCCGTCACCATACTCCGAACTACTGCCATTCTTTATAATATTTACTTCGCTGGTGAGAAATGGGTTAAAAGCTGAGATCAGTCCGAAGAAATGACCACTTTGGTACATTTTAATCCCATCCCAGAGAATTAAATTCTGGTCGTTGGTTCCCCCACGGATATTGATAAAAGAAACGGTTTCATTTACGCTCTGTATACCCGGCAACGCCTGAATGGTCTGAAGAACATCAGGTTCAATTAGTCCGGGAAGGATATCGAATTCCTTGTAGTCTACATTCAGTGATCCGTTGACATTTTTTGTGATCCCTTTGGCTAAATAATTCACAAGGGTTACTGTATTGAGGAATTCCACTTTTGGCAACAGCGAAAAACGGGCACAATTATTATCGGCAAGATTGGCCGTAGAAATTGTGATGCGTTCATATCCGGTGAATTGAATGGTTATCTCGTCCTTGGTGCTGGCAACTTCAAAATCGGCCCTGCCGTCTTCATCCGTAACCACCTGCTGATAGGGGGTTGTAATAGCTACATTCTTAAACGGAATATTTAATTCAGAATAGATTGAAACACATCGACTGATTAGATTTTGTTTTTTGCTTACGGCAATGGTCTTGTCTTCCAGGATAGTATAATTGAACAGGGTTCCTTCGGAAAGTATATTGATGGCAGCCTCCAGATTGTTTGCCTTTGGGCGGAATGTATAGTGATAACGCAGGTCGATATCCTTATAGGTAAAAGTGCAATCGAATGTTCTTTCCAGATGTGTGAAGATCTCCTGCAGAGACTCTTTGTCGGTTCCTGATTGCCCCCACAAAAAATTAAAATTAAAAAGAAGAAAAAGTAATGTAAACTTTCTTATTAGGGTCACTGCTGGTTGATTTTAAGAACCACATTTTTACCATTTATTGAATAAGACAAGTTAAGGGGAATAGTAATAGCCTGCAAGGCTGTATTAAGATTTTCATTGGAAAAACTTCCGGTGAAGCGGGTAGTGAAATCCGTTGCATCTCCGGATATTTCAATGTTGAATTGCCTTTCCAGCTCGGCCACCACCTGGTTATATGGCATGCTCTTGAATGTTGATTTGCGTTCCAGCCAACTGGGATTACCTAAAGCAGTTTGTTCATTCACAATTGTACCACCAAATACTTTGTAGGTATTTCCCGCCGAAAGTTCCAGATCACTCCCATCATAGGAAACAAGAACCAGGCCTTCATAACAGGTAACTTCAAAATATCCTGCTCGGTCATTCACTCTGAATTCCGTACCTAATACCGAAACCAACCCATGGTTGGTTTCCACCGTGAATTTTTCACCTTTGGCAACCTTAAAATACGCCTCCCCTTGTAATGTAAGTATTCGGTTCTTCGACCAGTTCTTATCACTGTACGCGACAGATGATCCGGCGTTTAATATCACTTCGGAATTGTCCGGGAGTAAAAATTCTGTAGTCGAAGAATTTTCAGCCAAATATTGAATTTCGTTGGACGAATTCAGCATATAAAACAGACCAAAAGCAACTACCAATACAGCTGAAATACCTGATATATACGTAAATAAGGGGCGAATTTTCTTTTGATTGTCTAACTTATTTTGAAGGTTTTGATAGCTGGAGACGCTATCGAATTCAGGAGCGCCGAACAGTTTAGCGGCCCTGTCAATACGGTGATAGGAAGAGGAAGCATCTAAATCATTAAATGCTCCCAGTTCCTCATCACTTAGGTTAAAGTTTAACCATCTAGAAATTAAATCCTTCTTTTTCATAATTAATTTCTACATATATAACAATCGAATATTGAAAATTCCTACTGCAGGGTCGGTTTAAATTTCATCAATTTCCTCTCGCAACTTCTCCAGCGCCGTATATATTCGCTTTTCCACAGCTTTTCGAGAAATATTCAGCATTTCGGCAATTTCCTTATGACGTTTTCCTTCCACCCGGTTTAAAAGAAAAGCTATTCGTTGCCCTTCCGATAATTTTGCCAGTGCAGATTCGAATTTCTGAAGATATTCACTCTCTTCCATAATGAATTCCGGCGATTCATTTGTGTAATGTTTCGGATTTGTTTGCTGGTGTTTCAATACCACCTTCTGATGTTTAATATCGTTTAAGGTGATATTGTTTATTACCGTGAACAGAAAACTCCTGGCTTTTTCAGGAGCGACCGATTTACAGTTTTTCCATAACTTGATAAATGCCTCGTGCACTTTGTCTTCAGGATTGAAGTTTTCACCATACTTATAATAAATGAAATCGTGCAGATCTTTCGAATATTGCTGGTACAATTTCGAAAAGAACTGTTCGTCACAGACATTTTTAAAGAGTGGCGTTGACATTTCTTGAATTTCGGTAAATATAAAAATATTCTACCGGGTAGGAGTTTTAACGTAATAGTTGTTATATTACTAAAATGAAGAAGATGAAATACCTGCTGTATATATTGATGTTAGTAATGATGGCGGGTTGCCAGAAAGAGGAGCTAACCGTCATTGAAGGTACCGGTGAAGAGTCTTTTACGCAGGACAGACAGTTGAAAAATCTTATTATGTCCGTAGCATCGCACGATGGTTCCTTTGATAATGTTGTAGATAAGTCCTCTTGCTTTAGTATTGATTTTCCGTATACGTGTTATTACTACGGGCAACCATATCAGGTGAATTCTATAGAAGATCTTGCAGCGTTCAATGTTGGCGATAACCTCATCCCTAAATTTCCTATTAATATTACGTTCGCAAATTACCTTCAAGCTGAAGTTCCTAATGAAGAGGCTTTTAATGAATTGATCGATCTATGCGAAAACGGTCTGCTGTGGAACGAAAGTATTACTTGTGTGGATATTCTTTACCCTGTTAACATCTCGGTATATAATCCGGACAACGGGAATTTTGAAACGATCACCTTTGCCCACGATAAACAAACCTTTCAATCCATAGAAGGTTTCGATACCAATTTGATCGCGAGTATACAGTTCCCCATTCAAATTCAACTTCCGAATAATGTTGTTCTCACCATTAACTCTAATGATGTCCTGAAATCTGAAATTTTAGACATGATACCTGTTTGTGAATAATCGATTGTGTTAAGTTAAGTTTATGACCCTCCCTAATGGAGGGTTTTCTTTTTTCCAAATTAATATTGTTTAATATTTAACTAAAAAAGTTAAACATTTATTAAAACAAGATTTCGCAGTAGTAGTTTTTTAATCCTTGTTGTTTTATCTCCAAACACATTAATCTAAATATACTAATATGAAAAATCTTATTAAAATTTCACTAATAGCATTCCTTATGATTTTTGCTACATCCTGTAGCAACGACGATAACGGAGATGTTATCCAGCCTGGTGATGAAACAATCGCAGCGTTTGTTCAAAATAACGCCGATTACTCTTCACTCTTAGCCGCTTTGGAAAGAGCCGGCTTAGTAGATACACTTAACGGAACAACCGACTACACGGTTTTTGCTCCAAACAATGCCGCCTTCGCAGCGTTTCTAAATGCAAATGGTTTTGCCAGTCTTGAAGATGTTCCAGTAGATTTATTAACAAATATTCTACTGAACCACGTTGTGGCCGGAACGAATAACTCTGGCAGCCTGACCACGGGATATATCAATTCTTTGGCAACTTTCGGAACGACGGCAAATACCCTAAGCTTATACATAGATACAAGTGCAGGAGTCCGAATAAACAATGTTTCATCGGTAACAACTCCAGACGTTCCTGCCAGTAACGGAGTAATCCATGCAGTCGATACGGTGATCGGGATTCCAACGATCGTAACTCAGGCAACTGCTAACGAAGATTTCTCTATTTTGGTAGAAGCATTGATTGCGGCATCAGATGCGAATATCGATTATGTAGCATTGCTATCCGGATCTGCATCTTCACCTTTCACGGTATTTGCACCGAATAACGCTGCTTTTGGTAACCTTTTAACTAGTCTTGGATTATCATCCTTAAATGATATTCCACAACCAGTCTTGCAATTAGTATTAAACTATCACGTTTTGGCAGGCGCCAATGTACGTGCGGAAGATTTAACAGAAGGCCAGATGGCAACTACCTTCCAGGGAGAAGACATTACGATCACTTTGGCTAACGGGCCTCAAATCATCGACGCCACCGGAATGCCATCAAATATTATCGCTACCAATGTGCAAACAGGCAATGGTGTAATCCACGCCATAGATAAAGTATTACTTCCTCAGGAAGTGATCGATATTGTAGATCCTACAATTACTGGTCTTGCCATGATGACAGGTGATCTTTCGACCTTAGCTGAGGCTTTGACCATTACAGGACTTGATTCAGTATTGGACGATAGAAACTCAGAATACACTGTGTTTGCCCCGGGTAATACAGCTTTCGATACGTTCCTGACAGATAATGGGTTCGCATCCATAAACGACGTACCAGTTGATGTACTGACTCAGGTGATCTTAAACCACGCCTTAACCGGAACCGCTCTCTCAACAAGTTTAAGCACATCGTACACTACCACCTTAGCGACCTACGGAACTTCAGATAATAATCTAAGTCTGTATATCAATACTAGCAGTGGCGTAACACTGAATGGAATTTCAAATGTAGCGACGCCAGACGTAACTGCAGCGAATGGAGTGGTGCACATTGTAGACGCCGTAATTGCTTTACCAACGGTTGTTACATTTGCAGTTGCTGACCCAACATTCGGAACACTCGTAGCTGCACTTACAAGACCAGATCAGCCTGATTTTGTATCTGTGTTAAGTACACCTCTCGGAACATCCCCGGCTCCTTTTACAGTTTTTGCTCCAACAAACACAGCTTTCGAAGATCTATTAGTAGAATTAAGTATTTCGAGTCTCGATGATATCGACACCGCGACACTAACTGCTACCTTGAATACGCATGTAATTGCAGGAGCGAATGTACGTGCCGAAGATTTAGTGGATGGTACAGTATCTACACTAGGCGATGACCTGGTAATCGATGCAACCAATGCCACCATTACCGACCAGAATGGTCGCGTAAGTAACATAATTTTAGTGAACGTTCAAGCCGCTAATGGTGTAGTTCACGCTATCGATAAAGTACTATTACCACAATAGTATTGATGTTTGTTTGAATTTAGTTAGTTGTTAATTAGGAAACCGCTTCTGTTATGCTCACGCAGAGGCGGTTTCTCTTTTTATTATAGATAACTAAGCCACCATTTTTGCCTGTTATTGGCTTTGTAGATCATATACCAGCGACTCACGGGATACATCAAAAGGACAATTCCTATCCACATCAGGTACGTAGTTCCAAGAGAATACCCGTATCCTGCTAAACTCCCATCCATTAAATTGTCATAGGTCAGAATCATAAGTTTCCAGTCCTTCCCGGTTACAAGTAAACCTACTATGGCTGCCACGTGTATCACAAAAACGTGAATAACGTAATAAAAGAAAGGAACTCGTCCATAGACCAGGAAGAAATCCGACAGTTTTGTTTTTACCGACTCCGCAACATAGAGAAAGAGAAACGCGGGTCCTAAAGTGATCAGTAGAAAGAGCAATGACGGAGGATATTTGGTAACATTTAAAAAGGAAAGTAGTGTATATGTGCTATTTTTCTGTACGGCCCAGGGTACCATATCGCCATATATATTTATCCCTCTTACAATGAGGAACAACGCGATCGATCCGATCCCAAGAGATAACAACCATTTCTTTCTTATTGGTGCATGAAATTCCCTGTGATAGAGATTTCCGAAACAATACCCTAAAACAATAACACCTATCCAGGGTAAAATGGGGTACAGAAAACTTACCCACGTATCCCCGAATTTTACGAAATTCGCCTGATGCAACACATACCAGATCACCGAACCAAAGCTATTCCCCTCAACTGTGAATCCGTCCAGTAGGTTATGTCCGAAGATTAGTATGAACCCAACTAGAATCAATACTTTCTTCGGAATATAAATAAGCAATGATAAAAAGATCATACATAATCCTATCGCCCATATAACCTGAAGATTAAAGAAACTAAAGGTTAAGTCAAACCACCAAAGTAAAGTCATAACAGTTACTTCGATAAAAACCAACCAAACCCCTCTTGTGAACAGAAACCGAAACAATTGATGCCTGGTTTTATTCCGACCGTACAGAAAAGCTGAAGTCCCGGCCAGAAAAATAAAGACCGGAGCGCAAAAGTGGGTAATAAAACGTGTAAAAAATAAAACGGGTGTGGTGGTCTCAAGATTTGTAGGATCGGAAACTATGGCGCCGGCATGAAAATAATCTCTTACATGGTCTAAAGCCATGATCACCATGACAATACCACGAAGCACGTCGAGCGATATTATTCGAGTACTTTTTACTGAGGTCACTGGTTAGTTTTTTTCAAAGCTACGAATTAGTATCTGATTATCAGGGTATTATTCCTTCATCCCTTCAAAAGTTACTTTATTTGATATGAATGTTTCACCATCTATCTCGACCATTCGGTTCGTGAAAACAGCGATCAGGCTATCTTCTTCGGATGCATTTGAAGAACTTATAATAAAGCTAAATGGAATGCGTCGGACCGTATCTGAAACGACTTCAGTGGTACCAAGTTGCTTGATATTGGTAATCGCAATAGAATCACCTGTTAGCTGCAGTAATTGTGAGTCGGATGACAAAGTGGCGATCTGTTGCTGCAAGTCTGTTTTAAATTCCGGGTGTTTTTGGATCAGCGCCTGCAGGTCGGCAAATTCCTGAAGTTTTAATGCAACAATCTCGGTATAATTCATAACCGCATCAGGGGATGTAGAAAATTCCTCGAGGACCTTGCTCTCATCCACAGCAACTATTTCTTCAGTTTCAACGGCGTCGGCATTTTTCATCACGTCACTCTCCATGCCGCTGTTACACGCCATGAGCCATAAACTCAGTAATAGGAATACTAATCTTTTCATTGTATACTGAATTTTAGTTTAACGATTTTACCATCCTCATAGCGCTTGTCGAGAATATTGATATTCTTAAGGCCGCTGGTAGGAATTGTGAGCTTATTGATGAACTCCTCTTTCGAGTATAATTCTATCCCGGATTGTTTTGGAAATATCTGGTAGATCTTTGCATTATCAGCAATCAACGCAGTAAGCTGTGTTTTTCGTTTATTTAATTCCTTCACATTCCCCGAGCTGTAATACCGAAGCATCAGCGCGTAATCGTCAGTTACTATGGGTACCATCGTATTGGTATTTGAATCGAAATTTCGGATTATAGTATCGGTTTTATGGTACGGAGACTGCACTACAAACCGGATAATTTTCTCCTTGCTTACATAACTAAAACATCCGGTGCTATCAGTTTTTAGATAGATTGGAGATTGTGAGTCAGATAAAATTTTAATGTCTAACGGAATAGTGATGGGTTCTCCACGATCTTCTTCAACCATACAGAATTTAAATTCATTATCGAAGTCCATTAAAAAATATAATGCCATTAGAAGAGGTGCTAACGGCAGGAACAACCACAAATATTTCTTGTTAACCGTTTTTTTCTCTGAAGTCCTTACCAGATGTATCTTCGAGCTTTTAAAGGAATTCCACTGTTCATAACCGGCATATTCGCTTAGCAAATTCAGCATATCTATACGGGGAAGCTTTGCCGGGTCATTTTTGAAATAGGTGTAGAACCATTTTTCACTTACCCGGCCACGGGTTCGCTGGAAAAGATCCTCCTGGAATCCCACGATGTCTTCTCCTTTCCATTCTTCGACGGATGCAGCGGCGTGATTGTCTTTCAGATACGTATCTGCTACAGCCTGTTTTAAAAAGTCAAAAAGATTTTTTTCTGAAGCGTCCAAATACTATAAAATATTGAAAAACAGTTAATTAAAATTTGTAAAACAATTTACAAGACGTTTACAATCGATCTACAATTCCCTCCAAATCGTTGGTCTTAGGTTTGTTAATGTAATTCTTAAAAATATGAAATTATGAAGACAAATAGTTTGAAATCCATTATGAAAATGGCAGTGAGCATTATGCTGTTCGCTTTTATGTATTCCTGTAATCAGGGAGGTAATTATACCGAGGATCTGAAAATGGGTGAGGTAGACCTCAACGAATCCTTTGCCTCTGTTGAATCCGAGGAATCTCCTATAACATCTTTTAAACCGGATGCGACCCTCACAAAGACGCCCGCTAATCTTAAAATAATCAAGTCGGCATCAGCACGGTATAAAGTGAAGGACGTGAAAATAGCCACGGAACAGATCCGGCGAATTGCGATACAATATGATGCGTACATAAGCGACCTGCGCTATGAGAATAATTTATATCAGAAACAAAACCGTTTCACCATCAAGGTGCCACGGCAGCATTTTGATATCATTATGGACTCCATTGGAAAAGTGGTTGAATTCGTAGAATACGAAAATATTACAACCAAGGACGTAACCGAAGAATATATCGACCTCCAGGGGCGATTGGCTACTAAACTAGAGGTAAAGAAACGTTACGAAGAGATCCTGAGAAAGAATGCCCGTACGGTGGAAGACATACTGAATACCGAAGAAAAATTAAGGGTGCTTCAGGAAGAGATCGAATCTGCCCAGGGAAGGTTAAAATACCTTACCAATAAAGTAGCTTACAGCACTATTCAGATTGATCTTTATGAAACGGTGGAATATACAGAAGAACCTACCAGTTACAAGAAGACATTTGGAGACAAATCCAAAGATGCGCTTTCATTTGGATGGAAAATGATAGAATCCATACTTCTATTCTTTATCCACATTTGGCCGTTGCTTCTTTTGGGAATAGTATTAATAGTAATCCTTCGCAGATGGTTGAAAAAGTGATAAAAAAAAGCTGCCGGTTAAATGCCGGCAGCTTTGTATTCAAATCTCATAATTGTTACTCTTCCACTTCACTCGCATCTTCTGAAGCGCCTTCAGCTGCTTCAGCTGCTGCAGCGGCTTCCATGGCAGCTTGCATGGGGGCATTGTCCCAGTAGCCGTATTCACGAACCACTTTGCCATCCACAAACTGGGCGGTGACATGGACAGGGGTCATTATTTCTACGCCGTTGGAGGCGATAGTCCCTTTCCAAAGACCCCAGAAGTTAACCCAGGTTTCTCCTTTATCCGAGACGACCATTTCAAGATCACCTTTGTCAGCCACAAAGCCGAAAGATGATAATGCCGAAGTGTTGGTCTTATGTGCTTCAACAGTTTCAGCTGGTGTCATTGATTTATCATCGGTATTATGATATATTTTAGCCGTATCCGCGAATTTTGAAGTGTAACCTTCCCAGTCGGCTCCTTCGTAAGAGGCAATCAGTGCTTTGAAAGTATCAATTTCTGCAGAACTTTGTGTATATCTGGTTTCCCCTTGTTTGCAAGCGAAGACCAATAATCCGATAACGGCTAATAATGCTAATTTTCTCATATTGTTTTGTTTTAGTTATAGATTAATTTATTTACCCATGTAGCTTAAGTCAGCACGCATCCATCCCTGCATGACATCCATTTTCGACATAACAGCGAGCAGTTCCTGGTTTAATTTAGCGCCTTCCTCACCAAGTAATTTTCTGTTTTCCATAGACATACGCTCATAATCTTCCGGGCTTTCTGCCGCGATGGCTACCATAAAGAAAGTTCCGTTGGCTCCAAAACCACTCCGGTAGACCCTGTAGTACATTTTTGAACCTTTTTCGGCAAACAATTTCTTATACTTTTTAGCGATCTCATTTGCTTTCGCATAATTCTCCGGAGTGATATAGTAACGCACGTTGTTTCTGTACATTTGACCTTCCGGCATTTGATTTATACCTGAGGGTTGGTAGGACAACTCTTTGTCCAGCGAAATCACGTAATCCACGTGATCGGAATAACACTTATCCATTCTCGCGAACAAATTCGAAAAAGCTTCCTTCCCCATTTTTTTCGTTAAGGTTGCAAAAATGTTCTCATCCAGATCGGCCATTTTGTCGATAGGTCCTACATAAGCATAGGTAAAATCATTTGTAGCGAGTGTGAGCCAACTGGTCTCATCTACGCCGTGCTTTTTACATTCCGCTACAAGTTCTTTGCATACGGCTTCATATTCGGCCAGCATTGAAGGTTTCACATGGTCCTCATGGATCCAATAAGATTGCGAGGTTTTATCCTGTGCAAGCCCGGTAATGGTTACAAAAAATAAAGCAATAAAAAGTGTGTTGAAAATGTGTTTGGTTTTCATATTATATTGGTTTGGTTAATAACAAAATAACGGTCGATAATCCGACTAAATATCAATATAACCAATACACTGCAGGCGTAGATTAAGGGGAGAGGAATAATAAATTATTGATTTGCAATAATTTAAATATACAACTTTTAGTTTTAGAATGGTTGCATGAATTTTCCGTCATATTTATTTCAACCTAGTTCTGAGTCTTAATTCCATTAGCTTAATGTGAATTCTTACTTTGTAACAACCTGGCCAATTTGTATCTTTGCATTTCTTAAAACTGAAGGAAACGCATGTTCGATAATTTAACCGATAAGCTCGATAAGGCCTTACACGTATTAAAAGGGCACGGAAGTATCACCGAAGTGAATGTAGCCGAAACTTTGAAAGAAGTGAGGCGCGCATTGCTCGATGCTGACGTGAACTTCAAAACGGCTAAAGATTTCACTAACAAGGTGAAGGAAAAGGCGCTTGGCCAGAATGTATTGACTACACTTCAGCCGGGGCAATTAATGGTGAAGATCGTTAAGGACGAACTTACCGCGCTTATGGGAGGTGAAACTGCGGGTATAGACCTTAGTGGTTCACCTAGCGTCATCCTAATGTCCGGTCTTCAGGGTAGTGGTAAGACAACTTTTTCTGGAAAATTGGCCAGTTTCCTTAAGACAAAAAAATCTAAGAAACCATTATTAGTTGCCTGTGACGTATACAGGCCTGCGGCAATCAAACAGCTGCATATTGTGGGCGATCAGATTGGTGTTGAGGTATTTTCAGAAGAAGGCAATATGGATCCCGTCGATATCGCGACCAAAGCCATTGCTCATGCCAAACAAAACGGTCATAATCTAATCATCGTCGATACCGCCGGTCGTCTGGCAGTGGATGAGGAAATGATGACGGAGATTGCCAATATCCATTCGGCAATTAAGCCGAACGAGACCTTGTTTGTGGTAGATTCTATGACGGGACAGGATGCTGTGAATACGGCAAAAACTTTTAACGATCGCCTGAATTTCGATGGGGTTGTACTTACAAAGTTGGACGGTGATACTCGTGGAGGGGCGGCTATTTCAATTAAAAGTGTAGTCGATAAGCCAATTAAATTTATTGGTACCGGTGAAAAGATGGATGCCATTGATGTGTTCCATCCTACTCGTATGGCAGACCGTATATTGGGAATGGGAGATGTGGTTTCACTGGTGGAACGTGCCCAGGAACAATTCGATGAAGAAGAAGCCAGAAAACTTCAGAAGAAAATCGCCAAAAATCAGTTTGGCTTCGACGATTTCATGAAGCAGATCCAGCAGGTAAAGAAAATGGGAAGTATGAAGGATCTCGTTGGTATGATTCCCGGAGCGGGAAAAGCCATGAAAGATGTAGATATAGACGATGATGCCTTTCAAGGTATAGAAGCTATTATAAATTCAATGACACCCGAGGAACGATCTACTCCGGCAGTAATCAATGGTAACAGGAAGAAACGAATTGCTAAGGGTAGCGGAACATCTGTTCAGGAAGTAAATCAGTTGCTGAAGCAGTTCAACCAAATGAGCAAAATGATGAAAATGATGCAAGGAGGCGGCGGCAGGAAGATGATGCAGATGATGAACAAAATGAAATAGCAACCTTAAATAAAATCCAATGACCATACTCGACGGAAGAAAAGCAAGTAACGACATTAAGGATGAGATTAAAATAGCTGTTGATGCCATGAAGGCTAAAGGTGAAAAGGTTCCTCATTTGGCCGCGGTACTTGTAGGGGATGATGGTGCCAGCTTAACTTATGTTGGAAGCAAAGTGCGGGCCTGTGAACGTATCGGTTTTGAATCTACCTTAGTCCACTTGCCGGATACTACTTCCGAAGAAGAGTTATTAAAAAAAGTGGATGAACTCAATAAAGACAACGATATTGACGGTTATATCGTCCAATTACCTTTGCCAAAACAGATTGATTCTCAAAAAGTATTGATGGCCGTTGACCCCAAAAAAGACGTCGATGGTTTCCATCCGGAGAATTTTGGTAAGATGGCGCTTGGTATGGAATCGTTCATAGCGGCCACGCCATTCGGAATCATGGAATTGCTTGAACGCCATATGGTTGAAACCTCGGGAAAACATGCTGTTGTCATTGGTAGAAGTAATATCGTAGGGCGTCCAATGAGTATCCTCTTGAGCCGTAAAGGCTATCCGGGGGATTGCACGGTGACGCTAACCCATAGCCGTACCAAAAATATGGCCGAAATAACCCGCGAAGCCGATATTATCGTTTCAGCACTTGGCGTCCCTAATTTTCTTAAAGCCGATATGGTAAAAGACGGCGTCGTTATTATTGATGTTGGAATCACCAGAGTACCGGACGAAACGCACCCCAAAGGGTATGTCATTACCGGCGATGTGGATTTTGAAGAGGTAAGTAAAAAAGCTTCATTTATTACACCAGTACCGGGTGGAGTGGGGCCAATGACCATTGCCATGCTTCTTAAAAATACGTTGCTGGCTCGTGAGAACGGACGTCGCTAATTTCTAAACCTCTGATTTTTTTGTTAGATATTCTTTCCGGTAAATATTCACAATGACCAGGAAGAGGCTGATAAGTAATGGTCCGAAGATAAGTCCGATAAATCCAAATAAAGGAACGCCTACGATCACACCAATCAATGTTATCAATGGGTGGACGTTGTCCAGACGTTTCAGTACATATAATCGGATTATGTTATCCGTAGAACCAACTACGATGAGTCCATACAATAAAATTCCCCAGGCGGAGAATGTGTTTCCCGAAGATAACTCCAGAATGAAAACGGGAAGGATCCCTATAAGTGTTCCCACGAAAGGAATCATGGAACCGATAGTGACAATGACGAACCAAAAGAAAGGATCTTGTATTCCAAAGATAAAAAAACCGATTAATGCTATTATTCCCTGAGCTAATGCGACAAGTGGAATTCCCAGGGCATTAGATCTCACCATCGCCTGAATTTCTATCCCAATCACTTTTAAATTTGGTTTACTGATAGGGATATAACCACCCACTGTATTTTTTACTAACCGACGGTTTGTAAACATGTAAAACAGGATGAAATACATCAATCCCACGGCTATAACGATATCAAACGTACTGCCTGCAACGCTCTGTAAGTTGTTGGTTAACCAGGAAGAAATAGCGCTCACATCAATTTCCGAAGCCAGGTTGAAATCAAATTCTGCTTCCCATGCACCAAGTTGTTCTTTAAGCGCCCGTACTACTTTTTCAGAATTCTGTACGGCATTGCCGATCTTATTCCCCAGCATCATGATGACCCCGGTTACGGGTACAAGAATTCCTACGATAGAGATTACAATTAGTACTGTGGCCGCAAGATTAGGATTCCACCCTTTTCGCACCAGCCTGAGCATCCAGCCCCTCATAAGCACATAGATGGTGATGGCTCCTAAAACACCAGAGAAATAGGGAAGTAGCTCCCTGAATATAAGCCCACCGATGAGGAGGATCAATAACAGAACAAAGATTTGCTGAATGATATGTTGCGGAATGGGTTTTGTCATTTTGCAAAAAGTTGGGTTATATTTTTAAATGCTTTGAATTCCAAGGCATTACCACTCGGGTCTTTGAAAAACATCGTAGCCTGTTCTCCAACTTCGCCTTCAAAACGAATATACGGCTCAATAATAAAATCTATATTTTGTTTCCGAAGTGATGCCGAGAGCGCGTGGAAGGCAGGCATGTCCAAAACAACTCCGAAATGTGGAACAGGAACCTCTTTTCCGTCTACCGGATTACTATGTATTTCATTATCCGATCTTTCTTTAAGATGGATCACCAATTGATGTCCGAAAAAATCGAAATCCACCCAATGGTCACTGCTTCTGCCTTCTTTACAGCCTAAAACGTCTCGATAAAATGAACGATTGTCAGGGATTTCATTTACTGGAATTGCAAGGTGAAAGGGTCTTAGATTTGAGTTCATATTAATTTGATACAGTTAAATAGTGAATACTTACAGTTGCGCGTTCGTCCTTCGGAAATTTCGAAAGATGATTAGGGTCCGATGATAATCCAATTTCAGAAAGGACCTGCTTGAACACATCCAATTCTAATATATACTGATCACTGAATCCATGCGTTGCGTCGTAAGCTGTTGCTGCTGTCTTACCTACGTTATGGGCTGCAATCATAGGATCAATAGTGTGCAGCTCTATTAGCAATAATCCAAATTTACAAATATATTTTTTCCAGTTTTCAAAATGTTCTTTCAGATTTTGCTCAACCATAGCGTTGTGCAAACGTTCACCCCCCGAAGCAAAGGCTCCGGTTGATAAACTGGTTGCACCCTTGGAAAATCTTTGAGGCATAGACCAGGGCCTGTTATGATCCAAAAAGGTCCTTACATTTAACAGATCCTCCAATTTAATATCGTAGCTGGCCTGAATATCTTTTTCCAATTGCTTTGGATTCCCGATGTCCCCCCAGATTACTTTAGCCCATATATCTGCCTTAACCAAATTTGCGCGTGTGGCTTTCAATGCAGCACGATTAAAATCTACCCCAACCAGGAACAGGGGATATTCCTCCAGCATGGTACCCCGATGGGTTCTTTGTTCAATTACTTCAAACAGATGAATAAGGAATGCTCCGTTGCCGCATCCCATGTCCAGGATACCTTTAGGTTGTTCCTCGATGGGTTTATTGAAAAGCGAGATTATTATTTCATCAATTTTCTTAAAATAAGCTGAATGAGCACCGCCACTACCCCAAACATTCATCTCGCGGTCCACATGTATCTCGCTAACGGTAGACGTGGAACTCTTAAATATAAGCGCATTACCAAATATGAGCTCGTCCACTCTCCGGAAAGTTGGGATGTATGAAACTGTGACACCATAGGCCGTTGAGCGCCTTGCAAAAAACAATCCTTTATCGGTAAATCTGAAATGATCATTTTTTTTGGTGAACCATTTCAGATAGGTAAAAAAGTCGAGAATTTTACTGAAATTTTCGGGGTCTTCATGAAACTCATCGGCGCTAAATGACGCTTCCATGAAATACTTATGGAACATACCATCCATACCAAGGAAGACCGAAATAGGTCCTATCAGGACACCTTCTATATGCTTTTCGATCTGAAATTCAATGTCTCTGGTCAGAGTATCTTCGGAAGTAGATGCATACGCTCCATTCCTATACTTGTTGAATATCCGATTCAACAATGTGAACTGCTCACGTTCAAAATGTCGTGGATGAAATTCCGAAGAAATTTTCATAAAATTTACAACCTCTTCATAGCGGCTGGAATGACCAAAAGCTATTTCACTGCGATCGTTCGTGACTAGCAATACTGTGCTATTTTCGCGATTTATGTTGTATTCCAACCAGCCCTGAGAGGCAAGCATGCGTAAACCGACGTTCAGGTATCCTTCATTAGCGTTAAACTCATCGGCAATTTGTTTCAGGGTGCATTTTTGTTTAATCAGAAGATAATCAAGCACTCCTTTTTCAAGAAAAGCTTGCATAACCGGGGCGACTGCTATTCCGTCCAGATGACGAAATAGTTCACTTCGATACAAAGATTTCTCCGAACTACTTAGCATGTTTTTACTGGTTGTGAGCTACGTAAATATATGCCTTTTCCCTGTATTCTTTTGGCATTCTATATCCTATTCCAAATATCCAGATATATCTTCCAGTCCCCATTCTCTTTTTTCCAAACAATCACATATTTCCCTTGGAATTCAGTCTTCTTACCTTTTTTATTTTTATTGCTGCCTTCGTAATATCCATAATCGTATGCGTAATTTTTAATGATCCGTATCTCCGAGGGAGTCACCTTATGGTAGAGGTCCTTCACTCCTTCAGAGAACTGCCAATAATTTTCAATAAGAGGTTTGCCATCGATGATATCGGAGTTGCCCGGGAAAATTTTAGCATCGGCAGTGTACATACTCGAAATTTGTGCTGCATCGGCATTCATATAGGCTGCAGAAAAAGCACTGATCTTATCTCGTATCTTTTCTTCTTCGGTAGTTGCCAGTTGTTTCTTGCATTTAATCTTCCATGTTGGGTATTGGAAACTTTCGGCGGTATCCACCCATTCACCTAACCAGTCGAATCCCAGTTCATTAATTTTGCTGAAAGTAATACGATAAAACCCTTCCATTCCATTGGGCGCTTTTTGTTCTTTATAAAGTACAATGCTGTCACCTCGTTTACCACCTTCCCAGGCAGGCAAAGCAGAAGTTGGAAGTTTGTTGGAATAATAATGAACGTACCATTTGCTGCTATCGGCAATGAACTGGCGGATACTACCACCATGGCTGCCATCCGGCTTATAGGTTTCATCCTGTATCGCAGTTCCATTCATGATATAGGTCCATTTCCAGACAATATTTTCTGGTTCCTGCCAGGTGCCATCCTGGTTTCTCAGGGTAGAAATACAATCGCAGCTACCAATTAATGGGGCATAGTCGGCCAATTCTTTAGGGGCTTCCGGATTTAATTTTCCATAGGGATTTACCGGAGATACCGAATAAGCTCCCTGGGCTGTCACCATCATTATCGAAACAAAAGTGAGCCCTATATAGCATAGTGTTTTCATGTGCGCAGCGATTTATTTATGTGAAGTTTCAATTTTCTACATTGTAATATACAACGAAGCTTTGATTCCTAAAACATAACAATTCTTGAAATGCGGGGAGTTTGTATTTTTTAAGGGTATTTTGATGTGATCTTAATAGGCCATGCAGTGAAAGACCATTTTTTTACAGTAAACAAAAAAGCCCCTTTTTTAAGAGGCTTTATCGCAATTATTCTTCGGAAGTATCATCTTCCTCGTCTTCGGCATCCCAGCCTACCATGAAATATTTAAAGGTGGCGTCATCCGGAATTTGAGTCGCCTCTATCTTGGCATTGAAATTATAGCGGATACTTTCCGGAAGTAATTTCTTGTCTATCGTAATAAAAAAATCACTATCCTTTACGAAGATCACCACCGAATTAATGGCATTTTCAATGGCTACTATTTCATAGTTCGTCTTGAGATCGCCAAACGTACTTCCCTTACCTAATTTCTTATCCGTGATGTAACGATCATCGAATATCTGGATATTACTAATTACAGAATTAGGATCTGTCTCATCTTCAGGTGAGAGCAACATTAACTTCTTTCCACCTTTTTCGTAAACTTCGACTTCTCCCTGCGTTTCGGGGGCATCTTTTATCTGACTTAGTTTTACAATAGAATCATTGGCGAAAATGGAGTCCAGCTGTCGCATTTGTGTTTTTTGGTTGATAGATCCGATACTCCCCTTACTAATTAAAAAAGGATCGGTCTCTTTTCCGCATTGGGTTAATAGAATCACGGCGGCTACGGCCATTAACAATATCTTTTTCATATCACTATTACTTAGGTTATTTTTATTTAAATGGATCTTTTACTTTAACATTTTGGTTAGAATACCCAGTACACTTCGAATTACCGTCGGACTCGTTAACACCTTTTCCAAAGAGCTTTTGCCCCGTCTTCTTGACGTACTTCTGCCTCTACTTGAGGTTGATCGTTGCGCTGCTTCCTGTTCCTTCTTGGCTTTCGCTTTGGCTTCTTCAAGATTGGCGGTTTCGATCTTTTTGTTCAGAAGTTCGTAAGCGCTTTCGCGGTCGAGCTCCTCATTATACTGCTTTACCAATTTGGACTCACTTAGAAGATCTTTCAACTCGTCATCCTCCAACACATCCATGCGGCTCATCGGAGCGCGTAATAAAGTCGCGGCCAATGGGGTTGGTATCCCTTTTTCATTAAGTGCGGAAACCAGGGCTTCTCCAATTCCGAGAGAGGTTAGTACTTCATCCGTCTTGTAATATTCGGATATTGGGTAGTTCTCGGCGGTCAATTTAATTGCCTTCCTGTCTTTCGCGGTGAAGGCACGCAAGGCATGCTGAACTTTTAAGCCCAACTGACTAAGCACAGCATCAGGTACGTCTGTAGGATTCTGGGTAACAAAATACAAACCTACGCCTTTGGAACGTATAAGTTTTACAATACTTTCAATTTGATCCAGTAACGCATCGCTGGCTTCCTTGAAGATAAGATGAGCTTCATCAATAAAGATTACAAGTTCGGGTCTTCCGCTATCACCCTGTTCCGGAAATGTGCTGTAAACTTCAGCAAGCAGACAAAGCATGAAAGTTGAAAACAGCTTAGGCCTGTCCTGAATGTCTGTTAGACGCACAATATTGATGTATCCCATACCATTTTCGTCAACTCTCAAAAGATCATCCGTGTCGAAAGATTTTTCTCCAAAGAAAAGATCACCGCCCTGCTGTTCCAGTTCAACGATCTTTCTGAGAATTGCTCCCGAAGAAGCAGGTGAAATCCTACCGTATTCTCTGGCGATCTCTGCTTTCCCTTCTTCCGTCGAATACTGAAGTATCTTTTTGAAATCTTTCAGATCGAGGAGCGGTAATTTGTTGTCGTCGCAGTATTTAAAAAGTATCGAAATAATACCAGCCTGGGTTTCAGAAACTCCTAAAATTCTGGATATCAATACCGGTCCGAATTCACTTACCGTTGCTCTAAGTCGAACCCCGTTCTGTTTGGACAAGGTGAGGATCTCGACCGGAAATTTCTTCGCTTCGAAAGGGATTCCGATTTTGGTATGTCGCTCATCGATCTTAGGGTGTCCCGGACTTGGTTGTGCAATACCACTAAGGTCACCTTTCATATCCATAAGAAGAACAGGGACTCCTTTTTCAGAGAGGTTTTCGGCAAGGATCTGCAAAGTTTTAGTCTTCCCTGTTCCTGTGGCTCCTGCAATTAATCCATGCCGGTTCATGGTCTTTAATGGAATCCTTACCAATGCGTTTGTAACCGCTTCACCTTCCAACATGGCAGCGCCTAAAGTGATGGCGTCACCTTTGGTTTTATAGCCGTTATTGATATGATCGAAAAATACCTGCGTATCTGACATGTTTCTAATTTTGGTTAAAAATAGGAATTGTGCCGTAGCTTCTGAAATAATCCGTATTTTAAATTTTAAATATTTCAATTCATGATAAGAATTAAGAGATCACTACTGGTATTGACCTTGGCGTTATTGTTTGTGCATTGCGGACCGAATTCCGAGGCTAAGAAAGAAGAATTAGCAAACAACAAACCAATTTTTCATGCGTCGCACGAACCAGGACGCGCCAATAAACCCTTTAGCGATGCAGTGCAAGTAGGGAACTTATTCTTTCTTACCGGCCAGATTGGCCTCGATCACAGTACTGGTGATATGGTTGATGGAGGAATTGAGGCTGAGACCAGACAAATCCTCGAGAACATCAAAGATGTTCTTAAACACCACGGACTCGAAATGACTGATGTAGTAAAAGCTACTGTCATTCTTGATACGATCTCCGAATTTGCTGCCTTCAACTCAATATATGAAGGTTATTTTCCTCAGAAACCGGCACGTACAACTTTTGCCGCTGAAACGCTGGCCAGAGATGCGAAAATTGAGATTGAAGTAATTGCTGTAAAAGGTTAAATAGACCAATTTTGGGAACTAGTGCTACGCTGTCCTATCGCGAAATTAATTACCTTTGCCGCCGATGCAAGAAGATATTCAGAAGCAAGTTGATAAAGGCCTTATGCTTCCCTTAATGGAGGAGTTTTACACTATTCAGGGAGAAGGTTTTCATAAAGGTACGGCAGCCTATTTCATTCGAATAGGTGGATGTGACGTGGGATGTCATTGGTGCGACGTAAAGGAGAGCTGGAATCCGGCAATTCATCCTCCCACCCATATCAATTCTATTGTTAATAACGCTGTAAATTATTCCAAAACGATCGTGATAACAGGTGGCGAACCACTTACCTGGGATATGGGGCCGCTTACCACTCTTTTAAAGAAGAAAGGATTGGATATACACATAGAAACTTCCGGGGCTTATCCGTTAACGGGCACATGGGATTGGATCTGTTTATCACCCAAGAAAACGAAGCTACCGAAGGAAGAGATCTATCCTCAAGCCGATGAATTGAAAGTAATAGTATTCAACAAAGATGATCTGCGGTTTGCCGAGGATCAGGCTGCAAAGGTCTCGGAGAAGTGCATACGCTATCTCCAGCCGGAATGGAGTAAAAGAGATATCGTTATGCCTTTGATTGTTGATTATGTAATGAAAAACCCTACTTGGAAAGTTTCACTGCAAACCCATAAATACTTAAACATCCCCTAAAAAATTAGAGGATGTTTATAATTAGCTTCTAATTTTCTAATTATTTCGTGAAAGGCACTTTGACGCGCGTAGTTCCCCATCCTAAATGCATGTCTACACCATTGTCACTTTCGGAAAAGGAAATGGAGAACGCCTCAAGGCTTTCTTTTTCGGTGGTAGCGGGAACTGTAATACGGGCTACATCGTTGGCCTCATTGTACGAATAAGCTCCCCATACATTTACATCACTGCTGATAATCGCTGTCCATTCGCTTTCTCCGGGAATCGTGAAGAACGAGTATGTCCCAGCTTTTACCATGGTACCACCAAGCTTCATATCGGTGTATAAGGTAAGTTCCGCAGCTTCATTGGCACCGGTACGCCATACATTTCCGGGTTTTGCCAGGGAAGCTACCTCGCGCCCTTTTAGCTGCGGTCGACTGTAAGCAACCTTAATGGCCTTTTCGGAAACCCGATAGCTTGATGGATAGGCAGCTACGTCCATCGGACTTTTATCAAGATCGGAGAATTTTTGAGCATACAAAGAGTCCGTGATTGTTAAGCTTAATGTTAATGCCAGTAGAATGATAAATTTTTGTTTCATAATAGTATTTTTAAGTTTCTAAAGTTACGTTAATTAGATACTGAGTTTCCCTAAATTTTTGTGAAAATTTAAATTAAATCAAGTTTGAGGTTGGTCGTGGTAATCATTGGATTCTTACTGGAAAAATTCGGATAAAATATGAGGTCCAAAAACACAATTTTTTCCACAAAAATATGTTAATAACTTAACTGCTTAAATACGCCGAAACCCTATATTTTATTAGGGGTTTTGTTATATTTGTTTGTTGTTGAAAAATTGAATTTATAACATTTTATATGAAGGACGAAAAAGAGATAAAAGTATATGGTGCGGATAGCATTCAGGCACTGGAGGGAATGGAGCATGTTCGAAAGCGCCCGTCTATGTATATTGGGGACATTGGTGTACGCGGATTGCATCATCTGGTATACGAAGTAGTCGACAATTCCATTGATGAGGCGATGGCCGGGTATTGCGACACCATAGATGTCTGGATCAATGAGGACAATTCAGTTACAGTAAAAGATAACGGGCGGGGAATTCCGGTCGATATTCATAAAAAAGAGGGGGTTTCCGCTCTGGAGGTTGTGATGACCAAGATTGGTGCGGGGGGTAAGTTCGATAAAGATTCCTATAAAGTATCCGGTGGATTACACGGTGTAGGTGTTTCAGTGGTTAACGCCTTATCAGGCAGTTTGAAGGCCACGGTACATCGCGATGGTAAGATGTGGGCGCAGGAATATGAAAGAGGAAAGACGTTGTATCCTGTTAAATCGGTTGGTGAAACAGACTACCGCGGAACTGTGATTACATTTAAACCTGACCATGAGATCTTTAAGTTAACTCTGGAGTATAATTATGAAACTTTAGCGAATCGATTGCGTGAATTATCTTTTCTGAATAAGGGTCTTACAATTTCTATTACCGATAAACGGCATAAGGATGACAAGGGTGAATTCGTCCACGAAATATTTCATTCGATAGAAGGTTTAAAAGAGTTTATCCGCTACCTGGATGGGAACAGGGAGCCACTTATCGCCGATGTCATCTCCATGGAAGGAGAGAAGAACGACATTCCGGTAGAGGTTGCCATGGTTTATAACACCTCTTTTAACGAGAATCTGCATTCGTATGTAAACAATATCAATACACACGAAGGAGGAACCCATCTTTCAGGATTCCGAAGAGGATTAACAACCACGTTAAAAAAGTATGCCGATAATTCAGGGATGCTCGATAAGCTGAAATTCGACATTTCCGGAGATGATTTCCGGGAGGGATTGACGGCCATCGTTTCGGTAAAAGTTGCTGAACCTCAGTTTGAAGGTCAGACCAAAACAAAATTAGGAAACCGTGAAGTGACTTCTGCAGTGAGTCAATCGGTTTCAGAAATGCTGGAAAATTACCTGGAAGAACACCCTAACGATGCGAAAATTATCGTTCAGAAAGTGATACTCGCAGCCCAGGCGCGCCATGCAGCTCGCAAAGCACGAGAAATGGTGCAGCGTAAAACTGTAATGAGTGGTGGAGGATTACCCGGGAAACTATCGGATTGCTCAGAGCAGGACCCTGAGAAATGTGAAGTATTTCTCGTCGAGGGAGATTCGGCAGGGGGAACAGCCAAGCAAGGTCGTGACCGGATGTTTCAGGCTATTCTGCCATTACGCGGTAAGATCCTGAACGTGGAAAAAGCCATGCAACATAAAGTTTTCGAGAATGAGGAGATCAGAAATATCTTTACCGCACTTGGGGTAACTATTGGAACTGAAGAAGACAGTAAAGCCCTCAACTTGGAGAAACTTAGATATCACAAGATCGTGATCATGTGTGATGCGGATGTTGATGGTAGTCATATTGCCACCCTAATCCTGACCTTCTTCTTCCGATATATGAAAGAGCTTATTGAAGCCGGACATGTTTATATCGCTACTCCACCATTATATTTGGTGAAAAAAGGCGCCAAAAAAGCATATGCCTGGAACGATCAGGAACGTGATGCCATTAACGAAGAATATGGCGGAAACGCTTCTATCCAGAGATATAAAGGTCTCGGGGAAATGAATGCGGAACAATTGTGGGTAACCACAATGAAACCTTCTAACCGGACGTTGCGGCAGGTAACTATTGTCAATGGTACTGAAGCCGATAGGGTTTTCTCTATGCTGATGGGAGATGAGGTACCTCCGCGGCGGGAGTTTATCGAGAAGAATGCCGTCTATGCGAATATAGATGTCTAAGTTCAGTAATCGTTTTAATAAAAGGCCTCGCATAATCGCGGGGCTTTATATTTTTCGGGCATTCAAAAGTGAAAATCAAATAGATAATTGTATTTTTGCAACTCGAAAATCAATCACTTAATAAAACATTTTACATATGAAAATAACGGTAGTTGGAGCAGGTGCAGTAGGTGCAAGTTGTGCCGAATATATAGCCATTAAAGACTTTGCGAGCGAAGTCGTATTGTTGGACATTAAGGAAGGCTTTGCAGAAGGGAAGGCCATGGATCTAATGCAAACAGCTTCGCTGAATGGTTTCGACACGAAAATAACAGGTACTACAAACGATTATGCTAAAACAGCAAATAGTGATATCTGTGTTATAACCAGTGGTATTCCAAGAAAACCGGGAATGACACGCGAGGAACTTATCGGTATCAATGCAGGAATTGTAAAAACCGTTTCAGCGAGTTTGATCGAACACTCTCCAAATACGATTATGATCGTTGTGAGTAATCCAATGGATACGATGACCTACCTGGTGCATAAAACAACCAATCTTCCAAAGAACAGGATCATTGGTATGGGTGGTGCGCTGGATAGTGCACGATTCAAATATAGACTTGCGGAGGCTTTAGGAGCTCCCATCAGTGATGTTGACGGGATGGTGATTGGTGGACATAGCGATAAGGGAATGGTGCCGTTAACGCGTCTCGCAACGCGTAATAGCGTAGTGGTTTCGCAGTTTATTTCCGAAGAAAGATTACAACAAGTACTGGAAGACACTAAGGTTGGAGGTGCCACACTTACCAAATTATTAGGCACTTCCGCATGGTATGCTCCCGGTGCTGCCGTATCAGGTTTGGTACAAGCGATAGCATGTGACCTGAAAAAGATGTTCCCTTGCTCTGTCTTGCTTGAAGGTGAATACGACCTCAATGATCTTTGTATCGGGGTACCGGTGATCCTGGGAAGAAATGGTATTGAAGAGATCGTGAAGATCGAACTGACTCAGGCTGAGAAAGATCATATGCAGGAAAGTGCCGCCGGGGTAAGAAAGACCAATGGTCTGCTGGACGTTTAAATTCATAAAATACATATCTACACAAAAGCTGCTTGATCGCAGCTTTTGTTTTTCTAAATCTCTTTTATGTTTCGGGGTTTTCTTCTGAACCTTTAAAATGGTGGTTTCCGGCTTCTTTACAAGAATCATAAAGTCATAGGTTAAAATTGAAAACAATTTGGCCGTTTCATTAGGTTTTTCGGCAGAATGAAAATAGCGTGGAAGCCCCGTTTTTTCTTCCCATTTTAGAAAGAAAATAATTGTCATTTCCTTTTTGAAAACCTATATTTGCACGTTTTTAAAATCATTTTAATACCGATAGAATGCAAAATAAAGGACTAGTAACCATATTTGCGATAGTGTTTGGACTGGTAAGTTTGTACCAGCTTTCTTTTACATTTATTGCGAATAAAGTTGAAGGTGAAGCGGAGACCTATGCAAAGACCTTGTATGACGGTAACCAACCAGAGGCACGAATTGAAGCCGAAACAAAATATATCGATTCCGTAGCCAACGACCCTGTTTTCCTGGGTATCAGCTATAACGCGGCCAAGGAAAAGGTACTGAACAAGGGATTAGACCTTAAGGGAGGTATCAACGTTATTCTGCAGGTATCCGTTCGTGATATCCTGGAGGGACTCGCCAACAATTCTAAAGATCCTGCATTCAATCAGGCATTGGAAAATGCCGAAGAACTTCAGAAGAATAGCCAGGAGACTTACCTGGAATCTTTCTTCACAGCCTTCGAGGCCATCCCCGGTGATAATCGTTTGGCGTCGACCAGTATTTTCTTCAATAAAAACCTTGAGGATGATATTAAGAGAGACGATACGAACGAAGACGTACAACAGGTTCTTACACGAAAGGTTGATGAGGCTATGGTTTCTGCCTTTGAGGTATTGAGAAAGCGTATCGATAAGTTTGGTGTAACCCAGCCTAACCTGCAGCGTTTAGGAAATTCCGGAAGAATTCTTGTAGAATTACCCGGAGCGAAAGATATTGAACGAACCAAGGAACTGATTACTAAAACGGCCCAGCTTGAATTCTGGGATGTCTACAAGGCAGATCAATTACAGTCTTTCTTATTTACGGCGGACGCGACCCTTAAGGAAATAATTTCTCCGGAAATAGACGAAGAAGTACAGGATTCTACGGCTACCGAAGAAGATGATATAGAGAATATTCTTGGTGGTGAGGAGGTTGAAGAAGAAGCGGATCCCGCGAAGACCAACCCTCTTCTTTCTAAATTCATTTCTTTAGGGCAACCGGGATTCCCGGTCCTGGGAACTGTCCGTACTACAGATACGGAAACGGTTTCCAACTATCTTCAAACTCCTCAGGTGCGAGCTCAACTGCCTAACGAGGCACGTTTCGTGAAATTTGTTTGGGGGATCGAAAAATCTATAGAGACCGTGGATGGTGAATCCATCACTGTTCAGGATCTATATGCGTTAAAAGGTAGTGACCGCGAAATGATCCCGCCCTTAAGTGGAGGTGTAGTCACCGATGCCGCCCAGTCTTACGATCAAGCCGGCCGTGTATCTGTAGATATGCAGATGAATGGTAAAGGTGCTAAAGTCTGGGAAGACATGACGGGAAATGCCTTTTCTAATCAAAGTCAGATCGCAATCGTACTTGACGACATCGTATATTCAGCACCGGGAGTAACAAGTGGTCCTATATCCGGAGGTCGAAGTTCTATAACAGGTGATTTCACCATTAATGAGGGTCAGGATCTTGCTAACGTATTACGTGCGGGTAAACTTCCTGCTTCGGCCGATATTATTCAGGCCGAGGTCGTTGGACCCACCCTGGGTCAGGAAGCGATCGACAGTGGTGTTCTTTCCTTTCTTATTGCATTAGGATTTGTATTGATCTGGATGGTTTTCTACTATGGAAGAGCCGGTCTTTTTGCCGACGTTGCCCTGGTATTAAATATACTGTTCATATTCGGGGTACTCGCAGGACTTGGAGCTGTACTTACCTTGCCTGGTATTGCAGGTATTGTATTAACCATAGGTATTTCGGTGGATGCGAACGTTCTGATCTTTGAGCGAATACGGGAAGAACTTGCTAAAGGGAAAGCACAGAAGGACGCCATCAAGGATGGTTTCAACAATGCCTTGTCTTCTATTCTGGATGCCAACGTGACCACAGGACTTACAGGTCTTATCCTATTAATTTTTGGAACAGGGCCTATTCAAGGATTCGCCACAACACTTCTTATCGGTATTCTTACATCGCTGTTCACAGCCATCTTTATTACAAGATTGTTTATCGATAATTACACCAAGAACGGGAAGCCATTACCATGTTCTACGGCCTTGACAAAGAACTTGTTTAAGAATGTTAATATTGACTTCCTCGGAAAGCGTAAGATCGCTTATGTTATTTCTGGCATGCTGATTCTTGCCAGTCTTGGTTCCTTATTTACAAACGGACTTAACCAGGGGGTTGACTTCGTTGGGGGACGAACCTATACGGTGCGTTTCGATAAAGACGTAAATGCAACGGAGGTGCAGAATGATATGATCGCCGTGTTCGGAAGTGCGGAGGCCAAGACCTACGGAGGGGATAACCAGCTTAAGATTACCACAAAATATAAAGTAGACGACACTGGTGAAGAAGTAGATACTGAAATTGAAACTATGTTGTTTGAAGGCCTTAAACCAAGGCTTCCTGCAGGTATGACTTACGATGATTTTACGAGTGATGACGAAAGTAAGGAAGTAGGACGTATGTCGTATTACAAGGTGAGTCCGACCATCGCAGATGATATAAAGAAGTCTTCCTTCTGGGCGGTTCTGGGATCACTGGCTGTAGTGTTCCTTTATATCTTACTTCGATTTAGAAGATGGCAGTTTAGTCTGGGTGCGGTTGCGGCTGTATTCCACGATGTCCTGATCGTATTAGGGATCTTCTCACTTACGTATAAGATCATGCCGTTCAATATGGAGATCGACCAGTCGTTCATTGCGGCTATTCTTACGGTGATCGGTTACTCGCTGAATGATACGGTGGTAGTATTCGACCGTATCCGTGAATTCTTTAACGAACACGGAAGCTGGAAAATGAATCGAATAATCAACAGCGCCCTGAACAGTACATTAAGCCGTACATTAAATACATCGATGACAACTCTAATTGTGCTATTGACGATCTTCATCCTTGGAGCAGAATCCATACGTGGATTGATCTTCGCCTTGATCGTGGGTGTAGTGGTAGGTACCTATTCATCGCTGTTCATTGCAACTCCGGTATTCTTCGATACGGTGAAGAAACGTGGAATTGACCTGAGTGATAAAAAAGAAGAAGAGGAAGAAGCGAAGAAATAGTTTTTTTCTTTCTGAAATATTAAAAAACCCACCGTAAAGCGGTGGGTTTTTTGTTTCGATATGTTTTTATTGTTAATTCGATCTGCTCCAATCAATCTTATCACCGGCCTCGAGTCCCCATGTATCACTAAGACCTGCGTTCACCTCCAAAACATATTTGGCCGGTGCTGCCGAAGGAAGGGAAGTTTGCTCTAAGGGCTGGGCATTCTTCTGTATATTGACGATTTCATTCGCTCCGTTGATAAAGATAATATCGATCGAGAATTCCGTGTTCTTCATATAAAAGGAGCGGCGTATCTCATCGTCGAAAATAAACAACATGCCCCTGTCGTCCTGCATGCTTTTACGGTACATAAGGCCAGTTTGCGTTTCGTACTCTCCTTCGGCGATCTCAATATCGATAGAAACGACTATGGAGTCATTCGCCGCCTTCATTAATGTTAATTCGCCTTCTTTCTGAAAACGAACTTCCTTGGTTATGGACTTCTTCTCTTTAGTCTCATTACAACTTACCGCGGCAAAGCACAGGCATATAATGGCTGCACGCATTAATAATCTTTTCATGGAGTGAAGGTCTTTTTTCTTGAATTATACAATATATAGATCCCGGCCAGGATGAATGGGATACTTAACAATTGACCGGTATTTAAGAACCAGGCCTCTCGATCCGCCACTTGAACTTCTTTAAAGAATTCGACAATCATTCGTGTTGAAAATAGCAATATTAGAAACCAGCCAAAAATATAACCCGGATACTGTTTCTTTGAAGTCTTCCAATAAATATACCATAGGATAAGGAAGGTGATCACATAACCAAAGGCTTCGTATAATTGGGTTGGATGACGGAAGGGTATGCCAGCGAGAATTTCCCCGAATTGAGGGTCGTTTGCGATAGCATTATAGGCGTCGTTAGGATTCTTTATACCCGTGAGCTTCATAGCAGTCTGGGGGTGCATATCATCCGCATTTCGCACCAATCGAATTCCTAGAGGAAAATCTCCGGACGGTCTTCCAACAATTTCAGAATTCATGAAATTCCCAAGTCGGACAAAAACGGCACCTATGGAAACCGTGATCACGACTCTATCGAAGATCCATAACACCGGATATTTTAGCTTTTTCCTATTGTAATAGATCAAAGCAAGAATGATCCCTATGGCCGCCCCGTGACTCGCCAATCCTCTGAAACCGGTAAATTCGAACTCAGGAACAGTTTTAAACGGAAGTATCACCGAAAGGGGGTCTTCAAGGATCGTTTCAGGTTCATAGAATAGCACATGTCCCAAACGCGCTCCAACAAGGATAGCAACTACCATATAAATAAATAGGCTGTCCAGCTTTTCCATAGAGATCTTTTCATTTGTAAAGAACCGCTTCATGATGAACCATCCAATAATAAAGGCAATCACATAAGACAAGCTATAGAAACGAATCATGAAAAAACCCAAGTCAATTCCTTCAATTGGGTTCCAGGTAAATGTCAAGAAGTGCATAAGCGAATGTTAGAAAAAGTAGCGTAAATATAGAAAAGCAAACGCGAACATGGGTTAATTATTTTCTTTCTTTTCCGTTCCGGGAACAGGGTCAAAGCCGCTACCACCCCACGGATTACAACTAAATATTCTTTTTACAGAAAGCCATCCACCTTTGAATAATCCGTGTACCTTCAATGCCTCAACCGTGTAATGAGAACAGGTTGGAGTATAGCGGCATGTTGAAGGGAAAAGTGGTGAAATAAATCGTTGGTAACCCCTAACAAGTAATATGAATGGATATATCAGCACATGCTTCAAACGCACCATTTGGAATTCGAATATTAATTATTTATCTGCTAGTTCAAAGAGTAGGTCGTACCATCCTTACCATCCTTAAGCTGAATACCAACTTCCTGCAATTCGTCCCTTATCTTATCGCTGGTTGCAAAATCTTTTTCAGCTCGGGCTTTATTTCGTAATTCGATAAGCAACGTTATCGCTCCGGAGAGTTTGTCAGTATCATTTTTACCTTCTGAAGCAAGATCGAGCAAGCCTAATACATCGAAAATAAAATCATGCATTGTTTGAGTAAGGACCTTCAAATCGGCGATAGAAATAGCTACATTTCCTTCCTTAATAGCGTTTATTACCTTCGCGCCTTCAAATAGTTGTGCGATGAGGATCGGACTGTTGAAATCGTCATTCATAGCGTTATAGCAGGATTGTCGCCATTTAGCGACATCAAAACTGCTTGTTTCCGAAGTGGGTAAACTACTAAGGTTTCTATAGGCATCCATCAAGCGGTTATATCCCTTTTCTGAAGCTTCCAGTGCGTCATTGGAGAAATCCAGCATGCTTCTGTAGTGGGCTTGGTACATAAAGAACTTGGCCACAGTAGGCGCAAACGCTTTACTAAGAACTTCGTTTTCCCCCGAGAAAAGCTCATTAGGCAAAATATTATTACCAGTAGATTTGGCCATTTTCTTCCCATTTAGGGTGAGCATGTTGGCATGCATCCAGTAATTCACCGGACTTTGATCGTTCGTAGCCTCCGCCTGTGCGATCTCACATTCGTGATGCGGAAATTTCAGGTCCATTCCACCACCATGGATATCGAAGTTGTTACCCAGGTATTTGGTACTCATCGCTGTACATTCCAGGTGCCAGCCGGGGAATCCATCACTCCAGGGCGATGGCCAGCGCATGATATGCTGGGGCTCGGCTTTTTTCCATAAGGCAAAGTCCTGTGGATTCTTTTTCTCACTCTGAGACGCCAGTTCGCGCGTATTAGTGATCATATCCTCTAGCTGCCTTCCGCTTAATTTACCATATTCGTGATCTTGGTTGAATTTTAGCACATCAAAGTACACAGAGCCGTTCTTCTCATAGGCGTAGCCTGCTTCCAGGATTTTTTTAACAATACGGATCTGTTCGATGATATGCCCTGTGGCCGTAGGTTCGATACTCGGTGGTAGCGCATTGAAACTGGCCATTACATTGTGAAAATCAACCGAATATTTCTGAACCACTTCCATGGGCTCAAGTTGTTCGATCCTTGCTTTCCTTAAGATAGGATCATCACCACTTTCACCATCATTTTCAAGATGTCCAGCATCGGTGATGTTCCTGACATACCGCACTTTATAATCCAAATGTTTCAGATATCGGAATACCAGATCGAACGACAAGAAAGTTCGGCAATTACCCATGTGAACATTGCTGTACACTGTAGGTCCGCAGACATACATACCCACAGCGCCATCGTGTACGGGAGTAAACTTATCTTTCGTCTTGGAAAGAGAATTGTAGATGAACAATTCTTGTTGTTCGTATCGTTTCATTTGAATGCTGTTCAATTAAAGTAGGAAATAATTCTGAATCTTACCCTTAGAATTCGGTGTCTAATTTAATATAATCCAGAAAATCACGGCGTACTTCGACCTCTTTAAATTTTCCACCGAATTCACTTGTAACTGTACTACTGTCGATATCGCGAATACCGCGTGAATTCACGCATAAGTGTTTTGCATCGATCACACAGGCCACGTCATCAGTTTGAAGGATGTGCTGTAATTCTTTAACAATCTGCATTGTTAGTCGCTCCTGTACCTGTGGACGTTTCGCGAAATAATCAACTATACGGTTCATTTTGGATAAACCCACAACGGTTCCGTTCGATATGTACGCAATATGAGCTTTTCCAACGATAGGTAACAAATGATGTTCGCAGGTTGAATACAAGCTAATATTCTTCTCTACCAGCATCTCCCCATACTTATATTTATTGTCGAAAGTAGATGCTTTTGGTTTTCGGTCCGGATGAAGACCACTAAATATTTCCTGAACAAACATTTTTGCAACACGGGTTGGCGTACCTTTAAGGCTGTCATCTGTAAGATCAAGGCCTAAGGTCTCCATAATATTTCGCACGTCTTGCTTGATCTTCGCAATCTTCTCTATATCACTTAACTCAAAGGCATCAACCCGCAGCGGTGTATCGGTTGAAGTCCCCACATGGTCGTTGCCAAGGGCTTCAATTTCTCTGAGTTGTTTCTCCAAATCCATACATTAATTGTTTTTTCGAACTGCAAAGATAGGTATTCGACTATTGCTATAAAAAAGCGAGTCTTAGTATTTTCACGTATTTAAAAGTACATTTTACTAAAATTTTCTTAATTTTCGCGATTATACCCTTATCACCATGAAAAAGAGATACCCTACAAATCTGCTTTTGCCTATTGCATTGCTATTATTCACGCTAAACATTAATGCTCAGGGCCCTGGATCACTCTTTGTTGATGCTGGCCCGGATGTAACGGCCGATTGTGCCGCTGGAGGTTGCGCCGATATCACGGCAACCTTCCTGCAAACTTTCGATACTTCCGGCTTGACCTATAGTGTTAACTCAATTCCTTATAATCCGCCTTTCGCCTTTAATGGTCTCGCAAATTCGTTAAACCCGAATATTGACGATGCCTGGTCGCCGGTTGATACTCTGCCCTTTGATTTTTGCTTTTTTGGCGACCTGGAAACCGAATTCCAGGTAGGATCTAATGGTGTGATCCGTTTTGATGTAGACCCGCTGGATACTACGAATGCATGGGCTTTTACTCAGGATTTGCCAAATAATACCAATCCCTCCCTGGGTGAAGCGAACGTCTTTACTCCGGTGCACGATATTGACCCTTCTGCCTCTACTTCCGAAGAAATAGGTTATGAAGTACTTGGGACTTTTCCCAATAGGGTATTGGTAGTCTCTTACTATGAAGTACCTCTCTTCTCGGGATCTTGTAATGCGCTGCTAGCGACACATATGGCGGTATTTTATGAGTTTTCTAATGTCGTGGAGATCTATATTCAGGACAAGCCAACTTGTAATTCCTGGAATAGTGGAAATGCTGCAATAGGAATTCAGAATGACGCGGGTGATACTGCTTACGTACCACCAGGACGAAATACATCAGATTCTCCCTGGACAACCAATAATGAAGCCTGGAGCTTTTCTCCTACAGGACCTCCAACCTATGTTTTTGGATGGTATGACAGTGTTGGAACTTTTATTTCAAATAGCCCTACCATCAATGTTTGTGTCAGCGGAATCGAAACCTTTGAAGCCAGGGTCACCTGGACAAATACTTGCAACGGGGACGTGGTTACATTGTCCGACTTCGTTGATGTTATTCCAAATGCTCCATTTACGATCGACCTTGGTCCTGATGTTTCAACTTGTAATCAGAGCGATATCACTCTGGACGCAGATCCTGGTATTCCAGGTCTTTCCTACGAATGGTTCGTTAATGCTGTATCCCAGGGGCCTTCAACAATAAATGATAACACCTTTACGGTTACGGCACCAAATTCAGCATTAGTTGCAGTTGAGGTTTTCGACCCTCTTGATCCAACCTGTATCACCGGTGACTCTATTCAAATAGATTTCCTGGTTCAACCTGCAGCGTTCCCAGCAGTGGACCTATTCCAGTGTGACGATGGTGTCAATATGGGGATTTTCGATCTAACCGTTAATGACGCAAACGTTCTTGGTGGACAGAATCCGGCACTATTCAATATTACCTACCATAACTCATTACTCGATGCGAACACCGGGGCGAATCCAATAGCTGTACCAACGGCGTATATGATAGTGACACCACCTGTCGAAACTATCTGGGTAAGAATTGAAGACCTTACGGCAACCTGCTTCGATGTAGACGAATTTCTTATTCAATTTCAACCTGCCACAGCGGGACCAATGACTGATATTGTGACCTGCGATGATGATGCAAATGGTATCGTAACACTGGATCTGATAATTCTCAAGAATCCGGAAGCATTGAACGGGCAAAGCCCCGGATTGTATAGTGTATCATATCACCCAACCCAGGTAGATGCGGATGCTAATACAAATGCACACCCAAATCCATACGACGTTACCGCTCCTTCCGAAACTATATTTGTTCGTGTTGAAAATAATGCGACCACCAGTTGTTATGCAACAGATAGTTTTGTGGTGGATATTTTTGAATCACCACCTGTAACTATTCCAACTCCTTTGGAAGTGTGTGACGATCTGCCTAATGACGGTTTTGCTGATTTTGATCTTACTTCAAAAGACAATGAAATTACCGGGGGTAATCCTAATGCATCGGTTTCTTACCACTCTGATTTTGCTAGTGCCCAGGCCGGTACATTCCCTTTGGCGAGCCCGTTTACGAACACAATAGCAGGGTTTCAAACGGTGTACGCGCGTGTTGAAAACATTAATAACCCGGATTGTTTTAATATCGTACCGCTCGATCTCCAGGTCAACGATTCTCCTGCCATCACGGATCCTATCACGGATTATTTCATATGCGACAATGATGGAGATGGGATAGAGGTCTTTGATCTAACGAGCAAGGATGCTGAGATATTGAACATTTTGGTCAATGTGACCTTGAGTTATCATTTGAGTCAGCCTGAGGCGCTCAGTGGAGCCAATCCTATTATACCTGCCAATGCTTATGGCAGTGGTGGCGAGGTTATTTGGGTACGTGGGGAGAACACGGCGGGTTGTGTTACTGTGGGGAGTTTTGGACTTATTTTAGGGATGGTTCCTACCTATGTTGAAGTTCCTGTTTTCGAGCAGTGTGATAATGATGGTGATGGTTTTGAGGATTTTGATCTCAACAGTCAGAATGCGACCATTGTCGATGGTAATTTAGATTTGAGTGTGAGTTATCATCCTACCCAGGTTGATGCTGATGCCAACACCAATCCTTTGGCTATTCCTTATACCAGTGCGGGCGGTGAGACGATCTTTGTACGGGTGGAAGATAATATTACGGGTTGTTACGGTAGTTTCACCATGGATCTGGTGGTATTGCTGGCTCCTGAGATCTTTGTTCCTGATCCCCTTACTTACTGCGATGATGACAACGATGGTTTTGGGGAGTTTACCCTGACGGATGCCGATGAGGATGTTGTCAATGGGAACCCTTCGGGGAATTTGGTGGTCAGTTACCACGAGACCCTGGCCGATGCTCAGAACGGGGTCAACCCGCTTTCGAGTCCGTATGCCAATGTGGATCCGTTTCTACAGACGATCTATGTACGTCTTGTTGACATTGCCACGGGTTGTTATTCGACCACGACCTTACTATTAATTGTACAGGATTCTCCGCTGATAGGTGATCCGCAGCCACTGGTGGTTTGTGATGATGACGGGGATGGATTTACCTTGTTCGATCTCACCCAGGTGGAGCCGGAGGTATTAGGTTCTTTGAATCCTGCCGATTACACCTTTGCTTATTTTGAGGATGTGGGCTTGAGTATTCCGATTGTCAACACAACGGCGTACCCGAACCTGAGCAATCCTCAGACGATCTATATTGTGGTTGAGGACATCAGCAATGGTTGTCAGGGAGAGACGACCCTGGAGTTGCAGGTGAACCTGCCACCGGTATTAACGGCTCCGACTCCTTTGGAGCTTTGTGATGTGAACAATCCCGGTGATGAGATGGAGGCTTTTGATCTGGAGAGTAAGACCTTTGAGATCACGGGCGGCAATCCTGAGATAATCATCACCTATCACGAGACCCAGGGGGATGCCGATGCGGGCACCAACGCATTAAGCAGTCCATATATCAATTTGGTTCCCCAGCCTCAGACGATCTACATACGCGGGGAGGGTGCCACTACGGGTTGTATTGTCAGCCAGGGGTTCACCTTAGACCTGGTTGTAAATCCGGTGCCGAGTCCTGTGACTCCGACGCCACTGGAGGTCTGTGATTTGGACAATGACGGTTTTGCACTTTTCGATCTGGTGAGTAAGGATGTGGAGATTGCCGGCGGTGAGCTGGTGGTGATCACCTATCATGAGACTTTGGCGGACGCCGATGCGGGTATTTTTGCCCTGGCGAGTCCGTATCAAAATATAGTATCGGGTAGCCAGACGGTGTATGCCCGTGCGACCTATGCACCTATTAACCCGCCCCCTTTCAATACGGGATGTTACCGTGTGGTTGAGTTGGATCTTATTGCGGTTCCCACCCCGGTGGTACCTTTGATCCTGGATCCACTGGTGATCTGTGATCCTGAGGGCGATGGGGTGGAGATATTTGATCTCACGCTTCAGGACGCAGTGGTCTTAGGGTCCCAGAATCCTGGTGAGCATACGATCACCTATCACGAGGCATTATCGGATGCCCAGGCGGGTACTCCGTTTATTGGTACTCCGACAGCCTATCAGAATTTGAGTAATCCTCAGACGATCTGGGTACGTTTAGAGAACAACACCAGTGGATGTTTTGCTATTACTTCATTTGAATTGCAGGCTCCTGAGGGTCCTGGGGTAACCCAGCCGACACCTTTGAGTGTTTGTGATGATGTGGGGTCGGCCAATGATGGGTTTACGATTTTTGATTTAACGACTAAGAACCCGGAGATTACCGGCGGAGCTTTAGGGGTGGGGGTTCAGTATTATGAGACCCTTTCGGATGCTCAGGCGAACACCAATGTGATCGATCCTGATACGGCCTATCAGAACATCACCAATCCCCAGACGCTTTTTGTACGGGTTACCGATGGCAACACGGGTTGTGTGGATACCACAGTGACCTTAACCCTTCGTGTGAGTTCGAATCCGGAGCCTGGAACCCCTGATGGGTTGGCCTTATGTGATGTGAATGATCCGGGTGATGGCACGGAGGTCTTTGATCTGACCCAGGCGGCACTTCAGATCACCGGTGGCAGTCCCTGGGATCTGAGCTATCATGAGAGTTATGATGATGCCTTTGGTGCTATCAACGCTATAGTGGATCCTACGATGTACCCAAATACGAGTAATCCTCAGACGATCTATGTACGGGTAGAGAACAATACGATCCCTGAAGGTTGTTTTGAGATCGTGGAGTTGGAGCTTATTGTCAATGGGTTACCGGATGCTACGGCGGTGATTGGTCCGTATATTTTATGCGAGGTCCCTTCGGATGGTTTTGGACTTTTTGATCTGACCACCAAGATAGGAGAGATTTTAAACGGTCAGGACCCTGGGATCTTCCAGGTAAGTTTCTATGAGAGTCAGGCGGAGGCCGATGCGCAGCTCAATCCTATATTAAATACGACGGCCTATCCCAACCAGACGAATCCTCAGACGATCTATGTCGGGATCTTAAATGGTGACACGGGATGTTATATAGCGGCCCAGAGTTTTGAGATCGAGGAGCGTGAGGGAGCTGTGGCCAATACGGTGGAGCCTTATGTGATCTGCGATAATTTGGATGCCAATGACGGGATAGGGGAGTTTGTTTTAGATGGCAGTACCCCGGAGAGTCAGGCGGTTATCGATGGGATCTTAGGGACCCAGGATCCGGCTATTTACTTGCTTAGTTTCCATGGTACCCTGGAAGATGCAGAAAACAACATCAATGCACTGGGGAGTCCATTTACCAATACGATCAATCCACAGGTGATCTACGCTCGTGTGGAGAACGATGGTACGGACTGTTATGATATTACGGAGTTGATTTTAAAGGTGGAGGAGTTACCCGAGGTACTATTAGCGGAGAGTTACCGTTTGTGTGTGGATGCCAATGGCAATCCGATCCCTGAGGAAGAGGGAGCGATCTCTCCCCCTGTGATCGACACGGGTCTGGACGGATCCCTTTATAGTTTTGAGTGGTATATCGATGGGGTGATCCAGTTAGGACAGACCGATCCATCGATAGTCGCCTTAAGTGGCGGAGTTTATAGTGTTATTGTGACCGAGATCGACAGTGGCTGTAGTACCGAGGCCACCACTACGGTGACCATATCATCGCCACCGCTGGTCTATGACGCCCAGGTGGTTACCCAGGCTTTTGCCAGTGATCACGCTATACAGGCCACGGCAGAGGGATCGGGGACATACATCTTCCAGTTGGACGATGGTCCTTTCCAGTCTCAAGGGGTGTTTACACGGGTGGATCCGGGGCTACACCTGGTGACCATCAAGGATGAGAACGGTTGTGGTAGTGTGACCATCGAGGTAAGTATCATTGATTACCCTCGCTTTGTGACCCCGAATCAGGATGGGTATCACGACACGTGGAACATCATCGGGATCGCCGGAGGTGACCCTACGGCAAAAATTTATATATTTGACAGATTTGGAAAGTTGTTGAAACAACTCAGTCCGCTTGGCGAAGGCTGGGATGGGAACTATAACGGGAATCCGATGCCATCGAGTGATTACTGGTTCGTAGTGGAATACACCGAAGAAGAAACCCGAAAAGAGTTTAAAGGACACTTTACCCTAAAACGATAAAAAACCATACCAACCATAAATGTAAAAGCCACTCATCAGAGTGGCTTTTTTTTAACTATTGATTGTAAGAAGTTCCTTTCATCTAAGAAATTGTCATTAACAACCAATTTTTCTGATAATTAGAAAATTATCCCTTATTTTCATGGCGATATTCGATAAAAAATAAGCGTGAAAAAATTATTCCTCCTAGTATTTTTACTTATAAACATGGTTGTTTTAGCCCAACCAGTTACACTTTTTGAACAGTTTAACGGGCGTTATGATTTTACTGCTTTCGGGAATACCTTGAATACAGGCCCGAATTCCTGTAATATTCTTACCCAAAGCAGTGCGGATTTTACCATGCCGGCCGGAGGAACTCTTATTGCGGCTAAATTATATTGGGCTGGTTCCGGGCCCGGGGATTTTGATGTAGAATTAAACGGAAGTTCCGTCACGGCACAACGAACTTTTGGCATCAATTTTAATGGTCTCGACTTCTTTGCCGCTTATGCCGATGTTACCAATATCGTAAACCTAAATGGTAACGGTACTTATACGCTAGCCGAACTTGATCTTACCGCCGTAATACCTGCGTATTGTGGAAATGCTACGGATTTTGGTGGTTGGTCTGTGATTATAATATTTGAAGAACCGAGCTTATTACTCAATCAAATTAGTCTTTTCGATGGTCTTGAATTTGTTTCATCAACAAGTCCAACACTCGACATTACACTAACTAATATTGATGTGGCCACAGATGATCTGGCTAAAATTGGATTTTTGGCTTGGGAAGGTGATGCGGCATTAGCCGTAAACGAAAGCTTGATAATCAATGGTACATTGATTGATAATCCACCTTTAAACCCAGGGAATAACGCCTTCAATGGCACTAATAGTTATACGAATTCACCCGATTTGTATAATATGGACCTGGATTTTTATTTTCTTGAGAATATCGTTATGCCGGGAGATACCATGATCCCTATCAGCTTGACTTCAGGACAGGACTTTGTAATGATCAACAATATCATTACGAATGTAAATTCTGAAATTCCTGATGCAACTATCGTGATTGATGACCTTGGAGTCCTTTGCGCAAACAATAACATTGAAGTTGATTATACTGTTTTTAATATAAACAGTACGGCGCCACTTCCAGCGAATACACCTATTGCCTTTTATGCTGATGCAGTATTATTGGGACAAACACAAACCTTTACTGAAATCCCTATCGATGGCTCCGAATCAGGTACCATTACCTTAAATATACCAGTAGGTACTCCAATTCTTTTTGACCTAATTGCCGTTGTGGATGATGATGGCACAGGGATGGGTATCGTGAATGAAACGGACGAGACAAATAATGAGTTCATTCTTCCAGTGGATCTCAATCTTTTAGCCCTTCCGTTAGGTCCCGATATCGATAGCTGTGTTGGTGAAACCGTTTTATTGGATACGGGTATTAATAATCCGTTGTGGTCTTTTCAATGGTTTCTGAATAATGTTCTTATTCCGGGAGCTACTGGACCATCCCTGCCTGTTACTGCTGCAGGATTATACAGGGTGGATGCATTTGAAGGAATTTGCTTTGTAAGTGATGAGATTAATGTCACCTTTAATCCAAACCCGGTTGCTGTTGTCCCTACCGATCTTGAACTCTGTGACGATTTACCCAATGACGGATTTGGCATTTTCGATCTTACTACTAAGGACGCAGAAATAATAAACGGACAAGCAAATACATTCGTCGAGTATTATTTAACTCAAGCAGATGCCCAAGCAGGAGTGACGCCAATCGCGAATCCAACCACCTTTGCGAATACAGTTATGGGTTTCCAGACCGTATGGGCAAGACTTGAGAGTACCGATCCGGGTAATTGCTACGACGTAGTTCCATTGAACTTACAGGTCAACGATTCTCCTGCCATCACGGATCCTATCACGGATTATTTCATATGCGACAATGATGGAGATGGGATAGAGGTCTTTGATCTAACGAGCAAGGATGCTGAGATATTGAACATTTTGGTCAATGTGACCTTGAGTTATCATTTGAGTCAGCCTGAGGCGCTCAGTGGAGCCAATCCTATTATACCTGCCAATGCTTATGGCAGTGGTGGCGAGGTTATTTGGGTACGTGGGGAGAACACGGCGGGTTGTGTTACTGTGGGGAGTTTTGGACTTATTTTAGGGATGGTTCCTACCTATGTTGAAGTTCCTGTTTTCGAGCAGTGTGATAATGATGGTGATGGTTTTGAGGATTTTGATCTCAACAGTCAGAATGCGACCATTGTCGATGGTAATTTAGATTTGAGTGTGAGTTATCACCCTACCCAGGTTGATGCTGATGCCAACACCAATCCTTTGGCTATTCCTTATACCAGTGCGGGCGGTGAGACGATCTTTGTACGGGTGGAAGATAATATTACGGGTTGTTACGGTAGTTTCACCATGGATCTGGTGGTATTGCTGGCTCCTGAGATCTTTGTTCCTGATCCCCTTACTTACTGCGATGATGACAACGATGGTTTTGGGGAGTTTACCCTGACGGATGCCGATGAGGATGTTGTCAATGGGAACCCTTCGGGGAATTTGGTGGTCAGTTACCACGAGACCCTGGCCGATGCTCAGAACGGGGTCAACCCGCTTTCGAGTCCGTATGCCAATGTGGATCCGTTTCTACAGACGATCTATGTACGTCTTGTTGACATTGCCACGGGTTGTTATTCGACCACGACCTTACTATTAATTGTACAGGATTCTCCGCTGATAGGTGATCCGCAGCCACTGGTGGTTTGTGATGATGACGGGGATGGATTTACCTTGTTCGATCTCACCCAGGTGGAGCCGGAGGTATTAGGTTCTTTGAATCCTGCCGATTACACCTTTGCTTATTTTGAGGATGTGGGCTTGAGTATTCCGATTGTCAACACAACGGCGTACCCGAACCTGAGCAATCCTCAGACGATCTATATTGTGGTTGAGGACATCAGCAATGGTTGTCAGGGAGAGACGACCCTGGAGTTGCAGGTGAACCTGCCACCGGTATTAACGGCTCCGACTCCTTTGGAGCTTTGTGATGTGAACAATCCCGGTGATGAGATGGAGGCTTTTGATCTGGAGAGTAAGACCTTTGAGATCACGGGCGGCAATCCTGAGATAATCATCACCTATCACGAGACCCAGGGGGATGCCGATGCGGGCACCAACGCCTTGAGCAGTCCATATATCAATTTGGTTCCCCAGCCTCAGACGATCTACATACGCGGGGAGGGTGCCACTACGGGTTGTATTGTCAGCCAGGGGTTCACCTTAGACCTGGTTGTAAATCCGGTGCCGAGTCCTGTGACTCCGACGCCACTGGAGGTCTGTGATTTGGACAATGACGGTTTTGCACTTTTCGATCTGGTGAGTAAGGATGTGGAGATTGCCGGCGGTGAGCTGGTGGTGATCACCTATCATGAGACTTTGGCGGACGCCGATGCGGGTATTTTTGCCCTGGCGAGTCCGTATCAAAATATAGTATCGGGTAGCCAGACGGTGTATGCCCGTGCGACCTATGCACCTATTAACCCGCCCCCTTTCAATACGGGATGTTACCGTGTGGTTGAGTTGGATCTTATTGCGGTTCCCACCCCGGTGGTACCTTTGATCCTGGATCCACTGGTGATCTGTGATCCTGAGGGCGATGGGGTGGAGATATTTGATCTCACGCTTCAGGACGCAGTGGTCTTAGGGTCCCAGAATCCTGGTGAGCATACGATCACCTATCACGAGGCATTATCGGATGCCCAGGCGGGTACTCCGTTTATTGGTACTCCGACAGCCTATCAGAATTTGAGTAATCCTCAGACGATCTGGGTGCGTTTAGAGAACAACACCAGTGGATGTTTTGCTATTACTTCATTTGAATTGCAGGCTCCTGAGGGTCCTGGGGTAACCCAGCCGACACCTTTGAGTGTTTGTGATGATGTGGGGTCGGCCAATGATGGGTTTACGATTTTTGATTTAACGACTAAGAACCCGGAGATCACCGGCGGAGCTTTAGGGGTGGGGGTTCAGTATTATGAGACCCTTTCGGATGCTCAGGCGAACACCAATGTGATCGATCCTGATACGGCCTATCAGAACATCACCAATCCCCAGACGCTTTTTGTACGGGTTACCGATGGCAACACGGGTTGTGTGGATACCACAGTGACCTTAACCCTTCGTGTGAGTTCGAATCCGGAGCCTGGAACCCCTGATGGGTTGGCCTTATGTGATGTGAATGATCCGGGCGATGGCACGGAGGTCTTTGATCTGACCCAGGCGGCACTTCAGATCACCGGTGGCAGTCCCTGGGATCTGAGCTATCATGAGAGTTATGATGATGCCTTTGGTGCTATCAACGCTATAGTGGATCCTACGATGTACCCAAATACGAGTAATCCTCAGACGATCTATGTACGGGTAGAGAACAATACGATCCCTGAAGGTTGTTTTGAGATCGTGGAGTTGGAGCTTATTGTCAATGGGTTACCGGATGCTACGGCGGTGATTGGTCCGTATATTTTATGCGAGGTCCCTTCGGATGGTTTTGGACTTTTTGATCTGACCACCAAGATAGGAGAGATTTTAAACGGTCAGGACCCTGGGATCTTCCAGGTAAGTTTCTATGAGAGTCAGGCGGAGGCCGATGCGCAGCTCAATCCTATATTAAATACGACGGCCTATCCCAACCAGACGAATCCTCAGACGATCTATGTCGGGATCTTAAATGGTGACACGGGATGTTATATAGCGGCCCAGAGTTTTGAGATCGAGGAGCGTGAGGGAGCTGTGGCCAATACGGTGGAGCCTTATGTGATCTGCGATAATTTGGATGCCAATGACGGGATAGGGGAGTTTGTTTTAGATGGCAGTACCCCGGAGAGTCAGGCGGTTATCGATGGGATCTTAGGGACCCAGGATCCGGCTATTTACTTGCTTAGTTTCCATGGTACCCTGGAAGATGCAGAAAACAACATCAATGCACTGGGGAGTCCATTTACCAATACGATCAATCCACAGGTGATCTACGCTCGTGTGGAGAACGATGGTACGGACTGTTATGATATTACGGAGTTGATTTTAAAGGTGGAGGAGTTACCTGAGGTACTATTAGCGGAGAGTTACCGTTTGTGTGTGGATGCCAATGGCAATCCGATCCCTGAGGAAGAGGGAGCGATCTCTCCCCCTGTGATCGACACGGGTCTGGACGGATCCCTTTATAGTTTTGAGTGGTATATCGATGGGGTGATCCAGTTAGGACAGACCGATCCATCGATAGTCGCCTTAAGTGGCGGTGCTTATAGTGTTATTGTGACCGAGATCGACAGTGGCTGTAGTACCGAGGCTACCACTACGGTGACCATATCTTCCCCGCCGCTGGTCTATGACGCCCAGGTGGTTACCCAGGCTTTTGCCAGTGATCACGCTATACAGGCCACGGCAGAGGGATCGGGGACATACATCTTCCAGTTGGACGATGGTCCTTTCCAGTCTCAAGGGGTGTTTACACGGGTGGATCCGGGGCTACACCTGGTGACCATCAAGGATGAGAACGGTTGTGGTAGTGTGACCATCGAGGTAAGTATCATTGATTACCCTCGCTTTGTGACCCCGAATCAGGATGGGTATCACGACACGTGGAACATCATCGGGATCGCCGGAGGTGACCCTACGGCAAAAATTTATATATTTGACAGATTTGGAAAGTTGTTGAAACAACTCAGTCCGCTTGGCGAAGGCTGGGATGGGAACTATAACGGGAATCCGATGCCATCGAGTGATTACTGGTTCGTAGTGGAATACACCGAAGAAGAAACCCGAAAAGAGTTTAAAGGACACTTTACCCTAAAACGATAAAAAACCATACCAACCATACTTAAAAAAAAGCCACTCTGATGAGTGGCTTTTTTGTTGATCTGTATTTTTGTTTAAAGGCCAATACCCAGAGTGAATATGAAATTATTAAAAGTTGTTTCGATATCCGCAGTGCTGGTAAGACCGACGTCATAAAGTTGTCGTTGGCTATTCTGTTGTGCTCTGGCATAGGCAAAATCAAAATTATAACCGCCAAAGTTATATCCTATACCCAATGAAAAGCCATTAAGGTCTCCTACTGTTTCTTTATTTTTATAAGGACTTCCCTCATACTGCATACCGCCTCGTAAACTTAATTCCTTAATACGGTATTCGCCACCTACCTTTATACTGGAAGTTCCTTTAAGATTATTTTGAATAGCACTATTAAGAGGCGCAAATTCATTGCTAAAATTCGATGTGAATTTCGTTTGCGAATAATCTTTGTATGAGTAATCCACACTGATTAGGCCTTGTTTTCCGAAGACATATGCTGCGCTAGCTCCATATCTTCCAGGTGTGCGCAATTCGTAATCGGCAAACACGTTCAGAACCCTGGGATTCACAACTTCCGTTATACTAAACCCATCTTCCATTCTTCGTGTTCTTAAATATTGTGTTGTTTCTTCTGAAATTCGATACCAGGTAGGCGTATCAAAATTTAATCCTATTCGGAACTCATTTGTAATCTTTGCGATCCCTCCAACCTGGAATGAAAAACCACTACCCAGCACCGAGAGGTTATTCTCGAATTCGACTCGATTTACAAAACTTCCAGGGTTTGAATTAGCTTCATAAAGGAAATTACTTTCCACATAGTTAATGGCATGAAAATTCAGATTAAGTCCGAAATAGATATTTTCGGTATACTGGGCGCCAAAATTCATAATATATTTGCCATTGTAGCCTGAGGCTCCAACATAATATTCCTGGTTAAAACGTCCTGGTGCGATATTGGAAATATATTGTGTGTTATTGGGATTATCAGGGTTTACCGGATCGATGATATATCCCTGAAATCCTAAAAACGCATTTTGTGCCGCCGTACCCTCTGTTTCTCCTAGAAAGGCATACAAACTGGAAATAGATTCGTTTGTCTGCAATTGAAGTAATTCTAGTGGAATACCCCGTGCAGCCGCTAAGAAATATTGAGCAATGGATGTATTTCCATTTCCCCGTATAAAAATATCGTCATCATGATTTTGAGTAGCATTATAATTTAAACCGACTGTAAATTTTTTCCAATTAGAGATTCCATTTAGATTGGGAAAGACAAAAACAACTCCGGCCTGATTAATGAACACATCGGTATTATTTCCCCGGCTTTGATCACCAAAGTATACCGAATTATTTTTACGATCGGATACTCCCAGGGATATTGATGTATCGTTGGTAAGAAAAACTGCGCTACTTGCGGGGTTCATTCCTATAGCCGACAGGTCACCCCCAAGGGCTCCAAAAGCTCCACTAAGTGCTGTATATCGTGCTGAACCCGTTGTGCGATCAACTCCGTATCTCAGTCCGTCTGATATATTCTGAGCATTCGAATAGGTCAAAACAAAACCTGCTATGAGCAAGAGTAGTACCTTCTTCATACTAACATTCTTTTATTAAATTCATTGTTATTATCCGCGTCCACCTCTACGGCCGCCGCCACCTCTGGATCCTGAAGATCTCATACCTCCGCCTGAACTTCTGAAAGAGCCGGAAGATCTGGAACTACCCGAACTTCTGAATGAGTTGTTAGATCTTCTGCTAGAGTTATTCATATTTGGGCGTGTAGTGCGTCTTTGAGTATTCATACTAGGCCTGCTAGAACGTCGGGAATTCGTGTTAGGCCTGGCGTTTACCCCATTACCGCGTCTTTGATAGGCATTCACGTTGTTTCTACGGTAATTTGTGGATCGCCTATTATATTCTCCGCGGGAATAGTTTCCTCTTCGGGAATTAAGATTCGACCTGTTAGAATTATATCCGCGCCTGCTGTTATACGCAGTTCGACCTCGATTATAGTCTAAATTTCGTCTGCCGCGATTATAGGCAACGTTGTTGTATCCATAATAGCCGTGGTAGCCTCCATAATAGCCTCCGTAGTATCCGCCGTAGTATGGGTAGCCCCAGTAGCCTCCCCAGCCCCAGCCAATACCCCAGTAGCCGCCGCCCCAGCCCCAGTAACCACCCCAGTACGGGTAGCCCCAGCCCCAGTAGCCGCCCCAGTAGCCGCCCCAGCCATAACCGCCGTAGCCGCCGTAGCCGCCGTAAACATTGACTGTAACGTCTCTGGTGTTATTACCCCAACCGCCATAACCGTCCTGGTATTCAGGTTCCACAATTACAATGTTACCATCTTGATCAAGACTATCGGTGGTTGAGTAAGATTCTATATCGGTAAAAACCAGATCTTCTTCAGGAAGATTCGAGTAGTCGTTTTGTTTGGATTGGAAATATTGTTTGTAATAATTTGATTTTTCGGGTGTCGCTTCATATCTATCATTATATGCCGCGGTAGATTCAGAGGTATAGATTCCGTCAGTATCGCCGTAACCATTGTTGTGTGTACCACAAGCGGTAAGCATCATTGCCACCACTCCCAGAACCAGTATAGGTAGTGTATTTTTCATAGCGTTTATTTTGGTTTGCATAACTGCAGGATTTAATTGTTCTACTATATAAAAATAGTTAGTTTTGCCGAGAACTAGAAGAACTACTATTTATTTAACAAAAGCACAACATTTGTGCCAAACTAATTGCTATGGCAAAGAATTTGACCACTCGTGATGAGGATTATTCCAAATGGTATAACGAACTTGTCGTAAAGGCCGATCTCGCAGAAAATTCAGGAGTTAGAGGCTGTATGGTCATTAAACCTTACGGTTTTGCGATCTGGGAAAAGATGCAAGCCGAGTTGGATAGGATGTTTAAAGAAACCGGACATCAGAATGCTTATTTTCCTCTTTTTATACCTAAGTCCTACTTCAACAAAGAAGCGAGTCACGTGGATGGTTTCGCCAAGGAATGCGCCGTAGTTACTCACTACAGGTTAAAGACAGACGAATCGGGCAAAGGGATTATCGTTGATCCGGACGCAAAACTGGAAGAAGAACTTATTATCCGGCCTACATCGGAAACCATTATCTGGGATACCTACAGGAAGTGGGTACAATCGTACAGAGATCTGCCCATTTTGGTAAATCAATGGGCTAATGTCGTGCGCTGGGAAATGCGAACGCGTCTTTTTTTGCGTACAACTGAATTTTTATGGCAGGAAGGACATACGGCACATGCAACCGAAGCAGAGGCAATTGCGGAAGCAGAACAGATGATGAACATTTATGCCGAATTCGTTGAGAATTATATGGCTGTACCGGTTATTAAAGGACTTAAAACAGAAAGTGAACGATTTGCGGGAGCAGTTGAAACCTATTGCATCGAAGCATTGATGCAAGATGGAAAGGCACTGCAGGCTGGAACATCTCATTTTCTCGGACAAAACTTCGCGAAGGCTTTCGATGTTAAATATACAGCTAAAGATGGAGGCCTTGAATACGTATGGGCTACATCATGGGGTGTATCAACAAGATTGATAGGCGCGTTGATCATGACGCATAGCGACGATAATGGACTGGTTTTGCCTCCTAATCTGGCTCCGGACCAGGTGGTGATCGTTCCAATTTACCGGAATGAAGAACAATTTGAAGCTGTGAGTAAGGTGGCGAACTCTCTGATGACTGACTTAAGAGCCAAGGGATTTCGGGTGAAATTCGACAATCGTGATACTCATAAACCAGGCTGGAAATTCAATGAGTATGAATTGAAAGGTGTTCCGGTGCGTATAGCAATTGGACCCAAGGATGTTGAAAAAGGAACCGTGGAAATTGCGAGACGTGATACTCTTCAGAAGGAATTCATTCCTAACAACGAAGTAGTATCCAAAGTAGAAAGTCTTATGCAGGATATCCAAGAGAATCTATTCCGAAAAGCATTGGATTTTAGAATTGAGAATACTACGGAAGTAGACACTTATGACGAATTCAAACAAGTTTTAGATAGTAAAGGTGGTTTTATACTAGCTCACTGGGATGGAACCGAAGCAACGGAAGAACAGATTAAAAATGAGACAAAAGCAACGATACGATGCATTCCTCTGGATGATAAGGTACAGGCGGGAAGCTGCATGGTTACTGGTGATCCCTCGCCACGGAAGGTCTTGTTTGCAAGGGCATATTAATTTCTTAAAAAAATAATAGGAAGACTTGCCGCATTCAAAAATAGTTGTATTTTTGCATCCGCAAATGAAACTAACGGCCCGTTCGTCTAGGGGTTAGGACGCCAGGTTTTCATCCTGGTAACAGGGGTTCGATTCCCCTACGGGCTACAAATTTAATAACAAGAAGATGGCGAACCATAAGTCAGCATTAAAAAGAATACGAAGCAGCGAAACAAAGCGTTTACGCAACCGTTATCAGCATAAGACGACGCGTAATGCTATGAAGAAACTGAAAGAATTGACGAAGAAGAAAGAAGCGGAGAAAATGCTTCCTGAAGTTGTTTCTATGATCGACAAGTTAGCGAAGAAGAATATCATTCATGATAACAAAGCAGCTAATCTGAAATCTCAGTTAACAAAGCACGTTGCTGCTTTATAATAGCTAAAGTTATTGTTAAGAACAAACGCTTCCGGGATACCGGAGGCGTTTTTTATTTTTGCCGTTAATAAAAACAACGTCTTTACCTAAGGCTCTTTGTATTCTAATTCCGCGTAAACAAACTTATTGGAGATTCCTTCTACATTTCCCGGATAATCCTTCCCCCTCAATCGACTCACCGTATAGGAATCAAGCAAATCATCCGGATACGACTCTATCAATGCCTCAATTGCCTTAATGTCAAGTTCATCATTAACTGATTCAAGCCATTTGTCCTCTAATTCAGGAGGAAGGATTAGAGGCATACGCGGGCCTTTTAGTTTGGGGTTGTTGTGAATTTTAGTTAAAAGTGTATTCCCTTCAGTCGTAACTATGGAAAAGGTGTTTAGCAATTCCCCGGTTTCATCATCCAGCCACTCACTCCATAAACCGGCTAGCGCTAGTGGTTCTCCATTCTTTGGATAGATATAAAAAGGATACGTCTTCCCTTTGTAATGATGGTGTTCATAAAATCCATCCACATAGACAATACATCGATTATTCCTGGCCGAATCACGAAATGAAGGTTTTTCGAATATAGTCTCGCCTCTCGCGTTCAACGTATTGTTCCAATATTTTTTCAATTGTATCTTGTCCTTCACCCAATGGGGAACTAAGCCCCAGGTGGCTACTTCGGGATAGTCCGGTGAACGGTCGGGGTAGATTAAAAGTTTCGGGTGACTGAACCCTGAAGCATGGTATAATGGAAGGTCTGTATAAGGGATGAGCTTACGACGTATCTCTTCAATCGCGTTCTTATCTCCTCTTCTTCTGGCTTTACTTAATTGTGCCTCTAAACTAGCCTTAATATCATAACACATACCACTGAATATTAGAAAGGAGTTAAATTCTGACTTGTATTGATTACTTAACGCCTGGTGGAACGAAGGAGCTGTAATCACCCCCATGTCGCGCAATATCACGCACCACCGTAGAAGAAATATAGGACATTTCGGGAGATCCCATGAGAAACAGACTATCTACGCCGAAGGCGTTATCGTTTGCTTGGGCAATAGTTTGCTCATAGGCAAAATCTGATGCATTTCGAAGTCCGCGGAGTATGTATTGAGCCCCTGCTGTTTTACAGAATTCGGCAGTAAGTCCGGTATAAGTAGCGACCCGGATCTTTGGTTCGTTACCGAATGTCTTTTCCAGAAATGATTTTCGATCATCCAGTGACCACATATATTTTTTTTCAGCATTAATACCTATAGCGACAATAATTTCGTCAAAGAGCGGAAGTGCTCTTTCAATAATATCAACATGACCCAGGGTGATAGGGTCGAAGGAACCTGGAAAAACTGCTCTTCTCATAGCTTAAATGTACTATTTTTTAACAAATGTCTCTTCTACAAGAATCCCGAAGAATTCTGTAAGGGTCATACCGGCTTCTCTGGCCATCTTTGGAACAATGCTCTCTGCAGACAGACCCGGAGTAGTATTGGTTTCTATAAAGAAGGGTATTCCATCCTGGATGATGAAATCGGAGCGTGTAACCCCGGTCATGTTCAGTAAATGATAGACTTTCATTGCTTCCAGCGTGACAGCCTTTGTCTCTTCGTCGGAAATACGGGCCGGTGTGATCTCTTCCGATTTACCCATGTATTTGGCCTCATAATCAAAGAAGTCGTTTTCAGAAACGATCTCGGTAGTAGGTAATACGACGATTTCTCCTTGTTTTCTGAAGGCGCCCACCGACACTTCTGTACCGTTCAAGGCTGTTTCTATGATGATCTCGGAATCTTCAGAAAATGCTTTTTGTATGGCTGGTTGAAGATCTTCCATATCATGCACCTTGCTTATGCCGAAACTCGACCCGGCACGATTCGGCTTTACAAAACAGGGGAGTCCGGTAGTTTTTACGATGGTCTCCAGATCGTAATCTGTTCCCTGGTTCAAATAATAGGCATTGGCGCAATGAATTCCGAAGTGTTTCAGAACAGATAAGCAATCCCGTTTATTGAAACTTAGTGCTGCCTGATAGAAACCGGTACTTGTTTGCGGTATACCAAGGAGATCCCAATATGCGGCCATATAACCGTCTTCACCTGGTGTTCCGTGTATAGTATTGAAAACAACATCGGGGATAATCTTATCACCGTTTACGTTGAAACTGAAATCTGATCGGTCGACCGGAAATTTCTCAGCTTGTTCATTTACGTAGAACCAACCTTCGCTGAGTATATGAACCGCATACACATTATATATATCCTTATCCAGATTGTCAAATACAATTTTTCCGCTTTGCAGGGAGATATCTACTTCACTGGAATAGCCGCCCATTGCGACCGCGATATGTTTCTTTATCATACCATTTTTGTAAAAAGCGCGTTTAACAAAAATATCACTAATCTCTAAGAAGTTACTAACTTTAGGTTTACTATTTTTGCCTACTAAGCCACAGTGTATGACGTTTCTGAAATTCCTAACTACCAAAATCTTCCTTAAGCAATTGCTTTTTGCGTTCTTGGCGGCAATCATACTTACCTTTCTAATTTTATGGTGGCTGCGGTCTACGACCAATCACGGGCAAAAGATCGAAGTCCCGGACCTGGCTAAATTGCAACTGGACGTAGCGGAAGACAAACTTGATGAATTGGATCTCACTTTTGAGATCCTGGATTCTGCCAATTACAATCCCGAGTTTCCTAAGTTTTCAGTGATCGAGCAAATACCCAAAGCCGGTAAGTTTGTAAAAGAGGATCGAAAGATATATCTGTATCTTAATCCTTCAGGATACAGGAAGATCCAAATACCCCCTGTGGTTGGAAAAACATTCCGGCAGGCCGAACCAACGTTGAAAGCGATGGGCTTTGAAATAGGTAAAAAGAGTTACAGGCCATATATCGCAAAGGATGAGGTGCTGGAATTGCGTCATAAGGGGACTAAAGTTGAACCTGGCGATGAGCTGCCTAAAACTTCAATAATCGATGTCATCTTAGGAGATGGTTCCGGAAGCCTTAATCGAAATGCCAAGGAAGAAACAGAGGGGGATTCCGAAGGAACAACAACCGAAACCAATGACGAAGGAGACAACTAATCCCGAAAGGGAACCTGCGGGTAATGATGAATTATATGAACATTATCGATTTGTAGCCGATAAAGGTCAGCAAGCGCTTCGCGTGGACAAATACCTGATGAACAAAATTGAGAATGCTACACGTAACAAGATTCAAAAGGCTGCCAAAGACGGTAATATTCATGTAAATGACGGCCCGGTAAAACAAAGTTATAAAGTAAAAGGAGGCGATGTGGTTCAGGTACTTTTCGAACATCCACCCTACGAATTCCTCCTCACACCGGAAGATATTCCATTAGACATAGTGTATGAAGATGACGCGGTGATCGTGGTTAATAAGCCAGCCGGAATGGTGGTGCATCCTGGCCACGGAAATTATAGCGGTACCCTGATCAACGCCCTTACTTTTCATTTCGATAATTTACCTAATAACAGCAGTAACCGGCCCGGGCTGGTGCATCGTATCGATAAGGATACCACCGGCCTCCTGGTAATCGCCAAGACTGAAGAAGTTATGACGCATCTGTCGAAGCAATTTTTCAATAAGACCACAGAACGCGAATATGTTGCCCTGGTATGGGGAAATGTAGATGAAGATTCGGGTACTATCGAAGGGAATATTGGAAGACATCCGAAGAACCGCTTACAGAATACCGTCTTCGAAGGAGAAGAAGCTGATAAAGGAAAAGCAGCGGTAACGCATTATAAGGTGATAGAACGTTTGGGGTATGTAACCTTGCTTTCCTGCCGACTTGAAACCGGAAGAACCCACCAGATAAGAGTGCATTTGAAACATATAGGCCATACATTGTTCAATGACGAACGTTATGGAGGTGATATAATTTTAAAAGGAACACATTTTTCCAAGTACAAGCAATTTGTGGATAATTGTTTCAAGATATTACCTCGCCAGGGTCTTCATGCACGTACCTTAGGCTTTACCCATCCAATAACGAAAGAAACGCTTCAATTCGAAGCTCCAATTCCAGAGGATATGGAACTTTGTATTGAAAAGTGGCGAAATTATTCGAAGCACGTGATAGAATAATTTTTCGTGATGAATGGATTAAATCTATAAATGGAAATTCTTTCTTGATGGCACATTTATCCTTATTTTTGAATAAATAAAATTGCTGTATGAAAGTTGTAATCTCACCTGCCAAATCTCTTGATTTTCAAACCGAATTGCCTACTCCATTGCAAACGGAGGCTTGCTTTCTATCGGAAGCGGAACGTCTCAACAAATTGCTAAAAAAGAAGTCACCCCGCGTACTTAAAAAACTAATGAGTATTTCCGAAAATCTCGCCCAGCTTAATTATGAGCGAAACCAGGAATGGAGCCTGCCTTTTACTTCCAAGAATGCCAGGCAGGCAGTCTATGCCTTCAGTGGAGATGTGTACCGGGGGATGGATATTTATACCCTTCCGAAGGAAAAAATAGAGTACATGCAAAACACTCTGCGTATTTTATCGGGCTTATACGGTATTTTAAAGCCGCTTGATCTTATTCAACCTTATCGATTGGAAATGAGTACAAGCATTAAGGTAGGGGTGAAAAAGAATCTTTATGAATTCTGGAAGAAGAAAGTTACAGCTACACTGAATGAAGAATTGGATACGGATGAGGTTTTTGTAAACCTGGCAAGTAATGAATATTTCAAAGCCATCGACACCAAAGCGTTAAAAGTACCCGTGGTTACCTGTACCTTCAAGGATTTCAAGAATGGTGAATACAAGTCCATTATGACATTCGCTAAACTCGCACGGGGGTATATGACCCGTTATATCATTGATAACGGATGCAGGACGGTTGAAGACCTCAAAGGTTTTAATTATGAAGGGTATGGCTACAGTGAGCCCATGTCAAGCGAACAGGAACTCGTGTTCATACGGTAGTGTTCGTTCATACGCATCCATACGAACCGTTCATACCTGAGAATTCCCGAAAGTTGATTGTTGGAACATTGCCACCACCTAGATTTACTACCGGTGAATTTAAAGCTGGTGATGTTGATTTCTGCTACGGTAGCCGGGACGGACAATTGTGGCCCATTCTGAATAAGATTTTCGATTTGAATTTGCCCTTTGAAACTTCCGAGGAGGCTATAGCAAAGCGGAAGGCATTCCTTGTCGAAAATCAGATCGGGATATGTGATATCGTAGCATCGGCCAAAAGAGAAAAAATAGATGCCAGTGATCTGGGTATGCGCGATGTTCAACTCAGGGACCTCATTTCCATTTTAGAAATCCATCCAGCGATAACAACACTACTATTTATGGGTGGAAACAGTAAGAACGGTCCGGAATTTTTTTTCAGAAAACTACTTAAAAAATACGATCTGGGACTTTCAGTTGTTTCTTCAGAAGTCCCTCGAATTCATGAATTTCCTTTGCCGAACAGTCAGAGGTTGATACGGACTATTTCGTTAATCGCCCCTTCCGGGGCTGCTAACAGGGCAGTGGGAAGTTTGGTGGCTTACAAGGACATGAAAAACAGGAGTCCTGGGCTGAATACTATCGATTTCAGGATCAATCAATACAGACCATACTTCTTAAATCGCTTGGAAGGGAATACTTAATACAAAATAGCTGTCGAGGGAATCCTAACTTATGGTAAGAATGTGAAAATCTGCAGTGGAGCATTATTGCTCACAACCACATAATGTGCTTTACCTTTTATGTTAATTAGAGCAATGTCCTTGGAATCACTATCGATGAAAGGATCGAGTTCTTTCTCATACCGAAATCCTCCTTGACCATTACCAAGCAAAACATAACCATAATTACTATCGTAACGGATGGTTTCTACTTCGGCATCGTAAATTGCTCCAACCCCTAAAATGTCCAGGTGGCCGTCGCCATTAAAGTCCTTTGAGATCATAGATAAAGTAGGGCCTGTTTGTGCTTCTATGGGAAGACTGTAAGCAGCGAATGTTCCATTTCCAAGATTATCTAAATATGTAGATTCGAAGGTATATGCTGTGAGGTTAAGGGCATTATTTAAGGTTTCTTCTCCATAAATATCTTTCATATCAAGGCTTGCGAATTCTTTGTAGGATTTAATCTTTTCCAATAAGAAAGGATTTTGTTCCGAACTGCATTCTTTACCACGCACAGGAACCAGTTTTCCGTCATTCAATTTACTCAAGGCCACATCGAAACTCCCGCTATTGTCAAAGTCTCGCGCATAAATGAACAATGGCTTATCTTTGCTAGGTTGGAATTTATTATTTCTCCCCAAATTACCCAACACATAATCCTCATCACCATCACCATCAAAATCGGAAGCTAGTATGTCAAACCACCAACCTTCTGTTTGGTCGAGGCCATTTAAATTTGTATCTAACGTAAATTTTCCATTATCATTTCTGAAGAATTTCGGCGACATCCATTCACCCACTACCAAAAGATCCATATCGCCATCCGAATCATAATCGGTAAATACGGAATCGGAAATCATCCCGATATCAGATAGATCGCTATTTTCAAAAGTCACATCTATAAACCGGCCACCTTCATTGCGTAACAAATGAGATTTTGGGACCATAGGATATTTACCGGGAATCACATTACCACCAATAAACAAATCGATGTCTCCATCATTATCGTAATCACCTTTAGCGATACCTTTACCCGAAACGAGCATTTCAGGCAGCACGTTTAGTCCGGCAACAAAATTTCCGGAACCGTCGTTCAAATAGAGTCGGTCGTTAAGAAGCGGACTGTCTTCGGGAAGATCGTAGCCTGCACTTACCACATACAGGTCCATGTCCTTGTCTCCGTCTGCATCGAGAAACACGGCGTTTGCATCTTCATATTTAGCTTCTGTTTCCCATAATTCTTTATCAGAAGCTTCGAAGCTACCATCTTCCTGTTGAATATAGAGAGCTGCGGACGCGCCGGCAGCATTTCCTACAAAGAAATCATCGAGTTTGTCACCATTCACGTCGGCGGTCACCACCCCGGTTCCTTTGGTGGATTGTTTTTGAGGAATGAGAAGTTGAACGCTGTAATCGTTGAATGCATTTTCTTTATGCATATAGTCGATCCCTAACTGGTCTGCAGGAATCGTTTGTTTGAAGCTTTTATATTCCCTTGATCTATGGTTACCGGTTTTGGCTTTGGTATAGGGGATGGTAATTTTCTTATTACCTGTAACATCGGTCAACCGAGATATCTTCTTATCGGGCCATTCAACGATTATTTCATTTACTTTCGAATGTTCTCCAAGTCCGAAATGGAGCACGTTGCTAACAGATGACTCAAAACCTCTCGAAAGATAAAGCTCTTGGAACTGGTTCAAACCTTTGGTTTTAATAAAAACCTTGCTGCCAATTCCGAAGGGATTTTCAGCACTTCCTTTAAGCGCTATCTGAAGAAAGTTATTATTTGCATTGTTCCTGTAAACCCCAGCAATATCATATAGATTATTTGTAACAAGGTCAAGATCTCCGTCGTTATCAAGATCGGCATAGGCCCCGCCGTTAGAATATCCGGGATCTTCCAGCCCCCATTCGCTGATCATCTTTGTGAAAGTAAGGTCCCCGTTGTTCTTGTAGATATAATTACTGATCTTTTCTGTTGGGATTAGGTCCAGTACACTTTGAAGTTGCATGGATTTACCGCTTCGCATTATTTCATACAGTTTTTTGCGTGCATCCTGGTTGGTATAATCCCTATCTACGCCATTCGTGACAAACAAGTCCTTAAGGCCATCATTGTCAAAATCCGCAATTAGCGGTGCCCAACTCCAATCTGTTTTCGTAATACCACTTAATTGCGATGTTTCTTTAAACTTACCATTACCCAGATTAAATTGCAACATATTGGCCATGTAGGCGTGATGATATCCAATACGCACCATCTGATCAAAACTTGAAGTACTCATTGAAGCCATGTTCTCTTTACTTCTCGCATAATTCTCGGAAAGCATGTCCACAGTGATCAAATCGGGATAGAGATCGTTATTCAGATCGGCATAATCAGAACCCATACTATTGGTGGATATATGATTGATCCGTGAGAGTATTTCATCTTTAAAGGTTCCGTCCTTTTGATTTATATATAAAGCATCAGGTTCTAAAAAATCGTTGGCTACATAGATATCTTCCCATCCGTCCTCATTAAAATCGGATATAACGGCACTCAGTCCCCAGGCCTTGTTTACGAGACCAGCTTCGTTAGTTACTCTTGTGAAACGGTTCCCATCGTTCCTATAGAGGTGGTCGCTAGTGGTTGCTTCAACCGCCTTTTGTATCTCACTATTTATCTTTCCGTTGTTCACGAAGTCGTAACGATGATTCACCAAATAAAGGTCCAGGTCCCCGTCATTGTCATAATCGATCGGATAGGCTTGTGTCGAATAACCCGGATCGTCAAGTCCGTAAGACCTTGCCGCCTCGTCGAATGTTCCATCTTTCTTATTTAGATACAATAGGTTTCTTCTTAAGTCCTCGTTTTCCAGGGATCCTGCTTTGCATACATATATATCCAGCCAGCCGTCGTTATTTACGTCGAACATAGTAACCCCAGTAGAAAAACCACCGGTACCTGCAGTTTTGGATGATTGGGTGATATTTTTAAATTTGAGATTTCCTTCATTCTTATAGAGTTCGTTCGAATCGAAATTCGAGACAAAATAAATGTCTTCCAAACCATCGTTATCGATATCACCAATGGCTACTCCGGCTCCGGTGTATATGTACATATAGTTCATGAAATTGAATTCAACGGTTTGTCGGATCTCATTCTTAAATCCAATTCCGGAAGTCGAACCAGGAACCTTTGTGAATAGGGTAGTGGCTCCGTTCGTGTAATCTCCGTCCTTGCTTACTTCTGTGTCTTTGTCTGAACATCCCATGATGATCGTAATAGAAATAAAAAGAGAGAGTAGTTTAGGCATCTTAAGAGCATTTATCGAATGGTACACAAATATATGAAAACACACTTTATAATATTTAAACAATGAAAGAAGTCATTGGTAATAATAAAAGATGTCTTTTGCTTAATCGTATTGGAATATGCGATACAGATACTTGATCGAGATGTGATAAAATAGAAACCTGTGATCTGGGTATGCGCGATGTTCAACTCAGGGACCTCATTTCCATTTTAGAAATCCATCCAGCGATAACAACACTACTATTTATGGGTGGAAACAGTAAGAACGGTCCGGAATATTTCTTTCGAAGACTTCTGAAGAAGGTCGATCTCAGCTTAGCGATTGTTTCTTCGGAAATACCACGAATACATGAATTTCGACTTCCCGGTACGGATAGAATTATCAGGACAATTTCACTTATCGCACCTTCAGGAGCAGCCAATAGAGCAGTGGGGAGTTTAGAATCCTACAAGCAAATGAAAGCAGAATTTCCCGATAAAAATACCATCGATTTTAGAGTTGATCAATACAGAACTCACTTCAAAAATTAGTACAAAAAAGGCAATAAAAATTGATTCTATAAAATTCACTTCGATTTCTATAGCTGGAAATAACTGTTAAAATAAAATCATTTTATGGGTAAAATATCTCTTAAAGCCATATAAAATCGATGATTCTTCACTTAATCGATTTTTTCGCTTTTTAGTCTAATATTGTTAGGGAGTTTTAGAATATTAACGTATTTTTAAGACTTTAACCAATTTAAATTTAATTATGAAAAAAATTACATTAAGTCTGATCTTATTTATGTTCGTCTGCTTTTTGGGAAAATCGCAGGTAAGTTATAATGTAGATCAAACCGGTACATTTGCACCGATTGATATCTCAGCAACTGCCGCGGTGGTTGCTCTAAGCGACGATTCCGTCTCGGCGGATTTGCCTGTAGGATTTAACTTTAATTTCTACGGAAATGTTTACACCACTTTCAGAATTTCCTCCAATGGATTTCTTGGATTTGGCGGATTAACTGCTAACGGATGTTGCACGGGACAAAATATTCCGAATGCGAGCGCTCCAAATAACCTTATCGCTTTTGCATGGGAAGATCTTGATCCCGGAAATGGTGGACAGCCCGCTATTAACGTGGTGCGTTATGAGACCGTTGGAACTGCTCCTAACCAAATACTGGTTGTGGAATTCTTCAATGTAGATCATTGGACTAGTGGAAATCTTGTTACCACGCATATTCAAATGTATGAAGGGTCAAATCTAATTGAAATTCATACCACTGCCATGCCATCCGATGGAGGATCACACACTCAGGGAGTAGAAAATATAGATGGAACTATGGCAGTTGCCGTACCTGGGAGAAATAGCGTAAGCTGGTCGGCATTTAATGATTATGTCGCTTTTATTCCCACATTCCCACCAATTATCAACTGCCCAATGGATGTTATGGCCAACACCGAACCCGGTGTGTGTACGGCTCAGGTAACCTTTGCCGATGCAGTTGCTATCGATCCCGATGGTGGACCGGTAGTAGTGGTTCAAACCATGGGACCTCCATCCGGAAGTGATTTCCCATTAGGAGATACTATCGTTGAATTTACAGCGACTGATGATGAAGGAGATATGACAAGCTGCCAATTTACAGTTACAGTTATTGATAATCAACCTCCGGTTGTGACTTGTCCTGCTGATATTGCAGTAGATAACGATCCCGGAACTTGTGGTGCTGTAGTAACGTATCCGGACCCAACGGTGGTGGATAATTGTTTCAATAGTGGTATGCCGTCTACAGGCGAAGTTTATCTCAATAACCCTGTAGGCTCCTTCTCAGGAAACGTTAGGGGATATACATTCGTAGCACCGGTTGATTTTACAATGACATCGCTACGTGTTCCAACAACTGTTTCTTCAGGACAACAAAGTATTCAGGTGATGCGTTTTGCAGCTCCGGTTGAGACATTCCCCGCTACAAGTAGCTATAGTGAATTATTATTCTATACGGGTCTTGATGCCGATGATGGATATATTCCAGTTGATATCGACTTCTTTGCAGGAGATATCATTGGAATCCTTAGGATATCGAGGAGATCCCGGAACTTAATTCTTATACAGATGATGCGACTATCGATATAGACGGAAATGTTATTAATATTACAGATTTGGAACTCAGAACGCAATGATACGGCAGCTGCTGCGCCTCAGGGAATCTTTCTGGGTTGAACCAAGCATTTGCTAATAAAAGTCAAGTGAACTTTGAATATGAAGTTGGAGGTGCTGCTGCCGGTTCCTTATACCGTGATCACAGGTTTCCCAAGTGGTGATGTGTTCCCTGTAGGAACTACACTTACTACACTTGAGTACACCGATCCGGGCGGAAACGCTGTTCAGTGTACATTTAATGTAACGGTTAATGATGTGGAAGCTCCAACGGTAAGCTGTCTTGGACAACCCGGAACGATCACAGTCGCAGAGACCAGTACTCCTGGTGTAGCGATACCTGATAATGATCCTTTGGGTGTTTCCACGATCTTAAACATTGCAGCCGATGAAACGATCACCGATCTGGATCTCGATCTGGATATTACCCACACCTGGGTAGGTGATATAGCTGTAACCCTGGAATCTCCTATGGGAACTGTCGTAACTGTTTACGACCGTCCGGGTGTTCCGGCATCGACCTTTGGATGCTCTGGTAATGATGTACTGGCAACTTTGGATGATGAAGCTGCCACACCTGTTGAAGATGAATGTGGTGGTGGAGTACCTGCTATTGCAGGATCCTTTATCCCTAACGAAGCACTCTCTGCCTTCGATGGCCAGAGTACAATGGGTGATTGGATACTAACGGTATCTGATAATGCAGGTGGTGACACCGGTACTTTGAATGCATTCACTATTAACTACAGTTATGACGATCCGGGTACTCCTGTAGACATTGTCTTGGATGCTAACGGTATGGCTTCTATTGCTGCCAGCATTTTGGTTTCCACATTTGATGATAACTGCGGTCCTGGAAATGTTATGATAACCGGTGGTACAGGCGGTGCCTATGACCAGACGATCAATATTGTCAATCCTGCCTTGATGGGAACTAACCTCTTCTCCTTTACCGGAACTCCTGTTGGAGCTTCCGGCGATGGAACCCTGGAGGTAATGACCTTTGGTGATATCGACGGAACAGGCGGTAATGAAGAGCAGTGGACCATCACGGATGAAGACGCAAACACCACAGGTACCATTGGTGCCACAGGTAACTTCGCCGATCAGTGTAACACCGTACTTACCGAGACCTTCGTTATTCCAGCGGCCTTGCTTGATACATGGGCTGCCGATGGTATGATCGACTTTACAGGAACCGATGTGGCTGGTAATATCAACACTACCCTTTGTGGTGGAGATAACTTACAACTGCGTCTTACTTACCCAACGGGAGGTACGCCGATGATCGATTTCACCTGTGATGATCTTGGGATTCAATTTGTTGAGATCACAGCTACCGATGCTGCAGGTAATGAGACCATGTGTACGGCTACCGTAAATGTGATCGACAACACGCCTCCGGTATTGGTTTGTGCTGATGTAACCATCGAGCTTGGACCTACCGGTGTAACCGATATCGAACCGGAAGACCTGTTGGCCAGTTCACCTACTACCTATAATGTAGTGACTATTAGTAGTGATAATGGATCTGGTGCGGAAGGATTCACAGACCTTACTGTTCCGGTAACCGCTGCTGAAGCAGTGAGTTTCGACTGGGATTACACAACCCCTGACGGACCGGCCTTCGATAGCTTTGGATACCTGTTAAACGGTGTATTCACCGAATTAACCGATCCTGCGGGTGCAACAGTCCAAAGTGGAAACAGTGGACCGATCAACCTGGCCCCTGGCGATGTGTTCGGATTCCGTTCGCGATCCCTCGACGGCCTATTTGGTGCCGCTACTACCACGGTAAGTAACTTTGTGCCAGGATTCAACGGACAGTTCGATCCGGCCAACTGGACAGTGACCCTGACCAACTCTGATGGAGATGCATTCTTCGTGGAGATCCCGGGTGGACCACTATCCTTTGATGCCTGTGGTATCACTGTACTTGCAGTAGACATCACCGAGGTAACCTGTGCAGACATTGCAGCCTCACCACTAACGGCAACGGTATTTGCTTCCGACGCCAGTGGTAACCTGGCCGCTTGTCAGTCTATGATCACTGTCGTGGATGCTTTAGGACCAGAAGTAACCTGTCCGGCAGACATGACTGTAGATCCGGGACCAGGCAACTTGTTCTATACATTACCTGATTACTGGGCCGATGGAGACGCTACGGCGACAGACAACTGTACCGATCCGCTTACGATCTTTACCCAGGATCCGGCGGCAGGCACAGAACTATCTGACGGTGTGTACACTATATCGATCTGTTCTACCGATGAGTATGGTAACGAAGGTTGCTGTACCTTCCAGCTAACTGTTGAGAGCATACTGGGTAATACTGACAACGAGCTAAGCTCGGCGATCAGTTTGTATCCGAATCCGGCCGGCGAGCAAGTAACTCTTGCCAACGGATCCAACATACTGCTGGATAATCTAGTGATCTTTGACGTAAACGGTAAACTGGTCAATACCATCGACCTTCGCAATATGGGAAGTGAAATGATGATCGATGTATCGCAACTGGCATCTGGAGTCTATATGGTTCAGATCACCGGTGAGCAATCAACAACCGTGAAACGATTGATTAAAGAATAATCGGAAGATTATATAACCAACCAAAAGAAAACCCCTTCCGGAAACGGAGGGGGTCTTTGTTTAATTGTATGTTGTAAAATTAATCGGAAGATCGATAATGAGATTCTTTTTAAAATGATCAATTCAGTCATTACAGGTTGTCTGTACTGCTATAAACTATTTGGTCATTATATACACCATCCGTCTTTTTCCACTATCTCTTGACTTGTTGTTTCCAGATAGCTTTTTCGTTATAATCAACCTTGTTCGTCACCTGGTTGATATTTCCTGTGGGATTTGTAGGATTCGTTTGCTCAATCCTGCGTCTAAACATTCTTTCCATAACTTCCTTTTTTAAGTTCAATCAAAGGTACGATTCGAGGGTCACAAAATTTGCTAAGGCCATGTTATGGTTAGGTTAAAAGCAAATATATATCGTGAAATTGTTCCAGTTATACAAATCATCACCCCAAAGTGAAATTGAGTATTAAACCGTTTAGAAATGTTAGGAATTATTGTTGATTTCGGAATGACAGATCTATTATCGTAATGATGTAATAAAGCCAGATATCCCGGCCACACCTTCAGATGTTAACGTTTTAATAAAGGCACTGCCAATAATGGCCCCTTTTGTATCTTTAGTTGCTGCGTTAAACGTTTCAGAATTGCTAATACCGAATCCTACAATTAAGGGGTTCTTTAAATTCATATTGGCAACCCGATTAAAATATTCTGTTTGCTCATTGCCAAATCCCTGGGTCTTCCCCGTTGTACTCGCACTGCTTACCATGTAAATAAATCCGTCGCTCGCCCTATCGATAGCTCGTATCCTGTCTTCAGAAGTCTGAGGGGTGATAAGAAATACATTGATAAGTCCATGGTCCTTAAATATTGAAGCATAATGCGCCTGGTACTCTGCTAGGGGTAGATCGGGTAGGATAAGACCATCTATACCAATTTCACTGCATCTTTCACAAAACTTTTCAACGCCATATTGTAATACGGGATTAAAATAGCCCATCAGGATAAGTGGTATGGATACCGTCTCCCTGATCTTTGAGAGTTGTTTAAATAGATGTTCAGTGGTCATTCCATTTCGAAGGGCAGCTGTGGAACTTTGCTGTATCGTTGGGCCATCGGCTAGCGGGTCACTGAAAGGTAATCCGATCTCGATCATATCCGCGCCGTGTTTCGCCAATTCTTCAATAACAGGAACCGTATCTTCCAAATCCGGATACCCGGCTGTGAAGTATATAGAAAGTACTTTTTTATCCTGGGCGAGTTGCTGTTTAATTCGGTTCATAATGAAAGCTGCTGTTCAAATTATAACTTGAAATAGTTAATATAGGTGTCGAGGTCCTTATCACCCCGTCCACTCAGATTGATCACAATAATATCTTCAGGTTGAAAGGATCTTTCTTTAAAAATAGCCAGTGCGTGACTCGTTTCTATAGCTGGAATAATACCTTCCAGTTGACTCAGTTCTAGTCCGGCTTTCATGGCATCATTATCTGTAATAGACATAAATTCACCACGGCCACTCGTGTATAAATGGGCATGCATGGGTCCTACACCAGGATAATCAAGACCAGCAGAAATAGAATAAGGTTCGATGATCTGGCCATCGGTAGTTTGCATTAAAAGAGTCTTACTTCCATGAATGATACCTATTTTGCCCAGCACCGAAGTCGCTGCGCTTTCACCGGAATGGATTCCTTTGCCCGCTGCTTCTACCGCGATAATTCCCACTTCGGGAATATTTAGGTAATGGTAATATGCTCCGGCGGCATTACTTCCGCCCCCAACACAGGCAACAACATAGTCGGGATTTTCGCGTCCTTCTTTAATTTTTAATTGTTTTTTAATTTCTTCGGAAATTACACTTTGAAAACGTGCCACCATATCGGGATAGGGATGTGGACCTACCACGCTGCCGATGATATAGTGTGTATCTGTGGGATTATTGATCCAATCCCGAATAGCTTCGTTGGTTGCATCTTTTAATGTTCTGCTTCCGCTTAGCGCTGGAACAACTGTTGCTCCCAGCATTTTCATACGGGCCACGTTGGGGGCTTGTCTGTCGATATCAATTTCACCCATGTACACTACACATTCGATGCCCATCAAAGCACAAACAGTAGCGGTTGCCACACCATGTTGTCCTGCTCCTGTTTCTGCAATGATGCGATTTTTCCCAAGCCGTTTTGCCAGGAGTATTTGCCCTATCGTATTATTAACTTTATGCGCGCCTGTATGGCAAAGGTCTTCACGCTTCAGGTAGATCTTTGTATGATACTTTTCCGATAACCGTTTTGCGAAGTAGAGGGGTGTAGGGCGCCCCACGTAATCCTGCAATAAGGCATTAAACTCCTTTCTGAATGAATCTTCTGAAGTAATCGTAAGGTAATTTTGTCGTAATTCCTCTACATTAGGAAAGAGCATTTCGGGAATATATGCGCCTCCGAATTCTCCATAATATCCTTTGTTATTCACATGATAGCTCATCTATAAATCTTTTTAACTCTTCTATATCCTTTAATCCGGGCTTCTGTTCGAACCTGCTGTTTAGGTCGACGGCCAATACCGGTAAGCCTGTTTGTATAATGTCTTTCACCTTTCCCACTTCTTTTATCCCGATACCACCGCTAAGCACAAAGGGCTTTTCAGAATTATAACCCGATAGCACCTGCCAGTTGAAAACAAGTCCGGTGCCTCCCGGAGTCCTACCTTTTGTATCGAACAGGAAAGCGTCTACATAGCTTTCATAAGGCTTAAGATTGTTGAAATCAAAGTGATCCAGGATATGAAATACCTTCCATATTCGTATGGATTCATCACCTGTTTTCATTTGTTTGTTTCTCAGCATTTCACAAAATTCGGGAGATTCTTCACCATGCAGCTGGATCACATTTAAATGATGCCTTTGTGTACTTTCATTAATGAAATCTATGCTGGCGTTAACGAAAACCCCAACTTTGGCGATCTGTTCCGATAACTTCGGAATTTCTCCTGTAAAATTTCGCGGGCTGTTTTCAAAAAATATAAATCCCAGGTAATCGGGCTGAAGACCGGCCACTTCAGCAACATTGTGTTTCATTCCGCATATTTTGATCCGGGGTCTCATGATCTTAACTTCTGAATAAATTCGGCAGCTGATTTTCCTGGGTTATCATTTCGCATAAAATGTTCTCCCATTAAAAATCCCTGGTAACCATATTTTATGAGTTCTGATACTGCTTCAGGGCTGCTTAAACCACTTTCTGAAACTTTCACAAAACGATCCGGAATACGTGCCGCCAGTTCCTTACTCACCTTTGTTGAAACCTGAAATGTCTTGAGGTTTCGGTTATTCACACCCAGCATGTCTGCTGGTGCTTTGAGAGACCGTTTAAGCTCATTCTCATCATGTACTTCTAATAGGATCTCCAATTGCAGGTTCCTGGCAATATCGGACAGTTCCTTAAGTTTTGTTTCATCAAGGACCGCGGCGATTAGAAGGATAGCATCTGCACCAAAGGCCTTCGCTTCAAATATCTGATAAGGGTCTATGATGAATTCCTTTCGTAAAAGAGGGATGGATACATGCTGTCTGGCTAATAATAAATCATCCAGCGATCCTCCAAAATAAGACGTATCTGTTAGAACAGAAATGGCACTCACCCCGGCAATTTCATAACCCGAAACAACGTCCGGTAAGGATACCTTATAATTAATCACCGATTTACTGGGGGACCTTCTTTTATGTTCGGCAATGATTCCATACTCCGAATTTCTCAATGCAGCCGACATTGATTGAACGGGCCGTCAAAATATTTTGATTGTTCCAATACGGTGATTGGCAGGACTTCTTTCTTTGCAGAAACCTCTTTACGTTTATATGCAATGATCTTATCTAAAATGGTCATGCCTCCTTACTAATTTTTTGTAACGTTTTTAAAACCTTGAGTGCGTTACCATTCAACAATGCGTCCTGGGCTATGCTAAAGCCTTCAATAACGGAGCAACCTTCAACGACCGAAATAGCCATCCCCGCATTCGCACATACAACATCGTTTTGGGCTTTTGTTCCATTACCATTCAGAATATCCATAAAAATACCGGCGGATGCCTCTACGGTTTCACCCCCATGTATTTGCGACTGTTCAATAGCTGAAACTCCAAAATCTATAGGTCTTAACATACGTTCCGATTTGTTAGAAATAACCCTGGTCAAACCCGTTAATGATATTTCATCATAGCCGTCAATCGAATGTAGTATTGCATAATTCTTGTCTGATTTCTGGTATAGGTAACCGTACATTCTGGCAAGTTCAAGACTAAATACACCAACCAACTGATTCTTAGGAAACGCAGGATTTACCATAGGTCCCAGCATGTTGAAAAAAGTTTTTACACCTAACTCACGGCGAATGGGCGCTACGTTTTTCATTGCCGGATGAAATAAAGGTGCATGTAGTATGCATATCCCTGCCTCTTCAAGAGAGCGTCTTAAAAAATCGGATTCATTACTAAAGTGGATACCCAATTGTTCCATCACGTTGCTGCTACCGCTAATGGAAGAAACCCCATAGTTACCATGCTTGGTAACCATCACACCGGCACCAGCAGTAACAAACGAAGCCATCGTAGAAATATTGAATGTGTTCTTGCCATCACCACCGGTACCGCACAGGTCTATGGTGTTGTATTCGCTAACATCAACCGGAATGCACAATTCCAGGAGCGCATCACGGAACCCTTCCAGCTCTTCCAGGGCTATGCTACGCATCATATAAACAGTTAGGAAAGCGGAGATCTGACTCTGGTTATAGGTGCCTTCCGAAATTGCCATGAGAATATTCCTGGCCTCTTCCCGGTCCAGTTGCTCATGGTTTATAAGTCTGTTGAGTACCTGCTTCATTTTAACTCTCTATCCAGTTTTTTATCATTTGTTTTCCTTTAGGGGTGAGAACACTTTCAGGATGAAATTGTACAGCCCGAATATCGAATTCCCTGTGCCTCAACGACATGATCTGACCGTTCGCATCCAGGGAAGTGATCTCTAATTGCGGCGGGAAGTTCTCCCTTTCTACAACCCATGAGTGATAACGTCCAACTTCGATCTCCTTACCGAGCCCTTTAAAAAGCGGCTCATCCGAAACCAATATGGTAGCTTTGGTGGCAACGCCATGGAATACTTCGCTTAAATTGGTAATGCTTCCGCCAAAAACTTCCCCTATCGCCTGCTGCCCCAAACAAACACCTAATATGGGTTTTACCCCTGCGTAGCGCCTAATCACTTCTTTCAATAAGCCCGCCTCATCCGGAATTCCCGGCCCCGGTGATAATAGGATCTTATCATAATTCGCCGCTTCTGCGAGATCGAAACGATCATTTCGCTTAACCGTGACCTCTGTATTGAGATCTTCCAGGTAATGTACCAGGTTATACACAAAACTATCGTAATTGTCGATTACCAGTACTTTCATATTAAACATGTTCAGCCATTTCCATGGCTTTGGTTAATGCACCTAATTTATTATATACCTCCTGTAATTCACTCTCTTCGTCACTGTCTGAAACGATACCGGCACCGGCCTGATAATGCAAGGTGTGATTTTTACTCAGAAACGAACGAATAATAATTGCGTGATTGAAATTACCATCGAAGTCCATAAAACCGATAGCTCCTCCGTAAAATTCACGGTTTATATTTTCATACTTTTCCAGAAGTTGCATGGCTTTGTGTTTGGGTGCTCCACTCAGGGTACCTGCAGGGAAGGTATCCGCAACGATGCTCATGGTTGTTGTTTCCGGGTTTTTTCTGGCAGTAACCTTACTTACCAAATGGATAACGTGAGAAAAGAACTGAACTTCACGATAGGTTTCTACCTTGACGTCCCGTCCATGTCGGCTCAGATCGTTCCTGGCCAGGTCTACCAGCATGACATGTTCGCTGTTTTCCTTTATATCTTCGGATAGCTTTTTTGCAAGTTCCGCGTCACGTTCGTCATTACCGGTGCGTTTAAAAGTTCCTGCTATAGGATGTATTTCGGCCCTGTCGTGATGCACAACTAATTGGGCTTCAGGTGAACTTCCGAAAATCTTGAAATTCCCATAATCAAAATAGAATAGATAGGGGGATGGATTAATACTGCGGAGTGCGCGATAGACATTGAAATCATCACCGCTAAATTCCTGAGAAAATCGTTTGGAAGGTACGATCTGGAAGACATCACCGCGGGCGCAATGTTCTTTGCAGCGGGATACGAGAGATTTGAATTCTTCGTCCTGCAAATTCGTGGAAGGCGATCCATGTCGTTTAAAAGGGTATTCAGCAAAATTCTTAGATCGTAACACCTGGATGATTTCAGCAATATTGCTTTGAGTATCGTAGCAATGGGCGAAAATATACGCTTCATTATTGAAATGATTGATCGCGATCACATTCTGATAAACCGCATAATAAATGTCCGGGATATTGAGTTTCGACCTGTCCTTGGTTATAGAAATATCTTCAAAATAACGTACCGCATCGTATGCCATATATCCAAACAAGCCATTGTTAGGAAATTTGAATTGCAGGTCCGATTTCGTTTTGAAGGCCGCAGAGAAATCTTCCAGAATTTCGGGCACACTAGTGCCATTGTTAATCTCAATTTCCAGAATACTCTTATCGGGGAACTGTTGAATGATCTTCTCTTCTGAAATGGTGATGGAGGCTATGGGATTACAACAGATAAAGCTAAATGTGTTATCATTGGCGCGATAATCACTACTCTCCAGCAGCAGGCTGTTCGGATATTTATCCCGTAGCCGAAGATATACGGAAACCGGGGTGAGGGTATCGGCAAGTAACTTTTCAGAATATGATCGTAATTCGTATTTCATTTTATTAGAAATAAAAAAAAGGCTTGTCGTGATTGACAAGCCTCGTTATATTTTATAACACTGGTGCTTTGCTCACGACGAACGACGTAAGTTTTTCCACCACCAGTTATTTAGATTTAAGTTTTTCATTGAAGTTCAAAGATAAAGATTGAATCGAAAGCAGCAAATTATTTCAGCGCACTTTTTACGCTAAATAAACGTTTGGCATAATTTTTAGTCATAAGTAAGTATGCAGTTACAAAATATATATCATTTATACCGCCGGGCCGCCTTCGGAATAAGTCCGTCTGAAGCTAAGAAGCTCAGTATGCTATCCAGGGATGAAGTGGTTGATAGCCTACTGGCAGCATCGGGGGAAGTAACACCTCTAACGATCGATCTACCCGATTATGAAGCATTCTTTAAACGTAATCATCGTGGCAGGCGTAAGGAATTGCAGAAAATAATCCGGGAGAATGCTCCAAAGCATTTGGATTATAGCCAAGCCTGGTTGAAACGACTTAACGCGCCCTCAGAGGCACTAAACGAACGAATGACCCTATTCTGGGTCAATCACTTTGTATGTCGTGATCAGGTGATCTATTATGCCGTGCAATATTACAACCTCCTGAGGGCAAACGCTCTTGGAAATTTTAAGGAATTCATCAAGCAGGTGGCTAAGGCCCCATCCATGATGAAGTATCTCAACACGAATACCAACAGTAAAGATCATCCAAATGAAAATTTTGCCCGCGAACTTCTGGAATTATTCACACTTGGCGAAGGACAATATTCTGAAGAAGATATTAAAGAAGCAGCCCGTGCATTTACCGGGTATGGGTCAAAACTGGATGGAAGTTTTATTCTGAGGCAGATGCAACACGATTTTGGGAATAAGGAGTTCATGGGATGGTCGGCAGATCTGAATGGTGATGATATTATCAATATCATATGCACTAAGCGCGAATCTGCTCACTTTATTTGTAGTAAACTATATGCGTATTTCGTAAACACCCATTTGAATGAAACGTATATCGAAGAAATGACAGATGTTTTTTATAAAGACTATGATATACGGAATCTCATGCGTTTCATGCTAACCTCAGATTGGTTCTACGCACGGGAAAATGTGGGAACTAAGATCAAATCACCTGTGGATCTATTATCGTCGGTTTACGGTGTGGTACCCTTCGATTTCGAAAAACCAAGGCAACAACTTTTTGTACAACGGCTATTGGGGCAATCCCTCATGGAACCGCCAAATGTTGCCGGATGGCCCGGAGGCAGGCATTGGATCAATACGAATACTTTGATGATTCGATTGAAGTTGCCATCAATTTTCCTTGGAAATGGCTTGGTACCGTCCAATAGCATGCAATATGCATTTATGGAAGGACGATCTTTTGGTGATCGTCTGGCGATCGATAAAAACTGGGATGTCTTCGATAAGGAATACGGTAGGCTTGGCCGGGAGGAACTCACGGAAGCGCTTTGTGCCGGAAAATTACAGGATGGAACCTCAACTATGTTTGCAGAAGGTCCAAAGTATTCGCAGAGGGAGCTGGCTCTTCAACTTATGTCATTACCCGAATTTCAATTAACATGATACTATGAAAAGAAGAGATTTTATAAGGAATTCGGCCCTGGCCAGTAGTTTGTTCTTTGTCCCTGGCTTTATTAAAGCTATGGACGGACAGCTGAGTATACCCAATGGATTTAAGCGTTTGGTTATTATACAATTGGCGGGTGGTAATGATGGATTAAATACCATAGTGCCTTTCAGAAATGATATTTATTACCGGGAACGACCTTCCATTGCGATAAAAAAGAAAGACGTAATAGGTTTGAATTCTGAATTAGGATTCCACAAGAACCTGGCGCCATTGAAATCCTTGTTTGATGCAGGGGAATTAACTATAATCAATAATGTGGGGTATCCAAATCCGAACCGCTCTCACTTCAGGTCAACAGATATCTGGCATACAGCCAGTGCTTCCAATGAGCTAATCAAAGAAGGGTGGATAGGTCGTTATCTCGATACTTTTGGTAACAAACCGTATAATGCCATCGAAATTGGGAATTCTCTTTCCCTTATCATGCAAGGGAAGGAGCAGAATGGCGTTGTGGCGAGGGATGCAGCCATGCTTAATAAAATTGCAGGTGACCCTTATTTCAAACAATTGCTCAAGTATAATAAGGATCAGCATTTGAGTGAACATAATATGGGGTATCTGTATCAAACGATGATCGATGCAAAGCAATCTGCAGACTATATTTATGAAAAGACCAGGATTACAAGATCCACTTTCGATTATGGGAAATCGCCTTTCGGTAAACAAATGAAAACCCTCGCGGAGTTTATAAATAGCCAAATGGATACCCGGGTGTATTATGCAGCACTAGGTGGTTTCGATACGCATGCGAACCAGTCGGGGGCACAAGACTCACTTCTTAAAACCTATGCAGATGGTGTAAGTACCCTGGTGGCCGATCTGAAAGCTAATGGTACTTTCCATGACACCTTAATTCTTACGTTTTCTGAATTTGGCAGAAGAGTGGCGCAGAATGCTGCCAATGGAACAGATCACGGAGCGGCGAATAATGTTTTCGTAATTGGTAAAAAACTGAAAGCACCCGGATTATACAACCCGGCTCCCGATTTACAGAACCTGGATTCCAACGGCGACCTGGTGTTTGAGATCGATTTCAGGAGAATTTATGCGAATCTTATGGAAAAGTGGCTGGAAGTGCCGAGTAGTTCACTCCTGTCCGAAACCATGGAACCTTTACATATCATATAAAAAAAGCCTGCTTCACAGCAGGCTTATCTTTTTCATAGCTAAATATTATTAGAATACGAGCTTTACTTCCAGTTCGAAATCATCGGAGATTGTTTTATCACCGAGGTTGTCGAAGAAACTTCCACTTCCATAACGGATCCCAAATTTCGTTCTGTCGATTACTAGTTTAGCGGTTGCACCGCTGTCCCCGTTCTTTACAAGATTGAATGTGATGGGTTCTGTAGTTCCTTTAATGGTAATATTTCCTGATACTTTAAACCCATCCTTCGTTGCAGTACCGGAAATTACTTCCAGAGTAGCAGTAGGATGATTTTCTATTCCGAAGAAATCATCGCTTTTTAAATGACCTTCCAGTTTTCCTTTGGATGCACCCTCCAGATCTGTGACATTGATGGTGGTCATATCCACCACAAACATTCCGCCGGTTAAGGCATCATCGTCCATTTCAAGATAACCCTCCTTAAGACTGATGGTTCCAGTATGACTGCCCGTTACTTTTTCACCTTTCCATTCGATGGTACTTTGAGAGGCGTTGATCTTCTTTTTCACTGGCGTTGTAAACGCCATAGCTCCAAAGGCTACGGCAATAACTAAAACTGAGTTGACTACTTTTTTCATTTTTCTGTTTCTAATTTTTGTTAATAATATTTATGTTAGTCTAAGTGTATCCAGAAGTTCATTCAAGGTTACTAACTGCTCTTCTGAAAGATTTTTAAGAATTTTTGTATTGTTGTCTTCGGTTAACGGATCTAGTTCTTTAAGGACCTCCAAACCCTTTGAGGTGATTAATATTTCTACTTTCCTTCTGTTCGTCTCACACACCGATCGTTTTACCCAGCCCTTACGGATCAACTTGTCTACAAGCCGCGTAGTGTTGCTGCTTTTATCGATCATCCGCTCCTGTAAAGTAGATAAGTTGGCAGGTTTACCCTTTTGTCCTCTTAAAATGCGCAACACATTATATTGGGGGATATTAAGATCGTAGGGCTTTAACACTGTGGAAATAGACTCCTCTATGATCCGGGAGGTAAACATCATATTAATGACTGTCTTGGTACTGATGGCCATCTTATGAATTGTTTTTATTGCGGTATCTATGTCCATATATGTATTTACAATATTTGTATATACAAATTTATGATTATTTTCTTCACAGCAAAGACCATTAACAAAAATTTATCACTCATAATTTGTTTGCCGCAGCCAGGGATTATGTAATGTTATGTTAAATAGCTTTCTAGTTTTAGGTACAATAAATATTTTTAGGGTATGAAAATTTTACCTTATTTATTGTTGGGTCTTTTTACCATTTCTTGCGGAAATGATAATAAGAGTACTTCGGAAGTGGAGCAGACGGCGATAGCCGATAAATCTGTTATTATTCCGGAATCGGATACCGAAATAATAGCGGAGGTAAAAGCGGGTATTCCGGTATATAATTTTGAAGGTTTGAATCGTGCCTTACTTCAGAAGGAGAATGACTCCACCTATATCGTGAATTTTTGGGCTACCTGGTGTAAACCCTGTGTGAAAGAAATGCCTTATTTTGAAAAGATCGCCTCGGAGTATGCTAAGGATAAAGTTAAAGTTGTCTTTGTTAGCCTGGACTTTCCCGATCGACTGGAAACTCAGGTTGTTCCGTTTATTAAAAAGAATGAGATCAAATCGGAAGTCGTCTTACTGGATGATGACGATGCCAATTCCTGGATCCCGAAGGTAAGTGAAGAATGGCAGGGTGCGATACCGGCTACTTTAATATACAATAACAGCAAGAGAGCGTTCTTCGAACGTTCTTTTACCTATGAAGAATTAGAAAAAGAAGTACAATCCATTTTATAAAACAATTATGAAAAACAAAAGATTATTATTCGTTTTAAGCCTCGTGATCATGGCGTCACTGGCATTTGCCGGTTTCTCCTCAACAGAATCCGATGATGCCTATGGTTACACCATTGGAGACATGGCTGCAAAGATCAACTTACTGAATGTTGACGGAAACATGGTTACCTATGAAGACTATCCGAACGCAAAAGGTTTTATTGTGATCTTTACCTGTAATACCTGTCCGTATGCCGTTGCCAGCGAAGATCGAATTAACGCCCTGGATGCTGAATTTAAGGATAAAGGATATCCGGTAATAGCTATTAACCCGAACAATCCTGAAGTTCAACCGGACGACACCTATGAATTAATGCAGGCAAAAGCCAAAGCCAAAGGCTTCACATTTCCGTATCTCTTTGATAAATCTAATACGGTCTATGCTGAATATGGGGCAACAAAAACACCGCATGTGTATTTATTGGAAAACACCAAAAAGGGTCGAGTTGTACGCTATATTGGTGCTATTGATGATAATGTGCGAAACGGTGCAGCCGTAAAAGACCGTTTCTTAGCCAATGCGGTAAATGAACTTTTGGATGGTAAGGAAGTATCCGTTAAGGAAACCAAGGCGATAGGTTGTTCTGTGAAGCAATAAAGAAACGTACGTTGTGTGACTAAAAAGCCGGGCTTTTCAATTATTAAAATCCGGTTTTCCCATATGATTCCGATTCTTTATTTTTACCGAAAATTTTGAACAATGCAAGACCTAACACAAGACGAGTGGAGTAAGAAGATGGTGGCCGATGAGAATGCCGTAATCGTAGATGTGAGAACTCCTGTTGAGATCGCGGAGGGCTATATCCCGAATGCGCTTCATATGAATATCCAGGATGCCGGCAGCTTTATGCAAAAATCACAGGATTTGGACAAGTCCAAGAATTACTATGTATACTGCAGAATGGGTGGTAGAAGTAAACAGGCCTGTATGATAATGAATTCCCTTGGATTCCAGAATACCTATAATCTTATGGGTGGTTTTATGAACTGGCAGGGAGAAAAAACTTTTTAATATGAGAACCTTTTATCAGATCGCTATCATCGCATTTATATCCTTCGGAATGTTAAGTTGCAAGGATGCGCAAACTAAATCAGAATCTGTATCCGAGACTGAAGTACCAACAGAACAGGATGTGATTACCGTGTTAAATACAGAAGAATTTTCCAAGCGAATTGGCGCTGTGGGCGATATTCAATTGATCGATGTGAGAACACCACCGGAGGTTGCCGAAGGAACCATCCCCGGAGCTATCAACTTTGATTTCAGAGCCGAAGGTTTCGAGGAGAAGCTAGTCGTGCTTGATAAAACCAAACCCGTTTATGTATTCTGCAGATCGGGAGGGCGGAGTGCAGATGCATCTGCTATCATGAAGGAACTTGGATTCACCGAGATATACGACCTGGCAGGAGGTATGATCGACTGGAAAGAAGCCGGGAAGGAAGTAGTGAAGTAAGAAAATCCTTACTAAATTTTTAACAGTTTGATTTACATGCTGTTAAATTACTCCTAAACAATAATTTCTTAACATTCCATATAGCATTTGCTGCGTAAATTTCGAGGAATTTAAATGCTTTGCTATGAAAAACCAGGAACAAATTGTTCAGGATGAAATGCGCAAACTCATTTCTAAATCCTGTACAAATAGTCTCAATCCGTACGATAATACTTATTATATTTTTCAGAAAACTTTACTGAAATATTACTTCAATGCAGCCGATATTACCATCGATTATTCGGCGGGCACGATCGCGCTATGGACTTCAGAACCTCCAACCATATTGGGCCATAACTTGTACAGTATGAAAGATGCAGTTGCGTATACCATTTCTTATTCAAACCTGGAAGAGACGCTGAAGGGTTGCCTGGAAAGTGGTGCAAATCAAAATCGATTCTATAAGTCGTTACTCTTTCAGTATAACAATGTTTCTGCACCGCTAGGGCCTAAATCAATTAGTGCTTAATCATGGAGGAGATGCTAAGATTATTTTATCATTCAGTAAAAATATTGTTGATATCCGTCGCAATTGGGGCCCTGGGTAGTCATTATTTACTAACACCATTATCTCAACCGGCGAAGGTCATTGCTGTTTCTGTTGTTCTCATTAGTGTTTTGATAGAATTATTCAGGTTCCAGACCAAGAGATCTTAATCTGAAACCTGTTTTAAATGATACAAAATGGCTCACGTTATTCCAGAACGTGAATATTTTTCTCTTTGCAGATTTTCTTGAGTTCTTCGGGCCATATTGAAACTGTAACCTCTCCAAGATGAGCGGTTCTAAGCAGGTACATATAGGTTCTCGCCTGGCCGATACCACCGCCAATACTTAACGGAATTTCATCGTTTAGAATAGCTTTGTGATATGGAAGTTCGAGGAAATCTGATTGTCCGGACAATTCCAACTGTGCTCTCATGGTCTCTTTGGTTACCCTAATTCCCATGGAAGAGAGTTCGTGTCTTCGTTTGGTGACCGGGTTCCAAACCAGGATATCTCCGTTCAGGCCGTAATACTGTTCACCATTTTTCATAACTGTTGGCGTGATCCAGTCGTCATAATCGGCAGCACGCATTTCATGTGGATATCCGTCTTTGAGCACGGAACCAATGCCGATGATAAATACGGCATGATGCTCCTGGATAAGTTTTGTTTCACGCTGTTTACGAGGTAAGTCCGGATACATGTCCAGGATCTCTTCAGCATGGAAAAACTTCAGTTCTTCAGGGATATCAGGGTATCGCGGATCATTCAGTTCGGGAAATTTCTCTTTGATCATGACTCCGGCTCCATGGATCACTTTCCAGATCTTCCGAACGGTATCTTTGAGATACTCCAGATTTCTATCGCTGTCATCAATTCTTTTTTCCCAGTCCCATTGGTCTACATAGGCGGAATGATCGTGATCGAGGAAATAATCTTTTCGAATTGCACGCATATCCGTGTTAATACCTTGTCCTACTTCACATTCGAATTGAGCCAGGGCCATTCGCTTCCACTTTGTAGCAGCCTGAACGATTTGGGCCTCCATGCGTTTTGGTAGGCCTAAACCAGCGGGAAATTCCACGGGGGTCCTGGATCCATCCCTGTCCAGATAGTCATTTACACCACTATCCTTGCTAACAATAAGAGGCACCTGAACCAATTGGATATTGAGTGCTTCCGCCATTCCTTTTTCAATGTATTCCTTAACCAGGTACAGGGCTTCCATTCGCTTGAGAGGAGAAAGGAGGGGTGAATAACCTGTGGGAAGGATTTTGCTTACTTCTTCATAGGTGCTTATTCCGGGTCCTGCTAAGTCTTTTTGTTTAACATCCATGAGATAACGTTTAAGATTTATACTGAATAGAATAATTTCATCTGAAGTGCCAGTTTACCAGCGACTTCGAGCATAAAAGTATTATTTCCGAAGTAAAAAAAATGTGATAATTATCATGAAGGCAAAATATAATCAGGCTTCAGTACGATAAAATAAAAAGAGAACAGAAGAATTAACCGGTAATATGATAACCACCATCCACATGACGAATTTCACCTGTAATCCGACTATTGGGCCTGAATAAGTGCGCTATTTCATAGGCCAGATCTTCAGGACCGGCATTGCCAAGAGGACTCATCTTATTTGAGGTTTCCACATCTTTATCTGATAATGTGGCATTGCCAGCTTTACTTCCCATATAGGGTGAAAATCTAATCACATTTGCGCGAATACCATATTGGCGTCCTAACTCATCCGCCAATTCTATGGTTATACGTTCTAAAGCTGCCTTAGCAATGCTAATGTTCCGATATGGATGAAAAGTTACTTTGGCCGCCGCGATATAACTAAGCGAACAAATTGAAGATCCCGACTTTAGTACATCCTGTTTTAATAAGTGATGGGTTAATCGAATCAGAGAGTAAGCGGAAACGTCCATGGTATCACAAAATTCTTCTTTGGTTACTTCCAACAGGGGTTTCACTTCTTTATTTCGTATGGTCTTGTCCATTGCGATTGCATGCAATAGACCGTGCAATTCTATACCATCGGCCCGTAATTTTCGAGCAAAATCATCTAAATTTGCCTCAAGTGTCACATCCAGCACCTCAGCTTTCGCATCCTCAAGTTGGCTTTCAATAGCACTTACAAAATCTGCGTAGGTTTTAATTAAAAAAGCTTTGGCTTTCGGAGATAAATTTGGGTGATGTTCACTTACACCCAAACCTGTACAGATTACACGTCCTCCCTGATTTATAATTTCCTTCGCCGCATACATCGCAAGCGAGTTCTTATCTGCAATACCTGTAATTAAGAATACCTTGTTTTCTAACATAACATTTATTTATATGAATAACCATTTGTGATTTTACCACTTATATAGTGCAGACCCCCAAGTCCACCCTGCACCAACTGCGGCAAATAAAAGCATATCACCTTTTTTAAACTCCTTGTTTTTATGAACCTCGTCCAGAATAATCGGGATAGTTCCTCCCGACGTATTAGCATAACGATCCATATTTGTTTTCACCTTTTCGAAAGGCATACCAATTTTTCTGGCGATCTCCTGGAGTATTTTTATACTGGGTTGATGAGGTAGAAGGAATTTAATATGCTCTATGGAGAGTTTATTATTACTTAAGATACGGGAGATACAATTCGGAACTACTTCTACAGCTGTCTTAAAAACTTCCGGACCATTCATCTGAAAAAAATGCCGCCTGGAACTAATGCTTTTGCCGGATGCAGGTTCTTCAGAGCCCCCTGCCGGTATGGTAAAATGATCCTTTCCCGTACCGTCCGTATGAAGCAGAAAGTCGATAAACCCTTTATCTTCTTCCGTTTCCGAAAGCACCATCGCCCCTGCACCATCACCAAAGAATACAGCATCGCGGCGAGTCCAATCGGTAATATTTGAAAACGTATCGGCTCCAATGACAAGTACGTTTTTATACATTCCGGATTTAATGTACTGAGCTCCGGTAGATGTTGCAAACAATGCACCCGAGCATACAGCGGATATATCAAAGGCCACCGCGTTTTTAGCTTTCAGTTTCTCCTGTACAAAACAAGCGCATGATGGTGCCAGTCGGTCTGCAGTAGCTGTCGCTAGAATTATTAAATCAATATCCAGAGGTGATAATCCGGCATCATCAATCGCAATTTGTCCGGCCTTGGCAGCCAGGTCACTGGTAGTCTCGCCCTGCGAGATGCGGCGTTCTTTTATTCCTAAATTGGAAAATATCCATTCGTCGTTAGAGCCTACAGATTCAAAGAACTCATTTTTAACGATATTTTCGGGTGCATATGACCCTGTTCCTTTAATAAAAGCGTTTGGCATAACTAAAATTTAAGGGATAAAAGTGCAGAAATTTTTTAAGGCTATTTGCTTTAAATTCAATTACTTAACAATCGATGAGATATTGACAAAAAGCAGGTGTCACAATTTTCATTATGATAATTTAGCTATTGATATTCAACATTAAAAAACAGTATTCGTAAATGAGAGTATTTATAATTCGTCGAAATTGAAGTCAATCCTATGATAATTTTGACAATTTTATCCTATAAACGGCAATTTTCAAAAGTTTCTCAGTTTTTCCGAACTTTTGAATCGATATTTTATACATCGCAAGGTCATGAAAAGGCAAGCAATGAGTAATGGGATATTATTTTTCGATGTATAAAACAAAAAGATCTATGTCTTAGTGTATACACTTAATTTTCATCCAAAACCTTAAATATTTGAAGGTTAACGCTTACAAATAGTCGAATTTTCGTAATTTTCAGTTTCAGATCAATAGGCTAAAAAGGTTTCAATGCATGTATTCTGCCTAAATTATGGCTTTTACAAGTCCTGATGGGTGGATTTAGTTATATGTAGATGTTGTTTTGATCTACCCAATCTCCCTGATTTCCTACACATTGCGTGGTTATATTATGTACCAAATAGTAAGGTAAATGTTATTTTATGTTACCGTTTGAATAACCAGCGATATGAAAAAAATATTACTTATTTCAATTTTATTGCTTCTTGCCTCTGAGCTTCGGGCACAGATGAGCTATGTCGGGAGACAATATGAAAATGGCAATATTCATTATACAGGTTCTTATTCCGGGGATAAAGAAGCCGGGTTGTGGAAGTATTATCACGAAAACGGACGGTTAAGTGATATCGGAAGGTATTCGAACGGGAAGAAATCGGGGGTTTGGAAATACTACTATAAAAATGGTCGATTAAGCTCGGCCGGCACCTATATTGACGGTCAAAAAACGGGTGAATGGAAATACTATCTTGAAAACGGAAAGTTGGATCGAATCGGTTTTGGTTCGGAAGGCGAAGTGGAGGAGGAGTCTGGAATTCATATGTCCGACAGAATCGTAACCACTCCGGTCGACACAAATTCCAATATCAATATCACCCAGGCAAATTTAGACAATCCGGAAGATTATGTTCAATCTTTTCAAGGACCAGCCAGCGAGTTGGTTGTGGTTTCGAGTCAGTCATCTAACGGGAATATTAACATAGACGACGAATTGAATGAATCCGGATCGAGCACGTCAGAAACAACGTCGGGAGATAATGAAGCACTATTAAAGAAACTGAACGAAAAGGAAAAGGCCCTCACTTCAGAAGCGGCGTATTCCGATTATCTCAAAAAAGAACTTAGAGAGCGCTCTAATCGCGTTCAGAAACTAGAAGCCATTATCGATCTCAATAATGACGCCGCAGGTAAGATAGCGGCCCAGAAAGAAGAAGCTCTTAAAGAAAATCTAAAGAAAGAAGCTGCTCTTAAAGAAGCCCTGAGAAAAGAAACTGAATTAAAGGATGCTGCCATGAAAGAGACTGCGCTGAAGGAAGCAGCACTCAAGGAAGCAGCCTTAAAGGAATTGGCGCTTAAGGAAGCGGCGCTCAAAGAAGCACAATTGAAGGAAGCCGCTCTCAAAGAAACCGCGCTCAAGGAAGCCGCCCTCAAAGAAGCGGCGATGAAAGAACTTGCACTTAAAGAGGCTGCGCTTAAAGAGATTGCTTTGAAAGAAGCTGCTAAACGGCAGGCGCTCAGAGTGGAAGAAGCAAAACGCGAAGCGGCAAGAATTGCCGAAGCTGAAAAACAGGCTGCACTTAAAGAAGCGGCATTAAAAGAAGCCGCTAAGATTGAGGCTGCCCGACTGGAAGCGGCTCGTCTTGCCGAAGCGGAAAAGCAAAAGGCATTGGAAGAAGCTGCCCGTAAAGAGGCTGCCAGGATAATAGCTGCTAAGCAGGAAGCCGCCAGGATCGCAGAAGCTGAAAAGCAAAAAGCGCTGAAAGAAGCGGCACTCAAAGAAGCCGCTAAGATTGAGGCTGCCCGACTTGAAGCAACTCGCCTTGCCGAAGCGGAAAAGCAAAAGGCATTGGAAGAAGCTGCCCGTAAAGAGGCTGCCAGGATAATAGCTGCTAAGCAGGAAGCCGCCAGGATCGCAGAAGCCGAAAAGCAAAAAGCACTGAAAGAAGCGGCACTCAAAGAAGCCGCTAAGATTGAGGCTGCCAGACTTGAAGCGGCTCGTCTTGCCGAAGCGGAAAAGCAAAAGGCGTTAGAAGAAGCTGCCCGTAAAGAGGCTGCCAGGATAATAGCTGCTAAGCAGGAAGCTGCCTGGATCGCAGAAGCCGAAAAGCAAAAAGCACTGAAAGAAGCGGCACTCAAAGAAGCCGCTAAGATTGAGGCTGCTAAGCAGGAAGCTGCCAGGATCGCAGAAGCCGAAAAGCAAAAAGCACTGAAAGAAGCGGCACTCAAAGAAGCCGCTAAGATTGAGGCTGCCAGACTGGAAGCGGCTCGTCTTGCCGAAGCGGAAAAGCAAAAGGCATTAGAAGAAGCTGCACTGAAAGAGGCCGCTAAGATTGAGGCCGCCCGACTGGAAGCTGCCAGGATCGCAGAAGCCGAAAAGCAAAAAGCACTTAAAGAAGCGGCATTAAAAGAAGCCGCTAAGATTGAGGCTGCCCGACTGGAAGCGGCTCGTCTTGCCGAAGCGGAGAAACAAAAAGCGCTGAAAGAGGCAGCCAGGATAGAAGCTGCTAAGCTGGAAGCTGTCAGGATCGCAGAAGCCGAAAAGCAAAAAACACTGGAAAAGACTGCGAAAAAGGAAGCTGCTAAAATAGCTGAAGCTGAAAAACAAAAATCGCTGAAAGAAGCGGCTAAAATTGAAGCCGCCCGTCTTGCTGAAGCTGAGAAGCAAAAAGCGCTGAAAGAGGCAGCCAGGATAGAAGCTGCTAAGCTGGAAGCTGTCAGGATCGCAGAAGCCGAAAAGCAAAAAACACTGGAAAAGACTGCGAAAAAGGAAGCTGCTAAAATAGCTGAAGCTGAAAAACAAAAATCGCTGAAAGAAGCGGCTAAAATTGAAGCCGACCGTCTTGCTGAAGCTGAGAAACAAAAAGCTTTAGAAGAAACTGCCAAGTTGGAGGCTGCTAAATTGGAAGCGGCAAAATTGGCTGAAGCAGAGGAGCAGGCTGCCAGAATTGAAGCTGAAAAGCAAGCGGCTCTTAAGGCTGCTGCAGAGAAGGAAATTGCCGTAAATGTCATTGAGAAAACACCCGATACTTCTGTTGAACCGGGACCGATCATTCACGAAGTACGCAGTGGAGATTACCTCGGTAGGATAGCCGGTAAATACGGGGTTTCGATGAGAGATATCAAGAAATGGAACAATCTTAAGAGAGACCAGGTAAATGTGGGCCAGAAACTTATTATCAATCCATCCGGCACGCCGGAGGAACCTGTAGTTACTGAAGTTAGTAAGCCTTATGGACCCGTAGTTGCACGCGGATACTATCGCGATGGTCAGCTGCGTGATATGGGGGTTTACACCGAAGACGGTCAGAAGATCGGTCAGTGGGAATATTATCATAAGAATGGACAGATTCGTGAGATTGGAAATTACAGCAGTGGTATGAAGACAGGTGAGTGGAATAACTACTACGAAGATGGAACATTGGAATCTACTGGTGTGTTCACCAATGGCGAACAATCCGGTGTATGGAAATTCTATCATCTCAATGGTGAATTAAAATCGGACGGTACTTATGCCGATGGAAAGATCAACGGAGCGTGGAAGTTCTATCATGAAAATGGTAATCTAAAAACTTCTGGGACCTATAAGGATTTCAAAAAGACCGGGGAATGGCCGGTGTATGATGAAGAAGGAAATCTCGTAACAACGAAATATTACTAATCAATACTAATTTCAGTTATTTCAACTGCTAGTTAATGCCTTAGCTCGCTTGCAACAGTTCGCTAAGGCATTTTAGTTGTGTAGTGCGAGAGACTCCACCGAACAATCAGTAATCATCAATTCAAATTACTAAAGAATCCTTATCTTGAATATTATGTTATTTAATATAAAACGATCAGCAAACTTAGCCAGTTTCATTGTTGTCTTATGCTGTTATAACTGCTATGCTCAATTCGGACTTTCTCAGGAAATATCGAATGCTGGCGGTAATGAAATTGGTGCTTTCGACCTAGATGGTGATTCCGATCTTGATGTGTTAATATGCAGTGATGCTAATGTTGTATGGTATGAAAATTTGGATGGAGAGGGAACGTTTGGACCGCAACAAGTTATAAATTTTGGACTATCTAACGGTCGATCCGTTTATGCGGCAGATTTGGATGGAGATCTAGATCTTGACGTTATTTCCGCATCGGCAGGGCCATTTGGCCAACTTGAATGGTATGAAAATTTAGATGGAAATGGAAATTTTGGAATACCATTTGTAGTTGAATCCTTAACAATTGGGTTGCACTCGGTAATTTTAATGGATATGGATGGAGATACTGATATAGACATCCTTTATGCAAAATTCAATTCTGATCGTATAGCCTGGTATGAGAATGTGAATGGAACAGGATTTTCATGGATAGATCATGCTATCACAAGTAATGCGGACGGTGCGTATTCTGTTTTTGCAACGGATATTGACGGGGACACAGACATAGATGTGCTATCGGCTTCACAAAATGATAATAAAATTGCCTGGTATGAAAACACTGATGGCACAGGGAATTTTGGTAGTCAAAACGTTATAACTACCAATGCCATGGAGGCATACGAAGTATTTGCCATAGATATTGATGGTGATCTTGATATGGATGTTTTATCAGCCTCTGTTTCCGACAACAAAATTGCGTGGTATGAAAACACTGATGGCCTTGGTAACTTTGGAGCAGAGCAAATAATATCGGTTATTGCTATTGGAGCCAGATCGGTACATGCGGCAGATTTCGACGGTGATGATGACATAGATGTTGTATCCGGTGATTTGGACATTTCAACTGGAGAGGTTAACTGGTATGAAAATCTGGATGGTAATGGTAGTTTTAGTACACCTCAGTTAATTGGACAAAACGAAGGGTATTTATTCGTTCGTACCGCTGATATAGATGGAGACACCGATGCAGATATTATCGGGGTAGACCCCTTGGGAGTCTATTGGTATGAAAATTTACATCCGCTGGGAATTGGCGACTTTACTAAAGCTGATATTTTTGTCTATCCTAATCCTGCCAATGAACAATTAAATATTCGATCCGATGAGCCGTTAGACCGAGTTGAGATTTATTCAATATTAGGGCAGAAAGTAAAATCAATTTCAATTCATGGTACTAAGCTTTCCATAGATATGTCGGACTTAACTCAAGGCACCTTCTTTGTGAATGTCTATACAAGGAACCTGAATCAAGTATTTCGTATTATTAAAAAATGATATTCTATTATACGAATAATGGAATGTTAACATGAGTGTTGTGGAGCCGGAGAGGACCGAGGGTTAATAAAATGTCCTGTGGACATTTTTAGCGAGGTGCCAGCTTGCCGCGCGGTGTGAGACGACCGACGGCAGAACGAAAAAAGTCACCCGAAGGTGACTTTTAGAGTGGAGCCGGAGGGATTCGAACCCTCGTCCAAACAAGCAACCATACCGCTTTCTACATGTTTAGTTTTCGTTAGGATTTTAGTGAGATTGCCGGTCGAAAACATCCAACGCACCCCTTAGCTTTAATTAAGTTTCGAAACTGCATCAAAGCCCTGCGGTCTCTAGGTTTACTTTTACGAAGCCACTATATCGATTGCCGTAAACCAAGGCCTTCGAGTGACTTCCTGCTTGCCTACCTTGTAGGCCGAGGCATTATCCTACTATAATTCGGATTATGCAGCTAGGGCGTAGTTATTCTCGCCGTTTAAAAAGTGTGAAATATGAGATTTACGAGCTGTATTCCAGCGCTCGACATGCTTACTGTACAATTAGACCCGCTGTCAAAACCAGTCGGCCCCAGTATTTTTCAAAGATCTGTCACTTCGAGTGATTCTCAACGTAGTTGAGAATGGTATCGGGAAGTGGCGGGTTCCATGAAGTAGAATCTGCGATTCACTTCAGGACCGGGCTTTCGGTGTTACATGGTAACTTACCTCAATCCCTACCCGAAATAGTGCTAAAACGCATAAATGCCTCCCAGCACAGGCCGCAAAGATACGTCAAAAACCCTATCTTTGCATCCTTCAGATTGAACACAAAAAGTATTCCGAAATGTCCATAACCTTCGCTCTTATCAAAGAAACCAAGAATCCACCCGATAAACGCGTGGTTTTGTCGCCTGAAATGTGCCAGTCAGTCATGAAAGAACATCCTGATGCCAAAATTATAGTGGAATCTTCAGATATACGGGTGTTTAAGGATTCGGAGTATGAAGCCCTGGGAATTCCGGTACAAACCGATGTTTCTGAAGCGGACGTTATGATAGGAGTCAAAGAAGTGAAAGAGAAAGCGCTAATTCCACACAAGAAGTATTTTTTCTTTAGTCATACTATTAAAAAACAACCATATAATCGATCGCTCCTTAAAGCTGTTTTGGATAAGAAGATCGAGCTATATGATCACGAACTTATCACCCGTCCAAACGGTGCCCGACTTATCGGGTTTGGTCGTTATGCAGGACTCGTAGGCGCTTACAATGCATTTAGAGCCTTAGGATTGCGTGACGCTCTCTTTGATTTGTCCAAGGTTGAAACCCTGCACGATCTTGAAGAATTAAAGGGTGAATTGGATAAAATCAAACTACCGCAAAACCTGCGGATCATTCTATCGGGCACCGGGAAAGTTGCTCATGGAGCTCATGAAATTCTGAATCATCTTAAGATCCGTGAAGTAACCGATGCGGACTATCTTTCGCGAACCTTTGATGAACCTGTATATTGTCTCATTGATGTCACCGAATACAATCGTCGCACCGACGGCAAACCTGTGGAAAAATATGATTTCTACGACGACCCTACTACAGACTATGAAAGTGATTTCATGCGTTATGCAAAAGTGAGTGATATGTTCATTGCAGGACATTTTTACGGTAACGGGGCGCCCTATCTGTTCACCAGGGAAGATGCAAGAAATCCCGATTTCAATATCAACCTGGTAGCCGATATTTCCTGCGACGTGGATGGTCCGGTAGCATCAACCATTCGGGTGTCCACCATTGCCGACCCTTACTACGGTTACGACCCGCAAACCGAAACCGAGATTTCATATAATGCACCTGGAGCCATTATGGTAATGGCCGTAGATAATCTTCCATGTGAACTACCCAGGGACGCCAGTTTCGGATTTGGCGAAATGTTCCTGAAATGGGTAATCCCAGCTTTTTTTAACGGCGACAAAGATGGTATTTTGCACAGGGCAAGAATGACTACCGATTTCGGTACGCTAACGGAACGGTATGCTTACCTGCATGATTATGTGGAAGGACTGGAATAGTATGACCGTTACAAGAAGTTCCTAAATCAATTCATAAAAGTTTAAGTTTTTCAAGTAATAGAATTAGTAATCCGCCTATTGCATAAGCGAGCAGGTCGGACCAATCGAATGTATTCCCCAATACAATAACAAGCGCCTCGGATTTAACATCGAGGAATTGGACCAAATCAAAGAGTTGAAGAATTTCAACGCAACAACCAATAAAAAGTGCCAGGATGAGTGTTTTGTTTCGAGATAAATTTGAGAAGGTTCTCAGGAGTAAGTACAGCAAAGGAATTGCCAGTACATCTCCAAGGAACCCTCTCACAAAACGATGAAAGTGAAAGACAGCAATGGCTATTTCGCAGACCAAAACCAACAAAAAAGGAATGAAATAGCGCTTTTTAAAAGATACTTTCATCGAAATTCAGTTTAGTCGTTACCCCAGTCAATTTTCCTCGAAGCGAACATAATGATCGCCAGAATGATGAACAGGCCAATACTTCCCACGAGTAAGGCGTAATTTTCCAGCTGTATGATCACATAAATGAATCCGTAGAGGGATGCCAATGAGGCGCAGACCAACAGCGGGAATTTGAATCCCTTTAGGATGGCCCGCGAATAGACCGTAATTAACGCAAGTACCGATCCACCAGCAATGGCATACGCCTTCAGGAAACTACTGTGTTCCGAAATCGATATGAGTAAGGTGTAGAACATCACGAGGGCCAGACCGATCATCACATATTGAAATGGGTGAATATAGATTTTTGAGACCAGTTGAATTAAAAGAAAGACGAGCAAGGTTAGCCCTATAACCATAAATCCATACTTTGATGTACGCTCACTTTTTTGGTATTCGTCCACAGGTATGACGAAATTTGTTCCGAAACCAAAGGATTGCAGATCGGGCAAGGTTTCGAGGAATTTTTGCTGAAATTGACGGTTGATCTGAAAAGCATGCCAGTCGGCGTGAAAACCTTCTGCGGAGATTTCCTTGGTTTCTTCATCCGGCAGCGGACTACCATCGAAACCGGGTGAATGCCAATCGGAGTCCATGGATACCGAAGTTTCTTTACCCAGGGGTACAAATTTCAAACTCTCACTTCCGTTGATCTTTATCTGAAAATTAAAATCGATCGGATCACCGATTTCAGAATAATTGGTCAATAAGGGGGTGCTTTCAATGATATTAAGATAGCTTTCATTGTATTTTGGTGTCATGGTTAGATCTTCATTCCCCAGTGCTACAGCGACGCTGTTTCGGATTCCTTTCAGATTTGATGTTCGAATTTCCAAGGTGATCTTGTCCCAAAGAATGTCCTCATTGCTGATATCCAGTTCTGAAAAATCTACTATCGGAAAATTTCCTGTAAATGCCAAATCCCCAGTATAGACCACCGATTCGTAGATACTGCGATTGCGTTTAAGCGATTCAACACTGGCATCGATATTAAGGGAATCCGGTAGCAGGTAGGCGTTTTTAACGACTGTTTGAGCGGTGGTTTGCATCACTTTGGAGTTACTATCGTACGTACGTTGTTCCACAAGTGTTTTATATGGGATCTTTAATATAGGACCTGAAAGGAGCACTTCATTTCCCCATTTACTATTGATCTCGCGGATCACTTCCTCCTGGCGGTAACTCCGTTCGGAGATTAGCATCTGTACAAATTGTAGGGGAATGAGCAATACAAGTAGCAGGAATCCCACTACCAGCATACGAGCCGTGATAGAATTGCGCATCCAGTTTCCGAATTTACTTCTTTTTTGTTCCATGTGGTTTTATTTTAAGGTGTTAAACAGTATGATGATTTTAATTTTTCTATATAATGCATCGGAAAAATGGCCAGGCGCATTTCATCCAAAGCGGTATGTAACATTTTACTGAAATCCCGGTTATAGAGTACATTGGTATTCCTTCCGATCCTGAAGGACCGGAGGTAATAACTCAAATAATCGGGTAGGAGCAGGGTGCCTAAAATCATGACACCGAAGAGGTACGGGCTTCGTTTTCCGTTGCCGAAGCATACATACTGTAGTGCAATTTCATCCTCAACTTCTGTGCCGTACCCTGCTAGTACTTGGTAGGCATCATGGCGCTCTACTTTTGGGATTAACTCGAAATTATTTTCTTTTAGAAATACACCCAGATATTGGCCGAAGGAGTTTTCGGGATACACAAGTAGTTCGGACCTTGTAATATTCCGGGCTTGTTTTTTTTTCTTGAAAAGGCGGGTATAGCATTTCTCGCTCAGTTGAAAAAGGTATACGATAAGTTGCTTTCTATCATGCATTTAAAAGTACTTTGTATTTCAAAGTGAATAGTAAAAAAAATATTATTTTTTCAGGAGTTTTTCCAATGCTTCTAGGTGTTTTTTGAATTCGGCCTTCCCTAATTTAGTGGCGCTGTACCGGGTGTTGGGTTTACGACCGATAAACTGTTTTTCTACCAGGATATAGGCCTCTTTCTCCAGTGCTTTCAGGTGGCTGGCCAGGTTACCGTCTGTAACGCTTAGCAGCTCTTTCAGCCTGTTGAAATCGGCACTTTCGTTTACCACAAGGACAGACATGATCCCCAGCCGTATTCGGTGATCGAATAGTTTATTTATATTATCTATAATTCCCACTATTTTTTCTTTTCCTGTACCAACATAATACTTCCGTAAAGAATATGCATTATTCCGAACCCTAAAACCCATAACCAGAATCCGTAACCCGGAAATACGGCGCAAATAAGTCCGAGCACTATTTCCGTGATCCCCAGATATCTCACATGCCCAATGCTGTATTTGGAAGCGTTGATTAATGCCAGGCCGTAAAAAATAAGCATCAATGCCCCGGTCTGGCCATACTTTTGCTGATTCAGAATAATAAGAATATAGACACCTCCCGCCACGAGGGGTATGAGGAAATTGATGATAAGCCGACGAGAAGAAGCGTCCCAGATATTCTCACCATTCTTACGTGCCTTTCTCGTGGTGAGAAAAATGGCGGTTACAACACTCATAAATGCGATAAGGAACAGATCCAGCATAATAAGACGGAATACTTGCCCATCGAGAATAAGATATTCCCTTCCGGAATTAGCCACAAGCCAATAGGCGACTGCTGCACCGATCAAGGCATAGATTCCCGCAAAAATTCCGGATAGCCCACTCAGGGATATAAAACGGGAGGAACGGTTCATGAGATCCTTGATCTCGGATATGTCGTTTAGATAATCTTGCTCACTCATCTTAAAGTACTTTGAAAAACAAAGTAAACGAATTTATATTTGCTTTCCAAATAGCCCGGCTGTTAAAAAATCGCTAAAGTTAAATTTCTATCCGAAATATACTCCACTTATTTACTGACTATTATCATATTTTTTTAGGTGTGATTTGCTGAACTTTCTTCTGAATTAATAATCAACTAAATACGATCATAAGATGGACCAAAGAACTCCTATTTCTACAATAATGACCCGGGAAGTTGTTACCCTCAACAACACCGACACGTTGGAAATGGCGGAGCATTTATTCAAATCTAAAAAAATTAGGCATGTACCTATTTTAAAAGGCCCGCGAGTCATTGGGATTTTAAGCTATACCGATTTACTCCGAATTAGTTTTGCAGATGCTTTCAGTGAAGACACTCATGAAGTAGATACTTCTGTATACACCCTCTTCAATATTGAGCAGGTTATGGCAAGAAACCTGGTGAGTGTAAATTCAAGAACGACTATTAAGGAAGTTGCCCAGATATTTGCAGCCAGGGAATTCCATGCGTTGCCGGTGGTGGACGATGATCAACTTGTAGGTATCGTTACAACTACCGATCTTATCAAATTTCTGCTTGCCCAGTTCTAAAACAGGAAAAACCCTCATGAAAAACAGGGAAAATCCTGTTGTGAGGAAATGATATGATGACGATATTTGATATGTCTTCAATATTAGTCATAATACTAATGAAGATGTTAACGACTAATCGTCATTAATTGGGGAGTTAATACAACGATTATGTTCCTATAAAGGTTGCCTAAGCCAGGCAACCTTTTTTTATTTTAGCCATATGAATCCTGCCGAAGCATATATCCTGAACGCCAGAGAACCTTTTCGCTCCATCATGTTACACCTGCAGGTCGTGATAGAAACCACCCTGCCGGAACTGGAGTTATTGTTTAAATACAAAATACCATTCTATTATCTTCATGGCAAGCAGGCTTTTCTATATCTAATTCAGTCGAAGGATTACGTAGATGTGGGACTCTGGCATGGAACTCATCTTACCCGGCATACCGATAAACTGATTTCAGAGAATAGAAAACATATGAAATCCTTACGTTATTATTCTGTGGAGGATATTGATGAAACCGTCCTTAGTGACGTGCTGGAAGAAGCGTATTCGGTGCGTGACCGAAAATATTACAAATGATTTATGGTATTTCGAATGGCGACCAGATCGGTGAGTAAATTATCAAGTTTACTAAGATCCAGCATATTCGCTCCGTCACTTTTCGCATTCGCCGGATCGAAATGAGTTTCAATAAAAATTCCGTCAACGCCAGCAGCGATTCCCGCCCTGGCAATCGTGGAGATCATTTCAGGACGACCTCCGGTTACGCCTGCTGTTTGATTCGGTTGTTGTAAACTATGAGTAACATCAAGAACTGTAGTCGCGAAATTTTTCATTGTTGGGATACCCCGGAAATCAACCACCATATCCTGATAACCAAACATGCTTCCGCGATCTGTTACCATTACCTTTTCATTACCACTGTCCAACACCTTTTGAACCGCATGTTTCATGCTTTCCGGACTCATAAATTGCCCTTTTTTCAGGTTTACAACCTTCCCGGTTTTTGCTGCGGCGACTACGAGGTCGGTTTGCCGCACTAAAAATGCCGGAATTTGCAGTACGTCAACATATTGCGCAGCGAAGGCTGCATCCATTCTTTCGTGTATGTCTGTGACCGTAGGAATGTCAAATTTTTCTGAGACCTTTTGGAGGATCTCCAAGGCCTGCTCATCACCAATCCCGGTAAAGCTGTCAATACGACTGCGGTTCGCTTTTTTATAACTTCCCTTGAAGATATAGGGAATATTTAACCGATCTGTTATCTCCAGTACTTTTTCAGCAATCAGGTACGCCATGTCTTCACCTTCAATGGCACAGGGCCCTGCCATTAAAAAGAAGTTATTCGTGTCTGTATGTTTGATCTTCGGAATGGATGCCAGATTCATAAAAGCATTTTAAGCTGCAAAGATACATTGAAATCCACGAATTAACACTACTTTTGCGCGCTCGTAGGCGACAGGCCTGTGATGAATAAAAAACAAAGGTTATGAACATCAGGAATATCGCCATTATTGCCCATGTAGACCACGGTAAAACCACCCTGGTAGACAAGATCTTGCATCACTGTAGTCTCTTTCGCGAGAATGAAAATACCGGTGAGTTAATTCTGGACAATAATGATTTGGAGCGTGAACGTGGAATCACAATTACTTCCAAGAACGTTTCTGTGATCTACAAGGACACTAAGATCAATATTATAGATACCCCGGGTCACGCCGATTTTGGAGGAGAGGTAGAACGGGTATTGAACATGGCAGATGGTGTTCTCCTGTTGGTAGATGCTTTTGAAGGGCCGATGCCACAAACGCGATTTGTACTTCAGAAAGCAATTGGTCTGGGTTTAAAACCCTGTGTGGTGATCAATAAAGTAGACAAGGAGAATTGCACCCCCGACGAGGTACATGAAGCTGTATTCGACCTGATGTATGAACTTGGCGCCGAAGAATGGCAGCTCGATTTCCCAACGGTCTACGGTTCGGCCAAACATAACTGGATGAGCGAAGACTGGCAGAAACCAACCGATTCCATAGAGCCATTACTTGAAATGGTACTGGAACATGTTCCTTCTCCCATTGTACTGGAGGGGAGTCCGCAAATGCTAATCACTTCTCTGGATTATTCTTCATTTACCGGTCGAATAGCCATTGGAAGACTTCAGCGCGGTGTTCTTAAAGATAATATGCAGATATCCTTGGTTAAAAGGGACAGAACGATCTCGAAATCCAAGATCAAAGAAGTCCATATATTCGAAGGTCTGGGCAGAAAAAAAGTAACTGAAGTTCATGCAGGTGATATATGTGCCCTGGTAGGCCTTGAAGGCTTTGAAATAGGAGACACAGTTGCCGATGTGGAAAACCCTGAAGGACTGGCCACCATCGCTATCGATGAACCAACTATGAGTATGTTGTTTACTATCAACGACTCACCATTCTTTGGTAAAGACGGAAAATTTGTCACTTCTCGTCACCTAAAGGAGCGTCTGGAACGTGAACTGGAAAAGAACCTGGCACTTCGCATGGAACCTACCGATAGCGCGGATAAATTCATGGTATTTGGAAGAGGCGTTCTGCATCTTTCCGTGTTGATCGAAACCATGAGGCGTGAAGGATATGAAATGCAAATCGGTCAGCCACAGGTGATCATCAAAGAAATAAACGGTGTGAAATGCGAACCTGTTGAGCAATTGACTATCGATCTGCCGGAAGAAGTAAGTGGACGAGCCATCGATATGGTAACACTTAGAAAAGGTGAGATGCAAGGTATGGAAGCCAAAGGCGAACGCATGATCTGTACCTTCGAAATTCCATCCCGTGGAATCATCGGTTTGCGTAATCAGCTTCTCACAGCGACTGCCGGGGAAGCGATCATGACGCATCGATTCCTTGAGTATCAACCATTGAAAGGTGGAATTCCGGAACGGCAGAATGGAAGTTTGGTGTCCATGGAGAATGGTAAAGCGATTCCTTATTCCATAGACAAGCTACAGGAGCGCGGACGATTCTTTATCGATCCGGGAGAGGATATCTATGAAGGACAGGTGATCGGCGAAAATACGCGTCAGGATGATATGACGGTAAACGTCACGAAAACAAAGAAACTCAGCAATGTGCGTTCTGCGGGAGCTGATGATAAGGCCAGAATTGTGCCGGCCATCAAATTCTCGTTGGAAGAAGCCCTGGAATATATTCAGAAAGATGAATACGTTGAGGTAACGCCAAAGCATTTAAGACTGAGAAAGATCTTCTTAAAAGAGGTAGACAGAAAGCGAAATAAACTATAGATTCATCACTATCTGTTTACAAACTCTTTGAATTTTACATATTTTGACACCAAATTGTATTGATTTGGTTAATTTTGCGCAAACAACTGTTATGAATTTTCTTTATTTCGATCCGGGTTTAGGTGCGATGATAGCGCAGGCAGTAATTGCCGCCGCTGCAGGAGTATTACTATTCTCTAAAAATGTGATGTATAAGGTGAAATCGTTTTTCGGTATGATTAAAGACGAAGACGATTCTTTCGATTCAATAGATATTGAAGAACAAGACACCGAAAATGATGACAAAGGATAATCATCACCAGGCCTCTTTCAGAGACCCTTCCGGTTACATGTTTTTCGACAATGATGTACTGCGAAGAGCTATTAATCCAATCTATTTCGAACAATATGAAGCGCTGAAAAAAAGTGGCCTTTTCGACGCTTTGGTTAAAAAGGGTTTGTTGATCCCTCATGAGGAAACATCGGCATCTTCAGAAAAGATTGTTATTACTCCCGAAGTTATTCCGTTTATTACGAATCCGTACGAATGGAGTTTCGAACAATATAAACATGCCGCGTTATTAACGCTGCAGATTCAGAAATATGCCCTGTCCAAAAGTTTTATTCTGAAAGATGCTTCGGCCTATAACGTTACGTTTCACAAAGGAAAACCTGTGTTTATCGATACGCTTTCCTTCGATTTTTATGAAGAGGGAACTCCGTGGCGCGCCTTCAAACAGTTTATTATGCATTTCTTCGGGCCACTGGTATTAGCCCATTACCACGGTGCCGAAATTCTGAAAATGATGCAGACCCATATAGACGGTATTCCGCTGAAATTGATCGCGTCAATGCTACCTGGAAAATCGAAATTCAGTTCCACGCTTTATACCAATATTCACCTGCTGGCCAAGCTGGAAAGTAAGCATAGTGACGACTATAAAGCCGAAACCAAGATCGCGAGATTATCTAAGAAGGCCCAGAATAATATGCTGGAGAACCTCTTCAACTACATTAAGAAGATGGATCTGAAAGAAGCCAGTGAGTGGGGTGATTATTACGATAAAACGAATTACGATACGGACTCATTTAAAGCGAAAAAGGAATTGATCCGTGCCTGGGTAAAACCCATGACTCCGCAGAAACTTATAGATGTTGGTGGAAACGACGGAACCTTCGCAAGGACCATTATAGATGAGGTGCCTCATGTGATCGTTACCGATATTGACAGTAATGCGGTAGCGTATAATTATTTACAGGCCCGCGAGAAGAATGAGGAGAATATGCTTGCCTTTGTATGTGACGTTCTCCAACCTGCTCCCGGTATTGGATTTAACAATACCGAGCGCGAATCCCTGATTGGACGATTGAAAAACTATGCTCCTGATATTACCATGGCACTTGCGTTAATTCATCATATTACCCTTTCTGGTAATGTGCCTTTTGAAAAATCGGCCGAATTCTTTTCGAAATTCTCGCAATACCTGATCATAGAATTTCCCAAGACGTGAAGATTCATGGGTAGCATCTTTATTAGTGCGGAAAAGGGAGTTTATAAATCATTTTGATTTCTACAATGAAGAAGAATTTGAAAAGGGATATTTAACGTATTTTACCCTTGAAAAGAAGGAACAGATAGTGGGAACCCAACGTGTATTATATCTGTTGAAAAAACGTTAGGCAGGGCTTTCGGGATTGGAACATTGACCCCCTTTAGTTACTTTTGAAAGATTTAATTAGCATATTGTTGTTTTAACACCTACATGGAAAATAGCCGATCAAAGACTAAGCGACGTAAATCCGGGCCGGGCTGGTTAGGTAGATTTTTAAAATCTGAAAAGGAGGTACCCATCCTCGCCGGGGTAGCAGCAGGCTTATATCCCATTTTCTTCTATTTCACGAATAATTATACGTTGATCAATACCTGGAGGCATGTGGCCTATTTTGCGTTTATGTTTGTATGCGTACCCGTGGTGATATTCTTTATTCTAAATCGCCTTTCAAGATTGGCGATTTTTGGTAAAGTAAAGAAATATGTACTTCCGTTCCTTAACATCTTTGTCTTTCTATTTCTGTTAAAAGTATGCTTGTATGCGGGCCTTCAGAAGAAATTGATCGTATATATATTGGTGATATCCACGATTTTTGCATTTTTTCTCTATAAGCATCTGAAAAAGGTGATCGTGATTCAACTCTTATTGGCTGTTATTGGAGTTTATACCCTGGTGCCAACGATTATTTCACAATTGAATTATTCGGATGAATGGATGAAACAACCGGACGACATAGAAAATGCCGTTTTCACTAAAAAACCAAATGTGTATGTTATCCAGCCCGATGGCTATGTGAATTTTTCAGAATTGAAGAAGGGATATTACAACTACGACAATAGTGAATTTGAATCGTTTCTCGCCGAAAATAACTTTAACAACTACCCGAATTTCCGAAGTAATTATGCATCTACGCTGGCATCAAACAGTGCTACTTTTTCGATGAAGCATCATTATTACAACCGCGGCACCAGCTTTAGTGAAGCCATAAACGCTCGAAACGTTTTAGTTAGCAGTAACCCGGTACTCGATCTCTTCAAGAAGAATGGTTATCTAACGCATTTGCTGGTGCAAAAACCATATTTACTACTCAATAAACCGAAGATAGGATATGATAAATGTAATTTCAGCCTGGATGACGTTGCTTATATCGGAACCGGCCTTGGAGAACCACAGGATCTCTTACCACCTCTAAAACAATACATGGAAGAGGATCCCGGATCTCCCAAGTTCTACTTTATGGAAATCTTCAACCCCGGCCATATTCACAATAGACAGGCGGACTCTCAGGGGATGGAAGCCGAACGCGATTTATGGTTAGAAGGACTGGAATGGGCCAATACGGTTTTAGTAGAAACCATTACACATATTAAAGATAAAGATCCCAACGCGCTGATCATTATTATGGCAGATCACGGTGGCTTTGTTGGTCTCAATTACAGTAAGGAGATCTATTACAAAACACAGGACCGCGATATAATCTACTCCATATTCAGTAGCCAGTTGTCCATTCACTGGCCGGAAGGCAGGGCTCCTGAAGTGGATAAATCTGTTTCAACAGCCGTGAACCTGTTCAGAGTGATATTCGCCTATTTATGCGATGATGCTTCGTTTGTTGAACATCTCCAAGACGATGGTAGTTACGTAATATTAAACAAGGACGCCCCCCAGGGGGTGTACCGGTACATTGATAATAACGGAAATATTGTAATTAAGAAACGATAAGACTCACATTTAAAAGCAATATAACAAAGGTTAGATGAATAGGCTGGCAAGAATATGTAAGAATAAGAACCTGTTTCCGGTCTTCGTGGGCTTGGTATGTGGATTGTATCCCATATTTTTTTATTATTCCAATAATTATTCTCTGATAAATACATGGAAACATCTGGGATTCTTTATTTGTTTGTTTTTATTCGTCCCTATGGGGACTTGTTATATTGGATATCGGATCTTCCAAATGAAGATCTTCGAGCATTATAAAAAGTACCTTCTCCCTTTTTTAAGTGTTTTGTTCTTTCTATTGTACCTGGAGATCTCCTTGTTTGCCACTGTGAAGTTTTGGTATACACTGGGTGTTGTATTAATTGCCATACTCGCCGCGATCTTTCTGCATCGGCATTTGAAGAAGATCATGACCATTCAGCTTATCCTGGCATTCCTCGGATTATTCACCCTGGTTCCCACATTGATAAAACAATTTAACTATTCGGATGCCTGGATGGTCCAGCCGGATAATATTGAAGAGGCCATATTTAAGAAGAAACCCAATGTATATTACCTCCAGCCTGATGGGTATGTGAACTTTTCAGAAATAGATAAAGGTTATTACAAGGTTAACAACGACGCGTTTAAATCGTTTCTTCAGAATAGTGGATTTACCCTGTACAATGATTTCCGAAGCAATTATAATTCCACATTAGCTTCCAATATGGCGACATTTGCGATGAAACATCACTATTACAACAGCGGCTTTAATTTTTCTGAAGTTATCAATGGGAGGGAGGTTATTGTAGGTTCAAACCCCGTTTTAGAGCTGTTCAAGAAGAATGGATATAAAACACACTTCATAGCCGAATGGCCGTATTTAATTGCCAATCAGCCAGATAATGGTTACCATTTCAGTAATTTCAGCAATGATGATATTTCATTCATTGGTACCGGATACACTAAAGAAAAAGAAATATTCGAACCGCTGGAACGATCCATCGCTATGGACAGCTTACAACCAAAGTTCTTCTTTGTCGAGATCTTCAAACCGGGACACGTTCCTTCGCGAAAGGAAGAGACGAAAGGTGCTGAAATTGAAAAGGGACTATGGATCAAACGTCTGGATACCGCAAATGCCACACTTACAAGAGCGATCAACATCATAAAGGAAAAGGATCCAAATGCACTCATCATGGTTATGGCAGATCACGGTGGCGATATTGGAATGGATTATACCATGCAAATGCGGAAGAAATCCCTGGAACGGGACTGGATTTATACGATTTTCAGTGCCCAGCTGGCCATTCACTGGCCGAAAGGTGAATCGCCCGAATACGATAACAAACTTAAAACGCCCGTGAATGTTTTTAGGGTACTTTTTTCATACTTGACAGAAAATGAGTCATATTTGAATAATCTCGAGGAAGATATTAGTCTCCTCATCATAGAACAAGATGCTCCAAAAGGCGTTTATACGTGTATAGACGAGAACGGAAAAATAATTTTTGATAAGATTTAGCATATTTATTCAGTAGTAAAATACACGCCGGAACACAAGGAAGAATGGGATGGCTTTTGCCGCTCAGCGAAGAACGCTACCTTTTTATTTCAAAGAGATTTCATGGATTATCACAGCGACCGATTCCATGACTATTCTCTTATGATGTACAAGGAAGATGCATTAATTGCAGTACTTCCTGCAAACATTGTAGATAAGGAGGTGATCTCACATCAAGGACTTACCTACGGGAGTTTTGTTCTTCAGGAGAAATGTAAATTACTTGATGCTTTACATGCCTATAAGACAATGCTGGAGTTTTTACATCAGCAAGGCATAGAAACCTTGAATATCAGGGTGATTCCAACTTTTTATAACAGTCTGCCATCGGATGAGTTGGAATACTTATTGTTCAAATCGGATGCAATCCTAAAGAAACGCGATGTATTGATGGTCATCGATTATGCAAACAAACTCCGTTTTCAGAAGAACAGAAGGGAAGGAATTAATAAAGCCGTGAGAAACGGCTTAACCGTGGTAATTGACGATAATTACGAGACATTCTGGAATGAAATTCTTATTCCTAATTTAAGAAAGAAACACGGGGTTAGCCCGGTACATTCCCTGGAGGAAATAAAACTTTTAGCGTCGCGATTTCCCGATAATATCAAGCAGGTGAGTGTGTATACCAAAGAAGGTAAAATGGTTGCCGGGACTACGGTTTTTTTAACTAAAACCACTGTACATCCCCAGTATGTATCCGGGAATTCGGATAAGAACTTTTACGGAGGCCTGGACCTGGCCTATCATTTCATTATTAACGAATGCTGGCAGGAAAAACGATACTTCGATTTCAACATTTCCAGCGAGCAGGACGGGGGGGTATTGAACGAAGGGCTTATTTTCTGGAAGGAGACCTGTGGCGCCAGAACCTGGAAAGCAGACAACTATTTGGTGAATACTGTATCTTATAAGCAATTAAACATAACACTAAAGTGATTCCATTTTTAGATCTTCATAAGGTGAACCTGCGTTTTGAAGCTGAATTCAAATCGAAGTACCAAGAGTTTTTGAATTCCGGCCACTATATATTAGGGGAGCAAGTGGCTTTATTCGAAAAAGAATTTGCGGATTATTGCGGAACATTGGATTGTATTGGGGTAGGCAACGGACTCGATGCATTGCGGCTTATCCTTGAAGGCTACAAAACATTAGGTAAACTGGATAATGAAGATGAAGTCTTGGTATCTTCAAATACTTATATCGCAACTATCCTGGCTATCAAACAAGCAGGGCTAAAGCCGGTTTTGGTTGAAACAAATCCCCTTAACTATAATTTCGAGCTTTCTGAACTAAAAGACGCTCTTACAGGCAGGACTAAGGCTATTATGCCAGTACATTTATACGGTCAGCTTTCTCCAATGAAGGAGATTATGTCATTTGGAAACCAGCATGATCTGCTTGTCATAGAAGATGCTGCTCAGGCTCATGGTGCCATGGCTATAGAGGGCAAATTGGCAGGAAACCTGGGGCATGCAGCCGGATTCAGTTTTTATCCAACCAAAAACCTTGGAGCCCTTGGGGATGGGGGAGCAGTTACTACGAATGATACCGAACTGGCTCAGGTAATTCGGAAGCTACGTAATTATGGAACTTCCTCCAAATATGTAAATGATATTTTAGGGTTTAATTCCAGGCTGGACGAATTACAGGCTGTCTTTCTGAGAACCAAATTGCCTTATCTCAATGCCGACAACAAAAGGCGTCTGGAAATTGCCAAGCGATATCTTTCGGAAGTAGAAAATGATAAGATCACACTTCCTGATTATTCCGGTGGAGCAGATCATGTATTTCATTTATTCGTTCTGAGGGTTAAAGACAGATTGGAATTTATGGAGTATTTGAAGGACAATGGAATAGGGAGTCTTATACATTATCCAATACCCCCTCACAAGCAGGAAGCCCTTAGGGAATATTGCGCATTTACATTTTCCAATATGCGAACAGATCCATCAGGAAGTGGTGAGCATCCCCATGAGTCCTGTATTGGCGGATGATGAGGTCGCCAGGGTTATTTCAATACTAAACGGCTATTAATTGAAGATCCCCGAATTTATACGAGCCAATGTATTATTGAAGATGACTTCACTGAATGCGGCCGTTATCGCGGTTCGGCTTATTGTTTCACTCTTTATACAGCGCCTGCTGGCCGAGATGGTTGGGGAAGCGGGAATTTCAAAAATAGGTCAATTACGCAATCTTACGCAGATACTAACCTCCTTTAGTTCGGTGGGTATTTTTAACGGGATCGTGAAATATGTATCGGAATACAAAGAGGATAAGGAACAACTGGAGCGGCTATTCTCTACAGCCTTTCTTTTTACTGTAATTGGTGTTGTAAGTAGTGGTTTATTCCTTTTTTTCAGTGCCGGGTGGATTAGTGATTTTCTATTTGGTTCGTCTGAATTTACATACTTGATAAAGCTCGTAGCGGTCACAGTCCCGCTCATTGGAATCCAAAGAGTATTTAACGGGGTTGTGAATGGATTATCCATGTATAAGAAATTCGCAAAGATCGATCTGTTCGCTTATTTGCTCAGTGCCATTCTAACAGTGATCCTATTGCTGAATTACAATATTGATGGCGCGTTGATAGCGATCGCGGTGACACCGGTTTTACAATTAACGGTATTACTGTTGATTTTCTTCCGTGTTCTGAAGGAATATGTTCACTTTAAGAAGATCAGCCTCAAGGCACCTATGGGCAAAAGCCTGCTGGCCTTTACCCTTATGTCGTTCGTATCTACCGTCCTGCTGAATTATGTGGAGATCGATATACGGACGATGATTGTAAACCGTATCACCGAAGAAGATGCCGGAATTTGGACAGCTATGACCTTTATATCGAAAAATTATATGGTCTTTTCAGGTGCTATTTTCACCTTATACGTATTGCCGAAATTTTCCAGTATTCACTCGCGAACTGGTTTTACCAGGGAACTTCTGAATATCTATAAAACCTTATTACCCATATTCGGAATTGGGATGATCGTTGTCTATCTGTTTAGGAATCTCGTGATAGATATTATTTATCCCGACTTTACAGCTATGGCGCCATTATTCAAATGGCAACTGATGGGAGATTTTGTGCGATTGGCTTCGCTCGTCCTGGCACATCAGTTTCTTGCTAAAAAACTCGTGCGGAATTTTATTTTCACCGAGATCCTGTCGTTAGCCTTATTCTATGGCCTGGCGAGATATTTTACCAACATACACGGCGTGGAGGGAGTTGTTATAGCCCACTTCATCCGGTATCTGATCTACTTCCTGGTGGTGTTTTTACTTGTATTCCGATATTTCCGTAAACAAAAACCAACCGGTTAATTATCACTCCAAACCGCAAGGTACTTTTCAGCAACACGGATATAATCATGTTCACGTTCAACGAATTCCCGCGCATTTTGACCCATTTCAACGATAAGATCGGGTTGAAGGATGAGTTCTTCCAGTTTGCTGGCAATTTGCTTTGCATCGGGGCGTGCGTTCACGGCCACAGGGTTTTCCAGGTGATAATGAGATTCAAAAACGTTCTCGGCTCCGGTGAAGACCACTTTTCCTTTGGCCATAGCCTCAAGGGCGTTGTATCCCTGGTCGTAACCCAAAACCTGGTCCAATAGGATATGCGCCTGGTTGAATTTCTCGATATATTCTGCATAGGGAAGATTTTCCACCACCTGGATCTCAATTTTATCTGAATGTTCTTCAGAGATTATATCCAAAGCTTCTTCAAAATAGCGAATGCCCTTGCTGTGATAATTATCGCGGTTTATGCCTAAGAAGATAACTATAGGACCTTCAAAGCTATGCGGAATTGCTGCCAACCGTTTTGTATTCACAGGATTTGGAATCAATCCTTTATACAGTGCATGATCCTGCAGCGGTAAATGGTAATCCATGTCGGAGGAGATCACGCCGTTAATTATAGAAAACACATATTCATGTAATGCTTTGAAATCGGGGCGGGTATATTTTAGGATGAATCGGAAAGGTCGTCTAGGGAGATTTCCGGTCTTGTAGTCGTGCAAGATACTATATGGCAGTGCATCACTCAGGGCGTATTGTACGCTTAGATAATCTGTTCCGCAGGAAAGCAGAAATACCTTTTTATTGTGTTCCCAGAGAAATGCGATTATCTTTTTTTCGGCATAAGGCATTAGCCCGAATGGACTTTCATTGATAAGCTGAACTACGTCATAATCCTTTAGCTGATCCGCGTGCTTTAGGAATTGTCTTCTTACCGAATTCGATGTGATATCGGTCGCAAACAATTTATAGATCGCACGTTTCAGATATTTTGAAAAACCGCTGTTATATTTCATCTCCAGTATGATATCGGCCGGATATTTTTTGAAATAATCACCTGTGGAAATAATACATACCTCATGACCCAATTCCATCAGTCCTTCTTTTAGGGAGTTGTGTAAGCGGCTGTATTCACCTACCAAAAGGATCTTCATTTTTGTACTATCTTTGGATTTGATTGATTTCAAAAATACCATTTATTAATGACGCAGAACCCGGGAGACCGTAAATTTAAAGTTTGTCTTGTTTCAATCTCTCTTGGAAAAGGAGGAGCCGAACGCTCCTGTGCTATGCTATCTGTAATGTTATCCCGATTAGGCCACGAGGTTCATATCGCTATCTTAAACGATGATGTCGACTACGAATTTGAAGGAAAACTTTATCGTCCGGGTGATCAAAAAGACAAGAATGAAATCGGTGAATTCAGAGATATCTTCGATTTAGAAAATTCAGAAAATATATTCAGAAGGAAAAATTCGATGTGGTCATTGATCACCGGCCGAAGAATCGATATTTCCGTGAGATCTTTTACCACCGATATCTGTACAAGAACATTCCCAGGATCTATGTAGCCCATAGTTCTCACAAACAAAGCTATACCACAGAAAGACCGGAGAAATTTGCCAGGATATACAATAGTAATACCGCCAATGTTGCTGTTTCCAAATACATTGAAGAGCGGGTTCTGAAGCCACTTGGAATTAGAAAAACGACCACTATTCACAATGCTTTCGATAGAGCCTGGGCAGAACATGATGGAGAACTTCCTGAAGCATTAAGTAAGGGTAAATACATACTGTCCTATGGAAGAATTGACGACAGCATTAAAGATTTCAGTTTCCTGATCGATTCCTTTAATGAATCTGAACTTTGGAAAGCAGGCATACAACTGGTCATTTTAGGTGATGGTGCCGATAAAGAAAAACTTCAGACATACAGTGCTTCACTGGAGTCGTACAAGGCTATACATTTCTATCCGTTTGTAAGTAGTCCGTTCTCCTATATCAGGAATGCACGATTTGTTACCTTAACCAGTAAGTATGAAGGTTTTCCTATGGTTTTGGTCGAATCCCTGTCCCTGGGGACTCCCGTAGTTTCACTGGACATTAAATCGGGCCCCAATGAGATCATTAAGCACCAAAATAACGGATTACTCGTTAAAGAAAGGAATGTTGAACATTTTGCCGAGGCTATGCGCAGTATGATTCACAATCAATCACTTTACGAGGAATGTAAAAAAAATGCTAAAAATTCTGTGGAATCCTTTTCAATGAGCGAAATTGCGCAGTATTGGCATAAACTGTTAAATGATGCATTATAAAAAGTTGGAGGAGATCCAATTAACGGAAATTGAAAAAATAAGCGATCCGGATGGCAGGGGTAATCTGTCCGTGATCGAGAAGGACGTGCTTCCGTTTGATATAAAACGCGTGTATTACCTGTACGATGTACCCTAGTGACTCTACCCGCGGAGGTCACGCCCATAAGGAGTTGACAGCAGTTTCTCATTGCCCTGAGCGGTAGTTTCGATGTAGTGCTTGATGATGGATCCACAAGAAAGACCATCACTTTAAATCGTCCTAACAAAGGAGTTCTCATACCTAATGGGATCTGGAGGGAACTTGAGAATTTTTCGGCTGGATCTGTCTGTCTGTCTTTGGTTAGCGACGTTTATAAGGAAGATGATTATATTCGGGATTATAAGGAATTCGATTATTTAAAAGCAGTTAAATAAATCCCTTTTCTCTCCAGCAAATTGTTTAATTCTATACATTTTTCGAACCAGCCATCCGGGTAACGACAGCAGGAATCGTTGTTTTCTATTCAGGTTTGAACGTCAATATTGTTGGGTACAATTTAAATGTCTCATGATCACGTTGAAGATTTTGAAAGTATGGCCATCGAATAGCGATTGAGGTCCATGAACTTTTTAAACTCTGGCCGTAATGCTTCGTATTCTTTATAATCTTCGAAAGTTGACTTTTTCACCTGGTTCGTTCTCGAGGTTTTCGATAAACTTTGAGTTGCATATTCGTAGACTGCACACATCTTGTTTAGAAAAGACAACCTTGTAATTCAGGCCCACACGTATCCACAGGTCTGTATCTTGACCACTTATTACAGAGGTGTCGTACATCCCAACCTTATCAAAAATCTTTTTGTGTAATACCGTACTCGAACTTGTAAGCAGACTGTCAACATAGCTGGATTCGAAAAAATCAAGGACATAGACTTCATCTTGTTTTAAATTGGGAATGGAGTAGGTGGGCAGTACAGTCTTACCCGATCTATTGATCGCAGTCGCTACAGAAAATACTGCTTCCCCTGGATAAAAACTTTTAAGTTTGCTGATTTCAGCAAGGTATTCCGGATACCAGCGATCGTCGGCATCCAATAAGGCAATCCAGTCGCCGGAGGCCTTTTTAATCGCTGCATTTCTGCCAGCACCTGCACCCTGATTTTCTTGTGGAAAATATTTGATCCTTTTATCGTCAAATCCGAGGATCACTGTCTCACTGTTATCCGTTGAACCATCGTTTACAACAATTATCTCAAAATCACTATGAGTTTGATCCAGCACACTTTGAAGCGTCTTGCCAATATAATCCTGCTTATTATAGACCGATATGACAACCGAAAATTCAGGCATTTTTTTTCAGGTTTGAATAATACCAGAGACGGTACAGGTCAAAGTAACGTAGATTGGGACTATGTGATTGTAAGTTTTTAAGAATTTTTTTTCTGAATATTTTGGTGAAAGTATTCAGTAGCCATAAGAAACCGCTACGTTTAAAACTACCGTATTTTTGCTGCAGCGTGGTAAAATCGACATCCATGTCGCCGGATCCCTCCATTTGAACCAGTCCTTCCAGTCCTTCCAATGATTTTTTTAAATATGCTTCTGAAGTTTCTATTCCCAGATGGATCACGGGATTATCAATATGAAGAATATTGGCATTCAACTTCTTCAGATTTTGCGAAATTAGAAGATCTTCACCGTAATTACGACTTTCGGAGGTGTTTACCTTTTCAAATAAATCCCTGCCAATAAGCAGATTACCTGTAAAAATAAACCAGGGGTTCTTTTGGCGTAGTTCAGCATCGATCGCTTCGCGATGTTGCCCATAGCGATACCGAAGCATTTTATCATTTTCCGGAGGAATACCATCATAAGTGATCCCTCCACAGATGGCATCAAGCTCTTCCGAAATTAACTCCATATAAGATCGTAGAAATGTTTCGTTCGCGGGGAGCACATCCGCATCAAGAAATAATAGGTTCTTAAAACTTGCGGTCTCGGCGAGGGTTTTACGAATGCGACTCCTTCCCACATTTTCTGAAAAGTAACTAAATGTTGCGTGTGAGAACTCATTTATGGTATTGTGGTCTGCGAATTTTTCCGGAGAGCCATCGTCGAAAACTATTATTTCAAATGGAAAATCCATTTCGGAAGCCTCCGCATGTATCATTTTCACTAGCGGAAGGGCATTGTAGTTGTATGTAGGGATAAGAATGGAAAGTTCCCGTTTCATTGAAACAAATGTAGAAAAATCACTTCGGTTTCTTAGAAAAGCAGCTTATATATATTAAATGATTCCTTTTGGAACATAGCATCGATTGTTTGTAGATTGCCGTATCAATCGAAAGTGTAGCTTATAACATGCTTTTCAATACCATTGATTTTGCGATCTTCCTGCCCGTAGTCCTGATACTGTATTGGGCATTCGCCCGACGTACGGTACGACTTCGGAATATATTTCTGGTTGTAGTTAGTTACTTATTCTATTCCTTCTGGGACTGGCGTTTCCTCTCGCTAATCTTTGCCAGTTCACTTCTGGATTATTTCGTAGGCCGGAAATTGGCCGGGACAGAGGATAAATACTTGAGGAAGGTATTTCTGTTGGTGAGTCTGGTTTTTAACCTGGGGATGCTTTTTACCTTCAAATACTACAATTTCTTTGTAGAGACTTTCGTGGACACTTTTGCTCTTTTCGGAACAAAATTCAATTATAACAGTTGGCAGATCGTGCTGCCGGTTGGGATTAGTTTTTATACATTTCAAACACTGAGCTACACCATCGACATCTACCGGAAAAGAATAGGGCCTACCAGGGATATCGTCGCATTCTTCGCTTTTGTTTCCTTCTTTCCGCAACTTGTCGCTGGACCTATTGAAAGAGCCTCTAATCTGTTAACCCAATTCGAGACGCGTCGTTCATTCAACTATACTAAAAGTGTTTCGGGACTGCGATTGATCTTAGGTGGACTTTTCAAGAAAATGGTAATAGCAGATAATTGCGCGGTGTATGTGAACAGTATTTTCGAGCAGTATGATTCGGCCAATGGCAGTACATTATTTATCGGTGCCGTATTCTTTGCCTTTCAGATATACGGTGATTTTTCAGGGTATAGTGATATTGCCATCGGAAGTGCCAGGCTAATGGGGTTCAATCTTATGAAGAACTTTAATTATCCTTATCTGGCTCAAAATATGTCCGATTTCTGGAGGCGATGGCATATTTCACTTTCTACCTGGTTTCGGGATTATGTCTATATCCCGCTGGGAGGAAGCCGGGTTTCCAAAATAAGACTTGTAATAAACATCCTTATCGTTTTTCTATTAAGCGGTTTGTGGCACGGAGCAAATCTCACTTTTGTGTTCTGGGGATTAATTCATGCCCTGTTCGTGTTGCCCGTCTTACTGTTTTATAAGAACCATACTGTAGAATACAGCAGAACGAAAAAAACACCAACATTGCGAGAGTTCTTAAACATTGCGGGAACCTTTATCGTGGTAACTTTAGCCTGGATATTTTTCAGGGCTGAAAACCTATCGGATGCGTTTCAATATATATCCATCGTATTTTCAAAAACATTATTCACCATACCGGCGGTATCTAAATCGGCTATTTTGCTGTTATTTGGTTATATGATCATCGAGTGGATACAAAGACACCAGGACCATTTCATGGATGTCACTAACATTCCCAATCGCATGTTACGATATCTTCTGTATTTCATTACGATATTTTGCATCTTCTATTATGCAGGGGACACGCAGCCATTTATATATTTTCAATTTTAGATGAAACGGATCATAAATAAAATATTGCTCTTCTTGTTACCGGTCTTCCTGGTCTGGGCGGGAGTAGAGACCTTTTATCGTACGGTGGAGACAAATTATTCTAAAAAACATGAAGTAATTCAGCAGCAATACGAATCGGTGGAAATATTGATCCTTGGGAGTTCGCATTCGTATTACGGCATAAACCCCGAGTATTTTAACCGTAAGACCTATAACTTCTCAAATATTAGTCAGAGTCTGTATTTCGATGAACTTCTTTTAAATAAGCATCTGGATAGCCTGAAAGAGCTCAAAGCTGTTGTACTTACCATTGGATACTTTACCCTAACTCAACGTGATGACGGATCTGAAGACCGGTGGCGAAAATATTTTTACGATCAGCAGATGGATGTCGACGTGCCTTCTGTTTCGACATTCGATCCTAAAAAGTACAGCCTGGCGCTAAGCAGGAGATTCAACAGCTCTGTCGATCTTATTTCAGAATACGTAAAAAAAGGAACGATCATTACACACCATCCAAATGGATATGGTATACAGGACAGTTCGGATATTGTACAGGATAAGGAAGCGGTTTCTCTGAATATCGCTAGAAAACATGAAAATGGCAGCATGGACTATAAAGTAAATGAAGACCGACTCAAGCGCATCGTATCATCCTGTGAGCGGAAAGGAGTACAGTTGTACCTGGTGCAGATGCCTGCCTACTCTGCTTATTATGAAGCCTTGAACAAAGAAAAATGGCAAATGACTGTCAAGGTGCTGGAGACTTTAGATGCTTCCAGTGAAATGACAAATCATGTGAATTTAACGCTACATCCTTCATTCACCCGGGATGACCTGAGAGACGCCGACCATCTTACAAACGCTGGAGCCACCAAATGCAGTAAGCTGCTAAGCGGTATAATCGAATCTGGATTGTAAACCGATCAGACTGTTTTTTGAACCACTTCAAAAACCTGGTTGTCGTCGCATTTGAGGGTTTTGGAAGGATATTTCAGGATCAGGGCATAGTCGTGCGTAGCCATGAGGATCGTATTGCCATTCTTGTTAATCTCCTGTAAAACTTCCATAACCTCTACGCTGGTTTGCGGATCGAGATTTCCTGTGGGTTCATCGGCAAGAATTAACTCCGGGTTATTCAATAAGGCTCTTGCAATAGCAACTCGTTGTTGTTCCCCTCCTGAAAGTTGATAGGGATATTTGAAACTTTTTGTTTTCATTCCCACTTTATCCAATACCTCATCAATTCGAGCATCCATTTCGGTTTTGTCCTTCCATCCTGTAGCCGTGAGAACGAATTTAAGATTGTCTTTTACAGTTCTGTCATTCAGCAATTTGAAATCCTGAAAAACCACGCCTAATTTTCGCCTTAGAAAGGGTATATCCGATTCTTTTAACGTAGCGAGGTCATAACCTACAATCTCTCCTTCTCCTTTTTGCAGAGGCAGATCGCCATATAAGGTTTTCATGAAACTACTTTTTCCGGTACCGGTTTTACCAATTAGGTATACGAATTCCCCTTTCTTTACTTTCAAGGTCACTTCAGAAAGGATTAAATTTTCACGTTGAAATATAGATGCGTCCTTAAGGAACAGAACTGGTTTTGCCATAGCTGATTTCCTGATCAATATTTCACAAAGTTAAAACAAGTCGCGCAGTATTTCTGCTAAGGTCCCGATTTTATTCTATGATATTCTTTCCTGGTGCCAAAGGTTATCATGATGTTACTAAACTTCAATGAATTAATATCCACGTTCATACTTCCATTTTCAGGCAGGGTGAAGGTCTGTTCCTTGATAACACGATTCTCAGGTGAGTAGACTTCTACCTTATAATGAACTCCAGTCATCTTCAACAGCATGGCCGATTTAACCTTGATTTGTAACTCCTTGTTTTCTGAAGAATAAGTTACGGCAAAGTTGTACAGACTTGCAGGCTTAACAGGCCTGGTATCTACTTCGGGAAAAATGCTCTTATAATTCTTTACAGGCTTAGGTTCACATTCGCCGGAAGGAATGGAAGGGTCGATACCAAGGCGCATATAGCCGGTTTTATCTGGTGCCAAACGTGTTCCCGGTTTAAGTACAATTTGGTTTCTAGCCTTGAAATCTACAGAAGAGGAGTCACGAAACGTCTGGCTTCCAATTGTTATGTTATAAGGCGCATGAGTGAGCCTGAAGTGAAATCTACTGAAGTCGCGTCCGGAAACCTGAACATTTCCCATGAGTTCTTTCATATCCCGGGCCATTTTAACCGCCTTGTATGCGTCAACACGACCCGAACCTAGTTTCATCTTATAAGGTTCATTTCCGGGAAGATCGTCAATGTCGACCGAGGTTAATTTCAGAATGGATTCTGTTTCATAGGCATCCAGGCAATAATTTACAGACCACATAAGGCCGATGATACCCGTGATATAGGGCGCTGTACTGGACGTCTTCCCTCCGTAGATCACCTCATTACCGCAAATGTCATTTCCAAGCAGGTACGATTTCGCAGGAGCGCAGATATCAATAGATTCATTGAATTGCATGACGATAGTCTGGAATTTGGGAATGATTTTCCCGCTCTTGGTAATTGCCAGTTCGGTGGCATGACGGTCTTTTACATCCGTGGCAACGGTATAGCCTTTTTTGTCAACAAAAGTACTGTCGTAGAGGGTATTGAACCTCGAGTGAATTCCCGTGACTGAAATAACCTTCTCATAAGATGCCGGATAGGCGTAATCGTCTGGTGCATAATCGTCATCCCTGTTACAATTCCTGGCATTTCCGGCCCCGGCCACTATTAAAATTCCGTCTTCGTATAGTTCATTGATCCTGTCTTCAATTTCCTTGTGATATTTACCCATGCTGCAAGTTGCCCAGCTGGCGTTAATCACCCGGGCACCCGCGGCCACTAATTCCTCGATATTTTTAAAATTGCCATAGCCGTTGGAAACAACACTGCAATTTGAGCACATACCGGGTCTTCCGTATGCATTATTAGCCGTGGCTATCGCAATCCCCGCAACATTCGACCCGTGAGAGCATTGTATGCCTTTATCCGCATTGGAGTAATTTATGTATTCAACGCGATCTTTAAAATCGGCATTCGTAGAATCGATACGCGCATCTGAGATACCAACGACGACTTTTTTAGATCCCCTGGTTATTCCCCAGGCTCCTGGAGCGTTTATATGATCCAGGTCATAAAGAGGTTGATTGGCACCGAGGTTTTCCACAGGGCTTGTAGTACCATAATCATTGGGATAAAAAGCTGTTTCGTTGGGGTAAAACTGGTCGATCTTGGTGTATTTATGAGGAAAATTATGCCATAACCTTCCAATTAATTCTACACGATTAGTCACCATCCTGTACACATTTTTCAAGTGGGCAAGGCGTGTACCAGGGAAGGCCGGTTCGAATTCGTAAAGTTTAAAAGAACTGTAAATAGCTGCTTCTTCGGTTTCGCCGGAAGTGCTTAAGGATAAAGTACCATCTTCATTTTCGGAAAAGACCAGATTATTACTATTCTCTATGGTGACATAAAAATAATAGCGGTCTTCATCAGGCAACTGATCTGCATACATTATACTGCCGAATAGGAGAAAAAAAGAAAACAGGCGGATAATTTTCATTATTTCTGAAGATTGGTAACCGCTTCTTTTAAGGTTTCGATCTCGTTTTGTTGTTCCAGCGTATAGAGTGTGAGTTCTTCAACTTTCTGAAGTAACAGCAGGTTCATGGCCTTGAGAGATAGTCCGTCTTCATCCATCCTCTTGGCAGACGGGATACCCGGTAAATGATGATTCGATTCAATAAATAATGCCACATCTTTCAGAGTAGGCATTTTATATTCCGGCTTGCTTGCGGATGTTCCGTAGAAATAATGCTCGAACACATAATCCGGAGCAACCGCACCATTGAGGTCTACAAGAACTTCCTGGGTGTGAATCTTCCCTTTTACCGTTAGCATTTCATCGGGAGTTTTGGTGCCGATGCCAATCTTACCCTGTCTTTCGGTCATATTTTTAAAAGAATTTCTTTGTGCAAAACCCGCTGTGGCTATTAGCATACAGCAGAGTATCAATATGTTTTTCATACGAAGTGGTGTTAATTCAAGATCAATAAATGTAATGTAATTTTTGAAGATTCCGAATCCGCAACTTTTATAAACATACTTATCTCACAAATGTTCCGTTAATAGGGTAAGCTGAACCCTAAATTCTGAACAGCTAACGTATGTAGAAAAAGTACTATAAATCTGTTGATTTATCTGTTAAGAACCTTTTGCTTCCGGGCATTTGGTTCGTAAAGTAACCTGTATCTTTATACGTTTAAAACCCAATTCGAATGTTCAGAAACCTCATTACAGCTGCGTTTTTCGTATTCTTTTCATTTTCAGTTTTATCACAGCAAACCGCGATTTTCACAAACGATCTCGAAACTTACACTAAGGCGATCGAACTGTATAACAATCAGCAGTTTCTGGCTGCTCAAGCCCTTTTCGACCGGGTGAAGCGACAGGTAAGCGATGAGACTATCAAGGGTGATTGTGCTTATTATATTGCCAACTGTGCTGTGCGTCTAAATCAGCAGAATGCCGATCAGCTAATGGAAGAATTCGTCCAAGAATTCCCAACCAGCATAAAGCGCAATGAGGCATACATCAATGTGGCTAATTATTATTTTGAAAACGGGAAATATTCGTATGCCCGTAAATGGTATGATAAAGTAGATGAAACCGGTATGAGCAAGCATGAACGGGAACGGTTTAATTTTAATAACGGCTATGCTTACTTCAGAAATAAAAGGTACAATGAAGCCAGTAAATATTTTAATCGTGTAAGTGATTCCGAGAAATATGGTTCACAGGCTAAATATTACCTTGGATTCATCGCCTATGAGGGTGATGATTACGAGCAGGCGAACGAATTGTTCGAATCGGTGAAAGACGAAGAACGCTATGCCGAGGGCTTATCCTATTACCAGGCCGATATGAACTTCAAGCTTGGTAATTTCCAGAAGGCTATCGATATGGGTCTTGAGCAATACGATAGTTCAAACCCACAAGAGCGTAGTGAGCTCGCAAAGATCATAGGGGAGGGTTATTTCAACCTTGGCAAATATGAAGAGGCTATACCATATCTCAGGGAGTACAAGGGGCGGCGCGGTAAATGGACCAATACCGATTACTACCAGCTGGGCTACGCCTATTACATGCAGGAGGAATACCAAGCTGCCATAGATGAGTTCAATAAAATTATTGACGGGCGCAATGCAGTGGCGCAGAATGCTTATTATCATCTGGCCGAGAGCTACCTGAAGCTAGACCAGAAACAACAGGCCCTTAATGCATTTAAAAATGCGTCGGAAATGGATTTCAGCGATGAAATTCGTGAGGATGCATGGCTTAATTACGCCAAACTCAGTTACGAAATAGGAAACAGTTATCAACCGGTACCTCAGGTGTTACTTTCTTTTATTGAGACGCATCCGAAGAATAAAAACAACGACTACCTCAAGGATTTGTTGATCGATTCGTATATCACCTCAAAAAATTACAAGGAAGCCATCGATTTATTAGAAAATAACAAGTCATTTGAAAATAAGTTGGCGTATCAGAAAGTAGCATTTTTCCGCGGACTGGAATTGTACAACGAGGGTCATTATGACGATGCGGTTTCCTATTTCAATAAATCGCTAAAGGAACCACGTGATGCTATCTATACTGCCAGGGCTACGTACTGGAAAGCAGAAAGTGATTACAATAATTCAGATTTCAATGATGCACTGGTTGGATACAAACAATTCCTTCAATTACCCAAGGCAACACAAACCCCGGAATATGAAAATAGTGCATATAACCTCGCCTATAATTATTTTAAACTGAAGAATTATTCGGAGGCCATTCAAAATTTCAAGGGATATCTCGAGTCCTCATCTTCCGGCGGCGCTCGTAAGCAGGATGCCTTCCTGAGACTGGCAGACAGCTATTTCGTTACCAGCGAGTACTGGCCGGCGATGGAAAATTACAACGAAGCCATTACCCTGGGTAGCCCGGATAAGGATTACGCGGCCTTTCAAAAAGCAATTAGTTACGGATTTGTGGATCGGATCGACCAAAAACTTGAAGGTCTTGAAGAATTCAATTCGGCCTATCCGAAATCCATCTACAAGGATGATGCATTGTACGAACTTGGAAATACGTATGTCTCTCTGGAGCGAAACGATGATGCTATTTCGGTCTACGATAAGTTAGAGCGCGATATGCCTAAGAGTATTTATGTTTCCAGAGCTTTGCTGAAAAAGGCACTTATCTACGATAATACAGGCAGAAGTAATGATGCGCTGGCCATCTTTAAACGCGTTGCTAACGATTTTCCCGGAGCTGATGAATCTTTACAGGCCGTCGCCTCCGCCAAGCTTATCTATATCGATCAGGGGCGTGTGAGTGAATACGCCGACTGGGTCAATACACTGGATTATGTTGAAGTGGAAGACGCTGAACTGGATGACGCCACCTATGCCGCAGCTGAACAGCCTTACCTGGAAAACAATATGAAACAGGCAAAAGGAAGGTTTGAAGAATATTTGGAAGAGTTCCCCAACGGGCGTTATACACTGAAAGCTCATTTCTACCTGGGACAAATATTTTTTGGAGATAATGAGGGCAACAAAGCAATTCCGCACTACAAGTTTGTTGCGGATAGAGAGCGTAACGAGTTCACAGAACAGGCCCTGGCCAGGGTCTCGGAATTATATCTTTCTGAAAAGGATTATGAAAATGCGATCATTTATTTGAAAAGACTGGAAACTGAAGCCGATTTTCCGCAGAACATCATCTTCGCTCAAACCAACAGTATGAAGGCCAGTTACGAACTAAAACAATATACAAATGCGGTTTCCTACGCCGAGAAAGTACTTCAGAATGATAAAATAGACAACGCTATAAAAAGCGATGCTCAAATAGTAATCGCCAGATCGGCCATGCAAACCGGGGAAGAGGAAAAAGCGAAAACCGCATATGCGGAAGTAGCGAAGATCGCCACTGGTCAGCTTGCTGCCGAAGCCCTGTATTTTGCGGCTTATTTCAGTAATAAGGAAGGAAATTACGAAGCCTCGAATGTATCGGTACAGAGCTTAGCGAAAGACTATTCTGGTTATAAGAAGTTTGGAGCGATGGGGCTTGTCCTGATGGCTAAAAACTTCTATGCACTCGACGATGCTTACCAGGCAACTTACATATTGGAAAGTGTGATCTCAAATTTCACCGATTACCCGGATGTTGTAGACGAAGCTAAAGCGGAACTCGCGGTTATTAAAGCTGCGCAATCGAAGACCAACGCATCGGTAAATACCGGAGAGAATTAATTCATCAATCAAAATCGCATACAAATCATGACAATGTTAAAAGACATTTTCTCAAAACTATTTACTTTTTTTATGGGGACTAAATCGTATAATGAACGCCTTGTAAGGATTGTTCTGATCATTACGCTATCCTTACTCTGTATTACCATCGCATCCGCCCAGGAAGACGATCTGGGAACCGAGGTAGTGAATATAGTGAAGCCATACACTCCAACCATTTCTGATGCCTTTAAGGTTAAGGAAACCCCGGTATTGAACGATTCGGTTAATACCACAAAGAAGGAAGTGACCTATGAGATCTTTTCCGTACCTGTGGCGTCTACCTTTACACCGGCTAAGGGTAAAGCCGCCACAGTAGAAAAGGCCAAACCCATTACACTATATGACAATTATGCCACACTAGGCTTCGGAAATTATACATCCATCCTGGCAGAATTGTATAGTAATTTTCAGATAAGCCGCACGGATAACGCAGGCTTTTTTTTGCGTCATAATTCATCCCAGGACGGGATCGATGGGGTAAGGGTAGAGAATAAATACTACGACACCCGGCTCGATGGGAATTATACGAGCCGACAAAAGGATATGACCTATGCCGTGGATGCCGGTGTTGAACACCAGATATTTAATTGGTATGGCTTGCCAGACTTCTATAATTCTTTGCCCGATGAAAGCTTAAATAGTATTGATTTTCAGCAAACTTATTTTAGTGGCTACGCCGGAGGGAGTATTGGGATAGAGGATTCGTATTTCGAAAGGGTGAGTGCCAATATTAGATTTTTAAGCGATTCTTATTCGTCTTCGGAATTCAATATTACAGCCCAACCTGAATTTGTTTTTCCGTTAACCGATTTCACACTGAAAGTGGATGGCGATATTAATTATCTCAGCGGAAGTTTCAATCAGGGGGTTTTTGGGTTGCCGGGAACAAATTATAGCTATCTCAATCTGGGTGTCAGTCCGGCTCTTGTATATGTTGATGAAGACCTAACTCTTTCACTTGGGGTAGCGGGATATCTTGGGCTGGATTCGGAAAACAGCAATTCAGATTTCTTTCTTTACCCTCGCATCCATGCATCTTACCGAATGGTAGATGAGCTATTAATCGTTTATGGAGGCGCGGATGGCGGACTTCGACAGAATACGTATTACGCTTTTAAACAAGAAAATCCGTTTGTCTCTCCCACACTCAACATCATGCCAACCAGCGAATTGTATAACGCTTTTGGAGGGCTGAAGGGCAAGTTGTCCAATTCTGTAGGTTATAATGTAAGAGCTTCCTATGGCAAAGAAGAAAATAAAGCCTTGTTTCAGATAAACCCGGTTATCGACGTAACGCCTGCAGAAGCGTTTGATTTCGGTAATTCTTTTAGTTTGATTTACGATGACGTGAACACGCTTTCGATATTTGGAGAGCTAAAAGTTGAGGTGACGGACATATTCTCATTGGGAGTTAGCGGAGAATATTTTAGCTATTCAATGACCAATGAACCGGAAGCCTGGAACCTGCCTGATTTTAAAGCGACCGTATTTTCCAATTTCGATATTACGGAAAAGATCTATGGCGGGGTCGCCCTATTTTATGTAGGGGAAAGAAACGTATTATTCACAGGTGATGTCGGGATTTTTGGAGATGGCATGGTTACGTTTAGAACCCTTGACAGCTTTTTTGACGCCAATGTGCATGCAGGATATCGTGTGAATGATCGTTTATCCATTTTCGTGAAGGGCAGCAATCTTTTGGGTGAAAACTACGAAAAATGGCAGAACTACCCTGTTCAGGGAATACAAGGGTTATTGGGAGCAACCTATAAATTCGATTGGTAGCAATTTTTTTTATCTTCGGGGAATGAAAAAATATTTTACACTATTACTGCTCCTAATTTTATTTTCTTCTTCATGTACTTCTGAAAAGATCCCAGTCGATCTTCTGGTTAAGAACGCGACTGTGTATACGGTTGATGATTCCTTCGGAACTGTTGATGGTTTCGTGATTAAGGAGGGTACAATTGTCGAAACCGGTAATGCAGTGGATTTAGCCACGAAGTATATAGCTTCAGAAGTCTACGACGCTGGTGGCAACACCATTGTACCGGGTTTGATCGATGCACATGCACATCTTTACGGACTGGGCGACGCACTGCAGATAGTTGATCTGGTTGGCACCAAGAGCTATAATGAAGTATTGGAACGTGTGGTTTCTTTTCAGCAAAAGAAAAATGTGGAATTTATACAGGGTAGAGGCTGGGACCAGAACGATTGGGAGGTCAAAGAATTTCCAAACAAAGATAAATTGGATGCCCTATTCCCGGACATTCCTGTAGTTTTAAGACGTATTGATGGCCACGCACTGATTGCAAATTCGAAGGCCCTGGAACTTGGTGGAGTGACTCCTGACACCAAAGTGGATGGAGGAGAGGTGATCGTTAAAGACGGAAAACTTACGGGTATTTTGGTTGACGCCCCTATGCGCCTTGTATATACAAATGCTCCGGAACCGACTGCGGAATATGCTTCCCAGGCATTGAGAGATGCTGAGGATATTTGTGTGTCCCTTGGGCTCACTACGGTAAATGACGCAGGGCTATCTCGTTGGATCATTGAAATGATCGATAGTCTTCAACAAAGAGGAGAAATGAAGCTGAGGATGTACGCGATGGCAGCAAATTATAAAGAAAACCTGGACCATTTCCTTAGCAATGGAATTATTAAGACGGACCGGCTCCATGTAAGAAGTGTAAAGGTGTATGCTGATGGAGCATTGGGATCCAGAGGTGCAGCAATGAAAGCTCCATACAGTGATCATCCAGGACATTATGGGGCAATGATTACCACCGAGGCGCAGATGGATTCTTTGGCCAAACGGATCGCCGATGCGGGCTATCAAATGAACACCCACGCTATAGGAGACTCAGCTAATGTTGCAGTACTGAGAGCCTATACAACAGCGTTAGAAGGTAAAACAGATGCGAGATGGAAAGTGGAACACGCCCAAATAATTGATATTTCCGATTTTGATTACTTCTCTTCAAATATTATCCCTTCCATACAGCCTACACATGCTACGAGCGATATGTACTGGGCCGAAGATAGAGTAGGACCGGATAGGATCAAAGGTGCTTACGCTTATAAAACCTTGTTGAATAAAGCCGGGATAGTTGCGCTGGGAACAGATTTCCCTGTTGAAAAAGTAAATCCAATGCACACCTTCTATGCAGCTGTGGCACGAAAGGATCTGAAGAATTATCCCGATGGCGGATTTAGAATCGAAGAAGCTTTAAGCCGGGAAGAAACATTACGGGGGATGACTATTTGGGCTGCCTATTCAAACTTTGAGGAAAACGAAAAGGGAAGTATAGAAGGTGGAAAATTTGCAGATTTTATTGTGCTGGACAGGGATATTATAAAAGTTCATGAAGATTCTATCCCAAATACAAAAGTTCTGGCAACCTTTATCAATGGTGAAAAGGTATACGGGAATTAATTTTAATCTGAATTTACATCTTTCTAGCGATTGCTTATAGACCTCCTTTTGCCTGAAGGTCTTCAATACAAAGTTCATCCAGCGCAGGAATATCACTCACCATAGGGTCCGGAATGCTGGATGGCACGGTGCTGGCGAAATACATCAGACACCCTTCCACCATACAGTGTTTGGAACTATTCGGATCGATATGACCATCCGCATGAATATCATCACCAGAAATATCAACTAATCCCAATATATGTCCGAACTCATGTCGGATAGTGGTCGCCTCCATCAGGAAAAGATCCTGAGACAGACTTTGAAGGGTTTCTTCGTAAATGACAAGAGAGGTATTCTGGTAGGCTGTACCCAGGGTAACAGATGTGTTGGTGTCGTTGGTTGAATTTCCGTTGGCAAAAAATATGAAAACAGCAATCGTATTGCCATTTGTATACTTGGTGCGGACATTACTTTCGATATCACGGATCTCAGAAACAGAGTACGGCTCTCCCTGGGGAGCGCTGATAACCGTTTCAACAATACTAATCCCTCCCGGTTTGTTGAGTCGCTGAATTAAAAAAGTTCGAAAGGTATCGATGGTGAGTTGTTTGGGTCTGAAGCCATTGGAATATGCAATTTCAACGACCAGGCGAGTGTAAAAATCGTCGGATAAAAGATCCTCTGCCGATGCACCTAAGGCTTTAAGATTCTCTGCTCTTTCATTATTGATTTCTCCTGAATCATCACTTTTACAGGCAGTAAAAACCGCCAGGGAAAGTAAACAAAGCAAAAGGTTTATTCGGAAATACTTCATTATCGTACCTTTGTTTTTTGCAAACATAATCTTTAAATGACCATTATGAAAATTAGGTTTCTGTTTTTAACGCTTTTTTTGGCTTTTTGTTTTTCAGGTGCTACACAGGAGGATTCCTTTCAGGAAGACATCATCACCTATCTGAACAATAACGGCACACGCGATCAGTACAAGGGTGCCTACGAGAGCATGTTTGATCTATTGAAACAGCAATTTTCCGTGTCCAATGTTCCCGAATCGGTTTGGAAAGACCTTCAGAAGTCTAAGGAAAAGAGTCTGGACGAAATAGTAAATTTTCTAGCGTTCGCGTATCGGAATCACTTTACCCGGGAAGATATAAACGCTATGAACGAGTTCTATAGTTCCGAATCCGCCAAACAGATGATAAAAGATCCTTCCGTTTTGAATTCTTCTCAAAATGAAGAGATATCCGCTTTTTTTGCAAGTGATTTGGGAATTAAAATTGAAGAGAAAAAACCGGAGCTTACAAAAGACATCATGGAGATTTCCGAGCATTGGAGTAGAGACCTTTTTTCTGCAAAGATGAGTAGCCTGGTAAAGCAAGGCTATACTACCGGACACTAAGCCTGGCAAGGTAATCGAAATTCTCACCTCGTTCTATGATGGAGAAATCAAAACCATTTTCGTTCGCCAAAACTTCAAATAACCGATCGTCCAGGTAAAGCAATGGGAAGGGTTTGGTGGATTTTCCTTTATACGTTATCACAAATTCCAGTTCTCCGTAATATCTGTTTCCAGGTACCCAGATGGCTCCTTCTTCGGTGCGGTCATACATATATTGAAGATCACTTCCATCAATAAGGATTTGTCCGCCAGGATTCAATAATTTCCTTAAGTGCTGAAGATATTTTGGAACTTCAGCCACGGTCGAAAAAATCCCGGTACCATTCATTAAAAGCAATATTGTATCGAAGGTCTTGCCTTTAAAATTTTGCAGCGAACATTTATTGGTATTTTTCACCCCGCGTGAGCTAGCAACCTCCACCGCTCCCCGAGATTCGTCAATAGCTGTAACCTGGAATCCTTTTTCCTGAAGGTATAACGCATGATTGCCGGCGCCGCATCCCACGTCCAACACAGCGCCTTTACTTTTCAGCAAGGCAGTCTGTTCGATGGTAGGCATTTCATCGAAATTTCGAAACAAATACGGGAGAGGTATTTCATCAGGTTCCGAAATCGAGGTTTCGGTAATGAGGTCATCCGAATAATTGTTATTGTGATAATCGAGCAATGCCCTGCCGAATATATCGTCCATTTGTTTATTTTTGAGTTATGGAAGAGATCCTGAAACAACTCCCACAACGTGCCAAAGATACACATAACGAGAACAAGAAATTCTTCGTAAAACTGAAGAAAAAACCGCCAAAGAATCTTGACACCCTAATGCAGGAGCTCCATGAAGAAGAATTTCAGCGAACGGATTGCCTGCAATGCGCTAACTGTTGTAAAACAACAGGTCCATTGTTCACCGATAAGGATATTGAACGGATTTCGAAACATTTCAGAATGAAGCCCAGTATCTTTATTGATACCTATCTCAGGATCGATGAAGAGAACGATTACGTACTCCAAAGTGTGCCCTGTACGTTCCTGGGACCGGATAACTATTGCAGTATATACGAAGTAAGACCTAAAGCCTGCAGGGAGTTTCCACATACGGATAGAAAGAAATTTCAACAGATTTCAAAGCTAACGATGAAAAATGTTGCCATCTGCCCGGCTGCTTTCAATATCGTTGAGGAAATGAAAAAGAGATTACCTTATTAATTTACTCATACAGTATATAAGCCTTTCGCATTAGATCGTATGCTTTCAGGCCTTGTATCCAGGTAGCTCTAATTTCAGGATATGTATACCCGTTCTCGATCTGAGTTTGAAGCTTCGTGGTTCCGGCGAGATTCGTAAAAAATGGAACAAAGAACTCTTCTTTTTTACTGATAACTTGCATAGGCATCAATGAGCCACTGAAGATTTAATTTGTCCATTTTCTGAGCTTCTCTAAGATCCAGGCCGTTACAAGTTTCTCCCTTAAATTTTGGGTATTTCGCTCCTTCCATCGGTTGTGGTGTGAATTGAAAAGGATAGAACTCAGGAGAGAGTGAAGGGGCACCAAAGATCTGAAATTGCATTTCTGTTCCCCGCCCCGCACTTATGATTGTTCCTTCAAAGAAACACAGACTAGGGTAAAGTTGAATGGCTGTATCATTAGGTAAATTTGGCGAAGGTCGTATAGGAAGTGAATACTCCGTGCTATGACTATAGTTTTGCATCGGAATGACAGTAAGATCACATTTAATATTATTTGCTAACCATCCTTCACCATTGATCATCCGAGCATATTCACCAATGGTCATACCGTGAACCACCGGGACAGGATGCATACCAACATAACTCTTGTGTTCCGATTCGAAAATAGGGCCGTCAATATAATGCCCATTAGGATTAGGACGATCCATCACGATCACCGGGATATTATTTTCGGCACAAGCTTCCATCACATAATGCATGCCGTAAATATATGTGTAGAACCTGGCGCCTACATCCTGGATATCGAAAATAATAATATCAAGTCCTGAAAGTTGTTCTGAGGAAGGTTTCTTATTCTTTCCATACAATGAAATAATAGGTAAACCTGTATTCGCATCCACTCCGTCCTTCACAGTTTCACCCGCATCCGCCTCGCCGCGAAATCCATGTTCAGGACCGAAGACCTTTTTTACATTGATGCCTTTCCGAAGTAAAAAGTCGACCAAATGCATTTCAACATTGATCTCGCGTTCCACTCCTTTGTATGGTTCCCCTGATCTGTACGTAACCACAGAGGTTTGGTTGGCAACAACACCAACATTTTTGCCCTGAAGTAAAGACTTGTACGTCTCAAATTGCTGGGCGCCCATGGTTAATTCCTGCAAATTATTTTGTGCTTCGGAATTCTTCTGAAGACTGTCCATGGAGATAGTGTCGTGTATAACAATATCGTTGTTATTTTCTACGTTTTCCTTGTTGCTGCCACTTCCGCAGGAAAAACAAAACAAGACAAGTAGGAATAGTGTATTTTTGAAGAAAGTAAACCGCATCGTATACTCGTGAATTTCGAATTCTTTATCGCCAGGCGCATCATTGCGTCCAAGGATCATAAAAGTAGCATATCGGCTCCAATAATAAAAATTGCAATTACCGCAATTGCTATTGGAATTATCATGATGTTGGTTTCTATTGCCACAGGGGTTGGACTTCAGAAAAAGATCAGGGAGAAGGTATCGGCTTTTAATGGGGATATTGTGATCACCATTTACGACACTAATTTTTCCAACGATTCGCAAATTCCGATCTCTAAGAACCAGGAGTTTTATCCAAATTTCGACCTGGTGGAAGGAATTAACCATATTCAGATTACCGCTATGAAAGGGGGGGTAATTCGAACTGCTTCCGATTTTGAGGGTGTTGTGGTAAAAGGTGTTGGCGATGATTATAAATGGCAGTATTTTGAAGAATATCTGGTTGAAGGCCGAATCCCGGATTTTTCCGGGGATCTCAATGCCGACATACTGATCTCTAAATACCTGGTGAACCGACTGGGGTTAAAACTTGGAGACAGGATTGTAACCTTTTTTATTAATGAAGATAGCACCAAACCACCCAGGAGCAGAGGTTTCAATATTGTGGGTATATACAACAGCGGGTTCCAACAATTTGACCAACAATATTTAATTGCAGACATACGCCATATCCAAAGACTGAATAAATGGGAAGCGGACCAGATAGGTGCTTTCGAATTGTATGTGGATGATTTCGATGAAATTGAAAACATAGGCCGTAAAGTGTATCAGGAAACAGCCAGTACCCTGGATACGCAGACCATCCGCCAAAAATATGGTTCGATATTCGAATGGCTGGACCTTTTCGACTTCAATATTGCACTCATTATTGGGATCATGATCCTCGTGGCAGGCATCAATATGATCACGGCTTTACTGGTCTTAATACTGGAACGAACTCAAATGATAGGGATATTAAAGGCATTGGGAAGTGATGACTGGAGCGTTCGAAAGGTGTTCATCTATAACGCTATGTATCTCATTGGTATAGGATTGTTCTTCGGAAATGTGATAGGGATCGGCCTATTGCTCATACAGAAATACTTTAAGGTCTTTCCGCTCAATCCAGACACCTATTATGTTAATGAAGCGCCGGTCTACCTGGATATCGGATACATACTCATGCTGAATGCAGGCACTTTTTTATTATGCCTGTTAATGCTTGTGATACCTTCATGGATCATTACCAGGATATCACCGGCGAAAGCCATCCGATTCGAATAATACTACTCTTGCACATCATTCGTTGAAAGTGTACTTTTGCAGCGGCTAAACAAAAATATGGATTACGCAAAGAACATACTTGAAACCATTGGAAACACGCCACTTGTGAAAATCAACAAGTTAACCGAAGAGTTACCTTGTCTGGTTCTGGCAAAATACGAAACTTTCAATCCTGGGAACTCGGTAAAAGACCGTATGGCTTTAAAGATGATCCAGGATGCTGAGGCAGATGGAAGATTGAAACCTGGCGGGACCATCATTGAGGGAACTTCCGGTAATACCGGGATGGGACTAGCCCTTGCCGCTATCGTAAAAGGTTACAAATGTGTTTTTGTGATTTCCGATAAGCAATCCAAGGAGAAGATGGATGTTTTAAGAGCAGTAGGTGCCAAGGTTGTGGTTTGTCCTAACGATGTCGCCCCCGATGATCCCAGGTCATATTATTCTGTTTCCAGGCGACTGGCCGAAGAAACACCGAACAGCTGGTATGTGAACCAATATGACAATCCAAGTAATACTATGGCCCATTACGAAAGTACAGGTCCTGAGATATGGCGGCAGACCGATGGCAAAGTGACTCATTTTATCGTTGGAGTTGGAACCGGCGGAACCATAAGCGGAGTAGGTACTTATTTAAAGGAACAAAACCCTGATATCAAGATATGGGGAGTTGATACCTATGGCAGCGTGTTTAAAAAATATCATGAAACGGGGATTTTCGACGAGAACGAGATTTATCCTTATGTTACCGAGGGTATAGGAGAAGATATTTTACCAAAGAATGTGAATTTTGATGTGATAGATGGATTCACGAAAGTAACAGACAAGGATGCGGCTGTATACACACAGGAACTGGCGAAACAAGAAGGAATGTTTCTTGGAAATTCTGCAGGCGCTGCGATAAAAGGTGTGCTTCAGCTAAAGGAACATTTTAAGAAGGACGATGTGGTCGTGGTGCTTTTCCACGATCATGGAAGTAGATATGTTGGTAAAATGTTCAATGATGACTGGATGCGTGAGAAAGGTTACATTGACTAAGTAAAATAATATGTCTTTAGATCCTGCGATTCCGCAGGATTTTTTATTTTAGTAGAGCATTTCTTTTCTCCCCCTCAACTTGTTTTATTTTGAAAGAAGATTTTCTGCATTACGTGTGGAAGTTTCAGAAGTTTGATGCGCGTAATTTAAAGACTGTTACCGGTGAATTTGTTACGGTAATTTCCCCGGGGATGCACAACACCAATTCAGGCCCCGACTTCTTCAACGGGCATCTGGAAATAGACGGCCAGATGTGGGCCGGAAACATAGAAATACATATTAAAGCCTCACATTGGTTTAGTCACAAACACCAGCAAGATAGCGCTTACGATAATGTGATCCTGCACGTTGTATGGAAGTATGACACCCCGGTGATGCGAACCGATAACAGCGAAGTCCCGACCATTGAGTTAAAGCATTGGATTCCAGCAACGACGAGAGCCGCATACAAAAGGCTTTTTGAGCGGGTAGATAGATGGATCCCATGTGAAGCGGATTTTCACCGTGTAGACGATTTTACTTATAAAAATTGGCTTGATCGCTTATTCATAGAACGAATGGAATGTAGAACAGATATTTTCTCCCTGCGTCTGAATAGACTGAAAAATGACTGGGCGGCTTTGTTATTTCATTTGCTTTGTGAATACTTCGGAACCAAGGTCAATGCTCATTCGTTTGCAAGTATTGCGGAATCTGTCGATTTCTCATTAATTCGGAAATGTGCCAGGCAGTCCGGCCATTTGGAAGCATTGCTATTAGGTCAGGCAAGACTATTAAACCAGCAAGGGGGTGATAACTATTACGAGAAATTAAGGGAGCAATACGAGTTTCTGAAATTGAAGTTTGTTTTGACAAACGAGCATGTAATTCCGCCAAAATTCTTTCGATTACGTCCGGCGAACTTTCCTACCATCCGTCTGTCCCAACTTTCGGTACTTTATTCTAATCGGGAAAATTTGTTCTCGGAGCTTATTGAGGCTGGATCGAAAAAAGAGTACTATAAATTATTGAAATATGAAGCGAACGCGTATTGGACAGATCATTACAACTTTGGAAAGCAGTCCGAATCCTGTCCCAAAGTGATGAGTACTGCATTTATTGATCTGTTATTGATCAATGTGGTACTGCCATTGAAATTCTTTTATTTGCGAACGCATGGTCAATCCAATGATGCCGATTTCATTGATCTGGTGCAGTCTATGCGAAAAGAGGAGAATAGAATCATCCGAAAATTTAATGAATTACGGCCGAAGGTGATAAGCCTTTTAGAAAGCCAGGCACTGCTTCAGCTGAAAACCAAATATTGTGAAAAAAAACTATGTCTGAGGTGCGCGATTGGAAATAAGTTGATCCAGGATAAAATGTAAATCCAGAATCATTCTTCATATGGCCAAAAAATAGTATTTTGCAACTATGTTACAACTGGTGTATAACATTCGGCATTTTCTTGAAAAACATGGATATTATGTCTGCGCCAGGCTCGCTGATCGCTTGGGAATGAGAGCTAAAAGTGTCCGGCTGTTCTTTATCTATGTGTCGTTCGCTACCCTGGGCGTGGGGTTTGCTATTTATCTCACCCTGGCGTTCTGGTTAAAACTCAAAGATTTAGTGTATACCAAACGTACTTCAGTATTTGACCTATGAATCGAATCTTCAAATCTGATATATTCGGTGCGCTTTTTATGGTTTTTGGTGCCTTTCTGACGGGGGTACTTGGATTTAAATTCCTTTCGGACTATAGTTGGATCGATGCCGTTTATATGACGGTTATTACTATTACCACGGTAGGTTACGGGGAGGTTCATCCATTAAGTCCTAACGAGAAGATTTTCGCATCACTGTTAATTATCTCGAGTATCTTTGTCGTGGGTTACGCGATCAAGGTTATTTCCGAATATTTATTAAGTAAGAATAACATTGGCAACTTTAAAACAAAGAGAGTGAAAAAATCAATTGAACATATGGAAGGCCACGTGATCGTTTGCGGCTATGGTCGGAATGGAAGACAGGCTGCAGAAAAACTGAAAGACTATAACCAGAAGTTTGTTGTTATTGAAGTGGATGAAGATTCTATTAATCAGCATCATAAGGACGACACCTTATTTGTTCATGGGAATGCTGTTGAAGATGAGACCCTCATCGAAGCTGGATTGAACAAAGCGTCATCTCTCATTTGTGCCTTACCAAGTGATGCAGATAACCTTTTTATCGTCCTTTCGGCCCGACAATTAAATCCAAATCTGAAAATCATTAGTCGGGCAACTGAGGAGACCAGTTCCAAAAAACTGAAGTTGGCAGGCGCCGATAATGTGATCCTACCCGATAAAATTGGAGGGGACCATATGGCTAACCTTGTGGTTACACCGGATTTAGTGGAGTTTTTAGACAACCTTTCGGTTTCGGGAGAACAGGATAGTATTAATGTTGAGCAGATAGGTTTCGAAAAAGTCTGCCCTGAGGGAGACGAAAAGTCGATACGTGAATTAGATATCCGAAAGAAGACCGGGTGCTCGATTATTGGATACAAAAGCGCCGGTGGAGAATATGTTGTAAACCCTGAGCCTTCGTTAAAGCTTCAGAAGGAATCCAAGCTTATTTTAATTGGTCGCCCGGACCAAATTAGAAATCTGAAAGATCTATATAACATATAAGTAACCCGAATCTTTTTAACGGCTAAAATTTGAAAACGGCTAATTTTTTTAGCATCTTGCCTTGCTTAAAAAACCAATCTCTAACTAAAAAACCAATCATGAAGAAAATTCTTCTTTCACTTTTCTCATTTTTAATCCCAATTATATCCTTTGCTCAGGAAACTGAAGAAATTGGCTTCGATCAAAAAATTGACCAAGCATTTCTACCTGTTTCCGACTTCTTCAATGATGTAATTTTCTTTGAAATAGCGGGAATTCCATTTGTACTTGTTTTGTTGGTTTTTAGTGCTGCATTTTTCACCATAGCATTTGGTTTTCCGAACATTCGGTTTTTTGGAAAAGCAATTAATACGGTACGAGGGAAATACGATGATATCGAGCATCACGGATTAGGTGATGAAAGGGCAGCAGTAGATGGAGATATCAGGGATACGATAAGAGATGAAAGTAAAGAAGGAGAGGTAAGTCACTTTCAGGCACTTGGCCACTGCGGTTTCCGGTACCGTTGGAAATGGTAACATTGCCGGGGTGGCCCTGGCGATAGCCTTGGGAGGACCCTGGAGCTACATTCTGGATGATCGTTTGTGGTCTGCTGGGGATGTCTACCAAATTCGTGGAATGTACCTTGGGGTTCAATACAGGGATGTGGACGAGAATGGAACTGTGTACGGTGGACCCATGTACTATCTTTCAAAAGGATTAAAAGAAAAAGGATTTGCCACCCTGGGTAAAGTAGCCGCTGTATTATTTGCTATTTTCTGTATTGGAGGATCATTTGGAGGGGGTAATGCTGCACAATCCAACCAGGCTACCATAGTAATAAAAGAATTATTTAACTGGGAAAGTACCGGTGCGGGAACTCTTGTTGGAGTTGTACTCGCTATCCTTGTTGGGATCATCATCATTGGTGGTATAAAGCGAATTGCCTCCGTAACGGAAAAAGTGGTTCCATTCATGGCAGTACTTTATATTCTTTGCTGTCTTTATATCATCTTCAGTAATTATACATTTATTGATGATGCCCTAAGTTTAATTGTGACCGAAGCCTTTAATCCAAAGGCCATCGGAGTGGGTGGTGTTATTGGTGTCTTGCTGGTTGGTTTCAGAAGGGCTGCTTTCTCTAACGAAGCCGGTGCCGGTTCTGCTTCTATTGCTCACTCGGCCGTAAAGACAAATTATTCTGCAAGTGAAGGATTAGTTGCATTGCTGGAGCCTTTTATAGATACCGTTGTGATCTGTACCATGACGGCCCTGGTTATTATTATTTTTAACTTCGGTGGGTTCTTCGAATACGGAGACGCTACCGGAGCTGGTGTAGTGATAATAGATGGTGTATCCTATGAAGGCGCAGGAATTACGTCAAAAGCATTTGCGGCATATATTCCATATTCAAAAGTATTCTTAACGATCGCCGTGGTGTTATTCGCGGTTTCTACCATGATCTCATGGTCGTATTACGGGCTGCAGTCCTGGAAATATCTCTTTGGAAGAGGAAAGCGAGCAGACCTTATTTACAAGGTGCTATTCTGTGTGTTTGTAGTAATTGGAGCCGCTGCAAGTATGGACTCTATCTGGGCATTCTCTGATGCGATGATCTTCGCTATGGTATTCCCGAATATGATCGGACTTTACTTCCTGTTCCCGGTGGTGAAGAAACAATTGCGCAGGTATCTGGATGCTATCAAGTTAGCACGTTAAGACAGGATTAAAACATAACATTCTAACTCCCCAAAATAATGTAAGGAGTTATGAATTGGCTAAAATCCCATCTCACTTTTGACAGAAGTCAGCGAGATGGGATTTTTGTTTTGATTGTCCTCAACCTGGTAATGATCTGTGTCATTGTATTTGTAGATTTAAACCCTAAGGCAGGACTTGATCTAACCTCGCCAGAGGTAACGAGGCTTCAATCTGTAATTGATTCACTGAAGTCGATTCAGAACAAAAAAAGAAAAACAGATACCTATCGGTTTAATCCGAATTTCATTTCAGAATATAAAGCTTATTCCCTGGGACTTTCGGTTGAAGAGTATGAAAAGATAATTGCAATTAGAGAAAAAGACCAATGGATCAATTCGGTTTCAGATTTCCAAAAAGTTACCGGTGTTTCAGATTCGCTGCTGGAGATTATTAGTAAGAACTTCAAATTCCCGGATTGGATCACTAATCCTCGGCCTAATATAAAATTCAGAAACTACACCAGGGATACGGAACTCCCTATTTCTGCAAGAATGGATCTCAACATGGCAACACAATTGCACTTACAGCAGGTTTCTGGTATTGGGGAAGTTCTAAGTGAAAGAATAGTATCTTATCGAGAGAAAATTGGAGGATTCGCTAGTGATGAGCAGCTTTATGCGGTCTATGGATTAAAAGAGGAAGTGATTCGGCGTATAAAACAACGTTTTACAGTGAAGACCCCTGTAGCACTAATCACAATAAATATCAATAAAGCGAGTGCTTCCGATATCGCTACTGTTCCAGGTATAAATTTCGAACTGGCGAAGGAAATCTGGGAGTTTGTAAGATTGCGGGAAGGTATTGAGGATCTGGCTCAGCTGCAAAAAATTGAAGGGCTCACACCACAAAAATTACGGCTAATTACGTTATATTTGTCCATAGAATAAATTATTTTTTTCTCGAATTTCGGAGCTGATTTTTCAGCTTTTTTCAAATTTGATAAAAATCGAAACAAATTCATGAACGATTTATATTTTACCGAGGAACACGAGTTTTTCAGAAAAAGCTTTCGGGATTTCCTTCAGAAGGAAGTGGTGCCCCATATTGAAAAGTGGGAAAAAACCGGCCATATCGAACGCTTTATATGGCAAAAGATGGGAGAGATGGGCTACTTTGGGATATCGTACCCAGAAAAATATGGAGGCCTTGACCTGGATATATTCTACCTGGTGATTTACCTGGAAGAACTTCAAAAGATAAATTCCGGCGGCTTCGCTGCTGCAATGTGGGTACATCCCTACCTGGCAATGAGTCATGTGAATTCCGAGGGAAGCAAAGCTATTAAAGAAAAATATCTCACCGCAAGTATAAAAGGAGAAAAAATAGGATGTCTTTGCATTACAGAACCCTTTGCCGGCAGTGATGTAGGAGGGATGCGTACCACGGCTGTACGAGATGGTGATCATTATATAATCAACGGATCAAAAACCTTTATCACGAATGGGGTCTACAGCGACTATCTTGTGGTTTCGGCAAAAACACATCCCGAATTGGGAAGTAAAGGAATAAGCATTTTCATCATGGATAGGGATACCCCGGGAGTCTCCGCTACCAAACTTGACAAACTGGGATGGCGAGCCAGTGATACTGGTGAGATTGCTTTCGACAATGTTAAGATACCTGCCGAAAATCTGATGGGCGAGGAAAAAATGGGATTCAGTTACCTGATGCAACATCTCGCACTGGAACGAATCGTCATGGCTATCAATGCGCATGCCAGAAGTGAGTGGGCCATCGACTATACCATTCAGTATATGAAAGAGCGTACAGCATTCGGAAGATCGATCGATAAATTCCAGGCCTTACGTCATAAAGTGGCTCAAATGGCCAGTGAAGTAGAGATGTGTAAGACGTTCAATTATGCTACAGCTTATAAAGTTGGTAAGAAGGAATATGTGGTAAAGGAGGCGAGTATGGCAAAACTGGTTTCTACACGGATAGCCGATGAGGTTGCTTACGATTGTCTTCAATTATTGGGAGGCTATGGTTATGTAGAAGAATATCCTTTGGCACGAAATCTGCGGGATAGCCGTTTAGGACCCATAGGAGGAGGAACTTCAGAAATACTTAGGGAGATCATCGCTAAGATAGTGATCGACGGGAAGGAATATAAAGTCGGTACCTAGTACTTTCGGTTTAGCTCCACTTTAAGTCTTATAACTCAATAGATAAAATGTTTCAACTTAACCCCATACGAATGATGAAGTATCGCTATATAAAGCTTGGTCTTATTCTGCTAATCGCAAGCTTCGGCACCACCACTTATGCTCAAACCGAAATAAAGAGCAAAGTTTCCGACTTTCTCACCTTTCTCCCTATTGAAAATGCTAATGTTTATATAAAGAATACCACCATAGGAACTATAAGCAATACGGACGGGAAGTTCGTATTGCAAGTGCCCCAGGAGCATGTAAATGATACGCTCATAATATCATCTATCGGCTATCAAAGTTTTAAAACAGTTATCAGTGAATTTGACGCATCGATCGATGTTTATCTTGAAGAAGATATAGCATCGCTGGATGAAGTAGTGATAATTGCCGAAACGCGGCCTAAAACAGGTAATGATATTGTTTTGAGGGCCCTGGAGGAACTGCCGGATAATCTACCGGAATATCCCTATCTGCAAAAAGGATTTTTAAGACATAAAGAGCGAAATAAAAAAGAGTACAAATGGCTTATTGAAAGTGCACTAACCATTTACGATTCCAGTTACGCATCAGGGGCCAGAAGAAACCTGAAGATTAATGTTGACGAGATCAGGAAGAGTTATGACCTAAGGGATATTGATAGTTTATTCACTTATTCGTCCTATTTAAAGAGTACTGGCATGAATATAAATGCGAGGTCTCAGAAATTGAGGAGAGATACTATCAGGACCGCTTCACTTGTTAACGCTATTAAATGGAATGATGAGCGTGTGAATGGATTGGAGAATCTGTTTAAAGGAAGGCTCAACCTGGTAAGAAATTCCAATATGAAGAAAGCCTTATTTGGCGAAGGAATGCTAGAGAAGCATCAATTTAGACTGGATACGATTCTGGTGGATGAAGGAAGGAAGATCTATAAGATCGAAATAGCAAAGAGTGAAGATTTCATTGGATTAAATACTCCAAATATTTACAATGAAGGTTTTGAAGCCAGGGGATGGATCTATATCTACTGGGATAATTTTGCGATTAAACGGTTGGAGTACGAGTTAGTGGCTGCCTCTGATGTTCAGAAACGGAGAAGTAAGAGTCTTTTCGATACACAGGTAAATCATAAGTTGGTTATTACGTATAAGGAATACGGCGAGAAGATGTACCCAAACTACTTCTACTATGAAACACCGAAACTGGTAAAAATTGGGGACAGGTCATCGGAAAGGGAGCAAAAGGAAAAGGAACTGGGAATAGACAAGGATGAACAATTCTACTATACGATCCAGGAAATACTCTTTACCGAGATTATCCAGGATCCAGAGGCGGTGCAGCAAGCATTGAATAAGGAATGGTCCTCAGATATTTTTTCACCTAAACCCTATAATGAAATGTTTTGGGAACGTTATAATGTGTTGTTGGAAAGTGACGAAGAGGAGAAGCTTATACAGGATCTGAGTAAGCGGGCCACGTTGTTTAAGCAATAATATTTTAGTTTCATACCAATCAATTATAAATTACTTTTTATATTTGCCATCCCTAAAGAGAGGAGGTGATGATACTATGTTAATTATACCAGTTAAAGACGGAGAAAATATCGATAGAGCGCTAAAGAGATTTAAGCGCAAATTTGATCGTACAGGAACTATGCGCCAATTGCGTAAGAGGCAAGCCTTTAGTAAGCCTTCTGTGAAGCGCAGAGCACAAATTCAAAAAGCTCAATACATCCAGCATCTCAGAGATCAGGAAGAGATCTAGGATTCTGAAGAATATAGAAGTACCGCCGGACGTTATAATAACACCGGTGGTTTTTTTATGGTCTTATTTTAAATTTTGTCTTTTTTGAAAATTGTATATTTAGTCTTTAACTTTTAACCTATCGAATGCCCTTTTCTGATTTTACCGATTATCTATCGCTTGAAAAGAAATACTCCGGACATACTGTTACGGCATATTTGAAGGATCTGCAGTCTTTTGCGGAATTTGCTTCGAAAGGATATGAAGTTAAATCGATAAATGGAGTTCCTTACAGTATTATCAGAAGCTGGATCGTTTCCCTTGTGAATGACGGAATATCCAATCGTAGTGTAAACCGGAAGGTGTCTTCATTGAAATCGTACTACAAGTTCCTTTTGAAAACCAAACAGGTTGAGGTGAGTCCACTAGCCAAGCACAAGGCCTTAAAAACTTCGAAGAAGATCCAGGTGCCATTTTCTGAAAAGGAGATAGACGATGTTCTCGAATTGTTGAAGGAGGCGAAAGGATTTGAAGGCATTCGGAACAAATTAATTGTAGAATTATTTTACAGCACCGGTATGCGGCGCGCCGAGTTGGTGAATCTTAAATGTGTCGATGTTTCCTTAGATCAGTATACGATAAAGGTTTTAGGGAAGCGGAACAAGGAACGTATTATTCCATTATTGCCTTCAGTGGTTTCTACTGTAAAAGACTATTTAACAGCGCGTTATAAACTTGAAACGATCCAGGACAAAGACTATTTGCTGCTTTCCAAAAAAGGCGTTAAAATATATGAAACACTTGTTTACCGAATAATAAATTCCTATTTTAGTTTGGTATCCGAAAAGGTAAAAAAGAGTCCGCATATACTGCGTCATTCTTTTGCCACGCATCTTTTAAATGAGGGTGCCGACCTGAATGCAGTAAAAGAGCTGCTCGGGCATACGAGTCTGGCTTCTACCCAGGTGTATACGCACAATAGTATTGCACAGTTGAAGGAAGTCTATCGCAACTCGCATCCTCGAAACACGAAGTGAGTATTAACCAGAACTTTGCAAATGGTATAATTCTTTTTCTCATAGTCCTACTGAAAAGTTTCTATTTGAAAGGAATATCCTATTGTAAGTTGAAAAATGAAAGTGCCCTATGAAAGTAAATATCCAAACCCCTAATTTTGCCGCCGATGATAAACTCATCATGTTCATTGAGAGAAAACTAAATAAACTAGAACAATTTTATGATAGAATTATTTTTGCTGATGTATTTTTGAAAGTTCAGAAAACGAGTGAAAAGCAGAACAAATCAGTAGAGATTTTACTCAGTGTTCCCGGTGGAGATCTCATGGTAAAAAAGGAGGCCAGAACTTTTGAGGCAGGCACCGATGAATGTATACAATCATTGGAAAGACAACTAAAAAAACGAAAGGAAAAACTCAGGGCGAAGGCCTCATGAAATTTTCAGGAAAAAGTTTTTTTGATTAAATAATTTATATACATTTGCAGTCCGTTAGAAATAGCGGACTTTTTTATGGCTTAAACACAGCTAAAAAGCCGATGTAGCTCAGCTGGCTAGAGCAGCTGATTTGTAATCAGCAGGTCGTGGGTTCGAGTCCCTCCATCGGCTCATGAAAAGTAAAAGTTCTTTTTAAAATATTGACTTAAAAAAATAGCTTAGGGGAGATACTCAAGCGGCCAACGAGGACAGACTGTAAATCTGTTGGTTTTACCTTCGCAGGTTCGAATCCTGCTCTCCCCACAAACATTTTTTTAACAGGCGTCAAAAGCTCGCTTTTGTAAGACTGTGATGAAAAATGTTTGTTTAGGGTCCCCCTAAACGGATCACCGAGCAAGGCGAGGTAATCCACAACCAGGAGTTGTGAGACGGATCACCGAGCAAGGCGAGGTAATCCACAACCAGGAGTTGTGAGACGGATCACCGAGCAAGGCGAGGTAATCCACAACCAGGAGTTGTGAGACGGATCACCGAGCAAGGCGAGGTAATCCACAACCAGGAGTTGTGAGACGGATCACCGAGCAAGGCGAGGTAATCCAATAAATATTTAAACAGGACTCTGAACAACGAAACAAGGTGGTAAAGTAATCGTTTCAACTATTTGGACTAGAGCCAAATAATGATTATCTTTGCACGCTTTTATAGTGGTAGAAACCGACATTTATTGACATATTGAGAATGCTTTTCGGAAGTGAAATTCCGAAGTAAATAAAAGCGGGAGTAGCTCAGTTGGTAGAGCGTCAGCCTTCCAAGCTGAATGTCGCCGGTTCGAACCCGGTCTCCCGCTCTAGAATTTCCTGCGAAGGCAGGAATTTGCCACGAGGCAGATTCAGCACTTTACGCCGGTGTAGCTCAGGGGTAGAGCGTTTCCTTGGTAAGGAAGAGGTCATGAGTTCAAATCTCATCATTGGCTCAAAAACGAAAGATTAAAATTGAACATTAATATTATATTATAAACTAAGATTAAATAAAACAAGATGGCAAAAGAAAAATTTGATCGGTCCAAACCTCACTTAAACGTTGGGACTATTGGACATGTAGATCACGGTAAAACAACTTTAACGGCTGCGATTACTAAAGTAATGGCAGATGCTGGTTATTCAGAGGCTAGTACTTTCGATCAAATTGACAACGCTCCTGAAGAAAAAGAGAGAGGTATTACTATCAACTCTTCTCACGTAGAATATCAAACAGCGAATCGTCATTATGCACACGTTGACTGTCCTGGTCACGCGGATTATGTAAAGAACATGGTTACTGGTGCTGCACAGATGGACGGCGCTATTCTTGTAGTTGCTGCTACAGACGGTCCTATGCCGCAAACTCGTGAGCACATCCTTCTTGGACGTCAGGTAGGTATTCCTCGTATCGTTGTATTCATGAATAAAGTGGATATGGTGGATGATGAAGAACTTCTTGAGTTAGTGGAGATGGAGATCAGAGATCTTCTATCTTTCTACGATTATGATGGCGATAACGGACCTATCATTGCTGGTTCTGCACTTGGAGCCCTTAACGGCGAGGAAAAGTGGGTTGAAACTGTGAAGGAACTGATGGAAGCCGTTGATACTTGGATCGAAGAGCCAAAACGTGAAGTAGATAAAGACTTCTTAATGCCTATCGAAGATGTATTCTCAATTACAGGACGTGGTACTGTTGCAACGGGTCGTATTGAGACTGGTGTTGCTAACACAGGAGACGCTGTAGATATCATTGGAATGGGAGCTAAGAAATTAACTTCTACTGTTACTGGTGTTGAGATGTTCCGTAAGATCCTTGACAGAGGTGAAGCCGGAGATAACGTTGGTATCCTTCTAAGAGGTATTGAAAAAACGGATATCAGTAGAGGTATGGTTATCTGTAAGCAAGGGTCTGTAACTCCTCATGCTAAGTTTAAAGCAGAGGTTTACGTTCTTAAGAAAGAAGAAGGTGGACGTCACACGCCGTTCCACAACAACTACCGTCCTCAGTTCTACGTTCGTACAACTGACGTAACAGGAAACATTATGCTTCCTGATGGGGTTGAAATGGTAATGCCTGGTGATAACCTTACTATTACAGTAGAACTTATCCAAGCTATCGCAATGAACATTGGTCTTCGTTTTGCTATCCGTGAAGGTGGTAGAACGGTAGGTGCCGGACAGGTAACTGAAATTTTAGACTAATAACGTTTATATAGAAAGTCTTAAGGTGTCCCGCAATCCGCGGGATACCTTGACTTTTATAACGGGGTATAGCTTTAGCTGCCTTTTAAAGGTAGCGGAAAGAGCTACTCGATAAACGGGTTTAGCTCAGTTGGTAGAGCACTGGTCTCCAAAACCAGGTGTCGGGAGTTCGAGTCTCTCAACCCGTGCAATAAAATAAAAGGGATATGTTCTCAAGAGACGAGAAGTTTATCCAGGGCGGAGTCGAGGGGAGTCTCTCAACCCGTGCAAAGAAAGAAATAACACCAACAAGATGGTAGATTACATAAAAGAATCATATAACGAACTGAGAAACCATGTTTCATGGCCCACGTGGGCAGAGGCACAGCGACTCACAGTAATCGTGGCGGTATTTTCAATAGTACTGGCCTTAGCTGTATTTGGTGTTGATAAGGTTTTCAGTAACATTATTGAATTGTATTTCAACTGGATCAAGTCCTAAGAAATGACGGAAACTAAAAGTACAAAGAAGTGGTATGTAGTTCGTTCAGTGAGCGGACAGGAGAATAAGATCAAGTCGTATATCGAATACGAGATAAAACGACTTAGTCTTGAGAATCATATTGAGCAGGTTTTAGTTCCCACCGAAAAAGTTGTTCAGATCCGAAACGGAAAGAAAGTAAACAAAGAACGGGTTTACTTCCCTGGTTATATAATGATCCAGGCGAATCTGGGAGGTGAGATTCCTCATATTATAAAATCGATCAATGGCGTTATCGGATTTTTAGGTGAAACCAAAGGTGGAGATCCTGTTCCCCTGAGACAGGCTGAAGTAAATAGAATGTTAGGTAAGGTGGATGAACTGACCATTCAGGATGATAATGTAAATATTCCTTATATAATAGGAGAAACCATTAAAGTGATCGATGGACCGTTTAACGGATTTAATGGAACGGTAGAAAAGATCAATGAAGAAAAACGCAAGCTTGAAGTTATGGTTAAGATTTTCGGAAGAAAAACACCATTGGAATTAAGCTATATGCAAGTAGAGAAAGTTTAATTGTTACACGCTATATAATAGGTTTTTTTCTGAAGCTTCCACGACGAGAAATTCCGAGTTAAAATTTGAAAAATGGCAAAAGAAGTAGGTAAAGTAGTTAAGTTGCAAGTTCGCGGAGGAGCGGCTAATCCCTCTCCACCAGTTGGACCCGCCTTAGGTGCTGCCGGTGTTAACATTATGGAGTTCTGTAAGCAATTCAATGCCAGAACTCAGGATAAGCAAGGAAAAATATTGCCAGTTGTGATCACGGTTTATAAGGACAAGTCTTTCGATTTTGTTATTAAAACTCCTCCGGCTGCTGTACAGATTCTTGAAGCTGCTAAAACTAAAAAAGGTTCTGGCGAACCTCATATTAACAAGGTAGCAACTATCTCCTGGGATCAGGTAAGAACTATTGCTGAAGACAAAATGCCCGATTTGAATGCATTTACCGTTGAGTCTGCCATGAAAATGGTAGCAGGTACAGCTCGTTCGATGGGAGTTAAAGTAAAAGGTGCTGCACCTTTTTAAACCGAAAAAGAATCTATAAAAATGGCAAGATTAACAAAAAAGCAAAAAGAGGCTACGAGCAAAGTGGAGGATAGAACCTACACGGTATCGGAAGCGTCAGCTTTAATAAAAGAGATCACCAACGTAAATTTTGATGCCACTATAGACTTGGCTGTACGCCTTAATGTCGATCCTCGTAAAGCAAACCAGATGGTTCGTGGGGTTGTTACCTTACCACATGGTACAGGTAAAGACGTTAAAGTACTTGCGCTTGTGACTCCCGATAAGGAAGCAGAAGCAATTGAAGCCGGAGCAGATTATGTTGGATTGGACGAGTACCTCACTAAGATCAAAGGAGGATGGACAGACGTTGACGTTATCGTTACAATGCCGAGTGTAATGGGTAAGTTAGGACCTTTAGGACGTGTTCTAGGACCGCGTGGTTTAATGCCAAACCCAAAAACTGGTACAGTAACCATGGACGTTGCTAAAGCTGTTTCCGATGTAAAAGCTGGAAAAATTGACTTCAAAGTTGAAAAAACCGGAATTGTACACGCCGCAATTGCGAAAGCATCTTTCGATGCTGAAAAAATTGCAGGAAACGCCAAAGAATTATTAACGACACTTGTTAAGTTGAAGCCTCAGTCTTCTAAGGGAGTTTATATCAAGAGCATATTTATGTCTTCTACGATGAGCCCCGGAGTACAGATTGATACCAAACGCTTTAGTGATCAGTAAAATTTAAGATTATGACCAGAGAAGAAAAATCGCAAGTAATTGAAAATTTAACTGCACAGCTTTCTGAAAACACGACTATCTATTTAGCAGATATTTCAGGTTTGGATGCGGGCACAACTTCAAATTTACGTCGCGCCTGTTTTAAAGCAGGGGTGAGATTAAGTGTAGTTAAGAACACCTTGCTTCACAAGGCAATGGAGAGTAGTGAAAAGGATTTCGGAGATCTTTCCGAAGTACTGAAAGGAAATACTTCTCTTATGTTTTCTGAAACAGGAAATGCACCGGCAAAAGTAATTAAGGAATTCAGAAAGAAATCTGAAAAACCTGTACTTAAAGGAGCATATATCGAAGAAGCTGTATACGTTGGAGACGATCAATTAGATAATCTCGTATCTATTAAATCCAAAGAAGAAGTAATTGGAGATATTATCGGCTTACTTCAATCTCCTGCTAAAAATGTTATCGCTGCACTTAAGAGTAGTGGAGGAACTATTGCAGGAATTGTTAAAACCCTTTCGGAAAGAGAAGGTTAAAATTTAGCACTATTTAAACTATAATATAAAATTTATTAAAACGATAGAAAATGGCAGATTTAAAAGATTTCGCAGAACAATTAGTTAGCTTAACCGTAAAAGAGGTTAATGAGTTAGCTACTATATTAAAAGATGAGTATGGCATTGAGCCTGCTGCTGCAGCTGTAGCTGTAGCTGCTGGTGGTGGTGCTGGTGGTGGAGACGCCGCCGAAGAAAAGTCAGAATTCGACGTAATCCTTACGGCAGCAGGTGGATCTAAACTTGCGGTTGTTAAACTTGTAAAAGAACTTACAGGCGCAGGACTTAAAGACGCTAAAGAATTAGTTGATAATGCTCCATCTCCAATTAAAGAAGGTGTAGCTAAAGACGAAGCTGAAGCACTTAAAGCTCAGTTAGAAGAAGCCGGAGCTGAGGTTGAGCTTAAGTAAGCTCTCCAAGTTCCAAACCTTAAGGTTTAGGCCTTCCCGCACCGCGGGATGGGCCTAAACCATTTTGCGTATATAAAGGTTGACAGTTTTTGAGTATACGCCAACACTGTTTTTTTAATTAAAATTCCGTCCATAGATGTCAGCAACGCAAACTGAAAGATTGAATTTTTCCTCTGTGCAGAACAAGCCGGAATACCCCGACTTTTTGGACATCCAGATCAAATCCTTTCAGGATTTTTTCCAGTTGGAAACCAAGTCAGAAGAAAGAGGTAACGAAGGTCTTTATAAGACCTTTTTGGAAAATTTCCCTATTACCGATACCCGTAATCAATTCGTTTTAGAATTTTTAGACTACTTCGTGGATCCTCCAAGATATTCCATACAGGAGTGTATTGAACGTGGGTTGACGTATAGTGTGCCACTAAAAGCACGCCTGAAATTATATTGTACCGACGAGGAACATGAAGATTTCGAAACTATCGTACAAGATGTATATCTGGGTACTATACCGTACATGACACCTAGTGGTACTTTCTGTATCAACGGTGCCGAGCGCGTTGTTGTATCGCAATTACACCGTTCACCCGGTGTATTCTTTGGACAGTCATTTCATGCGAACGGTACAAAATTATACTCGGCTCGTGTGATCCCATTCAAAGGATCGTGGATTGAATTCGCTACCGATATCAATAGCGTTATGTATGCTTATATCGATAGAAAGAAAAAATTACCTGTTACCACCTTATTCCGTGCTATCGGATTTGAGCGTGATAAGGATATTCTTGAGATCTTCGACCTGGCGGAAGAAGTGAAAGCAACCAAAACGGGTCTTAAAAAATACATGGGGCGGAAACTCGCTGCACGTGTTCTTAAGACATGGCACGAGGATTTCGTGGATGAAGATACAGGAGAAGTTGTATCTATTGAACGTAACGAGATCATCCTGGATCGTGACACGGTTCTTGAAAAAGAACATATCGAAGAAATCATGGAGTCTGGCTCCAAGACCATTCTTCTGCACAAAGAAGATAATCTGTTGGCCGATTATGCAATTATCCATAATACGCTTCAGAAAGATCCAACAAACTCCGAAAAGGAAGCAGTAGAGCATATCTACCGTCAACTACGTAATGCCGAACCGCCCGATGAGGAAACCGCTCGCGGTATCATCAATAAGCTATTCTTTAGCGATCAGCGATATAACCTTGGTGAGGTTGGACGTTACCGTATGAACAAGAAATTGGGTCTTGATATTGAAATGGATAAGCAGGTACTTACCAAAGAAGATATCATTACTATCGTAAAATACCTGATCGAACTTATCAACTCCAAAGCAGAGATTGATGATATTGACCACCTTAGTAACCGTCGTGTACGTACCGTAGGTGAACAACTATCTTCTCAATTCGGAGTTGGACTTGCACGAATGGCTCGTACCATTCGTGAGCGTATGAACGTTCGTGATAACGAAGTGTTTACACCCATCGATTTAATTAATGCGAAAACTCTGTCTTCGGTTATTAATTCTTTCTTCGGGACCAACCAGTTATCACAGTTCATGGATCAGACCAATCCACTGGCGGAGATCACGCATAAGCGTCGACTTTCAGCATTGGGACCTGGTGGTCTTTCACGTGAAAGAGCAGGTTTCGAAGTTCGTGATGTTCACTATACACACTATGGAAGACTTTGTCCGATCGAAACTCCGGAAGGACCGAACATTGGACTTATCTCTTCTCTTTCAGTGTATGCGAAAGTGAATAACCTCGGATTTATTGAAACTCCATATAGAAAAGTAGAAAATGGTAAGATTGATCTAAAGAATGAGCCAATCTATCTTTCTGCTGAGGAGGAAGAAGAAAAATTAATCGCTCAGGCGAATATTCCATTGAAGAAGGACGGAACTATAGATAGCGACCGTGTAATTGCACGTGAGGAAGGTGACTTCCCGGTTGTGGAACCTAAACAGGTGAATTACGCCGATGTTGCACCGAACCAGATTGCTTCTATTTCCGCATCACTTATTCCATTCCTGGAACACGATGATGCAAACCGTGCCCTGATGGGATCTAACATGATGCGCCAGGCAGTACCATTATTGAGAGCTCAGTCTCCAATTGTAGGTACTGGACTGGAACGTCAGGTAGCCTCAGATTCCAGAGTGTTGATCAATGCGGAAGGTGACGGAGTTGTAGAATATGTAGACGCAAACGAGATCGTGATCAAGTATGATCGTTCTGATGATGAGCGCCTTGTTAGTTTCGATGGAGATAACAAGACTTACAACCTGATCAAGTTCAGAAAAACAAACCAAAGTACATCTATTAACCTGAAGCCTATCGTTAAGAAGGGCGACAGAGTGACAAAGGGACAAGTACTTTGCCAGGGTTATGCTACCGAAGATGGTGAACTGGCATTGGGTAGAAATATGAAGGTTGCTTTTATGCCCTGGAAAGGATATAACTTTGAGGATGCGATCGTGATCTCGGAGAAAGTGGTACGTGAGGATATATTTACTTCTATCCATATTGATGAGTATTCACTGGAAGTACGAGATACAAAACTGGGTAATGAAGAATTAACGAATGATATTCCAAATGTTTCTGAAGAGGCTACCAAAGACCTGGATGAACATGGAATGATTCGTATTGGTGCTGAAGTGAAGCCTGGTGATATTCTTATTGGTAAGATCACACCAAAAGGTGAAAGTGATCCTACACCTGAAGAAAAATTACTACGTGCCATTTTTGGTGATAAGGCCGGTGATGTAAAGGATGCTTCATTGAAGGCTTCTCCATCACTTCGCGGTGTGGTAATCGACAAGAAATTGTTCGCAAGAGCAATAAAAGACAAGCGCAAGAGGGTGAAGGACAAAGAGGATATCGCCGAACTGGAAGCAAAATACGATGCGAAGTTCGATTCACTGAAAGATGTATTGGTTGAAAAGCTGTTTGCTATTGTGGGCGGAAAAACTGCGCAGGGTGTAATGAATGATCTTGGAGAGGTGGTTTTCCCAAAAGGGAAGAAATACACCTTGAAAATGTTGAACGCAGTTGAGGACTATATACACCTGACAGGCGGAACATGGACAACAGATAAAGAAACCAATCTCATGGTGAAAGATCTGATGCACAATTATAAGATTAAGGAGAATGACCTTCAGGGGAACCTGCGTCGTGAAAAGTTCACTATCTCTGTAGGCGATGAATTACCTTCAGGTATTCTAAAGCTTGCGAAAGTTTATATTGCTAAAAAGCGTAAACTGAAAGTAGGGGATAAGATGGCGGGACGCCATGGTAACAAAGGTATTGTTGCTCGTATCGTTCGTCAGGAGGATATGCCTTTCTTAGAAGATGGAACACCCGTAGATATTGTCTTGAATCCACTTGGAGTGCCATCTCGTATGAATATCGGTCAGATTTATGAAACCGTATTAGGATGGGCCGGACAAAAATTGGATCGCAAATATGCAACGCCAATTTTTGATGGAGCCACATTAGATCAGATAAACGAGATAACAGACGAAGCTGGAATTCCTAAATTCGGACATACGTATTTATACGATGGCGGAACAGGACAGCGTTTTGATCAACCGGCTACAGTTGGGGTCATCTATATGCTGAAACTAGGTCACATGGTAGATGATAAGATGCACGCACGTTCGATTGGACCATATTCATTGATCACACAGCAACCACTTGGCGGTAAAGCACAATTTGGTGGTCAGCGATTTGGTGAGATGGAAGTATGGGCTCTGGAGGCTTATGGAGCATCCAGTACGCTTCGTGAGATCTTGACGGTTAAGTCTGATGACGTAATCGGTAGGGCAAAAACCTACGAATCTATCGTAAAAGGTGAAGCCATGCCAGAACCGGGATTACCGGAATCATTCAACGTGTTAATGCACGAATTGAAAGGATTAGGTCTGGATATCAGATTAGAAGAATAAGGATGTCCCCTCGAAAGAGGGGGAAACCTAACCTTCAAAAGGAGTGATATAACACTCCGAAAACAAATAACAACAAAGGATAGTACATAGCATTATGGCAAGAAATAAAGAAAACACAGCACAGAAATTCAATAAGATTTCTATTGGTTTAGCTTCTCCCGAGTCAATTTTGGCTGAATCTCGAGGTGAGGTACTTAAGCCAGAAACAATTAATTACCGTACACACAAACCGGAGCGTGACGGACTTTTCTGTGAGCGTATATTCGGACCTGTGAAGGATTACGAATGTGCCTGCGGTAAATATAAACGTATTCGATACAAGGGTATCGTCTGTGACCGATGTGGTGTTGAGGTAACCGAGAAAAAGGTTCGTCGTGACCGTGTTGGACACATCAACCTGGTAGTGCCGGTAGCACACATCTGGTATTTCCGTTCTCTTCCGAATAAAATCGGCTATTTATTAGGACTTCCTTCGAAGAAACTTGATATGATAATTTACTATGAAAGATACGTAGTAATTCAACCGGGTATCGCGAAGAACGAAGAAGGAGAGCCCGTTCAGAAAATGGATTTCCTTACCGAAGAAGAGTACCTGAATATCCTGGATTCTCTTCCACAGGAAAATTTATACCTTGAAGATAGTGATGAGAATAAGTTCATTGCGAAGATGGGCGCTGAGTGTTTGATCGAACTATTGAATAGAATCAATCTTGATACACTTTCTTTCGAGCTTCGTCATAAAGCCAATAACGAAACTTCCAAGCAACGTAAGACTGAAGCGTTAAAACGTCTTCAGGTTGTGGAAGCGCTTCGCGATGCGAACAAGAACCGTGAAAACCGACCAGAGTGGATGATCATGAAGGTAGTCCCCATAATTCCACCGGAATTACGTCCGTTGGTGCCATTAGATGGTGGTCGTTTTGCGACGTCGGATTTAAACGATCTATACCGTCGTGTAATTATTAGAAACAATCGTTTGAAGCGATTAATGGAGATCAAAGCGCCGGAAGTTATACTGCGTAACGAAAAACGTATGCTGCAGGAATCTGTGGATTCGTTATTCGATAACACCCGAAAATCTTCAGCAGTTAAAACCGACAGCAACCGTCCGTTGAAATCACTCTCCGATTCATTGAAGGGTAAGCAAGGACGTTTTCGCCAGAACTTACTTGGTAAGCGTGTGGATTACTCCGCGCGTTCAGTAATTGTTGTAGGCCCTGAATTGAAATTATTCGAATGTGGTCTTCCGAAAGATATGGCCGCTGAACTATATAAGCCTTTTGTGATTCGTAAACTGATCGAAAGAGGTATTGTAAAAACAGTGAAATCTGCCAAGAAGATCATCGATAAGAAAGAACCTGTTGTTTGGGATATCCTAGAAAATGTGTTGAAAGGACACCCGGTACTCTTAAACCGGGCCCCTACACTTCACAGGTTAGGTATACAGGCATTCCAGCCTAAACTAATCGAAGGTAAAGCCATTCAGTTACACCCGCTGGTATGTACAGCATTTAATGCCGACTTCGATGGTGACCAGATGGCTGTGCATCTTCCTTTGGGGCCTGAGGCTATTTTGGAATCTCAGTTATTGATGTTGGCTTCTCACAATATCCTAAACCCTGCGAATGGATCTCCGGTAGCGGTGCCATCTCAGGATATGGTGTTGGGTCTTTATTATATGACCAAGTTGAGAAAGTCTGTCGATAAAGTAAAAGTGCTAGGGGAAGGACTTACGTTCTACTCACCTGAAGAAGCATTCATTGCATATAACGAAAAGAAAGTAGAACTGAATGCCGAAATCAAGGTAAGAACCAAAGATTTCAACGAAGAAGGAGAGTTGGTGAATCAGATTATTACTACTACCATCGGTAGAGTGATCTTTAATGATAAAGTACCGGAAGAAGCAGGATATATCAACGAGGTCTTGACTAAAAAGTCGCTTCGAGATATTATAGGTAATATCCTGAAGGTTACAAGTGTGCCCACCACGGCTGCTTTCCTTGACGAGATTAAAGACCTTGGATACAAATTTGCCTTCGAAGGAGGACTGTCTTTCAGTTTAGGTGATATTATCATCCCTGCTGAAAAACAGGCGATGATTGATAGTGCGAATTCTCAGGTAGATGGTATTATTGCCAACTACAATATGGGTCTTATTACCAATAACGAGCGTTACAACCAGGTAATTGATATCTGGACGGCAACGAATGCCGAATTAACCGAACTGTCCATGACGCGTATTCGTGAGGATCAGCAAGGATTTAACTCGGTATACATGATGCTTGACTCCGGGGCAAGGGGATCTAAGGAACAGATCCGACAGCTTACCGGGATGCGTGGATTGATGGCCAAGCCTAAAAAATCCAGCTCCGGTGGAGGAGAGATTATCGAGAATCCAATCCTTTCCAACTTTAAGGAAGGTCTTTCGATTCTTGAGTACTTCATCTCCACGCACGGTGCGCGGAAAGGTCTTGCGGATACCGCTCTTAAAACTGCAGACGCGGGATACTTAACGAGAAGATTGGTCGATGTATCACAGGATGTGATCATCAACATTGAAGATTGTGGTACACTTCGTGGAATTGAAGTTTCAGCCCTGAAGAAAAACGAAGAGATCGTTGAAACCCTCAAGGAACGAATTGTGGGTCGTACAGTATTGAACGATGTAGTTCACCCGCTTACCCAGGAATTGTTGATTGAAACAGGTCATCATATTTCTGAAGAAGTAGCTGATGCTATTGCCAGTTCCCCAATTGAAACAATTGAGGTTCGTTCTGCACTTACGTGTGAAGCGAAGAAAGGTATATGTTCTCAATGTTATGGAAGAAATCTCGCAACCAATAAAATGGTTCAGCGCGGAGAAGCTGTTGGTGTTGTTGCTGCTCAGTCTATTGGTGAGCCTGGAACACAGCTTACGCTTCGTACCTTCCATGTGGGTGGTATTGCCGGAAACATTTCAGAAGAGAATAAACTGGTTGCCAAATTTGACGGTAAAGCAGAGATCGAGGATCTGAAAACGGTAAAAGGTGAGGATAATGAAGGTAAAACGGTAGATATTGTTATTTCCCGTACGTCTGAGATAAAGCTTATCGATGAGAAAACCGGAATTACACTCAGTACCAACAATATCCCTTATGGATCGTCTATTTTTGTTAAGAAAGGACAGAAGATAAAAGAAGGTAAAGTTGTTTGTCAGTGGGATCCGTATAATGGGGTTATCATTTCCGAATTCGCCGGTAAGATAAGGTATGAAAACATAGAACAGGGAATTACCTACCAGGTGGAGATCGATGAACAAACCGGTTTCCAGGAGAAAGTAATTTCCGAATCAAGAGACAAGAAAATGATTCCAACGCTACATATATTAGGCAAGAAGGACGAGGTGATCCGTTCGTACAACCTTCCGGTTGGTGCTCACCTGATGGTAGACGATGGCGATAAGATCAAGATCGGTAAGGTCCTTGTGAAGATTCCACGTAAATCGGCGAAAGCAGGAGATATTACGGGTGGTCTTCCGCGAGTTACAGAGCTATTCGAAGCGCGTAACCCATCCAATCCTGCCGTTGTTAGTGAGATTGACGGAGTTGTTTCCTTCGGAAAGATTAAAAGAGGTAACCGTGAGATCATTATAGAGTCTAAACTTGGTGAGATCAAGAAATATCTGGTGAAACTATCTAATCAGATCCTGGTTCAGGAAAACGACTACGTACGAGCAGGTATGCCATTGTCTGATGGTTCCATTACTCCGGAGGATATCCTTCGAATTAAAGGGCCATCTGCAGTACAGCAGTACCTTGTGAATGAAGTGCAGGAAGTTTACCGTTTACAGGGTGTGAAGATCAATGATAAGCACTTTGAAGTAGTTGTTCGCCAGATGATGCGTAAAGTACGTATTGTAGACAGTGGAGATACTACCTTCCTCGAAAACCAATTGGCACATAAATACGATTTCATCGAGGAGAACGATAAGATCTTCGGAATGAAAGTAGTTGAAAGTGCGGGTGATTCGGAGCATATGAAAGAAGGACAGATCATCACGCCAAGAGAATTACGAGATGAGAACTCTATTCTGAAACGAGCAGATAAGACACTTGCTGAAGCCCGTGACGCTGTCCCTGCAACTGCAACGCCAATACTTCAAGGTATTACAAGAGCGTCATTGCAGACCAAATCGTTTATATCTGCGGCTTCCTTCCAGGAAACAACCAAAGTATTGAACGAAGCTGCGGTAAGTGGTAAAGTTGATACGCTGGAAGGACTGAAGGAAAATGTAATTGTGGGTCACAGGATCCCTGCCGGTACCGGAATGAGGAACTACGATACAATCATCGTAGGATCCAAAGAAGAGCTGGAGGAGATGACACGCGAGAAACAGGAAGTAAATTATAACTAATACAAAACTTGCGCTCCTAACCGGGGCGCAAGTTGTTTAAACAATATATTATGGCTGAAGATAAAAAACCTAAACAAGGACAGATCAACATCGAGTTAGATGCGGAGGTGGCCCAAGGCATATACAGTAACCTTGCGATCATTAACCATTCGCAATCTGAGTTTGTGGTTGACTTTGTAACTATCATGCCGGGGGTGCCAAAAAGCAAAGTTAAGTCTCGAGTTGTACTAACACCTCAGCATGCAAAACGATTTTTGAAAGCATTGAAGGATAATGTACAACGTTTTGAGAATGCACACGGAGAAATAAAAGATTACCAGCAACCGCCCATCCCGATCAATTTTGGGCCAACCGGTGAAGCTTAATTACAAATCCCTGAATTTTCAGGGATTTTTTTTATCATAATCCGGGGGAAATAGTCATCAATTCCCCGATCATCCCCGCTTATATTTTCCAGAATTTTACGGAAAAACATGTGTTTTTAAGTCGAAAATTTATACAAAAAATGCTTTTCATCGAGTAAAAAATACGGTATATCGAATTTCTATAACTTGATGTACGAAAAACCCTTCATTGGAGTTATCTTTGGTTCGAATCGCGAGACCCCCGTTAATGAAAGTTAATTCTTGCGAGACACCCAAATTGAACTTATGAAATTCTATGCCCCCCAATTTCAGAGAGTTACGTCTCTATGGATGTTCGCTGTTCTTGCATTTCTATCCTTCCAATGGAGTATTGCACAGACTCAGAAACCTTCTGTTCAATCCGGTGTTACTTTTTCTTGGTCTGATACCCAGACTGTTCCCGCTGACCCGGCTACGATAAGCGCGATAACCATAAATGGGGATGTATATCAATCTTTTGCAATTCCCTCAGCATATACAATGACTCGTTTAGGGCCAGATGGCGATATCCACAACGATATTGTTCAAAATGGAACGACAGTAAATGGAAGTAGTGCGAATGCTAACTGGGCATTAGATGCAATTGCAGCCTTCCAGGATAAAAACCTGAATCATTATTTTAACTCCAACAGAAATGGGCGTGACATATGTGGTGACTTTAGTGCGATCGCTACCACAGATGCTCAAATACAATCTCTTTCTTTTACTCCCGGTATTCCATCCAATGCCGGAGGCTTACTTGCAATTTCAGAAAGAAATGCAAATAACTGTTATTATATAGCTGTGTATGGAACACCCATTGGAGGAGGCCCCGAACAATTTCTGGGAGACACTTTTGTGCGTGAAAATCCAAGTAGCCAATGGGGCCCTTTATTAAATGCTCCTGCTGCCGGAGTTGATTACTGGAATACAGGAAGAGAAGTGGAAAATGGGGGAACCCTTGGTTTAGCACTTTTTATATTAGATGATCTCGCACCTGTGGGATCGGTGATAACCAGGGTAGATCTTACCGCATCCACTGTAGACCATGGTGATGGTAAAGTGATGCTTATACAAAAATACGCAACTCCGAAATCTGAAACAGGCTGTGTGAACGACGGATACAATGGTACAGTAGGAGGAACAGCGAATATACCTGTGGGATCTACATTCTCATTAGTGTCCGGACCAACTCCCGCCGGCCAGTCCTTTACATTCAACGTGGATGGTACATATAGTTATACGCCGGACCCTGGTTATTTAGGAGATGTAGTATTTGAATATCAAGTATGCTTGCCAGCTCCGAATGCAGGGATATGTGATAGTAGTACCGCTACGATATCGTATGTAACCTATCCTAACAACAATTGCCCGTGTATATCGGGAAATGCGAACGCACCATTATTACAAACGAATTAACTGTCCATAGGACAATTTCTATATGAAAGTTAAAAACAACATTATGAAAAATACTATTACTCTTGGTTTGCTGAGCCTTTTTACAATGGTATCAGGTTTGGCACAGGTAGGTATTGGAACTACGAACCCACAGGAAGCCTTGCATATTGCGGGAAGTAACGCTACCATTCGCCTGGAAGGGCTCGACAACTCGAATAATATCTTAAATAAGGGTGGTACTGACATGTATAATGTTATGGTGGACACAAATGGTAAACTTTCCTTGAGTGAGCAGCCAGGACAGCTTTCCTCTGAAGCTAATATGTCCTCAGCTGTAGCAGTACAGACGACAGCAAATTCTGATTTGAATTCTTCTGAACTATATACCAGAAGCTTCACACTGACACAAAAAGCAATGGTTGTGATTACCTATTATATCTCATTGGATTTTAAAAGTTATGACGGCACTGCCTGCATCACTGATGGAAGAGCCAAGATCGCCCACAATTATTGGTATTTGGGTGATGGAACCACTCCTGATACTACAAAAACATACGGTATGACAAGTTCGGTGTATTCAAATGCTGATTGTGACTCGGCCACCGGATATGTATATAATTCACGCTCTGTGACTATTCCATTAGATGCAGGCACTTATAGTGTACACATGAACGGTGCAGTATATGGTGGAGGTATTACTTCCGATGCCGCTTTTAGGGCGACATATGGTGATATCGACAGGCTGGATATTCACGCGATTTATTTGTAAAAATAGATCCGTAAGCTAAATTTTTTAAAACATCCGTTGATAGGATGTCCATATTATAACTATTGGGAGAATATTGGGCTACGTCTATAATATCTCGCAATTAAATCCCGATTGTATAACCAAAATTAAGATCGGAGCTTTCCGATATTCTTTCTCACATCAGTTGTAGTAAATTTCTTTCAGCCTATTTAGGAGATATGAAATATTTTCACTAGGTTTACTTCTAGAGACTTAAACAAATTCTTCCCCATAAATGTTTAAGCTTTCCAGATTATTATAGTTTATGTAGCCCCTGTTCAGCTGGCTTCTTTGTGAAGGTATTGTTAACCCCCGCCTCTACTATGAATCATGGTGTTAATTGTTTAACAATTTATATCAAGAGTCATGAAAATATGGATATTCGTATGGATTGTCTGTACGTACAGCATTAGTGCTCAGGTTGGTATTAATACCACCAATCCGCAGCAGGCCCTGCACTTAGCGGGAAGTACCGGGACACTTAGAATTGAAAGCCTCAATTCGGCAAATAATAATTTTAACGGAGGTGACGTGAATGGCGACACCGACTTAACGAATGATACCTTTCCCTTGTATGTGGATGAAAATGGTGATTTCACACTCGAATTAGTAACCTTATTTGGTTCGGAAGAATTTGATGCTTTCGATGACACCAGTTTACCTAACAGTAGCGTCTATTTAGATCCTAATGATGCAAATGGTATAGAAGGAACAACTATTACTAGCTATGACATCACTGTGAACAGAGCGACACTTTTGGAAATACGATACTCGGTTAGTTTTGATGTATATAAAGATATGGCTAATAATCCTATAACAGATAACCTGGCACGGAGGATCGTTAACCTGATCGCGGTTTCCGGAACAACCCGGTTGTACGGGCGAAGCTCCAAATGTTTTACAAATACTTCAACCTTAGGTGTTCCCGGAACCATGTATAACAGCGCTACGACCTATGTTAGTCTGCCATCGGCGGGAACTTATACGATTTCACTTCGGGGTTCGGTTGGTTCGAATATAAAAGGAGGGGGTGGCGGCAGTGTCTCTAAAGAGACCTTTGTGGAGTTTGCCACCGGAAATGATTTTCTATTTATAAGAATGCATTGATAATCCTAAGCAGGATGAGATTATGAGGACGATTTTTAAATTATGTTTATTACTGACCACCAACATTTTAATGGCGCAGGTTGGTATCGGTACAGTTACACCCCAGAAGGATCTGCATGTTTCAGGAAGTAATGCCACCATTCGAATTGAGAGTTTGAATTCCACATATAACCCGACCTATAATGACGGTATCAAATTATCACCCGCATATGTTGACGGAAATGGGGATGTAACCATTGGGAACGGTACCGGTCCCTCTGGAGCAGAACCTTTGAACTTTCTAATTGTTGTAGACGATTTTATACCTAATGACCCCTATACCCTTGGATTGGGAACCGGAATAGCGGTTAACAGCAATGACCTTGGAGAGACCTTTAAGGAAGGACAGATTCAAACTGTCACTTTTACTACTCCCGTGGATGCGTTCGTAGAAGTGAAGTACGGAATAACAATGGTTATAGTTGGAAATGACCTTTCTTTAGGATGTCCATGTGTTTATGTTGATCTGGATCAATCCGTGTCCATGTTAACATACTTTAAAGTTGACCTGAACAACGATGGATTAGACCTTACCGAAAGTGGCAAACAATACGGCCATAAGGCGCAGTATTATTCAACTGGTAATCAGGGATCGGTAGGGTACCCCTATATGAATGGCCAGGCGATATTCACCGTTCCGGCAGGGACGCATACACTTTACTTTTACGGCCAGGTCCGGGATGCAGCTTCCAGTTATACGAGTATAGGATTCGGGGGCGCGCAGGATTATTTGAAAATCAGGGTTTATAATTAGGAGCGTTATGAATAGGACAATTTTAATACTAATAATTTTATTTAACTCTGCGGTTTATGCCCAGGTTGGGATCAACACCACCAATCCTCAACAACAATTGCACCTGGCCGGTTCGTCAACCAATGTTAGGGTTGATGGCCTGGATTCTATGAACAATTTCCAAAACCTGGGAGCACAATCATCGACCCGGGTATATGTGGATGCCGATGGTGATCTCACCCTGGGAACTTCGGCAAATACAGTTGAAATGTTAGTGGATACTGATAACTACCTTCAGGATGTAGAAAATCCAACTAGTTTGGTTAACCAGACTGGAACTGCATTTGGGTACGAGATCGCGGGGAATCCCACAAATTTCAGTGCGCACCAGTTCACGCTTACAAAAAATGCGATCGTAGAGGTGAATTATTCGGTTTCATTTTCGCTGTATAAAACCTCAGGGGCCAATGGACGGATAGACGATGGCCATGCAAGAATTGTCCAAACAGCGGTCTATTTTCGACAAGTTACAGATCCCACCGATCCTTATGCGGGACCTGCGGTAATCAACGATGTGGATGGAAACCCGATCAACGGGGGACCCTGGTGTATCGATGTTAATGCTTCGGGAACTGTATGTCTTGAAACGGGAGGGTTAATAGCATTAAATGGTCAGTTTTACGTGAACACCGATAACAGCAATGGTGAATATCGCGGGATGTGGAACACGGGGACAGATTATGTTAAATTACCTCCAGGAACCTATATCGCCCTATTTGCAGGCCAGTTGGCCGTTGGGGATGTTTCCGGGACAGGAGCTGTAAAAATGTACCTGGGATCCGGTAAGGATGAACTACAAATAATCGCTTACTATTACGAATGAGCAGCCTTGTGGTTGAATTCACTCACAAAATGCAACTTCACCGAGGGATATTTGGATTGAGTCATTTGAAGACTAAAAGCGGAATCTGCAAAAAATACTAATTGCCCACGTTTATCCTTTGCCAGGAATTTCGATTTTACCCGTTTAAATTCAGCAAATTCTTCATTATTTGGATCCTCAGGATCTACCCAGCACGCCTTGTGTACGTTTAGGTTCTCATACCTGCATGTGGCTCCATATTCGTGCTCTAGACGATATTGAATAACCTCAAATTGTAACGCTCCCACGGTTCCTATTACCTTTCGGCCATTGAGATCCAAGGTGAATAATTGGGCAACACCTTCGTCCATTAACTGATCGATTCCTTTTTCAAGTTGTTTGCTCTTCATAGGATCGGCATTGTTAATAAACTTGAAATGTTCGGGAGAAAAGCTTGGAATTCCTTTATATTGCATGATCTCTCCTTCAGTAAGAGTATCTCCTATTTTGAAATTACCGGTATCATGCAGACCCACTATATCTCCCGGATAGGAAATATCTACGATCTGTTTCTTTTCAGCAAAAAACGCGTTCGGACTGGAAAACTTCATTTTTTTACTATTTCGGACATGCAGATAGGGAGTATTTCTTTTGAAAGTACCGGAAACGATTTTCACAAAAGCAAGGCGGTCCCTATGCTTAGGATCCATATTTGCATGTATTTTGAAAACAAAACCTGAGAATTCTTTTTCATCTGGTTTTACCAGGCGGGTATCACTTTTTTTTGGCCTGGGCGCTGGTGCAATCTCAATAAAACAATCCAGAAGTTCCCGAACACCAAAATTATTCAGAGCTGAACCAAAAAAGACAGGTTGCAAATGCCCATCAAGATATTCGCTCCTGTCAAAATCAGGGTAGACCTCATGAACTAATTCCAGTTCATCGCGCAAAGTTTCAGCTGCTGCAGCCCCAATTAACTCATCGAGTTCCGGACTTGTAAGATCTTCAATTTCAATGGTTTCCTCGATATTCTTCCTGCTATCACCACTAAACAGGTTAACGTTCTTCTCCCAGACATTATAGATTCCCTTGAAGTCGTATCCCATTCCGATAGGAAAACTCAAAGGTGTCACTCTTAAATGAAGTTTTTGTTCGATTTCATCCAGCAAATCAAATGCATCTTTCCCTTCTCTATCCAGTTTATTGATAAATACGATCATGGGGATATTTCGCATTCTGCAAACTTCAACCAGTTTTTCAGTTTGTTCTTCAACTCCCTTGGCGACATCGATCACGACAATTACACTATCCACTGCAGTCAAGGTGCGAAAGGTATCTTCAGCAAAATCCTTGTGTCCGGGTGTGTCTAATATGTTGATTTTAATATTTTTATACTCAAATGCCAATACAGACGTAGCCACAGAGATACCTCTTTGTCGTTCGATCTCCATGAAGTCGCTGGTGGCTCCTTTTTTAATTTTATTGCTTTTCACCGCTCCTGCTTCCTGAATAGCTCCTCCGAAAAGCAATAATTTCTCCGTTAAAGTTGTTTTTCCCGCATCCGGATGGGAAATTATTCCGAAAGTTTTTCGCCTGGCGATTTCTTTTTCTAATGACATTTAATTACTTAAAATTTAGCGCAAATATAAGGCTTGTTTTGAAGACATTATACTGCATTTGATAAATTGATTTCCTACAAGGAGATATTTGATAAGATACCGTAAAATAAGGCATATACGTGTAAGTACGTACATATAATTCCTACAAAAAAACATTAAAAAATCGTCCATTTTGTGTAGTTCAACGAATATTTAAGATAGTTTGACGAATACCTAAGAAATTGTTAATTCTGAACGTATTTTCCTACTTATATTTGGTACTTATAGTGAGCGAAAACGTTAAAGCTCCCAATTTTATTTAAATAACCTAATCATGCAAAAGAAGTACTCGATCAAATTTTTGATTATAGCCTCCCTCGTCCTTTTTTTGGGTTCGTTCAATACGAACGCTCAAAGTTGTAACTCCGAACTTGGAGTATCAAAGAACAGAAGCGCTAGGTCTGCAACGTTAAATGATCCTACCAGATTTCAAATGGAACTCACTAATAATTCTTCGAGTTCACAGTCATATGAAATTCAGACTGTAATTTTTGAAGACCCATGTGAAGCAATTGGAACGTCAAATACATCCTTGAGAAGCGCTGAACTAAATGTTGAGATATTTTCCAACAAGGCTCAGACAAGTATCATTACTGTTCCTGCACGCTCCACCCATTCCTTTTTAGCCGAGATTTCTGTTAATCCCGGGGCAAAATTGAATGTATGGAAATGTGTGAGACTAATAGCAGTATCTAACGCATGCTCTAAGCAGGAAGCTCAACAATTATTGAAAGTATATATATCGGACCCAACAGAACATTAAAGATTTTAAGCCCCCAAAAAATCTACCCCGTATCCTCTTAACCGAAAATTAAAATTTGCTGGTAGTAAAATATTATAGGTTTCAACCTAAATCTCATTTTATGAAGAAGCAGCTATCCATAAGAAGTATAATCATGAAAAAGGCAATTTTTCTTTTCGCTGCCTTATTTGTATTTAGTTTAAATACGATAAAGGCACAGGATATAACATTACAAAAAGATGCTACGGAAAGCACTCTTTGTAATCAGTTTGATATCACATTAACTGTCACTGGTAATCCGCCTCCAATTCCACAGGAGGTTATCCTGGTGATTGACAGATCAGGGAGTATGGGATTTGATATACCCGGCGATCCATTAGAGTCAATAGACTATGCAATTAGCGCTGCCAATGCATTTGTTAGTAACCTTTTGAAGTCAGAAAACAATCCTACAGGTATGAACCGTGTAGGAATCGTTTCATATTCCACTAGCGCAACTGTAGATTATCCGCTAAGTTTAGCTGCCGATAGCACGAATATTAAAAATGCCATTGACGCATTAGTTGCGAATGGAGGTACTAATATTGCCCGGGCCATGCAGACGGCCAATGCTCATATGGAGAACAGGCCAGCCACCTTCAACTGTATTACTTCCAGAAGTATCGTATTATTAACTGATGGGGTTACAAATAGAACTTTAGGAGGGTCTAGTTGTACAAGTAGTCCAACTCCTCCCTTCCCGGCAAACAACACCCAATGTATGACCGACGCAATCAACGAGGGTATTGATGCACGAACAATTACGGTTGGTACTGAAGTTTATAACCAGGGGATATTTTCCGTAGGTCTGTTTGGATCTATTACTGGAGACCAGTTAGCTGCAGCTACCCATGTGCTTGATCAGATTCAAGATAAAGGGCTGTTCACAACAACTGAGGCAGTGGATTTAGAGGGAATCTATGCTCAGATACTGGACCAGTTAGCCCTTGCTGCTAAAATGGGCGTTGTTTCTGATGTATTGGGCTCGGGATTTCAATTAGTGCCGGGATCTCTTAGTGATCCGGTAAATGCAACATATAATGCGGGAACCAATACGATAACTTGGGATCTGGGAGATGTTTCTAGTGAGACACTGGTATTAGATTATACAATTGAGGCAGTCGGCATGCAAGGATGCGGAATTCAGGATTCCGGAATGAGCACCATGAGCTATGAAGATGCATCTTGTAACATCGTAGTCGCACCATTTCCAAATCCACAGGTTTGTGTTCCCTGCCCAGATATTTCAGACCCGTTAATAGACCAGGTAGATTGTACCAAAAGTGTGGACTATTCTGCAACTTTCGATCCTGGAGTGTGTACTCCGTTCTCCTTGGGATTTGAGTGGGAATTCTTTCTGAATAATATATCTGTAGGAACCGCCTCAGGAACCACTATGGGTGATCTTTCCGGAACATTTGTCTATACGGGAGCAGCTCCATTTGAAGGTGATTTCCGTGCGGAACTAACATATAACGGAACCTATAATAATAATTGTAGTTTACCACCTGTAATGGTGGATTCTGAGATTCAGGTGTATTTACCGCCTGAAATACCAACGGCCGTAGGAGATCAGGTAGAATGTGCCGGTTCACCAATTCAAACTCTCACTGCACAGGTAGTTGCAGTGCCTGGAATAAGTATAGTTTGGTATGATGCTCTTACCGGAGGTAATGAAGTACTTGATCCATCACTTAGCAGCGTTGGTACGGTAACGTATTATGCTGAAGCAGTAGATAACACAAGCAACTGTGTTAGTCTCGATAGGGCTCCCGTAACTCTTACATTGTATAATTGCGCCATCAATATTGAAAAAACTGCAAGCCCTAACAATCCAAATGGTTGTAACCCTATTCCGGCAGGTCAGGACATCACTTATACCTTTACTGTAACTAACCTTGGAAATGTTGCGATTACGGATGTCGCTGTGAACGATCCATTGATCGATCCGGTAAACCCAATTCCTGGTCCCGATAGCGGTGACACCAATACGAATGGTGAATTGGACACAAATGAGGTATGGACTTATACTGCAACTTATACGGTAACTCAACCGGATATTGTGAATGGACAGGTGCAGAATACTGCAACCGTTGATGGTAATGTAACCGGATCTTCATCTACATATAACGTGAATGATGATGATACCGAAACAGTTGTTCTTTGTCAGAATGCTGAAATAGAAATAACAAAATCAACTGATGGTGATACGGTTAATTGTAACCCCTATGTTGTTGGAAGTACAATAAACTACACTTTTACAGTTTCAAATTTGGGTGACGTAGACATCACCAATGTGGTTGTAAATGATCCATTACTTGGAGGAGCTGTTGCAGGCCCTGCTAGTGGTGATGGAAGTAACCTAGGTGTATTAGAGGTTGGGGAAGTCTGGACGTATAACGGAAGTTATAATGTTACACAAGTAAATATTGATAATGGTGTTGTTACTAATACAGCGACTGTAGAAGGTGAAACTGCCCTAGGTCCTGTGGATGATACAAGTAATAAGATAGATCTCGATATTTGCCAAAATTCGTCTATTGCCCTTATCAAGACATCGGATGTGGTCTTAGACCCTACCAACAACTGTACGATGGACCAACAACTGTTACGATGTGGGTGTTGGTGGAACGATCACCTATGCCTTTTCAGTAAAGAATACCGGTAATGTAACCTTAACGGGTGTTACCGTTGCGGATCTTAACCCTGCCGTTACGGTTGTGGGCGGTCCTATTAGTTTGGCTCCGGGTGCTGAAGACACGACGAGCTTCACGGCTAGTTACACGGTGACCCAGGCGGATATCGACAATGGATCGTTTCAGTAACCAGGCTACGGCCACGGGAACGCCACCAAGTGGCAGTGATGTGAGCGATACTTCGGATAACGACAGTTATGTAGGTTCTGATCCTACGGTGACTCCGATCTGTACTGAGGCAAGCATTGCCCTTATCAAGACATCGGATGTGGTCTTAGACCCTACCAACAACTGTTACGATGTGGGTGTTGGTGGAACGATCACCTATGCCTTTTCAGTAAAGAATACCGGTAATGTAACCTTAACGGGTGTTACCGTTGCGGATCTTAACCCTGCCGTTACGGTTGTGGGCGGTCCTATTAGTTTGGCTCCGGGTGCTGAAGACACGACGAGCTTCACGGCCAGTTACACGGTTACCCAGGCGGATATCGACAATGGATCTTTCTCTAACCAGGCTACGGCCACGGGAACGCCACCAAGTGGCAGTGATGTGAGCGATACTTCGGATAACGACAGTTATGTAGGTTCTGATCCTACGGTGACTCCGATCTGTACTGAGGCAAGCATTGCCCTTATCAAGACATCGGATGTGGTCTTAGACCCTACCAACAACTGTTACGATGTGGGTGTTGGTGGAACGATCACCTATGCCTTTTCAGTAAAGAATACCGGTAATGTAACCTTAACGGGTGTTACCGTTGCGGATCTTAACCCTGCCGTTACGGTTGTGGGCGGTCCTATTAGTTTGGCTCCGGGTGCTGAAGACACGACGAGCTTCACGGCCAGTTACACGGTGACCCAGGCGGATATCGACAATGGATCTTTCTCTAACCAGGCTACGGCCACGGGAACGCCACCAAGTGGCAGTGATGTGAGCGATACTTCGGATAACGACAGTTATGTAGGTTCTGATCCTACGGTGACTCCGATCTGTACTGAGGCAAGCATTGCCCTTATCAAGACATCGGATGTGGTCTTAGACCCTACCAACAACTGTTACGATGTGGGTGTTGGTGGAACGATCACCTATGCCTTTTCAGTAAAGAATACCGGTAATGTAACCTTAACGGGTGTTACCGTTGCGGATCTTAACCCTGCCGTTACGGTTGTGGGCGGTCCTATTAGTTTGGCTCCGGGTGCTGAAGACACGACGAGCTTCACGGCCAGTTACACGGTTACCCAGGCGGATATCGACAATGGATCTTTCTCTAACCAGGCTACGGCCACGGGAACGCCACCAAGTGGCAGTGATGTGAGCGATACTTCGGATAACGACAGTTATGTAGGTTCTGATCCTACGGTGACTCCGATCTGTACTGAGGCAAGCATTGCCCTTATCAAGACATCGGATGTGGTCTTAGATCCTACCAACAACTGTTACGATGTGGGTGTTGGTGGAACGATCACCTATGCCTTTTCAGTAAAGAATACCGGTAATGTAACCTTAACGGGTGTTACCGTTGCGGATCTTAACCCTGCCGTTACGGTTGTGGGCGGTCCTATTAGTTTGGCTCCGGGTGCTGAAGACACGACGAGCTTCACGGCCAGTTATGTGATCACCCAGGCGGATATCGACAATGGATCTTTCTCTAACCAGGCTACGGCCACGGGTACACCACCTATTGGACCTAATGTAACCGATCTATCGGATGACAACTCCTATTTGGAAGATGATCCTACGGTAACAACTATTTGTCAGAATCTAAACAACGCTATCGCTCTTATCAAGGTAGGGACCTATGATGGTTTCGATCCTGCCGGTAATTGTATCTCGGCACCGGGTGATGTGATCACCTATGCCTTTAGTGTGAAGAACCAGAGTAATGTGACCCTTACTAATGTAGTGGTGACCGATCCGCTGGTAACGATGGTCGGATTACCGATCACCTTGGCTCCGGGTGCTGAAGACACGACGAGCTTCACGGCCAGTTATGTGATCACCCAGGCGGATATTGATAATGGATCTTTCTCTAACCAGGCTACGGCCACGGGTACACCACCTATTGGACCTAATGTAACCGATCTATCGGATGACAACTCCTATTTGGAAGATGATCCTACGGTAACAACTATTTGTCAGAATCTAAACAACGCTATCGCTCTTATCAAGGTAGGGACCTATGATGGTTTCGATCCTGCCGGTAATTGTATCTCGGCACCGGGTGATGTGATCACCTATGCCTTTAGTGTGAAGAACCAGAGTAATGTGACCCTTACTAATGTAGTGGTGACCGATCCGCTGGTAACGATGGTCGGATTACCGATCACCTTGGCTCCGGGTGCTGAAGACACGACGAGCTTTACGGCCAGTTATGTGATCACCCAGGCGGATATTGATAATGGATCTTTCTCTAACCAGGCTACGGCCACAGGTACACCACCTATTGGACCTAATGTAACCGATCTATCGGATGACAACTCCTATTTGGAAGATGATCCTACGGTAACAACTATTTGTCAGAATCTAAACAACGCTATCGCTCTTATCAAGGTAGGGACCTATGATGGTTTCGATCCTGCCGGTAATTGTATCTCGGCACCGGGTGATGTGATCACCTATGCCTTTAGTGTGAAGAACCAGAGTAATGTGACCCTTACTAATGTAGTGGTGACCGATCCGCTGGTAACGATGGTCGGATTACCGATCACCTTGGCTCCGGGTGCTGAAGACACGACGAGCTTTACGGCCAGTTATGTGATCACCCAGGCGGATATTGATAATGGATCTTTCTCTAACCAGGCTACGGCCACGGGTACACCACCTATTGGACCTAATGTAACCGATCTATCGGATGACAACTCCTATTTGGAAGATGATCCTACGGTAACAACTATTTGTCAGAATCTAAACAACGCTATCGCTCTTATCAAGGTAGGGACCTATGATGGTTTCGATCCTGCCGGTAATTGTATCTCGGCACCGGGTGATGTGATCACCTATGCCTTTAGTGTGAAGAACCAGAGTAATGTGACCCTTACTAATGTAGTGGTGACCGATCCGCTGGTAACGATGGTCGGATTACCGATCACCTTGGCTCCGGGTGCTGAAGACACGACGAGCTTTACGGCCAGTTATGTGATCACCCAGGCGGATATTGATAATGGATCTTTCTCTAACCAGGCTACGGCCACAGGTACACCACCTATTGGACCTAATGTAACCGATCTATCGGATGACAACTCCTATTTGGAAGATGATCCTACGGTAACAACTATTTGTCAGAATCTAAACAACGCTATCGCTCTTATCAAGGTAGGGACCTATGATGGTTTCGATCCTGCCGGTAATTGTATCTCGGCACCGGGTGATGTGATCACCTATGCCTTTAGTGTGAAGAACCAGAGTAATGTGACCCTTACTAATGTAGTGGTGACCGATCCGCTGGTAACGATGGTCGGATTACCGATCACCTTGGCTCCGGGTGCTGAGGACACGACGAGCTTCACGGCCAGTTATGTGATCACCCAGGCGGATATTGATAATGGATCTTTCTCTAACCAGGCTACGGCCACAGGTACACCACCTATTGGACCTAATGTAACCGATCTATCGGATGACAACTCCTATTTGGAAGATGATCCTACGGTAACAACTATTTGTCAGAATCTAAACAACGCTATCGCTCTTATCAAGGTAGGGACCTATGATGGTTTCGATCCTGCCGGTAATTGTATCTCGGCACCGGGTGATGTGATCACCTATGCCTTTAGTGTGAAGAACCAGAGTAATGTGACCCTTACTAATGTAGTGGTGACCGATCCGCTGGTAACGATGGTCGGATTACCGATCACCTTGGCTCCGGGTGCTGAAGACACGACGAGCTTTACGGCCAGTTATGTGATCACCCAGGCGGATATTGATAATGGATCTTTCTCTAACCAGGCTACGGCCACAGGTACACCACCTATTGGACCTAATGTAACCGATCTATCGGATGACAACTCCTATTTGGAAGATGATCCTACGGTAACAACTATTTGTCAGAATCTAAACAACGCTATCGCTCTTATCAAGGTAGGGACCTATGATGGTTTCGATCCTGCCGGTAATTGTATCTCGGCACCGGGTGATGTGATCACCTATGCCTTTAGTGTGAAGAACCAGAGTAATGTGACCCTTACTAATGTAGTGGTGACCGATCCGCTGGTAACGATGGTCGGATTACCGATCACCTTGGCTCCGGGTGCTGAAGACACGACGAGCTTCACGGCCAGTTATGTGATCACCCAGGCGGATATTGATAATGGATCTTTCTCTAACCAGGCTACGGCCACGGGTACACCACCTATTGGACCTAATGTAACCGATCTATCGGATGACAACTCCTATTTGGAAGATGATCCTACGGTAACAACTATTTGTCAGAATCTAAACAACGCTATCGCTCTTATCAAGGTAGGGACCTATGATGGTTTCGATCCTGCCGGTAATTGTATCTCGGCACCGGGTGATGTGATCACCTATGCCTTTAGTGTGAAGAACCAGAGTAATGTGACCCTTACTAATGTAGTGGTGACCGATCCGCTGGTAACGATGGTCGGATTACCGATCACCTTGGCTCCGGGTGCTGAGGACACGACGAGCTTCACGGCCAGTTATGTGATCACCCAGGCGGATATTGATAATGGATCTTTCTCTAACCAGGCTACGGCCACAGGTACACCACCTATTGGACCTAATGTAACCGATCTATCGGATGACAACTCCTATTTGGAAGATGATCCTACGGTAACAACTATTTGTCAGAATCTAAACAACGCTATCGCTCTTATCAAGGTAGGGACCTATGATGGTTTCGATCCTGCCGGTAATTGTATCTCGGCACCGGGTGATGTGATCACCTATGCCTTTAGTGTGAAGAACCAGAGTAATGTGACCCTTACTAATGTAGTGGTGACCGATCCGCTGGTAACGATGGTCGGATTACCGATCACCTTGGCTCCGGGTGCTGAAGACACGACGAGCTTTACGGCCAGTTATGTGATCACCCAGGCGGATATTGATAATGGATCTTTCTCTAACCAGGCTACGGCCACAGGTACACCACCTATTGGACCTAATGTAACCGATCTATCGGATGACAACTCCTATTTGGAAGATGATCCTACGGTAACAACTATTTGTCAGAATCTAAACAACGCTATCGCTCTTATCAAGGTAGGGACCTATGATGGTTTCGATCCTGCCGGTAATTGTATCTCGGCACCGGGTGATGTGATCACCTATGCCTTTAGTGTGAAGAACCAGAGTAATGTGACCCTTACTAATGTAGTGGTGACCGATCCGCTGGTAACGATGGTCGGATTACCGATCACCTTGGCTCCTGGAGCTGAAGACACGACGAGCTTTACGGCCAGTTATGTGATCACCCAGGCGGATATTGATAATGGATCTTTCTCTAACCAGGCTACGGCCACGGGTACACCACCTATTGGACCTAATGTAACCGATCTATCGGATGACAACTCCTATTTGGAAGATGATCCTACGGTAACAACTATTTGTCAGAGTCAACAATGCTATCGCCTTATCAAGGTAGGGACCTATGATGGTTCGATCCTGGCGGAACTGTATTCGGGATCCGGGAGAACTGATCAACTATACCTTCACGGTGAACCAACGCAGGCAATGTATCGCTTGCGAACATTGTTGTGGTGACCGACCGTTAGGTGACGATGGTCGGACCGGACTCCGATGACACGGATAATGACGGCGGTTGGCTGTTACAGAAACGTGGATTTATACAGGAAGTTACGCGATCACACAGGCGGATATCGATGCCGGTCAGGTGATCAACCAGGCTACGGCTACCGGTACAGCACCGGATCAGACGTACGGTAAGCGACCTTTCGGCTCGACTACCACTATTGCCGATGATACAACGGTACAACGATTGTGTCAGAGTCCTGCTATCGCCATAGTTAAGACTTCACAATATGATGATGGAGGCGACTGTAGTGATCCGGGAGAACTGATCAACTATACCTTCACGGTAACCAACGAAGGCAATGTATCGCTTGCGAACATTGTTGTGGACGACCCACTATTAGGTGGTGTGGTTCCAGGACCGGACTCCGGTGATACGGATAATGACGGCGAGTTGGATGTTACAGAAACGTGGATTTATACAGGAAGTTACGCGATCACACAGGCTAATATCGATGCCGGTCAGGTGATCAACCAGGCTACGGCTACCGGTACAGCACCGGATCAGAGTACGGTAAGCGACCTTTCAGGCTCGACTACCACTACCGATGATACAACGACAACGACCTTGTGTCAGAGTCCTGCTATCGCCATAGTTAAGACTTCACAATATGATGATGGAGGCGACTGTAGTGATCCGGGAGAACTGATCAACTATACCTTCACGGTAACCAATGAAGGAAATGTATCACTGGCAACATTGTGGTAGACGACCCACTATTAGGTGGTGTGGTTCCAGGACCGGACTCCGGTGATACGGATAATGACGGCGAGTTGGATGTTACAGAAACGTGGATTTATACAGGAAGTTACGCGATCACACAGGCTGATATCGATGCCGGTCAGGTGATCAACCAGGCTACGGCTACCGGTACTGCACCGGATCAGAGTACGGTAGTGACTTGTCCGGATTTACGGTAACAACGGATGATACAACGACAACAACCTTGTGTCAGAGTCCTGCTATCGCCATAGTTAAGACTTCACAATATGATGATGGTGGAGACTGTAGTGATCCGGGAGAACTGATCAACTATACGTTCACGGTAACCAATGAAGGAAATGTATCATTGAGCAACATCGTGGTAGACGACCCACTATTAGGTGGCGTGGTTCCAGGACCGGACTCCGGTGATACGGATAATGACGGCGAGTTGGATGTTACAGAAACATGGATTTATACAGGAAGTTACGCGATCACACAGGCTGATATCGATGCCGGTCAGGTGATCAACCAGGCTACGGCTACCGGTACTGCACCGGATCAGAGTACGGTAAGTGACTTGTCCGGATCTACGGTAACAACGGATGATACAACGACAACAACCTTGTGTCAGAGTCCTGCTATCGCCATAGTTAAGACCTCACAGTATGATGATGGTGGAGACTGTAGTGATCCGGGAGAACTGATCAACTATACGTTCACGGTAACCAATGAAGGAAATGTATCATTGAGCAACATCGTGGTAGACGACCCACTATTAGGTGGCGTGGTTCCAGGACCGGATTCAGGAGATACTGATGGAGATGGTGAATTAGATGTTACTGAGACATGGGTATACACTGGCTCTTATGCCATTACCCAGGGCGATATTGACGCTGGAGAAGTAATTAACCAGGCTACGGCTACCGGTACTGCACCGGATCAGAGTACGGTAAGTGACTTGTCCGGATCTACGGTAACAACGGATGATACAACGACAACGACCTTGTGTCAGAGTCCTGCTATCGCCATAGTTAAGACCTCACAGTATGATGATGGTGGAGACTGTAGTGATCCGGGAGAACTGATCAACTATACGTTCACGGTAACCAATGAAGGAAATGTATCATTGAGCAACATCGTGGTAGACGACCCACTGTTAGGTGGTGTGGTTCCAGGACCGGACTCCGGTGATACGGATAATGACGGCGAGTTGGATGTTACAGAAACGTGGATTTATACAGGAAGTTACGCGATCACACAGGCTGATATCGATGCCGGTCAGGTGATCAACCAGGCTACGGCTACCGGTACAGCACCGGATCAGAGTACGGTAAGCGACCTTTCAGGCTCGACTACCACTACCGATGATACAACGACAACGACCTTATGTCAGAGTCCTGCTATTGCTATTGTAAAAGAAGCGACATATTCTCCGGGAATGGATTGTAGTCAGCCGGGTGAAATTATTACATATAAATTTCAGGTTGTGAATACCGGAAATGTAACCCTAACCAACATCGTAGTGGAAGACCCATTACTAGGTGGTGTAGTTCCAGGGCCAGCAGCAGGAGATACTGATGGAGATAGTGAATTAGATGTGACTGAAATATGGATCTATGTTGCCACATACGTTATTACTCAAGATGATATAGACGCAGGAGAAGTTGTAAACCAGGCGACTGCCACAGGTGTAGCGCCAGATCAGACACCGGTTAGTGATCTTTCAGGAACTACAGTATCGACTGATGATCCTACTGTGACTACATTGTGTAATGAAGCTGCAATAGCCATTGTGAAGGAAGCTGAGTATGATCCGGGAATTGACTGTAGTAAACCGGGTAAAATAATTGAATATACTTTCACAGTTACCAATGAAGGAAATGTAAGCTTGTCTAATATAGTAGTGGACGACCCATTATTAGGTGGTGTTGTACCAGGACCGGATTCAGGAGATGATGACAATGATGGTGAATTAGATGTTACTGAAACATGGATCTATACAGCAACCTATACAATTACACAAGCTGATATAGATGCCGGTGAAGTTGTAAACCAGGCGACAGCAACCGCAACAGCTCCGGACCAGTCAACTGTCAGCGACCTGTCAGGATCTACAACTACAACAGATGATGTTACTGTTACAACCTTGTGTAGTGAAGCATCGATCGCACTAATTAAGATGGGTACATTAATAGATGATAACGGTAACGGTTGTACAGAGCCAGGAGAGAAGATTGTTTATACATTCGAAGTAATCAACACTGGTAATCAAACTTTAACTAATGTTACTGTTATGGATCCATTAGTCAACGTAGCAGGTGGACCTATTACTTTGCAAGCTGGTGAAACAGACTCGACTACATTTACGGCTGAATATATAGTGACCCAGAGCGATATAGATGCGGGAGAAGTAATTAATCAGGCATTAGCCGAAGGTACGGCACCAGATGGTACCATTGTGGACGACCTGTCTGATGATAACAGTCCGTTAGAGGATGATCCTACGATTACTGCACTTTGTCAGAATGCTTCACTAGAACTAGAAAAAGTGGGTGTATTCAACGATAATAATGGCAATGGTAACACAGAGGTTGGAGAAACAATTACGTATACGTTCAAAGTAACGAACACTGGTTCTGTTACCTTATATGACATAGTGATTGACGATCCCCTTCCGGGTCTTGTTATCGAAGGAGGGCCTATTGAAGTGCTGGAACCAGGTGAATTTGATGATACAACATTCACAGGAACCTATACAGTTACACAGATCGATATTGACAGAGGATTTGTTGAAAACCAGGCTACCGCTACAGGATATGATATCAATGGTAATCCGATCACGGATCTCTCTGATGATCCGAATAATGACGACGATATCGATATGGAAGGCGACGGAGAACCGGATGATCCCACCATTGTGATATTACCTAGAGTTTTAGAGCAACCAGATTTCGAGATCTTCAACGGTATCACCCCTGATGGAGATGGATTGAATGATATATTCCGTGTAGTAGGTATCGAGGAGTATCCTAACAATAATATGAAGATCTTCAACCGTTGGGGTGTTCTGGTATGGGAGACCGATGGTTATGGAGGATCTAATGGTGAGCAGAATGTCTTTAGAGGTATTTCTGATGGACGCTCTACCATACGCCAGGGAGAGATGTTACCTACGGGTACGTACTATTATGTACTGACCTTTGTTGGTGAGGATAATCCTGGAGAGTCGAGTTATGCAGGATACTTATACATAAATAGATAGAGAATCAAGGAAAACCCCGGGATGGTTAATCCCTTCCCGGGTTAAAAATACTGAACTATGAAACACAGTTATTTAACACTCATACTTTTGATTTTACTTGGGAGCTTTAGTGGTATGGCTCAGCAGGATCCCCAGTTTACGCAGTATATGTACAACACACAGATTATCAATCCTGCCTATGCCGGTTCTCGCGATGCGTTGAGTTTCGGGTTGTTATACCGCAGCCAGTGGGTTGGTTTAGAGGGAGCTCCAAAGACAGCGACCTTTACAGCCAATACTCCGATTGGTTCGCTGGATAATATGGGTCTTGGGATATCCATTGTACGTGATGAATTGGGTCCAGCCGTTGAGTCTAATGTGAATATTGATTATTCCTATACGATCAACACTTCGGATTACAATGAGTTGTCTTTTGGAATAAAGGCGGGTCTCGATCTGTTGGATGTTGACTTCACCAAGTTGAATATCTTTGATCAGACGGATCCTCGATTTCAGAATAATGTCGACAAGAAGTTACAACCTCAAATAGGGGCGGGTGTTTACTATAACACCGACAAGTTCTACGCAGGGCTATCGGTACCGAATTTTTTAACCACGAAACACTTCGATGAGGGCAGTCTGGCCAATATCGAGAAGGAGACCATAGCGGCAGAGCGTTTGCATTACTTTCTGATTGCTGGTTATGTTTTCGATTTGAGTGACAGTGTAAAGTTCAAACCGGCAACCCTGGTCAAGGCTGTAAGTGGATCCCCATTACAGTGGGATGTATCGGCCAACTTCCTGATCAATGAGAAGTTCACTTTAGGAGTGGCCTACCGTTGGAGTGCTGCCCTAAGCGGCTTGGTAGGATTTCAGGCATCGGATGCGATATTCATAGGTTTCGGATACGATTTCCAGACTACGGATATAGAAGATTACACCGATGGTTCATATGAACTCATGCTGCGCTTCGATGTATTTAATAAACCAGAAAGAGTACTAACACCAAGATTCTTCTAAAAACACTTAAAAATATACCAAAAACCAGCCCTTTAAAGGCTGGTTTTTTTGTTCTTTTTTCTAAATAATTACCCTCTGAAACTACCTTTTCATAGGTCTGGTGCAGCGGTAACTATTCCTACATTTTTATTGACTTAATCTATAAATATAAGTCGTTTAACGAATGATAAATCGACGTTCAATTTGACATCACTAATACGAATAATCTAAAATTCTTCCCACAAAAAATTTCATTCTTATCTACTAAAAAATATACAATATACGTGTATACACGTAGCCTTAATTCCTACAAAATAAATAAGCAGAATTTGACAAAAATATCCCATTCAACGAATATTTAAACAGTTCAGCTAATTCTGTCCATTTAAGAAATCTATAACGTTTTTTCCTACGTATATTTGGAAGAAGCAGAGTAACTTCAAATGCAGTTGGGGCATTTTTCTTACTTCAGAAAAAATATTAAAAATTAAAACGTATGTGTACCATTACTTCTTTTCCAGGAAAAAAGGGCTTTCTTAATACGATATTATTAACCATCCTTTTATTCTCCTCTTCCTTGATTTATGGCGTTCCGATGCCAGAAATGGATGTGGATATAGACATAAACCACAGTTCGAATAGCGAAATCACTTATCTGAAATATGCCGATGTCGTATTGCGGGAAATCGAGCATAGTAATTCGTTTTCGAATTCTGCTGAAACTCAATCCGGTTGGTTCTTCGAATGTGGCGATGACAAAAGGGTTGATGAATATGGTTTCAATGCAAATTGTAATACCGACACTACGGCTAACATCCCCGAAGGATCTAACATGTTCAAGTATGTGGTTGAAATTGTATACAAGGGTGGAAATCCTGGTGAGACTATTCAAATAACAGACGATTCAAGTAATGCACATACGCTGAATAGATCCGTACCGTTTGGTACAAGTTCGAATATATGGGTTTACCGCGCAGAAATTAACGGCAGTACAAGTTGGATCAATTATAAGAACAACAGCAACGAATGTAAATTACAATCCATAGTAATCTATGCATTTAGAAATGTACCCGAAGCTTCAGGGAGTTCCGGTGTGTTTACGCTATGGAGTGGTTACAACGACATTCAATCCTTCACAATTGATATTCCAACCTTCGATACCACCAGGGATCTTATTATTGAAACTCCGATTTCTGAGTTAACTGAAGACGGCCGCTACTTATTATTGAAGGCCGAAGCGGCTGGAAAGACAGACCAGGTGTTCGTGTATGGTCCTGATAGTAGTTTGCCTGTAACAACGTGTTGCCTTGCAATACCAACCCTCATTTTGCGTGATATTCCCGGAAATACATCCGAGGTTACCATAACCGTTGATACTCGTAATGGTCAGAATGGTCAAAGTGAAAACGGACAATCTTGGGTTATCGCAGCGGGAGTGAATATAGACTCCCCTTGTGTTAATGATCCTCAAATTGCACTTATAAAAACAGGTGTTTTTAACGATGAGAGTGGAAATGGAATTGCAGAAGTTGGGGAAACCGTCAGCTATAACTTTACCGTAACAAATACAGGACAGACCGCCTTTACCGAGATCGAGGTTACCGATCCGCTGGTTTCAGTTTCAGGATCACTTGCAGGTCTACAACCGGGACAATCGAATAATTCTGCGTTTACCGCGACTTATTCAATTACACAAACTGATATAGATAATGGTTTCGTTGAGAACCAGGCGACGGTGGACGCTTGTTATGATGAACAACCCGTCAATCCTGAAGGTAATTGCGATGGGCAGGTCACAGCATTAAAATTAGAATATCAGGGAAGTGCAATTGATGCCACAATAAAAGTAGTTCAGCATGACGGACAAACCGTGTTCGAGGAAATAGTTCAGCCAGGAGACAGATTTGAATTTTTCGGACAGGACCCACCTCAGATGACATTAGGACCGCAAATCAACATTTACGTCAATAACGTATTGGACCAGAATATTCACACCAGCTGTTCACAACCTATAGGGCCAGGAGCAGTTTTCGGGAATTATGAAGTAATTGAAGGTGCAAGTAGAAATAATGGCCCGTTAGCACCGATTACGGGATTCAATTGTGCAGCTAGTGTTAGCGATCTTTCAGACGATAACAGTAACGATCAGGACGATCCAACTGTAGTACTGCTTCCCGGACCACCTCCAACTCCCAGAGATTGTGATTGTGCTCCGCTTTATAAAGATTCCTATTTCGAAAATGGAAAGTTAATTACCGGGACCGAACTTGAAGTAGGTGCGGTGTATCGATTTTCCGATGTCTTCCCTTCCAATCCTTATGGAACCACCATAGATGCATTAGTGCGAATTGAAGAATTTACAGGAGGAGCATCCTTGCTGGAAATTGACGTTACTTCTTCGGGATTGAACGAAGCGTTTCAACCGAGAATAAATAGTACGAATGATAATGATCAAAGTGTACTTTTCAACATCACATTCGTTTCAGGCGCTGGAAATTATGGGGACGAAGTCGATATCTCTTTTTATGCCACACCATTGGATATAGATGGTGATGGACAGTCTACCCGGGAGTATGCCGAAGTAAGCTTACCCGACGCTTATTTTATCGATGATAACACGGTACTTAATATATCCCAGACCGCGACGGTGGTAAGAGGTATTGCCAACACATTAGACACTGCACCAGGTGGCGATGTTTCGTTGGATCCGCGATTTACATTTAGTACATATTACGAAACGTTTTCATCCATCAACTACAGAATAGGAAAGATAGATGGTGATAGTGACAGGTATTACTCTCTCAATATTAGTTGTGCCGAATACGACAATCCGAACTCTGTTTTCGTAACATATCCTGTAATTTGTGGAAATGTTAGTGATGATAATGGCAATCCACTGGCGAATGTAGACATTGATGTTACAGGGGATGACGGAAGTTCTCAATCCGTGCAAACGGATTCAAGTGGAAATTATAAAGCCATTGCAGCCATCCCTGAACCATTAGTAGATGTGACCTATCAGATCATGGAAAATGATCCCCCGGGTTATATTTCTATTTCAGATGTGGATGGACCCAATGATAACTTAATTACAAGGACGATTGCTCTTGAGTCTTCCTGCGGAAATGATTTCGTGGATGGCATCGAGTTGATTCTTGAACTTATCGATAAAACCGATATTCTCTGTAACGGTGATACTACCGGGGAGATTGTGGTGAACACAACTGGAGGATTACCTCCGTATATGTATTCATTAAATGGTGGAACACCTCAGTCATCGAACACATTCAGTAATCTGGCCGCAGGCGTGTATATCGTGAGTGTTGAAGATTCCTTAGGAAACACAGATACGATAAGTGTCACGCTGGAGGAACCTGAAGCGATCAGTATTCAGATAACAAAAATTAACGCGACTGCAACAGGTGGTTGTACTAATGGAGAAGCCACTGCCACACCATCTGGCGGAGTAGCTCCTTATACGTATCAATGGAGCGCCAGTGCGGGAAATCAAACTACCCAGACCGCGATCAATCTTCCGGCTGGGACCCACACTGTAATTGTTGAAGATGCCAATAAGTGTATTCTTGAACAAGGCGTGGTGATCGACTGTGTGGACGATTGTGATGCCGTAGTGAATGTAGATAATATTGTAAATGTGTTATGTACAGGGGATGCCACTGGTAGTGCTACTGTAAGCGCGAGTTCGTTGGCTAATCCAACCGCGACTTACACTTTCACCTGGAATACTATACCTCCACAGGTAGATTCCGGAGTAACATCCAGTACGATTAATAACCTTGCGGCTGGAGTATATACGGTAAGTGTAACTATAGACGGTACACAATGTTTGCCAGTCGAGCAGAGTATAACGATAACGGAACCGGCAAATGCCTTGAATGTTACAGCTACATCAACTGATGAGACGGGTCCGACAACCGGAGACGGAACTGCCACCGCGAATGCTACAGGCGGTACTCCTCCATATACTTATTCCTGGAGTCCGGGAGGAGGAATTACTCAGACCATCACAGGATTGAGTGCGGGCGTTTATACGGTAACTGTTACAGATGATAATGGTTGTGTGGCAACTGCATCTACCACAGTGAATCCGGGAACTTGTAGAGACCTTGCTGCGACAGCATCTTCAACTCCGGTTTCCTGTAATGGAAGTACCGATGGTACCGCAACCGTGGGAGTGACCGGAGGCCTGGGTCCATTCAGTTATTCATGGAGTCCGGGAGGACAAACGACACAAACTATTACAGGATTAGCTGCTGGAGTCTATACGGTTACAGTAACGGATGATTCGACACTATGTACTGCTACAGCAACAACAACCGTCAATGAACCCGGTGCTTTGAGCTCCGGAATAGCGGTTACAAATGTTCTGTGCTTTGGAGATAATACAGGTTCACTCGACCTCACGGTTACAGGTGGAACTCCGCCTTACTCATTCTTATGGAGTCCGAACGGAGAAATCACCGAGGATTTATTCAACCTTACAGCAGGTTCGTATTCTGTTACAATTACCGATGCCAATGGATGTACTACTACAGATAGTGCTAATGTCATGGAACCACAATCTGGAGTTTCACTTCAAATTACGGCGCAAACTGATATAATTTGTCGCGGTTTAGGTTCTGTCACTGTTACAGCTAGTGGAGGCACTCCGCCGTATACATATAGCCTCGATGGCGGTATTCCACAATCATCAGGCACTTTCAACGATCTGATGGCCGGCATATATACGGTCGCAGTATCAGATGCGAATGGATGTGATTCAAGCATCACCGTTACAATTCTTGAAAACTGTACAGATGCGATCAATGATATCAACAACACCTTTACTGATATTGCTGTTTCTGGTAATGTCCTGACAAACGATGAAGATGCCGAAGGTGATAATCAGATAGTAACAACCACAGGAAGTATTCCTACCACCGCGGGCGGTACAGCCGTATTGAATGCAGATGGTAGTTATGTTTATACGCCACCAGCAGGATATTTTGGGCCGGATACTTTCCAATACAGTATAGAGGATGACGGTAACCCACAGGCTACCGATAGTGCGACAGTCTATATTAAAGTGATTCCTGTTGACCAGAACTCAACCATTGCCAATGCCGATACAGCGGGAACTGAGGTAAATGTTCCGGTAAGTGGAAATGTTCTGGCGAACGACTTCGATCCTGAAGGCGATAACCAGGTAGTGACCAGCGTAGGTACCTTCCCGACAACTCAGGGAGGAAGCATTACCATTGCAGCCGATGGTAGCTTTACCTATACGCCACCTCTTGATTTTGAAGGTGAAGATACTTTCGAATACTTTATAGAGGATGACAACATTATGCAGGCGACAGATTCTGCGATCCTAACCATTACTGTGAATAGTGATCCGGATCGAAACAGAACGTATGCCAATGATGATGCCTATAACGGAAATCTGGGAGCAACCATCACGGGTAATGTATTGGATAACGATACGGATCCTGAAGGTGATAACCAAACAGTGGATACGGTACTTAGTCCAGTGAGTGGACCATCCAATGGAACGCTAACGATCAATGCTGATGGAAGCTTTACCTATATACCAAATGCTGGTTTCTTCGGAACCGATCAGTTTGTGTATGAGATCTTTGATGACGGTACGCCGGTTGCCAGAGATCAGGCGACTGTGATCATCACTGTATTCGGTGTGAACCAGATACTAGCCATTGACGATATTAACGATACCTATGTCGATCTACCGGTAAGTGGTAGTGTTGCCACCAATGATGAGAATCCAGACGGTCCTGCGGGCACTGAGGTCTTTACTTTGGTTGGCGGAAGTGGTCCTAACAACGGAACACTTGTATTCAACCCTGACGGCAGTTACACCTATACACCTAACCCTGGTTATACGGGTGAAGATACCTTCGAGTACCAGGTGTGTGATGGTGGTAATCCGATAGCATGTGATACAGCGACCGTTTATATAGAGATCCTTCCAATTGGAAGTCCTGACAATGAGCCACCAGTGGCCAATGCAGACACCAATACTACCGAAGTAGATACTCCGGTGAGTGGTAATGTACTTGTGAACGACTTCGATCCCGATGGCGATCCGATCGTGGTAACAAATAACACCCAACCAACCAATGGTACGGTAGTGGTTAATCCTGATGGAACATATACCTATACTCCGGATCCAGGCTTTGAAGGTGAGGATACCTTCGAGTATACGATCTGCGATGATGGAGCACCAATACCTCCACCGCTGTGTGATACGGCTGTGGTAACTATTCAGGTGATTCCAAATAATGGAAACATCACAGTTGCCAATGACGATGCATACAACGGTCTTCCTGATATGGATATCGCAGGTAATGTATTAGATAATGACAATGATCCTGAGGGAGATAACCAAATGGTGAACACTGCTCCTGTGAGTGGACCTGCCAACGGTACGGTAGTACTCAATGCAGATGGAACCTTTGTTTATACGCCAAATCCGGGTTACAGTGGTACTGATCAGTTTGTATATGAAGTATGTGATGATGGCACACCAGTGGCCTGTGATCAGGCGACGGTATATATTACAATCGATCCTGCCAATGGAGGCAACGAGATTTTAGCCATTGACGATATTAACGATACCTATGTCGATCTACCTGTAAGTGGTAGTGTTGCCACCAATGATGAGAATCCAGACGGTCCTGCGGGAACGGAGGTCTTTACTTTGGTTGCAGGAAGTGGTCCGAACAACGGCACCCTGGTATTTAATCCTGATGGAACATATACCTACACACCGGATCCTGGTTATACGGGTGAAGACACCTTCGAGTACCAGGTGTGTGATGGTGGAAACCCACAGGCATGCGATACAGCAACGGTATATATAGAAGTATTACCGATTAGTGGTCCTGAGAACGAACCACCAGTGGCCAATGCAGACACCAATACTACCGAAGTAGATACTCCGGTGAGTGGCAATGTACTTTCAAATGACTTTGATCCTGATGGAGATCCTATCGTGGTAACAGGTAACACCCAACCGGCCAATGGTACGGTGACCGTTAATCCTGACGGTAGTTATACCTATACGCCGGATCCAGGTTTTGAAGGAGAAGACACATTCGAGTATACGATCTGTGATGATGGTACTCCGGCCTTATGTGATACGGCCACAGTGACCATCCAGGTGATCCCGGACAATGGCAATATTACCGTAGCCAACGATGATGCTTATAACGGTTTTATCGCTACTGCTATTATGGGTAATGTATTGGATAACGATACGGATCCTGAAGGTGATAACCAAACAGTGGATACGGTACTTACTCCTGTGAGCGGACCATCCAATGGAACGCTAACGATCAATGCTGATGGTAGCTTTACCTATACACCAAATGCAGGATTCTTCGGAACCGATCAGTTTGTGTATGAGATCTTTGATGACGGTACGCCAGTTGCCAGAGATCAGGCGACGGTATACCTAACAGTAGGTGATCCTAATAACACCATACTGGCCATTGACGATATTAACGATACCTATGTCGATCTACCTGTAAGTGGTAGTGTAGCGACCAATGATGAGAATCCAGACGGCCCTGCCGGAACAGAGGTCTTTACTTTGGTTGGAGGCAGTGGTCCGAATAACGGAACCCTGGTATTTAATCCTGATGGAACATATACCTACACACCGGATCCTGGTTACACAGGAGAAGACTCATTCGAGTATCAAGTGTGTGATGGTGGTAACCCACAGGCATGCGATACAGCCACGGTTTATATTGAAGTATTACCGATCAGTGGTCCTGAGAACGAACCACCGGTAGCCAATGCTGACACTAATATTACGGAGGTTGATACTCCGGTAAGTGGTAATGTACTTCCAAACGACTTTGATCCTGATGGAGATCCGATCCTCGTGACGGGTAACACGCAACCGGCCAATGGTTCGGTGACTGTGAATCCTGACGGTAGTTATACCTATACGCCTGATCCAGGCTTTGAAGGAGAAGATACTTTCCAGTATACGATCTGCGATAATGGAACTCCGGCCTTATGTGATACGGCCACGGTGATCATCCAGGTGATCCCGGATAGTGGCAATATTACCGTAGCCAATGATGATGCCTATAACGGCTTTATCGATGCGGCCATAACCGGTAATGTATTAGATAACGATAACGATCCTGAAGGTGATACACAAATGGTTGACACAACCATTACACCGATAAGTGGTCCATCTAATGGTACGCTAACGATCAATGCTGATGGTAGCTTTACCTATACACCGAATGCCGGATTCTTCGGAACCGATCAGTTTGTGTATGAGATCTTTGATGATGGTACACCTGTAGCAAGAGATCAGGCCACCGTATACCTTACTGTAGCGGATCCTAATAATACCATACTAGCCATTGATGATATCAATGATACCTTCGCAAATCTCTCAGTGAGTGGGGATGTAAGTACGAATGATCTAAATTTAGATGGGCCTGCAGGTACTGAGGTCTTCACCTTGGTAGGTGGTAGTGGACCAAATAATGGTACCCTGGTATTTAATCCTGATGGAACATATACGTACACACCAAATACTGATTACATAGGAGAAGATACCTTCGAGTACCAGGTGTGTGATGGTGGTAACCCACAGGCATGTGATACTGCAACCGTATATATAGAAGTAGTTGATGATCCGGTAATAGGAAATGATCCACCGGTAGCTAATGCCGACACTAATATTACGGAAGTGGATACCCCGGTAAGTGGTAATGTACTTCCAAACGACTTTGATCCTGATGGAGATCCTATCGTGGTCACCTCTAACACCCAACCATCAAATGGTACGGTAACGGTGAACCCTGATGGAAGCTATACCTATACACCTAATCCAGGCTTTGAAGGAGAAGATACTTTCCAGTATACGATCTGCGATAATGGAACTCCGGCCTTATGTGATACGGCCACAGTGATTATACAGGTAATTCCGAATAATGGAAATATCACTACTGCGAATGATGATGCATATTATGGAGAAGTAAATACACCAATTACGGGTAATGTCCTTGATAACGATCAGGATATAGAAGGAGATTCACAAATGGTCGATACTGTCGTTAGTCCGGTTAGTGGACCATCAAACGGAACGCTAACGATTAATGCAGATGGCACCTTTACATATACACCCGGAGCTGGCTTCATAGGCACCGACCAGTTTGTGTATGAGATCTTTGATGACGGCTCTCCCGTGGCTAGGGATCGTGCTACAGTTTATATCTTAGTTGAGCAAACTCCAAATCCGGATATTCAAATTGTAAAATCCGGAGTGCTAAATGATCTGAATCAAAATCAATGCACGGATCCAGGCGAAACTATAACATATACGTTTACCGTTACAAATCCTGGTAATGTTCCGCTATCGAATGTAACGGTAACAGATCCACTGCTTGAGGCTCCGAACCCTGTAGTCCCAATCGTTTTTGTATCTGGTGATACTAACAATGATGGATTACTGGATGTTTCCGAAACATGGATCTATACAGCAGATTATGCGATAACACAGAATGATATTGATACAGGTTCAGTAACCAACCAGGCAACTGCAACCGGTACAGATCCTGATGGAACTGTGGTGACGGATGTTTCAAACTCTGTAGTAACAGATCTTTGTCAGAGTCCTTCCATAGACATACTGAAAACAGCTATGTACGATGATGGTGGAGATTGTTCAGATCCGGGTGAACTCATTAATTATACTTTCACAGTGACCAATACCGGAAATGTTTCACTTACGAACGTCGTGGTTAACGATCCTCTTTTAGGAGGTGTAGTTCCGGGACCAGATAGTGGAGATACCGATAATGACGGAGAATTGGATGTCACAGAAACATGGATATATACAGGAAGCTATGCAATAACCCAGGCGGATATTGATGCCGGTTCTGTTTCCAATACGGCGACAGTTACAGGTGTTGCGCCAGATCAGACGACAGTTACGGCTACTTCCAGTACAGTGGTTACGGATCTTTGCCAGAGTGCTTCCATAGATATACTGAAAACAGCTATGTACGATGATGGTGGAGATTGTTCAGATCCGGGTGAACTCATCAATTATACTTTCACGGTGACCAATACCGGAAATGTTTCACTGTACGAACGTCGTGGTTAACGATCCTCTTTTAGGAGGTGTTGTTCCGGGACCAGACAGTGGAGATACTGATAATGACGGAGAATTGGATGTCACAGAAACATGGATATATACAGGAAGCTATGCAATAACCCAGGCGGATATTGATGCCGGTTCTGTTTCCAATACGGCGACAGTTACAGGTATTGCGCCAGATCAGACGACAGTTACGGCTACTTCCAGTACTGTGGTTACGGATCTTTGCCAGAGTGCTTCCATAGATATACTGAAAACAGCTATGTACGATGATGGTGGAGATTGTTCAGATCCGGGTGAACTCATTAATTATACTTTCACAGTGACCAATACCGGAAATGTTTCATTGTCGAATATTGAAGTTAATGATCCGCTATTAGGGGGAATTGTCCCAGGACCAGACAGTGGAGATACTGATAATGACGGAGAATTGGATGTTACTGAAACATGGATATATACAGGAAGCTATGCAATAACCCAGGCAGATATTGATGCCGGTTCTGTTTCCAATACGGCGACAGTTACAGGTATTGCGCCAGATCAGACGACAGTTACGGCTACTTCCAGTACTGTGGTTACGGATCTTTGCCAGAGTGCTTCCATAGATATACTGAAAACAGCTATGTACGATGATGGTGGAGATTGTTCAGATCCGGGTGAACTCATTAATTATACTTTCACAGTGACCAATACCGGAAATGTTTCATTGTCGAATATTGAAGTTAATGATCCGCTATTAGGGGGAATTGTCCCAGGACCAGACAGTGGAGATACTGATAATGACGGAGAATTGGATGTTACTGAAACATGGATCTATACAGGAAGTTATGCAATAACCCAGGCGGATATTGATGCCGGTTCTGTTTCCAATACGGCGACAGTTACTGGTATTGCTCCAGACCAGACAACCGTTATGGATACATCTGGTACTGTTGTGACACAATTGTGTCAGGGGCCAGCTATAGCTATTGTGAAGACAGGTATTTTTAATGATGAAAATGGCGACGGATGTAGTGATGTGGGTGAAACAATCACCTATACTTTTGAAGTAACCAATCAAGGAAATGTTTCCCTTGCAAGTATAATTGTGAATGATCCATTACTGGGTGGAAATATCCCTGGACCCGCTTCAGGTGATACTGATGCTGATACAGAACTGGATGTTACAGAAACCTGGATTTACAATGCAAACTACGCTATTACACAAGCCGATATAAATACTGGCAGTGTGACAAATCAGGCTACAGCAGAGGGTGCTGCTCCGAATGGACAGCTTGTAACAGACCTATCAGATGATAATAGTGTACTTGAAGATGATCCTACCGTAGTTGGTCTGTGTCAGGATGCAAGTATTGCCTTAATCAAAGAAGGTATGCTTCCACCTCCTAGTGGTGGTGGTTGTCCAACACCGGGAGATGTTATCGAATACACATTTACTGTTGTGAATACCGGAAACGTCGATCTTACTAATATCACGGTAACGGATCCGTTGGTAACTGTGGCAGGAGGGCCAATAAATCTTGCGCCAGGAGCGACGGATGCAACAACCTTCACGGCTTCTTATGTATTAACTCAAGCTGATATTGATGCAGGATTTGTTGAGAATCAGGCAACAGCAACGGGAACAACTCCGTCGGGAGGTACCGTTTCCGACTTATCTGATGATGATGTGATCACTGAAGACGATCCTACAATCGTAGATATTTGTCAGTCTCCTATTATCGCAATCGTGAAAATGGGAACATTCAACGACTTAAACGGAAACAAATGTGCGGATGAAGGAGAAACTATAACGTATGCATTTACCATCTTTAATCTTGGAAATGTCACATTGAATAATATCACGGTGACAGATCCGCTGGTTAATGTACAGGGTGGACCTATTTCACTTGGACCATTGCTTACAGATACCACGTCCTTTACTGCGGTTTATACAATTACACAGGCTGATATAGATGCCGGTGAGGTTGTAAACCAAGCTACGGTTACCGGAACAAGTGCTGTTGGTGATACTGTTTCCGATATTTCGGATGAGTCCAGTGAATTTGATAACGATCCAACGATTACGCCCCTTTGTCAGGAACCTGTAATAGCCTTGATAAAAACAGGTACACCAACCGATGAAAATGGAAATGGTTGCGTGGATCTTGGTGAGACTATTGTTTACGACTTTGTTGTAACCAATGTTGGTAACGTATTATTAACGAATATAACTGTGGTTGATCCGTTGGTAGATGTTGTTGGAGGACCTGTGTCCTTAATGGCTGGTGAGTCGGATACTGAAACCTTCTCAGCGGTATATACCGTTACCCAGGATGATGTGGATGCAGGAGAGGTTATGAATCAGGCGATAGTCGAAGGTACTGCACCAGATGGTACTATCGTAGATGACTTATCCGATGATAATAGCATATTCGAGGATGATCCTACGGTAACCAATTTATGTCAGGAACCAGGTATTGCTTTAGAAAAGGTAGGTGTTTTCAATGATAACAACGGAAACGGAGTGGCCAATGAGGGAGAAACAATTTCATACACCTTCAAAGTGACGAATATCGGTACCGTAACACTTTACGATATCATGATCACCGATCCACTACCAGGTATAGTTATCGAAGGAGGACCTATTGAAGTTCTGGAGCCGGGTGAATTTGATGATTCAACGTTCACAGCTACATATACAATAACGCAACTGGACCTCGAGAATGGCTTTGTTGAAAATCAGGCTACCGCCACAGGATTTGATATCAATGGTAATCCGATCACGGATCTCTCTGATGATCCGAATAATGACGACAATATCGACCTGGAAGGCGACGGAGAACCTGATGATCCAACGATCGTTGTGCTTCCTGAAGTAGGTGACGAAGGTGACTTCGAGATCTTTAACGGTATCACCCCTGATGGAGATGGATTGAATGATATATTCCGTGTAGTAGGTATCGAGGAGTATCCTAACAATAATATGAAGATCTTCAACCGATGGGGTGTCCTTGTCTGGGAGACTGATGGTTATGGAGGATCTAATGGTGAGCAGAATGTCTTTAGAGGTATTTCTGATGGACGCTCCACCATACGCCAGGGAGAGATGTTACCTACGGGTACGTACTATTATGTACTGACCTTTGTTGGTGAGGACTAATCCTGGAGAGTCGAGTTATGCAGGATACTTATACATAAATAGATAGAGAATCAAGGAAAACCCCGGGATGGTTAATCCCTTCCCGGGTTAAAAATACTGAACTATGAAACACAGTTATTTAACACTCATACTTTTGATTTTACTTGGGAGCTTTAGTGGTATGGCTCAGCAGGATCCCCAGTTTACGCAGTATATGTACAACACACAGATTATCAATCCTGCCTATGCCGGTTCTCGCGATGCGTTGAGTTTCGGGTTGTTATACCGCAGCCAGTGGGTTGGTTTAGAGGGAGCTCCAAAGACAGCGACCTTTACAGCCAATACTCCGATTGGTTCGCTGGATAATATGGGTCTTGGGATATCCATTGTACGTGATGAATTGGGTCCAGCCGTTGAGTCTAATGTGAATATTGATTATTCCTATACGATCAACACTTCGGATTACAATGAGTTGTCTTTTGGAATAAAGGCGGGTCTCGATCTGTTGGATGTTGACTTCACCAAGTTGAATATCTTTGATCAGACGGATCCTCGATTTCAGAATAATGTCGACAAGAAGTTACAACCTCAAATAGGGGCGGGTGTTTACTATAACACCGACAAGTTCTACGCAGGGCTATCGGTACCGAATTTTTTAACCACGAAACACTTCGATGAGGGCAGTCTGGCCAATATCGAGAAGGAGACCATAGCGGCAGAGCGTTTGCATTACTTTCTGATTGCTGGTTATGTTTTCGATTTGAGTGACAGTGTAAAGTTCAAACCGGCAACCCTGGTCAAGGCTGTAAGTGGATCCCCATTACAGTGGGATGTATCGGCCAACTTCCTGATCAATGAGAAGTTCACTTTAGGAGTGGCCTACCGTTGGAGTGCTGCCCTAAGCGGCTTGGTAGGATTTCAGGCATCGGATGCGATATTCATAGGTTTCGGATACGATTTCCAGACTACGGATATAGAAGATTACACCGATGGTTCATATGAACTCATGCTGCGCTTCGATGTATTTAATAAACCAGAAAGAGTACTAACACCAAGATTCTTCTAAAAACACTTAAACCATGAAGACTATATTTAAAAAACTGATTCTTTTAACCCTGGCACTTCTTTGTGTCACAACCTCTTTTGCTCAAATAAGCAAAGTTAAAAAAGCGAAAAAGGAATTGGACCGCTACGATTATATTGATGCCAGAGAAATCTATCTGAAAGTAGTTGAAAATGGCTATACTTCGGCGCAAATATTTAAAAACTTAGGTGATACTTATTACTGGAATAGTGATTACGAAAATGCAGCAAAGTGGTATAAAAGACTCGTTGAGGAATTTCCCAACGATGCAGAGGCCCAGTATTATTATCGCGCCTCTCAGTCACTTAAGAGTTTAGGGGAAACCGAACTGGCCGCAGGTTTAATGGAATCGTACATTCGAAAAGGTGGAGATCCCAAAATTATTAGTGCGTCTCAAACTAAGTTTCGTGATTATGAAGTGGGACTTCAAAAAGCCTCTATTAACACGGAGAACTCGGATTTTGGTGCTGCTTTTTATGGAGATAAATTGGTTTTTGCATCCGCGTCGGTGAGCAGCGAGGGTACTAAGATTCATAAATGGAATGACCAACCTTTTCTGGACCTTTATATGGCGGATATTGATGAAAACGGCTTACTTTCAAATCCAGTACCTCTGGATGCTTCGATAAATTCTCGTTTCCACGAATCGTCTGCCGTTTTCACTAAAGATGGCAAGACTGTTTATTTCACTCGTAATAATTTTATTGACGGAAAAAAGGAAAGTGATAAAACAAAAACAGCTAAGACTGTTCGATTGAAACTGTACAAGGCGACTAAAGATGCCAATAATAAATGGGGCAATGTAGAAGAATTACCTTTTAATAGTAAAGAATACTCAGTCGCTCACCCCGCAATTACACCTAATGAGAAAAAACTGTTTTTTTCATCAGATATGCCGGGAACAGTCGGTATGTCTGATATCTGGTATGTAGATATTCTTGAGGATGGAATCTATGGGGTTCCTGTTAATGTGTCTGCATTAAATACAGAAGCCAGAGAATCATTTCCATTTATCAGTTCCAATAACAATCTATATTTTGCGAGCGACGGAAGAGGCGGCTTAGGAGGATATGATGTTTTTGGCGTTTCCTTAGGAGACGACGATTTACCAAGTGGTGAAATCACTAACCTTGGAGAACCAACTAATAGTAACAAAGATGACTTCGCTTTTATCATTAACGAAGAAAAGCGAATTGGCTATGTTTCGTCTAATCGTGATGGGGCGAATGGAAGCGTTGATGATGATATCTATCGAGTAGAAGAACGCTGCGAAGTTACTATAGCGGGAACTATTACAAGTGATGTGACCAACGAACCGGTTGCCAATGCAACAGTAACTTTACTCGATGAAAATAGTATTGTGGTAAAAACAATGACTGCCGGACCTGATGGACGCTACTCATTCGATAGCCTTGCTGAATGTAGTTCGGTATACGTTATAAGAGCGATTGGAGACGGTTGTGAATACAATGAAAAACTGGTAACTACACCAAATAAGTCGGATACTGTGATAGCCGATCTCGTCCTGGAATGCGACCCTTGCGCGCCTAACGATCTAGGTTGCCGATTAAAATTGGAGCCAATCTATTTTGATTTCGATCGTTATAATATCCGTCCGGATGCCGAAATTGAATTGGCAAAGATCCTTGCTGCACTGCGTCAATACTCTGAGCTAGTGATTCATATTGAATCGCATACTGATTCCAGAGGAAATGATTCGTACAACGAGGCGCTTTCGGAAAAAAGAGCTCAATCAACCCTGGAATGGCTTGTGAGCAAAGGAATTGACCGTAGCAGACTTTCAGCGAAAGGATATGGGGAATCTCAACTTACAAACCAATGCGCTAACGGTGTTGAATGTACAGAAGAAGAACACCAGTTGAATCGCAGATCGATGTTTATAATTCAGAATTAAGAATAAGTTAACCTCACTAAAAGCGCTCGGGACTTCTATCGAGCGCTTTTTTATTGTCAGAAACTCTGTGCTATTTCGTATTTTAGAAGCAAATTTAAAATTACTATGAAGGAAGAGATGGTAATCCTTGTTAATGAAAAGGACGAACAGATTGGGCTGATGCCAAAAATGGAAGCTCATGAAAAAGCGATACTTCACCGCGCGTTTTCCATATTCATATTTAATGATAAAGATGAATTGATGCTCCAGCAGAGAGCGCTACACAAATATCATTCACCTGGCTTATGGACGAATACCTGCTGTAGTCACCAAAGAGATGGGGAAAGTTCCATTGAAGCGGGTACGCGTAGATTACAGGAAGAAATGGGTTTTGTTACTCCACTAAAGGAAACCACTTCTTTTATTTATAAAGCGCCATTCGACAATGGATTAACCGAGCACGAGCTGGACCACGTGATGGTTGGCCGATATAATGACATGCCGAATATCAACGCGGACGAGGTACATGCATGGAAATGGATGCCCCTCGAGAACGTTAAAAAAGATATAAAGTCCAATCCCGAAATTTATACTGCATGGTTTAAGATTATCTTTGATAAATTTTACGAACATTTGTCTATATGAGTGTAACAGTTTTTAGAAAGGCACATTTCAACGCAGCTCACCGGCTTTACAGAAAAGAATGGACTGAGGAGAAAAATGAGGAGATTTTCGGAAAGTGTAATAATCCGAATTTCCATGGGCACAATTATGATCTAGAAGTAGGAGTTACTGGTGATGTAGATACTGAAACCGGATATTTGATCGATATGAAGATACTGAAGGATCTGATCCGAGAAGAAGTTGAAGATGCTTTTGATCATAAAAACCTGAATATTGAAGTGCCGGAATTCGCGAATCTGAATCCAACAGCTGAGAATATTGCCAAAGTGATCTGGGAGAAACTTCGAAGGAGATTAGACAGTAAATTCGATCTGTCTGTGAAACTCTATGAGACTCCACGTAATTTTGTTCTTTATACCGGTTGAGTATGGCTTTGACACCTGGTGATCCAATACCCGATTTCTCACTGAAAGACCAACACGGAAACTTGTTTGAAAGCAAATCCCTTTCGGGGTCAACGGCTTCGGTTATTTATTTCTACCCAAAAAATTTCACCCCTGGATGCACTAAGGAAGCTTGCGAATTTCGTGATCGATATGAGGATTTCACCGATTTGAATGCTAAGGTTATAGGGATAAGTAGTGATTCCACAACATCTCATCTTAGATTTGCAAACCGGTATAACCTTCCGTTTACCCTGCTGGCCGATAAGAATAATAAAGTGGGTAAGATGTTCGGGGTAAAGAAATCACTGCTTGGTCTTTTACCGGGAAGACAGACCTTTGTTTTTGATATTAAGGGAAGGCTTGTCTTTACTTTTAATAGTATGGATGCAAAACCACATATCTCAAAAGCCCTGAAGCAGTTGCAAAAACTCTAATGAATAATAAACCTGAGTTATATCCATTAAAATTTCTACCCATCCTGAAGTCGAAGGTCTGGGGAGGAAGCAAATTAAAATCTGTACTTGGTAAACAAACAGAAAGCGACCTGGTTGGAGAAAGTTGGGAGCTTTCGGGAGTTAAAGGGGATATCTCCGTGGTTTCGAATGGTGTGTTCGAAGATAAATCCCTTGATGAACTATTAGCACAATTCGGATCTAAAATACTGGGTGATCGCGTACAGCAAACCTTTGGTAAAGAGTTTCCGTTATTATTCAAATTCATCGATGCGAAAGAAGATCTTTCGGTGCAATTACATCCCAATGATAGCCTCGCTGCTTCTCGTCACAATTCATTTGGTAAAACGGAAATGTGGTATATCGTAGATACAAGCCCTGAAGCCAGGCTAATAGTAGGCTTCAATCGCGAGATGGACCAACAACGTTATGAGAAATCTCTTTCAGAAGGAAACCTAACGAAAACATTAAATTCAGAAGAAATAAAACCGGGCGATGCATTTTTTATCGCTCCCGGAACGGTCCACGCCATTGGTGGCGGAACCTTACTGGCTGAGATTCAGCAGACCTCAGATATCACATACCGCATTTACGATTGGGACAGACCCGATGTGGATGGTAATATGCGTGAGCTACATTCTGATTTGGCTTTGGAGGCGATACAGTTCAATGCACCCAATGCGAGACTGGATTATGATGATGAGGAGAATTCGATCGTGAAATTGTGTACTTCAGATTACTTCGAAACTAACAAATTAAAACTTACCAAACCGTTGCATCGCGATACAACTAAACTTGATTCTTTTAGGGTTTATATGTGTGTGGAGGGTGATGTATTAATTGAAAGTGAAAATGCATCAGTGCCAGTTTCAGCTGGGGAAACCGTTTTGATTCCTGCCTCCATAGAAAAAATTATTTTAAAAACTGCATCAGCGACCTTGCTGGAAGTCTACATTCCGTAAGTATTCGTAACTTGCACTAAATTAAATCATGCAAAAATGGCAAGCGTAAGAGACCTTAAACGAGATATCAATTATGTGCTGGGAGATATCATTGAAGCTGTGTATATCTGGGAATTAACCAACCCGGAGAAAGACACGAAGAAATCCGAGAAAATTATTGATGAGGCCATAGAAACCTTCGACGTTCTTATCTCGAAAGTAAATACTAAGAGCGTTGAGGACCGTAAAAGTCATTTTAAGGCCATCAATCAGGAGTTAGAAGATAGAGGCCGTAAGTTGATCGATAAGATCAACGCGCTCAGCTAGTTTTCTTCCCGTCTGCGGTCCTCGATATACGAATTCAATTTCATTCCGTATTTTGATTCTTTAATATCCGGACTAAGGACTTTATAGACCGTATCGAGATATTTCAGGTTGGCATCGTAGACCTCGCTTAACATCAGGTAAGGGGCCACCTCATATTCTTTTTGCTGAAGTGCGAAATTCACCGTGGCAAGGTATTTACTCGCCAATATTTTATTCTGCTGGTTATTAAGTGCATAAACGAGGGAATCCTTACCCTGTTGTCGTGCTTTGAACTCCTGTTCGATCAGATCGAGGTTCTTGTTGTTAAATCGTTTTACAATTTGTTTAAATGTATCTAGTTTGGCCTGGTTTTCCGAGCCTGAAATGCGGACATCATTTCCAAATTTCTTAAGTGAAGTTTCAATGTTAATTTCGGCAGGTTCTGCGAAGAATGGAACTCTGTCATCCAGTAAGGTTCCATTCTCAAGTCGCAGAAAGAGGTAATAAACTTCCGGACTGATTATCGCTTCCTTAAATTCAAACTTCGGATCACCGTCTATTACCAAGGAATCTACCGATACAAGAACTGTATCAACGAACTTTTGAAGTAAAAGCGTACCTTTTTTCAGCCCTTTAACCGTTCCTGTTAATCGCATTTCATCCTCGCTGTCGGAACAGCTAACAAACAACAGCATCAGTCCTAAAACCAGGACAAAATATCTCCTATAGAATCTTCTTTTCATAGGTGTAAAGATGCTACTTTTTTCTTAACATTTTAGGCTGCTGAGGCTAATTGCATCAGGAAAGTACAAGCTACCGCACCCAAGGTTCCTATAGCATAACCAAATACCGCCAATAGTACGCCAACTGTTGCCAAAGAAGGATGGAATTCAGCTGCTACTATGGGAGCCGAAGCCGCACCTCCCACGTTGGCCTGACTTCCGACTGCGAGGAAGAAATATGGAGCTTTGATAAGTTTTGCCACCAATATAAGCAGTCCGGCATGAATTGCCATCCATACAAGCCCAATCACTATAAGCATCTTGTTCTCAAAAATTAATGTGAGGTCCATTTTCATACCGATACTAGCCACCAGGATATAGATAAACACACTACCGAATTTACTCGCTCCGGCTCCTTCATAATCCCGGGCTTTAGTATAGGACAATAATACACCGATGATCGTTGCGATCGAGATCATCCAGAAGAAGGAAGAACTCATAAAACTTAACATGTTTCTACTCAAGCCTTGTGGCATACTGTTCACCATAGATTCGAAATAACCGCTAATATATCCCGCGCCAAAATGAGCTAAACTTACCGTTCCAAAAGCGATACCGGCTAAGTATCATAAGATCTGTAAAGCTTGGATTTCGCTCCACTTTCTTTGAGAATTTTGAAACTTTTTCTTTTAATCGTTCAATGGCAGAAGTATCCGAATTCAGCCACTTATCGATTCGGACAGCTTTCCCGATTCCGATAAGTAAAAGTGCCATCCAGATATTAGCGACTACAATATCAACAAAAACCATTTGGCCGAATAACTTAGGATTGTAGCCGTAAATCTCGAACATAGCGGTCTGGTTTGCCCCGCCACCGATCCAGCTACCTGATAAGGTGGAAAGTCCGGCCCATATTTCATTCGTTTCGCCCAGACCCGCTGCAGGCGTGAGTGGTGTGGCAATGGCTTCAGGATAAATGGTGCCTACAATTAGTATAGCGATAGGACCTCCCAGGATTATACCTACCGTTCCTGTTAAGAACATAATAACCGCCTTAGGGCCTAGATTGAATACTCCTTTCAAATCTATGCTTAAGGTCATTAATACAAGCGCTGCAGGAAGCAGATATCGACTCGACATATAATAAAGGCTTGTGGAACCTTCGGTTGCAACACCTGAATCGTCTATGGTAGTCCATTCCGGAGCGATCAATCCTGCTGTCGTTAATATGGCAGGGACGAAATAGGCGACGAAAAGTGCCGGAACGATCTTATAGAATTTATACCAGATTCCACTCTTACGGGATGAGGTGAAAAAAATGAGTCCAAGGCAAATCATTAGGATACCAAAAACTACGGTATCATTTGTAATTAAAGGGGTAGTATCTTTAATAATTTCCGAAGCTGTTTCTTGCATGTCAAAGTTGGTTTGCGTGCAAAATACAAATTTATTAACGAAATTATTCTGTTAAGACGAAGGCGCTGATTTGATCGATCAATTCGGGAATTACCGGCCTGTCGTATTCATTATAGGATTTTTGATTTTCCAGGTCATTCCCTTCGATCTCTTTGAATATATGATTCATATTTTCTATGATCATCAGCTTTGCTTCTGGCTTTGCGTTTTGCAGAAGCTCAGCTTCGGATACCTGAACCTGAAGGTCTTTATCGCCGTTTACGATCAATACCGGTACATCCAGTTTTGCCAATTCTTCCTTGGGGTCGTATTTCATCCAACTGAAGATAAATGGCTGAATGGCAGGTCGGAATATGGAAGACAGCCCCGGACTATAATTCTGAGCCACCCCGTTTACCCGTAAGTCATCAAAACTCTGCCTGGCATTGTCTTTCAAACCAGGAGCCTGTTTTTCCAACTGATCGACAATCACATCATCGATAGCCTGCCCGGCACCCGCAACAGAGATATAAGCGTCCGCACTGTTTTGGGCTGCAATCATTCCAACAAGCGAGCCCTGGCTATGGCCAAGAATGACTACCTTACTGAATCGCTCATCGTTTTTGAAAAAAGTAATGACAGCATCCGCATCTTCGATAAAATGATCGAAATCGATCTTTGACTCATCAATTTGACCCATCTTCATGATCTTGAGAATCCGTTTATCATAGCGGAAGGAAGCTATATTCTTTTGGTGTAAACCTTCAGCGAGGAATCTAAGTGAATTGTTTTTTTGCATAGGTTGGTTTCCGTCTCGATCCGTGGGTCCCGACCCTGCAATAAGGATCACCAAAGGAGGATTTTCAACCTCTGGAATAAGGAGTGTTCCTTCAATAAGATTGGTGACAGTAATTTCTTCAGAAATTATGGATTCCTTTTGAGCAAAAGTAATTCCGAAGCAAAACATGAGAGTGATATAAAGGACCTTGTTCATAGTACAGATATTGGGATTCAGCATACAAAACATACATTGTTGCTAAAATATTGTAATTCATCTACAACAATTAAAGTTAACATTAAATAACGAAGTCTATCATATTTTGTATTGAAAGCTTGGTATCTTTGTTATAAATGTCTTCATCATGAGATTGCTTACGCTGGTTTTATTATTTTCATTTGTTTCATTGGGTGCTGCCGAAAAAATATCCGATTGGGGAAGAACGGGGCATAGGGCAACGGGTGAGGTTGCAACTTCTTACCTAAGCAACAAAGCCAGGAGGGAGATCAAAAAACTTCTGGACGGGGATTCTCTGGCACTGGTTTCAACCTATGGAGATGAAATTAAAAGTGATGGGAGATACGGAGAGTACTGGGCGTGGCATTTCGTGAATTACCCCTTCGGAAGTGATTACCATACCTACCCAAAGAGTGACCGTGGGGATTTGATAAGTGGAATTCAGCAATGTGTGGATGTTCTAAACAGCGATCAAAGCGCACGAGATGACAAAGTCTTTCATTTGAAAATGCTCGTTCATTTTATAGGTGATCTGCACCAACCGTTACATGTAGGCCAGGCAAGTGATAAAGGGGGTAACGATTTTCAGGTACGTTGGTTCGACGAAGGAACGAATCTGCATACAGTCTGGGATACTAAAATGATAGAAAGCTATAATATGTCCTATTCCGAGTTAGCGGCTAATAACCGTAAACTCTCGAATGCACAACTGGAGCAACTTCAGCAAGGTACGGTAATCGACTGGATGAATGAAAGCCGAATACTATGCGAAGATATATATGCCAATACAAAAGTAGGAGAGGATCTGGGCTATAATTATATGTATAAATATGTTGAAACTGCACGTTTCCAGATACAAAAAGGAGGAATTCGCCTGGCTAAGATCCTGAATGAAATCTTCGATTAACGCTTGGATATCTTATTGTGTGTGATTTGTTTCTGACGCGAGCACTTAAAGCGGTCTGTTCTGTCTGCTCTTAGTTCGCGATGTTTTGTCCTTCTACCCTGAACCCTTTTCCGCCACATTCTAAAACTAGAAGCCTTCATTTCCCTTCGCATAAGTTCAATGACCTCCTGTTCTTTTAATCCAAATTGAAATGTAATGGCATCGAAGGGTGTGCGGTCCTCCCAGGCCATTTCGATAATGCGGTCGATATCTCTTTCGGTGAATCCCAATTTCTGTTTCATAGCATTACAAAATTAGCCATTTACCCTTGTATGATTCTAAAGGTTAAGTTAATTCTGGGCTGTTTTATTCGCTTTGATTTAGGTAATTGATGATGCCAGTTATGTTGAGTTTCACCTTTCATAAGAAGTAAGCTGCCATGTTCCAGGTCTATGGAATACTTGTTCGATTTGTCCTTTCTGTGTCTCAAATGAAATCTGCGTGTTACACCAAAACTTAGAGAGGCAATCACCGGATTTTCCCCAAGTTCTTTCTCATCATCACTGTGCCAGCCATTGCTGTCATTTCCGTCCCTGTATAAATTAAGCAGCACGGTTGTGAAATTCGAGTCGACAACTTTTTCTATCTGTTCCTTAAGATCAAGCAGGAGAGGAGTGAATGCTATCGGGTACATCCTGATACCCGAATAACTATAGGATTTACCTTCTTCACCATAAAGAGCGGTTAGGCGGGGTTGGGCATATACCTTACCAAATATCTTAATGTCATCTTGTTGCCAGGGAGTGTCCAGGAGCAACTGCTCATAGTATTTTGTTGCTACTTCAACAGGTATAAAGGATGGAAAATAAGTGATATCCGCTCCCTCCAGGGGCAATTGGATCATGTTCTCTCCAGTGTGTTCGAAGAGGTTCATACAAGCGTATATTGATAAACCCAGTAGATCAAGGCGATTTGCAACGGTAACCTAAGGATCAGAACCCATTTTGGAAGGTTTAAGGAGGCATCCTCGTTCTGCAGCATATGAATATGCACCGGGATGAATAAAACCAATAACACAATGATGCCCCAGGCGGCCATAACCTGGGTCTCAGGATTCAGGACCATCAAGCCCAATATCATCTCCACGGCACCGCTGATCAGAACGAGTGTCGAATGCATCGGAATGTATGGTGGCATGATTCGTTCATATAGCTTTGGTTTTCTGAAATGATAGAATCCCGCTGCTACGAATATGATTCCTAAGATATATTGATGCCAGGGTAACATAGGGTTATTGTAAATTAAGTATTCCGGAAAATCTTGCTGATTCAAAAATACACGAATAAAAGGAAAAATCCTCATTCAATTTAACCAAGGAGGGGGTAACTTACTTTAATAATGAGTACGCTATTATCATCGTTTAGTCAATTGTCCAAATTTATTCTTCATTATAAACAAAAGAATATATGGGTAATCGTATGGAGGCTAAAGTACACGTTGTATGTGGGGTGTGGTAACTGTATAAATATGTAAAATCCCAGGAGGCCACAAAAAAACCGCTTCAACAGGAAGCGGCTTTAAAAGTTAGACAGGTATACTTTACTTGATCATTTCATAACTTCGTTTTATAAACGCCGTCATTTCTTCACCTTTAAGTAGATTCTTGCTTAGCCGGGCCAGGTCGAGTGCCTGGTTTACCAATCGTTCTTTCTTCTTCTTGGTTTTTGTATTCAAGATCTGATTCACCAGTTCATGGTTTGTGTTTACCACGAGATTATACATCTCGGGTAATCCTCCCATACCAAACATTCCTCCACCGCCGGTCTGTTGCATTTCCTTCATACGTCGCATAAACTCAGGCTCGGTGATTATGAACGGACTGGCAGCGCTATCCATTGCTTCTAGCTGAACCGAGAATTTTTCCGAAGGAATAATTTCAGTTAACATACCCTGAAGCTTTTCTTTTTCTTCATCTGAAAGTTTAGAAATCGATTCTTCTTCTTTCTTAATCAGCATATCGATTGCATCGCTGTCTACACGGACAAAGGAAGTCTTCTCGTTCTTGCTTTCCATTTTCTGAAGCAAATGTGAAACTATAGGTGAATCCAGCAATAACACCTCATATCCCTTAGCTTTCGCAGCTTCGATATAGCTATGTTGAGCCTCCTTATCTGAAGCGTAGAGTATTACCAGTTTTTCGTCCTTATCGGTTTGAAGATCCTTAATTTTATCCTTCAATTCTTCAAAAGTGAAAAATTCGCCGTCTACGGTAGGATAAAGAGCGAATTCCTGCGCTTTGTCGAAGAATTTATCTTCAGTAAGCATGCCGTATTCAATAACGAGTTTGATATCGTTCCATTTACTTTCGAAATCTTCGCGATTATCGTTATACAAACTCTTCAGCTTATCGGCTACCTTCCGGGTGATGTAGCTGGAAATTTTCTTTACGGCTCCATCAGCCTGTAGATAACTCCTGGAGACATTCAAAGGAATGTCCGGGCTATCGATAACACCTCGCAACATTGTCAGGAATTCCGGAACGATCCCTTCTACATTATCTGTTACGAACACCTGGTTTTGGAACAATTGAATTCTGTCCTTTTGAATATTCAGATCATTGGTGAGCTTTGGGAAATATAATATTCCTGTCAAGTTAAAAGGATAATCAACATTCAGGTGGATGTTGAAAAGTGGCTCTTCAAATTGCATCGGATATAGCTCCCGATAGAACTTTTTGTAATCTTCATCTTCCAGGTCCGAAGGCTGTTTCGTCCAGGCCGGATCCGGATTGTTAATAATGTCATCTACCTCCTGGGTTGGAGCCGGATCATCTTCCTTGGCGTCATCTGGCTTGGGGAGTGTTTCAGTTCGGGTTCCAAATTTTATCGGAACCGGCATAAATTTGTTGTACTTCACCAGAAGTTCGCGTATCCGGGCATCTTCCAGGAATTCCGTGTCATCATCTGAAATATGTAGAATGATCTCGGTTCCTCTTTCGGTTTTATCCGTTTTATCAATGGTGTAATTTGGGGAGCCGTCGCATGTCCAGTGAGCTGCCGGTTCATCCTTATAACTTTTTGTGATGATCTCCACTTTATTGGCCACCATAAAGGACGAATAGAATCCCAGGCCAAAGTGTCCAATGATACCTGTATCCTCACCATTCTTATCTTTATACTTTTCAATAAATTCTTCTGCACCGGAGAATGCGATCTCATTGATGTATTTTTCTACTTCTTCACTTGTCATCCCGATTCCCTGGTCGATAATATGAAGTTTCTTATTCTCCTTGTCGATCTTAACTTCGATCATTGGGTTACCATATTCAACTTTCGCTTCACCTATATTGGTGAGGTGCTTCAGTTTCAACGTGGCATCTGTTGCATTAGAGATAAGTTCTCTAAGAAAGATCTCATGATCACTGTAGAGGAACTTTTTAATTAATGGAAAAATGTTTTCTACTGAAACATTAATAGTACCTGAACTCATAGTTATATTTTTTCTGAAATATTAGTGTTGTGATTCCCTAATGACTACTCAAATAAAATACCACTTTGAATAAGGTGACATGATGTCACTCGGGAGGCAAAACTTTAACAAACAATTTTGTTTAACAAAACAACTTTATAGTTAAACAATTAGTAATTTTGGACTTCTAAGAAAAACATATTATGAGTGCAAAAAAGTCATCCCCAAAGAAAAAAGTGACCCGGGAACAAGTGATATCTTCATATATGGAATATTGCCTGGAACATGAGAAAACCCCGGTGAGCGTTTACAAGTTCTGTAAGATAAATAATATGACCGAAGATGAATTCTATGCCTTCTTCGGCTCTTTCGATGGATTACGAACTGAAATTTGGAACAGTTTCTTCGATCATTCCATGAAACTGTCTCATAAGAATAAGGAATATGTCAATTTCTCCAACAAGGAGAAAATGCTCACCTTCTTTTTCACCTTCTTCGAATTGCTAACGGCAAACAGAAGTTACGTTCTCTTTGCACTGAGCCAGCAGAAGGATATAATGAAGAATTTGTCCCAGTTAAAAGGACTTCGGAAACATATTAAAGAGTTTGCTTCAGAACTTATTGAAGAGAAGAATGATGATAAACAATACAAGATACTGAAGCAACCGGTTTCTGTATTTTCGGAAGGTGCCTGGCTGCAAACCCTTTTCATTATGAAATACTGGATGGAGGATAATTCTCCTTCTTTTGAAAAAACGGATGTGGTGATAGAGAAATCAGTACGAGCCATTTTTGACGTTTTCGAAACCACGCCACTGGAAAGTTTGCTGGACTTCGGAAAATTCTTGTGGAAAGAACAAATGAACTAGATGAAGACGATAGACAGTATACCGACCGGAAAGATTTCCCGCGCAACCAAACTGGTGAAAACCGGTGTAAAGGTTGGAGGTAATTACATTAAATATTACGGCGAGAAACTCGTAAATCCGGAAGTAACCAAAGAAAGACTCAATGAGAGTAATGCTGAAGATATCTATGACGGACTGAAAAGTATGAAAGGCAGTGCCTTGAAAGTGGCTCAAATGCTCAGCATGGAAAAGAATATTATGCCCAGGGCTTATGTTGAGAAGTTTTCGCTGGCACAATTCAGCGTTCCACCCTTATCGGCTCCGCTGGTAAACAAGACCTTTAAACGATATTTTGGAATTTCTCCTTACGATCTTTACGATTCTTTTGAAGCAAATTCTATAGCAGCAGCCAGCATTGGCCAGGTCCACAAGGCGAGCAAGTATGGTAAAGAACTTGCGGTTAAAATTCAGTATCCCGGAGTGGCAGATAGTATTAGCAGTGACCTTGCTCTGGTTAAACCAGTGGCTGTAAAGATGTTCAATCTGAAAGGAAAAGATTCGGAAAAGTATTTCAAGGAAATTGAAGGTAAGTTATTGGAAGAAACAGATTATGAACTCGAGGTAGCTCAGAGTAAGATGATCACCGAAGCTTGTGCTAAGATCGATAATCTTACCTTTCCGAAATACTTTGAAGACCTATCAAACGATCGCATCATAACAATGGATTGGATGCATGGGGATCATTTATCCGAATTTGTTTCCTATAATTCCGATAAAGAGAAAGCTAACAAGATAGGGCAGGCTTTGTGGGACTTCTATATGTTCCAGATGCACGAATTGAAAATGGTACATGCCGATCCGCACCCAGGTAATTTCTTGATCTCCGAGCAAGGACAATTGATAGCCATCGATTTTGGATGTGTGAAGAAAGTACCACAAGAATTCTACACACCCTATTTTGAATTGGCCGAGCCGAAAAATATCAATGATCCGGAGATATTCAGGGAAAAACTATTTGAACTGGAAATTTTACGCGATGATGACAGCGAAAAAGAAACGACTTATTTCTCGGCCTTATTCTATGAGATGCTTAGTTTATTTACACAGCCTTTCCAAAATGAGACCTTCGATTTTGCGGATAAAACCTTCTTCGGAAAGATTGCCGATCTAAGTGAAAAGTATTCAAAGGATACGGAGCTGCGTAAAATGAATGGAAACAGAGGGTCTAAGCATTTCCTCTATATAAATCGTACTTTTTTCGGCCTTTACAATCTTTTAAATGATTTACAGGCAGAAGTGAAAATCACTAATTATCAATCATTTAAGTAATATTTAACGTTTATTGTTTAAACATTATGATAAATTCTTAAACAAAGTTTGTACCTTTATACTTATAAAAGGTGGGATGGTTAATTGCTATGAAAAAGTAACTATTTATCTTTTATTTATTGGTTAGGTTGTTTTAGAAAGGGCGCTTGAGGAAGTGCCCTTTCGCTTTTATCTTTTAAGCGTATTTGGTGTGACGATCGTTTTTTTGTTCTTCACATGCTCGTCCAGCCAGACATCTTGTTCCCATATTAAATGAAGAATGCTTTCCTTGGCACGATACCCATGGCTTTCCTTTGGCAGCATCACCAGGCGTGCCGGAGCTCCCAGCCCTTTAAGTGCATTGAAATAGCGCTCACTCTGCAATGGATACGTCCCTGAATTATTATCTGCTTCTCCATGAACCAGTAATAAAGGGGTCTTCATTTTATCAGCATGCATAAATGGAGACATGGTATAATAGGTTTCAGGTGAATCCCAGTAAGATCGCTGCTCACTTTGGAATCCGAACGGTGTAAGTGTCCTGTTGTAGGCACCACTGCGCGCAATTCCGGCAGCGAACAAGTCGGAATGACTTAACAGATTTGCTACCATAAAAGCTCCGTAGCTATGGCCGCCAACCGCAACTCTCGTTCTATCTATATAGCCCAGCTTATCCACGGCATCAATTGCCGCTTTGCCATTGGCAACTAATTGTGTGCGGAATGAATCATTAGGCTCTTCATCTCCTTCACCAACAATTGGAAAAGCTGCATCATCCAGTACAACATAACCCTGAGTTACCCAATAGATCGGACTGCCCCAGTAAGGATATATAAATTCGTTGGGGTTGGACGTACTTTGAGAAGCACTGTTCTTGTCCTTATATTCCCTTGGATAGGCCCAAAGGATCATAGGCATTTTTTCCCTGGCATTCTTGTCGTAACCCACGGGAAGGTATAATGTGCCCTCCAGGTCCAGTCCGTCATCACGCTTATAGCTAATCACTTCTTTATGTACATTAGCCAGACTCTTGAATGGATTTTCGAACGATGTGACCGGCGTAAGGGCTTCTTTCTTTTTTATATTCCTGAAATAATAATTTGGGTATTCATTTTTGGACTCAATACGAACCAGAATTTTTCCTTCTTTCATATCGATGGCCGAATTTAAGTTCTCAAGTTTATCGGTATAATTGGATTGATAGACCCTTGAAGTGGTATGGGATGTAAGATCGTATTCATCGATAAATGGAAATTGTCCCTTGTCTGTATATCCATCACCCATAAGATAAGCACTGTTCTTATTCATCTCCAGTACATAGCGTCCGTAATTGTTTCGTGTAGTCACAAAATCTCCCGGATCGCTGTACCGGTCCTGGTAGTTGCGATCTGAGATCACTTTCGGCTGCCTCGCGGCATTTGAAGGATTAAAAAGATAGGTTTTGGTATTGCGAGTATTCCACCAGTAATCGTACGCTATGGCGGTTCCGTCATTTCCCCAGGTAATTCCGGAGTAACGTTGTTGTGTTTTCAATAATAATTTCTCATTACCATTGAAAGGAGCGTCAAGGCTGTATACTGCATCTCGAAATGCTACTTCCTTTTCAGGATCACCTTCATCAAGGGCTTCTGCCCAATACAGTGTCGCAGGTTTATCAGATCGCCATGACGTCCTTCGCTTGCCTTTTCGCGTGGCCATAAAACCTTTTGGCTGAACCTCATTCAATGGAACATCATTGAAGACGGACAATTCCTTTCCGGACTTGTCGTATACGATCTCTTTATACGGAAATCGGGAGTAGGGTACTATATAGGAAAAGGGTTTTTCAATTTTCGAAACAAGCAGATAGTTCCCATCCGGTGAAAAACTGATGCTTCTATACATGGCCGCCGGAAGAAAATCCATAACGCTTCCACCTATACTCACCTTTTTTATTTCTGAAAGAGCCAGCTGCTCGAAATTGGCTTCATCGTTGGGGTTTTTTAACAGATCCTGGTAGGTGCGATTCTGTGCTTTTTCCCCGTCACTGGTTGAAATAGTCGGGCCTTGCGGAACCGCTTCAGCGGTATTAATCAATCCTTTTCGGTTGGCAGGAAGCATCTTTACCAGTATAGCATTGTTATCTGAAAACCAATTGATAGCATCACGTAAGTTGGCATTTACGGTTGCATTGGTCAACTTTTTAGCCGTTGCTTTTTCAATATCCACAATCCAGACTTCAGCGCCTTCCGAAGTAGTATTCAAGCAGGCCACTATCTTTTCATTGGGTGAAATGCTGAAATTGGAAAGTCTTGGTTTTTCCGGTAGTCCTTGTACCTGACCGGCTTCTTTACTTTTTGCTTTCTTTACCTTAATATTGTTGTAGTAATTCGTACGACTGCCAATATTGGTCTTCGGGTTGATACGCAAACCCGCAAGACGTAATTCAGGTTCTGACAGTTCTGCAATTGACTTGTACGCATCGCGATATAATAAAATCACATTTTCACCTTTTGAATCGATAAGTACCGATGGTGCCAGTGGTGCATCCACAAGGTCGAGGATTTGTCTAGGGGGTGTTTGATACGTTAATTTTTCCTGGGTGTATACCACTCCGGAAGTAATCAAAAATGTAAAGAGTAAGGAGACAATTTTTTTCATAATTGTTATTTAAAAGTTTTGCTAAAAGATACGCAAAATGCGCGGTATTTCAAGGGGTACTTATTATGCATGCATATTATAATGTAGTAAATAATTTCCCCTGTTTGAGGCGAATACCTATCTTTCGATACCTATAAAAATATTCACTGAATGTATACATCTAAAATATCTGGTATCGGTTCTTACGTGCCTGAAAATGTGGTAACCAACGATGATCTTTCCAAGTTAATGGACACCAATGATGCCTGGATTGAGGAACGTACTGGTATCAAAGAGCGAAGACATATCGTAAAAGGTGATGGTAACACGACATCTGTTATGGCGGTCAAGGCCTCAGAAATTGCATTGGAAAGAGCAGGATTAACTCCTAAGGATGTTGATATGATAGTATTTGCGACTCTTAGTCCGGATATGTACTTTCCGGGTGGTGGAGTTGAAGTGCAGGAACTTATGGGGATGGATACCGTTCCTGCTCTGGATGTTCGAAATCAGTGCAGCGGTTTTGTATATGCCTTATCTGTCGCCGATCAGTATGTAAAAACAGGAATGTACAGAAATATACTCGTTGTAGGAAGCGAGCATCATAGCGGTGGCCTGGACTTTACAACCCGTGGCCGAAATGTCTCTGTTATTTTTGGCGACGGCGCAGGAGCCGTAATTGTTACCCGCAATGAAACGGGTAAAGGAGGTATACTTTCAACACATCTTCACAGTGAAGGAAAACATAAGGATGAACTCGCGCTGCCAGGTCCGAGTACGAGTTATTGGGTCCCTGAGATCCTGGAGAAGAATCCACAGGAAAATATACCTTACTATCCGTATATGAACGGTCAATTCGTTTTTAAACATGCCATCGTGCGTTTTTCTGAAGTGATCAGGGAAGGCCTTGAGGCTAATAACCTCTCAGTTTCAGATATCAACATGTTAATTCCTCACCAGGCGAATTTGAGGATCTCCCAATTTATTCAGCGGAAATTGAGATTATCCGATGACCAGGTATTCAACAATATTCAAAAATTCGGAAATACCACTGCTGCTTCTATCCCTATTGCTTTAACCGAAGCCTGGGAACAGGGGAAAATTAAAGAGGGCGACCTGGTGGTGCTAGCTGCATTTGGTAGTGGGTTTACCTGGGGAAGTGCTATTATTCGCTGGTAAACTTTTTCATTTAAAATATAAAGCCATCCGCGAATAGCGGATGGCATTTGTTTACCTGATAATTTTATTGTGATGAACGGCTAATTCAAATAAATTATAAAATGTGTAAGCAGGTATATAATAGTAGACTAAAAAACTATGCCAAATGTTGCATCACCTATGTGATTTTAACGCAATTATAACATTTACGCCTAATTAGTTGACTAAAAAAGACCCCCGCTTCCGGATTTCTCATCGTTATCGCGACGCTTACGGGATTTTGCTCGATATTTTCCTCCTCCGAAACGATAGGACAGTCCTACATAAATAGTATTACTTTCCCAGTTGAAGGCACCAATTTGTGCATAAGGACGCTGGCCATTGAAGGCAAACTGCATGGTATCAAATATATCGTTGTAATTTACACTAAACGTTCCGGCACCTTCCCAAAGATTATACCGGGCGCCGATATTCACAAAGTACATCGGTTCCATTTCAAACTGTAGTCCTCTGTTCTGGCCTCGATAGAAACCGAAGGCTGAAAAAGTTAAATTCTTGGTCGCCTTGAAATTATTGAACATCCTTAAATTCCAGGCAGTATTATCCACCTCAACGATCTCCTGAATAATGTCTTCTATGGTCGGATTATTCCCCGCATTATTTAATGATTCAGTGATACCCTTCTGAGTCTGGTTGTAGAGATCAAAACTGAAATTGAAGTTCCACCATTTGGTTGGACGGTAATTTGAAGATAATTCAACACCATATGCAGAGGTATTGTCGAAATTATCATAAGTGAGAATTACCTTGCTAAGATCGGTACGATCAACAAATACAGCCCTGTTTATCTCATCTTCAATAGCACGGTAGAAGACACCACCTGTGATACTGCCATTTTTTAGGCTTTTAGTATAATTAGCTTCGATCGAGTTGGTGAACTGAGGTTCCAGCGACGTATTACCAAATGAGGAGATCAATGGTGTGCTCCACTCCCGAATTGGATTTACCTGGCTAAGACCGGGTCGGTCCACGCGACGACTGTAGCTCACCTGGAATTGATTTGCTTCCGAGGGTGTATAGGTTACAAATGCCGATGGATATACCTGTAAATAGTCATTCGTAAAGGACCTTACGGCATTGGTATCTGCTTTCACATCCACAGTTTCCAGACGAGCGCCTACTTGTACAGACCACTTATCAAAACTTTTCCCGTAAGTAACATACGCAGAATAAATATCTCGCTTATAATCGAAATCCGTGTCCGGAGTGGGAATTAGTTCCCCATTTGAGTTGAATGATTGTCCGGTTGATCTATATTCTAGATTGGTTTCAAATAATCGCGCTTCAGCACCTATTTCAAGCTTGGTTGTTTCATTCAGCGGATTTACATAATCGAGATTCATGGTTAGCCGTTCCCTGTTGGTATCTACAAAATCCATATAATCATCCAGGAATGAAGCTCCTGTGAACATGAAATTGGCATTCTCGTCTCCATTGAACTTATTATAATCCGATTCTAGTTCAATATGATGACCTTCTTTGTCGAAGTCCAGTTTGTAATTGAAGTTGTATTGAGACGAAAGATTATCGCGCTTCTGAAGAAAGTCCTGCGTCTGGTTTAACGTACTGTCGTCGTAATACACAATATTGGTGATACCTTCCGTACCACCGTCGAAGAAATTCTGGTTGGTGAAGAACGAAATAGTGTTCTTATCATTCACGTAGAAGTCGATTCCGGCTTTAACCAGGTTGGAACGGGAGTTGTCGAGGAATTCGAACAGCTGCTCCGAGTTGTCGTCGGGGCGGAAAATGTTTCCGAAGTTTTCATTATTTGAACTATTATGTCCCCAGTTGCCGAAAAGGTTGATCTTCCCATTGCGGTAATTCATATCGAGACTACTGTTGAATTTCGCCTGTTCCTCATAGGTTAATCCTACACTGGCATTACCATTAAACCCAATATTTACATTTTTGTGAAGTACAATATTGATGATCCCGCTCATTCCCTCGGGATTATATTTCGCTGAAGGATTGGTGATCAGTTCAATTTGTTTTATGGATGTAGATGGGATCTGTTTTAATAATTGCGCTACCGGAACATTGGTGAGTTTTCCATCCACCATCACACGAACATTCTGGTTACCTCGTAAAGAAAGTGCACCTGTTTGTTGATCAACATTAACAGAGGGTAGATTATTCATAATATCGGAAGCAGTGGGCCCCGCAGTTTGAAGGTCCTTACCAATAGTAATTACCTTTCTGTCAAGCTTTTGTTGAATAGTAGATCTTTCGGCAACAACAGTAACTTCGTCCAGGGCAGCTATATTTTCTTCAAGGTAAATATTTCCCAAATCGATGTTTCTATTCCCACGACTTATCTCAATTTCAGTACTGTATATTTTAAACCCCATAAATTGAATATTCACAATACTTTTACCCTCCGGAATATCCTCAATACTGAAATCCCCATTATCATCGGTAACCCCGCCTGTAATGATTTCTCCTGATTGCTTTTTAACGGCTATGGTGACATAGGGGATGGGTTGCTGAAGGGTCTTATCGATAACCTTTCCCCTAATTTTTCCTTTAATTTCTGAATCCGGATCGATTCCCGCGTAAGAAGTTACCCCAAGAAGGAGCACAAGTGCTATAAATAACTGTTTCATCTTTTGATTGTTAGATTGAATGCATTGGTTTTGCGCGCTGCTATGCGATAAAGCACTAAAGGCCGCAACTTCCGTTGATTAGGCGGAATGTTGTTCATAAGACGTTCGTGGGGAATTTGTGTTACAAAATATTTCCAGTTTTAACTTTATAAATAAACAAACCCCGAGACTAGATCACGGGGTTTGAAACTTTACTGCAATTATTAACACTAACCATCAACGTAAAAATTTCACAGTAAAGCAGAAATATTTCTAAACAATAGACGAAAGTGTATAAGCTTTGTTACAGTTAGCATGTTATTTAACTTAGATTTAATACTTTTGCAACGTTTTAAAGAAACAGATAGAAAATTCATGGAAAGGACATTGACAAGGGAAAAGACATTAATAATAGGAGCAACCACAAATCCGGATCGGTATTCAAATCTTGTGATACACAGACTAAGGGCTAAAGGATACCCGGTGCTGGCGATTGGTAATAAATCAGGTTCTGTGGCTGGTGTGGAAATACTGAACGAAAAAATTCCTATGAAGAACGTTCATACGGTGAGTTTGTATTTGAACGCCCAGAAGCAACCGGAGTATTATGATTATATTGTTTCATTGAAGCCGAAACGCGTAATCTTCAATCCGGGTACGGAGAATCCTGAGTTCAGCAGCATACTTCTTGAAAATGATATTGAAGTAGATGAAGCTTGCAGTATGATTCTACTGGCGTCGAATCAGTATTAAACCTAAAAAGGTTAGGGCGCCATTCAGAATAAGAATGAAGAATCCGAATTCGAAACTGAACAAGAGGGCACACAAATAGCTAATAAGGTAACCCACAAACGGGGATGCCACAGCTACCCAGGGAACCCAGTGGTCTTTTACATTCCATTTTGTAAACAATCCAAAAGCATACAGCCCCAGTAAAGGTCCGTACGTATATCCGGCGAATGTAAAAAGTTTGGCGATCACCGTAGCATCCGCAATGAGATACTTAAAGATAATGATCACCGCTATCAGGACGACGGAGGCGATCACATGTATCCTCTTTCGAATTATAACCTGCTTTACAGTGTCATATCTTTTTTCTATTTCCAGAATATCTATACTGAAAGAAGTAGTAAGGGAAGTCAGTGCACTATCCGCACTGGAATACGCCGCAGCGATCAATCCCAGCATAAAGAAAACCGCAATACCAATTCCCAGTTCGGATTTCATCGCAATGGTTGGAAACAACTGGTCACGAACTGCGTCTACACCATGCTGTTGGGCATAGACCGTGAGTAATAAGCCTAATGCCAGAAATATGAAATTCACTATTGTTAGCACAATAGTAAACCAGAACATGTTTTTTTGAGCATCCTTCAAAGACCTGCAGGTTAAATTCTTCTGCATCATATCCTGATCCAAACCCGTCATAACAATTGCGATAAATGCGCCACTGATAAACTGCTTCACGAAGTGATCTCCACTCTTCCAATCATCGAAAAAGAACATTTTAGAAAGATCACTGTCGGCGATGTAACCAAAGATGGATCCTGTATCCAGACCGAGATCCGTGGAAACATAATAAATAGCTACGCCAACAGCTATCAACATGAATAACGTTTGAAGCGTATCGGTCCATACAATCGTTTTAATACCACTTTTAAAGGTATACAGCCATATAAGAAGAATGGTAATCGTAACCGTAACCCAGAATGGAATTTTCAATTCATCGAAGACGAGCTCCTGTAATATATTCGCCACCAGATAAAGTCGGAAACTAGCACCCACAACTCTAGACAACAGGAAAAAAGAAGCTCCTGTTTTATATGAACTACTGCCAAATCGTCCTTCCAGGTAGGTATAGATTGAGGTTAGATTAAGACGGTAGTATAATGGTAATAAGACAGTACCGATTACTGCGTATCCCACGGTATATCCAAGGACTACCTGGAAATAGCTGAATTTTGAGGCCTCGACCCATCCGGGAACTGAAACAAAGGTGACTCCGCTGAGTGAAGCGCCTATCATTCCAAAGGCTACCAGGTACCAGGGTGATCGTTTACCTGCTTTGAAGAAATCGGAATTACTGCCACCTTTATTGGTGAACACAGAAATCAAGATTAAGACTCCGAAGTAGGCTAGAATAAGAAAAATGATATGGAGAGGCTGCATAAAAGTCTTAAATAGCACTTGATTCGGGTAAAAATACAAAGTTTAGCCTTCTTTCGATTTTATTTTTTTAATACTTTTGATAGAAATTGATAATTAACGCAATACGACCCATAATTTATTAATATGAAAAAGAACTATTTGCTAGTTGTGCTGTTGACGTTTTTCGGATTTAGCATTACAATGTCCCAGGAATACCTGAAGATGATCGATGCGGGAACTTATCCAGTTCAGGATGTAATCGATAATGCTGAAGCTTACTTCGAAGGAAGGGATAAAGGTCGCGGAACCGGGTATAAGCAGTTCAAGCGATGGGAATATAATGCGCTTCGGATGGTGAAAGAGGACGGATATTTACCCACCATCACTGAAGAACTGGCCGAATTCGAACGGTATAACGCTTATCTCAATCAAACGGCATCGACACGTCAAGCTTTAAATGATAATTGGGAGGAATTGGGACCAGTGGACTGGAACGCGACCACGAGCTGGAACCCTGGTGTAGGACGCATTACCGGTATTTCAATCGATGAAAATAACAGTGATCACATCATTATCGGGGCAAATACAGGCGGTGTTTGGAAAACCACTGATGGCGCTCAAAACTGGACCCCTCTCAACGACTTCTTTTCGAACCTTAGTGTGTATGCCGTTACTATTGATCCTTCCGCTCCCGACACCTATTACTCGGGGTCGTCGAGTGGGATCATATTTAAATCGACCGATGCCGGTGCTACCTGGAATCTACTGGCAGATATGAGTAATTCTCTCATTAATAAGATCGTGATCCACCCCACAAATTCTCAGATCATGTTTGCCTGTTCTCAAAATGCAGGTATTTTCAGAAGTACAAATGGAGGCACCACCTGGACAAATACAGGTATTGATTCAAAAGCTTATGATTTAGAATTTAAACCCGGAGATCCTTCTGTGATTTACGCATCCGGCCTGGGGTTCCATAAATCGACAGATGGGGGGCAAACCTTTACTGCTATTACCGGTTTCTCAAATGGCCCGAAAATGATAGGGGTTTCACCGGATAATGCGGATGTGGTATATGTTGTGGAAGCGGATTCGGGGATATTTGGAGGATTTTATTCATCCACGGATAGCGGAGACAATTTTACGGAACTGAATCATGCCGGTATGAACTACTTCGGCTATAGTACCACGGGTATGGATAATAGCGGACAGGCACCTCGTGATATGGATATTGCCGTTAACCCAAATAATGCAGACGAAGTACATATCGCAGGAATTTTAACCTGGAGGTCACTGGACGGAGGGGTTACATTTACCTGTACGGCGGACTGGATCCCGGGTTCTGCTGCAACAGCAAATATTGGTTACTGCCATGCGGATGTCGATATTATGGTGTTCGATGGATCTGACCTGTATGTTGGAACAGATGGTGGAATTTTCCGAGCGGATGATACCACAAATCTTACAGCCAACTACTACACAGACCTAACCACCGGTATAGGAATTAGACAGTGGTATAAGATAGGCACATCGCAAACGCCGGATGTAATTGTAACCGGAGGTTCTCAGGACAATGGTTCTTCCTTCTATACAGCTGCAAATGGCTGGATAGATTGGATTGGAGCCGATGGAATGGAAGGCTTCGTCGATAAGGACAATAATGATATCATGTATGGTATGATACAGTTTGGCCGAATGTATCGAACAGAGGACGCCGCCGGCAGTATAATCAACATAAATGAACCTGGTCCCGGTCAAGGCGAATGGGTGACTCCTTTTGAGCAGGACCCGATGGAGACCAATACTGTTTATGTTGGATATAACAGGGTTTACAAATCGAACACCAAAGGAGCCAGTTGGGTACCTATCTCACAGGTCTTTCCCGATGATCTTGACAACCTGAAAATTGCACCATCCGATAACCAGATTATGTATGCCAGTAATGCAAGTCAGTTATTCAGGACTGAAGATGGAGGAGCCACAGACTGGCTGCAAACCCTGTCTCCGGGAGGGACTATTAATTCGATCGCGGTTCATCCGGACGACTCGTACAAAATAGCCGTTGCAACCGGGAGTTCAAACAAAGTTTTAATATCTAATGACGGTGGTGCAAGCTGGGAAAATTATCGATTAAACTTACCGGATTTTTCTGCACGAGCTGTGGTTTGGCAAAATAATGGTGGAAATGGTCTTTATGTAGGAATGAATTATGGCATTTATTATATCGACGATACATATAACGAATGGCAACCCTACAATACGAATCTGCCCAATGTAATAATTAACGAATTAGAGATCAATTACGCTGATGAGCAAATTTATGCTGCTACCTATGGTCGTGGACTATGGGCATCACCTATTGTGGATAATGTGGTACTTGGCAGGAATGATCCTGTGAATAGTGATTCCGTATTGATCTATCCCAATCCTGCAGGAAGTGAACTTCGATTTTCAGCTGGAATACCTATAAACGCAGCGGTGCGCATATTCGATGTTTCAGGGAAATTAATGCGTTACCTGACAGAGGTTCATAATAAGGAAGTCATCGATATTTCAGGATTGCAATCCGGGATTTATTTTGTACGAATTCAAACGAAAAAAGGTACTGCCACTAAGAAGTTCATAAAAAATTAAAATTTATCTCTTAGCATCAGATGCTTCAGGTTACAACCGTAGTCTGAAGCATTTTTTTTATCTTGCCGGGTAATCATTAACTATGGATTTTTCCTCGAAACTACTTGAGAACGCTGTAAATGAAATGTCACAGCTACCCGGAATTGGGAAGCGAACGGCACTTCGGCTCGTATTACATTTATTAAAGCAACCACAGTCGCAAACCAATGAGCTGGCCGAAGCCCTGGAAAAAATGCGTTCGGAGATAAATTTCTGTAAGAATTGTCATAATATATCCGATCTAGTCCTTTGCGAGATTTGCGCGAATCCAAACCGGAACGAACGAATTATTTGCGTGGTGGAGGATATACGCGATGTGATGGCAATTGAGAATACGAGTCAGTATCGCGGACAATATCATGTTCTGGGAGGAAAAATTTCTCCTATGGACGGCGTGGGTCCGGCTGATCTTAATATCCCAACCCTTGTTGAAAAAGTGAAAACGGACCGGGTAGACGAACTTATTTTCGCACTTAGCTCTACTATGGAAGGGGATACCACAAACTTTTACATTTATAAGCAAATTGAACCATACGAGGTGCTGATTACAACCATCGCCCGGGGCATAGCCGTTGGAGATGAACTTGAATATGCCGATGAGGTTACATTAGGTCGAAGTATCTTAAATAGAATTCCATTTGAAACCTCTTTAAAAAGTTGAAACTATCTGTCATAATCCTAAATTATAATGTTCGGTATTTTCTCGAACAGGCCGTTCGAAGTGTCGAGCAGGCCATTGCCTCTGGGGAAGCGGAGATCATTGTGATCGATAATAATTCTTCAGATGACAGCTGTGCGATGATGAAGGAGCTGTTCCCAAAGATCCGACTCATTGAGAATTCGGAGAATGTGGGTTTTAGTAAGGCTAATAATCAGGCGGTCGCTGTGGCACGGGGAGAATATGTTTGCATACTGAACCCGGATACAGCGGTACCGCATTCCATTTTCAGCAGTTGTTTTTATTATATCTCTGAAATTGATAATATGGGTATTTTAGGGGTTCGCCTCATGGACGGAACGGGTAATTTTCTTCCCGAAAGCAAACGAAACATCCCAACTCCTAAATCGGCCCTTGTGAAATTAATGGGCGGTCGCAGGAAGAATAACGGCTATTATGTTAATGATTTAGCCGACACCGAAACAGGCGAGGCTTCCATCATACCCGGAGCTTTTATGTTATTGAAACGCAGTGTTTATAATGAAGTAGGTGGCTTCGATGAGGATTATTTCATGTATGGGGAAGACATCGATTTTTCCTATAAGGTGCTCAAAGCTGGCTATGTTAATCATTATATGGGAACTGAAGAGATCCTGCATTATAAAGGTGAGAGCCCACAAAATGATTCCACCTATCTGAATAGATTTTACGGAGCAATGCATATTTTTTACCGCAAGCACTTCAATTCCAATTTACTAATGAATATGGTCGTACATGCGGGGTTATCAGTGAGCAAGGTAATTCGAAAAATAACGCTAGTTAAGGCGAAAGTACGCACATCAAATCCTTCCGAGACCTTTGTAATCACAGATAATTTAAATTTGCTTAAAAGTCTGTCCGAGACACTCCCCATTTCATTGAAATCTGCATCCAAAGTGATTCTGAACGACAACGATTTTAAGGACACAATGTTCATCTTTGATGAAGAATATATGTCGTACAGTCAAATATTCCTGGTGATGGGACGCTTGAAAAACAGGGGAAATCAATTTAGGATTCGACCCAGAGGCTGCAATTTCATACTGGGAAGCGACCAGAGTGACGAAAAAGGAACTGTTGTCGTTTTTTAGGCAATATCAATCCTAAACTTTCAAATTTTGACTAATTTTGTGGCGCAATAATAAAGAGTACTACTCCTATGGGTAAATTTGAATTGAAACTTCCAAAAATGGGCGAGAGTGTTGCGGAGGCAACTGTAACCAATTGGCTTAAGGACATCGGCGATCATATTGAAGCGGATGAGGCTGTATTGGAGATCGCCACCGATAAGGTAGATAGCGAAGTGCCTAGTGAAGTCGATGGCGTCCTGGTAGAGAAGATGTTCGAAGCGGATGATGTGGTGCAGGTGGGGCAGACCATCGCTATCATCGAAATTGAAGGAGGCTCTGGTGCGAACGGATCTGAGACTGATGTTGTAGCTGATGAAGTTGAGGCTCCCGTAGCTGAAGTGATCGCGGAAGTAGAAAGCAGGGTAGTAGAAGCGAAGGCAAGTACTCATGCCCCGGTGGAAAGCAACGAAGAACGATTCTACTCACCACTTGTAAAAAATATAGCTGCTGAAGAAGGCGTATCTCAGACTGAGTTGGATGCTGTTCCCGGCACCGGTAAAGATGGAAGGGTCACTAAAAATGATATTCTTGGATACCTGAAGAGCAGATCTTCAGATTCAAATGTGATTCCAAGCAAAGCAGTGGATTCTTTGGCTCGACAAGAGACCAAATCGGTTTCAAAACCGGTAACCCATGTTTCTGTGAATGGTGAAGATGAAATAATCGAAATGTCTCGTATGGGTAAGTTGATCGCCCATCATATGATCGACAGTATCCAGACTTCGGCTCATGTTCAGAGCTTTGTAGAGTGTGATGTGACCAATATCTGGAATTGGAGAAATAAGGTGAAGACCGGTTTTGCAAATAGAGAAGGTGAGAAATTGACATTCACACCGATCTTTATGGAGGCTGTTGCTAAGGCACTCCGGGATTTTCCTATGATGAATATCGCTGTAGATGGAGATAAGATTATAAAAAGAAGGAATATCAATCTGGGGATGGCCGCTGCATTAGCCGATGGTAATTTGATAGTACCTGTAATAAAAAATGCCGATCAATTGAACCTGGTGGGTATGAGCAAGGCGGTAAATGACCTGGCTAACCGTGCCAGGAATGGTCAGTTAAAACCTGATGAGATCCAGGGAGGAACCTATACCGTTACGAATGTAGGTACCTTCGGAAGTATCATGGGAACTCCTATTATTAATCAGCCCCAGGTGGGAATACTTGCGCTTGGTGCTATACGAAAAGTCCCTGCCGTTATCGAAACAACTGATGGCGACTTCATTGGCATCCGATACAAAATGTTCTTATCCCATAGCTATGATCATCGTGTGGTGAACGGAGCTTTGGGCGGACAATTTGTAAAAGCTGTGGCCGATTATCTTGAGGGTTGGGATGTGACCAGGGAGGTTTAGCGTACCGGGATATTGGTATATGCATTAGTTTTTAACATACTATTCGGCTAATAGGTCTATAATACCTTCCAGGGAATCATAACCAAATATAACATCGTCCCTGTTCCATACAACAGGAAATCTGATTTTAGTTTCTGAAGTTAATTTTCGTTCAATAAAACTCATGAATTGACCATACAATACTGCGTCTTCATGGATATTGAATACCCTGTGCTGAACGCCACGCGCATCGAGTTTTTCCGATAACAAGTTGCATTTACCACAACCTTCAGCTGAAAACAGTACTAATTTTCCATTCATAACACGTTCTATATCCCGTTCCGGCTCATCGAAGGAGAAGCTGAGCGGACTTGTCTTCTCATTTACCACCAGGTCGAAAGTGTATTGAGATTCCACACCGTATAGTTCGATCAGGGTGATCATGGGAACTTCGGCTAAAGGAGGAATATTTTTAATTATTGGCTTTGAAGCGCTTCTTCGATACCCTTCAGCGTTCACCATCAGAAAAACATTAAGGGTATCCTGGGTTTTATTTTCAGCGATAAGAACAAGGCGTTTTCCACGTTTTTGTTCCTTTATCAGCACTTTGAGACCCTGGGCCATCAAATTGCCACTCGGAATCACTAGTAATAAAAAAAGCAAATTGCGCAGCATATCGGTTTTCACAAAAGTAGTAATTACTACCTTTGTATCACAAACCATGCCTATGGAACTGAAATTATCAAAACCTATTTGTTTTTTCGATCTTGAGACAACAGGAACCAATGTCGCTAGCGATAGAATTGTTGAAATTTCAATTCTGAAAGTGCACCCTAACGGAAACCGTGAAAGTTTCACCTGGCGCGTAAATCCTGAGATACCAATACCTTCCGGAGCAGCAGCTATTCATGGTATCACCGACGAGATGGTAGCTAATGAACCTACTTTTAAAGAATTGGCGCCGAAGGTTCACACCTTGATGAAAGATGCTGATCTGGGTGGTTATAACTCCAATAGATTTGATATTCCTCTACTGGCCGAGGAACTCTTGCGGGCCGAGGTCGATTTCGATTTAAAAAAAGCGGCTTCGGTGGATGTTCAGACTATTTTTCATAAAAAAGAAAAAAGAACGCTGGGGGCGGCTTACAAGTTTTACTGTGATAAGACCTTGGAAAATGCCCATAGTGCAGAAGCAGATACAATTGCAACCTATGAGGTGCTCAAGTCACAATTGGAACGATACGAAGACCTGGAAAATGATGTTACCTTTCTGGCGAAGTTCAGTTCACACAAGAATTTTGCGGATTTCGCTGGATACATTGGTTTCGATAAAGAAGGTACCGAAGTCTTTGCTTTCGGGAAGCATCGTGGAAAGAAAGTGGTAGATGTCATGGAACAGGAGCCCGGTTATTTTGGTTGGCTGTTGAATGCTGACTTCCCATTATACACCAAAAAAGTATTAACCAGGATAAAATTGAGTAAACTCAACAACAAATTCTGAAATCCACCGATTTAAGTATACGAATACCCAGAAACTTCAAGGAAGCATGAAAATAATCTGTGTTGGACGAAATTACGTGGCTCATATCGACGAGTTAGAAAATGAACGACCTAAAGATCCGGTTCTGTTTATGAAGCCGGATACAGCCATATTATTAAAAAAACAACCCTTCTTCATCCCTGACTTTTCAGATGATATTCACCATGAAGTTGAAATACTGGTGAAGATCAAGAAGATAGGAAAGCATATAGACAGCAAGTTTGCGCATAAGTATTACGATGAAATCGGCCTGGGAATTGATTTCACGGCACGCGATTTGCAGTCGCGATTAAAAGAAAAAGGATTGCCATGGGAAAAGGCCAAGGCGTTCGACGGATCGGCCGTGGTTGGTAATTTTCTCGATAAAAGTAACTTTGAATCCGTAGATAGTATTAATTTCAGTCTGGAAAAGAATGGAAAAGCCGTACAGATGGGTAATACATCCTTGATGCTGTGGAAAATTGATGCGTTAATCGAATATATTTCGAAATATTTCACATTAAAGATCGGAGACATTATCTTTACCGGCACTCCATCGGGTGTCGCTAAGGTAGCTGCGGGGGACAAACTAACCGGATATATTGAAAAGACAGAGGTTTTTTCTATTAAAGTAAAATAAATGATAAAGCATTATTCAATTGAAAGTCTTAGGGAGATCGCTGGTGGCGATGCAGACTTCATGGCCGTTGTGGCCCAAACCTTTTTGGATGAGATTCCTCCGGACCTTCAGGCCATGGAAGATGCCATTGAGAACGATAATAAAGAACTCGCATACCAGTTCGCGCATAAAATGAAACCGAATCTTGAAATGTTCGGAATCGATGTGCTTAAAGATATTACTACCATAGAATCGTGGACTAAGACATCCAAAAACAAAGCTTCCGTAGATGAGAATGTCCGTAACGTTACCAAATCCTTACATGCTGTATTTATAGAATTGAAAGCAGATTTTGACCTGGGATAAATGCTAGCGGAGATAATTACCATTGGTGACGAAATACTTATTGGACAAATTATAGACACCAATTCGGCCTTTATAAGCAAGGCACTGAATAAAATTGGCGTTCAGGTGTATCAAATTACTTCAATTCAAGACGACAGGGAGCATATCCTTCAGGCTTTAAAAGATGCACAGCGCCATGTCGATTTGGTTCTGGTGACAGGTGGTCTCGGCCCGACCAAGGATGATATCACCAAACACACTTTTTGCGAGTTTTTAGGAGATACGCTGGTTCAGGATGCGGCCACGCTTCAGAACATTAAGGATATCTTTGAGAAGTACCTGCAACGAGATCCGCTTCCGGCCAATCTCGAACAGGCGATGGTGCCGAGTTCCGCTAGAATTTTGAAGAATGATTACGGAACGGCTCCGGGCTTGTGGATGGAGAAAGATGAAACAGTTTTTGTTTCTATGCCGGGCGTACCCTATGAAATGAAACATCTGCTTACCAATGAGGTCCTGCCGAGAGTAATAAGTGAATTCAACAGGCCGCATATCTATCATAAGACCTTACTTACCTATGGCATGGGGGAAAGCAGTATCGCAAAGCGAATTGAAGAATTCGAAAATGAACTACCCAAGGATATCAAGCTGGCCTATTTACCCTCTTTAGGAAGAGTTAGACTGCGATTGTCCACAAAAGGAACCAATAAGGCGAAGATCAGGGAACGTGTAAATGACCGAATGTCGATACTTAGTGAGATGCTGAGTGATATTTCCGTGGGGTATGAAGACGAAACTACCATTCAGGAGCGAATTTCTGCCATACTTGTACAAAAAGGATATAGTCTTAGCCTTGCTGAAAGCTGCACAGGGGGAGCCATTGCGCATGAAATAACAACTATAGACGGAGCGTCGCTGTATTTTAAGGGAAGCATTACTCCTTATGAAACGCAACAAAAGGTCAATATCCTGGGTGTGCCCGCCGAACTTATTAAAGAACATTCGGTTGTTAGTGCAGAAGTAGCAAAATCCATGGCAAATCGCTGTCGTAAACTATTTAAGTCAGATATTGCCATCGCGACCACCGGAATCGCAGGTCCAACCAAAGGAGATGGCCAGGCTGAGGTAGGAACCGTATTTATCAGTATTGCCACGCCGCAGCGGACGTTCGTTGAAAAATTTAACTTTGGTAAACCCAGAGAACGAGTCATTGCTAAGGCCACCAATAAAACCTTCGAATTACTCTTAAAGGAAATTTTAAAAAACTGAAATTCTTTTGTTGGCAATAACGATATATTTTCTTAAATTTGCACCCTGTTTAAAAATAACTAACAATGTCTAGAGTTTGTGAGCTTACCGGAAAGAGAGCGATCGTTGGAAACAATGTATCTCACGCGATGAATAGAACAAAGCGCAAGTTTAATGTTAATCTTGTAAAGAAACGTTTTTATATTCCTGAAGAAGATAAGTGGATTACCCTTAAAGTATCGACTTCGGCATTAAAGAATATTAATAAAAAAGGAATTTCAGCAGTTATTAAAGAAGCCCGTGAAAAAGGGTTCTTGAAAAAATAATTGCCTAATAGATAAAAGTCTGATACAATGGCTAAAAAAGGAAATAGAGTACAAGTAATCCTGGAGTGTACAGAGCACAAAGAATCTGGTAAGCCGGGAACTTCTCGTTATATCACGACCAAGAACAAGAAAAATACTCCGGATAGAATGGAATTGAAGAAATTCAACCCTATTCTAAAGAAGATGACCGTTCATAAAGAAATTAAATAACAGCTAAGCATTTAGAGTCATGGCAAAGAAATCAGTTGCATCGTTACAAACAGGATCCAATCGTTTAACCAAAGCTATCAAAATGGTTAAATCACCTAAAACCGGAGCCTACATGTTCGTTGAGTCTATCATGGCTCCCGAGAACGTAAACGAGTGGTTAAATAAATAATAACCCCTGCGAAACATACAACAGAAAGCCACTTTTTAAAGAGAGTGGCTTTTTTTATACCCACAATAGCTTTTCAGTTTTACAATTACGATGGTGGGCTATTTTGTATCTTTGTCGCCATCAATCGAAGCCTTGGTGGAGATTGGGGGCGTTCCGTAAAGTACCGATGAAGTAGCGCGAAGCTCACTTCACAACTACTTCACGACCGGGCTTTCAGCGCTACATGGTAGCTTGCTTCAATCCCTAACGCGGATTTAAATACGATAAAGTTAAATGAGTTTATTCAAAAAAATATTTACCAAAGAGAAAAAGGAAACGCTGGACAAAGGTCTTGAGAAAAGTAAAGCGACTTTTTTCGATAAACTTTCCAAAGCGGTTGCCGGTAAAAACAAGGTGGACGACGATGTCCTGGATAACCTGGAAGAAATACTGGTGTCCAGCGATGTAGGAGTAGATACCACGCTCAAAGTTATCGATAGGATCGAAGAACGCGTATCGCGGGATAAATACCTGGGTACAGATGAATTAAATCAAATCCTTCGGGAGGAGATCGCAGGATTGCTCTCTGAAACCAATACGGGTGACGCCACGGAATTCGTGGTTCCTGAAACAGATTATCCTTATGTGATCATGGTGGTAGGTGTGAATGGTGTAGGTAAGACGACCACCATCGGTAAGATGGCTTACCAGTTTAAAAAAGCGGGTAAAAAAGTAGTATTAGGGGCAGCAGATACATTCAGAGCCGCCGCTATTGATCAATTACAGGTCTGGGCCGACCGCACCGGGGTTCCTATCGTAAAGCAAAACATGGGCAGCGATCCGGCCAGTGTCGCCTTCGATACCCTGGAAAGCGCCGTGACGCAGAATGCTGATGTGGTGATTATTGATACCGCTGGTCGACTTCACAATAAGGTAAATCTTATGAACGAGTTAACCAAGGTGAAACGGGTGATGCAAAAGGTAATTCCCGATGCTCCACATGATGTTCTTCTCGTGCTGGACGGTTCTACCGGACAAAATGCATTCGAGCAAGCCAAGCAATTTACTGCCGCCACAGAGGTAACTTCCCTGGCGGTTACAAAACTTGACGGGACGGCCAAAGGAGGCGTAGTGATCGGTATAAGCGATCAGTTCCAGATTCCGGTAAAATATATCGGGGTTGGTGAAGGTATCGAAGATCTCCAGGTTTTTAACAAATTTGAATTCGTAGATTCCTTCTTTAAATAATGGTAGGTAAGAATAAACTTCGCAAGTTATGGTACACTCTTTCCGCTGGTCAGAGACACACTGTGAGGAGACTTTATTATTTACCTGCAGACGTTTTCGATAGGATTCGCGGTACACGAGGAAAATATGTTCCCCCCAGAGGTCTTGTTTATACGGGTGGAACGGGAGATCCTGAAGAATTTGTACAAGGCGGTCTGCATCAGCTGAATTTACTAAAAGAAAATATTGATCTGAGTACCAATGATGGTGTATTAGATATTGGAAGTGGAATTGGCAGAACGGCAATAGCCCTGGTAGCTCATCTGAACTCCAATGGGTTTTACGAAGGTTTCGATGTGGTTGAAACAGGGGTTAACTGGTGTAATAAAAAGATAAGACAGAATCATCCGAATTTTAATTTCACATATGTCCCGTTATTTAACGATTTATACAATACTCAGGTAGCCAAAGCGAGCGAATTTAAATTTCCGTATCCCGATAATCACTTTGATAAGATCTTTTCTTTTTCTGTATTTACCCATATGCAAATTGATGAGATCCGGAATTACCTGAAAGAATCACGCCGGGTCCTGAAGGAGGGCGGCCAGTGCTTCTCCACATTCTTTATCTACGATGAAGAGAACGAAACATATATCGCCTCCAATGATACCTTTAGCTTTCCATATGATAAAAATGGGTACCGACTCATGGATGAAAATGTTACTTCGGGAAATATCGCCTTTCAGAAAGATCGATTACAGATGATGATGCAGGAAGCCGGATTCTCGAGGGTAAGGATTATAGAAGGGTTTTGGAAGGACGCCGTACGCGATCCTGATAAAAAAGAATACCAGGATATGGTGGTGTATAGTTAATTGAAGGAAATTACGTTATGCGGACGAAATCAATAAAGAAAAACAAGATCAACGTTGTCACTTTGGGCTGTTCCAAGAATGTATACGACAGCGAGGTGCTGATGGGTCAACTCAAGGCTAACAATAAAGAAGTTGTCCATGAGGAAGAAGGGAATATCGTCGTGATCAATACCTGCGGATTCATTGCCAACGCCAAAGAGGAGAGCGTAAATACCATTCTTGAGTACGTTCAGAAAAAGGAGGAAGGAGAAGTCGACAAGGTATTTGTTACCGGTTGCCTTAGTGAACGCTATAAACCAGACCTTCAGAAAGAGATTCCTAACGTTGACCAGTATTTTGGAACCACCGAACTTCCTGGCTTGCTTAAAGCCCTGGGAGCGAACTATAAACATGAGCTCATCGGTGAGCGACTAACCACAACTCCAAAAAATTATGCCTACCTCAAGATTGCAGAAGGATGCGACAGGCCCTGTTCGTTTTGTGCAATCCCTATTATGCGTGGAAAACACCGGTCCACCCCTATAGAAGACCTGGTTACGGAAGCGGAAAAACTGGCAGCCAAAGGAGTTAAAGAACTCATCCTTATCGCACAGGACCTTACCTATTACGGGCTCGATATCTATAAGAAGAGAGAACTGGCAACCCTTCTAAAAGAACTGGTAAAAGTGGAAGGAATTGAGTGGATTCGTTTACATTATGCTTTTCCCACGGGATTCCCTATGGAAGTCCTGGAAGTGATGAAGAATGAACCTAAGATATGTAATTACATAGACATCCCATTGCAACATATTTCAGATCCGATCCTGAAATCCATGCGACGTGGGACCACCAAGGCTAAAACCAATAGGCTATTAGAAGATTTCAGGGCTGCAGTGCCCGAAATGGCGATTCGGACCACCCTCATCGTAGGATATCCTGGTGAGACCGAGGAAGACTACCAGACATTGAAACAATGGGTGCAGGATATGCGTTTCGAACGCTTGGGTTGCTTTACATATTCTCACGAAGAAAATACACACGCATTTAATTTAGAAGATGACGTCCCCGAAGAGGTAAAAATGCAACGAGCTAACGAGATCATGGATATACAATCTCAGATCTCCTGGGAACTGAACCAGGCCAAAATAGGCCAAACCTTCCGGGTATTGATCGACAGAAAAGAAGGGAGTTACTATGTTGGACGAACGGAATTTGATAGCCCGGATGTTGATAATGAAGTGCTAATTAATGCGGAAGTCGGCTACCTGAGAACCGGTGAATTCTTTACTATAAAAATAAATGCCGCTGAAGATTTCGATCTTTACGGTGAAGTTGTTAATTAAAGCTATTTCGAACACAGTGAGAAATCTTATCACTCTATTCATTGGCCTCATTATTGTTACTTCCGGTTGTAAGAAAACGACCACGGAGGCTCGGGCTGTTTCTGAAGAAAAAATTGTTGAGAATCTTCCAAATCCGGTTGCGGGTAATAGCTCCTTACCCAGACTATTTAGCAATGGCGAAGAAGTTTATATGTCCTGGGTTACTCGATCGGATTCTATGGATATTCTTCGTTATTCAACTTTTAAGGATTCAGACTGGGGAGTAATTGAAGGAGTAGCCAACGGAACGGATTGGTTTGTGAACTGGGCGGATTTTCCTGTTATTGCTAAGAACAATGAGAATTTGTTGCTGACCTACCTGCAAAAATCTTCTGAGGAAACATTTGCCTACGATATTTATGTTCATCATGAAATGCCTTATAAAGATGATGACGTAGCAATCGGACCTCCCGGGGTTTATCTAGAAGATAATTTCAAGTTACATTCGGATACAACGAAGACCGAACATGGCTTTGTTTCGGTTGTCCCTGCTGAGGAAGAAGGTTTTTTTCTTTCATGGCTAGACGGTCGAAACACCGGTGGATCCTCGCATGGAGATCATTCAGACCATGGTGGTGGTGCTATGACCTTACGAGCTGCGTATGTTGATATGTATGGTGATATAACGGATGGAGTTGAGCTGGATCCTCGTGTGTGCGATTGCTGTCAGACCAGTGCAACAATAACACCCAACGGTCCTTTGGTTGCTTATCGCGATCGCAGTGATCATGAGATCCGGGATATCTCTGTTGTACGACAAGTCGATGGTGAATGGCTTGAGCCGCAGACTATTGGAAATGACAATTGGGAAATTGCAGGCTGCCCTGTGAATGGACCTTCAGTTGATTCCTTTAATAATACTGTCGTTTTGGCTTGGTTTACCGCCACCGGTGGAGAAGGAGCCGTGCAGGTTGTGTTTTCCGGGGACGCGGGTAGCACTTTTGGCGAGCCCGTTAGGGTTGACGCAGGAAATGCCACAGGCAGGGTGGATGCAGTCATGCTAAATAATTCTGAAGCTGTCGTTTTATGGATGGAACCTGATGGGGAGGATGAAGTGATCCAGCTCATGAAGATCACTTCAGAAGGGAAAAAAGGAAAGCCGATTACTGTTTCCAAAACCAGTGCTGAACGGGCTAGTGGATTCCCCCAACTCGAGAAATTCGGGGACATTTTAATGATGGCCTGGACCGATGCAGCAGGTGATACTTCTTCAATTAAAACCGCCACCTTATCTTTGAACAAATTGTAGTTCTTGAAAAAACTATTAGTGATAGGCCAAACGTTTCCGGAACCAACCACTACTGCGGCTGGTGGAAGGATGATGCAGTTATTACAGTTTTTTTCAGATCAGGGATATGAGATCTCCTTCGGTAGTACGGCCGCTCAAAGTGAAAGATCGGCACCGCTGGAATCTGTAGAAATCACTATACACCAACTTCAGCTGAATGATTCTTCATTCGATGCACTTCTGAAAAACTTAGACCCGGACATTGTACTATTCGACCGTTTTATCACCGAAGAACAATTCGGTTGGCGGGTCACTGAAATTTGTCCTGATACAATCAGGATCTTAGATACAGAGGATCTTCATTTTCTTCGAAAGGCCCGTGAGACATCGGTTAAGGAAGGGAATCCAGTTGAAGAAGCAGATTTATTTTCAGAATTAGCCAAAAGGGAATTGGCAAGTATACTGCGCTCCGATCTTTCTCTCATCATTTCAGAAAAGGAAATGGAGCTATTGCAAAACACATTTCATATTCCCAAGGGTCTTCTTCATTATATACCATTCCTGGTGGATTGCAGTGCTTTAAGCAAAAATGACCTACCAGGCTTTCACCAAAGAAATGATTTTATCACAATAGGGAATTTTCAACATGCTCCAAATGCGGATGGGGTACAATGGCTGGCCAATGAGATCTGGCCGGAAATACGAAACAAACTACCCAATGCTGAGATGCACGTTTACGGCGCTTATGCGCCTCAGAAAATTAAAGAGTTACATAATGAAACCATTGGATTCCTAATCAAAGGGTGGACTCCTGAAGTGAGTGAAGTAATGTCTAAATCCCGGGTATGCCTTGTTCCGCTGCGTTTTGGGGCAGGATTGAAAGGAAAAATAATTGATGCCATGTTGAACGGAACCCCTTCGGTAACTACAGGCATAGGTGCCGAGGGAATCTTTGGGGACTTGCCTTTCGGCGGAATCATAGCTGAAACAAGGGAAGATTTTGTAAGATCTGCGGTCCGGTTGTATACCGATGAAAACGAATGGAAACAGTCTCAGAAGAATGGTTTCAAAATAATAGAGGATCGTTTCAACAAGAAAGTTTTCACCGATTTGTTCAATGAAAAACTGCAGGAAATACAAATGAATCCGGGAGATCACAGAAATACCCATTTCATGGGACAAATACTCCGGCATCATACGCTACAAGCCTCGAAATATCTGAGCAAATGGATAGAATTAAAGAACAAATCATGAATGGCACCGGATGAATATGGGATGTGATTTCTCTGTTTATTTCAAGGATGGTTGGAAATAACTATTCAGATCACTTTCGGCGGCAATAAACCCGAAGGAAGGCCAATCTTCACCCGATACTATTTCCTCGAATATCTCTTTAGCCTTATCTCTGTTCCCGTTATAATAATGCCAATTCCCGATTGCGTATTTCAAAGCACTCCCGGAAGGTGAATCCTCAGCCCCAGGTTCGTATATATCATCCGCCTGAATAAGTCCTTTGTAAACCAGACATGCTTTATGGTACGCATCATTTTCGATCACATCCATATTTTCCGTTATATTTTGGAGGTATTGTTCTGCAGTTTCAAGTCTTCCCATTCTCATATTAATCATATAGATCCAATGCGTAGCTGAAACTACATTATCCGGACTTGTCGAGGTTTCAAGACATTTCTTATAGGCATTCAGCGCATTTTGCATGTCTTGTTTCAGGTAATATGCTAAGCCAAGATGATAATGAATATTACCATGCATCGTACTTACCGGGATATTCCTGGCATTAGGCATACCGTCGGGTTCAGTCTTGTTTTGTTTGCCTTCAATAATTTTCGCCGCCTTCTTAAGATCTGCAATAGCATTGTCAAACTCACGGATGGAAATATACCGATGGCCGCGATGTCTTAGCAGCCTGGATTCGTCTGGAAATATTTTTAATCCTTCTGTATAGATCTCGATAGCTTTTTTATAGTTTCCCTTATAGGCCGTAAATCGTCCAAACCAAATAAGATTATCCAGATCATCGGGCGCATTATCATAAATATCCTTTTTCTCAAGGTATCGCTGCAATAGTTTTTCAGAAGGTTCTGCTGATCTCAGAGTATCTCCTGCCAGACTTATTGCTTCATAGTTCTCGATATTTAATAGTGGTTTATCTGATTCTTTCTCTTTTTCGGCCGAATTGTTACAGGATATGATTAGAATTATTAGGAAAACCAGTAAGATTTTTTTCATGGTGAGAAATTAAAAAATACGGAGTGAATGTGAATTCTGGAGTTTAATTTAAGATAATTCTGAGGATCAGAGTCAATTCATCGATGTTTTGTAGGAAAAACACTACTAAAAGTAAGAAATAGATTACAATTAATAGTTGAATTTTGATACATTTAAGTACCTCAAATACCATGATTCGATCTACGCTTTAAAACAGATAAGTATGGAGCCTAAATTGAATTATACGTTTACACGTCGTTCCCGAAGTTTTTTGGAATGGTTTCACGAAACTATTAAATCAGAAAAGTATTTCATGGCGGATGCTATGATTCATCTTGAACCCAGCCGCGTCAGTAGTTAAATCTCGCTCTGTACCTGAGGAAATCTAACTGTTGCACGGGAAAGTATTGTACGTGCATTTTTCATACATTTATGGTAATGGATGAGCTTAAAATCTCGAAGTCGAAAAATACTCGTGTACGTAGGATCGTATTGATATCCTTGTTCATTTTCGGCGCCATTACTTATTTTCTATTTTCACAGCTAGGCGGTACCGCCGCGTCGGCCGAAGTATACGACCGATATTTTGAACCATACGACCCTTCTGAAGAACTAATTTTAGCAAGTCCGGGCACTACGCCAAACTGGAAAAAAGGATTGGATAACTTCGCAAGTGGAAACTATGAGGAAGCCCTGAAATACTTCGAATATGCCGAAGGTGATGTCGCTTATACTACTGTCGAATTTTATGAAGGAATGAGCTATCTGCAGATGCCACAGCCCGATTATTTTGATGCAACTTATTATCTAAACGAGGTGCAATTAGAAGATTGTGAGTTTCAGGGTAAGGCCAGATGGTATTATGCCCTTACGCTGATAAAGCAGGGAAAGGTAAAACCCGCAAAAGAAATCCTTAAGATTATCGTAAAAGAGGGTTCGTTTAATCATCGAAAAGCGCAGTCCATTCTAAATATGAAAATTGAGGGATAATCGAGGTTGATAATAGCTTTTTATAATCTGAACTTATTATTATTTACAAAGAATACGCTATTAACCAGAAACAGTTTTCCGTTCTCCCAGAAAGATCTGAACATTACATCGTCAACCAAATAGATAATACTTCCTCTTCCCATCCTTGCTTCACCGAAAACCAGCGAATTTTCAAGTCCGGCCTTTGCTTTATCACCTGAAAAACCTGATACGCTAACGGGAGTTCCTTTAATATAGCCTACATTATATCCGTTGTCAAGAAAAGAATAAGAACTACCTCCCATCTTCAGACTGTAGTAACTATCGCCATATCCAAACGCCATTGGATGCGTCGGATCAAGACTCACCTTATATATACTACCAGTAATAAAATTTGTAACATTTTCTCGCCTCCGCTCATCATAAGGAGTTAAATTACTATCGGAATCGTCATCGTCTTTTTTGTCAGACTCATTCCAACTTAGCGAGAATCCCTCTTTATCGGCAAAAGTTCTAAGCGCATTACTAAAGGCGATCACTTTTCCCCCGCTTCGTATCCATGATTTCAGATCGTCCAAGGCAGAATCGTTCATTACTTCGCCATACCACCCGGATGGTAAAATAAGTACATCGAAATCGGATAGCGCCCTGCTATTAAAATTTTCCGTGTTGATAGACGTGATGGGGTAGTGTAATTGCTGTTCAAAGAAATGCCAGATTGCTCCATAGCTTAAGGAAGAAGTACCCTTACCCATTAGAACAGCGATTCGCTGCTTGTTTATTAATTTGATCTCCGGCGATCCAAAATCGTAACCATTGTCGCTGTAGCTTGTTGGTGACGCAAATAATTGTCGATTGTGTTTTGTCGCCAGATCATTTACCAACCGATCGAAGTCGGAATTTTTCCTGTTATCACTCCGCGTGATGATCAGACTTCCTTTTTTGAAAGTACTTCCGGCATAACTTACATCCTTCTCTGTGAATCTTACTTTGATATCATTTTGTAGTAAATCGGTGAGGAATTCAGCATCATAGAGGCTATTCCATTTGGTGATATAACCTGGCGATGAAGGCACGGACTGATTATTAATATTAAACGTAGGTAGTTCGCGGTTTGCACTAATATTCACCGTTGATGCGATAGCTTCGAGTCCGTAGGCATGCGGTAAACTCCATGCCGTAATATCATAGGTAAGCGGTTCATTGAGTTCAGCATTGGGTTCGAAGAGCGCTTTAACCATTTTTCCTTTTGGTTGATTTGTGCTTACAACCAAAGCATTGGCTGTACTCATACTTCCATTTCCATTTTTGGTATAACTATATCCTGAAACAGTGCCCCCGGAAGCAATGCCATACATGATCTCATGCTTTTTCAGGAGTTGAGTTAGTGCAGCTATGTTATCCTGATTTCCTTTCAGGACATAGCTCTTGTATTTCAAATTATCATTTTGAAAGAACGTTTTAAACTCTTTATTTAAGCTAGGCGCATTTTTAGATGATACCTCAACGGTAGAGAGTGCTGTGGTTGTATGATGTGCCACGCGATCGACCAGGGTAAGTTCATAGCCTTCGTCTGTATTGATGCCCAGACCGGCGCGGCCATGTCCTGCTTGTTCATACGTCATTCCAATAGCTCCCATAAACATGGGATAGGTGTCCCCATAACTTGGATAAAGCAGATCGAAGCGTTCACGGGTAAAGAACAACCAGCCTTCTTTATCAAAATAACGGGCATGATTTTTTCCAACCATTTCCTGGAAGTCCCGCTGCCATTGTGAAACGATCTCATGATAGGGTTTTGCGGCCGGAGCGAAATAATAGGGTTCATTGATTCCTTGCTCATGGAAATCCACATGCACATGAGGCATCCATTGATTGTAGATCTTAAGGCGTTCAGAAGTTTCCACTTGTGTCGCCCATACCCAGTCGCGGTTTAGGTCGAATAAGTAATGATTGGGTCGTCCTCCCGGCCAGGGCTCATCGTGTTCGGCGGCAACCTGTAATTTATTATAGGGCGTCGCTTTCACCTGGTTGTACCAGTTGGCGTAACGGTCGCGACCATCAGGATTTATACAGGGGTCGATAATTACGACAGTATTCTTTAGCCACTCTTGTTTTTCGCTGATCAATTTATACAGTGTAGTCATTGATGCCTCGGTACTTGATGCCTCGTTGCCATGTACGTTGAAACTAAGCCAGACAATAGCAATATCCGGATTAGCAGACCCGTTTTCAAGTCCGATGTTTTTCAGATTGTCACGCCTTATCTTGTCTAAGTTTGCCATATTGGCTGTAGAACTCACAATAGCATAAGTAAGAGGGCGGCGTTCATTAGTCTTACCATATGATTGGAAGGTTACCATAGTACTGTTTGCAGCTACGTGTTCGAAATAGTTAACCACATCGGCATGACGGGAAAACTCGCTTCCTATCCTATAACCCAGGAATTCTGAAGGGGATTTGAGTTGAGCCGAAACAGATACTGAAAAGATTAATAGTAGAAGCGCAGTATTTCGAATCATGGGTGGTTTTTTAAAGAAGGCTAAAGGTAACAGAAATTCCAAAATAGAGGAGTTGTATTATTAAGATTTTAACTGTGTTTTGGATGGTAGGTATCATTCTTCAATAATGCATTTACTTCGAATTAACGTATTTTTAGAAGTTGCAGGATTAAAAGTGTTTATTTTTGAAAGAATTTTGAACCTATGCCAATCGAAACCATTCCTTACGTTGAAACGGGTTATTTTTCTGAATTGATATGTGATTACCTTGCTGAAAAGGAAGCATTGAAACCATTTTATAGTCGTTACCCGGGAAAATCTCAATTCGAAGCTCAATTATCGGAAAAGAAGAAAGCGTTCAGTATATCTTCGAGGGAGGTATTGGTTGCAGGTTTACACAGGCAATATGAAGATTTCAATATATCAAAAGCAACAGCCGAAAATATTACTTCGCTTGCCAATGAAAATACCTTCACCATTACAACGGGCCATCAGTTAAACTTGTTTACAGGCCCACTTTATTTCCTGTATAAGATATTCTCAGTAATCAATCTCGCCGAACAATTAAATAAAGAACATGCCGATTATCATTTTGTGCCGGTATATTGGATGGCGAGTGAAGATCACGATTTCGAAGAGATCAATTATTTCAACCTTCGTAGTAAAAAGATTCTGTGGATCCGAGAAGAAGGAGGGGCAGTAGGAGCGTTGTCAACGGAAGGCCTGAGCGATATACTGAAAGTTTTCAAACAACATCTTGGTGCTGGAGAATTTGCGCATCAGCTAGTTGCTCTATTTTCCGAGGCATATCTTAACCATGATAACCTGGCCGATGCTACTCGTTATCTGGGGAACGAGCTCTTCAAAGAGCATGGTCTTGTGATCATTGACGGGAATGATGCCGAATTTAAAAAAGCGTTAGTCCCTTTTGTTAAACGGGAACTTACTGACCGGTTGTCGTTCCGTAAAGTATCGGATACGAGTTCCAGGTTGAAAGCACTGGGTTATCCGGAACAGGTAAGTCCGCGTGAGATCAATTTATTTTATCTGAAAGAGGGATTACGCGAAAGGATTATCGAGAAAGATGGACATTTTCATATTAACAATACCCCGATCGACTTCACTGCGGACGAAATAATTGCTGAACTAAATAAGTACCCGGACCGATTTTCACCCAATGCCTTACTTAGGCCTTTGTATCAGGAGGTTTTACTTCCAAATTTGTGTTATACCGGAGGAGGAGGTGAGCTGGCATATTGGCTGCAACTCAAGGATTATTTTAATACAGTGGAAGTGCCATTTCCAATATTGCTGTTGCGTAATTCAGTGTTGTTGATTTCGGAAAAGCAGTTGGAAAAGCTGAAGAAATTAAATGTGACCATCCCGGAATTGTTCCTGCCTACCCTGGAATTGGAAAATATGCACACCCAACGTCTTACTGAAATAGAGATCGATTTCAGTAAGCAGCGCAAGTTTCTCAAAAAGCAATTTGAAGACATGTATGAAACTGCGAAGAAGACAGACGCGAGTTTTATAGGAGCTGTTGCCGCGCAGGAAAAGAAACAACTCAACGGCCTTGATAAACTTGAGAAGCGGTTATTAAAAGCGCAACGTCGTAAACTATCGGATGAACTGGAAAGGATTACCGGAATACAGGAAGATTTATTCCCGGGGGAGAGTTTGCAGGAACGAACTAAGAATTTCTCAGAATTCTATCTTGAGAAGGGACCAGAGTTACTTACCTTAATAAAAAGAGAACTCGATCCGTTGGTGAATAAGTTAGGTATAATTCGGTGGTAATTTTTCCAAAAAGATATATTAGGATTATTTTTTTAAATTACTTTTGCCTATGCACAATACCGTCCTCATTTTAGACTTCGGATCGCAGTATACACAACTAATTGCAAGACGTGTAAGAGAGTTAAATATCTACTGTGAAATCCACCCTTATCATCACATACCGGAGAATATAGAATTCTTTAAAGCAGTTATTTTATCGGGAAGCCCATTTTCTACTCTTTCCGAAGATGCTCCACATCCCGACCTTTCAGCTATAAGGGGCCACAAACCGCTGCTGGGTGTTTGTTATGGTGCACAGTATCTTGCTCATTTTAACAACGGGAATGTTGCGCCATCGGATATTCGTGAATATGGAAGGGCTAATTTGGAAACGATTTACGATCACGATGGGCTTTTTGCCGGTATCCCTGAAAATACCCAGGTCTGGATGAGCCATAGTGACACCATCGCCGAACTACCGGATCAGGGTGTTAGATTAGCGAGTACGAGAGATGTCGCAAATGCCGCCTATCGCATCGACGGTGAAGAAACCTATGGAATTCAATTCCACCCCGAAGTGTATCATACAAAACACGGGAAACAACTTCTGGAGAATTTTCTTGTCCACATTGCAGAGATTAAACAGGATTGGACACCGGCTGCTTTTGTTGAAGAAACCATTGAATCTTTAAAATCCCAGGTGGGTGACGGAAAGGTGATTTTAGGCCTTAGTGGAGGAGTAGACTCTACCGTAGCGGCGGTTTTATTGCATAAAGCTATAGGCCCTAATCTCTATTGCATATTTGTGAACAACGGATTATTACGTAAAAATGAGTTCGATGATGTACTCGATCAATACGAGCACATGGGACTGAATGTGAAAGGAGTTGACTCTTCGGCACGTTTCTTGGATGTTCTGAAAGGAATTAGCGATCCTGAAGCAAAAAGAAAGGCGATCGGCGGGATGTTCATCGATGTTTTTGATGATGAAGCGCATCTCGTTGAAGATGTGAATTGGCTGGCCCAGGGAACTATATACCCTGATGTAATTGAAAGTGTATCCGTAAATGGCCCTTCAGTAACCATAAAGTCTCATCACAATGTAGGCGGACTGCCGGATTTTATGAAATTGAAAGTTGTAGAACCATTGAAAATGTTGTTCAAGGATGAAGTGCGAAGAGTAGGTGGTGAACTGGGAATCGATAAAACCCTGTTGGGAAGACATCCTTTTCCTGGCCCCGGGCTTGCTATCAGAATACTGGGAGATATCACAGCTGAAAAAGTTCGTATCTTACAGGAAGTGGATCATATCTTTATCAACGGTCTGCGGCAGTGGGACTTGTATGACAAGGTATGGCAGGCGGGAGCTATGTTATTACCCGTGCAGAGTGTAGGTGTAATGGGTGACGAAAGAACGTACGAACGTGTGGTCGCGCTAAGGGCAGTTGAAAGTACAGATGGGATGACCGCCGATTGGGTTAATCTGCCGTATGAATTTTTGCAGGAAATGAGCAATCATATAATAAACCGAGTGAAAGGCGTTAATAGAGTAGTGTACGATATAAGTTCGAAGCCCCCGGCAACGATTGAATGGGAATAAAAACTATGAAAAGGATATTTTACTTCATAATAGTAAGCTCTTTTATACTGGCCTGGAGTCCGGTTACAGCGCAGCAATATAAAACGCATCGTGTGGAAAAAGGTGAAACCGTGTACAGTATTTCAAAGAAATACGGGATCACCGAAGAAGCCATCTATAAACTTAATCCCGATGTGAAAAACGGATTGCGATCCAGTACCGTGCTAATTCTCCCTTCGGCAGGGAACACGGAAATTCAGGAAAAGGTCACCTTTAAAAAACACCGGGTAAAACGCAGGGAAACGCTCTTCAGTATTGCCCAGCGCTATAATATCTCGGTCGATGATATTAAAAAGTATAACAAGGAGTTGTATTCACGCCAGTTGAAAAAAGGCGAAAAAATTCAGATTCCAATTATAGAAGTTGTAACCGTAGCCAATGATAATACAAACGTAGAAGTCTTTAGTAAAGGCAAGCACACTGTGCTTCCCAAGGAAACCAAGTATGGGATTGCCAGGAAATATGGTATAACCATCGCCGAATTGGAGGCCCTGAATCCATTACTCGGCGATAGTCTTCAAATAGGGGATGTTCTAAATGTGCCGGATGTATCAGTAACAGAGACGGCTACCATCGAAGATGAGAACTTCGAATTCTATGAGGTATTACCTAAAGAAGGTTTTTTTCGCCTGAAAGTAAAACTTGGTCTGAGTAAGGAGGAGATTATCGCATTGAACCCATATGCTTCTGAAGGACTAAAAGAAGGAATGATCCTTAAAATCCCCAGGGATAACGCTATACATACAGATTCGGAATCAGTGATCGTTAATTTGGAAGACGGCTTAACCAATTTCAGTAAAAAGAAGATTGCAGTTATGCTGCCTTTTCAACTTTCAAAAGCTGATGGAGATTCCATAAAGAACAATGTCGATCTAATAATAGATAATGGCGCGTTGCGGGTAGCATTGGATTTTTACAGTGGTGTATTAATGGCAGCGCAATTTGCAAAGGATAAAGGAATATCTGTTGAACTCAATATTTATGATACCGAGGGTAAGGCCGAAAAAGTGAGGAATATTATTGAGCGCAACGATTTTTCGGATGTCGATGCTGTGATAGGACCGTTACTTCAGCGAACTGTTGAACAAGCAGCTTCTTCCCTGAAGAGGACGGATACGCCCATTTTCTCACCGCTTAGTAACAGGGAAATTAAAATCTCGGCAAATCTGTTTCAAACATTACCAACAGATCAAATGTTGGAGAAGGCAATGCTGGATTATTTACGGTTGAATGCCATGGGGAAAAATGTAATTATCATAAGTGACGCTGCAAAAGCGGCTCAGAAGGCTGCCCTGGTAGAAGCCATACCCGGCGCTAAAACCTTGGCGCCAAGGGAAAAAGGATTTTTGTACGACACCGATATAAGTTCACGTCTGGAGGATATAAGAGAGAACTGGGTCATACTGGAATCGGTAGATCCGGTTATTGTATCAAATGTGATCGGATTGTTGAATGGTATGCCGGATAATATTACCATACGTTTATTTACAACCGACAAGAACGATGCCTATAACTATCACGATGTTTCCAATATTCATCTGGCGAAATTGAATTTTACATTTCCATCGGTGAATAAGAGTTATGATTATAAGGATAAGAACGCCTTTCTAGTAAGTTACAAAAACAAGTATGACGTACTTCCCAATCGTTTTGCGGTACGCGGATTCGATGTTACTTATGATGTACTTCTTAGGCTGGCTATTGCAGACGATGTGTATGATGCTAACGATAGCAAGGTAGAAACGGAATATATCGAAAACAAATTCCGATATACTAAAAAGATGTTTTCCGGCTACCAGAATAATGCCCATTACATCATTAAATACAATAAGGAACTCCAATTTGAGGTCGTAGAATGAGTACCTCTAAAGTAACTTACCTGGGAAACCTGAGAACGGAATGTGAGCACCTCAAATCCGGCAACACCTATATTACTGACGCCCCATTGGATAACCAGGGTAAAGGCGAAGCATTTTCTCCAACAGACACTGTAGCAACAGGTCTCGCCAACTGCATGCTCACCGTTATGGGGATCAAAGCCCGGGATCTTGGTGTTGTACTTGATGGGTCCACGGCTCTGGTTACTAAGATCATGGCATCGAGCCCACGACGAATTTCGAAAATTGATATTGAAATGTCATTACCCTCGGGAGTTTCCGAAAAGCAACGCAAGATCCTCGAAAATACCGGTAATACCTGTCCGGTCCACCATAGCCTACATCCTGAAATTGAAAAGCAGATCCAATATCGATGGGATCGCTTTTAATTACTTCTGAAGCAGGTCTCAATAATTTCTTTTTTTTTGCGTTAAACTTTGTATGAAATTTCTATTTATTCTGCTACTTTCTTGTACGTTCCTTTTACCTTCAGGAGTTGATAACGAAAAGATGCAATGGAGTGAATCCAGGCCTCTTAACTGGTCCGATTTCCAGGGGCAGCCTGATGGAGCGGCCGATTATGTAGCGAGCACCAACAGCGGAATTTCTTTATCTTATTCTATAGGAAACAAAAATGGCACCTGGCGATTCGATTATAACGTAAACAGTAATTTCTATCCAAAACAATCATGGTACAGGCCGGAAGCGGCTTCGGAATATATCCTGAAGCATGAGCAAACTCATTTTGATATTTCCGAACTGCACGCAAGAAAACTTCGTAAGAAGTTATCAGAACTAACCGTAACTTCAGAAGTGAAATCTGAGGCGGATAAACTGTACAGCGAATCGGAACAGCTGCGACGAGCTATGCAACAAGACTATGATAACGATAGTGATCATTCCAAGATCAAGGTAGCCGAATTTGAATGGCGGGAATATGTAGCTTCCGAATTAAAGAAATATGACCACTGGAAATAATAAGAACACTCCCGGAGGAATACCCGATCCTAAGCACCTGATAGAACTTGCGAATTATAAAATGCCTTTTGGGAAATATAAGGGTGAATACCTCGTCAACCTTCCGGAAGCATATTACGTTTGGTTTAAACAAAAAGGATTTCCACAAGGTAAATTAGGCCGCTTCATGATGGAAATGCATGAATTGAAAATAAACGGATTGGAAGGCATGCTTCAAAAATTAATACACTGATCGTGCTTTGGTTTTTATTGTTAATGAATTTTGACTTTTATCTATGGTCTTAGGCAATAAATCTGCTATCTTTACACCCCGTATAGGTAACAGCAACGCTACAACTTCATGAGCAATACAAAGTACATCTTCGTTACGGGCGGGGTTTCATCATCATTAGGAAAAGGTATTATCGCGGCATCACTTGCGAAGCTTTTACAGGCACGTGGTTATCGTGTGACCATTCAAAAACTAGATCCGTATATCAATGTGGATCCAGGCACCCTGAATCCATACGAACATGGAGAATGTTATGTTACCGATGACGGGGCTGAGACCGATCTCGATCTTGGTCATTATGAACGATTTCTGAATGTTCCTACCTCCCAGGCTAATAATGTCACCACCGGAAGAATCTATCAAAGCGTGATAGAAAAAGAACGGCGTGGTGAATTTCTAGGGAAAACGGTACAGGTAATTCCCCACATTACCAACGAGATAAAGGAACGTATTCAGATATTGGGAAAAAGCGGAGATTATGACATTGTAATAACCGAAATTGGAGGTACTGTTGGTGACATTGAGTCACTTCCGTATATAGAATCTGTTCGTCAGTTGAAATGGGAACTCGGAGATGACAATGCCCTGGTGATCCACCTCACACTGGTCCCGTATCTTTCCGCAGCCGGTGAGTTAAAAACCAAACCTACTCAACACTCGGTTAAAACCCTGATGGAAAGTGGAATTCGCGCCGATATCCTGGTATGCCGTACCGAGCATCATTTAAGTCAGGACCTACGAAAAAAACTTGCGCTTTTCTGTAATGTGCAGGAAGAAGCCGTTATTCAGTCTATTGATGCGTCCACGATTTACGATGTACCCAATATGATGCTTGAAGAAGGCCTGGATGATGTCACGTTGAGGAAATTAAACCTTGTAGGCGCTCCCGAACCAAATTTGAACCAATGGAACGAATTTCTCACCCGGCATAAAAATCCGAAAGGGCATGTAAAGATTGGTTTGATAGGAAAATACGTAGAATTACAAGACAGCTATAAATCTATTTTGGAATCTTTTATTCATGCCGGCGCGGAGAACGAAGTAAAAGTAGATGTGGAGTATATTCATTCTGAACATATAGATTCGAATACGATTCGAGATGTTGTATCTCATCTCGACGGAATTCTTGTCGCCCCCGGATTTGGCGAACGCGGAGTTGAAGGAAAAATTGATGCAGTACGATATGCCCGTGAGAATAATTTACCTTTCTTCGGAATATGTCTGGGGATGCAAATGGCAGTGATAGAATTTAGTAGGAACGTTCTTAATTTAGAGAATGCTAATTCAACCGAAATGGATCCCAATACCCCGCATCCGGTCATTGATTTGATGGAGGAACAGAAAACCATTACGCATAAAGGTGGTACTATGCGACTTGGATCCTGGAACTGTGAATTAAAAGAAGGCTCCATAGCTCATCAGGTATACAAATCGAAGCAAATAAAGGAACGTCATCGCCATCGTTATGAATATAATGACCAATACCGGGAGCAGTTGGAAGCTGCAGGTATGACAGCGACCGGGATCAATCCTGAAACAGGACTTGTCGAAATTGTGGAATTGCCTTCACATCCTTGGTTTGTGAGCGTTCAATACCATCCGGAATACAAGAGTACGGTTGCAAATCCGCATCCATTATTCGTTGCTTTTGTGAAAGCAGCACATGAACATTCGGTGCAATAGGACAATTTGACGTAATTTGCAGCCTCGGCGGGATTATTGGTAGTAAAAAAGTCGGCCATAGGCACTTCAGAAATAATTCTGAAACAACAAGAAAACAACTTAATTAATTCCGAATTGACAGCAACGTAAGTCTCGGATAATTTAAATATGGAAGAAAAGAAGTTTGACCTGAATTCACTCATCGGTTTTGTATTGATCGGTGCTATCCTTGTCTATATGCTCTATCTGCAACAACCTACTCAAGAAGAAATTGATGCGGAAAAGCAGAAATCGGAACAACTGACTGAGAAGGAAGAAAAGAAAACAGAAGAAACACCAAAAGAAACGATTACACTAGAAGAAGGAATTCAGGAGATTACATCCGTAAATCCCGGAGATTCCCTTGGGTTGGAAGATCTTAAAAATCGATTGGGATCTTTTGCCTATTCAGGAACCCTGTCTTCAGCCAAAGATGGCACTACCGTCATTGAAAATGATGTACTGGAACTTACGGTAAGCAATAAAGGTGGATATATCACCCAGGCAAAGTTAAAGGAGCATACCACATATAGCGGAGAACCTATCTACCTGATCAAAGATGGTAATAACTCCTTCAACCTGCAATTCACTTCGGAAAACAGGGCATTAAACTCGAAAGATCTATACTTCGAACCTTCACTAAGTGAGAACGGGAACAATAAGGTGCTTACCATGCGGCTTAAATCTTCTCAAAACGCTTATATCGAATATCGTTATGAGTTAACGCCCGGAGAGTATATGCTTGGATTCAGTTTAAAATCTCAGGGACTCAATGGAGTGATAAATACTTCCCAACCCATCTACCTGGACTGGAACCTGAAGGGATATCGGCATGCGAAGAGTATCTCTTATGAGAATCGATATACCAGGCTTACCTATGAGTATGAAGATGAAAAGCACTCAAAATTATCACCTACCGGTGAAGACGATGAGGTAGAAAAGAAAGTTAGCTGGATGAATTTCCGACAGCATTTCTTCTCCTCGATGTTACTGAGCGATACGCCCTTCGATGAAGTTGCATTGTCATCGATCGACCTCGTGGAAGATGAAGAAATAGATACGGTATTCACCAAGCAATACGGAGCCAAAATGCTCTTGACATCCAAAGGCGGTGGTCTGGACTATAATATGAATATGTATTATGGCCCGACCGACTACCAGATATTTAAAAAATACGACCGCAACCTTGATGAGGCCATGCCTCTGGGATGGGGAATCTTTGGGTTGATCAACAAGTTTCTAATTATTCCTCTTTTTAGTTTCCTTAGTGGTTTCCTTCCTGCGGGAATTGCAATTATCGTTCTTACGATCCTAATAAAATTACTGTTGTCACCTGTCCAGTATAAGCAGTATTTGTCGCAGATGAAGATGAAGATCCTTAAGCCTGAACTTGATGAGATCCGTGAAAAACACGGAGACAACAAAATGAAGGTGCAACAGGAAACAATGAAACTTCAGAATATTGCAGGAGCCAATCCGCTTAAGACGGGCTGTTTACCGGCACTTCTGCAAATACCCGTTTTTTACGCTTTGTTTACCTTCTTTCCAACGGCCTTCGACCTGCGCCAGAAAAGTTTTCTGTGGGCAGACGATTTGTCGAGTTTCGATACTATTGCGGAGATACCATATATACCATTCTATGGAGATCACATTAGCTTATTCCCCATTTTAGCTTCTATAGCCATCTTTGTGTACATGATGATGACCATGGGCCAAAGTATGCAGGCACAACAACAGCCGGGAATGCCTAATATGAAATTCCTCATGTATTTGTCACCCTTGTTCATGTTGGTTTTCTTCAATAATTATGCAAGTGGATTATCATTGTATTATTTAACCTCCAACCTTATTACCATTGGAATCATGCTGGTGATTAAGAATTTCATTCTGGATGAGGATAAGATCCATGCTAAAATTGAGGATCTAAAAAAGAAACCCAAGAAGAAGCAGAACCGTTTTCAGAGAAAAATGTCCGAGATGATGGAACAAGCAGAACAGCAGAAGAAAGCGGGTAAAAAATAAGTTCTGCATGGCATCATTTTTGAAAAAGTCTCACGAAAATTCAATAGAAATATAAAAATTTCGTTAACATTCAAAAGTCCAGATGTATGAAATCCATTTTGTTACTTTTCCTCGGAATTTTATTTAGTACAATATCCCTATCTGCTCAGGAAGGGATCAACCAATTCGATGAGAACAATGAGCGTCATGGAGTCTGGAAAAAATACTATGACGGCTCGGATCAGCTTCGGTACGAAGGGCGTTTTGAACACGGAAAAGAAGTAGGCACTTTTAAATTCTATTGTTCCGATTGTAAGAGCCAGCCAATGGTAATTAAGAAATTTTCGAATAAGGATAATACGGCCGATGTTCAGTACTTCATAGCCAGTGGAAAGTTGGTCAGTGAAGGGAAGATGGATGGAAAAAACCGTATTGGTGAATGGTTGTACTATCACAAGAAATCAAAAAACGTGATGTCCAGGGAACACTATGTGGATGGTAAACTTCATGGAAAGAAGTTAACCTACTTTCCCAATGGTAAAATAACAGAAGAGATCTCTTATGAAAACGGTGTGAGGCAAGGAGATAATCTTTACTATAGTCCGGAAGGAACCTTGCTAAAAAATTTAAAATATAGTGACGACGAGCTTCAAGGTGAGGCCACGTATTACGATGCTTATGGAAATCTCACCATAAAAGGCTATTACAAAAATGGTAAGAAGCACGGACTATGGCAGTACTATAAAGATGGTGAAGTGGAAGTTGAAGAGACATTCCCAAAGCCGAAAAACAACAACTAGATCCAAATTACAGGACGGAGATCACGTCCTAATTTCTTTAATCTTTTATCGTATTTTTGCACTGAAGAATTACTTCAGATGAAAGAACGTGTTGTCATAGGATTAAGTGGAGGTGTAGACTCCAGTGTTGCGGCCTATCTTCTGAAAGAACAGGGATACGAGGTAATAGGCCTTTTTATGAAAAACTGGCATGACGATACTGTGACTATTTCTAACGAATGTCCGTGGCTGGAAGATAGTAACGATGCGATGCTCGTTGCGCAAAAACTTGGTATACCTTTCCAATCGGTCGATCTCAGCGCACAATACAAAGATCGTATCGTAGATTATATGTTCCGAGAATATGAAATGGGCCGTACACCTAATCCCGATGTACTTTGCAACAGGGAGATCAAGTTTGACGTTTTTATGAAGATAGCACTCGAACTGGGGGCCGACTATGTCGCCACTGGTCATTATTGTCGTAAGGATAGTATTAAAAAAGAAGGTAAGATCATTCATCGGTTATTGGCGGGTAAAGATCCAAATAAAGATCAGTCGTACTTTCTTTGTCAGTTATCCCAGGAACAACTGGCTAAAACTTTATTCCCAATCGGGGAATTATTAAAACCAGAGGTTAGAGAAATAGCTTCTGAACAGGATCTCATAACCGCAGAGAAACGAGATTCTCAGGGATTGTGTTTTATTGGAAAGGTTCGTTTGCCTGATTTTCTACAACAACAACTCGCTCGGAAGGAAGGAGTGATTGTGGAGGTCCCTTCCGAATTCGAAGGCTATGTTTCAGGAGATCCTGTCTTCGCTACAGAAGAAGAGAAACTAAAATACCTGTCTACCAAAAAGAGGTATAATCGCAATGACGGAACTATTGTCGGTAAACACGAGGGAGCTCACTATTTTACGAAAGGACAGCGCAAAGGTCTTGCTGTAGGCGGGACCAGGGAACCCTTGTTCGTTATTGATACGGATGTAAAAGAAAATGTGATCTATACGGGTCAGGGTAAAGATCATCCCGGATTGTACAGACGCGGACTCTTTGTTCGCGCGGAAGAAGTACATTGGGTTCGAACAGATCTGTCCATATCTGAGGATCAAACGATGGATGTGATGGCGCGCATACGCTATCGACAACCGTTGCAAAAAGCAACCCTGCACCAAACAGAATCCGGACTTTATGTTATCTTTGAGAAACCACAATCCGCTATCAGCGAAGGACAATTTGTCGCTTGGTATGATGGTGAAGAATTATTGGGTAGCGGAGTAATTTCTTAATGTTCGATTTGTGAAAAATAAAATCACCAAACTTTTTTCAATTCAATATCCAATCATCCAGGCCGGTATGATATGGAATAGCGGCTGGCGTCTTGCCAGTGCCGTAAGTAATGCTGGTGGACTCGGACTGCTGGGAGCTGGTTCTATGTATCCTGAAGTTTTAAGAGAACATATACAAAAGTGCCAGAAAGCGACCGATAAACCTTTTGGTGTTAATGTACCCATGTTGTATCCCAACCTGGAAGAGATCATTGAGATTATAATACATGAACGGGTAAAAATAGTATTCACTTCCGCTGGAAATCCTAAGACATACACTTCAAGATTAAAAGAGGCGGGAATCACCGTGGTCCATGTGGTAAGTAGTGTGAAATTTGCTCTCAAGGCTCAGGAGGCCGGAGTGGATGCCGTGGTTGCCGAAGGTTTTGAGGCGGGTGGACATAATGGACGTGAAGAAACTACCACTTTCACGTTGATCCCTATGGTGAAGGAAAAGATCAATGTACCACTTATTGCCGCCGGGGGAATAGGAAACGGCAGGGGTATGCTGGCGGCCATGGTATTGGGAGCCGATGGTGTTCAGGTGGGTAGCAGATTTGTTGCTTCGGAAGAATCCAGTGCTCATATTTCTTTTAAAAAAATGGTAGTAGAGGCAAAGGAAGGGGATACCTTGCTTACTCTAAAGGAGCTAGCTCCGGTACGAATGCTGAAGAATAAGTTTTTTGAGGATGTCATGAAGTTATACGAAAGCAGTCCTACAAAGCAGGAATTGAAAGATCTACTTGGTCGAGCTCGCGCCAAGCGTGGTATGTTCGAAGGCGACCTTGTTGAGGGTGAATTAGAGATCGGTCAGATCGCCGGACTTATCCACGATATCAAACCAGCCGCCCAGATAGTAGTCGAAATGGTTGCTGAATTCGAGCACGCTAAAAAATCGATGCGGGATCTTTAGTCATTCGCCTCTAATTTTCCCCTAAAGAGTCGCATGTAATTTATTTAAGTTCGAAAGTAGCGGTGAGCCCTTCCATAGAATTAGTTCCCACCATTACGTCAAATTGTCCGGGCTCTACCAGGAATTCCCCGCGACCGTTGAAGAAGCCCAATTCTTTGTCGGTTAAACTGAAGGTCACTGTTTTGGATTCTTTAGCTTTTAAACTGAATTTTTCAAATCCTTTTAATTCCTTTATTGGGCGAACCACACTGGCAACCCGATCGCGAATGTACAACTGGGTTACTTCTTCCCCTGTTCGATTTCCGGTATTAGAGACCGTTACAGAAACCTGTATGTTTTTCAGATTGGAAGCATCCACTTTCAGATTGGAATATTCGAAAGAGGTATAACTTAAACCAAAACCGAAAGGATATTGAGGTGCGTTGGTTTCATCTATATAATGCGACCAGAAAACTAGCTCTTTCGGACCCGGTCTACCCGTATTATACGGATTGTAATAGATAGGTATTTGTCCTACACTCTTTGGAAAAGTCATGGGTAATTTACCACTTGGGTTGTACTCACCAAACAGAACTTGTGCTACGGCATGTCCGGTTTGACTTCCCAATTGCCAGGCTTCTACGATGGCGGGAATGTTTTCATGGGCCCATGGAATGGTTAAGGGGCGACCGTTATTTAGTACAAGGATCACTTTGTTGTTCACAGCATACACCGCTTCCAATAGTTCCTGCTGAAGTCCGGGAAGGCTAATATCGGCACGGCTTCGGCCTTCACCACTTTGAAAACCATGTTCGCCAAGGACCATGATCACAACCGCCGAATTTCTAGCTAAATCAACAGCCTCATCAAAACCTGTACGGTCTGTCTCATTAATTTTAACCTCGTTAATAAACGTAGTTTTACCCACCACAAGCTCCGGTCCTTTGGAATACGCAACTTTGGGTGCATAATGCTGAATTCCTTCAAGCACAGAAACGGCCGAGTTATCATCGGAAGCCAATCTCCAGCTACCCAAGGGACTATTCTTATCATTGGCCAGGGCACCAATAACGGCAATCTTATTTTGATCTTTAGAGAGTGGGAGGAGATTCCCTTCATTTTTTAAAAGAACAATTGATTTACGAGCCATATCCAGAACGGCCGCATGATGATCAGGGTGATTCAATAATTCTTTTTCACGTTGTTCGTCGCAATAACGATATGGATCATCAAAGAGGCCTAGTTCAAACTTCACTCGCAAGATCCTCCGGACGGCATCGTCAATATATTCCATTTTCACATCTCCATTCTCCACTACTTCCTTGAGGTGATTTACATAGGAATAGGATTCCATATCCATATCCGAACCGGCATTGGCCGCCAATCTGGCAACATCTTTTAAATCCTTTGCAAATCCGTGGTCGATCATTTCAAATCCTGAACCCCAATCCGATATTACAAATCCATCAAATCCCCACTTACCCTTTAGTATGTCGCGTTGAAGGAAGGCATCTCCGGTCGCCGGAATACCGTTCAATGAATTGAAAGAATTCATAACGGTTCTCACATTATTTTCCACGGCTGCTTTAAAAGGGGGGAGGATCACATTGTATAAAGTTACAGTTCCCACATCCACAGTATTATAATCTCGCCCGGCTTCGGCAAAACCGTAACCCGCAAAGTGTTTAGCACATGCTGCAATAGTATTAGGTGCCGATAGGTCATCGCCCTGGAAACCTTTAACTCGTGCTACCCCGATCTTAGCTCCCAGATAGGTGTCTTCTCCAGCACCTTCCATAACACGACCCCAGCGAGCATCTCTTGAGATATCTACCATGGGTGCAAAGGTCCAGTGTATACCCTCTGCGGCGGCTTCAATGGCCGCTACTCGAGCGGATTTTTCAATGGCTTCCAGATCCCAGCTGGCCGCTTCAGCCAGTGGTATGGGTGCGATTGTCTTCTGACCATGAATGACATCATAACCAAAAATCAAAGGAATCCCTAATCTGGTTTCATTTACAACGATCTCTTGAATCTTTCTTGCATTTTCCACTCCTCGAACATTCAGCATGGAGCCCACTAGACCGCTGCGAAGGTGTTCGTATTTCTGTTTTGCGTTTCCTTCAGCAGGAGCCGGTCCGGTAAGATTCCAGAAACCATTGTACTGGTTCATCTGTCCGACTTTCTCTTCTAAGGTCATGAGATTAAGCAGAGAATCTACTTTCGCCTCGAAATTTTTATTCTGACCGCTTAGGCTTGTACTGATGGTCATTATTAAGAGTATTACTAGTTGAGAAAATTTTGATTTTATCTTTACCATTATATTATTTTTTTATTAGCTATTCAACATCGGTTTTAATTCCGGATTTTTATTGCGCAGATCAATGCCTCCTTCATGTATAGATTTCAGATTGACCAGGTAAAATGACCAGCCACGATCGCATCCAAGGCGAAGATTCACTTTTTGTTCATCACTGGTGGGAATGTCTTTTTGGGATAATGAAATTATTGTTTGTTCTTCAAAAGGTTGGAGATTCACATCTACGATACAATTGCCGGCAAACGTGAACTGAATATGGTCTGTTCCGTTTACCTCATTAACAATACCTGTTTCCGTGATATCCCAAAGGTACCATTGCCATTCGTAACGGGATCCGGAAGTTACAGGATCGTTCTTGCCTAATTTCTCTTCAGAAGTATTATAAAAAGTAGCGTCGCTGAGAAACCATCTTTCTATTTGTGTTGGAACTGTCCACGCATCATAGAGCACATTCATTGGTGCTTTCACAGCAATCTTTCGTGTAAACTGTGTCCAGTCGAAATTTTTCATATGCTATGGTTTTTTCGAAACCCTTAATTTTCCTGATGCACGACCATCCATTGTATTCCGAATTTATCTTTCAGCATCCCAAAGTTCTCGGTGATAGGAAAAAGTACGGTTCCTCCTTCAGAAAGTTTTTCGAAAACATCGGTCTTCATCTCTATATTGGGAAATACAACATACAGGGACATATGGCTTCCCTGTGTCACGGGATGCGTGGGTAGGTCATCTGAAGCTTTTATAGTTATGCTTCCCGCCTTTAATTCAGAATTGAAAATACGGTGCTGAATAAGTTCGGGTACTTCCATGGGGGCTTCCGCAAAAGACTGCATGGCAGTAATACGTCCATTGAGGGTATCCGCATAGAATTCCATGGCTTCCTTACAGGTGCCGGGAAAAGCAATATAGGGTATGATGCTATTCATATAATTGTGAGTTATTTAAATAAACTTAAGACTTTACTTCCCGGGTTCCGGCGCGAAACTCATCGGTAAAGTGAGCCTTCTGTTTTGGCTTCAAATATTTTTTTGACTGATAGGTGGTCGGATGTCCTTTTAGGTAATGATAAACTCGTTTATCTCCAATTTTTTCATCATCTAAAAATAGGAAATTATTTTGTGATATGATTAGAAAGACAACACCTTCTGAATCCTAAAATTATCCTTGTTCCACCTTACTTTATATATTTCATTTTGAGTCTTAAAATTAATGGTTATCAAATTTCCAACTAATAATTTTTTCTAAAATTATCCATCGATGGCAATCTTTAAAAAACATTAGTCCATTCGCGGCGCATTTAGTATTTTTGTGATGCTGAAAAAAACCATTAAAGCATGAACTTACACGAATATCAGGGAAAAGAGATCTTACATAGTTTTGGTGTTGAAATACAACGCGGGATCGTGGCAACTACAGCCTCGGAAGCCGTTGAAGCTGCTAAGAAACTAACCGAAGAAACCGGTACCGGCTGGCATGTTATAAAGGCGCAGGTTCATGCCGGAGGCCGCGGAAAAGGTGGCGGGGTTAAACTTGCTAAGAGCCTACAGGAAGTTGAAGAGATAGCTGGGCAGATCATTGGAATGAATTTAATTACACCTCAAACAAGTGCCGAGGGTAAAAAAGTGCATCAGGTGCTAATCGCTGAAGATGTATACTATCCGGGAGATAGTGAGCCTGAAGAATATTATATGAGTGTGCTATTGGATCGTGCTAAGGGAAGGAACATGATCATGTATTCTACCGAGGGTGGAATGGACATTGAAGCCGTAGCCGAAGAAACTCCTCATCTTATTTTTACTGAGGAAGTTGATCCCGCAGTTGGTTTATTGCCTTTTCAGGCACGCAGAATTGCCTTTAATCTAGGATTAAGTGGAAAAGCTTTCAAGCAAATGACACGTTTCGTAAGCGCTTTATTTACAGCATATATTAAATCCGATTCGTCTCTTTTCGAAATAAATCCTGTTCTTAAGACAAGTGACGATAGAATCATTGCCGTAGATGCCAAAGTTACTTTAGATGATAGTGCGTTGTTCAGACATAAAGATTATGCGGCATTGAGAGATGAACGCGAGGAAAACCCAATGGAAGTTGAAGCAAAGGCCGTGGGTCTGAATTATGTAGACCTTGATGGTAATGTTGGCTGTATGGTGAACGGAGCCGGTCTTGCAATGGCAACCATGGATCTTATCAAACAGGCGGGTGGTGAACCGGCAAACTTTCTGGATGTAGGAGGTACTGCCGATGCTGAGCGTGTTGAAGCAGCGTTTAACCTAATCTTAAAAGACCCAAATGTAAAAGCCATCCTGGTGAATATCTTTGGTGGTATTGTTCGTTGTGATCGGGTGGCCCAGGGAATCGTGGATGCCTACAAAAACATGGGGAATATAACTGTACCTATCATCGTTCGTTTACAGGGAACCAACGCGGATATCGCAAAAGAGATCATCGATAACAGCGGACTGGATGTGCAAAGTGCGATCGAATTTCAGGAAGCTGCCGATAAAGTACAGGCAGTTTTGTCGTAAGTAATTTAAAATTTAACATATACTAAGCTCTTCTTCGGAAGGGCTTTTTTTATGCGCTGAACTTACATTTAATGTTAATGAAGGTTAACATAGCGTTAAAAATGAATGTTTTGAGTAACATAAATTTTTGTTATGCGTCTATAGAGTATATAAATCATTCAGTCAATCAATTATTCATTAATCTTAAAACGAACAACTATGAAACGATTTAAAATGTTTTTACTTGCCTTAGGGCTTGTAGCCAGTACGACAGCATTCGCTGCGAATCCAGCTCCTATTTCAGAAGGAACTAATACTTCTAAAGAACTAAAGAAAATGCTTAAGACTCCGAAATTTATCGTTGATCACGATATGGAGGCTCAGGTATTATTCACACTTACCAAAGAAAACGAGATCCTCGTTTTATCGGTTGCAACGGATGAAGCGGAGGTAGCAAGTTACGTGAGAGAACACTTGAACCACCAAATACTTAAATCTGATTTGGAACATGGAAAGCAATATGTGATTCCAATAAAAATCAAATCGAAACAATAATTGGATATTTTTTCAGAAGAACCCCGGTATAATCAACCGGGGTTTTTTATTTTAGTGGTATGGATAAAGAAAAAAACCATGCCCTGATAAGCGACCTTATCGTTTTGGCGAAAGCAGATGAAAAGATTATGGCTTCAGAGTACGATTTCATTCTCCGCATCGCTGCGCGAATGCATGTATCTCAAAAAGTGGTAGATGAGCTTATAAAAAATCCATTACCATCTCTTCCACTTGTTTCCGAAATTGAACGAATCACTCATTTTCATAAGCTCATATTGCTAATGAACGTGGATTGGGAAGCGCATGATAAAGAGGTTGCGGTAGTAAGGAACTTCGGATTGAAATTAGGAATTCGTCCTGCTGCCATTGATAGAATCCTTGCCCGTACCCAAGAATATGAGAACCGTGTTATTCCTTCGGAAGAATTAATTCAAATCTTCCAGACGTATTATAATTAGGATTTCCATCAATTTTGAGACTTTTTGTCTTTTAAAAAGACAAAAGGACAGTTAATTAAATAGAATTTCGGCCATTTTGACCTGTACATTCATTTGGACTTTATTTTGCTATATAGTTTAAAAAAAGTCGAACACTTTAAAATAAATCGAGATGAAAGTAGTTAAAAGAAATACAGGTTGGTTACCATCAATTTTTGATGAATATTTTACCGAAAACAGATTGGATGTGCCTAATTATGAAAACTTTAGCATACCAGCGGTTAATATTCAGGAAAATTTGACGAGTTTTGTAATCGAATTGGCGGCCCCTGGAATAAAGAAAGAAAATATTGCTATTGAAGTTGAAGAAAATGTCTTAAAAGTATCTTCTGAGGTTTCTTCGAAAACCGAAACAGAGGAATCAGATCAAAAATTCACAAGAAAGGAATTTAGCTTCAGAAACTTCTCAAGATCATTTACGTTGCCGGAAACGGTAGACGTTGAAAAAATTGCTGCTTCGTACACAGATGGGATACTTTATGTAACCATTCCTAAAAAAGAAGAGCAAAAAGCATTGAAGAAAATGGTTGAGATTTCATAATTGAAATTTAATTTGGTTAGTTAGTTGAAAATGACCGCGTACTACTCAATCGGTACGCGGTTTTTTATTTCCTTCTGCGGCGTCCACCGGTACTTTGATTGCGTTCCGCCTGCGGAACATTTTTAGAGTCGGCCACCGAATCTTTGAGTCCGTTCAATTCTTCCTTCGTAAGATCACGCCATTCTCCTAGTTTCAGATCCCCAAGACTAATGTTCATGATCCGGATTCGCTTTAATTCCTGTACTTCATAGCCCAGGTATTCACACATTCTCCTAATCTGCCTGTTCAAACCCTGAACGAGTATAATCCTGAATACATACCTGCTCAGTTGCTCCACTTCGCATTTCTTGGTCACGGTATCGAGAATAGGGACTCCGTTCCGCATGCGTTTCAGAAAATCACTTGTAACGGGCCTGTCCACTTTAACTATATATTCCTTTTCGTGCCGATTTCCGGCGCGAAGAATTTTATTTACGATATCGCCATCATTCGTCATTAACAATAACCCTTCACTGGGTTTATCCAATCTACCTACGTGAAAAATCCGTTCTTCATGATCAATAAAATCTACCACATTACCGGGAATTCTTCTATCCGTTGTACAAGTAATACCAACAGGTTTATTTAGCGCTATATATACCAGATTATCATTCTCCCGTATAGGTTTCCCATTGACCATGATCTCATCCTCCGGCATTGCACGGTCACCCAATGTAGCTAATTCACCATTTATCGTGACGTGTCCGGCTTCGATAAGGGTATCTGCCTGCCTGCGTGAACAATATCCACTGTCACTTATGGCCTTGTTAATTCGAATGGAATCAGGATGGTGCATTATTATTATATTTCGTCTTTACATATCTTTCCATCCATACGTTCAGAATGACTCTCCGTAACTTTAATCAGGGACGTGAAGTAATAGCAATTCTCTTCAATACGCAGAAGTTGAACAACGACACCGCCCCGATCATTTATCTGTTGGTCGATTTCTGAGAGATCAGGATCGTTCGGATTTTTTGTCAATACATACGAACATTCATCAAGCCATCGAATGTCAACCTTCGTAGGTCCGCCTAAGCGATAATACTCTTCCTGATAGTTCGGATATCGAACGATGTCGTACTTTAATTCAACATCCATTGCCGATACCTCGATAAAAAAAGTTCCTTCCCTGAAGTCCGCACAACTAAGTTCCTGGGCAAAGCCTCCAATGGAAAATAATACCACGGCCATGTATCCAATTATTTTTTTCATACTACTTCCAGTTGTTTCTGAAGGTTCTTGATCTTATCCCTTAATTTTGCTGCCATAATGAAATCAAGCTCTTTTGCAGCTTTTTCCATTTCTTTCCTTGTATCACGAATCTTTTTCTCAATCTGAGGTTTAGTAAGGTATTCATTTTCAGCTTCAGCTGCTAATGATTCCGCTGTATCAAAGGAGTAACGTTCAACTTTTTTCTTGGTCAGCGCGTTTTCAAGGGATTTTTTAATGGCCGATGGCGTTATATTATGCTTTGTATTGTAAGCGATCTGTTTCTCCCTTCTGTAATTGGTGCCATCGATGGTGGCCTGCATGCTCCTGGTGATCTTATCGGCGTACATGATTGCTTTTCCGTTGATATGCCTGGCTGCGCGCCCCACCGTCTGAGTTAAGGATCGATGACTTCGTAAAAAACCTTCTTTATCTGCATCCAGGATAGCGACAAGTGATACTTCCGGCAGGTCTAGTCCTTCGCGTAGGAGGTTCACTCCCACTAATACATCAAATATTCCCAAACGTAGATCCTGCATAATCTCAACGCGTTCCAGTGTATCTACATCACTGTGAATATAGCGACAACGAATTTGAACACGCGTCAGATACTTCGTTAATTCTTCTGCCATCCGTTTCGTGAGTGTTGTAACGAGAACACGCTCATCCTTCTCTACCCGCTTTTGAATTTCCTCTAACAGATCGTCAATCTGATTCAAACTGGGTTTAACTTCGATAGGAGGATCGAGTAGTCCCGTTGGCCTGATAATCTGTTCCACATAAACGCCTCCACATTTTTCCATCTCATAATCCGCCGGGGTCGCACTTGCAAAGATTACCTGGTTCTGCATAGCTTCAAATTCTTCGAATTTCAAGGGGCGGTTATCCATCGCGGCCGGTAATCTGAAACCGTATTCCACAAGATTTTCTTTTCGGGAACGGTCTCCGCCATACATGGCACCAACCTGGGGTATGGAAACATGACTTTCATCCACTAGCATTAAAAAGTCATCCGGAAAAAAATCCAACAGACAAAATGGTCGTGTCCCGGGCAATCGCTGATCCAGGTACCGTGAATAATTTTCTATTCCACTGCAATAGCCTAGCTCACGGATCATTTCAAGGTCGAAATTTGTGCGTTCTTCTAATCGCTTTGCCTCGAGATGTTTACCAATTTCTTTAAAATAATCCACTTGCTTTACCAGGTCTTCCTGTATAGCATGAATCGCGTTCTGAAGTATATCCGGCGAAGTTACAAACATGTTTGCCGGATAAATATTGAGAAGTTCATACTTCTCGATAACCTCATTGGTCTGTGGATTAAAGGCTTCTATTTCCTCGATCTCATCTCCGAAGAAATGAATTCGGAAGGCGTCATCTGCATACCCGGGATACACATCTACGGTATCACCCTTAATTCTGAATCTTCCATTGTGAAATTCTGCTTCGGTTCGAGAATAGAGCGACTGGACAAGCATATGCAGTAGTTTGGTCCGGGAAATGATCTGCCCCTGTTCCAGGTGGATCACATTCTTCTGAAATTCAGCAGGATTTCCAATACCGTACAAACATGAAACCGATGCCACAACCAGCACATCCCGTCTTCCGGATAGGAGAGAAGAGGTCGTACTAAGTCGAAGTTTCTCGATTTCCTGGTTGATGGAAAGATCCTTCTCAATATAGGTTCCACTCGATGGGATATAGGCCTCCGGCTGATAGTAATCGTAATATGAGACGAAATATTCCACGGCGCTATTAGGAAAGAACTGTTTGAACTCAGAATACAATTGTGCCGCCAGGGTCTTATTGTGTGCCAACACCAGGGTAGGTTTCTGAACCTGTTCCACAACATTAGCAACCGTAAAGGTCTTACCACTTCCCGTAACACCCAGTAGGGTCTGGTATTTCTCACCCGAATTGATACCATCCAACAGGGATTGTATTGCTTCGGGCTGATCCCCGGTGGGGCTAAAATCTGATACTAGTTCGAATTTCATGCTGACAAATGGGTAAACCGCAAAAATACGGAAAATTGGCCTTGTTTAAGTGATCTACGAATCCTGATTTAACCCATTAGATTCTGAAAGACAACTCCGAGAATCACCAGCAATACAAAGATCAATATTGACCAGAGTACTATTTTCCTCAGTTTCTTTGTAAATATCGAACAATACAATGCAAAGGTTACAACAAGGATCTCAATGAAGTAGACGACATTAAACGCAACCTGCTGTTTCAACGGGATCTCAATGTACGAATACAGCCCTAACAAGTTACTAAGAGCAAATAGTCCCCCGAAGATAACAGCGAATTTCCAAACTGCATTTCGCTTCGGTTTTTCTTTGAATACCCTATGAAAAACATACCCTATCAAGATCGTTAATAACAAAAAACTGGCATATCCCACGGGGATAAGTAATGCTAATTCACTTTCGGGTTTAATAGCTGGTATTTCTTCCTTCCATAAAGCTGATAATACACCCGCGTGGAAAAAGAAGTCAACCCCAACAAATAACAGCCAGGCGTTGAAGATAGATAGGGCAAGTCTTTTCATGTGTTAAATTCCTTGTAATCATAAATTTAAGGAACTCAGGGGAATTAGCCTTGTCTCGGCTCCATTTTCATATTGATTTTTATCTTTCCATCTACGATCATACAGACGAAATAGACCAAGATCATTCTATTTAGCAGGTCTGTATTTCTTTATGATTTCCCGTACATCATCCATTGTAAAATCGTATGAGTTTTTAAGTTCTCCCAATTTTGTATCCTCCGATATCTCGTCCGTTATCTTCAGTTGCCCTAGTATGTGGGACACGGGTACATCTGTGCTTTCATGAAGTTCCTTTAGAGTGATAGATCCCTGAATCTTTATCTCACTATTTTCTTCATGCGTACGTTCCTCCATTTGTTGTTTACCTTGTCCCGACCCCTCCATCGGTGTGAGTATCGGAGCCAGGGCAATAGCCAGGATTGCCAGGGCACCAACTAAGCCCAGTAAGGCCCTGCGACCGGAAGTTTTACGTTGTCTACCTTTTATCAGACTAACGATCCATTTCCAATGAAGAAATAAATGTAATACGAGGATGGCCAGGAAACCTACCGAAAAATAAAAGTGAATATCTCCCCAGTCATGACGGCCCATTCCCCAGATAGATTTGGAATGCCCGCTGCCGGGAGGTAAAATGTAGTGCAGAATAACTCCTGTTGAGACCAGGAATACAAAACAAATGAATGCCAGACTATCAACAACGAAATTCTTTCTTGATTTTTTCATATCGATGTATTTGGTAGGACAATATTTTTGGTTCCGAAAAATCGATATTCGGTATCGTTTGGAGCCAATAAAACGCGAAAGTTAAGATGAAGATTATGAAAATTACATGATACAAGTCATTTACAAGAGTAAATCCATTATTTATTGTGAACGATCTGCATGTGACCTTTGGAATTAGTCATCTGCCATTGACCCAAAGCGATAGGAATATTCCCAATGCTGTTCAGTTCATCGAAAAAGTCCTTCACTATAAAAGGTTTTCCCTGTAATTCCTGTCTCCGGGCGAATTCGGCCATGGCATCTTCTAATAAATATTTGCCGGTAATATAGCTGGTACCATATCCCGGCTGGCGTAAGTATAAATGCTGTTCAAAGATCAGTAATTCCTTTTCGGTTTTCATCCAGCCTCGGGGGGTGTATTCAGAATGGATCCCACCGGCTTCTTCCATGGTCATTTCATTACTATGGGCATAAAGTGACCCTAAACCTCTTGCCGCGCGTTGTGCGATCATTATATAAACGATCTCCCTGGTCCTGGGGCTATCATCGTAAAGTCCGGCCTGCATGAACATCTCCTCCACAGCTGTAGCAGTCCCTTCATTCCTGGAATCGAAGATATTATAGAGTAACGGGCCTCTTCGTATTGGACTGTGATGGGGTTCGTTTTCCATTCTGGCCAGTTCGAACCAATGGTAGAAATGCGAGTATAAGGGTCTTGGATCATAATGTTGCCCGATCCTGAAAAAGTTGCGTTCTTCCTTCGGAATAAAGCTTCCAAGGTGTTCCCTTAGTGCCGGCTCCATATAAGATTTCACCGTAAGAATATCCTGCTGATTCAGAAATCTCATGAAGCTTTCCGCAGCTTCTTCAGCCATCTTGTTATAGGTCTCAGGAGAATCCGCAGCTTTAAGCTCAGGAAGGTTTCGGTTTCTGTGTTCTTCCAATTTTAAGGATGACCAGGCTCGTGCCAGCTCACGTTTCAGGATCATTACTTCGTCCTCCCAGGTCAGGGGAACCAAATGCACATTTTGTAAATACCAGGTATAGTTCTCCTTTCCTATTCCTGAAGGTCCCGTCTTGGATTTTGCTTCGTCCTGGAGCCATGAAACCAGGTCATTGGTAGCGTTTATAGCTTCCTCTATGACTGCAACAAGCTCTGTATCACTGGCAACTGCTTTATGCTCTTTCAGCCCGGTTAGCACCTCACTTTGTGCTTTTATATCCCTGATACCGGTGATCCATAGGTCCTTTGCATTGCCTGTGAGGTTTTGTTTGGCCTGAACGTTAAGAGGCGGGATTATTTTCAGGTCGTTTATGAGTCTTGTTCTTTCTTCAACAGATAGTGGAAAGTCATAGGTCCAGAGTTCGGTGGTTCCATGATGAGTAGGGCCTTCATGAGCCGGGACATCACTTTTATAGGTCCAGACCGACTTATAGAATGCCGGATCACGCACCCAGGGTTTTAGTATATTATGGTTGAAATCATAACCATTCATTTCTGCCCAAACGATCATCCAGTCTACTTGCTTGGGAATTGGCCATGCGGTGGTATCGATAGCTTTTAATTTGCTTCTGAGTGCTTCAAATTCCGACCAGCGTGAGTTGAATGTATTCTTTGTATAATCCGGGGCACCTTCAAGAACCGGAGGTTTTTCGAAGGTCCGCCAATCGTGGAACAGCGTGACCAGATCGTCGTAAGAATTGGAGGTTAACGACGGTGATTCATTATTTGTTGGAGAGGTGTTTTTCACTTGCTGGTCGCAAGAGGTGAAAAAAAATGTGAGTAATAATAGTGCAATCAATCTCATAGTGAACAAGGTTACCTAAAGCCTAAAGATAAGAAGTTTGACAAAAGGCATGATACAATAGCGGAAATTCAGAAGATGAGAATCTTTATTTCTTTATTAAAATATCTAATAATTGATATACACAAATCCCAGGAACGCATCCGGGAATTGCTCATCGTTCAGTTGTAGTACGTAATAATATGTACCTACAGGAACGATCTGTTCACGATAGAGTAATCCTGTATTTGGAACTCCATTCCAGAATCCGTCGTCATTACCACCCTCGTAAATTAGATTTCCTTCGCGACTGTAGATCTGAAGCCTGAAATCAACAAAAACATTCAGCAAGCCGGTGATCTCGAATTCATCATTGATGGTATCTCCATTAGGTGAGAAGCCCTGAGGAATAAATGGTGGGCAGTTCTCAATGGTAATATTAAAGAATCCAACAGTGAAGCAGATTATGTTATCAAGTCGTACATATATACGCTGTGGATCGACCACGTTCATATAATTTTCGGGATCCTGTATAGGATCTATACCTGCGATCGCATTTTCTTCATTGGTATAGTACGTAATGATATCATTCGGGTCGCTGCTAATCAGATCGTCTTGTTCGGTAAGGTCGAAGGTTGCTGTGCTGAAGCCTTCATTACAGGCGGTAAGATCCGGTAGTTCACCAATAGGAGGTATCGTACCAAAGAGTACAATGGAGTCCGTATCGTTATTAAATTCATTTAATTCCTGAACGATTCCGGTTCCGTCTCCTATATCGTCAACAACACCCATTAACAAAAATTCATTTGGAATATCGGGAGTAAGTATGAGAGACACGGAACCTACTTCACTTCCACCGATAGGGATCACGTTTTGTGTTGCCGACTGGGCCACGATATTCCCTTCTATATAAAAAGTGATCGGAGTTCCTCCCGGTAATGGTCCGGTAGATTCTAAATTATATACAATAAAATTAATGGTAAAGTCACGGCCACGGCAGGCGTAGAGAGGTTCAAGTATTTCGATAGTGGCATCCGGAAGCGGACAGTCGATCACTTCAATTTCAAAACTATCCACCACAAAACAATCGGGATTCGACACCCGTATCCAAATAGTTTCAGGATTACTCACATTCTCATAATCTGTGGGATTTGCGATCGGATTAATATCATTCAAGGCGTCATCTTCAGAATTATGATACGTTATTGTATTGATCGGGTCTATCTGGCTAGTGGCTTCACTAAGATCAAATAATTCAGTACCCACAACATCGCAAAGTTCCAGGTTATCCAGTCCCGGGATCACAGGGAACGCCATGAGATGAAAATCGATGATGAAACCGTTATTATCTTCTCTGAGTTCCTGAACGATCCCCTGGCCGCTACCATCGTCATCCACAAAGGCCTTAAGCTCGAAATCAGGTGGGATGCTCAAGGGAATGTTAAGGTCTATGGAACCGCTTTCCGAGCCTCCAATAGGCAATTCGGCCACAGTTGCCGATTGCCCTACCAGGGACGTATTAGCATAGAAAGCGATAGGTGTATTCGCCGGAAGGACGTCTGTACTATTTACATTATATACGGTGTATTCCACGGTAATATCACGGTCGCCACATTCATCCGCGCCAAAGGCATTATCGATCTCTATGGTGGCATCGGGTAATTCTGTGTTAAGTACAGTAATCACATTATTAATCATCACCAAATCCTGGCCGGAGGTGAGTAATATGGTTGCAGAGGTATCTCCCGGTTGAATATTATTCTCGATATTGTAAAAATCGAGATCCATATTGTAGAAATCGGAATTGCCTGTAAAGCTATTAGTCCCGTTAAACTGGTTATCAGCTGGGTTTAGAGGCGGATTACTGATAATATTCCCATTGATCTGCAAGGTCTCATTAACGGCCAGGGATTCATCGCCTTCCCAGGCTGTAAAACCGATCTTTGCACCTTCGTTATCCAGTACGAGGAGATTATCGATTACAATAGTAAGTTCATTGTTCAAAGCCGACACCCCTTCGAGGCCATCGAAAACATTTACCTGGTTCAACGGAAGTGTAAGGTCTTCGTAGATCACATTCACTGCCCAACCACCAAAATTCGTGGTATTGTTGCAATAGATTGGGATCAATGATGTGAGATCGAGTTCAGAAAGTGTGTAGTTACCCGGACCGGTAGATACAATAAGGTCGGTAACATCGGCATAGGCCGCGAAATAGACTAAAGTTTTACTTAACTCAAAGTTAAATACCCTTTCAGCTGTAATTGGAAACCCGTTAAGTTCTACATCGAGATCGCCTGTGCCTACTCCGGCCCAGTATAGCAGGGCTGCAATCGGGGTCTGTCCTGCCGCCAGGGAATAATCCGCACTGCTTTCGGTAAGGATCACGCACTCCGTGGGTGGCGTCTGGCCCGTATTCTCTCCAATATTCAAGGTGTTACCAAAAGCCAGGTAATCATAACGTCCGTTGAATTGTTCAAAGAGACTTATCTCGTTTTGAGAAATGATGCCCATTGGCAGCATAAGAACCACCCATAAAATGAGCGTAGTTACCGAATTGTATAGTTTCATACCCCTCTAAAGATACAGATTTATAAGTAGTACTGCGGCGTAAGAACTTACAATAGGTCGTAATTTATAAATCCCGTCTTTTCAGAATAATGTAGGACCAGTAGATGAAGATCAGGGTCCATCCAAGCACGATAAGCACGGTATTCCAGGATACGTCATAACTTTTATCAAAATTCTCACCTAATTGATTGGCGGCCGACTGTACCGCACCAAACCTTGTGAAGGGTTCTACGATAAGATCGGACATGGCATCAAGGGGTAGGAAGTTGTAAACGCTTTTAAAAAGATCCGGTCCATCTTTAACCTTGATCCACTGAAAGAAAATTGCGATGATCCCTTCAACTACCTGCCATAAACCTAAGAAACCCAGGGCAAAGGCCGAACGTTTCACCAGGATGGCAAGGAACATACAAAAACTGAAGAAACACAGCAACTTCAGAAAATAAGCTCCTATGTATTCCAGGTCGCTGAATATGATCGAAAATTCATTATAATCAGAAAATATCAAGCCAAGTATAAGAGAAACAACAAATAGAAAAACGGTTGAAACCAAACTGAAAAGCACCACGGTTAGGAACTTGGATGCCAGAAACTCTTTTTTACTAAGGCCGTCAATTAAATTCTGTTTAAGCGTTCGGTAGCTGTATTCGTTGGCTACAATGGACACTATCACGATTGCAAAGAAGATCTTAAGCCAGGCAACAATAAAAGAATTAAAGTGCCAGATGAATGGAAAATTGAAGATTCCCTGGTCCGCCACTCTGAATTTCACCCCGCCAAAGTTGAACTCGATGGAGACGATGAGTGCCACGCAGCAAATAAGTGCGAAATAGACGATCGAAATAACCTTGACCGTCTTATTATATTTCAGTTTATGTAATTCGATATTGAGAAGACGTAGCATGCTTAGTTGAGGTTTTGTGTGATTTCAAGGAATTGTTCCTCCAGACTCTCTTTACGTTTTACCATATGTGATAAGCTTATTCCTTTCGCATGCATTTCCTTGTTAAACGCTGAAGCGTCCATCGGTTCATTAAGATAGGCGATCAATGATTCACCTTCATGTTTTATACTGCTGAAAGCCTTATTATTCTTAAGTTCAGCTTCGAGGGCTTCCATATTGTCCGATTGCAGTACAAAGAAACCATGACTGGCGATCATATTATCAACTCTACCGGTATAGAGGCTTTTTCCTTTCCGAAGGATCACCACGTGGGTACATACCTTTTCAACTTCATCCAGCAGGTGAGAAGCTAAAAGAATAGTAGTTCCCTCTGAAGCAATTCGCGTAATGATCTCCCTTATCTGGTGGATTCCCTGGGGGTCCAGGCCATTTGTAGGCTCATCGAGTATTAATATCTCCGGATCGTTCAACAGTGCCGAGGCGATCGCCAGGCGTTGCTTCATCCCCAGTGAGAAGGTCCGGAATTTGCTGTTTTTTCTTTCTGAAAGCCCAACGATATCTAGTTTTTCTTCAATCTTATCTTCGGAAACTCCTTTGATCTTGCATACCAGGGCGAGATTCTGCATGGCAGTCATATACGGGTAAAAGTTAGGTCGTTCAATGATGGCTCCTACTTTTTTAAGCGCTGCATGTGTGCTACCCGAGCCATCGAACCAGTGGAAATTTCCGCTGGTCCTGTTTACAACATTAAGGACTATACCGAGGGTAGTGGACTTACCACTACCGTTTGGACCTAAGATGCCGTAGACGTTGCCCTTTTCAATGCTGAATGAGAGGTTGTCTACCGCTGTGAGCGGGCCAAACTTCTTCGTAAGATTATTGAGAGTGAGAATTGTATTCACAGAAGTTATTTTGGTTGTTAGATATGTGTAAGACGAATGTGCTTTAAAATTGTTACATCTTACATTTTCGTTAAAGTTCGGAAATATTGATAGATGGTGAACAGATAATTAACGCATTCATCCTTATTTTTGTTATATGATGAATTTTCCATGGTTCTTGATACTGCTCTTGTTGTTGAGCTTTGGAGTTCGGGCACAGCAAGATTCTACCTTTGTAGAAAGCCGACCGACCGTCCTTGGATTGAGTTTCGACTACGGATTTTTACTAAAGCACACACAATTTCTGCGCGAAATTGACGATGCATATCCGGTAGCCGTTCGATTAGACTGGAGCAAACACTTAATTACCAGGAAATCATGGGAGTTTTGTAATTGTTTTCCACGAGTTGGGGTGAGTCTTGCATACTGGAATTGGGACAGCCCGGAAATACTTGGAAGCGGCGTAAGTGCATTAGGATACCTCGAACCTTATATGAGAACGCATAAGAGGACCAATTACTTTTTCCGGGCAGGACTTGGGGGCGTTTATCTTTCGAGCCCCTATGATGAGGAGAGCAATCCATTGAATCTTTCTTACAGCACCAATTTTGCATTTTTTTTAATGCTGGGTGCCGGGGTCAATTACCGCATTAATGATAAGCTGAATCTTCGTTTTGCAGCCAAGTATAACCATATTTCGAACGGAGGAAATCGTACACCGAACAAAGGATTAAATTTTCCATCAATAAGTTTGGGTATAAATAGCAGCCTGACTCCAATAGAGTTTCCTGATCCGAAGAAAAATGGAAAACGCCAGCCACCTGATCAAAGAAAAAGAATCTCCCTGGTCCATTTCTCAGGATGGAGTAATGCCTCTGTTGGAGATAAAAACAAGTTCTATGTCTTCGGATTCGCTGGAGAATACAGCAGATGGATAGGTGGGAGAAGTGCCTTGACTTTAGGAACGGAATGGATCGTGGATTATTCCAGGAAAGAAAAGATTCGTATGGCGAATTTGAACGATTCCTTTCATCAGGGTTCAGTACTGGCAGGTCATGAGTTCTGGTTGGGAAGGGTGACGTTCAGCCAGCAAATTGGTGTTTATTACTTCAAAGAGTATCGAGATACAGATGCCTTCTATCAACGCTACGGTTTAAGTTACAGTATTACCAAAAAGATATTCGCTGGTATGAATCTCAAGGTACATGGCCATGTAGCAGATTTCTTCGATTTCCGAGTTGGCTATCGGTTATGAAAAAGGACCTGCGTGGTGATATGAATAAAAATATTATGGTACCCTAAGATTTTTGCTCGTGGTTGAAATATACCAGGTAATAGTACATCTGTTTTTCCTCATCCCAACCTTTTTCCACAAATCGTTCAGCACTTTCAGGATTGATGAAATCCATTTTTATCTGAATATTGGTATCCAGGCTGATCACATTTTTAATTTTCTTTCGGGCTGCGGATACCGCCGTGTTGGCTATAGGGAAGCTGGTGAGATCTTCTATACTGTATTTGGGTGCTTTCTCAGTTTTATAATGCCTGAATTCCGGAATAAGGTCCGGATTGTCCAGCACTTCATTTACAAAAACAGACTCCTCGAACTGATCATTTTTGGCAAAGTGATTCACGGCACGGTTCATAAACATAACTTCTTCCTTCTTATCCTCTGCCGGTAAAACAACATCTTTTGCGAAGTCCTGGCAGAATTTCAGGTATTTCTTGGTAAAGAAATTCTCGTCTTCAAAAGCATCAACACCCAGGAAGCTTTCCAACCAATAGCGGGCATCATAGCGATTACTGTCCACAGAAAGCACTTTGTACCCTTCTTCTTTTTTCACATTGAAGATCAATGTACCTTTATCCAGTCTGTTGAGGTTAATACCTTGCTGAAGGTTTGCCAGTAACTGATTCTCCTCTTCTGAAAACTGTAGGAAGTCCTGTTTCAATTCCGATTTAAAAATCCCGATGCCATCAACCTTTTCATTATCTATCTGAAGTCCTTCCAGGTAAGCCACATAAACTTCTCCACTTTTAATATGAGGATGCATCGATTGATCGAATAAATAACGCGTAATTTTCTTACTCTGTTCATGCGTGTTTTCAGGTGCATCGAAAATCGAACTAACGATGTTAAATAATTCATGAAACTCGAGGTCCTGATCATGTGTAAATTTAAAATAATTCTCTTCTTTATCGCGAAATGGTTTCAGAAAGAACTCCTTTAAAAGAGGCGTAAGCTCATCATCCGCCTGGTGCGTTTCTTCTGAAAGGAGGATGCCTTCATTCCTGCTTTTATTGCCAACTCTGTGTATAGATAGCGAAGCGATGTGGGTATTGTATAGGTTGATCATTTGGAGTAATTTTTTAGAAACTAATATTATAGAAGGGTAATACGGATTGACTAATTCCAGTTGGCGTCGAAGTCGAGATTATCGTAGTCTTCAGGGTCGAATCCTAGCTCTTCTTCATCATCCTCTCCCTCCGGATTGTCTGCGATAAACTCTTTTTCCGGAGCCTCTTCAGGGATCTGTCCATGCGCGAACATCAGGTTGGGGTAGGAGCATCCATCTTCTGCTTCTGCGATTACGGCCAATTCTACAAGGAAAGTCCACATATTCAGAAAATCATAAATGTAGATTAAGCGGGTTTGATTTTCATTAACCAGTGATTCCAATGTTTTGTCGGACATCACCATGACCTCACCGGGTTTCTCACCCATGTCGAACAGGGAGATCTCATCACCCTGATCCCAAAGTTCGTTACTTAGGTAAAATGAAGCCATTTCCTGACCGCCAAAACCGAAGGTTTGGGTGATGGTATTATGTAAATCCTCGAAAGAATTCGAGGCTTCAATTTCTATATCGCGAAAAACATCTTCGTGAGTATCGAGAATAACTCTGAATCGGTAGATCATTCTATGGTTTATTTGAATTGCAAAGATACTTTTTTTCCCTACTATCTGGTAAATCTATGTAAGGTAAATGTCATGGCCGCCAACAGGAAAAATGCCATCACCTGGTGCATAACCCCCAGCCATACGGGAACCTGAAGGATCAAGGTAAAAATACCCAGAATGAATTGAACGACAACAAGGCCCAACAACCAGTTAACTCCCTTTATTTGAAGGGCCGTAGTTGTTCTTTTACGTGCCTTATACCATATGGCCACAATGAAGGCTACCACGATATAGGCCAGGTATCGATGAACAAACTGCACGCCACTTTTTCCTTCAACGAAATTCTTCCATACCGGAGTTTGTTCGATGGTTACGGTTTCGTGTATCCATTTGCCCTCGCTCATTAACGGCCAGCTGTTGTGGATCCAACCGGCATCCAGTCCGGCAACAAAAGCCCCCCAAATGATCTGCAGCATCAGAACCACATAGCCCAAGCGGATAAAATTTCGGAAAGACCTATCAATGTCCTTTTTTGAAGGATGGATCAAGTCCAGTGCTACCCATAGGGTGAAAGCGAAGGTGAGAAATGCCGTACTTAGATGCATTGCAAGCCTGTAATGACTTACATCCGGTCGATCCACCAAACCACTTTTCACCATATACCATCCCAGAAATCCCTGGAATCCACCCAGAAAAAGAAGAACAATACTTTTTTTGATGGTGGATCTTGTAAGTTGTTTCCGAATGAGGAAGTAAAGGAACGGGATGATAAAGACAAGACCGATAAATCGACCTAACACTCTATGGATCCACTCCCAGAAATAGATGTCCTTGAACTCATCCAGTGACATATTGTAGTTAAATTTCTGATATTCCGGATATTGTTTATAGAGATCGAAGGCTTCCTGCCATTCTATCTGGTTAAGTGGTGGAATAGTTCCTGAAATGAGTTTATAGTTCGAAATTGACAAACCCGAATGAGTAAGTCGGGTAATACCTCCAACAATCACCATTATGAATATCAGTGTACATCCTATTAACAGCCAGTTTATTACTCTTTTGTTGTCTTTCTTCATTCTATAACACTTAGCCCTAATTCTTTTCCTTTCTCCAACATATATACTCTTGCAGCTTCATATTCATTTGGAATATCTCCTTCAAGTATGGCTTCTTTAATTGCATCCTTAATGATCCCGATGTCCCGGGAAGGTTCTATTCCAAACGTTTTCATGATTTCTTCTCCGCTTACCGGCGGTTGGAAATTTCGTATATGATCTCGTTCTTCCACTTCCACGATCTTCTCGCGCACTTTTTGAAAATTTTCACGGTATTTCTTGAACTTCTTTGGATTCTTAGTGGTTATATCGGCTTCACAGAGTGTCATGAGATCATCCACATGGTCGCCTGCATCAAACACCAACCGCCTCACTGCACTGTCGGTTACTTCCGAAGCCAGCACAATAGGGCGTGAACTCATCAGCACCATTTTCTGAACGAACTTCATGTGTTCATTTAGCGGCATTTTCATTCTTTTAAATAATTTGTAGACCATTTTTGATCCCACGAATTCGTGTGTGTGAAAAGTCCAGCCAATCTTCTTGTCGAATTTTTTGGTGGGCGCTTTACCAACATCATGCAATAGGGCCGCCCAGCGTAACCACAGATTATCGGTGGTCCTGGCAATGTTATCAACAACTTCCAGGGTATGCCAGAAATTATCTTTGTGACGTTGTCCTTCGATCTCCTCTATACCCTGTAAAGCAAGTAATTCTGGGAAAATATGTTGTAAGAGCCCGGTTTTTTCGAGGAGTGCGAATCCTTTTGAAGGAATCTCTGCCATGAGGATCTTATGGATTTCATCTACGATACGTTCTTTGGAAATGATCTTGATTCGATCCGCATTTCTGCTAATCGCATCTAAGGACTCCTTTTCTATAGAAAAATCTAGTTGTGCTGCAAAGCGGATTGCCCTTAACATGCGCAAAGGATCATCACTGTATGTTATATCGGGATCCAGAGGTGTGCGAATAATTTTTTTCTGAAGATCGTCCAACCCATTAAACGGATCCAGCAAACTTCCGTAGTTATCATTATTCAAGCTCAATGCGAGCGCATTGATGGTAAAATCACGCCGGTTCTGATCGTCATTAAGGGTTCCGTTTTCTACCGATGGATTCCTGCTATCCTCACTGTAACTTTCTTTACGTGCGCCCACAAATTCCAATTCGATACCGCCCGATTGAAGCATAGCGGTACCATAGGTTTTAAAAATAACAACCTTGGGTTTACCCGGTAATCGTCCGGAAACCTCATGAGCCAGATCAATGCCACTTCCTACAGCTACTACATCAATATCCTTGGCGTCACCTCGCTCTAAAAAATAATCGCGAACATAACCGCCAATCACGTAACTTTCCAGATCCAGCACGGATGCTGCCTTTGAGATCACCCTGAAAACAGGGTCCTTAAGTGCATTGGGAAATTGCTTCAACATACCTCATCAAAACTTTTGCAAATGTACGGTATAGGCCTTGTGCTTCCAAAGCTAACGATGGGTTATTTTCGTATCACTTTTACGGTTCCGTCCTTGCCCAGACGTATAATGGCAGAGGCTTTGGCCGCTTTTTTATGCTGGTTCCAGTTTACAATATGATCAACACCCTCCCGGATAACGTTAGAGACCTCCGCATACGTGGATGGAGTGGGATCACCACTTAGGTTGGCTGAGGTGGATACAATGGGTTTGCGAAACTTTCGGATGAGTTGTTTGCAAAAATCATCCTGGACCACACGAATAGCCAGCGTGTTATCATCGGGAACCAGGTTCTCTGCAACACGAATCGGATCATCGTAAACTATGGTTGTTGGTTTAGCTGCATATTTAAGAATATCGTAGGCTACTTCCGGAATGTTCTCCACGAACTGGTTCAGCATATTGAAATCGGATACCAGGCAGATCAAGGTTTTGCTTTCGTGTCGTTTCTTTAAAGCAAATACCTTTTCAATAGCGTCGTGATTCGTGGCATCACAGCCTATCCCCCAAACAGTGTCTGTAGGGTAGAGGATGAGCCCTCCTTTTTTTAGAACGGATAATGCCGCTTCAATTTCAGTCTTCATAATAACGCTCTTTTTGTTGATGACGCATCGAATTTTTCATACTGCTTCCTTCCAGGATAGTTCCGAGCAGATACCATTTTTTTGGTTTCAGCAAAAGTACAATGAAGAGATATAATTGTATCATGATATACTTTACGAAACCAAAATTCTTACGGATCACATAGAGATAAGATCGGTAGGCTTCTTTGTTGATTGTTTTCGATTCACCGATACTTACGCCCTGGTAATGCAGGATCTTCGCTTCGGGAACTAGCATGGTTGAATATTTTTTTTGCTTGAGGCGGTAGCAGAGATCCATCTCTTCCCAGTAGAGGAATATGTTGGTATCGAATCCATCGATCTCTTCAAAGGTCTCACTTCGAAAGAAAAGAAATGCCCCATTTACCCAATCGACAGTAATCGGATCCTTGTATTCAACCTTGCGATTTGGATATCGCTTCGGATTAGTTTTTTCCAGAAATCCGCGCCCGAATAATAATCGTCGCAACCCTTTATAATGATCGAAGGAAGGCACCGGGTTATTGTGTTCATCGTAATTCTGAGCGGTACAGACCCCAATCTTTTTATTTTTATCCATAAATCGGGTGAGAATACTCAGGCAATCGTTTAGCAACAGGGCGTCGTTGTTCAGGAAGAGTAAATAACGGGCATTGGCATACTTAGCTCCAAACATATTTCCCCCACCGAATCCGGTATTGAGGTTGGATCGCACAAGCTTGCATCGTGGATCGTTGGGGAAATTTTGCTTCAGGTTTTCGTAGTCGGTGATTTCGGAGTTATTATCAACAACAACAATCTGGTATGAAATGCTTTCCGAAGTCATTTCAATAACCGTCTTTATGCATTCCAAGGTGTATTTGGATGTGTTGTAGTTAATCAAAAGGACTGCAACGTCTTTCATCATTAATCCGGTTAAGCGAAGACTTTTTCTTATTTTAGTCAAAAATACAATAACTCATGGGCCTACGATCTAAATTTAGAAAATATCAACTGCACAGGAGGCTTCCCATCGAGAATTATATTCCTACAAAGAAACGGCAACCGGAAAAGACACTGGATGTGGTCACTGCATGGGCCGGATTAGAACAGATTATTGAAGATATTCTGGAACGATTTAATATTGGGAGAGAATCATGTATTGAGTTTGGAGTTGAGTTCGGATATTCGTCCGTTGTGTTTTCAAATTACTTTATAAAAGTTACAGGAGTTGATATTTTTATGGGTGATGAGCATACCGATTTTAAAGGAGATCACTACGACAAAACAAAAACATCATTGGCCGAATATAAAAATATAGAATTATTCAAGTCGGATTATCGCGACTGGATCAAAGAAGATAAGGCACAATATGACTTTTCTCATGTTGATATTGTGCATAATTATAAAGAGACCTATGAATGCGGGCTTTGGGCAGCGCGTCATAGTACCTGTACTATTTTCCATGATACCGAGAGCTTTCCTGAAGTCCGCAGAGCGGTAATTGATATTGCGAAGGCCACCGGGAAGAAAGTATATAATTATCCTTACCACAACGGTTTAGGCATAATCGTATAATTTTTTCCTATGGCTACGAAAAAAATACTTGTCGTTGCGCCCTATGCTTTTGGGTATACATCTCATCTTCAAAGAACCCTGGAAGATTATTCGAATGTAGAGGCATCCATATTGTATTTGGATCAACCCGCTTTTGTGTATCGAAATACGCTTCACAAGGCACGCAATTTTTTTTCGAAGATCTTTCTGGGAAGGAATCTTAAGAAAACCTTTGTTAGCCGACGATTGAAAACAGACATTTCAGTTCTTGGAAAACAGGATATTATTTTTATTATCCGTCCGGATATGCTGGATGACGTACTTTTAGACTATATAAAAAGTTACGCAAAAAAGTTCATTGCGTATTATTATGACAGTACCCGAAGATTTCCAAGAAAAGCCGAAATTATTTCGTTTTTTGATACAGTCTATAGTTATGATAAAGAAGATGTTGCAAATTTCGGATTTCAATTTTTAACCAACTATATTTTTGAAGAAAGCAGCGAGTCCGACTATAAATATCTGTTCTTTAATATCTCTACCTATGATTTTAGATTTCCTCTACTGGAGAAGCTTGCAGGATATATAAAGGATCATTCATGGACATATAAGGTTTTGGTCTATAATGGAAGTCAGATGCCGGCAACAAATGTTGAAATTATCACGAAGCAACTCTCGATCGAAGAAGTTTCAGCATTAATAAAAAATAGTAAGATCCTTCTTGAAATTCAGCGCAGGGATCAGCTTGGACTTTCTTTTAGAATCTTTGAAGCACTCGGACACAGAAAAAAACTAATTACTACGAACAAGGATATCGTACATTACGATTTTTACAATCCTCAGAACATCCTTGTCGTGGATGAAAACAATATTAAGATACCTGCCCAGTTTGTGAGTAGTCCTTACATAGAAGTGGAGGAATCTATATTGTCTAAATATCGAGTTGAGAATTGGGTTCGACCTATTTTTGATCTGTAGACTGCAGAATCTCCTGATATACTTCTAAATATTGTCTGGCTGTTGATTCCCAGTTAAAGCTTTTGGCTCTTTCTATATACCAATTTTGATAAAATTCGCGTGCATTATTAAAACGTTCCATGCCTGATATTACTGTATTCGCCATGTATTCGGGGTCGTAGTGATCCCAGTAAAAACTGTGTTCTCCTCCAATTTCCGGAAGTGATGTATTGTTTGAAATAAAAACAGGCTTGCCAAAGCGCATTGCTTCAATAGGAGGAATTCCAAATCCTTCACGCAATGATGGAAATACAAAGGCGTCACAATGCTTGAGATAGAATTTCTTTTCCAGATCTTCCACTTTTCCGGTAAGTAGTACGCGATCCCCGAGTTTATAATCATTCACTTTCTGGCGCAATGTATCTGCGTATGCCGATGTGTTACTTCCTGATAGTACCAGTTTATACTGAGGTAAGGATCTGAGCATTTCAACCAGAGCAATAAAATTCTTACGTTCACTGAAATCACCTATGGAATACAAATATGGTTTTTCAGGAAAGACGGGGGGTGCATAGGTTTCAGGAATATCTATGTTGGTAATTGTGTTCCCATTATAGATCACAACTTCAGGAATGTCGGGAACTTCGAAATTGGCATGAGTGTCTTTTTTAGCATATTCCGAGATATAGGTAATAGCCATTGCTCGTTTTAGTTTCTCTCGGAACTTCGCCTTTAGTTTTTCCTGGAGACCTTCGCTACCTTCGGATATAAAATGTATGTCATGCACTGTGAGCAGATATGGGATGTTGTAAAAGGGTTCGATCTTGATATTCTGATTCAGGCAATGCCACAGATCATACTTCTTTTTAATTCTGAAGGGTTTATGACGGCTTAATGAGTTGTATTTTTTATATTCGAATGTATCGCCAAATTCTCTTCTCAACGATTCCGTATCCTTGGCGTGCAATACAATAGACAAATTTTCAGGCCTGACCCGGGCCATTCCTTTGATAAGGTGATAATTAAATTGCCCGAAACCGGAAAATTTATTCTTGATATTGTGTGATTCAAGGAAAATGGATTTCATCACCTTAACTGTTTTTATTTTCGGTAACGGAATCTTTAAACACTACAGCATAGATCACGAGTGCGACGGCTAAAATGAATAGCATAATCCCTCCTATTAGTAAGCCGAGATTTGGCGTATTGTAAATATGTTCAGAAAACAATCCATAAATGGCCGATAAAATTCTCGCCGGTAACATCGACAGGGCGAAAATAATGGCCAGGTATTTCGGGTTGGTGTATTTAGTAAGTAACGATAATGCCGTAGGAGCCACGAGTATCTCGGCAAGTCCGAGCAACAAAACGGAGATTAAGAATATAACAACTCCAAAACCGCTATATCCTTCAGGTATCACAAGTAATACCAGGTAAGAGGCCGTGCCTAATAGAAATCCGATGCCGAGCTTCAATATCCTGTTAGAACGTATTAGATACCATACGATGGCGAAGAGAATCCCCAATAGTATTACGATCGCTGGATTTAAACTTTGCCAGATATTCTGAAGAAAACCTAATTCAGAAAAATCACGTAATTCATAAGATATCATAAAAACATCGTTACCGGCTATTTCGTAAACCAACCAGAAGATTGAGGTTATTGCCACAGCCAGAAAGACCATTACCACACTTTTTGTGAGATTCTTTTTTGTAATATCATTTTCTTCGATCCGGGATTTGGTGTCATTCACGAAAAATAGTACCACGGTGGAGATAACCATCAGAACGCCACCCGCAATAAACCCCAGGTGGAAATTACTTTCACCAAGTAAACCTAATAGAAGGGTTCCCAGGAACGCCCCTATATTTATCGCGGTATAGTAAGCGGTCATCCCGCTGTCGAGTATTTTCTCTTTCTTCCTAAAATATCGGCCTAACATTGAAAACAAATTCGAACCGTACACGCCACTTCCAAAAAATACCAGTCCGATGCCTATATATAGTGTAAATGTGGTAGGAAGACATAATACAAAGGCTCCGAGCGCCTGAAGTAAGCCGCCTGCAATTGCCGTATATTTATTTCCCAGCACGAGATCACCTATCACAGCTCCTAAAAGCATGGCAATAAGGTAAATTGTTATGGTCCAGCCATAGATGTTCATGGCTTCGTACCGGTCGATGGCGAAATAGTCCACCATGTAAATTATCAGGAGCGATCTGATTCCGTAATAGGAAGCTCTCTCCAGTGCTTTGGAGGTGTTGTATATTACCGGTGATAAAATACCATTGGCGTTAAGAGTAGTAGTTTCCATTGGCTTATTGGTTAGTTAATCTTCCTGTACAATAGCCATAGATTCACATAGCGTTTAAAAACCGAAAAACTATTTATATAGGCCAGAATAAATCCTTCTTTACCATCTAAGATACCAAGTCTTAGGAGATATTGATGCCAGAATCGATAAAATGGTCGGAACAGGAAATGTGTAATGTTGGGTCTTTTCCCTTTATCGTACAGCATTTGCGCCTGCAAGGCGCTGTAGCGGTGCAATTTCGCCGTGTAATCGTCGATCCCTTTGTAAGTATGATGTGGCACCCTTGTTTTTAATTTAGCCGTCTTGCCAATTGCGGCGAGCGTTTCATGTACCAGGCTTCCATCGTATTTGCAATATTTCTTATGAAAGAGCCGTATTACCCAATCGGTCTGAAATCCACTGTATTTAATGCGTTTCCCCATAAAATAGAGTTCCCGTTTCACATAGTATGCAATGGCTGTTGGGTTGGTTAATGTGGTAAGCATTTCGTTTGCCAGGGGTTTGGTTATTTCCTCATCCGGATCAAAAAACACAATCCAGTCGTTTTTTGCTTTTGAGATTCCAAAGTTCTTCTGACTCGAGAAATTGTCAAATTCCCTTTGGTGCACGGTTACCTTATCATGGCTTGAGGCTAAAGTGACAGTGTCGTCTGTACTATATGAATCCACAATAATAATTTCATCGGCAAACCACAAACTATGAATAAAGGCATCGATAGCTGTCGCTTCGTTGAGAGTGATGGCAATTGCGCTAATTTTCAGGGAGTTTTCCAATAGTTGTAGATAGTTTGCGTAAAAGTAATAATTTTACAAGTATATAGATTGAACTATTATGAGCAAGCTCCCAATTCTGATGTATCATGATGTCTCGCCCTCCAGGAGTGAGGGACTTACCATTTCTGTGAAGAACCTGGAGGGGCAGTTTGCTTATTTAGCAGAAAAAGGTTACCAGAGTTATCACTGTAAGGAATTGATGGAGCTAAGCGAACTTCCATCAAAAAAGAATATCGTGATCACTTTTGATGATGGATTTGTGAATCAGATGGATTTGGCGATTCCGTTGCTCGAGAAATATAAGTTGAAGGCTACTTTTTTTGTTCCATTGAATTACCTGGGAAAAACAGATGAGTGGTATACATCGAAAGTTGAAATAATGACTTCGGAACAATTACATTCATTAGACCCTTTAACCGTTGAATTGGCGTATCATTCTTTTTACCATGAAAAGTACAACGAACTTTCTGCGGCTGAAATAGAGGAAGATCTTAAATTATGTTTAAAAAGCGTTACTGAAAATCGGTTTCCATTTGTGGCTGCTTTAGCTTATCCATTTGGCAAATTTCCTCGAGGAGTTTCAGAAAAGAAAACATTTATTGGTCAGTTGAAGAATCATAATTTTAAATATGGTTTAAGAATAGGCAACAGGCTAAACACCTTTCCATTCCCCAAACCATTTGAAATACAACGTATTGATGTGAAAGGAGAATACTCTCTATCTAAGTTTAAGAGAAAAATTAAGTTTGGGAAGTTGTTTTAGAAAAGCAACAGCCTATTTCATATTCTTGTTCAATAAGATCAACTTGACATATCGGGAAAATACGCCATAGGAATCTATTGCTGCCACTGTGAGTCCGGGTATTCCACTTCGAAAACCTCCTTTTTTGATATAAGAATCAAAAAAACGATACGAAGGTTTAATAAACAGGTGAAAATAAGTAGTCTTCTTATTCTTTTCAAAAAGTTGTTCGGCTTGAAACCAGGCATATTTTTCCTTTTTGGCGATATAATGATTTAAACCCTTATAGGTATAATGGATCATTTTTTGTTTAAGCTTGCCAATGCTGCCTTCGCAATGTAGTTTTTCATGTACTAAACCTGTAAAATGAGCACCTTCCCTTTTTACCAATCGTAATACATCATTGCTTTGATTGTACAAAAAGCGGGTCATAAAAAAGTGAGGAAAATTAATTTTATACCCCCCGTGTTTTGAGTTATCAATGCTGTTTATAATTTCTTCCTCCAATGAATGGCTTACTCGTTCATCAGCATCCATAAATAATACCCATTCTCCTGTTGCCTGTTTCAGTGCATAGTTTTTCTGTGCAGAAAAGTTGTCGAATTCCCGCTGCAGGATTTTAGTAACATATGGTTTAGCGAGTGCTACTGTCTGGTCAGTGCTGTTCGAATCGATCAATATTATTTCATCAGCAAATGAAACCGAATGTAATGCATCTATGATGTAGTCTTCTTCGTTAAACGTTGGGATAATAACCGATATCATGTGCATGTCACAAAATTACTAAATTACTTTATCATTTAGTTTCCTGCGGAAATCCTCAAACACTGAGTTTATCTTCGGGAGATGTGCGCTTCAAATACCAACCTTAGGTAAAGCGACCTATCCGGCAAAAAAGGGGATGAAATCATTCTTTATTCGAGTAAGAATTAGCATTATCTTTGTGGATATGCAACGGTTAGATACTTCTATAATTATTAGTACGTACAATTCGCCCGCATGGTTGAAGAAGGTGTTATATGGTTTCAATAATCAGTCCTATCGTATGTTTGAAGTGCTCATAGCCGATGATGGTTCGACGCCGGAAACCGCAGATTTGTTAGAGCGAATTCAGAAAGAAGTGTTTTATCCTATTCTTCACATATGGCATGAAGACGAAGGTTTTCGGAAGACCATTATTTTGAATAAAGCAATTCAGAAATGTAATACTCCGTACATCATTATGACGGATGGGGATTGTATACCTCGTAAGGATTTTGTAGAGCAACATGTTAAATATCGCGTGGAAGGCAGTTTTTTGTCGGGAGGTTATTTTAAGTTGCCCATGGACATTTCAGAAGGAATAACCCGGGAAGATATTTATACAGAGCGATGTTTTGATCTTTCCTGGCTTAAAAATCACGGACTAAAATCATCTTTTAAAAATAACAAGCTCACTTCCGGTCCGATAAAAGCGGCGGTCTTAAATAGACTTACGCCGAGTAAGGCTTCCTGGAACGGACATAATTCTTCGGGCTGGAAGACCGATATTGAAGCTGTAAACGGTTTTGATGAACGCATGCAGTACGGAGGCGAAGATCGTGAACTGGGGGAACGCTTATTCTTTAAAGGATTAAAGAGTATCCAAATTCGATATAGTGCCATTACCCTGCACCTGGATCATCCACGTTCTTATGTAGCTATAGAAATGATTGAAAAAAATAAGAAAATTCGTGAGGAAACAAAGGCCACTAAAAGTGATTGGACTCACTACGGGATCGTAAAAGAGGTAAATTAATCCGTACTAAACCTTTGTATAAACCCCAATCTTCCAGTATTGTAATTCTTCATCTGTTAAAACTGTTGTGAATTCCAATTCTTTCAACTTCGGGTTTTCTTTAAAGTACTCCCAGCATCCGATTCCTTCGCGATAAATTGAGGAAATTATAATTCCCTTATCATTTAAATGATCTAACATTCGGTTGAGCACATTGTCTTTTTCAGTTTCGTGGATGTAATAAAAAGCTTCATTGAAAATAATAGCATCAAAATTTCTGGAGGGCTGGAACGTAACAGCATCTTCGGTAATAAATTGCGCCATCGGAAAGTTCTTTTTATTTGCCTGATCAATAGAAACCTTGGAAAAATCAAGTCCTAAAAAGTAAGAATATTCGAATCCTTTCATACGCTCATTAAGAACGCCATCTCCGCATCCAATATCCAGGATACTTGGATTCTCAGAACCATATCGTTTTAGGTATTCTATGATCTGAAAATAACGTTTAGATTCATTTTCACTTTTTAAGTTCTCCCATTGCCCTTTTTGATACTGTTTATTCCAGCGTCTTTTACGTCTCCAATGATGAAATTTATCCAGAATATTCATGACTATTTTCTTGCTTTTTTAAAATGATATGCTAAATATGGCTTCAGTTTAACCAGGATCATTTCAGGGGTCAATTCTCTGTATAATTTTTCTGGATTTTCCTCTATTTCTTTTCGGGATTCTCTTGTGAACTCAGTAAATAGATCGGGCTTCTCTTCCAATAAATGAATGGATTCATGGGTAATACCGTCTTCAAAACTATTCCAATCCGCCTTTTCAATATATGGAGAATAAATAGTAAATGTAGGTACATTTAGTGCCTTGGCGATATGGACCGTGCCCCCCTCGTTCGCGATAAGCACATCACATTGATTGATTAGTTTAATAAATCCTCGGATAGAATCTTCATAAACGTCCAGGTTGATTTGTTCCTTATATGTGCAAAGTTCATAAATTTTCAAGGCATCCTCTTTTTGATAAGGAGCGTAATTGAAAAGGATAGTAACGTAAAAATGGGCAGCAATAAAGTCGATAAGTTGGGCTACATAATCCAAAGGCATTGACTTTGGAATTGTACTCCCTAAAACGGTAAACATCAACACAGGTTTTTGAAGAGAACTTACCCTGTCGTACTTTTTTTCTTCTTCGGTTAAAAATATTTTAGGGATATCGTCAGGACTCTCAAGCGGAAAAACGGCATTGACAATGTTAATACGATCCTCAATCGCTTTTCCACAAGCTTTAGATTTATGGTCCAGAAAATTAATGGGGTGGGTGTAAAAGGGAAGTTTTAAGGTCTTGTGTTTTCTTTTGAAACCAATACGATACTCTGCCCTGGAAAATAAACACATCATCCTGCTTTGAAACTTCGCGTAAGAATCAAAAATGATATCGTATTTGTTTTTTCTAACTTTTAGTATCTCCTTGAAAAGGTTTGGTATTTTCTTTAACTCTTTGTCCTTAACAGCAATAATCTTGTCAATGTTGGGATTGTTTTCGAGAACTCCTGCAGTATAGTCGTAGACGAAATAGGTGATATGGCTGTTCGGAAAGACCTTTTTGATATTATTCGCGATTACCGAACTAATGAGCACATCACCAATTCTTTTGTTTTGAATAACGAGTATTTTCTTTGGTTGCATTACCTTCGCAAAGTATCTCTTTTTTCGAAGTTATTAAAATTTAACATGGTCAAAACCTTTGTGGTACATCCTGATTTTGAAGCGTTGAAACCTCAATTGCAATTAGCAATCGATGGTTTTTCCGAGAATTCGGATTTCCTCACTAAGGGCGAACGCAACGTGATTAAGAAAAAGGAGATCGATGGAGAAAACTATACTATAAAAAGCTTTAAAATTCCTGGATTCTTTCAGCGTTGGATCTATCGGTTCTTCCGAAAAAGTAAAGCGCGCAGGTCCTTTGAATATGCTTCTCGATTAATCGGACTCGGCATTAATACACCGTTCCCGATTGGATATGCTGAAACTTTTTCCGGAGGCCTAAAAGAAAGTTATTATATCTGTAAACATCTGGATTTCGATTTTGATTTCAGGGTGTTGAACCATAATCCGACATGGCCCAACCGTAATGAGATCCTCCAACAAGTTGCGGCCTTTACATTCAAGCTTCATGAGAATAACATCAATTTCCTGGATCATTCACCTGGGAACACTTTAATTGTGGAGAAGGGGGAGGAGAATTATGAGTTTTACCTGATCGACCTGAACCGTATGCGGTTCGAGCCTATGTCGTTTGAACAACGCATGAAAAACTTCAGAAGATTATGGTTGTCCAAGCATATGATCAACGTGATGGCCAATACCTATGCCGAGTTATCAAATAACACCTTCGAATTAACGCATGCTTTGATGACAAAATACAGCAGGGCGTTTCAGAAGAAAGTTAACTCGAAAAAGATCAGGCGAAGAAAACGGAGTCGAAATTAAAATCATTTGTTAATATCAAACGCTGTCCTGGGCATTTCAGCAAAATGCTATAATTTATACAGCTACGTCATATTCTCGTAGCGCATCATTAAGGGAAGTTTTTTTATTGGTGCTCTCTTTTCGCGTCCCGATGATCAACGCACAGGGCACATTGTATTCGCCGGCAGGAAATTTCTTTGTATAACTCCCGGGAATCACGACGGACCTTGCCGGAACCCTTCCTTTCATTTCAAGCGGTTCATCTCCGGTTACATCAATGATCTTGGTAGATGCCGTTAATACGACATTAGCTCCAAGTACCGCTTCGCTTTCCACACGAACCCCTTCTACCACAATACATCGTGACCCGATAAAACAGTTATCCTCAATAATCACGGGTGCTGCCTGCAGCGGTTCCAGTACTCCACCAATGCCAACACCCCCGCTAATGTGTACGTTCTTACCAATCTGAGCACAACTACCCACGGTGGCCCAGGTATCTACCATGGTACCTTCGTCCACATAGGCGCCAATATTCACATAACTGGGCATCATGATCACCCCTTTGGAGATATAGGCTCCATGTCTGGCTACGGCGTTGGGAACTACCCGAATACCTTTAGCCTCATAACCCTTCTTTAAAGGGATCTTATCGTGATACTCAAAAATTCCCGCTTCCATAGTCTCCATTTTCTGGATGGGGAAATAAAGAACCACAGCTTTCTTTACCCATTCGTTCACCTGCCAGCCATTATCAGTTGGTTCGGCACAGCGTAGTTCGCCTTCATCACATAGTCTTACCACTTCGCGTATGGCATTGATAGTTTCAGTCTCCGTTAGAAGGGAACGATCCTCCCAGGCTTTTTCAATACGTTGTTGAAGCTCTGTCATACTAATTATTTGTTTGCACAAAGATAACTGCTGCCGTTAAATCCGTTGTAATTTTTAGTATACTATTTAACAAATCGGTATTTTTGCGGCCTGTATGGGACGCATTCTTGCTATAGATTATGGAACAAAGCGAACAGGGATAGCAGTAACTGACGAGCTGCAGATCATTGCTTCGGGATTGACCACGGTTTCCACGGTAGCATTATTTCCGTTTTTAGCCGAATATTTTAATTCGGAAAAAGTGGAATTGATATTAGTAGGAGAGCCCAAACAAAAAGACGGCACCCATAGTGCCGTAGAGGAAGAGATTAAAAAGTTCCTCACAGATTTTACCGATAAATATCCTGAGATGAAGGTCATTCGGGTTGATGAACGTTTCAGCAGTAAACGCGCGTTTCAGACTATGATAGATAGTGGATTGAAAAAGAAAAAACGTCGCGACAAGGCCTTGATAGACGAAATAAGCGCGACCATTATCCTTCAGGATTATTTATACAATAAATAAGATTATGATATTACCAATTGTGGCTTACGGTGATCCCGTATTACGACAAAAAACAAAAGAAATAGACGCGGATTATCCGAAGTTGGATGAATTGCTGGAGAATATGTTCGAGACCATGTATGGAGCCAGGGGAATTGGATTAGCCGCGCCTCAGGTTGCTAAACGTATCCGATTGTTTATCATTGATGCCACTCCTTTTGAAGAAGATGAAGACCTAACAGAAGCGGAGCGGGAATATGTTTCCACTTTCAAGAAAGTCTTTATCAACCCCGAGATCATTGAGGAAGAGGGCGATGAATGGGCTTTTAATGAAGGATGCCTGAGTATCCCGGATATCAATGAGGACGTCTTCAGAAAACCTCAGATCACTTTGGAATATATGGATGAGAACTTCAAAAAACAGAAAGAGACTTACGATGGGATTGTGGCGCGAATCATCCAGCATGAGTACGACCACATTGAAGGGATTCTATTCACCGACAAACTTTCACCACTAAAAAAACGCCTAATTAAAGGTAGATTGGCCAACATTTCAAAAGGGAAAATAGACGTCTCATACAGGATGAAGTTTCCAATGGCTAAAAAGAAACGTTAATGCACTTGCAAAACTAAAACTTACACAGGATATTTGCCGCCGTTAATTCGGAATAACACTATGAGTTTAGAAAAAATATTATCGATTTCAGGAAAACCAGGACTTTACGAATTGAAATCCCAGACACGTACTGGCTTTCTTGCTGAATCATTATTAGATGGTAAGAAAATCAGCGTAAGCGGACGGCATAACGTGAGCCTCTTATCTGAAATTGCCATATATACACTTACCGAGGAAGTTCCTTTGAAAAACGTGTTTATTAAGATCTCTGAAAAGGAGAATGGGGGACCGGCCATTAACCATAAGTCTTCAAAAGATGAACTGGAAGAATACTTCTTTGAAGTGCTGCCCGATTATGACGAAGATCGTGTCTACGCCAGTGACATCAAAAAAGTGGTGCAATGGTATAACTTGCTTCAAAAAAATGGAATCTCTCAATTTACTGAAGAGGATACTTCGGAAGAGGAGTAATCCATCGCGTTGTTAATCCTTTTTAATAACTCTTTTTACTTCTGAAAACCTTTTAAAGTAGCTTTGTTTCTATGAATACCAGAGAACAACAGCTGAAGGCCTTCGACCGCCTGCTCACTATCATGGACGAGCTCAGGGATCAATGTCCGTGGGATAAGAAGCAGACCATGGAAAGCCTGCGTCATCTCACCATCGAAGAAACCTATGAACTTGGGGATGCGATCCTGGATAACGACCTCCAGGAGGTAAAAAAGGAACTGGGAGACCTTTTATTACACATCGTTTTCTATGCCCGAATTGGTAGTGAGACCCGGGATTTCGATATAGCCGATGTGGCCAATGATATCTGTGAAAAACTTATATCTCGTCATCCGCATATCTATGGCGATATTACGGTAGCCAATGAAGAGGAAGTAAAACAAAACTGGGAAAACCTTAAACTCAAAGAGGGTAAGAAAAGTGTTCTCGAAGGGGTGCCAAAATCTTTGCCGGCTCTTGTAAAAGCAAACCGCATTCAAGATAAGGTTGCCGGAGTGGGCTTCGACTGGGAAGAACCGCAACAGGTGTTTGGAAAGCTCCAGGAAGAACTTGAAGAACTTCAGCATGAAATTCATGAAGGCAATAGGGAGCGTATTGAATCTGAGTTTGGTGATGTCCTTTTCTCAATGATCAATTACGCACGCTTCCTGAAAGTGGATCCGGAAAACGCTCTGGAACGTACTAATAAGAAGTTTATAAAACGTTTCCAGTATCTTGAAAGCAAATCAAAAGAACTGGGAAAACCACTAAAGGATATGACACTGTCCGAAATGGATGTGTATTGGGAGGAGGCGAAAAAAGTTTAAAGCTGAAAAATTATAAGCCGGCCATCTATCACAACATTGTCAAATTGGATATCTCGCCTGATCCAATGCAGGTTTTCTTCCGAATAAAATATCACATGCGTCGGGTCGTCCTTATAATACCAATTCTCAAAATCTTTCTTCTCCACAAGTAAATCCGTCATACAATAGAGTTTTCCGGAAGGATTAAGAAGTTGTTTCAATATTCGAAATTCATCAATGGGATTATGAAAATGTTCAATCACTTCGCAGCATACAATGAAATCGTAAGTGTGTGCTAAGGCTGTTTTATCCGGATGAAAGAAAGGATCGTATAAATTGATCCGATAACCTTCTTCTTCAAGTATCTTGGCGATCACCGGACCTGTACCGGCGCCATAATCAAGTCCGAGAGACTCACGGCTATTAAGCCTCATCACGGATGAAGTAATAGGCGAAACGAATTCCTGGTAGCGTTTATCTTCTACATCGTTATTATGTGTGAGGTAACGGGCTTTCTCTGCTTCAGAAGAAATAAACGTAGCGGGGTCTCTAAACACGGTTCCGCATTGGGTACAACTATGAAAATGATAGGATTTGTGAATATAGAAGGGAACCGTACTTACGCTATGGCAAAGTAGGCAAGATATCATGATTATGTGTTTCGAACCTTTTTAATTTGCTTCAGTTTAGCCTTCCAAACCTCCAGCTGATCTTTGTGACGAGCGATATTTTTGTGTACCTCTTGTACTAGCGGATTGGTGTCAGGCACATGTTGGAAGAACCCTAAATTGTTTTCCAGTTGACGAATTTCATCCTTAGTCTCATCGATTTTCTTGGAAATGTAGAAGTGCTCATTTTTGAGTTTCCTTTCATCTTCCTGTGAAACCATTGTATTAAGTTTGTTCTCGAACTTAATCAGTTCTGTTTCCTTCTTATTCAGGTCCAGTTTGGCGAACAATTTATCAAGGGTTTTATTGAATTGTTGCTCGATCGACTTCTTCTTGAAAGGCACGCGGCCAATTTTCTTCCATTCGTTGATCTTTTCTTTTATCGTTGTGAGATCCTCTTCCTTATTGCCACTTAGATCCAGTTTTTTCATATCCTCAAGAAAATTAGTCTTGCTTTCAAAGTGCTCATTCTCTTCTTTTTTCGCTTCGTTCTTAAGACTATGCAAGCGGTCAAAATAGTGATTACACGCAGACTTAAATTCCTTCCATATCTTGTCGCTGTCTTTCCGTGGTACATGCCCCACTTTCTTCCAGTCGGACTGAATCTTCTTCATCAATGGGGTCACTGCTTCATAATCATCACTGTCCTTGTGTTCATCGGCGATCTTAATTAGTTCGCGCTTTTTCTCAAGGTTTTGGTATTGTTCCTTTTTCTGATTCTTATAGAAACTGTTCTTTTCTTTATTAAAAGTCCGGGTTGCCTCTTTAAAAGCATTCCAGATCTCTTTATTATTCACCCTGGGAACTTTTCCGATCTCAAAATAATTATCCCGTAATTCCTGAACTTTTTTAATAGCATTCTGCCAGTTTTGATGACTGGGTTTCGTGCTGGACGTGATTTCGGCTATATCCGCTACAATTTTTTGTTTGGCATCGAGATTATCCTCGAAGGCGGATTCCATTTCCTTTAAATAATCGAACCTTCTGTCGTGAATAACTTTAGTTGCTGCGCTGAATTTATCCCATACATCCTCGCGATATTCTTTTGCCACCGGGCCTATATCCTCTTTCCACATCTTATGAAGCATCTGTAATTCACGGAATGCTTTGGAGATATCCTCTTCCTGCTGAAGTTCTTCTGCACGGGTAATAAGCTTAATTTTTTGCTCCAGGTTGTGCTTGAAATCGAGATCCCTGAATTCGCGGTTCAGATGAAGAAAATCGTAGAAGTTCTCAACATGATGATGGTAGGTATTCCAGATGAGATTGTATTTATCCCTTGGAATGGCGCCGGCAGTATGCCATCGCTCCTGAATATCCTTGAAATGTCTATAGGTAGTATTTATATTCTCTTCGGCATTCAGTAGTCCCTTAAGCTCTTCAATAAGTTCTTGTCGTTTTTCAAGATTGGCATGCAAGTCCTTTTTAAGATTCTTGTAATACGCGTTGCGTTTTTCTTTATAATCGAAATACAACGAATTGAAGGTTTTCTTTAAGGGCGTTGTATAATGGAAGTCGATAATATTTCCGCCACCAGCAAGGAATTCCTCCTTCTGATGATCGAGTTCTTCTTTAAATTTTGCATTGAATTCGGAACGTATCTCTTCAACGTCATGTTTGATCTGTTGAACAACTTTCGATTTTAGCAGACCTTCCAATTCAGAGATAAGTTCTTTTTTAGAAAGGGAATGGTAATCCTTAGCCTCTTCTTCTTCGTGGTGATCCTCTTTATGGTGATCATCTGAAGAAGCCACTTCTTCCTGCTCTTCAGTATGCTCTTCGTCATCATCCGATTTTGCAACGACTTCAGATTCTTGGGTCTTTTCTTCTGATGTCGATTCTAATGATTTTTTTGAAGTATTATCAAGAGTTTCTTCAGGTTTTTCGGTCTTTTCTTCTATCGTTTCTTTTGAAGCAGATTCTATGGGTTCTTCTGAAGTACTCTCATTGGATTTTTCAAGTTGTTCGGCTTCCACAGGGGTCGCTTCTTCCGGAGTAGCTTCGGGCGCAGTGTCCGTTTTTTCTTCAGGAACTGAATTGTTGGTTAGATTTTCTTCTTGCAATTTTTTGTCAGACATTTCTTTCAATGTTAAGGTTCAAATTCGGAATGGTAAGATACTAACTACTATGCAAACGGCAAAGCAGACCATCTTATTTTGAAATAAACAGGTTGAATTTTATGATTTCCAAATTTTCCATGACTTCTTTGCCTGATATTCCAGCATTTTAAGTCCATTACTCACCCGTGCGCCTTTCACAATCCCGCGTTTCATGAATTCTGTCTCGCGCGGATTGTATATGAGATCGAATAACACATGATTTTCTGTAAGATGCTGATAGGGAATTTTAGGGCATTGGTCAAGGTGAGGTATTACTCCAAGAGGAGTGCAGTTTACGATCAGCAGATGTTTGGAGATTGTTTCTTTATTTAACGAATCGTAACTTATTGTTTCCATTGACTTTTTTCGTGAAACAAGTTCGAATTCAAATGCCATTGCTTCCAGAACATATTGAACAGCTTTAGAAGCTCCTCCGGTTCCGAGGATTAGCGCCGTTTTTTCTTTTATGGGGAAGAAATCGGCCAGTGCCTTCGCAAAACCATAGTGATCTGTGTTGTATCCGATCAGTTTACCATCCTTCCGGAATTTGATGGTATTTACGGCTCCGATATTTTTAGCTTCCTTATCCAGTTTGTCGAGAAACGGGATGATTTTTTCCTTGTAGGGAATAGTGACGTTCAGGCCTTTCAATCCTTCAGTCTTCCTAATCAATTCCGGAAATTCCCGAATATCCTCCAGTTTGAAGTTATGATAAGAATCCGTTCGGTTTTCCTGTTCGAACTTGTATGTGAAAAATGTCTTAGAGAAGGAATGACTCAATTCCTTACCAATTAATCCATATTTAGCCATGTTGAGGAGACCTGTGTTTCTTGTACCAATCTAAACTTAATACGATTAATATACCTAAAATTATAAACAAAATTGCCCAGAAGGTTTCTAACGAAAATTCGGAAGGCCAGAATCGTTCATAATTTTTTACTACCGCTGCACCATTGGCATCATAAAGAATATTACCGCCAACGTCGTATTCGTATTTTATATTTTTCCAGGGCCAGACCACACCCAGGGAACCCGCGATAAATCCTATGATCACTGCATATGTTGCTTTTTTATATCGCTTTAGTACATATGCCAACAGATGAGAAAGTGAGACCAGTCCCACAAGAGACCCCAATGAAAAAACCACTAGAATCTTCAGCAATTGAACCCTGATTGGATCGGATACGAAACTGCTGTCGCCATTCACTAGCTCTGCCAGCGTGTCAAACAGAGCATTTACTGAATCTACAAGTAATAACACATAATTGCCCAAAAGCATAAGTATGAACGATCCTGAGAGGCCTGGCAAGGTCATACCAGAAACACCTATGATACCACAGAAAAAAACGAAAATTAGATTTCCGTTCTGAGTAGCCGGTTCAAGAAAACTTATACTTACACCGGCAATAATTCCAAATAACAGATCTCCCAGGTGTTTTCGGTTCCATTCCCCATAATCCTTGGCAATATAATAAATGGAGCCAACGATCATCCCGAAAAACGCACTCCATACATATAGTTCGTAATGCACGATCAGATAATCCAAAATCTTTGAAACACTAAAATAACTAATCACCATTCCAAGGATGAGTAATCCTAAAAACTGACCATTGATATAACGAAAGAAACTTTTGAACCTGCCATTAAAGAACAGTTTGAATGCTTTTCTGTTTATTTTCTGCAGCGAGTAGATAAACTCTTCGTAAAAACCTGCAACAAAAGCCACAACACCACCTGAAACTCCTGGAACTTTGTTAGCTGCTCCCATCGCAAGGCCTTTCATAATGAGCCAGAATTTATCCCAAAATGAACGTTTTTCGTACATGTCAGGTAGTCTTTTTGTTCACTGAAAAGCGTTCCAGAATGAAGATAGTAAGAAAACCGATCACACAAAATAACATCGCATATAAAAATTGTGGATCACCTTCATAACCGGAAGGTAGTACACTCTTTTCAATAAACGGGACTTCCATGCCCTTATGATTTGTCCTATATTGAAGAACTTCCTTCCACGGCCAGATCTTGTTAAGTGCTCCTATCATAAAGCCAGTAAGAACAGCTAAAGTAATATTCTTAAAGTGTTTGAACATCCAGTTCAGAGCACGTGAGAATACTTTCAATCCTGTAATGGCGCCAAGAGCAAAAACACCTAACCGAAACATTGCATTGCCTGCCATACTCCAATTTAGGGTGGTTATCGCTTCACTCAATTGTGAAAGCGTGTCAATTATGGGAGTGTAAGCGCCCAGAAGTAATAATATAAAGGCGCCACTTATCCCAGGAAGGATCATGGCAATGATCGCAATAAAACCGGCTACAAGCAGGAACCAGATACTATCTGGTGATCCGATGGGCTTGGCCAGTGTGATATATAAAGCAAAGCCCGCCGCTATGATTATAGCGACGATGGTTTTTATATTCCATGTATTGATTTGTCGGCCAACGAACAGTATACTTGCGATGACCAGACCGAAAAAGAACGCCCATACCAGAATGGGATGATTGGCGAGCAACCAGGCGATCAATTTCGCCAGCGATAATATACTCACAATGATACCCGAAAAGAGTGCGACTAAAAAGGAAATATTATACGCTCTCCAGGCAGCTTTAAGACCAGCTTTCCTCCATAATCTAAAGAAACCCAGATCCAGCTTGTGAATGGTTTCGATAAGTTCTTCATAAATTCCCGAAATAAAGGCGATAGTACCTCCCGAAACTCCGGGAACGACATCCGCGGCACCCATAGCGACGCCTTTTGCGAAAATCACTAGGTGCTGAATATAATTACGTGAAGGCATAGCTTAAGCTTATTTCGGCTAAAATTACGTAATTTAAAGAGAAGGATTCTGCTGATTTTTAATTAATTCCCGTACGGCTTTCCGGTTGTAGATCGACGGAAAGATCTCCTCAATGATCATGGCGTATTCCGGTTCAAAATTAAGCGCATTTTTAAGATGGTATTCACCTTTAGTATCCTCGTTGAGCAGGTAGTGAACACCCGCGAGTCTATATTCAATTTCTGCCGATTCAGCATAAAATTCTGCGGCCTGATGCAAATTATTGATCGCAGCCTCAAACTCACCTAACTGGAGTAATATATCGGCACGAGCGAGCCAGGTATCAAGTTCATAATTGCCTAATTCGATACTTCTTCGGAAGCCGTGTTCGGCTTCTTCAAAGAGATTCAATCTGTTGTTGATTTTTGCATAACGCTTCCAGTACATTACATTTTCACTATCGATATTAATGGCTTTGTCGATGTAATAAAGTGCCTTTTGGTAATTCTTCTTTTTAAAGTAAAAATCCGTGATAGCAATCCAGCCTTTATCCAATAGCCCATCTTCCTCTACACACTTATTATAGAATTGAAGTGCCAGCTCACTATTTCCTAGTTTTTCATAACACTTACCAATGCGCAGTAATGCAAACGAAGTAGGATCATCAAGTCCTAAGGTTATTGTATAACTCTCTATTGCCGCTTTAAGTTTACCAAGCTTTTCGAGGACCTTACCTTTTTCCAGGTACGCACCAATAAAGCTGTCATCACTGATAATGGCAAAATCGAAAGCTGCTAGTGCTTTCTTGAATTCTTCCAGATTTGTGTACTGCTTTCCAACCTGATGCCAGGCTACTTCGCAATACGGATTTTTATTCAGGAAATCGTTCAGATATTGGATAGCAGCCTCATGCTGCTCAAGATAATCGAAACAATAGATGATATTATACAAAGCTGAATAATCCGCTTCATCCTGCTCGAGGCATTTCATGAAGTTGTATTTGGCATTCTCAAAATCTTCAATAAACAAGTATTCCATACCGATGAGTGACAGTACATCAGCTTCATCATGGGTGATTTCTAGGGCCTTCTCCAGTAGTTGTATAGCATCTTTATGCTGATCGCGACGGGAAAGTATGTTGGCTTTCTGAATGTAAATCTCCTCATTGGACTGCTCCAAAGGTTGCAGACTGTCAAGAAGTTCTTCGGCGGTGTCCAGTTCATTTTCGAATATGAACATTTCCACCTGGAATAACTTTAAGTTAGTGGCCGTAGGATGTTGCTCCAGACCAAGCTTTACAGCCTTTTTGGCAAGAGCGATCTTCCCGTTTTCAAGGTAATACTGAATGATCTCTTCGAACTCACCAGAGTCGAAGAAAAGTACGTTATTAGTCTTCAGCATGGATTCGAAGCGGGAAAGAGAGAAATTGTTATACTCGTTAGGGCTGGAGTGCATACGCTACATTTAACGGTTTCTTCTTTTTTAAAGATAGTAATGTAAACAGGTGTTCAATAGTTATGCCGTGTTTATTGTTAACAAGCTTATTAACAGATTTTATAGAATTTAAAATACTGTATATCAACTACTTAGATGATTAATTATTTTGAGCCACCTTATCCATGACAGCTGTAATTATGGCACATCCTTTCCTTAACTCCTCCTCTGATATAGTGAGAGGTGGTGTAATACGAATTGCACATTGATCATACAATAGCCAGAAAAGTATCAGCCCTTCCTCCTTACAGCCAAGTATGATTTCTGATGCAATTTCAGGTGAATCGACCATGGCCGCCAACATCAGTCCTTTTCCCCTGATATCCCTAATTAGCGGGTGTTTCAGTATAGACCTGATTAATGCTTCATTCTTTAACGAATCTTCTATAAGATTGGTCTCGATAATTTCTTCTAGTGTTGCCAGAGCAGCTGCAGCAATTACCGCATTACCTCCAAAGGTAGTTATATGGCCTAATTTTGGATGGTCCCTAAATAATGCCATATGCTCCCTCGAAGCAGTAAAAGCTCCAATCGGCAATCCCCCACCCATTCCTTTACCCATGACCAGGATGTCCGGAACAATATCGTAATGTTCGAAACAAAACAATTTCCCTGTTCGGCCAAATCCGGGTTGGATCTCATCCAGGATCAGTAAGGCCTCAACCTTTTCACACTGTTGTTTTACTTTTTTGAGGTAATCGGCGGTTGGCATGATAAATCCTGCTCCTCCTTGTATGGTCTCGAGTATAACCGCAGCCGTTTTATCAGTAATCTTTCCGAGGTCTTGCAGGTTATTGAATCTTATAGGATGACATTCCGGTAGTAACGGACCAAAAGGAGTCTTGCGTTCTTCAAATCCCATCACGCTTAGCGCACCATAGGTGTTACCGTGATACGCCCTATCCGCATACAGGATTTCTGCCCTGCCTGTGACTCCCCTTGCCAGCTTTATGGCCCCATCTATTGCTTCGGCTCCGCTATTCACAAGGTACGTTGTTTCCAGGGGATCCGGTAGAAGTTCTGCGAGCTTTCGTGCAAGTGAAACGGCAGGTTCCAGGATGTACTCGCCATACACCATTACGTGCAAATAAGTATCAAGCTGTTTCTTCACAGCAGCCACAACCTTCGGGTGTCTGTGCCCAAGACTACAGGCCGAAACACCGGCAACAAAATCAAGATATACCTTGCCCTGCGTATCATAGATAAAACTTCCTTCAGCATGAGATACTTCCATCGCCAAGGGATTTGGTGTGGTCTGGGCCTGATATAAAAAAAAGTCTTTGTTCATGGTTATCCGCCTCCTTCTTTTTCTACTTCTTTCCGGGTTTCAGGTTTGGGATCTTCATCTCTATTCTGTAAATCTTTTGCTTTAAGTTTAGAAGCTTCGGGAAGTTTAATATCATCTTCCGGAATATCATCGAAGAATTCACCCTCGTCCTCGGGTAGGGGTATTCCCTGGATCTTAGGCAGAACAGGCATTGGCTTACCTTTAAAAAGATCGCGAACTTCGAATAATCGTTCATCACCTCGCCAGATGAACCCGGGCAGTAAACGTGCATTCTCCGGCAATTCCGATGGTGGATACACCTTTCCCTTAGCCTGTTTTATAAATTTGATGCCTGATATTTGTTGAGCATTAAGGTACATCTGTATTGAACTTGAGACGGTATTGTTGATACCAACCAATTCCTCATTTTCGTTTCGGGAAAAATATATCACCTCAGTATTCTTAACGATATTTACCGTGTCCAGTTCATTATTTGTAAATAACCCGATAAGCCGTTCTCCTTTTACCTGGTTATACCCAGCGCTGTCTTTCTGAACAAGAAAAGCATTTTCAAAGACTTTCAGGCTGTCTATTTGTTCTGTCTCTTTATTCGACAGTATATGAATCGTATCCCCGGTCATCTGATTCTCACCAGTCCATAGTATGGGGTTTCTCAATAATTTAGTGATACCAGATTTCTGATTCAGATAAATAGAATCGCATTTACCACTGGTGGGTTCATCCGGTGGGGTTCCTCGTTTAAACATCCGTGCCCGGTAGAAGCCCCTGATAATACGATTTTCAGGTTTACCGGTTACTCGCAAGGTGTCTGCATGCACATAGACGGAGTCGTTATCCCGCAAGGTAATAGCCAGGGCCCTTTTGGTAATAAAGACCGAATCCTTCTCCCTGAAAACTTCAGCGTAATGACCCCGTATTACCGATCGGTTAATCGTATCGAGAACCCTGATGTTGTTGGTGGCAGAGGCAAAACTTGAGTTACGGTCGAAGTAAATACTGTCCCCGTAGAGAATGCGATTGTTGTAATCCACCCTTGAATTCTTTACGAAATATCCTTTGTCGGAACGCGTATTGTAATATCCTCTTTCGCAATATACGGTACTGGTCTTCGATACAATGGTCGATTCGCCGTATAAATAGGCACCTCCTGTTTCCGAATAGAAATCCAACTGTTCACTGTTTACGGTATACTTCGGATTTACGATCTTTACCCTCGAAAGGAACTGATACTTCTTGGAGGCCGCATAATAACGGCCTATCCGACTCGTAAGCGTGCTGGCCGTATCCCGAACGGTTCCGCCACTTCGATAAAAGGCCTGTTGTTTAATTCTGTCGAAGTAGAGCGTGTCCGTACGAAGCGTTGTTTTAGGTTCTGTAAGTATAACATCACCGCTGGCGAAAGCAAACTGGGTATTTCCGTTATATTCTGCGTATTTGCTACGCATGCTAACTGTATCACCCTGGCTAATACGCACTTTTCCATAGGCCTTTACAAAATTATCCTTCAGATAGACATAGGCCTGATCACACCACATTTCAACACCTTCATGTACAATGTACACCTGCCCCGTATTATCTCGCGTATAAATAATGGCGTTAGGAAATTCGGGTTTCACTTCCAGATAACCCGATTCCACCGAAACTTTGGTTTTTTCCGGATCTTGACCGTCCTGTGCTGTCGCCAGGATTCCGAAGAGAAATAAGAAAATCGTTATGTAGTTTGATATTTTCAACTAAGAATCTTTATTACTACAACGAAAATACCAACAATTATTGAGTTACCTGTGAATTGTCTGTGTTCGATCGGGACCCACAGAAACAATTTTAATGGGTACTTCCAGTTCTTTCTCCAGGAAATGAATATAGTCGTTAAGTGCTTTTGGGAATTCGGAAGCATCCCTCATTTTAGTAAGGTCTTCTTTCCAGCCATTCATTTCTGAATACACTGGAGTTACATTTTTAGCTTCGATATTATATGGAAGATGTTCGATCTTCTCGCCTTTGTAATGATAAGCCGTACACACTTTCAATTTATCGAAACCGCTAAGAACATCACCCTTCATCATCATCAGCTGAGTTACACCATTGATCTGGACAGCATATTTTAAAGCTACCAGATCAAGCCATCCGCAACGTCTGGGTCTCCCGGTTGTCGCACCGAATTCTTTGCCAACTTGTCCCATGGTCTCTCCATACTGGTCGAACAATTCCGTAGGGAAGGGGCCGCTCCCCACGCGGGTGGCATATGCCTTAAAAATTCCGAAGACTTCTTTGATATTTCCCGGGGCTACTCCAAGGCCTGTGCAGGCACCTGCCGCAGTAGTATTGGAGGAGGTAACATAGGGATATGTTCCGAAATCGATATCAAGTAAGGAACCCTGGGCACCTTCAGCTAGTATGGTCTTTCCCGCTTTCTGGGCCTGATACAAATATTCTTCGCTATCTATGAAGGTAAGTGATTTTAATTCTTCAACTGCTTTAAAAAATTCATCTTCCATTTCAGCAAGGTCGTATTGGATTTCCGCCTTGTAAAAATCGATCATAGCTTCATGCTTGTCGGCCAACGCCCGATATTTCTCTTGCCAGTCGTTTAGTTCGAGATCACCCACACGAATACCGTTTCGGCCGGTTTTATCCATATACGTAGGGCCAATACCTTTAAGTGTTGAACCAATCTTGGCTTTCCCTTTAGAGGCTTCACTCGCTGCATCCAATAGCCTATGTGTTGGTAAGATTAAGTGCGCTTTACGTGAAATGAGCAGTTTGCTTTTAAAATCGATATTGAATTTAACTAAATTATCCAGTTCCCTTTTAAAGATTACCGGATCGATCACCACACCATTTCCCACAAGATTGATGGCGTTATCATGAAAGATTCCGGAAGGAATAGTATGCAATACGTGTTTTATACCATCGAATTCCAGCGTATGCCCCGCATTCGGGCCACCCTGGAAGCGTGCGATAATATTATAATTTTTTGTGAGTACGTCGACGATCTTTCCTTTTCCTTCGTCTCCCCATTGTAATCCGAGTAGTAAGTCTACTGCCATAAGTATTATGAATTATCCCGACCAGAATAATTTTTGGGGTCGGAAGTTTTTCTATTTCCATAGAAATAGAGTGAATGATTGGTTATTTCAATATCGAAGACTTCTTCGATAGTTTTTTTGATATTCTGAATACGCGGATCACAGAATTCAATCACTTCTCCATTGGAAAGAATAACATGATCGTGCTGCTTATCGAAATAAGACTTTTCGTAATGTGCCTGGTTTTGCCCAAACTGATGTTTACGCACCAAGCCACATCCCAGTAAAAGTTCGATAGTGTTGTACAGAGTAGCCCGACTCACACGATAATTCTTATTCTTCATATTGATGTACAGGGATTCAATATCGAAGTGATCGTTATGATCGTATATTTCCTGTAGAATAGCGAATCGTTCGGGTGTTTTACGGTGTCCTTTTTCTTCCAGAAATACCGTAAAGACATTCTTAACAATGGCTTGATTATTTTGATCCGTTTTTGCAGTCATACCAAAGGAGCAAAGGTAGTTATTTAAGCTCTTGAAACTTTATCAATTCCGTTTATATTTTTTAATTTTTCCACCAGGTTATTAAGAATGTTCTTGTTTTTTACAACCACGATGATTTTACCACTGAAAATACCATCGTCACTATCAAAATGAATACTCTTCATGTTAATGTTGAGGTTGTTCGAGACGACTTTTGTCACATCATTTACCAGACCTATGGTGTCTATACCCGTAATGTTAAGTTCCACTCTGAAATCACTCTGAGTAGAATCTATCCATTTGGCAAGCATGATGCGATACCCATAATTACTCTGTAATTGTAAAGCGTTAGGACAGTTTTGCTTATGCACCTTTAATCCTTCATTCACCGTTAAAAATCCAAATACGTCATCTCCGGGAATAGGGTTGCAACAATTGGCAATTTTGTAATCGAGCTTTTCTTCTTCCTTGCCGAAAACCAGTTGATCGTACTTTTCAGTGATTTCTTGCCGGTCTACATCTTCCGGTTGACTAGGCTTCCTGATTTTATTTTTGAGAAATGAGACGAAAGCGTTTGATCTTGACGCCGCAAAATCCTTCAGTTTTTTATTGTCAATTATCCCCGCACCAACCCGATAGAAGAGATCCAGACTGGTTTTTAGTTTGAAATAGTTTACAAGTTGGTTTATAGTTTTTTCATCCAGCGTGATTTTCTGTGATTTTAATTTCCGGGCCAGAACAACTTTTCCCTCGGCAGCGATTTCCTTCTTCTCTTCTTTTAGGGACGATTTTATCTTAGAACGAGCCCTTCCGGTGGTAGCATAATTCAGCCAGTTTGCAGTAGGATTGGCTTTTTCAGAAGTCATTATTTCTACCTGGTCCCCGCTTTTCAGGATATGACTCAACGGAACAAGTTTGCCATTTACCTTGGCACCCCTCGTGTGTAGGCCAACCTCGGTATGTATATGAAAGGCGAAGTCCAGAGCGGTTCCTCCCTTCGGGAGGGAATAAAGATCACCCTTCGGAGAGAACACAAAGATCTCTTTTGCATAAAGATTCAGTTTAAATTCCTCAACGAAATCTACCGCACTAACCTCAGCACTTTCCAGTGTCTCCTGGAGTTTGTTCAGCCAATCTTCAAGGCCAGTATCCTCTTTCTCGTCATTCTTGTACTTGTAATGTGCAGCATATCCTTTTTCCGCGATCTCATTCATACGCTCGGAACGTATCTGCACCTCTACCCAGCGTCCCTGGGGCCCCATCACAGTTATATGCAGGGCTTCATAACCGGTCGATTTGGGCGAGGAGATCCAGTCCCGCAATCTTGTAGGGTTTGGTCTGAAATGATCGGTAACGATCGAATATATTTTCCAGGCAATAAATTTTTCATTTTCGGCATCACTCTTATAGATTATTCGTACCGCAAACTTGTCATATACTTCATCGAAACTAACATTCTGTCCCAGCATTTTTCTTCGTATCGAGAAAATAGACTTCGGCCGGCCTTTGATATTGTAATTTAGTTTCTCGGCGTCGAGGGAATCCTTAATAACCTTAGTGAAGTCCTGAATATATGCATCCTGTTGCTCTTTACTCTCTTTTATTTTACTTAGGATATCGCTGTATACATTGGGTTCGGTATATTTTAATCCAAGATCCTCAAGTTCTGTTTTAATGTTGTACAACCCGATACGATGCGCCATGGGTGCATAGATATAAAGTGTTTCTGAAGCAATTTTAACCTGCTTGTGTTCCGGCATCGAATCCATGGTCTGCATATTGTGAAGCCGGTCTGCGATCTTGATGATGATCACCCTTATATCTTCATTCAGAGTCAACAGCATTTTTCTGAAATTCTCCGCCTGCATGGAAACATCTTTGTCGTAAGGTATTTTGGATATCTTGGTAAGGCCATCAACAATTCGTGCTACAGTTTCGCCGAATAACTGCTCTATGTCCGCCAGGGTGTATTCAGTATCCTCTACCACATCGTGAAGCAACGCTGCGGCAATAGAAGTGGCATCCAGTCCAATTTCAGAAGCAACGATCTTCGCTACCGCCAATGGATGGAATATGTAGGCCTCACCCGATTTACGCCGCTGCTCTTTGTGGGCATCGACCGCTACATCGAATGCCGATCTGATCAATCTTTTATCGGCCGCAGTAAGGGTACGATAACTGATCCTCAGCAGTTCTTTATATTGTCTGGTGAGCTCTTTTTTTTCAGCTTCTAAAACTTCCTCGGTCATAAATTAAATGTACAATATTGGTTCGTAAGTACCAACAAATTTTGTGCCCTGCTCTCTTTTTGCAGGGTTTCAATTATTTGTTCAAATTTCTGAATCGTTGCAATAGGGTGGGATGTGAATAATGAGCAAATACATAGGCAGAGTGGGGTGTAAGGTTACTTAAACTGTTTTTGGATAGTTTTTTCAATGCTGAAATTAACGGGGGTCCGGTATATGTCGTTTTGGCATAGTTATCTGCCTGATATTCAAATTTTCGGGATAGATAGTTCATAATAAGCCCGGTTACTTCCGAAATAGGTGTAAAAAGTACAGCAAAAGCGATCAGGCCGATATGGAACGAAGGTTCAGAAACGTTTAATGCCACCGACAAAAGTGGATTTCCAACAAAAAGCGATAGGATCCATAAGGTGAACCCTGTTGTGACCACGGAAGCAAAAAGATTGATAAGAATATGTTTTTTCTTATAATGTCCTACCTCATGGGCCAGGACAGCCACTATTTCTTCATCTTCCAGATCGTTGATCAGGGTATCGTATAAAGTAACTCGTTTTTCACTGCCGAAGCCAGAGAAATATGCATTTGCTTTGGTACTGCGTTTCGATCCGTCGATCACAAAAATCTTATCGAGAGTGAACCCCACTTTTTTAGCATAGGTCTCGATTTTAGAACGTAATTCACCTGGTTCCAGAGGTTTTTGTTTGTTGAAAAGAGGAACAATTAGCCGGGCATAGAACATATTCATCAGAATCGAGAAAATCGTGATAACGCCCCATGCATATAACCAGAAATGAGCTCCGGCAAATTCGTAAAACCAGACGATAAGGGCCAGCAAGAGTCCGCCAATAATGGCAGTCATCAGTAAGCCTTTTATTTTATCAAGTACAAAAGTTCCTCGCGTGGTTTTATTGAATCCAAATTTTTCTTCGATCACAAAAGTGCTGTAATAACCAAAAGGTAAACTTAAAATACTGGCCGCCAGCATAATTATTCCGAAGAAGATAAGGGTAATTACAATGGAATTCTCCGAAAATGAACGAGCTAAGCGGTCAACATATTCAAAACCGTCAAGGAAGAAGAACAATAAGGTGGCAATAATTGAAATGACCGAAGTTAACTGGTTGAAACGATATCGCTCCTTCTTATATAACTGGGACTTCTTATACGCATCTTCATCGTAGACATCTGATATTTCTTCAGGTAGCTCGTCGTTGAAATGTTTGGCATTTAAGTAATCGAGAACTTTATCTATAATGAAATTTATCACCAGGATACCTATAATGATATAAAAGAGCGTCTTCGGAGTCAAGCTGAATGAATTTTAATTAGTGATTGGTGAATAGTGAGCCGTGAATTTATAACAGAAACCCAAAACTGACAACTGATAACCAAATTACTTCAATTTTCAAATGAGAATTTCCAAATTAATACCAACACCCAGCATTCAACTCGAAAATCCTCTCTGTCTTTTGGCTTCAAAGATAAGGATTCCCGCAGCTACAGAAACGTTCATGCTGTCTATTTCACCTTGCATGGGAATCACAATACTTTGAGTACTGTGTTGCCTCCAGTTTTCAGATAATCCTTCGTCTTCAGTGCCGACAACGATGGCCGAAGATTGCCTGAAATCGCAGTTCTGATACGGAATTGAAGCCTGTAAGGTCGCAGCATAAATCTCTATGTTATTCTTTTTCAAATACTGAATAATCTCATCGGTGTTTGCCGTGGCTATGTTGCGAGTAAAAAGACAACCCACGCTACTTCGAATGATATTCGGATTATACATATCTGTTTTAGGATTCGCAATGATCACCGCATCCAAATTTGCAGCATCTGCAGTGCGGAGCAGAGCCCCAATGTTTCCTGGTTTTTCCGGAGCCTCTGCTATTAGGATAAGCGGACTTTCATTTTTAAGACGGAGTTGACCCAGAGAAAGGTCCTTGGCTTCTGCTATTGCGACAATGCCTTCGGTGGTTTTTCTATAAGCCAGTTTTCGGAATACGTCAGAGCTTATTTCGATGATCTCGATATTGGAGTTTTCAAAGTCGGGATCATCCCCTGTATAAATCTCTGGGCAGAAGAGAATTGTTTTTATAGCATAATTCCCTTTCAATGCAAGTTCAATCTCGCGTTTTCCTTCAATAACAAAAAGTCCCGACTTCCTCCGCTCCCTGGATTTCTCTAAAAGCGTATGAATTTTCTTCACTAAAGGGTTTTGAAGACTACTGATCACTTTCACCATGGTATAAAGGTAAGGAAGTATTTTGTGGTTGTTTTTTCATAATCTCACAGAAAATCATAAAGGTTTCAAAAAAGCTATCGTTACTAACGGAAGCTTTCTTATTTTTAGAAAGCAAACCTTTTACTATGAAAACCATCAGTCTACTTATTGTGGCATCCTTACTTGTATTCGCCTGTAAAGAAGAAAAAAAAGATCCCCAACCTATTATTCATGACACGATTCCAATTTCGCAAGAAACTGCCCGTTTGATGAACTACCCGGTGCCCTTTAAAGAAGTTCTAAAGGTTCACGGTGGTATGGAGAGATGGAGTGATATGAAAAATTTGTGTTTTGAAATTTCTAAACAAAATGGCTCCGAGACACACACTATTTCCTTACCCAATCGTCGCACTAAAATTGAATCGGAACAATGGTCTGTGGGTTTCAACGGGAAGGATGTATGGTTGCTTCAAAACCAGGAAGAGGCTTATAAGGGTAATCCGAGGTTCTATTACAATCTGATGTTCTATTTCTATGCCATGCCTTTTGTATTAGCAGATGAAGGAATTAATTATGAAGAGGTTAAAGGTACCGAGCTGGACGGGGAAGTTTATGAAGGGATCAGGATATATTATGATGCCGGCATAGGAAATTCACCCAAAGACGAATACATACTTTATTATCATCCCGAAACCCATCAGATGGCATGGCTTGGCTACACGGTCACTTACAATGACAATGAAGCTAGTGATGATTGGAGATTTATTAAATACAGTGAATGGCAGGAAGTGAACGGATTGCAATTGCCTAAAACCCTTACTTGGTACACAATTGAGAATGGAAAACCCATCCAGGCGCGTAATAATGTAAATTTTGAAAAGGTCACTATAACCGAATCAGAATTAGATGATTCAGTATTCGAAATTCCGGTAGGCGCTGTAGTTATAATTCCCTGATCTTACTCCTGATATTCGATCTCGACAAGCCTATCATTACTTTTAATGGTATAGAATGATTCTTCAGGATCATCGATTATTTCAAACGATCCCTCACTATTATTTATACGACTTGATTTATTTCGAAGTAAACGCAATACAAGCTGCCAATCCGATTTTATTTGTTCAACTCGCACTTTCTTTGTACCATTTTCTTCAGAAAAGTAAACGGAGATCTCATTATCACCAATCATTACATTTTCCAGGGAAGCTACGTTCCAGGTAGAAGGCATCTGTGGCGTTATTGTAACCTTTTTATTGGCAGCATCCGGCTGAATTCCAAAGAACTGCTCCACGATTGGCACTGCAAACCCATACACATTCCAGGCCTGAGTGATCATACCATAATCCGGAGATACCTCATAAATACTTCCCGGTAGCGCATAGCTGAAAGTGCGCGTCATCCTTTTCATATAATTGAGGGCCATATCCGGCCTGCCGTAATTATTCTCTGAAACAATCTGTACACCGGTAGGCAAGGTCATTACTGCACCTGTATAACTGAATACTTTACTGCCCTTAAAGGAACCGTCGTCCGATCCAGCAGATTGATCCCTATCGATTCCGGTTACAAAGACGCCAAATGGATTTACATACTTTTCGGCAGTCTGCAACGCTTTTTCGGCTTTATCGTTAGTGGCCAATCCAACTTCCATAGGTGTATTCACTACCCAGTTATGATGAAGTACAAAGGGGCGGGGAGTAGAGGAAGGGTTTTGTAAAATAGCTTCCTTTGTTTGTTTTAGTTCTTCTACCGCCCAGGGTTTATTTAAAGTATCTGCCCTAATAATTGCATCTTCTATAAGATCGAGTGCCTGCTCATCTGTTCCGATGAAATCGGCATATGAATTGAACTCTTCACTCCAGAATTCTTCGTTTATTTTCTGCTGAAGCGTTTCGGAGGTTTCATAATATTGTTGTGCCAGGTTGAATTCTCCCAGGGCATCAGCTATAAAGGAAGCATCTTTAAACGCTTTTTGTGTATAAGCCGCGACATCGATCATCTCACTGTCCAGACCATGGATCTCCATCATTCCGAAACCATCAGGAAACAGATTACCATCTGAATCCTTTTCAGTCATCAACCAATTAAGCCCTTTCTTAATGGTAGGGAAATAAGTGTGGAGAAAATCCTTATTACCGTTCCATTGATAGATCTTCCAGATCAAAGATGCAAACTGAGGTGTTTCATTTATGTTTCCGGGATTGAAAACGGCCCCGTTAGTCGACATCTCATGGATGATCCTTCCATTGCCATTCACTGCGTTCGAGACACTATCCAATAACTGAATTGTATTATACACGGCTTCATCTTGTCCTATCGCCATATAACCCTGTAATGCGTACTCACTATCTACCCCAAACCACCAGGGATAATCGGGAATTCCTGCCCCTATACCTGTGCCAACTTCCGGGACCGTCCGGATCAGCCAGTCGCAATTGTATTTTACCCATTCGAAGGCCTGTTCAATATCCTTATCGGGAACCGTGAGTTTCGTTCTGTTAGCAAGAACCTCGTAACGTTTTTTCTTGTCTTCAAGCAGTTCCAAGTGGTTTTCTGAAAGTTCCTTGTAGGTGCTAGTCGCATCTTCCTCCGAAGTATAGGAACCTGCGATATAATAGTTAATAGTATGTGTTCTATCATTAAATAGGAAGATTACGTCCTCCAAAGTATTTGTTGATACCATAGAATCACTATCTGTTGATCCGGGAGTTGATTCCTGATCAAATTCAAGTTCCGAACCAAATACAGTATACCAGGGGTTCAAACTATCCTTCACCATCCATGTACCCTGTTCCCTGTTATAGATTCCCTGATCCTTTCCATCTATCATTTCCGTACGTTCCCCCAGCCAGGTAGGTCTGAGATCGGTATGAGCCGTAAATCTGAATTTTAATTTTTTTTCACCTTTATTCTTTATCAACAATTGAATTACAATACCTTGCTTATTATCCGGAACAAACTGCCATCGCTCGATCTCCATACCCAGAGAATCCAGTTTGTAGACGTGTTTATTTCCGAAGGGAAAATTGACAAATGCATCAGCTTTATCGAGAGCAATGGTGTCGCTATCAATGATAATTTCGATTTCAAATCCATCCATCAATTTGATAGGATGGTTCCAAATTCCTCCCATTTCTCCTTTTATGTGCCATCCAAGCTCCGGAAACGAACCATCCTGATGTCCCACCATATAGACCCGGTCTCCGGCAGTAACGTATGGTGATGTGAGATATTCGGCTTTACCCGAAATGAAAGGACTATCTTCCGTGATCTCGGCAATGGATTTTATGTTGGTTTCAGACTGGCAACTGAGCAGAAATACCATAAACAAACAGCTTATTCGGAAGTACAATTGCATATATATATTTTCAGAACAATAAATATACTCACTTTACAATTCTTCGGAAAACAAAACATTGGCTTCCGGCTATAAAAAAAGCAGCTCTGGAAGCTGCTTTTTTTATTTCAGTAGTCGTTAATCCCTACTGTACTTTTCCATATATCGTTTGTATAATTCGGTTTGATGGGTTTCCAGTGAAATCTGTCTACCATCGATGAAAGCATGAGTCAATATATTGGTTCGCATATCCAGTGCATCTCCTTCACTCACGAAAAGTGTGGCGCTTTTACCGGATTCCAGTGTACCATATTCAGCATCGATACCCAGGATCTTTGCATTATTTCCGGTAATGAGTTGTAGCGCTGTTTCCTTATCCATACCCTGTCCTACTAACTGACCGGCATAGAAGGGTAGATTACGGGTTTGAAAATTCGACATATTCGCGTTTTGAAGACCAACTAATAACCCTCCGTCTACCAGTATTTTCGGTAAGCGGTAAGGCAGGTCGTAATCGTCATCATCCCGACGCGGCAAAGAATGTGTTTGTCTTACCAGCACAGGAACATTATGTTGTTTCAGGAAGGGAATTATCTTGTTGGCTTCATAACCTCCAACAATAACAACATCCTTTACTCCAGCTTCTTTAACCAGGGTAATCGCATCGATCATTTCCTTTTCACCCTGGGTGTTGATATAGAGTTTCTTGCTTCCATCGAATAATCCCTGCATAGCTAAATAACCCTCATTCTTCGGCTGATCTTCACTCTTTCCATAAGCCCTGGAATTCGATATGTAATTTCTAATTTCATCCAATCGCTTACTATAATCCTTGTCAGGCTTCCAGCCACGAGGCTCTCCCAACCACCATCGTCCCCTTCGGAAACTACCTGGCCAGTTCATATGGATACCATCATCCACTTTCACGGCGGCATCCTCCCAGTTCCACGCATCAAATTGTACGATGGAGGACGTCCCTGAAATTCGCCCACCTTTAGGCGTGGCTTGTCCAATTAGTATGCCATTCGGGCGCATACTTTCCACCACTTTGCTCTCGGCGTTATAGGCGATAAGCGATCGGATATTGGGAATAAAGTCTCCTATCTCATCCTGGTCGTTACTGGCTCTCACGGCGTTCACTTCTACAAGTCCGAGCGACTTCGCAGGTGCGATAAACCCGGGATAAACATGTTTACCTGTGGCGTTGATCACACGTCCTTTGGTTGCAGTACCCGATCCTCCTATAGACGTTATTACTCCATTCTCGAAGACGATCACGCTGTTTTCAATTATTGTTCCGTTACCGATATGCGCCGTGGCACCACTTATGGTGATGGCTTCGGATTGAGCTGGAGCTGGCATTTGCTGTGCGAATGTTTGTAATCCAACACAGGTGATTACTGCTAAAAGTATTTGTTTTATTGCTTTCATAGTTGGATTAGTTTATTGTTTCACATTCAAATCGGATCTTGTCTTTTCCTTTTGGTTCGCGTGTTTTCCCGCCACCATTCTTTTCAGAGATCATCAAGTTAATGAGCTTGGTGCGCTCCGCCTTAATAGCTTGCCGCTTGGATTTATCCTGTTCAAGGTCGAAATAAATAGCTCCGTCTATCATAGTCTTTTCCGCTTTGGCATAAACCGAAAGTGGATGATCACTCCATAATACCAGATCGGCATCCTTACCCTCCTTTACACTTCCGGTGCGATCATCGATATGAAGCAATTTGGCCGGATTTATGGTTACCATTTTCCAGGCTTCTTCTTCGGTCATTCCGCCATACTTGACACCTTTTGCAGCCTCCTGGTTCAGTCTGCGCGACATCTCTCCGTCGTCACTGTTAATCGCAACTGTTACTCCCTGGCTCGCCATGATAGCAGCATTGTAAGGGATAGCATCATTTACCTCGTATTTATATGCCCACCAGTCGCTGAAGGTAGAACCACCTGCGCCATGAGCTGCCATTTTATCGGCAACTTTATATCCTTCCAGGATATGCGTGAAGGTATTCACACGGAAGCCGAAACGTTCGGCAACTTTCATTAACATATTGATCTCGCTTTGCACGTAAGAGTGACAACTTATAAATCGCTCTCCGTTCAGGATCTCAACCAATACTTCCATTTCTTCATCGTAGCGATATGGTTGTCCGCTTTTCTTTTTTGCCTCGTATTCTTTCGCCCGATTGAAGTAATTCACATATAATTGTTCCACTCCCATACGCGTTTGCGGGAATCGACCGAAACTTTGCCAGTTGGACTGTTTTACGTTTTCACCGAGGGCAAATTTTATAAACTTCGGACTATTAGTATAAATAAGGTTCTCTGCACTTTCTCCCCACTTCAATTTCAGGATGGCCGAACGACCGCCAATGGGATTGGCAGAACCGTGCAGGACCTGAATTGAGGTGACTCCTCCTGCCAGATTGCGGTAGATACCTATATCCTCCGGATCTACGACGTCTTCAATCTTTACTTCAGCAGATGAGTTGTGACCAGATTCGTTAATGGAAAGCGCTGCTATATGAGAGTGTTCATCGATCACACCTGCCGTGAGATGTTTGCCTGTCGCGTCCACAACGGTCGCTCGGGAAGCGCTGAGGTTCTTTCCAATTTTACTGATCTTACCATTTTTTACCAGTACATCTGTATTGCGTAGTACTCCGGTCGCTTCGCTCGTCCAAACCGTGGCATTTTTAAATAATACATTCTGCGCCCTGGGTTTAGAGACCGACCCATATCCTACATTAGGGAAGGTTAGCGGTACAACTTCCGGCTTTGTATCGTCATCTTTTTTATCTTTCTTTTCAGGAGTATCCATATCCCCGGTGCGCACTGCATTGAAACTGGTTTCTGCTCCTGTCGGTAATATGAACTTTCCGGTAAAATTGTTTCCTTCTGAAGGGACTAGTCCGGTAGAACGATAGGACGCTGTCTTTTCTTCATTAGTGAAGGAAAGTGTAACCCAGTTTTCTTTATATTCTAGTTTAGCGGGGAATTTTGTTTCTCCAATTTTAACCTCTGCCTTGGGCTTGGCCATTTCACCCGATATGGTTAATTCGTAAGTCTTTCCACCGGCATTCAGGGAATATTTTCCTCGAATATCCTTCTGATTCATATCGTTGATCACATGTTTTTTACCTTGAACCCAGTTTTCATACAGGGTCGATTCCTTACTGAAAACATCACCCGAAGTGATTAAGAAATTAGCATATCTTCCCGGCTGTAAACTTCCTATCTCATCACTTTTACCTAAAAACTCTGCAGGAACTGTCGTCAATGCTTCGAGTGCCTTGGTCGAATCGTAACCATGCTTGAAAGCTTTCATCAGTTTACCTTTAAATGCTGAGGGTGATTTAAGTTCGAAAGTCGTTAATGCAAAGGATACTCCTTTATCAACAAGTGCTTTGGGGTTACCTGGAGCCTGGTTCCATTCCCGCATGTCTTCCAATGAAATATATTTGGCGGCATAAGGATCACTTACATCAAAGGCATCAGGAAAGTTGATAGGTATAATATACCGTGCATTAGTTGCCTTGATCTCATCGATAAGTTCATATTCATCCCCACCTCCAACAATGATGTAATTCAAATTGAACTGATCGCTGATCTTGTCCGCGCGAAGGTTGTTGGTCTTATCACCCGCTTCAATAATAGAAGGCAGACTTTTATTAGCGATAAGTGCTTCCAGTGAACGATCTCTGGTGTTTGAATTACCCTTGGCATACCAATCCAGATCATAGTGCAACTGACGAAGCAACGCAAGAGATCCCATAAGTGAAGAAGGGTAGGATTGTCTGCTGGTCAAACTTTTACTGAATGAGAAAAATTGAGCCGAACTATCGTCAAGTATCCGTGTAGCTGCATCATCCTCATCATTCAGGGCAACAAGAACACCCGTACCCCGTGCAATTCCATCCATGATATGAGTATTCACTACCCCGAAGCCTGCTTTCCGGAAGTCGGAAGCTTTCTTCATATCGTATTTGAATTTTGTGATGGCCTCACTCTCCGGCATAATATGGTCATTCCAGTAGAACCCCTTTCTCGTTGCATCGTATTGAGGAGATCTTCCCTGTCCCTGTGCTCGCTTTGGTTTTTCAACACCAAATCCGGTATATGGGTCGATAAAGGATGGATAAATATGTTTCCCGTCCAGGTCGAAAATCACTGCATTATTGGGAATTGAAACCGATTTACCCGCAGCGACCACTTTGCCATCACGGATAATCAGTGTGCCATTTTTTACAACCTGCGTCGGGGTTATATACAGCGTCGCGTTCGTAAATGCCGTATAATTGGTATTGTTTTCTTTTACGCCATCGTTCTTCGGAAAGTAATCCTGCCCTCGAACAAATGACATAACAAAAAACACTATTACAAGTAAAGAGAGTTTTTTCATTTGGTTGATTTTAAAAAGAATCTAAAGATAAGCAAGGGGCAGAGGAAGTAAGGAACACTTAACCTTCCTTTAACAACTGAGGGAATTAGAAGGGTTTGTCCTCGAAGTAGTTCACCACCAGAGCCACCATATAACTATAACTCATGATCCCTTTGGATTGGTTGTTCGCTTTCAGGAACTGATCCCAGAATCCCTTCGAAAAGTCTTCAAATGGGTTCTTATATTTAAGCCAGAATTCACGCATCTCCTTGTAACTGGCAAGAATTCCGGGATTAATAGTTTCAATAAGATCGTTATACGTATCCATATCTCGCCTGGCAATTTCATTTACACAATATCGTAAGGCAAAAATATAACCGCTGTACTGGATATAAGGATCACTGTTATTAATCGTTGCAAGTGTAGCAATAAAATTCGCCTCGTTTTCCGCCGCGAAACCAATTTGATGTGCTTCCTCGTGACAACTCACCACCGGAAATTTATAGGTCTTAATTAGATTATTTACCTGTGCTTCCCCCGAAAAAGGATTATAGTATCCGCTATATCCCATATACGTAAGCCCCAGACTCCAACCACTTTTTTTCAAGCTTTTCGGATTGTAGGTCAGATCCGGGTATTCTTCCGAAAGGGTCTTATAACCATCCAGGGATTTTTTAAAGATCTCCCTTTGAGAATAGGGCAGGTCTATCTTAACACTATCGGCATAACCAAGCTTGCGATGCAGGTCATTCGACTTTGCAATTAGCCTTTTGGTGGTTTCAACAAGTTCTTCGGTGGTGTATTCGTAGTCCAGATCAAGGGTCTGGTGTAATGGTTGGCGGTAGTAATTCAGTCCCCATAATATGTGAAACATAAAGTATACAATGGACACAGTTGCAACTATGTCGATGAAGAACCGCACCGCTTCATAACGGATACGTCTTACATTTTTATATAACCATCTAAGGGCCATAATAGCGATTAGGAGGTAGAATAGATCACCCATGGAAAAAGGAATCCAACCGAAAAGGTAACGGGATATTTTCGAGATCACAGGATAAATTCCCTGACTGTAGTACGTTTCAATGAATTGAGGGAAGTTTTTTAGTATTTGAAGCACTATCACCTGAACGGGAAGGAGCAAGGCAATGATGAGGCGCGTTCTTTTACTCTGCATAATTCAAACATACGAAGAATTCTTCTATCTATTATTTTTTACCCCTTTCCGAAAAGCGTAATTTTGTAATCTAATAGAACCACTCATGAACGAAGCTATACGTAACCTCGAACCTAAAAAAGTCTGGAACAATTTTGCCGATCTAAATGCCGTACCCCGCGCTTCAAAAAAAGAAGAACGTGTTATCGCTTTCATGAAGGAATTTGGCGAGAATCTCGGACTTGAAACCACGGTAGATCATATAGGAAATGTGATTATCCGAAAACCGGCTACTGCAGGGATGGAAGGTAAGAAAACCATAGTAATGCAGTCACATCTTGATATGGTACATCAGAAGAATAACGATACCGACTTCAATTTCGATACCCAGGGAATCGAGATGTGGGTTGATGGAGATTGGGTGCGCGCAAAAGGAACGACCCTTGGTGCCGATAACGGTCTGGGAGTAGCTACCATCATGACCATTTTACAAAGTGAATCTATTCCACACCCTGATATTGAAGCTTTGTTTACCATCGATGAGGAAACGGGAATGACAGGCGCCATGGAACTTAAAGGAGGTGTATTGAAAGGCGAAATTCTTTTGAATCTCGATACTGAAGAGGATGATGAAATAGGCGTAGGATGTGCCGGAGGTGTTGATGTTACCGCTATAGGAACCTACAAAACAGTAAGTGTGCCAGGGAATGTGAAGGCATTTACCATTAAAGTTAAAGGGCTGCAAGGTGGTCATAGCGGTATGGATATTATCAAAGGATTGGGAAATGCCAATAAAATGATGAATCGACTATTATATGCTACCCGGGAATTGATTGATATCGCGAAGATCAATGGTGGAAGCCTTCGGAATGCTATACCACGTGAAAGCGTATCAACTGTGGTGGTGTCTTCGAATAAGGAGGCAGAATTTTTAACCGTATTCGATACAATGAAGCGGGCTATTATCGATGAATACAGCTTACTGGAACCGGATTTAAATATAGCGGCGGTTGAAACAGCCATTCCTGCCGTAGTGATGGATTCCGATGGAAAAAATAAACTACTGAATGCTTTACACGCTGCCCACAATGGCGTATTTCGTATGAGTCCTGCTATTGAGGACCTCGTGGAAACATCGAATAATATAGCGAAAGTCACAGTTACAGACGGAAATATTAAAGTGGAGAACTTAACCCGTTCCTCGGTAGAATCTTCCAAGGAAGATCTTGCCAATTCACTGCGCAGTGTTTTTGAACTCGCGGGATATGATGTAAGTTTCACTGGATCCTATCCGGGCTGGGCTCCCAATATGGATAGCGCTATCTTGAAGGTGATGGATGCTTTGTATGAAAAAATGAACGGACATAAAGCAGATGTCGCTGCCTGCCATGCAGGGTTGGAATGCGGAATATTAGGTCAGAATTATCCCGGAATGGATATGATCTCCTTCGGACCCACGATTAAGGGAGCACATTCACCCGATGAACGCGCAAGCATTACTTCCATGCAGAAATTCTGGGAGTTTGTGTTAGAGATCTTAAAACATATTCCAGAAAAAAGAACATAAAAAAACCCGAACGAATCGGGCTTTTTTATTTATTCAATTCTTATTCCTCAGTTGAGTTTTCCAACATCTCCAATTCGAAGATCAGGTCGGCGTTTGGTGGAATGAAAGGACGATTTCCAGCTTCTCCATATCCTAAGTGTGAAGGTATGAACACGGTCACTTTATCACCGATGCGCATCTTTTGAAGTGCTTCACGGAACCCCTGGATCAATCTGGTATCATTAGTGTTGGTAACTATAGGAGTATAGCGGCCTTGTGCTTTTCTGTTCTGGTCTACTGCCTCGTACAATTCGGCAACCTCCAGATAACTGGTGTTGAATAATTGTCCGTTAGGGAAATAGCCGGAATAGTTAATGAGAAGATTTTCACCGTCTTTCGGCTTCGCACCTTCCCCTTTAGTTTGATATGACATTTGAAGTCCCGACTCCAGAGTCTCAGCTTCCTGCTTCATATTCACAAAAGAAACAGCTTTGTCGATAGCCAAACGCTCAAGGCGTTCTATCTTGGCTTCACGTTCCGCTTCGATCTTTTTAAGTTCTTCAGCAAACGCTATGATATTAATATTACCTTTGTTGATTACGTTCACTTGTTCCATGATCACTTCATCCACAGGAATGTCACCCGGTTTGGTAGTTGGCGTAGTCCCTATGGAATCTACCACTTCCTGACCAATAACGACTTCTCCGAATATCGTGTGTTTTCCGTCCAGCCATGGCGTTTCCTTTAGGGTTACGAAGAACTGACTTCCATTAGTTTCAGGACCAGAATTGGCCATAGACAATAATCCTTTACGGTCGTGTTTCAGACTATCTACAAATTCATCAGGGAAACGATAACCGGGATTACCGGAGCCATCACCATTGGGATCACCACCTTGTATCATGAAATCCTTAATAACCCGATGGAAGACGAGTCCGTTATAATATGGTTTTCCCAGATATATGGAATCTACCATTTCGTTGGTACCTTCGGCAAGGCTTACGAAATTAGCTGTAGTTAGTGGTGTTTGATCATTGAATAATTTGGCGACGAAAGTTCCTTTGTTAGTTACAAATTCGGCATATACACCTTCCGGTAGGTCCGGATATTTATCCTCACAAGCTGTGGTTACTACCAAAGCGACTAAAAGGATCAATAACAGGGATAATTTTCTCATGTGTTGTTAAGATTTATTGTGATTGTTGAATTGATTTCAAGGTTACGGTACTCTGAACAGGAACATTGGTACCTAGTTTATTTTCCAGACCATAATACCCGTATGCTTTATAAGAAGGAAAAAGGAAAGTAACCTTTTCACCAACTTTCATCAGTTTCACTCCGTCCCGAAGTCCTGAGATAAGGTCCTGATTGGATTGATCGATCTTGTAGACTTGCAGTCCGGCTTCATTTTCTGTAAGTATAGAAGCTCCGTCCAGTGATTTGATATCGTAGGTAAAGGTTACTATATCCCCAATTTCTGGCGTCGGGATATCAAGGCTGTCCTTTATATTATAATAGTACCAGAATCCTCTGTCTGAAGAGATATAATTATTACCTGGATTCTCATCCATTATACTTACAATGCGTGCCTCTTCCTTTTTGTATAGTACTTTATTGCGTTTTGCCGACTCCATGATAAAACTACCCGAATTCTGCTGCACAGGTTTTCTGGCTTCCGGGGTTTTACAGGAAACTAGCAGGATACAACCGAAAAGAAACAGCAGTAAAATTCTAGGATTCATCGGTAAGTTCAATTTTATGGGAGGGCAATATACTAATAAATTCACTAACCGTAGTAGATAATGGCTTGATGCTTCTACCTCCTGCCGCATTGGTATGACCTCCGCCGTTATAGTATTTTCTAGCGAATTCATTCACCGAGAAGGATCCTTTGCTTCGGAAGGAGATCTTTACTATCTGGTCCTGTCGGTTTTCGATGAATATCACTGCGAATACAACGCCTACAACGGACAAGGCATAATTCACAAATCCTTCGGTATCACCCTTTTTAAATTGGTGATCATCCAGTTCCTTCTGCGAGATAGTGATATATGCCGTCCTGTATTCGGGAAGTATCTTCATATTCTGGAGGGCAACTCCCAATAAAGCGATTCGGTCGGGTGTATTGGTATCGTATATATTCTGATGGATCACTGAATTTTTCACACCGCATTCGATTAAATGTGCAATGACCCTATGGGTTGTTGCCGAGGTCGCCGGAAAACGGAAGGATCCCGTGTCTGTCATAATTCCGGTGTAGAGTAGGGTAGCCACTTCAGCGGTGATCAATGATAGCGCATCCAGTGCATCAAAGAAGTGATATACCATCTCACAGGTCGAACTCATCGAAGTATCGCTGTAGACAGCAGTTGCATAGTTATCAGGTTGCTGGTGATGGTCTATAAGGACAAATTCTGCAGTTGCCTTGTTAAGCGGCTCTTCCATATCCCCGGTGCGGTTTAAAGCGTTGAAATCTAACGTAAAGATGAGTTCTGCCTCCGAGATCAGAGAACTGCTTTTATCCGATTCCTTATCGTGGATCAGGATACGATCGCAATGCGGTAACCATTTCAGGAAATTGGGAAAGTCATTAGGCATAATTACCCGTGCGTGATGACCTAATGCATTGAGTACATGAGCCAGCGCCAGACAAGAGCCCACAGCATCTCCGTCAGGATTCTTATGTCCTACTACTACGATCTTTTTTGGTGTGGCGAGTAGTGCTTTTACTTTGGCAGTGGTAGCCTTATTCATAGGCTGCTAAGATACAATTTCTTCATACGAATGTCATACGCAAATTCCTTAAATTTGCACTAAACTTTGAACTCTTATCCATGAAACCATCCATCCTTTTTTTAGTGATTCTACTTCTATTTTCCTGTGTAAACCCTTCCGAAGAGAATACAAAGGAAATTTCCGATAATACCTTTACCGAAGACAGTTTGGCCGATTTCACCCTGGTTTTTGCCAGTTGTAATCACCAGGACCGCCCACAGCCTCTGTGGCAACCAATCCTTGATACTAAACCGGATATGTTTTTCTGGGGAGGTGATAATGTGTATGCGGATACCGACGATATGGTGAAGATGAAAGAAGATTATGACAAGGTTTCCGCTAATCCGTTGTATGCAAAACTTGTGGAACAAACAGTGATTGCCGGAACATGGGATGATCATGACTATGGTAAGAATGATGCGGGTGTGGAGTGGGAGAAGAAGGATGAGGCTAAAGTATTATTGTTAGATTTCCTTGATGTGGCTGAAGACGATCCGAGGAGGAGCAGGGACGGAGTTTATTTTTCTGAAACCATACAGGCGGATGGAGGGACCATAAAGCTGATCTCGCTCGATACGCGTTACTTCCGAAGCCCTTTAAAGAAAAGTGAGGATACCGCTCGTCGTTATGATGACTGGGATGCCGACCATGACGGAACCATGTTAGGCAATGTACAGTGGGAATGGCTGGAAGGAGAACTACAGGATGATTCGGCCGATTTTACACTTATCGTGACCAGCGTACAGTTTCTAAGTAAGGAGCATGGATGGGAGAAGTGGCATAATTTTCCTTCAGAAGTGGTGAGAATGAGAGAATTATTGAAAAGTGCAAAAGCAAAGAATATCATCATGTTGAGTGGTGATCGCCATATGGCGGAGATATCGGTGGATGAAAATGCGGGATTAGGCTATCCGCTTATCGATTTCACCTCCAGCGGATTGACACATACATGGCCTACCTACGACACCGAAGGAAATGAATACCGGGTGAGTAATATTATAAAGCGACTCAACTTTGGGGTGCTGTTCTTCGATTTAGATAAAAAGGAAGTCACATTCGAACTGAGAGGCAAGGATAACTTCATCTTTGAACGATTTACACAGCAATACTAAAGCTACATTAAATGATAGTTAAACGTTTGTATTCTGTTTTCAAAAAACGTAGGTTTGCACCGAAATTTAAAAAACTATGAGAACAGACAGAACGTTTACCATGCTTAAGCCCGATGCGGTTGAAAAAGGACACATCGGTGCTATACTTGAAAAAATTAATGCGGCCGGTTTTAGGATCGTTGCTATGAAATTAACACAAATGACCACCGATGATGCCAAGAAATTCTACGCCATCCATAAAGAACGTCCGTTCTATGGGGAGTTGGTGGAATACATGACTCGCGGACCTATCGTAGCAGCTATTCTTGAAAAGAGCAATGCTGTCGAGGATTTCCGTACGCTAATTGGGGCTACAAATCCTGAAGATGCCGCCGATGGAACTATCCGTAAACTGTATGCTGCCTCTATTGGAGAGAATGCTGTTCACGGTAGTGACAGTGATGAGAATGCAGCTATTGAAGGAGCTTTCCATTTTGCTGAAAGAGATACGTTCTAATTGTCACACGGAGCGCAGTCGAGAGGCCACATAATATTAAAAACCACCGTTCGGGTGGTTTTTTTCTTTTCACAATCTAAACTCTTTAAGGTATTTTAAGACGAAGTGAAAAACTTATCTAAGCACCAACTTCTTGATAAGATCCTTATCCAAAACCTCATTGAGAAGATTAATAATCTTCTCCTTTCCATACCCCAGTTCTTCACGAAGCACGGAAGAACTCAAACTTACATAGAGTGTGTTACGTTCGAGTTTTACATCTGTAGTGTATTTGGAAATAGCTTCTCCCATAACAGAGTGCCAGGCATCCTTTACAGAAATCTTGTCCAGGCCGCTTTGCAATCGGTTGGACTGGATAAATTCTTTTAACACATCACCTAAGGATGTATTTTCACCTTGTCTTTTGGGCATGGGGTAAAGGTAAGGATTTGCGTCTGAATTTACTAGCGGACTATTTCTTCATCACCATTGCCTTCATTTCTTTTGGCATCTTCTCAATAGCATATCGCAATGCGGTTCTGGGCATCGTAGTTTTGTTATTCACTACAAAATCAAAAACTTCCTGTTGGTGTTTCTTGCTGGCTTCTTTCAGCATCCATCCGTAACCTTTTTGCACCATATCGTCGCTATCGGTGAGTAATAAAGTGGCGATTTCGATAATGTCGTCGAAGAATTCTCCTTTTCGGGCCGGAACAATCAAACTTACGGCCGCAGCTCTTCGCATCCATCGATTTTTACTTTTTGTCATGGCTTTGATCCGAGGCATAAATTCTGGGAATTTATGTAAAAATGTGCCTACTGTATGATTACAAAACGTGTCACAAGTAGCCCAGTTGGTTACATAGGTATCGATCCATCTTTCAAAGACATCAAAATCCTCAGGCCCGTATTGTTTTTTCATATAAAATGCCCAGTCGCATGCGAGGATGGCTTCTTCCGTGTAACCGGATTGCCAAAGAAGTTCGCAACCATCAAAAACATTTTCCTTGGTCAGTGGAACGATCTTCTTATAGGATTCCTTTGCAATTTTATGAACCACCGGGTTTCGTACACCATAGTTTTTTATGTCCTCTTTGAAGAATCGCTGACTCTTTAACTTTATCTCTTGAGTTCCCTCTGAACGAAGCAGATTTCGAATTTCCGTTAGGACTGAGTTCATGGCTTCGGAATTAATAACCCTTTGAACTTACTATACGAATACACCTTCCCGTCCTGATTTAAAACTACTAATACACTATCACGGGCTCTCAAAACCGTCTCCTTCCAACTATCATATGGGGTTTTATAATACATATGAAGACTGTCGTTTTCTATCTTCAGATCAAAACGCTCTGAAGAATCATTGACCAGGTAACCACCATCAACCTTAGGTTGCACTTTTTTGCGAACCCCGGAATCGCCGGTCACTTCAATAAAATCTATCGTAGTGCTTAGTTGAAATAATTTCTCAGTGCCATCCGGCATTTCCACTTTTTCGATCACCCAGTAGCCGCCCAGCTTGGTTTTCTGTTCACGTGGGTCTTGACCACAAGAGAATACCATTAATCCAAGAATTAAAAATAGGAATTGCTTCATAATTTAAACATCTTATACGACTGATGCACCTCTTTTACCACTTCCTCCGTCCGCTCCGGGTGCGTATCACTAATAAATAGTTGTCCGAAGTTCTCTTCATCCACCAACTTTATGATTTGAGAGACACGTTGTTCATCCAGTTTATCAAAGATATCGTCCAGAAGTAAAATAGGTAGTTGTCCGCTATGTTCCTTAACGAAATCGAATTGTGCCAGTTTAAGGGCGATTAGATAACTTTTCTGCTGTCCCTGCGAGCCGAATTTCTTAACCGGATGTCCTTCGATCTCGAATAGGAGATCGTCTTTGTGAATACCATAATTGGTATACTGAGTGATTTTGTCCTTGTTGATATTATCTTCCAGCAATGATGTAAGTGTGCTATCCGCTAGCTGACTCTTATATACCAGATCTACGGTTTCTTTGCTAGCGCTTATAGAATGATACCTTTTCAGGAAAATTGGAGTGAATTCTTCAAGAAATGCGACTCTCTGTTCATAAATACCGGTACCGTAATTGTCAAGCTGCTCATTATAAATATCGAGTGTATCCTGATTGTGCGTATTATTGGCGGCAAAATATTTCAGTAAGGCATTTCGTTGAGACAACACTTTGTTATAGCTAATTAGATCCCTTAAATACTGGGTATCACCCTGTGAGATCACTCCATCCATGAACTTCCGCCGGGTTTCGCTGCCTTCAATGATAAGATCACGATCGGCAGGTGATATTATTACTGCCGGGAGAAAACCTATGTGTTCACTAAAACGTTCGTAGGCCTTTCCGTTGCGTTTGATGATCTTTTTCGAGGCCTTTTTAGCGCTAACAACAATCTTTTCGTCCTTTCCGTCCTTGGAATATAAACCCTCGATCACAAAGAAATCTTCGCCGTGTTTAATGTTCTGACTTGTAATAGGATTGAAGTAACTTTTGCCGAAGGATAAGTGATAGATCGCATCCAGTACATTGGTCTTTCCTATGCCATTATTTCCCACAAAACAGTTGATCCTGGGGTCGAAGTCGAATGATTCCGATTCAAAATTTTTGTAATTAAACAGCGTAAGTGACTGTAAGATCATATAAGCGAGAGTGTTGCGAAAAATTCAGAATCCTTAATATTCTTAGGAGAATTCAGAAAAACAAGCTGCAAATTATTGAAAAATAAGCAGTTTTTTCACTTTTAAATTCTAATAAAAATTATATTTTTGCCCCTCAATTAAAAGATACTATGGCAACGTACAAGAAAAGAGGGTACAAACCAAAAAACAAGGCGGAGAAACAAGCCCAGATAGAGGATGGAAGCACAACGGCGGAAGTATTTAAGTCGCTGGACGAAGGGGCATCTAAAACAGAAGCGTGGGTAGAGAAGAATCAGAAGTACATTTTGGGAGTTGTAGGAGTCATTGCCATTACGGTTTTAGGATATATTGCTTACCAACAGTTTATACAGGAACCCAAGGAGGTGGAAGCCACGAATGAAATGTTCCAGGCACAGCAGTACTTTGAGCAGGCTCAAAATGCTCCTGCAAGGGATTCCCTATTCAACCTGGCGTTGAATGGTGGGGAAGGCAAATACGGTTTCCTCGATATCATCGATAACTACGGAAGTACCAGCGCCGGTAATCATGCGAGATATTATGCAGGTATGGCGTATTTAAATTTGAAGGATTACCAGCAGGCTATCAATTTCCTTGATGAATACAAAGGAGGAGACGAAATGACCGGACCCCTCGCTAAAGGTGCTATTGGTGATGCTTTTGTTCAGTTGGGACAAAATGAGGAGGCGTTGAAATATTATGAAGAAGCAGCTGGTATGCGTGAAAATGCGGTGACTACCCCCAGATTTCTTCTAAAGGCGGGTATAACAGCAATTAACCTGGGCAAAGCAGATGTAGCATTAAAACACTTTAAAGCCATAGAGGAAAGATATCCTGAAGCTCCTGAAGCCAACAAAGCTATCATCTATGCTGGTAATGCCGAAGCAATGCAGTAGTAATGGCAACAGAAAATAAAAATCTATCGAGTTACGATAAGACAATAATCCCAAACGCGAAGGACTTTCGGTTTGGGATTGTTGTTTCTGAATGGAATGCTGATGTTACCAATGGTATGTTCCAGGGTGCTTTTGAAGCAATCCTGGATTGTGGTGGAATCAAAGAGAATATCGTTCGCTGGAATGTTCCAGGTAGTTTCGAATTGATTTACGGATGCAAGAAAATGACCGAAAGTTTTGATATGCTTGATGCAGTGATCGCGATTGGTTCGGTAATACAGGGAGAGACCAAACACTTCGATTATGTATGTGAGGCGGTTTCTCAGGGAATTAAGGATCTTAATGTTCAGGGTGAGATCCCTGTTATCTTCTGCGTTCTTACTGATAATAACATGCAACAGGCTGTCGATCGTAGCGGTGGAAAACACGGGAATAAAGGCACAGAGGCCGCTATTGCTGCTATTAAAATGGCGCAACTCCGAAAGGACGCGCGATTTTAGACGTATCCCACTGAGCTTACTTAGGACAGCTGACACGTATTTAACGGTATAGTAATTGTTGATAATAGGCATGTAATAAAGGTAAAAAAACGTTGGTTTTTAAGTACCTTTGGTTTAATTCGTCACCTATGAAAATTAGTTTTCTCAAGCGCATAAAGCCTAATAATCGTTACAATTATACCCCGCGGTATTACAGAGGGAAGGATGATGAAACCGCTCCCTATGAGATGGGTACGCGGTTCGATAAATTTGTCGATACATACAACAAAAACGATTTTGGGGCACATTGGCGGGATGCACGCAAGGATAAGCGAAACCGGGGCAATGTGGAATTTAACAAGACGATTCTTATTATTATGGCCGTTTTGATTCTGATTTTCCTATGGATCATTGATTTCGACTTTTCAATATTTACTCAATAACTGTCAATGCCAGACATCATTCAGCTATTACCGGATCATGTTGCTAATCAGATCGCAGCGGGAGAGGTCGTTCAACGTCCTGCTTCTGTCGTGAAAGAATTACTGGAGAATGCCATCGATGCCCAGGCAACCAAAATCAGTCTTATGGTTAAGGATGCGGGCAAAACGCTGGTAAAGGTTACGGACAACGGAATTGGGATGAGTACTACCGATGCCCGGTTGAGTTTCGAGCGCCATGCCACTTCCAAGATCAGGTCGGCCGAAGATCTTTTTAACCTGCACACCAAAGGTTTTCGTGGGGAGGCATTGGCCTCTATCGCAGCTATCGCGCATGTTGAACTCAAGTCAAAAACCGAAGTAGCAGAAGTAGGAACCAGGATCTGTATCGAAGGTAGTACTGTGGTCTCCCAGGAAGCGGAAGTAGCTCCAAAAGGGACTACGATATCTGTTAAGAACCTTTTTTATAATATCCCGGCACGAAGAAATTTTCTGAAAAGTAATCCCGTGGAGACGCGACACATCATCGATGAGTTTCATAGGGTGGCATTAGCTCATCCACAGGTTGCTTTCACCATGACCCATAACGGAAGTGACGTCTTTAATTTGCCACCGAGCAATATCCGGCAGCGCATCGTTAATATTTTTGGAAAAAAGTCGAATCAGAAACTTGTACCTGTAATCGAAGAAACAGAGATCGTGAAGGTGAGTGGTTTTGTTTTGAAACCAGAATTCGCGAGGAAGAGCAGGGGAGAGCAGTTTTTTTTTGTGAACGATCGCTTTATTAAAAGTCCATATCTGCATCATGCCGTATCCTCGGCTTTTGAGGGCTTGATAGGGAATGGGCTGCATCCCGGTTATTTTCTATTTCTGGAAGTAGAACCAACGTCCATTGATATCAATATTCACCCCACCAAGACGGAGATCAAATTCGACGATGAGCATACCATCTACGCCATGTTACGGGCTACGATTAAACATGGATTGGGCCAGTTTAGTGTGGCGCCGGTTTTAGATTTTAATAAGGATAGTAGTTTCGACACCCCATACGATTACAGAAAAAAATCACCGGTACTACCTACTATTGAAGTCGATCGAGATTTTAATCCTTTTAAGGATGGAAAGGTAAAAAGCGGTGGAGGATACACAAAATACAAGGACAAATCGGCTAATTGGGAATCGCTTTACGTTGGTCTTAAAGACGAATCGACCGTAGATCCGGGAAAAACCAATCCCAACCAGATCGAATTTGAAAGCGAAGAGGTGACCGGCAGGCTGTTCGACACCGGGGAGATAGACTCGGAACAGGTCACGTTTCAGCTTCAGCATAAATACATCATCAGTCCTATTAAAAGCGGAATGATGGTGATCCATCAGCATCTGGCGCATCAGCGGATTTTATACGAGGAACTTCTTCGTAACATAACCGTTAAAGAAGCTGTAACTCAGCAATTGCTGTTTCCGTTGGAACTTGATTTCGGTAAGCCGGATTTGGCGATCCTTGAGAAGGTACGCGAACAATTAGAACATACTGGATTCCTATTTGAATCTTTTTCCGAAGAAAAGTTCTCGATTGGTGGAATACCCGTAGGATTAGGCGATGCTAATGCCGGAAGTGTACTGGAACAATTGATCACTGATATTCGGAATGAAGTACCCAACGCCAGTTTCAGCCTAAACGACCTTCTTGCGAAAAGTATGGCAAAAAGTATGGCAGTACCAGCAGGAACTCCACTTAACAAAACAGAAAGAGAACATTTGGTGAATCGATTGTTCGCCTGTAAAGAACCCAGTGTCTCGCCCAACAATACCCCTGTGTTAATTACGTTGGATGTAACAGAACTGGATAATAGATTTAGGTAGATGGGTAGATTAACGGATACGGTTAAGGTTTTACTGGTTGTGAACATTATTTTCTTCATTGCCAAAAGTTTAATGGGAGATTATTTCGATCTGCTATTCTCACTCTTTTATTTTGATCATCCCTACTTCAAATTCTGGCAACCGATCACGCATATGTTCATGCATGCTAATTTCATGCATATATTATTCAATATGTATGGCCTGTACGCATTTGGGTCGCCTCTGGAAATGCGCTGGGGACGTACCAAATTCCTCTTCTTTTATTTCTCTGCCGGGCTGGGAGCGGCGCTTATTCATACGATATATAACTACATTCAGTTCAATACAGGTTTCGATGCCTTATTAGCTGCTGGTTTCACTGAAGGGGATATTGCTACAATGCTCAGCCGCGCAATCGCACCGGGTAGTTACCTCCAGCTCACAGAGATCCCGATACAACAATCTATAGAATTCTTTAATTCCTACAATGTGTATGCCTTAGGAGCCTCCGGAGCTGTTTATGGTATACTGGTAGCCTTTGCCATTATGTTCCCGAATATAGAATTGATGTTGATATTCTTTCCAATCCCGATTAAAGCGAAATATTTTGTTCCGGGACTGATCGCAATGGACCTTATTTTTGGTATAACTGGCTCACCATTAGGCGTTGCCCACTGGGCGCATGTGGGAGGAGCATTATTTGGATTTATAATGGCCTGGTACTGGAAAAAGAATAGTTTTGATAATACTCGATTGTATTGATGATGGCTGCTACTGGTTTGACATATAAGTATAAAACAGCCGATATGGTTATTAAACTCATAATCATAAATTCGGTGTTATTCCTGATATTCAGACTCGTTGGTTTTTTTATGCAGATTACGCCCAGGGAGATTACCCAATGGCTCACTTTGCCTGAAGGGGCCTCCGAATTTATCACCCAACCATGGTCTTTTATCACTTACAGTTTTATTCATTTTGGATTTTTTCATGTGCTCTTCAATATGATCTGGCTATATATGTTCGGAAGGATCATTCTAAATGTATTCTCAGGGAAACGACTTTTAACGATCTATCTGCTGGGGGCTATTTCCGGGGGGATGCTTTTTGTGCTTTCCTATAATTTATTTCCGGTCTTCGAGAATCAGCGCGGCTTCCTATTGGGAGCCTCGGGAGCGGTAACCGCCTTAATGGCATTTATCGCAACCTATTCGCCCAATACGCAGCTGCGAATATTCATGTTCAATATTAAACTATGGCATATTGCCGTTTTCCTTATTGTGGCTGATCTTGTCAGGATATCAACTTCAGATAACGCGGGTGGTTTACTGGCGCATTTAGGGGGAGCTATTTTTGGGTATATATATGCCATTCAACTTGCCAAGGGTAATGATATCGGCAAATGGTTCGAGCATATTTTAGACTGGTTCACGGATCTGTTTAGATCAAGAAAACAAAAACCATTTAAAAAAGTGCACAGAACCCCGCCAAAGAGTTCAGGCGTTAAGGAGGTTAATAAAACAGAACATCAGCGTAAGGTAGACGCTATTTTAGATAAAATAGGGAAGAGTGGTTATGACAGCCTGAGTAAGGCCGAAAAAGATTTTCTGTTCAAAGCAGGAAAAGGAAAATAAATACTAAACCAATATAAACTGGGGATACTATATAAAATAATGCTTTGGGGCAGCAGGCTGGTTGTATTTCTACTTGCGATTTCCTTCGTGGTCCCTTATTTGGCACCTCATAGTTTTCCAAACATGTCTCTGGCAAGCCTGATAGTTTCGCCACTTATCCTAATCAATATATTATTTTTAATCTATTGGATTCTACGCAAATGGAGAAAAGCCATCCTTACTGGTCTGGTCCTGTTTATAGCCTACCTGCACTTCGGACCGTTTCTGGAATTTTCTTCGGAAGGGGATGCTTCGGAATACCGTGATACCATATCACTACTGTCTTATAATGTCCGGCTTTTTAATGCCTATGAGAAAGATGTCGATACGGTTGAAGTTTCCAAAGTAATTTCAGAAATGATCGACATCAACAACCCGGATGTTATATCGATTCAGGAATATTACCTTCCAAATAGTGCCGATTTCAGCGATTACCCATATCAGTTTGTTCATTTTCACGAGAAAAACAAATTGGGACACGCTATTTTCTCAAAATATCCGATTGTAAACCAGGGAGCCTTCAACTTCAAATCGTTTAACAACAGCATATATGCAGACATCGTAAAAGGCGAGGATACAATTCGTGTCTATAATATGCATTTACAGTCTTTGGGTGTGCTGCCCAATGTGGAATATCTACAGGATGGTGACAAGGAACGTATTCGCCAGCGAATGTCTGTAAATTTTGAAAAACAGGAAGCTCAGGTAAAAGAAATACTGGTGCATAAGGCCACTTCACCCTATCCGGTTTTGTTGAGTGGAGATTTAAACAACACCTCCTTCTCTTATATCTACCGAAAACTTAAGTCGGACATGAAAGATAGTTTCCTGGAACGCGGAAATGGGATTGGGACAACTTTTAAATTTGATTTCTATCCAATGAGGATCGATTATATATTTACTTCAGAATACTTTGATGTAATTAACTTTAAAACCCTGGAAACATCATTTTCCGATCACATGCCGATCACTGCAACCCTTGGCTGGCCGATAAAAGTTGATTAGGTTAAATATTCATTGATTGATCTTCCAGATAATGCAGCGCATTAGGGCCTTCATTAAACAGCAGGTCGAGAATCGATAAATTAGGCAGAAAACCATGATGTGCCTGCAGAACCTGTGTGTATGGCGAGAACTTATAGTTTCTTTCTTTTTTGGCTTCCACCAGATAACGCAGATCCGCAATTTGCGGATTGGGTTCGTAACTTTCGGATAGTTTTATGTTCACGGAAAGACCGAGTAGTTCTGTTACCACTTCGAAGATTTCAAGATTATGATCCAACAAGACATGAACTTGTTTTGTGAAAAGCGGTTCAAGCTCATCCTCGTAATACTCGAAAAATGGCGAAGTGCGATAGGCAGTTTGTAATGACTTCCAATGTTGAGACTGCCATGGGAAACTGTCTTCAGCAATTACTTCTTTTGTTTTTTGGCGAGGTCCACCCTTACTGTGCTTTACCGGGACGTTAAGCAAGAGTCTACCATTCGCATGCGCAATATAGGCCCTGTTTCTATAGGTTTGTTTTTGGTAATTATCCCGAACCTCAAATACAACTTTTTCTGCGGCAACAATGGCCACCATATGTGAGATAGAGGGGAAATAGGTGGGATGGATTAAGTTTGTTTCGATGATATTACTTCTTAACAGCCTTCTGCTTTCTCTTTCTGAAGAAATCAAATACAAACCATCCCGCCAGGAGGATAAGAAAATACTTGAAGTACGACACTGGTTTGCCTTCGCCACCAACAGTGGTGAAAAGTCGGTCCCAACGGATCTTATTAGTGATTCCCTGTCCAAAGCTATTCCAACTGAACCATACAAATACAGGTTTACCCACAACATGATTAAACGGAACATAACCCCACATACGTGCATCCTGAGAATTACTTCGGTTATCACCCATCATCCAATAGTAATCCATCTTAAAGGTATATTCCGTGATGGTCTCTCCATTTAACAGGACCTGGGTGCCTGCCTGCCTGATCTTATTGTCGATACCTAATTCGCGGCCTTCGTATACTTCGATAATTCTTTTATAAAAAGGGATGCTTTGTGGAGTGATCGCTACCGTTTTTCCAGCCTGGGGTATATAAATAGGTCCGAAGTTATCGGTGTTAAACGAGTATCTGGGGTCATTTGGGAATGTACCCTTGTCATAAGTCCCTGAAGGTGCAGCGGCACGTTCAATAGAGACCACACTAGGGTGATTCTTAAGTTTCTCAGCGGCCTCATCCGAAATAGCACTAAAGTAATACATCCCTTCCGCACGACTATATTGATAGCGATCTGTTATGTCGTACCTGTTTTTCAATATGTCGTCATTTATTCCAGCCGATGTCTTTACGTAATAACCGAATTGTAGCTTGGCGCGATCTGGTAGATCATTTTCCTTTCCATTGATATACACGTAACCATTCCGAACTTCAAGTGAATCACCTGGCAAGCCAACACATCTTTTAACGTAATTGGTCTTCTTATCCAAGGGTTTTATATAGCTGCCTTTTTCCGGCCGAAGTATATCAATCAGCGTATCCACAGGCCAACTGAACACCACGATGTCGTTTCGTTCAATATCTTCAAAACCGGGAAATCTGAAATACGGATAGTCTGGTCCTTTAATATACGATTTGCCTTTTACCAACGGCAGCGAATCATGTACCATGGGTAGCGAAACAGGCGTAATAGGTGCTCGGGCTCCATAATGGAATTTACTCACGAACAGAAAATCACCTACCAATAACGTTTTTTCAAGCGACGAGGTAGGAATCGTATACGGCTGCATAAAATACGTATGAACGATGGTCGCGGCAACCACGGCAAATAAGATGGAACTAACCCATTCACCGGTACTGGTTCTTGGTTTAAGGTCGCGGTCTTTAATATAGGTAACATCCTGGGTATAGTTGATATAGTATATATAAAAGCCCAGTGTAAATAATACCAGAGCTGTGTCTGTAGCATTATTTCGTCCAAAACTTCGAATCGTTTCCACCCATAAAACGGGGAACATGATTAGGTTCACGATAGGAATAAACAGCAGGATGGTCCACCACCAGGGGCGGTTTATTATTTTCATTAATACCACTGCATTGTATACAGGTATTGCTGCTTCCCATGCTTTTCTGCCCGCCTTGATATATAATTTCCAGGTACCAAGAAAATGTATTACCTGAATGATGAGAAAAAATAGTAACCAACCCGTTATTGTCATTTTATAATTTTTTCTGAAGGAAGTCCTTCGAATTAATCGTCAATTTATACAAGTCCCAGCACATCCTTCATACCGTAAACGCCTTTCTTGTTCTGAAGCCATTCTGCTGCCAGGATCGCTCCTGTCGCGAATCCGTCTCTGCTGAAAGCCTCATGCTGTATTGTAATCTGGTCGATGCCGGATCGATAGGTGACCTTGTGAATGCCTTTTATTTCTCCCTCACGGATAGAATGTATACTGAGATGATCATCGTTATCACTATCGAGCTTCCAGTCGGCCTTATCCAGATATTTTAGTATGCCTTCCGCCAAACTGATCGCCGTACCGCTGGGAGCATCTTTTTTTTCAGAATGGTGAATTTCTTCAATGCTCGATTCATATTCTTTCCGCAACCTCATTTGTTCTGCAAGATATTCATTCAGGTTGAAAAACAAGTTTACTCCAATGCTGAAGTTGGACGCATAGATGAAGCTTCCGTTACGTTCTTCACATAGTTTTAGTACTTTGTTGTAATCATCTAACCAACCGGTTGTTCCGCTTACTACAGGAATACCCGCTACAATACACCGTTCTATATTGGTGAACGCTGAGTCCGGAGCGGAAAATTCGATGGCTACGTCCGCACGAATCAGGTCTCCGTCCTCATATTGTTTATCGGCTTTAAATACAACAATATGCCCGGCTTGCTGCGCCAGCCGCTCTATAGTTTTTCCCATTTTTCCGTAGCCAAATAGTGCCAGTTTCATTTTAAATTGAGTTTAAAGGAAAGTCCGTAATTAGTCTGGGTACTCACGGGATCAATATAAAGATTGGGTGTTAAGGTAAGATCGTCGCTAACGTTATACTGACTCAGATGCGCGTCTACGTTGGCATCAACTATGTTCACCACATAGAAGGCAATAGATACAATAATACTGACGTCCTTGTTCTTCTGCGCCGTGCGCTGAGCATCGATCAATCGATTATCGGAGATAACAGGGCTGTCTCCATTTCCGTAGAATTCATCGTCGGTAAACCCGGCAAGTCTTCGTTTGTATGCATCACGAAATCGATCATAATCCTTGTCATTTCGTAAATAAAAATACACACCAGTGGCCATTCCGGCATATATGATGGGAATTTTCCAGTATTTTTTATTATATGCTTGTCCCATGCCCGGTAATACCGCGGAATAAAAGGCCGCACGTGAAGGCGCAAGGGGATCATAGCTTTGTTTTTTACCAATACTGTCCTTTACTACCAGAACTTTTTCTTTGGTAACATTAAGGGAATCGGGAGTTTGCGCAAAAAGAGATGTTGCAGTAAGCATGAATAGGATGTATAAAAGCCTATTTTTCACCTTTTATCTGATTCAGAATTCGAAGAAACTCGTCCTTATCGGTAAACGGAACAACGAACTGTCCTTTACCAGATCCGGAAACCTTAATTTGAACCTTGCTATTCAATAATTCGGAGAGTTCTTTTTTCGCTTCCTTCGCATAAGAAGGAATGGAGCGGGAATCAGTTTTGGGTTTGATCTGAGGAGATTTGATATTACGGACAAGTGCCTCCGTATCGCGCACGGAAAGTTTTTTAGTAAGAATTTGTTCGTATATATCCAGTTGTTTATCCAGGTCTTCCACATTTATGAGCGCACGTCCGTGTCCCATGGATATAAAACCATCTCGCATTCCGGTCTGTATTATAGGGTCCAGTTTCAGTAACCGTAAGTAATTAGCTATGGTGGACCTGTTCTTACCCACACGGTCGCTCAGAGCTTCCTGGGTCACCTGTATTTCCTCGATAAGTCGCTGGTATGAGAGCGCGATTTCAATAGGATCCAGGTCCTGGCGTTGTATGTTTTCAACCAAAGCCATTTCGAGGGATTCCTGATCGTTCGCAATTCGAATATAAGAGGGAATTGTGTGAAGGCCAATTAACTTGGATGCCCTGTAACGGCGTTCTCCGCTAACCAACTGGTATTTATTGAAACCGAGTTTGCGAACCGTGATAGGTTGAATAACGCCAAGTTCACGTATAGAAGAAGCCAGCTCTCTTAGAGATTCTTCATTAAAACTTGTTCGCGGCTGAAAAGGATTCACTTCAATAGAATTCAGCTCGAGCTCGACGATGTTGCCAACAACTTTATCGGCGTTCTTATCTTCCGCAGACCTGATATCATTGTCCGGATCTTTCAGTAATGCTGAAAGTCCTCTTCCAAGTGCTTGTTTTTTCGTCGCTTTAGCCATACTGGATTACGCGTATTTATCAATTAATTCCTGTGCCAAACTTAAGTAATTATTAGCACCTTTACTACCTGCGTCATAACTAATTATGCTCTCTCCGAAGCTCGGTGCTTCACTTAAACGAACATTCCTTTGAATGATTGTTTTGAACACCATTTCATCGAAGTGCTTTTTAACTTCATCGACTACCTGATTAGACAATCGTAATCTGGAGTCGTACATGGTTAGTAAGAGTCCTTCAATATCTAAATCGGGATTGTGAATCTTCTGAACGCTTTTTACCGTATTCAGAAGCTTTCCAAGACCTTCCAGGGCAAAATATTCACACTGAATAGGTATTATAACTGAATCGGCCGCGGTAAGTGCATTCAATGTTAATAAACCAAGAGAAGGAGCACAATCGATTAAAATGTAATCGTAACTTTCCTTCAACCCTATTATAGCAGATTTTAGCATTGACTCCCGCTTGTCCTTATCCACCAATTCGATCTCTATAGCAACCAGGTCAATATGAGCCGGAATAAGGTCTAAATTGGGCGAAGAGGTTTCAACTATAGCTTCCTTTGCTCCAACCGTATGTTCGATCAAATGGTAAGTGCCGTGTTCAACACTTTCCACATCAACACCAAGCCCCGAAGTCGCATTGGCCTGGGGATCGGCATCTATCAATAGTACTTTCTTTTCTAAAACACCAAGTGAGGCGGCGAGATTGATCGAAGTCGTCGTTTTTCCAACACCCCCTTTTTGGTTTGCAATAGCAATTATTTTACCCATCAGGTTTGTTATAATTAAGCTCTAAAAATACGATTAATTATGCGGACTGTAAATCAATTTTGTTAACAGAAAGTGAACAATTCTTACAAAATGAAACAAGTCCGAAATGCGTATATTAGCTATAAACTAATGATACCGTGAGTCTGCAACGTTTCTTGAAACTTAAATATCTCGGAATACTTCTCCTAGTTGGAATTGTATCGGGAGGAATTTGGTATTCACAACTCTCAAACAGGCATAAAGCGATCGTTAAAACACGATTATTACACGAATTCAGGATTATCGATCACGATTGGGAAGTTTCTCATACGGATACGACCATAAGTCTTGAATCTCCCGATCTGTTGGTCGATAATATCTACCAATCTATGGATGGGCCTCAGGCCATATTGAATCTCGATCTGAACCCGGAGGACAACGATCTGAAATGGATTACCGGATTTAAGGCTGAAGTCTATCGTGAAGGAACTACCGAGCACAACAATGACTTTCTGTGCCACACGAATATCGATTTCTTTAATGGAGTTCACTATAAGAACCTGAAACTACCCAAACGGATTAACAGCCAGTATCCCAGGCTGGGAACCTTATCCAATGGAATAAATGAATTGAAATTCCCTGAAGGTTTCGGATTTCCGGTCGCGGGGAAAGATGCGTTCATTATTGCTTCACGTACATTGAATCATAATATAGAAGGTGCGTTCTTTAAAGTAAAGCATAAGATCGAATTCACTACCGAAAATGCGGAGGTTCATTTAAAACCTTTGGTTCCAAAAGCACTGGTGCTGTTGCAGGACTTCGATCGGGATAACCCCGATAACCCGGAACCCTCGGACGATCCCAACCTATGCTTACCCCTGGACCTAAAAAACCATTCCTTTCCCAATGAGGATGGTGTGAGATTTGCAGCACACTGGGTGCTTCCAAAGGGAGAACATTTGTATAAATTCGATGTTAGCTATCAGTTGCAATTGAACGAAGATACCATGATCCACGCCATGGCGGCACACCTGCATCCGGACGCCCAGAAATTCACGCTCTACGATCTAACAGAAGACAAGGAAGTCTATACGATAGCATGTGAGAATTACGATGATAAGATCGGACTTAAAAACGTAGCAACGTATTCCAGTGCCGAGGGGATACCGATTTATGCTGATCATGATTATGAGTTGCAGCTACTAACACATAATCCGTCAGACGGTTTTAGGGATATGATGGCGGTGTTGTTTATCTATGTGTACGACAGAGAAATGGACGAGCATCTTCAGGCCAGCAATTACATTCTTTAGCCTTATTTATTTTTCTTAGCCCTGATCATAGCTTCCAGCATATCCCACATTTCCTGTGGAACTTCTTCCAGCATGTTCATTTGTCCGGCACCTTTTAACCATTCACCTCCGTCTATGGTAATAACCTCACCATTAAGATAAGCGGAGAAGTCGGAAACCAGGTATGCAGCCAGGTTTGCCAATTCCTGGTGATCGCCCACTCGTTTTAAAGGTACTTTCTTGGCAAGATCAAATTTTTCTTTCAGGTCTCCGGGTAAAAGCCGGTCCCAGGCACCTTTGGTAGGGAAAGGGCCGGGAGCAATAGCGTTGAATCGCATACCGTACTTTGCCCATTCAACAGCCAGCGAGCGCGTCATTGCTAATACGCCAGCTTTTGCCGTGGCACTGGGCACCACATAAGCAGAACCCGTCCAGGCATAGGTTGTGACAATATTTAAAACAACCTTATTGGTTTCTTTTTGGGCGATCCAGTGTTTTCCAAAGGCAAGGGTACAATTCTTAGTTCCCTTCAAAACAATGTCTATTATAGTGTCGAAGGCGTTGGCCGATAGTCTTTCGGTTGGGGAGATAAAATTCCCTGCTGCATTATTCAGTAATACATCTACAGATCCAAATTCTTTCACAGAGGCTTCCAGCATCGCTTCCACCTGATCGTAATGACGAACATCGCATTGCACTGGCAATACTTTTCCACCTGTCTGAGCCTCTAACTCTTCTTTGACAGTCTGGAGTTTTTCCATATTTCTGGAAGTGATTACTACGTTGGCACCCAACTCCAGGAAGTACGTGGTCATAGATTTTCCTAAACCGCTACCACCACCGGTTACCACGATTGTTTTTCCTTTAAGCGCGTTGTCCCGTAGCATTTTTGCCTTTAAGTCCATTCAGAATTTTTTAGAAACGTAAAAGTAAGGATTCTCATTCAGAACATTATGTCTGCCGAATAGAATTGTACACAACACAATGCTTAAATCGGGAATCGTCTTTTATATTTGGATGTTGAACGGTTCCAATTTCGTTCATACCGATCTTTTTCATCACCTGCTGGGAGGCCAGATTCGTATCGGTAGCAAAAGCCAATACTTCTTTGAGTCTGAACTTAGTGAAGGCTGCATCTAGGCATGCTTTAGCACCTTCGGTTGCATAGCCTTTTCCCCAGGCCGTACGTTTTAATCGCCAGCCAATATCCACACAAGGAGTAAAGTCGCTTTCCCAGGTCTGATTTGCAAGTCCGATAAAACCAATGAATTCGGACGTTTCAAGAACATCGACTGCAAAATAACAATAACCGTATTTGTTGAAATGTGCCTGAAGCCGTCTAATAAGAGCTATGGATTCTTCTACTGATAGAGGCTTCGGAAAGTGCCGCATCACCTCAGGGTCTGCACACATTTCCGAAAAGGGCGCTTCATCTGAAGGCTTCCAATTTCGAAGTCCGAGTCTTTCAGTTGTAAGAATGTAATTCATAAATTAATCGGCCACCGAATCGATTAATATCTGTAGCATTTCTATCGCGGCCTGGCTAATTATTGTACCGGGTCCATACACGGCAACGGCACCGGCATCGAATAGGAACTGATAATCCTGGTGAGGGATAACTCCACCAACGATCACCATAATGTCATCTCGCCCTTGTTTTTTAAGTTCTTCTATAACCTGTGGTACCAGGGTTTTATGACCAGCAGCAAGTGAGGATACACCCAGAATATGAACGTCATTTTCCATGGCCTGCTTGGCGGCTTCAGCCGGAGTCTGGAACAAGGGCCCAATATCCACATCGAAGCCAACATCGGCATAACCCGTTGCCACTACTTTTGCGCCGCGGTCGTGACCATCTTGTCCCATCTTCGCTATCATAATTCTAGGACGGCGGCCCTCCAGTTCGGCGAACTGGTCTGCCATTTCCCTGGCTTTTTCAAAGGATGGATCTTTCTTCATTTCTTTACTGTATACACCACTGAAGGATCTTATTTGAGCTTTATAACGCCCGAATTCTTTTTCCAGGGCATCGGAAATCTCCCCTAATGTCGCCCTCTCACGCGCTGCATCTACCGCTAAAGCTAATAAATTTCCTTCACCTGATTTGGCACATTCGGTTAATTTTAAAAGGGCCACATTCACTTGTTCAGTATTCCGCTCGGCTTTAATTCGTTCGAGTCGTGCGATCTGCCCGTTTCTTACTTTCTGGTTATCCACGTCGAGGATATGCAAAGGATCTTCCTTGTCAAGTCGGTATTTGTTAACCCCCACGATTATATCCTGACCACTGTCAATACGCGCCTGCTTCCTGGCTGCGGCTTCCTCAATACGTAATTTCGGTATTCCCGCTTCTATCGCCTTGGTCATTCCACCGAGTTCTTCAACTTCCTGAATGTGCGACCAGGCTTTTTCAGCGATTTCCTTGGTAAGGCTTTCCACATAATAACTACCTGCCCAGGGATCTACGGTTTTTGTAATATGGGTTTCTTCCTGAAGATAGATTTGGGTATTTCTTGCGATGCGAGCCGAGAAGTCGGTTGGCAATGCGATAGCTTCGTCTAAAGCATTGGTGTGCAGGGACTGGGTTCCTCCAAAGGCGGCGGCGGCAGCTTCTATACAGGTTCGGGCCACATTATTGAACGGGTCCTGTTCGGTAAGACTCCATCCACTTGTCTGACTGTGAGTTCGAAGTGAAAGTGACTTTGGATTTTTAGGATTGAATTGTTTTACCAATTTTGCCCAAAGCATTCGGGCTGCTCTCATTTTAGCGACCTCCATGAAATGATTCATTCCTATGGCCCAAAAGAAGGATAGGCGAGGAGCAAAGCTATCTACATCCATGCCTGCGGCTATACCTGTCCGAATATATTCCAATCCATCTGCCAGCGTATACGCCAACTCAATGTCGCAGGTGGCTCCAGCTTCCTGCATATGGTATCCCGAGATAGAGATAGAGTTGAATTTCGGCATCTTTTCCGAAGTGAATTCGAAAATATCACTGATGATCTTCATGGATGGTGTTGGCGGATAGATGTAGGTATTTCGCACCATAAACTCCTTAAGGATATCATTTTGAATAGTACCGGCCAGGGCTTTCGGAGAAACACCCTGTTCTTCCGCCGCGATGATATAGAAGGCCATGATAGGCAACACCGCGCCATTCATGGTCATGGAAACACTCATCTTATCCAGAGGAATCTGATCGAATAAAATTTTCATATCCTCTACACTGTCTATAGCGACACCTGCTTTTCCCACGTCTCCAACAACGCGCTCATGATCGCTATCATAACCACGATGCGTGGCCAGGTCGAAAGCAACGGATAAGCCTTTCTGCCCGGCTGCGAGATTCCTTCGATAAAAGGCGTTGCTGTCTTCTGCAGTAGAGAAACCTGCGTATTGTCTGATGGTCCAGGGCCTTCTTACATACATGGTGGAGTAGGGACCTCGGAGGTTCGGCGCAATACCGGCCACAAAGTTGAGTTGTTCGAGGTCATCTATCGCGCTCGCATCATACTGTTTCTGAACCGGGATATCTTCCGCGGTCATGAACAAACTCTTATCTTTCTCCCGTTTTACTTCCGGGATATCATCTAAACTGAGGTGATCCAAGTTCTTTCTGTTCATCTAGTTATGAATTTCATTTTCAAGTCTTTCCTTTTCAATCGCTTCGGCTAACCGTTTTTCCACCACGGGTTCTAAAAGGGTCTTTCTGGGTTTCATTTTTACAAATGGATATAACTCCAGGTTGTCTTTCATGCGATCGTCTGGATTTGGATGTTTATTTGTCCCTAGTAGTAACAATTCTCCTGAATCGAATCGCTGCTGTTCCTTATCTGCACTTTCCTTGATCTTTCGTTGTATGGTGCCTTCTTTTAATAACTTCAGGAATCCACCACCTGCTTCGATTTCCTTAAATAGCTTAAGGGCTGATTCAGCGAGCTGGTCGGTCAATGATTCGATATAGTAAGTACCGTCTGAAGGATTGGCCACAGCATTGAAGTAGCTCTCTTCTTTTAGAATAAGAAGTTGATTTCTAGAAATGCGTTCTCCAAACTCATTGCTTTTATGATAAATCGAGTCGTAAGACATATTACTAACAGCATTAGCTCCGCCCAGTATTGCGCTCATGCATTCGGTGGTTGTTCGCAGCATATTGACGTTATAATCGTAGATGGATTTATTCCGTCTGGAGGGTGACGCGATGATATGGCATACAGGTTTCATTTCGTATTCCATAGCCAGTAGAGCAAACAGTTTTCGCAGCGCCCTGAGCTTCGCGATCTCAAAGAAATAATTATTCCCAGTGGCCGTTTTGAAGTTGATCAACAGGTCTTTTTTGTTCCGAAGATGATTCAAATACTCGTTTGCATGAGCCATAGCATAAGCGAGTTGTTGCACAATATTTGCGCCGGCATTTTGATATAATTGACTATCTACGCTCAATATAGCTTCCGAAGGACACCTAGTCACCAATTGATCGAGTATACTATGGTCTTCCTTTAAGTTCTTAAACCAATTTCCTGTTCGGGCGAGATTCCCTATAATATCGATATTATAGAAAACACAGGCTTTATTCTCGGCCAGAAAAGACATCAGATTTGTCTGAAACGGCTCTTCCAGAAATCTCAGATTGAAGTGAATCGTTCCTTTACTGAAATCAATTCCATGAAACACTTTCTTGATAGTCGAATTCTTTTTCCGCGGTAAAACAAATGGCTTCAGCACCGCGTTGTAAGGCACTTACCGCTAATTTATTTGCTTTTGTTTCATCGTCGATGAATACATCTTGTACAACCTCCCAGGTTTTGGGATGGCCCGGTATTGGGTTAAAAGAGCCATCGAAGTCATCAGGATGATAATACGGTTTTATATGAATACCTTCAGGCGATTGCCATATAAGTGAATCGTTATAATCGGCTCCTTTCAGATCTACCTGGATTTGTTGTTTCCACGCTTTGGCAGAAACACCTTCAAATTCTTCGAATAATTTACTCATCGTTTGATTTATTTTTCAGGCTATCTTCATTTTCAATGATATAGATATCTTCATTTTCCTTCTTCAGGTAATATTTTTCACGGGCGAATTTCTCCATTTCGGTGCTGTCTTTCATTTTTTTAATAAAGGCTTTGTCCTTTTCGATCTCTTGTTGGTAGAATTCCTTATTTTCTTCTAATCCCTTGATATCCTGGTCCAGCTCACGGTGTATGAGATAGGAGTTAGTATCGAAGAAGATCATCCAAACAATAAAAAAGATCAGAATAAGTACATAGGTACTACTGATTATGATAAACCATTTATGCTTTTTTATTTCTGAAAATTTCACTCCTTATCTCCTAGTTTCTGGTGAATAATATTTCGTATCAGATCGACAGCCACTGTATTATATCTATTAGTTGGAATAATGATATCGGCGTATTCCTTCGTAGGCTCAATAAACTCCTGGTGCATGGGTTTAAGCGTTGTCTGATAGCGGGTAAGAACCTCTTCAAGATCACGTCCCCGCTCAATGATATCCCGTTTAAGGCGGCGGATTAGTCTTTCGTCACTATCGGCATGAACATAAATCTTAAGATCGAATAATTCTCTTATTTCAGGATGTGTTAGAATCAATATCCCTTCCACAATCACGACTTTTTTCGGGCTAGTGGTGATGGTCTCGGTTGTCCTGTTATGCTCCACAAACGAATAGACCGGTTGCTCGAATGATTTCCCTTTTTTTAGTGCTTTCAAATGACTCGTAAGAAGATCGAAATCGATTGCCTTGGGATGATCAAAATTGATAGCTTCCCTTTCGTCGTAAGTTAGGTGACTAGTATCTTTATAATATGAATCCTGTGAAATGATACAGACCTCACCTTCGGGAAGTTGTTCTATTATTTGCTGAACCACGGTAGTCTTACCGCTGCCGGTACCACCGGCGATTCCAATTGTGAGCATAGGTTATTGGTTTGTACAAAAGTAGGAATAATGTTAGTTAGAACACATGATCTTTGTCTTATTTCCAACCGAAGACTTTTTAATTACGGTTTAAACTTCGGAAGGTGTGAGCATTTTATCTTGACGATTTCCCCACGAGTTCATCATATAAATAACAACATCTGCAAATTCCTCAGCAAACGAACCTATAGTAATCATAACGCCATTGTTTTCAAAATTCGGTGTAAATAAGTCGACCATCTGGCATACTGGCCATCCATTCTGCAAACGATTAAAATATTTTCATAAGCTATTAATTTGGGACAATCTTGTAAATTCCATCACCTTCCACGGCGATATAGATGAAGCCATCAGGGCCTTCTTTTACGTTTCGTACACGACCGATGTCTTCAGCAATTTTTTCACGCCCCACAACTTCATTTCCCTGAAGTTTTAATAGTTCAACATAATTAAATTTTAATGATCCTACCAATAGATGGCCTTTCCAATTAGGATACTTGCTACTGGTAACAAAGGCCATACCGCAGGGTGCAATAGAAGGTACCCAATAGTAAACAGGCTGTTCCATACCTTTTCGTTCGGTTTCTTCTGTAAATTTTGTTCCGCTGTAATTCACACCATATGAGATCACCGGCCACCCGTAATTTGCCCGTTTCTTTATAATATTTACTTCATCACCTCCTTTAGGTCCGTGTTCATGGATCCAGATTTCGCCCGTTTCAGGATGTTTGGCCATTCCCTGAGGATTACGATGGCCATAACTATAAATAGCCGGCTTGGCATTCATCTCATTTACAAAAGGATTACTTACGGGTATTTTACCGTCATCATAGAGTCGATAGATCTTTCCACCGTCTCTGAGAATATCCTGTGGGTTCACATCGCGGTCGCCTCTGTCTCCAATACTGAAATAAACATATCCCTCATTATCGAATTCGATACGGGAACCAAAATGCTGTCCTCGGGTTGTGTTCGGATACGCCTTATACAGATCCTGGATGTTGATGAGCTTTCCTTCCAGAAGCATGGCCCGGCTTAGTTTGGTGTTACCGCCTTTACCATCTCCATCCGAAGAAGAATAGGTGAAATAGATCCATGGCTCTTCGTTGTAATTGGGGTGTAATTCAATATCCAAAAGACCTCCTTGTCCACTATTATAAACTTCAGGAACATTATCAACCAGGGTTTTTTCACCATTTTTGAAAAGAATAAGTTTACCACTCTTTTCAGTAATAAGCATACTGCCGTCGGGCAACCACGTCATACCCCATGGGTTATCCAAATTGTCGATAATTCTCTGTGTGGTATACCCGCGTTGAGTTTCAGATTGTAATGCTATATCGTTTTCCCTGGTTTGCTCATCACACGCCAGAAATAGTAGTAAAAACATGACTAAGACTCCAAACTTTTTCATTTAATTATCTTTTTTGAAAAGGTACTAAAAAAGGTTTGAAAAATAAATAAAAGAAATATATTTGCAAACCAATTTTCGGGGTGCAGCCCTTCGACTCCTTTAGGCGTCGCTCAGGATAAACTCCGCCCGGTTCCCGGACTGCTTGAATTGGTAGTTTGTTTGAATTTTGGGATTTAAAATATTGTTTTTTTCAGCGTAAGCTGTTATTCGGGGTGTAGCGTAGCCCGGTTATCGCGCCTGCTTTGGGAGCAGGAGGTCGCAGGTTCGAATCCTGCCACCCCGACCAATGAAAGTCGGACACCAAATGTGTCCGACTTTTTTATTTCTTCGAGGATAGAAGCTTGCTTCAAATCCGAAGAAGGAATAAAAAAGTAACAGGAAGCGTAGCTTCCTGACTTTCATTGAGCACCGGCCCCACTTGAGGATCAGCGCAGCTAATCCTTCAGAAAAGATAAGGAAGGCGAAGCGCAGTTTTCCTACTTTCATTGAGCACCGGCCCCACTTGAGGATCAGCGCAGCTAATCCTTCAGAAAAGATAAGGAAGGCGAAGCGCAGTTTTCCTACTTTCATTGAGCACCGGCCCCACTTGAGGATCAGCGCAGCTAATCCTTCAGAAAAGATAAGGAAGGCAAAGCGCAGTTTTCCTACTTTCATTGAGCACCGGCCCCACTTGAGGATCAGCGCAGCTAATCCTTCAGAAAAGATAAGGAAGGCAAAGCGCAGTTTTCCTACTTTCATTGAGCACCGGCCCCACTTGAGGATCAGCGCAGCTAATCCTTCAGAAAAGATAAGGAAGGCGAAGCGCAGTTTTCCTACTTTCATTGAGCACCGGCCCCACTTGAGGATCAGCGCAGCTAATCCTTCAGAAAAGATAAGGAAGGCAAAGCGCAGTTTTCCTACTTTCATTGAGCACCGGCCCCACTTGAGGATCAGCGCAGCTAATCCTTCAGAAAAGATAAGGAAGGCAAAGCGCAGTTTTCCTACTTTCATTGAGCACCGGCCCCACTTGAGGATCAGCGCAGCTAATCCTTTAATAAAATTCTACGATATCTTAATGAGCCAGCCCACCGTTTGAAGCAAAGTAGTCCCTCTTAGGCTTAGAACCCAAGTTTATCTTCGAACCATCCAAAGAATTTTCGCATGGGTTTGTTGTCGTTAAATCGATATCCAAGGTGAAGCGAAAAGTACACGTTATCCCTGGAAAATTGATCCTCTTGATTATTGGAGTAATTATAATTTCGCCATTGAAGATTACCTCCAAAAAACCATCTATAACTATTATATCCCATCGCAAGTTCACCACTCAAACCTAAGGTAAAATTATTGAATACTTCCTTTTCGGGTAATCCATTATCATATTTATAGGAAGAATTTGTATATCCGATGCCAGGATGCAGACCAGCTGTGGCAAACCACTTCTTATTATGAACGAAAGTATGTAAATATCCAACCTGGGAGAAAATATCTATGCTGTTGATTTGTTTTAAATCATCATTTACACCAGAGCTTTGAAGATTTGGTTGTATCCAGCTATAGGAATATGTTATTCTTGGAATTATACTACCAGCACTCTTAAGTTGTCTTTCGGTCTGTGCATAATGCGCTCGAAACGAATAATTTCGATTGGCTATAAAAAAAGTGCTTCCTGTAAAAATATTTAGGGTAGTATTACTTAAATATCCTTCCTCAATTTGAGAGGAGGATATCTGATTTTCAAAAAAGAATCCCTTGTTATAGCTGTAACTTAACTCCTGTCTCCAACGGTCTGAGTAAAAGAAATTAAGTTTGACTTTAAACGATTCACCTCTTTTAATGTCCGGGTTGTTCGCTGTTTTTGTGAGGAATTTTGGAGTAAAATATACCCCTAATGCGACCCATTTATAGTCAAATGTGGTACCCAAAAAATATTCGGATACAGGTTTAAGATCTAATACTTCTCCTGTACGGCCATTTGTGAACTGCAAGTTGGCCACATCTGAGGTGAATTCAGTTTTTATGATTATGTTTTCAAAATAATTTACACGATAAGACGGGTCGTAGCCTATGACTTCTGCATGTTGAGCCTGCATCTCCAAATCGTAGGTTCTAATTGGCTGCCCATGAAGAAAACTAATGCCCGTTATCGAAAGGATTAGTAAAAAAGTGAACTGTCTTAAAGCTTCGCTCTGAATTTTTAACATAAACATAAAAATTGTGTTTGCATCAAGAGAACTTTCAAAGACCTGATACGTTTACCATTTAAAAGGCTTCCAACCTACACCAATTTCGATCCAATCTGCTGCAGCTCCATTTTTGGTTTTAAGGCCAAGTTGGGCAAAGAAACTCTTTGAAATATCATACTGAATCGCAGGTCTTATAAAGAAGTTGCCTTTACCGCGATCATCAGTGAGATAGGTTCCTATTTGCGCCCTAATAGCTAATTTCCAGAACATAAAATCATATCCGGCATGTGCTGCGATCAAATACCTGTCTGCTGTGTCTGGATAGGTAGACGCCAGGGAGTTGTCGAAAAATAAATCAAAACCTCCGGTTACCCCATGCATACGATTAAAATAATGACGGTAGTCTAAAACCACAGTAAAAGCACCATAACGCAAATCGGTACCGGCATTTTCTTCATTTTGTACCGTACTGATCGCCGCGTATAGATCGATTGAATTGCTGAAGTCGTTTTTCTGAGAGGCAGGACGCTCGGGTCTTTCATGACGAGCAGGGACAACATTGGTGGTGTATGGATCTCTGTCTATTTTTTTCTGAAGCAGATTAAAGTTGTACCGCATTCCGGCATTAAATCCAAATAAATTGAGTCCGTAATTAGGTGTAAATGATCGGCCGTTACTGTAATGGGTTAAATCTAATCCGTATATAATATCCATTTCTCTTGTTAACTTATACGCTGCCCCGAAATGAATATTGAAATAAACCGCCATACGAGCCCCTATAGCATCCTGAGTTGGGTTTGTTTCTGCATTATAGGGTTGCAGGTGATACGTTAGCCCCAGTGCCGGACTAATTTCCAAAACATTTCTACGGCTGGATTTGCTTAAAAAGAAGTTCACAAATCCGAACAATGCTGTTGGATTACCAAATACCTGTGGATCACCTACATTAGCAGTGTAGAAGCCTATCCCATAAGAAGAAAAACCTGTATCTCTAGTCCATGCATTGTCTTGAGACGGATGCCATGCAAATCGAATATCCATGGCAAAATAGCCGTAATTAACCTTGTCGTTAAGTTTTTCTCCGGAATAAATGTGCGCACCGGATAGACCTTTAATGGATATGCTTTTAAAGTTTCCTTCATTGTCATCCTGCGCATATAGACCTGTGATCATTATAAGAAAGAAGAATTTTACTAAAATCGATGTTTTTGATTTGATTGTCATCCTAATTTTTTTTAGTCCCTTATAGGAGTTTATACTCTAAAATTACTGTATTTTCTCTTTATTCAAAATAACTGCCTGGCTCTTTGTTTATTTTTTTAAATCCAATGAAACCTATACTTGATCCGGTAGATTCAGATCTTCCAGTTCATCCAGCTGTTTTAAAATCTCGAATGTCTTTTTGGCTTCTTCTTCATTTACCACACTTATAGCCGCACCTACGTGTACCAAGTACATAGTCATCGATTTCAGCTTCTGGAACTAATGCCAGGCTCACGTCTTTTATCACCCCATCGAAGGAAACTCTCCCGGTTTTAAAGATCTCTTCTGGGGGAGATGTTATCTCAATTAATTTACCTGGTATCGCTAGACACATAATGTAGTATTATATTAAACTATATTGTTCATTGAGCCAGTGGTACCAATCCTTCATACCATCGCCTTTAGTCGCGGAAACTTCAAAAAACAATAAATTTGGATTGACCTTTAAAGCATTCTGTTTTATCATCTCTATATCTGTATCCAAATAAGGCAGAAGGTCGATCTTATTGATAATACAAATATCGGATGTGTGGAACATATCCGGGTATTTCAGCGGCTTGTCATCCCCTTCCGTTGTGCTTATAATTACAACTCGTTTACTCTCTCCGAGATCGAACATGGAAGGGCAGACCAGATTTCCTACATTTTCGATCATCAGGATTCCATGGTCTTCTATGGCCAATTTTCTAACTGCCTCCAATACTGAATCACTTTCGAGATGGCAACCTTTGCCGGTGTTAATTTGTAAAACCGGGACATCCAGAGCCGCAATACGCATGGCATCGTTCTGAGTCTTCTGATCACCCTCTATTACGTAAAAAGAAATGTTTTCTTTCAGGTCTTTCAATGTGCGTTCCAGAAGTGCGGTTTTTCCTGAACCGGGCGAACTTACCAGATTAAGGGCGAGTATTCGTTTTGCTTCAAAAAAGCCACGGTTCTTAGCTGCCATTAAATCGTTTTGATGAAGAATGTCTTCCTCTACCGCGATTACTTTATCCCGATGTATGTGATCGTGATGATGATGCGTGTGTGGATGATCATGATCATGAGAATGATCCGGTTTGCTTTTTGCCGTCAACGGATCTAATATCATTACTTTGTTCTCTTCGGAAGAGCAACCACAGGTTCCACACATAGTTTAGTTATTAATTGTTAGTCTTAATAATTTGTTCTCAAAAAAATCCAGCGCATTCGAAAGATTACGTTCTGCATCGGCTGATAACCCTATTTTCAATTCAAATTCCTTACCTGAAATTCCCAAGGTATACGTTTCCGGATGCTTATTGTAAATACTTTCACATAAATATACCACTGTTCTTGGGTCGAGCTGATGCGTGCTGAAATGCTCTGTTCGGATCGATAAACAACGATCTAATTGATACCCCTGTGCAAATTGATCCAGATGCGCATCGATAAAATATACAACATCGTAATTAGAGATAAGTTCGGCATCTTCAATTTGTAATTGATATCTGTATTCCAGATCGAATTCACCGGTCAATGTATCGTGTATAGAATCCAGAAACGCCCAACCCAATCCATCATCGGATCGTCCGGAGTTACCAATTCCTATCAGTAATATTTTAGTTTCGCAATTTTTCATCCAGAATATTTCCGTATTGGTCTATTATTGAAATGTCAAGAGGCATTTGCCCCAAAGCATGGGTCGCGCAGCTGAGACACGGATCATAAGCTCTAATTGCAACTTCAATCTGGTTCATCATTGCTTCCGTAACCCTTGGTTGACCGCTTATTTCGTTTTGAGCTACCCATCTTACAGCCCGATTCATCGCTTCGTTGTTATGTGTTGTTGACACAATAAGATTACAACGCGTAATTCGGTCTTTATCATCTACTTCATAATGATGGATCAGGGTTCCTCTTGGTGCTTCTATAATTCCTATACCTTCGTTTCTTCTTGTTCCCTTGCGTATCAGGTCATTTGAAAGTATATCATCATCTTCCAGCAGGTTCTTCATCATTTCCGCACAATATAAGATCTCGATCAATCGTGCCCAATGCGTATGCATCGTCATATTGTTCGTATCTCCACCTGCTAACTTGAATTCAATCCTTTCTTTTTCTGCCAGTGGTGTTTCTATTCCGTCGCAAATATTAACTCGCGCAAGCGGACCCACCCGGTTCCAGCCATCTTCTCGACCAATGTGTTTTAGATATGGAAACTTCAGGTAGGACCATTTTTCAACACCTTCGTAGAAGTGATTGGCATAATCCACATCAGGGATATCGTCCAGTGTAATATTTCCTTCAGAATCTGTAGCGCGGAGATTACCATCGTACAATTCTAAAAAGCCGTTATCCTTCTTAACCAGTCCCAGGTGACCGGAAGGATATTTTGCGAAGCTGTCTAAAAATGCACTATTTTTCTGATGATATTCTTTCATGAAGTCCAATATCTCCACAGACCATTCTATCATAGTATCAATGGATGGAAGCTCTTTTCCATCAAGGAATTTGTTGCGCTCCTTTACGGTGATCTTCTTGTGGACACCACCAGGAGTGGTAGAAATACCGTGAATACGCTTACCAGCTACCATTTTAATGATCTCCTGTCCGAATTTACGCATAAGGATCCCTTTCTTGGCTAGTGCGGGGTACTCCATAGCGACACCAACCACATTTCTCTTAACCGGATCCGCATCGTAGCCAAACAATAAATCGGGAGATGCCAAATAGAAAAAATGCAATGCGTGCGACTGGAATACTTGTCCGAAATGTAACAGCTTCCTTATTTTTTGAGCCGGCAACGACAGATCAGAAGGATCAATACCCACAATTTGATCTATTGCTTTTGCTGCTGCAAGATGATGGCTAACGGGACATATTCCGCACAATCGTTGTACAAGAACAGGTGCTTCCCAATAAGGATGTCCTTGAATGAAACGTTCAAAACCTCTAAACTCCACGATATGGAAAAAGGCATCCTTTACATTATTCTGATCGTCTAAATGGACAGTGACCTTGCCGTGCCCTTCAACTCTCGTTACCGGATCTATAACTAATTTTTGTGACATTTCTTTTAATTTTGAAAGGGGTTAATCATACTTAAATTCGTCGTGAGCTATGGAGAATTCCTCACCCAATAAGATACTTTTTACTACCTTCCAGATGTGCTGAGCATTCGGCGGACAACCGGGTATGTAGTAATCGATTTTTACCACCTCATTACAGGGGTAAACGTTGTTCAGAAGTTTCGGAATATCTTCATGTCCCGGAACCACATCGGCTCCTACTTCGGTGGTCACACCATTGAGATAGGCTTCATCCAAACATTCTTTCAGTGGCACAAAATTTCGCATCGCCGGAATTCCTCCCATAATAGCGCATTCTCCAAATCCAACCAGGATATCACACTTCTTACGGAATTCACGTAATACCTCTACATTTTCTGAATTGGAACATCCACCTTCAACAAGTCCGATATGACATTGTTTACTGAATTTCTTAATATCGGTCAATGGTGATTTATTGAATTCCACAAGTTCCAGGACATCCAGAAGCTCGGTATCTATATCGAGTAGCGACATGTGACATCCGAAACAACCGGCAAGTGAGGTCGTGGCAATAATGAATTTCTCATCGTCTTTTTTATGGATCTGATCTTTCTTCACCACGGGTTTTATGTCTTTACCCAGCAAGTCGTATTTACGGTCTCCGAAGGGTTGTTCGTGTATCATACCTTTTACGAGGATCGCTCCAACCGGGCATATATTCATTGCATGAATGGCTTCTGCTTCACTTAGATTTGCCTCCTGTTCATAGTCGATATTTACGCGGGTTTTAACCCCTCGTTGAACAAAGGAAAATACATCCTTACCATCCTTCGTCTTCACTTCCTCCACACATCGCTTACAGAGTATGCAACGGTTAGATTCCATGATCATTCGTTTTGGGTTGAAGTCAACGATCTTATCGCTGAACACATGCGGGTAACGGGTTACCGTAATACCCATATCATAACCCAGGTTTTGCATATCGCAATTACCACTCTTCTCACAGGATGGGCAGAAGTGGTTACCTTCCGCATAGAGCATTTCGATGATCGCCTTCCTGTTGTCCAGTAATTCCGGGCTGTTTACCTCTATGTCCATCCCTTCGGTCACCTTCACAGTACATCCTGTGGTTTCCCTGCCATTCAACTTCACCGTACATATTCTACAGGTTGCTAAAGGGTTCAGTTCCTTAAAATAACAGAGCGTTGGTATGTAAATTCCATTCTGTTTGGCAACATCTACAAGGTTCGTACCGGCTTCCGCCTGAACAGGCTTGCCATCGATTTTTATGTTTACCAGATTATTCATAGTCGGAAGTCATTTCATTAATAATATTATCATAATCGCTTGTTGCGTCTTGCAGACTAAATGCCTTATTGAAATCTGTGTTCTCTGATAATCGTGCTTTGAAAACTTCGGGGAATTTCAGAATAGCATTGTTCAGGGCAGTCGAAGACATTTTCCCTAATCCACAGCGGCTTGTAGTTTTAATGATCTTGCTCCATTCTTTTATATCTTCCAGGTCATCTTCTTCTGCGTGTCCAAGTTTCAATCTGTCAATCTTTTTATTCAGAAGAAAATTACCGGTTCGGCAAGGAACACATATTCCACAAGATTCATCTACGAAGAAGTCGGCCACATTTTTCAATACTTCCAGCAGGTCTCTTTTCTTATTGAAGATCATAACAGAACCACCGGCTCTCAGACCAATATCGCTCATCTTTTCAGAATATTCATCGGGATCTTTGAATTGATATTGATACTCATCGGGCAGTAGGTTTTCTCCTGAAATTTCCCGGTCGAAATCAGCTTCCGATAAACATTCGCCGGCATAGCCGTTAAAGAGAATGAACTTCGGTTTTTTCGCCCTAACAAGTTTTAGGAATTCGCGAAGTTTCATACCCCATTCAATTTCATAGATACCGGGTTTCTTACAATCACCGGATACACTCAGCAATTTTGTGCCTGGTGTATGTTCCGTTCCCAGGGAAAGATATTTATCGAGACCCATATTGAGAATACGCGGCACCGCACAAAGTGTTTCTACATTGTTCACCACGGTAGGTTTTCCATTGAATCCTCTTTCAACCGGAAAATATTCTTTCGTACTGGGTTCACCTCGTTTTCCTTCCATAGAATGAATTAGCGCGGTTTCTTCTCCGCATACATAGGCGCCAGCACCCAAATGGATATAAATATCGAAATCGAAAGGTTTTTTTGCTTTAATATTTTTACCGAGATACCCATTGTTGCGGTACTCTTCCAGTAATGCCTCGAGATTCTTCTTTAGGTACATATATTCTGCTCTCAGATAGATAGCACCCTGGGAAGACCCAACAGCATAGGCAGCCAGGATCATTCCTTCGATGAGTAATTCCGGATGCTTCTGAAGCAATACTCTATCTTTAAAGGTTCCAGGTTCTCCCTCATCGGCATTACAGATAATATACCTGATATCCGCTTTATTATTGCGGCAAAACTCCCACTTCATGCCTGTTGGGAAAAAGGCTCCACCTCTCCCTGTCAGTTTAGATTTCTTCACGATCTCGATGACTTCAGAAGGTTCATACTCGTTGAGCTTAGATAAAGCCGAGAACGTGTTGTAAGGCTTAAAGAAGATCGTTCTTTCAGGTTCCGGGGTGTAACGGATATGCTTCTTAGGTTTATCACAAATTTTAGAAGTCTTCTCCTTGTTCTTTAATCGCGAGATAATTTCGTATACTTTTTCCGGAGTTAGATTGGTAAAAGGTTTAAAATTTATCAGGCAGGAGGGCTCCTGATCACTTAAACCAATACACGGAGTTTTAAAAAGTCCGAATTTACCATCTCCGGTTATTTGACCCATTTTTATACCTAATGCGTCTTCGAAGGCTTCCAGTACTTCTTTTCTCCCCGATAGTTCGGATACAACGGAATCGTTTAGATAAATGGTATATTTTCCACTGGGAAGTCTGTGGTAGAAATGGTAGAAGGTTACAACACCTTCAAGTTCCATTCTGGACATTTCGAACTCGTGTGCGATTTTGGAAATGTCGTCATGACTAATGTGATTTTTTTTGCGTTGAATGTCCCAGATAACATCCATCAACTTGCTGCGGTCAATTTTTTTCGCTGTTATCATTGATCGTGTATATTAGGTTTACACTCAAAAATATAACTGTTTTAGGATGTTACTAATGACTAAAGTCATAGAAATAAAAAAATGATAAAAATTTTTCTATCAAGATCTCATATGCCTGAAAAATAATAAGTTAAGTACTGATTTGTTTGCTGAAATCCAAGTATTTCAGTCATTTCAGAATGTTTCAAGACTTTTCACGCGTAAATCTTTGCCACGGATAATTTCCTTATCGAAACTTTCACATTTCGGGCAGGGATCATGCACAAAATCAATGAGAAATTCTGTACTGCATTGCCGGCAGCAGGCAATAGCCTGAATTTTGGTAATACTTTTTTTGGCCTTCTCCAGAACGCTATCTTTTACAGCCGACTCCCACACAAAATCGAGCGCACTGAATTCTATCCCGGCAAGAGTACCGATCTCCAATTCGATGGCAGCGAATTGATTAACAGATGCTTTTTTTGCTTCTTTTTCAGCTATTTCAACAATATTCAGTGCGATAGACATTTCGTGCATAAGCCTTTATTTAGTGCAATAAAACTACAATTCTAAAATGATAAGAAATATATTTCATTAAAAAATTTCGGATCGATCATGTTGTAAAGTTCAGCTCAATTCTAAATTTAGATTATCTTCGGAATTCGGTATGCAAAAAACATTAAAAATTGTAATAACGGGCAGGGTTCAGGGTGTTGGCTTTCGTCCACATGTGTTTTTATTGGCCAAGCAATCTGGAATTAAGGGTACTGTCTCGAACAATGAGGAAGGGGTAATTATCTACGCTTCCGGTAGTGAACATGAAGTGCTCAATTTTTATAAGCATTTAATTGATAATCCCTCAAAGGCTTCCAGGATTGTCGATCATTTCCACGAAGAAGTTGCCTTTGTCGAATTTGATGATTTCAGGATCGTACCTTCTCAAATAGGCAGCAAACTCAATCTGCAACTAACGCCGGATTTTGCCGTCTGCGAAGTATGTAGTGAGGATATGTTGAATTCAGAAAACCGCAGATTTTGCTATCCTTTCACTACCTGTGTACACTGTGGTCCCCGATGGTCTATTACTTCCACCTTTCCTTTTGAACGCGAGAATACCAGTATTGCACCTTTCGAAATGTGCGAAAGTTGTTTGGAAGAATATGGCAATCCTGAAGACAGACGGTTTCATTCTCAAACGAATTCGTGTCCCAAGTGTGGAATGAGCTACAGATTGCAAGATACTGAAGGGCAGAATGCTATTATTTTAAAACAAGATATTTTCAAGAAGATAGCCTCACTACTCAAGGAAGGTAATATTATAGCGATAAAGAATACGGGCGGATACCTGATTTGCTGTGATGCTACTTCGGCTGAGGTCGTACAGAAATTGCGAAATAAAAAGAACAGGCCGGAAAAACCCTTCGCCATCATGTATCCTTCGCTGGACTCGTTGAAAGACCAGTTAACAATTACCGGCAAGGAAGAACGAATGCTTGTTTCAGCCGAAAGACCCATCGTGATAATACCTTCGGAAACCTATACAGGAGATTTAGCTGTTGAAGCAATTGCACCAGGTCTAAACCAGTTAGGTGTGATGTTACCATATACCGGAATTCTGAAGTTACTGGCCCATGAACTCGAATTCCCAATTGTGGCCACCAGTGGGAATTTGCACGGATCTCCAATAATAAGTGATGAAACAGAGTGTACTGAAATCTTGCATGGTGTGGCCGATTATTTCTTTCATCACAACTTGAAGATCATCAATCCACAGGATGATTCGGTAGTGAAATTTTCAGTTAATTCCGAGTATAAGATCATGTTCCGCCGGGCAAGGGGGTATGCTCCCAATTTTTTCAGAAGGATTACTTCGGGCACCGAGAAGATATTAGCATTAGGGGGACATCTTAAAAGTTCGATCGCTTTTGTACCAAACGACTTTGTTTATATCAGCGAATATCTTGGAATGCTGGATCATTTCGATGTGTACGAGCGATTCACTCAAACAGTTTCCAAATTCATCCGAATTTTCGAATCGGAACCTGAAGTGGTGCTTACCGACAAACATCCGGGCTATCAGAGTACCCGCTACGGTCTGGAGTTAGCTAAAAAATATAATATTCGACATTTTGAAATTCAACATCATAAGGCGCATTTCGCGGCCGTAATAGGTGAGCACGATCTGATGGAAGGATTAACCGATATTTTAGGTGTGATTTGGGATGGAACCGGTTATGGGGAGGATGGAAATATATGGGGAGGTGAGTTTTTCAGGTACAAAGATCATCAGATCTCGCGTGTAGCACATTTCGATTATTTCGCTTGGCTGGCAGGGGATAAGATGGCAAAAGAACCCAGGTTATCACTATTTTCTTTAATGTCTTCTGAATCCATTACAGAAATCAAACAGAAATTTTCAAACGAAGAATTTAAGGTCTATACCACTTTAAAGAAAAGTAATAAATTAAAGACCTCCTCGGTGGGTCGGCTTTTTGACGCGGTGGCCTCGTTACTCGATATATGTGATTTTAACAGCTACGAAGGAGAAGCGGCTATCCTGCTGGAGAACTCTGTTACCAGGTACGAAATTAGTGAATGCGTATCATATGGACAGATGACAGATGATGATTCGATACCCACGCACGTGATATGGAAAAATTTGTATACCGACTTCAGGTCGGGGGTACAAAAGGAAAAGATCATTCTGAATTTTCTATATACCCTTGCCTATATGGTCAAGGAGGTAGCGACCCGACATAACGTAACGGAAATAGCTTTCAGCGGTGGGGTTTTTCAAAATGCTATCCTCATAGACATGATAATTGACATAGTTGGCGGCGATTTTAAGCTGTATTTTCACCGCGAATTAGCACCTAATGATGAGAACATCTCCTTCGGACAGCTTATGTATTATGTACATTGCATACATAGAATTGAATCTCAATGAAGTATTTAAGCGAATATAGAGACCTTGAAGCGACCAAGAGTTACCTGGAACGTATAGAAAAGACGGTAACTCGGCCCTGGAAGATCATGGAGGTATGTGGCGGACAGACGCATGGTTTGATAAAGAATGGGATCATTGATCTGTTACCGGAAAACGTCCAGATGATACACGGCCCCGGATGTCCTGTTTGTGTAACCCCTCTCAAATTAATTGATAAGGCGATCGCACTGTTGGAGCTGGGGGTGATCGTATGTTCCTTCGGGGACATGATCCGTGTTCCGGGGAGTAAAAAAAGTTTACTGGAAGCCAAAGCGGATGGAGGTGATCTACGTATCCTGTATTCACCACTTGAAGCCGTTAAGATCGCGGCCGAAAACCCGGACAGGGAAGTAGTTTTCTTTGCTGTAGGATTTGAAACTACAGCGCCGGCAAATGCTCTTTCTGTATTACATGCGGAAAACGAAGGGATTCAAAATTATTCCATCCTCGTTTCACACGTATTGGTGCCACCGGCAATGGAAGCTATCCTGGCCGATGAATTTTGTAATATTGATGCTTTCCTGGGTGCCGGCAACGTATGTGCTATAATGGGCACGGAAGAGTATCACGAGCTTAGTAGTAAATACAAAATACCCATTGTAGTCACAGGATTCGAACCACTGGATCTGGTTGAAGGGATTTCTATGGCGGTCTCTCAGCTTGAGGAAGGTGCGCATAAGGTAGAGAATCAATATGCGAGGATTGTTAAGGATGAAGGAAATAAGGCCGCGAGGGAAGTGATTGATAGGGTTTTCGAGATAGGGGATCGGGATTGGAGAGGAATTGGTCTTATTCCAAAGAGTGGATATATACTGAGATCGGATTATAAACAGTATGATGCTGAATTGAAATTTGGCATTGAATCTATTGCCACAAAGGAACATGCCACTTGTATAGCCGGTGAGATCCTGAAAGGAATAAAAAAACCTGAGCAATGCAGTGAATTTGGGAAAAGGTGTACGCCTTCGAACCCAATGGGGGCCCCTATGGTATCTTCGGAAGGAGCTTGCGCCGCTTACTATCACTTTGCAACGAATATTAATACCTGAATATAAATGAACGAAAAGTTTTCCAACGTAAAATCGATCAATTTAGGCCATGGTAGTGGGGGACTCATGACCCGCGAATTATTAGATGAAGTAATCTTTAAGACCTTCGACAATCCCTATCTGAATCAGAAACATGACGGTTCCATCGTAAAGATCGATGGCGAGGTAGCCATTTCCACTGATAGTTTTGTGGTTTCCCCTATTTTTTTCAAAGGGGGAAATATTGGGGAATTGGCCGTTCATGGAACCGTAAACGATATTGCCATGTGCGGGGCCATTCCAAAATTTCTGTCCCTGGCGTTCATTGTTGAAGAGGGCCTGGAAATGGACGAATTCATTAAAATAGTTCAATCGGTTAAGAAAACGGCCGATGAATGTGGTGTTCAGATAATAACCGGCGACACTAAAGTCGTTGAACGTGGCAAGGGGGACAAGATATTTATCAATACGACCGGATTTGGTAAAGTTCATCCGGGAGCAAATATTTCAACGGAACGTATCAAAGAAGGTGATAAGATTATTGTTAGTGGTTATATCGCCCAACACGGCATGGCGATCATGTCACAACGAGAAGGCCTGCAATTCGAATCGGATATAAAAAGCGATACAACCAATCTTAATTATTTGGTAAAAGACCTGCTTGATGAATTTGGTGAAAAAATCCATTTGTTTCGCGATCCGACACGTGGAGGCTTATCCGCTGTTCTTTCTGAAATTGCGAATGATACTGACAGGGAAATTGCCATCTATGAAAAGGAAATCCCTCTTGAAAAACAGGTAGCAGCGGCCTGTGAAATTCTGGGGTTAGATCCACTATATGTGGCCAACGAAGGAGTATTCGTTGCGGTGGTTGACGCATCGATTTCCAATGAGGTGTTACGCAGCATGCGTCACAATATAAAAGGGCGAAATGCGGTCTGCATAGGTGAAATCTCGAATAAGAACAACGCTAAGGTGGTAATGCATAGTATAATTGGAGGCAAGCGAATTGTAAGCCCCTTGATAGGAGAACAGTTGCCTAGAATTTGCTAGAAGGATAGCAACCAGTAAAGTCCGATGATAATTGCGAACAGCCCGGCTGTAAATTGCACCCCTTTAAAAAAGGTATTATTATGGCCTCCACGTGATAAGGAGGATATTTTACCTACAACCAGAGCATAGGCAGTCATTGCTATAATAATTCCCACACTAAATCCCGCAATATAATAGGTGGAATCTATCCAGGTTTCGAAACTAAGTACTGGTAGAAACAACAGGAAATGTGCTATACCAGCCAGACCATGGACAATGCCAATACCGAAAGCTGCCATAACGCTTTGTCTTGTTTCTTTGCTATGTGTATGAAGATGAGCTTTTTCGGTGCTGTGGTCATGTGCATGTGTATGAATAACAGTGGTATTCTCAGCATGGACATGAAGGTGTTTATGAACTTTCTTGCGATTAAATATTTTGTACCAGACGGAAAGACCAAGACCAATAAGCACTAGCCCCACGATTTGCTCCGAATAATTCGAAATTCCTTCAATAGGTATTAATTCATTGAATAATGCCATTAAAACTCCTATGACAAGCATTCCGGACAAATGTCCCAGACCCCATGCCAGGCCGATCTTCCAGGCCCTTCTTTTCGCGCTTAAAGCAAAAGGAGTAACCGCAGCCAGGTGATCTGGACCGCTAATCACATGAAACATAGAAGCCAGTAAAGCAGAGATGAAAGGGAAGGTTATGTCCAAAAATATATTGGTTTACGCCTGAAAAGATAAAGAACTATTTAAAGACATTTTGAATTTGCCTTTAAATAGTTCTTTTTTTGAAAACTCTAAGTGTTATTCGGTTTCCTCTGTTTTGGTTTTAAACGTATAGCTAATACCTACCATCACCATGGATGTGGTCATTTCGTAAGATACTTCACTTCCCGGGATTGCTCCATAAGGTGGGAAGCTTGAAATAAACATTGGATTTAGTAATGGTCCTGAAGTGGCTCCACCACTTGAACCGTAATGGAATACACCGTCTAATTTTACCGCGTTACTAACTTGATAGCTCAGACCGAACTGGAAGGCATTTTTAATAATTGCCGTTGCCGGTATATTGAAGAATGCCACATCGCTTTCAATAGGGTTTGAACTATAAGTGTAACCCAGGCGTAATGGAAGTTTATCCACTCCTTTATATTGAATACCTGCCGAGATTATACTCATATTTTTCCAGCCGAATCCCGCTACAGATGCGGTTTGAGTCCAACCAGTTTTAGAAAAACCATCGGTATTTTCATAATTTACCAAACGGTAATCTAAGGCAACATCGAAGTCTCCTTCTGAAAAACCTGCGCCTAAAGACCAGATAGCAGGATAGTCCATATTGAATTTATTGGTTGCTGTTGTCCCATTCAGATAGGTATTATCAAATTCGAAGTCTCCAAAATACTGGGTCAGTTTTATAGGATGTACCAAATTTGAAAACCTACACCTGTATCATAGAAAAGACCTATTTGTCCACCAAATCCGAGAGCGGTTGCTTTATTGGTTGAAGGATATCCGGACTGATTCGGATTAGCTGTTGGATTAGGCATTAATTCCAGGGTGGCGTAATTAAAGGTAGGTTGCACACCTACTGAAAACTGATCGGAGATCTCATAAGCCCATGTAAATCCTAACCTGAAGCAGGCTATAATCTGACTCTATTCTTCCGAAACCTCCCATACTTTGCGGGGCGTTAATAGGGTTCGACGCATTTTCGGGAAATGTAACCCCAAATCCACTAATACCAAATGCCGAAGCACCAAAGGTATGTTTGCTGTCGCTAGCGCCCCACACCATGGCTAATGCTGGCAAAGGTGAAACCCCTCTGTCATCTTTAGTCACACCGCTGAAGAATTGACCTGTAGGCTGACCCAATTCGTCGAATACAGGTACTGTAGAACTTAATTCCGGTGAAGAAAAGAAGAATCCGATATCGAATTTCAAGATATCTTCATCGAAAGTAGAGATAGTGGCCGGATTCCAGTGTAGTGCCCCCGAAATGTCTATCGGTTGCCCGGTGGCCGCGCCACCCATTGACATATTTATAGATCCTACCCCCTGCATGATATGTCCTGCTTGCGAGTAAAGTGTTAAAGAAAACAGGAATACCAGAATACTTAAAACGTTTTTCATGGTTTACGGTGTTTAAAACCAGCGGTACTGTTCTCTGTATAACAAGGACGAAATTATACCGTCTAGTTCAAGTTAATACTCAATAATGGGTACAAATCTATTGACGGGATTATTCAGGATATATGACTATTATCATAAAAATTAATGTTTGACTTCCTTCTTTACTTAATCATGACAAAAATCATAATTTTTTCTACCGAACGCTTTTAATTTTACCCTGTTTTAAATTTTTGAAAACAAATAGATAGAATTATATATAAAAGTTAACGTATGAAAAATCTTATAATCCTGGGAGCGGGCACGTCAGGTACCATGATGGCGAATCATTTGATAAAGAAAATACCTGAAGATGAATGGAAGATTACGATTGTAGATCAGCATAAAACCCACTATTATCAGCCGGGATTTCTGTTTTTACCTTTTGACATCTATACTACCAAACAGGTAAAGAAGAACGGAAAGAAATTTATTCCCAAGGGAGCAAATTATATTCAGAAACGAATAGAGTTGATAAAACCGGAAGAGAATGTCATAATTCTGGAAGACGATGATAGATTGTCTTACGATATATTGATCGTAGCTACGGGGTCTAAAACGGCTCCGGAGGAGATCGAAGGTATGGATGGCCCCATGTGGTATAAGAATATTTTCGATTTCTATACCTACGAAGGTGCCAAAGCCTTGCGTGATAAACTAAGGGAATGGGAAGGCGGCAAGCTGGTGATCCATATCACCGAAATGCCTATAAAGTGTCCTATAGCACCCCTGGAATTTGCTTTCCTGTCCGATTCTTACTTCAAACATAAAGGGATTAGAGATAAAGTGGATATCACGTTTGTGACTCCACTGGATGGCGCTTTCACTAAACCGACAGCTACTAAAACGCTCCATTACTTACTGGAAGAAAAAAATATTAAGGAAGTAACAGATTTCAATATAGAAAGAGTCGATTATGAGAACAATAAGATAATCGACTACGCGGATACCGAAGTTGAATACGATCTGCTTGTAACCGTCCCTACCAACATGGGTGATTCTTTAATTGAACGCTCGGGTATGGGAGATGATCTAAACTTCATACCTACTAATAAAGGTTCTTTACAAACCTTAGATCATGAAAATATATTCGCAATTGGTGACGCAACCAACTTACCAACTTCCAAGGCCGGTTCGGTAGCACATTTTGAAGCTGAAATATTAACCGACAATATCCTGCGTTATATCAACGGTGAACCGTTGAAAGAGGAATTCGACGGGCATGCCAACTGTTTTATTGAAACCGGAAACGGGAAAGCGTTGCTGATAGATTTCAACTATACCCACGAACCTGTGGAAGGAACTTTTCCTTTTCCTGGTGTCGGCCCTTTACAATTGCTGAAAGAAAGCAGGGCGAACCACATGGGTAAAATGGCTTTCAGATGGGTATATTGGAATATGCTGATCAAGGGAGTCCATATCCCATTCGTTTCCGCCACTATGAGTGAAAAAGGAAAACGTTTTGAAGAAGTTAAATAATTAATATATAAGACCATGAAAAAAGTAATTGCACAACGTGAAATAGATGTAAACGAAGAAGGATATCTGTTAGATTTCAGCCAATGGGATAAGGAAATTGGCCAAAGTCTTGCGGAAGAACAGGATATTTCACTAACAGATCGTCACTGGGAAGTGATCGATTACCTGCATGATAAGCACCGAAAAGAAGAGGCACTTTCCATTAGAGGCATTAAGAAAAGTGGCGTTATCAATGTAAAGGAATTCTATAGCTTATTCCCGGGAGGACCCCTTAAGAAATCCACTTTAATTGCCGGAATACCAAAACCTAAAAGTTGTATTTAATAGGTTTTATTACTGAGATTAATTATTAATAAACAGTATTATGAGCGAGACAAAAGTTAAAAAAATGCTCTTTATTCTTTCCAAAGCAACAATTGAAAATGCTTACGCTGCATTTGTAATGGCTAATGGAGCGCGGATGGAAGGAATCGAGTCTGAAATATTCTTCACTTTCTTTGGTTTGGAAGCTATTCAGAAAAAAAAGTTAGAACACCTGCATGTGGCTACCGTTGGTAACCCTGCCATGCACATGCCTACTATGTTAGGCGCTTTGCCAGGAGTTGAGGCATTTGCTACAAAAATGATGAAGAAAGAAATGGAGAAACTGGATATGCCTCCTATAGGTGAGTTTCTTAGAAATTCTTTCAGATTCCGGATGTAAACTCTGGGGCTGTAAGCTTGCGATAGATATGTTCCACCTGGAACGAGAAGATCTTATTGATGATTTAGACGGAATCCTTACTATCGGTGATTTCTATAACAGAGCCGATCAGGACGGAACCCATTTATTGTTTATATAGATTGATTTTGTTTTTTGATTGATTAAAGAAGTGATGCCATCGGCATCACTTCTTATTTTTGTACGGTATCAATTGAATCCATTAAAACCGATGAAATAATCCTATGCGGGCGTATATGTGACTTGTCTTTGGTATCACCTTCCCAAAACTGAAATAATGGTTTAAATTAACTGCCCAACGATGATAAGTAAAATAAATACCTAATGTAAGCAAGCTATCGACGGTATTGATGGTAGTCAACGCCAGTTTATCATTTGGACCAAAGAGTTTTCCTTGTGCGGTAGCATTAAATAAGTTAAAACCCACATCGTATTTGGCGAGAAAAAAGAACTCTGTTTCGTTCTGTTTTAGTAAAACGCCGTTATCAATTGCGACAGATCTTATTAACGATGCAAATTTACCGAACCTCACACCTATTGAAGGCACAGCTTTCACATAAAGATTTCCGAAATGAACTTCTCCTCCGCCAAAAGCAGAGAATACTTTAGCTTTAGGTGTGAAATCATGGGTATATTCCATATTGAAGTTGAGTAATAGTTGATCCGGAAGTTGAAATTTCCATCCGTCGATCAAAGCATCATCCGTTACGGATTCATGAAACCAAATTTGTAAGTCGCCAGCTCTGGATGAAGGTCCCAAAATCCCGAGCAACATGCCTGTTGTCATAGCCGAATTTTTGAAAATATAATTGGCTTCCATCGTAGCAAATAGAAGGCCGGCAAAGGGTCTATCAAATATATCATCAACTTTCACAATTTCTGCAGCAGTTATAAACTTATTGGATGGGGTATAGCCTTCCATTCTTATGCCTGCTTTAAAAAAATAACTTGCTTTCGAGGGGAATAGATTTTCGAGAGCTAGGAAGTGTTCAGTCTTAAAAGCCACCTGCAGGCCAATACCGTAGGTGTAGTATATATCTTTGTTTTGCCAGGCAACAAGCGCGTCGTTATCAGTATTTACACTAATTTCTCCATGAAAAGATTCGTCATTTTGAGCATGACTATGCAATACTGAACATAGAAACGCTATAATGAAGATTCGGGAAAATGCGTTTACTGGCATAAGGGATATAATATATTCCGCCTGATCACTGTGAATCAGAGCAAAACAAATTCATTGTGGTTATGGTTACATTTTTTTATTCGATAAATGTATGCATATCGTTATAGAAATAAGAAATCTTGTAAATCAAAAAGTGAACGCTACACGTTCTCTATTCTTATTCCCTCGTTACTTCAGGATTTAGAGAATCCAGGAAATCCTCCTGGTACATCAAAAAGTGAACGCTACACGTTCTCTATTCTTATTCCCTCGTTACTTCAGGATTTAGAGAATCCGAGAAACCCTCCTGGTACATCAAAAAGTGAACGCTACGCGTTTCCTGTTTTTATTCCCTCGTTGCTGCAGGATTTACAGAATCCGAGAAACCCTCCTGGTACATCAAAAAGTACACGCTACGCGTTTCCTGTTTTTATTTCCCGATTGCTGCAGGATTTACAGAATCCGAGAAACCCTCCTGGTACATCAAAAAGTACACGCTACGCGTTTCCTGTTTTTATTCCCTCGTTGCTGCAGGATTTACAGAATCCGAGAAACCCTCCTGGTACATCAAAAAGTACACGCTACGCGTTTCCTGTTTTTATTCCCTCGTTGCTGCAGGATTTATAGAATCCGAGAAACCCTCCTGGTAAATCAAAAAGTACACGCTACGCGTTTCCTGTTTTTATTCCCTCGTTGCTGCAGGATTTACAGAATCCGAGAAACCCTCCTGGTAAATCAAAAAGTACACGCTACGCGTTTCCTGTTTTTATTCCCTCAAGCTTAACGGAATAAATTCCGTACGCTTTCGGAAATAAAAAAAGTGATGCATTGCTGCATCACTTTTTGATTAAGTCGGGATGACAGGATTTGAACCTGCGACCACACGGCCCCCAGCCGTGTACGCTAACCGGACTGCGCCACATCCCGAAACTTGTGGCAAAAATAGATAATTTCGTACGTCCTGCAAATAAGATCGTACGAATAAAACTGAAATGCTTTCATTATAATAAAGAAAACCACATATGCGAAATCAGTCGAACTTAAATGTATTTGCTATTTGTAAAATGCGATCAACACTATTTCATGTCTTCTTTGAAGGATTCCTGAAGTGAAGTCATTGATTCCTGCCCCACTTCTATCATTCCTTCCTGTGGACGGTTCAGCCCGATAATAAGTGTTGTAAGTGCAGTAAAAGCTAAAATCAAAGGAATAATTACGACCAATCTTCGGGATTTTCCCAATCCCGTTTCAACTCCAATTGCGATCATAGCCATAATCGATATGGCATATAAGGCAATCCATACACTCAGTGGGACCCTGTAGCGTAAGCCTGCGGAAATACGTCTCTCATGCATGTCAATTACTTCATTAACAGCCTGCATGACCAAGGAAGTATTTGTGTTCGGGTTTGAAATGCCTTCAGCACTAGCGATTCGCCAAAGATCTTTGTGAATCTTGACTGATTTCACTAAAGTGGAGGGAATTTTATTTTTATTTTCCGTGGCTTCCACACGAATATCTACATATTCACTGAGCAATTTTTTCATTTCGATTCTATTTTCTTCTTCAAGTAGATCCGTTCGCAAATACGCAGTACTAATCGCATTGGCTTCCTCAAGAATCATTTTTTTTCGAAGATCATTATGTCCTGATGCCATTGAAAATGTAAAAGCCAACACAAAAGCAAGCATCCCTAATAATCCCGCAGAAATATGACCAAGACCATGCGGATGATCCATTTTACCTTTTTTCAGAAGTTTTTTACTAATCTGAAAACCAATTTCAAAGGCAATGTAGATTAATAGTGCGGATATTAAGCATGATAATAAAATCGGCATCTCTTGTAAAAATTTGGACATTTTCGGTGGGTTTAATAAAAAGTTGTTATTCTAAGATTGTTTAAGATTTTGCTAAGATATGTAATATGTACTATTTAAGACAAGCGTTTAGAACGCTGAGGATCTTGAAGTTTTGTAAAAGCGCTCTGATTATCATCATAGTACAATTTAAAACTTAAGCATATCTTAGTTCGTTTGGCCATTAAGATACTATGCTTTCAAAATACCTACCCATATTCATCGTTTTATCGCTCCTGGCAGAGATCTTCGGAACTGTAGGTGGTTTCGGTTCTTCTGTTTTTTTCGTGCCTGTTGCCAACTTCTTTCTCGACTTCCAGTCGGTACTGGAAATCACTGCCCTTTTTCACGTGTCCAGCAATATCACCAAGATCGCTTTCTTCAGAAAAGGAATTGACAAGAAGATCATTCCTACCTTAGGCATTCCCGCAGTTTTATTCGTAACTCTGGGTGCATTTTGAGTAAATTCTTCGACCCCGTCATTCTTACCTATATCCTGGGTGGATTCCTCATTGGGCTTAGTCTTGTTTTTAATCTTTCGTCAATTGGTCGTAAAACCATATACATCCAACGCCATCATTGGTGGGGCCCTTTCAGGATTTAGCGCCGGGATACTCGGAAAGGGAGGAGCGATTCGGGGCATTACACTGGCAGCATTTAAAATAAACAAGGATAAATTTATCGCTACTTCTGCAGTGATCGACCTGGGTGTGGATTCCAGCCGAACTGTAGTTTATTACCTGAATGGATATATCAAGGTCGAATTACTTTACTTAATCCATATATTAATCGTTGTAGGGATTATAGGCACCTGGATAGGGAAGCGAATTCTCAAATATATTTCTCAGGACCAGTTCCGGTATATAGTCCTGTTGTTGATCTTAGGAATCGGAATTGCCAGTATAGTTACGAATTTAGGATAGTACCATCCCCCATCATTATGATCCTGTCGGTTTTTTTAGCAAAATCCATATCATGTGTCACGACGAGTAACGATAAGCCCTGCTCATCACTTAATCGATTAAATATTTGAAACACATTTTCAGCATTATGACTATCGAGATTTCCCGTAGGCTCATCACCCATTAAGATAACGGGATCATTTATAAGCGCCCTGGCTATGGCGACACGTTGTTTTTCACCTCCGGATATCCTGTTCGCCTTTTTTAAAGCCAGGTGATCGATCTCCAGCATTTGAAGTTTGATCATGGCGTCTTGCGTTATCTGCTGAATTGTTTTTTCCCCCAGTTTCTTAGCCGGAAGCATCACATTTTCCAGGACGGTGAATTCGGAAAGGAGGTAGTGAAACTGGAATACAAATCCAATATGCTTATTCCTAATATGTGATAACTTTTCACCGCCTAGTCCCGTTGTCCGCTCTCCGTGTAGAAAAAGCTCTCCCTCATAATCGGTATCCATAGTTGAGAGTATATAAAGAAGTGTGGATTTCCCGCAACCCGATTTACCCATAACCGAGGTGAACTCACCTTTTCGAACCTCGAGATTGATATCCTTAAGAACATGGAACTTTACCGGTTTGGTAAAGTATTTATTAATATGTCGTGCTTCTAGTATGGTGTCCATGGTATTATTGTCCTCGGATGATCTTAACGGGATCTATTCTTTTTGCTCTTAACGAAGGTAAATAGCCTGCCATGAAGGTTGAAATGATCGCGAAGGTTATTCCAATCACATAGAACCACGGATTATGATTAACAGGATAGGTAGTAACTGTGGGAAGCGCCTCGGTTTCAAAAGGGATACCATCGATAAAGTGTGCAAGACCTATGCCTAGCAGTAATCCCAGAATTCCACCCACTATTCCAATAATAAGCGCCTGCATAATGAAAATGAGCTGTACGTCCTTCCCCGAAAAACCAGTGGCTTTCAGGATAGCGATATCGTTCATTTTTTCATAGATAAGCATATTTAGAATATTGTAAATACCAAATCCTGCTACGATCAGCAGCGTGATCGAAACCGCATAAGTAATAAGGTTTCGAATAGTCGTTCCCGTTTCAAATTGAGCATTGGCCTCGTTTACATCTACCGCCTTAAGTTCATATTGACCTTCGATCGCCCTGGCCAGGGCAGGTGCTTTGGAAATATCGGCGAGTTTAAGATTAATATCTGTTATATAATTTTCGGCCCCCTCTACAATCCGCTGGGCTGTTTTAATGGTAGTATAGCTCTGCACATTATCCAGGTCTGCTAAACCACTTTGAAAAATACCAACAATTTTTAAAGGGAAGACCGTTCCTCTGGTTGAAGTGATCTGTACACGATCTCCAATATCGAGGGACATAGTTTTAGCGATTCCGGCCCCTAATAATATACTGTTATCGGTATTTTGGAGGTCTGCCGGTTCGCCTTGCACAACATAATCTCCAAAATTGAAAAACTCAACCTCCTCCATAATATCGATCCCTGTAATAGTGCCACCCAGTTCGATGGATCCTGCAACATAGAAGACCTGTGTATTAACTCGTGGTAGCGCGCATAGCACGTTCTTTTCATTCTTTAGTTGATCGATAATAGGAAGCGCGTTGTGGATACGTACCTGGCTTTGTTTTGGTTTTACTGAATGCACCGAATTCAGTGCGTCATCGAATTCCAGGTAGCGAGCAATTGGTTGTTTTTTGGAAGGTTCAATTTCATTATAGATATGTACATGCGGGGTCTGGTTAAGGATCATATCATCAAGCATTTTATTTAACCCAGTCATAAAACACACCAAAGTAATATAGGCTCCAATGCCAAAAGTAACTCCAAGAGCAGCAGTAGCCGTTTGCCGGATTTTCGTTAGCAAATGGGTTTTTGCTATCGTGAATAATACCTTTTTCTGGTTCATTAGTCTGGTTTTAAAATCCTGTCTTCTTCTGAAATTCCGGAAAGAATTTCTACTTTTTCCAGATCCTGCAGACCGATTTCAATTTCTTTTATACCCTGTTCTGTTTTTACCTTATTTCCATCGATCAGGTACGATTTGGGAATAGTGAGAACATCGTCCTTCACGGCAATCACTATATTGGCCTCACCTGATAATCCAGGGTAGAGGATATCCGGTTCGCGGCTAAACACAGCTTCTATAGTGAATGTCTGGTTTCGCATATCTTTTTCCGGTAGTATCCTTGAAACTACAGCATCGAATACTTCATCATCGTATGCATCAAGAGACACAATTACCTGCTGCCCCTTTCGTATTTTAACAACATCTACTTCGTCGACAAGTAGTTCAATAATAAACCGATCCGTACAGCCTATCGTTGCAATAGGTTGCAGGGAACTCACAAGTTCCCCCACATTCTTGGCTACAGAATAAACCGTTCCGTTGATCGCACTCCTCACAGTGAAATCACCGGTTGTAACAAGCGCCGATTTATATTGATTTGCAGCCTGTTGTATTTGGGTTTCTAGCTCCTCTTTGGTCCTTACATAATTATTTTCCAATCGGGTGAGCGTATTTTTAGACAGGTCGTAGGCCAGTTTTCTGTTGTCATATTCGGCTTTGGAACCGATCTTCTGATCCCAAAGATTCTTTTGCCTGAAGTAACTTACAGAATCGTTGGAAAGTTTCAGCCTCGCGGCTTTGATCTCATCCTTCAGGGTTTTTAATACTGCCGTATTTCCGGAGTAATTACTCTTAGCGAGGTCGTATGCCAACCGTGCATTTTCAGAAGAAAGCGATGAATTCGTATTAACGATCTTTAAGAGTGGTTCGCCTTTGGCCACCGTATCGCCTTCTTCTACCATAATCTCATCCAGGATACCGCTCACAGCCGCAAAAACTTTGTATAGGCTATCGGGCTGCACAGTGGCAGAAGCGTATACAGATTCTGTAAGCCTGGTGTGACTTGCCTGGATCTTATCCTCGTTCGAATTACAAGATATGAGTGTAACAAGCACTAGAAAGATTAGTAATGATCTCATATACAATGTTTCTGTCAAATTTCACATATATAGGCTTGTAGCCCTATGATATAAATCAGGATTTAGGTTATAATTTTTTGCCGAATGCAAGATCTCCGGCATCCCCAAGACCGGGAACTATATATCCCTCGGCAGTAAGGGTTTTATCAATGGCAGCAGTCCAGTATTCCGTTGATTCGGGAAAAACCTTCGAAACATATTGCACACCTTCTTCGGAACCGATCACGGAAAGTATATGAATTTTCTTAGGGTTACCGTGAGATCGCAATGTTTTAAACACATTCTCAAGCGTTTTTCCTGTCGCCAGCATGGGGTCTGTCAGGACGAGAATCTTACCATCTAGTTTCGGTGATGCGAAATACTTTACGATAACCTCAAAATTATCACCGCCGTCGGGATGATAACGATAGGCTGAAATAAATGCGTTTTCAGCCCTGTCGAAATAATTGAGAATACCCTGATGCAAGGGTAATCCTGCCCTTAATACAGAACAAAGTACCAGTTGATCTTTGAGAACAGGCATATCCTTTACTCCAAAAGGTGTTTCAATACGGGCACTCTCATATTCCAGAGTTTTGCTCATTTCGTAGCTTAAAATCTCACCTACCCTTTCTATATTTTTTCTAAAACGCATGGAATCTTTTTGTACCTGTATATCCCGGATCTCAGCAATAAACTGATCCAGTTGGGAAGGAGTCTGTTCAAAGTTGTGAACGGTCATCTCAATTGAATTTTAAACTTTAAATGTAAGGTGTTACAATACAGCTGGGAATGATATATATCAATTAACAGATATTGACGCTTATCATAGTTTAAATAATTGAACTAGAGTACTTTCGAAATTCAAGTGGGGTGTTATGAAAATCCTGTTCACTATTCTGGTTGGAATACATGTCCTTATTCATTTCATGGGATTTCTGAAGGGGTTTGGTCTTGCTGAAGTCAATGAAATATCAAGAAGAGTTTCGAATACACAGGGGCTACTATGGTTGGTCACAACAGTGCTTTTTATCACCGGCTTAATACAGATGTATTATAACAATTTCCTATGGAAATGGTTCTTGCTTGTGGCGGTCTGTTTGTCCCAGGTTTTAATCGCATCCCATTGGACTGATGCAAAATTTGGAAGCCTGCCAAATCTCCTTATCGCCTTAGTCTTGCTGTTCAGCTTTGCTGAGGATAAATTCCTGTTGCGGTCGAAACATATGGCACGAGAAATGCTGGTGAGCAGTGAACAAGGAGCCTTCACGGATAGTTTAAATAATTTAGTAGCCAAAACACCCGGAATTGTTCAAAAATGGCTACAGACCTCTTTGAAAAACGGCGATTTTATAAAATCGGTAAGGCTACGCCAAAAAGGACGGATGCGTGCGAAACCCGAGGCTCGATGGATGCCATTTACGGCCGAACAATATGTCAATGTTCCGTCTGCTTCCTTTATATGGACCACCGAAGTAGATGTTTATTCTACCATCGAACTAACCGGACGTGATAAACTGGAAAAGGGAGAAGGGGAAATGTCCATAAGACTGCTGGGTCTCATTCCCTTAGTGAACGAAAAGGCAAATCCGAAACTTAATTCTGGTGCGCTTATGCGGTATCTTGCCGAGATTTGTTGGTATCCCACAGCTGCTTTAGACGAAAGAATTCATTGGAAATCGGTGGGTGACAATGCGGCTGAAGCTACCATGGAATTTGATGATGTTAAGGTTTCTGGAATATTCTACTTTACTCCAGAAGGTAATTTTGAGGCTTTTGAGAGTCAGAGGTTCTATGGTGGGGGAGATAATTCGAAACTTGAGACCTGGCATATAGAAGCCCTGGATTATATGACATTTCATGGTGTGCGAATCCCTAAGAGAACGGAAGTTACCTGGAAATTCCTCGAGGGTGATTTCAAATGGCTGGAATTGGAAATAGTGGATATAGACTATAATACCGCCGTAGCTTAATGATATTTTCCTTTATTTTGGTATATGTTAAGGATGGAGCAATATGACTTGTGTCATATTTTTTCCATCCTCAGAAAAGTAAATTTGAAATAAACTTAATATAAACAGGTATGACAATTTCCATTCAATATGTAAAGATGCCCACCAGTGAATCACTTACTGCATTCACAGAAAAACGATTGAACAAATTAGCTTCAAAATACAATTGGCTCATTAATGCTAACGTGTATTTCAAACTCGAAAAAGATATTTCCGGAAAGAAGATATGTGAGATAGAACTCAGTCTTCCCGGTCCAAAGATCTTTGCCACATCCATAGAAGATAATTTTGAAGTAGCGGTAAAAGAAACTATCTCAGATCTTAACAGGCAACTTAGAAAAAGAAAAGAAACAACCTACAATCACTAATCCTAATAAACCCTAAAACCATGAAAACCATATTAGTACCCATTGATTTCTCAAATTATTCTGAATACGCCCTGGAGGTAGCGGCTAAAATTGCCAGAAGACACGAAGCTTCGATTGTGGCATTACATATGATGGGCTTATCCCAGGCTATACTTACCAAGGATGACTCCCAGGAGGTATTAGAAGCCATGTATTATATGAAACTCGCTGATAAACGCTTTCAGGAGTTTTTAGACCGTGATTACCTTAAAGGTCTTGAGGTTCAAACCACTGTACAGAACTATAAATTATTCCACGAAATTGATTCGGTAGCCGAGGAATTCAACGCAGACCTAATTGTTATGGGATCTCATGGAAGCAGCGGATTGCTCGAAGTCTTTGTGGGTTCCAATACGGAGAAAGTAGTAAGAAACTCCGAAATCCCGGTACTGGTCGTTAAGAACAGAATGGGTGAAGAACCCATGAACAAAGTTGTTTTCGCTAATAATTTCGATAAGGAAAACGTTCGATCCTTCCGGAAGGCTAAAAAGCTGTTCGATCAATTAGATGTCGATATGCAACTGGTTTACATCAATACACCGGGTGATGGTTTCAGAAGCACCCACGAAATGGAGGAAAAAGTAGCCGATTTCTTTATTGAAGCCGGTGTAGACGGTGAATATAGTAACGCAGACGTTAAGTACTACAGCGCTTACTCTATCGAGGAAGGTATATTCACCTATAGCAATAAAGTGAATGCAGATCTGATTGCTATCCCAACTCATGGTCGCAAAGGGTTAGCACATTTCTTCTCTGGAAGTATCAGTGAAGATCTTGTAAATCATTCCGATTTACCCGTGATCACATTTAAAATGTAATTAACGGTTTATTGCATGCTTTAAGAAGGGGGTCCATTGGAGCCCCTTTTTTTTAATCGATTAATGTATTGAGAGCAATTCTCACCATATTTGAAAAGGTGGTTTCTCTCTCTTCTGAAGTTGATCTTTGTTTACTTACCAGGGAATCCGATATAGTGAGAATAGCAAGAGCTCTTACGTTGTGTTTAGCGGCTATTGTATATAAACCGGCGGCTTCCATTTCCACGCAAAGCACACCGAATTCTGCCCATAACTTATAGGCATCAATATCATCTTCGTAAAATTCGTCCGACGATAATACATTCCCGGCTTTGATGGGTATATCATGGTCACGGGCATAATTTGCAGCTTTTATCAGTAGTTCAAAGTTTGCCGTGGGAGAGTAATCTGCATTGATGAATCTCGAATTATTTATCCCCGAAGTGGAGGAGGCAGCCATGGCAATCACAATATCTCTTAATTGAATGTCGGGTTGATAAGCTCCGGCACTCCCAACCCGAATCAGGTTTTTAACTCCGTATTCGTTAATAAGTTCATGACAATAGATCAGTGCCGAAGGTATTCCCATTCCTGTGCCCTGTACGGATATCCGACTTCCCTTAAAAGTTCCGGTATACCCCAGCATAGCGCGGACATCATTATAACAAACGGCATCTTCGAGAAAGGTCTCTGCTATCCATTTGGCACGCATCGGATCTCCCGGCAATAAGACCGATTCCGCTATTTCACCGGGTTTGGCTTCAAGATGGGTACTCATTGTTTCTGTGTATTTATGCCTTCCATTAATAAGACGCCTTTAGAAGTGCCAATACGGTCTACTCCCAGTTCGATATATTCAAGAGCCTCTTCAGTCGAGGAAATACCTCCTGAGGCCTTTATTCTTATAGATTGACCTACGGAGGCTCTCATCAGTATAATATCGCTCTTTGCGGCACCTCCGGTTCCAAAACCAGTGGAGGTCTTCACGTAATCGGTACCCGCTTTTTCGGCGATTAAACAACCTATTTTCTTCTCCTCATCGCTTAAGTAACATGTTTCCAGGATTACTTTCAGTGTTTTTTTACCAATCGCCTTTTTTACAGCTTCTATGTCTTCTTTTACGTTTTTATGCAGTCCGGATTTCAGAAAACCTATGTTCAAGACCATATCTATTTCATCGGCGCCATCTTTAATTGCCTTTTTTGCTTCTGCCACCTTGGACTTGGTGGAGGAGGCGCCAAGGGGAAATCCAACTGTTGAAGCGATCCTGACATTAGTGCTCTTCAGTTCCTTAACCGCCAGGTATACATAACAGCTATTAACACAAACAGCATAAAATTTATTCGCTTTTGCTTCTTCACATAATTCAACAATATCTTCCGGACTTGCTGCCGGGTGCAGTAAGGTATGATCTATATAATGATTGAGTGATTTCATGATACCTTGGACTGAAGTAAGGAAAGTAGTTCTTGTTTCTGCATCACACCAGATTGCCGCCAGACTTGAACACCACCCTTGAATAAGATTAGGGTAGGCACTCCCATTACCTTGTATCGGGCCGACAACTGTTGATTCTTATCTACATCGATCTTAATGATCTTTACTGAATCACCAACTTCATCCTTTACCTCTCTCAGGATAGGCCCAAGAACTTTACAGGGTCCGCACCACTCGGCCGAGAAATCGACAAGGACTACAGGATTCGATTTGATGATATCTTTAAAGGCGGTTTTCATCTAATTATTCAAAATAGGGTTATAGTTGCAGCGGATTCAGGTTATATCTTCGCAGGACAGGCAATAGATCCTCAAGAGGTATTTCTACAGAGAAATTGCCCGTGTATGTTGGACAAATAACACAATCGTCGAAATAATACTCGACCATCTTATCGTCTACCACGAAATTGTCCTTATATTCAAAGAAATCTTCTTCTGAAATTCCCCAACAGTCATAATATACTTCACCGGATTCGATCTTGGCCACCAGAATTTCATTGAGTATCTTCCGAAGTTCCTCTTCAGACCCTTCTATAAAGAAGTCCTCATAATTCATGAAAACCGAACGACCCAGGTCGAAATTGAGACAGTCGAAAGTGTAGGAGGGATGTAAGGTTCCTGAATAGAAATTTTCTTTATAGAATAATACACTCACCAACTTCTCATTCACGTTATAGATCTTATAGTCCACATATCGTTTTTCCCTGTACTTGTTAATACGAAGCGTATCACAGAGTAATTCCTTGTCTTCCAGTATCTGGGCTTCCACACCGGCTATGTCCAGATAGGTTTCGGCGATATACCCGTTGAAATTCTCATAGGATTCCTTGAGATTCTCGTTCAGGTAGGGATATCTAAAATCGATGGTATAGAGATCCTCGTCCCTTAAGAACTGCTTCGATATGATTAACTCTTGCAATTCATCGCGTTCGTCCTTTTTTTCAACCAGGGTTTTCTTGCGTATTTCTACATCGATCTGTTTCTGTAGATCCATATCATTTTCCACTCCTCTCACGCTGTCGGATATTGTGGGGTCTATCTCCTCCATCATTATTTCATCGGGGAGTTCTTTTTTCGGATCGTCCTTACAACCGAAAAGAAGCAGGAAGACCAACAGGAACATTAGACAATATTTCATAGTTACAGGACTTTGTTTCGTAAAAATAGGTTGAAACCCAGGCATTAAAAATGATATTGCTCAGGTATCAACGTAGCTGATAATCAATGGGTTTATCTCGTTTGATAAATAGTAATTTGTTATGCCACAAGCAGTAATTGTAGTTTCCCCAGCATAATAAGCTCAGATTTATTCTTGCCGGAAAATGCTGCTGCGATTTCATTAGCAGTCCGAAAGATGAGTTTCTTGCGTTCTTCTGTAAACAATGCCCGGTGCTCTTTCATATAATTTTCAAAACTATCGAAACACTCATCGGCATCCATGCGTTCATAGTCGAACCAGTCGAAGACCACTTCCATCTGGTAAATCGCCCGGGAATTGAAGTCGTCCAGGCTGTCATCGTATTTCGACCAGACATCGCGCACCAGTTTCTTCAGGGCTGTGTATTCACTCTCACGAACAACTTTATCTGCCGCGGCGACAGCATAGAACAATTCCCCGATTTTTTGGTAAAAGGCGATCTGAGGTTTTTCAGTATATGGCATGGGCCGATATTTATAGCCATAAAAATAAAATCATGTGACGTTAAATTTTATGATAAATATCAGTTCGACGGAAATTTTAAATTACCTATTTTTGGCCTATGGAGGTTTTTAATAGCAGCAGTGATATCTACGAGATTCTTACTGAAGCAATTTCTGAGGGTATTGTTGTTGTGAATGAACAACAGATCATTGTGGCTAGCAACGAATCTCTTAATTCGTTGTTCGGTTATAAAAAGGATGAACTTGTTGGAAAGCAACTTGATGTCCTTATTCCGAAAGAATATCATACAAAACATAGTTCGCATTTCAGTTCTTTTATGGACAAAAGCTCACGTCGATCTATGGGTCATGGCAGGGATCTTTTCGGGCTAAAGAAAGACGGCAGTAAGTTTCCCGTGGAAGCAGGACTTAATCCCTTCGTAATTTATGGTAAGCGATATGTGATGGCATTAATTATTGATATCACTATCCGGAAAAAGCAGGAGGAGGAGATCAAGGAATTAAACACCGAGCTAGAGGCGAAGATCGCGGATCGGACTAAAGCGCTGAATGAAAGCATTTCCAGGCTTGAGAAGGAGATAGAGAAACGAAAAAATGCTGAAAATAAGATAAAGGAATCCCTTCGGAAGGAACGTGAATTAAGTGATTTGAAAACCAAATTTCTATCCCTGGTCTCGCATGAATTCAAAACGCCGTTGAGCGGGATCTTAACATCGGCGGTCTTAGTGGGTAAATACACCACCGAAGAGCAACAGGAAAAGCGGGAAAAACACATCAAGACCATTCAGAATAAGGTGAAATATCTGAACAATATCCTTGATGATTTTCTTTCCATCGAACGACTGGAAAGCGGTAAGGTTAATTACAAGTACAGTATGTTTCCTATTAGCAAAGTGATTAATGAGGTGGTCTATGGGGCCAATATGTTGTTAAAAGAAGGCCAGATTATCAATTATCCTGAGGGTATCGATAATATTGTGATCAACTTCGACGAAAAGATACTTGAACTAACCTTTACGAATCTTGTGAACAACGCTATTAAATATTCCTCCGAAAATACAACTGTCGACATTAGGGTGGTCATGCTTGATGATCACTTGATCATCGAGATTGAGGACGAAGGAATGGGTATTCCTCACGCAGAACAAAAGTATATTTTCAACAGGTATTTCCGCGCGGAAAATGCGTTATTAAATCAGGGTACGGGAATAGGACTAAATATTGTAAAAAACCATTTGGAAAACCTTCACGGGACCATTACCTTTACGAGTGAAGAAAATAAAGGGAGCACGTTCAAAGTGACGATCCCAACTATGGGTAACGTATGATAAAAACCATACTTCTAATCGAAGATGACACGGCCTTGCGTGAAAACACGGCCGAAATGCTTGAACTTTCAGGCTATGATGTGTTTACTGCCTCCAACGGCAGAATAGGAATTCAAAAAGCAAAAGAAAACCATCCCAATGTAATTGTTTGCGATATTATGATGCCGGAGGTCGATGGTTACGGGGTACTGGATTCCTTGTCGCACGATCCTAAGACTCAACATATTCCATTTATATTCTTATCGGCAAAGACCGAACATAAAGAAGTTCGCAAAGGTATGGACATGGGAGCGGACGACTATCTTACCAAACCCTTCGAAGAAGAGGAATTACTAAGTGCTATTGAAAGCAGGTTAGCCAAATCTCAGTTACTTTTGGACGCGATGGAGACGAATACAGTGACCGATGAAATTGAAGAAGATGAGGATAGGATACGAAATTTGAATGAGCTTAAGAATTTCTTCGATGACAATGGCGCGATAGTAATTTACGAGAAAGGTGAAGTGATTTACAAGGAGGGAGGACACTCCAATAATATTTTTCTCATATTGAAAGGTATTGCGAAGAGCCATAAAATGGATGAAAATGGCAAAGAACTTATCACCGAATTACATAAACCGGACAACTTTCTTGGTTTGACTTCCTTTGAAGAGACCGTTCCGTATCAGGAATCGGCAACAGCTGTAGAAGATGTGGAATTGGCCGTGGTTTCTAAAAATGTTTTAAAGAATATACTCACTAAGAATAATGCAGTTTCCCTGGAACTGATGAATGTACTTACCGATAACCTATCGGAAATTAAAGAACAACTTCTTCAAATGGCGTATAGTTCGGTTCGTAAAAAAACGGCGTCAACAATTCTTCAATTTGCAGAAATCCTAAATAAGAATCAGAATGATAATATAAAGATCTCAAGGCACGATCTGGCCAGTGTGGCTGGTATTGCAACCGAAAGTCTGATTCGAACCCTGTCGGGTTTTAAGAAGGACGGTCTAATAGAAATTGAAGGCCGTAATATTCGTATCACCGATCTGGAGGGATTACGGCACATCGAGTAATTTTTTTTAAACTGATATATATCATTCTTTACCCTTCATAGGCAGTCTATTTTTGTTTTTGAAGTGTAAAAAAATGAAGCGAATTCTTATCCCGACAGATTTTTCGCATAATGCGTGGAATGCAATTGAATATACGCTTGCCTTCTTTAACAAGGAGCCTGTGCATATTCATTTAATCCATATTACCTTCAGTGGTCGGGTGAACAACACGGATGAGTTGTATTCTAATGGGGTTTCGATCATTGATAATCCAGGAAATACAAAACAGAAACAACTTCATACTCTTCAGCGAAAAATAGAAACCCTATACCCCAGGAACCCAGCTCTAATCGATGTAAGAGTTGTTCGTTCCCCGTTCATAGAGGGAATAAAAAAGGCCGTGGAAGAACTTAAAGTGGATCTTATTGTTATGGGAACCAAGGGTGCCTCAGGTCTGAAGGAGGCGACTATTGGAAGTCATACGGGGGCTGTGATCACACGAGTGAAATATCCCGTTTTGGTTATACCCGAAAGAGCGGTTTTTGAAGGTCCCAGGAATATTGTCTTCCCAACCGATTTCAATTTGATCTATCGACAAAGAATCTTGAAAACGCTGATTGAAGTTGCCGAAATTCACGATTCTTTCATCAATGTATTGCGGGTAGCAAACAATGAACATCCACTGAATGGGGAACAGGAAAAGAACCGGGCCTTTCTGCGCGATGCGCTGGAAGGTAAATCCTATAGTTTTCATTGTATCAAAAGTCCACACCTGGAAGAAGGACTGCAGTCCTTTATTGATCTGATGGATGTACAGATCATCGCCATGGTTGCCAAGAATTTGAATTTCTTTCAGCGGTTATTATTTAAACCTACCGTGGCAAAAATTAGCTATCATACCGAAATACCCTTCCTGGTATTGCACGAATAACAGATTACTTACCTGTATTTTTCGGAAATAGGATGGTCTTCGTAGAAATCTTCGAAGGTCTTATCGGTAGTGTAATTGTCTTTCAACACCCTGTAAACTGTAACTACCAGGAATACCTGTCCGAATGTAGTAAGCAGAAATACCAGGCCGAAGGGAAGATTCATAGCCGAGAATATTACCACTGTTAATAAGATCAATGATGTAAGGGCTAGCAGGAACATTGCAGAAAATTTCATAGTTTTTATTATAAAAGTACTACTTAATAATGGGCAGCTTTGCTAAAGAATTCCCAATTCTCCAGCATGTGATAATTATCATTTTTTGTGAAAGGTGTGAATAATAACTTTGATAGCATTCCTAAAAGCCAGGCCATATGCGAAAAGCACTGATACCCACCGATTTTTCTGAAAACGCCCTAAACGCGATTAAATATGCTATGGAGCTATTTAAGTACGATCGCACGGATTTTTATATCATGCACGCTTATGGAGATGATCTCTACAACAGCAACTCCGGGCAGGATCGTGATTCGATCGACGAGGCCAGGGATGAAGCCCTGAAAAAATCCAATGAGGAATTGAAGGTAATCATAGAGAATATGAGGTCTATCTCTCCGAATCCCCGTCATAATTATTTTCCTGTTTCAGTTTTCGGGGCATTGGTAGACGAGGCAAATGAGATTGCCGAACTTGAGAACGTTGATGTGATCGTTATGGGAACCAAAGGAAAATCGGACGATCGCAATCTAACATTCGGGAGCAATACACTTCAGGTAATAAAATATGTGAAATGCCCGGTACTGGCTGTTCCAGAAGGGTATACCGATATTCAGCCCACCAATATTCTTTTTGCAACCGACTATATGCTGCCCTACCAGAGAAGGGAACTTAAATTGATGAGTACCATTGGCCAGAATTTCGCGGCTAAACTAAAGGTGCTTCATATTTCGAAGTTTGAGGAATTATCCTTCAGGCAACAGGATAATAAGGCATTTCTCGAATATTGCATGGAGCAGATCAGACCCGACTATCTGCAATTAGCCGGATCTAATATTACTGAGGTTATTAACAACGCCGTTGACGATTACGATATCGACCTTTTAGTGATGATGAATTCGCGGCACTCATTTTTGGAGGATTTTCTATATACCTCAAAGGTCGAGAAGATAGGTCTGGAGATAAAGATCCCTTTCCTGGTTCTACAGAATTTGCCGCGTAATTAAAAATAATGCCATGAGACGAATTCTATTACCTACCGATTTTTCGGAGAATGCGTTAAACGCAATCCGATATGCAGTGCAGCTGTTTAAGAATTCTTCCTGCGAGTTTTATTTACTTCATACATACACACCCGCCGCGTACAACGTTGGGAGCATGTCCGATAGTTATTCGGCATTAGAACTTCAGAAAGTGACCAGAGATAATGCCGAAAGATCCATGGATGAAGTTGAGAAAACCATACGAACAGAATTCAACAATAAAAATCACCATTTCCACAAAGTTGTAACCTTCAATCTGCTGGTGCATCAAATTCAGGAAATGGTTGAAAATAACGGGATAGACATGATAGTTATGGGAACCCAGGGAGCTACCGGGGCTCAGGAAGTGTTTCTAGGGACCCATACCATGTATACCATCAAAAAGGTGAATTGTCCTGTGATTGCAGTGCCTTCGGGCTTCGGCTATGAAGCACCTAAAGAAATATTATTCCCAACAGACTATCGTTTAAGCAAGAGCAATCCGTATTTGTCACTGATCCGTGAAATTTGCGACTTACAAGTAGCCCGGCTTAACATTCTCAACGCCTATTACGGGGAACCCCTCAACAGCGCTCAAAAGCAGGTAAAAGCCTATCTGGATGTTTATTTCAAGGATAATGCACACCTGTTTTATATTGCAGAAGATACCGATATCACAGGCGCGATCGAAAAGTTTCAGCTGAAAAAAAAGATCAACTTACTTATTATGATTCATAATCGGCATAACTTCTTTGAGAATTTGCTATTCAAACCGGTTATCAATGAGATCGTCTATCATACCAATATTCCATTTCTGGTGATTCCCTCGGAAGAGAGAATGATGCACTAAGGGATATAACAGGAGTCGCTATGAAACATATACTCATACCTACAGATTTTTCTGAAAACGCTTATAAAGCTTTGATATATGCAACGAAGCTTTTTAAGAAGAATCCATGTACTATACATATTCTGCACTCTATAGAAGTAGCGGCTTCGCGCTTAACTTCGCGTGTCGATATAGGAAGGTCGGAGCAAGTGATGGACGTTCTCTACGACCAGGCCGATGCCGAATGTGAAGAATTTAGGGCGCGGTTAATTAAAGATACGGAAGGTTGCGGACATACCTTCGATATTATTACCACTGCTATGTCATTACCAAGGGCGATGAACCGAATATGCGTACAACGCAAAGTGGATCTGGTGATCATGGGCACCAAAGGTCAGACTGGTGCCAAGGAAGTCATCCTGGGAAGTAATACCGTAAATGTGATCAAGAAGATTAAAAAAATTCCTGTCCTTGTTATCCCACTTCAGGCAGAATTTAGACCTATTGCAAAAATAGCTTTTGCAACCTCTTTTAAAAGATCGTATCCCCCAACAGATCTGGACGAGTTGATTTATCTTGCGAGATTACACAATTCCGTAGTTAAAATACTTCACGTACGTGAAGACAAGCGAATAAGTGATATACAACGCAAGCATCTGGATAACCTGTTGGGGCATTTCGAAGGTTTGGAATGCAATGTAGACTGGATCGATGGTGATAAAGAAAAAACCCGGGCCATTACAGATTATTTACAGAATGAAAATATCGATCTTCTTGCTATAATTTTTTACAAGTATAATTTTGTCGTTCAACTTTTCAGAGAATCCGTGGTTAAAAAAATAGGAAGGCATCCTTCATCCCCTTATTTGGTAATTCCTGCCAGCTGATAAATGTCATAGAAAAAAGTGCGTCGGAACTGTACTTTTAAATAGAACACAAAATCGAAGGCTATGCGCAGAAAAATCTTGCTACCTACTGACTTCTCAAGAAATGCATGGGATGCTATAGCGTATGCGGTGGATTTGTTCAGAAATGAAGGTTGTGATTTTTATATTCTGAATGTGTATAACTTCACTGGCTATGCAATGGACAACATTATCGTTGCCCAGCCGAACAATGAGTATGCGGAAGCGATCCGGGAGAAGTCGATGAAGGGCTTGGAAAAAATCCTGCAACGATTATCATTCAGGGATGAAGGTCCGGATCATACCTATTACTCGATCTCAAAGAATGATAATCTATTGGATGCGATACGGGAAATCGTTGCTTTAAAAGACATTGATCTCGTGATTATGGGCACCAAAGGCGATACAGATGCGATCAATGTTACCTTCGGTAGTAATACCGTGATGGTTATGGAAAAGGTAAGAAGTTGTCCCGTATTGGCCATTCCACCTGATGTGGTTTATACGGATCCGTCCGAGATTGTCTTCCCAACCAGTTACAAAACTCATTTCAAAAAAAGAGAGCTAGCATACTTAATAGATATAGCCAGGATCACTAATGCTCCAATTCGTATTCTGCATGTGGAAAATGAAAAAGAACTCGATGAGACACAAAGGAATTTCAAAAAATTACTTGAAGAGAGTTTAGAAGATATCGAATGCAGTTTTCACAGTCTGGAGAAGAACGACATAAGTGAAGCTGTCGAATTATTTGTACAGAGCCGTGAAAGTGGTATGATCGCTTTTATCAATAAAAAGCACACCTTCTTCGGAAGTATATTTTCGAGACCGCTGGTAAAGGATCTGGGGACACATTCGAAAGTGCCGGTTTTAGCCCTGCATGATTTTAGAAATTAATAAGTGGAAATGCATTTATGGAAGTAGAATCTATTGATGTTATTAAATCTTCCGGTGAGAAAGTTCGGTTTTCATTGGATAAACTTCGCGCGTCTCTGCGCCGGAGCGGAGCTGATAAAAAACTTATTAATACGATAATAGATACTGTCCGGGACGAATTGTATCAGGGTATATCTACTAAGGAGATTTACAATCGGGCGTTTGCCATGTTAAAGCGAAAAAAATCCATCTTCGCGTCTAAATACAAACTTAAAAAAGCCATTTATGAATTGGGACCAACGGGGTTTCCTTTCGAACGATTTATTGGAGCACTGCTGCAGTATTCGGGCTATGATGTGAAGATAGGGCAGTACATAAATGGTAAATGTGTTACGCACGAGGTGGATGTTATCGCCAGAAAGAATTCGGATTACATTATTGCCGAATGTAAATTTCATGGCGACGATGGCAGAAAATGCAGCGTAAAAGTTCCGCTTTATATTAACTCCAGGTATGCGGATATTGTGGCATTTCAGAAAGTGGATACCCCTACCGAAGGATGGGTAGTAACTAATACCCGATTTACCAGCGATGCCCTGGATTTCGGTCTATGTTCCGGCCTGTATTTGTTAAGTTGGGATTATCCGGCAAAGAATAGCCTCCGTGAACGTATTGACCGGCTCGGACTTTACCCAATTACCGTTTCAACTTTGCTCACCCAAAGAGAAAAGCAGTTCCTGTTAAGTCGCGATATCGTGTTGTATCGACAACTGTACAAAGACAATTTTTATCTCGATCATTTGGGAATATCCGAGAAGCGGAAAGAAAATATAATGAGTGAAGTAAACATGTTATGTAACCTCTAATATGATCCATGAGGACAGCAAAAATTCATTTTCTGGGAGCAGCAGGAACCGTAACCGGTTCTAAGTTTGTAATTGAGACAGCTGAAATTAACATTATGGTTGATTGTGGCATGTTCCAGGGATTAAAGGAACTTCGCGAACTAAACTGGGAACGCATTCCCTTTGAGGCTTCGTCTGTGGACGTCGTCCTCTTAACGCATGGACATCTGGATCACACCGGTTATCTGCCCCGGTTAGTGAGGCATGGATTCCGTGGAAAAATAATGGGTACTTCACCTACGCTGGCTGTTACTAAGATCATACTAGAGGATAGTGGGAAAATACATGAAGAAGAGGCTAAAAACGCTAATAAAGAAGGCTATTCCAAGCATCATCCAGCCCTTCCGTTCTATACCATCAAAGAAGCAGAGGCCACCCAGAATTTTTTTTCAGCTGTTGAAAAAGATGAATGGATAGAGTTAAGTGATCATTGTAAATGCCGCTTTCGTTATAATGGACATATTATAGGATCTACATTTATCGAACTTCAAATCTTTGATAAGCTTTTTGTTTTTTCCGGGGACATTGGGAGGAGTCATGATCATTTATTGCACGATCCCATGAAACCGGAATGGGCAGATTATCTCTTTGTGGAAAGTACCTACGGAAATAAATTGCATCCTGTGGACAGTGTATCTGAAATACTGTCATTGCTAATTCATAAAACCATTCATAAAAGAGGATCCCTAATTATTCCTTCTTTTGCGGTGGAACGGTTGCAGGTTTTAATGTATCTGCTATGGAAACTCTACCGTGAGAACAGGATACCCAATATCCCGATCTTTGTCGATAGCCCGATGGGAAATAATGTGATGTCGGTATTCGAACGTTTTCCCGAATGGCATAAATTACCTGAGAAAGATTTCAAGGCGATTCAAAATCGTATGAATATTATTACTTCCTATCGCGAGACCTGGGACACCATAGATGATCCGCGGCCAAAAGTAGTTATTGCCGGAAGTGGAATGGTTACCGGCGGCAGGGTGTTAACCTATTTGAAACAATTGGTGGATAAGGAGGAAACGGATATTTTACTTGTGGGATTTCAGGCAGAGGGTACCCGCGGGCGTCAATTACTTGAAGGAGCACATGAAGTTAAAATATACGGGAAGTATTATCCAGTAAAGGCCGGTGTACATCATGTGGAAAGTTTATCGGCTCACGCAGATCAGGGTGGAATACTGAATTGGCTTTCCGACATTAAAAACATCCCTGAGCAGACATTTTTAATCCATGGTGAACACACAGCACAGGACGCCCTGAGATCGAAAATTCAGGATACATTCGGATGGCGGGTTCGCACACCGCATTTATTTGATAGTGTGACAGTTATAATCTGATTTTGTTACTTCAATTTGTTCATTTCTTCTTCTGAAAACTGATATATATCATTGTCTGAAAATCGACATAGCTCTACATTTAAGAGATTGTGAAAGAATATTAACTTTTAAACAACAACACTATGTCACTTATTAAATTCAGAAGAAGAATGCCACTAATAGATAGCGGTATTCCAACATGGTTTGACACGAGTGATATATTTGATGACGATTTCTTTGAAAATGGAAAGAGTTTGCCACCAATGAATGTTAAGGAGACCGAATCTACTTATGACATTGAATTGGCGATCCCCGGATTTTCCAAAGACGAAATCGAAGTATCACTCGAAAATGATGTTTTACAAGTTTCAGCCGAAAAGGAGAAAGAAACTATTGAAGAAGATGTGGAAGGTTACACTCGTAAAGAATTTAGCTATAATTCCTTCGAACGAAAAATTAAAGTACCTAACACAGTAAATCAGAAGAAAGAAGTTAAGGCAACCTATAATAACGGTCTGCTGAATCTGCAGCTTACTAAAGATAAAGCTGTTATTGAGCATCCGAAAAAAAAGATTGCTATTAAATAACTTCTAATAAAGGCAGAAAATATGAATGAGATTTGTTTTCTGCCTTTCTTATAAAATCTTGAGACATGCATATTAACCCTACATCCATAAAGTATATCGAATGGAGAAGTCCTGAAGGACTGCACGAAGATTCTGTGACCTGTATTTCCGAATTGCGCTTCGTAAAAGATGAAATACAGTTTCTTTCAGATCTTATAAAAAGCCACACTCTAGACATATTGAGTAAAAATTTATTTGTGGAAAGCAAAGAGATCGCCACAGAACTCAGTAGTCAGAAGAAACGAATTAAACCATTAATAAAGAACTTAATTAGTCATTCCAATATTTTGGAAACCCTGATGGACGATATTGATATCCCTGATGAGGAAGATGAATATAAAACCGTGCATTATCAGCTTATGTTTGAAGCCATGGCTTATCTGTCTAATTTCAAAAAATTAAAGCGCCGTGTGTTCAGCTTAATAAAATCCATTCTTAAAGAAAAGAAGAAACAAAAATTGCTAAAACGCTGAGAGATCCCAATCGCCATGCAAAAGTTATTGTTCCTCCTATTAAATATTGCCATTATCTGGTCGTGCTCTTCGAGCAAATTGACAGATCAATGGGCAAGTCCGGATACACCCGTCTATGAGGCTAGAAAGATTCTAGTAATAGGTATGAGTGCTGATACGGAGTTGAGGCGAACCTTTGAGGATAAACTGGCATTAGCGTTTGAAAAGGAAAAGATCATTGCGGTACGTAGCGTCGACTTTTTTGAAAGTTCATTTACCGATTCAGATAAAACCGAGGAGGATTTGAATACTATTGAGAGTCAGCTCGTAGAAGCTGGGTTCGACTCAGTGTTGATATCAAAGGTTACCGGAACCGAGGCTAAAGTAACTACCGTTCAGGCAATGCGCGGATTTGCCGATGATTTTCAGAATTTCAAGGATTACTATCGCGATAACCAGGACCTTTATAGAAAGAACGCTACAGAGTCCTATATGGTCTATCACACCGAAACTACGGTGTTTTGTATCTGTCCGGGGGAAGAACGGGAGATGTTATGGCGAGGTAAAATAGATGTAGTCGATCCGATTAATCGGCGACGTAACATAAATGATTATGTCCGCACTTTGATAAAATCTTTGGAGGAAAATGAACTTGTAATTGTCCCGGAATGAAATTACTGGTCTACAGTGCAAAAGATTTCGAAATTCCTTTCCTGAAAAAGGCCAATACCAAAGGTCTGGAAGTTATTTTTTCCCCCGACAGGCTTACTACTAATACCGCGATGAAAGCCTTAGGTTTCGACGCAATCTCCATTTTTTCAGCAGATGATGCTTCGGTAAATGTTTTGGAAAAATTACATGATTTTGGTGTAAAGTATATCGCTTTGCGTTCCACCGGATATGATAATGTACATTTAAAAACTGCGAGGAAATTTAAGATAAAGGTCGCAACTGCTTCAGCGTACTCTCCGCACGCTATCGCCGAACATGCTATCACACTCTTGCTGGCACTGAACCGAAGGATCGTATTAGCAAACAACCAGATGAAAATGCAGGATTTTACCTTGTCGAACTTGGTAGGATTCGATCTTTTTGGAAAAAGAATAGGTGTGCTGGGAACCGGAGCCATAGGCAGCGTTGTTGTAAAGATCCTTCATGGTTTTGGCTGTGAGATATACGCGAACGACCTTGTTCCGAATCTTGAGCTTCAGAAAAAATATGATGTGACATATGTATCGAAGCTTGAAATGCAACAACAATGTGACGTGCTGGTAATATGTTTGCCGCTTACGTCAGAAACACATCACCTGATTGATTCTTTGGTGTTGGCCGGCATGCGGCACGGGGCTATAGTTGTTAATGTGGCCCGAGGAGCCATTGTAGAGACCAAAGCCATTTTAAAGGCACTCGACTCAGGTAAATTGGGAGGTTATGCCGCCGATGTTTATGAAAAAGAAGGCGGAGTATATTTTTACGATAGAAGAGGGGATCTCATTAAAGATAATATGCTCAAGGAACTGATAAACCATCCTAATGTATTGTTAACACCACACCAGGCGTTCGCAACGCATGAAGCGCTTCAAAAAATAGCAGAAACCACATTTTACAATCTTAATTGCTGGAGACAGCAGCAAACTCCCGATTTCGAATTATAGCTTAATTATGAATGACAAGTAAAGGTACTTCAGTGCTATAACTTATCCTTGACGTATCAGAGCCATGAATGAATCTGTCGAGGAAGGACTTCTGTTCCACTAGAATGCAGTGCATATCAACTTTTATCAATTGGGTAAATGAGCTAATAGCCATCGGAACCGGAATGTCTTCGAGATAATGATGGCGGATCGCTGTGTTGGGGAAACGTTTTAAAACCTCTGCTTCGGTCTTATCAATATCTGTTATCGCGGTATTGGTTATGTGTAAGACATGCAATGAGAGATCGTATAAACTTAGTGTTTCAAAAAGCGGTTCGAGAGCATCAATTGAAGGATATTGTTCTGCAATCACTGTTAGCATTACTTTCTTAAGAGATTTGAAGTGATAACCCTCAGGAATTGCCAGTACCGGACACTTTATGTTCCGTATCACCTGTAGCGTATTACTTCCGAAGATAGCTTCTTTAGCTCCACTGGCTCCGTTGGTTCCCATTATTATAAGATCTATCTCTTTTGCTAACACAGTTTGGGCAATAGCATCGATGAATACATCGAAATCAAATATAACTTCGAAGTTAAAAGCCTCATCTGCATAGGTTTCCCGATATTGTGATACCAGATTATTTAGTTTTTCTTTATTGTCACCTGAAATTGCTTCGTGTATTGAAGTACCCGGAGATGCGGTCATAAGGTCATCCATAATATATTCTGATGACTTCTGAATATTCAGAACCACAAAGTTGACTTCCGTTCCTTTGAAATATTTCATGGCATAATCCATCGCATGGTATGAATTCTTAGAGAAATCAGTAGGTAATAATACGTTTTTCATAAATCCGGATTATGAATTAAATATAAAGGATTCCTTCCTAAGTATAACTGATTATTATCAATAACTATTTTCGATAAAAACTGTTTTACTGAAATACATTTCATTGGTTACAGCCCTCTTGAATTTATTAGTTAAATTTAAAGCTGCTGTTAAACCTATATCTCCAATCGTGAAAAAAGATTTTGCCTTTGTCCTGGTTCAGTTCGCACTTTTTGCGCTGTACATCATAGATATTAATATCATCGATTATTCGATCGTTCTGCCCGACTGGCTTAAAATATTACTATTAATTACAGGATTATTGGCTGTATTAATCATTACATTAGGTATTATTCATCTGAAAGATAGTCTCACTCCATTTCCCACTCCCAGGAAGAATTCCAGTTTAATTTCCCATGGAATTTACAGACATGTGAGGCATCCCATTTATACAGGTATCATCCTAATCACGTTTGCTTACGGATTATTTACCACTTCATTCACCAGACTAATAATTACTATCATTCTGTTTGTCGTATTTTACTTGAAATCGGATCTGGAAGAGAAGCTTCTTCTCCAAAAGTTTCCCGAATACAAAGACTATCAAAAGTTCACGGGACGCTTTTTCCCCCGATTCGGAAAGAAATAGTAACTCTTAATATATTGATGGTTTTTATTGATAACTTTTACTGTAAGGTTTTAACGAAAGTTACTACTTTTACTTTTTCGGAATTAAGTTAAAAAACGATTATGTCAGATCAAATAGAAAGAGTAAAATGTCTTATTATAGGTTCGGGGCCAGCGGGGTATACAGCCGCGATTTATGCGGCCCGTGCCGACCTGAAACCGCTTCTTTATACCGGTATGGAACCCGGGGGGCAATTGACAACAACCACTGAAGTTGACAACTTTCCCGGCTACCCGGAAGGTGTGGATGGTCCAACTATGATGGTGCAGCTGCAGCAACAAGCTGAACGATTTGGAACCGTGGTACGTATTGGTATGGTTACTTCCGTTGAATTTAGTGATGAGGTTGGGGGAATTCACAAGGCTATTGTAGATAATACAACAGAAATTGAAGCTGAGACCGTGATTATTTCAACGGGTGCGACGGCAAGATATCTTGGTCTTCCCAGTGAGCAAAGACTTAGAGGTGGGGGTGTATCGGCATGTGCAGTTTGTGATGGTTTCTTTTATAAGGGTCAGGATGTAGCCATTGTGGGTGGTGGAGATACTGCTGCCGAAGAAGCAACCTATCTCTCCAATATATGTAATAAAGTGACCATGTTGGTGCGGCGGGACGTAATGCGTGCTTCCAAGGCAATGCAACATCGGGTCACAGCTGCTAAAAATATCGACCTTCGATATAATTCTGAAGTTGATGAAGTTCTGGGTGACATGGTGGTTGAAGGACTCCGGATCAAGAACAATATAACCGGTGAAAAAGATGAAATCCCTATTACTGGTTTATTCATCGCGATAGGTCATACTCCGAATACAGGGATTTTCAAAGGGCAACTCGATATGGATGACACGGGTTATATAGTTACAGAAGGTAAAAGTACCAAAACAAATAAGCCTGGAGTTTTTGCCAGCGGTGATGTTCAGGATAAGGAATACCGACAGGCAGTGACGGCTGCGGGAACAGGTTGTATGGCCGCATTAGATGCAGAGCGCTATCTGCAGACTATAGAAACCGAAGTAACCACTTAATTAGGAAATAAGAATAAAAAAACCCGAAGCACTATGGACATTACCTCGGGTTTCAACTGGTTGGTTGGTGTTTCTTAAAATTACATTTTATGTACACCACCCGTACTACCGCTATTATTGGAAACAGCAGCGGGATCTCCGTAATAGTGTACATCACCTCCGCTGGACGCTTCGGCTGTTAGTCGTTCTTTTACATTTACCTTAATATCGGCACCGCTGGATGCGTCGGCGTTGCAGGTTACTACCATTAATTCCTTGGCATTCAGGTCACTGCCGCTGGATGCTTTCGCGCGCAGCGTAGTGGCTTTTCCTGATAATTTCATATCGCTTCCACTGCTGGTTTCGGCATATACCTCCTTGGACAGGATTTCCAGCTCAAGATCGGCTCCACTGCTGGAATCGAGGTTGAGTGACTCGCTTTTTATAACAGAATTCCCAATCACATCGGCTCCACTGCTGGCTTCAACACTGGTTAAACTTACATAGGTAACATGTACTTTTTTAGCTTTGGCCCTACCAATGTTCTGATTGGAACGGATACGGAGTTTGCCGCCTTCTACCTCGGTTTCAATGAGATCCATTAAGTTTTCATCGGCTTCGACCACTATCTTGTTCTCGGTTCCTTCAGTGAGGTAAACATCAATTCCGGCCGATCCTTTTACTTTTGTAAAATCGGATACGTTGCGTTCTTCGGTCACCACATTTCCGTTACCGTCTACCTGGCCGATGCTAATATCGAAATTACAACTGCTTAAAGATACTGCTGCAACAAATGCGATTAATATACTGAGTGTTTTCATGATTAATGAGATTTTCAGCCTTTCGGCAATTAGTTGATTTGATTGTTATTGATTTGTGTTGAATCTGTTTCTACGATTACTTCCTCGACAATTGGGGATACCGGATCAACAGTCGATCCTTCGGCTGCTTCTTCGAGTATAAATGTATTCCCATCGTCATCGTCCAGGCTTTCAATTACATCCTGTTCCCATCCTTCAGCTTGGGTAGAAGTTTCTGATTTCATTTCCTCCTCAGGACAATCCAGACATTCTGTTTTATTCTTTAGAATACGAAGATATTGCCCTTCATCGCCGTTATTCAGAATATCTCTGGAAGATGAATAATTACGGTGGAATGAATAGGTGTTATCATCAGCTATGAGAACTGAACCTTCCGGCAAGTACAAGATTAGGTCTATTTCCTGATCCTGATACTTATTATCGAAATCAGTAGTGAAATATCCATCAAGAAGTAGCGTGCCATTTTCGAATGAATAGTTGTATTCTATGGCTTCAGCTCTGCTTTTGGCATCATTATAGTTACTTCCCTTGGCATTTTTTTCTATCACCAGTTTCCCTGTTGGATCTGTTGAGGAACGGACTATGAGTCGGATATCGTTCGAATAGATGATTTTCTGATCATTCTCGTCGAATTCAATTCTTATTCCACCACCTCTGTAGACATTGTAGCTATATCGATCGTCTGCTCTCATAGAAACGGCAAGGGTATCTCCCGGTACAATCTGCAATTCATTTTGGGTGATGAAATCACCGTTGTACGCCTGCTGTGTCGCCTGGCGCACACCGATGATTCCCAAACCAACTAAAGAGGCTACCCATAACACGAGTAATACTATTTTGGCTCTCGTCCCAATGGATTTTAGATTGTTGATCAGGAGTTTTAAGCCTAATATGAATAGGACAAAGAATGGAATACCTATAGCCATTAATAATATAAGGGATAACAACCAGATGGGTGTATTCGATGTATCTACTGCTGTGAAATAATCCAACAATTCTCCCTGTCCCCAGAGGTCAACTGAGCCGAGGGTGAAAAGTCCTACAATTAATCCTACAAGTGTGGATAGGGCGGTTATAATTAAGATAATACCGATAAATTTGACAAATATTTTAAGGATAGTAAGAAGGATATTTCCCAGGGCATCGAAGAAGCTTGTACCGCTACTCTTTACTTTCTCCCCGTATTTGTCATAGTCAGCGTTCTTTACCTTATCCGCGACAGTTTCATAACCTTCCTTGAACTTTTTTTCAATATTCGATATATTCACAGGCTCCCCCGTCATTTTAAGTTTATCGGAGGTAGACTCCGCTGCCGGAACCAGGATCCAGAATAAAATATATATTACTATAAAGACTCCACTGGAGAATACGGTTAGAAGTACCCATAACAGACGTACCCAGATGGCGTCAAGTCCAAGATAATGTCCAAGACCAGAAGATACCCCTGCAATAAACTTGTTATCGATATCACGGAATAGTTGTTTGTATGAAGACCGTGTTTTTCTTTTAGCAGAGGTTGGAGCATCTTCAAAGATCTCTTCATCTACCATATAGTCTTCGGGCTGACCCATTACTCCGATCACCTCGTCTAGTTCTTTCACTGAGATTACCTGCGAATTATTTTCGATTTTTTCAGAAAACAGCTCAGCTATACGGGCTTCAATATCCCGTAAGATCTCGTCACTTCCCTGCGGATCTGAGAGGGATCTTTTTATCGCCTCCAGATAGCGTTGTAGTTTGGCATAGGCGTCTTCATCGATGTGGAAGAAAGTACCTGCTAAATTTATGTTTACTGTTTTTTTCATTTTTTAATTGTTTCGCTGGTTACTCGGTTAACAGCCTTTTGCAAATCGCTCCAGGTTGAATTCAATTCATTTAAAAATATTTTACCGGTTTCGGTAAGTTCATAATACTTGCGAGGTGGCCCACTGGTGGACTCTTCCCATCGATACGACAGCAAACCAGCATTTTTAAGGCGGGTGAGCAGGGGATAAATGGTTCCTTCTACCACAAGCATTTTAGCGTCTTTAAGTGTTTCCAGAATATCAGACGTATACGCTTCTCCATCTTTAAGGATGGATAGGATACAATATTCCAGAACCCCTTTTCGCATTTGTGCTTTTGTGTTTTCGATCTTCATCTTTTACTTGATTTATTGAGATAACTGTTCGTTTTCGATAATGAAATGCAAGTTCATATCTTGAATATTTTGCTGGCATTGCATGATCTGAGCCTCCGGCATTTCCGGCACATTGCGAATAACACCGGTCATTGATAACAGACTAGCTGCGATGGCGATAACTAAATTAATTAGAGTGCTCATGAGTTGATTGATTTATGATGTTCGTTTTTAAAAAAGGGATACAAAGCGGATATTTATATAGCTCGCCTCGGGCAGCTTTCATTGTTGCACTAATTACGGCGTATAATTCAAATAAGAATAGTCCGAATAGTAATAGTGCTACTATGCTGAATAAGATCACAAATCCTGAAAGATTTGTCGCATTACTCACCGATACATGATCCACTGTGTGCTCGATAGCGTCCACTAAGGAAATGAAATCGGTTGCAAATATCAGAAAGAAAGGAATACATAATAATCCAATGATTAATGCATATACCAGGATACTTAACTGAAAATTAACTGCCTGCCTTCCGTGTTCGTCTACAAATGATTTATCTTTATTAAAAGACCAAAGTATAAGCGGAACGAAAAAGTTTCCGAAAGGGAAAAAGAACTTCGAAAAAGTGCTTAAGTGAATAAGTGCACCTAATTGTTTTTGATTTTCTGATATGTTTGGTTCCATGATTGATTATCTTCTTATGCAAATATATGTCTAAAAGAAGGTATTATGTTACGCCTAGTACTAAAATTTAACATAACATTAACACAATATCAAGTCTTATAATTTGAATATCTTTACATAAAAATTCTTAAGATGCCATTGAAACCCCGTGATATCAACACTTTTATACTATTTAAACTTCCGGCAGCTTATTTTACGGGAGTACGTACAAAAACGATTTCAGAAGTGCAGTGTACTACCTCCGTACGATACCGTTGGATAAATCAGAACCCATTCAAATCCATATTTTGGGCAGTGCAGGGGATGGCTGCCGAACTCAGTACAGGGGCACTCGTGATGTCGTATATTAAGGATAGCGGGAAACCCATTTCAATGCTGGTGGCCAACAATAAAGCGAATTTTTCCAAAAAAGCCACAGGCAGGATCACATTTACCTGTGAGGATGGATTGAAGATACGGACAACGATCGAGAACGCCATAGAAACCGGTGAAGGACGCACCTGTTGGATGCATGCCACAGGAAGGAATAAAGAAGGTATAATAGTTTCGGAATTCGATTTTGAATGGACTGTTAAGTTGAAAAACAACTAGTTACAATTCCTAATAGTTAAAAAAATACTAATTGTGAAAATAAAGTTCGAGAATTTTTGTTATCTTCAAGCAGTCTAATTTAAATCAATTGCTTATCGAATAATACTACATAACCTAATTATAATAGTTTAACTATGGCTAGAGCAATGTTCGATTACACCAAAGCCGTCTTAAAAAAAGTAAGTTTTGATGTAAATTTGTTCTGTAGAGAGTTGAAAAAAGCGATGAAAAGACTCCTCCCTTACGAGATAGAGGAATTAAAGATCTGGGTCGATGCTCTTGTTAAACAGAACCCCCAATTAAATCAATGTTTAATCCTCCTAAACCCATAAAAAAAGTCCCGTGAAAGCGGGACTTTTTTAGTATATATTATTTTGTGGGAGGTATGATCTTAACATCCTGAAAGGCAATCGCACCTCGCACTACCGCCGCAATAAGATCATACATAGCATTGATGATCTGCATTTTTAATTCACTTTTACTATATATGATACTCACTTCCCTGGCTGGTGGTGGTTCCGTAAAATAGCGAAGATTACTCTTTTGAGCTTCCGAAATATCTGAAGTATTGAGATAAGGCAATAAGGTCATCCCAAGTCCTTCATCGGACAGTTTTATTAAGGTCTCAAAACTTCCACTTTCCAGTTGAAAACTGTCACTTCCTCCTAACTTCGAGGATTTACAAAGGTTTATCACCCCATCCCTGAAACAATGCCCGTCCTCCAGAAGAAGTATGTCCTCAATATCGAGATCGGTACGTTCGATCTTCTTCTTTTCTGAAAGTCGATGACTTGGTGGAATATATCCTACAAAGGGCTCGTAATACAGGACGCGCTCCTTGATCTTTTCGTGGTACAGAGGCGTAGCAGCAATGGCGGCATCCAGGTGTCCATCAATGATCTTGGAAATGATCTCATCGGTTGTAAGCTCCTCGATCTTCAAGTGAACCTTTGGATATTTGTTGGTAAAATTTCGAAGGAACATAGGAAGCAGGGTTGGCATAACGGTGGGAATTATACCCAGTTTGAACTCACCTCCGATAAATCCTTTTTCCTGATCTACCACGTCCTGCATACGTTCGGCCTCATTCACAATACTTCGCGCCTGATTTACAATTTTATTTCCTACCGTGGTAAGCTCAATGGGTTTCTTACTACGGTCGAATATCTGTATGTCCAATTCCTCTTCCAGCTTCTGAATTTGCATACTCAACGTAGGCTGTGTGACAAAAGTCTTCTCAGCCGCTTTGGTGAAATTCTTGTGTTCAGCTACCGCAAGAACATATTTTAATTGCGTTATTGTCATATACAAAATTTATATAAAATTAATAAATAATATTTAAAACCTATTGATATAGACAAAAAAACCGCCGGGATTTCCGGCGGTCATACTATGATAAGCATATATTCACATTATGATATCCAGGGTGAGTGGTTGGTTGTCCACTTCAAATTTCGCATCGTTCCACATAGGTGGTCCCATGCTCATTACATTATTCGAAACGCCATACATTTCAGTGGGCATTCCATTCTCATCGAAATCCATTTGCTTGTTGCCATTTAAATCGTGAAGCAATGTGATGGCATAGGTTCCCGGTGCTACATTGATAAAGGTGACTGTGGCTTTCCCGTCTATGATCTCAGCTACCAGTCCCTGTACTGGTGCCGCAGACATAAAATTTTCTTCTGTATATAATCCAAAAATTACGTTTCCTTTATCGCTGGATACAGGGACGTTTACGGTAATGGTAGTACCTTCCGATACAACGGTATCGGTACTTGATTCATTTTGCGCATTAATTATTAAGCTTGTGAAGGCCAGTGTGATGGTAATTAGAATTGTTTTCATGATATTGCGTTTAAAGTGATTTAGATTATTTGAACACTTCAAAAGTGAAAAGAAATCATCCCTTTACCGAAAAAGAATTACCGAGTTGTAATTTTCTTATACCGAACTGTAACTTCATGATCCTTTTAGTTTGAAAACAGGTGCGTAGCTCTTTAAATGCCAGAGGATAAGGTAGAGATTCGCCAATAACATCAGAGAGGTTATTACCGGCGTTCCTTTCATATTTAGTGAAACAGAGACGAGGAAAATATTTAATGTGATGGGCAGGATCAATAATGGACTAAGTCTTTTCAACCACGGGGTCATTAAAAGAATTCCCGCAAGGATCTGGAAGTAACCGATGAAATTCCAGTAGAAACCTGTTACATACATTCCTTCAAAGAAGAGACCTACAGGATTCTCTACAGGAAGTTGTGTAAACCTCACACCGGGCATTTTCCTCAGACCGGAAGTAATAAAAGTAAGGCCCAGGGTAATTTTCAGAAACCAATAGAATATTCTGAAAATACGTATAGATTTTATGGTATCAATAATGTGAGTAAGTGTCATTTTAATTATGACGAGTTAACGCCTGATTTGTAACGAATTATAATAATCCGCGAGCTTTTATTTCAAGATACTTATTGATAGTGTTCACGGTGAGGTCCTCAGGAGCCGTAAGTACGGTTTGTATCCCTCTTTGCTGAAGTTCCAGCACCATTACTTTTTTATCAAACTCGAACTGTCTGGCGATTGTCTGGTCTACAATATTGGGAACTGTTTCCGCTTCATCTTCTATCAGTTGCTTTAATTCGGTGTTTTCAAAAAAGATGACCACCAACACATGCTTTTTAGCGATGGCCTGTAAATATGGCATTTGACGGTGTAAGGACGAAATATGCTCAAAATTAGTGTATAGAAGTAACAGACTGCGCTGTGTAATATTTTGCTTAACAAAGGCCTGTAGCTTTCCGAAACTGGAATCGAGGAATTTAGTATCTACATTGTAAAGTGACTCCAGGATGCTGTTCAGGTGAGTTTTTTTTGCTTTTGCGGGTAAGAAATTCCCAATGCTATCGGAAAAATCCAGTGAGCCCACTTTATCTCCTTTCTTCAAGGCAATATTGGAGAAGGCAAGGGAACTATTAATGGCATAATCTACCAGCTTCAATTCGTTAAATGGCATCTTCATAATTCGACTGGTATCAATGACGGAATACACTGGTTGCATTTTTTCATCCTGATACTGGTTTACCATTAACTGGGCGTGTTTCGCAGTGGCTTTCCAGTTCACCGTTCGGACGTCATCGCCAAGAACATATTCCTTAATCTGCTCAAATTCCATGGTGTGACCTATACGACGGATCTTCTTAAGTCCTGCATACGACAATCGATGATCTATCGCCATGAAATCGTATTTCCTCATCTGAATAAAGGAAGGATATACTTTAACCATTTGTTCGTTATTGAACGTATATCTCCGGCGTACCAGACGAATAACCGAACTCACAAAACAATTCAAATTACCGAAAAAATATTCTCCTCGTTCCACAGGGCGTACGTTGTATTGCAAGGTTTTACTTTGTTTTCCGGCGATTTTGGTCTCTTGAAAGAAATCCCTTTTTTGAAACTGTACCGGTAATTCATCGATGAGATCTACCCGGATATTGAATCCATAGTGATTCTTTAATTGAACAACAACCTCATTCTCGTCACTGTTCGAGAATTTCTCCGGTAATATCCTGCTTCCGGCCAATCCGTTCCCACTGTATAACATTGCGATTTCCATCAACATCAACAGGGCCAATCCCAGGATGAGAAGCCATACAATACCGTAAATGGGAGTTGCCCAATAGGAAAACAGGAAAAGGACCACGATCACCGACAGGATGTAAAAGAATCTCGAAGTGAGATAAAAGGATTTCAGGAATTTTATCACTACCTCGGAATTTCAATGGATTGTGAGATCATATCTATTACGGCTTCGGGTGCCATACCTTCCATTTCCCTTTCCGGAGAAAGAATAATTCGATGACGTAATACCGGCGCCAGCGATTTTTTAACATCATCCGGCGTGACGAAATCGCGTCCGTTCAGTGCGGCGAAAGCTTTGGATGCATTCATAATAGCAATTGAAGCCCTTGGCGATCCGCCCAAATACAAGTGCGGATGATTCCTGGTCTTATCGACTATTTGAGCAATATAACTAAAGATTTTATCCTCGATTAGGATACTTTGTACCTGCTCACGGAACGTTCTCAAATCTGCCGGAGTAAGTACCCCGCTTATCAGTGTTTCTGGCGCTGTTAGTTTACGATCATGGTGTGTTTTCAATATATCCACTTCATTATCCAGAGTAGGGTAGCCTACTCGGATCTTGAACAGGAAACGATCCAGTTGTGCTTCAGGAAGGGGATAGGTTCCTTCTTGTTCAATCGGGTTTTGAGTAGCCAGCACCATAAACGGATAATCCATGTCATATGTATGGCCATCCATAGTGATCTGTCGTTCTTCCATCACTTCAAATAAGGCCGCCTGTGTTTTTGCCGGAGCACGGTTTATTTCATCGATCAGTATGATATTCGAGAAAATGGGCCCTTTTTTAAATTCAAATTCCGACTCTTTCATATTTAATACCGATGTACCCAGCACATCGCTCGGCATAAGATCCGGAGTGAATTGTATCCTGCTGAAGTCCGTCTTCAGCGTTTTCGCGAATAATTTAGCAGTAATAGTCTTCGCAATTCCCGGAACACCTTCAATAAGTACATGACCGTTTGCCAGTAGACTCACGATCAGGAGTTCGATAAAATCTTCCTGCCCGATTATTACCTTATTGAGTTGTGACTTGATTTCAGCAACGGAATTTTTTAATGCTTCCAGTGGGATTCTGCTGTTAAAATGAAGTTCATTATTATTTTCTTCAGGATTTTCCATCTAGCTTATTTTTAAATGTTTCAATTTTATTATGTAATTCTTTCAGCTCTTGTTTACTAATAGTTGGCTGATTATCGACCTTTTCAATATGAATGAACAATTCTTTGGTATCCTCGAATGTATTTCCGCTTCGGGACGCCACGGTGTTAAAGAATTTGCTGTTGATGAGATTGGTTGGTATTCGGTAATGCGTACGAATGTAGTCCATGAATAGAGCGATCTGTTTCCTGGCCACATCATGATATTCTTTCCTGTCCAGGTACATTCCGGCTATCGTACGTGTATATTCGTAGGTCTGATTTTTAAGAGGTTTCACTATTGGGATACTTCGTTGCTTGCGCTTTCCTTCAAATATCACATAGAGGAACGCCCCGATCAGGACGAAATAGTAGGACCATTTTAGATACTTGTTATTCAAAAGAATATACAAGGGTGAAAGATTTACCGATTTGCCCGATTTATAGTGATTATCGTAATACAGTATCGTCTCATTGTTTATATAGGCCAACACATTTTCTGTATGTTCGCTGTAATTTTTCCACAATAGAAAATAGTTAGAAAAGATCTCTGGTTGCGCATGCAGGTATATTGATCCCTTACCTATGGGAGCTTTAATAAAATTGATCTTAGGGTCTGTCATATCGAGTGTCCCGTCATAGATCTGGCCTTCTCCCAGGGCTATTTGGTGTAACGTATCAATTTCTTCGAAATAGCGCACTGGGAAATCCCGTTGAATATGAAACGCGTCTTTCGACCTTAATTTTCGATTGCTCAGGTTTACTAATGGCTCGGAACCTAAATTGCCCGATTTCCAGTCACTCCGCATCGCAAGATTCAAGCTGTCCAGTAATTCGGCACTGTGATAATTGGCCGATACGAAGACCGTATTCCCTCTATCTACCCAATCCAACAACCGTTCTACTTCGGCCTTTTCAAATTGTACTTCATTATTAATGAAAAAATAGGTTCCCATAAAGGAACTATCCCGAAATTTTTCAAATGGGCTGATATTTGTCTTTATGTAGTCATCCCCAAGTTTTTCTGTAAGCAACTGATCCAGTACATAGGTTCCCAGTGGAATTTTATCTGAGGTAGTATAGCTAGGGAACCAATTTATAGCCGCAGGTTTGGACGCTTCGAGATATACGAGGGCAGCCACGGCGATCAGCAGGCCAAAAAATACTAATTTCTGTATCCTACTCATGGCCTTCAGGTATTTGTTGAACAAGAGTATTAAATGACTTCTGGGCTACACCGAAGTCGGATTCCGAGACTTCAAAACTCCCGTACCAGGTATAGTCGTACAGCATTGTTACCTTACTGAATTGACCGCTGATTTCTTCGGAAGTGATCTCGGATACATATTCGCTATTTGTCTTATCAAACTCGTAGGTAATGATCTCTGCGTTGGTCAGTTTTTTCAAAACCAATAAATAGTAATATCGTATGGCAAGTCGGTAATTGTTTTTTTCCAATGCCTTTTGAATAAGTTCCTGAATATTCTTTGAACGGATGATCTCTTCTTCTTCAGTAAAGAAGACTTCGGGTTTTTCTTTCGACTTAAAGAATCGTGCTCCCGGATTTAGTTTGTAAAACAGCCAGATCACAAAGAATACAATTCCTGCAATGATAAGGTAGGGAAGCAACCGGATAACAAATGCAAGGAATCCACTGGCCTCATAGTCACCCAATAACCAACGCCAAAAACTATCCCACATCTCTCCCAACCATCTCATGAATTTACTCCATATCGTGTCTACCGCTTCGACCTCTTCGTAGTTAAAGTCTTCGTCCGATCTTAGTTTATCGATCGAACTTTCATCCAGTTCAAAGGGCTTCACGTCACTATCCTCATCATATACCACGACTGGCTGTACAGACTTTTCGGTCTGATCCTGCGCTTGCCCTTCAGAAAAAAGGAAAAGGATAAAAAGAATAAATGAAAGTATACGCATACTAGTCTTCGCGGTTTCCCAGGGATTCTATCGTTTCCATGGTGCCGGTAAAATTTTTCTTTTCGTTTAAGGTGAAATAAATGAAGGCGGATGCAAGCACCAAAAAGGTTTGCAGCAGGTATTGTGCGATTACACCCAATGAACTTAAAACCATGTCGATCCAGTCGAAGGTTTCCAATGCTTTTCCCGGTGTATAGGTTTCACTAATTGTGAACTCTTTCACAAAAAAGTATATATACTGTGGAATTTGGAATATAATGGCCACTACATAATAGATGACCCATACTACAATTAAGGTTGCGAAGGTAGTCCACCATTGACCTTTGATAAGTTCGAAACTATAACTTATCGAATCGGATGCCCCTCGTTTCTCAAATACCATGATCATATAGGTGCTGATTATAACTACACCCAGATAAATACCAGGTACAACGCAAAATAAAAATCCTGCACCGACGATCAAACCATTAAGGATACTTAATCCTAACAGCCCCCAAAAATCACTTTTTACACCGGAAATAACTTCTAACTTATCGATCACACCCTTGTTATTCACGTAGGATTTAACACAATGGAGAACGGTACCATAGAGGAATGCATAATAAAGTATCGCTGCTAAAAAGAGCACCAGCAGTGACCCGATTATTGAAACGACACCACTGCTTAAATCAGGGGAACTGGCATAGGGATCGAAGGCGTTCATGGTAGACTCCATGTAAAAAATGTATGCCAGCACCAAAAGAATTAACGCAGGTCCTGAAATCCTGAAGATCAAACCGAACAGCACTTTATAATTATGCCGGATAAACTTGAAGATGTCGGTGATGATCATGCCGAGGTCTCTGCTTTTCTTAAACTGTATGAATTCGTTCATGTTTTTTCTTAAGTATTATGGGGTAGATTACATAGAAGAATAAAATGAGAGACAGAGATCCGGTTATAATGAAAATGGCAAGCCAGTCTGGCATTTCGGTATGTCTTGTTACGAATCCTTCCAAAAAACCGGCAATTATAAAAAACGGGATCGTGCTGATTAATATCTTCACCCCATCCTTCGCGCCGCGAATAAATGATTGCAGTCTGCTATAAGTACCCGGAAACAGTAATCCGTTACCAAAAACCAGGCCGGCAGCTCCAGCGACAATGATCACTGATATTTCTATGGTTCCATGAATCCAGATCGTTCTTGCGCTTTCCCAAAGCATCCCCTGCTCGTAAAAGAAGTATTGAAAGGATCCCAACATGATGGCATTCCTCATTAGTATGAATAAGGTTCCCAACGAAAAGAAAATTCCTAGGCCAAAGGCGAGCAATGCCACCCGAATATTGTTGATGGTAATTCCCAGGAACATATTCATCTCTCCCATTTGCTTATATACCGCCATGGGATCCCCTTTTTCTATATTATCCAGTGTCATGTTCACATAACCATCACCAAGAATTAGCCTTACAAAATTACCATCAGTTGCAGATGAATAGGCGCCAACCAGGGAGAACAAAGCAAAGGTGAGAAATGATATGAGCAACTGCTTCTGATATTGTGAAAAGAACAGCGGAAATTCATGGGTAAAGAAAGTTATGATCCGTGAACGGGATTCCCGTTTGGTCTTATATATTTTCTGGTGAGCCAATACCGAAAGTCCGTTCAGGTAACTTAAGGTGTTGCTATTTGGGTAGAAGGTCTGCGCATAACTAAGATGATCTGTGATCTCCACATAAAGTGCGCTTAGCTCATCCGGAGAAACCTGAATATTATTCCTTAGAACATTTTCAAATTTTAACCATTTATCCTTATTTTGCTTCGCAAAAGCAGCTTCACGCATCGTACCTTCGTAGTTTATTTTCAAAGAAACAGTTTTAATGGATAATTTTCAAATAGAAACCGCTCAAAATGTCAACATTGTACAAAATGTCGCAGGAGTGGGAGACCGCATTTTGGCGTACCTGGTCGATTCCATCATCCTAGGGATTTATATCATCCTTATGGTGATATTGTTTTCTTGGTTGGAGATGGAAGATGATCTGTCTTTTATTGTAATTATGACGGTTGGTTTACCTGTTTTTCTTTATCATTTGTTATTTGAAATGTTCTGGAACGGACAAAGTCCTGGAAAACGGGTTATGAAACTTCGGGTAGTGAAGATTGATGGCTCAAAACCGGCCTTTACCAATTATTTTATTCGATGGCTTTTAAGAATAATAGATCTAAGTCTGACTAGTGGAGCGCTTGCTCTGGTAACTATTCTATTGAATGGGAAAGGGCAGCGATTGGGAGATATAGCCGCCACTACCACGGTAATAAGTGAAAAACCTACTATGTTTCTCTCCCAGACCCTGTTGGTAGATATTCCTGAAGATTATACGCCCCTGTATCCTCAAGTGACTGTATTTACAGATAATGAGATGCAAACCATTAAATCGGTTTATAATGAAGCGAAGTATAATGGTAACCATAATGTAATTCTTACTCTGGCCGCTAAAGTATCCGATGTGATGGAGATTACTTATGAAGGCACTCCCTTTGCGTTTGTGAATAAAGTGATTAAGGATTACAATTTCTACACGCAGCAATAGTGTATGATTGATTTTCAGGGTAGTACCGTAGTGTTAATATAGATGTTCTCGAGAGGCCAGTCACCGTCATCTGCAGGTACATTGGCAATTTTTTCAACAACATCCATTCCCTTCGTAACACGTCCAAAAATGGTATAATTACCGTTGAGATGGCCGGTGGCCGATTTCGGTCCCAAAAAAATAAAGAACTCGAAGGGCGCGCTGCGCTTATCGGGATTTTCACGATATTCTTTTGCGCCTGAAACTGTTCCATTTTGATGAATTCTTCCGTTGCTTAATTCTGCCGGAAGTAAATAATCTTTTCCAATCTCCGCTCTTTTTCTTGTTGTAGTCCGATTATCACTGTTTCCTGCCTGTATGATGAAATTCGGAACTACTCGATGAAAGAAGGATCCATAGAAATAGTTCTGTTTCACCAGGTAGATGAAATTGGCACGGTGCAGCGGGCTGTCTTTATATAACTCAATATCAATATCACCATGCGTAGTACTTATGCGTACTCTGGTTTCCGGGTTCGCTTTTCCATATTCCGTTAAAAATTCAACCACATTTTCATTGGTTAGCAGGGGGTACGTTCTATCAGTTATACCTTCGTTTTTCTGTGTCTTAGCTTTCTCATTATTCTGAATGATAGTATCGGATACTACTAATTCTGAAGACGTATCACCGGTTTTCTCAACAGAGGTCTTTTTATTATCTTCACATGCCATGAGCACACTGAACAGTATAAGTGTATAAAATGCAAGGTATTTCATAAATGGATTTTTCAGCATTTCAATCTGCAACTGCAAAAATAAAGAAAATGCCCCTACCGGGGGAGGAATCCCATATGGAAATGGCTCCGCTGGAACGATTGCTGGAATTAAAACGTCTTGCCAATAAAGCTAAATCAGCAAAGAAAGCAGGTGTATTGATGCTTTTTTATCCTTCGGAACGCTCTGAAACAAAATTTGTACTCATCCTGCGAAAAACCTATAAGGGGGTGCATTCGGCACAGATTGGCTTTCCAGGAGGCAAATTTGAACAAGTTGATACATCGTTCGAAGATACCGCCTTACGCGAGACCGAAGAGGAAGTAGGTGTACCTTCCCATACTATTTCGGTAGTACGAAAGCTCACCGAAGTATTTATTCCACCCAGTAATTATATAGTACAGCCCTATCTCGGGTTAACCGAATTGAAACCTGTTTTCGTACCTCAGGAGACTGAAGTGGAGGATATCATTGAGGTACCACTGGCCGAGTTTATGGACGATGGAGTTCTTATTCAGAAAAACCTGAGTACTTCCTATGCGAAAAACATAAATGTGCCCGCCTTTAAATTGCAGAACCATATTGTTTGGGGAGCTACTGCAATGATGCTGAACGAAGTACGACAGTTATTTAAAAACAGCTTGTAAGTGGCGATTTTTATATATTTGCACGGCTGCTTGCGGTACGGCAGGCCTTTTAATTATACCAACAATAACTATGGGGCTTTTTAAAAAAAATCCTTTCGGGCATATACTTTTTCTGAAGAAATGGCTGATACGAATCCTGGGTGCACTTACGCACAGGAGATTTAAAGGCTTTAATCAGCTTCAGATAGAAGGGAGTGAGATCATCACTCAGTTACCGGAAAACAATGTACTTTTTGTTTCTAATCATCAGACTTATTTTGCCGATGTTGTTGCCATGTTCCATGTATTTAACGCCAGCCTCAGTGGGAGGGTAGACAGTATTAAGAATATAGGGTACCTATGGAATCCGAAGTTGAACATTTACTTCGTAGCAGCCCGTGAAACCATGCAATCGGGTTTACTTCCTAAAATCCTGGCCTACGCGGGTTCGGTAAGCATAGACAGGACCTGGCGCGCCGAGGGAAAGGAAGTGAACAGGCAGGTAAAAATGAGTGATGTTAGCAATATTACCAAGGCGTTAAATGACGGTTGGGTGGTAACTTTCCCTCAGGGAACCACCAAACCCTGGAAACCGATACGGCGCGGAACGGCCTTTATCATCAAGGAAAATAAACCCATTGTTGTGCCTATTGTTATCGATGGTTTCAGAAGATCGTTCGATAAAAAAGGACTTCGTACTAAAAAGAAAGGAATTTTGCAATCCATGGAAATTAAAACCCCGTTGGATATCGATTATGAAAATGAAAGTATTCAGGATATGGTGGAGAAGATTGAATACGCCATTGAACAACATCCGTCATTCATGAAAGTTATTCCGGAAGAAGAGTTACTAAGACGTGAGGAACTTCATAAAGAACGCTATTGGCGAAAGGAAAAAAAGAAGAAAAAGTAAAAGGAAGAAAAAGAAAGAGAGGACAATTAAACTTCAATTTTCTTCAATTCCTTATAATTTCTTTTCAATCGTCTCAATAGAATTCCGTAAACCAATCTGTAGAAAACTACCAGGAACAATATCAGCAAAATTCCTACGATTATCTGGGCCGTAAAGAACACCGTTGTAAAACTTTCCGAAGGAATGGCTGCATAATCCTCACTGAACCTTGAAAATGTCTCATATAAGGTTTCCTTTTTAGTATAATAATAGATATTCGTGAAGGTGAGTAAGAGAATGGCGGCTCCGATATTGTAATACACAAAATAGCGCACTGTTTTTCTGGTTCTAAGGATACTCGCCATGAGATCCTTGATGGAATCTGTAACCTGTATGGATTTATAGTTCTTATAAAAAAGGTAGATAAAGATAAAAGTAATGACATAACCAATAATACTCACTACGAGCAAGGTATTTTTAAGCCCCATTGCTTCATTGATCTGTTTACTGGATTCCGGAACTACAAACGCTAGTCCGGTCCATAATATCAACTCCGCGATACTTATGTAGAAAATCCATTTCACCAGGGAAGAGGATTTACTCAATAACATGGGGTAGATCTCTTTCGAAGACAGTTTAGGGAATTCCTGTTCCCTGGTTTGCCATTCTTTCTTTAAAACTTCTAATTCATCCATATCGTTTACGGATTTATATTTTTTCTTAATTTTTCTTTAATCCGGTTCATCTTCACTCGTGCATTGACTTCACTAATACCAAGAGTTTCAGCTATCTCCCGGTATGATTTATCCTCCAGATAAAGGAAAACCAAAGCTTTGTCAATATCATTTAAATTCTTGACGGCCTTGTACATTACTTTCAGTTGTTGTTCAATCGTGTCGTCGTAGGCTTCGGCAGTAATTTTAAAACTAACACCTTCATAATCTTGTGTCTTAATCCTCCTTTTGCTCTTTCTGTATAGGGTGATCGCTGTATTAAGTGCCACTCTGTACATCCATGTACTGAACTTTGAATCTCCTCTGAATTTGGGATAAGCACGCCACAATTGTATCGTTATTTCCTGAAACAGATCATTGTGTGAGTCGCTGTCGTTGGTATATAAACGGCAGATTTTATGCACTATGTTCTGATTCTCCTCAAGTTGGGCAACAAAACTATGTTCCAGTTCCTTAGTCAATGGTTCTCTGTTAGCTGATGAATTAGTAAGAAAGTGTCCTACATTGTTACAAATTTCTTAAAAATAGCTGGTTTTTTCGGTTAAGGAAATTACATATTGTAATTTTAACGCTTATAATGCTTCCATGAACATCCCAAATACTAACAAGCCACGTATCGTAGTGATAGGTGGAGGTTTTGCGGGAATCTCCTTTATCCGAAAGCTTAAAAACCTCAAGGCGCAAATAATCCTATTCGACCGTAATAATTACCATACTTTCCAGCCTTTGTTATACCAGGTCTCCACGGCCGGACTTGAGCCCGATTCTATTGCCTATCCGCTTCGTAAGATTTTTAGGAATTATGATGATTTCCATTTCCGTCTTGCCGAAGTGGAACATATTGATGCCGAATCGGATACACTTTATACCACGATAGGTACATTATCTTTCGATTACCTGGTTATCGCTACAGGTACCCGCACAAATTACTTCGGAAATAAGTCCATCGAAGCGCATAGTATGCCGATGAAGAATGTTTCCCAGGCATTGAATATTCGAAGTTTAATGCTTCAGAATATTGAAAAAGCAGATATTACAGATGATCCCGTAGAACGAAAATGTCTCCTCAATTTTGTTATTGCCGGAGCGGGTCCTACCGGTGTTGAACTGGCCGGGGCACTGGCGGAATTCAGGAAAAGTATCTTAAAAAATGATTATCCGTTTATCGATAGAGAGGATATGCAGGTTCATCTGGTGGAAGGTAGTGACAGGGTGCTTTCCCCAATGAGTGCATACGCCTCCAAAAAGAGTAAAAGTTTCTTAGAAGGTATGGGAGTAAAAGTTCATCTCAATACACTTGTAGAATCTTACGATGGCAACACGGTGACTACAGCCGACGGAAAAACCTTCGAAGCAGCGACCTTTATCTGGGCTGCCGGCGTTACAGGCGCTCCTGTCAAAGGAATAAACGGATCTGCCCTGGTGGATAAACGGAACCGCTATATCGTGGATTGGTTCAACCGTATTGAAAGCTATGGTAATATATATGCATTGGGAGATGTAGCACTTATGAAAACCGAAGCCTTCCCTGATGGACATCCTCAGGTTGCACAACCTGCCATTCAGCAGGGCAGGAGACTGGGTGAAAACCTGCGGAGATCACTAGGAGGAAAACCGATGAGGCCATTCACATATCATGACAAAGGTACCATGGCCACTATTGGTCGAAATAAAGCCGTAGCCGACATAAAGAAAATGCGCTTTGCCGGAGTCTTCGCCTGGTTCCTGTGGATGGTTGTACACCTGTTCTTCCTGGTAGGATTTCGCAACCGGGTAGTGACTTTCTTCAACTGGACCTATAACTACATTAACTATGACAAGGCCGCAAGGCTCATTATCCGCCCCTTCCGTAAACCTTAGTCAATTTTTACTTTTATCGGACCTCCGTTTGTAACCCAGGCACCACCTATCTCATCCAGATTCACGTCCAGTTCGTCGCTGGTATCGATACTTTTAATATTAACTTTCACTTCGTCGTAGGTGTCCACACTTTTCAAATTCACATTGAGCTCGTCGTAAGTGTTGATGTCAACGATACGTACATCCATAGTATTTGCTTCGGAAACCGGAACAAGCATGTATTCGCTTGAAAGGGTAGCCGGGGTCGCCTCTGCCGCATAGGCTTTGGGAATAAGATCGAGCTGTCCGATAAGATTCACGGTTAGACAGAACGCGATTACTGTAAGAACGGATTTAGTATAAAGATCGGTTTTCATAATCTGTATGTTTAGTTATTGTTATACTGAATTTCAGAGGTAAGTATCAAATTTCATTCCTAAGATGAATCCACAAATTTCTCAAAATATAAATTGCTATACCTAAGAATGCTCTGGCTCTGCGCCGAGTATAAAGGTGACGAGACTTATGAGTTGTTTTTTTCCTTTTAATTCCTGCCTACCCATTTGCTTTGTTACTATCCCGGAGGGTAGTTGATAAGTGATATCAGAAAATTCTTTAGAAGCCAGAATGTCCACACCGAGCTCATTGCACTTAGCCTGAATACGCGACGTTGTGTTTAATACATCTCCAGAAAAGGCAATATCTCTTTTAATTTGCCCCAATTCACCAACCATAACCGGCCCAAAATGATAACCTACTTTGAAACCAGGCACCAACCCGTACCTTTCCTGATATTTATTGGCTTTCAAGGCTAAAAGTTCTTTCATTCGATAAAAACAACTTATTGCGTTTCCATTCTTCAGTCCCACTTTCATTTTCCAGGAGATCACAACTTCATCACCCACGTATTGATAAATCTCTCCGCGACTTTGAACCACAGCCGGTGTGATGTCTCTAAAGAAATCTTTTAGAAGATGAAAGTACTTATTCTCACCTAATTGTTCCGCTATGGAGGTCGCATCCTTAATATCTGCGAACATAAAGATCCGCCGTTCGTTTTTCGGCCTGAAATACCTTCCAAGCAGATAATCCGGAAAAACTCCCGGTCCGTATTTGTCGTTTACCATCAGGAATATTAAAGTTCCAATTACGATAAATAACCAAATGATGAAGTTCTTTACAAAACGCCAGGATTCGAAAAACAATAATACTTTATCCCATACCTCCGAGTGAAACATTGGAAGTCCCAACTGTTCACCAATGGCATAAGAAACTCCTATTATGCTTACCAGAATTGAAGCAGCGGTGTAAGCAACAATAATTAGCAGCAGGGCCTTCCAGAAAGCGAATTTCCGAAGCCAGTATTCCATTAAGTGAACGGTAAGAAAACCACCTACTAGTCCCGCTGAAACCGAAATTATCATATTAGCTATAAAGGCCGAATTGAAATCGTAATCGGAAGAAATATGTTGATTGCTCACAAGGCTGAAATACTCAAGAAAGAAAATCAAATTATTTATTATTACCCATATAATAAGTATCCATAACGATTTTCGGAAAAAATGCCAGAATCGTCTTGTTTTATACCTCATTATCTATTGGGTTTCGGCGGCTTAGCAGTTCTTGTATTTATCGTGAAGGCCTTTCTCTTCAAGGATCATGGGTGAAATCTTCTCAAGACGGCTTAATTTGGTTGCTTCTCTTTTCGCTGTTTCGATATATTCAGCGTACTCTCTTCTTTTTCCCGGTGTGAGTGAATCGAAAGCATTTTTAAGAGTACTGTTTGAGTCCATTGCTTTCTGAAGATATTCGGGTATGATTACACCCGTTTTTCGCTCGGGCATAATTTCTTTACCTGCCAGGGAATTTTCAATAGCTTCCTGAATATATTTCGTTATTATTTCCTGTTCAATAATATCATCTTCTTCAAATCTCCATTGCCTAAGTGCTTTGGTCTTCCCTTCCTGCGCATTAATAAGTTTCTTATCAGTATCTTTTAAAAACACTCCCTGATGGAACCAGATGGCATAATGATTTTTAAACGCGGCAAACCCCGCAACCAGCTTGTCGTTCAAGGTATAGGTGGGAGAACCCCATTTCACTTCCTCGAGCAATTCGGTTCGCAGGAATATCTCCCGTAATTGCCCTAGTTGGGAGCTCCATCGATCATGTTTTCGAATATAGGTGTTAACTTTCTCAGTATTGGTCACAATAGGTTGTTTGTGATTTCAAGATACCATAAATTCAGAAAAAAACCACTCCGAGAGAAGTGGCTCTTTTAATAAAAATGTTGCCTTATTAATTCTTAACAAATTTCAGGGTAGCTGTTCCTTCGGGGCTGTTTACTTTCAAAAAATATACACCCGAGCGATAATTTGAAATATTTATCCGCGCAAACAGGTCGTTTACTTCAGCAAAATTGACAGACTGCACCATTTTTCCATTTACATCGAAGATCTGATAACTACTAATTAAAAGACCGGCTGCGATTTCCAGGGTCATGGTATCCTGTGCCGGATTGGGATAAAGCTTAAGCTGCTGTGCAACTTTATTATCCTGCAAAGCCAGGAAGTTGTCGTACAGATCTTGCAGAAGGTCAATAGGTTCGGTTCCCGATGGTTGCTGTCCTACATTCAACCGAAGGTAAGGCTGTCCAGGCAGGTCATCTTCCTTGTAGACCAGTAAATAAGCCGTTGTAGATGAGGTTCCCGCCGCCAGGCAACGCTGATCGGCACCGGCGAAATTTGCGCCCTGAAGGGCCGCCATAAGCTTGTCGGCCAAAGTTCCGGCGGTATTATTGAAATTATTTTCCATATTATCGATCACCGTCTGGTTAAGCAAAATATTACCCTGGATGCTAAAAGTTGCCCCCTGTCGGTCTTCTTTATAATCGTCGGTCATGTTACCGGTAAAACCAGCAGTTCTGGGATCACCATTGCCATCGAAATCGGCAATACCATATTGCCTGAAAGCAGGATCGAAATTCTGAGAGCCACAGGCATCGTTATTGATAAGCCAATCGATGATTTCAGAGGGGGAATCACCCATATCCATTCGATTTATTGCGTTTTGAAGATTTACATTAGGTATGCAAACATAGGCCTGAGAATTCACGCCCCCCCGTCCTGGGATAATGTCGGTAATGATATCGATAATGCCGGATGCGCCCACTCCGGTGACACAGGAAGCGCCTGCAGATCCCACTTCACCGGTGGCTGGGTCTACAGCGATAATGGAAAAAGTGTCCTGGGCGGTTATTGCGCCAAATAGTAAAGTTGTAAATAGGAGAGTGTAAAGTTTTTTCATAATAATAATGTTTTGCATAAAGATACATTTTTACTGCTAAAACTCTTTTTAAACAATTGGGAAGTGATATCTTACAATTCGGTAGCATTTATTTATATATAAACACACTTCTTCGCAACTTTGGTATGTAAAATAATCAATCCAGCAAATGAACGTACCGAAAAATCAAATAATTGCTATTGTAATCCTCACCATATTAGCGTTTTTGTTTCCTTACCTGGTTATATCCCAGACCGTGATATCGGGAATTGTTACTGAAAAAAACGGCACTCCCATAGAAGGCGCGAATATCTACCTGGACGGCACGTACGATGGTATCACTACGGATACTGAAGGAAGATTTTCTTTTCCAACTTCGGAGACAGGAGTTCAAACTCTGATCGCTTCCTACCTCTCCTTCGAATCCTTTACAATGGCAGCGGATGTCTCTCAGATGAATAATCTCACCATCAAATTGCGGGAAGATGTGAATTCACTGGACACTGTTGTAATAAGTGCAGGTACGCTCGAAGCAAGTGATAATAGTAAAGTTTCAGTTCTAAAACCATTGGATGTGGTCACCACAGCCAGCGCGCTGGGTGACTTCGTTGGCGCATTGCAAACGCTACCCGGAACAACTACGGTAGCCGAGGATGGTCGTCTCTTTGTCCGTGGAGGTGATGCCGGCGAAACTCAGATCTTTATTGATGGTATTCGTGTTTTTACTCCCTACACGCCAACTACCAATAATATTCCCACCCGGGGCCGGTATAGCCCCTTCCTGTTCGATGGGATCACCTTTTCCACGGGGGGATATTCGGCAGAATACGGACAGGCCTTATCTTCCGTATTACTATTGAATACCATAAATGAACCCGATCAGGACAAAACCGAGATCGCCCTTATGACCGTAGGAGGAGGTATTGGAAATACCCAGAAGTGGGAAAAGAGCTCATTGAGTTTTAATACGAGTTATATCAACCTGGCCCCTTATTTAGCGATATTTCCGGATAGGAATGAATGGGAGAAACCTTTTGAGGCTATTGCGGGAGAAACCGTTTTCAGGAATCAATTTAAATCTGGCTTGCTGAAGATCTATGCAGCTTTCGATACAACCAATTTCGAACTCACCCAGGAGGATATAAATTTCTCTCAAGGTTTAAGGTTCAAACAGAAGAACTATAACTTTTATTCCAATGCGAGTTATTCAGGTTATCTGAATCAAAGCTTACGAATTGACGCCGGAGGAAGTTACACCTTAGCGAAAAATAATTTTGGGATAATGACCGACGATATAGACAATGTGGAGAACTCGGCCCACTTTAAAGTGAAACTTAAAAAAAGATTCAGCAATCGCTTTAAACTGAGTTTTGGTGTGGAACAATTTTTAACCGACTTCACAGAGGAGTTCAGCAATCAATTTGTTAGCGAACACTATGGCTTCAATAATGGTATTTCGGCCGCGTACACAGAACTTGATGTTGTTTTTTCAAGAAAATTTGCCATTAAAGTTGGCGTTCGCGGGGAATACAGCCCGCTGTTCGACCAGTTTACTATTTCACCTCGATCGTCACTGGCGTATAAAACCGGTAAGAACAGTCAGTTATCCGTGGCCTATGGTGATTTCTATCAACAACCATTTAACGACGCACTTAAGTTTACAAACGAGCTGCAAGCTCAAAAGACGCAGCACTATATCCTCAATTACCAGTATGTTGCCGAGAACAGGATCTTGCGTGCGGAAGTGTACAGGAAAGATTACAGCAGCCTGGTGACTTACAATGATGAATTCCCTCTTTTTAACAGTAATTACAACAATAATGGCGACGGCTATGCCCAAGGATTCGACTTGTTTTGGCGTGATAATGAGACCATTAAAAATGTCGACTACTGGCTAAGTTATTCATACCTGGATACGAAACGCCTGTACCAGAATTATCCGGTTGCAGCTACCCCTTCATTTGCCAATACACATAATCTGAACACGGTTGTTAAGTGGTGGATCGAAGATTGGAAAAGTCAGATTGGATTTAGTCATACCTACAGTAGTGGAAGAACGTATACCAATCCGAATGTACCCGGATTTCTTCAGGAAAAAACCAAAGGGTATAACAGTGTAAGTATGAACTGGGCCTATCTAATCTCTCAGCAAAAGATACTTTATGTGTCGGTGAACAATGTATTCGGTACTAAAAACATCAACGGTTATCAATATGCTTCCACTCCAGACGCCAATGGCAATTTTAATCGACGCGCTCTTCGCCCTGCGGCAGATCAATTCTTCTTTATAGGGTTCTTCTGGACGATCAGTGATGACCGTAGTGACAACCAGTTAGACAATCTGTAGTCGTCGAAGCTTACAATTCATCCACTTAATGCTACAATTGGGTAATTCCGTTTTTCAATAAAGTTAAATAAGGCAGACATTTACAATATCAATAAAACCAATAGTATGCAAACAGTACTTTTTTACATTATGCTGCTTCTCACCGGAATGGTGTTGCGCGCGCAGAACACAGTTGAGGTTTCTCTAAGGGACTTCAGCAATGACAATGGACATGTACGAGTTGGGTTGTACAACGACGCCGGCCTCTTTCTGGACAAGTCTTTCAAGACGGAGCGAACTGAAATTAGCGATAGAGAAGCTAAAGTGAGATTTACCGACCTTCCGGATGGTGTCTACGCAATTTCATGTTATCATGATGAGGACGATAATGGAGAACTCAATATGTTTATGGGCGTGATCCCTTCGGAACCTTATGGCACGTCGAACAATGCACGTGGATTCTTTGGCCCCCCGAAATGGGAAGATGCCAAGTTTGAGCTAAAGGGTGGCGAACTGAGAAAGCTCGATATTAATATGTAATGAAACGAAAATTGTTTAGTAACTTCAAACCGCAATTATGTTAGGAATTATTTTACAAATACTGGAAAGAAAGAAATCGATTAGAATATTAACTGGGGTTTCAATTTCCTGATTAATTGCAGGTATGGCATTCTTAATTCAATAAATATGAAAAAATTAATCTTTATACTCATAGCGCTAATTTCAGCGAATAGTTTCACACAATCCAAGTATCAGATAGGAATGGAACAAGCTTTCGAATTATGGGAAGCCGATAAACCCTGGGAAGCAGCTAATCTCTTTGAGCGTATAGCTCAAGCTGAAAACGACAATTGGCTGCCTCCGTTTTATGTAGCGCAGATCAACGTGTTAAATAGCTTTAATGAACAGGACAAAGAAAAAATGGTAGCACAAATGGATAAGGCTAAAAATTTCCTGAACGATTCGAAGACACTTACGGAAAACAACGCCGAGATCCTGGTGCTCGAGGCTCAATTATTAACGGCCTGGGTGGTATACGACGGACAGCAATACGGAATGAAATACTCTGCAAAAATAGCTGAGTTGTATCAGAAGGCTTTTGAGGTTGATCCTGAAAACCCGAGAGTAGTGCTTGGGAAAGCCCAATGGGACATCGGTACGGCTAAGTTTTTTAATCAGCCATCGGATGGGTATTGCGACGATATTAAAAAAGCGATACAGCTATTTGAGAATGAAGAACCTGCCGAGGAGTTTTATCCTAGTGGTGGTGGTGAATACGCCAAACAGGTATTACAGGAAAACTGCGGTGAATAAAAATGCTCTTCTTTAAAGAACTTGGCAAGGCCTTTTTTGTTGGGATCCTGATATTCTTAGTATTAGGGTTGATCCAATATTTAGCGGGTAATTTTGATTATACCGGGAAGACTTTACTTATAGCCTTCCTTTATAATCAGCTTTATTCTGTGATATTGTACATGGCCAATATGTACTTTATTCGTTATATGAAGAACCATTACGGGCAGGAATTATTTAAATTCGATAACATTCTGAAAGGTGCAGCAGGAGGAATTCTAATCACCATATTAGGTCTGCTTTTTATTCGTTGGATAACCGAAATGATAGTTAAAGGAGAATCTTTTTCTGAATTCATTTCAGGCGAACACCTTGGTTATTATTACACGGGGTTCATTATTTCCATGGTCATCGTGTCTATTTTCTATGGCTTTCATTACTACAAGTATAAACAGGAATCTAAAGTAAAGGCGCAAAAGATTATAGCAAAATCTGCTTCTGCTCAATTTGATGCCTTAAAGAATCAATTAGATCCTCATTTCCTGTTCAACAGTTTAAATGTTTTAACGAGTTTAATAGAGGAAAATCCTGAAGCTGCGACAAGATTCACTACCTCGTTATCCAAAGTCTACCGATATGTACTGGAACAAAAAAATAAGGATTTAATTACGGTAGAAGAGGAGTTGAAGTTTGCCAGGCTGTATATGTCACTTATCAATATGCGTTTTGAAGATAGTATCGTATTTACAGCGCCTGAGCGCCTCAGTAATCCAGAGGCTAAAGTAGTACCATTAAGTCTGCAGCTGCTATTGGAGAATGCTGTGAAGCATAACCAGGTCACCCCTGCGAAAAAACTACATATCACTATATTCGAGGAGAATGGAAATCTCGTAATAAAGAATAATGTACAATCTAAAAGTGTGGTAAAAAAGGGTAGTGGAGTGGGTCTTCAGAATATCAGGCAGCGCTATTCCCTGCTCACAGACCGACCCATGAAGATTCAGCAAAATGAACGTGAATTCAAAGTAATGATCCCGTTACTTACCAAATCGACGATGACCCTAAAGTCACAGGACACATACATTAGTGGGAAACGACTGGAACGAGCAAAGAAGAAAGTGGAGGAATTGAAAGGTTTTTACATTCACTTTTCCATCTACTTAATTATGGTTCCGGTCTTTATTTATCTTAACTTAAGAAGTACAAGTTTTCCCTGGGCGATATTTCCTATTGGAGGCTGGGGTTTTGGTGTGTTGGGCCATGCTTCCGAAGTGTATGACTGGAATCCGTTCTTCGGAAAGGATTGGGAAGAGCGTAAAATCCGTAAATTTATGGATGAGGATTCCCTGGAGTAACAATTGAGGAATTAAAATCGACAGTTCATGCTGTTTTGTTTTCTAAGGCTTTCAGGCCGCCGTATTTTTACAGTATAATTAAAATGAATTCAAATCATGAGAACTTTCAACCAAATTGATGAATCGAAATATCAACGAGCTAAAACCCATGTAGAAAAACTAAAAGGTTTTTATACGCATCTGGTTATTTACCTCCTATTCGTCATATTTTTTATTTACCTGAATCTTATAAGCACTAGTTTTCCCTGGGCGATCTTTCCAATCGCCGGCTGGGGGCTGGGAATTATAGGGCATGCTACCGATACTTTCGGATGGAATCCCTTTTTTGGAAGGAAATGGGAAGAACGTAAAATACGTGAGTTTATGGATGATGATGAAGTCTATTTTTGATAATCACTGCAGGTTCAGAAAAACTAAGAATTATGGATTTTAATAATCAAGACAAAGAAAATAAATTCCTACGTGCAAAAGAGCGGGTAGAAGGGATTAAAAAATTTTATACGAGCCTTATAATGTTCGTAGTTTTTATAGCCTTCCTTGCGGCCTTAAATTACTATACCAATGAATGGCGTTATATGTGGTTTCTTTGGGCAGCCTTCGGATGGGGGATTGGACTATTCTTTCAGGCAGCGAAAGCATTCCGATGGAATCCGTTTCTTGGTAAGAACTGGGAAGAACGCAAGATGAAGGAGTTTATGGATGATGAAGATAATAATCAATGGAAATAAAGAACAGTATTTTGAAATTTACAGAACAGGAGAAATACGATAACGCGAGAAAGAAGGTGAATGCAATCAAGGGCTTTCACAGTCACCTCACCGCGTATATTGTCGTCAATATCGTTCTCTTATTATTAAAAGCCAATGTAATATCTGCACTGGCTGATCAAGACATCGATTTGAATCTTGAACGATGGCTGCAATGGAACTCATGGAGCACCGTAATATTATGGGGTATCGGATTATTAATTCACGGCATCTATGTATACCGGCATAAATTTAAATTTCTGAAGAACTGGGAAGAACGGAAAATCAGAGAAATTATTGAAGAAGAAGAGATGGAACAACGAAATAAATTCGAATAATGGAATCATTTAACGAAGATAACGACAAATATAAACGCGCTAAGAAGCGGGTTGAAGAGATTAAAGGCTTTTATATACACCTTACGGTCTATATACTTGTGAACACTTTTTTGTACCTAAGTACTGCCGGACTATTTCGCAGCAACTTTGAGACACTGGATCTCCCGAGTTTCGGGCAGTTCTCTACCCCGTTTTTCTGGGGAATAGGGCTGTTATTCCACGGCTTATATGTATTTCAGTTTAAAAGTGGAATTTTTAAAAGATGGGAAGAACGAAAACTCAAGGAATTTATGGACAAGGATCGGGAAGATCTCGATAAATTTGATAAGAACCCTTTTGAATAAGCCATATCCAATTATAGATAAGTGAAATTTCAAGCGAATACAATTTAGAATAGCCAGATACGATGAATGTACTTATAATTGAGGATGAAAAACCTTCGGCCAGGCGGCTACAACGAATGTTGGAAAAACAACAGGTCACAGTAAATGAAATGCTCCATAGTGTAAATGAAGCGGTGGAGTGGTTTACAAACAATGAGCATCCGGACCTTATCTTTCTGGACATTCAGTTAAGTGACGGATTATCTTTCGAGATTTTCGATGAAGTTGAAGTAAACAGTGCAATAATTTTCACAACAGCTTTCGATGAATATGCCCTGCAGGCTTTCAAACTTAATAGTGTCGACTACCTCTTAAAGCCAATCGATGAGGAAGAACTGGAAGCGGCTATTGATAAATTCAAAGCGCATACGCCTCAAAAACAAAATGTACAACTCAATTTTGATGATATAAAGAAATTACTGGCGAATCCTGGGGAACGACAGTACAAAAAGCGTTTTACCACCAAGATAGGGCAACATATAAAGATGATCGTTGTAGATGAAATTGAGTGTTTTTATTCAGAAAATAAAGGAACCTATGCGCATACCCATGAAGGCAGGGATTATCTGCTGGATACTACCTTAGAACAGTTGATAGATGAATTGGCTCCTGAGAATTTCTTTCGCGTGAACCGGACATTCATTGTAAGTATCGATGCCATACGGGATATTATTTCCTATACGAACAGCAGGCTTCAGCTAAAACTTACTAGTTTCACGGAACAAGAGGTTATCGTGGCCAGGGAACGTGTAAAGGATTTCAAATTGTGGTTGGAATAAAAAGAAATAAGTACTGCAGGGGTTAGTTTTTGTCGATGCGGTTATCCCGAAACGAGGAGGGTAGAAGTTTAGGTATGAATTTTATAAGTATGGGTAACAGGACCGTACCGCCGGGAAGTAAAAATATGGTTAAGGAAGGTATCGTTTTACATATATCGAGAAGTTGTTGTTTTACCTTGTTCTTTTCTGCTGTAGTCAGCTCGCGTGAGGTAGACTTCGATAACAACACTAACAGTTCACCACTTTCTTCCAATTCTCTTTGAAGACGTTTCTTATTTCGTAAGATCAATAACTTCACCGTAGCGGTAGACTGCTTGTAAAATAATTTTACCGGATTGGCATATTCGAATAATTTTACGGATGTTTTATGGGCCATCATGAACTCGGATAACTGGGAGAGACTCTTACGAAGATCGATTTCAGATAGCTCTAGGTAGGAAGTGAGGTCCTTAAGAAAGGCTAATTCTTCCTCATCCATACTGTGATCATCCCAAACAGTTATAGTACATATATCGAGGATATACTTCTTTTCCAGCATGGTGGCCGTCTTGAGATGTGGCAGTGATGCAAGGGTTAAATTCTTAGTAGGCGTTTTTTCAGAAAGGTAATGGGCCGAAGATTCAAACAATTCGATAAGCAATCTATCGTATTTGTTTTTTTTCTTTTTCGAACTCAAAGCCAGGTAGCACGCGCTAATTACTGTGTTTTCTGCCTGCGCAGTATATTTTTTAAATGTTTTTGGATTGCGTAGCGCGTATTGATAGGTTAGAATATCGACATACAACAATGCGTAGGTTAATATCCCCGTAACCCCTCTATTAAGAAAAGTACTGGTCTCCTGAAGCCGAGCCGATAACATTTTTTCGAGCTTTTGTGGATAGGAGGGTGAAAGGGTTAGTTTTTTCAGGAAACCCGTCCTGCCCTTGTCCATCGCGTCATAGAAATTTATTATGCTTTTTATAGCCTGCCCTCTGTTTACTTTGCCTTTTTCCTGATGATAGGTATACAGCAACGCGTGAAAGAGATTTACCTTGGTAAATTCTTCCCGGGTTAATTTCAGGTTGCTAATGGTTTCCTTTGGTATGGCACCCAGGCTTACTCCATAAATAAAACCGGTTTTCTTTAATTCCTCGTAAAAGCGCTCGGGATGTGGAAAACTAACCTCTGCCGAATTCTGATCGAGTATATAAAGATATTTTGGTATCCAGTCTGCCGCTGAGGGATTCACAATAAACGGGTTGTTTTTTAGTTAGCTTTTCAGAATAGTACTTACTTTCAGTGCACTTAAATTACAGGTATTGATCAAAGAATAATTGCAAGTTAAAAACCATAGGCTTATTTTCGTCCTATCAAATCACCGAAGCATAAAAGTAAATAATTAAAAATCGTCAATTATGAAAAAAACAAAACTTTTTGCAGCGATAGCAGGTGCAGGTCTGGTGATACTATCCATAGTATTTCTCGCTGCAGACCATATCGATGCGCCGGCCGTCACAGGAACTTCCACCGACATCGCCGACCTGTATGCATTCGAGGGGGATAACCCTAATAACACGGTCCTCATTGCTACCCTACAGGGATTGCTTACTCCCGGGACGGTTACCAATAATGCTAGCTTTGATGAAGATGTTCTGGTCGAATTCAATATTGATAATACAGGTGATTTTATTGAGGATCTCGTGATCCAAGCCATCAAAAGAGGTGATTCCATGTACTTTTTCGGACCCGCACAACCCGCTCAAACAGGTTTGAGCAGTGAGGTGGCTACCTTTGCCGAACGCACCGCTGTAAAGATTTCAGATACTACAGGGGTACAAACAGCTACGAATAATGGAATGAGTTTTTTCGCAGGCCCCAGAAGGGATGCGTTCTTTTTCGACTTTAATAGATTTAATGAAGTGATCTCCGGAGCTGCTGCACCGGATGGATTCTTACCACCGGGAACCGCAAATGATTTCTTTGCCGGGCTCAATGTACTCGCCATTGCTATAGAAGTGCCCAATTCAATGTTAGGATCGGCACCCACACATGTTGCGAATGGAATAGGGTCGGTAAATAATCTAACTCCTGCATATAATGTCTGGGTTTCTACGAAAAGAAAGCAATAACAAATCAGCGTAAAAAAGAAAAAAATGAAATTATATAAAATCAAATTAATATTCGTCGCAATCTGTACCTCCCTGCTATTTGTGCAATGTGACGATGATGAAAATGGAAATGTGATCCTTCAGGAAACCTGTGATGATGGAATTCAAAACGGTGATGAGGAAGGCATTGATTGTGGTGGAACGGCCTGTGAACCCTGTTTTGATCAACTGGAATTCAGCGGAACGTATGTTCAGGAGGATATCATGGGTCGCCCAGGAATCAATACCGTGTTTAGTGGAGCGAACAATGTAAAGAATATGTTCAATACATCAATTGTAACGGACAGGACCTCTTTTCAACCAACCTTCGAGGCAACGCTGGAAGCCTACCATGATGTGTATGGAGATGCATTAGGCACACCCATCGATTACGAGACTAATATTCTTGGATTTGACGCTGCAACATTTACTACCGTTCTAGCGGAATTCGACGCCCTGCAGGTTGCACCTAACGGACCAACCTCGTATTACGATCCAAATACACCCGGTGCACTACTTACAGGAAGAACATTATCGGATGATGTGATCGATATTTCACTCACCCTAATGTTCGGTGGGATGACCGGAACACGTTTCGATGGAAATAACGGTACTCCACAGTTAACCTCTGATGGAGTGGACAGCGGTGACAGAGATTTCTCATTACCCTTCCCGTATCTTGAGGCACCACTTGAACAATAGATTTAATCAAACGGAAAAGGGCATATAATTGCTCTTTTCTTTTTTTAACAAAGATGAAACTGCTTATTTATTTCTTCGGAATAATAGTACTGCTGGCTTCGTGTGGAACAGATACAAGTAACGAGCAGATTACAAACCCGAACGATTACAATAGTTATTTAGATACTTCCGAAAATGCTTCTTTCGATGAAGCGGTGAATGAAGTTGAATTCTGGTCGAAACGACTTCGACCCGATAGTTCCGGGGTAGGAGACCTGGGACCACTTGCAAGCGCTTATACTAGATTATTCTCTGCTACGGGAAATGCTACTTATCTAGGCGATGCAGAGATCCTGTATCGCAAGGCGATGACAATTTCAGCCAATAACAAAGATATTTATGCCCGTGGACTCGCACGAACCTATATATCACAGCACAGATTCAAAGAAGCTGAACACATACTTCAGCAGAGTTATGAAGGTATCTCTAGTAAAAGAGCCACCGAGTATATGCTTTTCGATATACATATGGAATTGGGTAAGTATGAGGAAGCCGAAATCTTTTTGAATAAACTAAAAAACACTTCCGACTATAATTATCTTATACGCAAAGCCAAATGGAGTGACCATGCGGGTGATCTCACCGCAGCGATCAATTACCTCGAGAGTGCGAAAGCTATTGCAGAATCAAGAGACAGCAAAAGTCTGAGGATCTGGACCTATAGTAACCTGGCCGATTTCTATGGTCATGATGGGAGAATAAAAGACGCCTATCAGCATTATTTAAAAACCCTGGAACTTCAGCCGGATAATGCGTATGCAAAAAAAGGAATAGCCTGGATTGCCTATGCTTATGAAGGAGATACTGCGGAGGCTCGTAGGATTTTAGACTCCGTTATGGAGAACCATAAGATGCCGGACTATTATCTTTTTCTCGCGGAAATGGCCGAACATGAAGGTGAGCTGGAATTGGCAGAAATTAATACAAACAAGTTTGTGGAATTAGCCAGCAGTAAGGCCTACGGTGACATGTATAACTCATATTTAATCGAAATATGGACCGATTCCAGACCTGAGGAAGCGCTCCGACTGGCCGAGAACGAGATAGAAAACCGGGCCACGCCTGAAACATATTCTATTTTGGCATACGCAAGTTTGAAAGCAAAGGAAAAAGTAAAGGCATTACAGATTATTGACTCCGAGGTACGGAATAAGACCTTCGAGCCTTTGGCAACGTATTACACCGCAGAAGTGTATAAAGCGAACGGAAAGAAGAAAGAGGTAGAGGCTTTGAAAAAGGAGCTCAAAGAAGCCGCATTCGAATTGGGGCCAGTACGTAGCGAGAAGATAGACAGACTGTAAATTGGCAATGGCAAAAACAACGTATAATACTTAATATTAAGAGAAATGTGATTGCGTATCGATCAATGCTTTTTAAAGGTTGGCGACTTTTTTAGATACAAAATTATTGAATTCTCAATAAAAACACACATTTGTTAAATATCTTTCATCTTTGTTAAATTATTAAGGATTATCTGTAAAAATTTGATAACTCATGACTTTTTAATAGATTTACGCCAAAATTGTTAAACCCCAGTAAATCACCAATCTAATATAACTTCTAATGAAAAGATCTACCTCTATGCTAATTATAGCGCTATTTCTTGTGTTTTCATCACAAGGTATCGCTCAAAACGGCACCTCTCAAATCAACGATTATTTTGAACAACTACTTGAAAACAATGAGCTTCAGGCTCAGGATGTTCAATGGGAAATTACGGATCAGCACATAAGCAGTGTTAGTGGTATTCACCATATTTATTTCCGTCAGTTAGTGAACGGGATTCCGGTTTACGGAACCGAATCCGGAATACACTTACGACCCGATGGAAAAGTACTGCATGCCAACGACCGCTTTGTTGCCAACACCCAAGGCAGGACTTCATCAAACACTGCTCCGGCTCTTACCGCTGTACAGGCGGTGCAGGCTGCTGCCAGTCAATTGAATTATAATATTTCAGAATCTCTGGATGTATTGGAACGTGAAAACAATACTACTCGGAAAACGCTCTTAAGTGGAGGAGGAATTTCATTCAGCGATATTCCGGTAAAACTGATGTACCAGCTAACGGAAAATGATGAATTGATCCTTTCTTGGGATCTCTCTATAGAGTCTTCGCAAGTTGATACCGAATGGTTCAGTGTTCGCGTGGATGCTGCAACGGGAAATATTGTGGATAAAGTTAACTGGATTGTTTCCTGTAATTTCGAACATGACCACAGCACCCATCTTGAAGAAGTATTAGATTATAACGCCAATCTCTATGATATTCCAAATTACGATGAATTAGTTGCAAATGCTGAAGCAGGATGCAGTGAATGCTACCAGGCCTTTGCAATTCCTTTGGAAAGTCCATATTATGGAACACACACCGATGTGGTTCAACCAGCAGACCCGACAGCCTCTCCATTTGGATGGCATGACACCGATGGTACTGCAGGTGCAGAATTCACTGTAACCCGCGGAAACAATGTGAATGCGTATGAAGATGGAGATAACCCGGGATACCAACCTGATGGCGGTGCTACGCTTCAATTTACGGGGTATGCATTCAACCAGGTGTATAGCAATGCAAATCAATATGAAGATGCTGCCATTACCAATCTGTTCTACTGGAACAACATAATTCACGATGTAAAATATATGTATGGTTTCGATGAGGCCAGTGGAAACTTCCAGGAGAATAACTACGGAAATGGGGGCTTAGGAAGTGATTCTGTAGATGCCGAAGCGCAGGATGGTTCCGGAACTTGTAACGCCAATATGGGGACTCCGGCCGATGGAGGAAACCCGCGAATGCAAATGTATATTTGTGGTGATAAAGATGGTGATTTCGACAATCTCGTGGTTATCCATGAATACTCCCACGGAACATCTAACCGACTCACAGGAGGACCGGGTAGTGCCGGTTGTTTGAGTAATACAGAACAAATGGGTGAGGGATGGAGTGACTATTACGGTACCGTGATGACTATTGAGCCCGGTGATATGGGTACAGATGCCAGGGCAGTTGGTACATACCTGTTTGGCCAAGGTCCCGGAGGAGGTGGAATTCGTCCATATCCTTATAGTACGGATCTGACGGTAAACCCACAAACTTACGACGATATTAAGACGGCAGCTATACCGCATGGAATTGGCTCAGTTTGGTCGACTATGCTATGGGAAATGACCTGGGCATTAATCGATGAACACGGATTTGATCCGAATATTTACAATTTTACAGGCGACGTAGCTCAGGATGCTGGTAATATCCAGGCAATGGCTCTCGTCACGGAAGGAATGAAGCTTCAACCATGTAGCCCCGGATTCGTAGATGGCCGTGATGCTATCTTCGCCGCCGATGTTGCTATCTATGGTGGAGCTAATGAGTGTATTCTCTGGGATGCTTTCGCCAAGCGCGGACTTGGATTGAGCGCCGATCAGGGATCGTCTAATAGCCGTTCCGATGGTACCGAAGCTTTCGATACACCTTCAGGACTAGCAGCGTTTACGGCTCCAAATGATGTATGTGCCTCAGAACCTGAATTGACAGGCTTAGGAGGAGGAACACCATTTGGTGGGGTTTATAGCGGACCTGGTGTGACCGATGATGGAAATGGATCCACATATTCATTCGATCCTGCTATTGCAGGTGTCGGTGTACATACGATTTCTTATGAGGTTCAAGCCGGAACATGTTCTGTAGCTTCTACTGCCACTGATGATATTGAGGTGTTAGCGGTACCAAATGGTCCTACCACAACAGGTGCGTCTGATATTTGTGTAGGAGATTCTGTAACTGTGAGCGCTACACCAGCAGACCCAACGAATGTAATTCGTTGGTTCGATGACGCAACCGCAGGTAACTTCCTTTTTGAAGGAAACGATTATACATTCAGTCCTACAGCGAATGTTACCTTATATGCCCAGGAAAATGCACCAGGGCCATTATCGCAACTGGTAATTTCTGAAATTTCACTTGAAACACCAGATCAACTGGAGATCACTAATGTTGGTGTGTCAACAGATTATTCGGGTTATACTGTAGCGGTCAGTGAACAACCTTATACCAATATTAATACGCAGAATTCTGTGGAGCAGACACTTGGCTTTATGGGCCAGGATAGTGTCATTGCATTCAACGATGACGGTGGAGCTGGTTACTGGGGTGATAATATCTGGTGGAATAATACCGGAAACGGCTGGATCATAATTATTGATGATACAGGAAACGTTGTGGATTCGGTATTCTGGAATTTCACAGCCGCTGAAATTGCCGGTTTAAATGTTACGATCAACGGATTCAACATTACAGCAGGAGACCTGGACTGGTCCGGGGATGGTGCTAGTTTAGTTGCCGAGTGTAGCGGATCATTCCGAAGAAGTGGCGATACAGATTCTGCCGCCGATTGGAATGGACTATGCGAAACAGCTACCTATGGCGTATACAACGAGGATATCGGACTTGGATTTACTGGCTGTCTTGCTTTACGTACAGAGACCCTTGTAACGGTAGATGCCATAGATCCTGTTGTGACCTGTCCGGCAAATATGACTGAAGTTGTAAATCAAGGCGAATTGTTCACAATTCCAGACTACACAACATTGGCAACTGCAACAGACAACTGTACCGGTATTCCTGTGTTAACTCAGGATCCTACAGCTGGAACACAAATTGGAGTGGGAATTACTACTATCACAATTGAAGCGACAGATGCTGCCGGTAATAGTGCCGATTGTACTTTCGACATTGAAGTAGTTGAAGTTTTGGGTAATTTGGATAACAATTTATTCAATAATATTATTTTGTACCCTAATCCTACACAGGGAGATCTTACATTGGTAAATAATAGTTCCGAAACCTTAGTTTCTGCAACGATTACAGATGTGAACGGTAGAATTATTCAGACATTGGATCTTTCTGACGCAGGGACAACGACATCATTTTCTGTAGAAATTCTTTCAACAGGAATGTATTTTGTGCAGATTCAGACTGCGAACGCGACTATTGTAAAGCAAGTAGTGAAGCACTAAATAGACTAACTTAAAGAGTAAAACCCGCTTCGAAAGAAGCGGGTTTTTGTTTTTTGGCATATTTTTTGAACTTATGTTGTTGTAAGTATCTGAACCTGTAAATGAAACATAAAGTAAACAGCTGCTGTCCCTAAAAAGAAACATTTACATTCAGATTACCGAAAGCCGACTTACCCATAGGAGGTTTATAATAAACATATATGGTAAGGATTAACTCGAGATAATTGGTTTACCATTGAAAAGCTGATGAAACATAAAGTAAACACGCAATAGCTGTCCCTAAAAAGAAACATTGGTTCCAGAATAAAAAACCTTTACGGGGCGTGAAGGTTTTTTACTTTTTACCACGCCTGATTAATTTCAGGGCCCAGTCGTAATGGCTTGAGGTATTTGACACCAGGTAGGTCCCCAACGAAGTGGACCCGGTCCATTTGTACCGTTTCTTGGTAAATAATTCCTCATTACTGTGGGTATTGATGATATCTCTTACTTTTCTGTAAGATGATTTAAACAAGGCTAATACTTCCGTTAACGAATTTTTGGCATACATCTTCTGAATATCACGATTCAATTCTGGTGTCATTTTCCAACTGTATCCCTTTGCGGGCATATCGGGTTTAAGCCCTTGCATTCCTTCTTCATACCATCGTAAAAGCATCAGGTGCCAGTGATGTAGATGACCCAGCATGTCCCTGATGTTTCTGTTTAAGGTCCCTGGTGGAAAATCGGTGTTTTGTTCAGCCTCAGAAAAGCTATCTATCAAGTGTAATAATTTCTTGTAATTCTCCGCACTTAACGAAGCCAGTTCTTCTTTGTTTTTTGGTCTGCTCATAAGTTTCTAAATTAGAGAGAACAACCTGATCAAACAATGAGGGATATCAATTATGGTTTTGAGTCCTCAGTTTTATTTTGATAAGGAACGTCTTATGTTTTACTTAAATCGATATTTATTTTATTCGGTTCTTAGTGATTTTTGAAAGCATATGCTATTCTCAACTCCCGCATACTGACCATAGTTCGGAATGATCCCGTAACCACTTTTTGTATAAAGAGCTATCGCTTCTGGTTGTTGTTTTCCGGTTTCCAATACACAATATTTAAAAGATAATTCTGAAGCCCATGTTTCGAGTTCAGAAAGGATCAGGGATGCAATTCCCTTACCACGATAGGAGGGTAGTGTATACATGCGTTTCACCTCCATAGTATCTTCTCCAATGGGTTTTATGGCGCCACAACCCGCCGGTTTATCGTCGTGGTATGCAACTAACGCATACTCAATATCATCAATGGCATTGAATTGATGATAGAAAGCGTGATCTTCACCGTCCCTTATGGCAAGATCCTGGTCAAGAGCATTCACTAACTCTTGAAAATGAATATCATTGGAAGAAATTCTGTTAATTACAATCATTACTTTTTTGAAATTTCGATGGCCAGACTTGCCCAGGAGAGCAAGGAGTCAAGATCATCAGCAACCTCATTTGGAATTGTATAATAAGGCATCCTGCTGTGTTTCTCCGATCCTTTGCTTTCAAATTCCTGTCGATTCCTGTCATTTGTCTTTAAAAAGGCCTTTCCTTTCGAATCAATTATCCCAAACATTCTTCCCTCGTGAAAAAGGCCGTGTCCTCCAAACATCTTCTTGCTTGAGATCCCTCCAATGGAGGCCAGCTTCTCCACCATTTCTATGGCTGAAAGGTTTGCAGCTTCTGTATTCTTATCTCCTTTTGTGCCCATTTTTTAAGTATTGATTGTTGTCAATTTGAAAGTCAGTTCTCATGTGGTGATTTCAAAGTTTGAATTAAAGTGAAGGCCACAACACTTTAAAGAAAAGGAGTAATAGAAGTAACAATAAAACAGATCCAACTAAAGCTACACTGAAATCGTATACAGGATTCTTAACCTTGAATAGTAGCAGTGGCAGCAGAAGGACTAACAGACCTATTAAACCACTAACCCCTAGAAGAATCATCAGGATCAACAATAAAGGATCTTTCCCGGAAAAGACATAAGGAAGTACATTCTTATAGGTTTCTGGCATCCTGTTCTTTATTCGAAGTGCAATGAGGCCATATAAACCGAAAGCCAGCGGGACATACCAATACAGGACCGAGTTCACCAATTGGGTTTCGCTCATATTGTCGAAATTGAAGAAATAGAAATAGACGAATAGGCCCAGACCTATAACAAGACAGAGTTGATAGAGAGGTTTCATAAATAGTAGTCTGAAAGTTGGATTCCACATAAAATTAATAAAAAAAGCCACCCGAATAGGATGGCTTTCAGTAAATAATACATTTTTTGTTATTCTATGATACCTCCACAACTAATACGTGTACCTGCTGCGCCGCTTGGCTGGCTTGTAAAATCATCGGCGCCCTGGTGTACAATAATTGCCTTTCCAAGAATATCCTTTTTTTCATCGCCACATCCAATACACCACTCATCTGTTTTCATGGCTATGGATCCGTTTCCGTTCTCATCCGCCTCAAAATTTCCGATATCACCCTTGTGGTAACCTCCTTCAGCTCCCCATGAAGCATGTGGTTCAAAAGTTGGGTTCCAATGGCCTCCCGTTGACTTTCCATCCTCGGAGGTGCAATCCGCTTTTTCATGGATGTGAATAGCGTGAGTCCCCGGGGATAAGCCGCTTAGCGTAGCTTCCATTTTCACAACACCACTGTCTTCTGTAAAGGTTACTGTCCCTGAGGCGGTACTTCCACTTTTAGATTCGAGGGTCATACTGATCTTTTTGATTTCATCAACTTCAACTTCTTTGACAACTTCCTTTTCAACAGTTTCTTCGCTGTCCATCTTCTTTTTATCGTCTTTACAACCTACCAGTACCAGACCGGCAAGCATTAGACCCATCGCTATTTTTTTCATTGATATAATTTTTAGGTTTCTTATGATTTCGAAGTTAAGACTATTCCCTAATACATACAAATTTCATCCTCGTACTCGAACTGTTCGGAACCGTGAACCAGTCACTTTGGGTATAATAATACCGTGAGTTCCAGTAATTGTAACTTAAACTTTTCAGAAACTAATACAGTCATTTATTTCATTAATTTGGTGATCACCTGGGTTTCACTGTGCAAAGTTCGGTGAACCGGACATTTGTCGGCAATTTGTAGGAGACGTGAAAGCTGTTTCTCATCCAGATCACCTTCGAACTTTATTGCTCTGTTGAAAGTGTCAATCTTCGCCGAATCGGTTTCGCAATTTTCAGAATCCACCATATGTTCTTTACTATAGCTGGTGTGAACTTCTACATGACGCACGTCCCATTCTTTGCGTTTCGCATACATCTGAATGGTCATGGCCGTACAAGCAGATAGCCCTGCTGAAATAAGATCGTAGGGAGTAGGCCCGAAATCATTACCGCCAACTTTCTCGGGTTCATCGGCAATCATATAATGATTACCAACTTTCATTTGTGTGGTGAATCCATTTTCTGCAGGAAGACTGGCTACTGTATCATGGTTCGATTTAATAGCTGTATCCTTTTGAATATCAAGATAACGGGAAGCCCAGCCAGCTATCACCTTTCCTGTGTATTCCGAATCTTCACGACGCATTAATAAGTGGTCTGCTCCATCTAACGATACAAAACTCTTAGGATGCCTGGCCGCCACATAGATCTCTTCAGCATTTTTTATCCCAACGATTGTATCCTGCGGTGAATGCATTACCAGTATCGCCTTTCTTAGATTCTGAACCACATCAGGTAAGGATTTATTTTTGAGGTCGTCCAGGAACTGTTTTTTAATAGTGAATTCCCTGCCACTTAAATGTACTGTAGCGACGCCATTCTTTTCTATTTCTTCAAGATTGCTTTTCAGTAAATGTGTAACATGAATCGGGTTGCTCGGGGCCCCGATCGTGGCAACCGCTTTTATAGAATCTATTTGAGCAGCTGCAAAAATTGCTGCCGAACCACCCAGCGAATGACCCACAAGAAGGGTGGGTGGTTTGTAGTTATCCGCTAAAAATTTGGAAGCGGCAATTAGGTCTTCCACGTTACCCGAAAAATTTGTGTCCTCGAAATCGCCATCGCTCTCTCCAAGCCCTGTAAAATCGAAACGTAAGATTCCAAACCCCTCTGAACTAAGGGCCCTGCTTATATTTCGAACCGCTCCAAGATTCTTATTACAGGTAAAACAATGTGCAAACAGAACAAAGTTATGTGGAACCTGATCTGCTGGTAATTCGAGTCGGCCAGACAGTTGCTGCCCTAACTCATTTTCGAAAGTCACTTTCTGTAGATTCATTGTACTGGTTTTTTAATCGAATCTTGGACTTATCTATTTAATCCGAAGAGTCTTGCTTCTTTCGTAAGTCGGTATTCCACCAGATTCCTATCTGCAAACGGTCGTAATTACGTCCTGTAAAGTGATTTTTCAAATACCCGAATTGAAGTGTAATATCCTTATTTACATTGTAGCCAACAGCGCCATACAATCTATTCTGTCCGAATAAAGGCTCCTGAAGGTTTATAAAGATCTCGTCATAAGCTGTTAAGAACCAGGTTGGGCTGAGTGGATATGTAACACGAAGAAAATATCGCGCCCTGTGTTCGGTAAAACTCCCGCTTTCGGGTGAATCTATAAATCGCTGTTCGAGTCGATAACGATGACTGAATTTAAACTTTCCTATAGAATTTCTGAGAACAAATTGCTGATAGATCCGGTTTTCGCCAGTATTCTTTTCGCCATCAGGTTCGTTAAAGGTAGGATCGGTACTAATATAACCATAGCCAATAGTAGCCATAGCTTTGTCTGAAATATGATAATTCAATCCGGTTCTAAGCAACAACTGGTTGAAATTACTAACCAATTCGTAAGTACGGTATTGTACCTCAGAATGTATACTTAGTTTTTCCGAAATCCGGTTCGTTCCAAAGTACATAGCCCACAGACCGAATTGATCCTCTCCGGTCTGCTGGGCATTTACTATGCTTATTGAAGTACTGAATATAAGTATTAATACAATAAGTAACTTTTTCATACTATTCTGTTTCCGTGCTTTCAGACTGAGCCGAATCCATACTTTCCTGTCCTTCGCCTTTTAGGTATTTATCCAGAAACTCCTTGATTCTTCCGTAGGCTTCGATCTGATTTTCTTTCTTAACGAATCCATGTCCTTCATCTTCGAATAGCACGTATTCCACAGGAACGCCATTATTTTTTACGCCTTCTACAATTTCATCACTTTCTACCTTAAGAACCCTTGGATCTTGCGCTCCCTGTAAAACGATGAGTGGTTTAGTCACTTTGTCGGCATGAAACAGCGGAGAAATCTCGCGTAATCGAATAGAATCTGCTGTATTAGGATCTCCCATCTCCATGTATAACGCATCTTTGAAAGATTCCCACCATGGCGGTATACTCTTCAGTGTACGCAACCAATTAGTGACACCGAAAATATTGACTCCTACATTAAATTCTTCCGGAGCGAATGTTAGCGCAGCCATTGTCATGTATCCACCATACGAACCACCCAGGATACCAATTTTCTCTCCATCAATATCTGTTTGCTGTTTTAACCAGTCCTTTCCTGCGATACAATCTTTCAGGTCCTTATCTCCGTGATTCTGATCGTCCATTTTGTAAAAGGATTTTCCGTAGCCACTACTTCCTCGATTGTTAACTGCAAGTATCGCATATCCGTGATTTACCAAATATTGTATGGTCGAATTATACCCTTGCCGTGACTGCCCACCAGGACCACCATGTACCCATACAAGCGCAGGAACCGGTGCTTCTGCAGAGGCCTGTTTTGGCTTGTAATAGATAGCAGGAATCTCAAGACCATCAAACGACTTAAATCGTACCACTTCGGCTGAAACCAAATGAGATCCGTCTATATCATCATTCAATACATCAGTTAGTTGATGCAGGTCATTTGATGCTAAATCGTAAGAATATGAGTTGGTGGGTGTATGTGAACCACCAACGCGCAGTAAAGCCATGGATTCATCATTTGAGAAGGAAGCACTACTGATCTCCTGGTTTTCAAAGCTTGGAAATTCAACTGCCTTGCCTGTAGCAACTTCAGTAACGGTCATTTCATTTTTCGCATCTTCATTCGAGAAGGTCACCTGGTACTTCCCGTTTCTTGTATAATAATATGAAGCTACATCCCAATCTTTAGATAATACGCGTTCTTTGCTACCATCTTCAAGATTATAGCGCATCACATAACTGAATTCTGCCCCGTCATCGGTCGTATAGTAGAACGACTTATCATCCGGTGCAAAATCCTGGGGGACATTTCCGCTAACATTTTCGTTGATCTTGGTTTTAGCACCAGTTTCAGTATTTAAGACGAAAAGGTCGCTATCATTAGTATTAATTGATTTTGTAAGAAGTATGTATTTTTCATTGGTCGACATTCCGCCAAAATTCATTCCGTCGTCATTTTGCCAAATCATGGAGGACGAGAAGTCTTCGACATTCATTTGGTAATGATCCATGTATCGCTGATCGCGCTCATTACTACCATAATAAAATCTCTTTTTATCTTTTGACCAACCTCTGAATAGTGCCCGCACATTTTCCGCTGGTGTAAGTCTGTTGATTTCGTTTCCATCCTTCACAAATATCTTATAGATCTCATCGCCATTACCATCCATACGGAAAAGGACACGATCATCTTCCGGAAAATATGAAATTCCATAAACAGAAGCGCTGTCCGACTTGGTTACGGGCATTAGATCGCCACCGCTTACCGGGGTTGTGTAAATATTATAGATACCCGAGCGGTTACTCGTCATTAATACTTTCGAATTGTCCGCTGAAAATCCGTTGGAAAAAGCATTTTCATTATCCATGAATTGCTCGATAGTATACTGCTTAATGTCTATTACTTCGGCAGTTTCCTTATCGGCGTTATCCTTACACGAAAATAAAACCGTTGCCAGAGCAAGTACTACAATTAGTTTTTTCATATTGATAGGTTTACTTATTAATTAAAAGTTTTAGTTTCTTTGAATGGAGAAAGGTCCATTTGTTCCATTTTAGACCTGTATTCCTTCCAATCGGTTACAAAAAAATCGTTCGTTTTCTCAATAGCGGTTTTAAATTGATCTTCAGCCTGTTCAAGCAATCGTTCTTCCGTGGTGGTCAGTCCATTAGGCCTGCTTCTTATATACCCGCTGGCCGTCCTTATGCGCTGCATTACAGATAATTCAGGATTCCTGGTAATTCCCTGTCGTTTATCTTCTTTACCCAGGTACAGAGCAATAAGGCTATCAATTTTCTTGATCACCTTTTTACCGGACTTAAGGTCATCCTTATATTTTTCTTTATCCTTTTTCTTTAATTTTTTCTGAAATTCCTCAACGGTGTTTTTACTTTCCACCAGTTGCTTCACAACATCTGAGGCTACCCTAGTCATATCCTGAATTTTTTTTCCAGTGGCATAACTTTCGTTAATTGCCTTTGAAGAGATGTTAAGTCGCGGATCACTCTCCACTTTGATTTTTGCAGCGGAAGTCGTTTCGAGATAACTCAATTCTACCCTGTACGTTCCGGGTTTCACGCCAATTCCTCCTGGTTCATTTTTAGATTCCCGAATTTTTCTGCTTGGCCTCGCAACACCTGCTTCATCCATAAACCAGCGCCATCGATACACCCCGGAACTATCCGGAATCTTGCGTTTCAAAGTTCTGATCAGCTTTTGTCCGTCATAAAAGCGCAAATATATACTATCCTTATGTTTACCTGTAGTGTTTTCGGAAGTCACTTCCTCCATATCCTCTTCTTCTTCTTCGTCCTCGTCTTTCTCGTTCTTTTCTGAATCAGCTGCTTCGATCGCCTTTTTAAAATAATAGCTTAAAGTTGCTCCTCTTGGGCGGTTCTCACCATTAAAAAGTGCATCAGCACCAAATCGGCTACCTGTAGGTTGCTGGTATGAAGCCCGGTACGCAGTAGGAGGATCGAATAACTTGATGTCCTGATCAATTAACCCGCTGTTTCTTGCGAGTTCCCTTAAGGGCCTTATATCGTCCAATACCCAGGCAGCCCTTCCGAAAGTACCAATTACCAGGTCATGTTCCCGCGACTGAATAACGAGGTCTTTAACCGAAGTCGTTGGGAACCCATTGGTCCATTTTGTCCAGTTGGATCCTGCGTCTATGGAAACATATAAGCCGTCATCCGTACCAAGGAAAAGTAGATTTTTTTCTTCCGGATCCTCAACTATACTTAAGGCGTAACTTATTACATCATTATCGTCCACGATCCTGTTCCATGTTTTACCGTAATCGGTGGTCCGGTAAACATAGGGTGTATAATTGAATCGCCTGTAATCGTTGGCTACGATTAAAGCTTCACCTTTGTTTTTATTCGATGCTTTGATCTGAACGATCCAGCTTCCATCAGGTAATCCTTTTAAATTCTTACTCACCTCGGTCCAGTTCGCCCCGCCGTTCTGAGTGTAATGTACGCGTCCGTCATCTGTTCCAACCCACAGCATATTCTGCTCCAACGGAGAAGGTTCTATCACCAGTATAGTGGTATGGTTTTCCGCACCTGTTGCATCCATAGTCAATCCACCACTTTCATGCTGTTTCTGCTTTTCAGGGTCGTTGGTCGTGAGATCGGGAGAGATAATATCCCAGGTAAGTCCTTTATCGTTGCTTTTATGTACAAACTGACTTCCGAAGTAAATAGTATTTTTATTGAACGGATCTATATTTATTGCAGAATTCCAGTTAAAACGCAGTCTCATTTCAGGATCCGGATGTGTGGGTCTTACGGCATAGTTATTCCCGGTTTTCCAATCGTAGCGACTCACAAAACCCTGCTGACTCATACTCCAACCATAGCGACTGTCGTCGGGATCGGGAACTACATCAAATCCATCTCCAAAAGAGATCTCCTGCCAGTAACTGTTTCTAATTCCCTGAGATCTCCAAACATAAGAAGGTCCGCGCCAACTACCATTATCCTGCATTCCACCGTACACATTATAGGGAAACTCATTATCTACCGCAATATGATAGAATTGCGCCACCGGGAGATTGCCGATAAATCGCCATGTCTTACCGCCATCTTTAGTAATGTTCATACCCCCATCGTTTCCGTCTATCATAAAACTTCCGTCCTCGGGATGGATCCACCATGCATGATGATCCGGGTGAACTCCATTATCAACGCCATAGGCCGGCATTAACTGATCGAAACTTTTTCCGCCGTCTTCAGAAACATTCACATAAGTAAACACGCTGTAAACACGGTTCTCATTTTGTGGATCCACATGAATTTCTGAATAATAAAAAGGGCGATTCCCTATGTCATTCTTGTCGTTTATTTTTTTCCATTTAAATCCCCCGTCCACACTTTTATACAAAGCGTTCTTTTTTGCCTCGATCAGGGCGTAGACGATATTGGGTTTGTTCCTGGCAATGGCTATGCCGATTCTTCCAAGTTCTCCTTTTGGCAATCCATCTGCATCCGTGCGTTTCTCCCAGTTCTTTCCACCATCGTGGGTGATATATAATCCGCTTCCTTCGCCTCCCGATTTGAAGAACCAGGGATCCCTTTTGTGCTCCCACATCGCTGCTATTAGTTTATTGGGATTGGCAGGGTCCATAACCAGGTCTGCTATTCCCGACTTGTCGTTCGTATAGAGAATTTTATTCCATGTCTTTCCACCATCTGTGGTTTTAAAAACTCCCCGCTCAGGGTGAATTCCCCAGGGACTACCAATGGAACCCACATATATCGTATCAGGATCGGTGGGATCAATAATTATCCTGTGAATGTGTCTGGTTTTCTCGAGGCCCATGGATTTCCAGGTTTTTCCTCCATCAAGGGATCTGTAGACTCCGAAACCTCCATTCAGGCTATTACGGGGATTACCTTCACCAGTTCCAACCCAGATAACAGAAGGATTACTCTGTTGAATAGCAACCGCACCAATGGATGCTGTTGGCTGATTATCGAATATCGGATACCATTTTATCCCACCACTCGTAGATTTCCACAAACCGCCAGAAGCTGTTCCCACAAACATCACGTCGGGATCATTCGTTACCACGTCTATTGCCGTGACTCGACCCGACATACCGCCAGGCCCGATATTTCGGGGCTTGAGGTCCTTCATAAGGTCCATGGAAACATTTTGAGCGATTAGAGATGTTGAAATAATGAGAAAGGAGAGAAAATAGATTTTTTTCATCAGTGAATGATTGGTTTTTAATTTTCAGAAAAATAAAGGTACTAAATTGTAGTGGTTCATTTATTAAAAGGCTGTTAATACGGAAGTTTTCTTATACTGAATTTAAGTATCTTTATGCTATGAAAAAGAAACCTCGTCCTGCCGGATTTGTCTTTACAAAACACGTCCCGAAGGAGCAATCACCTTTTGAAAGACTCTTCGAAATATTTCAGGAACTTATTACGCATACTTCCGGTGACTTTGACGAGGCTATTGATTGGTTGCGTCAGTTAGATGAGGAATACAAGATCACGACACCCGAGTACACCATTGAAGATTTCATTGAAGACCTGAAGAAAAAAGGGTATATACGTGAAGAGATCGTGCCGGACGGTAGTGGAAACGGCAAAGGGGAAGGCACCTCCAAAATGACCGAAAAGCTGGAACAGGCATTACGCAAGCGTGCTTTAGAACAGATATTCGGGAAATTGAAACGAAGTGGCGCAGGAAATCATAAAACGAAAAATACCGGTCGGGGTGATGAAAAATCGGGAGAATTCAGAAAGTACCAGTTTGGGGATGCATTGGATCGTATTTCCATGACTGAAAGCCTGAAAAACGCGCAGATCAATCATGGTATAGGTGATCTTCATCTCACTGAAAATGACCTTGTAGTTGAGGAGTCGATGTATAAGGCCCAGATGAGTACGGTGCTTATGATCGATATAAGCCATAGTATGATCCTTTATGGAGAGGATCGTATCACTCCGGCGAAGAAAGTTGCCATGGCTCTGTCAGAATTGATCACGACCCGTTACCCTAAGGACACTCTTGATATACTGGTCTTTGGCAATGATGCCTGGCCCATTAAGATCAAGGACCTACCCTACCTTAATGTGGGGCCATACCACACCAATACGGTAGCAGGGCTTCAGCTGGCGATGGATATGCTTCGAAGGAAAAGGAATACCAACAAACAGATATTTATGATCACCGATGGTAAGCCAAGCTGTCTTCAACTTCCCGATGGGCAGTATTATAAGAACAGTGTTGGCCTGGATCCACATATCGTAAATAAGTGCTATATGATGGCGCGGCAGGCGAGAAAACTGCATATCCCTATCACTACTTTTATGATTGCCCAGGATCCATACCTGATGCAGTTTGTGGATCATTTTACGGAAGCGAACCAGGGAAAGGCGTTCTATACAGGTTTGAAAGGACTGGGTGAGATGATATTTACAGATTACGAAACGAATAGAAGAAAGAAAATCAGATAATTGAATTATGAAGATCGAAAACATCAGAACGCTCGGCGAACTGCGAAAAACCGGGTACGAATACAAAACAATAAAGGAAGAGTTAAGACGGAATCTGCTTCAGAAATTAATGAAGAAAGAGCCTACGTTTGAAGGTATTCACGGTTACGAATATACCGTCATCCCGGAATTGGAACGTGCCATTCTTTCAAAACACAATATAAACCTCTTAGGGCTGCGCGGGCAGGCAAAAACCAGGCTGGCACGACAAATGGTTTCATTACTGGATGAATATATACCGGTTGTTTCAGGAAGTGAAATTCATGATGATCCCTTTAATCCAATATCGCGATATGCTACTGAACTCATCGCAGAAAAAGGAGAGGATACCCCAATCGAATGGGTACACCGAGAAGAACGATTTGCTGAAAAATTAGCCACTCCCGATGTGACGGTAGCAGATCTCATTGGTGATGTGGACCCGATAAAGGCAGCCAATTTAAAACTAACCTATGCAGACGACAGGGTGATCCACTACGGCATGATCCCGCGCGCTAACCGAAGTATTTTTGTGATAAACGAATTACCGGATCTGCAAGCGAGAATTCAGGTAGCGCTGTTCAACATACTGCAGGAGGGAGATGTTCAGATCCGTGGATTCAAACTGCGTTTACCCCTGGATATCCAGTTTGTGTTCACAGCCAACCCGGAAGATTATACCAATCGGGGGAGTATCGTTACACCTCTAAAAGACAGGATCGGCTCCCAGATTCTAACGCATTATCCTGAAGATATTAAAACAGCAAGGACTATTACCGAACAGGAAGCCGCCGAAGCCATGGCCGAGAAACACCATGTGTATGTTCCCGAGCTGGCTAAGGATATCCTGGAGGAGATTAGTTTCCAGGCGCGGGAAAGTGAATTTATTGATGCGAAAAGCGGTGTAAGTGCCAGAATGAGTATTACTGCTTTTGAAAACCTGTTGAGTACGGCCGAAAGAAGGGCATTACAAAATGGTGAATCGGAAACCACCGTTCGCCTGGGAGATTTTACAGGAATCGTTCCATCGATTACCGGAAAAGTTGAGCTTGTTTATGAAGGTGAACAGGAGGGTGTATCCCAGGTTGCGCATCAACTTATTGCCGATGCCGTAAGATCACAGTTCGAAGAATATTTCCCGAAGATCGAAAAACTTCAGAAAGAAACGGTAGCAGATCCGTATACCGATATCGTAGCCTGGTTCTTTGAACAAAGTGGATTCGAATTATTGGATACTTTGTCGAATTCGGACTATGAGAAGGAACTAAATCGTATAGAACCATTAAACGACCTCATAGATGATCACATACCCGACCTTGATGATCGAGACAAGTCGTTTGTAAAAGAATTTGTCCTTTGGGCCCTGGTCGAATATCGTAAACTTAGCAAGTACAACCTAAGCGATGGTATGCGATTTAAGGATGTCTATGGAGGATATATTAGTGGACTATAAAAAAAGCTCCTCAAAGGAGCTTTTTTTGGCTAATTATCGATCCGACCTTTCTCGGTTTCGATTCCAGTGTCTCTTTTCCTGGCCTTCTTGATCTCACTTCTACCGAAGTTATAGTTTAAGCTAAATCGAACTTGTCTACTATCACTTCCGCCATCTCCGATAATCGAAAGGTCACCAAATTTGGTTTCACCTCGCCAGGGAATTGTATAGAGTATATCGCTGAATGCGATTCTGGCCGTCAATCGGTCGTTAAAGAATTTCTTCTGAAAGGCAATATCCAGAGATCCCAGGCTCTTGGTTCGGTAGGTTCCTCCCCAGATAGAAGGAGAGCTGAACCAGCCGGATACTTCCATGGTGATTTCAGAAGGAAGATTAATAGTATTCTGACCATAGAAACTTAATGTTGTTTGGCTTACAGGGATAAAATCCGGACTCGTTGCTTCGTATTCACTGTGAAACGTATTCAAACTGAAATAGATATTCCACCACTCGTTTATCTTGGTTGGATAGCTCACTCCCAGATTATAAATACGCTGATTGGCCACATTACGCTGTATGATAAAATTCTGATTATCTCCCACTGCCTCGGTTACTTGCGCGAAGAAATCGGATATGTAACTGTAACTCACCGAAGTGGTAAGGCGATAATTCCAGGTATGAGCTAGTCGAAGATTATTGGTGTATTGAGGTTGCAGGAATGGATTCCCCTGGCGAAATGATAATTCATCGATCTTATACTGAAAAGGATTGAGTGATTGATAGGAGGGACGCTGAATTCGTCTACTATAAGTAATTGACAGGCTGTTCTTGCGATTCACCTGGTAAGTGATGCCACCACTAGGGAAGTAGTCCACATAATCTCTTTTTACCAACTCATTGGAATTCTGTTGTGTGCTCTGTAATTCTCCTTCAGAGATCGTTTGCTCCACCCGCAATCCGAACTGAAAATTCCATTTCCCCCACTTCTTATTGTAATTCACATAACCAGCATTGATCTGTTCGGTATAATTAAAGATGTTACTTTGTTCTGTGTTAAATACATCCATGCCGTTTATCACATCGAAAAAATTAAAGGTGTTTGCTGTTTCTACATAAGATACTCTTCCACCGGCACTTATTTTACCACCTAATCCGTTTTGTTCATAGTCCAGTTGCCCTGCCAGAATGTTGATATCGATGGGAGTGATAAATCTCGCGATTGAACTTCGAATTGTATCGGTCTCGGCACCATTTACGTAGAAATTCGGCTGATAATTCTCACGATCGCTGGTGTATCGCCCATAGTCAAGATCGACGTTTAGATCATGGCCCAGAGTGTCCGCAAATTTGTAGTTAAGGTTGACATTATAATTGCTGGAGACATTGTCTGCGTTACTCCGTGCCAACAGGACTTCTGATGGTGTACTTTGTCCGGATGGAATAATTGGCGTCCTGCTTACACTTTTACTGATCCCATTATTTAGGTTACCCGTAAATATGATTCCAAGGGTATTCTTTGCATTCAAATAGTAGTCGAAACCACTCTTGATATTGTGGTTATTGCTATCGAATCGTGAGGTCGTGCGAGCATCGAATTGAATGCCGTTCTGCATTCTGTTCAGATTTATAAATCCATAGCTGTCACCAAATCGATTACTGTAGGTACCGTATAAATTCGTCTTTTTACCTCGATTGTTAAGTGAAATTGAGCTGTTTACCCTCGGGAACCGACCTTGAATAAAACCTGCGGTAATGCTTCCGTTAGTTCCCAGACTCTTGCTCTTTTTTAATTTTATATTAATGATTCCGGCATTACCCGCTGCTTCATACCTGGAAGAAGGTTGAGTGATGATCTCAATAGATTCTATGTCGGTAGATTGAAGAGTTTCCAGATAATTGATCAGATCCTGGCCGCGTAACAAGGCAGGTCTGCCATCTATGTAGATTTGTACTCCATTCTTACCTTCAACAATAATACTATTGTTGTTATCAATGATCACTCCCGGGGCTTTTCGTAATAATTCAAATCCATTGGAACCTGTAGCGTTAATAGTCTTTTCCACGTTAAAAACAGTTCTGTCCGCCATTACTTCCACGATGGGCTTTTCGTATTTTACCACAACTTCATCAAGCGATTCTGCTTTTGTAATTAATGTCACTACACCAGCATCAAACGATTGATTCATGTTGATCTTATCTGAAAGAAAGTCCTGAAAACCAATATTTGTTACTTTTAGCAGATATTCACCACTTTGTAAAGGGCCTATTTTGAAGTATCCATTATTGTTTGTAACGGATGCTTTCACGAGAGTGCTGTCCGATGCCTGTAAAATATAGGTAGTGGCAAAAGGGACAACTTCATTGTTCTCGTCTAATACAGATCCTGTGACATTGAGATTCTGAGCCCAGGAAGCAGTATGTAGTGATAGGAAGAATAGCGAGATTAAATAAATATTTTTCATTGTAATTAGTTTGTGGATCAAAACTGCATCTTTTCAGAATACAAAAAAAAGGGAAGACGACGAATGGTTCTATAATACGACGAACGTTCGGACCCACTGAACCGCAAATAGGACCATTCGTCTGAAATAAATTGACCATCCTCGTCTGAAACTATATATTTGAATCTAAAATTTTTACGATGGTCCGATTCCTAATTTTATTTCTCACAACCATAATGTTACTACTACACTTGCCTGTATCAGCTCAAATAGATAGCGCTGAGATCAATTCGTTAGTGGACAAACAGATTAAGGGACTTCAACCTGGTCTGGCGGTTGGAATCGTTAAAAACGGCGAAGTGATTTACGAGCGATATGCAGGCTATTCAAACCTGGAACATCAAATCCCGGCAGATTCCGACGCTCGTTTCAATATTGCTTCTAATGCTAAGCAATACACGGCTTTCATGATACTTTATCTTGAAGAACTTGGGAAGCTTAAAATCACTGACGATTTCAGGAAATATCTTCCGGAATTTCTTCCGGAGATAAAATCACCCATAACCATCGGCCACCTGCTGAATCATACCAGCGGTATACGTGATTTTTACGATTTGCTTAGTTTACAAGGTGATCCGTGGTGGAAAAAGGTAGGTTTTGATAACAAGGACGCCATGGAAATTCTAAAAAAACAACGAGATTTGAATTTCACTCCTGGATCGGATTATTTATATAGTAACTCCAATTATATCCTCTTAACCGAAGTGGTGAATACAGTTTTGGAACAATCTTTTCCCGATGCCATGGCTACTTTGTTCGATAGTGTTGGGATGACTAACACACGATTTCAGACCAATTATATGGCCGTAATTCCAAATAAGGCCTTGCCTTACTCCGACTGGGGTGATGGTGTCTGGAAGCTGTATCCGATGATCACTAATTTGCACGGCGATGGATTTCTTTTCACGACGCTGGGTGATCAATTGAATTGGGAAAAAGAAATTCATAACCTAAAAACCGATAAATTATCTAACGAGGTTTTAAGTAGTAGTCAAAAACCTATCGCAAATTCAAATATCGATGAATATGGTTTCGGACTTGAATTTGGGGAATACAAAGGCGAAGCTGTTACTTTTCATACCGGGTCCACTGGATCTTATAGCGCATATGTGATTCGCGTTCCTTCCCGATCTACATCGGTAGTGGTTATGACCAATAATGGTTCTGTGTGGTGTGAGGGTCTGGCAAAAGAGATACTGGATGAAATAATAGACTTTGATCAATTACAGGCGTATCCGGTCATGCCGGATAGAATAGTAAACAAACCATTATTAAGTGAGTTGACAGGTGATTATTTATTGGGAGATGGTACACTTGTCAAGCTCTATATGCAGGACGGTAAATTATTCCGAAGTATATATAATCGGAATCCTATAGAAATTATCCATGAAAAAGGTAATGTGTTTCGATATGCAACGATAGAGAATTTAAAGATGGTTTTTGTGAAGAACGACAAGGACACGTACGACTTTTCTTTGTATTTACCCAATACCCCGGCTCGAAGGGCTCCAAGACTAAGTACCGAGAATCCGGCGCAATCCGGGAAATCCGAGCTTGATGGAACATATGTGAATAACGAAGTCGAAGTTGAATTTAAATTGAAATATCGGGAAGGTTCAACCTACGAGATCGTAATGGAAGGACGCACATTCGAAGCTGAGCAACTACGCAATAACTGGATTCAGATGGGAGATTATAAGTTGAACATAGAACGCGATACATACGGGGAGATAACCGCCCTTTTACTCGACCAAAATAGATTGAGAAATGTGCGATTCATCAAAAAGCCTTAAATCCTTAACTTTAAACCAAAATGATGCAATTTTTTAATAAGAGGATCTTCGGAATTAAGTGGAAAGAGGTATTATTTTTATTTTTCACTTATATGTTCTTTGCCTTTCTATATCATCTCACATTATGGCTTAACAGGGAGGGACAATTAGACCCGGATGATCCGCTATTCAGCTTTGATAGTTTTATAGATTCCGGCGGGCTTCAATATTTGCTTTTCTTTCTTTTAACTATTCCGATCTGGTTCATAAATTTCAGGATATTACGATCCTGGAAACTGGTCTATCGACTCCTTGTACATTTAATTACATTGCCGCTCTTTGTAATTATCGCCCAACAATTATTTTATGGGCTAGCGGAATTCTGGGGCTACGGTCATTTGCAAGGTAGTGGACAGGTATGGGACATTTATATACCAACATTATTGTACATTCTTCAATTCGGGATTTTTCACGCCTACGAATATTTTATAGAAAACCAGAGTAAAATGAAGCTGGAAGGAGAGCTAAGAACAGCTGCTTTAAAAAGTGAATTATCTGCTATTAAGGCTCAATTAAATCCACATTTCCTGTATAATGTATTTAATACTATCAATGCATCGGTTCCGCCTGAGAACGAAAAGACAAGACAAATGATCGCCGAATTGTCGGATCTGTTTCGATACCAGCTTCAGGCATCTCAATTGGAATTGGTAAACTTGGAAGAGGAACTGAATTTTGTAGAGAAGTACCTGGATCTGGAAAAGGAACGTTTTGGTGACCGTTTGGAGATAGAAATCGACGTTCCAAAAGAATTATATAAAGAAAAGATACCTCCTATGCTTTTGCAACCTCTGGTGGAGAACTCTGTCAAACACGGCCTTTCCTCCTTAATTGAAGGTGGTAAGATTAGCATAAAAATCTTTAAAGAGGACGCCAAACTTAGGTTCGAAATTGCTGATACTGGTGTAGGTGCAACTCATAAAGAGTCTTTAATCAATAAGGGAATCGGACTTATGAATACCAATTTAAGACTTCAGAAAATGTATGCCAGCGGACTGGAAATTCTTGATAATACCCCGAACGGATTAAAAATTAAATTTTCTATTTAATGTATAAGGTAATTGTTGTAGACGATGAAGCTGCAGGCCGTAAACTAATTACGGAATACCTGAAGGATTTCCCATCTTTGATCATCGTAGCTGAAGCAAACAATGGTGTGGATGCCGTTAAAGAGATAAATCGGTTTAAACCCGACCTTGTTTTTCTGGACGTTCAAATGCCCGGTCTTACAGGATTTGAAGTGTTATCCCATCTTGAGGAATTACCCCGGATAATATTCTCAACAGCTTTCGATAAATATGCTTTAAAAGCATTCGATGTGCACGCAATAGATTATCTGTTAAAGCCATATACAAAGGACCGCTTTAAACAGGCAATTGAAAGACTTAATTTTACTGAGAGTCAGAAGGGAATCGCCCCGCTCACTGAGGACCTCTTGCTTAAGAGTGCGCGATATCCTGAAAGGATCCTGGTAGAGTTCAACAAGAAGCTAATAACAGTTTCTACTGCTGAAATTATTTGGGTGGAAGCATTTGGCGATTATTCCAAGCTACATACTATGGATGAAACTTATGTGAGCAACTATGGGATTTCTCAGCTGGAAGAAAAAATGGATCCAAAACTTTTTTTACGAGTGCATCGGTCTTCTATCATTAATATTAATTCCATTAAGCAATTGGATAAGTATTCCAAGTCTTATGATGTTACCCTTCAAAATGGTGATGTAGTACGTGTTAGTCGGGGATATATGCCTGCTGTCAAGAAACTAATCTATTAAGCAACGTCCCAGAGGGCCTTTATTATCAATACGAATCCACTAATCACCATGATCACGATCACCCATCGCCTGAAACTTAATTTACTCATTCGGGAGAGTATTCTTTTTCCAATAAGATTACCCAACGTGGCACCCAGTCCAAGAGCGATCCCATAGATCCATAGCTCTTTGTTTAATAAACCAAAGAAACTATAACTTCCAACCTGTGCCAAACCAAGAAATAAGGACTGTGCGGCCTTTGTACCTACCAGCTCTTCCTTGGTAATCCCGGCATTGAGAAAGAAGGGATTTAAAATAGGACCCATTCCACCGGTAAAAGTTCCTACGATTCCTACAAAAAATCCCAGGGGCGTGAAGTACCAAAGTTTTACGGGAAATGATCGGGCTTCTTTACCAAACTTGTACTGAAAAATAGTGCTTATAAGGAAAAGCCCAACTATGACCTGAACCCATATGATCTGTACTTTCGAGAACAAGAATCCGGCAAAGATGGCTGCCGTTACAGCTGCAGGAACAAAGTACCAGAATACCTTCCATTCTATGTGTTTCCAGAAAATTATGATACGGGATGGTCTGCTAATAAGTGCGCCCAGATTGATTACCGGTGCGGTTTGAGATGTGCCAATCAGGAAATTTAATATAGGTATTTGCATCATCGCTCCTCCGCCACCACTTATTGTAGATAAAGTGAAGGTAGCAGCGCCCAGAACGAATAGCAATGGGATATACGCCAGGGAGATATCCGAGAAAAATTCCGACATAAAAAAACTGCCTTCGTTGAGGAAGACAGTTAAAAATAAGATTTTATTGCTACTTACAGGTTCGGGATCACCAAATCCTGTCCTGGATGAATCATATCCGGGTTTTTAAGGATATTTCGGTTAGCCTCAAAAATTGCCTTGTATTTCATAGGATCTTTGTAGTAATGCTTGGCGATCTTACTAAGAGATTCACCGCTCTTCACCGTGTGCCGAGCATACACTGAAGTATCAGCGACCTCGATATCGGCCATGATGTCGCCAGGATTTTCACCGCCAACTCTTTTTATTTCATCCCAAAGCAGATCTTTGTGATATTGAGTGTTGGCCACACCTCTAACTTCAAGGGTTTCACCCTTTACCTGAACATCACCTTTTTGAATTTTAAGTTCTTCACCTAAGTCCAGAACACTCTGATATTTTGCTTTTACCATGATTTTTAGATTATTGTTTATAACCATAAATGTACAAATTTTAACAGTTTATCTCCGATTTAAGTTCCCTTTTTACCCAGAAAATTCAATGTTTTCGACCTACTTCAATAAATCGTGGATGGAACGATAAATTAACAAAGTATTAATTTCTTTTAGTACAATATTCACAAGACCTGGCATACCTTTATACTTTTAAAACCAAAAAAATATGAAACTATTTAGAATTGTAATGTCATTAGCATTGGTAAGTATGTTACTTACATCATGTAATGATTCGAAAAAGAAAGAAGAAGCTGCGAAGGCAGAAGCTGAAAAAATGGAAATGGAAGCTGCTGCTGCGGAAGAAGCAGAAATGGCTGAAGCTGCGGCAAAAGCACAGGCAGAATACGATGCAAATACGATCGTAGCAATTGCTGCTTCCAATGAAAGCTTTTCAACTTTGGTCACTGCAGTAACTGCTGCTGAACTGGTTGAAACGCTTAAAGGAGAAGGACCCTTTACGGTTTTCGCTCCAACGAATGAAGCTTTCGCAAAAGTTCCTGCTGCAACATTGAACGATTTGTTAAAGCCAGAAAACAAAGCAGCTCTTTCAAACCTGCTTACCTACCATGTTGTTGCTGGTGAATTCAAAGCTGCAGACGTAGTGAAAGCTATCAACGATAACAACGGAAAATACAACGTAACTACCGTTCAGGGTGAGAACATCGTTTTGTCCCTCAATGGAGATAAGGTAATGGTAACGGATGCAAAAGGTGGAAAGGCCACGGTTGTAATAGCAGATGTGGATGCTTCAAACGGAGTGATTCATGCTATCGATAAAGTAGTTATGCCTAAGAAATAAATCAGGTATATTCTGAAAGATTTGAAAAAAGGCTCCTAACAGGAGCCTTTTTTATTGCTGAATTAATTTTAATGAACTATTTCTGAATTGGAAATAGGCACATTATACTTTGCCTTATTGTTTCCAAAGATCTTTCATTTCCGGGCTACCCTTGATGACTGTCGTATCAGAAATGTTAATAAGTCCAGGAAGTCAACACCATTAATGCCCGGTCTGGCAACCGCAACCTCCGTCTAAAAAGCTTTGCGTTTCTGCATGCCAGGGGAACGCCTGGTTGTATTTGTTTTGTTCCCACCAGAAGGGAAGTCGTTTCTTGGAGCGGTTTCCAATCTCGTCCATAGTCTCGGCATCGTACAAACGGCCATTGATCATGACCATTTCCACAGTCTGTGTATTTTCAATATTATCCAGTGGATTTTCGGTCAGGATAACCAAATCGGCCAATTTACCCACTTTAACCGAGCCTATGTCATTACCAGCTCCTATATATTCTGCCGCATTTATCGTAGCAGCCTCAAGTGCTTCCATATTCGTCATACCTCCTGCTGCAAGCATCCAGGTTTCCCAATGTGCACCCAGGCCTTGTAATTGTCCATGAGCCCCCATGTTTACCTTAACACCTGCATCTGTAAGCTTTTTAGCCGTTTTTGAAACCAGAATATGCCCGTTCTGGTATTCCGCTTGCGGAATCTTAGTTCTATGACGGGATCTGCTGTCCAGGATCGATCTGGGTGTAAATTTCTGAAGACGTTCATTGGCCCACACATTGTCTCTTTCGTAATAATAATATTCACCATTGAGGCCACCATAATTAACGATCAGCGTAGGAGTATAACCGGTTCCGCTTTTCCCCCATACTTCCAGGATGTCTTTGTATACGGGCGCCACGGGAATGTTGTGTTCTACGCCTGTATGGCCATCGATAACCATCGTAATATTATGAAAGAAATTGGACCCACCTTCAGGAACTACATTTATTCCTTCCTCACGTGCCGCTTTTAATACTTGTTGCCGCTGTTCCCTACGTGGCTGATTATAACTTTTTACACTCTTTGCACCAAATGCTTTGGTACGTCGAATGCTACTTCTTGCATCATCGAGATTGTCGATCACCGCCTTAAAATCACCATCGGCTCCATAAAGTATGATACCCGTAGAATACAATCTCGGCCCCACCAGACTTCCGGTTTTCTGTAATTCGGACAGGGTGAAGACGGTTTCCGTATTTGCCGATGGATCATGTGCCGTTGTGACGCCAAAAGCCAGATTCGCCATAAAGGGCCAGTATTGCTGAGGAGTAAGGCCATATCGGAATGCACCTATGTGAGCATGAGCATCCACCATTCCGGGCATGATCGTTTTTCCCTGGAGATCATAGATCTTCGCATCGCCTGGAATTGGAATCATCTGGCCGATCGCCACGATCTTATTTCCTTCGATGATAATGTTACCTCCTTCGATCACAACGTCATCTTCCATGGTAATGATTCGAGCATTCGTAAGTGCAATTTTACCAGCAGGTTTATCCACCGGGGCTGTGAGCCCTATCCTGATACCTGTTTCCGGCATCTCGGCAGGCTCTTTTCCGGCACCGGGTAAGAATACGAATTTTTCGTTCAGATCATTACTGAAATACTCATCCCCCAATGTCCACATTACTTTCTTGCTGTCCTGCGACCAGTGAATATTGATCCCAGCATCTTTCGCGATCTGTTGGACAGGAACCGATTTGGTTTTCGGATCCAAAGCGAGGGCCTTGCCATGATTTGGCAGGGCTGCGATATAGACTTTGTGCAGGTTCGAAAATGCGACCCACTTGTTATCAGGACTTGGAACAATGCGATTTGCATATTTTGAAGTTACATGCTCCTTTTCGTCCTTGCCTTCCAGGTTAACGCTTATGAGTTTCTTTGTTAGATTTCCAAAATACGTTCCTCCTGTTTGCAGATAGATTCGTTTTCCGTTTTTGCTGAATATTGGATATGCTCCCTTAGTGATAACTTTTTTCATGTTGGCACCATTGGCCGACATGCTATAGATTCCCGGTTCTTTGGTGAAGGTAAATCCTTGTTGATTATTACCATTCTCCTTTCTGAATACTATTTTTTGTCCATCGGGAGAGAATGACGGAGTCCTGTAGATTCCTTTTTCTGAAGTAAGTCGGGCAGGAGTCCCTCCGCTAAGTGGTAATTTTAAAATGGCACCTTTCTCAAGGTCGTTCCAGCTGACGTAAACAACACTGTTTCCATCTGGGGAGATGACTGGTTCAAACTCAAAATCGGTGCCGGTTGTTAATCTCTTTGGAGTACCGTTTGGCAATTCCTTCGACCAAATATAGCCTAAAGCATTGAATATTAAAAATCTACCATCAGGGGAGGTGACAGCGTTTCTAATAGCCTTGGCCGTAATACGATCATTTTCAATCTTACTCTTGAAATGCACCGTTTTTGCTAGGTCGATCGCCACTTTAGCCTCAAATGGTATTTGTTGGATCGCCAGTGTATTTATATTCAGTTTATTAATTTTTCCACCACTCCAGAACACCAATTCTGTATTATCCGGCATCCAGTTAAAATTTGGATAAACGCCAAATAAAGCCCAGGCTTCCTGCTGGTCTTTGTTCAATTGGTCGTAGACTGGCCATTCTTCACCTGTCTCCAGGTCCTGGATAAATAGTACGCTTTTTTCCCGCACCCGTTTTACAAAAGCCAGTTTTTTCCCATCCCTCGAAACCGTGGGTCGGGCAGCACCACCAGGCCCACCGGTAACACGTTCTGTTTTACCTGTTTCGAACTCATAACGCTGTATCACATAGATCTGGTCGTTCGGATCTTTGTTATATTGAAAGAATCCACCCGGATACATATCTTCAGAATAGTACAAATAACGGCCATCACTTGAAGTAAATGGTTCGTTCACATCCTGCTGATCGTTCTTACGCTTGGTGAGCTGTAATCCATTGCCTCCGGAAATATGATATTGCCACATTTCACCGGCTCCTGCACTTCGCTCCGATGTAAAGTGTTTTCGCGCAATAATATAATCACCGTCGGAAGTCCACATAGGATTATTGAGCAATCTGAATTTCTCTTCAGTTAGCTGTTTGGCATCACTACCGTCCACATTCATGGTCCAGATATTATCCCCACCACCTGCATCACTGGTAAAGGCGATCTTCTTGCCGTCCGGACTAAACCTGGGTTGTATCTCCCATGGAATTCCAGTACGAATTGCGGTTGCTTTCCCGCCGGTAATTGGCATCGTGTATATGTCGCCCAAAAGATCGAAAGCGATGGTCTGTCCGTCCGGACTCACATCCAGATTCATCCAGGTACCTTCGTCGGTGGTGAATTTGTGGGTTTTATAGTTAAAATCATCACCGGGACTTGCAACGTTCCAACTGGTATCTTCTTCTTTTTTTTCTTTTTTCTTTTTCTTCTGAGCGTAATTTGGTGTAAGAGCTAGCAGCGCAAGGATCAGCGCTAAGGAACGAATATGCATAGTTGTAATTTTTGAAAAACCTAAGGTACGTATTTTGTGTGAACTAGGTTCCACTAACGGGGAAGGTATAAAGGAATAAAAACATCAGAAATATTATCCCGCTACGATCGGTTTTTCATATTGGCTTCGCATAACCGGATTATTTCTTTAACTCTATTTGAACGGGTTTCAGGCCGTTTTGCCTGGTGTAACCAAGCCAGGTAAGATTTGCGATATCCTCTCGAAAAGCTATTATAATTTTCGAACGCTACAGGATTTGTATCAAAGGCTTTTTGCAGTTCAGGCGGAATCACCAGGTTCTCCACATCGTCCATGGCAGTCCATGTGCCTGTTTTCTTTGCTAGATTGATAGTCTTCCTGCCACTCTCGTGAACTAAACCCTTATCGTCCAACTCCTTGATATATTTTTTGTTTAACGCACTCCAGTTGCTTTTTGGATTTCGCGGACAAAAATATTGTTGCCGTTTCCCACCACCTAAACTTTTTACAGTGCTATCTATCCAGCCATAGCATAAGGCAACGCGAACAGCTTCTTCCCATCGCATCGTGGGAACACCGTTTTCCAGTTTATAGAAAATAAGGTAAACTCCCTGAGGATAGTTCGAATGATTTATCTCAAGCCATTCTCGCCATTCTACATCTCTTGGGAAATACAGCTCGGGCTTGTCTTCCATTAGTCCTTGATAGCTTCCGAAGTAACATAAAAATCCTTCTTGATCTCGAATGAATCAATTTCCTCCTCAAATTCTTTATGGCTCCAGGTAGCAGAAGGGAAGATCCATTCTTCACTTCCATTTACAATGGCGATTAACGGCATATCAAAATTCTCAACGATGTTGGTATAGCGGAACTTCACCTTTTTGTTATCAAGTTGATATTCGATATTGGGGATCTGAATAGTCCGAAGATATTGATCCCAGAACTCGGTTAGACCTTTCCCCATCTCTTGGCTCAAGTAATCTTCAACTTGTTTACTAGATACTGTTTGATGCCTGAATTCAGCATTAAGTCCCCGAAGCATATTTCGCCATTTATCATCGTCCTCCAGTAACTGTCTTAGCGTATGAAGGATATTGGCTCCCTTATAATACATATCGGTACTCCCGCGTTTCCGCACACCGTATTGCCCAATAATGGGAGTTAGGTTTTGAATACTTCTGCGGGTACCAACGACATATGCCGATGCAGCTTCCTTCCCGAAATGATAATCGAGATATAAATTCTCTGAATAGGCCGTAAAGCCCTCATGGATCCACATATCGGCTACATCGTTATTGGTAATATTATTAGCGAACCATTCATGCCCGGCCTCATGTATAATAATGAAATCAAACTTCAATCCCCATCCCGTATTACTCAAATCTGAACCGAGGTAACCATTTTGATACCGGTTACCATAAGTGACACTGCTTTGGTGTTCCATGCCCAGGTATGGAACTTCCACTAATTTAAAACTATCTTCATAGAAAGGGTAGGGGCCAAACCAGTGTTCAAAAGCTTCCATCATCATCGGGCTTTGTTTGAATTGCTTTTTGGCTTTGTTCAAATTTCCCCTAAGTACCCAGTAGTCCATATCCAATTCGCCATTCTCTCCTTGATATTTTTCTGAAAAATTCACATAATCTCCAATATTCACATTGATCCCGTAATTATTTATCGGATTTACAACACGCCAATGCCAGGTCTTGGTTTCGCCATTGTCTTTACTACCCATCAATCGTCCGTTTCCAACGGCCACCAGATCGGATGGTGCTGTGATCGAGATGTCTGTCCCGTCATCCGGTTCATCGTAAGGATGATCCTTGTTGGGCCACCAGATGCTTGCCCCGATGCCCTGATTAGAGGTTGCTACGAAGTGTTTACCATTTGAATCTTTTTCCCATGTAAAACCACCGTCCCACGGTGGCCTTCTGGCAACAACCGGTTTACCTGAAAAATGTACCGTAAGCTCATTGGTCTTACCTTTTCTTTGTTTCTTTTCTAACTGCACATAATGAAACATTCCTTCTGATCTTACTTTAAGTTTCTCACCGTCCTGTTCAACATGATCAATTCTCATGGGTTCCTGAAGGTCCAACTGAAGAACCTGCCTCTGATTAATTACCGTATACCTGATCGTATTGGTTCCTGATATTTTTTGCTTTATCGGGAAGACCTCAACTTTGAGATCGTAATGTTGAAGTTCCCACCAGGCCCGTTCGGGAGTGATGCTTCCAAAGATACTATCACGTTTGGTAAAATTTTGTGAAACGCTGAGGCCACATACCAAAAACGCGAGAAGTACTATTTTGAATTTCATAAATTTAATTTATATCATTAATTACGGAAGACTCCCGATGGAAAAACAACGACGCTCTCATGGCCGTTTGCGCCTACCGAGGCTATACCGAAAAAATAATTATCAATAACAATGCCTTCCAGTGTATATTCTGAAAGATCTCCCACATAACGACTGTTGTCCCAGGTGGGTGAAGTAGTATCCCGCCAGTAGATCTTGTATCCCACGGCTCCGTCAACTTTATCCCACTTAAATTTAGCCGAAGGTTCCACGATCCCACCGATCTCCACGTTGGCTGGTGGTGGTGGAGCCATGGCAAGACTCGCCATAGTAATCGCGTTCACAGCAGTTAACTTTTTAGCATAATGGAAGTTCACGAATTTCAGTTTATCACCGTATTCGATTCCGTCTTCCATTCGTATATCCTGATGCTGCTGTGTATAATTCTCATGCGCTTCCATAATTCGAATTCCTGCAAACCCGGCATCGTTGAAAGGACGGTGATGTCCGCCGCGCCCGAATCGATCCAGACGATAGATCAGTATCGGATTCATTTCGGGCATATATTTTTTAGTCGTTTTATGCACATAACGCGCAATTTGCCTTGAGATACCGTCTACTTCACCACCATAGAATCGTCTTCTATTTCGTTGTCGCTCGGTTTCAGTAGGAGGTACTGGCTCCGAAAAGATTCGGAAATCACGATTACTCACAACGCCGTTAACCCCTTTGATATTCCCGATCATGTCGTTGTTTAGTACACCAATGATCTCCCAGCCTTTTTCTTTTGCATAATTGGCAAATCCTTTACCCCCAAATAATCCTTGTTCCTCGCCACTCAGTCCCAGGTACACTATACTGCTTTCAAATTTGTATTTAGAAAGAACTCTTGCGGCCTCAATAGCTCCGGCCATTCCACTTGCGTTGTCGTTGGCACCGGGCGAATCGGAGGTGAAGTCGGTGGGGTCGCTCACACGGGAATCTATATCACCGCTCATGATAATGTAGCGGTTGGGGTATTGGGTTCCTTTCTGTATCGCGGCGACATTCACCACCCAAACATCGTTTACAATTCGGTTATTTTCTCCTTGTTTCACCAGGTCTTTCTGATAGAATACGTCCAGGCAACTATCGCAGGCAGCGGAAATCTTATCGAACTCCGATTTTATCCAGCGCCTTGCGGCACCAATTCCCCGAGTCTGGGAAACAGTATCACTAAGCGTATGACGCGTTCCGAAACCGGCAAGTTTGGATATATCGCTTTCCAACCGTTCCGCGGAAATATCCGAAATAATATCGTAGATCTTTGTGTCGGTTTGAGCGTAATTCAGTGAAATAAACAGAAAAAACAAAAGTGTGGTGACAACTCGCATCGCTAATTTAATTTCCACTAAAATAACGAAAAGAAGTTAGTTGAAATGTGTAATACAGCTAATTTGGAAAAGTTTAATAAAAACAGCCTGTGGTGATTTATTTTAGAAAAGAACCGAATATGCCAGTGCAAAAGAGTTAGTGTCCGATCCAATATCTTTTAAGGTTTGCGACCTGATGTAAACGACTTGAATTACTTGCTTTTTGGCGATTGGGAAACCAAAAGAAGCTGCAGCTTGGATATCGTATCTGTTATCGGAGTTGGGGATACCGTTCACAACAGACTGTCCACTCAAACCATAACCTATTCCTGCGGAAGCAGAATATCCATTTTTAAAATCTCGTGTGAGATGCGTTTGAATTGAAGAAGTAGGGCGCTGGTTTTTCGTCTTTCCGCTGTCAAAATTATTGTTATTGGTAAAAAAGTTAACCGACAAGGTTCCTTCGGCAGACCATTGATTCCATTGGTGTAAAACTCCTAACTGGGGTGTGATCACAAATAGATTTTGGCCAAGATTTATCAGTTCATCTTCCAGGTATTTGCCCAGTGGTAATGACACCGAAATAGAAGCCCCAATCGTGGTGAACACCGGATTCTCTTTGTAAAACTCCAGGTATTCTTTGGCTTCACTAGCCGGCGGGCCAACAATATTAGCCGTTAATCGAATTCGTGGATCGGCAAAACCGGTTCTATTTACTGCAGCAGGAACTCCTTGTACTAATCCCTGCCAATCGCCAATATTAAAAGGAACTACCACATCCAGCCGTGCCAGCTTATCTCCTATTCTAAAAGGATGTAAATAAGTGACAAAAAATGTATTTACCGAGAACGTAACATCTTCTACTTCTATTAAGGGGTCCAGATAAAGTTCCCCAAAGCTATATTCATAACCCGCGGCAATCGCATTAGTACCTAGCGGTAATGGAGTCCATCTCCTGGGTTCGGTGTTTTGTGCTGAACTTGAATGTAATGCTAAAGAAATATAACATAAGAGCAAGAATCCTCCACGAATGGTTACTATTTTGGCTCTTGAAGGCATATTGCTATACTGTGCAGATCGTAATTTCAGATTGGAAAGTATAATTTTTATCAAGGCTCGAATTTGTATAAAAATAGATAAAAATTGTTAGTTAAGTTCCGAAAACAGTACCAAATCATTCCTTATGTTCGATCAGAATAGTCTGCCTATTGTAGGGGTTCGGCCACCAGGACGAGTTTGGTTTTGTCGGGGCTTAGAGCAAGGCGGGTAACATTATCGATCTTATACGGTGAAAGGTCCGCCACTTCCTTCCAAACCCCGTCTCCGAATAAGTCGTAAAAATAGAGTCTGGGGCCACTTCCAATGAGCAATATTGCGTCATTTAGCCAGGTATGGTCCTGAACACCTATAGGTAGTTGGGCTACAAAGAAGCTTTCAAAACTATTCATATCCAGTTGATAGATATCATGATTACCCTCTTCGTTCATATAGGTATAACTCATGTTTTTGCTTCCCGGAATTCTGTGAAAGGATCTTCCCGCATTATGAGCCAGCGTATCTACCTGTTTTGTCTGCAAATTGGTCACTACCAGATCCAGGCCATCTTCTCCCAATACCGATCCCAGTAACATATTTTCATCATACATGGCAAAATAGGCTAGCTGAATATCGGGATGGGCCTCTTTGTATTCGCCGGATGTAAGGTGATGATGATATAATCTTTGCCTTCCAGTGGTATCGAGATGTACACTCAAAACGTGATCGGAATTCGGGATGCGTTGTGGTGAATACTGACTTGAAGCAGAACCCTGATGATACCAGAATTTCCTATCGAAACGAATATTATATTGGGCGATATCTGTCTGACCTCCATTGTTCCCTGCAAAAATTACCAGGTTATTGCTTTGAAATGACGGCTGATTGTCATATCCGGGATCGTTGGATATATTTCTGAAGTTTGAGACAGAAAAGGCTTTTTCAGAATAGGAGAGATCCATTAAATAGACTTCAGTGTTTGGCTGGGCAAAAGCAATGGTATAACTGAGATAAAGAAAAAGTAAGAGGGCTCTTGACATCAGGATTATTTTCATCAAAGATACGCAGATAGGTCATAACTAAAAACCGCCGCTCATTGCTGGGCGGCGATTATTCAACTAACTAACCAAATGCTATGAGCAGCATCTGATATTTTAAAACGGATATGTATTTTCGGTAGTAACTTTTTCAGCTATAAAATTTCTCAAAGCTACTACATTAGGCAAATTTTGATATTTTGTAAATCGCTTCAGTCCCATCAGCATCATTCTTTGCTCATCCCCTTCAGCGAAAGATACAATTCCTTCTTTAGCTTTCTGCGAAATTTTATCAACAGCGTAGTAAAGATATAATTTTGCCATTGCAATTTGCTCTTTTTGAGCCTCTTCACCAAATCTTTTCGCATTTTTCTCCGCTCTCAGTATCGTACTTTCTGCCAGATAGATCTCGATCAATATATCTGCAGAAGCTAACAAAATCTGCTGATGTTCCTCTAATTGAGGTCCGAATTTTTGTACAGCGGAACCAGCAACCATTAGGAATACTTTTTTCAGTTTGGCGATCATTGCTTTTTCTTCTGAAAGCAGTTCACTATAATCCGGAGTGTCGAAAGATGGGATTCCCGTAAGTTCATTTGCTACTGCCGTCGCAGGCCCTAAAAGGTCCACATGGCCTTTCATGGCTTTTTTAACTAACATACCTACGGCTAGCATACGATTGATCTCGTTGGTCCCTTCATAGATTCGGGCAATACGGGCATCTCTCCAGGCTGCTTCCATTGGGGTATCGGCACTAAAGCCCATCCCGCCGAAGATCTGAATACCTTCATCGCTGCAGTTCTGTATATCTTCGGAAACAGCCACTTTCAGAATGGAACATTCTATAGCATATTCTTCAACTCCTTTCAATTCAGCCTCGTGCTCTGTATTTCCTTCAGCAATCCGAATGGCAATACGGTCCTCTATATTTTTTGCAGCACGGTAACAGGCACTTTCACCAGCATATGCCGAAGTTGCCATCTCTGCAAGCTTAGCTTTGATCGCACCAAATTTTGCAATGGGTGTTTTAAACTGAATTCGTTCATTGGCATACTTCACAGCGTTTTCCGTAACACGTCGTTGTGCATCAAGACACGCAGCTGCCAGCTTGATACGTCCAACATTCAAGGCATTCATAGCGATCTTAAAACCGTTTCCTCTTTCCGAGAGCATATTTTCCACAGGTACTTTAGTTTCGTTGAAGAAAACCTGACGCGTAGAGGAAGCGTGGATTCCCAGCTTATTCTCTTCTTCGCCCATAGTGATCCCATTGGAAGGATCATTCTCAACAATAAAACCGGTGATATTCTTGTCGTCTTCAATACGCGCAAATACAATAAACACACTACAGAAACCTGCATTGGAGATCCACATCTTTTGCCCGCTGATCTTATAATGAGAACCATCATCCGAAAGCACTGCTTTGGTCTTACCGCTATTCGCATCACTACCGGCTCCGGGTTCTGTTAAACAATAAGCTCCAAACCACTCACCAGTGGCGAGTTTCGGCACATATTTTTGTTTTTGTTCCTCGGTTCCATAAAGTGTAATCGGCATGGTACCGATACCGGTATGTGCTCCGAAAGCTGTGGCAATAGATCCCGTAGCACCGGAAATATAATCGCAAACCAGCATAGTGGTTACAAACCCCATTCCCAGTCCGCCATAGGCTTCAGGTACTGCAATACCCAGCAGCCCCAGGTCTCCGGCTTTCTTCATGATCTCTTCGGTGAAGGCGTAATCCTTTTTTTCGAAACGCTCTTTGTTTGGCCATATCTCTCTGTCTACGAATTCTATCACGGATTCCTTCATCATTTTCTGCTCTTCCGTAAAATCTTCGGGTGTAAATATATCGTCGCAGGTAGTCTCTTTAACTAAAAACTGCCCGCCTCTTAGTAGGTCCTTATTAAGTTCGGTCGTTTCACTCATCATATTATTATTTTCTATTTATTCTTTTATTTAATTCAAAAATTCATATATCCCGGCGGCTCCTTGTCCGGTTCCCACGCACATGGTTACCATACCATATTTCCCTTTCATATCACGTTTTCGCATCTCATCGAAAAGTTGAACGGATAATTTTGCTCCGGTACAACCTAGTGGGTGTCCTAAAGCGATGGCACCACCGTTCACATTTACGATCTCCTGATTTAGTCCTAATTCACGGATTACGGCCAGCGATTGTGAAGCAAATGCCTCATTTAATTCGATCAGGTCGATATCGTCTTGTTTCATACCAGCCTGTTTTAATGCCTTCGGAATAGCTTTAACCGGGCCAATACCCATGATTCTGGGCTCTACACCGGCTGCTGCGAAATTCACCATACGGGCGATAGGTTCCAGGTTAAGTTCTTTAACCATTTCTTCACTCATCACGAGTACAAAGGCCGCCCCGTCACTCATCTGTGAGGAGTTTCCGGCTGTCACGCTTCCATTTGCTGCAAACACAGGTCTTAGTTTGCCCAAAACTTCCAGAGAAGTATCGGCTCTCGGACCTTCATCCTTAGCAACCGTATAGTTTTTTGTTTCTTTTTTTCCTTCGGAATTAACAAAGGTGTGCTCCACCTCGATAGGCACTATCTGTTCTGTAAATTTGTTTTCATCCTGAGCCTTCAGGGCTTTCTGGTGGGAGTTATATGCAAATTCATCCTGATCTTCCCGCGACACCTTAAATTGGTTCGCAACTGCTTCGGCAGTTAAGCCCATACCCCAGTAATAATCTTCATGACCTTCCTTGGCGATCTCGTAATCCGGAGTGGGCTTGTAGCCACCCATGGGGATATAGCTCATACTTTCAGAACCACCGGCGATTATACAATCGGCCATGCCACTTTGAATCTTGGCCGTTGCGATGGCAATTGTTTCTATGCCGGAGGCACAATAACGATTTACGGTCACTCCCGGCACATCTTCAATTTTAAGCCCCATTAGCGAGATCAATCGAGCCATGTTGAGGCCTTGTTCCGCTTCCGGCATGGCATTCCCAACGATCACGTCATCTATACGGGTTTTATCAAGCTGCGGTAACTCCTTCATCATAAATTCTATGGTTTCCGCCGCCAGCTCATCGGGACGCTTAAATCGGAAAAGCCCACGAGGTGCTTTGCCTACGGCTGTTCTATATGCTTTAACTATATATGCTGTTTTCATTTAAATAGGATTGAGTATTTTGTTGTGTTGGTACTTTAATATGTACGTCTTTGCCCTGTTAGTTTCTTAATGGTTTTCCTTTTTTTATCATATGTTCGAGGCGCTCCAGTGTTTTACGTTCAGTCGTTAAACTCATAAAAGCTTCACGTTCCAGATCGAGCAAATACTGCTCGCTTACATAGCTTGGTTCACTTAGGTCTCCTCCGGCCATCACATAAGCGAGCTTATTGGCAATTTTTTTATCGTGTTCACTTATATAATGCCCAGCCTCCATCGAGTCTGTTCCCACAAGGAACATTCCCAGGGCTTGTTTCCCCAGAACGCGCACATCGGTTCGCTGGATGGGTTTGGTATATCCCTGATCCGCCATCATCCTGGCGACAGCTTTGGCGGTCGCGATTTGACGGTCCTTATTTACTACTACAATATCTTTTCCGAGCTGTAGTATACCTGTATCGTATGCTTCGTATGCCGAAGTAGCCACCTTTGCCATTCCTATGGTAAGGAAATACTCCTGCAGGCGATTCAGCTCCACATCATTCTTTTCGAAGGTATTACTGGCGCGTAAGGTCATTTCCTTGCTTCCACCACCACCTGGGATCACTCCAACACCAAACTCTACAAGTCCGATGTAGGTTTCGGCAGCTGCAACTACCCTGTCTGCATGAAGGGTCATTTCACATCCGCCTCCCAGGGTCATGCCATGCGGGGCAACAACCACCGGAATAGAGGAGTAGCGTAATCGCATACAGGTATCCTGGAAATATTTCACTGCCATGTTCAACTCGTCATATTCCTGTTCGACCGCCATCATGAATATCATTCCAATATTAGCACCTACAGAGAAATTTGCTCCCTGGTTACCTACAACCAGTCCTTCAAAGTCTTTTTCAGCAAGATCAATGGCTTTATTCACTCCAGCCAGTACATCACCGCCAATGGAATTCATTTTACTCTGGAATTCTACATTTAATATCCCATCACCGAGATCTTCAATCACAACACCACTGTTTTTAAACACTTCGTTAGACTTTCGGATGTTGTCCAGAATGATAAAGGCATCCTGACCCGGCACTTTTTCATGAGTCTTCTTCGGAATATCATAGAAATAGGTAGCACCTGCTTTTATGGTGTAAAACGATTCCATTCCTGCATCCTTCATTTCTGTGATCCATGCAGCTGGTTCTTTACCCAGGTCGCTGATAAGTTGTATACCTTCGGAAAGACCAATGGCGTCCCAGATCTCAAAGGGTCCGTGTTCCCAGCCAAAACCAGCCTTCATAGCATCGTCAATCTTATATAATTCGTCTGTGATCTCAGGAATGCGTTTAGATACATAGGCGAACATCGCACCAAAATTCTTGCGGTAGAACTCACCTGCTTTATCTTTTCCGTTCACTAAGACCTTGAATCGGTCGATTACTTTATCCACCGATTTTGTCATTTCCAGGGTAGCGAAAGAAGCTCGCTTCTTGGATCTGTATTCGAGGGTCTCCAGATCAAGGGACAGGATCTCACTGGAACCATCCTCCTTCTTAACCTTTTTGTAGAATCCTTGTCCGGTTTTACTGCCCAGCCACTTATTTTCCATCATGGCATCTACAAAAGCCGGAATCTTGAATAGTTCATGGGCTTCGTCATTCGAGCAATTATCATAAATACCATTAGCAACATGAACTAACGTGTCCAGTCCAACTACATCAACCGTTCGGAAGGTGGCACTTTTCGGACGCCCGATTACCGGCCCTGTAAGTTTATCAACTTCTTCAATAGTAAGGCCCATTTCAGAAACCTGGTGAAACAAGCTTTGAATACCGAAGATCCCGATACGATTTCCTATAAATGCCGGGGTATCTTTAGCAACAACGGAGGTTTTTCCCAGAAACTTCTCACCGTAACCGTTAAGGAAATCCAGTACTTCCTGTGAAGTGTCTGGCCCTGGAATAATTTCAAACAGCTTAAGGTATCGAGGCGGGTTGAAGAAATGTGTTCCGCAGAAATGCTGCCTGAAATCTTCACTGCGTCCTTCATTCATGAACTTTATAGGAATTCCGGATGTATTCGATGTGATAAGAGTTCCGGGAGTTCGATGCTTTTCAAGGTTTTCGAAAACCTGTTGCTTAATATCAAGTCGTTCTACAACCACTTCGATAATCCAATCCACATCTTTCACCTTAGCGATATCATCTTCAAGATTACCCGTGGTAATTCGGTTTGCGAAATCCTTATGATAGAGTGGGGCAGGCCTACTTTTAATAGCAGTAGTGAGGGCGTCGTTCACCAATCTGTTGCGAACTAACTTATCTTCCAGACTAAGGCCTTTGGCTTTTTCCTTGTCATTTAGTTCGCGAGGGACTATATCAAGGAGTAACACCTGTACACCAATATTGGCGAAATGGCACGCGATCCCGCTTCCCATGATCCCCGAACCAATTACTGCAACTTTTTCTATTCTTCTTTTTGACATTGGTTGTTATATTTTTTCGGTACTATATATTTTTTTCGATGTAACCAGGTCCAAGATGGTGTTGGCTACTTGTTTAAAGGTTTGAAGATCTTCTTCAGAAATAGATTCTTTAACAGCTTCATCAAATCTCAGAACCACACCTTTGGAATACTCGCGCATCTCACGTCCGAATTCTGTTAAGTGAATAAGAACACTTCGTCCATCCATCGGATTTGGCCTGCGCTCAATGAGGCCTTTGTCTTCCATATTCTTTAAGGTGCGTGACAGGCTGGTAGCTTCCATACCCATTTTTGGGCCCAGGGCTGTAGAAGGTGTACCTTCTTCCGGATCGATGCTGATTAAGGCGAAACCGGTAGCCATGGTGCTTTCCTTTTTGCCGGCCTCCTCGTTGTACATCTTGGTTACTGCCATCCAGGTGGCACGCAGGATGTAGTCTATAGTTTTTTCTTTCAAGGGTGTGATTTTATAAAATCGAATCCCAAAGATACTAAATAATACTATGCATGCATAATAAATTTATGAAATTGTGAAGAATTTGGCAATCAACCGGAATAGGTTTAGATGTCCATCATTTCCATTCGCGACATGATATTCAGTGTGTCTTACACATTCCTAATATGACAATTATAATTGCTTGTCCAGGAAATCGTCTGCGATTCATCGGGCCAATGGAGGATGATTTTTAAACAGTTTCCCGCTCGTAGATCCTGTTGTACAGATCTATATATTTTTGCTTTATCACCTTGCGTTTCATCTTCATAGTAGGGGTGAGGTGGCCTTTGTCGATGCTCCAGACATCCGGGGTCAATTCAAATTTCTTCACTTGTTCCCACTTACCGAAAAGTTCATTATAATGATCTACTTCTTTTTGAATACGCTTAATGAGTTTTGGATCCTTTACCATTTGCTCCGGGTCATCCGATAACCCTTTTCCTTTTCGTTCACTCCAGTCATGGATAAACTCGAAATTCAATTGGATTAATGCGGCGGGCATCTTTTCTCCTTCGCCAACTACCATCACCTGTTCGATAAAACGTGATTGTTTGAAAGCGTTCTCAATGATCTGAGGCGCCACATACTTTCCGCCACTGGTCTTGAACATTTCTTTTTTGCGATCCGTGATCTTCAAAAACCCATCGGAGTCGATCTCGCCAATATCACCAGTATGGAAATAGCCGTCTTTGAGAACATCCGCAGTAAGGTCGGGATCTTTGTAATAACCCTGCATCACCTGCGGACCTTTTATAAGGATCTCACCGTCATGAGCGATTTTCACTTCAGTTTCTTTAATAGCTTTACCGACGGTTCCAATTCTGAAACCTCCATTACGCATGTCATTTACACTAACAACAGGGGACGTTTCGGTAAGTCCGTAGCCTTCCATCACAGGAATACCTGCTGCATTGTATACTCTTGCCAATCGTGCTTGCAGTGCTGCACTACCAGAAGCGATGGCCTTTAAGTTTCCACCAAGCGCAGCCTGCCATTTCGAAAAGATCAATTTTCGGGCAAGCTTTAATTTCATTTCATACCACCAGCCGTTTTGCCCATAGGGTTCGTATTTTAATCCTACGGAGACTGCCCAAAAGAATAAACTCTTTTTTATCCCGCCGAGGTCGGCACCCTTCGCATAGATCTTATCGTATACTTTCTCCAGTAGTCTTGGAACGGCGGTCATAACTTCCGGCCTTATTTCTTTAAGGTTATCGCTAATTGTGTCCAGGGATTCAGCAAAATGAATACTCACTCCGCAATACTGATACATATAGAGCAGCATACGTTCGTATATATGACAAACGGGTAAAAAGCTAAGCGCTTTGGTTTTACCCAGGTCAATAGGAAGTCGTTCCGCACTATAAATTGCGTTGCTAGCAATATTCTTATGGCTCAACATAACCCCTTTTGGTTTTCCGGTTGTACCAGAGGTATAAATCAAAGTGGCCAGGTCGTTTTCATCGATAGCCGCCTTGCGTTTTTCAACCTCATCCTGAAGTTCGGGATGGTCTTCTCCTGATTTTATAATTTGACTGAAATGTGGACAATCCCTCAATTCATCGAAACAATATACGCCTTGCAGGCTCGGAACATTATGTTTTATATTCTTGATCTTTTCGAGGACTTCCATACAGGAAACAAAACAAAATTTGCACTCACTGTGGTTTAGAACATATTCGTATTCATTTTCCGAAATAGTGGGATAAATGGGAACATCCTGGGCACCTATTTGTAGTATTCCAATATCGCAAATGTTCCACTCAGTACGATTGGTCATAGATATGAGGGCTATTTTATCATTGGGCTGAACTCCTAATTTTATAAGTCCGCGACTAATCGCATTTGCTTTATCCAGATATTCCCTGGTTGAAGTTTTAACCCATTCGCCATTTTTTTTGGTGACGAGGGCTGTTTCAAGTGGAAAATTTTCTAACTGGTAGTAAGGGAAGTCAAAGAGTCTTTTTACTTCGATCATAGTCGCTAAATTTCTGCATTACAAATTAGGAAAAATAATTCAGAATTAAAGTGTTGAAAAATGGAAGCGATTATATTGATTTTTTAGACTCCAGCCACTTTCTTGCATTTACAAAAGCTTCATGCCAGGGAGAAACTTCGTCCTTACTTCCGGATGGATAATAGGCCCAGTTCCAGGGAAATGTAGATCTTTCCAAATGCGGCATGATCACCAAATGCCTGCCGGTTGTATCGGTAAGGATAGCAGTGTTGAAATCACTTCCATTAGGATTAGCGGGAAGTCCTTCATAACCATATTTTCCCACGATATTGTAATTATCTTCGGAAAGCGGAAAACTGAATTTACCTTCACCGTGTGCCGACCAAATTCCTAAAGTGCTACCCGACATAGAGGATAACATCACCGAATCGTTTTTCTGAATTTCTATCGAAGTGAATGAACATTCAAATTTATTCGTATCGTTATGAAGCATTTTCGGTTTTACATCATGCTCGGGGTTAATAAGACCCAGCTCAACGAACAACTGGCATCCGTTACAAACACCCAAAGAAAGTGTATCATCTTTGGCAAAGAACTCACTCAAAGCCTTCTTAGCTTTTTCATTGTATAGAAAGGCACCTGCCCATCCTTTAGCACTTCCCAATACATCACTATTGGAAAAGCCACCTACGGCAGCAATAAATCTAATATCTTCCAGGGTTTCACGTCCCGATATAAGGTCGGTCATGTGAACATCTTTCACATCAAATCCGGCGAGATGCATGGCATAAGCCATTTCACGCTCACTATTACTTCCCTTTTCCCGAATTATGGCCGCTTTAATTCGTGGTTTCGAAGGATCGATGACAGGAATTTCACCGGTAAAATGACTTGGGAAATTGAATTTTAGTGGCTGATTCTTGTAGTTGTCAAATCGTTCCTTTGCTTTTTGAGAGCCGCTTTGTTTTCGATCCAGAAGATAGGAGGTATTATACCAAACATCGCGAAGCTCAGAAATATTGAATCCTTCAACTACCTGATTATGGGAAATCTGTAGTTCATCACCCGAAGTAACAATTCCTATTTTGTTAAAGCGAATGTTTTGGTCTGAAAGCACCTTTTCCAGAGTGTTATCATCGACAGCCTGAATAACGACCGCACAGTTTTCAGCTAACAACATATCCGATAGGGAATCACCTAATTCAGATAGATCCATCTTCGCTCCCAGGTTTGTATCGGCGAAGCACATTTCCAGCAAAGTGGTGATCAATCCTCCGGATGCCACATCGTGGCCCGCAGCGATCATATTATTTTTTATTAATTGTTGCAAGGTGTTGAAAACTGATTTAACATAGGCAGCACTTTTTACGGTTGGGACTTCAGAACCAATCGTATTTAATATTTGAGCAAACGATGAACCGCCCAGTTTATAATCGTCCTGAGATACATTAATATAATATAGACTCCCTTTGTTTTTCTGCAGCACCGGTTCCACCACTTTTTTGATATCACTGCAATGTCCGGAAGCAGATATGATTACAGTACCAGGAGCAATTACCTCGTCATTCTTGTATTTTTGTTTCATGGAGAGTGAATCCTTACCAGTAGGGACGTTTATCCCTAGTTCGATTGCAAAATCACTAACACCTTCCACCGCCCTGTACAGCCTGGCATCTTCACCATCATTATTGCAGGGCCACATCCAGTTAGCAGAAAGTGATATACTTTTAAGACCATTTTCTAATGGAGCCCACACGATGTTCGTTAATGATTCGGTGATGGAATTTCTGGAGCCAGCCACAGGATCTACCAGGGCACTCACGGGGGAATGACCAATAGAAGTGGCAACCCCTTCCTTACCGTTGTAGTCTAAAGCCATAACACCACAATTGTTTAAAGGTAATTGTAATGGTCCGGCGCATTGTTGTTTGGCAACACGTCCGGTCACACAGCGGTCCACTTTATTTGTAAGCCAGTCCTTACAGGCCACGGCCTCCAGTTGTAAAAGTTGTGAAACATATTCATGCAACCTTGATGAATCGTAACTCGGATTCTTATAATTCCTTTTTATTGTCGGTATCCTGCATCAGGGTCTTAGGCGAACTTCCAAACATATCTTCCAGGGCAAAATCCATGGGTTTTGCTCCGGTCGAGCTACTTTCAAAACAAAAATGATTGTCGTCCGTCACTTGCCCAACTTCGTACATAGGCGAACGCTCACGTTCGGCTATTCGTCTCAGTTCGGCCACATCATTTTCCCCTATCACAAGGCCCATACGCTCCTGCGATTCATTTCCAATGATCTCCTTTGCAGAAAGCGTTGGGTCGCCAACGGGCAACTTATCCAGATCGATATGCCCCCCGGTTTCTTCTACTAATTCACTTAAACAATTGAGGTGTCCACCAGCCCCGTGATCGTGAATCGAGACGATATGATTTTCTTCACTTTCTACCATTCCGCGAATCGCATTGGCCGCTCTCTTTTGCATTTCGGGATTGGAACGCTGAACTGCATTGAGTTCGATACCACTTTCAAATTCCCCTGTATCTGCTGAAGATACAGCTGCACCACCCATACCAATACGATAATTTTCGCCGCCAAGGACCACAATTTTATCTCCGGGATGAGGTGTATCCTTTATCGCATGGGATGCTTTTCCGTAGCCTATACCACCGGCTAGCATAATAACTTTGTCAAAACCCAGTTTACGGGCATCTTCCTCATGTTCAAAAGTAAGAACAGATCCTGCAATTAACGGTTGCCCAAATTTATTTCCAAAATCGGAAGCTCCGTTACTCGCTTTGATAAGAATATCCATTGGAGTTTGATACAGCCAGGGGCGCTCTTTCATCGCTTTTTCCCATGGTCGATCTTCTGCTAATCGTGAATAAGAGGTCATATAGACAGCAGTACCGGCCAGGGGTAAAGATCCTTTTCCACCGGCAAGCCGGTCCCTGATCTCACCGCCGCTGCCTGTAGCTGCGCCATTAAAAGGTTCCACCGTTGTTGGGAAATTATGGGTTTCAGCTTTGAGAGAAATCACACTTTGAAAAGGTATTTTCTGATAGAAATCTGGTTTGTCCGGTGTTTTGGGTGCAAACTGTTCCACTTCCGGTCCTTTTACAAATGCTACATTATCCTTATAGGCTGAAACAATATCATTCGGATTTATTGCCGAAGTCTGTTTAATGAGTTGAAAGAGGGAAGAAGGCATAACTTCACCATCTATCTCAAAGGTACCATTGAATATCTTGTGCCTGCAGTGTTCACTATTAACCTGGCTAAACCCGAATACCTCGCTGTCCGTTAATTTTCTTCCTAATTTATTGGAAAGTTGATCGAGGTATTCAACCTCATCCTTACTTAAAGCCAATCCTTCCTCATTATTGTAGGCTGCAATGTCTTCAATTTTCCGAATCGGTTCAGGAGTAATATGCATATCGAACATATCCTGATCTAATTTGCTGAACTTCTGAGAAAGCATTGGGTCGTAATCGGAAAAATCCTCGTTCACATGATGAAATTCTTCAATTCTTGAAATTCCTTCGATGTGCATGTTCTGGGTAATTTCAACCGCATTAGTACTCCAGGGAGTGACCATGGCAGCCCGGGGACCAACAAAAAAATCCGCGATTGCGGACTGTTCTATTTTGGGTTGGTTTCCAAATAACCAGTTAAGTTTTTCTGTTGTTCGCGCGGAAAGATCGCCAGTGGATTGGACAGCAAAAACGGTGTTTTTTACGTCTCCAAAGAAGTGAATCATTTGATGCTTTTTAGAAGTACTTTGAACAAAGAACAAAAATAATTAAATTAAAATTATAAAGATGTTTTTTCGATCTCTTATTGTGAACTTATTTATCTACCACTTTAGTAGGTTTTTAGATTGATATTTATACCGTATCTTTCGAAACGAAAAAAATTAATCTGCTAAAAACTTTAACAATGAATTTAAAAAACATTTTTGTGGCATTTGCTCTTATCTTTTGTGTAGGAGTGAGCGCCCAGGAAACTTTTCCGCCAAGTGAAATAATTACCGGAACTTATCTGGGTAAAACAATTCCACTTGGAGATTTTCCCACTGTGGAAAGTCAGATATACGGCGCCAAAGAACAAACAATGGTGCTTGATCAACTTAACACTACTTCAGGTAATCCTGTTGAGACCACAACAGTAATCCCTAACATGCAAACAGAACCAGGGCAGATCGAAACTATGCCCCTGGAGCAAAACTTTATCGGTGCTTCAGCTTCAGAAGCTGGAGGGGTATTTCCTCCGGATCCCACGGGAGCGGTAGGACCAAATCACTACTTACATTCGGTAAATTTATTAGTAAAGGTATTCGACAAGACCGGAACTTTATTGGCGGGACCAACGTCAATCGCGGCTTTCCTGGGTATTCCGAATAGTCCTGGTGATCCAATTGTCCTATACGATCAATTGGCAGATCGCTATGTTATGAGTGCTTTTGGATCTTTAAACAATTCTTTGGTAATAGGAGTTTCTGACACTAGTGATCCTATGGGAGCTTACAATGTGTATCAATATCAGTTCAGTGGTTTTCCGGATTATCCCAAGTATGGTGTATGGCACGATGGTTATTACGGAACAGTAAACCTGAACGGACAAACAACACGAGGTTTCGTAATGGAGCGTAATGAGATGCTTATCGGGGGAGCGAGTCCACAAATACTTATTTTCACCCTTCCCGGAGTCATTGTAAATCCAAACCAGGTAAAGAGCCCAGCGGCTGTAAATCTAACAGGAACTACAATAGATAATACCCAACCCGGACTAATTACTTATCTTCAGGATGATGGTTGGACGGGTGCTATTACCTTCGATCACTTGAAAGTATGGGAGATTGATATGGACTGGAGCAACCCGCCTAATTCAACAATATCAGCACCATTAGAGATCCCAACAGATCCTTTTGATGCAGGAGAATTATTTGGTAATGGTAACGGAGCGCTTCGTCAGCCAGGAACAAATCAAAGACTTGCGGGTCATGGTGGTATTGTATCCTTCCCGGCTAATTACCGTGATTTTGGAACTCATAAATCCTGGTTAATTACCTTCAACACTTTTATAGATGCTATGGAGACCGGAGGGATACGCTGGATCGAACTTAGAACCGACGGCGTGAATCCTTGGACAATTTTCCAGGAAGGAACCTATGCTATATTAGATGGCAATAGCCGTTTAATGAGTAGTGCTGCTATGGATGCGGCAGGAAATATAGGCTTGGCGTATACGACTGGTAGCACCGGGCTTGCGCCTTCTTTACGTTATACAGGTCGATTCGATGGAGATGCTTTGGGAACGATGACCATTGCCGAAACTACGATTATTGATGGTCCAGGTGTGAGAACTAACAGTAACAGGTATGGAGATTATTCGCATATTACCATGGACCCGAACAACTTTACTTTCTGGTTCACTTCAGATTATTTTTCTTCCAATAACCAATGGAGAACACAAGTTGCGTCCTTCTCAATATCAGGAGGATTTGCGAATGATGTTGGTGTGATCGACATAATACAACCGGTTAACGGGTTGCTTACGAATGCTGAAACGGTGGAGGTTAGTATTCGAAACTTCGGATCCGCTTTACAAACGAATATTCCTCTGGAATTGCGAGTGGACGGTAACCTGATCGCGACAGAGAGTTATATCGGTTCTGTAAATCCTAACGATGTAGACACCTATACATTTACAGCAACTGTAGATATGTCTACACCGGGACAGGAATATGATGTTGAGGTTACAGCTATGTTGCCCGGAGATCAATTCAATGCGAATGATAGCTTCTCTAAGACGGTGAAACACTTACTTGGTGACGATGTTGGAACAATTGAAATAACGGCACCAGTTACTGGAATTGGATTAACAGCGACTGAAACTGTTACGCTAACCATCAAGAACTTTGGTGCAAATCCACAGTCGAATTTCGACGTAGAATATGTTTTAGATGGAGGCACTCCTGTAGTAGAAACTTTTACAGGTACTATCAATTCTGAAGAAGAAATGACGTACGACTTCACTCAGACAGCAGATCTTTCAGATCTGGGATCATATACTTTTGACGCTACCACATCGCTAGGATCCGATCAGGATAATACCAACGATGCAGTAACCTCTGTGGTAGAGAATCAAATTTGTCAGCCTAGCGCAGATTGTTCTTTTGGTGACGGATTCACTTTGTTCAGTATTGCTGAAATCAATAATCCTTCAGGATGTGAGGGATATGGAGACTTTACTAGCCAGGTGGCTAACCTCGAACCTAATCAAACCTATAGTTTAACCGTAACAACGGGATATGGAGATCAGCATATTACGGTTTGGATCGACTTTAATGATAATTTCTCATTTTCGGGGAGCGAACGCGTAGTAATAGATCATGTTATCGCACCAGGACAGGCTGCTGGTACTTATACTGAGACCTTCGACCTTGTTGTTCCTGCCGATGCGGCCCCTGGTCAGCATATCATGAGAGCTAAGTCGAACTGGCAAGCTCCGGTTCCGCCGAATGCATGTGCTCTGACTCAATATGGAGAAACAGAAGATTATACGGCAAATCTGGGTGTATTAAGTATTGCTGATCGCTCTATTCAAAATGGAGAGCTTATTGTAGTTTCCAAGCCGAATAATCAGTTTGAAGTAACCTTAGACACTGATTATGACGAAGGAGTATTCCTCGGGGTCTATAATGTTTTAGGACAGGAAATAGGATTCAATAAAAGACTTCCAAAAATTGATGGTAAGTATAAGTTGAACCTTGATATGTCTAAACTTGCAAGTGGAATGTACCTTCTGAAAATAGGTGGACAAACCACAACAGCGTATCGAACAGCGAGAATTATTGTGAAATAACATTCTTCTATTATAATATTAAAAGGCGGCCAATGGCCGCCTTTTTTTTGTAAAAATTTCATAATTACGGAAAGATTGCGGTCATTATTGGATATCTTGTAGATTCTAAAAAATAAATCAATGAAAAATTTTTACTACCTGCTTGCTGCTACACTTCTGTCAGTATCAGCGGGATTTGCACAGTCTGAATTTGAGGCTGAAACTATCGATTACGGAACATTCATGGGTGAAACATTACCATTGCGGGATTATGAAACTGTGGATCCGGTTATTGATATGGATAATCCCATTATCATTCCTAATAATATGCGTAGAGCACCTAAGACCAATCTGGATGCCTTACCACTTGGTCCCGATCCATTAGCTCAGGTAACTGAACCCACCAGAAACCCTGAAGAGATCTTAGTGAATTTTGATGCTTCCAACAGAGGTGAAGCTGGAAACGCTATACCACCTGATCCATCGGGAGCTGTGGGTCCAAATCACTATGTTCATGCAGTGAACCTGGTGGTAAAAATATTCGACAAGACGGGGAATGTGCTTGCCGGCCCAACTGCCTTAAGCACTTTCTTAAATTCAGGAAACAACGATGGAGATCCAATCGTAATGTACGACCAACTGGCCGACCGTTTCTTCGTAAGTCAGTTCCGGCAGAGTGATGATGCTTTGATAATCGGCGTGTCTACAACCCCGGATCCTACCGGGACGTATAACTTATACAGTTTTCCTTTAGACGCATTTCCGGATTACCCGCACTATGGGGTATGGCCGGATGCATATTATTTAACCGCGAATAAATTTACCGGAAACAGAATATACGCCCTGGACCGTGCTGCCATGATTGCAGGGGCAGCGAATCCAGCAATTGTTGGGTTTAATCTTCCGGGTGTAGTCTTTAATCCGAATACCGTGTTTAGTCCGCAACCAGCTAATTTACTAGGAACTACGGCTCCGGCAAATGCACCTGGATATATTGCTCACATTCAAGATGATGGATGGCCCGGTGTTTCATTTGATCATGTTAAGATCTGGGAAATAAATGTTGATTTTGTAACACCTGGAAATTCCACTATTTCTGCTCCTGATTTGATTGCTCTTCAACCATTTGATGGAACTTTCTTCCCATTCGGAACAGGTGATATTTCTCAGCCTAACACGAGTCAACGAATCGATAGTCAGGCAGGCTTTATCTCTTATATGGCAAATTACCGAAGTTTTGCAGGGCATAATTCTTTCTTATTCAATTTCAATGTAGATGTAGATGGAGCAAATCGCTCCGGGATTCGATGGGTTGAACTTCGAAATACAGGTAATGGTCCTTTCAGTGTTCATCAGGAAGGAACCTGGACAAGAAATGATGGTGAGAGCAGATTCATGGGGAGTATGGGGATGGATACGAGTGGTAATATAGCATTAGCGTATAGTATTGGTAGTGCAAATACGGCAGTTGGATTGCGATATACAGGCAGAGAAGATGGAGATCCTTTGGGACAGATGAGTTTCGAAGAGCAGGTGATCCAGGATGGTGTCGCCTGGCAATTGGGATCGAGTCGCTATGGTGATTATTCTCAAATGACCATGGACCCGGATGGTGAAACTTTCTGGTTCACTTCACAGTATTTCAAGTTTGTGAACCAATGGTACACTAAAGTTGCCGCGTTCAATCTTGAGAATATTCCTATTCTGAATACAGGTGATCTCACGAATGGTGATACACAAATGGCTATTTATCCTTTAAGCGAATCTGAATATGAGGTTTTCTTAACCAGCAATAAGGATCTGGGGAATGTACGATTTGAAGTCTTTGACATTCAGGGAAAAAATGTGTCAAAGGGTTCATTAGAAAATTCCGGAGATAACCACAGGGGAACTTTCAACCGAAGTTCGCTCGCCTCGGGGGTATACATTGTAAGAGCATCTAATAATGCGTCTTTTAACCAAAGCAAAAAAGTAATTATTAAATAAACCTTTTAAGTATATTTAATTGAAAAAGCCTTCCATATCAGGAAGGTTTTTTTGTTGATCATTTTTTCTTCTGAAGTAAAGCCATATAGAAACCATCGAACCCGCTTTTCGCTGGAGAAACCTTTTCTTCGCTTACTAAGGTAAACGCTTCACCGGCTTCCGCAGATAAAAATTTGGCGACCTGGTTCTCGTTTTCCGATGGTAGAATAGAGCAGGTGGCATAAAGAAGCTGTCCACCCGGTTTCACCATCCTGGAATAACTTTCAAGTATTTCCTGCTGCGTCTTTTGAATAGATTCCAGAAATTCAGCGGATAATTTCCATTTGGTGTCCGGGTTTCTTCGTAAAACACCCAATCCCGTACAAGGGGCGTCGATTAACACCTTATCTGCTTTATCGATCAGTTTCTTTATTACCTTGGTGGAACCGATTAAACGGGTTTCAATATTATGAGCTCCGTTTCGTCTTGCCCGCCGCTTTAATTCGGTTAATTTGTTTTCGTAGATATCCAGGGCAATTACCTGTCCTTTATTTTCCATGAGAGCGGCCAGGTGAAGACTTTTGCCTCCGGCACCGGCACAGGCATCCACGACGCGCATTCCGGGCTTAGGATCGAGTATTTCAGCTACTTTTTGAGACGATGCATCCTGCACTTCAAACCAACCGTCCTTAAAGGCTTTGGTAGAGAAGACATTCGCTCTTTCTTTCAATTTTAAGGCTGAAGGATATCCCTTAATAGTCTCTGTATCAAAATTTTCATCAGCAAGCGCCATTTGCAAATCTTTGATATTTGTTTTTAAGGTATTTACACGAAGTATAACATCTGCCAGGGAATTCAGAGCATGAATCTCCTTTTCCCATCGCTTACCAAGCTCTCTCTCACCTAGATCGTCCAACCAATCCGGAATAGACTCACGAATCTTCCTCGTTTTCGAAAGTTCATCGAATCGACCTTTGATCCTTCGGGTTGGAGTCCCATCGAATTGAGGCCAGTCGGGAAGAATAATTCCTTTCAGAATGGCCCATACTGTAAATAATCGAAATAAATTGGTCCTGTCAAAAGGCTCTTTTACATCAGCAATTTCAGCATATAAGCGTTTCCACCGAACGATGTCGTAGGTAGTTTCCGCTATAAAACTTCGATCTCTCGACCCCCAGCGCTTATCACGTTTAAGTGTATTTCTTAAAACCTTATCCGCCTGTTTCTTTTCATTAAAGATCTGATGTAGCGAATCCACAGTTGCAAATACGAGATTTCGATGTAATTTCATGAAGGTATTATTGGAAGGCAAAGGTATTATAATGCAATGAATACTTTTAGTTACTTTTGGCAAAAATATTTTATGCGTTGGCTCCTTGTCATTTTAATCACTTTTTCGTTAACCTCCTGCGATTTAAATAGTTCAAAGGAATTCACTTCAGTGGAAATTATTCCCGTTTTTCAGGATAGCCTGAGTATTCGGGCGATTGCACCCCTGGACGATCAGCGAGTATGGTTCGCAGCGAACGCTGGCAGAGTTGGACTCATCGATAGCCTTACACCTAAACTCGCTACCATTAAATACGAAGATACCTTATTGGCATTTCGATCTATTGCCGCCATCCGGAATTCGGTCTTCGTTCTAAGTGTGGCGAACCCGGCGGTATTGTACAAGATAGGATTCGATGGAGAATCGGCCACAAATATCGAAGAAGTATACAAAGAGACTGGGGAGAAGGTATTTTACGATTCCATGGCCTTCTGGAACGATTCCGACGGAATAGCTATTGGAGATCCCACGGAAGATTGCTTTTCAATAATTATTACACGGGATGGAGGGAATACCTGGAATAAGCTTCGCTGTTCGGATTTACCCAAGGTTGATACAGGAGAAGCGGCGTTCGCAGCTAGTAACTCAAATATTGCCTTGTATGGTGATCATGTATGGTTCGTTTCGGGAGGAAAGCGCGCACGGGTCTTTCATTCACCGGATAAGGGCATAACCTGGGAGGTGTTTAACACACCGATCATTCAGGGTAAGGCAATGACGGGTATTTATTCGGTGGATTTTTTCGATGATAAAAAAGGAGTGATATTCGGTGGGAACTGGGACGAAAAAGATTTTAATGAAGGTAATAAGGCGATAACAACTAATGGTGGTGAAACCTGGACATTGGTAAGCAATGGTTCCGGACCAGGTTACAGATCATCCGTGCGCTTTATACCCGGAACAAACGGTGAAGGGATCGTGGCAGTGGGATCTCCCGGAATATCGTATAGTCCGGATGGCGGAGAAAGCTGGACCGAACTCTCTTCAGCAGGATATTATGCCATCGAATTTGTGAACGATACCCTGGCGTTTGCGTCGGGGCGCAACAGGATCGTCAAGCTTATTTTTAAATAGCCTTTCCGATCCGCAGACCTTATTGTTTCCTGTTATTTCCCCGACGTTGTTTTAGTTTTTCCATGAGGATCTTTCTGAAATCCTCCTCCGCTTTGTGAAGCCTGAGAATTTTTTGTGGAGGTATAACGCCACGTAATTCCAGTACCATTTCTTTTTGATGTTCTATCTGACTTACTTTAAAAGCCAGAATTTTGTCGATTAGATCGTTAGCTTCGGAGTCGCTTACCGAATTCACATCACCGTTTACAACAGACATAACTTCACGGCGTTCTTGCTTTCTTAGCGTTTCCATTTGCGCGCTATGCTTGTTATAAATTGGCCAGAATTTCTCAGCTTCCGCTGATGTTAGATCCAGTGCCTGTGTGATATGGGCAGTTCTAAGGGCTTTAATACGGTCATTATTGCCCCTTTGCGCATGTACTGCTGTAGTGACCAATAAAAGTATGAGTATTAGGTTTTTCATTTTTATTCTATTAATAATGAGGTTTCGTCTAAATTATCAAGTAAGTAATCTTCCAGGCTCTCTTCGGAAATCACTTCCGAGGGTATTGTTATATCACTGATATCTTCTTCTTCAAGCAAGGCCATTACGTCATAGCTGTCTACGTCCATCCCTCCTTCATAAATATATTCCTCTATGGCATTTGCAGAAAGATCCTCAATCGACTGATCACTTCCCAAACCATTGACCAGGGAGATAATTAAAACAAGTGATGCTGCAATTCCAGACACATACCATAGTGTTTTGCTTCGAAAAAGCGGGATGATCTTTGGCCTTCCAGTTTCAGTGACATGAGACATCACACGCTCCTCAACCTGCCCGAAATAACCTTCCGGAGTTTTGAACCCGTTGGTCTTTGGTAAGTTGTCCTCCATGACTTTCAACATCATTCGGTCCTCGAAGTTTTTGAAGTATCCTTCAGGAAGGTGTAAGCCCGATTTGTTTTTCTTTTCTTTCATTCGTTTATTCGACTTTTTTCTTCTTAAATGGTTTCATTGTTTTTAAGAAAGGCCGTAATTTTCTTTACGGCGATATGATAACTACTCTTTAAACCTCCTACCGAAGTTTCAAGGATCTCAGACAGTTCTTCGTAGGTGTGATCTTCGAAGTACTTCATATTGAATACGAGTTGCTGTTTCTCCGGGAGTGTTGCAATAGCACGTTGGAGTTTAATTTCTATAGCCCCTCCTTCAAAATATACATCGCTTTCCAGGTTTTCTATGGCGCGATCCTTAACTTCTTCCAGGGTGATGTTGTTTCTTTTTGCCCGTTTGTTCATAAAAGTGATAGCCTCGTTGGTCGCGATACGATACATCCAGGTATATAATTTACTGTCACCTTTAAAGGAATCGATATTTCTAAACACCTTTATAAAGGTATTCTGAAGTACATCGTCGGTATCGTCATGATTCAACACCATATTCCGTATATGCCAATAAAGGCGCTCCTTGTACTTAGATACAAGATTTCTGAAGGCCTTTTCCTTGTTCATTTCCGATTTAAGAGCGCTAACCAGCGCTTGCTCCTGCACCACGAATTGATGATTTTATCCTTAGACTAAAGTAATCTAAGAAGGTTTAATACCCGTATTTACTATTAGATTTCATATAAAATTGTTAAAAATCATCGATAAAAGGAAATAATTATCGATTAAATGCCAAAATATTTTATTTGTAGGAAAATATTTACTAATTTTGACTCATACTTCTTATGTATATGTTCTTTATTATTAGCCCCAACTGTAATAAAGACAATCTAAACGGGCCTAAGCGGGGGCTGGCCCGTTTTTTTTATGCTTAATACTCAAGGATCCATTTTAACACAAATTCTGCTATATGTAGGAAAAAACCTAGCATTAGCCTTTTAAAACATCGATGAAATACACAATGAACAGACTAAGTGTTAATTTTATTTGGTAGTTTCAATTAGAGAATATATATTAGCGTCATACTTATGATAATTACCGTTGCCGTGTGCCCCAAATACGGTAACAAAATTGAAAAGAGCGGAGCCCCAACCGCTCTTTTTTTTTATGCAGTACATTGAGTAGAAATTAGGCCAGGGATTGCATTTCGACCAAACTGTGATAAACCCCTTTTTTATCGAGTAGTTCCTTGTGTTTTCCTTGTTCTACGATCTCTCCTTTTGAAAGCACCACGATATTATCGGCATTCTGAATAGTGGACAGTCTGTGGGCAATAACTATGGAAGTCCGGTTCTTCATCATATTTTCAAGAGCAACCTGCACCAGACGTTCACTTTCGGTATCGAGAGCCGAAGTGGCCTCGTCCAGGATCATGATGGGTGGATTTTTTAATACGGCCCTCGCTATACTAAGCCGTTGTTTTTGGCCACCGCTTAATTTATTTCCACTATCCCCAATATTCGTATTCATACCCTTTGGTAATTGGTAGACAAATTCCCAGGCATTCGCTATTCTAAGAGCTTCTTCAACTTCTTCATCAGTTGCATCTTCTTTCGCAACCAATAAATTTCCCTTAACACTGTCATTAAAAAGAATAGAATCCTGAGTAACCAGCCCAAGAAGGCCTCTTAGCGATCTCTGGGATCATATCGGTGATATTAATTCCATCAATACTGATATCTCCTTTGTTAACGTCGTAAAACCGTGTCAGCAGGTTGGCGATAGTACTTTTACCGCTACCACTTTGTCCTACCAATGCTACCGTGCTGCCTTTGGGAACTTTTAAACTAAAATCCTTCAGCACCCATTCCTCTTCATATTTAAAGGAAATTTGGTTCATCTCAACACTTTGGTCGAAATCAGTTTTTTCTATGGCGTTCGGTTTGTCCACTATAGTAGATTCTGTCTCAAGAATCTCCATGACACGTTCGGCAGCAGCATTACCTTTCTTTACATTGTAACTGGCCCTGCTGATCGCTTTGGCCGGTGTAAGGATATTATAAGCAAGCCCCATATATGCAATAAACTGGGCAGGCTCCAGTGTATTTTCAACCAGAACCATATTGCCACCATACCAAAGTAATATGGCGATCACCAGGATCCCAAGGAATTCACTGGCGGGTGACGCCAGGTTTTGTCGGTTCAGCAGGGTATTGGAAAATTTAAAGAAACGGCTGGTGGATTCCTGAAACTTGGTATTAAAAATTTTCTCCGCGTTAAATCCCTTAATTATCTTCAAACCTCCTAATGTTTCCTCCATGATCGATAAAAAGTATCCTTGTTCTTTCTGAACCTTGTCCGAATGCCGTTTCAGGCTTTTACCAATACGTGAAATGATAAATCCTGATACCGGGATGAAGATAAATACGAAAATGGTCAACTTAACGCTTATCAGGAGCATAAAAACTAATGGTGAACAGAATCATTAATGGTTCCCGGACTATCAATTCCAAAATGGAAAGGAAGGAATGCTGAATTTCCAGGACGTCACTTGAAATACGGGCGATGGTGTCGCCTTTTCGCTTTTCAGAATAAAACGATACCGGAAGGTCTACCGTCTTACTATAAAGATCATTCCTCAGATCTTTTAACACACCGTTCCGAAGAAAGGTGATAAAGAACAAGGCCAGATACCCGAATAGGTTCTTCAGTAAAAAAGTTGTGATTACCAGCGCTATCATGATAAGCAAGGTGTTCATTTCCCCTGCAGTCTCTGTGTTCTGATTGATATAATAATTGAGGTATTGTTCTGTATAATCACCTAATTCAGCTATGCCCGTGTATTCCGGCATTGTTGCCGCCTCATCCGAATCTTCGAACAAGACTTTCAGCATGGGGATCAATGAAACAAAGGCCAGCGAGCCAAAGAAGGCATAAAATATGTTCGAAATAATGTTCAGCCAGGCAAACCTTTTATAAGGCAGGGCATATTTAAGTATTTTTCTGAAGTAATGCATTAAAGATCCAGTTCGGTTTTTATGCGGTCAATTCTATGCTGAAGACGGGTCATTGTATCTTCGCCTTCTGCTGTTGCATGTACGCTCATATAAAATTTGATCTTAGGCTCTGTACCGCTGGGGCGCGCTGCGATTTTACTACCGTCTTCGGTATAATAGATCAAAACGTTCGACCTCGGGATATCCATTTCGATAACCGTCCCATCCAAAACATTCGTTGCTTTTCCGGATTGGTAATCTTCTATACGAGTTACTTTACTGCCATCGATCTCGGATAATGGGTTCTCTCTAAGGGATTTCATCATCGCGATAATTTCTTCAGCTCCTTTTTTACCTTTTTTAACCATGGACACAAGTTGTTCATGGTAATACCCATATTCCTTGTAGAGCTTATGTAAATAACCATAAATGCTTTTACCGTCCTCTTTTTTCAAGGCTGCGATCTCACAGGCCAACAGGGTAGCGGTTACTGCATCTTTATCGCGAACAAAATCACCTACCATAAATCCGAAGCTCTCTTCCCCGCCACCAATAAATTCTAATCCAGGAAAATCATTTACCATTTTGGCTATCCACTTAAAGCCCGTAAGGCCTTCTTTATATGTCACGCCAAATGATTCCGTAATGGTGCGAACCATCGGGGTAGACACTATAGTAGATGCAAGAAATTGCCTTCCGTTGAGTTTTCCGGCTTTTTTCCATTGTTCTAAGAGAAAATGACACATGATTACCATAGCCTGGTTACCATTTAACAATACGAGTTGTCCTTTATTATCACGAACTGCGATACCCAGCCGGTCACAATCGGGATCTGTCCCGATCACAATATCCGCACCTTCCTTTTCCGCTATTTCCAGGGCCATTCTTAAAGCCTCCGGTTCTTCGGGATTAGGAGATTCCACAGTTGGGAAGTCACCATCCGGTTTGGCCTGAGCTTCAACGATGTGAAGGTTGTTATAGCCAGACATTTCTAAAACCTTCGGAATCATTGTAATGGAGGTACCATGCAAGGAAGTGAAAACGATCTTCAGTTTATCTTTTGCTTGCTGAGGGATATTAAAACTTCCATTTTTAAGAGAGGCTTCTGCGAAAGATTGGTCGACAGCCTGGTCAATATAATGGATTAGTTCTTCCTTGGCATCGAATTTTATATGTCCGTATTGCAGGGTGTTAATCTCTGCTATTATCTCACCATCCTGAGGTGGTACCAGCTGCCCGCCGTCCTGCCAATACACCTTATATCCATTGTATTCGGGAGGATTGTGGGAAGCGGTTAGAACGATACCGCAATGACAACCCAGTTCCTTCACCGCGAAAGATAATTCGGGAGTAGGCCGCAGGTCTGAAAATAAATAGACCTCAATATCATTGGCTGAAAACACATTGGCAACAACTTTCGCCAGTTCTTTCGAATTATGCCGGCAATCGTAGGCGATCGCAACCTTTAACTTATCGTTTGGGAACTGCGTATACAGGTAATTAGATAGTCCCTGAGTGTTTTTCCCAAGTGTGTATTTGTTAATCCTGTTATCTCCCACGCCCATGACACCGCGCATTCCACCGGTTCCAAACTCGAGATTTTTATAGAAACTGTCTTCAAGACCTTCAGGATCGTAAGCGATCATTTCCTTGATGGTGTGCTGGGTTTTAATATCGAATACCGGTGTGAGCCACTGATTTACACGTTCCAGTATTTTTGGGTCCACATAGATCATTTATTGCAATTAGATGTTGAAAGGAATTAGTTGCTGCAAAAGTAGCGAAAGTTGAGCTTAATCATTAAAGTTTATGTCTTCTTTAATAATGTAATGATGGGATCCTTGTTTACTTCTCAGTATAAGTTCACCAAGAAAACCGGCCAGGAACAGTTGTGTCCCCAGTATCATGGCGGTGAGTGCGATATAGAACTGAGGCCGTTCTGTGATAAGTCGGCCATCAGGATTAATAAACAGCTTGTCGATACCCAGATAGGCTGCAAAACAGAAACCTACAAAAAGCATAAGGGCACCCCAGGCGCCAAACAGGTGCATTGGTCGCTTCCCAAAGCGAGAGAGGAACGATATGGTAATAAGATCGAGAAAGCCACGAATAAACCGCTCTGCGCCAAATTTTGTAGTTCCGTATTTTCGCTTCTGATGTTTAACCACTTTTTCTCCTATTTTACTGAATCCCGCGTTTTTCGCCAATACGGGAATATAGCGATGCATTTCTCCTGTAACTTCAATGGTCTTGATCACATCATTCCGATATGCTTTCAGACCACAATTAAAGTCATGAAGTTTAACACCCGATGTTTTCCGCGCCGCATAATTGAAAAGCTTAGAAGGTATATTCTTTGTCACCACCGAGTCGTACCTCTTTTTCTTCCAACCACTCACCAGCTGGTAGCCTTCTTTTGTGATCATGCTGTACAATTCGGGAATTTCCTCGGGATCGTCCTGCAGGTCAGCATCCATGGTGATCACTACATCTCCTTTAGCCAGGGCAAATCCGGCATGCAGTGCCTGGGATTTTCCAAAATTCTTCAAAAAACGTATTCCTTTAACTTCCCGATGTTTTTCTGCAAGTTCACGAATGATCTTCCAGGAATCGTCCGTACTTCCATCGTCTATGAACAACAACTCGTATAAAAAACCATTGGATTGCATAACATCTGCAATCCAATGGTAGAGTTCGTTTAACGATTCTTCTTCGTTGAGAAGCGGAATTACGATGGAAATATTCATTCACCCGCGGTCTTAATGTTCCGGTCGATTATTCTTCATGATAAGTCCACCTACCAGCGAAATTATAAATCCGAAAAACAGGGTGGCAATTATCCCCAAGGCAGCACATAATGCCAGGACTCATAAATTTTTCAGTCATGCTTAGCGCCATTTCAGCCTGTTCGGCCGTCATATTCGGATTTTGCTCATACATTCGTTCTTCGGTAAGTTCCAGTATTTTTTGAACAACATCCGGATCTATAAACGTAACGAAGATCAGGTTGAAAATAACCCCAACTATTCCGGCAATTAATGATATCGCTAAACCTGCTTTAAGAGCTTCACCCAGTGACATATAACCACCGTTATCCTTTTTAAAAGCCTTCAGTCCATAGATAAGAATTACCACCATAAGCGCAAAACTTATCACACCAGACCACCAGGGGCGCTCAATGTGTTCATCGAGTACAAAAAGAACTATCGACCAGCCTATAGAGGCCAGCGCTAGAATGAGACCGTAATTAAGGGCAATTTTTTTAATTGATGCTTTTGGAGTGTCCATATTGAAATTTTTTGGTCCGCCAAGGGCGGAGGGTTGTTTTGGCATGTTAGTTAACAAAGATAAGAAAACGTTACATTAGTCTCACCATTATTGAAACAAGAAAGAGGGAGGCTTGTTTCGGTAAATATTTGACTATAAATCGTAAATATTTGTTGTGTATTTATGAATATTGCTTAAATTTGCACACTCAAAAATTGAGAGAATTCGAAAACGATTAGAAGATGAAAAAAGATATCCATCCGGAGAATTACAGATTAGTAGCATTTAAAGACATGTCGAATGAAGACGTGTTTGTCACGAAATCTACTGCAAATACCAAGGAAACCATTGAAGTTGACGGTGTGGAATATCCTTTGGTGAAAATGGAAATTTCAAGAACTTCACACCCTTTTTATACTGGTAAGGCGAAATTAATTGATACTGCAGGACGTATTGATAAGTTCAAGAACAAATACAAGAAGTTTAGTAAAGAAGTTGCGAAAGAGGAAGAATAATTCTTCTTTCAATAAGAATTCAAAAAGCCTTCGAACATCGAAGGCTTTTTTTATTAGCTTTGAATTCAGAACAGATCCTTATGAATTATATTCTTTTCGACGGCAGCGTTCGTGATCAGCTTTTACCTTTTACCTTTACCAGACCTGTGGCTGATATCCGTATGGGCATACTCACTATTCGTGAAAAATGGGAGAAACATCTTGGCTTTACCACAACAACCGTCACAGAAGACCATCTTTCTGTGCAATGGCCTATGGTAGAACTGGAGGAGAATGTGCTTATTAATGCTTCTTTTTTACCCTCTGCTGCTTTAGTTGCCCGCATAAGAACATTAACTGTAAACCAGGCGATCTTTTATAAGAATGAGCCTGTCGCTTTTTACGCCAGCGAAGGCCAGGAAATAGAGTTTGAAAGTTTCGAGGTCTCTGAATATACAGAAGACGACGTACTGCGTATAGAACATACATGGGACATTTTTGCTAAAAATCATGAAGCGATAAAGCGGGATTACGAATTGATCACCGAAGGCCGTAAGTCGCAACCCATCCCTGAGATGACGGTGGCATTTCATCCGGAAAGAATTTTTATAGAAGAAGGTGCTAAACTACCGCTATGTTCCTTAAATGCAGCCGATGGCCCTATCTATATTGGTAAGAACAGCGAAATCATGGAAGGATCCATGATTCGTGGCCCATTCGCCCTTTGTGAAGGATCCACGGTAAAAATGGCCAGTAAGATCTACACCGGATGTACCATTGGCCCGTACAGTAAAATAGGGGGAGAGGTAAATAATTCGGTGTTGTTTGGATATTCCAATAAAGGTCATGACGGCTTCCTTGGGAATTCGGTTTTAGGCGAATGGTGTAATATTGGTGCCGACACCAATACTTCGAATATGAAGAACAATTATGCCGAAGTTAAAATTTGGGATTATAATACCGAGCGATTCGCCAGGACGGGCTTACAGTTCTGCGGGTTGATGATGGGTGATCACAGTAAGTGTGGGATCAATACCATGTTCAATACCGGAACCGTGGTGGGCGTAAGCGCTAATATCTTCGGAAGTGGATTTCCACGGAATTTCATCCCTAGTTTCAGTTGGGGGGGCAGTCATGGTACGACAACGTATAAAACCGACAAAGCCTTCGAAACCGCTAAAGAGATGATGGTGCGGCGCAATGTGGAATTTACGGAAGATGATGCGAAGATCCTTGAGCATGTTTTCGAGGAAACAGCGAAGTTCCGAAGGGACTAGTTGAAAGTTTTAACTATTTCAGGGGTTTTAGCGGGACCACTTCATAAATAAATAAAAAGTAGATCAATACAATTCCTACCACAGTCATGCTGATCCAGAAAATCAAAAGGAATCGTTTGCGACTGCTGGCATTCTCCTCGAAGATCTTCTTCTGAAATTCGGCAAATTCATGGCCTTTCATCTTGGTATGGTCTACAAATTCACCGTATTTGGCATTCATTGCGGATGCTCGATCACTTAACGCATTACGCTTGCCCAGCATTCGGGCATTATTCTTAATAACAGCTATGGCATTGCTTACAAATCCTGAGCTCATAGTTTCTTGTTTAACTTATCATCCACTTAAACATATAAGGTAATGATAGAAGAAATAGAATGGTTAAAATAATTGTCGTAGTTATAAATACTCTCTGGACCGTATTATCGCGTCTTGTTTTTTCGAATAGCTCCTTTTGAAAATCGGCGTATTCGTGAGTTTTCATTTGTGTGTGATCTACAAACTCACGGTAACCACTAGGCATAGTTTGAACTTCCTTATAAGAAAGCTTTCGCCGTTTACTTTTCATATTGTAATTGGTCCTCTGATTCCCTAAGTTCCCTCGTATGCCCATATTGTGATTTATTATAAGTGGGAAATATTATTCACTTTGTTACAATAGTGATGCCTACTCTTCTTTTCTTACCCGCTTCAACACCAGGAAATTCTGCGGGTTGATCCCGAGACCACTCACCTTTTTGTTCACGAACCGTATGGCCATATCATAGTATAGAGGTACGATGGGTGCATCGGCAATCACGATAGAATCCATTTGCGCATACAAATGTTTCCTTATTTCGATGTTTGAAATATTTAATGCTTGCACATACAGACTATCGAAGGCCTCATTCTTATAATGTGTATAATTGGGTCCGTTCGGAGTAAAGTTCGGACTATAGAACAGCGACAGATAATTCTCCGCATCGGGATAATCGGCTATCCAGCTCGCCCTGAAGATATCCAATTCCCCACTACTTTTCATCTGGCGTAATGTGGAAGGCGGCATTACATCAACCGTAACAGCAACGCCAAGTTTTTCCAGCTCCCGTTGTATGTATTCACAAATATCCAGGTATTGACTATTGGTCCCGATAATTATTTCGGGATTCATATCTCCGGTCTCGGCCTTGTATTGCTCAATAAGTGATCTGGCCTTATCGGGATCGTAGGTGTAACCATCTATTTCATCGAATCCAGGTAAGCCTTTAGGGATAAACCCATGTTCCGCTGGTATCCCCATACCATTTCTTAAATAAGTGACCATTTTTTCACGGTCGAAACCATAATTTACCGCCTGCCTCAATAGGTTCGATTTGATCTCCGGGGTGTTGGCACCCATGAAAAAACCAAGGTATTCGGTATTCAGATAGGGTGCGGTGATCAGTTTTACACGGTCCTTGTATTTGGGCTGTAAGGTACCGGTTGTTGTAATGATCTCGTCTTTATAGGAATTGTCTAATCCGGACACGAAATCAATCTTCCCCTGGGCAAACTGCAGGAATTCACTTTGCTTATCGGGTAAAAAAGTGATAGCAATAGCCTCCAGGTAGGGGAGCTGCTCGCCATTTTCATCCGTTTCAAAATAAAGTGAATTCTTCCGCAATACCAATTTCACATTCTCTTCCCAGAGCTTAAATTGAAATGGCCCAGTACCTACAGGATTCCTTCGGAATTCACCACCGTAGAAATCCACGGCTTCCTGTGGAACAACGGAGCAATACCGCATAGATAAAAGTCCTAAGAATGCGGGGAAGGGTTGTTTTAATTTTATTACAAAGGTAGTGTCGTTAGAGGCTTCATAGCTTTCCACGGTGCTCATTACCCAGCTTCCGGGAGAAGCGACATTCGAGTCCGTAAGGCGATCGAAACTAAAAGCGAAATCACTCGCGGTGACCACTCTTGTTGAATCGGGAGCGAATGCCTTGTTTTTATGAAAATATACATCGCTCCTAAGATAGAACGTATAGGTAAGGGTGGTGTCATTGATCTCCCAGCTTTTGGCAATATCGGGTTGGATGTTCAATGAATCATCCAGTTGTACCAAACCATTATAAAGTTGGTTGGTTGGCCAAATAATTTGCGGATTGCGGGCAAAAGCCGGATCGAGGGTAGGAATGTTACTGTGTTCGTTGTAGCGGAAGACGAGGTGGTCTTGTGATTTTTCACTGTCTTTATCACAGGAAACCATAATACTTGAAAGGATGACTATTATAGGCCAAAAGTCGGAAGTCCGAAGTCCGAAGTTCATATTATTTTATGTTTAATGTCGATTGTCTGTTTTCTGTTTTCTGTCGTCTGTTGGCGGTGGTCTTCCGACTTCAAAATACTTCGTATCTTTGTGCCCCTTGCTAAAGTACAAGAATGAACGCTAGTAAAAAAGTTGCATTTTACACCCTGGGTTGCAAACTGAATTTCAGTGAGACCTCTACTATTGCCAGAGATTTTTCTTCGGAAGGGTTTGAGCGTGTGGACTTTACAGAAGAAGCAGATATCTATGTGATCAATACCTGCAGTGTGACTGAGAATGCAGACAAGCGTTTTAAAACCATCGTAAAGCAAGCCCAAAAAGCAAATCCCGAGGCATTTGTAGCTGCCATTGGCTGCTATGCTCAATTGAAGCCTCAGGAACTGGCCGATGTAAACGGGGTAGACCTGGTATTGGGAGCTACTGAAAAGTTTAAGATCACCGACTATATCAACGACCTTTCCAAGAATGATTTTGGAGAGATTCATTCTTGTGAAATTGAGGATGCTGATTTTTATGTAGGCTCTTATTCCATAGGAGATCGTACCCGGGCTTTTCTGAAAGTGCAGGATGGTTGTGACTATATATGTACCTATTGCACCATTCCACTGGCAAGGGGAATTTCAAGAAGCGATACATTACAGAATGTCCTTAAAAACGCAGCCGAAATTTCTGCGCAGGGGATCAAGGAAATCGTCCTTACCGGAGTGAATATTGGGGATTACGGAAAAGGCGAATATGGAAACAAAAAACACGAACACACATTTTTCGATTTGTGTATGGCGCTGGATACCGTGCCAGGCATTGAGCGAGTGCGAATTTCTTCGATTGAACCCAATTTACTGAAGAACGAAACCATTGAATTTGTGTCGCAGTCAGAAAATTTTGTGCCGCACTTTCATATTCCTTTGCAAAGTGGAAATAATGAGCTGCTGAAATTAATGAAGCGTCGTTATCAACGGGAATTATATGTGGATCGGGTGCGTAAGATCCGTGAATTGATGCCACATGCGTGTATTGGAGTTGATGTGATTGTTGGATTCCCCGGGGAAACCGAGGAACTATTCCTGGAGACCTATCACTTCCTGAATGAACTCGATATCGCTTACCTTCATGTCTTTACTTATTCGGAACGAGACAATACAGAAGCGGCCGAAATGGAGGGAGTTGTCCCGAAAGAGATTCGCCATAAGCGCAGTAAAATGTTACGAGGCTTATCGGTTAAGAAACGCAGAGCTTTCTACGAACAACAATTGGGAACTACCCGTACGGTATTGTTTGAAGGTGAGAATAAAGGTGGCTATATACATGGATTCACCGAGAATTATGTAAAAGTGAAAGCACCCTGGAATCCGGAACGGGTCAATACCTTACATCAAATTGAACTGACCAAAATAGATGACGATGGATTGGTTAGGTTTGATTTTACTGAAACAGAAATCCTGCGCCAGGGATAGAGCGATCTGTTTGAGCTCTTTTAAGTTGCGAAAATTCTCGAATCAGTACTGCTGTGTTACTTAAAAAGCGAGTAGCGAGAGCCCGGTCCTTCGAAGTCATGACGAAGGAGGAGGCGCCCAATAACATTAAATACTTATTCCAACAGGTAAGAGGTCCCGATATTTTCTACGATTCTTACGCATGAAACCGGCGATTTCCGGGCTGGTAGGTACCAGGCGGATACCGCGGTCTTTCACTTCATCGAAAACGGCTTTAATAAAAATGTCCCTGAAACCCTGGTCTTCCATATCGGATGGCATATCGTATTTGGTCAGGAAAATTTTTCTATCCTGAAGTGCATATTCAATGCGAGCCATATTGTCGCCCACTTCCAGTTCGAATTGTCTTAAGAATTCGTTATCGGTAATTTCCACATCTTCTATCATAGGGAGTGATTTTTTAATTCATTGGTACTTCTATAAGCAGGACGCGACTGTCTTTTTCTGCCGTGAGGGTTACCGAATCGGTATCCCAGATGCCGATGGCATCCCTCTTAGTAAGTGTCTCATTATCAACAACAATAGTGCCATCAATTACAAAAACGTATGCACCATGAGCTTTGTTGTTCAGGGGATATGTGGTTTGTGTTGTTTCTGAAAATTCACCTATATTAAACCATGCCTGCTGATGTACCCATAACTCATCTTCCTTTGCTTCCGACCTGGGTTTTACCACCGTACTGAGTTGGTTTTGTTTTAATAGCGGAGCGATCTTTTTCTGATCGTAACGCGGGGTAACTCCTTCTTCTTCCGGGAACACCCATATCTGAAATAATTTTACGGCTTCATTAGAGTTCGCGTTGATCTCACTGTGTTCCACCCCGCTACCTGCACTCATTATTTGAATATCGCCCGATTCGATTATGCCTTCATTACCTATCGAATCTTTGTGTTTTAAAGCTCCTTCCTGGGGAATCGTGACAATTTCCATGTTCTGATGCGGATGTTTTCCGAATCCCATGGAAGGGGCAACGATATCATCATTGAGAACACGAAGCTTACCAAATTGTACTCTGTTCGGGTCGAAAAAATTAGCAAAACTAAAGGAATATCGTGCCTGTAACCAACCGTAATTTGCAGTACCACGTGTAGCTGCAGGATGTAAAATCTTCTTCATAAAAACCCCAATTACGTGATGATAATTCTATCTTTGTCATGCAAAGTTACGAAAAACGAGTGTCAAAATCGTTAGCTAGTTGTTAAAGCGCTATGTCTGAGAAAAAAACACAGGTTTACTTCATTCCCGGGATGGCCGCCGGGAAGGAAATCTTTAAAAATATCAGACTTCCTGAGGATCGTTTTGAGATGCATATCATTGAATGGTTAATTCCTGAAAAGAATGAATCCATGGAGTCTTATGCCAGGCGAATGGCCAGCCTGGTTACCGGTGAAGATGTTGTTCTGGCCGGAGTATCTTTTGGCGGTGTGGTAGCGCAAGAAATGGCACCCTTTGTGAATCCTATAAAACTTATTATTATTTCCAGTGTGAAATCGCCGGAGGAATTACCCCTCCGTTTAAAACTAGCGAAAAAGACGGGCGTTTATAAGCTTATGCCTACGCGACTCATGCTGAGTGCCGATGATCTAACTATATTTTCCGTCGGACCCAGATCGAAAAAGCGCTTAAAATTGTACCAGGAATTCCTTCATGTCAGGGATAAACGTTACCTGGATTGGGCAATAAAAAATATGGTGTGCTGGCAACAAAAAGAACCCTACCGGAAAGTTATTCACATACATGGTGACAAGGATATTATTTTTCCTATAAAGAACATTAATGATTGTGTGGTACTGGAGGGTGGGACTCACGTTATGCTGTTGAGTAAAGGCAAACAGCTGTCTGAAAAAATTCTTGCCGCCATAGAAGAATAAAGCTTTGGAAAATCGCAAAGTGGGCGTAGCTTTTTTTATATTTAAAAAAATATTTTATCATGAGTATCTTATCGAAAATAGGATTGGTTACTGTGCTCTTTGGGGTGAGCAGCCTGTGTGTTAATGCGGTTCAGCAGGAACCGGATGCAAAAAAACAAGAGGACACATCGACACACGAATACAAAGTATATGCAATTCCGATACCGGAATCCATGGATTTTGCCGGTGAACCGGTCCCACTGGATAATCCTGACATACGGGAACGACTGGACAGGGAATTACTAGTGAATACTTACTGGCAGTCTAACGGACTTCTTATCTTTAAAAGGGCTAATAAGTTTTTCCCCGTCATTGAACCGCTTCTTGAAAAGTATGGCCTGCCTGATGATTTCAAATATCTTGCTGTGGCGGAAAGTGCCCTGGAAAATAACCGCTCTCCTGCCGGGGCTGCCGGATTCTGGCATTTTCTGAAAGGAACGGGGCGCGAATACGGGCTTGAGATCAACGATTATGTGGACGAACGTTATAACCTTGAACTCGCTACAAAAGTAGCTGCCGAATATCTGAAGCGATCCAAAGAAAAATTCGGCTCCTGGACTTTGGCTGCCGCTGCCTACAATGCCGGTAATGGAGGAGTTCAAAAGCAAATAGACCGTCAGAAGTCATCAAATAACTATTACGATCTTTTATTGAACAATGAGACAAGTCGCTATGTGTTCAGAATTCTAGCCTTCAAGGAGATACTGAGTAATCCGGAGAAGTATGGTTTCAATTTCAAGAAGGAAGATCTGTACGCACCAATACCCACGTATAAAGTGAAAGTAGATACGGCTATTACAGACATACCCGGATTTGCAAAGCAATTCGGAATCAATTACAAAATCCTGAAACTACATAACCCCTGGTTACGTGAGACGTATCTCAAGAATAGTTCAGGCAAAGAATACTTTATAGAAATACCTGAAAACGGCTACTATAAAACAGGACAATAGATGCGTATGACCTTATTACTTTCTTTGATCATAATAGGATTGCTGGCAGGAATTCTTAGTGGATTTATGGGTGTAGGGGGGGGCGTGATCATGATCCCGCTAATGATTCTATTTCTGGGCTACGATCAGCATCAGGCGCAGGGATTGAGTCTTGCCGTGCTGGCGGTACCGGTAACTTTCGTTGCGGCTTATACGTATCATAAGGCCGGTCATGTGATTGATTGGAAGTACGCATTGGTGATCGCGATATTCTTTGTTGTGGGTGGTTACCTCGGTTCGAAAATTGCGGTGTCAATTAATCAGCAAATGCTGAAGAAGATCTTCGCTCTTATACTGGTAGTCGCAGCGGTGAAGTTGTTCTTTTCGAAATAGGGATTTATCACTTCTTTATAATTCAGTTTTCCAGTCTTCTGTCTTTTTTTAGGATAAGATTAAGCCCATTCATAAAAGTTTGATAATGTTCATTAAACGAATTGGTGTAGTCCTTATCGTAACGGTGATTTATGTTTCTGCGCACATCAAGGATGCGCTTAGACTCATCCATAATAAAGGTGGTTGGAAAACCAAGGCTATGTTTCATGGATTTGATTGTGAAGTCGTTGGTATTTTCCAGTTCATCCACATAGAGTAAACTGATATTCCTGCTATACAGTCGTTTTAGTTTTACGATGGCTTCCCGGGGTCCCCAGAACAGGATAACAATATCAACTTCGTTTTTGTATTGGTCCGCGATGGAATTGAGTGCCGGTATTTCTCCGGAACTAGTGGCTACCCAAAAGGCCGATGTGATCAGGAAGATAGGTTTTTCAAAATCATGTATTTCAGTATTTCTTCTAGTCAGACTTCTCACTCTGAAATTATTCATATAGCTGCCACGTATTACATGTTCGACCAGGGAATCGAATAAGAACTGAGCTCTTTCGTAATTTTGTTTTCTGTAAGCATACTTGGCTTCTATCTTGTATTTTTTAATGTTTTGTCCGATGACATCAGAAAATAGCCGCTTAGGCGCATCATCCTGAGAAAATGCGATTGATTGTACCAGTAAGAAGAGGATAAGTAGGTTTTTACCCATAGGCAGCCGTTTGCGAATCAGGCAAATGTAACAAGGTAAATAGTATTTTGAATGAAAACATCGATAAAAAGACATATTTTATCGGTGAAATACACTTTTTCGTACGAAAAGACTTAGAATTTCATAATAATCTAACGAAAACCCTTACCTCCACGTCCGCCTCGCCCAAATTGCTGTCGCGGTTGCCCGGCGCGTTTCATTTGCTGTTTCATCATTTTTATCTGCTCGTCGAGCATATTTTGTTTGTCCAGCTTTTTTGCCTCACTCAGCAGCATTTCCGCCTCGCGTTTTCGGTTCTTGGTCATCGCGATCCCAGCGAGATTTAATTTCACCATCGCCATATCTGTACTCATAGAGAGCCCTAATTTTTCCGCTTTTTTGAAGTACTTCTCGGCCTCATTCATATTGGTTTGTGATACCATGAGCCCGTTGAGATAATTGTAATAGCCCTGCTGCTTGGTAACTAACGCTCCCTGAGGATTTTTAATTCGGTCTAACCATTTTTTTGCTCCTTCAAAGTTTTGCTTACGCAACTGCAGAAAAGCAAGAAGAATCATTTCATTTTTAAAATAGAGGAAAATGAAAATAAGCGCCAGAAGGATAAACATGATCCCGTTGCCGATATTTGTCTCGTAAAACTGCCATACAGCAGCAGCAACAGCAATTGCCGCCAGTATCAGTTTAAAGGTTTTATTGAACATATGTTCATATTATTATGAGGGGTCAAAGGTATGAAAAACAATCCTAAATATTTTTGATACTGTGTTTGTGAAAGTAAAAAATGATTGTATATTTGCACCCGGTTTCAGGCAAGGTCTGAAAAAGAAATTTCAGAAGATCTAAGATAATTTACAATGAAAAGAACATTTCAACCGTCGAAAAGAAAAAGACGAAACAAGCATGGGTTTAGAGAGCGAATGGCTTCTGTAAGCGGTAGAAAGGTATTGGCTTCGCGAAGAGCGAAAGGCAGAAAGAAAATATCTGTATCATCTGAACCACGTCACAAAAAATAATGTTGATAACTCATAAATAAAAAGGTGTTGTTTTAATAGCAACACCTTTTTTTTATACCCTGTTGCAGCGTAATTTTAGCACAGCAAAAAAACGAAAAAGAAAATGCCAAAAAACAATACTTTAAAATCCATTCTTATTATCGGTTCAGGTCCGATAATCATTGGCCAGGCATGTGAATTCGACTACTCAGGTTCCCAGTCGCTGAGATCCCTTCGGGAAGACGGAATTGAGACGATCCTCATCAATTCCAATCCGGCTACGATCATGACCGATCCCACGATGGCCGACCATGTGTATTTGCTACCCCTCACTACCAAGTCTATTGTAAAAATTTTAAAGGATCATCCGCAGATTGATGCAGTGCTTCCAACCATGGGTGGACAGACCGCCTTAAATTTGTGTATTGAAGCGGACGAAAAAGGCATATGGAAGGATTTTAATATTGAAATCATCGGTGTAGATATTGCCGCCATCAATATTACGGAAGACCGGGAGCAATTCAAGAACCTGATGAACAAGATCGGTATACCGGTTGCTCCGGCGAAAATTGCTAACTCCTTTCTTAAAGGTAAGGAGATTGCCCAGGAATTTGGTTTTCCGGTGGTTATCAGGCCATCTTTTACATTAGGTGGGACGGGTGCATCATTTGTTCATACGGAAGATCAATTTGATGAATTATTAACTCGCGGTCTTGAAGCTTCTCCAATTCACGAGGTCCTTATCGACAAGGCACTGGTGGGTTGGAAAGAATACGAATTGGAATTGTTGCGTGACAATAATGATAACGTGGTGATTATCTGTACGATCGAAAATATGGATCCGATGGGAATTCACACGGGCGATTCGATTACGGTGGCTCCCGCAATGACTTTAAGTGATACCTGTTTTCAGCGAATGCGGGACATGGCGATAAAAATGATGCGAAGTATTGGGGATTTCGCCGGGGGATGTAACGTGCAGTTTGCCGTGAGCCCGGATGAAAAAGAAGACATCATTGCTATCGAGATAAATCCAAGGGTATCGCGTTCATCGGCGCTTGCATCTAAGGCCACAGGGTATCCCATTGCGAAAGTAGCTTCTAAACTGGCCATCGGGTATTCACTGGATGAACTTGACAACCAGATCACAAAATCTACTTCAGCATTGTTCGAACCTACCCTGGATTATGTAATTGTGAAGATCCCGAGATGGAATTTCGATAAATTTGAAGGTTCCGAAAGGACTTTAGGTCTTCAAATGAAGGCCGTAGGAGAAGTGATGGGGATTGGACGATCTTTTCAGGAAGCGCTTCATAAAGCAACCCAATCGCTGGAAATAAAACGAAACGGACTGGGTGCGGATGGCAAAAGCTATACGAATTACGATCAGATCATCGATAAATTAACAAACGCCAGTTGGGATAGGGTTTTCGTGATTTACGATGCCATACAGATGGGAATACCATTAAGCAGGATACACGATATCACCAAAATAGATATGTGGTTCCTGAAGCAATACGAAGAACTATATTACCTGGAAAAGGAAATTTCAGGCTATACGCTGGATACACTTCCAAGGGAATTATTACTGGAGGCAAAACAAAAAGGATATGGCGATCGCCAGATAGCGCATATGCTGAAATGCCTTGAAAGTCAGGTTTACAATAAAAGAGATGAGCTTAACATACAACGTGTCTACAAACTGGTAGATACCTGTGCTGCCGAATTTAAAGCCGAAACACCCTATTATTACTCAACATTCGAGAACGAGATGCATACGGCTGACGGCAAGGAATATGCTGAAAATGATAGTGTTGTTACAGACAGAAAGAAGATCATCGTACTGGGATCGGGTCCGAACAGGATCGGACAGGGTATTGAGTTCGATTACTGCTGTGTACACGGGGTACTGGCAGCCAGTGAAGTCGGATATGAGACCATCATGATAAACTGTAATCCTGAAACCGTGTCAACCGATTTCGATGTGGCAGATAAACTCTATTTCGAACCGGTTTTCTGGGAACATATTTACGACATCATCCGTCATGAGAAACCTGAAGGCGTCATCGTCCAATTGGGAGGTCAGACCGCTCTTAAACTAGCAGAAAAGCTGGATCGCTACGGAATCAAGATCATGGGTACGAGTTTCAAGGCCCTGGATCTGGCCGAAGATCGTGGCAGCTTTTCGGAGTTACTGAAGGAAAACAATATTCCTTATCCTGAATTTGGTACTGCTGAAACGACCGAGGAAGCATTGGCCCTTGCAGATGTGCTGGATTTCCCGCTACTCATCCGTCCTTCCTATGTGCTGGGAGGCCAGGGTATGAAGATCGTGATCAACAAGCAGGAACTGGAAGAACATGTCGTGGATCTGCTTAGTAAGATACCGAACAACAAATTACTGTTGGATCATTACCTGGATGGAGCCATAGAGGCAGAGGCGGATGCCATCTGTGATGGTGAAAATGTATACATCATAGGTATCATGGAGCACATTGAACCCTGCGGAATCCACTCGGGCGACTCTAATGCAACCTTGCCACCATTTAATCTTGGTGAATTTGTGATGCAGCAGATAAAGGATCACACTAAACAAATTGCCCTGGCACTAAAAACTGTGGGTCTTATCAATATTCAATTCGCGATCAAGGACGACCAGGTGTATATTATTGAAGCGAATCCACGGGCATCCAGAACAGTACCTTTCATAGCTAAAGCTTATGGTGAACCCTATGTAAATTACGCTACCCAGGTGATGCTTGGACATAAGAAAGTAACCGATTTCGATTTCAACCCGCAGCTCGAAGGATATGCGATCAAACAACCGGTCTTCAGTTTTAATAAATTCCCCAATGTGAATAAACAGTTAGGCCCGGAAATGAAGAGTACCGGAGAGAGTATACTATTTATCGATAGTTTAAAGGATGACGAATTCTACGAACTGTATTCACGTAGAAAGATGTACTTAACACGATAAAAACCAGAGAATACCGTTAAAAGCAGCGTTACGATAGTCGGAGAATATGATGGATTAATCTCTGAAGTTAATGATGACCCATCTTTGTAAAACACCATCGTATACCAATTCTGCAATTCCAGTTCCGGAGGTAGATTCAAATCCACCAGCTAGTGTAACAATTCTGTTTTGGGCCAGCGATCCCGTATCTTCCTCTATTAGTTTGCAGTTATTGGCTGTTGTGTTCAATAGGATAATATGGCGTCCATCTGTACCTCCTGCAATTCCGGTAATATCATAATTATTGGACGCACCCATTAGTCTGAATACTACAATATCATTATTAGTGGTATTTAGTTCTAGATCAACATCATCAAAATCTTGGCCGGGGCTCGTTGTTGTGAAATTTTCAGTTGCAATTAAGTACTTGGTATTTCCTCCTGTAGCTGCATCCAGAACACCAGCATTCAAGGTCAGATTGGATCCTATTGTTACCTCATTGACTGTTCCATTGGCATCCATCCCCATCAACCCCGTAGCAGTCGATGGATTGGTATTTGTAATTCTCATGGAACCTTCTACATGGAGAGTTTCCTGAGGGGAGGTTGTACCTACACCAACCTGGCATATAACAAATTGTGGTACAAATATTAAAATAAGTAAAAGGCTTTTCATTTAGTAAGGTTTATTAATTGGGTAAAGATCAACTATCTCGATAACAGATCAATCATTGAAATTTACGTTTTCGACAAAATGTCTCTTATGCAGTTAAAAGAGACTAAAAAATCGATTGACTATACGCTGTCAGTTGTTGAAAATTGGATATAGTATTCAATTTAGTTCTTAGCAGATACTGGGGGCCAAATTAAGTTTTTGTATCAATAATTATTTTTTTACTATTTTTATTTCAACGGTCGTTTATATCTAGGATATGCTCTTAGGAAGATACCTCTAAGAGGATTGAAGCTATTCATGTTACATAATTTAGTTCCGGCTCGCCGGAGTTTTTTTATGTTCACTTAGGAATTTAAAAAAAATAAGATGTTGTATCTTTAAACGTATAATCCAATTCTATTAAAGAAACTATACCATGAAAAAAATTATTCTTTTGGCGACCACGGTTTGCGTCGCTTTTTCAGCAAATGCTCAGATATCAACACCCCAAATAAGTGATTTTGAAGATGGTACTGTTCAAGGATGGACCAACGGCGCCGCCTCACCTAATCAACCCACGAATATACCTACAGGTGGGCCAGCAGGGGCAGACGATAATTTTTTAGAAGAAATAAGTGCGGGAGGTAGTGGCGCAGGAAGCAAATTGGTAATTCAGAATGATGATTCGGAATGGACCGGTGATTATCTAAGTGCAGGCGTTGGACTACTTTCTGCGAATGTTAAAAATGGAGGTTCAGAAGATCTGTTTTTAAGAATCGCTTTGGAAGGTGGTTCAGACAATACAAGAATGTATACCGATAATTCCTTTGCCTTACCCGCTAGCCAGACAACCTGGACCTTTTTCGATTTAGTTCTTGATAATTCTGCAAACTGGAGCATTGTGAGTGGCGCAAGTACTGTAGAGCAGGTGCTGCAGGACGTTGCCCAAATTAGAATTTTAAGCAGCCAGAGCGGAGGCTTTAACGGAGATGCAGTGGCCGGTGTGCTGCATATTGACAATATTACCGCTGATGTTCTCTTAATAGGTTTTGATGATAATACATTTAATGATTTGGTAACCTATCCAAACCCTGTTTCAGATATTCTTAACATCGAATCAGCTGTCCAGGTGGATAATTACCAGATCTTCAATGTAGCGGGACAACTTGTTTCCGAAGGGGAATTAGAAGTGCAGTTTCTGCAGGTTTCTGATCTAAGTGAAGGGCTGTATTTCCTGAAGTTATCTAACGTTATCGGTTCACGAACGATAAAGTTTGTGAAGCGATAATGATCATTGAAAAAGTAAAATTTAAACTCCGGCTTGCCGGAGTTTTTTTGTTTACTGGTAGGGATTTTTGATTCTGAATTGTTCCATTAGTATAAAACAACTTAAACCTTTAAACAAAAGATTATGAAAAAGTATGTACTCATCATCGCCTTTTTTGCTTCTATTTCACTTACAGCTCAAACAACTTTCGACATCGACTGGGAAGTTGGTGTGAACGGTGTTCCGGCTAGTCCTACTGTTGAACCAGGCGATACTGTTCGCTGGACATGGACAGACGCATTACCACATAGTGTTACAAGTGAATCTGGAAGTCAGCAAAACTTCGATAGTGGAATTATCACCGGATTGGGAACCGAGTTCTCCTTTACCTTTACCCAGATTGGAACCAACGATTACCGATGCGATGTGCACTCCAATATGTTCGGAACCATTACGGTGGAAGAAATTCTTTCCACTGAAGATAAATTTATAAAGAGTTTGAATTTCTATCCCAACCCGGCACAGGAGCAATTGAACATTTTCTCTCTCTTCAAGATAGACAGTTACAGCGTTCATAATATTGCCGGTCAACGCGTGATGCATGATACCGACGACGGAAATTTCAGTACGCTTAATGTTTCTTCATTACAGCCAGGAATTTACTTTGTACGGGTAACTTCAGGCGATATGTCGCATACGCAAAAAGTGATTATCGAATAACAATACGATGAAATCCTTACTTACTATACTTTTAGGAGCAGCCATGCTCACAATACTGCATGGCTGTACAGCAAGGAATCTGGATGATTTGGAACCTGTACAACAGGAGATTCCTATAGATCTTGTGACCTTTCAGGATGTTCGGTTTGTTTTCGATAATATTTGTCAGCAATGTCATTCGAACCCTCCTCAAAATGGTGCTCCCATGCCATTAGTTACCTATACGAATGTTAAAAATGCGGTGGAAAACCGCGGACTTCTCGACCGGGTAAGTCGGCCGGAGGGAGCGCAAGGACTCATGCCACTTGGTGGCCCGAGGCTACCGCAATCCACTATTGATCTGCTCGTTCAATGGAATACGGATGGTCTATTAGAAAACTAAAAAATATATTATGAAAAAGATTGTATTAGTCCTGAGCGCAATTGCGCTCCTGGCCTGCCAGACCCATGCTCAGGAGAAAATCAAAACGAAATCCGGTAGCATTACTTTCGAAGCTTCTGTTCCTTCCTTTGAGCAGGTAAAAGCAGTGAATGATAATGTGAGCGCGATTCTGAATACGGAAACCGGGGAATTTGCTGCACTTGCTCTTATGAAAGGATTTCGGTTTAAGGTAGCCCTTATGGAAGAACATTTTAACGAGAACTATGTCGAATCTTCCACCTATCCGAAAGCGGTTTTTAAAGGTACCCTGTCAAACTTCAATGAAAGTGCTATAGTCAGCAATCCTTCAGAATATAATTTAACCGGCAGTATTAGTATGCATGGTGAAACCCATGAGATCAATACTATAGTGAAGTTATGGAAGGAGGGAGATGGTATTATGCTTTCCACTACTTTTTTTCTGAAACCTTCCGATTTCAATATTAAGATCCCCGCAGTGGTGAGCAAAAAAATCGCCGAGAAAGTTGAGGTGGAGGCAGAATTCAAACTTTCAATTTAATAGAGATGAAGAAGAAAGTGATTACAGGTGTTATCCTTCTATTAGCCCTAATTGGAGTAATAGGCTACAATTATCTCTACCAGGACCATCGGGAAATAACCACTGAACAGCCCAAAGCGGAGCTGACCTCCGATTCCATATTGGAACTCTTTAAAAAAGATGCGGCTAACAATCTACTCAATGCCACTGTTAGTGTAAAAGGTATTATTTCTGAAATCGACGGTAGCAGCCTTACCCTGGATGATAAAGTCTCCTGCAGTTTTACTGAACTATCGATGAATCTAATTATTGGTGATTCCGCTGTACTGAAGGGCCGCTGTATTGGTTATGACGATCTATTCGAGATCGTAAAACTGGATCAATGTTCAATAATTAAATAGAACTCAGATGAAAAAATTATGCTTATTGTTATTATTCCTTCCATTTTTTAGTATTTCACAGGACGATCTACTTGAAGAATTAGAAGGAACGATCACCGAAGATAATACTGTGGACGCTGCCTTTAAAGGCCTTAAAATTGTGAATTTCGAATCTACAAAACTAGCTCATCAGAAGGAATTCTACTTCGTAGTGGCACATAGATTCGGTTCCGTAAAGAATGGAATCGACGACTTCTTCGGCCTGGATGAGGCGGTAACCCAATTGAAATTCATATACGGTATAAACGAGTGGTTAAATATTGGTGTTGCCCGGAGTTCCTACCAAAAAACTTATGGAGGTCATTTAAAGTATAGACTCATTCAGCAACATAAAGAAGGCTTTCCATTTACCGTAGTGGGTTATAATTTAATGGCGATCAATACAGCTTTGGATGAAAATCTGTACACCAATTTAAAGTTCAGTGACAGAATTACCTACACTTCACAGGTCCTGGTGTCTAGAAAGGTCAGTGAAAGATTGTCCTTGCTGCTGGCTCCAACCTATATACATGAAAACCTGGCAACCAGGAGTGTTATGGTGCTTGCAGATGATACCACCCTGAACTTTGATGAAGAAAACGATCAGTTTGCTGTTGGAGTAGGTGGTCGATTTAAACTCACTACCAGATGGAGCATTAATATGGATTATGGGATTCATCTCAACAGGAACAGAAACTCCAACTTCAAAAATCCTTTTTCGGTAGGGGTAGACCTGGAAACCGGCGGACATGTATTTCAAATGCATTTCACTAATGCCCAGGCCATGTTCGAAGATGGATTTATTGTGCGGGGAGCAGGAGATTGGAGTGATGGGGATTTTTATTTCGGATTTAACCTGAGCAGGGTATTTTAACTTCAATCACTGTTTTTAGAAAAAAGAATATCTGAATCACTGGTTCTCGATACAATCCCGCCATACGGGATCACTCGAACCGACAGTTTGTTATTCTTCTCCTTCTTCTTCAGATCGTTTAATTAACTTTTCATCGATATGCTTGCTGGCCTTAGCCCCAAGTTTTTTCAAATTCTCGACACGCCTGATTAAATTTCCGCGACCCGTGAGTTTCTTCATAGCGCTTTCGTATGTTCCCTGTACCGTCCCGATCTGCTTACCAACTTTTATTAGTTCATCGGTAAGATTGGTAAATGAGTCGTATAACGCACCGGCTTCTTTAGCGATAGCCAGCGCGTTCTGTGTTTGTCGGTCATTCTGCCAAAGGTTGTCCACAAGCCGTAAAGCTGCGAGCAGGGTAGAAGGCGTTACTATGATCACCTGTTTATCGAAGGCATCTTCATAGATCCTGGGTTCGGAAGCGGCGGCAATAGCGAAAGCAGGTTCGATAGGCACGAACATAAAAACGGTGTCCGGGCTCTCATCCATCAGGTAATGATATTTTTTTCCACTGAGATCGTCTATGTGTTTTTTAATTGAAGCAATATGTTTTTTCAAATGCGCTTTCTTCAATTCTTCATCTTCTTCAGAAACAAATCTTTCGAAATCCACCAGTGAAACTTTACTATCCACGATCATCTTCTTACCATCGGGCAGATGGATAAGTACGTCCGTTTGAAGTCGTTTCCCGGATTCATTCTCATGGCTATCCTGGGTGGTATATTCACGCCCTTTTTCAAGACCCGATTTTTCCAGTATTCTGGTGAGTACCAACTCTCCCCAGTTCCCCTGCATTTTGGAATCGCCCTTCAGAGCTTTGGTTAGGTTATCGGCTTCCTTACTTATTTGCCTGTTTAGTTCAGAAAGGTGTTTTAGTTGCTCTTTTAGTTCACTGTGGCGACCCACACTTTCCTTATTGGTGTCTTCAACCTTTTTCTCGAAGGTCTTGATTTTTTCCTGAAGCGGATTCAATATTGTCTCCAGATTCTCCTTGTTCTGTTTGGTAAACTTCGATGATTTCTCGTCCAGGATCTTATTGGCCAGGTTTTCGAACTCCTTGGTAAATTTCTCCTGTAGCTTTTCGACTTCCGCCATCTGCTTACGATTCTCTTTCTCAAGACCATCGAATTCTGTATTCCTTCGTACCAGTTCGCTATTGAGAAAGTCTTTTTGTTTCCGAATTTCCTCCCGTTCATTCAATACATTCTGAAATCGCTCATGGAGTCGTTCCTGTTGTAATTCCGACTGGTCCAGGCGTTCTTCCATTTTGCTGGTTTCCGCCTTTTGCTTCAATATGGCTATCAGATTACCAATAAAGGCTCCGATGAGCAAACAAATGCCGGCTAGTAGTAAAAAAAGAAAGGTCTCGTTCATGAGGTTGTTCGGTAAAAGAGGGAATTTGAATTCTGTCTCTCAAAGATAATTAATTCTTAATGGTAAAACGCCCACTTTGTTTGTCAAAATGAATAGTATCCTCGGGAAACAAAGAATCAAATCTACCTTGTTCAATAAGCTTACCGGGTTCGTCCACGTAGGTCGCGTCTTTTTCCATCACGATCATTATATCCGCCAACTGTATTCCGAGGTCAATTTCATGCGTAGAGAATAAAACGGTTTTCCCTTCTTCGGAAGTAAGCCTTTTTAAGAGTTTAAGGATATAGGCCCGGTGATACAGATCGAGATGTGTGGTGGGTTCGTCTAAAATGATGAGCGGCGTATCCTGTGCCAATGCCCGGGCAATGACGACACGTTGTAGCTGCCCATCGCTTAATTCGAAACATTTTCGGTGTTCCAAACTGACGGTCTCTGTGATCTCCAATGCATTTTGAATCTCCAGCCTGTCTTTTTCTGAAAGTACCCCAAAGCTATTAGTATAAGGTTGCCTGCCTAAGGAAATTAGCTCACGCACCGTTAGGTTTCTGGATGCCGGAGCTTCGGTAAGTACCACGCTAAGACGAGTAGCTCTTTCCATACTGGAGTATGCAGATAAGTCTTTCTCCGCAATCATCACTTTGCCATCCAATTTCGGCTGCATTCCGGATAAGGTTCGTAATAAGGTAGACTTACCAATACCGTTCGCACCCACTAGAGTGATTAATTTTCCACTATCAATACTGAAGTCAATGCCGGAAGCGATCGGGATCTTTTTCTTTTTACTGAAATACCCAATTTCAAGTCCGATGGCGCTTATTGCCCTATGTTTTACTTCCGAAGTCATTAAAACAACAATTTACGTTTTCTAACCAACAACCAGATCACAACCGGAGCGCCAATTAACGAGGTAATGGCATTGATGGGTAGCATTTCTTCGCTCATAGGCAATTGAGCTACGGTATCGCAGACAAGCATTAAAATGGCCCCACTCAGTAAAACAGCAGGAACCAATACATAATGATTTGAAGTGGTAAATAACTGCCGCGTGAGGTGTGGAACCGCCAGTCCTACAAATGCTATAGGTCCTGCGAATGCCGTGATTCCTCCTGCCAGTATACTGGTGGCAAGTATGATAAGCAGCGTAGTTCTTTTAATACGCAACCCCATGCTTTTAGCGTAATTTTCTCCGAGGAGTAAGGCGTTTAATGACTTACAGCTGGCAAACGCAATAAGGATACCGAGTATGCAGCACAGTGCCAGTATTACAATACCAGACCACGACTGATTCCCTAAACTTCCGAAACTCCAGAATATGTATTGTTGTAGTTTTTCTGCTGTACTGAAATACGATAGTACGGCAACTACAGCCGCAGTCACACTTCCGAACATGAGTCCGATAATGAGGATCGCCATACTGTCCTTTACCCTTAATGTCACGGCTAAGACAGCCAGCAACACTAAGAAACTTCCAAGCGCAGAGGCGATCACCAGGCTCCACTGACTTAACAACAGACTGCCTAAGAAGCCACCGAAAGCACCTGCGCCCAGGATGAGTAAGGCTACTCCCAGGCTTGCTCCGCTACTTAAACCAAGCACAAAAGGCCCTGCCAGAGGATTCCTGAAAAGGGTTTGCATTAGTAAGCCGGAAACTGCCAGCCCACTTCCAGCCATGATTGCTGTCAATGCCTTGGGCAACCGATAATCGATAATGATATATTCCCAGCTCGATTTGGACAGGCTGTTGCCCATAAGAGCTGATAACACATCCCCTAAAGGTATTTTCACAGATCCAAGGCTTATATTTAGTATAAAAAACAACAACACTCCTAAAAAGAGCACTACAAACCATTTGGTATAGGATCTCTGTGTGTCCATTATTCGACTTTACTGAAAAAATATAATTGGTGATCGGGTAGTAATTCCGGATGTAGAATCTTTATGATATCCTTTAAAACGATATCGGGTCGGTTAGGGGCAAGTTCATAATAGAGTATACCTCCGGTCTCTCCCTTTCGTGCGGTAAATGTATAGACATCACCATTCTTTAAGGCGAGGAATTCACTGTAAACACTATGCGCTTCTTCAAATTGGGTAACCGAAGTGAATTGTCCCGGTCCAATCCAGAAATCGGCGTTTTGTCCCTTTTCTAAAACCGATTCCAGGCTCATTGACAAACTACCGGTACCTTCAGTATCTTTCCAGAGATATTCTCCGTTGGCATCGGCAATGAAGCGAGCTGCCCAGCTATCTCCTTGTGGCATATACCAAACATCCTTGTACATGGCACCACTCAATACTGTTGGCTTAGTAGTAGCCTTTTTAGCCAGTTCCCGTGCCGCAAAGTATTCTGTTTCTATAACATTAAAAATGCTGTCGGCTTCTTTTTGTTTATCGAATAAGACCCCGAAGAATTTTATCCATTCTGCCTTTCCCAGGGGATGTTTCTCGGTCCAATCGGCATTATATAAAACGGGGATTCCCGCCTGGGCTATACTTTCCATCGACTTATTGGTGCCATCTACCGCGAAACTTACAACCACATCGGGCTGAAGATTAATGAGGACTTCGGTATTGATGGATTCATTTTGCCCCAATTCTTTTATTTTTCCTTCGGAAATTAATGCTCTGGCACCTTTGGAAGAGATATAGTCCAGATTTGGGAATCCAACCAGTTTATCCGTTACACCCAACATATCCAGGGATGGGATGTGAGTGGTAGAGGTGACGACCATTGAATTCACGGGGACGACCACAATTGCGTCAACATTTAAATCGTTCTCAGTCCCGGAATAATCTTGTTGTGAGCCCTCATGTTCCAATAAATATTCAAAGCTCTGATCTGCACCCGGCCATGGATTAGACAGCCTAATTATAGTGTATCCCTCTTTCTCACTTAGTGTAAAGCCTTCGGCGTATTTAACGACAAGAGTATTGTTTGTTTCCTGTACTATAGAAGGGGATTTCTGAATATCCTTACAAGCAATCAACAAAAGTATAGAAACGAGAAATAGAAGAATACGCATGCCCAAAAATAATAGTTTTTAATGGGTATAAGTCTGAATTAAATCCTTAATTCAGAATTATTTTTCCGCTACCATAATCTGGTAAAGGGGTGAGGAAGCTTTCGATTCTGAAATTTCTTCCAATCCCGATTGGAAAGGTACTATGGGGGATGGAGACGGGAATATCTCTGCCAAAGCAGCCGCCAATAAAGGCTCATTTATATCGCCCAGCACACCGAGATTCGAATAATCTTCGTCAAGCATTACGTCAGGGACCAAACCATCAATAAAATCGGTTACACCATTTGCATTGGCTGTCTTAAATACCAGAGGTAGCATGGCATAGGTGTGATCTGGATTTGCCTGGGAACGACTGAAATCAGGTGCCGGAGCGTCATATAGTAAAAAGGACGCCTGGAATTTACCAGTGGTGGTACTTCCTACCTGGGTGACATCGATATAAGGATCGAGACCGTTGATCACCAATTCGCTTGCCGAAGCAGTTCTTCCCGTAGCGATAATGTAAACACGATTTAAGTTCAGGCTGTTAATGGCTTCACCAGTCGATATTGACTGATTGAATAGCCCGTCGCTGGCGTATTCCTGCTGGCGGTCGTCATTCCATTGCTCGGTGTAGAATACCTGTCCGTTAAATTGTCCTGTTATCATGCTGGAGAGATCGCTAGCCGTTTCTACGGATCCGCCGCCATTATATCGCAGATCGAGTATTATATCGGTCACTCCATCGGCACTAAATTGCTCAAATGCCGCATTGAGCTGCGGATCGAAATCACGGGTAAAGGCATTATACATCAAATACCCTACTTTTTGACCTAAAATATCCAGTGTGTTCGCAACAAATATCGGATTTTCGGTGTATTGGGCTTTGGTGAGTTCAACGTTATTTCCGGTTGGTGTTACCGTTGTACCGTCGAAAGTAGCTAACCCTATGGTATAAGTATCAGGAGCAAACAAGCTGTTGAAATTGGTTTCGGTTATCTGGGTGCCGTCTACGGTGTTAAAAATAATTCCTCTGCTCAAACCTTTGGCCTCGGCATCTGTGTTTGGAAGTACATAACGCACATATCCAAAAACAAGAGCTGGATCCTCGGGATAGCGGACTAAACCGTACTCCATTCCATTGTTTAGTGTAACCCCGGCTAAAGCATTTTCCAGGGCTACATAGTCATCCACCAGAATACTGAAGCGATCCTGTGGCGATTTCAGAAAATCAAATAATGTCTCAGGAGAATCGAAAGTGCTTAAAAAAGCGTCCAGATCACCTTGAGATGCGAAAGCGTCGTTTGCTAGTTCAGGTGTATCCGCCTTATAAAGGTAAAAGAAATTGAGCCCTCGATAGATAAAATTCTGAATCTCGATTGCTGAAGCTACTCTAATTTCATCGTCTAAATCTTTAAAACAGGAAGTTAGGAGTGTAGCGACCCCTAATACAAGGAGAATAATTTTCTTTTTCATAGGAAATTTGATCAAAGCTAACTTGTAAACTCCGAAAATAGGGACATTATTGCAAAAGTTCAACTAATTTGTAACAAAATTGGAAGCGGTTCGTCGAGATATAAGAACGGTATAACAATTGCAAGTTCGCTAACCAATAAAACCATGAAGCAGAAGGAGTTCTTAACAACTGTAATGCCTTTTAAAGACAAGCTGTACAGGCTTGCTAAGAGACTGCTTGTGTCGAATGATGAAGCTGAGGATGCCGTTCAGGAGATTTATTTGAAATTATGGAAAGGAAAGGAAAAGATCGGGAACTATAAGAACCCTGAAGCCTTCGCGATGACGATGACCAAGAATTATTGTCTTGATCGTTTAAAATCGAAACAGGCCGGAAATATGAAGATTGTTCACAGCAATTTTCAGAATTCGGAAAATTTAGAAAGGCGGATTGAGGCAAATGATGGAGTTTCGCTGGTTTTTCAAATCATGGAAACCTTACCTGAACAACAAAAAGTGATCCTTCAGCTAAGAGATGTAGAGCAATATGAATTCGCAGAAATTGCGGAAATGCTCGAAAGTAATGAAACAGCCATCCGTGTCGCCTTGTCGCGAGCACGTAAAGTTATAAGAGAAGAAATGATTAAAAAATACAATTATGGAATCAGCTAGCATTGAAAGGTTATTGGACGCTTATTTCGAAGGGAATACCACCCTGGCGGAGGAAGCAACCTTGAGAGACTATTTTACCCAGGGAGAAGTGGCCGCACATTTGGAATCCTTTGCACCGATGTTTAAGGGTTTTGTTCAAGCCAAAGAGGAGGTATCGGTAAAGGAAGTAACACTTCCGGAATCCGGAATCAAAATTAAGAGCTGGTGGTACAGTATCGCAGCAACTTTTTTGGTGGCCGTTACGGTAGGAAGCATTGTATTCTCTAATTCAGGCCTCTCTAATGAAGAACAGGAAGCGCTTGCAGCTATCAAGGAAACCAAAGAAGCCATGATGCTGCTATCTTCAAATCTAAATAAAGGAACCGAAAATGTGGCTTTGTTAAGCGAATTCTCAAAAGGGACCTCAAATATTAAGCACATCAATCAATTTACAGAAACTAAAAACAGAATTTTAAAATAAGAACCTTAAAAACAAGCATGATGAAAAATTTAGCAATAATACTATTAATAATGATCGCACCCTTTGCCGGCTTTGCGCAGGGAGAATTCGATTCATATGAAAATGAAAAAGACGTGACCTCGGTGGTTGTGACCAAAAATATGTTCAAACTATTAGCCGAGATCGACCTGGAATCTGATGACCCGGAAGTTAAAGATTACCTGGAACTGGTGAATAACCTCGATAATATCAAGATCTTTATCACAGACAGCGATGCCGTAGCCAAGCGCATGGCAGCCGATGTTAAGCGATATATTGGGTCATCGAAAGGGCTTAATGAACTAATGCGTGTAAAGGACGAAGAGAAGAACATCAAGTTTTACTCAAAAGAGGGTAAGAGCTCCAGTTTTGTGAGTGAATTGCTGATGTTCATGGAAGGTGATATCGACGGAAAAGAAGGAACCATGATCATGAGTATCACGGGTAATATCGATCTTAAGAAGATATCCAAACTCACGAAAGACCTGAATGTACCTGGAAGTGATGAATTAAAGAACATCGATAAAAAACAATAATATGGTACTGGTACGATTTTTAATAGGACTAAGCCTGGCCGCTATTTCACTAGTGAGCTGTGCCGACGGATCATCGCTACAGCGATACCTGGTAGACAAACAGGATGACGATAAATTCCTTAAAGTGGATATAGCCACCAGTCTTTTAGAGAGTGATGATGCCGATTTCACTGAGGAGCAGAAAGAGATCTTAAGCACCATAAAAAAAGTAAACGTGGTGGCATTCCCCTTAAAAGGGAAGAATGCAGCAGATTATGAGGCTGAACGAGCAGAATTAGCAAAAATACTCGATAATGAAAAGTATGTGTTGTTGGGTAAGGTTAGCTCTAACGGAAGTATGATGACCATGAAGTATATGGGAGAAGAGGATGCGATCGACGAAGTAATCATTTTCGCTAGTGATGATGAAAGAGGATTTGCTGTATTCCGATTACTGGGAGACAATATGAAGCCCGGACAGATGCTCAAACTTATGAATTCTATCAATAGTGGGGACTTCGATGTATCTGCTTTAAACGGAATTGGAGACATGTTCAGTGATAATCGCACAGATGGCGATGAAATAATCGATGAAATAAAAGATGAATTAGCAGATTAAATTTGCTTCATGTAGGAAAAAGGCTTCATTTTATGGAGCCTTTTTTGTTTTTGGTCGAAAACAAATTTTCAAATCCTTGTTATTTAGGTCTTTGGGTTTACATTTGAGTATAACACTTAGGAAGGGTTTAATTCAGATCCCCGCATTTAAAACCTTCCTCACAACCAGAGATCTCATACGTTGAGTTAGGTTGTAGAATATAAGGCTCCCTTCGGGGGGCCTTTTTTGTTTTTGGTCGAAAACCAATGTACCAAATTATGATATGGTACACTTTGGATTAAAATTTGTTTAATAGATCGTGGAAGGGGTTAATATAGATCCCCGCAATTAAAACCTTCCCGTCAACCAGAGACCTCATTAGTTGAGATAGGTTGTAGCATATGAGGCTCCTTTCGAGGAGCCTTTTTTACAATTCATCGAAAACCAATCTGCAAACTATAATAAGGCACACTTTGGACTAAAATTTGTTTAATGGATCGTGGAAGGGGTTAATATCGTCCCCCGCAATTAAAACCTTCCCGACAACCAGAGATCTCACAAGATGAGTTAGGTTGAAGAATCTAAAGACTCCCTTAAGGGAGTCTTTTTTGTTTTTGGTCGAAAACAAATTTTGAAGTGCAGATAAATAGTGGTTTAGCCATAAACTTGTAGAACTAAAGAATTGCTAGTTGTTTATCTATCCCCTAAACATTAGCATAAGTCGGCCGGAGATCTTCAAGTATACTGGAGTAGGTCGCAGTTAAAAGACCCTGATTTAGATTGGGGTCTTTTTTTATATCCCTGTATAATTCGATGGACTTATTTGCCGAAGTTCTTCCTTAATCGCTTCGGAAATGTCCAGCGTACCAATAAAATCCTGTATGGAATCGCGAGTGATAGCTTCATTGGTCCTGGTAAGGCCTTTTAAAGCCTCGTACGGATTTGGATAGCCTTCGCGTCTTAAGATGGTTTGAATAGCCTCCGCGACGACCGCCCAGTTGTTTTCCAGGTCTTCCTTAAACTTGGCTTCATTCAGTAATAATTTATTCAATCCTTTAAGTGTGGATTGAAATCCGATAATAGTATGTCCCAAAGGTACTCCGATGTTCCGAAGCACTGTACTATCTGTAAGGTCCCGTTGTAATCGGCTTACTGGAAGCTTTGCCGAAAGATGTTCAAATACGGCATTAGCCATTCCAAGATTTCCTTCGCTATTCTCAAAGTCGATAGGATTCACTTTATGCGGCATGGCCGAAGATCCTATTTCCCCTTTTTTAATTTTCTGTTTGAAATAATCCATGGACACATAGGTCCAGATATCACGATCCAGGTCGATCAAAATGGTGTTGATACGTTTCAGACAGTCGAACAAAGCTGCCATATGATCGTAATGCTCGATCTGCGTAGTAGGGAAGGAGTGATGCAATCCCAATTTCTCCTGAACGAACTGAGTCGCAAACGCCTTCCAGTCGAAGTCCGGATATGCCACCTTATGTGCATTGAAATTTCCTGTAGCCCCGCCGAATTTTGCAGCACTCTTTATATCGTTAAGTAAGTCGAATTGTTCTTCCAGTCGCACGACAAATACTTCTATCTCCTTTCCAAGACGTGTTGGTGAGGCAGGCTGGCCATGCGTTCGTGCAAGCATAGAAACGTTAGCCCATTCGGCAGATAGTCCCTTTAATTTATCCTTTACTTCAAAGAACCCGGGAACATAGACCTCGTTCATGGCATCTTTTAGTGATAGCGGGATGGCGGTATTATTTATATCCTGGGATGTTAATCCGAAATGAATAAACTCCTTGTATTTCTGAAGACCCAGCGCGTTGAATTCTTCTTTGATGAAATATTCAACAGCTTTTACATCGTGATTTGTAACTGCCTCTGTCTTTTTTATGCGTTGCGCATCTTCGGAAGAGAATTCAGTATACAAATTTCTTAATTCTGAAAATTTTGAGCTGTCGAAATCCTTTAGTTGGGGTAGTGGTAGCTCCACCAATGCGATAAAATACTCTATCTCCACCTGGACCCTGTATTTGATAAGGGCTTCTTCCGAAAAGAATGGAACCAACGATTGCGTTTTAGATGCGTAACGTCCGTCGATGGGTGAAATTGCCTGTAGTGCGCGGGATGACATAGGTTGTTTAATTAAAGATGCAAAGATAAGGTTTCTTGCTGGAAATGTGAAGCCCGAATTTGGAAGTCAGGAATTGAATTTGGCGATTTGTTCCAGTGTCTTCTTAGCCCTGGATTTATATCCGGCGCTGCCCGCGTGTATTCTCTCCTGAAGTATTTGTTCCAATTCCGAGTGGATCCAGTCGTATTGTGTTCCGAGGTAATAAAGGCAGGTCATGGCGCGTACCTGGCAAGCCACCTTCTGATCCGTGATCAACCAATCGAATGAACATTCGATCATTATTAATTTGTGTTCTTCCGTGAGGTACTTATGAAGCTCCGGATCTTGCTTTTTATAATACCGAATGCACAAGCGTTCACAAATGTGTGCCATGGGCCTTGCGATCTGATCGAGATTTACGGTTGGTAACTTTTCGAAGAAATAATCGAAATAAAGATATAAATAGCCGGGTTCTTCAATGAATACAAACTCGAATGCCCAGGCGGCTTTATACGATAGTTCCGAGGTATCCTCGAAACAATATCGCAGAAGCTCCGGGATACAGTCCGGATGATCCCTAACCCAATGCGCTGCTTTCAGCCGGTTAGAACGGTAAGCACGATGGTAGCTTAGTTGTTGTGCCAATGCTGAATTTGCCATTATAATTCTGTATTTCGGATCATCTCGACCACCTTGGGAACACCAGCTGTTGCAGTTTCGGCAAGTACCTTGATTCGGTGAGAATTCGATATGGATGGGTTGGGATCGACAAAATAAATGGATGCGTTCGATTTTGCGTACTGGATGAGTCCGGCAGCCGGATACACCTGCATGGAGGTGCCTACAATGATCAGGATATCGGATACCTGGACCAGTTCGATGGCCACGCCCATTTTAGGTACTGCTTCTCCGAACCATACAATATGGGGGCGTAATTGGTGATTGTGGTCACATAAATCGCCAACATTGAGATCATCATGCCAGTCTAAAATAAGATCTTCATCGAAGGTACTCCGTACTTTCAGTAATTCACCGTGTAAATGAACCACTCTTGTACTTCCTGCTCGTTCGTGGAGATCATCGACATTTTGTGTAATAACCACCACCTCATATTCACTTTCCAATGCTGCCAGTGCCTTGTGGGCGTAATTCGGACTTACTTTATGCAGCTGCCTTCGACGCTGGTTGTAAAAATCCAATACGAGTTCCGGATCTTTGGCAAAGCCCTGGGGAGAGGCAACTTCCATAACATCATGTCCTTCCCAGAGTCCATTACTGTCCCTGAAGGTTTTCAATCCGCTTTCGGCACTTATCCCGGCCCCGGTGAGTACTGCTATTTTCATAATCTAAAAGTAAATGAATTTAGTGTTTTTAAGAAAAAATATATCTTAGCTTAAACAACTTTTTTTTTGGATACAACCCTGTTCGAATATTTACAATCGTATTTAACCGATCGCCGTAAACAGCTTTTCAAAGAGGTACTGGCACAGCGAACGCGGCATTTTACGGTGGTGACCGAAGATGTGTATCAATTACATAACACCAGTGCCGTGATGCGTTCCTGTGACGTTTTCGGGATACAGGATCTCCATGTAGTGGAGGAACTCAAAGGGAAACGGGTTGATAAGGAAATCGCCATGGGAGCTCAGAAATGGGTGAGCCTTCATCGATATGATACCATTAAAAGCTGTATGGATTCATTAAGAACGGAAGGCTACCAGTTGATCGCTACCTCGCCGCATAATGATTCTACGCTGCTTCAGGATTTCGATATAAGCAGGAAAACGGCTTTCTTCTTCGGAAAAGAGGATGTGGGTCTTAGTAATACCGTCTTGGAAAACGCGGATGGTTTTTTAAAGATACCTATGTACGGATTTACCGAGAGTTTGAATATCTCGGTTTCGGCAGCCATTATCCTTCAGGATGTGGTTTCCCGTATGCGACAAGAAGGCCTTTCCTGGCAACTTTCAGAAGAAGAAATAAAACAGCTGGAAATGGAATGGACGCAACGCACCATTAAAAGTGTAGAAGAGATCATAGATCACTATTATAAAAATAAAATTTAGTAAATTTAGAAACTAACTAATAATCAAATTGTTATGTATATTTTCTTAAGTATTCTCGGGGCCATAGCAGCTATTTTCATTATCCTGATACTGGTAGCACCAAAAAAATATCATGTAAAAAGAACTTTAGTTATCGACAGGGCACTGCCCGACGTTTTTCAATATATAAAATATGTAAAAAATCAGGATCACTGGTCGCCATGGAAAAAGAAAGATCCCAATATGAAGCAAACTTTTACGGGTGAAGATGGTGCAGTTGGTTTTATCTCGCAATGGGAAGGAAATAAAGATGTTGGAACCGGGGAGCAGGAAATAAAGAACATCTTAGAAAACAAACGACTGGAAACTGAACTGCGCTTTTTCAAACCCTGGAAATCGCAGAGTGATGCTTATATTCAGGTGGACAAAGCAGATGGTGGTACTAAGGTTACCTGGGGATTTTCCGGCGATAATAAGGTTCCGTTCAATGTTATGATGTTGTTTATGAATATGGACAAGGCCGTTGGAAATGACTTCGAAGAAGGACTAACCGATCTGAAAAAGATATTAGAATCGTAAATTAATCGTATGGCACACAACACTTTTGCATGGGTTGAGATACCTGTATCCGATATGAACAGGGCTAAAAAATATTACGAAACAGTATTAAATGTGGAACTTCAGCTTGTAGATTTCGGGGGGGTACAGATGGCCTGGTTTCCAAATGCCGAAAACCCCGAAGGAACTCCAGGAGCCACCGGAACACTTATCAAACAGGAAAGTTATATTCCGAGTAAAGAAGGTACGCTGGTGTATATTCATTGTGAGGATGTTGAAAATGAACTCGATCGGGTAGAAGCTGCCGGTGGAACCATTTATCAACCTAAAACCCAGATTTCCCCGGAACATGGATATATGGGAGTAATGATTGATTCTGAAGGGAACAGGGTTGCACTGCATAGCGTTAAATAAATACCAACAGATCTACGTATCCTCTTGAAACTCGTATTTGCAACTCACAATAAGAATAAGTTTGCTGAAGTAAAAGCTCAAATGCCACCGCATGTCAGGTTGTTGAGCCTCACGGATATTGAATGCTTTGATGAGATCCCTGAAACAGCCGATACAATAGAAGGAAACGCCCTGCTTAAGTCTCGATATGTAAAGGAACATTACGGTCTGGATTGTTTTGCAGACGATTCCGGATTGGAAGTTGTGGCTTTAAATAATACACCCGGTGTGTATAGTGCAAGATATGCCGGACCTGAAAAGGACGATGCTGCAAATACCCAAAAACTACTCTCCGAACTTAATAATATTGAGGATCGCAGCGCGCAATTCAAAACTGTCATTGCTGTCAAAATGAAGGGCGAAGAGATCCTATTTACGGGTGTATGCCCGGGTGTTATTGTGCGAGAACCCAGGGGAATAGGCGGCTTTGGCTATGATCCTGTTTTTCAGCCGGATGGATTTGATAAAACGTTTGCCGAAATGCCACTTACTTTAAAAACTGAGATCGGACACAGGGGTAAGGCAATTGCACAACTTCTGGACTATTTAAAACTGCAATAATATTCAGGAAATCAAACAATTAGTCATTTCGCAGTTTCGGTTCAACTAATTAAGACTATATTTGCCGCCGATTCCTCAGGGTGAGGAAGCGTTGCAAAGGAAGCGTAGAGTTTTATCTGTCGTGAGCTTCGGGCCAACGCACTAACAGGTAAAACATTTATATGCCTACATTTCAATCGTTAGGGTTGGAGGAACAATTCCTTCGAGCCATATCCGATCTGGGTTTTGAAACCCCATCGGAAGTTCAGGAAAAAACAATTCCCATTCTCTTAGACCGTGAAACCGATATGGTTTCCCTTGCGCAGACCGGTACCGGTAAAACGGCTGCATTCGGATTTCCCATGCTTCAGAAAATTAATGCAGAAAGCCGAACCACACAGGGCCTTATATTGTCGCCAACACGGGAGCTGTGCCTGCAGATCACCAACGAGCTAATCGCCTATGGAAAATATGTCAAGGGACTCAATGTGGTTGCTATCTATGGGGGTGCCAGTATTACGGATCAGGCTAAGAAGATCAGAAAAGGAGCACAGATCATTGTGGCAACTCCCGGTCGTATGAAAGATATGATCGGTCGTGGTATGATCGATATTTCAAAAATTGAGTATTGTATCCTTGATGAGGCTGATGAGATGCTCAACATGGGTTTTTATGAGGACATCACGGAAATCCTTTCCCATTCACCGGAAGATAAGAGCACCTGGCTTTTCAGTGCGACTATGCCTAAGGAAGTAGCGACCATCGCCAGGAAATTCATGCACACACCAATTGAAATTTCGGTTGGTACAAAAAATGTGGGTGCTGAAAATGTATCTCACGAATATTACCTGGTCAATGCGAGAGATCGTTACGCCGCATTAAAGAGGCTTGCCGATGCTAACCCCGATATCTTTTCATTGATTTTCTGTCGTACCAAGCGAGATACCCAGAAGGTAGCCGAAAGACTTATTGAAGATGGCTATAATGCAGGTGCCATCCACGGAGATCTGAGTCAGAATCAACGTGACATGGTGATGAAATCATTTCGTACGCGACAAATCCAGATGCTGGTGGCTACCGATGTAGCGGCCCGTGGGATCGATGTGGAAAATATTACCCACGTGATCAATTATCAGTTACCCGATGAGATAGAAACCTATACACACCGTAGTGGCAGAACCGGCCGGGCCGGGAAGAGTGGTGTGTCTATGGTGATCGTCTCCAAGAGTGAACATCGCAAGATAAGAGCCATTGAGAAGATCATTCAGAAGCAGTTCGATCAGAAGGAAATTCCTTCCGGGATGGAGATTTGTGAGAAGCAACTATTCCATCTGGCAAGTAGCATCAAGGACACCGAAGTAAATCACGATATCGACCCTTACCTGGATGGGATTAACGAGGTCCTGACCGAATTCAGTAAGGAAGAACTAATTAAAAAAGTGTTTTCTGTTGAATTCACACGGTTCTACAATTACTACAAGAACTCCAAGGATCTCAGTGTGGCTGCAGGGGACCGAGATAGAGGCTCCGACCAGCCCAGTATACGGTTCTTTATAAATTTAGGCGGAAAGGACGATTTCGACTGGATGTCCTTAAAAGACTTCCTGCGAGATCTATTGCAATTGGCCAAAGATGATTTGTACAAAGTTGATGTTATGGATAGTTTTTCATTCTTCAACGTAGATGAAAAGCATAAGGATATGGTTCTGCACGCCTTCGAGTCTTTTAAGTTGAACGGAAGGCAGATTACCGTGGAGATATCGAAAGAAGGCAGGCGCAAAGGAGGAGGAAGACCAACGAGAAAAGGGAAACAGGATTTCAAGAAAAAAGGGCGATCCTTTGGTAATGAAGGTGGCAAGTTCAAGGGAAAAAGCCGTAGAAAAAGTCAGCGTCCTAATGAAAAAGGGACGGGTGGAAGACGAAGAAGACGTTAAGTATGTCTTAAATTTCGGGGAGTACATACAACTTTGGCGCGATTTTTACGTCGATTTATGTACATTTACAGTCTTAAGCCTATGAAGAAATTATTTTCCCTACTGCTTCTTATTTCGTGCACCTTTGCATATGCCCAGGACGATGCCGATATTAATGGTACCGTTCTCAATGATGCTACGGATCAACCGCTGGAGAATGTAAATATTGTTAATCTGAATAGTGTTAAAGGTGCCAGTACGGACAATCTGGGAAAGTTCCAGATAAGAGCAAGCGTAAACGACACCCTGTTTTTCAGCTACCTGGGTTTTAAGTCAATTAGGGTACGCGTAACCAATGACTGGTTGAAATATGGCGATATCCGAATAAAAATGACCGAGTTGGGAATCGCGCTGGAGGAGGTAGTGATACGCCCTGTGGAGCTAACGGGGTATGTGGAAGTAGATGCCAGGCTCATCCCTATCTACGATAATTACCGTTATCGAATATCGGGACTGGGTACGGGTTACGAAGGAGGTAAAACTAAACGCGGCGCTGTTAGTAGTGTTTTGAGTTCTATCTTTAATCCTGCCGATTTCCTCTATAATATCTTCGGAAAGAAACCCAAACAGATGCGTAAACTCCGGCAGATGAAAGAAGATGATGAGATCCGCAACCTGCTGGCGAGTAAATACGATCGCGAAACCCTGATGGCAATACTCCAGTTGGAACGGGTAGATATTGATGAAATAGTGAATCGATGTAACTATTCGGCCGACTTTATTCGAACTGCCAGTGACCTCCAGATCCTCGATGCCATTAGCGAATGCTATGAAGAGTATAAGGTACTCAACCGCAAAAAGGGGAAAGGGTAAACTAGCTTTCAATAATTTTTACCTTGTTTATTTTACCTAGCTAAGGATGAATTATCGGAAAGATTTTTATTTTCTTGAAAGAATAATCTTCTTTTATGTTCATTGGTCTATAAAAATGGCTGAACATCGAAAATAAATATATTTCTCTCTCTCTCTCTCTCTCTTTCCTTTTATAAATTGGATGATCTTTCAAATGATTTTGACGAACGAATTAGTTCGATCATAATTGTTTGAGATTTTAATAACCTCTAAATTTACCTACTGAATTTTCAATTCGATCTTTAGAAAGATCTGATGCTTTATGCGATTGTGGTATAACACCATAACGTAAATAAAGTGATATGAATACATTTTACCATTCGAAGCATTCTTTTTATTCAATAAGTCAGAATCCTGATAAAAAACACACCATTAAACTTCCAAAGTTTAAACTAAGTATTGTACACATTTCTGTATTAATGCTTCTTTTATTTTCAGCGAATACTGTACAGGCACAATGTACTGAGCCCAGTTGCGTAGCAACCCCAGCTTCATTAGGGGCTAACGGACCTGATCCATGCAATGCAAAACTCTATTGTTCGAATAGTGGGGCAGTTCAAACAGGGTTAATTAATTGTACCAATGCAGCCGACACAGATGGTTGTGGGGTAAATGCCGATGCAGCAAGTTCTGCGGCAAGTACATATGCATCAGCGGATGCTTCTGTTGTCGAGTTATTTAGTGGGGGTCAATACAATAAAGGTACGTATTTACAATGGATCGTATTTGCCACACCACCAACCGTAGAAGGTACTAAGATTCAGGGAGTAGGTGCGGTTGATTCATGGTGGTTGTTTCATGCCGGCAGTGTTACTGTTCCCGGAGATTACGCCACAGTCGAGGAAGCACTTACCGATCCGGCCCGATGTGACAGTTTCGATTCTTCTAATCTCGTTATAGGAAGCAACGCTAACCAGTATGAACCCTGGACCAATCCAAATGCGATCATAGCTCCGGATACATATAATATTTATTACATAGCTTTATTTTGGGATACTCCTACAAATGGTTCTCTTAATTTCAAAGTAAAGGAGTGCGAAATAGGCTGTCCCGATGTTTTTGTTTCTTGTCCGGAAGATGATGTGCAAGTGGCATGCCAGTCGCAAGCTGAGATTGATCTTGCCTTTAACAACTGGAAGAGTCAATTTACTTTCACCGGAGGGGAGGAGCCTGTTACTGAAACTTTTCTGGTAAATGGAAACCCTGTAGACATTAATTCACTGCAGGCTCCCGATCGCTGCGGAGGCACTATAACGGTCACCTATGAGGTTAGTGACAATTGTCCTAATTTTGAAACCTGTACTAGTACATTTACGGTCTTACCAGACAACACTGCACCTGTCTTAGATCCGGAACCAGCGGATATTACAGTCCAGTGTTTGGATGATGTACCGCCTCCATTTGATCTTGGTTGGACAGACAATTGTGATGGATCTGGCACTGTACAATCTGAAGATGGACCGCTTCAGATGTTAAATCAATCGGGGAATGACGAAATTAAATCTCGCGAATCAAGCGCTTGTGGAGGTACGATTACCCGTACATGGACCTATACGGATGCTTGTGGTAACAGTGATACGGCCACACAAGTAATTACAATAAATGACACTATAGCTCCTGTATTAGATCCGGAGCCAGCTGATATCACAGTGGAGTGTTTAGATGATGTTCCTCCACCATTTGATCTGGGTTGGATAGATAACTGTGATGGTAATGGGGTTGTCGCCTCTACAGATGGCCCTCTTGTAGGAGACACTTGTGGTGGTACTATTACTCGTACATGGACCTATTCTGACGCTTGTGGGAATACCGACACTGCGACTCAGGTTATCACTATTGATGACACTGTGGCACCTGTCTTTGACAGCCAGCCAGCACCACTTGCGGACATCGCCTGTGATGGGGCACTACCGGTTCAGGAGACCCTGACGGCCGTTGGGGATGGACAAACTATATTGAAAATGAAGGTACATATACTATGGACCTATGGGCAGGTGCTGCACATTGCAACACCTCGAATGGAGAATTAGTTGGTACAGTAACAGTAACGTACAGTGGAGGATTTGTAGATGTAGAATATCAGCTGATAGGAGACTATGTAATGAGTGAAGCTCATGTAAATATCAGTTGTGATAAGTATCCTACGAAGCCTAACGGACGTCCAACGGTTGCACCAGGACAGTATAATTTTAATCTTGGATCATTGGATTATGTTCAGAATTATACTCTAGAGGATGTTGAAGTTACAGGGCCTTTCTGGATTATAGCTCATGCAGTGTCTTGTACAAGAGTATGTGCTTGCACAATTTCCAATGATGAAGGTGGTTCACAAACTTCTCAGGAAGATGCGATCGACTGTGGAACTGAAAACTTGGCCCAGACGGAACCAGTGTGGAACCTAGACTTTACAGCGTATCCTGTACCATTTGATAATTATGTGAATGTATCGTATAATCTGAACTATGATAGCGATGTCGTAATTGAAGTATTCGATATCAGAGGAAGACTGATCAGAACCATTCAGGAGAATTATAATCAGGGACAAAGAGCCGAAACTAGGATAGATCTTAGTGAGGTGCCAAATCAAGTACTCTTCATTAAATTGTCTTCAGACAGAAGTGTAGGAATGAAGAAAGTAGTTGCTAATGGCTACAATGAAGATTAATTATCAGAATTAAATAAGTGAAAAGCGCCCGCTACAAGCGGGCGCTTTTTTATTAGAATTTATTGGAAGTGAGTGCGTATATATTCATTACTTTTAAACTTAGTTTTTGAATGTATGAAAGGTTTAATTACTGCACAACACAATTTTTTCAAAACAGGTGCCACAAAAGATATTTCTTTCAGAAAGAACCATCTGAAGAAACTCCGGCATGTGCTGAAATCCAATGAGAAACGTATATGTGAAGCTATTTATGAGGATTTCGCTAAATCGGAATTTGAGACCATAGTCACCGAACTAGAACTCATATACGACGCTATTGGCGATTCGCTGTCCAATCTGGCCGGCTGGTCACAAAAGCAGCCTGTTTCCACCAATCTCCTGAATTTCCCAGCTAAAAGTTACATGGTTCCCGAACCCCTTGGTGTCGCACTGGTGATCGGCGCCTGGAATTACCCCTACCAGTTGTCGCTGGCACCTGCCGTTGCCGCCATAGCAGCGGGATGTACCGTTATCATAAAACCGAGTGAAATTCCAAAGCGTACGAGCGCACTAATGGCCGAACTGATCAATAAAAATTTCGATCCGGGATTCTTCAGGGTGGTAGAAGGAGGTGTTACTGAAACCAGTGAACTTCTGAAACATAAATTCGACAAAATATTCTTTACAGGAAGCACCAAAGTAGGTAAGATCGTGTATAAAGCTGCCGCCGAACATCTCACCCCGGTAACCCTGGAACTGGGGGGTAAATCCCCTGCTTTTGTGACCAGGGATTGCGACTTAAAAATGACGGTAAAACGCCTCGTTTGGGCTAAATATCTCAATGCCGGACAAACCTGTATTGCGCCGGATTATGTGCTGGTGGATGAAAAGGTGGAAGATCGGTTCCTAGAATTATGCGCCAGGGAGATCGGGAAAAGACAGTACGCCATTGAGAACCATAATTATGTTCAGATCATTAATCAAGCCAACCTCTCAAGACTAAGTCAGCTTGTAGATCCTTCCAAAGTGTATTATGGAGGAGAGATAGATGAGCAACAAAGAACGATCAGTCCGACAATTCTGCGTGATGTTTCATTTAATGACCCTATTATGGCCGATGAGATCTTCGGGCCTCTTCTTCCGGTGATCTCCTACAGTGAATTAAGTACGGCCATTGACCAGGTAAATTCTTTACCAAAGCCTTTATCATGTTACGTATTTTCGAATAATAGTAAAATGAAACGAGATGTGATGGAAAGGATCAGTTTTGGGGGCGGAGCTATCAATGAAGCCGTTATGCATATCACCAATCCGGAACTGCCTTTTGGTGGCGTTGGTAACAGCGGTGTAGGTAAATATCACGGCGAGGCGGGTTTCAGAGAATTTTCAAACTATAAAGGCATTCTTAGTAAAACAACCAAATTCGAATTAAACCTTAAATACTATCCGTTAAGCAGATCCAAACTATGGTGGATTCGGAGATTCTTTAAATTCTGAATAAAATTCAGAAAACCTGTCCCCTTTTGTATTCTGGCAAACGTCTTTAAGGTAAATGTATTTGTCTAACTTATAAAACACAGAATTATGAAAGAATTTATGATGATCTTTATCGGAGCCGACTACGGAGACCTTGGCCTGTCGCAGGATGACATACAAGCGCGTATGGGTAAATGGTTCGCCTGGGGACAGAAAATGAAAGAATCCGGAATTTTACGTGGAGGGAATGCCTTGCATTCTACTGCCAGAAGAATTTCGGGGGCAAATCGTACTGTGACCGACCTAACCTCGGCAGAGATCAAAGAGATCGTGGGTGGTTACTACCTGGTGGCCGCAAACAATGTAGATGAAGTAGCCGATGTGGCTCAGGATTTTCCGGATTACGACTTAGGAGGTACTGTTGAAATTAGAGAAGTAATGGTATTTGATCGCTAATGGAACAAAAAATGATAGACCATCTTTTCAGGCTTCACTATGGAAAGATGGTCTCCGTTTTAACACGAATATTCGGTCTCGCACATATCGAAACGATCGAAGATGCGGTTCAGGATACATTTATTAAAGCGTTATCAGCCTGGCGCGTGCAAAAACCGGAGAACCCCGAGGCATGGCTCACAGCCGCTGCCAAGAACAGGGTACTGGATATCTTCAGGAAATTAAAGTCGGAAAAACAACGCATACCGGATATCGCCACCGGAACAAAGGCTATCGCCATTAACGACCTCTTTTTGGATAATGAGATCGAAGATAGTGTGTTGCGGATGATATTTACCGCTTGTCATCCTTCTCTTTCGGCAACAGACAGGATTGCCTTCGCCTTGAAAACCATTTCCGGATTAACAACCAAAGAAATTGCTTCGGCCATCCTTACCAAAGAAGAAACAGTCAAAAAACGACTGAGCCGCGCCCGAAAAGTTATTCAGAAAGAGAACATTTCCTTTAAGATACCAGTGGGACGCGAATTAATGGAAAGGTTGGATAGTGTTCACGAGGTGCTCTACCTCATTTTCAATGAAGGATTTCATTCTAATCGTGCAGACATCCTGGTCCGCAAGGAACTCTGCGGCGAAGCCATACGCCTATGTAAAATGGTATTGAAGAATAAGCTTACACGCACCGATGAAGGCTATGCACTTTTTGCTTTAATGTGTTTTCATGCCGCACGCCTGGATAGTAAAACTAACGACAAAGGTGAGATCATCGACCTGAGAAACCAGGATCGTTCCCTCTGGTATTTTCCGTTGATCAGACTTGGAAATGACGCAATGAACCGTGCGGTGGCCAATAACTTTTTTTCGCATTATCATTATGAGGCATCTATCGCAGCCGAACATTTGAAGGCCCCTACCTTCGAACTAACTGACTGGCAGAATATTCTGAAGTGGTACCGACAGATGTATCAACTGCGGCCTTCAGCTTTGACTGCTCTCAATATGATTGTTGTATATCTTCAGTTGGGTGATCTTGAAATGGCGAAGGAAATGTTCAACAAGATCGAGCCTTCTTCCTTAGAGCAACGTTCGTATTTATATTACGGAACCATGGCCGAATATCATGTCCGTACGCATGAAACCGACAAGGCAGTGGCTTGTTTGGAATTAGCCCTGAGTACTGTAAAAAATGAAGCAGAAAAGCAGTATTTACTTCAGAAGAAAGATGGCCTGGAAGGCTGATCTACCTGTGATGATAGGGTTCATTCTTCAGTATCGTATATGCCCTGTAAAGTTGCTCTATAAAGAACAGTCGCACAATCTGATGTGAAAAGGTCATTTTTGAAAGCGAAACCTTCCCATTGGCTCTGTTATAAACCTCATCACTAAACCCGTAGGGCCCTCCAATAACAAAAACCAGGTTCTTTAGCCCGCTGTTCATCTGTTTCTGAAGGTAACCCGAAAACTCAACCGAGCTATAGCTTTTACCATTTTCATCCAGAAGAATTAACCGATCGGAAGTTTCAATTTTTCTGAGTATTTCGTTGCCTTCAACTTGCTTTTGTTGTGCTTCGCTGAGGTTTTTAGTATTACGAGCGTCCGGGATAACTTCGAAAGTGAAAGGTACGTAGCGTATGAGTCGGCGCTGATACTCATCGACCAACAGTTGCAGCTCCCGGTTGTCGGTCTTCCCAACGGCAAGTAAGGTTATTTTCATTCGATTTTTAGATTCATCTAAGTATTGCAAAGATAGCGTTTCCTTCTCGCTTCCTACTTCGTTCTTCTTTTAGTATTTTAGCTGAAAGAATTCGTGTCATGATTAGTAAAAAACAATTCCAAAAGGAGATCGACTTCATTATCGCTAACGCGATACGTGAGGATGTAGGTGACGGGGATTACAGCTCCCTGGCCTGTGTCCCTGATGATGCCGAAGGAACCGCTAAACTACTGGTAAAGGATGAGGGGATTATTGCCGGGGTGGATTTCGCCCGCCAGGTATTCGAGTTTGTAGATACCGGACTGAAAATGGACGTAAAGATCCCCGATGGGGATAAAGTTTCACACGGCGATATTTGCTTTTATGTTACGGGCAGCTCGCAGTCCATATTAAAAGCCGAGCGTCTTGTCCTGAATGCCATGCAGCGCATGAGTGCCATTGCAACCAAGACCAACAAATATGTGAAATTGCTGGAAGGAACCAAGACGCAGATCCTGGATACCCGAAAGACAACACCCGGAATACGCGCTTTGGAAAAATGGGCGGTGAAGATAGGCGGGGGCGAGAATCATCGATTTGCCCTATACGACATGATCATGTTGAAAGACAATCACATCGACTTTTGTGGTGGGATAGAAGAAGCTATCGAAAAAACGAAGGAATATCTCACAGACCAGAAACTGGACCTGAAGATCATTTGTGAGGCGCGTAACCTTGAGGAAGTTCAGGAAATACTTGACGCTGGTGGTGTGTACCGGATATTGATCGATAATTTCAATTATGAAAATACTAAAAAGGCTGTGGCCCTTATTGGAGATCAGTGCCTCACTGAATCAAGCGGTGGGATCACTCTTGAAACAGCGCGGCAATATGCCGAATGTGGTGTGGATTATCTAAGTAGTGGTGCATTAACGCATTCGGTTCACAATATGGATCTAAGTTTAAAGGCGGTGTAAATGAGCAAAGAAATAGAGGAGAAACTGCTTAAGATACCTGTGGTCAATTTTATTGTGCGGATGTTGAAGCGAATTATACTTCCGGGGTTCAACGGATTATCACTCTACGATCTGCTGGAAATATATATCACAGGGATCATCAAAGGAACTTTTTCCTCCAGGGCGAGTTCGATCGCCTATAGTTTTTTTGTAGCGCTCTTCCCTTTTCTCCTCTTTATACTAAACCTGATATCGTATATTAAAGTTGAAGGATTTCAGCAGAGATTCTTAACTTTTATTGAAGAACTTCTTCCGCCACAAACTCAGGATTTCTTCTACCCCGTTATAGAAGATATCGCCCTTAATCAAAGAACAGGCCTTACCTATTTTGTTTTCTTCCTTTCCCTTTTCCTGGCGGCCAATGGGGTAAGCGCGGTCTTTAGTGCCTTTGAAGGATCCTTTCTCGTGAAGATAAACCGGGCCTTCTTTAAGCAGTATTTTATCTCTATTTTGGTAGCAATTTGCCTGTCTGTCTTAATGTTGGTTACCGTAGGAGTGATTTTATATGGTGAGTATATTATTAGTGAATTGAAAGGGAACGATTTCATTTCGGATGACATCTTCTGGATCAATGTGCTTCAGGTGACCGTTTTTGTTGGTATGGTGTATGTTTTAACCTCGGCGCTGTATCATTTCGGCGTAAAGGAAGGCAGGGAGTCCCGGTTTTTCTCACCGGGAGCCCTGATGACCACGTTATTGTTTATGCTAACTACCTATTTATTTGGTATTTACATAAATAATTTCTCCAATTACAATGAGTTATACGGTTCTATAGGTGCCTTATTGATCATGATGTTTTATATTTGGATCAACTCGAATCTATTATTGCTGGGTTTCGAACTAAACATATCTCTTCAGCGACTGAAGGAAAAGCATCAACCCCAAGAATAATGCTATGAAAAAGTTACTAATTATTACCACCTTATTATGCGTTGTTGTTGCCAATTCACAAGAAGTGATCGGCAAATGGAAAAACATTGATGATACTACCGGTGAAGCTAAATCCATTATTGATATCTATGAAGAAGACGGTAAGATCTATGGCAAGGTGGCGGAAATCCTTGTACAACGCCCGGAGAACCCTACCTGCCGCAATTGTGAAGGGGAGGACAAGGACAAGCCTATTTTAGGACTTGTTGTAATAAAAGGACTGGAAAAAGATGGGGATGAATACAACAGCGGCAAGATCCTCGATCCGGAATCAGGTAAACTTTATAAATGCTATATAGAACTCCAGGAAGAGGACAAACTAAAGGTCCGCGGTTATATCGGTTTTTCACTTTTTGGAAGAACGCAATACTGGGAACGGGTAAAATAAAATTGTTTATAAACGCTTTACGAGGTCGTTCATATTCTGAGCGGCCTTTTTTACTTTTATACCGTGTACTTTATCGATGTCATCTTACCTATTCCTTTAAAGCAAACATTTACCTATGCTGTAAATGTGGATGAGGCCCGATTCCTGAAACAGGGCATGCGAGTGGCGGTGCCCTTTGGTAAATCCAAGGTCTATACAGGAATCGTTTACAGGGTGCATCAGCAGGCTCCCGTGGGTTATGATACTAAATCCATTGACCAGATCCTGGACGAAGTGCCTATCATGAACACCTTTCAAATGAAGCACTGGGAGTGGATGGCATCCTACTATATGTGTACCCTGGGAGAAGTGATACGGGCAGCTTTACCCAGTGCGTTCTTACTGGAAAGTGAGACCATCGTTCGGTTGGCTCCGGGAAAGAATACGGATGAAACCGATTTTACCGATGAGGAATTCATGGTTTTTGAAGCCCTTCAGCACCAGTCGTCCCTTCATATCAATGATGTACGTGCTATCCTGGATGGAAGTAATGTGGTGAAGGTAATTCAGCAGTTGCTTTTGAAAGAAGTGATCGAAGTAGAAGAAACCGTTTTCGAAAAATATACACCCAAGGTAGTCCGTTATATTCGCCTCGTTCCAGAATTTTCTTCAGAAGAGAAGCTGCAGATCCTGCTCGATTCTTTAAGCAGGGCACCCAAACAGAGAGAAGTACTTTTAACAATCTTTATGCTCACGGCACAGCAGTCTAAGCCCGTGAGTTCGGTACAGCTTCAGAAAAAGAGCAATTCGAATGCTTCAGTCTTAAAAACCCTGATAGGGAAAGGAATACTCGAGGAGTATTTCATACAAAAGGATAGAGTGCAATACACTGGCCCGGAAGGCGCAGATACTAAACAGCTGAACGAGGCACAGTTACAGGCTCTTTCAGAAATTAAAGAAAGCTTTAAAGAGAATGAGGTGACTTTGCTACACGGGGTTACTTCCAGCGGAAAGACCGAGATCTATGTGGATCTTATTTCGGAACTTCTTAAAACCGGTAAACAAGTGCTGTATATGCTGCCCGAGATCGCGCTCACAACGCAGCTTATCAGCAGGTTACAGTACTATTTTGGCGAATGTATCTCGGTTTATCATTCGAAATATACCCTGAACGAACGCGTGGAGGTATGGAATAATGTACTGAACGGTAAGCCCAAAGCGCAGATCATCATAGGCGCCCGTTCGGCTATATTTTTGCCTTTTTCCAACCTGGGACTCATAATAGTTGATGAGGCCCATGAACCCAGTTTCAAGCAATACAGTCCGGCACCGCGCTATCACGCCAGGGATGCTGCAGTAGTTCTGGGTAATTTACACGGGGCTAAGACATTGTTAGGCTCTGCCACACCTTCCCTGGAGAGTTCTTACAATGCGCAAACCGGTAAGTTTGGCCATGTGACACTAACCCGACGTTATGGGGATGTACTGATGCCGGAAATAGAACTCGTGGATATTAAAGAAAAGCACCGGAAGAAGCGAATGACGGGACATTTTAGTGACAGCTTACTGGAAGAAATGAAAGAATGCCTCGATGCAGGAGACCAGGTGATATTGTTTCAGAACAGACGAGGTTATTCACCCTTTGTGGAATGTACTACCTGCGGAGTGTCGCCTCAATGTCCGAATTGCGATGTGAGCCTGACCTATCATCAGTATAAAAATGAGCTACGTTGCCATTACTGTGGTTATCATATCGCTTTGATGCTGTCCTGTATGGCCTGCGGCAGTGAAACGCTTGATACCAAAGGCTTCGGAACGGAGCAGATAGAAAAGGAAGCCAAAGAACTTTTTGCGGATCAGGCCGTTGTTCGTATGGATCAGGATACTACCAGGGGGAAGCATGCTTACGCTAAACTTATCGAAACCATTGAAAATAGAGAGGCCGACATCATTGTAGGAACCCAGATGCTGGCCAAGGGGCTGGATTTCCGGAATATTGGGCTGGTAGGAGTGATGAATGCCGATAATTTGCTGAATTTCCCCGATTTCCGTGCTCACGAAAGAAGTTTTCAATTGTTGCAACAAGTAGCCGGGAGGGCAGGACGTACCGAAAAGCGTGGCAAAGTTTTGATCCAGACTTATAATCCGTATCACCGAATCCTTCAGCAGGTAAGTGTGCACGATTACGATAGCATGTATACGGATGAACTAGAGCAGCGGTATCAGTACAAATATCCGCCCTATTACCGAACGATCAAGATCACTTTTCGCGACCGTAATTATAACAAGATGCGAAAGGCGGCTGTGTGGTTCGGGGCTTTATTAAAAACAAAATTAAGCGACCAGGTCTTAGGTCCGGAGGCACCGCCGGTAGGGCGTATTCGGAATTTATTCATTATAAACCTGCTTATTAAGATCCCAAGGGAGCAATCCATACCCAAAACCAAACAATTTATTGGTAAAGCAGTACAGAGCTTTCATTCGGTAAAAGACTTTTCTACCGTGAAGTTAACTATAGATGTGGATAATTATTAATTGCGCATAGTAGCGGCAAGAGCTTCGGCCAGTTCCGCTTTGCGGTTACGGCTTAATGGTAACTGTTCCTTATCCAATTCGATCACTTTACTGTTATAGCGTTCTACCTTATCGAGGTTTACGATATACGATTTGTGAATTCGCAGGAAGCGGTCGCTGGGAAGCAAAGCTTCGAAGGCTTTCATAGTAGAAAGCACTACCAGGGCGTCGTGTTCTGTTACCAGCTTCACATAATCACCAAGAGCCTCGATATAGCGTAGTTCATTAAGGAATACTTTACGCTTCTTAAGGTTACTTTTCACGAAGATGAAATCTTCCTCATCGAAACCTTCATCGTTCTTTAATTTATAGTTAGTGATTGCTTTGTGCACGGCATTCAGGAAGCGGTCCTTGGAAATTGGTTTCCGAAGATAATCCACCGCGTCATAATCGAACGCTTTAAAGGCATATTTGGTTTTACCTGTTACGAAAATAATCTGTGGCTTATGCGTAAGATCATCAAGCAGATCGAAACCTGAAAGTATAGGCATTTCGATATCCAGGAAAATAAGATCGATAGACGTTGTAGCCAGTCCCATCTTGGCTTCGATGGCGTTATTGTACTCAGCAACAAGGTCTAATGAAGGATGATTTTCTATTAACTTTACAATCGAAAGACGTTGTAATGTAGAATCATCGACAATAGCACATTTGAGTATTGGTTTGTCCACGGTTAAAGCTGTTTTCTTTAAGGCAATGATAATTAAAAAATCGATGAACTGCAAGTTTTTTTAACTTTTGTCGTCATTATTGTCCATTTCATCAATTCATGTAAGAAAAATCTTTGTTTTTCAGCACGAATAGTTCCTCCCTTCATTGTTTGATAATTATAAATAAAGTAGTATTTTTGCACGCTCTTGGCAAGGCGCTGAGAGTTATATTAAAATTATAAAGTAGTTTTTATGAATCATTATGAAACTGTTTTCATCTTAAATCCCGTTTTATCTGAAGAGCAGATAAAGGAAACAGTTAAGAAATACGAAGATCTTCTTGTTTCTAAAGGTGCTAAGATGATAGCTAAGGAAGATTGGGGGCTGAAAAAATTGGCCTACCCGATCCAACACAAAAAAAGTGGTTTCTACCACTTATTCGAGTACACGGTTGATGGAGAGGCCATCAACGAGGCGGAACTTGAATTCCGAAGAGACGAGCGTATCATGCGTTACTTAAATGTAAAGCTTGATAAACATGCCATATCATGGGCTGAGAGAAGAAGAACCCGTAACAAGCAAAACGCATAATCATGGCTACACTACAGCAACAAGCGAAAGGAAAGAAAGACGGAGAGATACGATATCTTACTCCACTTAATATAGAGACCACTAAAGCGAAGAAATACTGTCGTTTTAAAAAATCCGGTATCAAGTATATCGATTACAAAGACCCGGATTTCCTGATGAAATTTGTAAATGAGCAAGGTAAGATCTTACCTCGCAGGCTAACAGGAACATCGCTGAAGTATCAGCGTAAGGTTGCCGTTGCAGTTAAAAGAGCACGTCACCTGGCCCTTATGCCTTATGTAGCCGATCTATTAAAATAAAAAGCAGACAGGATTATGGAACTTATACTAAAAAAAGACGTAGATAACCTAGGATTTACAGACGACCTTGTAAAGGTTAAGAATGGTTACGGAAGAAACTTCCTTATCCCTCAGGGATTTGCGGTACTTGCCACTCCTTCTGCAAAGAAAGTATTGGCAGAAACTTTAAAGCAACGTGCCTATAAAGAGACGAAAGTCGTGGATGATGCAAAGGTAGAAGCTGAAAAGCTGAACGACATCGAAATTAAGATCAGTGCGAAAGCCGGTGAAGGTGATAAACTATTCGGTTCTGTGACCAATGCCGATCTTGCTGAAGCACTCGAAAAACACGATGTTTCTATCGAGAAGAAATATATCAGTATTGCAGGTGGTGCTATCAAAAGAACCGGAAATTACGAAGCAACTATTCGTTTCCACAGAGACGTGGTTAGTAATTTCACCTTTGATGTGATCGCAGAAGCGAAAAAATAATTTTACTTAAAAGAGTAATAAAGGAAAGCACCTTCAGCAATGAAGGTGTTTTTTTTGTTCTGAACTTGATCGTCACTACCTTTGTACCAATCAAACTGCCAGCCTTTCCGTACAATGAAATATATAAGACTCACCAAAGAACAATTCGAGGAATTGCATGAAGAATTTGCACGCTTCCTCGCTACACAGTCCATCACTTCCGAAGAATGGAAAGATATTAAGGAGAAAAAACCCGAGGTCGCCGAGGCCGAACTGGATGTGTTCAGCGATATGGTATGGGAGGGTATATTGAACAATACCGAGTATCTCGAGAAGATCGATGCTCAGCAGTTATATCTCTTTAAAATTGAGGAAACCGAAATGAAACTTATCGCTATCAAAGTAAACGATACTTCCAGGGATATTACCACGGATGAGGGGTTTCAATGGTTGCTGAAGAACTACCTGAATGAAGAAGTCGATTTCTTCGAGGCTGCCCAGGCTTTTTCAGAAGATAAGAACGAAGACATCTTCAACCTGTTGAAAATGGGTAGCGCGATCAGTAAAGGGGAGTGGTACCGGTATTTTCACGAATTGCTTTATTCTGAATAGTTTTTTTGTGGATTTGTTGATTCGTTGATTCGCTGCTGTCACTTCGACCCTTCGACAACCCTTCGGCACTTCGACAACCCTTCGGCTACGCTCTGGATAACAGCTCAGTGCGGCGCTCCGCTCTGGATAACAGCTCAGCGCATCGCTCCGCTCAGTGAGCATCGGGACCACTCGAACTGACAAATCGGACTTCCTACTCGTACCGCAAACTCTCAATAGGATCCAGCCTTGCGGCTTTGGTGGCCGGATAAGAACCGGCTATAACAGCGGTGAGAAACGATATGATGGTCGCACCAATAAGCGCTCCCCAGGGTAAGGAGAATTTAAATTCGAAGATAGCCGCAAAGGCGATTCCGGTCGCAATCCCAAGGATTATTCCCAGGATACTTCCCAGCTGACCAATAACAATAGTTTCGATAAAGAATTGCGTGGAAATGGTTTTACGTTTAGCCCCCATTGCCTTCCGTACCCCGATCTCCCGTGTACGTTCGGTAACCGAAACCAGCATGATATTCATAAGCGCAATAGAGGATCCCAGGATAGTAATGATACTGATGATCCATGCCGCAACAGACAAAACGCCTGTGATCTCGGCAATCCGATTGATAAGGTCATCACTGCGCTCAAGGCCAAAATTATTTTCCTCTACAGGATTGAGTCCGCGAATATTCCGGAAGGTAACGATGGCATCATCCTGTGCTCCTGCCATCATAGCCTTATCGTCAACTTTCACACTCAGCGTATAATTAATATTTGGCGAAGTGAAAAGACTTCGAGCGATCTTGATGGGTATTAAGACTTTGAGGTCCTGGTTATTTCCGAAGGTGGATCCCTTGGATTCCAGCAGTCCTACCACTTTGAATTTTACCCCCCGGATACTAATGGTCTTATTAATAGGGTCATCGTTCTGGAAAAGTCCGTTTACAAAATCGGAACCGATCATACACACCTTATTATTATTTTCGATATCGAAATATGTGAAGTCACGTCCGCGATCTACCTTGGTTCCCGTATTGTCCAGGTAATGCTCATTGATACCATACACCTGAATATCGGGGTCGGTTTTTTCGTTCTCAAATTTTATCTCTGCCGAACTTGTTCCCCGAAAGGAAATAGAAGTTTGCGCATAGGGATAATCGTATCGATCCAGGAATTCACTGGCATCGTTGTAATTGATTACCGGGTTGATCTTCTGGGTTTCGCCTTGGTTTCCACGCTGAACCCGCACCCCAAACTCGTACCGCTGAATGTTGAATGTATTCGACCCCATAGATGCAAAATCACTGGAAATCGTGTTCTCCAGAGCCTTCACAGCACTTAAAATCCCAACCAGCGCCCAGATGCCAATACCAATAATCACAATGGTTAGAATCGTTCGAAGTAACTGACTCCTAATAGAATCGAGCGCAATTCTTACATTTTCCCTGAAGAGTCCAAACATGCTTTTGGAGTTGTAGTTTGTAATTAGACTAAAAACTGCTTATAAAGTTACCATTAATTTTAAGATATTTGCAGCAGTTGTTTCGACATTACTACCCTTCGATACAATCCCGTGGCGTTTCGACTTCGCTCAACGTCCCACGGAATCACTCAGGGGACCAACATACTAATATAACAACATATCAACATAGCAATCAGTGGCCACAAAACCCTCCATACCCAAAGGAACCCGCGATTTCAATCCGCAGGAAGTAATAAAGCGCAACTATATCTTCGATGTGATGCGCAAGGCTTTCAAACGCTATGGTTTTCAACCCATAGAAACGCCTTCCTTTGAGAATAGTGAAACTCTTATGGGAAAATATGGGGAAGAAGGAGACCGGCTCATCTTTAAAATATTGAACAGCGGGGATTATCTGCGAAAGGTTAGTGATGAGGAACTGAACCAAAAGGACAGTACGGCTATTACTCCAAAGATCTCCGATAAAGCCCTTCGCTACGACTTAACCGTTCCCTTCGCGCGTTACGTAGTGCAGCACCAGAATGAGATCACCTTTCCGTTCAAACGCTACCAGATACAACCCGTATGGCGTGCCGACCGGCCTCAAAAAGGACGATTCAGAGAATTCTACCAATGTGATGCCGATGTGGTAGGAAGCCGATCACTATGGCAGGAAGTAGAACTGGTGCAACTGTACGATTCGGTGTTTACCAATCTCCGACTTCGGAATGCGACGATTAAAATGAACAACCGGAAGATCCTCAGCGGAATTGCGGAGGTGATAGGCGAGGAGGACAAGCTCATCGACTTCACCGTTGCTTTGGATAAATTGGATAAGATAGGAGTTGAGAAGGTGAAGGAAGAAATGCGTACTAAAGGCATTTCCGATGCTGCCATCGGGAAATTAGGTCCGCTGTTTAACGTCTCAGGAACCGCTTCAGAAAAACTAAACAGCCTGAGATCGCTTTTGGCTTCTTCAGAAACCGGGATGAACGGAATTTCAGAAATGGAATTCATTGTGAATACCATAGAGGATCTCCAGTTAAAATCGGCGAAACTCGAAATAGACGTCACCCTGGCTCGCGGACTTAATTACTACACAGGCGCTATTTTCGAAGTAGCCGCACCTGCTGAAGTAAGTATGGGCAGTATAGGCGGTGGGGGCCGTTACGACGATCTTACCGGGATCTTCGGACTGAAAGACATGAGTGGGGTAGGGATCTCTTTCGGACTCGACCGTATATACCTGGTAATGGAAGAGCTTGGGCTATTCCCGGAAACCGTACTGGAAAGCACGAAGGCCCTCTTTGTGAATTTCGGAAACGAAGAAGCGATGTATGCTATGCGCACGGTGAACGCCCTGCGTGAAGAAGGCATTGCGGTGGTTCTATATCCGGATGATGCCAAAATGGCTAAGCAAATGGGGTATGCAGATAAACGCGGAATTCCCTTTGTGATCCTGGCAGGAGAAAGCGAGATTGCTATCCCGCACCTATACCCTTAAGAATATGAAAACCGGCGAGCAGCAGACGCTGGATATTGATCAATTGGTTAGTGTGTTGAAGTGATTTGGTGGCTTCGCTCTGGATAACAGCTCAGCATGGCACTCCGCTCAGCCACCATTAATCTGTTTAGCAGGTTGTATTGGACCCTGAGTAATCCGCTGGATATGTGGCTTCGGTACTTCGACAAGCTCAGCATGGCACTCCGCTCAGCCACCATTAACTGAGCTCAGCCACCTTTATTGGACCCTGAGCGGAGTCGAAGGGTCATGATCGTTCAGCACCATACAATTTGCACCTCGTTCTAATCGTCCGGCCACCTTTATTGGACCCTGAGTAATCCGCTGGATATGTGGCTTCGGTACTTCGACAGTGGCACTTCGCTCAGACCATACGGCCACCTTTATTGGACCCTGAGTAATCCGCCGGATATGTGGCTTCGGCTCCGCTCAGCCACCATTAACTGAGCTCAGCCACCTTTATTGGACCCTGAGTGATCGAAGGATCATGATCGTTCAGCACCATACAAGCTCAGCATGGCACTCCGCTCAGCCACCATTAACTGACTCAGCCACCTTTATTGGACCCTGAGCGGAGTCGAAGGGTCATTTAAACCGTGAGTGTGTCCAGTTCTTACATTCAGCTTCTTTATGCAATTCTGAAATATCACCTCGAATCAAAGCCTCCTTCTTTTTCCTGCTCCAGCCTTGAATTTGCTTTTCACGATAGAAGGCATGATCAATTCTATCGAATTCTTCATAGTAAATTAATTCAACGGGAAGTCGTTTTGCAGTATGATTTGCACCGCTACCTATTGAATGTTCGACCATTCTTCTATCAAGGTCTTTTGTGCTTCCACAATAGTATGAACCATCAGCACATAATAGAATGTACATAAATCCAATGGCCATAATTTTAAGAAAATTAAACGGAGAGTGAGAGAAGTAAAAATAAAAAAACCCTTCAACTATTGAAGGGTTTTTTTTCATTATGAAACTTAACAGAATGCGTTAGCATCCAAACTTTATATTTGCCTGCGCCGCAGAGATCCTTGCAATAGGAACCCGGTACGGTGAACAGCTCACATAGTTCAGGCCTATACTACAGAAGAACTCAACCGAACTGGGATCGCCACCGTGTTCACCACAGATACCTACTTTAAGATCTGGTTTTACACTTCGTCCTTTGTCGGTCGCCATTTTTACCAGCTGACCAACACCTTCTCGGTCTATCACTTTAAAAGGATCTTCGTTTAGAATCCCTTTCTTCAGATAGATCGGCATGAACTTATCGGCATCATCCCTGGAATAACCATAGGTCATTTGCGTAAGGTCATTGGTTCCAAAGGAGAAGAAATCGGCCTTCTCGGCTATCTTTTCTGCGATAACGGCAGCTCTTGGCACTTCTATCATTGTACCTACCAGATACTCTATCGTGTCTTTTCGCTCTTTAAAGATCTGTTCGGCAGTAGTGCGTATCACTTTTTCCTGGGCATCAAACTCGGTGACTGTTCCCACTAATGGGATCATGATCTCAGGTTTCACGGTAATGCCTTTCTTTTTCAGATTGAGTGCCGCTTCGATTATGGCTCTCGTTTGCATTTCGGTGATCTCGGGATAGGTGTTTCCCAATCGGCAACCTCTGTGTCCCAGCATAGGGTTGAACTCTTCGAGCTCCGCTACTTTGTTTTTCACCGCCATTAAGGAAATGTGCATTTCCTCGGCCAGTTCTTTCTGAGTAGCCAGCTGGTGAGGTACGAACTCATGCAATGGTGGGTCCAGCAAGCGGATAGTAACAGGTAGTCCGTCCATAGCTTCAAAGATTCCTTCAAAGTCTTCTCTTTGCATAGGCAGCAATCGTCTAAGGGCCCTGCGTCGGCCTTTTTCGTGAGGTGCCAGGATCATTTCCCTCATAACGATAATACGGTCTGCTTCGAAGAACATATGTTCAGTTCGGGTAAGACCAATACCTTCCGCACCGAATTCTCTGGCGAGCAATGCTTCTTTCGGCGTGTCGGCATTCGTACGTACTATCACTTTAGAAAATTTATCGGACAGCTTCATCAGTTCGCCAAACTCACCACTTAATTCAGGATCTTTAGTGGCAACCTTTCCTTCTATGATATTACCGGTAGAACCGTTAAGAGACAACCATTCTCCCTCGTGAAATTCCTTACCGTCTACTTTAAATTTTCGATTCTTATAATCGATCTTAAGCGCTCCAGCTCCCGAAATACAGCATTTACCCATACCTCGTGCTACCACTGCAGCGTGGGAGGTCATACCGCCTCGAGCAGTAAGAATACCCCTTGCTTTGTTCATGCCTTCCAGGTCTTCCGGGGAAGTTTCCATACGTACCAGTATGGTATTTCTGAAACGATCTGCGTCTTCGGCAAAGAAAACGATCTGCCCGGTGGCGGCTCCCGGTGAGGCGGGTAACCCCTGCGCAATGATGTGCGCTTCTTTTATTGCTTTCGGATCGAAAACCGGGTGTAGTAATTCATCAAGTTTATAAGGTTCTATAAGAAGCATGGCTTGTTCTTCGTTGATCATCCCCTGATGCAGCAGATCCATTGCGATCTTCACCATAGCGGCTCCTGTTCGTTTACCGTTCCGGGTTTGAAGGATCCAAAGTTTACCATCCTGGATGGTAAATTCCATATCCTGCATGTTGCGGTAGTGATCTTCCAGTTGTTGCTGGTAACCATTCAGCTCTTCATAGATCTCCGGCATTAATTCTTCCAGGGAAGGATAATTGGCAGCGCGATCGGCTTCATCGATCTTGGCTAACATAGCCCAGCGTTCCGAACCTATCTTAGTGATCTGCTGAGGTGTGCGTACTCCGGACACCACATCTTCTCCCTGTGCATTAATAAGGTATTCCCCGTTAAACTGATCTTCCCCGGTTCCGGCGTCACGGGTAAAGCATACTCCGGTACCCGAAGTATCTCCCATATTTCCGAAGACCATCGCCTGCACGTTTACCGCAGTACCCCAGTCGGCAGGATAGCCATGCATGCCTCTGTAGTACATGGCACGGTTACCATTCCAGCTGTTGAAAACGGCAATAGCAGCACCCCACAGTTGTTCCCACGGATCGGTTGGGAAATCGAGGCCTCTTCGTTTTTTTACAATGTCTTTGAAGTCGTACACCAGGTCCTTAAGATCCTGAACCGAAAAATCCGTGTCATTGGTGATCTCCCGTTTGTCTTTCAGATGTTCAATAACCTCTTCGAACGGATCCATATCGTCTTTAGATTCCGGTTTGAGTCCGAGGACCACGCTTCCGTACATCTGTATAAAGCGACGGTAGGAATCCCAGGCAAAGCGTTCATTGCCGGATTTTTCTGCGAGTCCTTCTACGGATACATCGTTCAGTCCCAGGTTGAGGACGGTATCCATCATTCCCGGCATGGAAACTCGTGCTCCGGAGCGTACGGAAAGCAGTAGGGGGTCGGTATCGTTCCCGAATTTCGCACCCATGATCTTTTCTACGCTGGCCACGGCTTCGCGCAGGTCATTTTTAAGTAGCTCTTTTACGGCTTCTTCCCCCAGCTCGTTATATTCGGTACATACTTCGGTGCTAATGGTAAACCCCGGAGGAACAGGGATCCCAATGGCACTCATTTCGGCCAGGTTAGCGCCTTTCCCTCCCAGGAGGTTTTTCATGTCGCTGTTACCATCTGCGGAATTCGCTCCGAACTTAAAAATTCTGGTCTTTTTTGCTTCCATCACATCCATAATATTCACTTTGGTTGAACTAAGTATTTAAGATGCAAAATTACGGCAGGGAACGGGGGTATTTCATGACCATTGTCATTTACTGGAAGATAGGAGAGGGAGTCAGAAGTTGAGAAGCTTAAATGAAGGATTCAGCATATATTCGAGATGTTTATACGTTTATGCGTTGATGTGTTTATGTGTTGATATATTTGGAATTTGACCTTGAGATTTGTTTGCTATTTGAGGTTGTCAGTTCGAGTGATCCCGCAAGGCGGGATTGTATCGAGAACCGAGTGATTGCTGGGTTTCGATACATCCACCAAGGGTGGACACTCAACCACCAGCAAATTGTAGTTCTCCTGAGCTCGTCGAAGGGTCGAGAACTGGAGGTGAGAGGTGAGTATAGATGAATTCCTATTTCCACATATTCGCAGGAATACATGAAATAAACGAACAATCGCTTTTGCTTCATTTAACTTCCCTCAATTTTTCTCTACCCGAGTCATGTTCCAGGTATAGGAGAAATTTTCGACCTGCTGGCCAAAATCCAGCTTTTTTGGAATAGTTCGGCTTCCGGAGCCACCCATGGTTTGTTTCCCATCTCCCGTGCTTACTAAAATATCCGGAGGTATCTCCGAGATGGTTTCCGTGTTGGAAACTTCCGGAATGGTTAACCCGGGCGGCAATTCGATGCCCTGGTCCTCGATATAGTCTTTTATCCAGGTATCCGACTGTGCAACGGTAGGATCGGGAATTTCTTCACCCACCGGGCCAATTACAAATTTTTTATCACGGGTTTTGGTGGTGGTTTCAGAATCCCTGTCGGGTCCATCTTTACTATAAATCACACTGTTCAGAACCTTTGTTTCTAAAATCTCGTAATCTATTGTACAGCCTCCGGGAACGATCTTCACGACTTTTCCCGTATCATTATCAATGGCAAGTATCCATGGGACCATGGTAGTATACTCCTTTTGACTTATTTCACGGTTTTTAACAATCCGGGTATAGTCAATATTAGTTTCGTAATTCTTGCCCGTGCTGTTTTTATTTTCATTTGAATTATAACTAAATGAAGTGATGTTCACACTTACCGGTTTGTAATACTCCCAGGTTTGGTTGTATACAGGCATATCCGCAACTTCCGTTAGCTTCAAATACAGGGTCGCGGCAGCATGTATATTTTCATTCAATTTATGGATAATCCGTACTTCACCCTTATTGTCCTGCTGGTCGGTATTGAGTGTTTTATCGTAGTTCTTCGTAATTGTTACTTCAGCCTCATACTCCGCAGGTTTTACAATGACGCTACCTTTGCCTTCTGCCTTATCGGGATAATCTACGGGTTGATAACTGGCCGTGACCAGGATCCGTTCGTCACTGCTTCCTGCCTTGTAATTAAGTACCACTTTGCCGTCACTGTCGGTGGTATATCCATTTTCTGCTTTAAGGGTCCCGTTCTCAAGTCCGTTTATCTTAACATTGAGATCCTTACCTTCTACAGGGTATTTGGCTCCGTCGGGATCGGTTTCATTAAATGTGAGAATGATTTTGGTACGCTCATCAGGCTTTAATTCTCTGCGATCCGGTTTTACTGTTATTTCTAATCCCCGAATGATCAATTCTCCTTCCTTATAAATTTCAGAGCTTGAACCAATACCACAGGAGCCAAGGCTGACCTTTTCCTTACTTGCCTCAATTCCTTCAATGACCCTGTATTTACCTATGGCTTTGTATTCTTCATTAGTGCCAACAATTTCACTATCGCCATAACTTCCATAAATGTCGCATCCTGTTAACTTCACCTGTATATACTTGGATCTGGTCAATTTTCTTGGAAAATATACGGGCTGACTTCTAACATCTCTATACAAGTATTCGCCTTTGCAACTTTTGACCTTTACCCTTAGTTCCATCTCTCTATCTTCTTTTTCAAGAAGGGACAAATAATCCTTTTCATATTCAATTTCGATTGCAGGTCCTCTGGCTGGAACAGGTCGTTTTTCTTCGCTTGCATCAATTAAGTTTTTAATACGCCAAAGGTCACGTGACAATTCACTTATAGCCGGATCCAATTCAATCGCAGTTCCAAATCCAATAGCAACTATATAGTTCAGGTTTGGAACACAGGGGGAGTTAATGGTTAAAGTACCTGAAAACCGAAATGCTGTTTCCTCTTCGAATACCGGATCTGTATATTCGGTTACCTTCCAACCTGTAATTGGATCTTCATACGTATTGGCATATGACGGTATTAGCAAATCGGTTTCAAGGATATCAAAAGAAAGTCTATAGGCAAACGTATAGTGAGGATCAGTTTCCTGGTCTCTATGTCGAGAAAAGAATTCTATTTCAGGAGAATTTGTTTTTAAAGCATCAACTACTTTATCATCTATTTCTTCAAACCAGCCCTGCCTGGTTTTTACTCCATATTTCTCATTCAAATGATCAATTACATCTTCACCCAATTGAACAAAATAAACACCCACTTTTATTTTTTCACAATCATCAACTTGACCATATCCATGGAAAATTCCTAGAATTAATAATAATACGAGAACAATTTTAAACTTAAACATTTTTACATTAGTTAAATTCAACTTTCACAAATTCCACCCTCCTGTTATTTGCCTTTCCTTCGGGACTTTGGTTGGTATCTATTGGAACAGATTCTCCAAATCCTTTGGTGCTCAGGCGTTCTTCTGAAATTCCGAGTTTAACCATGGTTTTTACAACGGTTGTCGCCCGGTCATCGGAGAGTTTCAGGTTGCTGGCATCGTCTCCATCGCTGTCGGTATGTCCTTCCACGCTGAACTTGATTTCCGGGTACTTCTGCATGAGTTTTACAATTTCATTGATCACACCCATGGATTCCGGTTTAAGGGTAGCCTTACCAGTGTCGAAGCGTATACCGGTGGCAACGATCTTTCCGTCCTGCAATACCTGGTCGTAATACTTCACGCCTCCTTCGGCAAGCCTGAAATTCTTAATATAGAATTTATACTTGTCGGTCGCAGAATACGCGCTAAGTGTGATCCCTGTGGGTTCAAATTCCAGACGCGGAATGTTAATCAGTCGGGTTTCATTTATATAGGCCTTGAATTTGCCCCTGGTATAGGCAACAGCAATATGCGCCCATTTGTTTTCAATACTTCCGTTATCGGGGATATAGCTGCCTATGTTATGCAGTCGTAATCCATTGTAACTAACGGTCAGGGATCTGTGTTCAGCCGACTTACGTTGATTCTTCTCATCGAAGAAAAATAGCTCGAACGAATTAACGTTGTTTACGTACAGATCGAATTCGATGGTGAAAATTTCGGGCAGATAGTCCTGCTCCCGATCTTTGAGGTAGGGTATGATCTTCGGATTACCCCCTCTGAACATGATAATGTTCTCCCCTCCGAATTCCGCATTCTCCACGGTACCTCTCACCAGGTCCCATCGGGACGGGAACTCACCATTTTCTTCCCCCACCAGGTTGTCTTCGAAAAGTACCTTGTCTCCGGGCACGAAATCGTATTTCGACCATACCAGTTCGGGATCCTGGGATTCGGTGGTCTCTACAGGTTGTCCTTTTTCGTCTACAGGAACATCACCCTGTTTCTTTTCTTCTTCTTTAGTTGTACCATCGTCTTCACCGGTAATTACATCTTCAGTTTCTTCCATACCTTTATCGATGGATTTATCAATTTCCCGGTCTACTTTCCTGTCTACTTTCTTCTTTACTTTCTTGCTTATTTTATCCAGGATCTGCGCTTCGGCAGGAACCGGTGCAGCAAATAATAATCCAAGCATTGCGAATAACATTAATAACTTTTTCATGGTAGCGTATTTTAAATTAAGCTCATTTCAATCCTAACCAAAAAAGGTAGAGACAATATCAATTTCACGCAATGATGCAGGTCATTGAC
>CAVYGO010000004.1:2500-110045 GCA_963768085.1 uncultured Flavobacteriaceae bacterium
ATTAAAGCGATGCCACTTCAATAGACCATGGGGTATTAATCTTCATTTCTAAAGGCTATCCCCCAGTGTAAGGTAGATTGTATACGCGTTACGCACCCGTGCGCCACTCGTCAGCGGAAAAGCAAGCTTTTCCCTGTTACCGTTCGACTTGCATGTGTTAGGCCTGCCGCTAGCGTTCATCCTGAGCCAGGATCAAACTCTTCATCGTGAATTTGTAAATATATTTCTATACCACTTCCTTCAGCAACAAAAAACTTAAACCCAAAAAAAATCTCAAGAGTTCTTACTTAGTTTAGTCATTTCGATATAGCTTCTATTTGTTTCCAAATAAAAACCATATACGCTGTCAATTTCAATATCTCAATGAACTTATATTCTTAACTCAAAAAAACAACCTCTATACAATATCAGCTGTTTTTAGCGGGTGCAAATATACAACATTTTTTATACCCAACAAGGTTTTGAAAATTAATTTCAAATTAAAAATGTCAACTTTTGATTTCCCCTATTTAAGAACTTATGCGTTGCTTGTTAAAGCGGATGCAAATATACAGTCGATTTTATTTTCTACAAGCTATTCGGTAACTATTTTTAAAAAATATTTCGCTTCTTTTATAAGTATTTGATTCTTCTGAAATTATGGATCGAAAATAATTCGAATATCACCTATACCTATATATATAACCTCATTGCAATAATTTCATTGCGTTAGGGATAGAAGCGGAAATCCTGCTTGAGCAGATTGGAGCGTATAGCCCAACCCCTGTAGCATTGTAAAATCGCTACAGGGGTAACGCCCAACAATAAATATTTAAGGATAATATCGTATTGTAAAACGATTAAAACAGTAGTATCTTTACGCCCTTAAAATGCCATGATATGATAGGGATCACGCTACCGGACGGAAGTGTAAAACAAGTGGAAGCAGGAACTACTCCCATGGATGTTGCGAAAAGCATCAGTGAGGGACTGGCCCGCAATGTAATTTCAGCCTCGTTCAATAACGAGACCGTTGAGACTTCTACCCCGCTTTCGGAGAACGGTTCTCTTATACTGTATACATGGCGTGATGATGATGGCAAAAAAGCTTTCTGGCACTCGAGTTCTCACATCATGGCCCAGGCACTTGAAGAAATGTACCCGGGAATAAAACTCACCATCGGTCCTGCCATAGAGAACGGATTCTATTACGATGTGGATCTTAACGGGAATTCGATTTCGGAAAAAGACCTGCCAGCGGTTGAAAACAGAATGCTGGAAATTGCCAGAGGTAAGCACGAGTTCAAAATACGTTCATCCTCTAAAGAAGAGGCCTTAAATTTTTATAAAGGTCAGGGTAATGAATACAAGGTTGAGCTTATCGAAAATCTGGAGGACGGCACCATAACATTCTGTGATCATGATTCATTTACGGACCTCTGCCGCGGTGGCCATATTCCCAATACGGGAATTGTAAAAGCCGTTAAGCTAATGAGTATTGCCGGTGCATACTGGCGCGGTGATGAAAACAATACTCAGCTTACCCGTATCTATGGAGTTTCCTTTCCAAAACAAAAAGACTTAAAAGAATACCTCGAGTTACTGGAAGAAGCCAAGAAAAGGGATCATAGAAAATTAGGAAAAGAATTGGAGTTGTTCACCTTCTCACAGAAAGTGGGCCAAGGACTTCCGTTATGGCTTCCGAAGGGTGCAGCTCTGCGTGAACGTCTGGAGAATTTCCTGAAGAAGGCACAGAAAAAAGCAGGATATAAAATGGTGATTTCACCTCATATCGGCCAAAAGGAATTGTATGTAACTTCCGGTCATTATGCAAAATACGGTGAAGATAGCTTCCAGCCGATAAAAACTCCGAATGAAGACGAGGAATTCTTACTTAAACCTATGAATTGCCCGCATCATTGTGAAATGTATAAAAGCAAACCATGGTCCTATAAAGATCTACCTGTACGCTTTGCTGAATTCGGTACGGTGTATCGATACGAACAAAGTGGGGAATTGCATGGGTTAACCCGTGTAAGAGGTTTTACGCAGGACGATGCGCATATCTTTTGTACACCCGATCAACTGGATGCAGAATTCAAGCAGGTGATAGATCTGGTTCTTTATGTATTCGGATCGTTGGGATTCGAAGATTTTACAACCCAGGTTTCCCTGAGGGATCCCGACAAACCTGAGAAATATATTGGTGATCCCGAGGTCTGGGAGAAAGCTGAACAAGCGATCATCAGCGCCGTAAAGGATAAGGAACTCGACTATGTGATGAAAACTGGTGAGGCAGCATTTTACGGTCCGAAACTGGATTTCATGGTTAGGGATGCTTTGGGGAGAAGTTGGCAATTGGGTACCATACAGGTAGACTACACTCTTCCCGAGCGCTTCGAACTTACATATAAAGGCAGTGATAATGAGTTGCATCAACCTGTGATGATTCACCGGGCTCCTTTTGGCAGTATGGAGCGTTTTGTTGCCATCCTATTGGAGCATACAGGAGGAAACTTTCCACTTTGGTTAATGCCTGAGCAAGTTAGCATACTATCTCTAAGTGAAAAATATGAGAAATACGCTGAAAAAGTTTTAAATTTGCTTGAAAATAACGACATTCGCGCCCTTGTAGATAATCGGAACGAGACCATCGGGAAGAAGATACGAGAAGCCGAAATGAATAAGATTCCGTATATGTTGATCTTAGGTGAACAGGAGGAAAAAGATGGTACGGTTTCTGTAAGGAAGCATAGCGAAGGCGATCAGGGCACAATGAGCGTCGAAGCATTTTCAGAATTAATTCATTCTGAAATTGAAAAGAATAGTGTCGAATTTAATGTATAACAGCTCCGTGTAACATCGGAATTAATAAATATTAGTCATAGCAATACGAAGAAAAAGAAGCAGAGGTCCGGCCAGGGTCATTAAAGAAGATCAACATAGGATCAATGAGAAAATCCGTGCTGAGGAGGTACGTTTGGTGGGTGATAATGTGGAAGTAGGAATCTATTCCAGAGCACAAGCTTTGGCAATAGCAGAGGAAATTGGTTCGGATCTTGTTGAGATCTCACCAAACGCCAAACCACCTGTCTGTAAGGTGATGGATTATAAGAAGTTCGTTTACGAACAAAAGAAGCGCGAAAAAGCGTTAAAGTCGAAAGCCACAAAAGTTGTGATCAAGGAAATCCGTTTCGGACCAAATACCGACGATCATGATTATGCATTTAAGAAAAAGCACGCCGAAAAGTTTTTGAAGGATGGCGCTAAATTGAAAGCCTATGTATTTTTTAAAGGGCGTTCGATCATATATAAAGACCAGGGGGAGATTTTATTATTACGCCTGGCCCAGGAATTGGAAGACTACGGAAAAGTAGAGCAGATGCCAAGACTGGAAGGAAAGCGAATGACTATGTTCATCGCACCGAAAAAGAAATAATTTGAATTAAAATATTTATCCGCCCGCGCTAAAGCAACGGTGGATGATGAGCGAAGTAATATATAAACGAAGGAATCATGCCGAAACAAAAAACAAAATCCAGCGCCAAGAAGCGATTTAAGCTTACCGGTACTGGTAAAATTAAAAGAAAGCATGCGTTTAAAAGTCACATCTTAACAAAGAAGTCTAAGAAACGTAAGCTTGCATTAACTCATGACACCACGGTGCACAAGAGTGATGAGAGCAATGTTAAACAAATGCTTCGATTGAAGTAATCGTTTAACCGGTTAATCAAATTTTATAACCCTGGAGTATGGCTCATAAAGTGTTTGTTTAGCGAACCGCCTGCTACAAAAAAATCAAAATTATGCCAAGATCAGTAAATTCAGTTGCTTCCAGAGCCCGAAGAAAAAAGGTAATGAAGCGCGCCAAAGGTTACTTTGGAAGACGTAAAAATGTATGGACCGTTGCGAAGAATGCCGTGGAGAAAGCCATGTTGTATTCGTACCGTGACCGTCGAACCAAGAAGAGAAATTTCAGATCCCTGTGGATCACCCGAATTAACGCGGGAGCACGCCAGCATGGTATGTCTTATTCTCAGTTTATGGGTAAACTAAAAGCTAACGATATCGAATTGAACCGTAAGGTACTTGCCGATTTAGCGATGAATCACCCGGAGGCTTTCAAAGCTGTAATAGACAAAGTAAAATAAGACAAACAAACATATTATTTCGCTAAAAACCCGCTCAAACCGAGCGGGTTTTTATTTTAGAAAGCTTCAAAAAAAAAGTACAATACACATAAATTCGTACATTCGTAAAAACTGTAAGACAATGTTTTTCAGGTTTTTCCATATCGCCCTGTTCTTAATAACTACTTTTGGTATCGCCCAACCGAAGCATAAATACCATTATACCGGAAGTGATGGCCAACGAGTCTATTTACCCCTGGGGAAAATATCATTTGCCGATCAGGTGGCCCATTTCAGGATAGGATATCCCAAACCAATTAGCATTTTCCGCGATAGTAGTCAGGCGTTATACCAACCCGATTATAAGGGATACAACAGTCCCGATTTCATCTCACTGGGTTGCAAAGGCTCCATCATCTTAAAATTTACAGACAATGGATTCATGAATATGAAGGGCGACGATCTCATTGTTTTTGAGGTTGGTCCTTCCAGAGAACGCTCCCTGGTTGAAGTGAGTACCGATGGTCGGGAATGGCATACCGCAGGAATAACTGAAGGTGGAACATCTAAGCTCGAATTTGACGACCGGCAAATCGACCCCAATCTTATCTTCTATTATGTTCGAATCCGCGATGTTAAGGACGAATGCACAGGTAAAAGCGCAGGAGCCGATATCGATGCCGTAGCGGCAATCAACAGTGTTATCCGACTCACCGTTAATGCAGATGTATTATTCGATGTTGACGAGCATAAACTGAAGTCCTCGGCGAAAGAAACACTGGACTCTCTGGTTAAGGCCATCAATGTGGTGGGAAAGGCAACAATACTTATTGAAGGGCATACGGATAGTGATGGTGAAGAAAAATATAACATGAAACTTTCGGAAAACAGATGTAATTCGGTGCGTAAGAAATTGCAAAAGTTGTTATCGCATGAAGGTGAGTACCATTTCGAGATTAAGGCCTATGGGGAGCGAAAACCACGGGTAGAGAACTCTTCGGAGGAGAATAAACAAATAAACAGACGTGTGGAAATCATGGTCCTCCCGTCCCGGGATTATTTCGAGTCCCTACCGGGGGATTAGATCAGGTTTTTTGTTTTTTCTTTTTCGCTGCAGGAAATAACACATTATTCAAAATCAACCTGTATCCAGGTGAAGTAGGATGAAGTGCAAGTTCCGTCTTGGCATCGCCTACACGATGCTGATAATCCTCGGGATCGTGTCCACCATAGAACGTGAAAAATCCTTTTCCTTTAATACCGTGTATATAACGGGCTTCACCATTGGTTTTGTTCTCGCCCATGACCAGGACATTCGATTTAACCGTGCTCCGGCGATAGGAAGTAGTCTGCCCCATAAATCCTTTAACCAATGATGTATGATTCTGCACCAACATGCAGGGGATAGGATCCCATTTGGCGGAATAATCCATTAAAGAAAAATAATCCGTTTCCTTTATAATTCTCCTGTCGCGGGTCATATCGATGGATGAGAACTCATATACCATCGGACTCCGTTCCAGGGTGAAATTCTTAAAAGCGAAAGTCTTTGCAAAATCGATCTTACCTTGATAGCCAGGTTCGCTTGGGTCTCCATCGAACATGGGCTCGCAGATATCCACTCCTTCGGCGGCCAATGCGATATCAAAACTATCTGTCGCACTGCACATGGCGAACATGAATCCACCTCCAATAACGTAGTCGCGAATTTTAAGGGCTACATCTCTTTTTGCTTCAGAAACTTTGGCATACCCGAGCTTAGTTGCAAGCATTTCCGCCTTGCGCTTTTCTTCGATATACCAGGGAGCCGAACGATATGCCCGATAAAACTTCCCGAATTGACCTGTAAAGTCTTCGTGATGTAAATGGAGCCAATCGTATAGCAGGAGCTGATCGCTTAAAACTTCTTCGTCGTACACTATCGTATATGGAATTTCAGCATAGGTAAGAACCATGGTGACCGCATCGTCCCAGGGTTGGTTTCCTTTGGGCGAGTATACGGCAATTCGCGGCGCTTTCTCCAGTACAACCGCCTCCATATTCTGGGACGGACTGCTTATTTCGGTAAGTATTTGTTCGGCTTTGGAATTGGAAAGTACTTCGAAAGATACACCCCGGATCTGACATTCTTTTCTAATCTCTTCTGCGTCCGGTAATAAAAAGGATCCGCCTCTGTAATTAAGAAGCCACTTCACTTTTTGTTGTCGCTCCAGGGTCCAGTACGTTATTCCGTAAGCCTTGAGATGCTCTTTTTGCCCTTCAGAATCCATAGGGATAAGGATATAAGAAGCAGAAGCCTGCCCGAAAAACAAGAGTATGAAAATAAGGGTGATCAATCGCGTCATCATGCTAAGATAACGACAAATTTTGTTCCAAATTCGATTTTAGGGAATTTATAACGCTACCTAGAATGGTACGTCATTATCGTCATCCGGAGAGAGATCATCGTTCATACTGCTTCCAAAAGCTTCATCGGCCGAAGGAAGATGATCTGTCTTAAAGGTATCATCGTTCGCAGCGTCATTCATTCGGGAGTGAATCTCCGTTGGGAAGTCGAAGGTTTCCATGTTTTCGAAACGACCCAGGTGGCCAATGAACTTCAACCTGATCTCATCCAGACCGCCATTACGATGTTTGGATACGATAAATTCTGCCTGACCAGCGGTAGGGGTTCTGTCCTCATCGTCCCATTCATCAATTTTGTAGTATTCCGGACGATATATAAAAGATACAATATCCGCATCCTGTTCTATTGCTCCGGATTCACGCAAATCACTCAATAAGGGTCGTTTGCTACCTCCACGGGTTTCCACAGCCCGCGAAAGTTGCGAGAGTGCAATTACCGGTACATTTAGTTCTTTAGCCAGTGCCTTAAGGTTTCTTGAAATGGTGGAGATTTCCTGTTCCCGGTTCCCGCCTTTCAGACTTCCGCCGGCTGTCATTAATTGAAGATAATCAACTATCACCAACTGAATACCATGCTGAGATGAAAGGCGTCGCGCCTTGGCCCTGAGGTCGAAGATGGACAAAGAAGGAGTATCATCAATAAATAGCGGTGCTTTTTCCAAGCCTTTTACCTTAACATTAAGTTGTTCCCACTCATGTTTAGCCAGATTACCAGTACGAAGCTTTTCCGAACTGAGTCCTGTCTCCGAAGAGATGAGACGGGTAATAAGTTGCACCGATGACATCTCTAGAGAGAAGAATGCAACCGGAATATTATGTTCTACGGCAATATTCCTTGCCATAGACAGTGTAAGAGCAGTTTTACCCATACCCGGACGTGCAGCAATTATCACCAGATCACTGGGCTGCCATCCTGAAGTAAGTTTATCAACTTTTGTAAATCCTGAAGGAATTCCGGAAAGTCCTTCCCTATTAGCGATTTCTTCAATTCTTTTCTTCGCCTGGATCACCAAACTTTGCGCAGTTTCTGAGGATCGTTTTATATTTCCCTGGGTAATCTCATACAATTTTGATTCAGCGTTATCGAGTAGATCGAATACATCGGTGGTCTCGTCGTATGAGTCTTCTATGATCTCGTTCGATATCTTTATTAAGCTCCTTTGAATGAACTTTTGAAGGATGATTCGGGCATGAAATTCAATATGGGCTGAAGATGATACTTTTTGTGTTAATTGAACCAGGTAAAACTCTCCTCCCGCTGCGTCAAGCTTGGAATTCTTCTTTAATTGGGCTGAAACGGTTAATAAGTCCACAGGTTCACTATTCTCAAAAAGTATGTGAATAGCTTCAAAGATGTGCTGATGGGACTCTTTATAGAAAACCTCGGCATTCAGGATGTCGATGACCTCATCCACACCTTTTTTGTCGATCATCATTGCGCCTAACACAACTTCCTCTAAATCAACTGCTTGCGGAGGGAGTTTACCTTTTTCCAAAGAAATTACCTGTGAAGGCCTGGAAGGATAGGTTGAGTGAGGTTTCAGTTTTTCCATTGAGCGAATGTAAATAAAATGTTAAGACGACTGGTCTTTTTCCAACTTTGTATATTCACCGGTCATTAACAATTGAACTGTTAATAACTCAATTTTATTGTTAATAAGTTACAAAAAAATCCGAAGCAAAAACTTCGGATTTTCGAATCAGTTGCTATTGCTGAATTTAGCCTTTGAAGACTCCCATTTCGGAATATTTTTCCATGCGTTGTTCGACTAATTCTTTTGGGGATAAATTCTCTAATACCTTGTAAGCCTTTTCAATCGCATTGGCTACGATTAGATATGTTTTTTCTTTATTGCTATGTGCTCCTCCAAGTGGTTCTTTTACAATCTGATCGATCAGTTTTAATTTCTTCATATCCGTGGCTGTTAGCTTAAGTGCCTCGGCTGCTTGTTCCTTAAATTCCCAACTTCTCCATAGTATGGACGAACAACTTTCGGGTGATATTACGGAGTACCAGGTATTCTCCAGCATAAGAACTTTATCTCCTACTCCTATTCCTAAGGCACCTCCACTGGCTCCTTCACCTATGATGACCACAATTATGGGAACTTCCAGGCGGGTCATCTCCAGGATATTGCGGGCGATAGCTTCACCTTGGCCTCGCTCTTCAGCCTCCAGTCCGGGATAAGCACCCGGGGTGTCTATAAGAGTTACAACGGGGATCCCGAATTTCTCGGCAGATTTCATCAGGCGCAATGCCTTACGGTAACCTTCAGGATTTGCCATACCGAAGTTCCTGAATTGGCGGGTCTTGGTATTATACCCCTTTTGCTGTCCAATAAACATATAACTCTGGTTCCCTATTTTCCCCAATCCGCCAATCATGGCTTTATCATCCTTGAAGTTGCGATCTCCATGTAGTTCCAAAAAAGAATCCCCACATATGGCATTAATATAATCCAAGGTATAGGGACGATTCGGGTGACGAGAAAGCTGGACACGTTGCCAGGGAGTTAAATTTTTGTATATCTCCTTTTTGGTCTCTTCCAGTTTAATTTCAATTTGTTTGCAGGTATTGCTTACGTCGACATCACTATCCTCTCCAATCTTGCAAGCTTTTTCATACTGCTCCTGAAGCTCCTTAATAGGTAATTCAAATTCAAGATATTCCATAGTGTATCGCTACTGAATTATTGGCTTAGCCTACAAAGATAAAACTTTGTACTTAGTTTGACTCCTCTGGTTGCTTTTTTATTGCTCTCCTTGTTTTAACTACTCCATTGATTATTACCGTTACCAGAATGATGAGGGCCCCGTAGTAGAATTGCGGACTCATATTCTCGGAATCACCCAGTATAAGTAAGGCTAAAATGATTCCGTATACCGGTTCAAGATTTATGGTCAGCATCACTGTGTAAGGGCTAAGCCACTTCATGATATGGATGGAAGCAATAAAGGCATAAGCGGTACATACGGAAGCCAGGATAAGCAGATAGATCCAATCATTCTTACTTATCTGAAAGAACTCTGAGTTAAAATCTCCATTGAACGCAAGGTACACCGTGATGCATAACATTCCGAAGAGTAATTCGTAGAACGATATAACCGATGCCCGATGGCGTTTGGCCATTTTTCCATTGATTACCGAGAATACGGACCCGAGGAATGAAGAACACAGCGCCAGAATTATACCCATTAGATAACCTGTTTCAAACTGAAAGATTATATAAAGACCTACTACAACCAACAGCCCGAACAGAACTTCATAACCAATGATCCTGCGTCTGTAATAAAGTGGCTCCAGGAAAGAAGTAAAGAATGCCCCGGTAGACATCACTGCGAGCGTAACGGACACGTTAGAAACTTTTATCGCCCCGAAGAAGGCAAGCCAATGTAATGCGATGAGCAATCCCGCAATAAAAAATCCTCCAATGGCGCGTCGTGAATATTTCAGATTGATCTTTCTGAATTTCAGAAATATTAAAATGAAGCCTGTGGCCATCAGCATTCTGTACCATACAAGCGGTATGGCGTCAATAGAAATAAGTGCACCCAAGACGGCTGTAAAGCCCCAGATGAAAACGATAACATGTAAATGCAGGTAATTAAAAAGCCTAGCGTTTTGCATTCCGTAATAGATATATGGCTAAAATACCAAATACAATATTAGGGAACCAGGTCGCAAGGAAAGGTGAGAACGTACTTTGTTGCGCCATAGTCCCGAATATCTTGTCAAAAAATATATAAACCATACCGATAGCGATCCCTATGGCCAGATTAACACCCATCCCTCCTCGTCGCTTCATGGAAGAGACTGCTACTGCAATAATAGTTAGTATATAGGCCGAAACAGGAAGACTCCATCTTTTATAGCGCACAACCTCGTAGCGATTAATATAGGAGGAGCCTCGCTCTTTTTCTCTTGCGATAAATTTATTTAGCTCCGGGTAATTAAGTGTCTCGGCTATGTATTCAACCGGGGTGAGGTCTTCCAGTTCGAAAGTGAAGGTCGTATCTACTTTCGCACGTTTTTCGAGTATATCTTCATTTTCCCCAATAGTCCTCTTTTTGTAATTGAACATACTATAGGTACTGTCCTTTTCATTAAACTTAATCCTGCTGGCCGAGATCTTAAAGGTCATCTTATTTCCTTCAATATGCTCCAGGGTAAAATTATTTCCGGATTTTTCCTTAACATTAAAGTAGCTTACATAGATATAATCGTTGTCATTTATCTGCCTGTATACATTAGTCTGGTTCCTGTCGCGTTTACCTTTTTTCAGATAATTATAGGTAAATTCATTAAAGCCTTTACTGGCCATTGGAGCCAGGTACATTCCAAGGATCAATGCTCCTATGCATACAATAGTTGCACCTATGATATAGGGTCTTAAAAAGCGGTAATATGACACACCACTGCTAAGAAATGCGATTACTTCGGTGTTATTGGCCAATTTCGATGTAAACCAGATCACGGAGAGGAACAGAAATAGTGGAAACAACAGATTAGCAAAATAAACCGTGAAATCCAGGTAATAAATGGCTACGGCCATAAAAGGAGCTTCATTAGCCAGGATCTTATCGATCTTTTCTGCAAGGTTCACAGTGATTCCAATAGGAATGAATAACAATAACATGAGAATGAACGTTCCCAGATATTTTCGCAATATGTACCTGTCTAGTATGCTTAGCATTACAAGCGCTTATCCATTTGTTTTACCATCATGTCCTTCCAGCTTCTGAAGTCCCCGGCTAAGATATGTTTTCTCGCCTCACGAACCAACCACATATAAAAGCCCAGATTATGAATAGTGGCAATCTGTCTGCCCAGCATTTCATTCACGGTGAACAGATGCCGCAGATATGCCTTGCTATATGCGTTATCTACCCAGGTTATATGCATCGGATCAATGGCTGAAAAATCGTCTTCCCATTTCTTGTTCTTAATATTTATGGTCCCATGCGCCGTAAAGAGCATACCATTTCGTCCGTTACGCGTGGGCATTACACAATCGAACATGTCGATTCCTAACGCAATATTTTCCAGAATATTTATCGGCGTTCCCACTCCCATTAAATAACGAGGTTTGTCCTCTGGAAGTATCTCGGTGACCACAGCTGTCATCTCATACATTTCTTCGGCCGGTTCCCCGACCGAAAGTCCCCCGATCGCGTTACCTGGTGCATCCACGTTAGCAATGTATTCGGCGGACTGTTTTCTAAGATCTTTGTAAGTACTTCCCTGAACTATGGGGAAAAATGCCTGTTCGAAATCGTACTTTAACGGGGTTTTTTCTAAATGATTCATACACCGATCCAACCAGCGGTGCGTCATGTGCATTGACCGCCTGGCATAATCGTAATCGCAGGGATAGGGTGTACATTCATCGAATGCCATAATGATATCAGCGCCTATAGCGCGTTGTATCTCCATAACATTCTCTGGGGTAAAGACATGAAAGCTGCCATCGATATGCGATTTGAATTTAACACCTTCTTCCTTTATTTTCCTGTTGGCAGAAAGCGAATAGACCTGGTAACCTCCGCTGTCGGTCAAGATGTTCCTGTCCCAGTTCATGAATTTATGTAATCCTCCTGCTTTTTCAAGTATATGGGTTTGCGGACGAAGATATAAATGATACGTATTGCCAAGAATGATATCGGGATTGATGTCTTCTGTAAGCTCCCTCTGATGCACTCCCTTTACCGTTCCTACAGTTCCTACCGGCATGAAAATAGGAGTTTGAATGTCACCATGTCCTACCGTGATCGTACCGGCCCTGGCTGCTGAATTATCATCCTTTCCTTCAAGTTTGAAGCGCATAATCTGGGTTTACATAGCTCACGCCATTTATAGGCTGTAAAGATATAATGATTTATGGGTTTATCATCCCAATTTATTGTTAGAACAAACGCTTTTATATAGATGTTATAATTATGTTAACTAAAACTACTAAATCGTTAATAACTGCCCTATGTTGCTCTTTGTTCCACTTTCAGAATACGTTACTTTTGACACTGAAAAAATAAAAACTATGCCGGATATCTCTTATCTCAATGATTTAGTAATTCAAGTTCGCAGGGACATTTTAAGACAGGTTCATAAAGTAAATTCAGGACATCCCGGAGGCTCACTTGGATGTACAGAATTCTTCGTAGCACTATTCCAGGAAATCATGGACCGCAAAGAAGAATTCGATATGGATGGAAAAGAAGAGGATATATTTTTTCTTTCCAACGGACACATATCGCCTGTGTTTTACAGTGTTTTAGCGCGCTCCGGTTATTTTCCGGTGGAAGAACTTAATACCTTCAGACTTATTAATACGCGATTACAGGGTCATCCCACAACACATGAAGGACTTCCGGGGATACGTGTGGCATCAGGGTCTCTGGGGCAAGGTATATCTGTTTCTATTGGCGCTGCAGAAACTAAGAAACTCAACAGTGATGCACACCTGGTGTATACTTTATGTGGCGACGGAGAACTTCAGGAAGGTCAGAATTGGGAGGCAATTATGTATGCAGCAGCAAATGAAATTGATAACCTGGTTGTGACGGTTGATTATAACGGACAGCAGATCGATGGCAGTACAGATAACGTACTCCCAATGGGTAACCTTAAAGCTAAATTTGATGCCTTTGGATGGGACGTGCTTGAAATTGCCAACGGCAACGACCTTTCTCAACTACTGGAAGGAATGCACACTGCCAAAAAAATGACAGGACAGGGCAAACCTGTATGTGTTTTAATGACAACTGTAATGGGCAATGGCGTAGACTTCATGATGCATACGCATGACTGGCATGGGAAAGCACCTAATGACGAACAATTGCAAACTGCATTGGCTCAGAATCCGGAAACCTTAGGCGATTATTAGGATGAAAAGAGCATTATTTCTTATTGTATTTGTAAGTGTCAACTTTTCAGGCATAGGTCAGGAACTATCCATATCGATGGATTATAATGTAGTCTATAGAATTCCCTCTCCTGCAAAAGGTACCGTGGATACAGTAGGGATCAGTTTCGATAAAATGGGTAAATACCTGTATTCAGATAATGCAATGCTGGGAAAAGATTTCGGGAGATCCGTATTCGAAAATCCAAATCTTGACCTCACAACAGCCAGCTCGAATTTCATCGTGGATACCGAAAAAATGGAAGTGTACTTTCATTTTAGTTTAGATGAAAATATGATGTTCTTTAAAATGAATCTGGAAACCTTGTTACCCATTGAAGCTGACCCCTTTGAAGGTGATTTGGAAATCATAACTGAAAAAACAAAAGACCGCATAGAGATCGGTGGTAAACGCTACCCCTCCTATTTGTTATATCCGAGTTCCGAACCTGATGAACCACTAACCCTGGTGATCGACCCATCGAGACCGGTTAATAACTATAATGTAATTAATGAATTCATCCAATTGATGCTTAGGAAGACGAACAGTAAGGGGAGTATGAGCCTAAATATCCCGGATGGACTGATTCTCGGAATCTATACGAAGAGCGGAACCCTTATGGAAGCAATTACCGTAGAAGACATATCAACCCAAATAAATATTTCAAATCGATTCAAAATAGACGAATGAAAAAATATACTGATAGTGGCAAAAAAGATACCCGTTCCGGTTTTGGTGCCGGACTTACAGAACTAGGCAAAACGAATAAGGATGTGGTTGCCCTTTGTGCCGATCTAACCGGATCATTAAAAATGGACGAATTCAAAGCAAACCATCCCGAACGCTTTTTCCAGGTTGGGATCGCAGAAGCTAACATGATGGGTATTGCTGCAGGAATGACCATTGGTGGTAAAATTCCGTTCACAGGAACTTTCGCTAATTTTTCCACTGGAAGAGTTTACGACCAAATTCGCCAGAGTATCGCCTATAGCCATAAGAATGTGAAGATCTGCGCTTCTCATGCAGGTTTAACCCTGGGTGAAGATGGTGCAACCCACCAGATCCTCGAGGATATTGGATTAATGAAAATGTTACCCGGCATGACGGTTATAAACACCTGTGATTACAATCAGACCAAGGCTGCCACCATTTCAATCGCTGATCATCAAGGACCTGTATATCTGCGTTTTGGCCGTCCAAAAGTCGCAAATTTCACCCCTGAGGATCAGGTTTTCAAGATCGGCAAAGCAATACAACTGCAGGAAGGAAAAGATGTGACTATCGTGGCTACGGGTCACCTCGTATGGGAAGCACTTTTAGCTGCCGAATCATTGAGCGAACTAGGTATTTCTGCTGATGTGATAAACATACACACGATCAAACCACTGGACGAAGAAGCTATCTTAGAAAGTATCTCGAAAACAGGTTGTATAGTTACAGCCGAAGAACACAATTATTACGGTGGATTAGGAGAAAGTGTGGCCAGGGTTTTGGCTGAAAATAAGCCAACGGCACAGGAATTTGTCGCGACCCAGGATACCTTTGGTGAATCCGGAACTCCAGCCCAGCTTATGGATAAATATGGTTTGAATGCTGAAGCCATTGTAAAGGCTGCTAAGAAAGTAATAGCACGAAAATAGATCTTTTTGTGCGCTACCCGGCCAAGCGATTTAGCAACGATTTTTCGTTTTAAGAACGCTAATTGAAGTAGGAAATCAAATAAAAAAAGCCCCGCATAAAATTTTTGCGAGGCTTTTTAATTTTTGTTTCGTTACGTTTTAACTATCCGAATCCAAATAATCCACGATCCCATCTCCATCTTCATCGGGATAGGTGATATTACCATCTCCATCAATCTCTATCTCATCACGTGTTGGACGTCCGTCATTGTCGTCATCTGCATCGACATAATTAGGCAGCGTATCGCTATCGGTATCATCATCTTCTTCCAGTTTATTTCCGTTAAGATCCTCGACCACGGACGGAACTCCGTCATTATCCTGATCTCCCATCTCATTTTCATACAACTGAAAAGCAAAGATAAGTTGTGCATAGGTTGGGATAGAAGAAGTAACAGGTGGATCAACATAGTAACCCAGACCTGCAGGCATGAATACCGCTCCAATTCCATATCCTTCAAAACTAACCGAACCGTCGGGGTTGGTAATGATTCCTGTTGCTCCCCTGAATTCCACTAACACGTCTTGTAAACCGTTTACGATTCCGGTCATATCAAAACGTACGGGAATGGTTGAAGCATCAAAGCGTCTCGCATATGCCAAAGTAGACTCTTCTTTATTTATAAAAATGCCATCATAGCTAATAGTGGCGATGTCCGCAAAATCAGGTCGATTACCTTCGCCTTCTTCCACGACCAGGTAGTACAGCGTATAGACTAGTCCGTCTTTAACGCGATCCTTCGCCATTTTTGAAGTCACTTGATCACGAAGTGGAATCTTATCGGCATTTGCGCCAGCTATGGTATCGAATTTTATCTGGAAATCGAAATTTGCCGGTGGGTTGGCAAATTCCTCGTAATTGTAAAAATGGGTGTCGAGATATTCTTCAATAATCGCCTGCGACGCAGGTGCTTCTTCGCCCCGATCCCTAGCAGGAACAAAGTTACTATCCGGCGCATCGTCTTTTTTACACGAGGATACTATCGCCATAGTAGCGAGGGTAATTGACAGAATGCTTATGTAATTTTTCATCATCATTTTTTATAGGGCACAAAGATACAATTTTCCGTTATTTTTGTATTCAATATTAACGTAGAATTAAGGGTGATTGTATGAGGATCGATAAATACTTATGGTGCCTGCGCTATTATAAAACCAGGAGTATCGCCATCAAAGCTTGTAAGAAAGGAGCGGTTTCAGTGAATGGCAGTACCGTTAAGCCTTCACGGGATGTATACCCCGGAGATTCCATCGGAATTCGAAGGGATCAGATAAATTATACGCTGGAAGTTCTGGATCTCCCTGAAAGCCGTCTGGGGGCAAAGCTTGTAGATATGTATAGAAAGGATACTACCCCTAAGGAAGCCTTTGCAAATAAGGAATTAGTAAAATATTCGCGGGATTATTATCGTAAAAAGGGTGTTGGGAGGCCTACAAAGAAAGATCGCCGGGATCTGGAAGATTTCACGGAAACGGAAACGGATTAAAATGCCGGGTTTCTTATCTTTGGAAAAATCTTTAGTATGTCACAGCCGACTATAATACTTAACAAAACACAAATAGACCATAAACTAAAACGAATGGCCTACCAGGTCTATGAAACTAATATAGGGGAATCTGAGGTGGTTATCGCAGGTATAGAGAGTAACGGGTTTCTACTGGCAAAGAAGCTAAAACGACTGGTTGAAAATATTTCTCCATTAAAAATTACGTTGTGCAAAGTGACTATCGACAAGTCTAATCCTACAACTCCTTTAAGAACATCACTATCAAAAGATGAATACGCCAATAAATCATTATTATTAGTCGACGACGTGCTACATAGTGGCACTACGCTAATATATGGTGTAAAGCACTTTCTGGATGTTCCGCTTAAACAATTTAAAACCGCAGTACTAGTAGACAGGAATCACAAGAAGTATCCTGTAAAAGCTGATTTCAAAGGAATTTCACTTTCAACTTCATTGAGTGAAAATATCTCCGTGATCTTTGAAAAGAACAACGATCGTGCTATACTAGAATAATCTTAAAACAATTTCCTTTACGATTTCCTTCACCGATAATCCGTATGTCACTATGGTCTCGGAAGATTTCTCATACACATGGGTGCGTTCGAAGAGATGCTTTCGGACGAAGTCAGATAGATCTTCTGTGGATTCCAGATGGGATATCAAGGGCCGTGTTGAACGCTCGGCATACAAACGTTTTGTGAGCATTTCGAGGGATGCCTTTAAATAAATGGTTTTTACGTTCTGTTGCTCTAGAAGGAAATCCATGCTGTTCCCATAACAGGGTGTACCCCCTCCGGTAGCGAGTACCATTTTTTGATGTACACCCACTATTTCCCGTAGAATTTCTCCTTCTCTCTTCCTGAAAAAGATTTCACCTTTGTTCTTGAATATTTCTGAAATTGTGGCACCTTCATGTTCTTCGATCACCTGGTCGATATCTAAATACGGATAGCTCAGCATTGCCGCAAGCGCTTTACTTACTGCGGTTTTACCACTTCCCATATAACCGATAAGTACTAAGTTCATTGTTAATTAGAATAATTTTTGGTGGGACGAAGCCTGCTTTAAATTATAAGTAAATTTAATTTAATATGCTTTGAAAAATAAATTTATTGATAGTATATTTGCACCCTCCTAGGCAGTACGCAGTTGCGAATGCTTTGGAAGGTGCGGAATAGCGCCTTTAAGGAGACCTGATAGCTCAGTTGGTAGAGCACCTCCCTTTTAAGGAGGTGGTCCTGGGTTCGAGCCCCAGTCAGGTCACAATAAAAGTTAAGCCCGGCGGTTTAACTTTTTTTTTGCCCGGGTGCTGGAATTGGTAGACAGGCATGGTTGAGGGCCATGTGTCCAATAGGGCGTGTGGGTTCGACTCCCATCTCGGGCACTAAGAGTCATTCTGAAAGGAATGGCTTTTTTTGTTTACTGTTCTTAGCCCGCAATGGGTGTGGCGAAAAAGGTAAAAAGGATACTTTGCGCAGCAATGCTTTTTAGATTTTGAGCCATGCAATAACATACTCACATCGATTGATAGATAATCGAGAATTGAGAGTCATTCTGAAAGGAATGGCTTTTTTTGTTTACGTTCTTAGCCCGCAATGGGTGTGGCGAAAAAGGTAAAAAGGATACTTTGCGCAGCAATGCTTTTTAGATTACAAGCTATTCAATTGTTTTTTCTTGGCCTTACCTGGATATTTTCAGAAACTTAATTTGAAACCCGCTACAAAAGACCATTTGGAAATTCGAATCAATCCTGTAAACTAAAATAACCCGAACTTATTAATCCATTTTGTTTATATTTTTGAGAAATGTATTAAACACTTTATTCAAATTTTACTAACTTTCATCATTTAAATTTGTTCTATGAATGTAAAAACGCAATTTAGTATTAAGGATCTGGAGAATTTAAGCAATGTTAAGGCTCATACAATTCGGATCTGGGAGAAACGCTACAATTTGCTTGAACCCAATCGTACGCTAACCAATATAAGACAATACGACCTTTCTAATTTAAAGAAGTTACTCAATGTGACTTTTTTATATAACGAAGGATTGAAGATTTCGAAAATTGCTAAACTCAATGAAAAAGAAATTAATAAACTCGTATTGGATTACGGTGAGGATAAAAAGGATGAATTTGCTTTAAACGCACTTAAAACGGCCATGCTCGATTTCGATAGCGAATTGTTCCTTAAGACTTATGATTCATTATCGAAAAACAAATCATTTCGGGAAATATTTTTCGATATATTCTTACCTCTGCTCAATGAAATAGGCATCTTATGGCAAACTGGGACGATAGATCCATCGCATGAACGCTTCATTTCCGAATTAATCAAACAACAAATCATCCTGAATACAGAAAAGCTTCAGCGAAAAAAGCCTCGTCATACAGATTTCATATTTTCACTATTTCTTCCGTATGAAGAAATTCATGAAATTGGTCTTCTCTATGCAAATTATGAAGTCCTCAACGCCGGATTTAAAACTATTTATCTAGGAAATAATATTCCCATGGACAGCTTAAAATTTGTAATTAAGCATCATAAACACATTAAATTTATTTCGTACTTTACAGTGAAACCAGATCGCCAAGGTTTGCATGACTACATTAAGGAATTCAACGAGAAAATCAGTACTAGTAAGAAATATGAACTTTGGCTAATGGGTTATAAGACAAAAGAACTAACAGGCCTTACACTGGAAAAAAATTTCACCGTATTTCCATCACTCACCAGCTTCATTGAGAAACTGGAAACATTAAAAAAATCATAAAAAACGAAGCTTGTCAAAATTTTGTTTAATTAATTAATATGTTTGCTAAACAAAATATGAAAGACATAGCAATCATCGGATCTGGTTTCTCCTCACTGGCAGCGGCTTCTTATCTTGCCAAGGCGGGTAATAAAGTGACTATCTATGAAAAGAATCAGACTGTAGGGGGCAGAGCGCGTCAACTTTCGAAAGATGGATTTACCTTCGATATTGGCCCCACCTGGTATTGGATGCCTGATGTATTTGAACGTTTCTTTGCCGATTTCGATAAGAAACCTTCAGACTATTACGAGCTTATTAAATTAAACCCGGCCTACAGTGTTTATTTTGGTAAGAACGACTTTATCACCATTGAAGACAGCCTCGAAAAGATTTGCATAGCCTTTGAAGCTGAAGAATCCGGTAGTTCTTCGAAACTAAGAAAGTTCATGAAGGAGGCGCTGGATAATTACAATGTCGCTATTAAGGACCTGGTCTACCGTCCGGGAATATCACCCCTGGAACTGATCACGCCGGTCACCATGAAGAAAATCGGACAGTTCTTTTCAACCATCAGCAAGGAAGTTCGTAAGGAATTTAAAAATTCCAGGTTAATTTCGATCCTCGAATTTCCCGTGTTATTCCTCGGAGCAAAACCTTCCGATACCCCTGCCTTTTACAGTTTTATGAATTACGCCGATTTCGGCCTCGGGACATTTCATCCAAAAGATGGTATGTACTCAGTTATTTCAGGTATGAGGGACTTGGCGCTATCTTTGGGGGTTCAGATCAAGACTAACCAAAATGTTGAAAAGATTATTCTGAAGGGCAGGAAAGCTTCAGGAATCATAGTAAATGGAGACACAATACATTCGGATGTAATTCTAAGCGGTGCGGATTACCATCATACTGAAACATTGCTCGAACCTGAATTCAGGCAGTATTCTGAACGATACTGGAGTAAAAAAACATTCGCTCCATCATCACTACTTTTCTACGTTGGGTTCGACAAGAAAATCCAGAACACGGAACATCATACACTATTTTTTGATGTAGATTTTGACGCGCATGCCGATGCAATTTATGATAACCCTGCATGGCCCGAAAACCCACTATTCTACGCGAGTTTCCCTTCGAAAACAGATTCGTCTGCCGCACCCGAAGGAAAAGAAGCCGGAATTTTTCTTATTCCATTAGCACCGGGGATTCAGGATAGCCCGGAAATACGAGAGGAATATTTTAACAAAATCATGTCAAGATTTGAATACTTAACTAATCGAGAAGTTAAAAATTACGTTATATTTAAGGAGTCCTACTGTATAAATGACTTTATCAATGATTATAATTCATATAAGGGGAATGCGTATGGACTAGCTAATACATTGATGCAAACTGCGTTTTTAAGACCAAAACTGAAAAGTAAAAAGGTTGAAAATCTGTTCTTTACAGGACAGCTTACGGTTCCAGGGCCAGGTGTTCCTCCCTCGCTGATCTCTGGTAAACTGGTCGCAGGTCTAATTGAAAAAGAGAACTAAAGTGAAAAAGATTTTTGATAATGTTTCTGAAATTTGTAGTCAAAAAGTGACTAAAACCTATAGTACTTCTTTTTCTATGGCTACAAAAATGCTTGCTCCTACAATACGGCAAGACATCTACAATATTTACGGATTTGTGAGATTTGCAGATGAGATCGTGGATTCATTTCACGATTACGAAAAGGAGGAACTGTTCAACAGGTTCGAGGCCGATATGAATCATGCCTTAACCCACAAGATTAGCTTGAATCCTATTCTGAATTCATTTCAACATACCGCACTCAAGTACAATATAGATCGTCATCTTATCGATTCTTTTATGGGAAGTATGCGTTTAGACCTAACGAAATCGGAATACCGGACCAACGAGGAATATGAGCAATACATTTATGGATCTGCCGACGTGGTGGGACTCATGTGTTTGAAGGTTTTTGTTAAGGGCGATAACGTAAAATATGAAGAACTTAAGGATGCGGCCATGCATCTGGGATCTGCCTTTCAGAAAGTGAATTTCCTGAGGGATCTGAAAGCTGATTACGAAACTCTCAACCGTACCTATTTCCCAAACACAAACCTTTCCGCTTTAGATGAGAATTCTAAGAAAGCGATCATTGAAGAAATTGAAAATGATTTCAAAAAGGGATATGAAGGTATCCTGATGTTGCCCACCGAAGCGAAATTCGGCGTATTCATTGCGTACCGCTATTACAGACGACTACTGAAAAAGCTGGCTAAAACGCCGGCTATGGAAATAAAAAATACGAGGATCAGAGTACCCAATTATGAAAAGTTTGGTCTCCTTACCCGCAGTTATGTGAAATATCAATTAAAACTAGTAAAATAAGATTATGGAGATTCTACTTTGGATACTCATATTTACAACCACTTTTTTTATTATGGAATTCATGGCTTGGTTCACCCACAAATATATTATGCACGGATTTTTATGGATCCTCCATAAGGATCACCATAAAAAAGACCATGGGAGCTGGTGGGAGCGAAATGATTTCTTTTTTATCTTTTATGCAGCGGTGAGCATCGGATGTTTTGTCGCCTGGCAGTATTATGGATTCTGGGCCGGATTACCTATCGGACTTGGTATCTTTGCGTATGGTGTTACCTATTTTATGGTACACGATATTTTTATTCATCAACGGTTCAGGATGTTTCGAAATGCGAATAACTGGTATGCCAGGGGTATTCGACGTGCCCACAAAATTCACCACAAACATCTGGGAAAAAATAAAGGAGAATGCTTTGGCATGTTGATTCCGCCGATGAAATATTTCAAAAAATAAGAAATGAAATTCTTGTACCTGTGGCTGAACCTGGGCTCTCTCATAATTCCTTTCTTGTTCAGCTTTCATCCCAGGTTAAGCTTTTACAAAAAATGGAAGTCGCTTTTCCTTGGAATAGCGATTATGATGGCTGTTTTTATTCCCTGGGATATTATTTTTACTGAAAATGGTTTTTGGGGCTTTAATCCCGAGTATCTTACCGGGTATTATTTACTAGGGCTGCCTATTGAGGAGTGGCTCTTCTTTATATGTATACCCTATGCCTGTGTTTTTACCCACTATGCACTTCTGGAAATATTCCCGAAATTCAGTTTCGGAAAACGAACTGCCAATATTATCTACATATCGATAATAACTATCCTAATTATCCCCTTATGGTACTATTACGACCGCTGGTATACCCTTGTCAACTTCGTGTATGGCTTACTCATTTTAGCCATGGTCTATAATTACCGAAAGAGCCTTCTACAATCTTTCTTCGCTACGTACCTCATTATCCTAATACCCTTCTTTATCGTTAACGGGATTCTAACAGGAACCGGCATCGAAGATCAGGTGGTATGGTACAACAATAATGAAAACCTCGGCATACGTATGTTAACGATTCCAGTTGAAGATACTATCTATAACCTCGGTATGCTGCTCACTGTACTTTTTGTTACCGAAAAAATAAAGTGAAAATAGCACCGTTGAAGTGCTAACGAAATCAATCACGGCTTTGAAATTAGATCTAATGGGAATCAACAAGCAGATTCTCAAGAATATCAACTACCTCTTCACTATCCCATTGTGCGGCACCTGTCTTTTGAATGATGATCTCGCCATCGGTATCTATTAAAAAAGTGGTAGGAATTGTTGTCACCCGAAGTTCGGCAGGAGGCCTTTGTGTTTCCCGATAGACCGGAAAATCGTAGCCTTTCTTTTCCATAAACTTATTCACTGTGGCGGCATCTTCAGCCGTTACAAAATAGAAATCCACCTTATCACCATAGGCCGTGTACAGTTTCTGCATAGATGGTAATTCTGCAAGACAAGGAGGGCACCAGGTAGCCCAGAGATTAAGTAGTACCACCTTATCCTCTGAATTAGAAAAATCAATAGTTGATCCGTCGACAGTGGAAAGCTGCCAATGGTAATTTGAAAGTTTTTTCCTTACCGATGAATCCACTTCTGAAGGAGATGCCATAATCAATTGCTGAAAAAACACTTTAATAGGAATTGAGGTTTGAGGGACAATCAGTAATCCTACAAAAACTACGATCAATAAATTCAGCCAGTTCTTTTTAAAAAACGGTCTCATAAGTGTCTTGGTCAGATTAACAATTGAAAGCTAACAAAAAACTCCTGGCACAAGCAGGAGTTTTCCATATGGTTCATCATTGAATATTATGCGTTCTGTTTTTTAATCAGATTGAGTGCGGAGCCTTCCCTGTACCATTCGATCTGCGCATCGTTATACGTATGGTTCGCCATGATGGTATCCTTACTTCCGTCCATATGCACAACCTCAATTGTGAGCGGTTTTCCCGGAGCAAATTCGGCAATATCCACGAAATTAAAGGTGTCATCTTCCTGTATCAGATCATAATCACTTTCATTAGCAAAAGTAAGTCCCAGCATTCCCTGTTTCTTAAGGTTGGTCTCATGAATTCTCGCAAAGGACTTCACTAAGACAGCGGCCACTCCAAGGTGTCTGGGCTGCATGGCTGCATGTTCACGAGATGATCCTTCCCCATAATTGTGATCGCCTACAACAATGGTTCGAATTCCTGCTGCTTTATACGTTCTTTGGGTATCCGGAACACCAGCATATTCTCCATCCAACTGGCTCTTTACAAAATTGGTCTTCTTATTAAAAGCGTTCACAGCTCCAATGAGCGTATTGTTAGCAATATTATCCAGATGGCCTCGATAACGAAGCCATGGCCCGGCCATAGAAATATGATCGGTAGTACACTTTCCAAATGCTTTGATGAGAAGCTTTACGCCTCTCAGTTCCTCGTCTTTTATTGGTTGGAAAGGAGTTAAAAGCTGCAGCCTTTCACTGGTAGGGTTCACCACCACATTTACCACACTTCCGTCAGCATCCGGTTCAAGATAACCAGCATCTTCTACTTCAAATCCACGAGGGGGTAGTTCAATGCCCCTGGGCTCGTCCAGTTTTACTTCTTCCCCCTCTTCATTGATGAGAGTATCACGCATAGGATCGAAATCTAAACGTCCTGAAATTGCAATAGCCGCGACCATCTCGGGTGATCCTACAAAGGCATGTGTATTCGGATTGCCATCTGCTCTTTTCGAAAAATTTCTGTTGAAGGAGTGGACGATAGTATTCTTCTCATCTCCCAGCACATCACTTCGGTCCCACTGACCTATACAAGGCCCACAGGCATTTGTAAAAATAGTTGCACCAAGATTTTCAAAAACCTGCAATAAACCATCTCTTTGAGCCGTATAACGAATTTGTTCCGATCCCGGGTTTATTCCAAAATCACTTTTAGGTTTCAAATTCTTATCAATTGCCTGTTGTGCGATCGAAGCAGCCCGGGTAAGGTCTTCATAGGAGGAATTAGTACATGACCCGATAAGACCCCACATGACATTGATTGGCCAATCATTTTTGCGAGCTTTGTCACCTAGCTCCCCAACAGGCGTAGCCAGATCCGGGGTGAAGGGTCCATTCAAATGCGGACGTAATTCGGAAAGATTAATCTCGATCACCTGGTCGAAATACTGCTCCGGATTTTCATACACTTCGGGATCACCTGTTAAATATTCCCTGATCTTATTTGCCTCATCGGCGATTGCTTCCCTGTCGGTCGCGCGTAGGAATCGCTCCATGGCATCATCATAACCAAAAGTAGAGGTAGTTGCCCCTATCTCTGCTCCCATATTAGATATAGTTCCTTTACCGGTACAGGATAAATTCTTTGCCCCAGGCCCAAAATACTCCACAATGGCACCAGTCCCACCTTTTACTGTAAGGATCCCGGCTACTTTTAGAATAACATCCTTAGATGCCGTCCATCCATTCAACTCCCCGGTAAGTTTTACTCCTATTAATTTCGGGAATTTTAATTCCCACGGCATTCCGGCCATTACATCAACAGCATCTGCACCCCCTACACCAACCGCTACCATTCCCAAGCCTCCGGCGTTAACCGTGTGTGAGTCGGTACCAATCATCATTCCGCCAGGAAAAGCATAATTTTCCAGTACTACCTGGTGAATAATACCGGCGCCAGGTTTCCAGAAGCCAATTCCGTATTTGTTCGACACAGATTCAAGAAAATCGAACACCTCATGACTCGTATCATTCGCTCTTTTTAAATCGACTGTTGCTCCATCTTTCGCCTGGATCAGGTGATCACAGTGAACGGTAGTTGGCACCGCCACCTTATCTTTTCCGGCCTGCATGAACTGTAATAAGGCCATTTGGGCGGTCGCGTCCTGACAAGCAATCCTGTCTGGAGCAAAATCCACATAATTTACGCCTCTTTTGAATGCTGTTGTAGGTGCTCCATCCCATAAATGAGCATATAATATCTTTTCTGAAAGTGTGAGTGGTTTCCCCACAACTTCACGAGCCTTGTCGACGCGTGATGGTAAGGTTGCATATACTTTCTTTATCATTTCAATGTCAAATGCCATACTTATTATTTTTGGTTGTGACTGATTAGAATCCCCGGAAATCTATTTTCATGTAATTGCTGAAATCGATCTTTTGCCAATCGCGTTGCGAAATTACAAAATTTTAAAATAATTTAAAAATATCTAAAGAAACAGCGATTTAGGTAAATATAATTCAGAAAAAGGTAATTTTCATTGAACTAATTTAACGATATATCAATTTTAAGTACTAAAAATTAACATATTCTAATTTTTCTTATATCCTAAAAATTTTAAAATTCTAGGGGAATCTCGCAAATCGGTAAATGGCTTCTCAAAGTATTTATACAAGAGAAAGGAAAACAAAATGGTAATTCCCCAGTAGAGGAAAGTATATAACCAAAGGGAAATACCTGTGAGTTCTTCCGAAGGAAAAATTGTCTTCAGACTGTGCAGTATGATCGTATAGTGCAAGAGGTATAACGAATAGGAGATCAGGCTTATGGTGGTGAAGAATTTCACAACAAGTTTAGATCCTATTTCCATTGTAATGAGATACGGGATAAGGCAACAAATAGCGATCGAGTGGAATCCCAGATACCAGATGATCATAAAACCGGGTGTATTCTCCACAGTAATACCTAAAGGTACACGAATAATATTCAGAAATATGAGGGCAATCAGACCTGCAAACAGCAGCAATCGTTCATGTTTATGAACCCATGTGGTATATTTATTATAGAAATATCGCAAAAGAAATCCCCAATAAACCGCATCTAGTCTGTAGATAAGTACTTTCCTGATCGATTCGTTCCATTCGAAGATATCGGCCACAGATTGTGTGTAGTAGAAATACACTTTGGTTAGTGTAAAGCAGATAAGTATGAATATGGTAACCCATAGGTAGAATTTATCTCTATTCTTTTTTGGAAAGAAAAGGATAAGTCCGTATAACAGGAAAGGACCGATGATATAAGAGAATTGTTCAACCGCCAAACTCCAGGATACGCGATAGAACGGCAATGAAGTTTCAGAGAAATTCTGGATATACACGATGTACTTATAAATCTTTTCGGGGAATTCACCGTAGATGAAATACCATACCAACACATTGACAAAAAGCAATAAATAATAATTGGGGAAGGTTCGGAACCAACGGCGGAAAAGAAAGTGTTTAATGTTCGTAAAAGAAAAATCAGGGAGTAATATCTCACGCCATACGATCTTACCAATTAAGAAACCACTTATAATAAAAAAGATCTCCACCCCTGCCGTACCACTAAGCTTCATGGCTGCACTAACAACTTTTGGGTAATGATCACTGATCCACAACGTATGAGAGAAAAGTACAAGGAGAATGGCAAATGTCCGGGCTACATCCAGGCCAACATTTCTCTTTTTATAGCTGATGTTCATAGGTTGGGGTTAGCATTTTCGAGAGGAAAGTTACTAAAAAAGAACTAGGTGTTATTCCTGCGTTTAAAGATAAACCAAATTACGAGTCCGATCATTAAGGAGAGCGATCCAATGGAAAGTAACGCATTGCCACCTAAACCAAAAATCTCCCAGTGTAATACTTTGAATAGTATTCCGATGACTAAAAGAATCATTCCTAAAATAACTAGTATGATTCCAGGGATTCGTTTCACAACTTCACGCTAATATAAGCTGGTTACAATTTCTTCGATAGTAAGTCCTTCGGCTTCGGCTTTGTAATTTTTAATAAGTCGGTGGCGTAAAATTCCTATAGCCACTTTCTGAACATCTTCTATATCCGGTGAGAATTTTCCATTCAGGGCAGCAATCGCTTTCGCTGCCAGAATCAGATTCTGCGAAGCCCTTGGTCCGGCGCCCCAGTCGATATAGTTTTTTATAATTTCCGGTGCTGCCTGACTCTTAGGTCTCGTCTTGCCAACGAGTGTCACAGCATATTCAATCACATTATCAGCCACGGGGACTTTCCTAATGAGCTGTTGATAATTGATTATTTCTTCCCCGGTAAAAAGCGGGTTTACGGTTTGAGTCACCCCGCCGGTAGTGGTTTTTACTACCTCCACTTCTTCGGAAAATGATGGATATTCCAGGTTGATGGCGAACATAAAGCGGTCTAACTGAGCTTCCGGTAAGGGATAGGTTCCTTCCTGCTCAATTGGGTTTTGAGTGGCCAGTACGAAATACGGGCTGTCTAATTCATATCGATGACCTGCTACCGTCACCACACGTTCCTGCATGGCCTCAAGTAAGGCAGCCTGGGTCTTGGGAGGAGTTCGGTTTATTTCATCGGCAAGAATAATATTCGAGAAAATAGGGCCTTTGATGAATTTGAACTCCCTGTTCTGGTCGAGAATCTCAGATCCCAATATATCGCTAGGCATTAGATCCGGTGTAAATTGAATTCGTTTGAAATGTAACCCCAAGGCCTCAGCTACGGTATGCACCAGCAATGTCTTAGCCAGGCCGGGAACCCCAATAAGTAAAGCATGTCCACCGGAAAAGATAGATAAGAGAACCTGCTCAACGACCTCATCCTGTCCTACTATAACTTTTTTAATTTCCTGCTTTAAAGCATTGTATTTAGCCACTAATTGTTCTACTGCTGCTACGTCGGACATATAGTTTCTCTATTTATTTTTTTGCCAGTTGTTAGAAAATTCACAATCTGTATAATCTCGATTCACATTGATATACGTTTCGCCGATTTTCTCCTCCTGCCATTCCTGTATCGCCTTAATTTGTTTCTCTTTAAGGGCGAGTTCCTTGATCTTCTCGTAATCCTTCACATAGTCTGCCGGATGTTCTTCAAATCGTTTGGTGATGGTAAGAATCTTATAACTACTCTTTCCGGTACGGTCACGGTCGGTAAAAACTTTCGACACTTCTCCTTCGGCCAGGTTATAGACCTGTGCGCTTAAGGCGGGATCCATTTTTGTAAGGTCGAAGCGGGTATCTCCTGTAATAGGATTCATAAGGCGTCCACCACTGTTTCGGGTTTCCTTCTGATCGGAATACATGCGAGCCGCATCGCCAAAACTAATATTGTCCTTCACAATATCTTCACGCAACTTTTCAATGTTCTCTTTTGCTTTATCCAAGGTCGCCTGTGTAACTTCGGGAAAGAGGAGTATGTGCCGAACATCTACTTCCTGCCCAAGAATTTTTTCAACATACAGAATATGGTATCCAAAAGAAGTTTCAAAAGGTTCGCTAACCTCACCTTCCAGTAAAGAAAATGCCTGATCTTTAAATTCCTTCGCAAACGGAGCATCTCGTTTTATACCCGGAATTAGTCCTCCTTTACGGGCACTTCCTTCATCTTTACTGTATAAAACTGCCTTGGTGGCAAAACTCGACCCATTCTCAACGATATCGGTTCGAATGGTATTGAGCCTTTCTAAAACATCTTCTTTGGCCGCTTCAGTGATCTCAGGTTCTACTACTATTTGGGCTACTTCTACCTCAGCACCAAAAACAGGTCGCTCGTCTTCAGGGATGGAATAGAAGAAGCTGCGAATTTCTTCAGGGGTAATCTCAACATTTTCTATCACTTTATTCTGCATTTCACCCGCGAGCGCAATTTGCTTATTCACAGCAAAGAGCTGCTTTCTGAGATCTGCGATATTGTCCTTGCGGTAATAAGCCGCTACTTTTTCTTCTGAACCTAATTCGCTGATAAGATACTGCATCTGCTGATCCAACCTTGAATTTATCTGATCATCTGGAATTAATATACTATCCTGTTTCGCATGATGGGCATATAATTTATCTTCCAATAGCTTACCAAGCATCTGGCACCGTGTAATTCCTTCAATAGATGCACCTTGTTGTTGCATCTCGAGAAAACTAAGGTCGATATCAAATTCTACGATCACAAATTCACCCACTACAGCACTCACTCCACCTGCTTTGATTCTCTTGAATGTTTTTACCGTATCCTTCACAGCTTCCATTTCCGGGGTCTCCTCGATTGCCTCAACTTCCAGTGTATTTTCCTTTGCCAATTCAATAACCTGTGCTTTCAAGGTACCAAAACTTAGTAACAGGCAAAAAAAACTACAGATCGTTATAAACTTCATACTTATTATTTTTAACCGCATCTTTCGTAATATCTATTTCCAACTTTTTTATCAATTCGAGTTTTCGTTTATTCAGAATGATCTCGCGTATCGTAGGCCGAACATGCGATAAGGGCGCAATATCATTCGGTTGCAGTACATCTTCAATTTTCACCAAATATACTCCTAATGAATCTTGTAATTGTGCAAAATTTGATTTTTTTAACACATTGGGAGACGCATTCCTTAGGACCGGTAGTGCCCCAACTACTGCCGATTTTCGAACCCAGATGGAATCGTTGAGATTAAACGCTTTAAACTGAATACTCAATGAATCCAAAGTTTTTTTATCTTCTGAATTGAATCTTTCCAATATGTTTCGGGTGGATGTAAGGTTCGAGAAGTTTTCATCCAAATGGATGTAACGTATCTTGAAGAGTTCGTCATTCAGTTTAAAAATCTCTTTGTTTTTATCGTAGTACTTGTTAAATTCCGTTTCAGTGATAACACTATCCAATTGCCGGGACACAATGGTGTTTTTATATGCTTCAGTTAACAAGTCGTTCTTATAGTCATTAACCAGTTTTTCATAATCCTCCAGCTGAGTTTCGGAAAGATTTATCCTGGCCTGATCTATCAGAAGTTGCTGTGTGGCCCATCGATTTATAAAATTAGTAACAATGAGCGTACTGTCTTCCGCCGTAGTATTCTCGGAAATTAATGACTCGATATCTTCCTCATATAAGAAGCTATCGTTAACCCGTGCAATAGGAATTTTATTGGTATCTGGTTTCAAAAAATCACATGACAGCACCAGTAAAAAGCAGACTATTAATATGAGGCTTTTGCGTATTAAGATTTGAGTTCTTTTTTAAGTTTCTTTAGTACTTTTTTGTTCACTTGAACTTTATACTTATTCCGTAGCGATGTCATCCATTCCTTTTCGAGTTGAGCCTGGTAGCTATTCAGTACCTTTCCACGAACTTCATCGAGTTTCTTAATTCCGGGAGCAATAATTTCGGTAATATTTAATACAACGTAGGAACCCTCATTATTGTATATACGGGAGACTCCTTTTTCTACATTGAGATCCTTAGGTAATTGTCTGTCCTGCACTTCAAAAGTTCCTGAGGTGATAATAGCATTCACTTCCTTTTCCTTATTTAAAGCTTCCTTTATCTCTTCCTCGGTCTTTCCTTCTGAAAACATATTTCGAGCTTGTTCAGCATACTCTTTGGAAGTTGCAGACACTATGGTCGCTTCAATTCGCTGGCCCCATTTATAATTCTCCTTCACACTTTTATAAAACTCATTCAATCCAAGTGAATCTAACTTTGCTTTTTGCCAGACATTTTCACGCATCAAGTCGAAAATCAGTAATCCATTGCGATATTCATTTATGGTGGCAGCATATTCTTCATTCTCCAATTCTAACTTTGCTCGGTAGTAAGACTTAAGGCCATAGACCTCAAATTCATCATACAAGGTTTTCACCGCTTGCCTCATGTTCATATTAGGCCCAACACGTCTTTGCCGCTTTTCTACATAACGGGCAAAATCCTCGAAATCGAATTTTTTATCACCCACAGTAAAAATGGTCTTCTTAACTACAGGTGGTAAGGAATCGTATATATATTGCCTTTTAAAAATTTCTTTGGGTAGATATTCTTCGAAGTACTTCTGATATGGCTCGCCTTTACTAAATCCATATCTATCCTTTATCTTAGCACTGATAGCACTAGTAACCACTTTTGAACGATCACCAGCCTTCACCCTCTTCTCCAAAGATGGCTTGAGTTCTTCGAATGTGGCTTTCTTATGGATCTCATCCAGTTTAACGATATGCCAGCCAAATTCCGACTTGAAAGGTTTTGTATAATCCGCAACTTCCGTAAGTCCAAAAGCATAACTTTCAAATATTTTGGATCGCAAAGATCCCTTACCGAATTTGTTCAATTTTCCACCTCGTATGGCAGAGTTCTTATCATCTGAATATTGATCGGCGAGTTGCGCAAAATCCTCACCCTGCTTTAACATTTTATATATCTCATTAATGCGTTCCTCGGGATCGAAGGTTCGGGAATCATCATCCCTGTCGGTCACCATGATATGGGAAACCGAAATTTCTGAACCTTTGGCACGTCTGTTCATGACCTTAATGATATGATACCCGAATTGCGTTCGTACTATTTCGGATATATCGCCCACCTTTGTATTATAAGCGGCGGATTCGAACGGGTATACCATTGAGAATACGGTAAAATATCCCAGATAACCACCGCGCTCACTGGCATTCGGTTCTGTGGAGTATTTCTTGGCAAGTTCGGTAAAATCCTCACCGGCCAGGGTACGTTCTCTTAAAGTCTTAATCGTATTATACGCTTTTAAAGTGTCCTGGGCAGGAGCGCTGTAATCGACGCCAATCAGTATGTGCCGAGCCTCTATTTCTTCAAGACCCCTGTTATAGGCCTCTTCAACCAGGTCCTCGGCCAATTTGGTATCATAAATATAATTCCGCGAAAGCTGTTCTTCGTACTTTTCGAATTCCTCTATGTAAGACTGTTTTTTATCAAATTGCGCATCGTAAGCTTCAGCAATTTTCAGTTTATAGTCGATAAAAAGATCCAGGTAACCTTCAACGGTCTTCTGACTCTCGTCCTTTACCAGATCGAGATTCTTTTTATATACTTGTTTAAATTCAGAAACAAATACAGGTTTATCATCAATAGTGAGTAATACATCATTTTTCTTTTGAGAAAAACCCTGGACTAGTGTAAATACCAAGGAAAAAATCAACACTAAATATCTATTCATTGTATTCATTATTTATTTATTTATTCAGGTGTCGCAAAAATAACAAAATAGGCCGGTTACACAAGTTTGATTAACATACCATTTAACAGTCACCACCAACAGCTATACAGCATAAACTATGCTAAATATTATGTAACTTGCATTACCACCATTAAATTGTAAGGAAGATGAAATATACTACCGAAGTAATCATAGACCTGCCCCGTGAAGAAGTAATAAGAAAGCTTGATAATGCGGACAATATGAAACACTGGCAGCGTGGTTTGATCAATTATGATTTCCTTGAGGGCACTCCAGGTGAAGAAGGCGCCACAATGAAACTGGAATATAAAATGGGGAAACGGGAAATGGCGATGACAGAAACAATTACAAAAAATTTATTTCCTTCAGAATTTCATGCTAACTATGATGCCAAGGGGGTGCATAATATCCAGAAGAATTATTTTCACGAAATGGACGGATCAAAAACTAAGTGGGTTTCAGAAAGTGAATTTCAATTTGCCAGTTTTGGTATGAAACTAATGGGATGGCTCATGCCAGGGGCTTTTAAAAAGCAATCGCAAAAATATTTGAACGACTTCAAAAACTTTGCTGAGAACGGTACTTCGGTCAGCGAAGAGAACTAATGGAACGAATCAAGCTAATTTGGGATTTCAGGGGGCCTAATGCGGCTCCAATTGCGACACATCACGCAAAACACTTACATGAGTTTATCATTTCAGAAGAATTAGAGCATAGTATGAGTGGTACAGAATCGGTTTCAGATATGCACCATATCGCATTTTTAATTACTGAAAAGAAAATGTTGCAGCCTCTGAGGGAACGTCTAAAACCAAATCGAGGTCAACTTTATTCTGAATAATTCTTTATGAAAAACGCCTACTTTATTCTCGACTTTAGTATTATTGCATGATCAAATTTCAAAAGCATATGAAAACGTTACAATTACTTTTATTATTCATCTCTTTTTCGGTAGGGGCACAAACCATGCAAACCAAGGTAGGTACGATCGATATTGATTATATACTCTCTCAATTGCCGGAAATTGTTGATGTTCAAAAAGCCGTTGAAGGCTATGGAAATGCTCTGGATGCCGAACTAACTAAAAAGATGGAAGGTTATCAGAAACTCGTCGCAGCATACAAGGAGAATGATGTGACCTATTCCATCAACCAGCGGAAGATCATGCAGGATTCTATAATCAATTCTGAAACAGATATCAATAAATATCGCCAGAATGCCACACAACTAATTAATATCAAGCGTGACGAGGAATTAACGCCATTATATGAAAAAATTGGGGTCTCTTTGGAAAAAGTAGCCAAATCGCAAGGTTATACCCAGGTTATGGAGCGTAATTCCAGCTTGGTCTATATCGATAACAATTTCGATCTTACACTGGCTGTTTTAAAAGACATGGGTATTGAGGTTAAGGAACAGGAATAAAAGCTCTGTTATCCCCTACATTTTATGCTGTATTGATCGTATTCAATCTTAAAATGCTGAGCTGCCTATCGCGAATAATTAGGTGCCTCCTTCGTGATGGTTACGTCGTGCGGATGACTTTCATTAATTCCCGAAGCCGTGATTTTAATGAAGCGTCCTTCCTCTTTTAAGGTTTCTATATTCTTGGCTCCGCAATATCCCATTCCGGCTCTGAGTCCACCGATGAATTGGGTCATACTTTCAACCAGGTCACCTTTGTAAGGAACACGCCCTACAATACCTTCGGGAACCAGCTTCTTTATATCATCTTCCACATCCTGGAAATAGCGGTCTTTAGAACCTTGTTTCATCGCTTCCACACTACCCATACCCCGATACGATTTAAACTTTCGCCCTTCATAGATAATAGTCTCGCCCGGAGATTCCTTGGTCCCTGCAAGCAATGATCCCAGCATTACACAATCCGCTCCGGCGGCAATAGCCTTGGGTATGTCTCCCGTATATCGAATACCGCCATCGGCAATAACAGGTACGCCAGTGCCTTTGATAGCTTGAGCAACTTCCAGTACAGCCGAGAATTGTGGAAAACCTACTCCGGCTACTACCCGCGTGGTACAAATAGATCCCGGGCCAATACCTACTTTAACAGCATCTGCTCCTGCATCCACAAGGTATTTGGCGGCATCGGCCGTAGCAATATTTCCTACGACAACGTCCAGGTCGGGAAAGTTCTTTTTCACCTCCTTCAATACCGTCACTACACCTTTGGTATGTCCATGTGCGGTATCGATGATAACTGCGTCGACCTGTGCTTTCACCAGCGCCTCCGCCCGTTCTACAGCATCCGCAGTCACTCCAAGAGCCGCAGCAACTCTTAATCTACCGAATTTATCTTTGTTAGCAATAGGTTTTTGGGTGATCTTAGTGATATCCCGAAATGTGATTAATCCTAGTAATTTACCATCGTCATTTACAACCGGTAATTTTTCAATTTTATTTTCCTGAAGTATGATTTCAGCTTCTTTTAAGGACGTACCCGCTTCTACAGTCACCAGGTTTTCAGAGGTCATCACCTCACTTAATGTTCTGTCATAATTTTTTTCAAATCGAAGATCGCGGTTGGTTACAATACCAATTAAGATTCCATCATCATCAACAATTGGAATTCCTCCGATACTGTATTCACGCATCGTGTTTTGGGCATCACCTATAGTGGCAAACTTGGTCAGAGTTACCGGATCCTGGATCATCCCACTTTCGGCTCGCTTAACTTTTCGAACTTCCTGCGCCTGCCTTTCTATAGACATATTTTTATGTAAAACCCCGATTCCCCCTTCTCGTGCCATTGCAATAGCCATCGCACTTTCGGTAACTGTATCCATAGCAGCAGAAACCACTGGTACGTTCAATGATATGTTACGTGAAAATTTAGATTGTATGGAAACCTCTCTGGGTAATATTTCAGAATAAGCAGGAACCAGCAGGACATCATCGTAAGTAAGACCCTCTCCAAGAATTTTGTTGTTGTGTGCAGTCATCGCAATTAAATTTTTTTTCCGAAGATACCGGAAGGTGGTTAACATTTAATTGCGTGCAAATGTACGGAAATTAAGCCAATGTACCGTTCTGTTTTAGTAAAGCCTCTGGGAATGTAGCATTTCATAAATACGTAGGAGCTTATAAAATGAAAAATTGGCTCAATTACACCCTCATATATCTCCTCACACTCTTTGATTGCACAAAATTCTGATGACCAATCATTTATAAAATTTAACATTATTATTATTTAAATTAATTCTAAATAAACTTGTGAAAGTCTGTTTACCCGATTAATTTTGCCCCTCTTTACCGTTTTTATTTATAATAAGTCTAAATAAATATAATGAAACTACGTTTCCCCCTATTTTTCCTTTTAATCAGTTGTTTGGTATCTGCACAAGAGCAGGTCCCGGACAGTACCGAAACAAGCCAGAAGATCCCGGAATTATTAGACGAAGTGCTACTTTCCTCCAATATCCTCGGAAGTAAATTCGAAGTGAAAAACCGAACCGGTTCCGCTTATTATGTTTCACCTCAGGAACTACAGCAGTTTGGTTATACTGATGCAAATAAAATATTGAGAGCAGTGCCGGGAGTATCTATATATGAAGAGGACGGATTCGGACTTCGTCCCAATATTAGTTTGAGGGGAAGCTCTCCGGAGAGAAGTGCCAAGATTACATTAATGGAAGATAATGTGTTGATCGCTCCGGCTCCTTACAGCGCATCGGCAGCGTACTACTTCCCTACTGTTGGTCGGATAGAATCGATAGAAATCTTAAAAGGAAGCAGTCAGGTTCAATACGGTCCCTACACGACAGGAGGCGCCATAAACTTTATTTCAAAAAAAATCCCGAAGAAATTTTCGGGTAACGTCCGATTGAACATGGGAAGTTACAGCTCCCGGAATGTGGAAGCTACTTTGGGGGATTCGGGGGAGAATTTCGGATTTGTAACGCAATTCTACAACTATAGCTCTGATGGATTTAAATCCCTTGGTGATGGCAGTAACACAGGATTCGATAAGACTGACTTATTAGGTAAGTTACGGTGGAACACGAACAAAACAGCCAAGGTGTTTCAATCAATCTCTTTAAAACTTCAGTACTCGGAAGAAGATTCAAATGAAACCTATCTTGGTCTCACCGATGCGGATTTTAAAGTGGATCCCTTTCGTCGATATAAGGCATCCCAAGCCGATAATATGACCAATGAGCATACGCAATATCAGTTAAATTACCTGATTAAGCCAAAATCAAATATCACTGTAAACACAACGGCCTACCTTAACAAATTCAAAAGAAACTGGTATAAACTTGACGATATTATCCTTGATGATAAAGTTAAGATCAGTGAAGTATTAGCAGACCCGGATACCTATAACAACGAATATCAGTCGCTTTTGGGAACAATTGACACACCAGAGGACGCGTTTGGTGTAAAAGCCAATAACCGTTCGTATGAGTCTAAAGGAATTCAATCCAGAGTAAATATGAAGTTCGGTGATACATGGATGCAGGATCTTGAAATAGGATTCCGTTATCACGAGGACTATGAAGACAGATTTCAATGGAAAGACTTATATGCTTTGCAGAATGGTGCGATGGTGCGCACAACGGTAGCTATTCCAGGTACGGATGCCAACCGTATCAGCAGCGCTAAAGCCATTGCGGGCCATGCCCTTTATAAACTTCGTCTCGACGGGTTAACCTTAACCCCCGGGCTTCGATATGAAAACATCAAATTAATGCGCGAAGATTTTGGAAAAGAAGACCCGTTCCGAACCGGGCGCAATCTATCCACGCGTGAAAATGACGTTGATGTTTTTATACCCGGTGTAGGGGCACACTATCGTTTCAATAACGACATCTCTGCATTTGGTGGCATACATAAGGGGTTTGCACCTCCGGGAAACACGGAAGGTACCGATCCGGAAGAAAGCCTGAACATAGAACTAGGCTCTCGTTTCAGTCTCCTTGGGCTCACAGGAGAGATCGTAGGTTTCTATAATGACTATTCGAATTTGCTGGGAAGCGACCTGGCCGCAACAGGAGGAACAGGATCACTTGAGCAATATAATGCCGGAAAAGCATCGGTTGCGGGTGTGGAATTCCTTCTCAACTATGATCTTTTAAGTAGAGAAAACATGAATGGAAAGTTCAGCGTGCCGCTAACCCTGTCCTATACCTTCACTGATGCTCAATTCTCCTCAAACTTCGATAGTGACGATTCTGTATTCGGAACAGTGCAGAAAGGAGATGAAATACCTTACATCGCAAGAAATCAGTTTAATGTTACAGCTGCAGTTGAAAACTCTGTATTTAATGTGAGCTTGAGCGGTAGATATACAGATGCGTTCAGAACGGAAGCAGGAACTGGAGTTATACCCGATCAATCCGGGATCTCCAGCAATTTTATCATGGACCTGGCAGCAAGATATTTCTACAATCAGCGCGTAAGTCTTTTTGCCAATGTGATCAATTTACTGGATACTGAATATGAAGTCGCCCGACTTCCGGCAGGTCTGAGGCCCGGAGCACCTTTTATGGTGAATGCGGGTATTGGTTATACCTTCTAAGTGAATACTACTTAGCAGAGACTTCCAACTGATTCTTATACTGTAGCCTTGCTATCGTTGCCCACTGAATGAGTAAGGTCCGGTCGTCTTCACTAAGATCGCCATGAATCCAGGTATAGCTATCCAGGGGCATATGTCCTTTCTCTACCTCTTCGATAAGTTCTTCCAGTTTATGATCCTTTTTCTTTACGGAGTAACTATCCCATTCGGAAACATTGAATTCACCTTGTGCATGCCTCACATGATCATCTAACCACATGGACACCGGTGCAACTTCAGCATACCAGGGATAATTGGTGTGATTGCTATGACAGTCGTAACAATTCGACTTCAGGATGCCAACTACTTTATTAGAAGGTTTCATCTCAGTTTCAAAGTTTTTAAAAGCTTCATAACCGGCTTCATTCTTTTCGGGACGAATAAATTGTATAATGACTAGGGCAATAAGACCCAGGTAACCGAGGAGTTTTAAAATTCTTTTAATCATGTCTATTTTATTGATTTCAGATATAAAATTACAGCTTTTCTCATATCATTGGCAATTTCATTTTCCTTTGGCGTATGAATCTTTAAAATTCCGGGATTGTCTTCAGTAAGGAAAGGGATGTCATATCCTTTCAGAAGAAAATCTGAAACAGCTACTGTATAATATCGCTTTCCGCCTTCCAGAGGGTCACCATCGACCAACCATCCGCCGGAGGCACTTTCCGAAATATTATGCCGCTGTAAGTAAGCTCCCGTTCCACCCTGCGATTTTCCATAATCCAGGACTTTTCTTAATAGTTCACCGGTCATATCCACTTTCAAAGCGCTACCTCCAAATGGTAATACCCTGAATACATCAATACTCGTGACCTCGCCGGCCAGCATATCATCCAGACGGATCGACCCACCATTCACGAGGGCTGCATCAACTTGATTTTCGTACGAAAATGCCATGGCAGCCGTGATGATATCGCCCATGTTGGTTTGTATTCCCCTGTTTGCACTATCGGTGCCATCTAGCGGAGGATCGGCAAAATAGATGACCTCGTAAGGATCGGGGATTACTTCCCTGATCTCGTTTTCAAGGATGACGTTCCATCTGTTTACAATTTCTTCCACTTCAGGATCGGAAGGAGTTTTTTCGTCTATGGGAAATAACACCGACTTAATTTTAGTTTCACCGTTCATCTTGTTATGAGTAATCGTATGAACATAGATCGTCTTCGCATTCGCATCTGCTTTCGCAACCACTGTGTTACCTATTTCATAGATCATGTTGTTATGCTCATGACCGCCCATAATAAGGTCTATATCCTGAAACTTTCGGGCGAACTCTTTATCATCTTCTAATTTTACATGCGTGAGCCCGATGATCACTTCTGAATTTGATTTCAATTGGGTATAGGCACTTTCAGCTTCCGAATAAATATCTCCATAAAACACATAGTCCTTCGGATTGGAATCCAGAGTTACACTGAAGATCCCTAACTGCACTGTGGTACCATCTGTATCCGAAACCGATAGCCTGTAGACATCAGGAATCTTTATATTGCCAATTCCTCGGGTCACAGAGAAAGGTACATTCCCTGTTTCCTTACTTTGAAGTACATTCGAGGATATCCATTGAAAATTGGATTCGTCCAGGCGTTTTTGAAGATCTTCTTCATCGAGGTCGAATTCGTGATTTCCGAAGGTAACAAGGCTGAAATCCATAGCATTCATTACTTCAATCATCTGGCGCCCGCGTATACGTTCCCCATTTGCCTTTATAGTCCCGAGCAGGGATGGATTCAGGAAATCGCCAGCCATTACCAGGTAGGTGTTCGGGTGAATACTCCGAATTGAATCACTAACATAGGCTACGCGCGCCATACCTCCGTATTTTCCTCCACTCAGTGGGGCAATTTCGTAAACATCGTTAAGTTGGATAAACTTCAGGGTGATCATTGAATCATCCTTCACAGCGGTAACCGTTTGTTTTTGTGATTTACAGGAAATTAAAACCAGGAGTATTAAAAAGAAATAGATAGATCGTATTAACATGTTAATGATATTTTGTGAATATTTTAGTGGCTTCATTATGTGCGCTTTCGAAGGACATAGTGTTTATATTGGTGTCGACTTTCTTCGCAGTGAAATAACTCAGCATTTTCTCGGTGGGCATATTTCCGGTGAGTTCATCCTTAGCCATAGGACAACCTCCGAATCCTTGTATAGCCCCGTCGAATCTATGGCAACCTGCCGCAAAAGCCGCATCTACTTTTTCGTGCCATTTGGTGGGTGTCGTGTGAAGGTGAGCACCAAATTCTATTTCGGGATACTTCGGAATTAAATTGGAATACAAATAATCGATCACTTCAGGTGTTGAAGTACCCACCGTGTCACTTAGCGACAATATCTTAACGCCCATTTCAGCCATACGTTCGGCCCAGTCACCCACAATATCCACATTCCAGGGATCTCCGTAGGGATTACCAAAGCCCATTGAAAGATAGGTAACGACTTCTTTTCCATGATCTCCTGCCAATTGAAGTATTTCTTTCAAGACTTCTATTGATTGCGCAATGGTTTTATGTGTATTCCGCATTTGAAAATTCTCTGAAATAGAAAATGGGTAGCCTAAATAATTGATCGCTTCATGTTTTACAGCATCCTGAGCGCCTCGCACATTCGCCACGATCGCCAGTAATTTACTTTCAGTATTGGATAGATCCAGACCGGCTAATACCTCGGCGGTATCTTTCATTTGAGGAATAGCTTTGGGTGAAACAAAACTTCCGAAATCTATAGTATCGAAACCACAACGCAGCAAACTTTGAATGTACTGTATCTTCTTATCTGTAGGAATCCAATCACGTATCCCTTGCATGGCATCCCGAGGACATTCAATAAGTTTCACCTTTTGCATTACGTAAAGATAAAAGTTTTTAAGAGGTAATGACTGCTATTTTTCAGGCAGTAAAATATAAACTGCAATGCCTACAAACACAAGTATTTGTAGCCATTTCAGCACAAAACCCGTATTCTTATGGGTAAGCAGGTACGATGAAATGCTTCCGGCCAGAAGTGCGATACCGCTAAACACAATAAATGACACTACCATAAATGTGATTCCCAGAATATAAAATTGTGAGACCGTATTTCCGGATTCATCCCACAGAAAAGCAGGAAAGAAAGCGAGAAAGAAAATCAATACTTTAGGGTTCACCAAATTCATAAACACACCTTGCTTGAATAACTGCCAGTGCGACTTCTTAGATGCCTTATTGCCAATGGAAATATTTGCATCACTTCTGTAAACTTTCCATGCGAGATATAGAAGATAGCAGGCACCAAAAACCTTAATCGAAAAAAAAACAACAGGTGATGCTGTAATAATAATAGAGATTCCAAATGCAAGCAAAGTGGTATGAACTATACAGCCACTTATTAAACCTGCTGTTGTAGCTATGCCACTCTTGGCACCATTTGTGAGGGATTGAGTTAAGACATAAATGTTATCCGGTCCGGGAGAGATCGCCAGCGCAACCGTAGCTAACGAAAAAAGATATAGCGCCTCGATCATCACATAAAATTAGCATTTTTTGTGAGGTTTTTGTGATACTTTCGACCGATATTGCAATAAAAATTTCAATGATGAAGAAATTACTACTTCTACTATTAATTGGAGTACTCACCGGTGACCTGGTGGTTTTTGCACAATCAGAAGCAACGTATTCCATAAATTACACGAGTACCTGGTCTCAGGCAACACATCCACACCCCGGAGGTAATTTTCCGGCATCAGCTCACTATTCCAAACTGGTTGGTGCTACACATAACGACCAGGTGGTATTCCTGGAAATGGGTGCACTCGCCACACCGGGCATTGAAAATATTGCGGAATTAGGCAGCAATGGGGTGTTCTTTTCTGAAGTAAATACAGCTATTACCAACGGCACAGCCAACGAGCTCATTGATGGAGACGACCTAAGTACCAGTACAGGCCAAATTGATATCAGCAATGTCGAAACGAATGAAGATTATCCATTACTCACTTTGGTTTCAATGATAGCTCCCAGTCCGGATTGGATGATCGCAGTGAATAGTGTCGAGTTATTAGATGGTAATGGAGATTGGAAACCCAGTATTAGCATCGATCTTTTTCCATACGATGCAGGTACAGACAGTGGTATAGACTACACCTCGCCTAATCTGGATACAAACCCGCCGGACCCTATTGCAAGTCTTCAGGGCGTAGCTCCATTTTCTAATGAAAAAATGGGGACATTAACAATTACACTTGAAAGTGTATTGGGCAATAGTGACCAGGTTAAAAACGACCTACAGCTTTTTCCAAATCCAACCTATGGAATGGTACGTATTAAAGGGGCGCAACCAGTTAATGCGATTGAAGTATTCAATGTACTCGGTGCAAAGGTCCTTGAGCAAAGCTATTCTTCCAATCGGGCAGATCTCGATATTAGTAATTTACCATCGGGAATCTATATGTTCAGGATTTCGAATACCGACGGAAGTTCAGTAGTAAAAAAAGTGATTAAGCGTTAATTAACCTTTTGTTGATGTCCTTTATCAATTTTGGACCTTCATAAATAAAGCCGGTATAAAGTTGTACCAGACTTGCTCCTGCTTCGATCTTCTCTACCGCATCCTCAGCAGAATGAATCCCTCCAACTCCAATAATCGGGAATGCTTTATTACTTTTTTCTGAAAGGAATCGAATTACTTCGGTAGACCGTTTAGTGAGTGGCTTACCACTAAGCCCGCCGGCGCCTATTTCCTCAACCGCTACTTCGTCCATTATCAAATTGTCACGCGCTATGGTTGTATTGGTGGCAATTACCCCATCGATTTGAGTTTCGGATACTATATCAATAATATCCTGCAATTGCTCATTTGTAAGGTCCGGAGCTATCTTTAACAATATGGGTTTAGGGTTTGATTTTGATGAGTTTCTCTCTTTTAGTAAATTCAGTAGTGCCGTCAATGGTTCCTTATCCTGAAGTGCCCTAAGATTAGGAGTATTGGGAGAGCTCACGTTCACAACAAAATAATCAACGTGATCGAACAAGACTTCAAAACAATATAAATAATCCTGATCCGCCTCCTCGTTTGGAGTGGTTTTATTCTTCCCTATATTACCACCAACAATTACGTTCTTGTTCTTCTTAAGTCTTTCAACCGTTTGATCTACACCGCCGTTGTTAAATCCCATCCGATTGATTATGGCTTTGTCTTTTTTTAATCTGAACAATCTCTTTTTAGGATTTCCAGGCTGTGGTCGCGGAGTAACGGTTCCTATCTCAATAAACCCAAACCCAAAATTTGCCAGTTCTCTATACAGCTTTGCATCCTTATCGAAGCCCGCCGCCAGACCTACCGGATTGGGAAATGTAAGTCCAAAGACTTCTCTTTCCAGTCTAGGATCATTTACTTTATAGAGGAATCTGAACAATCCGCCAAAGCCAATAGCAGATGAAAATCGAATTAGTTTGAAGGTAAAATGGTGAACTTTTTCGGGGTCAATCTTAAAAAGTAGTGGACGAAGTAACGATTTATACATGTACTGGAAATCTGCATGCAAAAATAGGTTAAAACCTCCGAAAATTTAACTCTTATTCCTTTAATTTGTATTGTAATATATCAAGCATGATCGACAAACAAAATCTCATAGACCGTTTTTTTAGTTATATAACGGTGGACACTGAAAGTGATCCTGAAAGTAAGACTACACCTAGTACTGAAAAACAATGGAATCTCGCCAATGCTCTGGCCGACGAACTAAAAGGTATTGGCATGAAAGATGTAAGCATTGATGAAAATGCGTATATCATGGCTACACTACCATCCAATGTAGACCATGAAGTTCCTGTGATAGGATTTATTTCGCATTTCGATACTTCTCCCGATTTCACCGGAGCCAATGTAAAGCCTCAAATTGTAGAAAATTACGATGGTGGCGATATTATATTGAATGCAGAGAACAATATTGTTTTAAGTCCGAAAGAATTCGACGACCTGCTGCTTTACAAAGGACAAACTCTTATCACTACAGATGGAACCACACTGCTTGGTGCCGATGATAAAGCCGGGATCGCGGAAATCGTATCGGCGATGGAGTATCTTATTAAGCATCCCGAGATTAAACACGGAGAGATTCGTGTGGGATTCACGCCCGATGAAGAAATTGGTCGTGGTGCACACAAATTCGATGTTGAAGAAATTTGGAGCGGAATGGGCGTACACCGTAGACGGAAGTCAGGTAGGCGAGCTGGAATACGAAAATTTCAATGCCGCCGGTGCTGTGATCACCGTTCAGGGTAAGATCGTTCATCCCGGATATGCTAAAGGAAAAATGGTTAATAGTATGTACATCGCCACTGAGTATCATAAATTCTCTTCCACGAATGGAAACCCCGGAGCATACAGAAGATCGTGAAGGATTTTTCCATCTGCACACGTCTAGAAGGGTCGGTAGATTGCAACCAAACTACAGTATATCATTCGTGATCACAACAGGGAACATTTTGAAGCGCGAAAAGAAGTGATGCGTAAGCTGGCCCGAGAACTGAATTCGCAATATGAAAAAGAGGTCGTATCGGTGGAGATCAAAGATCAGTATTTCAATATGCGGGAAAAGATAGAACCTGTAATGCATATCGTGGATATTGCGGAAGAAGCTATGAAAAAGCCGGAATTTAACTCCACTCATAAAACCTATTCGCGGTGGAACCGATGGTTCTCAGTTAAGTTTATGGGCTTGCCATGTCCTAATATCTTTGCCGGCGGACATAATTTTCATGGACGCTATGAATATGTCCCTGTGGAAAGTATGCAGAAAGCTATTGAAGTTATCGTGAATATAGCACAACTCAGCCGCGAAACAAACAGAATTTAAAAAAAAGCCTTCATGAAAATGAAGGCTTTTTTTGATAAGGCTATATTTATTTACTTCTTTGCAGGAGCATTAAGCTTTGTACTTATTTCCATCGATATCGCAGATCGTTCAAATTTCATCTTGCCTGCGCCACTTTCAATTATACAGGTTCCATCGTCATTGAGGTCAAGTACTTTACCGTGCAATCCACTTTTGGTTACTACTTTATCTCCTCGTTTCAATTCGGAAGCAAATTTCTTTTCTTGCTTCTGATTTTTCATTTGCGGACGTATCATAAAGAAATACATCACAACAAACATCAATACAAGTAATATCAGGCTTTGCTGTTCCATACAAGAAGACTATTTCCTACTAAAATTTACTTAGTGTTTGTTTGTATTACATTGCTACCGGTTGGAGTTACACCTTCTTTAGCATTTACAAACGCTTTGATCATTAAAGTTTCTTTACCATTTTCGGTATTCGCAGTAATGGTAACAGTTTTACTCACCTGATTTTTACCACTACCATTAAATTTCACTAATAATTCTCCAGTTTCTCCTGGAGCAACAGGGTCTTTCGTAAATTGAGGTACAGTACATCCACAGCTACTCTTTGCATCAACGATTACTAATGGAGCTTTTCCTGTGTTGGTGAATTTAAATACGTGTTCTACGTTGGTTCCCCTTCGATTGTTCCGAAGTCATATTCGCTTTCTTCGAAAGTCATTACAGGAAGTCTCCTGCTTTTGCATCACGATTTGCAGCAGCAGCTACATTTTCTTCATTTACTTTATCCGCAGCATTTTCTTTACAAGATGTAAAAATGAAAGCTGACAAGACTAGCTACTATTAAAATTGATTTTTTCATAGGATATTAATTTTAGTTTTTAAGAGATGCAAAAATACTTATTTTTTTGCTTTTATCTAAGTCCGCGCCCAATTTTATTCAATTTTCATTCGCCGGCTCAAATTCTTTTACAAGTTTATCTAAAATTCCATTAATAAAAATACTGCTTTTGGGTGTAGAGTATTCTTTGGAAATTTCGAGGTATTCATTAATAGTCGCTCGCACAGGAATGGTAGGAAAATAGAGGAATTCTGCTATGCCCATTTTTAGGATAATCATATCAATATCTGCAATTCGTTCCTTATCCCAATTGGGTGTTTTTCCTTCAATTTCAGCCGCAAGTTTTTCATCATTTAATACCACTTTCCGAAATAGTTGTAACGCAAATTCCCTATCTTCTTCATTCTTTATAAAGTCGGGAATCAGAGTTGATGCAATATTATTCGCATTCAAGTTTGGAAAGCATCTTGACCATTGCACTGTATTCACTATCGGAAAATCATCAATCCAGGTAAGACGTTTATCTTCCAAGGTATTCGTACAATTTATCATTGGGCGCAATTACTTCCTTATACATCTTAATTACAAATTCCTTATCCTGCTGAAACGTTGGATTTTTTACTGAAAGATATTCAGTATAAAAATCTTTCGAAATCAATTCTTTAAAGAGAATGCCAATATATTCATCATCTTGCTTCCAGTAATTGAGTTTTTTATTCTTATGAATCTTCTGCAACTCTTCATGCTCGAGCCAATAAGTTGAAGTAGCTTATTATCTATAAATTCTTGACTCGGATTCTTTTCGGTTTCAGTTGCTAAATGCTTTTTTTGGAGACTTAAACAGATACAACTCCGCATGATCACGCATAGCAACCATTAGATTGAAGCATAAAGCAAATATAGATCATGCATCTGGTCTGATACTGTAAAAAAGAAATTTCTCCTGCTTGTCAAGATCGGGCTGTTCACTTTGCTTGAAGGCGTAAATAGATTGTAATACTTTTACCCTAATATGTCTTCTTGTAAGCATATGTTTGTAAAGAACTTTTATAAATAACAACGCACAAGAAATATCCTGTGCGTTGCAAATATAATACTTTTAAAAATTGAATTAATTATTTTTCTTTCTTTCTTGCGTCTATTCTTGCTTGCGCAACATCGAAAGCGGCCTGATGTGTTGTCACGTCATTCAGCTTCGGCATTCTGAAGAATTTCTAAGGTCGTATTGTAGATATTTTCTGTTTTACGAATGATTTCATGCTTACCATAATTTTCAAGTTCGGCATACACATTTATGATTCCTCCGGCATTGATCAAGAAATCGGGCGCATAAACAATTCCTTTATCACGCAACAACATTCCGTGTTTATTCTCGATCTGCCAGTTGGTTATTCGCAGCACCTGCAATTACCTTAGCTTTCAATTGATCAATGGTATCATCATTAATGGTCGCTCCTAGTGCACAGGGGGCATAAATATCCATCTCTTCGCTATAAAGATTGCTTACCTCCGTAAATTGTCCACATTGTACTTTATCGCGAACTTCTTCCAGTCTTTCCTGGTTGATATCTGCAATATATACTTTCGCACCTTCGTTGGTAAGGTTTTCAACCAATGCTTCTCCTACATTTCCAATTCCCTGAACATAAACTACTTTATCTTCCAGAACATCAGTCCCAAAGGCATACTTTGCAGCAGCTTTCATTCCCATAAAAACGCCATAGGCAGTAATTGGCGAAGGATTTCCTGCACCTCCTATTTCTTCAGAAATACCCGTAACATATGGAGTCACGGTACGAACCAGGTCCATATCGACTGGTTTCCATTCCCACATCTTCCGCAGTGATATATTTTCCACTCAACGAATGTACGAATTCACCAAAACGTAGTCATTAGTTCCGGATGTTTTTTGTGTCTTGGCATCGCCAATTATCACGGCTTTTCCTCCACCGAGGTTCAATCCGGTAATTGCCGCTTTAAAGGTCATTCCCCTGATAAACGAAGCACGTCATTTAAGGGCATCCCATTCACTATTATATTGCCACATTCTGGTACCTCCCAAAGCAGGTCCCAAGACGGTATTATGTATTCCAATTATTGCTTTTAAACCTGTATCTTTGTCGTTGCAAAAAACGATTTGCTCGTGATTGTCGAACGACAATTGTCCGAAAACCGGGTCAATTTTTTCAAGTTCATTCGGAGTTCACTACTTCAGTTATCATAGCATATATAAAATTTAAGTATCCTTAAAAAGGACGTGCAAAAGTAACAGGATAACTGACAATTCAACAAAAAAATTGATGTTAAATCAAGAATTTGTTAATAACTATTCAGTCTCCTAAATGAAAGAGCTTCAATATCTTAATCACTATTTTATAAAATATAGAGGTCGATTATTCTTCGGTTTATTTATTACCATGGTTGCAAGAATATTTGCTTTATTGTGCCTATGAAATGGGAGATATCTGTAAATGTGGTTGAAAAGGATATTTCCGGTGAGATCACGAGGCAGATCAGTTAGAATCTCTTTTACTCAATAGCATACTACTTATAATAGGAGCCACATTATTATCTGCTCTTTTAACTTTTATAATGCGGCAGACCATTATTGTGGTTTCCCGTTATATCGAATTTGATCTTAAAAATGAAGTTTTTCAGCAATATGAAAGGCTTTCACTGAGTTTCTATAAGCAAAATCGAACCGGAGACCTAATGAATCGAATCAGTGAGGATGTTTCCAAAGTGCGAATGTATGTGGGACCTGCACTAATGTATAGCACTACCACTGTCACACTGTTTGTCGTTGTATTGAGTTATATGATCTATAAAGCACCACTATTAACCTTATATGCTGTTGCCCCACTCCCCGTCCTTTCTGTGTTGATCTATAAACTAAGTGCTGCTATACACAAACGCAGTACCATTGTGCAGGAATACCTCTCGAAATTAACCACCTTCACCCAGGAAAGTTTTAGCGGGATCTCGGTAATCAAAGCCTATGGCCTGGAACCGCGCACCAATACCGAATTCGTGGAACTTTCCGAAGGAAGCAAAGAAAAGAATATTGACCTTGTTAAAGTACAGGCTTTGTTCTTCCCACTGATGATGCTACTCATTGGATTAAGCAACGTTCTGGTGATCTATATTGGCGGACAACAATACATCAACGACCAGATTGAACTGGGAACTATTGTAGAATTTCTTATCTATGTGAACCTGCTTACCTGGCCTGTCGCTGTTGTAGGTTGGGTTACATCTATTGTGCAACAGGCAGAGGCTTCACAAAAAAGAATCAACGAGTTCCTGAATGAAGAGCCTGCCATTAAGAATTTGAATGCCGTACCCTCAGAAATAAAAGGAAAAATCACGTTTAAAAATTTAAGCTATACCTATCCGGACACCAATATCACAGCGCTGAAAAATGTCTCCTTCACCATCAATCCCGGACAAACACTGGCCATCGTTGGAAATACCGGTTCCGGTAAATCGACCATGCTGGAATTAATAGGCCGATTATACGACGTGAAAGAAGGTGAACTGCTTATAGACGACATTCCCATAACCAACCATAATCTGTCAAGTTTACGTTCCAGTATTGGTTATGTGCCTCAGGACGCCTTCCTGTTCAGCGATACCTTGAGTAATAATATTAAATTCGGAAAGGAAAATGCTACCCAGGAAGAGATCGTCGAAGCCGCGAAAAATGCCGCTGTTCATGAAAATATTGTAGGTTTCAATCATGGTTATGACACTATTTTAGGAGAACGCGGAATAAGTTTGAGCGGGGGACAAAAACAAAGAGTATCTATTGCCCGAGCCATTATAAAGAACCCTCATATATTATTATTTGATGATTGTTTATCTGCCGTTGACACGGAAACTGAGGAGGAGATCCTTCAGAATTTAAACAAGATATCTTCCGATAAAACCACCATTATTGTAAGTCACCGTGTTTCTTCAGCTAAGAATGCCGATACCATCATTGTTCTTGAAGAAGGTGAAATTATTCAGCAAGGTGCTCATAATGAGCTAGTAAACACAGATGGCTACTACAAAGAATTATACACCAAACAGCTTTTAGAAAAAGAAATGTAGGTTATTGTTGGCATATTTCGATTTTTTTTAGATTTTTGGCTAACATTAACTAAAAACTATAACCAATGGGTGATCAGTATATGATGGAGAAAGAAGAAATTTATTCGAAGGTAATGCGTGCCGGTAGACGTACCTATTTTTTCGACGTTCGTTCTACTAAGGCCGGAGATTACTACCTGACGATCACAGAAAGTAAAAAATTTACAAACGACGATGGATCCTTCCACTATAAAAAACATAAAATTTATCTTTATAAGGAAGATTTCCACGAGTTTAAGGATAATGTGGAAGAAATGATACAATACATCATAGATGAAAAAGGAGAAGAAGTAATAAGTGAACGTCACCAAAAAGATTATAAAAAGGAAGAAAACGAAGTGACCGATACGGTTCAGGAGCCGACGGACGAGACTTCTACTTCAAATTTCACCGATATTGAATTCGACGATATTTAGTCTAAAATCATCTTAAAAAAACAAAACCGCCCATCTATGTGAGGCGGTTTTTTTATATTTAGCCTTCGAGTTTATAACAGCACTGTCAGGCTAACACTTCTATACCAACTATGAAAAAAATCTTTCTATTAATCTGTTTTCTTAGCACACTACCAATCATCGCCCAGGATTATCTGGTCGATCTTAATTATTACCTGCCGAAGGATATTACATACAATAGCTCGATCCCTACACCCAAGTCGGTTATTGGCCACGAAGTGGGTGAATGGCATGTGACCCACGATAAACTTGTTCAGTATATGTACGCTTTGGCAGAGGCGAGTGATCGAATCACTATCGAGAATCGTGGCTCTACTTTTGAAGGAAGACCCTTGCTATTACTAACGATAACTTCACCCGCCAATCATGGTAACATCGGTACTATAAAAGCTCAGCATAACGCATTAACCGAAAGTGGTTCTGCCTCTTTGAACACGGCCAATATGCCTGCTGTGGTCTACCAGGGATTTTCTATTCACGGAAATGAACCCAGTGGTACCAACGCGGGACTAGCTGTTGCTTATTATCTCGCGGCAGCCCAAAATACCAAAATAGATGATTTACTGAATAATACGGTGATCCTGTTCGATCCTTCTTTCAATCCTGATGGTTTGCAGCGATTTGCCTACTGGGCCAACATGCATAAAAGCAAAAATATCAATCCCGATCCCAACGACCGCGAATACAGCGAAGTATGGCCAGGGGGTCGTACGAATCATTATTGGTTTGATTTAAACAGAGACTGGCTTCCCGTTCAATTACCGGAAAGCCGGGCAAGGATCAGGACTTTCCACGACTGGTATCCCAACATTTTAACAGACCATCATGAAATGGGAAGAAACTCCAGCTTCTTTTTTCAACCTGGGATCCCGTCACGAACTCACCCTCTCACTCCTCAGAAAAATCAGGATTTAACCAGGCAGGTAGCAAAATTCCATGCCAAAGCCTTCGACCAGTTGGGTAGTTTTTATTATTCTGAAGAGAACTTCGACGACTTCTACTACGGAAAAGGATCTTCTTTTCCTGATATTAACGGAGGCGTTGGAATCCTCTTCGAACAAGCCTCCTCCAGGGGGCATGCCCAGGAAAGCTCCAATGGCATCCTCACCTTTCCTTTCACCATAAGAAATCAGTTTACAGCGGCATTGAGCACTTTGGACGCCGCCGTTGCCCTTCGGAAAGACCTGTTGGATTACCAGCGGGATTTCTTCAATAATGCGCGGGGAGAGGCCGCATCGGGTGGTGCAATTGTATTCGGTGATGAAAAAGATGCTGCGAAAGCTTATCATCTTGCTGAAATACTCAAGCGACATAAGATCACCTTACACGAGTTGAAAGAAGACTTTTCCAATAATGGTAAAAATTATAAGAAAGGATATAGTTATGTGGTACCAAAGAACCAAAGGCAGCATCGTTTGATCAACGCAATATTCGAGAAAAGGACCAAATTTCAGGATAGTCTTTTCTACGATATCAGTGCCTGGAGCTTTCCTCTTGCCTTTAACCTCGACTACGTAGAGAATGCTTCTGTTAGCCGGGCAGGATCGGAGATCATCGATCTTCAGATGAAAACACCAGACACTCCCAATGTCTCCACGTATGCTTATTTAATGGAATGGCATGAGTATTACAGTCCGAAAGCACTAAACATGATCCTTACCGAAGGATTACGTGCCAAAGTCGCCATGAAGCAATTTTCTATTGAAGGCAAGGATTATGACTATGGCACTATTCTGATCCCAATACAGAACCAGAAGCTGCAAATGGCCGATCTCACCAAATTTCTTGCGAAGGTGAGTCGTGAAACCAAGGTTCCTATCCAAGGCGTGAAGACCGGGTTGGCAAAAGGAATCGACCTGGGAAGTAGTCAGTTCAGGGCGGTCGAACTGCCAAAAGTTGCTATCCTCACGGGAAATGGTATTAATCCCTACGACGCGGGTGAGATCTGGCACTTGTTCGATACTCGCTACGATATGATGATCACAAAACTGGACCGCCGTAATTTTAGTCGTACCGACCTCAGTCGATACACAGATATAATTATGCCCGCCAGCAGGGGAAATGCCCTGGATAAGGGAGATGTAGAAAAATTGAAAAAATGGGTACAGGATGGCGGATCTCTGATCGCTTTCAGAAATGCAGGACGGTTTCTAGACCGCAATGAAATGCTAAAAATCAAGTTCAAATCACGAAAAGACACGGCGACCAATATTTCGTATGAGCAACGTAGTAATTACAGGGGTGCACAGGTGGTAGGCGGAGCCATCTTTGAGGCAAAACTTGACCGTTCACACCCTATTGCCTTTGGTTATAAGAATGATCGGGTAGCAATGTTCCGCAACACTACACTCTTTGTAGAAGCCGATTCCGATAGCTACAACAATCCGATTCAGTATACGGCTAATCCCTTATTGAGTGGTTATATTTCAAAACCAAATTTGAAGGATCTGGCCAGGACGGTGCCATTCAAGACATCGGGCATGGGACGTGGGCAAGTTCTTTACTTTACGGATAACACGAACTTCCGGGCTTTTTGGTATGGAACCAACAAACTTCTAATGAATGCTATTTTCTTTGGGGACAAGATGTAGCTGAATGGAAATCCTTTTCGTTAATTTTTCCAATGAATTGGGAGACATCTCATTTCCTAAACCCTATCTTTGCCGCTTTTTTAAGCGGCAAAGATGATTCAGAAAACGATCCATAATTTTACTCGAAATCCGAAGAATGATATTCTGTCGGGCCTAACCGTAGCTCTGGCACTAGTACCTGAAGCTGTGGCATTTGCATTCGTAGCCGGTATTGATCCTCTTGTGGGATTGTATGGTGCATTTATGATGGGGATAGTGACTTCCCTCTTTGGAGGTAGGCCCGGAATGATCTCGGGTGCGACCGGCGCTATGGCCGTGGTAATGGTACATCTTATTCAAAAAGGCAATGAAGTGGGCGCCGGACTAGAGGCACCTGTGGAGAACCTTGGCTTACAGTGGCTATTTATCACGCTGCTTTTCGTAGGCGGCATTCAGGTTTTCGCAGGAATACTGCGCTTAGGGAAATTTGTGAGACTCATCCCCCACTCTGTTATGATGGGATTTGTGAACGGACTGGCCATTGTGATCTTCATATCGCAACTAGGTCTTTTCAAAGAATCAGTAAACGGAGAAAGAACTTGGTTGCAAGGTTATGATATGTTGATGATGCTGGGGCTGGTACTTCTTACCATGGGTATTATGTTTGGTTTGCCCAGGCTTACTAAAAAGATACCGGCGGCACTTACTGCCATTATAGTAGTTGCTGCTATTGTTATTTTTGGAAAGATCGATGTAAGTACAGTTGGGTCATTCATTAAAGATAGTGGCGGTGAAGGATTACAAGGTACTATGCCTGAATTCCAGGAACAGATCTTTACCTTATTCTACACGCTGAAAGCTCATTGGAGCCTCATTTTCTCTACAGCCTTTATACTGGCTGCGGTTGGACTGATCGAATCGCTTATGACGCTTAGTTTAATTGACGAAATGACCGAAACGCGTGGAAGCGGAAATCGTGAGTGTGTTGCGCAAGGCGGCGCTAATATACTGAATGGACTTTTCGGAGGTATGGGTGGTTGTGCGATGATAGGTCAATCTATAATCAACGTGGATTCCGGTGGAAGAGGTCGGCTTTCGGGCGCGACCGCAGCAATCGCGCTTTTGTGTTTCATACTATTTGGAGCACCCATTATAGAGCAAATTCCTATCGCAGCACTAGTAGGTGTTATGTTCATGGTAGTAATAGGCACATTTGCCTGGAGTAGTTTCAGAATATTAGCCAAGATCCCAAAAAGTGATGCTTTTGTGCTTATCGCCGTTTCTGCAATTACAGTTTGGCAGGATCTTGCTATAGCTGTTATTGCCGGTGTGATCATGAGTGCTTTGACCTTTGCCTGGAAAAGTGCTACTATGATCCGTGCCCGGAAGAGTATAAAAGAAGACGGCACTAAAGTTTATGAAATATGGGGGCCCTTATTCTTTGGCTCCACCACCAATTTTTTAACCAAATTCGATGTAAGGAATGATCCGAAACAGATTGAGATCGACTTCATTGAATCGAAGGTTAGTGATCATTCCGGTGTAGAAGCTATGCGGGGAATTGTGAATAAATACCAGTCAGCTGGGAAAAAAGTAACACTAACACATTTAAGCCCCGATTGTAAAGTACTTTTATTAAAAAGCGATCCTGATTTCGATGAAGTTATACAGGATTCAATCGACGATCCGAGATATTACGTGGTGACAGATATGATGGATAGTGAGGTGTAAATGATAATTCCAGATATTTCAGTAATTAGTCCTTTTTGCGAAGAGGTATATACACACTAAATCTGGTCCCCTCATTCTCCTTTGAAGTAACTTCGATTTTGCCTTTAATCATAGATATGAATTGCTGACATAACAATAAGCCAATCCCAGTGCCTACTTCACCAGACGTTCCAATTTTGCTGATTTGAGAGTCTAAATCGTGAAACCTGGTTAATTCTTCAGATTTCATACCAACTCCGTTATCCTGAATATGCACAATGGCAAATTCGGAATCTTGTTCACTACTAATTTGAATCCTTCCTTTCACCGGAGAATATTTCAATGCATTGGACATGAGATTTCTAATTACGGCACTGAGCATATTCGAGTCTGCATAAACCTGAACGTTTGCTTTCAGAGAAGAATTTATTTTAATCGATTTAAGCTCTGCTGTAGGTTTTATAACTCCAATAACACTTTCCAGAATTAAGTTCAAATCGCACCAACCAGGTTGATATTTAAGATCCCCTGTTTGCGCTGCAGCCCATTTTAATAGATTGGATAGAAGATCGGTTGTTGTACCGGTTGTCTGTTTAAGTTGAGTTATGATATTCAGTAAAGATGAATCTTCAATTTTTTCATTTTCAAGCAAATGCAATAAGCCGGATATAGAATTTAATGGCTGTTTGAGATCGTGGCCAATTATTGAAAACAATTTATCCTTCGTCTTGTTTAAGCTTACAAGTTCCTCATTTTGTTCTATTAATATATTTCTGCGTTTTTCCAATAAATCATTGGCCGATTCCAATTCGGTATTAAGTGTTTTACTTTTCAGCCTTAGTCTGTTCAAAATAAAAAATAAGCCGGTGAGGATCAAATGCCCTAATAGCAGAAAATAGATAAAAGGACTACGTTTAATCTCATTCCTTTTAAGGGCAGTACCAATTGAAATTGAACTTCCATAGACATCGATCCGGCTACTAACAAATTCTGAAGGCTCGATATTAAAATTCCGGTAATATTCCGCATCCTTATTTTTATTATACGCTTTTGTATTGTCATGCACCTGCTCCCGATCAAATTCAAATTGATTCTCCCACTGAAATCTAAAAGCGTACTCTTCAATGACTTCTTCAGAGTACAGTCCTTCCATGATAGTTCCAAAATTCAATATAGGTGCAACATAACCTAAGGTTTTTCCATTTCTATGAACACTAAAATTCATAGGAACTCCTACCCAGCCTTCAACCAGGTTCATTGGAGGAAATAACAATATGCTATCCGTTTTCAATAAATTATCAAGTGCTTCTATTTTTTCCTTACTCCGAATAGAGGCTACTTTTCTACCTGCGAGATTCTCCGGATCCATTTCAAAACGTGTGAAGGAATAAACAAATGTATGGGTAGAGTCAATATAGCTGAGTGCGATGGAATCATCGGAATGCAACGCTTCCAGCTGCTTCTGAACGAACCGCTGTAGTAATTCAGCCGAAGGTAATTCTTCAGATTCGTTCATAAACACTTTCATGCCCGAAATAATAGCGGCAAATTCGTTGATCGCCGTAGTAAATTGGTTAACCGAGCGCTCGTGTACTTGTTCTAATTTGAGTTTGTTTTTCTGAAGATCATTTTCAAGTTGATTCAGATCGATAAAATAAATCGAAATAATACCAATAATGAAGATAACTAGCGTCCAAACATTTTGTTTGAGAAACGACATGGGGATAATAATGAGGGGCTTTGGCAGCGAATATACGAAATAATAATGGTTTCACTTGTTTAGCTGATACGCGACCCGTTCCTAACACTACGCTCGGGAAGCAGTATTGTAACGTCTTCTTTATGAACAGCACCTAAAACAAGGCATTCACTCATAAAAGGCCCAATTTGTTTCATCGGAAAATTAACAACTGCAATAACCTGTTTACCGATCAGTTCTTCTTTGGAATATAAAGAGGTGATCTGGGCGGAAGATTTCTTTAACCCCAGTTCATTTCCGAAGTCGATCTTTAATGTATACGAAGGATTCCTGGCTTCAGGAAAGTCTGAAACTTCTAGTATGGTACCTACGCGCATATCTACTTTTTGAAAATCGTTCCAGGAAAGTTCCATAGTTATAGGTATTGTGTAACCAAGGTAGTAAATTTGCGACATATAAATGATTTAATTTCTTCATCTACCTATGGCTCGTACTCCATCCAATATGCTTCCTTTAGGCACGAAAGCTCCTAATTTTGTGCTTATGGATGCCATTACCAACAAGCCCATTTCTCTCCAGAATGTACGTGGAGAAAAGGGAACCGTCGTCATGTTTATCTGTAATCACTGCCCCTTCGTGAAACATGTAAATGAAGAAATAGTTCGGCTTTGCAATGATTATCGTGTTACAGGCTTTGGTTTTGTCGCCATAAACAGTAATGATATTGTAAATTATCCGGAAGATTCTCCACAGAAGATGTGGGAAACCGCCAGAAAACACAGTTATTCATTTCCTTATCTGTTCGACGAAGATCAGGAAGTGGCCAAAGCCTATGATGCGGCTTGTACGCCAGATTTCTACCTGTTCGATCATGAACTTAAACTTATCTACCGCGGACAGCTTGATAATTCAAGGCCTGGTAATGGAATTCCGGTAAATGGGCGTGACCTGAGGGAAGCTCTGGACAACGTGCTGAACAATGCTCCGCAGCGCAAAGACCAGAAGCCAAGTATCGGTTGTAACATTAAATGGAAAACAGACTGAATTTAGTCTATTGCATTCTTGATATGGGCATAATGATGCATACAATGCCAGGCATACATTAAAGCCAGTTCTTTCATATTCATTTCATGTTTCATCTCCGGATGCCTGAAAGTACGCAGCCACTGCTCATCGGTTAGCATGCGCAGCAGGTTCACCATCTTGTGATGTACCGCGTCAATATGAGACAGAGACCAGGAAATAGGCCAGGTTTTATAATCCTCTAAGGCCGCAAATGCGTCCTGATCATAAGCTTTTATCATTGGATTATCTTCGGAAAGAGCCCATCGCATCCTATTATAACTGTGATGATGGCTATCGGCAATATGGTGCACCAATTGACGGATCGTCCAGCTCTCCTCACGATAGGATGTATCGAGCTGTTCATCTGTAAGGTTATAGGTTAGCAATTTGAGTTGTTCCGGAAAAACTTCCAGTATTGTTATCGCCTCATTAAGGTTTGCTTCTGAAATTGCTTCAGGTATTTCGAATTTCCCAACCGGGAATTTTAAGTAATCTTTATCCATGGTGCTAAATTAAAAAACGCCTTCATTACTGAAGACGTTCTCTTGAATATTTCTAAACAGTTTATGAACTATTTTACATCCATTAATTCAACATCGAATAAAAGTGTGGCATTCGGTGGAATCACACCTCCCGCACCCTGAGTTCCGTAAGCCAGGTGCGAAGGAATAACAAAACGAGCCTTGTCGCCTACTTTGAGCAATTGGATGCCCTCATCCCAACCCGAGATCACCTGTCCGGTACCAATCGGAAATTCAATAGGGTTTCCTCTTTTGTAAGAATTATCAAATTCAAGCCCATCCGGGAACATTCCCTTGTAATGAACAGCTACAGTTTGTCCGGTTTTTAGGTTTTACGCCGCTTCCTTCCTGAATGATCTGATAGCGAAGTCCACTTTCTGTTTCACTAAAGCCTTCTGAAATAGAAGTTAATAATTCCTCCTGCGCCTTTATTGCCGATACTTCCCGTTCTGCTTTAGCGCCGTTGAATTGTCTGAAGGCTTCAACTGCATTCCACTTTTCAGCTTCCTCGCCTACACGTTCAATTTCTACTTTTTGCATAGTGTCGCCCTGTGTAACAGCATCAACAACATCCTGCCCTTCCATCACATATCCGAAGACCGTATGTTTGTTATCCAGCCATGGAGTCTCCACATGCGTAATGAAGAACTGGCTCCCATTTGTTCCGGGTCCGGCATTCGCCATAGAAAGGACGCCAGGACCTGTGTGCTTTAGATCGGGGTGAAATTCATCATCGAAGTTATACCCGGGTCCACCGGCTCCTGTTCCGTTTGGATCTCCGCCCTGGACCATGAAATCGGGGATCACCCGGTGGAACGTAAGTCCATCATAATAAGGTGTCCCTTGTGGTTTTACCTCGTTCTCCAGGTTACCTTCAGCCAGAGCAACAAAGTTTCCAACCGTTCCAGGGGTTTTATCATGTGTTAATTTTATTTTTATAGTACCTTTTTCGGTAGTTATGTTTGCGTAGATTCCGTCTTGCATGTGTAATTATTTTTTAGAAATGCAAAGGTACGATTTGATTTCGAAGGTGCCATAAATATTTGTGCATAGAAATTACTTTGCCGTTTATCAAAAAATACTTTGGAAAATGTTTAAATAGAAAGATTAGTTCGCAACTTCACTAATGAATTTGATGCGAAACAAGCGAAGTTCCTCGTCATCATAATCCCCATCGAACTCATCCATGGCAACATCAATCTTATCGGTATCGGCTTCAATGAAGTAATCGTGTAATTCCTCCTGCTGATCTTCATCGAGTATCTCCTCCAGCCAATAATCTAATATTCAGTTTGGTGCCACTGTACACAATCGCTTCCATTTCTTTGATGAATTCTGTCATCTCCAATCCCTTCGCATGCAGCTATATCCTGTAAGGAGAGTTTCCTGTCCACATTCTGAATGATGTACAATTTCAAAGCACTATTGATTCCTGTCGATTTCACAACAAAATCATCGGGGCGTACAATATCGTTCTCTTCCACATATTTCTGAATAAGTTCCAGGAAGGTAATACCATACTTTTTAGCTTTACCTTCTCCTACACCATGCACTGTAGCCAGTTCATCCATGTCAACAGGGTACTTTAACGCCATATCTTCCAGGGAAGGATCCTGAAAAATAACAAACGGAGGTAGTTTGAGATTATCTGCAACCTGTTTACGCTCAGCTTTCAACAGTCTAAATAAAATTTCATCCGCCACGACACCTCCACTCTTCTGAGCTACTTCGATGGTATCGTCGTTGGCTTGCTTGAATGAATGATCTTCGGTCATCATAAAGGAAACAGGATTCTTTATAAAATCGATTCCGGCAGGGTTCAATTTTACAACACCATAGGTCTCTATATCCTTTCGAAGAAAGCCTGCCACCAATATCTGTCGCAATAAGGCCATCCATATGACTCATCTAGGTTTGTCAATTCCAACTCCAAAGTAATCCTGTGTATCGGTTCGATGCGATTTTATCATGGCATTCACCTTTCCCACCATGACATTCACCATTTCCTTCGATTTGTATTGTTCATTGGTCTTATTTACTACATCGATGGAGCATCTTCGCTTCCCTCATCGCTTCATGTTTCTTCTTTGGATGTCGCATATTATCGTCCATATCGCCACCCTTCACCTGTTTCGTTATCAAATTCTTCTCCAAAATAATGAAGAATGAATTTTCTGCGTGAGATTGAGGTTTCGGCAAACGCCACTACTTCCTGCAACAGTGCATGCCCTATTTCCTGTTCGGCGACCGGTTTACCGCTCATAAATTTTTCGAGCTTCTCAATATCTTTATAGCTGAATAATAGGCCAGGCAATGTCCTTCGCCACCATCCCTGCCTGCCCTTCCGGTCTCCTGATAATAGCTTTCAATACTTTTTGGCATGTCGTTATGTACCACGAAACGTACATCAGGCTTATCTATTCCCATTCCGAAGGCAATTGTAGCAACCACAACATCCGAGTCTTCCATTAAGAACATATCCTGATGTTTTACTCGTGTTTTAGCGTCCAGGCCCGCATGATACGGAACGGCTTTTATACCGTTTACCTGGAGTGTTTGCGCCATTTCTTCAACTCGTTTTCTGCTCAAACAATAGATAATTCCACTTTTACCTTCGTTTTGTTTTACGAATCGGATAATGTCGGCATCGACATTTTTGGTCTTCGGACGAATCTCATAATAGAGATTAGGGCGGTTAAATGACGCCTTAAAGGTGTTGGCATCCTGTATCCCGAGGTTCTTAAGTATATCTTCCTGTACTTTAGGTGTAGCCGTAGCTGTAAGTCCGATAACGGGAATATTATCACCTATACGCTTAATTATGGCTCTCAGATTGCGGTATTCGGGCCTGAAATCGTGTCCCCATTCACTAATGCAATGTGCTTCGTCTATAGCGACAAAGGCTATAGTAACGGAATTAAGAAATGCGACGTTTTCTTCTTTGGTAAGAGATTCGGGTGCTACGTATAGAAGCTTGGTAATACCACTGGAGATATCACTTTTTACTTTTTTTATTTCAGTTTTGGTTAGATGAAGAATTCAACACGTGGGCAATGCCTTCTTTACGGGAGTGTGCCCGCAATGCATCCACCTGGTTCTTCATCAATGCAATTAAGGGGGATACTACAATTGCCGTTCCATCTTTTATTAATGCGGGGAGTTGATAGCAAAGCGACTTACCACCACCGGTGGGCATGATCACGAAGGTGTTATGGTTGGCGAGTATGCTCCTAATAACTTCTTCCTGTAGCCCTTTAAATTTCGTGAAACCAAAAAACTTTTTCAGTGCCGCGTATATATCTATTTCAGCCACGCTGCTTTACCTTTTAATTCTTTATGATAAAGGTTTGGGAAATTAAAATTGTGAATAAAGTCCAACAATCGTAATTTCGCAACCTTTGAAGAATAAGTGTATCTATTAACTAGGTTTGTTAAGGGCGTTACGCATTCGTTATTATTGCGTTCGCTTTTTAAATATACTAATTTCTGAAACAGTTACAAACATATAAAAGCGTAAAATTTTGAATCAGGATTCGAGGATCATTTCAGTAGCGAAACAAACAATTGAAACAGAAAGTGAGGCAATCTTACATTTGGCTGACCTTGTGGATGAGGAATTCGCACATGCTGTTGAATATGTTTATAAATCAGATGGTCGTGTAATCATCACGGGTATCGGTAAGAGTGCGAACATCGCCACCAAGATTGTGGCAACTCTTAACAGCACAGGAACACCTGCTATTTTCATGCATGCTGCTGATGCTATTCACGGTGATCTGGGTACAATTCAACAAAGTGACACAGTAATTTGTATTTCAAAAAGTGGTAATACCCCGGAAATAAAAGTATTGGTTCCATTAATTAAAACAAGGGGAAACAGAATAATTGCTATTACTTCCAATAAAGAATCATTTCTCGGGCAGCAAGCCGACTATGTCCTGCACGCCTATGTAGAAAAAGAAGCCTGCCCCAATAATCTTGCCCCTACCACAAGTACAACAGCACAGCTGGTTATTGGAGACGCCCTGGCCATGTGCCTGCTGGATCTTCGCGGCTTCTCTAGTAAGGATTTTGCCCGATTCCATCCTGGAGGTTCCCTCGGTAAAAAGTTATATCTTCGTGTTAGTGATCTAACTTCTCTTAATGAACAACCCAGGTGGGTCCGGATACAGATGTGCGCAGAGTTATCGTTGAGATCACTGAAAAGATGCTGGGTGTCACGGCAGTGGTTGAAAACGAGAAGATCGTTGGAATTATTACCGATGGTGACCTGCGAAGAATGTTAACGAAAGTTGATAATTTCAAAGGATTAACAGCCAAGGATATTATGTCACTGAATCCTAAGAAGATCAGCAACGATGCTATGGCTATAGAGGCAATGGAACTTATGGACAAACATGGGATCACTCAAATTCTAGCCGAAAAGAATGGTAAATACAGTGGCGTAGTTCATATCCACAATCTTACCAAAGAAGGTATTATTTAATGGCAACCGCAAAAGAAACATCTCCAGGTAAAGAAATGTCGTTTTTGGGTCATCTGGAAGAACTAAGATGGCACTTAATTCGTTCTACTATTGCGATCGTGGTGATGGGAACAGTGGCCTTTATAATGAAGGATTTTATTTTTGATACACTCATCTTTGGTCCTACTAAAAAAGATAGTTTCCCTACCTACAAATTACTTTGCGAAGGTGCTAAACTATTGGGTTTTGAAGGTACGTTTTGTACTACCGAGTTCCCTTTCCGAATTCAGAGCCGAACCATGGCTGGACAGTTTTCGGCTCATATCTGGACCTCCATTACAGCAGGATTTATAATCGCTTTTCCTTACGTACTCTATGAATTCTGGAGATTTGTGAGTCCGGGCTTACACGATAAAGGAACGTAGTTCTGCCAGAGGATTCATCTTTATTGCGTCTATCTTATTCTTTACAGGCGTTTTATTCGGTTATTATGTAGTAACTCCTTTGTCGATAAATTTCCTGGGAACCTACCAGGTTTCAGAAGCTGTATTTAATGATTTTGACCTGAGTAGTTATATTGGCCTGGTTAGAGCTTGTGCATTGTCCAGCGGACTTATATTCGAGTTACCTATTATTATATTTTTCCTCACCAAGATTGGTTTGGTTACACCGGAATCGCTCAGAAAATACAGAAAATTCGCTCTTGTGATCGTATTGATCGTTTCCGCCATCATAACACCTCCTGATATTGCGAGTCAGATCATTGTTGCGATCCCGGTTGTAGTGCTTTATGAAGTGAGTATTTATATTTCGAAAGCGGTAATAAAAAGACAAAATAAAAAAGACAAGGCCCATGCAGGATAATATGGTTGAAGAATTCAATGCGTATCGTTCGAAAATGAACGAGAAACTACTTTCGGACAACAATAAGGTCATTAAACGCATCTTTAATTTGGATACGAATGCTTTTACCGAAGGCGCTCTTCCGAAGAAGACCAAAGAACTGTTAGGTCTGGGAAACTCTATGGTTTTGCGCTGTGACGACTGTGTTCGGTATCATTTGGAAGCCTGTCATAAGTTAGGGATTCCGAAGATAGAAGTGGTAGAAGCCCTTAGTATTTCATTACTCATAGGCGGAACCATTGTTATTCCACATCTTCGACGTGCTTATGAATACTGGGAAGCTTTAGAGAAATCTTAAATATTTTTTCCGCGGAAAATTATACCGTACTTTTATCATTCTCATACTGAATTCAACTTATGAAGCTACGCGCTGAAAATCTAGTAAAATCCTATAAAGGCCGCAAGGTGGTTAAAGGCATTACCATAGAAGTAAATCAGGGAGAAATCGTTGGCCTTCTGGGGCCTAATGGCGCCGGAAAGACCACCTCATTCTATATGATTGTTGGTTTAATAAAACCTAACGGTGGACAAATTTTCCTTGAAGGCACCAATATTACCAAATATCCTATGTATAAACGCGCTCAAAATGGTATTGGTTATCTGGCGCAGGAAGCATCAGTGTTCCGTAAGTTAAGTATAGAAGATAATATTCTCAGCGTCTTACAGCTCACTAATCTTTCCAAAAAGGAGCAGCAGATAAAGATGGAGTCGCTCATTGAAGAATTCGGATTGAGCCATATTCGTAAGAATCGTGGTGACCTGCTAAGTGGTGGTGAACGCCGAAGAACTGAGATAGCGCGGGCATTAGCGACGGATCCACATTTTATATTACTTGATGAACCTTTTGCCGGGGTAGACCCGGTTGCAGTAGAAGACATCCAGGGAATTGTGGCACGATTGAAGAATAAGAACATTGGTATCCTGATTACAGATCACAACGTTCAGGAAACACTGGCTATAACCGACAGAACCTACCTGATGTTCGAAGGAAGCATCTTAAAACACGGTGTTCCGGAAGAGCTGGCAGCAGATGAATTGGTGCGTAAGGTCTACCTCGGTCAGAATTTCGAACTTCGGAAGAAGAAATTATCGTTTTAGTCCTTTCTGAAAAGAGATAAAATGAAATAAAGTAAAATTAACGCCGGTAGTGCGATAAACTTCAGCACAAGAATGGCGATCACACTTAAACCAAGAAAAATATATCGTATTCTGTTCGACGTGAAATCCCAGGTCTTGAATTTTAAGGCAAAAAGACGAACCTCGGCATTCATTATAAAACAACTAAAAATAGTTACCCCAATCAAAAACCATGTATTCATTATAATATTTTCGATGATCTCTGAGTGCTGAAAATGAAGGATCAGTGGAAAACTTAAAATTAGAATAGTATTAGCTGGTGTAGGTAGCCCAATAAAGCTTTCTGTCTGACGCGTATCGACATTGAATTTGGCTAAGCGATAGGCCGCGGCTACCGCAATTAACAGTCCTGTGAACGGTATATAACTAAAAACGACGGAATTCCATCCTCCAATAGCGAACGCTTCAGTGATATTCATTGGGTTTCCCGTAACAGAAACATTAATCATTTGTACCATCACCATAGCAGGTGCCACTCCACAAGTAACCACATCGGCTAACGAATCCAACTGCAGGCCAATTTCGCTCTGAGCGTTCAGCCATCGCGCTGCCAGACCATCGAAGAAATCGAGAATAATACCAGCGAATATAAAAAACGATGCCACAATAAGATCTCCGGAAATAGCAAAAAGAATAGCAACACAGCCACATAGCAAATTAAGGGAAGTAATTATGTTAGGGATTTGTTTGACCATGGAAATTCTGAATGCTGTAAAAATAGCAAACTATTTGCGTCTAAACCTAAATATGCACAATATGTACTTAAAATAATAGTTTATTATTTTGTAAATAATAAGATATTTGCTGAAAATTGATCGCTTGAAAAAGAATCTAATTCTTGTCTTTCTGCTGCTTTGCGCAACAATATCTGCTCAAACCACTCGGAAGTATTCCAATGAATTTATGAATATTGGTGTTGACGCCGCTGCGTTTGGCATGGCAAACGCCGTAGTTGCTTCATCACAGGATGTGAATTCGGGATACTGGAACCCTGCTGGTTTAGTAAATATTGAAGACAATGAGCTATCACTTATGCACGCATCGTACTTTGCGAATATTGCAAGTTATGACTATGCAGGGTTCGCCATGCCTTTAGATGACCGATCTGCGGTAGCACTTTCTGTGATCCGTTTTGGGGTGGACGACATACTGAATACCACACAATTGATAGACGATCAGGGGAATATCGATTACAACCGTATCAGCCTTTTTTCCACAGCTGATTATGGTGTAACTTTTTCATACGCCCGCAAGTTGCCGCTCGATGGTCTTAACTTCGGGGTAAATGCCAAGGTAATCCGTCGTATTATCGGGGATTTTGCCTCCTCCTGGGGTTTCGGCCTGGATGCCGGGATCCAATTTGAGACGAACCAATGGCGATTCGGATTCATGGCTCGCGATATCACTACAACTTTTAATGCCTGGTCCATCAATGAGGAACAATTCGCAACCATTTCAGGTGCGGTTGAAGGTCAGAACCAGGAATTACCCGAAACTACCGAAATCACAATTCCCAAATTACAATTGGGAATCGCGCGCAAGTTTATCTTTCACTACGATTTTGTTCTCCAGGCCGAAATGGATCTTAATTTTCGCTTTGCCCAGACCAACGATATTATATCGTCTTCTTTTGCCAGTGTAACCCCCGCCTTAGGGTTGGAGTTTGGTTATATCGACATGATATTTGTGCGGGGAGGCGTTGGGAATTTTCAGAATGTAACACAATTAGACGGTCGTGATTCGGTCAATTTTCAACCGAATATTGGCGTTGGGTTCCGCTATAAAGGAATTCAGGTGGATTATGCACTCACCGATATTGGCGACCAAAGTACTGCATTGTATTCTAATGTTTTTTCACTTAAATTAGACTGGAGTATATTTAGATAGATCCTGTGAAAAAACACTACTTCCTCTTCCTCTTCTTCTTAGTGAATTTTAGTGCTTTCGCACAATATGATACCCTGTCCGAGGATGCCGAAATAAGTATACTCACTGTAGGACCGGGTGATAATCTCTACGATAAGTTTGGGCATAGTGCATTCAGAGTTCAAGATCCGGCTAACAATATTGATTGGGCTTATAATTATGGTGTATATGATTTCGATACTCCAAATTTTTATACCAAATTCGCACGTGGTAAACTGCTGTACAAATTAGCTGTTAGCCAATACCAACCGTTTCTAAATAGCTATATCGCTCAAGATCGCTGGGTTGAAGAACAAATGCTTAATCTTACTTATTCAGAGAAGCAGGCGCTTTTTAATTTTCTGCAGAATAATGCCAAACCCGAGAATCAGTACTACAAATACGATTTCTTCTTCGACAACTGTGCCACCAGGATGCGGGACGTGCTTGTTGAAGTTCTGGGTGATAAATTGAAATACAATACTAACCTGGCCTCAGAGGGCTATACTTTCAGAGAACTTATACAGAAGAATGTACACTACAATTCCTGGGGAAGCCTGGGTATGGATATGGCCATTGGTGCGGTAGTCGATCGCAAGGCCAGTTCTTGGGAATACCAATTCCTGCCTGAATACGTATTTAAAGCGGCGGCCGGAGCAACGGTAAGTTCAAATAACAAAACGGTTGATCTGGTAAAGGAAACCCGCACGATCTTTGACACGGAAGAACGTCACGGCACTGGGAATTTTATTCTAAGCCCCTTGTTTATTTTTGGAATTCTAGGACTGTTCCTGGTTTTTGTAACCTATAAAAACTACAAAAACCAGTGTCGAAGCCGCTATCTGGATGCTGCTATCTTTTCGATCACGGGGCTCATAGGAATTATCATATTGTTGCTTTGGTTCGCGACCGATCATAGTACTACAGCTAATAACTATAACCTGTTGTGGGCATTTCCTTTCAGTATCTTCTTCTTCTTAATGATCGGTAAAAGAACTCCGAAACGCTGGTTACAGCGTTACGTAATATTTCTGATCCTCCTATTGGCACTACTCACCTTCCACTGGATCACGGGGGTCCAGACATTTGCTATCGGATTCATTCCATTGTTCATTGGACTGGCAATTCGCTATCTATTCTTGAATAAGTATCTAAAACAACAATCCAACGCCTGATTATTGCCCCCGGAAGAAAATAATGGTACTCAGAGTTTTTATCACGATACTGATATCGAGAAATAAACTCCGCCTTTTTATATAATACAGGTCGTATTGTAATTTTTCTAATGTGTCTTCCTGTGTCACTCCGTATTTGGCATTTACCTGCGCCCAACCTGTAACACCGGGTTTCACTAAATGCCTCACTTCATAAAACGGTATTTTTTCTGAGAGTTCTTTTACGAATACAGGACGTTCCGGCCGGGGACCGATAACACTCATATCACCCTTGATAACATTGATAAACTGCGGGATCTCATCAAATCTTGATCTTCGTAGAAATCGGCCAAATTTTGTCACACGTGCATCTTTTGCAGCCGCATACATCGCACCATCTTTCTCAGCATCCACAACCATACTTCGCAGCTTGTAGATTTTGAAGTGCTTACTGTTTTTACCAACGCGAATTTGTGTGTAAAAAATGGGGCCACGGTTTCCTATTAGATTGCCAATAATAATAATAGGTGATATTAGTAACCCAAATAACAAACCAATAATAGAAAACAACAAATCAAGAATCCTGTGAAAAAAGAGGTATAATTTGTTCTGATTACTCCTGCTAAAAGGAAAATAGCGGTAGAAATCCTTGTCCACATGCTGAACGGGAACACGATGTGTAATCTCTTCATATACTTGAGTATACTCGCGTATAGGTACGCCGCTTTCCAGCAATGTAATAAGCTGATTGTACAGCGGGATCGTCATCCCCGATGACGGTTGTGTCGCAATCACAATCTCCGAAATTGAATGCTCCTTTACAGTCCCTGCCACATCATTCAATTCAAATTCCTCAGGAAGATCAAATCCAAAGGTAGATTGCTGAGATTTGGTGGTATTGATGAAGCCAATAACTTTATAATTGGGATCCGATTTCTGCAGGGATATGATCACTTTCTCCATATCTTCAGAATTTCCAATGATAAGTACCCGCTTAAAGAATCGCGGTGCAGAGACCAGGACGATATAGGCATAACGCCACACGAACAATGCTATGTTCACCGCTATGAAGAAATAGATGATCTGCAACCGGTTTTCCGGTAATTCCGGTGTAAAGAAAGGTGTGAGCAGATAAAACAACACCGTAACCGAGGATGTTAGTATGATATTCTGAACCACAATTTCAAATTTGCTCGCCTTTTGAAGGTTGTACAATTCGAAGATCGTGGCGAACACACTCAGGTATAAGGCTAAAACGATAGACCAGAACCAGTGATCGGCATTGATCTTGAAATAATCAAAATCGAAAACTATTCCCACAACATACAATAAGCCCAACACGCTTACGATATCGAAAATCCTTAAAAGGACTTTGCGCTCGGAAATATCAAAATGTATATTCGACTTTTGAGGCATCGGTTGGAGATTGTGTCTGTAAATGTACTAATTATTTATGCTTTCAATATTTCGAACCATGAATGTTTAACCACCTCCCAATCAAACTTTTCAACTTTATTTCTCGCATTTCGAGCAATTCTAATTCCATGCTCCTTATCCTTCAGTAACATTGAAATAGCATTACAGAATCCTTCCTTATCATTCGCCTCAACCAGAACTGCATCTTCATTGTCTTCTAAAAGAAACGGAATCCCTCCTACATTAGTGGATATCACTGGCAGGCCCAAAGCCATTGCCTCGACTATACTTACCGGCATATTATCGAAATTGGTGGTATTGATGAAAATATCGTAAGAATCAGAAAGTTGTAACCATTCTTCCTTATTCAATCGCCCGGTGAATCGAACCGGCAACGATTTTTCCATGACCAGGCTCTTGCATTTTGCTAATGAACCATCTTTTTCAGGCCCCACCATGCATAATTCTATATCGATGCCTTGTTTCATAAACTCCTCTACGATCTCCAAGGCTAGTGCAGGGTTATATATTTTTGAAAAGGAACGTACCCAGAGCAATTTTGCCCTGAATGACGATCGTGATTTGAAAGGATATCGTTCTATATCGATCGAATTAGGTATACGGACTACATTCGAATAACCCGATTGCTGAAAGTGGTGCAAAAGATATCCGGATGGAGCAACATTGAGTTTCGCACCGTTAAAAAGCTTCCAGGATAATTTTTTACTTTTCTGAAGTCTTTCAGGAAGGTTACCCCCATGCAGTATCGGGATATAAGGTAAATTCAATAATCTGCAGATATTTCCGATGGTTACAGCATAGTAAAAGTTTTGGGTGCTATACGTATCGATTAAGACAAAATGTGTTCGCCTCGCATTTTTCAAAACAGTAAAAATCATATCCCAAAGTCGGAAGACCTTATTTTTTTGGGAAGATGCTGATATCACATCAAACCCTTCGGAGGTCAAATGACGGGATAAACTCTCCATCGTGGTAACAGTACCACCGAAAGAGGCAGCCTTATTTCCCAGGTAGAGGAGTTTTCTTTTTTCCATTGATGACAGTGATTAATGCCAACCCATAAATAAAGGCCGGCGCAGCTATTCGCATGGATGAATGATTAATGGTTAAAAACCAAAACAGGAAAAATACATAGAAATAGACATTCGTCTTATTCCGAAGCCTTATGGTTAAGGGAGTTATTACTAAAATTATTAATGCAAATAATCCAGATAGTCCGTGCTCGGAGAGTATTCTGCTCAATTCGTTATGCGAGGCAGAAACTCTTCCAGTTTGTTCGATACGAAATTCCTTTACCTTTCCAACTCCGATACCGGTTAAAGGAAATTCGTAAAATGCCTGAAGTTCCGAGTCAAGAAGTTCTAACCGTCCCGTGGAAAGATCGGCCTTTTCCCTACCCGCAGCATCCTGATTGGCATAACGTTTGTCTATCAAACCAGACGTTGAGAATGATGTGAATAACCAAGTGACACCTATCACAACAGCGATGGTAGCTATACGGGGCACCAGTACCGCCTTCTGAATTGTGCTGCTTTTAATGAAATAAACAAGGAAAAATGCCATAGCACAGATCACAGCAGTTAGAACTCCTCCTCTCGAAAAAGTAACCATGGCACGATAACTTAGAAAGGCAAGCAAACTAAGATCGATTATGTTTAGCAGAAGCTGTTTCTTAATAAAAAGTCTTGCAAATAATACGATCATTCCTAGTCCCAGAATAGTAGCCACCTGATTGGGTCCAAAACCTCCGGAAGCTTCAAAATTTGACTGTGTTCCGGTTAATACATCCTTGATACTCGGTGTATAAAGATATAAATACACCGTCATAGATATTATAGGCAGGAGTAATGACAACAATATTTCATTTAATCTTCCAACAGACATTCGCCTGTCGTAGCAATACAATGCCGATATACCCAAACAAACAGGACCACTTAAATTAAAACCAACAGCATTGGCAACACTGGATTCATAATCCAGGTTTATTGCAGAAAATAATATTCCTGGTATTAAGAGTAACAGATAAACCACATAGATCCAGGATTTCCTTTTGAATCCCCGGTAGAACATACCAATAGTAAGGAACATTATCACAGAGTACTTGGCAAACTCGTAGGTAAAAGCACCTCCGGTCATACGTGAAAAAACCTCAAAGCCAGTTACATAAGCTGCTGCAAGCAGCACTTCATCCTTCCTATTCCGATTGTAAATGATTCTAACAAGGAAATATACAATAGCGCCAAATAAGATAAACTTTGCCGAAGACCTGAAATTGTAAACAATGAGGGCTATTAGTAAATGGAGCAATACCAATTGCACGTAGGTTATTTTCTTTATGGGCTTTGCGGTCTTCAACTTTCGTACATCTCCATTAACTCAGGCAATATAGCTTGAAAAGAATAATTCTTCTCTATATGTTTCTGAAAAAACACTGCATCATTTTGTGCTTTTTCTGGATTTTTCAAATAAATCAATAATGCTTCTGCCAGAGCTTCCGAATTTTCAGCAGGAACAACCAGGCCTTTTGTTCCAATAACATCTGCACACTGACCCACATCCGTGCATACCACCGGAAGCCCGTTAATACCGTATTCCAACAGGGCGACTGGCAATCCTTCGGAACTTGATGATAACACACCAACCGTGGCCTGTTGTAATAACAGGTTTACATCCTGTCTGGCACCATGGAAATATACACGTTTTAAATTTTCAATCCCTACATAATTCTTTAGTTCCAACATATATTCCCTATCAATATCCTTTCCCAGAAGATGTAACGAAGCTCCGGGAATTGAAGCCTGAACCTGTTTGAACGCTCTCAGGAGGTTTATGTGATCCTTTTGCCTTCTCAGGTTCGCGAGACAGACAATACGAAATTCCGGATCACCGTCCAGGGTTGTTTCAGAAGATATCACTGTATGTTTCGAAACAAAATTCCGAATAAATCTGACTCGCTGGCAACGTAATTTCTTTTCAGCCCAGTCATGCAAAATTTCGTTTACAGAAATAATCCCATTAAAATAACGAGAACAATATCGCAAGGTATTATGACTTCGATTATCTACTTCTTCACTATTTCCGTAATGGTCATGCCAGATAAGTCGGACCCTTGGGTACATTATTTTAACAAGTGTAGCCCAGAAAAAACTACTACTGTGTGCATGGATTACATCTATTCCGTTTTTCTTTACCGCCTTGGTTAATCGCCTGAATCCAGCTATATCCATCGAACTTTTTTTTCTTAAAAATATATAGTTGACGTCAGAATTAATGGAATCTTTTAACAAGCCTTCATCTCTACTAACACATAAAAAGGAATCGAAACCATGTTCATGTAGTTCATTAGCCAGGGTAACAGCCATGCGTTCTGCACCACCGGGTTGTAACGAATCTATGAGCTGAAGAACTTTCATTTCAACAATTTGGTTATTTCCTTATCAAAAGTATCCAGTGTATAACCATGCGACCATTGTTGGGCAGCTTTCGAAATTTCCTGGAGCCTGACCCCATCTTTCAACATACCTGTTATCTTTTCGATATCCCTGTCCAGATCAGCATCTATTAATATACCACGATTCTCGTTATCAAGCATCCACGGCACACAGGAAATAGCTGTAACCAATGGGATGCAACCCCAAAACATACTTTCAGCAACTACCTTAGGCCATCCTTCAGATTTAGACGGCAAGATCATAAAATGACTTTCTTTATAAGCATCTTCCAATACTTGCGATGGCTGATTCCCATGTATATGAATAGTCTCACGAAGATTGTTTGCAGATACATATTCTTTAATAACATCAGCCTCAACACCATTACCAAAAATTGATAGCTCGCATGGATACCCATCTGATCGCAACCGTTCGATAAGTCGAACAGCGAATAAAGGACGTTTTCCGGGCGACAAACTTCCAGCGAAGACAAACTTGAAGGGAGGATAAAAGTCCTTCTCTACTATTGTTGGTACTTTACTTTCAGAATAAGTTGCAGTAAAAAAGGGTTTAATATTCTTAGTTGTTCCAGGCCATTCTCCATACACCAATACCTGCATATTTCTGGTGAGGAACGTATTTGAAAGTACCCATTTCTGAAATCGATAACTCAGCGGTTGTTTCGAATTTGGATCCCAGTTACCCGCGTATTTCGCTGTTTTTGATTTCTTCGGAAAAAAGATCTGAACCAGGCATCCCAATAATCCAATATTCCCCGGACAACGCAAATGAATATGATCCGCTCTTCGCATTACACTGAAAATCTGCCAAACAATAACTGGCAGCATAAATATTGTGCGTATCGCCTGACCTATGGATACAAGCGAGATCGAGGGTATAGGATAGATCCTCCCGATCTTGCCTGAATATGGCAGATCTATTTTTGTTGCGGTCTTTTTGATCACCGGTGCCACAATTAGCACTAAATCAACATGCTTTATCCAAAGGTTCATCTCCCTCACATACGGTCCGTAGGCAGAGACTACATCCTGTTCGGTGTAGTGCTCGACGTGAGTAACGATGGCAAATGTCATTATTGGAGGCTTTTATAAAAGGAAATATTCTTATCTAAAATAGTGTTTTTATCGTATTTGGTTCGAACATGTGGTTCAGCCTTAACTCCCAGTTCGGCTGCCTGGTCCGGATTTTCAATGCACCAGAGCATCTTGGCGGCGATGTCCTCGGGATTATAAACATCACATAGTAATCCTGTAACACCGTGTTCTATAGTTTCGGGACCGGGACCATATTCAGAAAATATAACAGGTCTCCTCAGTAGCATGGCCTCAAGAGACACCAGCCCCTGAGTTTCCATATGGGATGGAAAAACACAGAATGCTGCTTTTGCGTACTGATTATTGAGTTCTTCCCTGCTAACAGCTCCGTGAAACGTTACATTTTTTAAATATTCACTGTCATATTTGGATCTCAACATATCCATATATGAAGAACCATCGGAGAAATACCAATCCCTTCCAAACAAATTCAGCTTCATTTGAGGTTGCGACTGCTTTACGATTCCAAAAGCTTCAATAAGCTGTCGAACCCCTTTCTTTTCACATATGGTTCCTGCAAATAAAATACTATCCGAATCAACTTTTACATCGGGAACCTTTAGAGTGGTCTCAATGGGGTAATTTATAATCTTTACCGGTTTACCGTGATAACTCAAATACTTTGCCGTATGCTCCTTCACATAGTTGGAAACTGCGATGAATCCATCTGCCTTTTTAAACGACAACTTTTCCAGTTTACCTTTACGCCAGTTAATTCCGCGTTTCTCAGCTTCACTGAAAAAATGATGCCCGCCATGAAGTCGGATCACCTTTTTAGCAGGATGCGATTTTGATATAATGGCAAGTCCGAGTTCTGCCGACTCAATGATATCGATCGGAGTCTCAGTCTGCATAGCCTTCAATCTTTTATTGAGCTGTCGTGCATTGTAAACGAAATTGGGAAATATGGTATTATTTTTTGGAAGCCGAACCAATTTTACCCCCTGATCTTCCAGATTCACTTCGGAAACATCCACACCAACACCCAGGATAGTGACCTTATGCCCTGCAGAGACTAACGTCCGACCAAAAGTTTGCAGAAACGTTCCTACACCTCCAGGCGCCCATATAGGATATTCATGTGACAGGAATACTAGGTTCATGACATAAGTTCTTTAAAGATGTTATCGGAAGCTGAACGAATATCCTCTGCGACTATATCAAACCAAGCCGATATTGCGGTTTCGGGATTTTCACGAGCTTTATCTATCATTTGGGATATTTCATTTTTACCGTTCAACCAATACACAGCATTTCGGGATGGCATACTTCGGAAATGTTGAAATTTATAAATGGAATTCACTGACCAGTGCTTGTCTTTCACATGAATCATAATTGATATAAATGCATGGCTTACCAAACATTCCAAAATCGAAAGCCATCGTTGAACCTACGTTCACCACCATATCCGAATATCTTGCCAGGCTCACCAGTAAAGTAACATCTTCATACGTTGGGTATACTGCTGTCCATCGCTCGCTGTTAAAATTCCAAAGGGGTTCAATTTCCACGATAAGATCAGGGTACTTCCGTATCACCCAGTCATACCTATCGGAAATATCTACCGGACATCTTCTGAAGATAATACGATGGTCTGCATCCATACCATTCTCTTTCAGCGATTCTGCCAAATCGTTCAGGTAATGTGGATCGTAAGGTGAGGTAGTTACATCATCCCCTGAAAAACAAATATGTGTATGGGACGGGTTCAAATCATAGGTATTAAAGAAATCTTCCTTCTGCATCCAATAATCGGATTCAGTAAAGAATTCGAATTGCGGGGTGCCGGTTATCTTAATTTTTTCCGAAGGAATCTCCGGATACATCCCGTGCAGTTCTTGCTTCATATATTCGGACCAGACGAAATATTTATCGGCCTTCAAGGCCAGGCGCGCTTTGGGTAGGTTATCCCACGAGTAAATCACCGTAGTCGATGGTATCCCCAGTTCTCGTGCAGCCGCGAAGATTGCCGGGGCCTTTAATGCCCTTTGATGCGTACAGAATATCACATCGGGATCGTGATCCTTTAATATGCTAATAACTTCTTTGAAGAAAGGATTCTTGCTGAGCGAATTATCATATGTTTTTTCAAGCTTCAGGATACTTTTATAGCTCGAAATGAGTCTGGATGCAATGCTTACAGCCGCATAAAACATCTTAAGCTTAAGTGATTTATGTTTTCTGTTCCAATTAAATAAGATCGTTGGATTTTCATACTGTTTGGCATTGAACTTAAGCCTGGATAAATGAATTAGTTCGCGCAAGAACTTCTCCTTAATTCCTTCACTGTATTCCGGTATTTCAATTGTATCGCGAAAATCACAATGAGGTTCGATCTGTTCGAGGGATTCGGCGTCAAAATTATGCATAAGAGTGAGATCGGCATCCCGGTTCTTGAAAACCCTGGTATACACATAGTTTTTTATACCTACTCCATCCGGAACCAGAACTATTACTTTCTTATTCACCCTTTAAAGTCCTTAAACAATTTTTGATGACTGATATCCCAGAGATCACCTTTTTCCAGACAATTTAAAAACAAGGCGCTGCTATCCCCTTTGCCAAAGGCTTCCAGCGATGAGATCTCCATATTTTTAGAGTCATTTATTGCCGAAAGTATAGATGGTGTATCGTATGAGCTATTCAATATATGTGGATGGAGACTCCTGTTTTGTTGCCTTGTTCCTATGTTTATCGTTGGTATTCCGTAGTACGGGGCTTCCCTGATACCCGCACTTGAATTTCCTATTATAAACTCGGCGTTCTTAAGTAAGGTTAAGAAATACTCGAACCGGATCGAAGGAAATATTCGTATTGACGGATCCTTTTTTAAAACTTCATAAGCCTCTATGATCGCGGCGCTACCAAGATCGTTATTCGGATACACAAGAATATAGTTCCGATCACTTTGTTGCAAGGCTTTTACGAAATTTTCAGCATACGTTTTTATATCGGTTACCTCAGTAGTCACCGGATGAAACATTGCCAGTGCATACGTATCGAAATCTAAATCGTAATGTTCCTTGGATTCTTCCAGTGAGGGCAAATTCGAAGAAAACATTATATCCACATCCGGTGAGCCTATAACGAAAATCGACTCGCGCAGTTCACCCATTTGCAGTAATCGTCTCTCTGCTTCCGGATTGGAAACAAAATGGATATGACTCATTTTACTTGTGGAATGCCGTATCAACTCATCTATGGTTCCGGATACTTCACCGCCTTCAATATGGGCAACCAGGACATTGTTCAACGAACCCACCAAGGCTCCCGCTAATGCTTCCACCCTGTCTCCGTGTATCACTATCAGATCCGGATGAATCTCTTTCACATAGGCTGAAAACCCACTCACGGTCTTCGCAAGAGTGAGATCCATAGTCGTTTCAGAAGTATGATTAGAGAATGTGTGAATATTCGAAAAACCAGCTCTTTGCACCTCGATAAGCGTATAACCGTACGTCTCCATCAAATGCATTCCGGTAACGAAAAGATGAGGTTCATAATCCGGATGATCATCCAGTATATGAATCAGCGATTTCAATTTTCCAAAATCGGCTCGAGTACCTGTTAGAAAAACAATTTTCTTCACTTTACTTCTTTATATATGAAATTGCATTGGAGAATGGTAATTTTTGAATTTCTCTACTTCCTTTAAAAAAATCGTCCACTGCCTTATTTGCACCTGCAAAGGCACCGTAATCGTCAAAAATAATGATCCCGCCTTTGGTCACTTTATCGTAGAGCTTTTCCAAAACTATTTTTGAAGGCTCATAAAGATCGACATCGATATGCAATAGTGAAATCTTTAAATGTGGATTATTTTCCAAATAATCGTCGAGGGTCTTCAAAATATCTCCAGGTATTATTTCCACATTCCTGTCTAACTTTTGTTCTTGAAGCAGGGACCTAAGTTCTTCTTCGGAAATACTTTTACCTCCTGAAGTCTCTTTTACAAAAGCATCCCTTTTCAATTTGTCATCCTCGTAATTCGCCTCGGGGAAATCTCCGAAAATATCGAAGCCAATAATTTTTCTGCTTTGGGTGTGCTCCAGAAGGTCTCTGAACTTGATCCACCTGAAGAAAGAATTCCCCTTGAAAATTCCAAATTCCATGATCTCACCTCTTATATTCGAGGTTTGCCTGAAGAATTCCAAATGGGAAATAAACTTGCTGAATCGCGAAGGATCGGCGGTTGCATAAAACCCATTTTCATATTCAAATCTTCTTTCAATGTCGTATAATCTATCCATTATTCTATATCGGATTGTGATAAGTGTTCATCTTGCGAAATATCTCTGGTGGCTACTTTACCTATGACGTCTTCATAGAATTCGGCGAGAATTCCACCGGTACCCGGCCTTTTTACCCATATGTTATCTTTGGTAAACTCCTCTCCTTTCCGCACCGGGGCAATGGTACATACTGTGGCAAATGCAAAATCTATGGTTACCTGTTCTTCCTTGGTTGGTACTTTTCTACCGCCTCGCATACTCCATATCTCCTTACTTCCCACGATCAGGTCCTTACATGCTTGTTCATCCATACTACATACAATATCCGGCCCTTTGCGGTCCATATGGTCTGTAAAATGCCGTTCCAGGATAGAAGCACCAAGGGCTACTGCCGCCAGACAGGCGTTATTATTCAAGGTGTGATCGCTTAGTCCGTAAACCTTTTCAGGAAAGACCTGATGCATTTCCATCATCGCACCCAATCGCACTAAATGTGGAGGTGTTGGGTACAAATTAGTGGTGTGCAGTATAGCCACAGGTACTTCAGCAGCATCGAATATGGCCAAGGCTTTCTGAATACTTTCAACTGTATTCATGCCTGTGCTTAGAATAACCGGCTTTCCGAAAGAAGCAATATGTTTCAGCAGGGGATAGTTATTACATTCTCCACTACCAATCTTATAAGCAGAAACTCCAAATTTTTCCAATCGATTAGCAGCGGCACGGGAAAATGGGGTTGAGATGAAGATCATTCCTTTGCTTTCCACATAATTCTTTAATGCGAGTTCATCGGCTTCGTTTAGCGCACACCTGCGCATGATCTCGTAAATTGATACGTCTGCATTTCCAGGGATCACTTTTTTAGCGGCCCCGCTCATTTCATCGTCAACTATATGTGTTTGATGTTTAACAACTTCTGCTCCTGCCCTATGAGCGGCATCAACCATTTCCATTGCAACATCCAAGGAACCTTCGTGATTGATTCCAATTTCGGCGATTACCAGGGGTGGGAAATCCCCGCCTATTCTTCGTCCTTGTATTTCGAAATGACCACTCATTATTCCTTGTAGGTATCTAATATGAATTCCGCATACTGAAGATCAGCAGATGTATCAATATCAACATGCGCGTAAGGGTGTTCAACAATAAAAGGTATATGATCTGCACCTACGACCTCACCAGCTGCGATGCGCTCGGCTTTACTTATGTACAAAAGGCCATTCTCAAAATAAAGTGGTTCCAGGTCCTGACTCCTCTGCCCTATCTCATAATTGAAAGGCACGAATTTTCCCTGTTCGATCCGTCCGAATTTCTGATGATTACGGGTGATAGCCATGAGACTATCGGCATTATTCTCATTATAAGCGGAAAATGCCTCCAACAATAAATTTTTGGGCCTTAATGGATTTGTTACCTGAAGTAGTACAACATTGTCGATTCCCGAATCCAACTGTTTTAAAGTATCTTGTAAAACATCGATTGTCGGCGTATGATCGTCCGAAAGATGAACCGGCCTGTCTACAACCATTACCCCATGGGCCTCTGCCACGGATTTTATCTCTTCATCTTCTGTGGAGACCACTATGGCATCAAGGATATCTAGATTCGCTTTTGCATAATTCATACTGTGCACTATGAGCGGCAACCCGTCTAATTCTAACAGGTTTTTCCCGGGAAGTCGCTTGGAACCCCCTCTTGCAGGTATGATGGCTATAGTTTTGGGCAAAATCTAAGGTTAAAGTTTAAAAGTACATCAATATTTCAAAACGGCTTGTATACCAGATCGATCTTAAGTCAAAAATAGTTATTTATAGTTCGATATTCCTCAATTTATCGGCCGTACTGGATTGTAGAAATTACCATCTTCATTATTTAATCCCAATCTGCCTCGGTATAATATCGACTCCAGACTTCCTTCGTCTCTATCTTGATTCGATGAATTTCTTCATTCGACAACCTTTCTTTCCAGGACTGAATATTTTTTTTTGAATCTCTAATTAGCTCCCCTTCCGAGTTACCGGAAGTTGTTTTGGCTATCTCTTCAGATACTTCCTTCGTCATAGGCAAATTTAAATAATCAAATATTTTGATAAACTCATCGTCGACATTCCGGGACAGATCTTCATGTTTGATAAAGTACCACTGATCTCCGTACATCTCCTCATACCGCATTACTACGCTATACAAACAATTCCATAATAAAATTCCTTCTGCAATAATATCGCTGGGGTTTCTTAATATTTCGTTGATTGAGGAAGCATACGGACTCAATAGATTGTTCATTAATGCATCCTGTCTTTCAAAATGACCGAAAGGAAAGCTCCAGTCCTTAACTTTTAAACTGGCAATGAATGCCGCCGGATGCCTAATGCTTACGATCACATGGCAATTAATTTGATCAAAGATCCAACCAGCCGAGAACAGCGCGATGGGATCTTTGATCAATGTACGCCTTAATAGGCGTGATCTCGATTCTTTAGTCCATTGATAGGGATTCGCTACAGGTGGATTATACTTAAAACCGGCTTTGAAATAGGACTTCAAATACCTCAGGACCAACTGCCGATAGTTATCATCATTATGATGACCTATGTACTCGAACCAATACCGAAAAGGAGGAACTGTGAACTTCTTATCGATATTAAAGGGCTCATGAACATATCTAACAGAGGGTGATGAACTGATAACTTTTCCTATCCAGGTAGAGCCTGATCTGTGAGAACCCGTTACTAATATCGGCTTCGGACTATTAAACATATGTTAGACTGTTTTCAGAATAACTACTCATGTATACTTGATGCGTTCGAATAATCTTTAAAAAATAATGATTTATGTTTTTGAAGCTCCTCTTCATTCAAATCCCACCAACGCATCGCTTCCACTTCTTTGATCACTTCATCTGAAAAACGTTTCCTGATCTCCCTGGCAGGTACTCCAGCTACCACTGAATAAGGCTCAACATCTTTGGTTACCACCGATCCACTGGCAATAACAGCACCGTTTCCAACATTTACATTTCCCACAATAATGGCATTATGACCGATCCATACATCGTGGCCAATTCGGATTTTCTTGATCTCTTTCAACTTGCTTAATTCGCCATCGAACAGATTCTTGTTGATATAGGTGGAAAGATAAGATGTTGGATGGTTTGTACTGTGAATGGCCACATCGGCACCTAACTGACAGTATTTTCCAATCTCAATATCGCCATGCAAAAAATTATTATACCCTAAGGTTGTAGCATAGCCCAATTTTATAGTTCCGGAGAAATTACATCGGTCCGGAACCAGGTTTTTACCCTCGAAGGTTACATTCTGTATTCCCCTGGAGAAACCTGTGAGTATAATTTTGTCTCTTTTCTCAGGTGTATTCAGGAAATAATAAATCAGTTTTTTAAAGAATCGTCGGATAAGAATTAAGATTTATTGTTATTTCACTCAAACTTATGCATTTTCAGGGAGCTTTAATAAAAAAGTTATTCCCAGCTTGTGTAAAACTCCTTACCTATATCCCAGGTGATACTACGAATCATCTCTTTCTCTTCTGAACTTAACTTTTCCAGCCATTTGGTAGCATTGGATCTTGAATCACGCACAAACTCTCCTCCTTGCACTGCCTTAGTGCTCTTACGAATGTAGTTTTCAACATTTGATATGAAATCGAGTCCGAGATAATCGAACATCCTGCGAAATTCTGAAATCGGATCCAATGACAGAGATTCATGCGTTATATAGAACCATTCGGGGTATCGATCCCGATACTCCAATACCTGTGTATAAAAAATCTTCCACAACAGGGAAGCATTCTCAATGATGGATCGATCTTCTTTATTCAATTCGTATTGTTCCACCTCATCTTTTAGCGCTTCCAATTTTCCGGTGAAGAATTGATCCTGATCTAATAAATTCTCAAAATCGAACCACCAGTTCTTTTCTTTAATGCTCAGCACATAGGCCGCGGGATGCCTTATCAATATTACCGGTAGCACATCAAACCTGTCTGTGAGGAAAGGAACACAAAACAATGCCGTAGGATCCTTGAGCATCTTTACGGGTTTCATTGCACGTCGCAATCTTTTTTTAAATGACTTCGGAAGTGAATGACCTTCATAGGAAGAAAATAATCTGATAAATGGATCAAATAGTGAAGTACTTAGATAATAGGAAACGATTTCGTGTACAGTTTTCTGAAGTGTCTCAGGTCCGTCCGGTGAAAGTTTGGGATACCAGAAATCCAGTTTGAACTTTCCAAATCGTTGTACTCGGTTAGGATTTAGGGGTTCAATAATATTGTCGACGTTTCCATTTGAAGACAAAACTTTGCCTACCCAGGTAGAACCTGATCGATTCGAACCGGTAATAAGAATATGTTTCTTAGTACTCACGGTTTCCTTCCTTTAAGCCCAGTCGCTTGAAAAAATAAGGTTTTACTATGCTATTCAACCACAATCGGTTTACAACAAATCGTTTAAAGTTCAAAGGCAAAAAGCCTGTTTTGGGCTTCGGAATTTCTGTTACTTCGTCCTGCTCTCCTGTGAGCTCATTGAATTTCTGCCTCATCCAGTCCTGTGGATTATTACCCATGTGATACGCATAGTTTCCAGTAGTGGCCAGCCTCCATAGTCCCGCTTTTTCATTCGGCAGGTCTATGTAGTCTTTGTCGGCTTCACTGGCGTAGGCCAATTTACTATGTACCCTAGGTGTGTGGTCGAAAACCTCCCGCCTCATGGTTGCCACAAAATGTCCGCATCCCACAACTGCCGATAATTCCTTTCGTTTCACCGTGAGTTGATACTTCAGGCGTATGGATTTTTTATACATCGTATCGGCACTGTCTATGCTTTCGGCAAACCGCATCATGTCTTCCGGGTCGCAAACCGATTGAAATTTCAATCGCCCCTTGAAAAATCCATCATAAATGGTATTCGCGGTAGCGTGTCCATACATAGTGCCATGAGGAACCGGTGAGACCATCCCGGCTTCTGGAAATACCGAAAACACCTTTTCGGTTGCTTGTATCCAACCATCTGTGAACAAAACGTCGCCATCACTTAAGGTGATCAAAGGTTCCGAGGCTGTTTTGGCAATCTGCATCATCGCATCGATCTTCCCCACATTAAATTTGTTTTGTACCAACTGATCGATCTTACCTTGCTGGTACAACTGCTGAAGATATATTGGTGACCTCCTCGCAACTACCATTATTTACCACCGAGAGGACAGATTTGGAATGCTTTGTTTTAATGACAGACTCTAAGCATAGTTTGGTAAATTCCATACCATTTTCAAAATAGTCATTCAAATGAGGAACATAGACAGGAATGATAATGCGATGGTAAGCATCGGATGCTATAAATTTATCTTTCTCTGGATTGACGCCTATTCGCATTGATCAATTTTTAGTCTAGCTTCTTTTGAACATAACAACCGCCAGAAGTTTAATGTTATCAAAGTTAAGAAACCAAAAAGGATTAATTCTAAACAGTTTTCCCAGGCTATTCAGCCACCCCAAATGGAATTTTTTGATCTGCATTCGCATTAATTGCTGTTTTAACCTCGCATATTCTGATGCATCAATTAATTGTTCATTCCTGGCCTCCTTAACCACTTTAATCAAATAACCCGGAACCTCAATATATTTTTTAATGTTCTTAACCCCCGTACCCAAATGCTGTCGGTAGCGTACCAAAGGTTCGTCCAAATAATAAAAATCTCCACGAAATGAACACCTGGCCCAGTATTCCAAGTCCTCACCGGCTGCAGGCATTTCCTCATTAAAATATCCTACCTTCTCCACTAAACTTCTCCTAATAAGTACGGAAGAGGTCATCAGGGTCCAATTACCAATCATGCGCAGGTAGACTTTCCCGGTTTTCTCTTTCGGATCACCTGGACGGCCAATGATCTTATCCAGCAGGAATCCTTCTTCAGAAATTAAACGGCAACAATTATGTACAAGGTCTGTTTCGTGTTGTGACTGAAGAATTGACAATTGTCTAGTGAGCTTATCCTGTTCCCACAGATCATCATCATCCAAAAAGGCAATATATTCACCTTTGGCCAAATGAATTCCTTCGTTTCTGGGTTTCGAAGGACCTCCACTGTTTTCAATTCTATGATACCGGACCTTTGAGTAAGAAGCGCAAAGCTCCTTTGTTAAGTCATTAGGCGATCCATCATCGACCACTATAATTTCGAAATTGGTGTACTGCTGGGCCATCACACTATCGAGCGTGCCAGCAAGAAGTTGTGGCCGATCATAAGTGGGGATAATGATGCTAACGAGGCCGGTCATCAGAGGTTATTTAATCTTTTCTTAATGCGTTTCAGAATTCCTTTCCAGGAGTATTTTGATACTTTATTTCGTTCCAGTTCCTCCTCCACTTCCTTTTTATAACGTTCATAGTCATCTCCGTACAAGTCCTTCAGCATTTTTGTATCCTCTTTTAGTTTTAACTCCCTTTCTTGCGCGTCGTTACTAATGCCGGACATGTCGAATACTGTTAAAAAATAAAGTATGTGTTGAAATTTATACGTTTCACTAAGATAGCACTTTATAAAGAAGGCACGATCCGCACCGAATCGGTAGGATTCATCATATCCTCCCATCTCGTCAAACAACATTCTGAAAAAGGTACTTTGATGAGGTAATGAAGTCTTCATGAAATAATGGGGGGTGAGAGTATCCGGATAGATCTTATTTCCGTTGTGAAATTTGTAATCCCCATAAATAATATCTCCTTTAAAATCAGGATGATATACAAAGTCCATAATTGCCGAAGAACTTGTTAAAATATCACCACTGTTCAAAAACAGTAAGTAATCGCCGTTCGCACGTTTAATTCCTTTATTCATAGCATTGAAAACACCCGAATCTGACTCACTTATCCAATTAACCATGGTATTATCCAGTGTTTGCAGGTAGTCAACGCTTCCATCTGTGGATTGCCCATCAATAACGATATATTCCAGATCAGTATAGGTCTGTGACAATACAGATTCTACGGTCTTTCCAAGTCCTTCAGAACTATTGAAGTTAATTGTAATAATGGATAGAAAAGGACTTCTCATTTATCTTAGGTATAACACAACTTTCGTCGTGCAGTTTTGTATACGGTCAGAACCTATGAACTCAGGTACCAGGTATACATTTTCTGGATTCCATCTCTTAGGGCAACTTCCGCTTTCCATCCCATACTATTGATCCTGGAAACATCGGTGAGCTTACGCATAGTTCCATCCGGTTTATCCGTATTAAACACGAAATCACCTTCAAATCCCACAACTTCTTTAATTAGGTCGGCCAGATCAGCAATAGTAATATCGCTACCTGTTCCTATATTTATATGGGTGTTACGAACTTCATTATCCGGTTGTAACGATGTTTCAGCATTATGATGGTTCATAAGGAAGGTACAGGCCTTTGCCATGTCTTCCACCCAAAGTAACTCGCGCATGGGTTTACCACTACCCCAAATCTCTACCTGAACTTTATCGTTTTTCTTTATACCAAAATCCGACAAAACCGCTGTAATCTTATCTTCGGAAGAATCACCATCAATTCCGACAATTGGTAAGGCTATCAGATCTTTCCGTATGGTTTGCCAATCATTGTTCTGAAGTGCTTTTCCCAAATGAATTTTTCGAAGTAGAGCTGGCAGTACATGGGCTTTCTCCAGGTCGAAATTATCAAAAGGGCCATAAAGATTTGTGGGCATGGCGGAAATAAAATTCGTCCCGTATTGCAAATTATAACTCTCGCACATCTTTATTCCTGCAATTTTGGCGATCGCATAGGGTTCATTGGTGTATTCAAGTACATCGGTTAACAAATAATCTTCACGTAGTGGCTGAGGAGCATTTTTAGGATAGATACAGGTACTCCCAAGAAATAGTAGTTTTTTCACTCCATGTATATAACTCTGATGGATCACATTATTCTGAATCATCAGGTTATCATAAATAAACTCGCCTCTGTAGGTATTATTTGCCGCTATGCCACCTACTTTGGCAGCGGCTAGAAATACATACTCAGGTTTTTCCGAAGCAAAGAATTGTGCTACGGAAACCGTATCCCGCAGATCGAGTTCGGAACTCCTCCGCAGAATGAGATTAGTGTACCCTTCAGCTTTTAACTGCCGTAAAATAGCACTTCCAACCAGTCCGTTGTGTCCGGCCACATATATCCGGCTTTCCTTCTTCATCAACTATTCAAAATAATTTAGCGTGTTATAACCACCATCTTTCAGGTATTGTTCCTTTTGCATGACCTTGATATCACTTTCCATCATTTCCTTCACGAGTTGGGCTAGATCATATTTTGGTACCCAACCCAGTTTTTCTTTGGCCTTACTCGCATCACCTACCAGCAACTCGACTTCGGTTGGCCTGAAATAATTGGGATCTACCGAAACTACTTCTTTACCAATCTCTAATTGAAATCTTGCGTCTCCACAACTTTCAATAAAAGCTCTCTCTTCAGATCCAGAACCTTCAAATCGCAATGTTACACCAATTTCGGCGAAAGCCATTTTGATAAAGTCACGCACCGATGTCGTCTCACCTGTTGCGATCACCCAATCTTCAGGTTCATCGGCCTGCAGTATCATCCACATCATGCGGACATAGTCCTTGGCATGTCCCCAGTCGCGTTTCGCATCGAGGTTACCGATATAGAATTTGTCCTGGAGTCCCAGCGCTATTCTTGCCGTAGCACGTGTAATTTTGCGAGTCACAAAAGTTTCCCCTCGCACCGGTGATTCATGATTAAAAAGAATCCCGTTGCAGGCAAACATATTGTAGGCTTCACGATAATTGACCGTCGCCCAATACGCGTAAAGCTTTGCCACTCCATAAGGGCTACGAGGGTAAAAAGGTGTGGTTTCTGTCTGAGGCACTTCCTGGACTTTTCCGTATAATTCGGAAGTAGAAGCCTGGTACACCTTAGTTTTCTGTTCGAGTCCGAGAAAGCGAACAGCTTCCAGTATACGCAACGCTCCTATTCCATCGGCATTGGCCGTATATTCTGGTATTTGGAAGGAAACCTGTACATGGCTCATCGCTGCCAGGTTATAGATCTCATCCGGCTGAATCTCATGAATTAACCGAATAAGATTAGTACTATCTGTCATATCGCCGTAATGCAGAATAAAATTTCGATGATCTGTATGTGGATCCTGGTACAAGTGATCAATTCGGTCGGTATTAAATAAAGAGGCCCGACGTTTCAATCCGTGGACGATATATCCTTTTTTTAGTAAAAACTCACTTAAATAGGCTCCATCCTGTCCTGTAATTCCTGTTATAAATGCTACTTTCATAAAGAGGTTTGCTCTGGTTGTTCTTGGGTTAACAGATCCCGGTAAAGATCCAAATATTTCTTTGCCTGTGATTCTAAATTAAAATGTTTGTTTGCATATTCCTTTATCGTGTTAATGTCGAATGAATAACGGTCGTCACAAAAATCTGTAATAGCCTTTGCCAGAGCTCCAGAATTCATTTCAGAAACGAGAATGCCATTAATTCCTGTTTGTATATGTTCCTTCATCCCACCGGTTGAAAACGAAATCACCGGGGTTCCCGCCGCAAAAGATTCCAGCATAGTATTGGGCAGGTTATCTTCAAGGCTTGGGAGTAAAAATACATCGGCAGCCGCATAACAATTTGCAATTTCACGGGGATTGCTCATATAGCCCAAAGGTATGATTTTTACTTTTTTGTTTGAAATTTCAAGGCTTCCTTTTCCCAGGGTGAGAAGAGTGAGCCCACAGTTCACCTTTTCGAGAGCCTGTTGTAATAATCTCGCGCCTTTTCTTTCCACTTCAAGCTGCGCTGCTGTATAAAGCAGCACTTTCTCTGAAGGATCCAAATCCAGACCTCTTCGGGCGGCAGTTCTGTCTGTAGTATCAAACTGTTTCGTATCAATTCCGTTGGCGATCGACCGGTGCAGTTCAAAATGATTAAATACACCACTCTCTTTAGCCGATTTCAACAGCCATTGCGAAGGTGTTACCACCGCTGCATTCCCAATCTGCTTTATAGCCTCTTCCTTGATCCTTTTAAGTTTATTATCCAATTCACTGGCATGAGGATTCTTTCCTTCGTCCAGCTGGTAATGAAATAGTCCCATAAATGGATTCATGTCATGAAATGTCCACACAATAGGTTTTTCAATTACTCTTGAAAAAAACGCTTCGGTAGTCCAGAATATCGCTAACCCAATGTAAGTGAATGATATCCGCTTGTTGGATCAACGGATGTTCCTCAAGGGTAATATTACTGAAAGGCAGCGTGGCGATTTCACAATTCAACTGATCTTTAATATCACGAAAAACTGCGTGGAGTCTATCAACTTCCGTTGGGAAAAGAACCGACTTCAGCCTTCGAAGAATTCGATTTGTAATTGTGAGCTTCCTGTAAGCCAGCATTTTGTCATTGATCTCCCGACCCTCAAAATCCACAGTTTTATTCAGGGAAATAAAGGCCGAAGAAACACCTAGCTCACGCAGCGCCTCATGCAATCGGAAAGCAGCGATCCCTGCGCCTCCTTTCGAGGATGTGGTAACATGGACTACTTTCATGGCAGGTTTCTTTTAAAGAGTCTGTGATACATTTTTCGTCCGAATTCCTTAGTATATCGTTTAAAATATGATTTCGGATATCCATAAAAGACCCTATCGATACAAACTGTATTAAAATTTCGCACTAATTGCCAGAAACCCTCCTTAGGAGGTTGCTTCCATGAATGATCCCACAAATGAACGGCATAACTTTCTTCGGAAACAAATTTCGAGAAATCTTCATCCTTATGTTCATAGGGCAGGGCATAAAAAAAGTGAGGTGCCAATATCCGATCCTTGTCTCCTAAATTCTGTGGAGCAATAATTTCTTTAAACGTATGGGTTATCACAGGAGGTGAAAACTGGTTGAAGCGTTCATTTTTATAGAATGATGCCATGTCACCTATCAACGGGTGATTAGGGATGGCACCGAAGATCCCATAGGCAGGTCTTTCGTCTACTTCATAGCCGGTGAAAAAATTATAATCCAGTAGCGGATCAATAGATTTGAGTAACAACATATCTGTATCCAGGTAGATCCCTCCCAATTCGTACAGTACTTTGGTACGGACCGCGTCGGCGGCAAACGCGTAATTCCTTTTCCGCAATGCGTCTTTTGTAAAAGATTCAAAATATGGATGTGCGTTATCTTCGTTCCATTCTTTGATGGTGAAGTCAGGACAGCACTGTTTCCAGCTCTTCAAACACCGTTGAAAGCTTTGAGGTTTCTCTCCACCTCCAAACCAGCAATAATGTATGATCTTTGGAATCATCAGCGAAGATTTTTCAAGGATTTGTTCCTAAATAACCGCAACAAGACCCTAAGCCATAAGCTGTTAAGTTTTTTAGTGGTCTTTGAATTTTCAAGGTCCGCTAACATCTTAAATCGATTCGAATCCAGAATTTCTAATTTTTTGTAATCGGAATAAAACATTGGATATTCATCTTTCAGGATTTGTTCGCGTTCTTCCCGTCTCGTGAATGTTCCCTGCGCAGTGGCGCTCATACCATCTAAATAATACCGGGTCAATACCTGGTGTACCGTTTTATATGTTGCCCCGTGATAGAGTACCTTCATGAAGAACTTCCAGTCTGATACGATTTTCAGCGATTCATCATACTTACCCCACGTATGCGAACAGAGACCGTTTGATGAATGCCGCCTGATGAGCAAGAGTATCCCAAAATAGGTATGAAAATGTAATTTGATCGGGTGTTGTTTTATAAAATCTAAACCCTGGCCCCAAACATGAATATCAAAGATCAGCAGGTCCGTATTTTCAAAATGCTGTTCATTCTTTTGCAATACATCTTGATCGGAGAAATGATCACCGCTGTTCAGAAATAAAATGTATGCACCGGTAGCAAGATCGATCGCTTTGTTCATCGCATTATATACGCCATCATCCGCTTCACTGAGCCATTTTGTGATATGATCTTCGTGCTTCTTTATAATTGCAGGACTATCATCGGTTGAACCTCCATCGATAACGATGAATTCCATATCATCATAGGTTTGTTGGATCACACTGTCGATGGTACGCTCCAGCCCGGTGGCATTATTGTAATTCACGGTAATGACAGAGATTTTAGGCATGAAGGGAGCTTTCTTTTTATTTTTAATTTTATCTTTCGATGTGTTTAGGTTTCATTAATACCCGCCCTGTAAATATACTTTTTTAATATGTAATGAGAAGGGAGAGAAAAGGCCACAAAATGCCGGTTCCATGATATCCAGAGAGAAAAAATTCATTTTTATACACAACTTTAAAACAGGTGGCACGAGTATTGAAAAGAAGCTTGGTCATTTTAAGGAGTTGGGACAGGATGTACAGGATCACAGGACTCTCAGGGAGATTGAAGCGCTCACCGATAGGCGCAGACATGCCAGAATGGGACTGTACGCGTTGAAAATTGGGAAGCCCGGACGGTCATTTCAGTATTTTAAGGACGCGACATTCCCGGTACTAACCCGTAGGGAATTTGAATCATTTTACAAATTTACTTTTGTGCGTAATACCTGGTCGCGCATGTACTCCTGGTATGCCAATGTAATGAAAGACCCGAATATGCGGCACAAGCTACGGCATTGCAAACCCGGAATATTCTTATTTACAATTTCTGAATGAAAAGGTAGATCACAAAACCTTCTCTCAATTGTATTTCCTTACCAACAGATAAGGGTGATGTGAATATGAATTTTATTGGTCGATTTGAAAACCTGCAGGAGGATTTCAATATTGTTTGCGATCACTTGAAAATTGAAGACCCCACCCTACCGAAAATGCTGGTGAGAAACTATGGCCATTACACCGAGAATTACACTCCTGAGACCAAAGAATTGGTGTATACGATGTATAAAGAAGAAATCGATTATTTTGAGTTTGAGTTTGGAGAATAAAACTTATTTCTTAGATGTCAGAATAGACAAAATCTTTTTACGTAACTTTTTTAAAAGTAAACTATAATCAATGTCAAGGTGTTGCCACTTTTCTGCTACATATTTAATTTCATAGTGAGGGTCAATTTTAGGGATAATATCCCCAAATTCATCTATATCAATAGATGCAATTTTAAGAACATTTGGATTTAAGCCTTTCATTTTCTTGGTATGTGTAGCGTCTTCATTAAATCCAATATTATTAACCAAATTAACATTGGGCCTGATAACATACAATTCATTTTTTAGGCAGGAATAGACCCATTGATAATCCCAGGTATCAATTTTACCATTAAACGTATTTTTAAAATGACCTCTCCAAAGCGTGAACCATTCCTCAAGTGGCCAAATAGTTTCTAGTCTCAAGGAATTTATAAGCGTTGAACCTTGCGTAAAATCCTTATTTAAGTTTACTGTATCCCAGGATTTTTTAACAAGCTCATTAGATCGTCTCCAGGTTGCCCATCCCCACATATTAAAATAACGAGTTAGTCCATATGCCTGTTTTTGGTTCTTATAACCTAAGTTGCATCCATTTATAGAAAATATCTTTGTGTCGTTTTGGTATTTGAGTAATAACTTACTGGCGAAATCAAAAAAAGTTGTATCCGGCATTAAATCATCCTCAATAATAATACCCATCTCCTCCTTAGTAAAAAACCAATCTAAAGCGCCCTGCACAGCTTTTTGGCAACCTAAATTATCATCTCTAAACAATGTCTTTAACTCACAGTCCCAGTCAATATTGGCTAATAAATAATCTCTTACTTCTTTACACTTTACAGCTTCTCCTTCCACTGAACTTCGTGGACCGTCGGCTGCTAGATATAATTTTTTTGGCTTAACCTTTTTAATCACTGAAAAACTCATCTTCGTTTCAGAAGGCCTGTTAAAAACAAGATATAAGATGGGTGCTTGCAATTTTTATCCTTTCTATTAATTTAATTTTAAATGTCTAATAATTTTAATATTTTCTTTTAGATTGACCTTTTTATACTTTATTACTAAATCTTAATTATGCAAGCCAAGTTTGTGAATTAAAAGTTTATCAAATTATTCAAGTCCTCGTCATTTATCCTATACTTTTTAATTTTCTTACAGCCCTACGGAATAGGTTTTTATAATAATTTGTTTTAAAAGTATCAATAATTAATTTTAATAAATCTTCCTTGACAGTCTTAGATAAATTAGACAAAGTTACAAGGTCACTATAAAAACGTATGGCCCTTGCATTATAATGGTATTTATCTGCTAAGGATTTTATACATGCTTTAGATACTATAATTGCTTCTCTATAAAATAATTCATTGTTATATAAATTTTCAGTAGTAGCGCTTTGATGCTTCCTGTAAAAAGACAAAGGTTCATTGACAAAGTATACATTTGTTTTTTTAAGAATGTGATTCCATAAAGACCAATCACCACAAATTTTAAAATCACATATTTTAGTTAATTGATTTTTACTTATGTATTTTTTATTAAATAAAACACAGTTCGCATTTATAAACATATTACCGGATATCATTTCCGTGCTAAGAAGATGTGTACCCTTGTGAAAGCCTTCTTCAAGTGCAGTATATTATTTACTGTTGTTCTTGTTCAACAATAGTTAGAGCCTGAAAAGACGATTCCTACATCCTTGTTAAAAAATGGAACCAATCTTTCAAGAAATGCCTTGTCACTATAATCATCACTCTCTGCAATCCATATATAATCACTCTTTGACAACTCTATTCCCTTCTTCCATTGTTTGAAGGGCCCCCCTGAGTTCTCTTTATTGATGATAAAATGAGACACCTGAGGTCTTTTAGCATATTCCTTTAAGATGGACACGCTATTATCTGTGGAGCAGTCATCTAATAAAATAACTTCAAAATCTCTGTAGGTTTGGTTAAAAATAGAATCCAGACGCTTCCTGAGATACAGATTCATGATTATAATTTGGGACTATAATTGAGACCATCTTTACTTATAATTATCTAAAATACTCTTAGTAGCTTCTAAAAATGATCGGCCATACTTGCGGCATGGTTCTAAGTGATTTCCTTCTGCCCATTCATTCATTGCATTAATAAATATAAAATTCTCATCCTTACTATACACTGTAGATTTTGAGAGCGCTCCTTCAAGCCATTTTTTATAAACCTCAGGGCTACTGCCTACCGATACAACTCCATTAACACCTTTTCTGGCAGTATTGTCCCATGCGGGTGTAACAGATCTAAAGAATTTATAATCTGGTTGTTCTCTTAAAATAGAAAGTTTTACTCCTTTTTTAAAATCCTTAAATTCTAAATTATGCTTTGTCTTTTTTAAGAAGGATCTCTTGAGCTTAGGCTTAAACTCATATCCCAGTATCGCGTGTGCAGAAAACTCTACAGAGGCATCAAAACCAAATGTATTAGGATCGTCTTGCGTATTAAAGCTTTCTGTCATACACAGGTATAAATCCGGAAAACCATACTCATCAACTGCTATATTACGCCATAAAGCCATTGTCTCTTTTATATTTGGAAACAGGCTGTGACGATAAATCATAAAAACCGGCGCACCATCAACAGTTATATATCTTTTATCATTAAATACATTTTCACATAGCCATCTTATATGTTTTTTATCGTCTTCCGTGGAGTATGTTTGTTCTATTAAAATATCATTTTCTTGTCCATCCCACCTTCTTGTCCAGTTTTCATTTGCCCAACAGTACATAAATGGCATATCCGGAGCGCCCATACGCAGCATATCGTCGAGAGGTTGATTTAGCAGCCGTTTTCCGTTAAACCAATAGTGATAATAACAAAACCCAAAGATTCCGTGTTCCTTTGCAATATTCGCCTGAGCTTCCCTGGCTTCCGGGAGACGAAGATCATAAAATCCCAGATCGGCAGGTAATTGGGGCTGATAATGTCCTTCAAATAGTGGTTTTGCCTTGGTAACATTAGTCCATTCGGTAAATCCTTTACCCCACCAAAGATCGTTCTCCGGTATCGGGTGAAATTGTGGTAACACAAAAGCTATGGCTCTTATTTTAGTCATAGCTTTGGTTTTTTGGCAACAATAATTTCTCTGTATTCTGCTCGAATCCCATAATCTAAATCGTCATAATACACTATTTCACATTCTGCCCCGGTATGCTTTTTAATGAAATCAATAATATCATATCCCCAATGCATTGTCACAGGAGAACCTTTCTTGTCTATAGGGTTTCCGTGCCATTCGGGTTCGAATAGAAAAATAGGTTCTCCGTTTTCACCTTGGTTAGCCCAACGCTGTGTGGGTTTAAATCTATTAATTAAAGGCACAGAAAAAATATGAGCGCCACCGGGTTTGAGAGTTCTGTGTATTTCTTTAAAAGCATTCTCAGGGTTATATATATGTTCCATAACATCTGAGGTTATAACAAGGTCAAAACTCTCATCTTTAAATGTTTGTTGCTCTAGATCTTCATTTCTCACACCATTTATCGCTACACCTAATTCTTTACCATAAAAAAATTGTGTTTCAAGATAATTTTGTCCTTCTTTTTTAAGACGTATACTATGCCCGCTGTTTCCCGGTGAGGATTCGTGTATTTTTAAATTTTTCCAATTTGGGTATTGCGCCTCAATTGTTTTCATTAAAGCTCGTTCCCTTGGAATGGATTTACAGTTACTACAAACGAAAAAATCCCGTAACCATTGATGCCTGGATACAAACAGAACGTCCTGTTCACAGCAGGGACAGTAGCCCTCATGCTTGAAAAAGAAAGAACCAATCCGATTCTCATAGAGCGATCTTACTTTTTTCCGCACAAATCTCTTTAGAAGGTTCTTCAAAATTCTTTTAATTTATACTGCTATCTATTTAAATATCCTTCTCAAATAATATTGAAAGGGCGCATAAGCGCGTTGTTTTTTCTTAATGTCGTAATAACAATCAAAATCGGGTGTATTGACCAACTTATTAAAAGGGCCAATTTCAAAATAATTAAGGATATTATCAATTCTGTCTTTGGAAAACTCATCATCAATACCTTCGGTAGAAGCTCCACCGGCTGCGAAATACGCAATGGTTAAATTTACGAATTGAAATGGGGATTTGGCCCAACATCTGAGATTAAAATCCCAATCGGAAATTACCCGGTACTTTGTGTTGAAATAACCAATTCCCTTTTTGATGAAAGCTGCCTTATAAAAAATAGCCTGGTGACAAATATTTTTGTTCAGTAGTTTCGCCAGGTCGAAAGGCCCGTCATAGATAGTTCCTTCCTTCGCCCAGCCAGTGTCACCTGTTATTTCGACATTCCCATAAACCACGTCGGACGAATTTTGTGTAAGGAACTCATTGAGTTTTTCAAGGACACTTTCATCATGTAAGCGGTCATCACTGCCCATAAAATACAACCATTCACCCTTTGATTTATCGATGCCTTTGTTCATAGCGTCGTAGATCCCTTCATCTTTTTCGCTGTAAATCGATAGCCCGGGAATTGAATCCTTAAATCCGGTGGCGATCTCCACTGTCTTATCGGCAGAGGCTCCATCCACGATCAAGACCTCAACACTCCCGAAGTTTTGGGCAGCTATGCTTTGAAGTGTCCCGGTGATCGAGTCCGACGAATTAAAAGTGGGTATGATGATAGAAAAAGTATACATAGCTAATCGATCCAGTTAATGGGTTGGTCTTTCTTTTCGATCATCAATTTCAATCGTTTCAGAATAGGGAGTTTTCGTCTATGGCTTGTCACAGAATCGAGTGCTTCACTGATGTAGGTTTGTCGATCCGACGATTTTTGTCCTTGTCGCATCCTAAAGGCAGCTAATTGTTTATGTGAACAGTATAACTTTTCATAATGGAAAAATTGCATCCAGAGATCGAAGTCGGCAGCCAGCTTGTAATCAAGGTTTAATTTCCCTCCTGCTTTATCCCACAGATGTTCTCGACCAGAAGGTCGATTCCTGTTGAATGAATTTTAGGTCTTTCACAAACTCTTTTCTGTAGAAATGATCTTTCGAAGCCACGGGGTCCCGTTGGTAAAGCAGTTTACCTTTTTCATCGATCACCGACGGATACCCTTGAAGCCAGTGCAGATCCGGTTTCGATTTAAAAACATCCGCTACATAAGATAAGGCTCCTTCCCACAAGACATCATCCGAATTTATCCAGCACATGATATCACCTGATGAGTTCTGAAAGCCTTTATGAATAGCGTGATACATACCCTCGTCCTTCTCCGAGATCCAGAAATGAAGTTTGTCTTCATATTTCTTTATCACATCTACCGATACATCCGTACTACCTCCATCGATAATGATATATTCTAAATTTGAATATTGCTGGCCCAGCACCGATAAAATTGTTTGTTCCAAAAAATCCCCCTGGTTAAAGTTGGGGGTTACTATGGATATTTTGGGTAGCTCGGTCTACTTATTCACAATTAAACCCCTAGCGTATCTTTAAATTTATCAAATTTATCTTTACTAACTTTATTATAGTCATGTTGAAATTTAGCGCAGGTCCTTTGGTATAAATTAAAGTATCCATACTTGTTCAAAGCTCTGATGCGCTCTAGGATTTGTTCGTAGCTAAAATCGTACATTCCTTCTCAGGGGACACATTCAGCTTCCTATAAACAATCAGGTTTATTACCACTTCCCAGTATCTTTTAGCGTATAAAGAGTTTCAATTTAAAATTCCATAGGTTCCAACTAAAAAAATGGAATGTTTGAAGCAATTCCTGAGCTCCTTCCAATATTTCGTGAGCTGCAAGTTCGTCAGTATCTAGCGCTTAGCAAAAAGCTTGGTTCGTCCATAGAAATTTCCATATTTAAATCGTCTCTTTCCAGTGAAACCTTCAGAAACTTTTATTTTAATCCTGTTTGATCTGCCGATGCAGGAGCTTCTGGTGTTCTTCCACCAAATGCGTAATCAGAATCATGCTCGGTCAACATGGCCATCTTCTTTTCATGCTGCGGCAAGGAATAATCTACTCGGATTATCAGGATTTTTAAAATTATTAAGACCAACCTGAAGTGCAGAATGAGCCGCACCAGTAATTATGTGCTTTTGGATAAATCCTTGCGTACAATTACGTGACGATCTCCAGTCGGAAGCTCAATGCATCTATGATCGTTTTACCGGTAAGTCTCGATGAAGCATTCTCATCATCGCCCGATACCATGGAAAACAGGTGTATGAGGTCCCGGATCTGAAATCTTCGCAATGCGGTACTCCAATTTTGGGAATATGAGGACAATTTTTATTGCTTTATTAATCATATCAAGAATTAAGCTTAACTATTATCGATTTGTAACGTATTTCGTCAATTCCACAAAAGCCTGCGCAAACTGCTTTATTCTTCTCATAATTCAATTCGATTATCTTGGGGTTTTTTCTCATGACATTCTTCCATCAGATCGCCAACCCCTCAACATCGTCTGGGATTAAAAAAACCCACATTCTCTACAACCTGTTCCCTATGAACACGTAGGTCGGACAGAATTAAAAATTTATTTAAGGCTTTAGCATCCTCAACTACGGTACTCCAACCTTCAAATTTAGAAGGTTGAATTATTGCGATCGCATTGTTAAATATGCAAAGTTGCTCCTTTCTCGGGATGAAACCAAGAAAATGAACTAGATCCGTTAGATCATTTTCAATTGTAAACTGCTTTAATTTATTGAAATAACTTCTATTCCTATGATCGTCTTCTTTTCCTGAAAATGCAACATGTACAAGGGTTCCTCTATTCTTAAGAGTATTAATGGCTTTAAGTACAACCATATGATTTTTATGCGCCCAAAACTGATTAGGAGCAAAGAAGTAATGTTCGGGAAGATTATATTTTCTTCGAAGATCTGTAATATCTTCAGTATTAAATTTTGGGTGAGTTACTGCAAACGGAAGAACAAATTGCTTAATGTCAGTATTGGGATAGAGTTGATTAAAGTCACTTTGAGAATCTTTGCTGCTAAAAACCACCCAATCACCTTGACAAATGTTTTGTCTTTCCTTCTTGCGTTTCTCTTTTAATTCATTAGAAAATAACTCGGGTAAATAAACTTCCTGAAAATCCGGTATCCAGTTTACCTTAGGAAATCTTTCTCTTGAAAGTTCTTTATATTCAAATGGATATATGAAGTCTACTTCAAGCCTGGGCAACCTTTTCTTTACAATTTTCGCGAATCCAACGAAACGCCCAAGTTTATTGATTCCTCTTTCCAGCTTGGAATACTTTGGCTTTTTAACCGGAATTTCAAAGAATTCTAAAAAAGAGTAACCCGTTTCTTTTTTTACGACCTGAAAATCTTTCTTTGAATTTGAAATTATAACGACGAACGGCTGTTGACTCTGTGGCAATCTTGCGAGTGCATGAATAATATTGAGTATATAATATGTGCCGGCAATCCATTCTTCATTGTACGAAAAAATAAATCCTAATCGATGTCGTCTATCCATGCCTTGAATTTGATCAATCCCTCCCTTAAGTTCACCGAGGGCTCATATCCCATTTTTTTTAATCTGTCAATATTAGCCACCCAATTTACGGGATCACCTTTCCTTTCTTCACCACTGAAATTATATTTTATTTGTTGATCAAATAATGAATAAAAACTGGAAACAGCTTCCTTTATAGGCACCTCAACCCCCTGCGCAACATTTATAATATCAGCATTGAATTCTGAATTATGAAGTACAATCTCGACAGCTCGGATTACATCGTCCACATGGATAAAATCCCTGCTCTCGTCACCCGTCCCGAAAAGCTCGATTTCGGTTTTTTCCTTAGCTTTCATATTTAAATCCCAGAATAACTGTTTTTGCAATCCTGCTCCAAAGGCGGAAAAAATTCGTAAAGAGCATGTTTTTAGCTGATATAATTTATAAAACTCCTCACAGATTTTTTCTGCCATCACTTTGTGATGACCATAGGGCGAAATCGGATGTATAGGGTGGGATTCATCAATGGGTAAATAATTTGGATTTCCATAAACAGCGGCACTGGAAAGGTTAATATATTTACAATCACTGTTGAATTTCCGAATCGCGTCCAGTTGTTTAAAAACATTAACAACGTTTAAATTAAAATCTCTTTGAGGGTTCTCTATAGATTCTGGTACACTTGCCGCACCAGAGCAATTGATACATGCATCGAAAGATTGCTCTTTAAATAATTCTTCATAATTGGCATTCGTAGCATCAAGAACAGAATAATTGAGTGTTGTGTAGTCTGTGACCACATCGCACTGCCAAATTTTATGTTGAAGTGAGAAATATTTTACAACATGCTGCCCGATAAACCCTTTCGAACCAATTATTAATATTTTCATTCTTTTGTTGCGATATAAGTATACATTCTGCCTGGCACCCGTCTTTCGTCAAGTGCTTTGGAAAGATCTATTGGCTTTATTACTTTATACAATTCAAACACAAATGGAATGTTTCGCAAGAGGCCAATTCTTTTGTGAAATCTATTTTTTATCTTTTCAAGATACTCTTTTTTCTGCTCGTCTAAGAGTTCTACAGATTGTGGATAATAATTAATTACCGAGTCATAATATTTGAATTCTTTCTTAATTTTCCCTCCGGCGCCTTCAATAGCTTTTCTATATTCTGCCGGTGTAAAAGCATTTTCTCCACCGTAAAATTTCTGCAACGGATGATTCTCTAAAAATTCCCTTTTATCTTGCTCATCAAAAACAACATGGTCACGAACCGTATAAGTAATCCACCCGGCTTTAGTACTCGAATGCATTCTTGTGCAAAACGAGGCAGATCATTGGCATGATGCATACATTGCCGCGCATAAACAATATCGAATTGATGCTTCATTGAAATTCATGTCTTCTGCATAAGCGCTATGAACAGTCAAATTATCTAAACCATAATGTTTTTTTAACTGCTGTATCGCTCCGCAGCCTACAGTATTACTAGGGTCTGGTTCCAATGAAGTAACATTATAACCTTTTAATGCAAAATTTACTGCAGAAATACCATTTCCGCTTCCAATGTCTAGAACTTTTATCCCTTCTGGAACGAATTCCTTAATAATATTAAGGGTCTCCGCATATTCTTCACTTTTTCCAAATCGCTCCACGTTCAGAACCAGGTCTTCATGAAAATATGCCCTATCTACTAGATCTGAATATTCCGACTTGGTGCGAATCATTTGTATGGTTTCTTCCCAGGTCATTGATTCACATACTTTATTATTTTAGCAGGATTTCCGGCAACAACAGCATAATCTGGAACATCCTTGGTCACAACACTTCTTGACCCAACTACAGCCCCTTCACCAATAGTAACTCCCTTGAGAATAACACACTCAAAACCAATCCACGACTTATCTTTCAATATAATTGGCGCACTATCTACGTTGTCCCAATTTTTGTAAGCTCCAATCTTATTTTCTTCCAAACCACGTTTCCATTCTTTAACATCATCTTTTCGTTCTTCCCAAATTAACGAATGTGCATTATTATCCATAAAAGTACAACCCATGATATAAGTACATCGTTTCCAATGATAATCTTATTAATGCTAATAAATCTACTCCCACCAATAAAAGTGCGTTTTCCAATGAAAATTTCACCATTTGCATTTTCAAATATAAAATTGCCGCTAACTACTGTATCATCACTTACCGAAAAAAATGTCTTATTAGTCTTTGTCACTCTAATTTGAATATTCATATTAGAAGTAATACATCGCTTCCCAATTCTTACAAATCCTGAATCAATATAATTTTCAATTTTCGTTTTTTTAACCGTGGTTTTAGACCTCCCAAATAACTTATATAAAATTCTCCGCACCATTATTTTTTTTCAATCCATTCATTATAAAAATCTTTATCACACAAAATCGACAACAATCGAACATTCTCCATATAGTTTAGTTGTAGCTCCATGTATAAGTTCTTTTCAACCTCTTTTGGTCTTTTGGAAATGGTATTTAATTGCATCAACTTTTGGAAGATAAACTTGATTTTCGGTTTTTTTTGTGTTTGATGAACATTTTTCTAAATTAAAATTGCATACGTATCGAAAACACTCTTTCGATTTATTAATATGCTCTTTCTGAAAGTTCTCTACTCGATCAACTCCTAAGAAATCGTATATCTCATTGAGTTTCTCTAATTGATTCCTATTAAATTCTTCATAGGCCATCACTAGGACTTTTTCTTTTCCAAATGTGTCAATGTATCTTTTCACCTGTTGTAATATAACCCGGATGAGAAATACATATAATTTTGAAAAAAAGTGTGTAAACAACTCTTGTTTTTAACCCTATCGGCTTCCAATGCAATTGCCTCACTAAATGTAGGTTATATGTTCATATCCATGCATCGTCATCCAATTGTACAGTGAATAGGCTCGTTCAACAGGATTTCGAAGCAGAATAATTATTTTAGCAATGGGACATCTTTTTTGATCCACTCTGCACTCTCTTCCGAAGTCAAATAAGCATGACAAACCTCCCCTATTAATTGTTCATCTGTGGCATCTTCAAAATAACTGGCGTATTGATTTTTATCACTTACGCCGTATTGATTTGAAAAATAACCTAGCTCCTTAAATCTAATATCGGTTGTGACAAAAATCGAAGGATGTTGTTGAAAATAGTTCCACAAGGCGGTTGTTCCAGATTTTGCAGCACCAACAACAAAGAAAGAAGGTATTTTACTCATTATGTATAAATATTTTTATAACTATACTTCGTGCCATTCACAATTTAAAATCACACATCCATAGTCTCGGCTTGCATATCGCGCTAAGGAACTTCCGGTCTCTTCAATATGAAAATCAACAACAGATTCAAAGCGGCGCATAATTTCTCTATTTGGAATATGAAATCCAACGGTTATTTTGTAATCATTTGGCACCAAAACCGATTAGGGAAATCAACATAGAATTCCTTATTAACAGTCCTTCCAAAACTGTTTCGAGTATTTTCTGGGATGAAAACACATTTCTTCCTTTTCTATCTTGCACACGAAAAGACACCACCGCACCATTATGCTTAGATGACTGTATTACTTTCACATATAACGTGATGATATCATCAAACTTAAAGTCACTTGAAACCTCTTTGTTTTTAGAACCTTTATTTCAAGATATCCGATTTTGAATAGGGAGTAGTATTTATATAATGATTTACACCTTGAGTAGTAGAGGATTCTAGATATCTATCAATACAATCATCAGTACTCCCTTCAAAAACAACCTCACCATTTTCTAGAACTATTCCTCGTGTACATAACTGTTTCACACTGGCCATATTATGACTCACAAACAATACGGTGCGCCCTCACCCCCACTGAATCTCCTGCATCTTCCCAATGGCCTTTTTCTGAAATTCGGCATCCCCAACGGCCAGTACCTCATCGATCACCAGGATATCTGGTTCTAGATGAGCAGCAACGGCAAAGGCCAGCCGTACGGTCATTCCGCTACTATAACGTTTGGTGGGTGTATCGATATACATCTCACAACCGGAAAAATCGACGATCTCATCGATCTTGGAAGTGATCTCCGCCTTGGTCATTCCCAAAATAGCACCGTTGAGATAAATATTCTCCCTTCCTGTTAATTCGGGATGAAAACCGGTTCCTACCTCCAGTAATGAGGCTATACGGCCCCGGCTTCTTGATTATTCCCGTGGTGGGAGTGGTAACCCGGAAAACAATTTTAACAGCGTGGATTTCCCCGCACCGTTCTTACCAATAATTCCTAATACCTCACCTTCCTCTACTTCAAAATTGATATCCCGTAACGCCCATACATAATCTTCGGTGGCCTGCGCACTTCTATCGTTAACACTACCAATTTTCAGATAGGGATCTTCTTTTCCATGTATACGATGCCAGAATCGATTTAAATCGTGTACCATGGACCCCGTTCCCACCAGGCCCAGGCGGTACTGCTTGCTGATATTTTCTGCTTGTAATATGATCTTCCCCATTACACTGTATCTATAAAGGTTTTTTCGGTTCGGTTGAATAAGATGAGTCCGAGTAAAAATAGAACTACACCCCCTATGCTAATGATAAAGAACCCATTCCAGCTAAAGTATAAATTGTCAGTTCCGAAAAGGGTGTATCGAATTCCTTCAATGATCTGCGCCAGTGGATTATAATCAACCAACCAGCTGTATTCCGGTACCTTTTCTTTTAGCTGACCTATTGGATAGGGCACTGCCGATAAATACATCAGCAACTGGATGGCGAAGGTGAGCAATATTGAAACATCCCGGTATTTCGTAGAAAAGGTTGAGATCACCATGCCCATTCCAAGGCCATATAGCATCAGAAGTATTACGTAAGCCGGAAATAATAATATATAACTGTTCGGGGCCAGGTCGATGCCTACATAATACACATAATACAGGTAGAATCCGGTTAAGATGAGTAACTGTATGGCAAACTTGACCAGGTTCGAGATCGTTTTCGACATAGGTACTATAAACCTCGGAAAGTATACTTTACCAAAAACTCCCGCATTCATCCTAAAAGTATTGGCTGTTCCATACAGACACACCTTAAAATAGTTCCAGGCAGTTATCCCTGCAAAGTTGAAAAAGAAAAGCCGGAATGACCCCGGTCGATATAGAAGCGATATTGTTAAAGACCAGGGTAAAGATCACCGAAGTGAATAACGGTTGGATAAAGAACCACAAGGGGCCAAGAATGGTTTGCTTATAAACGGTAACAATGTCTCGTTTTACAAAAAGATAAAGCAGGTCCCGATATCGCCAGATTTCCTTAAAGTTAAGGTCGATAAGCTTTCTTTTGGCAGAGATTTCGAATAACCATTCGTCCTTGTGGGAACTGTTCATTGAAAGTCTTTTGGGTAAAGCAATATAGCAATATTTGGTGAAAAATATGAATTGAACTGACAAGAATTAGGCTAGTTATAAAAGGGTAATTAACAATGTCTGTGATGCTTGCCCGCTAATATTTTTGGGTTATCGAAGTCATCACGTATCAGACAGTCACCTTAAGTTTTAAAACGATACGGACGCCAATTTAAGGTGTAAATCCGTTTCCTGCAGGTCATCACGCCTTCACTATCTCTTTACTCCAATGAAGTCATAGCCATTGACCAACATTTCTAAATTATCAATATAACATCAAAACATAGAGCTTCACAGTTACAATTAATTTTGCACGATGTTTATAAACATACCATTAGCGACGATCAAGTCACATGCAACCACTCATCAATTAGAAGTTTTAAATGTTTTGAATTATTGATATCCAGTTTTCTAACAAAAAAATGGTCGCTTTGTTTTATGTCTGAAAAATCCTCCTCGTTCAGAATCGAAGGACTACTTATGTTTTGTTCTGTCCATTTGATCATCCGTAAATTATCGCTTTCAATCTGTGCTTCTAGCGGAGAATTCATCAGAATTGTCTGAATATATATTTCTTCTGCACAAAAAGTATGTTTTAACCTCTTAAGCAGTTTTGGATGTTCCAGAGTATAATTATCAACCGTTTCAACGGCCTCGCGATTCAGGCTCCAGTAGGTCGAACCACCGAATAAAGGGGGGAGGTATGAAGCTACTGTTCTTTTTACCCCTAAAAGTCGCTGTAATTTAATTGCTTTGTGTATCCAGTAAGCGTGCTTTTTAGCATCTAACAGATCATAGAAATTATAAAAATTAATTCTGTTCATCCCTCCTTCTGCCCAACAATTTGCCGGTAATGGAAAATTTTCCAAATAACATTTATCCTTGTTTCGAGAAAAAAATTCGTGGAATGTATCCAAAGACTTAATAGGATAATCCTGTGCGGTAATTAAATGAAAAAAGTAGTTATCCTCTTCTTTTAACGCCTGCTGAATTAAAAATAAAATAGCTAAAAGATGGTTTCTCCCACCCCAGTTAACCGAATATTTTCGGAAATAAGTTGAACATTATCGAACTTTTGTATCGCTCTATTAAACAGCTCGGGCACAGTACTATTTCGATCAATATGAATATAGATCGAAAAACGATCATCAAATAGTTTACATAGATCAAGTATTTGATCAAAATCCTTGTAGGCTGTAATAAGTATGGCTTGTCTCATAAAGCTACTTGAATAGATTCTTTAAAAACAAAAGGAAATTAGACAGCTTAGGATACTTTAAAATAAAGAACTTCTTCCCATTTGGATGAAAGAAAAAAATAAACCTGGCTTTTATATACGCCATTCCTTTTCGCTTATCCTCGAAGCTATAATTAAAATACCGAATGTCTTCTTTATACAGTTTAGCAACCAGTTTTTGTTTTTTATTTGTGTAGAATAAAGAATAATGCTCGAGTTTCTTTCGATTTATATTTTTTTTTGCGCTGAAACTTGATGCTGGAAGACCTAATTGTGGATGCCAATTTCTTTAGTTCGTTCCCAAGTTCTTCAAACTTTATAACTTTATCATATTCAATTTCAGAACCATTGTAGAAAAAGTATTCTTTTTGTTTCGTCAGGTGATCACTAAGGTTATAATCCCGATCCCTGGAAAACGACTCCTTGAATTTTCCTCCACCGATAAGAAAATTGGAAAAACCATCGTATATATTTTCATTGTTTATGCTCCACAAATAATCTGAATAGGCCCTGGACCATGGATTTCGTATAATTACAAATTTGTAGTATTCATTCCAGGTTTTTTGGTCAATGTAACCGAAATCCAATAATTGTTGAGGTGTTGCATGCTGAAGGTATAACCTGTTTTCCGGACACCATCCATATAAATGTTCATAATTTAATTCTTTCGAATCGATGCCAAAGGCCCCTTCAATACTGGTTCCCGCACATTTCGAAATATGAATAAAAATACATTGGTGTTTATGGGAGATCATATATTCAAATAGAGTAAGACGTAATGCTCTAGATTGAATGCTAAGATAGATAAATATAAAAATTATAGCAGCCAAAACCTTCAAACCTGGTAAATGCAACAATGGATGCTATCTGAAACCCTCCCAGGTGATCTTTAATCCGTCCTTTACCGAAAATTCAGGATTATACATTAATAAGTTTCTGGCCTTATCGATATTAGCGAGTGAATCCCGAACATCGCCCGCTCTGGGCGGTCCGTGATACGGCATCCAAAGTGATCTCCGGAGATTTCCTGAAGATCTTTCCACAATTCGTTCAAGACTTATGCGTTCGCCACAGGCAATATTAAAGACTTCGTTGTCTGCTTCCTCCGGAAGCGAAAAAAGCTCTTACATTCGCCTGCACAGCATTTTCCACATAGGTGAAATCGCGGGTTTGTCCGCCATCTCCGTTAATAGTTGGTGATTTACCATCTTTCAGGGCCTGCATAAATAATGGTATTACCGCCGCATAAGCGCCTTTCGGACTTTGTTTCGGGCCAAAAACGTTGAAATATCGCAATCCGATGGTCTTTGTGCCATAGGTCTTATAAAACACATCGGCATAGATCTCGTTCACCAATTTTGTAACTGCGTAAGGTGAGATTGGTTTTCCAATATTGTCTTCTACTTTGGGTAAAGCCTTACTATCGCCATAGGTCGAACTGGATGCCGCATAAACCATACGTCTTACCGAATCACTTTCCTTCTGGGCAACCAGCATATTAAGAAAACCGCTAACATCCTCCCGGAATGCGGTTGCTGGCGCGTTCGGCTTCCGCCCGCAGCGCCTCGATGTCGGCGCGAATCGTGTCGGTCGCCTCCCGGCGCTGCGCCGTCTGGGCGGTGGCCTCGGCGAGGAGTCGCGTCCAGCTTGGCCTGCTCCGCCAGCCGCCGCGCCTCCAGGTTCTGCTCGTCTCGCATCGCGGCGCGCGCCGCCTCGAGCTTGGTCCGCGCGGTGCGCATCTCGAGCGGGGCGAAGTGCGCGGCATCGGCCTGCTCGGCCTTGCGAAGCGCGAGGTCGGCCTTGCCCATCTGCGACTCCGGAGGCGGAACCGATGCGCAGGCACCGAGCCCCGTCGCCAGGAGCAGGACGAGCACGAAACGGGTCGTTGAGCAGTCCATGCACGTTCCTCCTGTGCGATCTGATATACCAGAGCGTTCAACCGTCGTCCAGCCCCGACCGCGTAGCTGCCGGAGCGTCGCCCCTGCCAGGTGTGGCGCCTCGGCTCAGCCGCTGGTCGTCTCGCTCGACGCGGCCGTCGACGATGCGGACGACGCGGCGGGCGCGCTCCATCACCCGGGGTCGTGGGTGGAGAAGAGGAAGGTGACGCCCCGGTCGCGGTTGAGCTGCTCCATGATGTCGAGGAGCTTCTCCGCGGTCTCGGAGTCCACGTTGGCGGTCGGCTCGTCGGCCAGGACCACGGCGGGGTTCGAGGCGATGGCGCGGGCGATGGCGACGCGCTGCTGCTGGCCGCCGGAGAGCTCGTCGGGCCGCCGGTCTTCCAGGCCCTCCAGGCCCACCTCGGCGAGCAGACCCATCACCCGCTCGCGGCGCTCGGACGCCTCGACGCCCTGGAGGGAGAGCACGATCTCGGCGTTCTCGTAGGCGGTGAGGATGCCCGGGAACACCCCGCAGTCCATGATCGCGACCACGCCTTTTTCCCGGGCCAGTTCGTCGAGCCCGAAGGGATCTTCGGGAAAGAACGCGATGTCGACGACGTTCTTGCCCGCCAGGATCACCGCTTCGAGCGTCCGGTAGCCCATGAACCCCGGCACCGCGTCGACCACGAAATCGTAGTCGGCCACCAGTGCGGTCACGGCGGCCGGC
>CAVYGO010000005.1:0-461223 GCA_963768085.1 uncultured Flavobacteriaceae bacterium
GTCTTCTCAAGCCAATAAAAATAAGGCTTTGGTAGAGAGTGTAGTCTCAGAAACTTATCCTGCAACTGTTTGATATAATTAATTTATCTTTTTTGAGTCCGGAACCTGGGATATATGCCACTATGGCCAACCCAAATCTGTTTGCGTCAGCTCTTTTTCTGATGCTTCCATTCATTTTTTTCGGAGTGTTGCAATTCTCAAACGGCTGGTTCAAACTGAGCCTGATTACCTTGACAGGCGTCTTTTATGCCGTCGCTGTTTCGGGGAGCCGGGCGGTTTGGGGGGCGATTCTTATTTCATCGGTTGCCACGATAATGCCGGTTCTGTTGCGGCATCAAAAACTGAAATTATCGCAAACTGAAAAGAAATCCTACCTCCGGCGTTTGCTGGTGATACTTGTCGTTTTTCTTATTTCCTTTTCGGCAGCCATTTGCTCCCATTTCACCGTAAATCAGCATCTTGACCTTTTTTAAATCGGTCGCACCCGGCTGCATTTAAAAATTCAGACCCACCGCGGGTAACGCTTCGGACCTTGACCACGCTTAAGGGACGCTTGCGTTTATGGCAGAAATCACTTCAGATGATAAAAGCGGCTCCCATCCTGGGGGTCGGGTTGGGCCAATGGAAGATTGTTTTACCTAATTTACGATCAGAAAATTAGAGCATCTCGTGGTGGGCGGCGTGAAATGCGAGTTCAACGCCCTCATAATGATTTCATCTGGGTGTGTTCGGAGACCGGCGTTTTAGGGCTCTTTGGTTACCTCTTGTTTTGGGGGATTATCATATTTTACAGCCTGCGGATCATCTTTAGTGCCGTTGACATCCAAAAGAAATTATTCACGATCCTGATGCTGTTCGGAATCATCGGGTTTGCGGTGATATCTTGTTTTTCTTTTCCCAAAGAGCGCATTTTTCACAACATTTTTTTTATGATGATTGCCGCCGGTCCCGTCACCATCTACCATCAGACCTTTCCGATTCAAAAGGCGGTCAACCGCCGCAAAATATATTCTTTGAACTTTACCATCCTGATCATATTAGTCTTTGCTTTGGTCTGCGGCTACAACCGCTTCCAAGCTGAGGCGCACACTAAAAAAGGCAATTGCTGCTCATCGGGCGAAGAATTGGAAAGATGTCATTAGTGAAATTGATAAAGCTGACCGGCGCTATTATAATTTGGACCCGACATCAACACCCTTGCTTTGGTATCGGGGGATGGCAAATTTTTCTTTGGATAGAATCGAGGAAGCACGTGAAGATTTTCTGGATGCCCATGGCCATAACCCCTACCACATCCATGTCATTAACAATCTCGGGACATGCTACGCAAAATTGCTGGATTTTGATAGGGCCGTCCATTATTATAAAAAAGCACTTTTGATTTCTCCCCGGTTCGAGCAGGCCATCCTGAATTTGGGTGCGGTTTATTTCCAGACGGCAAAATATGGCCAGGCCCGTGAAGCGCTGTTGCGCTGCATCAAGATCAATCCACGAAGCAGGGCCACGGTTTACCTCAAGATGGTTGAAGAGAGGATACGGCAATCTGAATAATGATGCAGGTCGTTCTACCTAACTGAGCACTTGGGGAGTTTTTTTAAGATACAGACCGTCATTCCTGCGAAGCCAGGAAGACATGAAATTCAGCACGAATTTTAAGGAAACCTCATTTTGGCTGAACCCGCCGCTGCCGGCGAAGTCCTTTACCACAAATTCCCCGCCTGCCAAAACAGATGTTCTGGTAATCGGCGGCGAATACACCGGGACGACGGCAGCGATTCGGTTAAGACAAGCCGGAACTCAGGTTGCATTGATTGATATGGGAAAGCTGGCAACAACCGCCAGTGCCAGAATCGGCCGTATGACCCTGGCCGGTTTGAGCGAAGGGTTGGTGTCAGATCTGTGGGAACGGCTTTCAGCCTCGATCAAGCGATTAAGGCTTTAAAGCGACTTCATTTAGTGGCTGGAAGCCACCCCCACAAGAAATAGAATGATATTATATCCTTTGTGGCCTAGTGTCTTAGTGGCTGAACTATTACTGCGAATTAAACTAGTTGGGAGAAAAAAATGAAAACAATCATTGTTATCGGTGTGGGGGCCCAGGGCAGCACAATCGCCAAACGGATGAATGAGCATCCCGCGGTTTCTGAAATTATTTGTGCGGATTTTGACAGCAAAGCGGCCCACGAGCTAAGCCGTTCATTGGATAAAGCAAAGGCTCTCCAGCTCGACGCGCGAGATGTCAATAACGTGATCAAAGCTGCCGAGGGCTGCGACTTGATCGTAAACGGCTTGCCGCTCGAATTTAATCTGATCGTCATGGAAGCGGCTCTGGCTGTTCATGCATCCTATCTGGATATGGCCGGCCCCATGGAGTCCATCGGTTTCGTCGAAAGTTACAAGCTGATTTTTTCAGAGTGGCATAAAAAATTCGAAGAAAAAGGGCTGACTGCCCTTGTCGGTTGCGGCTCGAGCCCGGGACTTGCCAATGTCATCGCAAGAGAATCCGTCGACAAGATGGATACCTGTGATACCATCGGCATTTTTGTTTATGAGGGCGTCTGGACGGAACGGTTTACCCCTTTCTGGTGGTCGCCGGAGGTCGCCTTCGGAGACATGGCCTTTAAAACCTTTCGCTATGAAAACGGTGCCCATGTGACCGATAAACCATTCAGCCGTCCGGTGATGATGAAGCTCAGGGGCATCGATCGGGAGGTTCGTATGGTTGATCATGAGCATGATGAACCGGTTACCATGGGGTTGCTGGCGGATAAAGTGCTCAAAGGTGTCAAGAACGTCGATTTCAAATATGGCGGTTCGGGCGTAGAGCTTGCCGAAGTGCTTTATAAAATGGGCTTACTTTCGACCGATGTCGTCACAGTCAAGGATACCCGTATCGTGCCGATGGATCTGGTTCTCAAATTATGCCCCCCTGCCCCCAAATATCCGGCAGAAATCAAGTCCATCATCGATGACGGGGTGATTTTGGAAGAAGGTGCATTTCTGGTGAGGGCCGAAGGACACAAAGAAGGTTCGGCTGTGCGGATTGACTGCTATGTCAATGCACCGGGTTTGGTGGAATCCTTTGAAAAAGCCGGGCTGAGCCATGAGGCCTATCTTACGGGCCAGTGTGCCTCGGTTTTCGTTAAACTGCTGGTGGATGACCTATTTGTCGAAAAGGGATTGTTTGCTCCGGAACAGCTTGATGCGGCTTCCCGTCGCTACTACTTCAGAGAGCTTGTTAATATGGGCGTAACTGTTGATGAAATCATTGAAAGAAAACTGGTTTAATCTGTAATTTTAGCAAAAGTTATTTTTCATTTAAAAATATTCGCGGCTTACAGCTATGAGAGAGGCTAGGCCCTATGGACCGGAGGCTGCGTTCTCTGCGGTTGGCTGAACTTTTATAAAAAATTCCGATTTATATTCAATTTTCTTAAGTTTTATCAATAACTACCGATAACTTTTTATAAATCTACTTTCTATATTTTTTGCGACGTATGAAGATCCGGAGAAAATCATGCAGGAAAAAATTCTATCGTTTATCAAGGACCTGAAGTCAAATAAGAAATTATCCTCTTTTGATGAAGCTTCCACGAAACAGGCTGTGGTTTTGCGGATGCTTTCATTTTTAGGTTGGGACATTTTTAATGTGGATGAGGTTTGTCCCGATCATGCGGCGAATTCATCGCACGTGTCCTACGCCCTGCGGATAAAAGATACCAAAAAAATATTCGTCGAGGTTAAAAGAGTCAGCGAAAAATTAGATAACCATCAAAAAAAATTCGTTGAGATTGCCTCCACAGAAGGCGCCGACATCGCCGTGCTGACCAACGGAATAACGTGGTGGTTCTATTTAACTTCATCCAATGGCAGTTGGAAGCAAAAATGGTTTTATTCTGTCGATTTATTTTCGCAAGAACCGAAGACGTTTGTCCCCCGGTTGCTCGATTTGCTCACCATGAATAAAGTCTCCAAGGGTCAGGCGCTAAAAACCGCTAAGAATCTTTTCCGCGACAAAAAGCAAAAAATGGCAGCCGATTTTCTACCCAAAGCCTGGAATCAGATCATATCTCAACCCAATAAGATATTTATCGAATTGTTAAGCTTGCAGACCGAAAAGCTGTGTGGCTATAAAGTCGACATCAAATCGATTGAAACGTTCATGGGTAAGCATGTAGACGAATGGTTAATAACGGATATTCCCAGTACCGTGACCGCACCTCCCTCCACCAGCTTGGAATCGGAGATAGTTGATAACGATGACAAACTGACCCCAACGACCTCAAAAGGTAATCCAGACAACGAAAAATCTAAAGAATCCGAAAGCTATTCGGACAAATCCATTAAATCCTTTTCCTTTATAGGGTATACCCACATCGTTCGCGCTTGGGATGAAGTGCTCCCGATCCTGTGCGAGTATTTAGTCTCGGCTCACGAAAAGGATTTCGAGAAGGTACTATGGATATCCGACAATCAAAAACCATACTTTTCCCGCTATTCGGATCAGCTGCGGATTCCGGAAAAAATTAAAGAGACGGATATCTATCTAGAAACTAAAATGTTCCCGGACGAAGTTGCCAAAACAGCCCACAAACTTATAGAGGCATTCGGTTACAGCCCGGATGATTTGAGCATCGATGCCCGCTGAAGTGAGAATTTAAACCTGTAACCGTTCATAAATTCTAAATCTCAAATCACAAGATTAAACAAAATCAAGACCCGAATCTCGTAGCTTCCAATAACCTTCATTTCTAAATCTCAAATCAAAAAAATCTCAAATCCAAAATTTAATTCCGAAACAAATCTTAGATTACATTGAATCAAATCGATTAGCCTGTCTCTGATTAGCTTCATTCTGCCTGAGTTCAGACCGAAGGAAAAACCTGCGGCAAACCAAAACTTGTTTCGAACATTGGAGTTCGGAATTTGGATATTGTTTGATATTTGTTATTTGGAGCTTGGAATTTTTTATATTCAAAGACTCAACTATTATTTAGCTATCCTATTCGATTTATATGTAGTATTTGTAGGTCAAACCAATCTCTTGCAGACGGTGACATGCGTGATCTCATGACCGACAGTTATCTTTTTTACGATATAGAAACCACGGGGTTAAACAAGGCCTTTGACCAGGTCTTGCAGTTTGCCGCCATTCGCACAGACCGCCGGCTTAACGAAATAGACCGCCATGCCGTCACAGTCAAACTACGCTCGGACGTCATCCCGTCTCCGGCGGCGATTCTTACCAATCGCATACCCGTCACCGAGTTTTCCGCTGGGCTGTGTGAATACGAAGCTGTCGAGCAAATCCATCGGTTGATGAATCAACCCGCCACCACCAGCCTGGGCTATAACACGATGGGATTCGATGATGAGTTTTTGCGGTTCTCATTTCACAGAAACTTACTGCCGCCATATACTCACCAATTCAAGAATGGCTGCAGCCGTATGGATTTGTTTCCGATAACCATTATATACCGGCTTTACAAAAAAGACGTGTTGAGCTGGCCCGAAATCGACGGCAAACCATCGTTAAAATTAGAGCACCTGAGTTCCGCCAACCGACTCGTATCCGGTCAATCCCATGAAGCTATCGTAGATGTGGCAGCCACGGTTGAGTTAGCCCGACGCTTCTTAAAAAAAGAAAAGATGTGGCGGTATTTGGTCGGTTATTTTGATAAGGAGACAGATGCTCATCGAATGGCTGAACTGCCGGTTGCACTGCAAAGTGCCGCTGGCGATCACTGCCTGGGATTGATTGTCAGCGGCGAATACGGTCCCGCCCAAAATTATCAGATCCCGGCGATATCTATCGGGACATCGATCCCCTACCCGAATCAAACATTGTGGTTGCGCTTGGATCTGCCGCAGCTTTGCGAAACCAACCCTGAGTCCATTGCCGAAACGACCTGGGTCGTCCGCAAACGCCTTGGGGAGCCGGGGATATTGCTGCCGCCCCACGATCGATATTGGAGGAAAATCGGAAAGGACCGCAAGACGCTCTTTGAAGAAAACCTGAAATGGCTGCAGGAAAATCACGACCTTTTTCAAAGAATTGTGAAATATTACCGCGAGTACCGCTACCCGTTCATCCCGAATTTAGACCCCGACGCCTCTCTATATCAAATAGGGTTTTATTCCCGGGCTGATGAGAAATTATGCCGAAAATTTCACCGGGTATCTTTGGCAGAAAAGGCCGATCTGATCCAACAATTTTCGAGCCCGGACGCCCGCACCCTGGCCTGGCGCATTATTTGCCGAAACTATCCGGGAGCTATCGCTGCAAAATTTAGCGGGGAATTCAAACTGTACATGGAACGTATTAATCCGTCAAAGGAAGCGGATGCGATGGTGGACTACCGGCAAGAAAGCCGAATAACCCCGGCAGGCGCCCTGATTGAAATAAAGCGTCTGAAACAAACCGGAGATCTCACCGATCACCAAATCGGTTTGCTCAGCGACCTGGAAAACTACCTTTGCACTAAATTTAGCATCGGTTGTAACCTTTGAACCTTGGGCCCAACTCGGTTGAGCCGTTTGACCCTGAGCTCACAGCCGAAGGGCTCGTCGCAGGCTGAACCTGGAGCTTCTCAGCCTATGCTTCCTTAACTGCCGAATAGTATCAATAAGTAAATAGCGGCAAAAATACTAAAGCCCACGATTGAGTACATTATCATTTCATTGAGCATGATTGGTTTTTCCTGCTAAGACAGCCTTTTAAAATCCTTTGATCTTATATCGGCAGGTTTGATTTAATCTTGAGTGTCTCTGCAAGAAGAGGAGTGAATTGGGGATACGGATCGAGTCGGCAGGTGCGGTTTTCAGTTCACGGTGAATTGGCGGCGATCCTCAGCGTATGCTATACTTCTGGTGTTCCATCTGGAGTCTTGTTTCCATCAAACTGGCGGCTTCGGCGGTCGCAAGCCGGGCTGAACCGCTAATCGTTTCATCCTAAACCTTTTTCTGGGATGCAGCATGCCTACCTGCAATACGCCCAAAGACCAGACAGTCGATAATAGCACAACTGCCCAAACGGCAGGCACCGTGAACTCCGCCGGTAACTTCTCCGGCCGCATAAAAACCCATTATCGGCTGAAGAGAAAGATTGAGCACCTGAGCTTTCGAGTTTATTAAAACACCTCCCATGGTATGATGCACTTTCGGCCACAGGCGAATACAGAAATAAGGCGGATATCTCAAAGGCTGGGCATCCGTCAGTATCGGCTTATTAAAATCTTTGTCAAAACGATGTCGGACATAATCATTAAATTGTTCAATTGTTTCTTTTAGCGAATGAACCGGAATTTGATAGGCATCGGCAATCGCTTGAATCTGATTGAATTTTTTGACAACCCCTTTCCGCAAACAGTGTTCTATCTGATGCCCTGAAGCATTAATACCTCCCTGATCGGCAATTCCGATACAGGGCTGGCCGACATTCAGGATAGCATCGGCACGTATTTTACGATCTGCCAATTCATTAACAAAGCGACAACCGGTCTTGGGGTTCACCATAATCCCGTATGGAAAGGCGATATAACTGGCAAAGTCCGGTCCGATACCATATCCTTTTTCATCCGGAGATGCCCAGGGCCCCAATTGAATCCATGAAAGATGCACGGGCATTGCTCCAATTCGCAGGGCTTCTCTCAATGCCTCTCCGGTAGTTGAGAACTTATTTGTGCTTCCGATATCACGGGTCAGCCTCGGATCCTGACTGGTTCTCAATTCGATATCATTGGCAAAACCCCCGGTTGCCAAAATAACTGCTTTTCGGGCTTTCATGTATTTCACAGTGCCGGCAGTCGCATCCGGGTATTCATATCCATCCCGTATAAGCACACCGCAAACCCTATTTTTAGAATCCAGCAAGATTGTCTGGAGAAAAGCCTTTGTTCTGATTTTCATTCCCAAATGGCTTATCTTTAAAAGCATTTGTTTGATTATGGCAGAACCGGAACGGTTGGGGGTAGAATAACATCTTCGAACAGAATGTCCGCCGAATTGGTCGATACGATCTGAATATTTAACGCCCAAAAAATGGACCGTCCACTGCAATGTCTCACTAGATTTTTCGGTCAATACCCGAACCAATTCCGGCTGGTTAAGCCCCAGACCGGCTTTGAGCATATCCTCGTACATCAGCTCAGCTGAATCGGCAATTTCTGAATCTGCCTGCATTGGGGTGGCAGCAGCGGCAATAACACCATCGCTGATGGTAGAATTACCGCCATAGCCTTTCATCTTTTCTAAGATGATGACTGAACTGCCGGCCCTTTTTGCTTCAATTGCAGCGGCCAACCCCGCAAACCCGCTGCCGACAATGATGACGTCCGCTTCTTCATCCCATGTTAGAGGTGGCATTTTATCAATCATGTTTTCCCTCTTTGAATTCACCGAGCATCGGATCTAATTTTTCACTAACAATCTCTTGATAAACGCTATGCCAAAAAAAATCACACCTTTTTTTATAGATGGATATAAATGGTTGCACGCCGGCATGGCATCGGCAATTTTCATACATGCCGGCGCGAGGAATTTCACAGCCATCAAACCGATTGGTGCTGTGCTTTACTTTTTCTTTTGAAAGTCGACGATTTCTCCGATGGCTTCGATAGCGGCTCTGATGTGATCCTCGGTATTAAAGGGACCGATGCCGATACGAACCGCCCCCCCAATTTGAGCGGTACCCAGCTGTTCATGCAAAAGGGGCGCACAATGGAGTCCGGTGCGACAGGCGATATCGTATTCGCCGTCTAAAAGGATGCCTACATTGAGGGCTTCCATTCCGTCTATATTGAAGCTGATGACTGCGATATGATCTGTCAAATCATCCTGGCAGTAGAGCGACACGCCATCCAGTTCTCTGAGGCCGTCCCTTAACATGCGGCTCAGCTTCATTTCATGATTGTGAATTTCGTCCATGCCTTTCTCTTTAATCCACTTCAAGCCGGCATGCATACCGGCAATGCCCACAACGTTGCCGGTACCGTATTCAAGCCTGTAGGGATATTCGTCCAGATGCATACGAACAGCAGACCGGACCCCGGTCCCGCCGGCGCGGGTATGTCGAATCTCAACCCCCTCGCTCACATAAAGGCCGCCGATGCCGGTCGGCCCCAGCAGGGATTTGTGACCGGTAAAAGCAATAACATCGATGTAAAATTGTTCAATGTCGATCGGTATTTTACCGGCCGACTGGGAGGCATCAATGGCGAAGTGTATACCGTGCTCGCGGCAGATGCGCCCGATGGTTTCAACCGGCTGAATGGTGCCGATCACGTTGGAGGCATGATTGACAATGACGAGGCGGGTATTTGCTTTGATTTTATCTTTAATATCGTCGGGATCGACAAATCCGTTCGTGCCGAACGGTACATAATCGACCTCTACGCCGTTGAGTTTACGCTGATGATAGAGGGGACGGAGCACGGAATTGTGCTCTAATGTGGTTGTGATGGCATGATCGCCCTGTGTTAACATGCCGAAAATAATCAGGTTGAGGGCGTCGGTGGAGTTATAGGAAAAGCATAGCCGGTTAGGATCGCTACCGTTAAAAAAGTCGGTCAGCAGCTTACGGGTCCTGTCTACCAATTCACCGGTTTCCATGCACAGATCATATCCGGAACGTCCCGGGTTGACCCCGAAACTCCGGTAAAAAGAATCCATAAAAGTATATACTTCTTCCGGCTTGGGAAAGGAGGTGGCGCCATTGTCCAGGTAAATTAAATTTTCCATAAACGTATCTCCTTGGATGTCGTATCCATCAAGAAAGGTTTATCGATGGAATGCACCCTTATAAACGATACTTCCGGTTCCATCAATAATTTTTCCGGTATGCGCCCACTATAGCCTTTAAAGCCTTTACCGGGATACCTTTTTTTGTTATCGTTTCCATGCTGGCGCGGTCAATGAAGACAGATCAGAGAAAGGAGATTAGATGCATATCTTAAGGTTTATAGATGAGAAGGGTCAGGCCGGTTACGGCCATAATTATAGTGAGGGCAAAGCGTTGCGGCTGGCAGGCGATTTATTCTCCGGCCTGGAGGAGACAGGTCAAAATGTCAAAGTCAAAAAAATTCTGGCACCCCTGATGCCCTCTGCCATTTTAGCTATCGGGCTCAACTATCACCAGCATGCCGAGGAGACCGGATTAAAGATACCGAAATACCCGGTGCTGTTTATGAAAAATATCGGTTCGGTCACCAATCCGGGTGACCCGATCCTATTACACCCCTCATGCATGGAGCCGCCCGAAGTGGATTACGAGGTTGAACTGGCAGTGGTCATCGGCAAAACTGCAAAAGACGTGTCCGTCGCTGAAGCCCTTGATTATGTGCTCGGATACACGGTCGCCAACGATGTTTCCGCCAGGCGGTGGCAGGGAGGACGGGGATCGGGCCAATGGGTGCACGGCAAGAGTTTTGACACCTTCTGCCCCCTGGGACCCGAGCTGGTGACGACGGATGAGCTCAGCGACCCCCAGAATCTCCGTTTGACTTGCGTTCTCAACGGCCAGGTCATGCAGGATGCCAATACATCCGATATGATTTTCCCGGTTGCCGAACTGATCTCTTTTCTCTCAACCGGCACAACGCTGCTTGCGGGCACGGTGATCCTCACCGGAACACCCAGTGGCGTGGGATTCACTCGCAAACCCCCCGTTTTTCTCATGCCCGGCGACACTGTTGACATGACCGTCGAAGGCATCGGAACCCTGAACAATCCCGTTGAACTTTATAAATTAGAAACTTAGGACGTTTTGATTTCCATTTCAGGATGACACACCCCAATTTAAAACAGCATTCGTAAAGAAATACGAAGGTTTCCTTAAAAGATTTTAAAAATATATTGGATCTACAGCGCCTGTGACTCACGCATGGTGGTTAGAACTTCGATATAATCGCTTTGCCCTTTGTACAGCCGACTCATCTCTATGAGGATACCAGCGATTTGAGCCAGCGCCTGGATGAAATTGACATCATCCAGGGTAAATTCCCACTTCTCCGCGGTATAGACCCGGATCGCGCCGATCGCTTCATCGCTAACCAGAATAGGTACTGAGAGGATGGAGGCAATTCCTTCAAGTTTAGCGGCTTCAGGGTATTGGATTCGGGGATCATCACTAACGTCATAAACCCCGACAGGGCCATCTTGAAGAGAATTGGCAATGGAGTGCAAAGCGCTTATCGGCCCCTTGTTCAAATACTCCGAACTTAATCCTGTTGAAGAAGCCACTTCCAATTCCTTTGATTGACGATTAATCAGAAACAATGCACATCCCTTAAAATCCAAGGTGGATGTAATGCTTTCCACCGTCATTCTAATGATTTCTTCCGGATCCTTGGATTTGGAAAGGGATCGGGTAATCTTGATTAGCATTTCATAGTTGAGCTTCAAATTTCTCATTTTATCCTCCTTGTTCCGGTATTTACAGGATTTATATCAAATGGAATTTAAGTGAAACGATTCAAATTCGGTAGCAATCAATCCAATGGGATAGGAGAAAGCAACAACAGAAGCTCCGCTCGAGGAGAAGCTACCTGGCCGGATGGAAAGTCAGCAAACATCAAATATGTGTTATTGTTTCAAAATTGAAAAACATTGTCAAATAATTCTGTCATAAACGGCTGGCAGAGAAATAATCATTGATTTTGGCAGTCTATATCCACCGAACATTCCCCACCATCCTCCGTCAGGACCGTCATCTCTTGGTCTGCGGGCAGAAGGGATTGATCAAAGTACAAAACCGGTTGCGGGTCGAAACAGGCGTGGCGCACATAGTTTAAGATCTTATCTTCCCCTTTGATAAAAGAAAAACCGGCAGCATTTTTAACGACTAAAACCGGGACTTCTTTAATTCCTAAAATTGCCAGCATGAGACGATTCACTTCCGGGGAGTAAGAAGTGTTCAGTTCAAGGCCGTTGACTTTGAAGGTGTCTAATTTCTCGATGGGATTCAAATAAAAATTACAGCTGTTGCAGTTTTCCAAAGCATGAATCACATTGATGCAATGAGTGCAATCCGAAGAAAAAATCAGAAAAATTTCTTTAGATGGCACGGCACAGGATTTTACACCGTAGCTTCCGCTTTCCAGAGAATTTATCTGGGAAGAAACGCGCACGGGCAGGAATGTCAAAAGGGAAAATGAAAATATAATGGCAATTAGGATGGTCACCCCGGATATCAGCTGTTTCCGGTCATATACAAGATTTAAAATGAAAACAAATAAAAAAATGATGATGCAATAGCTGCAGACAACGTGGGCGACAAATAGCTGATACGCCAGCAGCACACCTTCGGCCGCAAGACCCGCCAGAAGCAACAGTCCCGGAATATCGAAACCGCCTGAGGGCCTATTTTTAATAAACCGAAGTGACCAGTAGACAGATTGAAAATATAGCAGGCCTAAGATATTGAAATACAGGGGTGAGAGTGAAGTGAGCCGTTCAACAAGCTCGCATCCGCTGTTCGGGCAGATGGCCGTTCCGCTAACCAGAATGTAGATTATCTGAACTGCGATGACAAGGCTTGCACTTAAAGCTAATAATTGCATAATCAATTAATCTGGGGTAGCTCCGCAAGATGGTATCGGGATGCCTTCATAATTATTTTATCGATTTTTCTGGTTTGGCTGAATCGGGTTCAAACCATTCTATTTTAATGATTGCGATCTGATTTTGTCAAGCATGCATGAATAGCGAACCAAAGCTGCCATAGCCCGGGACGCCCGTTCGGGAGACGGCAATACCGGAATGCCATATTGCAAAAGTTTTTGTATGGATAAGTCTTGATGGCTTTGAAAAGTAAAACCAACCAGCGGCTTTTGATGTTTTTGGATCAAGCCTGCCATCGTCCGGCTCTGATCGTCTAAAAGTTTCTCGGTTAAACGGGGAATCTCCTCCTCGGCGATGCCCATGCCTGTCATCGTGCGCCGGATACTTTGCCCGGGTGTCAAAAAATAGGCAAGCAAACCGTCGGTCTGCTCATCTCCAAGAAGTGCATCGGGGATCGCATCAAAAAAATCCAACGGGTTTTTGGAAAAGGTCACGTCGATGGGATTGTTCACACTGCCGGTGTGGGGCACCATGGGCGCGATCTTCGCCAGGGTTTTTTCTGATAACGACGGTAACTCCAGTCCCGCCCGGCCGCATGCATCGGCCGCTGCCGCTCCGGGTCCGCCGGAGTGGGTCTGGACAATTACTCGGTTGCCTGCGGGTCTTGGGCATGTACCCAAAACCCAGCAATAGTCAAAAAGCTCCGGGATGGAATGGGCCCGGATGACGCCGCTTTGCCGGAAGACACCCTCATAGAGTGCGTCCGGACCGGCCAGGGCTCCGGTATGGGAAAGACCGGCTCGTTTGCCGGCTTCCGATCCACCCACGTAAAAGGCCACAATGGGTTTATGGGGAACAATAGACCGGGCAAGGTCGATAAATTCCCGGCCCCGCCGGATCGTTTCAACATAGAGTCCGATCACCCGGGTATGTGGACAGGCAGCCAGATACTTCAGGCAATCGACAATGTCCACATTGGCTTCGTTGCCCACACTGATCCCGCTGGAAAATCCGAGACCGAACCGGCTCAGATAGCCGAACATCTGGGTGATGAGGCTGCCGCTCTGGGAAGCCAGACCGATGAATCCCTGCCGGCCTTCAAAGGGGAGAAATGTGACATTGTAATTATGATGAGGATTGGCAACACCTAAGCAGTTAGGCCCCAAAAAACGCATGCCGTATCGGTCGGCTATCATCACCAGTTTTTTTTCAAGCTCAACGCCTTTGCCACCGACTTCCTTAAAGCCACCGGACACAACGATGGCATGTTTGATGCCCTGTTTGCCGCAGTCTTCCATCGCCTCAGGCACGATGTGGGTGGGCAAGACCAGCACTGCCAGATCGGGTACTTCCGGTAATTCCCGCACCCTCGGATAAGCTTTAAGATCTAGTACACGCGTCTCTTTCGGGTGGATCGGATAGATTTTGCCACCAAATCCTGAGGATAGGAGCGAATTCAGCTGATTGGTCCCCATGGCGGTGAAGCGGTTGGAAGCCCCGAAAAAAACGATGCTGTCTGGATTTATAATCGGATAAAGAGGGCTTTGGCGTATGGAATCCGGCATAATGTCCTTTTCCGAATCTTGTCGAATTCGAGTCTAAAAAAATGGTTTATTCTACCTAAACTGAGCGGTTCCGGGTTCAGGGTTCAAGGTTCAAAGGTTACGATGGATGGATTCTGCTCACAGTATTAATCAATAATTAAAATACCCGTCATACCCCATCGAGTGCATCGGAATTATAACCAGATGAAGACATGATCCCTTTGATACGAGCTGCCTGGGTTTTTTCAACCCGGAACGTTGAACCCCTGGCCCAGACCTGGATCATATATGAATTCCCTTGATCTGACGGTCGCATCGGTTTGATGCCCTCTAAAAGTATTCAAAGGCAGTCGCGCCAGGGCAGGCCTGAACTGCTCAACCTAGGTTGTATTAATGAATAAAAGTAAATTTGTCGTTATTTTTGCGGGTCAACTTGCCTTCTTCCTCTAAATACCTCAAATGCGAAATGGCTTCCCCGGTGGCAAACCATCTTTGGGCAACCGGGAACTGATCCCAGGAATCAGCCTTTATGTCCCAGGTCATGTGGGAAGCGACCTGAAAGGCATTCAGTGGCGCCTTTTCAAGGATTGTCAACACTTCGGTCAATCGATGAGCATGATGCTGTTTTAGCTCTGCGATTCTGGCCGCATGATCTCTTATGAGCCGCTAGGAGTTGAGATATTTTAAGGGGCTTTCCGGCAGTGGAATTTTCAGCTGAAACAGGTCGGGTAATATTTCTTTACACATGCTGGCTTACCTTGAATATTTGTTCGTAATAGTTCAGCCCCTAAGGCCCTATGGAGTAACATCATATATCAAACCGGTTGAATCAGGCATCTTGCATTAGATGATTGACCTGTAAAAGTCAACCGTTGAAACAAATTTATATTAATTCTGGAGGGATTTTCTGGCGACTTGCGCTTCACTGGATTCGGGGTATTTGTGACAGATCAATTGCATGCATTTGTTGCCCTTCAGCGCCATTCCATCCTGGCGGTAGGCCCGGGCAAGTCTTAGCAATGCCGTTGGAATCCCCGGAGACTCCGGCACTTTTTTCATCAGAAGGGTTAAAATGTTTACCGCATTGTCCAGATGCCCTGTGGCTGAAAACATCGCACTGAGTTGAAGATAAAGCTGGGCAGTATCCATCAGTTGTAACCTTTGAACCCTGAACCTGGAACCGATCAGTTAAGGAATATATCGATAACGGACCATCAAACTTGAGACAATTTCACGGGTATTCTATCATTTTAAAACAGACAGAATACATTAATTTTTGGCATTTTAGATCACTTTAGGCAATTTAGGCATTTATAACCTAAAGAAACCTATCTTTCTTCAATGGGCACATATCGGTTTTCTTTCGGTCCCGTATAGATCTGGCGCGGACGGCTGAGTTTCCAGTTGGGATCATCGATACTTTCCTTCCATTGGGCGATCCATCCCGGAAGCCTGCCGATAGCGAACATCACGGTGAACATGTTGGTGGGAATTCCAATGGTACGCAGTACAATCCCGCTGTAAAAGTCGACGTTCGGATACAAATTATGCTCAATGAAATAATCATCGTTTAAGGCAATCTGCTCAAGTTCAATGGCCGCATCCAGCAGCGGGTCTGTAATATTTAATTTTTCAAGCAGAGTATCGCACATCTTTTTCATGATTTTCATTCTGGGATCATAGGTCTTATATACCCGATGGCCAAAACCCATCAGCCTGAACGAATCATTTTTATCCTTGGCCCGCTCAATCATTTGTTTCATATTTTTGTTTTCCACAATCTCAGTCAGCATTTCGACGACGGCCTGGTTGGCCCCGCCATGCAGCGGTCCCCACAGGGCGGCAATACCGGCGGAAATCGCCGCATAAAGATTAACCCGGGCACTTCCAACCACCCGCACCGCGGATGTCGAACAGTTTTGCTCGTGGTCCGCATGCAAAATCCAGAAAACGTTCAAAGCTTTGACCACATCCGGATCTATCTCATAAGGCCGGACCGGAGTGGCAAACATCATGTTTAAAAAATTAGCGCAATAAGTCAGATCAGGTCGCGGATAGACGACCTTATGCCCTCTTGAAATCTTATAGGACATGGCGGCCAGGGTTCGCACTTTGGAAAGCAGCCGTGTCACGGTCATATTGATTTCTTCTTGCAAATTGTGCAGCTCCGGATAAAAGCTTCGTAATGCATTGACCATGGATGAGAGGATACCCATAGGGTGGGATGAGCGCGGATAGCTCTCGTAAAAAGCGCGCATGTCTTCGTGAACTAGAGAATTATCATTGAGCAATACGGAAAAGTCCGTCAGATCCTTTTGCCTAGGCAATCTCCCGTGAATGAGAAGATAGGCAGTCTCTGCAAATGTCGACTTTTCGGCCAGTTGCTCAACCGGAATTCCCCGATATCTCAGAATACCCTTTTCGCCATCCATGAACGTAATGGAACTGGTACAGCTTCCGGTATTGGCAAATCCGGCATCAAGGGTTATCAGCCCGGTTTTTTGCCGTAGTTTTGAAATGTCGATGGCCTTTTCCTTTTCCGAACCCATAATTACCGGGAGCTGGTACTCTTTGTCGCCGTAGATCAATTTAACCGATTCCGTCATAATATTTCCTCCATAATGGTTCTTTGGCAGGTATAAATATCCGCCCTAATTATATCAATACGCAACGCAGGTCAAGCAATCAGCGACCATCAGCAGAGCTGGGGGTATGAGGAAGACCCCTGGAAGGGGCCGCAGCCACGCTCTGCTGGTGATCGCTGATTTGTAAGCGCCTGAAATGGAATAATGCAACATTGGGGGTAACCTATCTGTTTAACACTGGGGACATTATTGGAAATAGGTAATATAAAAAGCAGTTTACTTAGTACTTCAATTCGCATTTGCAGTGACAAATACGTCATCGCATTTACGAATCGATGGACTTCATCGGGGTACTATGATAGATATTTCAAAATTTGAAAAGCTCAGTTTAGCTAGTGCCCGTCCATAAATCGGTTAAAATCAGTTTGGGCACTCAGTCGTGTTTCCAATCCAGAAATGCGGATTTTTGTCCAAGATCAAGGAAATCAAGCGGTTGTGCGGAGACGTAGCTGGCTACGTCGCACAAACAAACGCGCCGATTGACGCCGAGATTGGGCAAAAAGACATTTGTGGATGGAAACTAGCGATCAATAAGGAGACCTCATGTCCTTCAAAGAAAATCTATTAAAAAAAATCCAGATAAATATGCTTTCGCAAAAAATTCTGCAATCCATCGGACCCTCGAACAGCGGTCTCAAAATAGATAAAAATGCCATGCGAAGCCTATTGGAGATGAGCCCCTACCAGTATCAAAAAGAACGGGACCTCGATCTTTACATCGAAAGAACGGATGACAGGCAAAGCAACATCCTGGTGTTGGACAATGAGCTGCCCATTTACCAAACCACCATTGAAGACGTGGTAATGCGTAAAAGTCCCTATACCAAGGAAATGCTGAGCATCAGAAATATAATTAAAATCTTAAAGGACTCGGACGTAAAGCTCAGCCGCAAAGAAGCGTCGCTTAAAATCGTTCAAAAAAAATGTATCGATCGTTTGGATCTTACCTATAAAGAAGCCGACATTACAGCGATTGCTCAAGAAGGTTCGGATTCCCTGAAAAATGGATACACCGAGGGCATTATTGAAAGCCTTTGTCTGCTTGCAGAATTGTTGGATTACCAGCCACCGCCAAAAGCGTTTCGAATTCCGCACTATGAAATCTTTGGCAGCGCCGGCGAGAAAGTCGGCGGAGAAATTTTGTACGGGCCGGCAGTGGCTTTAAGTCGTGTCGACAACTCCCTCAGGATGATAAAAGATCAAGTCAGTAGCCTGGACAAGACAAAAATAGAGTTCTTTCAGAAAATGGTGCAGGGGAAGGAAAAGGCCGCTGTCGAGGGAACCGAAGTCTTCCGCTATCTTACGGAAGAGGTTCTGGGTTCCGGGTTCAGAGGTTCAGGTTCTGGGTTAATCGAATCGCAGGCTCGAAGTTCTGATGGGAAACTTACAATGAGGACGATACGGTTTCTCATCCAGCGGCTGGCTAACCCTGACTCTGAACCCGGAACCGAACTCTCTAAAGTCGATAAACGATAGGCTTTTCAAAAGAATCAATTTCTATACCGACCGTGTCCCCGGTTTTGAACTTAAGCGTTTTGAATTTTTTTACCGTCTTTTCGTGCTTATCCATTCGCCAGAATACGGACCACATCGGGTTGCGAACTGTATCAATCCCATAGGCATCATGCCCGCAAAGATTTAGCCTGAATTTATCTTTGGCGATCAGGGTGTCGGTTTCGGATAAAAAATAATCGATTTTATACAAATTGTCATGAAGGGCCCGGGACAGTTTGGCCTGCATTTCCGGATAGTCTTCCAGATAGTGGTTGGCAATCTGGTAAAGTTCTTCCGGTTCCTGAATCGACAGGCCCAGCACGCAGAACCGGTGATGTTTCAATGAGAAGGCCTCAAGTTCCGCCTGGTAGAGGGTGATAATCTCTAGTATTTCTTCAAGGGTCGGTTTTGAATCTCCATTGCCCAGAACAAATTCTTCACATTTGCTGATAATGTTTAAATAAAAAGTTTTATTGTCCATTACGTATACCGGCCGTTCACGGAAGTTATGGTTCTTTCGAACCCTGCGAACCCCGTCAACTTGGACGGATCTCTCCTCCAGTTTAAGTTCAATGGGTTCGATGTGAGAGATATCTTTGGCCTGAACAACATAGATTTCACCGTGTTCGGAAATCACATATTCGATTTCACACTGATAGCCCAGATACTTCTGAATGTCTTCTGATAATTGCAGCAGGCGGATGTCATGCGGAGTCCGGGTTATATAGGGTTCACGCTGAATTTTATGGCTCCGATCGCGAGAGTAGCCGAATTCCCAGAGATTTCCAATCATTTTTGCCATGGCGCTCGCACCGCTGATAAACGGCATGACGATCACCCCCATATTCTCCATATCAATATCAGGGGCATTGCTGAATTTTTGTTGCCTCCGAATTGAGAGCTGTTTGGCCGTTTTGGCCAAATTAATGATTTTTTTCCTGGCATATTTGATTCCTCCCAGGTCGGCATAGATCTCCAGAGAGTCGAAGGTACCGCCCTTGAAGTATTGCTCTTTCGGGTGGGCACTGCGGGCAATGACTTTAAAGCTTTCACGGTGTCGATCCAGGAAAGCCTCCAGGGCCTCAAAATTCTGATTTTTAAAGTCATCTGCTGAAACGTAAATAAAATCGGGGACATTGAATCCACCTTGTGATAGGCGATTCAACAATTCAGCTTTTTCAGGTACGACGGTTTCCATTGGCGTTCTCAATAAGACTTATTTTTTGATCCGCAGCGGGTATTCAGGGTTCTTTAAAACATTGCCCTAACATTGGCGTAATGTTCATACACGGTAAGTACTGGTGAATATAAATACTTTTTTACCGGTGTCAAACTACGGCTAACCAAGAGGTGTGATCATAAAATTAATCTTGACCATGAAGATCGATAATCGTAAAACTGATTGATAACTCAATCAATTTTTCGATCACGAGGCCGAGGACTTCTCAGTTTAGATGAAAAACATCTTTTCACATGTCGAATGGCTGCAAGGTTATGGCGGCACCGACCTGAAAATGGATATTTTGGCGGGTCTGACAGTGGCACTGGTGCTCATCCCCCAATCCATGGCCTACGCCGAACTTGCCGGACTGCCGCCCTATTATGGGTTGTACGCGTCTTTTCTGCCGCCGATGATCGCAGCCCTGTTCGGCTCCAGCCGCCAGCTGGCCACCGGGCCGGTGGCGGTGGTTTCGCTTCTAACCGCTGCAACCCTTGAGCCCCTGGCCACAGCCGGAAGCCAACACTACATTGCTTATGCTATTTTGCTGGCCCTTCTGATCGGCGTCTTTCAATTCGTCCTCGGTGTGCTCAAATTAGGACTGGTCGTCAATTTCATCTCCCATCCGGTGGTAAACGGTTTTACCAATGCGGCTGCTCTTATCATCGCTTCATCTCAGCTTCCCAAACTATTCGGTGTCCATATCGACAAGACCCCGCATCACTATGAAATGATCTACGCAATTATTAAAGCCGCCGGACATTACATGCACTGGCCCACCCTGTTCATGGCAGCGCTGGCCTTTGTCACCATGTATGGATTCAAACGGGTGCTACCGCGGGCTCCCAATGTCCTCGCGGCGGTTGCCGCTACCACAGTTCTCTCCTGGAGCCTTGGGTTTGAAAACAACATTGCTGTGGATATTGTGGCCGTCCACTCAGAACAAGTCAAACAGGCGGTTACAAAATACAACAACACCATCGGATCCATCACGGGCATGACCGAAAAAAGAGCAGAACTGATACAGACACTCAATGTGGACCGGGCTGCGTTGGATTCGCACGTAATACTCGACACTAGGCATGCGGCGGAGCGCATAGCCTTGCGAATCGAACAATATAAAGAGGACGCCGCCGACTACCGCAAGCAGATACGCAGCTTCCTTTTTGGGGCTGTCAGAGATAAGGACGGCGTACTTGCGTTTTATCCGATCAACAAAAATGCCGGCCACGCTGAAGGTGACGGCCGCATCTGGCGCCTTAAAGTAGGGAATACGCCCCTACAAACGGGCCGTTTACAAATGATCGGCGGCGGCGAAGTGGTCGGCAATATACCCCGGGGACTACCTTCATTTTCGCTGCCCCATATTGATTATCATATTATCATGCATCTTTTGCCCTTTGTGGTCATCATATCACTGCTGGGCTTTATGGAGGCTATTTCCGTTGCCAAGGCAATGGCCGCCAAGACCGGCCAGAGGCTTGATCCCAACCGGGAGCTCATCGGTCAGGGCCTGGCCAATATTTGTGGTTCAGTCACTAAAAGTTACCCGATTTCCGGTTCTTTTTCCAGATCGGCCGTCAACCTTCAGTCCGGAGCCGTCTCCGGTTTATCCAGTGTCTTCACCAGCCTGACGGTGGTAGTAGTGCTATTGGTTCTGACGCCGCTTTTCTACCACCTGCCCCAATCGGTATTGGCGGCAATTATCATGATGGCAGTCGTAGGGCTGATAAATGTCAAAGGCTTCATCCATGCCTGGCAGGCTCAGTGGTACGATGGTGCGATCTCTATCATTACCTTTATGTGTACCCTGGCATTCGCACCTCACCTGGACCGGGGCATCATGATAGGCGTCGGCCTGTCCATCCTCGTTTTCCTTTATAAAAGCATGCGTCCTAAAATTGTCGATCTGTCCCTGGACGTCGACCGCACCCTTCATGACGCTGTCGCCAGCGGCTTGCAGGAATGCCGCTATATTGACGTGGTTCGCTTTGATGGACCTCTATTTTTCGCGAACGCTAGTTACCTCGAAGACCAGATTAGAAACCGCCGGCAGTCGAAATCAGATCTCAAACACATTATCATTTCGGCCGGCAGTATCAGTGATATTGACTCATCCGGAGAAGAAGCCTTATCTTTAACTGTGGATCGGGTCAGAAGCGCCGGAATTGATATTTCCTTGAGCGCCGTGAACCGTTCCGTCATGAAAGTATTCAGGCAAACCCATTTGCTCGTGAAAATCGGCGAGGATCATATCTATCCGACCATTGAAAAGGCCATTTCCGCCATTCACGCCCAAACCCACACGGGCGGAGAGGAAATAAATTGTCCGTTGACGAGCGTATGTCGCAACAGCCTGTCAACTTAATAAAGGGAGAATTTAAATGCCGATCATTACCATATTCAGCGGCGGTTTCTGTCAGGAAGATCCTGTTGTCCGTGAGGTTATTGCCCGCACAGGATACCGGCAAATCAGCGACGACGAAATTGTCGCTGAAGCAAGCCGGCGCTCAGAAATGGCGCAAAGCAAAATTAAGCTGGCCTTCTCAGCCAAGACATCGGTGTTCAATAAATTCACCCTCGAAAAAGAGCGATCCCTGGCCTATATCAAACTGGCGGTTGCCGATTTGATCAGCACTGACAACGCTTTAATCACTTGCTTTTCCGGACAGCTTGTCCCTACAGCCGTCAGCCATACCCTCAGGGTGTGTTTGATTGCACCCATAAAGTACCGAACTGATGCTGCAGCCAAGCAGCAGGGTATATCGGAAAAAGAGGCCGCCAAGCTTGTTCAAAGGCGCGAAGAAGATTGTTCATTCTGGATTGACTCTCTTTTTGGTAACAGTGATCCCTGGGATCCCGATCTTTATGATATTGTCATTCCGGTAGATAAAATGCCGGTGCAGGCTGCGGCAGCCCTCATATTCGAAAATGCCGCCAAGGACATCGTCCAACAGACAACCGAATCAAAGCAGGCGCTGCAGGATTTCCGGCTGGCGGCTGAAACAGAGGTCGCTCTGGTTCAGCAAGGACATACCGTCGAGGCTAGCGCTAAAAACGGCGCCATTACGTTGACCATCAACAAACATGTACTCAGGCTCAACCGGCTTCAGGAAGAACTCAAATCAATCGCCGAACCGATTGCCGGAGTTAAATCGGTGGAAACCAAAATCGGCAAGGATTTTCACAAAACCGATATCTATCGTAAACACAATTTTAAAATGCCGTCCAAAGTGCTGCTGATTGACGATGAACGCGAATTCGTTCAAACGCTGTCGGAACGACTGATGATGCGGGATATGGGTTCGGCCATCGCCTATGACGGCGAGTCGGCGCTTAGCCTGATCAAAGAGGATGAACCGGAAGTCATCATTGTCGATCTTAAAATGCCAGGTGTTGATGGCTTGGAGGTTTTGCGGAAAGTGAAAGAAACACGCCCGGAGATCGAGGTCATCATTCTGACCGGACACGGTCATGAAGCAGACCGGCAGTTATGTATGGAGCTCGGTGCGTTTGCCTACCTGCAAAAACCTTTAGACATCAATGTCCTCAGCGAAACGATTCAAAAAGCCAACGAAAAAATTCGGCACAAGAAGGACAAGAAGGATTGAGGATATTTAATTGAGAAAATGAGCTAAAATTTGAAATGAACTAAAATGAGCTAAAATTGTGGTATTCTGTCAATTTTATATAAACAGAAAGAGCGTAGCGTTTCCTTAATTTTAGTCATTTTAGGCATTTTAGATCACTTTAGGCATTCGTTTATTCCGCAATATCAGTTTATTATAATAAACGTCTAAATTACATGCATGGTTTAAAACATGTCTATACTTAAAAAATTTAAACCCGCTTTCCTGGATCACAAAGACGTCACCGCCGGGCCGTACAAACACCACTTCGACTTCCTGCGAATCTGGAAGCGGGCGGTTCTGGTGACGGCGACCGTAGCGCTCGTGCCCTTAATCATCTGGGCCCTTTCCGGATACCGGCTTACCATGGAAACCATTGAGTCGGAACTCGTGCTGCGCACGTCCCAGCTTGTTTCGAATTCCTGGCGATCGGTTTCCTTGTTTCTGACCGAACGCAGATCGGTGCTCGATTTTATTGCCCATGATAATAGTCTGGAAACCTTGAAGGACCCTGCCCGCCTGGCCGGCATTCTGGAGAACCTCAATCAACGATTTGGTGGTTTCATCGATTTGGGTGTTATCGACAGCAGCGGCAAACAGATATCCCACGCCGGCTCGCATCAAATGGAAGGCCTGGATTATAACCGGCAACACTGGTTTCGTGAAGTCCTCAACCGTGGTGTCTATATCAGCGAAGTGGTCACGGGACCACGCAACGAACCCCATGTTGATTTCGCGGTCAAGCGCGAATCGGCGGACGGCTCCTATTTCGTGTTGCATGCGGTTTTAAAGCCGGAACAGCTCACGGAATCCATCGCCCAAATAGAGGTTGGCGCCAGGGGAGATCTTTTTATTATCAACCGTGATGGTGTGTTGCAGACCCCTTCCCGTTATTATGGACCGGTCTTTAATAAAATTTCAATGGCGCTTCCGGAATACTCTCCCAAGGCGCGGGTTTTCGAAAGCATCAATGATAAAAACGATCGAATCGTCATCGGTTATGCCCATATACCGGACACCCCTTATATTCTGATAATGATCCAGGAACAAAGCGAACGCATTCAGCCTTGGTATAAAACGACCTGGGCATTTTCGGCAATTCTGGCGGCAAGCATCATTATGATCCTGCTGGTTACGCTCGGGGTCGCCACGCAGCTGGTCAATCAGATCCACCGTGCCGACCAGGAGAGGGTCGACACGATGCATCAAGTGGAGTACGCCAACAAGATGGTCTCCCTGGGACGTCTGGCTTCCGGAGTAGCTCATGAAATCAACAACCCGCTGGCCATCATAAACGAGAAGGCCGGCCACATCAAAGACATATTCACGCTGACCGAGACCTATGCCAAGAATCCCAAACTCATCAATCTGGTGGATTCGGTGATTTCCACGGTGCAGCGCTGCGCGGCCGTTACCAGAGGGCTTTTGAATTTTGCCCGGCACCTCAATCTGAGCGTCCAGACCATCGATTTAAAGGAAATCATCGACGAGGTTAAAAGTGTTTTATCCAAAGATGCCGAATACAGATCCATTACCGTCGGAGTGCAGGTATCGGAAAATTTTCCGCAGTTTGAGAGTGATCGCGGCAAACTGGAGCAGGTATTTTTTAATTTGTTTAACAACGCCATCGGTGCCATGAAGGATGGCGGTCACCTCGAAATTACAGCTGCGCAAGAAAGCCAGAATTTTATTACGATATCGTTTGCTGATAACGGTCCCGGCATACCGCAGTCTGATTTGAAGCACATTTTCGATCCGTTTTTTTATTCCAAGGCAAGAAAGGACGGAAGCGGCGTGAGCTTATCGGTGACCTATGCCCTGGTTCAGGAAATCGGGGGGACCATCAGCGTTGAAAGCAAACCCGGCAAAGGGACCAGTTTCAATATTAGAATACCGCTTGATATGGACGAAAAAAGCGCAAAGGATTCTTCTACAGAACCTAAAATGGAAAATTAAATGCATGATAAACTAGATGGCATCGGTGAAACCGGTCTTCAATTTTATGGAATAATAACGGCTTCGGTATCCCACGAAATTAAAAATGTGCTGGCGATTATCAATGAGAATGCGGGCCTGTTGGAAGACCTTACCTCAATGGCGGACCGGGGGCAACCGCTCGTTCCGGCACGGCTCAAAATGATGGCGGCGGCACTGCAAAAACAGATCGGCCGGGCGAACGAAATCCTTAACAACATGAACCGCTTCGCTCACAGTATCGACGAAACCGTCGCCGAGGTGGACCTGAATCAAACCCTCGAACTGTTTATGGCCCTGGCAGACAGATTCACCGTCATGCGCGGTGTTAAGGTGGATTTGATGCTGCCGGAAAATCCGGTCACCATCCCGACAGCGCCATTTTTTTTATTGAACCTTCTGTGGCTGTGTCTGGATTTTTGCATGTCTGCCGGCAACGATGAAAAACGGGTTGAGTTGGTCGCTGAAGAAACAGAAGACGGCGTTCGAATTCGGTTCCGACGGTTGGCGGGTGTTTCTGAAACGATGTTGGAAACTTTTCCATCGGATCGTGAGAAGGACCTGCTCGCCAAGCTGGCGGCAGATTTGACGAAAGACCCGCAAGGCCAAGAGATTGTTCTTCGATTGTTTAAAAACATTGACAATGACTTCAGCCGATAAAACCTTTAGCGTAGGCTTTCACGGGTTCTAAGGTTCAGGAGTTCAACGTTCCATTCACGTCCCTGGACTGCATTTGGGATGGGTATTTTCGAGAAAAACGTCAGCGTCGTCAGGCCTAATCTAAAATATGAAGAGAAATTGGCAATCCTTTGACGAATACATTGAAAGGAAGGAAAGAAAATGAAAGCACGTTTGTTAATTGTAGATGACGAAGATCAGTTTGTTGAGGCATTATCTGAAAGATTGTCTATGCGCACCTATGACGTAACGACTTCCTTGACCGGAGAGGATGCCATCGAGAAAATAACAAACTACAATTTTGATGTGGTTATCCTTGACGTGCGGTTACCGGGAATTGAAGGAACCGCAGTTCTGCGCGAAATTAAGAACCTGAAACCATTGACTGAAGTCATCATGCTGACCGGACATGGAACCGTGGAAATGGCCATCGAAGGGATGAAGCTTGGCGCCTTTGATTTTCTGATGAAGCCGTGTGAGACTGAAGATTTGATCCTAAAAATCGACAAGGCTCATGACCGCAAGGCCGAACAGGAAGATCGCATCCGGGCAGCCAAATTAAGTGGTTTTGCCTCTTCACCGAGGTCTGTTCTAAAGGATGTTTAAATGCTCAACTCGGCCGGATTCAATCGAAGGCCCCTTCTCAACCCGATCCAAAAGATAAGGATGGAAGTCCCTAACTTTGTAGTGAAAAAACTTTAACAACGAAACGATACCGTATTTTCATATAGCAACCCTTTGAAAATATAATCCCACTGGAGTAATTTAATGTCCGCCAAGGTTTTACTTATTGACGACGAAAAGGATTTTTTAGATATCATGGCTGAGCGCATGGAGGCCCGGGGCATGGACGTAGCCACCGCCACTTCGGCCGAAGATGCCCTTGAAATGCTGCTAACGGATTCCTATGATGCCGTCATCATGGATTTGATGATGCCCGAAATGGACGGTTTTAAGGCCTTAAAACTATTTAAGGAGACGAAACCCGAGGTACAAATCATCCTGTTGACAGCCAATGTGCCCGAGGAAAAGTGTATTGAGGCCATCAAACTCGGCGCGATGCACGTCATTGAAAAACCTGCCGATTTGAACCTCCTCACCCGAAAAATAGAAGAAGCCAAGGCCCTCAGAATAAAATAGCTGAAATAATTAAGACCAAAGCCTATTCCGATCCAGAGTCCTTTCTTGGCGAATATTCAGGTTTTTTCTCCATATGTATCCATTTAAAAATTCCTCTTAAAATATCTTTTGTGTACTATCAAATTTCGTATATCCCCCAATACAAACCGGATCCAACATCAACCACCTTTGATTATGTCACAAACTTTGGTGAAAACATCAGACAGCCGCAATATTCCCAAGACCTTATCACCAGCGGTCACCAGCAGAGAAAGATAAGGATAAACAATCATCTGGTGAATGGCCTCACCCAAGGTTGCATTTTCATCAATATACTCGTCCTCCGAGGGCGCATGAATTATATCGCCCACCTTCAGCTTGGCGGCCCGTTCACTGAAAAACTGCAAAGGTTCCGTCCAAAGCGCGTTATTTTCAAGCATGGACCGGATCAAATCCGGACTAAACCCTGATCGCTCCAGCACGCCTGTACCTTCCACTTTTCCATAATTGGGTTCAAGAGCGATCAGAATATGTTTCATGGTGATTTTGCTCACAACCTTACCGCTCTCATCCAGCACCAATATGGCACGATGCTTATGCCGCGACGGGTCAAGCGTCATTTGAGCCTTTTCCAAAGCAAGAATCGCCTCGCGTAAAGTTGCCGTCTCGGAGACCGTTGCATATTCTTCGAGCGGCACCATCAATTCCCTTACCGTTATCGTCCTCATATTACGCCTCCTAAGTCAGATTTATACAGTCCTAACTATATAAGGAACGATACAAATGTCAAAGAGAACTTGAGGCAATATTTAATGCAGCGCTTTGATTTGTAGAACATTGTTACATCTCAGCAACATTAAATGGGTCGAAGAAGAAACATGTATAATAGAACTGTACAAGATAACTGAATTATGATAGACGATCCCCTTTTACCCGAAAAATGGAGGTAGCCGTGAAATCATACACCGTCAAAGATTTAATGGTGCCGCTGTCGGAGTACGCAACCGTAACCGAAGACGCAACCCTTTACGATGCTGTCTTATCTCTGGAAGAAGCCCAGGAAAAATTCGAAGATAAGCACACCCGATATCGCCACCGGGCGATTCTGATGCTAGATAAAAACGGCAACGTGGTCGGCAAACTCAGCCAGCTGGATGTGCTCAGAGCCCTGGAACCAAAGTACCGGGACATGATCCAGGGAGAGGGGTCCCAGCGGTATGGATTCACCAAAAAATTCATGAAATCCATGTTGGAGGATTATAACCTTTTTGCCAATCCGCTGGATGATATCTGCCGCAAAGCCGGAGAACAGCCCGTCAAAAAATATATGCAAACCCCTACTGAGGGCGAATTTGTCTCCGAAGATGCATCCCTGGAGACCGCTATTCATCAGTTAATTTTGGGAAATAGCCAATCTTTATTGGTGACCGGTGACGAAAAAATTGTGGGTGTTTTGCGTCTGACCGACGTGTTTGCCGCCGTGTTCCACAGAATGAAAGCGTGCTTTAATGCGTAAGCTCTGAAAAATAGCGCAGATATTCAGGCAATTCTCATGACAGTGTTTCAGGATAGAGGAGGAAGGGATTCATGAGTGATGATGTTGCTGTAACAAGTAATATAGACTGGAAAAAAATGGGATTTCTTTTCCTGGGCATCGCCCTTTTTACGGTGGCTTACCTGGCACCACCATGGCCCGATGCCGTCGATCCCATGGGCAAACATTTCCCGCTGAGCCGGGAGGCCAAGGGCGCTATTGCCGTATTTTTACTGGCCGCTACCTGGTGGGTATTCGAAGTCGTGCCCATCGGCGTCACCAGTCTGGCCATCGGGGTCCTGCAGGCCATGTTTCTGATACGTCCGGCCAGGGACGCCTTTACAGATTTCATGGTTCCCTCCGTCATGTTTATTTTTGCCTCGATCATGATCGGGCTGGTATTCACCAAGACCGGACTGACCAAGCGCCTGGCATACAAAATGCTGATCATCGTGGGTGAAAAAACCAGCATGATCTACCTGGGCTGCTTTATCGTGACGTCGGCCCTGACCCATATCATGGCGCATACGGCGGTGGCAGCCACCATTTACCCTTTGCTGGTGTCGATTTATGCGCTTTACGGCGAAGGCCATAAAAAGACAAAATTTGGCAAAGGCCTGTTTATCGGAATGGCCTATGTCGCCGGTGCCGGAAGTATTGTCACCCTGCTGGGGGCCGCTCGCGGTGCTGTGGCGCTGGGCTTTTTCAAGGAAATCATGAATCAGGACATTACCTTTTTCCAGCTGACCTGGTATATGTTCCCCATCGGTTGGCTCATGACCTTCATTCTCTGGGGATTTTTTATGGTGTTTTTCAAACCTGAGAAAAATACCATTCCGGGACTCAGAGAAAAGGCCCGCCAGTTAAGCTCCGATCTTGGACCACTATCTCGCAACGAGATCAAGGCGGCCGTTATCGTGGGCGCCTGTATTCTCGTCATGGCGGCCAAGCAGTTCCTTCCTGCACTTGCGCCCATCGACAAAACCGCCATTATTTTGGTGTCGACCATCCTATTTTTTGTCACCGGCATAATGGATATCGACGACCTGGAAGCCATTCCCTGGAACATCATCCTTCTGTTTGCCGGTGCCATGAGTATCGGCAATTGCCTGTGGCAAACCGGTGCCGCCAGCTGGATGGCGGTCAACTGGCTTGCCATGTTCCAGGAAGCCCATTGGTTCGTTTTCGTACTGAGCATCGCCTTTTTCGTGATGATCATGACCAACGTTATCATGAACGTGGCGGCCATCGCCATATCCCTGCCAGTGGCCCTGGTCATCGCTCCCTATCTAGGAGTGGCAGGCGAAGTGATCCTGTTTTCAGCCCTGGTGACGGCCGGCATGCCGTTTTTGTTATTAGTCGGCGCTGCCCCCAATGCAATTGCCTATGATTCCGGTCAGTTTTCCACCGCGGAATTTTTTCTGTACGGTATACCGGCCAGTATAATCCTGATGATCGTCACAGGTTTTGCCGTCTTCGTACTCTGGCCGATGATGGGCATGCCGGTCCTCACCGGCGGCTAAAGCAGCCAAGATATTCAATCTACCATAATCAGCGACCACCAGCAGAGCTGGGGGTATGAGGATGGCCTCTGGAAGGGGCCGGGGCCACCTCTGCTGGGTATACCAAACAAATTGTAAAAAATATAAGCAAAAATTCTTTTTTATATCAATCGTCAACTCCGGCCGGGCCGAAATAGGGGAAGATTATGAATCTTTTTTTTCTATCGCTGGCGGTTATTTTCTGCGGGGGTCTCTTATCCCTGATTTTTTACCGACAATTCAACCTGATGAAGACCATCGGTGTTCTGGCTATCGGAGGCGGAAGTCTTCTGGGACTGATTGACGCCGGCACCCAACTCTTCCAGCCGGGACCTTATCGCGCGGCCTTTGATTATCTGAACGTTTTTTCCCTATCCTTTCAAATCGATGCCCTGTCCGCATTTTTCCTGGTCGCCATCTACGCGGTCTGCCTGCTTGCCGCCCTTTACAGCTACCACTACATGGACAAAGCCCAAAAGGCGCTTCGTACTGCCGGCAACTACTTTTTTTTCAGCCTGCTGGCGGTCTCGATGGCGCTGGTGGTGACCGCCAGCAACTTGATCGCGTTCATGCTGTCCTGGGAAATCATGTCCTTGTCGTCGTTTTTTCTGGTGGTCTACAACTACGAAGCCGAGGAAAACCGCAAAGCCGGATACCTCTATTTTGTGTTTACCCAGGTCGGGGCCATGTTCATCCTGGCAGCATTCGGTCTGATCTATGCCCATAGCGGAAACTTCGGATTTGCGGATGCCGCGGCACTTCCCGATACGGTCAAGATCATCGTTTTTGTGTTGGCGTTTATCGGCTTTGGCTCCAAGGCCGGGGTCTTCCCTTTTCACGTCTGGCTGCCCCACGCACATCCGGCCGCATCCAGCCACATTTCAGCCGTGATGTCCGGTGTGATGATCAAAACCGGTATTTACGGAATCATCCGCATATACATGCTGTTGGACAGTCAGGCAACACTGTTCGGGCATTTTGTTCTGATTGCCGGTATGATTTCCGGCATCCTGGGGGTTGTCTATGCGCTTGGACAACATGATCTCAAGCGTTTGTTGGCTTACCACAGCGTTGAAAATATCGGCATCATTTTAATCGGCCTCGGCCTTGGCATGATCGGGGTCGCCGCCGGTAAACCGGTCATGGCGGTTTTAGGATTTGCCGGCGGTCTGCTGCATGTGCTGAACCATGCGATCTTTAAATCGCTTTTATTCATGGGCGCCGGCATGGTGCTCCATAAAACCGGGACACGCACCATCGACCTTACGGGTGGCTTGATCAAAAAAATGAAAGTTACCGGAACCACCTTTCTGATCGGATCGCTGGCTATCTCCGGGCTTCCGCCATTAAATGGTTTCGTAAGCGAGTTTTTGGTCTACATGGGCGGATTTCGGGGTCTGGCGCTGGACAAAACGTCTTTTGCGGTGTGCCTGCTGGCTATTGTCAGCCTGGCGATTATCGGCGGTCTGGCACTGGCCTGTTTCACGAAGGTCGTGGGCGTTGTCTTTCAAGGTGAGCCGCGCAACCAGGTTGCGGAAAATGCGGATGAAAAAGGATGGACCATGCTCGTTCCCATGCTGGTTCTGGCGGTCGCCTGCATTTTGATTGGCGTCTTTCCAACTTTCTTCATGACAATGGCCCTTAAGGCCGTTGCATCTCTGGGACTGGGTTACGGTCGTATTCCCCTTGAACCCTTCATCGAACTGACCGGTAATATTACGCGGGCGGCGGCGCTTATCGTTGCTGTATTTTTTTTGATTCTGGCGCTGCGAACATTTTTGTACCGCGGCAAAACAGTGACCCGCTCCGGTACCTGGGGCTGCGGCTTTACAAGACCAACGGTTAAAATGCAATACACCGGATCGTCCTATGCGGCTTCAATTCTGGAATTTTTCAGACCGGTGGCCCCGCTGACAGAAGATCACTCAGAGGTACGGGACCGCTTCCCGCAAAAGAGTCATTACCACAGCCATGTCAGTGATATTGCCGAACTGCATATGGGCAACATCATAGTGCGGCCGGTGCTGGCGCTGTTCGACAAACTGAGGTGGCTGCAGCACGGCGACATTCACCTTTATATCGGCTATATTCTACTGGCGATCGTAGTGCTGCTTTTCTTTGTCTGAGGAGGGTTCAAGGTTCAGGGTTCAGGGTTCAAGGTTGACCAAAAGATTTTCACTGCTAAGACCAGGCGAAGTTTCATAAAAGCACCGCCGCTGGCCTGAAAAGGGCCCCTTTTGCTAGAAATGAAAACTGCAATTTTGTAATTTAATATGGGGTAAAAAGCGAATGATGAAATCCATTATTTTCCTAATCCTGGCTATGCTTCTGGCTCCACTGTATTCAGCCTGGATCCTAAAGGTAAAGGCCTTTTTTGGAGGCCGCAAAGGATCACCGCTACTGATCAATTATTACACCCTGATCAAACTTTTTCAAAAGGGATCGGTCTACAGCACCAGCACCACCCTCATTTTTAAGCTGGGGCCCATGGTTTCACTATGCGCGGCTACCGTGGTACTGATGTTTCTGCCCGTCGCCGGGCAGCCACCACTGTTTTCCTTTAGCGGAGATGTAATCCTGCTGCTGTACCTGCTGGGCCTGGGCCGGTTTTTCACCATTGCCGCCGCCATGGACACGGCCTCTCCCTTCGAAGGCATGGGCGCCGCCCGGGAAGCATACTTTCCGATTATCTGCGAAGCCACGCTCTTCATGGTCCTGATTTTGTTTTACACCCTGACAGGTGAGCTAAACCTCGCAGCTTTTTTTGCCGGCGGCCAACCTTTCGGACTCTGGCAAGCAGCCGGCCCACCGTTGCTGTTTGTAGCCATCGCTTTTTTTATCGTGCTGCTGACGGAAAGTTCCCGGGTCCCGGTGGATGACCCGGCCACGCACCTGGAATTGACCATGATCCATGAAGTCATGGTGCTGGATCACAGCGGACCTGATTTGGCGCTCATCGAACTGGGCTCTTTTTTCAAGCTGTTTTTCTACGCTACCCTGGTCACCCGGTTGATCTGCCCCTTCAATCTCGGACATCCGGTGGCGGACGCAGGTATATTTTTTATCGTCCTTGGGCTGGTGTACACATCCGTTGGTGTCACCGAATCGGTTATGGCCCGCTATCGCATGGACAAAGTACCCCAGTTTGTTCTGACATCTTTTGCTCTGGCATTTTTCGCAACTATCATCACATTGGAGTTTTTAAAATGATCCAAATTGTCGATACCATTTTGGCCCTTGTGCTCCTGTCGGTCCTGATCTCCTTCGGTTCCAGCCGACTGCCGATGCTCATCAGGGTGCTGGCTTTCCAGGGGGTGGTGGTTTCCATCGTACCGCTGTTCATCGGCCACGATCTGACCGCCGGTAGCATCGCATTTACCCTGATCACCCTGATCATCCGGGGAATCGTCATTCCACTGTTCATTTATCTGGCGATTAAAAAAGTGGCGATCCGCCGGGAAGTCGAGCCCATCGTCGGCTATCATGCATCCCTGCTGGCCGGTTTAGCTCTGATTGTAGCGGCCACCTTTGTCAGCCCGAAGTTTAATTTACCCCAGACCAGCGACCATGCCTTGTTGCTGCCGACGGCCATTACGCTGCTGGTGGCCGGTATGTTTTTGCTCATGGCCCGGCGCAATGCCATTGCCATGGTTCTCGGTTACATTATGATGGAAAACGGGATCTATCTGGTAGGAACCAGCTTTTCGGTCCGCGCCCATCATATTGTTGAATTCGGTATCCTGCTCGACGTGTTGGCCGGCGTGATGATCATGGCCATCATCCTGCAAAATATCAACCAGGCCTTTGATGATGTCGATACGGCCTTGCTCAGAACGTTAAAGGAATAGGTGTTTCATGGTTGAAATTGTTTTTCTGATACCACTGCTAACCGGCGTGATGGCCTTCTTTCTACCGCGGACATTTGGTCGACCCCTGCTGGTATTTACCGGGGTAGTTCATCTGATATTATCCCTTTATTTATGGATTCAGCGGCCGCAAGCACTGTTTGAAATTTATTTTTCCGTTACACCCGAAGGCCTCCTGTCGCTGTTGGTCATTTCACTGCTTTTTTTCCTGATCTCGATTTATACCGCAGCGTATCTCAAAAGAATTGAAATCCGTTCCGAACGCGTATTTACCGGCTCGATGCTGCTGTTTTTATCCACCATGACCATGGTGACCCTTTCGGATCATATCATGGTCATGTGGATCGCCATCGAGGCTACCACGCTCGCCAGTGCACCACTGATATACACGCATCGGTCGGCGGCAACCCTTGAGGCCACCTGGAAATATGTGTTGATTTGCTCGGTGGGCATCGCCCTGGCCCTTCTGGGTTCGGTGCTCATTACCCTATCCATGGATATCGGCGGTGTCGATGTGCCAGTGGCTTTTTCTGCGCTGACTAATGAGGCCGGACGTCTGGATCCCCTCTGGCTCAAAACCGGTTTTGTATTCATTCTGGTGGGTTACGGTACCAAAATGGGCCTGGCGCCGATGCATACCTGGCTGCCCGACGCCCATAGTGAAGCCCCCAGTCCGGCTTCCGCCCTGTTGTCCGGTGTATTGCTCAACTGTGCCTACCTGGGGATATTCAAAACCAATAAAATCATGCACGCCGCCGGCCTGGGGCATTTTTCGGGCACGATTCTGATCGTTTTGGGTCTGGTATCCATTCTGGTGGCGGCGACCTTTATTCTCAAACAGAACGAGTACAAACGGCTGTTGGCCTATTCGAGTATTGAAAACATGGGCATCATCGCCTTCGGCACCGGCATCGGCGGGCTGGGAGCCTATGGCGCCATGCTGTGCCTGATCCATCACAGCCTGATCAAATCAGCCCTCTTTCTGTCATCCGGCAACATCCTGCTGGGCTACGGCAGCCGGCTGATTAAAGAAACAGGGAAACTTGCCGGGCGAATGCCGCAGACCTTCGTGGCCTTTTTCGGCGGATTTGCAGGCATCTCCGGATTCCCACCCTTCGGAATTTTCATCGGGGAACTTTTTATCATCATTGGTGCCTTTCGCAGCGGACACTATATCGCAGTGGGAATTTTTATTCTGAGCCTATGTGTGATTTTCGCCGGATTTGCGAACCACGTCATGCAGATTTCCTTCAGTGACGTCCGTGCTACAATCCGGCTGGAAGAAAAGCCCAACATGATCTGGCCCCAGTACGCGCTTCTATTGACCTCTCTGGTACTATGCTTTTGGATTCCGGATTCCCTGTACCAGACGATTATCCATGCAGTAAATTCCATTGGCGGGGGTTTTTAATGAACACGGATTTTATACAGATCGGTAATGGCGAGGCAATGACCCGTGACCGTATTCCGCATCTGACATTTGATGAGTTTCATAACCAGGCGCTGCAAATCATCGCCAACGGGGGCAAGGTTGTCCATTTTTTCGCCTATCCCGCCTCCGACGGGATCAACCTGCTGGCAGTCCTGAGGTCCGACCATCTGATGCTGGCCGGCTGCCGGGCTCCGGAAGCCTACCCGTCACTGACGGCCGAATGCGAGCCCTTCCACATGTTCGAGCGTGAAATCGCCGAACAGTTCGGCATCCGGCCCGAAGGCCATCCCTGGCTCAAGATGGTCCGCTATCACGCCAACGAACGAGGTCTGTCGGATGTTTTCGGTAACGATTACAATGAAGACATCCCCGGCAACTACGATTATTATGCCGTGCAAGGCGACGAGATTCACGAGGTCGCCGTCGGTCCGGTGCACGCCGGCGTGATCGAACCCGGCCATTTCAGGTTCAATTGTATTGGCGAGCGTGTGCTGCACCTGGAGATCCAGCTGGGTTATCAGCACCGTGGTGTCGAAAAACTGTTTCTAAACGCAAACCTAAAGCGCCTGCCGATCCTGGCCGAAGGCATTGCCGGCGATACCGCTGTCGGCCACAGTCTGTGTATGGCTCAGGCAGTGGAAGCGCTGGCCGCCATCGAAACCGATGCCGGTGCGCGCATGATCCGTACGATTGGCCTGGAACTGGAGCGCATTGCCAATCATGTGGGAGATCTCGGCGCGTTGAGCGGGGATGTGGCTTTTTTACCGCCGGCCAATTACTGTGGCCGCATGCGCGGTGATTTTCTGAACATGAGCCTGTGGATATGCGGCAACCGTTTCGGCAAAGGTTTGATCCGACCCGGCGGCGTACGCTTCGCAGTCACCGATGAAGACAGACGCGTTCTGACCGAACGCCTCGCAGAATTGAAGCCCCAGGTCGAACATGTTATCGATCTGCTTTTTGGAACCTCCAGCGTCCGCTCGCGATTCGAAGGTTGCGGGGTGGTCAGTACGTCGGACGCGGAAAAGCTGGGCCTGGTCGGCCCATCCGGTCGCGCCAGTGGAATTCCTTACGATGCCCGACGCTGTTTTCCCACGGAACACTATCACCGGCTGGATATCCCGCAGAATGCCGAACCCACCGGTGACGTCTATGCCCGGGCCAAGGTGCGGGCCGACGAGGTGCTGCAATCCATCGAAATGATTGAATCCCTTCTGGGAAGCCCGATTGAAACCCGCTGCGTCGAAGACGGGGATTTCAAGCTGGCACCGTCGTCATTCACTGTCACGGTCAACGAGGCCTGGCGCGGGGAGCTGTCACACTGTATGCTGACCGATGCCGACGGAAAAATCCTGCGCTATAAAATTAAAGATCCGTCATTTCATAACTGGAACGGGTTGGCCATGGCCCTGAGGAATACGGGGATCTCCGATTTCCCGCTCAACAACAAGAGCTATAATCTGTCATACTGTGGGTTTGATCTTTAATTACTCCGCCCTGAAAAACACGGATACCAGGTGTGGATAAAACATAGGTGTTCTTTAGAACTTGATGAAAATATTTTGATATTGGGCGGGCGGATTAATTACTCATTTTTGGTGAAAGTAATGCGGGTGACAAATTCGTCAGGTACAGAGGTCGTCGAGAATAGATATTCTGTAATAATTTTCTCAGCGTTCTCCGCGAACTCTGTGGTTAGATCTAACGAAGGATAAACCAACAACCCATTTAAGAAGCCGAAGTGAAACAAAATGTTAAATACGCTGAAAAACAGATTTGAACAGGGCTGTCGAACCAGCGCTTACCCCAAAACCACGATCGAATTACCGGCACGCTATCGCGGGCAGCCGCAGGTTCATGCGGATGCATCATCCGAATTGGCAGCCGAATGCGCGGCCGCCTGTCCCCAGGAAGCCATTGATGCCGAGCGCAGATTAATCGATCTGGGACGCTGTGTCTTCTGCGGCACCTGTGAGCGCCTGTCTGAAGGCCGGTTCGTCTCTTTTAACCAGAATTTTGAGCTTGCGGTGGCCGAGAAAGACCATCTTCTGACCGGGGGCGAACTTCCGGCCCTGGCCGATCATGCGAAAAAGCATTTCAAAAAACTGTTCGGCCGCTCCTTGCAGCTGCGCCAGGTATCGGCCGCCGGCTGCAATGCCTGTGAGGCCGATTTGAACGTGCTGGCCACCCCGTTTTTCGATCTGGCCCGATTCGGCATCAACTTTGTGGCATCACCGCGCCATGCCGATGGCATCGTCGTGACCGGTCCCGTTTCCAGGAATATGAAAACCGCCCTGCTGCAGACCTATGAGGCCACGCCGGCCCCCAAAGTAGTGATCGCTGTGGGCAGCTGCGCACTGTCCGGCGGCCCCTTTCGTGGCAGCCCCGAGATCACCGAGGGTCTGGATAATCTGTTGCCGGTCGATCTGTATATTCCCGGCTGTCCGCCGCACCCGCTCACCAATCTTCATGCTTTGCTGACGTATTTTAAATAGACGCAATCAAAACCATTCAAAACTACGGCCCTTCCGAAACGCAGCGGATCCGGTTCAGGGCTGGATCATAATGGTCGGATACAGCCCTTGCAATTCGCTGTCGGGGTATGGCTGAATCGTATTAAAGGAGATGTTCTGGTTTTTTTGAGCATGTCCCCGGTTCTTTTTGCCGTCAAAGAAGGCCCCGTTGGCCTCGAGAATGTGATGAATACGATCGCGGAAGGCCGAAACAAAAGCGGCGCCATTTCCCTCAAAAGACATATTGCCTTTTATCAGGCCATCGTTGACCTTGGAAAAGTCTTTAAGGGCCATGCTGTTGGTTTTAAGCTCTTGCGGGGTCGTAATCAGGCCCCAAACCAGGTGACCGGGCGGTATGGTTAAAGGTTTTTTAATATCGATGATCGTATGGGGCATGATGATACTCTCGTCGCCGATAGCCAGCCGGCTATCGGCCCGCCCCCGCAGAAAACTGTTAAAGCCGACGAAAATATTTTTCCCCAGATCGGCCTCGATGATTTTGGCTCCATGGGCGGTCACATTGAAACCCTCCAGGCGAGAATTGATGATATAGCAATTTTCCTGGGCATTGGCACCTTTGCCGAGCCATGCATTTTGAAGGAAGGCTCGCTGGGCGACCAGGACGTTCTCGCTGATGCGGGTCTTGGGTTTGATCACCGCAAAACGATCCAGCGAGGCGGTGCTGGGAACGATTACGGACTGTTCAATATTAACCGCATCAAAAACGCGCTGGAAAGCGTTTTTACGGTCCTCCACAAAATCCATGATGAATCCCTGGGGCAATCTGCCCTCGACAAATTCAATATAATGGTTCAATTTGTCGAGGGGATAATGGTACAGAAAATTGAACTCCTCCGGATTGCGGACCCACACGGTCCCGGGGCCGACATTAAGGTGTCCGACCTCACCGGCCTGGACGTAGGAAAACGTTCCGATGACACAATCGCGCATGGTTGTCAGATCGACGGTTGCAAATGGTCCCAAAAAACACCCGTCAATAGGGGAGCCGTGGATATTGGCGTAATGGGTGGAAACGGTATCCCTGATAAAGAATTTTTCAAGAGTTTCCGGATCGTGTGAAAAATTATGAACCAGGGTTTTGATGAGAAAACTGTCTTCGATGTCAATGCCTTCATCTTTGGTGATCGGAATTTCAAACTTTTGATAATGGAATATATCACCGCGGTGTTTGAGTTCGTCGCCTCGGATGTCGCTTTTATAAAGGATTGAGTTGGTTGTCCGGCATTTTCCTAGAAAATAGCTGCCGGCCAAACTGGAATGCCTGAATTGAAAAGCAAGCGGATGGTTGGGGGTAATGCCGTAAAATGCATAGAATTTAACCATCTGATTCAGGGGAACCAGATTTTTGATAAAAGAACTTACGTCGTAATTAAGTTCACGCAAATTGATATTGACTCTCTGAATAATCCGGTCCAGGAGTCTTTTCAGTTCTTTCATATGGCACCCTTGCTATAAATTGGTTTCACATTCTTTCATGGTGTGGAATATCGCCGCAAAAGCGTCCGTCAGGCGCAATACCCCGATGATCTCATCGCCCCGTGTGACCAGCAGTGAGATATGAGGTCCCGTGACCAGCTGCATAACCGCCATTTCAAGGGACGCTTCATGTTCAATAAACTCTCCCTCAGAGGGGGCCTGCATGAAATCCTCCACCCTTAACTTGGATGCTTTGCTACAGAGGTCTTTCAAGGGTGTAGCCTTCAATCGCCGCTTTTTTCGCAGTTTGTGGATAAAATTGGAGCTGAAGCCGAATTGGCTGAGTTCATTAATTTCGCCCGGATCCTCATCTTTTGGTTCAAGGGCACGCAGCACATCCAATTGACCCAATTTGCCGATAACCCGCTTATCTTTATCCAGAATTAAGACACCGCGGTGTTTGTATTTGGTGTGGTCGAACTCCTCCTGGGCCTTTTCCAAAGCCAGGACCGCATCAAACAGGGTCGACCCCTCCGGAACCGTGGCGTATTCCGACAGCGGCACCATTAATTCATTAACGCGATAATCGCTCACAAAAGACCTCCAGTCTATTATTTTTATAAGATATAAGTGGGTTAGGACTAATAATGCAACTTTAATTTAAGGTTCTGATAAATTCAAGTCATTTTTTTGAGTATAATACAGCAATACGGCTGGCGCGCATTTAGAGCAGAGGAAAGAGGACAGTGGGCAGATGGCAGATCAGACCGGGAAAATTTAATAATTGATTAAGGTTCGGCACCTGTGATAAAAGTGCCGTCTGGATTTACATAATGACATTCGGTCTTACAATCAGAATAGCGCAGTCATGAATTTAAAACATAGCGCAATCAGCAAGCAAAAAAGTAAAAAGGAGTGAATTTCAATGGGCATCGCAAACGTATTGTTGGTAGACGATGAAGTCAGCTTTATTGAAACATTCAGCGAGCGTTTAGAGTTAAGGGATTTTGAAATTTCAAAAGCATTCAGCGGGGAAGAAGCACTGCAGGTCCTAGCAGAAAATGAAAATATCGAGGTCGTCATTTTGGACGTCAAGATGCCGGGCATGGACGGAATCGAAACGCTTATCGAAATCAAAAGAAAAAGACCACTGGTGGAGGTCATGATGCTTTGCGGTCATGCGGATGTTGAATCGGCCATTGAGGGCATGAAACATGGCGCTTTTGATTATTTGATGAAACCGGTGGACATGGATCAAATCATCACAAAGGTAAACGAGGCCGCAATGAAAAAACGGCAGCATGAAGAAAAGATTATTCAGGCTCGCATTAAAGAAATCACTTCAAGACGGGCATAAAGGCATTGAATCATGCCGTCAATCAACGGACATGATGGATATGAATTGAGGCGCTTGCGCGGAAGATATGTCGGCGTCTGACCCGGAATCTAAAACATCCTTAACTGAAACTTTAATTGGTAACCCAGTTTTCATGGCGCTCTCCGAGCTATAGGCTTTAAGAGCCGGAAGCCGGCCGGAAGGTGTTCGGCCTTCCCCGAACCTCGGCAATGCCGCATGCACAAATTGCTTGGCCAACCGAGACAAGACCTACCCCCACCGACTCACCTCCAGGATACTTCTTTTAAAAAATTTATTAATTGATTTTCAAGCCCGGGGTCGATAGAAAGTAATCATAGGGCGCACCATCGTGGAAAAAATCTATGAATGAAGCTAAAATATCATCGGCTAAGGCAGGCAGAAGGGCTACGCTGCTAGGACTTTTTGTCAATGCCTTCTTGATCCTGCTTAAGTTCTTTGCCGGTATATTCGGTGGCAGCCAGGCTTTGATAGCAGATGCGGTCCACTCAATTTCCGACCTCTTTACCGACGTTGTGGTTCTTCTCGGTATTAAAATCGGACGTAAGCCCCCGGATAAAGAACATCATTTCGGTCATGCCCGCATCGAGACATTGGCATCCGCCATCGTGGGGCTGGCTCTCATTGGAACGGCAGTGTATCTGGGGATAGATGCAGCGTTGAATATCCATCGGCACACCGAATATCATCCCACGGGGATCGCCCTGATCGGGGCCGGCGTGTCTATCGCTTTGAAAGAAGCCCTGTATCGGTATACGGTTTTAATCGGGCGTCGCATAAAAAGCCAGCTGATTGTGGCCAATGCATGGCATCACCGTTCGGACGCCCTTTCCTCAGTGGCTGTTCTGCTGGGTGTTGCGGGGACGCTGATCAACCCTTCCTGGCACATTCTGGACGCTTTAGCTGCCTTGATAGTATCTTTCTTTATCATCAAAGTAGGTTTTGATATACTAAGGAAAACGCTGCGTGAATTTACCGACACGGCCCCACCGCCTGAAATAATAGAAAAGCTTCTGCAACTTTCACGGACGGTAGAAGGTGTGATGGATGCTCATGATCTCAGAGTTCGAATTTCAGGTGGGTTTTACCAGGCGGAAATTCACATTGTCGTCGATGGCCAATTAACGGTTGTTGAAGGACACCGTATTGCCAAAACAGTGGAACGTTGTCTTGCAGGGGAGATGGATGAGCTCGACAGAATCATTGTTCACGTGGATCCGGCGGGAGAGGTTTAGTTTCTGAAGATCCAAAATAGATGCAATGGGCCGGGCAGATATTGTCGGCACAGGCGGGGATAAGCCCCTGATCCACCCGGTGATGGCAGAGATTACACTTTTGGGCGACGGTTTTATACTCGTCATAGGCAATGGCATGGTATGGGCAAGCATCGATGCAGGCCTGACATCCGGTGCACAAATCGTAATCCATGACAACAATGCCGTCTTCTCTTTTGCTGATGGCATCCTCCGGGCAGGCCTCGGCGCAGGGCGGATCATCGCAGTGCCGGCATAGGTTTACTTGAAAGGAAAAATCCAGTTTACCGTCAACGAGTCCGGGGCCATTTTCCTGAACGAAAATTAATTGGACACCGTCTGCTGCCCGGTTTTCCTGTTTGCAGGCCACTTCACAGGTTTTACAACCCCAGCAGAGATGATTGTCTATAGTCAGGTTAAATTTAATCATAGATACATCAATCTTACGCAAACATGATTTGATTTTAATAAATTCAGATATCGTTGATTGGTTGATTAGTTGATTGGTTAAGTGGTTGTAAATATATATTTATCCCATATTTGCAAAATAATTGGACACTTCATTTTTAAACAATCGTAACATTCTGAAATTATGACTATAATTTACCTAATCAACCATTCAACCAGTAAACTATTCAACGAGTTCTAAAATTTGGTACCAATGACAAAACTCAAATGTGTTTCTTCTCAAGCTTTGGGTTGGCGACTTTGCTCCGGATATATCTTACACAATAGCGTTCGAACGCTGGTGGCCCCCATCGCCGGGTCACAGGTATCATAGGCATTATCGGTTAAAATATTGATATTGGATTCATCCCAACCATGTGCGGGATCCTTTTTTTCCGGAAACCACCAGGCATGCTGGGCACTCACAACGTTTGGGTGGATGCCGGCAAAGATTTTAGCGCGCTGTCTGACTTTTCCCCGGACAGACTCGATCATGACCCATTGACCTTCTTTGATTCCTTCCTTTTCTGCCGTATCGGGATGGATCTCCACCACCGGATCTTTGTGAAGTTCCCTCAGCCAGGGTAGCTGACGGTTTTCGGTGTGGAAAAAGCCCGGAGAACGGGCACCGGTAATTAAAATATAAGGGAATTGTTTACAGCGGTCCGGCATGCTGACCGGGCTTTCGGGTGGTTCGCGGAATTTGGGCAAAGGATCATATCCCCAATTTTCAAGCAAGGTTGAGTAAAGCTCAAATTTCTTGGTCGGGGTCGAAAATCCTCTTTCCTGATACTTGCGATACCTGACTTGCCCGCGGATGTAATTCATCTTCTTAAAGTCCTGCCATTTGATCCCCGAGGGCTCTAAGATATAATCGAGACCGCCCTCGAAATCATCCCACCAGTGTTCGGACTGCCCTACCCTGTGACCAAGGTCATTGAGCATCTCATGATCGGAGCGGCATTCACCGATCTGTACTACCTTTCGCCGCGGCAAAAGGTAGCCATGTCGTTTCCAGAAATCTCCGATGTAATCCATCTCAAGCCAGGTTGCGGCAGGCAACACGATATCTGCAAGCTCGGCCGTCGGTGTCAGGAAAAAATCGGCAACCGCCATAAAATTCACCTTTTCGAGGGCGCGATAGACTTCCCTGGCATTGGCACGGGTTAAGACCGGATTTGAACTGATGAAAAACAGCATTTTTACCGCATAGGGTTTTTTCTCTAAAATTGCATCCCAGACACATTTGGGATTGATGATGGCAAAATTTCCGGCCAGCCGAAAACGCTCCCCGCCCAAACGTTTCTTTGCCTGTTCATATGGCAGCAATTTATGAGCACCGAACTGTCCCACATTTCTGATTTTAGCGGTACTAAACAGGACCTGTCCGCCGGGCACATCGATGTTTCCCGTTATCCCCATCAGGGCCATCAGTGCCCGATTGTTGTCCGCGCAGGTCACCTGCTGCTCGATGGCCACACCCCACTGGATGGCGGCCGGTTTGGTGGTTGCAAACAACCGCGCGGCCTGCCTGATTTTATCCTGCGGTACCCAGGTGATTTCCGCCACTTTATCCACCGGATATTCATTGACCCGTTTTACAAACGGCTCCCAGCCGTATACATGCTTCGCTACAAATTCCTTGTCATAAAGTTCTTCATTCACGATCACATTGAGCATACCCAAGGCCAGGGCCGTATCGGTGCCGGGCCTAAGCTGCAGCCAGACGTCGGCCCGGGCCGCTATTCGAGTGAGACGAGGGTCAACCGCAATCAGCTTGGCTCCGGCGTTCAGGCTGGTGGAAAAAGGCTCTCCTTTGTAGCAATCCGGGTTGCTGATCACCAGATTGTTGCCCCACACCATAATACATTTAGGATGATTTTCGTAATCGACTATGGGGTTTGTTCCGCAGGTGATGATACTGGTCGCAATTCGGGGGCCGTAGCAAAAATGCCCGGCCGTCAGCACATTGGGAGTTCCCAGCAGGTTGGCAAAGCGGTAAATCACCGCTTCGTTTTCGCGACCGGTGCCGTATCCCATCACAATGGATTCTGCACCGAATCGGTCTTTATAATCCAAAATCCGTTCGGCGATGGCATTCAGGGCCTCATCCCAGGAAATTCGCTCCCACTGGCCGCTGCCCTTTGGCCCGATTCTTCGGACCGGATAGGTCAAGCGGTCCGGGTGATAGGCCAGTTGAGCGGAGGCAAGCCCTTTGCTGCAAAGCGTACCATGGTTGATGGGACAGTCCGGATCGCCGGCGATTTTGGCGACTTTACCGTTTTTAGTATAGACCAGCACCCCGCAGCCGCCATGACACATTCGGCAGTGGCTTTTTACCACCGCATCATATCCGTAAACTTCGATTTCCCGCGCAACGTTGGAAAATTTAAATTCAAGCATTGGCGATTGCCTTTACTTTGTTTTCAACAAGTTGGGATCTCGCATCGTTTTGAGGATTTCAATGCTGCTTTTATACCCCTTCAACACAACAACCTCTTCCGGATCTCTGGTAGCGGAAATAGCACCGGTAATTTCAATCAGGGTTTCATAATTGATGAGTTGCTTTTTCATGCGTTCACTCTTTCTTTCAGCAAAAAATCCATCAACGCCTGGTTAAAGGCCCCGGACTGTTCGATATTGGACAAATGCCGGGCAGCAGGCAGCACCACCAGTTCAGAACCGGAAATACACTCATGCATGGCCTCGGAAGCGGCTACCGGCGTTCCGGGATCCTCCTCTCCGACGATGATTATCGTGGGAATGTTGATCTCGCAAAGTCGCTTCAGGTTGTCAAGGTAGCGGATGGCTTCGCTGCAGCCGATATAGCCGGATACCGGGGTTGCCAGAATTTGCCGGCGAATCATTTCCACCTGGGGGGAATTCTGTGATAGATATTCCGGCGTAAACCAGCGCTCCAGGGTTTCATCGACCTGATCCTGCAGGCCTTTTTCCCTGGCGGCGTCAATGCGTTGTTGCCATATGGGCTGAACTTCATCGGGCATGCTGGCTGACGTATCGCACAAGGCAAGACTTTTCAGCCGCTCCCCGTGATCCAAGGCGAGATTCTGTGCGATCATGCCACCCATAGATAGCCCCACGAAGTGCACCGCTTCGATCTTTAAAGCATCCAAGAGAGCGACGGCATCTTGCGCTAGTAGTTTCAGGGTATACTTCCCCTCCGGAGCATCACTCTCGCCATGACCGCGGGTATCGAAACGCAATACTTTAAATTTAGATTCAAGCACATCCAGCTGGGGATGCCACATCACCAGACTGCTGGCCAGGGAATGACTGAGCATCACTACCGGAGCTTCATCGCGGCCGGAAAGCTCATAATTGATTTGAATGCCGTTGGCTGTTATCTTCATGCTGACGTCTCCTTTAACCTTGGGGTTTACCCTAACGTTACAAAAGCGGAGGGCTTCAGAGTCAAGGCGTCAAGGGTGAAATTGTAGTCGTTTACCTTGATCCCTTGACAACACAGGATCTGAAGTTCTCCGGCTTTCCCGTAGGGTAAACAACATGGCAAAATCGATCCCATCCTTTGAATTCACTATTGGGGATATCCAGCAAATTTTGTTTTCACTATGATATTGTATATAACCACTAACCATTAGCTATCCTTGCCATGTTGTTTATGCAACTAAGGGGTTTAGTCGGTGCACGGACAAACAATGCCGGTGATCATTTCACGATTAAAATCAAACAGCACTCCGGATTCAGTGTCGGTTTTTACGCGCACCACAGGTTCCTCAACAACTTTGCCGATGACCGCCGCGGTAACATCGCGCTCCGCAAAGACATCGATAACCGCCGGTGTATACTGCGGGTTTACCGACAGAATAAAACCAAAACTTTGAAAGCTCAACAGCCAGTCTTTTAACGCCACGCCATCCGGACGGGGTATGCTGGCCAAATCAATCAAGCCTCCTTTAGCCGAATTTTCCAGCAGTATGGAAGTCGTGCCCAATATCCCGGCATTGGAGACATCCTTGGCGGCTTGACAAAACTTGCGATCTGCGATCATCGGCAGGGCCGCTAAGCGGAAAAGAAGCTCTTCGGCGGTTTTGCCTGAATTGGCATCCCAGCTTTGAACGGTATGGCAACCGGCCTTCCCGGTTAGGTCCACGGCCAAAACGAGATCATCGCCCGATCGGGCCAAATGACTGCGCAAGAGATTTTGGGCGTACCCTAAAATTGCTACACTCAGAGCAGGGTGGTCGACGGCGGCATCCGGATGGACATGCCCGCCCAGCATGGGTACCTTCAGTTTGCGGCACCCTTTGGCGATACCGTCAACGATTTTGGCCCGCTGTTCGTCATCGCCGCTGGCCATGACATTGACCATGCCGATGGGCTTGCCCCCCATGGCGTAAATATCATTCACCGTTACCATCACGGATGCCTTCCCTGCCGCATAGGGCTCATTCACCAGAAGCTGCGTCATCATTCCGTCGGCGGCCAGAAGCAAATAACCATCCTGCCACGGGATGATGGCTGCGTCTTCCCCGTAATTGGGCAGCGGATTGCCGTATTGGGCGGTTATCCCCAGCTTTTCATAAATCGCCTTTATAGGGCTTTTGCGCAGCAACCCTTTATAGTTGCGCACCGTTTCAATAATCGTTTGCACAGACTCCTGCATGATAAAACCTTGTTGACCACTTTCTATCTTATTAGATGGATGTTACATTCAGCCTTTCGATATCAAGTCCAAAGCAATTTTTCAATAAGGATTATCCCTTTAGATTACAGAAATAACCCAATCTGAGTATTCCATCTAAAAAGATCCATAATTCGCTTGCTATTGGCGTAAAGAAGGATTATGTTGCGCTCAATCAATTAAGTCCCGCATTATAAATTCGGGACGGTTACTTTCTGTAGGAACAATCCATTTTCATAGTGGCATCCTCCAGTTTGCAACATTGAAAATTTTATGAAAGGAGAATGTTATCATGACGAATGGAACTGTTAAATGGTTTAATGACGGCAAAGGTTTTGGATTCATTGAGCAAGAAGACGGACCGGATGTGTTTGTTCATCATTCAGCAATCAACTCAAGCGGTTTTAAGTCCCTCAATGAGGGCGACCAAGTTTCCTTTGACATAGAGCAAGGACAAAAAGGTCCTGCTGCAGCAAATGTCACTGTGATTTAGCTTTCGATTCCGTGTAAAAAGGGCATTCTTCGAATAGAGAGGGGTGCCCTTTTATTACTATTGATCAAAGGAGAAAAGAATGAATAAAGGCGATTTAATCAGCGAAGTGGCCAAAGTGGTCAGCACCAAAAAAGAGGCTCAGGAAGCGGTGGATTGTGTTTTATCATCTATCACCAAAGCAATGAAAGCTGGGGACTCTGTTGCCCTGGTTGGTTTTGGTACCTTCAAAGTGGTGGAAAGAAAGGCCAGAAAAGGACGTAATCCGCAGACCGGAGCGGAAATCGATATTAAAGCATCTAATGCTCCTAAATTTACCCCGGGTAAGGCCTTAAAAGAGGCCGTTAACTAGCGAATTATTACACGGCCAAATCACTTTTACAAGCTAATTCATTTGAACGGTGGAGTTCTTTTTAAAGGGCTCTGCCGTTTTATTTTTTAGGGTATATTTATTTAGTAATATATTGTAAAAACATGCCCGGCTCTGAGCCTGGCAAAACCTGTTTATCCGCACGATATCCGCTGCTCTTAGACTTGTAAACGGGCGGTAGGTGAATAATGAGTATCACCGTCTGGTCCGGGCTTCTTTTCCAATGGCCTGTCGGACTTTGTTACACGGCATATATATTTCACCATGGTTTTGGGCTATTTTACGAATTGGCAGTGGGCTGTGTATCACCGGACTTTTTATGGTGATCGAAAGCTGGTTGAACGAAAAGGTCGAACCGGTGTTCCGTGGAAGATTATTGTCGATCTATATGATTCTGGTCTATTTTGGAATTGGAGGCGGTCAACTCCTGCTAAACGTCAACGACGTTCAAGGCAAGAGCCATATTCATGCTGGCCGCTATTCTATTTGCGGTGTGTCTGATTCCCATTTCCATAACCCGGGCTGTCAACCCGCAGCCGCTTCGGGTGCCTCGCTACAACATGATCAAGCTTTTTCAATTGGCTCCGTTCAGTATGGTGGGATGCTTCGCCGCCGGTTTAATCAACAGTTCATTTTATTCTCTGGGACCGATGTTTGGCCTGGAAATAGGCCTTCAGGTCCACCAGGTTTCCTGGTTTATGAGTATCACCGTCTGGTCCGGGCTTCTTTTCCAATGGCCTGTCGGACTGTTATCCGATCGCCTCAATCGACTTACGGTTTTATCGGCGATAGGGTTTCTGGCCATGCTCGTGAGCATCAGCATCGCAAGGTTCGGTGCCTCAGGCCTGGGTATCTTATTGTTTCTGACAGCCTGTTTCGGGGTGGTGTTCACCATTTACCCGGTAGCCATGGCACGTGCCCAGGACAACATTAAAAAAGAAGATATCTTTCCGGTCAGCGCCGCCTTGATTCTTTTTTTTGGACTGGGTGCCTGTTTTGGACCGGTGATCGCATCTGCGGTTATGGCAAAGACCGGTCCGTGGGGTCTCTACCACTTCACCGCCGTATGCGGTGGGGTCTTGGGTGGAGCTGCGTGTATCTATCGAAAAAAGCTGGCGGGTAAGGTTGAAGATCAGGTCACGTTCATCCCCATGCCTAAAACCTCACCGATGGTCGGGGTGCTTGACCCTCGCAGTAATCCAGAGAGCTATTCCCATGACGGCAAGACCAATGAATGAAAACCATTTTGTCTGAATGCACAATTCAGGCTATTTGTCCCTCAGAGCCAACGGCGGCGCCAGTATCTCCGACCATATGACAGCCTTTCTAAGATCCTGTATCCCAAACTCCAAATCTTTAGGCAGGATCTCTTTGCCGGAAACGGCTGGATCTATGCTTTCAGCATCAGCTTTCACCAAGGCCGGTTTTATTTTCGGCAAAGGCGGTCTTTCGATAGCCTGCTCAATTCTTTCAGACGACATCTCTTTCCGTATCGGTCCCGGATCCTCGAGCGTATCTCCTTCCCCGGCCATTTGTTGAACCTGGGACATAAACTTGTTGAGCTTCTCTTTCCACTCGGGTGGTCTTTTGGCGACCCTTTTCTCGCTGGTTTTTGAAGCGACCCGAACTTTTTTAATAATGGCCGACACCACAAAAACCAGAAAGATGATGATCCATATAAGATGTTCGAATTTCATCTCTTAAACCTTTTTATCCTCAGGTGAACCGATTTTGTCACGCATCTGGGTGTCTGCCTCAATATTCTTCATCCGATAATAATCCATCACGCCTAAGTTCCCTTTTTTAAAGGCCTCGGCCATTGCCAGCGGGACCTTTGCCTCCGCTTCAACAACCTTTGCCTGCATCTCCTGCACCCTGGCCGTCATTTCCTGTTCAACGGCATAGGCCATAGCCCGTCGTTCTTCAGCCTTGGCCTGGGCTATTTTCTTATCCGCCTCGGCACGGTCTGTTTCAAGCTCTGCCCCGATGTTCTTGCCCACATCGACATCCGCAACGTCAATGGAAAGAATTTCGTATGCGGTCCCGGAATCCAGACCCTTTTCAAGCACACGTTTTGAGATCATGTCAGGGTTTTCAAGGACAAGCTTATGGGATTCAGCCGAACCGATGGTAGTCACGATCCCTTCACCGACCCGGGCCAAGACAGTCTCTTCGCCGGCACCGCCGACCAGCCGATCGATATTTGCCCTGACGGTTACCCGTGCGATGGCCTTGAGCTGGATGCCGTCTTTGGCCACGGCAGCCACCAGGGGCGTTTCGATTACCTTTGGATTCACGCTCATCTGAACGGCTTCCAGCACGTTCCTTCCGGCCAGATCGATGGCCACGGCCCGGTTGAAGTTTAGGTCGATACTGGCCTTATCCGCCGCAATAAGTGCCTGGGCCACGCGCATGACATCACCCCCTGCCAGAAAGTGGGATTCAAGGTCATTGGTTGAGATGTCCAGCCCGGCCTTGACAGCCATGATTTTTACGTTGACAATCAGTTTGGGCGGGACCTTTCTAAAACGCATAAACACGATGGCAATCAAACTCACACGTGCACCTGAAACCAATGCCTGTATCCACAATGATATGGCAGAACCCACAAAATAAAGCAGTACAAGAACCGCTATTCCAATAATGATAAGAACGATGTTGGTAAACATGATAGCTCCTCTCTTTAAGGTTCGTCTTTTTTTCGTACAATAATCTGATTCCCGGTCACTGCGGTAACCAAAATCGCAGAGTCTTTTTCGAGATATTCTCCACGGGTGACCACATCAACTCTTTTGTCGTTGATCACCGCGATTCCCGCAGGACGAAGATCCGTAACCGCATTTCCCTGGGTGCCTACATAGCTTTCCAGCTCGGAAGATTGGGAGGAAACACCCTCTTTGCGGGATAGTGTTTTGCGAAGTGTAACCGGCGATCTGGCCAGCAGTTTCAATCCTAGGATGACGAGAACAGGGATGAGGATAAGATCCGCAGCGACAAAGCAAAAACCGATAATCATTGATATTTTGTTAAAAACAATAAAAAGTGAATATCCGAAAACACCGAGTGCTACGATGGAAAGGATGCCGCCTGACGGAAGAATAATTTCTGCAATGACAACCACCACACCGACAAGCTGCAGAATGATTGGAAGAAGCAAACTATCCTTCATCTTCAGGTTTCCTTGATACGATGATCCGGTTGCCCTTAATGTCCAGAATTTTCACAGGGATCCCCTTTTTTATGAACTCTCCTTCCGTAACCACATCAAAGATTTCGTCTTTGATCTTTACCTTACCAGAAGGTCGAAGTAATGTCAGCGCAATTCCACCGTCTCCTATTTTAGCGCCACTGGCTTCCACGGAATCCGCATGGGAATCTTTGAGGGTCGTGCCCAGATACGGTCCTTCGACAACGACAGAAAGTTTTGGCAGGATATAGCGCAAGACAAAAAGCGCAATGATAATAGCCATGAAAAGAGCACCGAGGACATGCAGGATGTTTTTGACCAAAAGTTCTGCCTGCCAGGGGAAGGAAGGATCTGGGATGACAAAATCCTGAAGTGCCAGGATGGCGCCTGCAGCGATAAAAAGAAGGCCTGCAATCCCTGCGATACCGAAACCGGGTATCACAAAAAGTTCAAATCCTAAAAGGATAATTCCCAGAATCAAAAGCAAAAGCTCCGTATAATCAGCCAAACCAACCAGATACTGATTTAGAAAAACAAGGGCGAGACAGGTAATCCCGATAATCCCCGGCACCCCGAATCCAGGCGCTTTTATCTCCGTATACAGGGCGGCAAGGCCAATCATCAACAAAAACGGTGCAATGACTCCGATGAACCGGACAAGCGCTTCCGACCAACTCTCTTCAATCCGAATTAGCTTGTAGTTTTCTATCTCCATCCGCCGCAGCATTTCATCAATATTATCAACGCTCATCCTGGAAAAGCCCAGCTCAAATGCCTCGGTATCACCCATCGTCAGAAGTTCGCCCTCGGCTACAATCGTCTTTTTCGATGAAACCCTCTCCTTTTCCGCCTGGCTCAGATCTTCGAATTCGCGGGAATCCATGTAGATGGTTTTTCCCTCCATTTCCACCGCATAAACCACCATCTCAGCAGTGACCATGGACTCGGCCAGAGCCTCGGGGTAACCATTGCGTTTCGCAAGGACACGGAATTTGGCCCGCAGGGGGGACTGGAACTTTTCCCCCAGCATCTTTGGACCTTCGTTTGAATAGGTGATCGGTGCACAGTCGCCGATGGTGGTATTCTTTCTCATAACTAGCCTGCTGCAGGCCAGGGCGATCAATGCACCGGCAGAGATGGCTTTGTTTTTAACAAAGGCGATTGTTTTACCTTCAGGAGCAGATAGGAGGGTATCGACGATCTGTAGTGCGGAATCGACGCGTCCGCCGAAGGTATCCATTTCAAAAATAAAAAGGGGATCCGGATCGTCAGTGGCCACCTCAAGGGCCCTTTTGATAAAGGCCGCCATACCCGGGTCTACCGTTCCGGAGACGTTGACCACATATACTTCCCGGGCGGATGCTTGCGCTAAACAAATGTTCTGGAGCATAAAAAACGATAAGAAAAAACCGAAGATCGCAAGAAGAATCCTGACTTGCCCAGATCGTATATTCATTCGGCGTCTTGCAATAGCGTTCAAACCGTTCTCCAAAACCCGAAAAGGAAACCCATCATGGATGCACCAAGAATGCTTGCTCCCATAAGGTCTCGGTAACGGGACGCTGAGTTCAAGCGATTATAGATGACTACAACTGAACCGTTGAAATACGCAACTTCGTGTCGCATAGATGGCATCCGGCCTGAATGACCAATCCATTTCAGCCCCATTTCATTGATGGTTCAGTTCTATCTGAAACCTAAACCTCAATCTATCTTTACAGAAAAAAATAGAGAATTGCAAGAAGGGCTCGGCATTAGGACATAGGGGCTTGAACATGTCGGCGTCAGCCTGCTTTGATTTTACCGATTCCGGGCATGAACATACCGGTGCGATCCCGGTAGCCGGCATAATCGGCAAATGCCAGTTCCAATTTACGCTCTTCAATACGCGCCCTGAACACCTGCTGAAAAACGTCAGGTTTTAGCCGTTCTGACTGGTTTCCGCAGTATCCCTCCCCTGGTTTGATGTCCCTGGGCGATCACCACGAAGGCTTTAGGATCTGCATCACTTACGATAGCTTTCAGGATATGGACATCGGATCGATTTACCGTGCTAAACAAGGTGGTGTGCTCTGCTGTGGAATACATCCCCTTACTCGCCCAACCGGTAACACCCACTCCCAAACGATCCATCAGGACCTGGGATACCTCGACCGGGCAATCGGTCACGATAAAAACGGTGCGGACCACACTGGGCCCCTCCAGGACATAATCGGCAACAAATCCCCAGGTAAATAAGGTAACAAAGGCATACAGAGCCATCTCCCAGCCGAAGACCAGCCCCGCAATCAAGATAACGCCTCCGTCGATAAGTATATAGACCTGGCTGTTGGGAATACCGGTTTTCATCTGGATGACACGGCTGATAACCGATGTGCCGGCCGGCGACGTGCCGCCCCTGTAAATCAGACCAATGCCGACGCCCCCCACGATTCCCCCATACAGGGAATTGAGCAGTAAATCATTGGTAACACCGGCTGGAAGAACAATCACCAATCCATCGACTCCCAGAGTGTAAACCACTGTGACATAGAGGCCACGGATGAGAAAACGAAATCGCCCCAGATATAAAAAACCGATGATCAACATAGGAAGGGTCAAAATCAGCATCGTCAATCCCTTGGGCCAACCGGTGAACTTGTGGATAATGATTGCCGCTCCTGAAACCCCGCCCGGCGCTATGTTAAACGGCGCCAGGAACAGATCAAAGTTGACTGCCAGGATTACTGATCCAATCGTCAACAAAAGATATTCCGGTAAAATTTTACCAAGATCAAGATTAGCGATCATAAAGCCTATTTTATTCATCATTTTAACAACCTCAATAATTATGGAACCTATTAATTTATTTTGCGGGTCATAGAAAAAAGACAGAGGTTTGTCAATTAAATTCGATGAGGAGAAGATATACCGGTTGGGATGTTATCAGTAGTGGTTGCAGCAGGCTAAAAGATTCAAATCTACCTCGACGAATGGAGTTATATCTTTGGCCATGGACATCAAAAGTCATAAGTGCTACAAGTTAAGGTAAAAATTTCCCTCCGACTTAATTACTAAAATCTATGACTGATGAACCTTAACCAGCTCAAAATATTCTATATGGCCGCCAAAAAAGGGAACCTCAGCGTGGCCGCAAAAGAGCTTTTCATTTCTCAGCCCGCGGTCACCAAAGGCATCCAGCGACTGCAGGAATTTTACGACATTAAATTCATTGACCATATCGGCAAAAAACTGACCCTGACTGATGCCGGTGAAGTGCTTTTCGAAATCGCCGAAAAGATATTTGAACTGGAAAGCCGCGCCGAAGAGAGTATCCGTGATTTTCAGCAGCGCAAAAGGGGACACATTCGGATTCTCTCGAGCGAAAGCTTCGGCGACTACTACCTTCCCCATATCATTATTCCGTTCAGCAAGGCCTATCCGCTGGTCCGGATTTCCATGAATATCCTGCCGACCGAACAGGTAGTCGAACAAACTGCGACCCTGAATAATGACCTGGGATTTATTTCTTATCCTGTCGAACACCCAAAACTGCTGCTCAGGGAAGTCCTGGAAGACCAGCTGGTGATCATTACATCGCCTGACCATCCTCTAACCCGCAAACAGACCCTGGCCCCCCGGGATCTCGAAGACGAGCTGCTGATCATGCACGAAACAGGTTCGGCGCCTCACAAGGCTATTGAGGAGTATATTCGAAAAAACGGCCTTTCCGTTAAAATCCACCTGGAAATTTCCAGCAACCACGCCATAAAACGTGCAGTTGAGGATAAACTCGGCATCGCTCTAATTTCAAGACGGGTGGCCATTGAAGAGATCCGAGCCAAAAGACTCGTTGCGATTCCCCTGTCTGATCCGTCCATGAGCCGCAAATACTATATGGTACACCACAAGGACAAATACCTTTCCGAGCCCCTGCAGAGCTTTATCAATGGGGTGTTTGAGTGGGCGGCTGAATACTTGCGGGAGCTTAGATGATATTATATCTCCATTCCCACCAATCCCGGGCTTTTTCACATCAGCCCAGTCGTTGGCTTCCTGAGTGACCACTTTGATCGGAAAAGAAACTGATGAACGTCGAACATCGAACGTCGAATGAATTGCTCTGTCTGCTTTAAAGAGGAATGGATTCTTATCTTTAAAAAGCAATTGGACAGGATCAACAGGATGATCAGGATAGAGCTGCCATCGGCCGAAGGGCCTCTCGCCGCAGACGAAAAAAATCCCGTCAATCCGGTAAATCCTGTCTAAAAAAAAATAAAAATCGAATCCATTCCTCATCCCTTCGAAATTCGTTATTCTGAGGTTCGCTATTCGACCACCTGTATTTTCATTCGGGCTTTTCTCATTCAGCGACACTCCTTTTATTGAAAATCCAAATCCTCAAGCCGCTATCTATCCGAATATTCAATTGGACTTTTGTCTGGCACAAGTGCTATTTTTGTAAATCGGGGATATTTGATATCTGCACCACTTAACAAATCAACTATTTCATCACTACAGGAGAAGAGGAGATGAAGAGACATCTTTTTTACAGTAAACCGGTATTGCTATGTTGCGTATTTACACTGCTTTTCGGCATTGTTTCTACCGCCCACGCCGGTGCCTTGGATGCATTTGAGGGACAGACAGGGAGCCTAAAAATATCCGGGGGAACGGCCCACATACCCGTCATGAAAGAAGCGGCCAAACAGATCATGAGCTTTAACCCACGAATCCAGATCAGCATCGCCGGGGGCGGTTCCGGGGTCGGCATCAAGCAGGTAAGTGAAGGTCTGGTGGATATCGGCAACTCGGGCCGCAAACCCACGGATCCGGAAATTCAAAAATCCAACCTGAAAATCTTCAAGTGGGCAGTCGATGGAGTCGGCGTGGTTATAAATCCCCAAAACCCTGTTACGGGGCTCAAAAAGGTGCAACTTCAGGAAATATTTGCAGGTAAGATTGATAATTGGAAGGATTGCGGGGGTCCGAATAAAATGATCAACGTGTATACACGCGACAAAGCCAGCGGCACCCGGGCGGTTTTCTGGAAAAAAGCCCTGGGTAAAGGCACCATCACTGCCAAAGCGAATTTTGCCGTCTCCAATGGGGCCATGAAATCGGCGATCGCCAATGACCCCTACGGCATTGGGTATGTATCGGTTGGACACATGGATGAAAGTGTGAAACCCGTTGCTTTAGACGGCGTGGTGCCGACCCTGGATACTGTCAAAAAGGGCACATATAAGATTGCCCGGGGACTATACAGCAACACCAAAGGCGAGCCGACCGGGCTGACCCGCCTGTTTATCGATTATCTGTTCAGCCCTGAAGGCCAGCAAATTGCCGCCCAAAAAGGATTTATCCCTGTTAAATGAGAAAGCCGTCCGAATATTTTGCGGAAAATTTTTTTCTGCTGGCTGCCGTTTTGAGTGCTTCCATAATCATCCTGATTTTCGGATTTATGGTGTTTCTCGGTCTCCCTTTATTTAAAGGAGGCCAATTTTTTCAATTGCTGATTCGACCCTGGTCCCCGGACGAACACATCTACGGCATTTATCCGATGATCATCGGCACGCTGTCGGTTGCCTTTACCGGCCTGGTAGTTGCCTTTCCTTTCAGTCTGGGCTCGGCCGCCCTGATCAGTGTGATCAACCCTTCAGGATTCGGCCGCATTCTTAAAAAAATCATTCAGCTGATGACCGGAATTCCGACGGTGATATATGGATTTGTCGGTATTTTCCTTCTGGTCCCCATAATTCGGGAAGCATTTGGTCGCGGCTCTGGAATGTGTATCCTTTCTGCTGCTGTCATGCTGGCGATTCTGATTTCACCCACCATGATTTTAATATTTGTAAACAGTTTTGAAAGTGTTCCGAAATCGTATTTGGATGCTGTCGATGCTGTGGGAGGAAATCAGGTACAAAAATTTTTATTTGTCGTGCTCCCATGCGCCTGGCCAGGTGTTCTCACCGGCCTGGTCCTGGCCCTCGGGCGTGCCATAGGGGACACTCTGATTGCACTGATGATCGCCGGCAATGCAGTCGCGGTACCCGGTTCCATTTTAGATTCCGTCAGGACCCTCACCGCCCACATCGCATTAATAATCGCGGCGGATTTTGACAGTTTTGAATTCAAAACACTGTTTGCCTGCGGTATCGTCCTGTATGCGTTTACAACCTTTGTTGTTCTAACCGTAAGGTCGCTGGAGACTATAAACAGGAAGAAGAAATGAATCATCCATTGGTGATGAGATTGATTACAGGGTTTGCCTGGTTGAGCGGCCTTACATTTGTTTCGAGCATTTGCTGTATTGTCGGATTTTTACTTTTCAAGGGGTTGGGTTCCCTGAATCTCGCCTTGATTTTCGGTGACACGTATTGGCTGGATGCGGTGCTTTTACGAAGGCAGGTTTTCGATGGACTTCTGCCGGCTATCATCGGCACGATTCTTCTGGTCGGTCTGTCCGTTTCCATTGCAGTGCCGGTGGGACTGGGTGCTGGAATTTATCTGGCGGAATATTGCAGCAGACGCCTCAAAATGATTTTCAGTTTTTTATTTGATATCCTGGCCGGAGTCCCGTCTATCGTGGTTGGTTTGTTCGGGTTTTCTGTGGCCATATTTCTTCACAAGTACGTATCCGAACGGATTTTTCCATGCCTTATCATATCGTCCCTGTCACTGGCTTTTCTCGTGCTACCCTATCTCATCCGGACCACTCAGATCTCGCTGGAAAATCTTCCATCGGACATGAAAAGAACAGCGCCGGCGCTGGGAGCGACCAAACTGCAAAATATTTTCTATGTTTTGATCCCCCGCTCGTTGCCGGGTATTGTCAGCGGCGTAATTCTAGCCATCGGCCGCTGCGCGGAAGACACAGCCGTCATCATGCTCACCGGGGTCGTCGCTACCGCCGGAGTGCCGAAGTCGTTATTTGCCAACTATGAAGCCCTGCCGTTTTATATTTATTACATTTCCTCTCAGTATGCGGATAAACAGGAACTTTCAAGGGGATATGGGGCGGCCATCATTTTGATGATCATCTGCGCCTTGCTTTTCATGACGGCTTTTTTTGTTAAACACAAAATAAGCGAGCACGCTCTTTATCGTCTTTGATGCGCCTATGGGAAAGACAACTAAAATAAAAATAGACCGGCTTTCATTTTATTATAACGGCCGTCAGGTCTTACGGGATATTAGCGTCCGGATTCCAGAACATTCGATCATGGCCATTGTCGGCCCTTCCGGTCAGGGTAAATCAACTTTTTTGATGACGTTAAATCGTCTCTGGGAAACAATCCCCGGAACCAGGGTCGACGGAAAGGTTGAAATCCGTTTTGGGGATGAATTTCACAATATTTATGAGAAATGCTACCCGTTAACTCGTTTACGGCGATCGGTCGGGATGGTTTTTCAAACTCCCAACCCCCTTCCCATGAGCATTTTCAAAAATATCGCATTCCCGTTAAAGTTGGCGGGTTTCGGGGACAAAAAGCAGATTGCGGGTAGAGTTGAAACCGCCTTGAAAAGAACCTTCCTCTGGGAAGAGGTCAAAGATCGGCTAAATGATGATGCCCGGGAATTGTCGGGCGGTCAGCAGCAAAGGCTTTGCATTGCACGGGCCTTGATTCTCGAACCGGAAATTTTACTGCTGGATGAGCCCACCTCATCTCTGGATGCCAGGTCCGGTGAAGTCATCGAGGCCCTTTTACTGTCCATAAAGGACCGTTGTACGCTGCTTATGGTCTCCCATTACATGGACCAGGTCAAGCGGGTTGCCGATACGGTCATGGAGCTGTCCAACGGTCAGCTGTTTGCCTGCTGATAAAAATCGATTCACCCAGTACTTTCAACCAAACCCTTCGGGCCCACTCTCATTCCGGTCAATGTGCGTTCGTCATTGACCATGCGCCAGGACAACAATTTTTGGGCGTACTCCAATAACAGACCCGTGTTAGTCGAATCATCCGCCAGATTGTGCAGTTCCTCAGGATCATTTTTTATATCAAACAACAATGGCGGCAGGGTCGCAAAGTGGACATACTTAAATTGGGCATCCCGAATCACGTTAAAAACGCATTCTCCGTAAGCCAATCCCAACTCTTTGCCCGGCGATACACCCGGATATTCGTCAAAATATCCGAAATCCACCTCCCAGTGAACTTCAGTACGCCTTCTTTTCAATGGGTCGCCCCGAAAAAAAGGCAACAGGGAGACACCATCACATTGTCTGGGAATCTCACCGCCAAAAAGCTCGAGCAGGGTCGGCAGGATATCAATATTTTCGGTAAATGCATCGATAATCCGACCGCTTTTCATGGGCGTGATACCATCGGGTATCCGTATGATGAGCGGAATGTGGAAGCTTTGATCAAAATATGAGCCCTTACCGAGTAAACCGTGATCTCCGAGTTGGTCTCCGTGGTCGCTTACGAACACGATAACGGTTTGGTCATACTGACCGGTTTCGTTTAGCAATTCAAGGATCCTGCCGATATTGTCGTCAATCTCCGTCATCAATCCATAATAGGTGGCGCGCAACTGGCGCAAGGAGCCTTCATCTCTTGGATAATTTTGAGACTGATAGTTCCCGATATTCAGATTCTTGTCCAATAAAAACTTAAGATAGGGATGCAGATTCTTCTCTTCTCCCTTAGAAGAACCCACTACGCAGGGGGGCACGTCACCAGGGTGGTACATCTTATTATAGGGCTCAGGGGCTAAATATGGCGGATGAGGTCTCAAGTAACTGATGTGTAAAAACCAGGGGCTGTCACCCGGCCGCCTGATATACTGCAGTGCTTGATCGGTAATAAAAGCCGTATCGCTCTCATCCCTGGAATAACAAGCCGGTGCATATGTTTTTGCTCTGTTTTCAGCTCCCGGATAATTTTCCGCTGACTTATAATACAGGTCACTAAGGTTTGCCGGAAGGTTGTAACCTTTTGCTTCTAGCCACCGTGCCCAGGGTTCCGGGAAGCTGGTGGATGGCATTGCGAGAACCCTTGAAAAACCGGGCAAAATACCCTCATAGGTTTTGAGGACCGGATCATTGGCCGCATAACAGCGTGGATCGGCGGTCGTGTCGGTGTACCCTGCCAGGACCGGGTCGTACCCGAGCTTTCTCATTTCCAGAGCTATATTTGTGTGCCGTGCATCAAGGGGAGTCCCGTTGTGGATCGAGCGATGATTTTGCAGGTACATCCCCGTATACAAGGAGGCCCTGCTCGGACCGCACGGGGTGCATTGGGCGAAATGGCTTTTAAACAGAAGGCCTTTGGATGCCAGTTTGTCAAGATTGGGAGTCTTGACTGCCGGGTGATTCAATGCCGACAGGCATTCTCCACGCCATTGGTCGGCTGTGATGAAAAGTAAATTTTTTGGTTTCATGGGTGTCTTATCCTGCTTTTTAATTTAATCCATAAAAATTTGGGTTGTAGGAAAATTCATCGGCATTGGCAAGAACAATTATTAATGTGCGATGATGGTCGATAAGAGCAACAGATTGAAGGATTGCATTTTAAAAGTTTTTTCTATATTAATAAAAAATCAGCGGCAACCAGCAGAGGTGACTCCGGCCCCTTCCAAGGGCCACCCTCATACCCTCAGCTCTGCTGATGGTCGCTGATTTCTCAGCGTTCTCTGTGAACTCTGCCTGCCCAATGAAATCTCTGTTGCACTTATTTCATCGGGGCGGTCAACAATTACCTTTTTTCAAACCAAAGCACCCGCGGGAGGCAATCATGTACGGCAAATATCGTGCAGAGCTAAAACACGAACTCGAAGAAATCGCCCAGTCCGGCTTGTATAAATCCGAACGTCACATCTCATCCGCCCAGCAGGCCCGCATCAACGTCGGAGAAAACCAGGTTCTCAATATGTGCGCCAACAATTACCTTGGCTTGGCAAATAACAGTGAAATCATTAAAGCAGTCAAAGCGGGTTTGGATGAACGGGGATTTGGCATGGCCTCCGTGCGCTTTATCTGCGGCACCCAGGATATTCATTCCGAGCTCGAAAAGAAAATAAGCCATTTTTTAGGTACGGACGACACCATTCTTTACTCATCTTGTTTTGATGCCAATGCCGGCCTTTTTGAAACATTACTTGGTGAAAAGGATGCGATTATCTCGGATGCCTTAAATCATGCCTCGATTATCGATGGCATCCGTCTGTGCAAAGCTGCCCGCTTCAGGTATACCCACGGGGACATGGCTTCGCTGGAAAATTGTCTCAATGAGGCTGTCGATGCAAAAACCAGAATGATCGCGACTGACGGTGTCTTCAGCATGGACGGAGATTATGCAAAATTGAACCACATCTGCGATCTGGCAGAAACTCATGATGCCCTGGTCATGGTGGATGACAGTCATGCCACCGGCTTTGTGGGACCGACGGGACGTGGCACACCTGAACTTTACGGGGTTCAGGATCGGGTCGACGTCATCACGTCAACCCTGGGAAAAGCATTGGGTGGTGCTTCCGGTGGATTCACCACAGGACGCAAGGATATCATCGATATACTCCGCCAGCGCTCCCGCCCTTACCTTTTCTCAAATTCCCTGGCACCGCCCATTGTTTCGGCAGCCCTGAAAACCATCGACCTGTTGAAGGAATCAAAATCTGCCAAAGAAAAGTTGGAATCCAACACCATTTTCTTCAGAGAGCAGGTTGCTAAGGCCGGTTTTACCATCAAATCCGGCACCCATCCCATTGTTCCCATCATGCTGGGCGATGCCAAACTGGCCCAGGAGATGGCGACCATGCTGCTGGAAGAAGGCGTGTACGCCGTAGGTTTCTTTTATCCGGTGGTTCCCAAAGGACAGGCACGAATCCGGGTACAGATTTCGGCCGCACATTCCAGGGAAGATATTGAGTTTGCATTGGATAAATTTATTAAAGTTGGTAAAGCATTGGAAGTGATCGCATAAAGATAATTCGAATGAATGGAATCTAATTTTTACTAAAGTAATATTAGACAGGATCAACGGGATTAACTGGATATTAGGGCCTTCGGCTTAAGAGTATCTCGCCGTTGGCGAAAGGAATCCCATTAATCCTGTAATTCCTGCTTGCCCAATGGAATCTTTTTGTCCTATTCCATCGGGGTCAAAAAAAGAATTTAAAATAGCATCTATTCCTTATATCATTTGCAAGTGAAAGGCACGTGGCCATGAAAATGAAAGCCCTGGTAAAAGCCAAACAGGAACCGGGTATCTGGCTGGAGGATGTTGCGGTGCCGGAAATCGGAATCAACGATGTCCTGGTCAAGATTCACAAAACGTCTATTTGCGGCACGGATGTGCACATCTACAACTGGGATGCCTGGGCTCAAAAAACGATCCCGGTCCCCATGCATGTCGGGCACGAGTTTGTCGGCACCGTTGCAGAAATCGGCGCCAACGTTCATGACTTTAAACCCGGCGACATTGTTTCCGGCGAGGGTCACCTCGTCTGTGGACGGTGCCGCAATTGCCTGGCAGGTCGACGACACCTGTGCATGAATACCAGCGGGGTGGGTGTCAACAGGCCCGGTGCGTTTGCCGAGTATCTATGCATTCCGGTGACCAATGCATGGTACTGCGACCCGGATATTCCCATGGATATTCTCTCGTGTTTCGACCCTCTGGGAAACGCCACCCACACCGCCCTTTCCTTCGATGTCCTCGGAGAAGACGTCCTGATAACCGGTGCCGGTCCCATCGGTTGCCTGGCCGCCGGCATTGCCAGGCACGCCGGAGCACGGCATGTAGTCATCACCGACGTCAACCCCTATCGCCTGGAACTGGCTAAAAAAATGGGGGCAACCCTGACCCTGGACGTACGGCGCCAAAAAATCGAAGATGCGCAGAAAAAACTGGGAATGCGAGAAGGGTTTGATGTCGGCATGGAAATGTCCGGCAACCCCGACGCCCTGCGCTCGATGCTGGCCAACATGTGCCATGGTGCCAAAATTGCCATGCTGGGTATCCTGCCGCCGGCCACCGCCATCGACTGGGATCTGGTTGTTTTCAACGGTTTGACCCTCAAGGGGATCTACGGCCGTGAAATGTATGAAACCTGGTATAAGATGACAGTCATGATTCAGTCGGGTCTGGATATCACACCCGTCATTACCCATCGCTTTCACTTCTCCGAATATGAGAAGGCCTTTGACATTATGCGCTCCGGCAAGTCCGGCAAAGTGATCTTAAACTGGGTGGAGGATTAGTTAAGACCTATATATTTCGTTTACAATTGGACCATATTATTGGGACAACAACGCTTCACCGGTAATCGACCCAGATGCTGGATACTGGATGCTTGTTGGAGCGAAGTGGAAATCCCGACTTTTCGGGGATACTGGATTTACGAGTATTCTGTCGATTTTATTAATGGAAGAAGAGCGACACCCTATTTCAAGCAACCAGTGACCAGTAACCAGTATCCTGAGAATCCAAATTTCAGCAATGGTTTACGAGATCTATAGGCTTTTAAAAACGGCAAAATTTCCTATTAAAAATCACATCCAATCGTGAAAGGAGATACGGAAAGTGGCCCAAAAACGGTCGAACGACCAATCGTCAGTCAATTCAGAGCCCTCCAATAAAACCAATCGTACCTTAAAGATCGTCCAGGAGGCCCTGAGAGAAGTCGAAGAAAAATGTCAGGCTATTATCAACAATATCGAAGATGGGTATTACGAAGTCGATCTTGACGGAAATTTCACCTATTTTAATGACGCCATGGCCCTGATCACCGGTTATTCCCGCCAGGAGTTAATCGGAATGAACAACCGCCAAATTATGGACGAATATCATACCCGGCAGGTCTCTGGTGTTTTTAAAAAAGTCTACCATACCGGTCTGGCAGCCAAGGCAATAGATTGGGAGTTGATCCGCAAAGACGGCTCGCGGTGCATTATTGAAGTTTCCGTGTCTTTGAAAAAAGATTTAACGTCTCGGCCCATCGGATTTTTGGGAATTGCCCGTGATATTACCCACCGCAAAATAATGGAGCAGGCCCTCAAGGAAAGTGAACAAAAATATCGAACCATCATCGAAAATATTGAAGACGGTTATTACGAAGTAGACCTTGCCGGAAATTACACATTTTTCAATGACGCCATGGCTCGTATTATCGGTTACAGCCGCAATGAATTGATGGGTATGAATAATCGGGAATATATGGATGAGTACAATACCAAGCAGGTTTTTGATGTCTTTAATAAGGTCTATCAAACCGGGCTGGCAATGAAGGCACTGGATTGGAAACTGGTTGCAAAAAACGGCTCTACCCGTTTTATTGAAGTATCCGTAACTTTGAAAAAAGATCTGAACTCACAGCCGATTGGATTTATGGGAATTGCCCGTGACATCACCGACCGCAAACAATATATGGAAATCCTCGAAGCCAGGGAAAAAGAACTGGAAATAAAAACCAAAAACCTCGAAGAAGTCAACACGACCTTGAAAGTGTTACTGGAAAGAAGAGATACAGATAAGGCTGCACTTGAGGATACGATAATCGGAAATATTAATGACCTCATTATACCTTATCTGGAGCGGGTCAAGAAAAGAACATCCGATAAGAAATCGCGTGACTATCTTGCTGCGTTGGAGAATAACCTGGATACCATCACATCTTCTTTCTTCCGCAGGCTGACCACCAAGTATGCCAATCTTACGGCAACCGAAATTGAAGTCGCAAACCTGGTTAAAAACGGAAAGAGCATCAAAGAAATTGCGGATTTACTCAGCATTTCCGGCAAGACCGTTGAGGTTCACCGAATGAACATTCGAAAGAAAGCGGGAATCGCCAATACCAAAACAAGTCTCAGAGCCCACCTTCTGACCCTCGCGTAGTCCCCTAATCCAAGATAACCCCAATGTTGCATAATTAACATGGCAAAGGATAGCTAATGGTCCGTAATTGTTAACGATATCATAGTGAAAACAATGATTTGGAAATCTCTCCATTTATGAATTCGAAGGATGGGATCGATTTTGCCATGTTGTTTACCCTTCGGGAAAGCCGGAGGACTCCAGATCCTGTGTTGTCAGGGGATCGTGGTAAACTACTATAACTTAGCCCTTGACGCCTGGACTCTGAAGCTCTCCGGCTTTTGGAACGTTAGGGATAACCCAAATCAAATTCTTCTTTTTTTAAAAAAATACCCCCTAGAAGTCGTAGGTGTTTTTTACATGATTTATTGGGGTTGACCCTGGTTTAATTCCGCGGTTTACTTTAATTTAGAGGAGAGCGTAAAAATCCCAATTATCGTAATATGAAAAAGGAGGCATGATGAACCAGTTTTTAAAATTAGAAAAGTTAAAGACCTTATTCATAGACGATGATGGCGTAATCCGGGACATTATGCAGATGCTTTTTACGAAAACATGGGTGTTTGTTAAAAACTTTTGAAACAGCGGAAGAGGGTCTGCAGGCTCTCGAGAGGGAACGGTTTGATATTATCATCAGTGATTTCCAACTACCCGGCATCAATGGGGTGGAATTCTTCAAACGGGTAATGGTTACTCACCCGGACACCATAAAAATTCTCATCTCCGGTTATGGAAATGAATGTACCATTTCCGAGGCGTTTGAAATTGGTGTGGATGCGTTCATAAAAAAGCCTTTTTCCCTGACGGCTTTTATAGAAAAGCTATTGCCGCATGTCGAAAAACGCCATGACCGGAAATCACAGAGCAATGACACGGCTTCAACCGAAACAGAGCCGGAAAACCAAAACCTAGGCCCAAGCCACCGGCAACAATATCAATGGCTCACGGATTTCAAATGCAATGCTTGCTATAAATCTTTTATCCTGCCTCCCTCCCAATTCGAAAAAAAAAACGGCATCCAAGGTTAATAGATATCGTCCAACTCAAGCAACTGCTTAAGGTTCGTAATAACAGGCACCGAGGTTTGCACATCCGGCCAGTTACGACGCACGCTATAATGCTTTAGCCAGACAGGGTATAAACCAGAGTCTCGTGCGCCACAAATATCGATACGATAGTCATCTCCCACGTAGACCGCCTGCCCGGCCTCAATCTCAAGTTTTTCCAGGCACAGACAAAACGGTTCCGCGTCGGGTTTGGGGGCTATATCACCTTCCCCCGCGACAATGATAACCCGAAAGAATTTCTCCAGCTCGGGGAAAAGACTGATACGATGGGTACCAGTGGCTTTTTGTCCCTGGGTGTTGGTAATTAACGCAATTTCATAGCGGGCCCTGAGGGATTCGAGCACTTCCTCAGCCTCGGGGAAAACAGTGGTACGGGCTTTTACCGTTTCCCAGTATTCGGCCTCCCACTTTTCTAGCTGTCCTGATTCCGGCGCCAGGCAGTAATAATAATACACCTCACGCCACAGTGAATGTCTGGAAAAATCGGATCGCTCATGAAACTCCTTGCGAAGCCGCCGGTAGATCGTCAGAAAATCTTCCCGGACCGTCAGACCGAGATTTGCAAACAATTGATCCTGAGTCTGTTTTTCAGCGGTGCGAAATCCATCGGCAGAATCCACCAGGGTCTGACCGAAATCGAATATGACTGCTTTGATCATAAGAAAATGCCTAAAAGTGATGTTCCGTGCAAATTAGTTGACTGAGTTGATTAGGTTAATTGGTTGATTGAGTTGATTGAGTTGATTGGTTGATACAATTAATTCAATCAGCCATTCAACTGATTCAACCACCAAATAGAAGTTTTTTTGTTTACCATCCTCCGATCATCCCCGCTTTTCATGCAATCCAATTTCCGGCATCTGCCCTCTGATCTCTGCCCTCTGTCATCTGATTTCTGCCCTCGCCCTCTGTCATCTATTTTCTGCCCTCTGCCCTCTGTTATCTGTCATCTGACTTCTGATATCTGTCATCTGACTTCTGACTTCTGATTTCCGCCCTCGCCCTCTGTCATCTGTTTTCTGCCCTCTGACTTCTGCCCTCTGTTATCTGTCCTCTGACCTCTGTCTTCTGCCCCATGCGCTATGCTCTGTGTCCAGACCCTATCACTCCACATCCCACATTCCGCCTTCCGACCTGCTTATTCCGCATTCCCCATTCCGCATTCCCCCTTCCCACTTCCGACTTCCAACCTCCGTATTCCCTCCGGGGCGTAGGCCCCTATGGCCCCTACGGGCCGGAGGCCGCATTCAAAACCGTTTCATAAGCGATCCTCTGCAGAAATCTTGCGCGGTCTTCGGCCAGATCCAACCTTATTTTACCTTCAATCTGAAGTGTTGCGGGCAACCCTTCAGGACTGGCGTTGAATAAAACCGCGTAGAATACACAGGCCGTCAGGTAGGCGCCGCTGGGATTGGCGTGACGATCGTCAATGTGATATAGATTGAGCTCACTGTCCAGAGCCTGGGACTTCTCCCAGGCCAGCCCCACCGGTGCCAGATCGGCACCAAGCTCAGTGGCAATTTGTCCGTAGGCCTCTGCCATAATCTTCTGGGTCCGGGGAAGGGATTTGTTCGCCCAGGTCATGTAAAATAAGGTTTTGGCGCCCTGCCGTTTTATCTCTTCATTCAGCCGACGCGCATGGATTTGAAAACAATCCAGGTCCTCCAGGGGACCGCCGCTACGATCCTGCAGCACTACCCAGTCCCACGGTCGGCTCCGGATCTTCTCCCGGGTTGGCGCATTGTTCCAGTGCCACTGCAGACCGGCACCCTCTCCGGTAATCTGGTCTGTACTTAGCCGAATACCTTTGCCGGCGGTATGCGCCAGCTCCACGAGCATCTGAGGCATGTAATGCAGATATGTGTGGCTGTTTCCAATGAATAGGACATTCATTACGATTGGCGGACTCTTTATAATTCTTGGCATATAATTAGCAGGCCGGTTTTCAGACTAAATTTACATGAATTGGCCGCAAATTGCCAGTCTAAACCGCTTTGATAATGAAATATAGCTAACATATTTACATCACAGTATTTTACGCAATCATCTTTCCGGAATAATTCCCAAAGCGTGTCCCTAATTTTAAAGCTTGACATTTTGGTCATATTAGTCATAATGGTCATAAATGGAGGTTGTTATGGAAAAAAGCATTTCAGTAGCGGAAGCTAAGGCCACACTGTCAGAATGCATCCGGCAAGTGGAATCCGGTTCTCTCATGCTCATTACAAGGCATGGCAAGCCGGTTGCTGCGCTTGTCCGTCCCGATGATTTGGAACACCTTGAGCGTTTGAGAAAAGCAGGGCCGGAAAGCGGACTTGCCGGCATTGCCGGTGGCTGGGAAAACTCCGGAGAACTGGCGGCAATCTTGGAAAGCTCTTCTCGGTATGGGCAACGTGATATTGCGGATCTTGAGCACTGACGAGATGGCCTTTCTCTTTGATACCGATGCAATTTCAGAACTCTTACGCCCTCGCCCTGCAATAGCCTACCTAAAATGGCTCATGAAGGTTTCTCGTGAAGAGCAATTTACGAGCGCCGTTGTTATCGGTGAGTTATACAAAGGCGCCTACCGTTCCCAGGACCGAGATCGACACCTAACCAATATAGAGCAATGCGTTCTTCCTGCTGTCACGGTCCTCCCTTATGACACTGACACTGCGAAAGTCTTTGGCGAAATCCGTGCTCAGCTTGAAGAAGCCGGAACAGTCCTCCCGGATGCGGATCTTCAGATTGCTGCTACAGCTATATGTTATAATTTGGAACTTGTAACTGGAAACATACGCCATTTCAACAGAATCTCTGACTTACAACTCAACACGGTCCTCGCAGATTCACGGAATACCGCTTAACTGCCTACCTTCGTTTTGAATTCCATTCCTGTTTGATCATTTCGCTATTTTTGGTCAGTAAAATATAGGGCGTGTAGTAACACATGCCGCATAGAAAGTAAGGATAAAATATTGATTTTTCGGTTGACTTTGTTCAATAATTTTGTTCAAAAAAACGTAGCGGTTATTATGAGGGGCCTATCCAATTTATCCGTTGACGTCAGATTCTATGTTCCAGTTGCAAACTCATTCCATGCCCCTGTTGAGAAAACAGAGACTCCCTTTTAGCTTATTGCCATACCTGTGTCCTCTGATTTGATATTTTAATATCCGGATGGTCTTTATTATCATCATCGGAAGCGATATTTGCTTTGTCGGCCGTCCGCGCAAAAAGAATGCAGAACAGCAATTGAATCAACGCTAAAATATTGTGATCGTCAAGTCAAAATCTAATCGAGCAAAAAACGACATGTGAATTTGAAATTCCTGTCACCAAATAAGGAGACCAAAATGGCTGAATCCGATCCGAAAAAATCAAAACCGACCGCCCGCAAACGCAAAACAGCGGCGCGTACGCCCGAAAGTGCGCAGGCCGATGCGACCGCACAACTGATAGTTAACTCCAGTCGAAATTCGGCCTTCAAACTCAACGATTCGGCTGTCGAAAAACATCTTGCTTCCGGAGAACACAGCGGGATGCTGGAGGATTACTTCGGCGAAGAGACCTATCGTGAGCTGAGTGAACTTGCCCGCAAGGCGTCTGCCAGGAGTGTGCGCGGCGGACCGCGCGTACTCATTATTCCCGGCATTATGGGCTCGAAAATCGGCAAAAAAGGCACATTACTCGATGATACGATTTGGATCGATCCGTTTGATATCGCGGCCGGCAACCTTGCTGACCTGCGCTTAAACGGGGGAGACACCAAACTCAGGGCGCTAGGCGTGATCCTGTTTGCCTATTTGAAGTTAAAACTTTTTCTGCGGGTGGCTGGATATGATGCTGACTTTTACCCCTACGATTGGCGTAAAAGCCTTTCCCTATTGGGTCTGGAGCTTTCCGGCTATTTAAGCAAAGAAAAAGCGGCGAAGGTGAGTATCGTCGCCCATAGCATGGGTGGACTGGTAACCCGCGCGGCGGTTGCACAAAAAGCACCAAAAATTAAGCGGATCGTCATGCTCGGAACCCCAAATTACGGCTCCTTCGCACCGGTGCAAGTTTTGCGGGCAGTCTATCCCATTTTACGTAAAATCGCTTTTATCGATTTGAAGCATTCAGCGAACAAACTGGTGAAAAAGGTGTTTCGCACCTTCCCGAGTCTCTATGAAATGATGCCCTGGCCGGAAAAATTTTCTACGGTAGACCTCTATAATTTGACCGGCTGGCCGTCTACCGGACCGGCCCCCATTTCCAACCTGTTTCAATCCGCCCGTCAGGTTCAACAGTCGCTGGCACCGGCCGACCAGCGGTTTACCTTAATTGCCGGTGTCAATCAGGAAACCGTTGTGGGGGTCCATATGGAAGACAATGAATTCTCATACGATCTTTCCATGGAAGGCGACGGCACGGTTCCCCTGGCCCTGGCACAACTGCCCGGCGCCAAAACCTATTTTATAGAAGAGTCCCATGGCAGTCTACCCAATAACCGGCAGGTGGCCAAAGCGGTTGATGACATTCTGGCCACCGGGGCCACTGCCGCCCTGCCGGACCGCTGGGAAGTTTCCCGGGCCGGAGTCACCCGTATGGTGAAAGACAGTGATTTCAAAGAAATAGAATTTGGCGGCTCGGGCGGACGGGCGCTCAGCCAGCGGGAACAGCGGCAATTGCTGGATGAGCTCGTTTCTGCAACCTCCCATGAGACATCCACAAAATCTGCCGAAAAAGCAGGGGTAGCAGCCACACCAACCGCCGGCAGGTTTGATGGTGAGTTGCAACGGATTGTGATCGGACGCCGCTATCAACACCGGCTGGAGATCAAGCTGGCCTGCGGCAGCATCACCGACGTCGACGCCCGGGCCTATGTTCTGGGTATGTTTCGCGATGTCACGCCGGTCGGCGCTGCGAGTGCCATCGATTCGATGCTGGAAGGTACGATCAGCGAGTTCATCACGCGCCGCATGTTTAACGGCAATGTCGGTGAAATCTCGATCATTCCAACCGGAAGACACCCGGTGCGACCCGATTTGATCGCCTTTGCCGGGTTGGGGGCTTTCGACAAATTCAGCAGCGATGTCCTGGAACTGGTAGCGGAAAACATTATTCGCACCTTTCTCAAAACCAGGGTAGATGACTTTGCCACCGTCCTGTTCGGCGGCGCCTCCGGCCATGAGCCGGAAAAGGTCCTGGAGAATCTGTTGACAGGCTTCTTTCGCGGCCTGCTTGATGCAGACGCCGAACATCGCTTCCATGGGGTCACGATCTGTGAATCCGACCGCCGGCGATACGAAGCCATCAAGCGAGAGCTTTACCGCCTCTCCAGCACGCCGCTCTTCGATCAGGTCGAAGTGACCATTCATGAAATTCAATTACCGCCGATGGCTGAAAAAAGAATCTGGGGCGTCCGACCGGTGGAAAAACGGGAACCGGTGTATCTGATCGTGCGTTACAACCAACCTGAAGATGGGGTCCTGCGTTTTGAATCTTCTATTCTGACCTCCGGGTCGAAAGCCGGGGTCGTCAAGGCCCAAAAGGAGATCGGGAGCAATCAGCTTCAGCAACATCTGGATAAGATCAGCAGCAAGAATTTTACCTTCGTAAATTTGGAGAAGTTTGGACAAAAGCTGGCCCAAATTGTTTTGGCACCGGACATCGTCACCGTTCTGACACGATTCCCGGAAAATCCGCTGGTGGTGGTCCATGATGCCCAGGCATCTCTCATACCCTGGGAAACGATCAACTTCGGCAGTTTTTTTCCTGCCGCCAAGGGGGGATTGAGCCGCCGTTATCTGGCCGATAATCTTTCGGTAGCAAAATGGCTGGAGCATCGTAAATACGGACCCCGTCTGGATGTTTTGCTGGTCGTCAATCCAACCGGAGATCTGCCTGGTGCCGCCGACGAGGGTCGGCGTATTCAGGAGCTGTTCGGCGATTACACCTCGGCTGTCAATTTGAAGGTCCTGCAGGAATCCCAGGCACGCAAGAAAGTCCTGCTGGAACTTTTTTCATCCGGAGAATATGATGTGGTCCATTATGCCGGTCATGCTTACTTCGATCCTCATAACCCGGCCAGCAGCGGTATTTTGTGCCCCGGCCGCGAGGTGCTGAGCGGTGCCGACCTGGCAGGCATCGGCAATTTACCGGCGCTGATGTTCTTCAACGCATGCGAGGCGGCGCGGGTTCGCAAGCCACAGGATGCCGCTGACCCCGAACTGGCCATGCCGAAGAGAATTCAACGCAATGTGGGACTGGCGGAAGCCTTTATGCGCGGCGGGGTGGCCAATTACATGGGCACTTACTGGCCCGTCGGTGATGCGTCGGCCAAACGGTTTGCCGAATTGTTTTACAGCGGTCTATTGCAGGGCAAGGCTATCGGTCAATCGCTGCTGCAAGCCCGTCAAGAACTTCAGGCAAATCGCTGGGTCGACTGGGCCGACTATGTTCTCTACGGTAGTCCGGAATTTGTGCTGAAAATGCCGTCAACTTAGGGTTCAAGAGAAATTAACTATCTCGCTTGACAATTACGCCAAGGTAACCGCTAAATCGGGCTAAAGCTTTGGCCGCAAATGCCGAAATCCTATAATACTATATTAAAAGTAGATTTAAAGTCGACCAAATCTGGAGGACAGCATGAGCACATCTCCCAAATGCCCGAAATGCGGTTTTACAACCAACTCGTCATTCAAAGAGTGCCCGCGGTGCGGTGTCATTATCAGCAAGTTTTTCCATAAAGCAAAGGGTGACCGGCAGGCCGACAGCAGAGACGCCGCGCGTAAAAATTCCGGCCTGGAAAATCTTGCGCAAGCAGATGCCCTAATCATCAGGCAGCAGAAGGAATGGGGTGAAATCCTGACCGGTTTTGAAACGAAAAATAAGTATGAGGTGGTAGATCCTTTTAGCAACCCGCTGTTAGAGGCTCAGGAGGAAGGCGGTTCCGCCCTGACCACAATCACCCGGCTGTTTTTGAAAGCGTTGCGTCCTTTTACGATGCACCTGTTTTCGCCCCAGGGAGCTGGTCTTTTCAAACTAACACGGCCGTTCCGCTTTTATTTTCATGAGCTTGATGTCAGCCAATCAAATGGCGCTCCGCTGGGCAAAATCAAACGGCGCTTTGCCTTGCTGCGTAGAATATACTCGGTTGTCGACCGCAACGGTAATGAAATATTCGAGCTCTTCGGCCCTCTGCTACATCCATGGACATTTCAAATAAAAAAAGGCGACCAGGAGCTCGGCAAGATAACGAAAAAGTGGAGTGGCCTGGTCAAAGAGTCCTTCACGGACGCCGACAATTTCGGCATTACTTTTCCCAACGGAATCGATCTTCCCCAGAAAGCCGTCTTACTGGGAGCCGTATTCCTGATCGATTTCGTACACTTTGAAAATAGCGGCAATCGCAATTAATAAGATAGAAGCCCCGGGATAAAACACACATTATCGTGAGAATAAAAAAGGCTAAATCCGATTTTTTTCATTTCGTTCATCTTGCACAATCCATGGTCCCGGTCCTAGTTATTCAACAACATCGGCAATGTTCTTATCCCTTCTGAAACTGGAATCAGTTCGATTCCATCTTGATATATTCTTCTGTCGCCCCCATAAAACAGATACCCCCGTGCCATCGGATAATCTTTAAGAAACGCTTTCAGCCCGCTCAGTTCCCGCCGCCGGATAGTTCTCGCCCGCTTGACTTCAATTGCGTGAATGCCCTTTTCTCCATACAGGATAAAATCTACCTCCAAATCGTTTGCCGTATGCCAGTAATAAAGATCATAGCCCAGACCCCAGCTGTCATTTACAGCGCAAATTTCCTGACACACCAGGGTTTCCAGGGCGTGACCGTCAATCTCCTCCGGACGATCCAAAGGGCCTTTTGGACGCAGGGTGCGATATACGCCGGCATCAAAAAAGAAGAATTTCATATGCGCTGCCATTCTCCGCTGAGCCCGTTTGACAAATACCGGCAACTTCCTGCTTAAAAGTAAATCATCAAGGATTTGGAAATAATTTTCGGCAAGTTTTCTATTCACACCGCATTCCCTGGCCACTGCCGAAATATTCAATAAAGAAGCCTGAGAAAAACTGGCCGCTTCAAGGAACCTGGCAAAGGCTTGCAAATTTCTTGTAAGCCCCTCCTGCAGGATCTCCTCGCGGAGATACGTGTGAATGTAACTTTCTAAATAATCACCGGGATCGCTTTCAATATAAGCGGAAGGAAGCTGACCAAAGCTCAAAGAGTGCCTCAAAGAATAATCATCCCCCAATTCATAAGCCGTCAACGGATGCATGTACCGGGTGACCGCCCGCCCGGCAAGAAGGTTAACTCCTTTTTGGCGCAACTTCCTTGCGCTGGATCCGGTCAGGACAAATTTACAATTCCGGTTTTCAATAAGCCGGTGCACCTCATTGAGCAGATCCGGGATACGCTGAATTTCGTCGATTACAATCCAATTGCTAAAGTCAGGTGGAATCAGATTTTCCAGTCTTCGCGGGGAAGCCAATAACGAATAGTAAAGCTCGGAGTCCAGAAGATCTATCATCAAACCCTGCGGGAACGTGGTGTGAACCCAGGTCGTCTTTCCAGTTCCGCGCGGCCCAAACAGGAAAAAACTTTTGTCTATGGGCTTGTTAATAATTCTGGAATACATAACTCCAATTTACTATGAAAAATGGAGTTTGTCACATAAAAAACCCTTTTTTTTACTTGAGGCATTTATTTCCTAATCGCTTCCCCATTTTTTCAGATAATCGCCACAAAGTTCCTCCACGGTGGGGATGTATTCTTCCTTTGGGATTGACAGCAGGGTGTAGTTGAGAAAATTTTCCCAATTTATGTTGCCGCTGAAAATGTTGCCGGCCCATGTTCCGCAACCGAGGGTATCCGTGGTGGGCAATCCGGTATTCCATCCACCGCTGTTGGCATGGGCGTGGGGCATGTTGCAGACCACCCGCCCCACGTTGGTCCGCAGCGCGAGCTTAACCCGTCGTTCATCATTTTCCGTGTGGATGGATGCCGAATGGCCCTCACCGGAAAATTTGAGGATTTTCTCCAGGCGGTCCAGCATGTCGTCGAAATCGCTCCATTTCCAGACGGTCAGCACCAGCGAAATTTTTTCACCGGAGAAACGGTCTTGCGGACCTATCTTTTCGCCAATGACCATCAGAAACCGGGTGTCTTGCGGGACCGTCAAGCCCGCATTGTCGGCGATAAATTTTACAGGACGGGCCACAATTTCACGGTTCAGATGGATTCCGTCCGGCCACATGTATTGTCTCAGTTTCTCGCGCTCTTCCGTGTTGCACATATAGCCGCCTTCTAATTTCAACGCCTCAATCGCATCATCGAATATGCTCTCATAAAGTGCTACCGCGTTTTCAGAAGAACAGGATGCGGAATTGTTGGCAACTTTAGACAGCCTGATCTTATGGGCAGCAGCAGCCAGGTCGGCGGTATCATCCACAATCGAGACCACATTGCCGGCGCCGACCGTCTGGGCCGGCTTTCCGGCCGCATAGACGACCTTGACCAGCGCCGCCCCGCCGGTAGCCACCGCAGAGTCGCAGTGGGCCATCAGTTCGGAGGTTTTGGCATGATTGGTTTTCTCAATGCATTGCAACAGATCCGCCGGAGCACCGATTTTTGCAAGTGCCTTGCGCACGTGCTGAACCGTTTCATAGGAGGTCTTTTGGGTGCGCGGATGCGGTGAGACAATCTGGGCATTTCTGGTCTTCAAAGTGCTCAGCGCCAGGCAGCAAATCGTCGATTCCGGGTTTGTACAGGGCACGACGTTGGCAATTACACCGATCGGTTTGGCATATTTGCGAATACCCAGGGCCTTGTTCTCTTCGATCAGATCACAGGTTTTGGCGTTTCGCATATCCCAGAGCGTACCTAAGGTTTTATTCTTGATTTTATTCACTTTATCTTCGGCATGGCCGATGCCGGATTCATCCACCGCCAAATGTCCCAGTTTATGGCGAACATCTTCTTTCAAAAGCTCCCAGGCCACGGCCTGAACCATTTCATCTACTTTTTCCTGGGGCCAGAATCTGACCTCATCAAAGGCCTTTCTGGCACGTTGATACATTTCTTGAATGTTGTCTTCCATGATTTACTTGCCCTCCGTAGTTCTAAAATAAAATTAAATGGTTTATCTGAGTTTAAAGCTATACAAACAAAATGATCTAAATTGATCTAAAATTGTAAAATGACTAAAATAGATGTATTCTGTCAATTATACGAATACTAAAAGCCTGGCCAGTCATAATTTTTCCCCAATTTGCCTATACGTCATATATCGGTACCCTCTAAGATCGACGGAGCACAGCGACACCATAATTTTAGTCATTTTAGGCAATTTGCAACTTTAGTCATTTCTTTGATCAGGTCATTTTGCAATTTTAGGCATTTCTTTGAATTGGTAGCGTGTATCCCATCGCGCGAAATGCTTCTTTGGCCACCACAAAAAAATCTTCAATATCTTTGTCAGTAATCCAGCCCAGGTTACACAACCTGAAGGTGGCCAGACCGAACATTTTACCCGGGTAAATCGTAAACCCGCGTTCGTAGCAGTAGTCATGCAGAGCTGCAAAATCGAATCGATCATCTTCGGGAGCCTTGACAGTGACGACCAGGTGTCCCTGAATTTCTTTATCGATGACATAATCAAGCCCGATTTCCGCCAGTCCCCTGTGGATTGCTTCCCAGCACTTGGTGATGCGCTTGTAGCGAGCTTGCTCCCCTTCTTGCCAGTACTCTCGGATGGCTTGGCGCAGGGCATAAATGACCTGGACCGGGGGCGTGAAGTGCATCTCTCCCACCCGTTCAAAAAAGTCGTATTGCATAAACAGGTTGCAATAATAGGAACGGGTCGGATAATCTTTTGATTTAACGATTTCGTCAATTTTGCCGACCGCCCAGGAAGCCCCGGTCATGCCGCAGAGTCCCTTCTGGGCTGACGACATGCAAAAATCAATGTTTTCTTCCTCGATATGAATGGGCAGCAGGCCGTAAGTTGAAATCGTATCCGCAATAAAGATACAGCCATGGTCATGAGCCATTCGGCCGATCTCGCGCACCGGGTTCAAGACCCCGGTTCCGGTTTCATGGTGGGTAGTGGCCACCACCGCGATGTCATCATCATTATCCAGGGCGTCTTTGACAACCTTGAGATCCGGCAATCCGGTAGACGGAAATTCAAGATTAAGACAGGGTATGTGATAATGCCCGGCGATTTCAACCATCCGGCTGGAATAGGCCCCGTTGTTGACCACACAGATCTTTTTACCCTCCGGCACCAGCGAGTTTACCAGCACATCCTGGATAATCGTGCCGGACCCGGTGAATAGGACTGCCGAATATTTCTCCGGATCAGCATGCACGACCTTTACGAGATCTCTGCGAACCTCGTTCATGGTGTCGACAAATTCATTTTCCCGCGGGCAAATATCCGGAACCACCTGGGCATATTTTACCGTATCGGTGGTGGTCGCCGGGCCCGGGATTCAAGCAACACGTTGCGTTTGACAGGTTTTACGACTTCCATGATAAGACTCCTTTAAAGAATGCCTAAAATGAACTAAAATGCCTAAATTGCCTAAAATTGTGGAATTCTGTCGATTTAAAAATAAAAGATGGAGTAAAACGACACCTCAATTTTAGTCATTTTAGTCATTTTACAACTTTAGACATTTATCCTCTAAAGTTTCCCCACCTTCTTGATCCCGCTACTTCTTACTGGGATCCTCAATCTCTTCCACGATCGAATGTCCGCTGCCTAAGAGTTTCTTTTTTTCTTCTCTGGCCGCAGCCCACTCATCGACCGTGTGGCAAATACCCGATTTGGCAATTTTGGTCCGATCTTTCAACGGCGGAACCGGCCGGTCTTGCGGTCCATCGTAAAATTCCTTGGGAGTCAGGGTTTGACCGCTGCGCCGGTATCCCTCACGTTCAACTTCTTCGATGTAGTGCGCACCAACGGCAAACGAGCGGGTCACCGCCAGGATGGCCCAGGTTGCCTCCGGTGAAAATCCGAGATCCAGCATGGTGGCACCTGTGGCACCCAGCATGTCGAGATCGACGGGCGCTTCGCTGATGGCCTGGGCCGCTTTGACGATCTCTTGGGTGAATTCAATGTATTTTCCGGCCACCCCAAGCTTTTCGGCCCGGGCAAACATGCGTGCGGCGGCCGGGTCCTTGAGCATCAGGTCGGAAACCCCCAAGGCCTCGTCCTGCAGGTTTTCCCGCACCAGACGCTCGGCGGCCTCCGCCAAAGATAGCCCTTCCTTTTCTACCAGCTTGAGATAGTTTTCCAAACGGTTGCCGAAAGCCGAGTACGCACCGTAGGCATGCCCGAAGGCAAGGATGGAGGCGCCGCAGGCCTGGGTCAAAAACGTTTTGGACTGGGCCACAATGCGCGACATGAGCGCCGGACCGGACAATCCATCCTCCAGCGCCATGATCATGACGTAGTTGAGCATCTGCTCTTCTTCGACCGCCGGGATTCGGGCCTGGTAGTCAATGAACAGCATGTCCACCACGCCGTAGCCCTCCTCCATCACCTCGGTGGTGTCGTACCCGCGGGAAACGATACGGTGCACGTTTTTATAGGCGACTTCCGATACCCATTGGAAAGGGGCCCGCTGGGTATCCAACGGCACAGTGCCGTACTCTCGTTTCATATAGTCAAAGGGGTTTTTGGGGCTGTCCAGATTCCCGATTTTCCCTTTTTTTTTGTTAAGCTCCGGTTTCTCGGTTAAATTAGCCATTTTTTGTACTCTCCCTCCTCTTTTTGTTTACGCGCGTATTCCTGCCGGTCTTCCTGTTTAGGAACGATGCGGTCATCCGGACCGACGTATTTGATCATGGACAGATCGATCATCTGAACCATCGGCTCATTGCGGGAAGCGCCCCAGGCCCGTCCTTTTTTCATGTTGAACAGGGCATGGGCCGCGCAGCTGAATCCCCGGCAGACACTGCCCAGGCACCAGGCTGCATTGGGGGAAAATCCGATTTCCATCAATGCCGTATTGCCGGAGCCCACCACGTTGACGCCGACATAGGAGCGGCCCTCGGCTTTGCGGCGGGCATGAAAATGTTTTTCGAGCGCCCGCTGAAACTCAAGGTAGACGCCTTCCAGACCGAGTTCTTCTTGTTTGAGGTGAATCGGCTCAGCCCGCGGATCACTGTCGATATGCTGCGGCTGGCCCATACCCATCACCGGCCGGCCGGCATCCAAGTATTCGTCGACCAGAATCTTGGCCATCTCGTCAATGGTCTTACCTTCCTTTTGAGCGCGCTCAATGTATTTGTTGAGCATGTAACCGTGGGCTGCACCGGGCCCGTGAACGCCGCCGAAGGTGGAGACGGCGGCGGCAACCGTGCATGGAAGGTTGGGCCGCCCGGCACTTACACCGATGGAGGCCACCGCCGATGGTGACATGGAATGTTCCATAAACACCCCCATTTCATATTTGAGCATTTTTTCTTCTTCTTCGGTGGGGATTCGATTCTGGTACATCACAAACAGGGCGTCACAAAATGAATAGCCCTCTTCCGCCAGCTCGCTTAAATCATAGCCGCGCATGACGGTCTTTTCTTCCGTCTTGTACGAAATGGCGGTCTTTCTGTTTACCAAAGGTTCCCTGTCCATTATTTCCTCCATTATTTCTTAATTTTAATTGATTCAGTGTGTTATAGGATTATTCGAGTTATAAACCAATTGTGAGTTTGTTGGTTATTAGTTATTGGTTATTGGTTAATCGTTTCAGAGGAATAAAATCCATTCTTATATTTCAGCTAAAATAGAATTATAAAATGGAGGGATCATCATATTCTAATAACGAATAACAAATAACCATTAACGCCTAATTGAGACTTTTAAATAACCGGGCAAACAATATTATCCCTTTTTAAAAGTTGAAAGGCCCAATTTAGGTTAACTATAATTGCCCTATCAAGTATAAGTCAAAATAATAATTATCATGTTTTCCATAATAAAAAGTCATAGTTTCTTAAGAAAAATGAACTGATCCTCCAAAGTAGCGGCGGACAAGACTGAGCTAAAATCGTGGTATTCTGTCAATTATATAAAAACAGATAGAGCGAAGCGATTCCATCCTTCGAAATTCTGCGGTTCGATATTCGATATTCTGCGGTTCGCTTTTCCATGGTTATGCGGTCGATAGATCACGTCTTCAGCATGATTCGCTGTTTGGCCACGTGGAGTCCATATGAGGTGTCAGGACGGAGGCACCCGGGAGTTGAACCCTGACACCTGAAACCTTTTTTTATTTGCTCAGTCCGATAAACACCACACCTAAAGCGATCAGAACGGCACCGGCAATTTTTTGAGAGGCATGTTTCTCCTTTAGCCAGATAATTCCCAAAAAAGCCGAGAAGACAATACTCACTTCCCGCGCGGCAACCACGTAACTGACCTTGCTAAGGCGAAATGCGAAAAGGATCATCAGGTAGGTGAAAAGAACCAAAAATCCATCAATTAAAACCGGCCCTTTGTTGATCAGCCACTCTAATTTCAGCGCAGCACGTTGCTTTGCCAGTACATAAGGTGAAAGAAGAAGTAGCGATATAACAAACATCAAATAAATATATATAGGCGGATAAACGAGGCCGACGCCAACTTTATCGACCAGAGAGTACCCGGCGATCGTCCCTCCGGTGCACAGCGCCCAGACGGAGGCACTGCCGCGCAATGATCGAAAAGGCTCAATAAAGGCAACAATGGAAAATGAATTCAGATGAATACAGTAGACTCCGAGAATAACCAGGGAAATTCCGACGATTCCCAAGAATGAAAGTTGCTCCTGCAGGAAAATTATTGCCAGAATCGGCACAAACAAAGGCCCGGAACCCCTGGAGAGGGGATACACCAGAGAGAGATCTCCTCTTTCGTAGGCCCCTCCCATAAACCAGAAATATAGGGCGTGCAGAATACCGGTAGCGACAATGCAAGTCCAGCCGGCCGGGCTCACGGTATGCTGGGGCCAAAAAAATAGAAACATCGGCAAATAACCGATGGTAGCGATTAAAAGAAACCACCAGATAAAGGCCATCTTTTTCTTGCTTTTTTTAGCTAAAAAATTCCAGCTTGCATGGAAAAGAGCGGCAAAGAGAACAATGCAAAGGGCCAGACTACTCATAATCAGAAAGATATTGGTTATTGGTTATTGGTTCGTCGTTGGTGGTTATTAGTTATTGGTTATTGGTTATTAGTAAAAGGGGCTTGAGGCCGGGAGGCTTGAAGGCTAACAAGCTCGAAAGCTTTGAGGCAAAACAAAATCAAGATCTCTGCAGGCCCGAGCATTCTGACCTCCAAGCTTTCCGGCTTCCCAGCCATTTTCCTAAGCAGACGATCAACACATTCTTATAACAAATAACGAATAACAATAAAAGGGACTCTCTCGATTCTAAAAAGAACGAAATAAAAAGGTGGAAATGGATTCTTCTTAATTTGTCGGTTCTATAATTAATCTTTATTTCAATAGGTTATTCAAAATTATGGTCCCCGTTAAATAATCTCATAATAATGCAATTTAATCCTTGACATAGCTCTATCATCTGCCCTAATATGACTCATATAATGAGATACAATCTCATTCTATGAGTTAAATTCGAGGTGCGATCTTGCATTATGAACCAAGACAGACTTTTCGCGAATAGCAACCGTAAAGGTTCATAAATAATTTTGCCTGCGTCATCATCGAAATGACCACCCTGCTCTAGAATTCGAAAACCTTTTTAATAAAATGAGGAACACCGCTTTGAATTCTATCGAAAAGGCTTTAGAGATTCTCCGCGCTTTCACACCGGAAAACCGGCCTTTGCGGTCTGTGGAGATCAGCCACCGACTGGGCATGAATAAAGCCACCGTCAATCGTATACTTATCACACTGAAAAAGAGAGGCTTTGTAGTCCAGGATGATGCTACGCGACGTTATCGACTGGGGCCTTCAACTGCATTATTGGGCCGCGCTGTCAAACAATCTTTAAATGGCAGGTTGGTGGCCCTGGCCAAACCTTACCTGGACAGCCTTCGGGACAAAGTAGGCGAAACGGTTCACCTCGAGGTGCTAACGGGCGGACGGATCTTCCTGTCATACAGCGCCAAAGGAATCAGGCAGGTCACAGTTACCCCCAGGGTAGGGGACCAAATGGCAGTCAATGCCAACGCCGGCGCCAAGGTCATTATGGCCTTCTGTCCAAAAGAAATGGTTGCAAAACACCTGGCTGGAACATTGACAAAATTTACAACCAAAACCGTTACCGCTCCCAGCAAAATCCTTCAAGAATATGAAGTAATCAGAGCCACCGGATTGGCATACGATAAGGAAGAATACGATGAAGATGTACATGCTGTGGCTGCCCCAGTCTTTAACCATGAGGATCGAGTTGTTGCAGCGGTAGTAATCATCGCACCTGCGTTTCGAATGAGTAGCAGCATTGAATCGGGATCATTGGAGTTATTAAAGGATGCCGCAACTGATATCTCAGACAGACTGTCAAAATTATAGATTTATAAATAGAAACAATCATGGCCGGACTGGACCCGATGATTTGGGCTGACTGTCCGCAGATAACAGGGAGGATATTATGCGCGTGAAGATGGGGCTCGACGAAATCAAATCCATGTTTGATCTTAACGGCAAAGTGGCGGTCATAACAGGTGGTTCGGGGGGGTTTGGCAGGGCTGCGGCCATTGGTTTGACGGCGTATGGTGCCGATGTTGTGGTTACTTCGCGGACCCTTTCCAGTCTGGAAGAGACCGTCTCGGAGGTTGAAAAGCAGGGAGCTAAGGCCATGGCCATTTCCTGTGATGTCACCGATGCGGACAGTGTCTCCGCCATGGCCAAACAGGTTGTCGATCAGTTCGGGAAGATCGATATCATGGTTACCGGCGCCGGCATCGCCGCTCGCCATCCTGCAGAGGAAATGCCCATCGACGAGTGGCAAAAGGTTATGGACGCCAACGTCAAGGGAACCATGCTCTGCTGCCAGGAGGCCGGAAAAGACATGATCAAACGTGGTGAACCAGGCAGCATCATCACCGTCGGCTCCATTCGCGGTTTTTTGGGGCACCCGGCCGGTTATACAGCCTACGGCACGTCCAAAGGGGCGGTCCATCTGTTGACCAAACAACTGGCTTGCGAATGGGCCAAGTACCAGATTCGGGTCAACTGTATCGCACCCTGCATCTTCTGGACTCCCTTGACTGAGCCGATCTTGAACGACAAAGAGCTCTACAAAATCTTCATGTCCCGGATTCCCATCGGCCGGGCTGCAGAACCGGAAGATTTCATCGGTGCTTTGATTTATCTGGCTTCACCCGCCTCCAATATGATGACCGGGCATATCATGTCTGTTGACGGTGGCGCCGCAGCAGGATAGGGAGCAACAACACATGAATACTCAAACGCTTGCGTTCCCATCAGTGGCAGTAATCGGCGCGGGACTGATGGGCCACGGTATCGCCCAGATTTTCGCGCTCAGCGGCCGTCAGGTCTGGCTAAACGACCTGGACGAGCAGATGCTGGAACAGGCTTTCGTAAACGTTCGGAACAATCTGGCCATCTTTGTCGAACACGAATTAGTCTCCCCGGAAGAGGTCGATCCGGCCCTGGCTATGATCAAAACCACCACTTCCCTGGAGCAGGCGGCCGGCGCGGCCGACTACGTGGTGGAAGCCGTCAGTGAAAACCTGGAGCTCAAACAATCCATATTCAAGAAACTGGATGCAATCTGTCGCCCGGAGACCATTTTAAGCACCAACACCTCGGTAATGAGTATTACCGAGATTGCCGCCAAGGCCGACAATCGTTCAAGGATTGTCGGTACCCACTTTTGGAACCCGCCCCACCTGATTCCCCTGGTGGAAGTGGTACCCGGAGACGACACCGCCCCGGAAACCGTCGAACATGCGTATTCCCTTCTGGCCGATGTGGGCAAACATCCGGTGCGGGTCAAGCGCGATGTGCCCGGTTTTGTGGGAAATCGTTTGCAGCACGCCCTCTGGCGTGAGGCTGTCTCCATTGTGGACCAGGGTATTGCCGAAGCGGCAGAGGTGGATGAGGTGGTAAAGATGGGATTCGGCATTCGGCTGCCGGTATTGGGCCCCTTGGAGAACGCCGATCTAGTTGGCCTGGAGCTTACCTATGCTATCCATGATTACATATTGAAGCACCTGAACGCCTCATCCGAACCGGCACCCATTCTGAAGCGTAAGATTGATCAGGGGCATCTTGGTTTTAAAAGCGGATGCGGCCTGCAAAACTGGACCGAGCAGGAGATCGCGGATACACGCAGTCGTTTGGCGGGTCATCTGATCGCATGGAACAAGGCGCAGCAAGGCAAGTAATTTTAGGGGTAGGAGCTGTAATCGGCAAAAGACTCGATATACTTTTTGGAGGCCATCATGGGCGGTGTTAATACCTATATTAACGGAACCACAGGCGGTCCGGTGCGGGTCTATGTTCGCGACGGACGTATTATTCGCATTACGCCGATTGAACTCGTTGATAGCGATGCACCCTCCTGGGAAATCAATGCCCGCGGGCGGACCTTTTCGCCACCGCGCAAAACAACGCTGGCACCTTACTCCCTGGCCTGGCGGTCCATGGTCTACTCACCCCAGAGAATCATGACCCCACTGAAACGGGTGGATTTCGATCCTGACGGAAAACGTAATTGTGAAAAACGGGGCGAGTCCGACTACGAAGCCATCAGCTGGGATACGGCCGCCGATATCGTCTGCAATGAGATCAAAAGCATCAAGCGGGATTATGGGCCGGCAGCCATGCTGTCCACTGCAAGTTCACACCATCTGTGGGGCAACATCGGTTATCGCCACAGTGCCTATTTCCGCTTTATGAACCTGGTCGGCTATACCTATGCGGACCACAATCCGGACAGCTGGGAAGGCTGGCACTGGGGCGGCATGCATCAGTGGGGCTTCTCCTGGCGACTTGGCATCCCCGAGCAGTATGATCTGCTCGAAGATGCCCTCAAAAATACCGAGATGGTGGTCTTCTGGTCCTCTGATCCGGAAACGACCCATGGCATCTATTCCGCCTTCGAGTCCACCCCCAGGCGTTTCTGGCTGAAGGAACTGGGTGTCAAGATGGTCTTTATCGATCCCTTCATGAATCATACCGCTGGTCTGTTCGGCGACAAATGGTTTGCCCCACGGCCCGATGCCGGTAATGCCATGGCCCTGGCCATCGCCCATGTCTGGCTGACCGAAGATTTGTACGATAAAGAGTACATCGCCCAACACGCAGTCGGTTTTGATCAATGGGCGGATTATGTGCTTGGCACAGAGGGCGGACAACCCAAATCACCCCAGTGGGCAGAACAGGAATGTGGTGTTCCAGCCCGGCAGATAAAAGCCCTGGCCCGGGAGTGGGCCGCCAAGAAGACCATGTTGGCTGCCGGCGGCCTGAGCGGTTGGGGCGGGGCCTGCCGGTCAGCAACGGGCGTCCAGTGGGCCCGGTTGATGATCTCTCTGCAAGCCATGCAGGGGTTGGGAAAACCCGGCATCAATATCTGGTCTACGGTACAAGGAGCCCCCAGCAATACCGATTTTATGTTTCCCGGCTATGCTGAAGGCGGCATCTCGGCAGACCCGGACAATTCGGCAGCCGGTTTCCGCTGGGCCAACAAGATCGATTTCAAGGGCACCAAATCCAACATCAACCACCCCGGCGGACAGCATATTCCCAGACTCAGGATTCCGGAGTGCATCCTCGAAGGAAAGGACAAATGGCGGGGCAAAGGATTCTGCGGTAGTTCCATCGAAGCGCAGCTCAAACCATACAAATATCCCGAAGACGGTTTTCCAGAAATACAGATGTACTATCGGTATGGCGGCTCCTTTATCGGCACCATGACCGAAACCAACCGTTACGTTAAAGCCTATCGGACCGACCGTCTGCCTTTTGTGGTCAACCAGTCGATCTGGTTCGAGGGTGAGACCCGCTTTGCCGATATCATATTGCCGGCCTGCACCAATTTCGAACGCTGGGATATCAGCGAATTCGCCAACTGCTCGGGCTATGTCACCGACTCCTTCACCCAGGTCAATCACCGGATCGTGACCCTCCAGCAAAAATGCATCGAACCATTGGGCCAATCAAAATCCGACTACGACATTTTCGCCCTGTTGGCCAAGCGTCTGGGACTCTTCGAGGCCTTTACCGAGGGCGGGATGGATGAGCTGGATTGGGTCAAGCGCTACTTCGATCTTACCGATCTGCCGCGCTACATCTCCTGGGAGGATTTTGAGCACAAGGGCTATTTTGTGGTTCCCCTGCCGGAAAACTATAAGCCTACACCGGCCTTGCGCTGGTTTGCCGAAAACCGGCCGAAAGATACACCCGATTGGGGACCGCACCCCGAAACGCAGGCCGTTGCTGGAGAAGGTCTTCAGACGGCGTCCGGCAAGATCGAGTTCGTCTCTTCCAGCCTGAGCCGATTCAATCCCGACGACCCCGAGCGGACGGTCATGCCCCAGTACCTACCATCCTGGGAAGGCCATCACACCTCGGAGCAATACGCAAAGTATCCGCTTCAACTGATAAGTCCCCACCCGCGCTTCAGCTTTCACACCATGGGCGATGGCAAGGAGAGCTGGATCAACGAGATCAAGGATCATCGAGTGCTCAAGGAGGATGGACGCTCCTATTGGATTATCCGTCTGAATACCGCAGACGCCGAAAACCGGGGTATCGCGGATGGCGATCTGGTAAAAGCCTTTAATGACCGCGGCGAGGTAATTCTTGCAGCCAGCCTGACCGAGAGAGTGCCGCCGGGCACGGTGCATAGCTATGAATCCTGTGCCGACTACCAACCAGCGGGCCAACCCGGGCAGAGCGCCGACCTGTCCGGCTGTATCAATATTCTTACACCCAAGCGCTTCGTAACCAGAGACGCTTGTGGGATGGCTCCCAACTCCTGCCTGATTCAGGTGGCCAGACTGGAAGGGGGTGCCCTATGACAGATACATGGGGACTGATTATCGATGTGGCTCGCTGCCACGACTGCAACAACTGTTTTCTGGCCTGCAAGGACGAATTCGTTGGCAACGACTGGCCGCCTTACTCCAAAGCCCAACCGCATCGCGGTCAACGCTGGATGAATATACTCCGTCGCGAGCGGGGAGGTTATCCCCTGGTCGCGGTAGCCTATCTGGCCAAACCCTGCCAGCACTGTAAAAATCCGCCCTGCTTAAAGGCCGCCCGCAACGGCGCCGTAACCATACGCGAGGATGGCATTGTTTTGATCGATCCGGACAAGGCCGCTGGACAGAAACAACTCGTCGAGGCCTGCCCCTATGAGGCCATCTTCTGGAACAAAGCATCTCAAGCCCCCCAAAAATGCAGCCTGTGTGCTCATTTGCTGGATGAGGGTTGGCAAGAGCCACGTTGTGTTCAGGCCTGTCCAACCGGAGCCATGCAGGCCTTGAAAGTGGGGGGCGATGAGTGGGAACGATTGATGAAAGCGGAGAACCTGGCTGCCTACTTGCCCGAACAGGGATGCGGGCCACGTGTGCTTTACAAGAATCTGAAGCGTTTCACCCACGGTTTTATCGCCGGCAGTGTGGCGCTTGCCAATACCGATGAGTGTGCAGACAATGTCAGGGTATTGCTGACGGATGAACAGGGCCAGACATTGGCTGAAACGCGAACCGATAATTATGGTGATTTCAAATTGCATGGTCTGGAGGAAGCGGCTTCCAAGTTGTGTGTGCACATAATTGTCCCTGGCCTGCCACCCAAATTGGTGGCGGTTGAATTTGAAACCAGTCTCAATTTGGGAACAATAATCATTTAGAGAGGTGCTGATTTTGACCGAACCAACAAGCAAGGACCTGCTAGTGGTCAAAAATCTAAGTCGCAGCTTCGGCAGCCTGGTTGCAGTCAGCGACCTGTCCTTCGAGGTGCACAGAGGAGAAATCCTGGGCATCATGGGGCCCAATGGTGCCGGCAAAACCACCGTCTTCAATTTGTTGACCGGTGTCACAAAACCCGATAACGGCTCTGTATTTTTGGATGGTAAGGATATTACCCGCCTTTCGCCAGCCAAACGTTGCCGGGCCGGAATCGGCCGTACATACCAGGTTCCCCGGCCTTTTTCGAAAATGACCGTATTGGAAAACCTGATGGTGGCCGCAGTCCATGGTGGTGGTCTGTTGGAGAAGACGGCCAAAAAGAAATCCGATGAAATTCTGGACCTGATCAGGTTGACAGCGTTACGCGACAATTTTGCCGGCAGTCTTTCTCTTTTGGATCGCAAGCGTTTGGAACTGGGCCGGGCCCTGGCCTCCCAACCCTCACTGATTCTAATTGATGAAGTGGCCGGTGGACTGACCGAAAAAGAGGTCGAAGAATTGTTGGCCATCGTCAAGGAGATTCAACGCCAGGGTATCACCATCATCTGGATCGAACATATCATGATGATGATGTCTGAAGGGGCGGATCGGGTACTGGCCATTGCCGAAGGGAAACGACTGCAGTGCGGTAATCCCTCCGAAGTGATGTGCTCAAAAGATGTGTTGGAGTGCTATCTGGGCGAGGAGGAATGCTGATGCCGGACGCTACCGCCCTCAGTGTGGACCGGATCAATGTCTTTTATGATGATTTTCATGCCCTTTGGGACATTTCTCTGGAGGTGGGCCGGGGTGAGATCGTATCGATCATCGGCAGTAACGGCTCGGGCAAATCGACACTTTTGAATGCCATCGCCGGGCAGCTGATCCCAAGAAGCGGTGCCATCTCCTATTTTGGCGAGACCATCAGCGGCTTACCGCCTCACGAGACTGTGGCCAGAGGCATGGCCCTTGTACCCGAGGGGCGTCGGGTGTTTCCGCGCCTGACCGTTTTTGAGAATCTGTTCATGGGTTCTTACACACCCAAAGCCAGGAAAAATAGAGAGCAGTCACTGGAAAACATCTACGAGCTCTTTCCTCGCCTTGAAGAACGCCGCAACCAGATGGCCGATACGCTTTCCGGCGGTGAGCAGCAGATGCTGGCCATCGGCCGCGCTCTGATGAGTGAACCGAAAGTGCTGCTCTGCGATGAGATCTCCTTGGGTCTGGCACCCATTGTCATCAAGGGCATCTATCAGAAGATCAAGCAGATCAATGCATTGGGACTGACCATCATTTTGGTTGAGCAGGATATAACCCGCAGCCTGAAGGCGGCGGACCGTGCTTACGTCATGTTGGAAGGCAAGGTGGTGCTGACGGGTAAACCCTCGGACCTGACCGAAGCACGGGTCAAAGAAGCCTATTTTGGAATTTAGGGGGCAGGCTATGGAAGGTCTTGCACAAGACATTTTAAACGGATTGCTGTTGGGCGGGCTTTACGCCATCGTGGCCATCGGTTTGTCCACCATTTTCGGTATCGTCAGGCTGGTCAATCTGGCCCACGGCGACTTGATGATTCTCGCCGCGTATCTAAGCCTGTTCATGGTTTCCGCTTTGGGCGTAAGCCCCTTGCTGACCCTGGTGGCGATCATTCCGATCATGTTTGCCATCGGATATGTCCTGCAGCGCTTCCTGCTCAATCGTGTACTCGGGAAAGAGATGGAACCACCGCTTCTGGTGGCATTCGGCGTCTCCATCATCCTGCAAAATTTCATGCTGATGACATTCACCCCCGACGCCCGCAGCCTGATGTCGGACTTGTCCTTGATGACATTTTCACTGGGCGCGAACCTCAGCGTACCGGTACTCTATCTGATAGATTTTTGTATCGCATTGGTGGTCATTGCCGGACAGCACTACTTTCTGCAGAACACCTATATGGGCCGGGGGATTCGCGCCGCATCGGATGACAAATACGCGGCCAAACTCATGGGCATCAACACCCAAAACACCTACGCCGTTGCCATGGGTATCGCCATCATGACGGCCGGTGTGGCGGGCGTGCTGGTGGGGATGACGTTTACCTTCTACCCCCATTCCGGTCCCCAGTACTTGATTATCGCCTTCGGGGTCGTGGTCATCGGCGGACTCGGGAGCATGAAAGGTACCTTTGCCGGAGGTCTGATTTTGGCTTTGGCCCAGATTCTGGGTGCGCGTGTATTTGGGCCGGGCTACCAGTTATTGTGCGGTTACGTGGTATTATTAATCGTCCTGGCGGTCAGGCCCCAGGGCATTTTGGGAAGGGGCTGAAAACCCATGACGAATCGATTTAGCAAGATTAAATGGACCATTTTGGCCGCATTGGCAGTCGGGCTTGGCATGGTGCCTGTCTGGGGCAGCGAATATGCAATGCTGTTCTTCATGCTGTTCTGTATCTATCTTGCCTTGGCCCAGATGTGGAATCTGCTGGCTGGTTATTCGGGCCTGATATCGCTGGGCCAGCAATCGTTCGTCGGTTTGGGCGGTTATACCGTAGCGGTTCTGAGCAGTTACTACGGCATCAATATATGGATAGGCGTTGTTTTGGGGGGGCTGGCCTCGGTACTGCTGGCGCTGTTCATGTCCCTGTTTATCTTTCGCATGAAGGGGGTCTATTTCGCCATCGGGACCTGGATTTTCGCCGAGGCACTACTGGTCTGGTTCAGCAACTGGCCCTACGTCAAATATGGTTCGGGCCTCTTTATCAAGCCTACCAACGGATTATCAATGGAGGCCATTTACTATGCGGCTTTCGTTGTGGGCGCAGGTTCGGTGGCACTTGTTTACATACTGCTGCGCTCCAGACTGGGCTTGGGATTGATGGCCATGCGGGACGACGACCAAGTCTCTGAGACTTTAGGGGTTGAGGTGTTCCGTTCAAAACTCTATTGCTTCCTCATCTCCGCTTTTGTCACCGGGGTCACCGCGGGTATATTCTACGTCTTCCAGATTTTTATTCAGCCTTACAAGGCATTCGCCATCGATTGGACGGTCAAGCTGGTGTTCATGGTTATTATCGGGGGCATCGGAACCATTGAGGGCCCGATTTTAGGAGCACTCATTTACGTCGTTTTGTCCCAGTTCCTGGCCGAGTATTTCTCGGTGAGCATGCTCATTCTGGGAGGAATCGCCATTGTCGTGATTCTGGTCGCACCCAAAGGAATCATGGGTACGCTCCAGGAGAAATTGGGTTTTGAAATCCTCTCACCACGTCGAAACTGAGTTGGATTTTAGGTATAAAGAGGCTGTTATAATAACGTTCCGTTTCAGGTAGACCTTGCAATCATGGCAACTGGTTCCAAACGGAAGATTTTTTTTAGACAAGCGGTAAATCTGGCCGCAACCAGGGCAATAAGGCCAAGCGGTTTGGCCTGCACCCGGTGTCCATTAACCGGGTTCTATCTATTTGGCTGGTCGATAATCAGAAGACCAGTCGATTGCTAGTTTACTTCAAATGAAGAGGAGGAGTGTATGCCAAAAGAAATGGACGAAAAGGTAAAAGGAATAAATCGTAGGGAATTTTTGAAGAAATCGGCTGTCGCAGCCGGAGCGGCCGCCATTTCTGTTACTGGTTTGCCAGTTTTTACGAGTCCTGCCTGGGCGGGCAAGCGTGACCACATCCTGATCGGTCGCCCCAATCCCAGCACCGGGCCCCTTGCCGACTTTGGTGCCCCGACCCCCTGGGTGGATGACCGGGTTCTGGCCAAGATAAATGCCGATGGCGGAATTTTCATCGAAAAACTGGGTAAAAAACTGCCTGTCAAAGTCAAGATAATGGACACCGAATCCAACCCCACCAAGGCTGCCGAGTTGACTTCCAGATTGATCATGCAGGACAAGGTGGATCTGATGGTCGCCTTTCATACTCCGGATACGGTCAATCCAGTCAGCAGCATCTGTGAACGGTTCAAGATGCCCTGCATCACCCTGGACTCTCCCTTGGAGCCCTGGCTCGATGGTGGCCCGTACCAGTGGGCCTTCCATTCCTTCTGGTCGGTGGAAAAAGATATCCTGCCGACATATGTGGGTATGTGGGAGCAGATTCCCACCAATAAGGTTGTCGGTGTGTTGATGGCCAACGATCCTGATGGCGTTGCCTGGTCGGCGATCTTTAAAAAAGAGTTGGGGCCCAAAGGCTACAAATTCGTCGACCTGGGGCGTTTCCCATACGGCACCCAGGATTTCAGCAGCTTCATCAATGCCTGGAAGAAGGAGAATGTTGAAATCATGCTGGGCAACACCATTCCGCCAGACTTCGCCACAGCCTGGCGTCAGTGCCGCCGGTTCGGGTTCAAACCCAAAGTGGCCACGATCGGTAAGGCCATTCTCTTCCCGTCGGCAGTGGGTGCATTGGGTGGAGACCTGCCCAATGGATTGAGCTGTGAAGTCTGGTGGAGTCCCGACCACCCCTTTAAATCTTCCCTGGAGAATGTATCCGCAGGCGACCTTTGTGCGGATTGGATGAAGGATAAGAATCAAGAGTGGACGCAGCCCATTGGCTACAAGTACGCCGGTTATGAGCTTGCGGCCGATGTCTTGAACCGGGCAAAATCCCTGGATAAGGAGATACTCCGCAAGGCCATCGTCGATACCAATATGGATACCATCGTCGGCCCCATTAAATTCAACGATCAAAATTACTGTCGCACGCCTTTGGTCGGCGGCCAATGGGTCAAAGGCGACAAATACCCCTGGAAAATTAACATCGTATATAATAAACAGCACCCCGAGATCCCCACAAACGGGACTTTTAAGGCGATCGGTTAATCACCGGGTGATATGAAAAATTGATGCCCAAACACCCCCTGTGCCGCATAGGTGCAGGGACAAGAAAGGAAAAAAGATGGGAAAGAAAGTATTTATTGACCTGAGCCACCCTTTTTTCGGTGACATGCCCCTCTGGCCCTACTTTTCAAAGCCGGAAATCGCTCCCATGCATAGCATGGCAAAAGGCGGCGTTGTCACCCAGACCATCAAGTGCACCATGCACACCGGAACCCATGCTGACGCCCCCCGTCATGTAATGGAGCGCATGTTCGACGGCCGCCGTGCCCTCTACTCCCATGAGCTTCCCGTGGACGCTTACGCTGGCGAAGCTGTATGTCTTGACGTACGCACCCCTGATTGGCAGCTGACCACCGCCGAGCATCTCGACGACGCGGTTGCTCGTGCCGGCATGAAGCCCGAAGAACTAGAAGGCATGGTTGTCTGTATCCGCACCGGTATGCACCTCAAGTTTGACGACAGCAAGGATTACTACCACTACTCTATCGGTAACGGTGTTGAAGCCGGTAACTGGTTCTTAAAGCACAAGGTAAAATGTGTGGCCATGGATCAGCAGGCACTGGACCATCCGCTGCACACCTCTATGGGTAACAACGGAACCCGAATGATGCTTGAAGGCTTCTCTGGAAAAAACATCTGTGAGGAGTTCATCGAGAAGTACGGAGAAGAGGCATATGCCGAATTCGACAAGGAACTCTACATCAAAATCCACGGCCAGACCAAGTACGATGAGAAATTCGGCGCCCTTGAGGCCATCGGTTGCTACGGAACCTGGGAGCCCTGTCACAAGCTTCTGCTCGGTAACTACATCGTTGGTGTAGAAAACCTCGGTGGCGACTTGGAGAAGGTGGTGAACAAGCGTTTCCGTTTCTTCGCCTTCCCGATTCGCTGGCATCTCGGTGATGGTTCTATGGTTCGTTGCGTTGCCGAAATCGACGAGGACGATCTGAATGATGTACCTTCACGCACCTACCCCTATGGTGCAATGTAATTTAAGACGCTGATCCACAGGATCAATCTTCTTATGCCGGATAACTTTTACTTTTTGAAGGTTATCCGGCTAAATCAACTGATTGCCAGACAGGAAATAAATAAGGATAAGAAAGTATGAAAAAAATAAAACTTGAAGAGGTAAATGCATACGAAGCGCCAGGTCATTTTGGAATGACGGCCATGAGGCTTCAGGGGACTGAAGAAACCGGAGCCACTAAATTTTGGATGGGATTATCCCATTTTCTTCCTAATGGAGGCGCGGGCTGGGGATATGAGGACAACCCTCTGGAAAAAGTCTATTTTGTATTGGAAGGAGAGATCACTGTTAAATCTAAATCAGAAGAATTTGTTCTGAAAAAATGGGATTCGTTATTTATAGGTCCTAACGAAGGCCGGGAGATTATCAACAAAACCAACAAGCCGGCCAGCATGCTGGTGGTGATAAATTACCCGGAATAGTCCGGAAATATAAAGCATCGCAGTTGTAATATCTGCTTGCATGCTTTATTGGAAAATCATCCATATCAATTTATATTAAGGATCACGAAAAATGACTGGTATGCTAAAAAACAAGGCTATCATAACGGCGGCGCTTACAGGATCAATCCATACCCCGTCCATGTCGACCTATCTTCCAATAACAGCACAACAATTGATTGATGAATGCCTGGCTGTACATGAGGCCGGGGGAGCTGTTGCACACATACATACGCGGGATGAAACAACCGGCCTGCCCAATGCTGACCAGGATGTATACCAAAAGGTGGCAACTGAAGTAAAAAAACACTGTGATCTCATTTTGTGCACAACAACCGGAGGAAAACTGGGTGCACCAGTAAAGGAGCGTGTGCGGGTTGCCACGACCTTGAAACCTGAATTGGCATCCCTGAATACCGGCTCATTGAATTTCGCCTTATTTCACATAGCCGACAAAATATCGGAATATAAGTATGACTGGGAAAAGCCTTACCTTGCCGGAACAGACGATTTTATTTTCCCCAACACTTTCAAAACCATGCGCGAGTTTCTGGAAACCTTTGAAACCACGGGAACCAAGCCTGAATTCGAAATCTACGATATGGGCATGATCAACAACCTCGCCTTTCTGATCCGCAAAGGAATTGTCAAAAAGCCGGTCTACATGCAATTCGTCCTGGGGATTCTCGGTGGCATGCCGGCAACCCCGGAAAATTTGGTCTACCTGGTCGATACCGCCCGCCGGCAAATCGGTGATTTTGTCTTTTCGGTGTGCGCTGCCGGCAGCCGGCAATTCCCCCTTTGCACCCAGTCGCTGCTTATGGGCGGCAACGCACGTGTCGGCCTGGAAGACAATCTCTATCTCGAAAAGGGAGTTCTGGCCAAAAGCAATGCTGAACAGGTAGCCAAAATCATCCGAATTGCCGGAGAATTCGGCATTGAACCGGCAACACCGAGTGAAGCCCGTCAGATTTTAGGATTGAAAGGCTTGGATCAAGTAGCTTTTTAAAGGTGGAATGAAGTGTCGCCAGTGATTGAGTTAAGGGAAATTGAGTCATGGGACCAATACTTGCCGGAGTTCTTTTTTTCTCACCTCGGTTTGCGGATAAGTGACTACGAGATTGATGCAGTCGAAACCGGAATGATGAATTTTGTTTTCCGTGTTCGAACGGATAAAGGCATATTCTTCCTCAAGCAGGCACTCTCAAAAGCCAAAGCTGATAGGGCGATGGGACCAGCTTTACGTACCATAACTTCCCATCGGCTTGAATATGAAAGAAACTGTATTGCAGAAATAAAATCTTTTCCACTTGACGGGATCAAGATTCCGACCGTTCATCACTATGACCCGGCAAACAAGATACTGCTGCTAAGCGATGTGGCCGGTAAAAATGGTAAGTTGTTGGAAACCAGCCTTTTGGAAGGGGTGTTTGATACCTCGACAGCGTCAGCCGTGGGTCGTTTTCTGGGAGTCATGCACCGGCGTTCATGGGGTTCAAAAAAATACATCCGGGGGAGCAGATCAAAGGACTTTAAAAATTGGGAGCGCTTTCTGGACATGCGGACCAAAGGCACAACCGTTGTTTGGAGTGATTCCGATATATCAGAAGCCTTACACGATCTTTATAAGCAAACTCTCCGTCATCACAGCCATGACGTTCTGATCTGGATGGATTGCTGTCCCAAAAACATCGTCGTGAGAAAAGATCGCAAAATCGGGGTATTTGATTTTGAGCTGGCCTCCTGGGTTGGTGATCCAGCCTACGATCTGGGCTTTTTTATCGGCCATTATCTCATTCAGGCCATCCTGCAGAACTCGCTGACGGCAGCACTGCAGGCCATCGCTGGTTCCATTCAAGCATATTATTGCGAAGTAAAAGACATGCCCTTTCAAAGCGGTTTGATGAAAAGGGTATTAAAGTTCGCAGCGGCAACGATTTTTTATCGGATCGCCGGCGCCAGCCGGTTTACTTATTTACTACCGGAATCTGTTCCACAACTAATCAAGAAGGCCAAAAAACTTCTGTATTTTGGCTGTCAGGGAGAACCAGACAAGGTGATAGCAAAAATCGCACAAGCATTGGCATAATCTTACTGATAGGACTCGCCTGCATTTTTTATGGTGACGAGGAGTATAAAATATGAAACTCGCTGATAAGGCATTGGATGCGATTCTTTTTGGCATTGCGCAGGCTATCCGGTTGACCGCGGCAAGGCATAAGGCCTTTAAAAAGCGCATCCGCGGTAAAGATTTTATCGCTCAAATCAAGACCCTGGACGATTCCACAGGCCGATATTTTATCTTCCAACCCCGAAAATTCAGCTCCAGAAAAGGCATCCATGCCAAAGTCGATGTCAATATGATTTTCAGCAGTGCGGAACTGGCTGTAAAACTCTTTACACCACCCCGAGATCAGCTGGATATGATCAATGCCGCCAAAGACGGTCAAGTCATGATCGAAGGACCGGACGAATTGGCCATATGGTTCAGTGAAACGCTGAATATGCTGCTCACCATCGGGGCGAAATATGGTATGGACATGGGTGACGGGATGATGCGCTACACCAGCAATACCAATGGCGGACCTATCTTTGTGTATGTGAAAGAAAACAAAATTATACGTATCACACCGATCGAGTTCGATGACACCGATGCCCCACCGTGGACGATCCATGCCAGGGGCAAACGCTTTACCCCACCGCGCAAGACCACTGTCTCCCCACATACCCTGGGCTGGAAATCGATGGTCTATTCCAAAGATCGAATCCTGTACCCCATGAAAAGGGTCGATTTCGATGTCAACGGCGAAAGGAATCCCCAAAATCGGGGGACCTCCGGATATGAGCGCATCTCTTGGGATGAAGCCCTTGATCTTGTCGCCGGTGAGATCAAGAGAGTAAAACGCGATTGCGGACCGGGGGCTATTTTAAATGGCAGTGGATCCCATCACACTTGGGGGCATCTAGGCTATTGGCTCAGTGCACGTTTGCGTTTTTTCAACTCCTTAGGATTTACACCGGTGATGCACAATCCGGACAGTTGGGAGGGATGGTATTGGGGGGCCATGCACCATTGGGGACACAGTTCCCGGCTTGGTGCCGGTGAGGCCTACGGGACCATCGAAGATTGTTTGCAGGAAGCCGAAATGGTGGTGTTCTGGTCCAGTGACCCGGAAGCGACCGGTGGCGTATACGGTGCCTTTGAAGGCACGATCCGCCGCCAGTGGCTCAAGGAACTGGGCATCCAACTAGTCCATATCGACCCCTTCTACAATCACACGGCTGCTCTTTTAGGCGGCAAATGGCTCGCTCCACGACCGGCTACCGGAAACTCCCTCGCGCTGGCAATTGCCTATGTCTGGATCACAGAAGATCTTTACGATAAAGCATATGTAGCCGACCGGACGGTGGGATTTGAGGAGTGGGAGAAGTATATTTTGGGTGATGAGGACGGCATACCCAAAACTCCGGAGTGGCAGGAAAAGGAAGCCGGTATTCCTGCAAAGGATGTGCGTGCCCTGGCAAGACAGTGGGGCACCAGGAAAACTTATCTCGCCGCCGGTGGGATAAACGGTTTCGGAAGTGCCTGCCGTTGTGCTACCGGTAACGAGTGGGCTCGCTCGATGGTTTGCTTGATGGCCATGCAGGGTTTGGGAAAACCTGGGGTCAACCTGGGTGGCATGCAGCAGGGTACACCCGTAGATCATCGTTTCTATTTTCCCGGCTATGCCGAAGGCGGTTTTTCCGGAGACTATCAGGGTACAGCCATGGCCGTCAGCCTTTATCAACGCATGCCCCAGTTGCCAACAGTCAACACCGTGGCCCAGAGAGTACCGCGCCTGAAAATACCCGAAGCCATCATGGATGGCAAATGCGAGGGCTATCCCACATCTCCATTTACCATCGAGGGCCAGTTCCTTAAATTCGGATACCCCACTCCAGGCCATTCGCCTGTCAAACTGTACTACAAATACGGCGGGTCCCATTTCGGCACCATGAACGAGACCAATCGCTATGTCAGGGCATACCGTTCAGACGGTTTGGAGTGCGTCGTCAACCAATCCATCTGGTTTGAAGGTGAAGCCAAGTTCGCCGACATCATCCTTCCGGCCTGCACAAGTTTTGAACGCTGGGATATCAGCGAATTCGCCAATTGCGGTGGCTACATCCCCCATTGCTATAATCAATGCAATCACCGCGTGGCAGTGATCCAGCACAAATGCATCGAGCCCTTAGGGGAATCTAAATCGGATTTTATGATCTTCCTTGAAGTGGCCAAGCGGTTAGGCCTGGGGGCCCCTTTTTCAGAGGGCATGACGGAGTTAGACTGGTGCCGGCGCTTATTCGATGCCACGGATCTGCCCAAGAAAATATCCTGGAAGAAATTTCTAAAAAAAGGCTATTACGTCATCCCGTCGCCGCCTCCCGCCAAAAGGCCCAACGTCTCTTATCGTTGGTTTGCGGAAGACCGCTTAAAAGATACGCCGGACCTAACCCCCCTGCCGGGGGATTATACCGAACAATGGCGACGTGGACTGCAAACCCAGTCCGGAAAGCTGGAGTTCGTTTGTTCGAGTCTCGAGCGTTTCGACCCGAATGATCCGGAAAGGCCCACGATGACAAAATACATCCCGTCCTGGGAGGGTCATCATAGCAAAGATTTATACCAAAAATTCCCATTGCAGTTGATTTCACCGCATCCACGCTTCAGCTTTCATACCATGGGTGACGGCAAGGACAGCATAATCAACGATATCAAAGATCATCGTGTACTCATCGACGGCTACTACTATTGGATCGTACGCATCAACTCCGAAGATGCCAAGTCACGAGGGATAAAAGCCAATGATCTGGTCAAGGTGTTTAACAATCGAGGTGCGGTTATCTGCGCCGCCCAGATTACAGAACGCATTCTACCGGGCACGGTGCATTCCTATGAATCCTGTGCGGTCTATGACCCGGTCGGCGAGCCGGGCGAATCACCGGATCGTGGTGGATGCATCAACCAATTGACGCCAAGTCGGATGATCATAAAGAAATCCCATGCCACGGCATCAAATTCTTGTCTCGTCCAAATAGAAGCATGGCAGTCTGAAGAGGAGGAGGCTGTATGACCAAATGGAATCTCATCATCGATATCGAAAAATGTGAAGACTGCAACAACTGCTTCCTTGCCTGTAAAGATGAACATGTGGATAATGAGTGGCCGGGTTATACGGAATCCCAGGCACCCCATGGTCACCGCTGGATTAACATTAGGCGCAAAGAGCGTGGACAGTTTCCTCTGATCGATGCCGCTTACCGACCGACAACCTGCATGCATTGCGATGATTCGCCTTGTATTGCTGCCGCCGAAGCACAGGCGATATTCAAACGGGATGATGGTATTGTGCTTATCGATCCCGGGAAAGCAAAAGGACAAAAAAAGCTGGTAAAATCATGTCCCTATGGAGTCATCTGGTGGAACGAAAAAAAGAATGTACCCCAGAAATGTACACTGTGCGCGCATCTGCTGGATGCTGGTTGGAAACAGCCTCGTTGCGTGCAGGTGTGCCCCACGGGCGCCCTGAAAATTGTCAAAGCTGAAGACAATGAAATGCGAAAGCTGGTAAAAAATCAGAATTTGGAAGTTCTCTTTCCTGAGCTCGAGACCCGGCCTCGAGTCTACTACAAAAACCTGTATCGTTTCGAGCGTTGTTTCATAGCCGGGAGTGCAGTGGTAAGACGGGGTGATGTAATCGATTGTGCCCAGGGCGCAACAGCGATTCTCATCAAAAAGGATCGGATTGTTGCGGAAATGGATACTGATAATTTTGGTGATTTTAAGTTCGACAACCTAGAACCTGACAGTGGCAACTATCGATTGGAAATCGCCTATAAAAATAAAGAGAAAAAAACGATCACAATAGAGTTAACGAAGAGCAGGAGTTTGGAAGACATTGTATTGGAGTAGCCCACCGCTAATTATAAGAAATATCCGTTATGTGCCGGCGGGATCTGAGTTCCGACGGCATACCTGTTGATATTCAATCAAATCCACCGACCGATCCTCGGCGTTAAGTACCCGGTTGAGGTCTTCTGGCGAGAAGGGCAACTCACTGAATATTCTATTTTCCAAATGTTTTGTTTTTTCCCACAGAAGGGAAATTCGTTCCCGATGTTCCGCTTTTTTCGCGTATCTTTCCAGGATATAGTCCAGTCGTCTGTCAAGATCAACGATTTCATCGTGAAGAACCCGTTTGTCGGCATAGTTGATAATATCCGCTTCGACCGGAATCTTTGCAGTTGAATATTCATCCAACACGACGTGTTGTCTGACAAGATCGCCAACTTCCGGATAACCCCGGTCGGCCAGGAATTGGCTGCCGGTCAGTGCATGATCTTCTCTGGTATTAAAACTTCTGGTCTTGGTGATGTCGTGCAAAAGGGCGGCCGACCGGATCAGATTAGAATTGAGATGATTGTGGTGGGCCACCAGATACCCCGTTAAGTAGGTCGCCACCCGGCAAACCTGCATCGAATGGACCACGATGTGCTCCATCATTTTCATTTCGCTCATCAGCCGGAAACATTCTGTTTTAGAAGGGATTTGCATATAGACCCTTTACCATCGTGTCGGATATAAGGCATAAAAATCAAACATCATAAACGCCATATTGACGAACCGCCGCCACAGCTGCCCTCACATTTTCGGGTGGTGTCGTAGCGCCAAGATTGCACAACAAAAGGGCAAATCGGCCGTTTTCCCCACCGGCTTCAAGGTAATGTCTTACGCGCGCGGTAATTTCAGCGGGTGTTGCGGCAGCCAGAAAAGCAGCGCCAACTCCAAGCAGCAGGGGCAAATCGTGCTTTTCGGCATATTGCTTATACAGCTCGGGGCTGAGTTTTTCAACATCGGGATCCTGACCCTCCACAAATCCCGGACACACCTGTCGTTTGAGATCGAGCATGTCATCCGGGTTCTTCAGATAGCTTTCACCGACCCAGTTGGGCACGTAAACTTGCGGGCCGCATACGTCACGCAAACGCAATATATAGGGAATGATCCATTCTTTTAGAATATCCGTATTGACAATGGGAAGTGAGCTCGAAGCATCGGAACCACAGATGCTCGTGGCATTGGGAAACTCCTGTTTCAAGCGCAGAATCCAGGGGATCAGAAGCTCTTCGACAATTCGATCAAAAAGGTCTCGCGCAAAATCAGGATCGGTATACATGTCCATGATAAGTTGTTCGAAGCCCCTGATATTGGCTGCCAGGCTGAAGGGTGCACAGAATTGTAATGAAATTTCCGTCTCACCGCCGATCAATTTGCGAAACAGTTTGTTCATCTCGATGACATGAGCAAACCGGCCCTGGGTATCAAAATCCGGGGTGCGAATTTTTTTCAAATCGTCCCGGTCACGAACCAGGGGTCGGGTCCGATCCACGTCCGGCATATCGGTTTCGCTGTATTTCATTTCCTGTCCGATGGCTTCGGCCTCGATATTGTAAACGTCATAGTCGAGAACCGGAACATCGATACCGTATTTTTCCTGAATCTCCAGGGTGCCGGTGACCAGCAAGCGAGCATTGGTATAAAACTGTTTCGCGGTCGCCCCGATTTCTTTCATCGCAAATTCGTGCATCTGGGCGCAAATGGGCACCCGGTCCGGAATCCCGTTCATGGCAGTTTCAAATCTGCGGGCCCCATTCTGAAATGATGAAAAATCTTTATTTTTACGTTCCATGTAAAGGCGCACCCTTTCGTGCGGCAAGATCAAAAAGAGAAGGATTGTCCTAACATAACCATCAGAGATTCTATGTGACCATAACCTGTTTGAGAATTTCGATGCTGTCGATTACCTTGCCGGCGCCCATTGCAACGGTTGACAGGGGATCCTCGGCTATTTTTATCGGAAGGTTAATTTTTGAATGGAGAAGTTTGTCCATATTTTTCAACAGAGCGCCGCCGCCGGTTAAAACGATTCCCTTTTCAGTGATATCTGCAGCCAACTCCGCCGGGGTATGTTCCAATACCGTATTGACCGCCTCAATAATCGCATCTGTCTGCTCTGAAATAGCCACCCTGATCTCTTCCGAATCAATGGTTAATGTTTTGGGAATACCCGCAATAAGGTCTCGGCCTCTGACTTCTATGGTTTCCATGTTCTCTGTGTCCGGGTATGCATTACCGATGGTATTTTTAATGATCTCAGCGGTCCTCTCACCGATAAGCAGATTATAATTCCGCCGAATATATTTTATGATAGCAGAATCCATTTTATCGCCGCCCACTTTAATGGATTGGCTGGAAACAATTCCTGCCAGAGAAATAAGCGCAACCTCTGTCGTACCGCCGCCGATATCAATCACCAAATTGCCGATAGGTTCGGTGAAAGGCAGGTTGGCCCCGATAGCAGCCGCCATCGCTTCTTCAATCAAAAAAACCTCACGCGCTCCCACAGATTCGGCGGCTTCCCTGACGGCCCGCCGTTCAACTGGGGTAATTCCGGATGGCACCACGATAACCATTCGCGGCCTCACAAATCTCCGTCTATTGTGCACCCTGCGAATAAAATACCGCAGCATCGCCTCGGTAACTTCAAAGTCGGCAATCACACCATCACCCATCGGACGAATAGCCACGATATTACCGGGTGTCCTTCCCAGCATATTTTTGGCCTCAAGACCCACTGCCAAAATGCGGTTTTTGACACCACGGTCCGTTCGAATCGCCACGACGGATGGCTCATTCAATACGATGCCCTCGCCTTTCATCCACACGAGCGAATTTGCAGTACCCAGATCTATGGCCAGGTCATTTGAAAATAAGCCCATAACTGCATTAAAGATAGAACTCATAAATCCTCATAATGTGCCGAAACGTAGAAATTGGGGTATATACATATAAATTGGTTGAGCAATTCAGCCTAAATAACATTTAAACATATCATCATTAGTGGTTGTCAAGTCAAGTAAATCTTAACTTTGATGGGTGTGAAAACGATTCAAGAGAGCGGTTGCATCATCGCGCATGGATTCGACATCTTCCCTCCCATATCCCAGATCCAGAGCGGCCGACAGCCCGGCAATCTTGCCCTCCAACCAGGCACGGTCTACACCCCGGCTACCGCGGGCCCCTCCTGAAACAAACACCTCCGTAAATATCCCGGGAAGATCGTTGTTTTCGAATATCATGGGGTTCTCATAGCTACCGGTAGCAACAATGACCCGCCCGGGCCTCATTTCCCAGAGCTCTGCCGGTCGAGACACCGCCAGTATCCCTTCATCATACCAGACGCGAAGGACGCAGAGATGTTTTTTATTATTATTTGCTGTTGATCCTCCAAAAATACCGGCGAACAGGAAAGCCGGCAAAGAAAAATTACGGTTCTATAACCAAAACAAAAGTCGTCGCTGAAAGTCGGTGGATGTTTTGTTGCAAATCGTGAAACTGTCTGAGGGGCTTAGTGAGCGTTAAGCCGTACAGCTTGATATTTTTTTTTAAGAAAGAAGAACATCCACCATCTCGGCAAATCCATATCCCCCTTTCCTCTTCGTCACCCAGGCGGGAGAATGATCCATCATGCCCTTAAACTGCAGAACATTGGCTACGCCGACCGAATGTGGAAAATAAGAAAACATAGGCGAGTCGTTGGGAGAGTCTCCGATGAATATGACCTGATCTTTCACATCTTCCAGGTGCTGGCCGAAGACTTCTTCAAAGATCATCTTCGTCATAGTGAGTTTATCGTAATTGCCAAACCATCCGTTGACATGAATGGAGCTGATCTTTGCCTTAGCACCGGCACTTTCAAAACAGCTAACGATTTTTTCGACATCTTTTATCGAAAGCGGCGGTACATCTTCGCAATAATCAATGGCCAGGTCAGCCTCGCGATAGGCCTGGTCGGAAGCCACTCGACTGCCCGGGACTTTTTTTAAAACTTCCAGTTTTATCTTCTCTAATTTTCTGCGATCTGTTTTTCGCTGACTTTCGGATTTAAAGTATCGTCGCTGCATTTTTTTCAGTTTGTCATCGTAACGGAAGTAAAATGCACCGTTTTCACCCACCAGACCATCGACAGGCCACATGCGCGCAATGTGATCACACCATCCGGCCGGCCGGCCGGTGACGGGTATGATTTGTAAGTCTGCCGCTTTCAAACGCTCCATCGCCACAAAGACGTCGGCCGGCAGCCGACCGTTATGGGTCAGGGTGTCGTCAATATCCGCCAGGATAAAATGGATGTTTTTCTTGATACGGACGGGAAATTGGCTAAATGGTTTCATACAGATCTCGTTGAATAGTTTATTGGTTTACGGGTTGATTATAAATAAAGATCCGAGTCCAGAGGGCCCAGTTTTGTTAAGCCCTCTAAAAGGGGGCCACGCACCGTGTATTTATGAGACAGGTTAGCCCGTTGAGCCGGTTTGGCCGGTTACCGGCGGACAGAAACGGCCAATTCGCTTAAATTAAGCTCAATAATGATTTCATCCATGATTTTTCTCTTGCTTAGATATGGCAGATTTACCCTTTAACGCGGCTGGCGCAAACGGGCCAACGGGCAAAACCGGCGCAACCTCTCTGGTCCAATCTCTTATGGCATAGCCGATTGTCTCTGACCTGGCCCAGAGGACCGGGTTTTCTGCTGCAAATAAATCAAAGATTCGTTGATCACAAAATCCCTTTTTCTTAACTCAGTGACAAATTCTTCCGCCGGCAGCATGGTTTCAACACCATCGAATCCTTTTTTCATGGCTTTGCCTTCCGCCAGCATCTGCGCGCCGATAGAAAGAGGGATACCGACATTTTTTGAATACGCCCGCCGTCCACCCCACATTTCCATCGGCGGATGACTGGTAACAAATCGGCAAACGACCCGGTTGCCGTTTGACCGACCGGTCACTTCCACCTGCACGGAATATCCCCAGACCTCCGTCTGATCGCCTTCGGCGGAATTCAACAGGTAGTGTCTGACAAATTCCAATGGTTGAACCTCCCGGCCTTCAAATCGAACAGGTTTTGAAGCATACATGCCGTAATCATATAGGGCTTTGACAAGTCCCATGGCACGTGGCGGAAAGCAGCCGCGAATATAGACGCGTTCGACACCCGCAATATTTTTCGACAGCGTTTGGGATTCCCCGTGCGGCACATAGTACGTCGTCTGCCTGCCGATGGGTTCGGGGAAATCCACCGTTCTGGCTCCGGAAAACGGGGGGTTGGCCACCAGCTTTCCGCTATCAAAATAAAAGCGATTCTCGGTGCCCGGATCGAACTCCCACAAAATGACATGCAAAAGGCCCGGTGAATGGGCAATTGAGCGGAATGCAGCGAAATCGATATCGATTTGCTCCACGCTCTCCAGCCGGTCGGCGCCCAGCTTTGCCAGAATATTGGTGATTCCGGGTGTGATCCCGACACCGCCGACCACAGAAATTTCGGCAGCTTGGGCCTCAGGATCCAGCAGCAAGGTTTCTTCGTGGGGACTGACAAGATCCAGCATATCCACTTTTGCGATGATGGCGGCCTTAATGGCATTCTCGCAGTAGGTCCTGGGCAAACCATTAGCGACCACATCATAGTTGGACATAAGTTTGGCTGTCTCATCGACACTTTCAGCATTAATTTTTACAACCTGTAAGCGCGCATCTCCCAGTGCTTTGGTAACCTTTTCGGCTTTTGCGATATCGATATCCGCCACCATAATTTCATCAAAATCACTGGTGCGCACTATATCCATTGTCGTTTCACCGGCCATGGCGCCAACGCCGCCGAGTACTATAATTTTTTTCATTACCGATGTCTCCTTTGTCGGTCTCAATGGGTAATTTCGGGCATTGCGGATCTTGATCATTACTGTAAGCAGGTTCCAAAAGCTGTAACCTCTGAACCCTCAACCCTGAACCTAGAACCGATCACTTTCCGTTTTCCATATCCACCATCAACAAACTGAGCGGAATCGGTCGGGCCGGTGGACGGGTGGTCATCATTGGTATTTGTTCCGGGTGGGCGTCAAACTCCCGGGCAAGCATGGCGGCAATTGTCGGCAGACAATTGATGCCCTGGCAATATCCCATCCCGCAGCGGGTCCGCTTTTTAATATCGTTTAAATTCATCGTTCCCTGACGAATGGCATTACGGATCTCTCCGGCAGAAGTCCCTTCGCACCGGCAAACGATGGTATCGTCTGTCATGTTTGCATAGAGATCCGGGTAGATCCGGTACATGCGATCAATGGCCCTGCGAAATTTTCCCATACCCGTCAGCTTTTTTCGCACCGGACGGGCAGCTTTTACGGCCTTATCGTCTGAAATGCCGCCGGCATGCACAGCCGCATACAATCCGGCAAGGGTGCCTTCCATTTTTGCAACCAGCACTCCGGCGATACCGGCCCCATCTCCGGCCACAAATACGCCGGGCTGATCGGTTTGCATGTTTTCGTTGAATTGAGGTGTCCATCCGCCAATCATCGGATCGTAAAAATGGTTGCAGCCGAGCATGCTGGTCACCCAGGTCGTCGGAATAAGGCCATAGCCGATGCAGACCGTATCAACATCGAAGCCTTTGGCCTCCCCGGAAATGGGACGGCAGCGGGAATCCACTTTAGTAAGAAACGCCTGTTCCACTTCCTGATTCCCCTGTATCCCCTGCAGCACATGGGACGGTAGTATCTGAACGCCGGCACGCTTAAGACGATAAATATACCTGAGGCCTTGTATCATTAAACCCGGCTGATGCAGCAAGTCGGGCAGAAATCTCCAGGCACCCGCGGTCGTGTTGGATTCGGCCACGGCCACAACATCCATACCGGCATCCAGCATTTGATTGGCCACCACCAATTGGAGCGGCCCGCAGCCGGCCAAAAGTACCCGGCGACCGGGACGAACGCGCTGGCTTTTTAAAAGCACTTGGGCCCCGCCGGCCGTCATCACGCCGGGCAGGGTCCATCCGGGCACCGGTAGCGGTCGCTCGTATGCGCCGGTCGCTACAACAATGGCTTTAGCGTCCAGCAGCACCAATTCATTGCCATGGGAAATTGCCAGTTGATTCGATTCAAAGACCGACCACACCAAAGCGTCGTTCCAGATCGTAATCGCATCTGCGAAATCATTCACCTTTTTTAACAGCGATCGACCATCGACATAATCGGCCCCGAGCCTTGCGGGTTCCAGGGCCTGAAATGTTTCGGGAAGCTGCCGGTAAATTTGCCCGCCCGGCAGCAAATTCTCATCGATGACCAAAACCTTCACACCAACCTCTGCAGCGGCGATAGCCGCACTGAGACCGCCGGGCCCGCCACCGATAATCACCAAGGGCACCTCCCGGCGCTCCAGGTGCGCCGGATGGGGATCGGGAGACGTCATGTCCGGCCGGCCGAAACCTTCCTGCAGCGTAATGTGTTGGCCGGCCTCAACCGGCGTAACACAAGCACGCTCATTCGGCTGACCATTAACCGTCACCAGACATCCGTAACAGGACCCCATACAGCAGTATAACCCGCGAGGGTCTTTAAGCTGCGGTGTCTGGCGGATCTGTCGAATACCGATAGCCGTCAACACGGCAGCGATGGTTTCCCCCTCATACGCGCGAATCGGATGTTTGTTGATGAAAACTTCTATCTCTTTCCCGCGATTCAGGCCGCTTTCAATGCGCTGATCTTTTCCCGTTTGGTCTGGAGATTTCTTGTCCATTTGAATTCCGTTCGATACGTTTTAATTAGCCGACTGAGAAAGCGGAATAAACGAATGCCTAAAGTGAGCTAAATTGCCTAAAATGACTAAAATTAAGGAATCGCTACGCTCTATCTGTTCTTATAAAATTGACAGAATACCACAATTTTAGCTCATTCTTGTCCGCCGTTGCTTTGGAGGATTAGTTCATTTGAAATTTTAGCTCATTTCCTCAAAGAAAATTACAACCTTTAAAAATTCGAATAAAATATTCTGCTCTGATAGGGTGACAATGTAGAACTAGGAGCTATCAGCTTCCAGCGAATCGATCGACAGCAAAGGCCTCAATTGAGTGTTCCGTTTCTCCATCCAGAATAAGTTCACTGACGGCTTTGCCGGTACTGGCGCTGAATCTCACGCCGGCCCGTCCATGTCCGGATGCGACAATTAACCGTGAACAATCGGGCACCGGACCGATGACCGGAAGATTGTCCTCACAGATCGGTCGAAATCCGGCGAAAAAGCGCAAGGCACGCAGTCTGCCGAGCAAGGGCACCGCCTGCACAAAAGCCTTGGTGAAAGCAGTAATCTTTTCCAGGGTGATACGGTTTTCAAATCCAACAAACTCCGTGTGGCTCCCGAGATAAAAATTTCCGCTGACCGTCTGCCGGATATACAAATGGTTCAAAAACATGATTACCCGATCCGTCATCCGTTGGCAGGCTTCCGTCAGAATCACCTGTCCACGGGCGGGTACTATCGGGATTGGTACGTTCAGAGATGACAGAATTTGGGGCGAATAGGCCCCTCCGGCAACCACAACCCAATCGGCATGATAGTTGCCTTTATTCGTTAAAATTCGGTCGATGCGATCGTTGCTGGCTTCTATCCCATGAACTTCAACGCCATACTCCACCCGGCTGCCTTTACCTAATGCAGCGCCGAGGTACCCGTCGACCAGTCGAAATGGATTCAGGTGGTAACTGGCCGGATTAAAAAGTGCCGCGGTAACCTTGGGACAGAGCAACGGTTCTTGCCGACGTGCTTCCGGACCGTCCATGAGTTCGCACTCGATTCCCATTTTACGGATTTCTTTGTCAAAGGCCTGGAGTTCGAGAGCTTCCGGTTCATTCATGGCCACATACAATGCGCCGCCTCGAATAATTTCAAGCGGACGCTCAAAATCCTGCTCGGCATCCAGTATCAGATGATAGCTTTCAACGTTCAGGGGCTGTAGCGGTTCCGGCGTGCTGCTACTGCCGCCGATGCTGACAATGGAAGCGGTGGTACCCGAAGCACCCGCTCCCAAATGACTGCGTTCCAGAACCAGGACCTTGGCGCCGCGTTTAGAAAGAAAATAGGCACAGGCAGTGCCGATGACGCCGCCGCCAATGATAATAATCTCAGGGTTCATTGAGTGAGGTTCCTATAGCTTTTTGAACGGTTTTCTCTGTCCTACAATAGAATAAAAAAGACTTGCAATGAACTTCCTATATCTCTAATTTTTGGTTGATTTTCCATAGCCATCACCCCCATATCCAGCATCAGGCAAAGGGTAGCTCGCCTTCCACCAGGGGAAGGACCGTCCCCAAACCCTGGGCTTTAGCCCTGGTGTAAATCTCCATTGCCATGGCCACGTCTTCGATTGCCAAACCGTAATTGAAATCGATAATACGTTCCTTTTCATTCCGACGTCCCGGCTTTTTCCCTGCAATGATTTCCCCCAATTCGACGTGCAAGTTTGGCAGGGGCCCGTCAAACCCGCCGACTTCCCGGTGGGCCTGGTTAAGCTGTCGCCAGTCATCGGTAACGAATTTATCGACCATGTGCAAGGTCCGATTTTCCCAGCCGCGGTGATGGACCGGTAGAATCAGAGCTCCTTCGGAGACCCAATTCTCTTTGAAAACCGGTTTGTCGAGTCTACCTGTAGCGGTTACGATAATTTGAGCGCCCTCAATGACCTCCCTCGCGGATTCTCCGATCTCGATTTTTAAGGCAAGCACAGTGGAAAGGGCGGATACAAATCCATCTAGTGTCAGAGAATTAATATCGAATACTCGGACGGTCTCTATTGAAGGCAATGCGGCGGTCAGGGCCAGTAAATTATACCGCCCTTGGACCCCGGCACCGACGATACCGACGACACCGGCGTCTTTTGCGGCAAGGAATTTGGCGGCTACGGCCGAGGCAGCCCCCGTTCGCATGGCCGTGATCCAACGGCAGTCCATCACGGCGAGGGGTTGGCCGGTTTGGACATCATTTAGAATAAAAAGACCCATCACCGGAGGAATGCCAAGGGTGGTATTGTTGGAAAAACTGCTGACCCATTTGAGCCCGGCGGCTTTTCTCCGGGGAAGATATCCGGGCATGGCATGAATAAATGCATTCATAGGGTGAACACCGGGTTTTGGCGGATTTTCAGTTTCACCCAACCCATGTTCCTTTAGGGCATCCTCCACGATCGGTATCGTCTCCTCCATGGTGATGCCCACGGATATGACGTCTTCCTGGGATAAATACAGCAGTTCGATCCTATTCATGACGTAATCCATAATGTTCTTTGCACATTCTGGACAAAAGCATAGGTATCTTTCAAGGGGTCCTGCCAGGTAATAAAATTGACTCCATGATGATGTTTATAAATATGGATGGACAGGTGAGACGATGGTTCCTGAACGCGAGAACCGTTGGATGAGACCATCTCTTTGAAGTTGAAGCAGCACTTACCGCATGGGGGTTCGTCCCAAGCTGTAATGATCCATAAAAGGCTTTTCGTTTAAAGGCTCCATCGGCTTTGGTTCGTGGTTGACGATCCGATACCTGAGATCCTTGTAGGTTTCATCTTTTTTCGTGGTCATGGCTGCACTGATTTGCGATAATGTAAGTTGTTAAAACCTATCTCATTTTCTGCGATATAAAAATTGATATATTATTATTTTATTTTCTGATATATCAGCGCACTCCGGTTGTCAATATATAATTAAAAAGCATAATAATTTGAATAGGAATTACCTGTTTGGCTTTATTCCATGTTTAGGTTCAGCCAATAAGGCACCCAACCACTTTCCCCCAGCCGGACCGTCGCCAGCCATTTTTTTTATCCAAAAATCATTATAGATTTGACTTTGCTTACCTCTTTGATTAATGAGGGCAGATTGGAGAAAAATTTCGATTCTATAACCAAAACATAGGTCGTCGATATTATCTTTTTGGGGTTTTTGTTCCGAAAAATTTTAATGAATGTCAAATGTCTGAATCGACGATTGTATTTCAATATTCAAAAGGAGTTTACAAGTTGAGGGAAAAATTAATCACCGACATGGAAAAAGCCATTGAGCAAGTCCGGCAATGGCCTACGAAAGAGGTCCGGATATTTCACCACAACGACTCCGACGGGCTAAGTTCGGGAGCGATCCTAACCCGGGCCTTTGAACGGGCCGGTTTTGGGGTACACCGCTTCTGTCTGGAAAAACCTTATCCGGCACTGCTGCAGAAAGTTTATGAACAGGAAGGCGAGATCATTGTCTTTGCCGATTTCGCCGGCCGCATTGCCCCGATGCTGTCGGATTTGAACAAAGGACGCAATCTGACGCTGATTCTGGACCATCATGTGGCCGAGGCTTCAACGGATCCAAGGGTTCACAATCTGGATCCCGATCTCTATGGCCTCAAGGGTGACCGGGATATATCCGGATCGACCACATGCTACCTGTTTGCCCAGACTCTGGACCCGGTAAATCGTGACCTGGCGTACATCGCCGCTATCGGAGCGGTGGGGGATGAATTTTTTGTGGACGGCTGCCTGGTAAGCGAGAATCGCGATGTTACGATCGAAGCCGTCAAACAGGGCAAAATGGAAATCAAAAAACAGCCGGTCGGGGAACGATATTACTTGAATACGCCCGCCGGTCAAGTGCCCTGTGATGAATTCGGCGCCTATCTGGACACCCTCGGCGCAGCCGGATTTTATCAAAACGGGCCGGACATGGGCGTCAGGGTCTGCCTTGAAGGCACCACCCCGCAATCCGATCGCATGCTGCAAGAACTAAAATCCGTTCAGGCCAAAGCATTTGAAGAAGAAATGAAACGAATCCGGTCAGGAGCCCTGAAAAAGACGGAGCACATTCAATGGTTTCATGTGGCAAACCGCTTTCGCCCGATGGGGGTCAAAATGATCGGCGTCTTCTGCGATGCGATCAAAAATACGGAACACATCGATCCCGGGCGCTACCTTGCCGGTTTTCAGATTATCCCCAATGAAATTCCGGGATTCGGTCCAATCCCCTTAAACGATGTCAAAATTTCCATGCGGGTTTCAGCCCAGCTCGAAGCCGAAATCCGCGCCCAGCGGATCATGCCGCTTGACATTTTACTACCCGAAGCCACCAATAAGCTCGGCGGATTCTCCGACGCCTGTCACAGCCTGACGGCGGCCACCACAGTAGCGGTCGGGAAGGAAGAACAACTCATAGAAGAAATGGAAAAAATACTAACTCATTCAACTACAAGATAAGGATAAAATCATGGGAAAAGGAACTGCTTTTGGAAAATCAATTCTAATCGGCGATCAATTTGTTTTGGAAGAAGTCCCGGCCATTGTTTCATCGATTCCCTTTGAGACCGAGTGCATCGTTGAAAGACTGCCGGACGGAAGCGGCTGGACCCTGGAAGACAATCGCACCGAGGTGCCGGGATATAAAGAAAAGAAAAAACACCAGCAGGTCGACTCCATCAATCACATGCTGGAGGTCATGCAAATCGATGTCACAAAGCATCCCATCAAGATTACCTATGGTGGGTCGCTCTTGGCCGGCAGCGGCGTCGGTGCCAGTGCTGCTCATAGTGTATCGCTGGCCCGGGCGTTAGACGAGGAATTCAATCTCGGACTATCCATCGATGAAATCAATCACTTCGGCTGGGAGGGGGAATTCGCCTACCACGGGATTCCCAGCGGCGTAGACAATACCGCCTCGACCTACGGTGGCCTTTTGCTGTATCATATCAAAAATGGGGAAAAAACCTGGGAACGCATCAATTTGAAGCAACCTGTCGAAGTTGTTTTGGGTAACAGTGGCGTGACGGCCGACACCTCCAAGCTGGATGCGTTCACCGAGGCCCAGCGAGAAAAAGATCCGGACCTGTTCGCCAAACGCCTCCAAATGATTACCGACCAGGCTTTTGAGATGAAAAAAGCCCTTGAGGACTATGACCTGGCCACCGTGGGAAAACTCATGACGGCCAATCACGAAATATTAATCGAAATGGATCTCTCCCATGAAATCCTGATCCATCTGTGCAACATGGCCCTTGAAATGGGTGCCCTGGGGGCCAAGGTCACCGGCGGTGGCCGCGGCGGCTACATGAACGCACTGACCCCCGGAAAAGAACTTCAGGATAAAATCGCATCGGCAATGGAAAAGGAAGGGTATAAGGTGATCCGGACAACGGTCGGAGGACGCTGATTTTAAAGCTCAGGTTATCTGGAAACGATAGGGACAAATCGAATGGATCTAAAGCCCATCAATCTTGAAGAAAAACTCGCCAAATTCACTGACCATTTTTCACCTAAAACAAATTGAGAGGTTGATCGTCAATGAAAGTATCTACCTGCTCCCATCGACCTCTTTTGGTTCCCTGTGATTTGACAAACTTTGATTATCAGGTTGATCCATATGTCGGCTGCGGACATTACTGCTACTACTGTTATGCGCTTAACCAGGCTGAAACGGACTGGACTAAAGAAATTAGAATACATGATGATATAGCCGGTCAACTGAGGGGAGAGCTTAAACCTATTTCTCCTCAAACCATATACATGGGATACTATACCGATCCTTACCAACCCTGTGAGGCTGAATATCGCCAAACCAGGAAGGTCCTGGAGTTATTATTGGAAAAGGGTTTTTCGGTAAGTATTCTGACGAAGTCGGATCTGGTTGTCCGCGATATGGATGTATTGCAGGAAATGGACGACGCCGCTGTCAGTGTCTCGGTTGCATTCAATGACAACGGTATCCGTCAGCAGTTTGAAGCCAATACCATCAACACCGAGGATAGAATCAAGGCTTTAGGTAAATTGAGGGAAGCAGGCGTCAGGACCAGCGCTTTGATTTGTCCGGTTATTCCCTATATTACGGATGTGACGCCATTGATTGATGCACTGGCTTCAAATACGGATGAAATATGGATATACGGTCTTAGCATTCAAGAGCGTTCAGACCGAAACTGGCAGAACGTTCAAGGCATATTAAACAACTATTTCCCCAAATTGAAGGAACAGATAGAAGCGGTGATTTTCTCAAAAGATCATTCCTTTTGGACACAGCTCAGGCAAAATTTAACAGTAATGCAGAAGGATAGGCATTTGAACCTAAATATCCATGTTTAGAAATTGCTTAATATGGCAGAGTATAAAAAATTAAAATACTACTTTGACAAAGAGCTGGCAAAGCTCATTTCCGGGAAAATTGAACAAGTTTATCCCGAGTTCCAGAGCAAGAAATTTGTTAAAACAATTGCTGACTCTGTGGATGATATGGAGCTTAAAGCACGAGTGGAAGTAATTACAGACGCGCTTCATCATTATTTGCCTGCTGACTATAAAAAAGGGGCGGGAATATTGTTACAAATATTAGGTCCTGAAAATGAGAATGAGACCGGGATGTTCAAGGAAGGATACTGGCTTATGCCGGTTGCCTTTTTTGTGGAAAAATACGGTTGTGATGATTTTAAAACGTCGATAAATGCCATATATGAGATCACCAAAAGACATACCGGAGAATACGCCGTGCGTCCTTTTCTTGATAAATACCCCCAGAAAATGCTCTCGATTATGAAAGATTGGTCGAAAGATAAAAACTTTCATGTACGCAGACTCGCATCTGAAGGAGTGCGCCCGCGGCTGCCATGGGCAAAAAAAATGGAGCCATTGATTGCTGATCCCACGCCAATTTTGCCAATCTTAGAAAACCTAAAAGAGGATGAATCGTTATTTGTAAGAAAATCGGTCGCCAATAACCTAAATGATATTCTCAAGGACAATTATACGATAGCCATGCGCGTGTTAAAGAAATGGAGTAAAAGAAAAAGTAGCGAAACCAAGTGGATTATAAAGCATGCACTTCGTAAGGAGATAAAAAAAGGGAACCCTCAAGCATTGCAGTTAGTTGATAAACTGAAAAGTAGTAACTGAAATAGCGTTTGGCTGTTAGCTTTCCGTTGTATCCTCGCATTGGGACTGATGCCATGTTTGATTCGCTAACACCACAGAAGTTGCCACTTGCCGTTCCGGAATCGACCAGTACCTTCTGAGAAGGCGATTCTTTTCTTCCTCGGAAACAAGCGTGTATCCGTTCTTTTGGTAAAATGAAACTGCCCATGAGGCAGCTGCCCAAGTGCCGATAAGGATGGGTTTCTCGGTCATGCTTTGCAAATGCTGAAGCAATTTTTTGCCGATTCCCCGTTTTTGTGCCCTGGGCAAAACATAAGCATGACGGATAAGCGTTACCTCGCCTTTGTCCTGGATACCCATGACCCCAAGCAGTCGGCCTTCATGTTCCAGGCCCCAGAAAACAATGCCATCCTCAATTTGGGCCTTGAGTTCTGCAAGCGACATGTACGGCTCATGCCACCGATCTTGTGGTATAACTCCCTTATAAACTTGGGCAGCATCGTTGATGATTTCAAATATGGTATTGAAATCTGATTTTTTACATTCCCTTATCATTTTTCGAAATAAGTCTGAAAATCTTTTAAGTTTGGACCCTGGAATAACTGTAAGCATACAGCATGGTTCAACATCATTTTTTCGCGATGAAGGATTTAAAATAGTCTAAAATTTACTATGCCTATTCATTTTACCTTTTTAAAAGAGATAATAAAACGTCAGGGCGGTTTGTGGTAATGCCATCGACACCTTTTTTAATGAGTTTCTTCATATCTGATTTAGAATCAGGTGTCCAAACAACGACCTTAACTCCTATAGCATGGGCTTTTTCGACAATTTTTGAAGTTATGTTCTTTGCATGGCCAATTGCATGATAATAATTTGTTATCCAGTATGTTCCACCCGCAGATTTTACTGCTTCTGGAATTGAATCAAATTCATCAATATCTATTCCAGCCATCCAAGGAGAAGCACCGAACGTATTCTTTTGTATAGTGTCACGACCTTTTTTTGTGAGAGTGACATAACCTGTTGGTACTTCTGGCATAATCTTCTGAAAATACATTAATATTTTCCAATCAAAAGATATAACAGTTACCCTCTCTATAATATTTTCATCATTGATTATCTTTGCAACTACGTTTGAAATTTCTTCAGGTGACTTAGTCTCTTCAGGTTTTAAAGGAGAAAACTTAAGTTCAATAGATAAATGCGTTTTGTTGCCTGTTTTCTTTACTAACTGTATTACATCGCGTAGGGTCGGGATACGTTCCCCTTCTGCAGCTTTTTGATCTGGGTACTTCTTGGCATATCCTACCCGACGGTTCAGCTTCCCAACATCATAGGATTGAACTTCTGATAGTGTTAATTCTTTAATGAGGTGCCTTTCCTTTATCCAATTACCGTCAGTATCTCTTGTAATTGCGGGATTTAATCTGGAATCGTGGTAAACAACCGCTTCATCATCAGATGTAAGATGGATATCCAATTCGATAGTATCAACTCCTATTTCCATAGCCTTTTTAAATCCTGCCATAGTATTTTCCGGCAATAGTCCTGCCGCCCCTCTATGGCCAATGACATTTAGATCGCCAGCTATAGCACCAATGGTTGTAATGAATAGGAAGATGAAAGCAAAGATAAGGGTTATAATACCAACTGACCTTTTGATGTTCATAATTACCTCCTTTCATAAAAAAGCCCCAGCTATTCTTTTAAAAGCTGAGGCTAACACCAAATAAAACATTGTTCCCCCTTAATGAGGGTTTATAATTTAAACAAGCTCAATATTCACGCTGCAAAATATATGATGAATTGCTTGAAATCAAGAAAAATCGCAGTACATAACTTGCAATTCTATTTAATTCGACCGTTATCGAAATGAATGATGATATTCTTCGGATATCATACGGTTTTCAGGGATGTCAATTTTTAACATAGCAGCTAAATGCAATTAAGGCTCATTTGCGATAACGTAGATATCTTGAATCTCACATTCACAAAGAGCAGTTTGATTGAGAACGATGCGTATCCGAAAAAACAAGACGATGGAGATCATCGGAATTATATAAATATAAATTTCAAGGCACACTTTCCCATTAACTCTTTGTGATAATGGAACTGATTCTAACAATGGTGTTTCAATGTGTAAATTTTGCATGTTCAGATCTTTTTAAGGGAAACAACACAAATTGAGATTATCTGTAATTTATGGATGATTTTAAAAGCTTTGATATATAACAAGACTGTCGAAACACCCGTTTACTCTAAAGGTCGAGATGCGCAAACTTCTATAAGGCGTGCACGATTAGCTGTAGTTTCCTCATCAATGTAGCAGTAGTCTCTAATGTTAGGATGACTAAGAGTCCGATCTCCCTCCGACAAAAATACATCAACTTCGATGCGAACGATTAGCTCAGGCAAACATTTAGACAGAATTTCATTACACAGTTTTTCTAATGCTTTTTCTGAGATTAACAATTCAAGGGTCAGATAAGCTTTTGTTCGTTTTTCTATGTTTGCTATTTCGGCATCCGTGTGATAAAGCCAGCCAGTACCCTTATCCTTATCAGTGTCGTAAATTGGAATGAGAGAAATGTCGGCAGCATCATAACGACCCCCAAACCTATCAACGGTTCCATCCTTCCTAATTAAGCCTATTCTACTGTTGGTGAATTTTCCTGATGCGGATATACGCCAACCGAACCTATCAACATGCTCGATATCACCTTTGTCTACAAGCAACTTTTCATTTTTTTTATTCACATTACTTTCAGCTGTAATAGAAGATACTATTTTATTAATAGAGGTTTTTGAAGGTTTGTTAATTGATAGACATAGTCCAACTTTTACATTAGTAAGTGTGATGTCTAATAATTCTGGACTTTTTTCCCACTTTATTTTACTCATTCCCGAAGTTTCGTGGTAAAGGCGGTCGTTTATTCTTTCGAGTTTTGTTTCTGGCATTTTTGGCTCCATTAAAATAGTTATTTGGTTCTTGCCATTATCACAACTTCAACAAAATTGCAGATACGTAGATGTTTTGTTGCCAGTAGATGAAACCACAATAATTATAGTTTCAAAAGGTTAACGCCCTCCCAATGATAATGAAAATTCAGATACGTTATGTATATCTCAAAGGATTCAAGCCTTTCGGAAACTGAGATACATAATAGCAGAGGTCAACCCCAGCGACTAGCTGCTGGAAGATAGATAATAAGGGTGGTTCCCGCCCCGAATTCAGATTCAGCAGTTATGAAACCATCATGTTTCTTAATTATGGAATGACAAGTTGCAAGTCCAAGCCCTTGTCCTTTATCAGGGCCCATATTCTTAGTTGAAAAATAAGGATCGAATATCTTTGCGATATTTTTTGGAGCTATGCCGATACCCTGATCTTTTATGGATAGTCGGACATATTTTCCGATCTTAAGCGGCAGACGGCTTTTTTCGCCGACTGCCGTATTTTCGAAGACGACTTTGATTGTCCCTTTTCCATTCATGGCTTCTGTGGCATTGATGACAATATTGCGAATGACCTGTTTAATTTGTGATGAATCAATTTCTACCGGAAAAAGATCATCTGGCATGGCAAATTCGTAATTAATACCTGACGCCCTCAAGGAAGCGCTGACCGTATTGACCACTAACTCCCCTATCGAAGCCACCTTCTTCATCGGCTTGCCACCCTTGGAAAATGTTATCAACCGGGCAGCCAAATCTTTTGCCCGCATGGATGCTTTTTCTACTTCATGTAAATTTTTAAAAATACCCTGATCATATTTGATTTTTTCTTTTGCCAAATCAATATTGCCTACAATTACGGATAACAGATTGTTAAAATCATGAGCAATACCGCCGGCAAGGATGCCAAGTGATGCAAGCTCTTTGGCTTTAAGAACTTCTGCTTGAATTTTTTTACGTTCACTAATATCCCTTATGATATTTAAAGTCGACTGCTCCCCTCCTATACGAACCTGACTTATGTTGTATTCAACATCAATAGATCTCCCATCTTTATGGAGAATTTTGGACTCGTATACTGATGGCAAGTCTTCGCCCGCAATACGCCTTTTATAGATATCCTCGATCTGAGGTAAAATATCTTTGGGTATAAATTTAAAAAAATCTTTCCCTTCTACTTCATCGGTAGTGTACCCAAACATTTCTGCTAAACGAGAATTGACGAACGATAATTTGCCGTTATGCACAACAGCGATACCATCGTTTGCGACGTTAATATAGCTACGGTACCTCTTTTCGCTCTCCCGCAATGCCTCTTGCGCACGTTCTTCATCCATTTTTATCTTTTTTTGTTTTAGGGCGTTCTTCACTGTGATTAACAGTTTTTCAGGCTCAAAGGGCTTTTTGAGATAATCGTAGGCTCCCCTTCTCAGGGCTTCAATGGCTGATTCTTCCGAACCGTAGCCGGTTAATATGATGACCAGGGCACCAAGGCTCGGCTGACCGATATGGTCCATGACATGATAGCCGTTCATGTCAGGTAAATATAAATCCAAAAGAATCAGATCAACGCTATTATTGTTCAAAAATTCTATAGCCTCCTTAGCACTATTGGCGGTATACAATTCATAATTTTGGCTGGCTAATAATTCCTTCACACTTTGACACATATGTAGCTCGTCGTCGATGATAAGAATCTTTGGCTTGTCGAACATGATTTTCTCCGCGAAGTTATGGCACGACAATCAAGCAATATTCAAAATTCAACAGAACAATCGCCGAATTTTATAGCATGCATTGGTACCTTGCCAATCAATAAACTCAAAATAGCTCAGCGAATCTGAAAAAAAAGCAGGGCCATTGCTGACCCTGCATTGTTAAAACTTCAATCTATGGTAGCTCGGATATTACTTTCCGATACTCCGCTTCTGTAAAGGCTGGAAGGGTTTCTGAGCTTATCGCTCCCCCAGATGTCGTTGTGAGAAGGATTTTTGCTACAGTTTCAGGGTTTGGTGCATCCACAATCGTGACAATGTCATATTGACCCATAGTTAGATAAAACCCATCTAATGTTGCCCCCATGGACTCACAAAGGCGCTTGAATGCATCAAGACGATTTGGACTTTCCTTTATGTTCTCGGAACCCTTTGCCGTGTATTTTACCAGAGAAATATATTTAGCCATTATGATGTCTCCTTTCATTAATTGATATCGGTGCCCCATGTACTGGTATCAATAATTCACCGTGGTTGAGCAATTCATACGTGATTATGGTTCAGGCGGTTGCCATGAGTATAAAGCCCCTAAAAGAAAAATTAATACTCTCTTAGGAGCAGGTTCGGCACAATTTGAGAGGGTTCTCCATTGAATCTTTGCCTGATTTTTAACCTGATTTGGTTAACGCGCTTTGAATTACAAGGTAGAAATTACTTTTCTTCAGCAACAAGTGTTTTTGTCTTAGGCTTCACTTTGGATAACCCCTTGGTCAGTCCGCTCTTTGAATCGTATGAAAAATTTGGTGCCTTGTGTGTTGTCCAGTTTCACCGTCCCACCAAGCTGATGCTCGGCTATGTCTTTAACAATCTGAACTCCTAATGTGTCACTGTCTTGGAAGTCAAAATTCATCGGCATCCCCACACCGTCGTCACTGACCCGCATCTCCAGCTGCCCATCGTCTAAATGCACAAACTCTAACCGAATTTCACCTTTGCGGTTTTCCGGAAATGCATATTTTAGGGAATTGGTGATCAATTCATTAATAATCAGCCCGCAGCTAATGGCGCTATCTAAACCCAAGGCAATATCGTTTTTACCGATTTTCAATGAAATTCTGGCGGTATCCACCCCGCGGGATACAAACAGATTCTCTGCGATATTGTTTAAGTATTGGTTAATATCAACTTTCAGGAAATCCTTAGATTTATAAAGTTGATTATGAACCAGGGCCATCGAATTGATCCGATCCACCGTTTTATTAAGCTCGTGACTAATTTGATTATCCTGAATCTTTGCACACTGAAGGTTGATCATGCTGATGATAACCTGCATATTATTCTTGACCCGATGGTGGACTTCCTGCAAAAGCACCTCTTTTTCTTTTAGCGATGCCTGCAGCTGTTGATCTAACATCTTTCGGTCGGTAATATCCGTGATGGCCGTCCTCAGTTTGCTATCATTTTTATCTTCACTCCGCACCGCTATGCTTTCAAGCTGAGCATAAAACGGTGTCTTATCAAACTTCATCATTTTAATTTCACAGGTGTGATTACCATTTGTTTTCAACATCTGCAGATGGTGCAAATAAAAAGTATCCTGGTCTTCCCTGGCTATGAAATCAGTCAAAGGCTTTCCGATCAAAGATTGCCGATCTAGGCCTAAAAGAGCAGCTCCGGTCAGATTGATTTGCTCTATCATTCCCTTCTTTTTAACTGTAAAATAGCCAACCGGGGCAAAGTCGTATAAATGAGAATACGTATTGCGAGATTCTTCGATCTCATCATGTAACCGGCGCAGCTCGTCATTTTGCATCTCCAATTCTATCTGGTGCACCTGTAACTCATAAATGAGACTGTGCATTTCTTCCTTGGACAGTTCCGTTGACTCAAGATAATCAGATCGTCGCTCTTGCAACGCTCTTTCTGCCCGCTGACGCAGATCGCTAAATTGCTTAGATGCTGGTTTATCATTTGGCATGGTCGTCGCTCTCCTGAAAGAGCACTTTAGCTCCTTTGGGGACGTCTCAGTTTACCCTGCAATCATGGTTTTATCATGACAGAAAACCAAATATCAGTAGGTTGCAGATAATTTGAGCATATCCGGAATTCGTTTAAATTTGTTATCTGCTCTGAAATGAGCTCCAACTATGACAGAGTTTTGGCGACAGATTTCTTGCTAATATCAAAATACGTTATTATTCATATATGTTAAGGGACGAAAGTGACTGATTTTTGAAACTAGCTTACCGTAGGTGAATTTCGGTTCAGGATGAGATTCGACTCAGAGTGAGATTCTGGTTCAGACAGCGATCAATCGTTCGAATGCGGCCAGGTTCAACATTTCAAATCAGAGGGGACACGGATATTTAATCCTATCTATTTAGATTCGTGATTATTGTCAAGTTGAAACTGAATTGGGCGATTATTTTACCTGATCTGCTCCGATGGCCTGGCCCAAAAACTGCAGAACAACATGACCGCGCTATTCGAGAAGTGCCTCTGCTTCTATCTCCACCAGATAATCCGATCCGATGAGATCGGCGCCGACCAGCGTATTGGCCGGTAGGATGCCTCGAAAGCGCCGGCCGTGGACCTTGGCAACCGCTTCCCAATGCCGCCATGTTCTTAACGTAGACACGGGTGCGCACGACATTCTCGAGGCTTGCCCCGAGGCTTTGCAGCGCGCCTTCGATCTGGTCAATCACGAAAGTTGTCTGAGCGGCCGGGCGTACCAGTGCCCGGTGATGAATCCTCCCGCAATAGTTATGAATGCTTTTCTGGATAGTGCCTTGTCAACCGGTCGCATCGTTCCTTTGTTGTTTTTGAAGTAAATCCCGGAGCTCAACAAGGAACTCATGAGGATCTGGATTGTCGTTTCTCGACACCCATTTAAATGGGAACAGCACCGTGCTCGACCGTAAGCGCAACAATGTCTTTGACATCTAGTCTCGCGCGGGAACAGCCTTTTTTACCGCAAGCGCTGCAGCGGCGCCCATTGCCTGACCCATGGCCATACATGTGCATTGAGCGCGAATCCCTGCAAGCGCCACCCTGTCGGCAGACACGATCCTACCCGCCACGGTTATCCTTGAGCTGCCTTTGGGAATCAGCGCCCGGAACGGCACCTTGGGAAGAAGATCCTTGGATTCATGAAAATAGACGTCACAGCCGGTCTCTTCGTTGTGCATGTCTATATAGTTGAAGGCATTGCATACCTTGTCTTCGAAATCCGTGGCGTTTAGAAAATCTTCTTTCGTCACGATATATTCTCCCTCGGTCCGATAGGTTTCGCGCGCAAGCCCGTGCGGATACATCGTTTTGAGCACTGCTCTTTCGCAGCCGGGAATCGATGACGTGATGAACTTGAACATCCGTAACATCCGCGCCCTTCCTTCCAGATTGGCCTTGGTTTGACCGTCGGCGTCGGACGTATCCGCATCATAAATGTGGGTCGCGTTATGGCCGCCATGGGCGAGATAATATCTGAACGGCTGTGAGTTTAGATAGGCGAAATCACCTTTCTGCAGCAGCCCGCTTTCCATGGCCTCATCGTATAGGGTTTGAACCTCTCCGTCCCATATTTGCTCATATTCGATACCTTCGATTTTGTATTGGTATGCACCCGGCTGCCTGACCTTGTCGCGAAGTACTCCCAGGCCGAGAATTCTGACCACATCAGAGTCTCCCGTGCAATCAATTATCTCTTTGGCTTTGGTCATTCGCTTGATACCGCGACCTAAAGAGGTGATTTCCCAATCGTCTCCTGCCACCGTCACATCTGATATGAATTCATGATAATGGAGAATGACGCCGGCCTTTAGCGCTTCTTCTTCAGCGATCGAGGCATAGATCGGTACATTGATATAGCTGTAGTAGCTTGGATTTTCTACCGGTCTTCTCTGTTTATAATCCGGTAGGGGAAGTCCCTCGATTTCCTTTGATTTCGTGTACAGCTCCCACGGGATACCAAGAACCACCGGTTGTTCGGTGCTGAAAAAATGGTTCGGCATATATACACCGCCGGACGTCATCGTGCCCCCCAGCATCGTTCCCGCTTCGATGACGGACGTTTTTATTCCGGCTCTGGCAGCCTGCAGTGCGGCAACATGCCCGGCCGTTCCTCCGCCGGCAATAACAACGTCGACTGTCTCGTTAATGTTTTTCATTTATCTGTCTAAAAAGGGTTAGATGGATATGGATTACTCAGATTTTCTGCTGAAATAAAGATTCGCCAGCGCCACCAAAGAGGTGCCCACGATCAGCAGAAACGATATGGCATTGATGACAGGGGTGCTGCCGTCTCGCACCTGAAGGTATAAATTAATCGGCAATGTCGCCTCATGACCCACCAGAAAAAGGGTGGTGTTGAAGTTTTCAAATGACATCAAAAATGCCAGGGCTGCAGCCCCGAAAATCGCCGGCCGCAGGAACTTCAAGGTAATATGCCAGATGACTTCAAATCGGTTAGCCCCCAGGTTTAAAGCGGCTTCTTCAAGGGTACGGTCAAATTTCTTCAACCGCGCTGAAACCACCAGGGTAACCAGAGTGGCAATGAATGAGAACTGGCCTAGCACCACCAGCCAGAATCCGGGACGAAATAGGTCTATATCGACTCCCCAGCTGGTTTCAAAATAGGTTCCCAGGGTATTGCTGAGCAACAGGATCGAAATCCCCAGAATCACTCCCGGAATAACCAGCGGAGCGAGCATCAGGAAATAAAGCAGTTGTTTAAATCGAAAATCCTCTTGCTCAAACAAAAAGGCACCGCAGGTACCGATGGCTGTCGACAACAGTGTAACAAAAAATGCCACCCGGAAACTCACCCAAATGCTGTCCAGATTGATGCGGTCGTGAAAAATTCCCACCCGATCCGGTAAATTGGCCGTAAACCAGTCGAGCGTATACCCTTTCCAAGGCAAAGATGGAAATTGATAATCGTTAAACGCCAGCACGCAGGTTACCACCAGCGGAGCAAAGAGAAATGTGAAATACAGAATCACATAGAATTTAAAAAGCCGGTTGTAAGTCTTGGAAGTCGGCAGCGTCCGGATCATTGCACAACCTTCTTCAAGTTTTGTCGGGTCAGCTTTAATCCCAGCCAGACTACCAGGGACGAGAGTGCCAGCAGCAAAAAACCGAAGGCTGAGCCCTGATTCCAGTTAAAGCTGGCAATAAACTGGTTGTAAATCTGTTCCGTAAACCACAGAGAGTTTTTACCTCCCATCAAATTGGGGGTCAGATAGTTCCCCAGCGTCAACATAAAAACCACGATGGAGCCGGATACGATGCCGGGAGCTGCGTGAGGGATGATAATTTTAAACAAAATACTCCACATATTAGCCCCCAGATCGTAGGCCGCCTCTATCAGGCTGTTGTCCAGGCTCTCCAGTACAGAAACAATCGGAACCACCATAAAGAGCATGGTCGTGTATACCAACCCGAGTATCATGGTGGAATCCTGGTAAAGCATTTCAACAGGTTGTTGAAAAATCCCCAGTTTAATCAGAAAATGATTAATCACCCCGCTTTCCCGCAGCAGAATCATCCATCCGTAAACCCGGACCAGTTCACTGACCCAGAACGGAAGTAACTTTTTAGTTGTAATTTTATTCTTTGCTAGTTTCTTGACCATCTATAGAGTGAATGCTATTCCATTTGAGATAAGGTTTATTATCTTTTTCTCCATAATTTATATGGGGGGTATAATTTTATTAAATGGCAAAGTGAGGCATTTAATTCCAATATTACCTATGCTATTATTTTTTATAGTTTTTGTTTTTAAGCACCTCATGAAATTTATAATCATTGAGGATTTAGATCAATATACAATGAATTAGTCTCTAAAGTTTCCTAATGCGAATTCTTAATTTTTTTTATCAAATTTATTTTCTCAACCAACAGGTAATTCTATTTATAGCCATCGGGTTTTTATGTTATTTAATTGGCCTTGGCCAATTAATTCTTCTTGTTGAGTTCCTAAATCTAGAAGTGAATTTGGCGAATGTAATAGCTTCATTCATCACCATCTTTATTTGCTATAAATTGAACGCTAAGTTTGTTTTTAAAGCAGGAAGATTTTCCAAATCCAAAGAAATTGTTGCCTTTTATTTATTTTCGTCTATTGGTTTTTTTATAAACATAGCACTTATGTTTATATTGACTAAATACCTGCTTATTGGGTATGTGGTTTCTAAAACAGTGGTGACCCTGATTGTGGCTGTGTTCAATTTTGTTTCCAGGAAAAAGTTTGTCTTTTCTAACGTGATTGCCCTTACCCTCTTTTAAAGCTACTAATTATGCTTACTGAAGAACATAAATTATATCCAGAAGAGGCCAGAATAAATAACATTATATCAAAAAAGTTCTAAGGCCTTCCGACAAGAGACATCGAGTGAGTTATCTTTTAGAGAATTATAAAGTACGCATTAACTAAACCTGCAAGGTAATCTATCTAACAAGATCTATGTGGTGTTATCAGAGTAAAAAGGATGATAGCGAAGTTATTGATAAACTCACCTCACTTGCAGAATCTCACCCCATACGAGGATTTGATGAATATTTCAATAAAATTCATTGTGAAGGCTATAAATGGAATCGTTAACGTGTACTAAGACTGTATAGGAATATGAAATTAGGTTTAAGGCGTAAACATAAAAGAGAATAACGACACGGGTAAAACAACCTCTGATAGCTCCAAATGAACTCAACCAGTGTTGGAGTATTAATTTCATGAGTGATGCGTTATCCGATGGTAGAAAAGTCCGTACTCTCATTATCATTGATGATTGCAACAGAGAGGCTCCTGCTATTGAAGTAGGACTAAATTATCTTGCAAAATGAGTGATAGAAACTTTGGAACAATTAGAGGAAGAAATGACCATTTTTACCGAAACTTTACTTTTCGGTTCAATTATAAATGGGACTTATAAGGGCGGAGCCGTGAGATAAAGTGATTTTAATTTGCAATTAAAATAATATATGACTTTACAAAGATTCAAATCAACCTTATTTTTTAATGTATATTATATAATTCATTAAATAACAAATAAATAATTGAAAGAAAAGACAATTTTATATATCGTTTCTGATATTCGGTCAGGATCCACACTTTTGGAAAATATATTATCAAAATCCAATGAAGTTGTTTCTGTAGGGGAACTGCACCATTTGGATAGTTATATTCATAAAGGACAGGTGGGAGCAACTTCGGGTTGGATTTGTACCTGTGGTCAGAGTTTTACGGATTGTAACTTTTGGAACAGCGTCAAAAATGAAATGAAATTAAGTTCAATTAAAGACATAAAAAACACAACCATAAATTATGTCAGAAACCCCGATGAGGATGAATTAAGCAAACAACAAGAAACCTTAATATTACTTGAACAAATTTATAAGGCGGTATTTAAAGTCTCAAAGGCTCATGTCATTGTTGATTCTTCAAAATGACCACAACAAGCTTTGGCAATTTATAAGAATAGTAAATTTACAGTTAAAATACTGCATCTTAAACGTGACATTAGAGCCGTAACTTTATCGAAAAATAAATGGAATATAAAATTTTATAATAAACCGATTAATTTGTATAGAGTATTATATAGGACTTATAGATATCGATTACGCTGTAATCGCTTATTAAAAAATGTGGATAAGAAAGATGTTTTCAATCTTACTTATGAAAATTTTTTTAGTGACCCTAAATTTTATATAAACAGTATTACAAAATTTATTTATGTCAAGACATTTAGTGTTGCCCGAATATATGGAATTAGATAACGATCATACCGTGGGTGGTACTCCAAACAGATTTGAAAAACGAAAAATTCATTTTGATAATAACTGGAAAAAATCGGTAGCCAATAAACCGCTCTTTAATTACTTGGGTGTTATTTTAAACAAATTATCTTGAGTCTTACCAACAAAATAAAAAGTGCGGGGTTTTGGCAGGCAATTGAGGTTTTTACCCAATTCGTTTTACAGTTTGTTTACTTTGCTATAATGGCAAGACTGTTATTAAAAGAGGATTATGGACTAATGGCCATAGCTGGTGGAATAATAGGTGTAGGAAATATTTTTATAAAAGGCGGAATGGGAACAGCGCTAATTCAAAAAAAAACCATAAATGACAAATATATTAATGCAGCGCTACAAACCAGCCTATTATTTGGGGTAGTGCTTTTTGGAGTTTTCCTTTTACTTGCTCCTGTAATAAGTTCTTTTTATGGTGATTATAGACTTAACAGTATAATTTCAGTAATCTCTGTTAATTTTATTTTACTTGCAATCAGCAATATTTCAATTAATCTTTTACATAAAAATTTTAAATTCAAAAACACCGCGTTGATCACGATTGTATCTCTATTATTAGGTTATATAACAGGGATTTATTTGGCTCTCAAAGATTTTGGTGTTTGGTCCTTGATTGTTGCTACTTTGTTAAGTTCTTTTATTAATACAATAGGTTCTTTTATGTATGCGCCCATTAAAATATCTTATAAATTCCATTATAAAGAGGCTAAAGAGCTTTTTGGGTTTGGTTCAGGAATGATGCTGCTATCCATTAGTAATTATTTTTCCAATAAGGGACTTAATTTAATTCTTGGAAAAATATTTACTCCAGGATTACTGGGTGTATTTGAAAGGACATCGTTTTTAAAAACCTTACCGAGTCAATTTTTAGGTAATATTATGGATAGAGTATTGTTTCCGGTAATGGCTGAGATTCAAGATCAGGAAAATAAGTTAATAACTATTTTTACTTTTGCAATGGGATTAAGCAATTCACTTATGATACCAATGACAGTTTTTTTAATATTTTACTCACCTGAAATAGTTGGTATTTTAATGGGGGAAAAATGGAGTGATGCAGTTTTGCCATTACAGATCATGTTTGTTGTGCTACCACTTAGCAATGCTGGAAGAATGGCTGACTCCATTATTCGAGCCAAAGGGCTTGTTTATAAAAATGTAACGCGTAAATATATTTTTACAGCATTAATCATAACACTTTCATCAACTTTAGGATATTTTTATGGTATTGTTGGTGCAGCAATAGGAATAAGTGCTAGTTATTTTGTTAATTATATAATGATGATCGTTTTAGTGCGCAATGTATTTAATAAATCCTTTAAAGAAATTTTTGCCATTCCTTTACTTACGGGTTTGAAATTGGGACTATTTATAGCTGCAAGTATCATTTCCTATAAAACAGCGTTTCAACTTTGGACTACAAGTAATATTCCACAATTTATAAGCTTTACAATTATTTTATGCTTAACAACACTTTTAATTGCAAAATTTAAGCCGCAATTATTTGGTAATTATATTTCAACAACGCTATCAAAAATATTAAATAAATGAAACTTCTAACCGTTGGAGACGTTGTATTAACCCGACCAATATCACAGTAGGGAACTTATTTACGAGTCAGTTAATTTTTTAAATGAAGTAGATTTTCGCATGGTTAAATTCGAGCCACCGATAAAAGCTGATAACTCGAAAGAATAAGATTTAAAAACAGACCTACATCTGAGAGTTTCAAGCGATAGGATACAGCCTACTTTGCAACTACTTAAGATAAATATGGTCACTTTAGCTCATAACCATATTCTAGATTATTGAGAATCTGGATTAACTGATCAATTTGCTTGAGGAAACCCAATGAATATTATTGAAAATGTTAATCAAATAAAGAGGGCTAAAGAGAGTGCGGACTATGTTTTTGTAATTATTCATGGTGGTCACGAATATTATAATTTACCAAGTCCACGTATGCAAAAACAATATCGGTTTTATGCAGAACATGGTAGAATTATTGTTATTGGGCACTATACTCATTGTATTAGTGGTTAAAAAATTTATAACGATGTTCCAATTTATTATAGCCTAGGAAATTTTCTTTTTACAAAACCAAGTACGTTTGATGATTGGTATGTAGGTTTAGTTTTGGAAGTTGAGATTAGTAATGGAAAATTAAATTCTCTTTTACATCCAATAAAACTGCAAAAAGAAACTTTTCACCTGGAAATAATGAATGGAAAGAACAAAGAAGTAGTTCTAAATCGAATTTCATCATATAACAAAATTATTAATGATGAGACCAAACTCACACAAGAATGGAATGCGCATGTGGCTTCAAAATTTGATAGCTATTTAAGATACTGGGAACCCTTATCCTTTATTAAAAATAGATATATAAAAGCCGTATTTAATAGAATAGGAATTAAAATGATAAACAAAGAAGGAATGGCATACGATTTAAATTTAATGCGATGTGAAGCTCATTCTGATATGTCTAAGAAAGTAATCCAAAAATATTTAATGAAATGAAAATAGCAATACACGAAAGTAGAAAATAGTTTTTCAGATAGGTGGATTTCATATTGCAAGGAAAACAAAATTCCTTATAAAATTGTTAACTGTTATGATTCAGATATTATAGAACAAATTAATGATTGTGTTGCCTTAATGTGGCATTTCCATCATGCAAACTATAAAGACGTGCTTTTTGCCAGGCAACTATTATTCTCTTTGGAACATTCAGGAAAAATAGTATTCCCCAATTTTAACACCGCTTGGCATTTTGATGATAAAGTAGGGCAGAAATATTTGATGGAAAGCATCATCCCGGATCCTCAGGCCTTGCAAATTTAGGTTTTCCCTATAATAGGTCACAGCTCGTTTCCGGTTCTCCAAAATATGATCCATATAAGGTAGAACCGACAACCCCATGGCTGCCTGTAATTCACTCATTTTCGCATTAATCCCCAACCCCCTGAATGTTTCCGGACCATCATGTCCGAAATTGTGCCCAAAATACATCGAGTTGTATAATTCAGGTTTACAGGTTAATGAACCTCCTTCTCCGGTGTGGAATAATTTGGTGGCGTGAAAACTACAGGTACTCACATCCCCGTATTCGAAGATGCTCTTACCATTGTACGATACCCCGAAGCAGTGGGCAGCATCATAGATCACTCTCAGATCGTGCTTTTCCGCGATCTTTTCTATCATATCGACTTCACATGGATTCCCAAAAACATGTGTTGCCAGAATTGCGGATGTCCGGGAAGTAATAGCGGCTTCGATCAACGCTTCGTCAATAGTAAAATACTCCGGATGCATATCCACAAAAACAGGAGTACATCCTTCCCAGACTACACTGGATGTGGTTGCCACATAACTAAATGCAGGCGTGATAATTTCTCCTTTCAACCCCATGGCTTTTATTGCTATCTGAATGGGAAGTGTGCCGTTGGTCATGGCAATGATATTTGGCACCTGCAGATAGTCCTTTAATTTGCTCTCCAATTCTTTTACCAGCACTCCTCTGTTTGTCATCCAGCCTTTGGACCAGGCTCTTTCCAGTATGGCCTGATATTCTTCTTGAGGCGGTAAAAAAGTTTTAGTAACGTTTATCATTTCGGTGAGGGCGTTTTAGGCGATTCGGTGGCAGTTCATAAGCAATGCGCTAATATCATCAATGAAAATACTCAAACTAATTTTTATCAAGGATAGATTTAATAACCTTTTTTACTTTTTTCTTGAGCCTTGTCCAAAGACTCGGGTTATAAGCAGGTTTATCGGCCATTGGATTCAAACCATAATCATCCATAAACCGCTTGATTTCCTCCAGGCCGCGCAATCTTTCCGTATCCTGAATTTCTGAAGTCAGCTCCTCCATGATCCGATAAAGTTCTTGTTTGTTATGCTTATCGAATTCGGAAAAATCAGAGATGAGCCACGCCCCGTCCTCACCAATATGAAAGGTAAGGTGTTCATCCTTGAAGAGTACATGCGTATCACAATAAGTGATCAGGTTTGCGAACATCGTCCTCCCGATCCAGTTTGCCCCGATACAAATAGATCCAAGGTTAAAGGAGTTAAGCAGATCCCTACGGAACACAAAGCAATCGAAACCCGGATGTTTCGCCCCAATGGCACTATATGCAAGGGCCAAGCTATCTAAATCGAACTCACTGGAAATAGTGCGCCTGTTAATTACAAATGCGTCCAGACCCTCTTCTATTTTCGATTTTACGAAAAGGTAGAAGTGTGGTAATAAGGCAATATCCACATTGGTATAAACTATATATTCGGCATTGGGAGAACTTTCGGCCGCCTTATCTAAAATATCCTTGATAAGTGGAAGTTTTCTGGTCTTCTCGAAATTTCCAACATCCATAACAGAACGATCCAGGTCCTCAGTGATAGTAAAATACGAAGGAATAATAGCATGATCCTCGGGGTACTGGGTGGTCAGGAGGTCGACCTCAATCTGACCTTTCGCAAATTCCTTTGCTTTCAGCATGGTTTCGAAGGTAATAGGCTGAGCCTTGTACAGGTCTGAAGATGGCCCTACGTTTACGGGATTGACTATATGACAAATTCGAGGTATCAGTGATTTCAGGATTTATTGTTTTTATATTGTTTTATAAATTTATCTCTGGCCCTCATAATATTCCAGTATTTTTTATTAACAGCCAATCGCTTCGTATCTGGATACAGGCGTTGTAATTCGAATCGACTCTCGGGATAATCATCTTTATTAAATAACTTAGCCCATAGATTATCACGAATCACTTTGAATTTGAATAATCCTGACCTGTTTCGTTTATTCTTTTGATCCTCAATAGCTTCCAAGGCTAGATCATATACAAGAAGTTCCCCATAAGACAAAGCAAAACCAGACTTCAATTTTTTCCAATAATCTTTCGTTAAGCGTTCCTTAGGAATAAAATGTTCAAATTGGAGTTCTTCATCATACCACAAGTAATAACCAACTAATAATAGCCATCTGCAAATTTCAGAATCACCCCCCGAAGTAATGACAGTACCCTTCCTGTCAGAACAAAGAAACTTAAATCCAGCAGACATTAAATTGAGTAATACTTTTCTTCGAATCACCATACCAGCTCCCCATACATGCAGACGTTCAGTTAAAAATCCTGTATCCATATTTTGAACTCCCACAGCATAATGAGATCCGTATGTGTTGAACCAATAAGGTATTTCAATATCCGACCGAATCTCGCTTCTGCCACCACAAGCTCCTATTTCAGCGTTGGATTCCATAATATTATAAGCCCGCTGAACATAATTTGATGCAAACCAATTATCATCATCGCAAAATATCACGTAATCGTAAGAAGCACTATGGATTCCTCTGATTCTAGCTTGACTCAATCCTGGTTCAATTTCCTTTACAACATGAAGAGGAGCCGTCATTTCATATTCATTCCATAGCTTAAGAGCTATGTTCACTGTGTTATCCGTGCAGTTATTATCAACAATTAACACCTCCCAATCTGTTCCCTTTGTGATTTTTTGGTCGGAAAGATGTTTAAGTGTTGGTTGAATGCGATTTGCACTATTATAACAACAAATTACTATGCTTACTCCTTTAGCCAATAGTCTAAGATTTTAACGGGTACCCAAAATACTCAAAGTCTGCTTCATAATACGAATTAATAAACTCAATATGTTCGCTTTTCAATTCTTCAATTTGTGATTTACGTGAAGTTGATTTATTCAAATGGGTCATTTCTATTGAATCAATGCCTAAAAAATCATAAACACTTAGGGGACTTTTGGTAATATCTTCAAATTTAAACACTTTGTCGATTCGAATTCCCTTAATCCATGTTATTTGTGGATTACATTGACTTAAGCCCTTAACATTATATAACCCAATTCTTGGAATTCCATTCTTAATTTGATCAACAAACTCGTCTATCGTTAACTCCTCAGAAATTCTGTTGACCTTTTTAGAATAATGATAAAGCGAAATAAATCGATCGTAAGGATTTCTTGAAATACAAAAGGTTTTAGCATTCTTATAATATCTCTTTGATACTAATTTATTATTAATTAAAGCTCTAAGAGATATATGTCCAAAAGTTGAAAATCCAGTATTGGGAAAACTTTCCCTGACCTCTTCAACTTTAAGATATTCCTGGATAGGAATTATCTCATTTATAGAAGCCGTTAAGCTGGTACCAGCTGTCTTTGGTATCCAAATGAATATTACATTTTTATGCCTGTAATACTTCCAATAGTTTTTTATTTTATTGATTTTTAGATTGCCAATCATTATCTAATTCAGGATTCTATCTTGAATACAAATTTTATCTTTTAAAAATAGATTTAATAAACAATTTGAAAATACTAGAAGTACTTTTTGTTTGCTTCTTGAGTTTCAAATAATCTTCTGATAGTTTGTCGTTTTTAGCTTTAAGTTGCCGGACCATGAGCTGAAATTCTTTGATAAGATCCGTTTTTTGGTCAAATAATTCAGGATGTATGATGTCTAAAGCCTCTGTTCGATGATCTGCTAATTTCGAATCCTTGCTCACAAAGAAGGTTATATTTTGTCGATACCACCATTTAACTCGCTGATCAGACCAGATTTTTCTTCTGAGGATATCTACAGGTATGAATTGATGTGCTGCAAATAAACGGGCCCAATGGGAAAGCCACTGTTCATTAATATGATTTTGTCCACCTTGCTCAGGAATTGCAGCAGAAAACAATATAATATCACTCGCCTTTACCAGGGACTCTACAATCACTTGTTCAGCTTCCGGAGACAAATGTTCAGCAACTTCCAAACATATACCAAGATCGTATTTTTTATCTAACTTAATAGGGCTTTCTAAATCAGCAACAACAAACTCATTCCGACTTATATTATTGAATATTTTTTCTTCTTCGACCCATGGCCCATCTAATCCAAGAATTTCATTAACTCCATGGTCTTTAAATGTTTTAATGAAATTTCCCAGTCCACAACCAAAATCAACAACACTATTAATATCCAACAAGTTTAATACATGTGGAACGATAATTTCCGAGGCTCCGGAATTATGTATATTTTCTTCATGGATATATTTACTCATATCTATTTCCAAATTTGATCAATATATATCCCTTGCCTTCCATTTGCATTTTTCGTCCCGGATTGATAATAATCTCCATCGTGGACATTGAAAATAAAAGCAGATTCTACGCGGTCTAAAAAGAATCTGGTCTTCATAAGCTGAAAGTTAAAATCAATACTAAATTCACCCAATGTAAACGGAACTTTTTCGAGTACGCAATCGAAATATCCAACCTCGTCTATCACGAACAACCGGTAATTAGCCATTTTATTATTAAGCACGGTAATAAAGACACCATTTTGATTTAAAATGGTAAATCCTATATTCACTTCCTCTCCTATTAAATCCAAGTCCTTTACCTTATAATGAACTCTTACAGATACATTCATTCCCGCCACTATCTCAGGAACAATGGTATTTGAGTCATTGTTGATCAATTCGATCTTGGTACCGATTATTGCTCCATTTCCAGATCTATCTTCTCGATCTTCTAAACTTGTGGTCGATCGGTGACTCGACCTAGATAAATATTCATCAACAACTTCATCACTTGTTCCTTTCAAAACGATAGAACCATTTTCAATAAGTATTCCCGTCTTGCATAATCTCCTTACAGAATCCATATTATGACTCACAAACAAGACTGTACGCCCTTCTCCTCCGCTGATCTCCTGCATCTTTCCTATGGCCTTTTTCTGAAATTCGGCATCTCCTACCGCCAGTACTTCATCGATCACCAGGATATCGGGCTCGAGATGCGCCGCCACAGCAAATGCCAGTCGTACGGTCATCCCGCTACTATATCGCTTCGTAGGTGTATCTATATACATTTCACAACCCGAAAAGGCAACGATCTCATCGATCTTGGAAGTGATCTCGGCCTTGGTCATTCCCAGGATAGCCCCGTTGAGATAGATATTCTCCCGCCCGGTCAATTCCGGGTGGAACCCTGTACCTACTTCCAGTAGGGAAGCTATGCGCCCTTTACTTTTTATGATTCCTGTAGTCGGGCTGGTTACCCTGGAAAGAAGTTTTAGCAAGCGTAGATTTCCCGGCACCATTCTTTCCAATGATCCCCAGTACTTCGCCTTCTTCTACTTCAAAATTGATATCCCTAAGGGCCCACACATAATCCTCGGTGGCCTGTGCACTTCTATCGTTCACACCTCCAATCTTTAAATAGGGATCTTCCTTGCCTCGTATACGATGCCAGAATCGATTAAGATCGTGCATCAGGGAACCTGTGCCCACTAACGCCCAGACGATACTGCTTGCTGATATTTTCTACTTTAAGAATTACTTTGCCCATTATACCGTGTCAATAAATGTTTTTTCTGTTCTATTGAAAAGTATCAGTCCAGTTAAGAACAATAGTATTCCTAGCACCGAAGTTATCGCAAGCCCACTCCAGCTAAAGAATAAATTTTCTGTTCCGAAGAGGGAAAAACGGAATCCCTCTATGATCTGGGCCAGCGGGTTATAATCTACCAGCCAGCTGTATTCCGGCACTTTTTCTTTCAATTGACCTATAGGATAGGGAACTGCAGACAAGTACATAAGTAATTGTATGGCAAAACCCATTAATATCGACAAATCCCTGTATTTTGTAGTAAAGGTCGAAATGATCATACCAAGACCAAGTCCATAAATTATGATTAAGAATACATAAATTGGAAATAACCAGAGATAAATAGTAGGTGATAAATCAACTCCCTGATAGAATACATAGTAGATATAAAATGCAATAAAGATCAAAAACTGAATACCAAACTTCGCCAAATTAGAAATAGCTTTGGACAGCGGAACGATAAATCGTGGGAAATAGACTTTGCCAAAGATACCAGCATTTGCCCTGAAGGTATTCGATGCTCCGTTCAGACAGACCTTAAAATAATTCCAGGCCGTGATCCCGGCCAGGTTGAACAGGAAGGCAGGAATGATCCCAGTACTGATCGACGCGACCTTATTGAAGATCAAAGTAAAGATAACCGAGGTGAACAGGGGTTGGATAAAGAACCATAAGGGCCCCAGTACCGTTTGTTTATAAACGGTAACCAAGTCTCTTTTCACGAAAAGAACAAGCAGGTCCCGATACCGCCAAATCTCCTTAAAATTGAGGTCGATGAATTTCCTTTTTGACGAGATCTCGAACAACCACGGTCTATTTTCTTTGGAGCCAATCACGTGTGAAATTTATTTCTCGGCTAAGATACTAATTCTATTAAGACGTGAAATGGACTTGTGTAACTAATTAAAAATCCCGACAGTGATGAAACATCCTTCATTTCAATCATCGAATTTTATGTTACTTTTACCACCTGAAAGAAGCACAGAGCATTCTTCCATATAACCACCAGGCATGAAGAAACTTGTAAAGAAGTGGCTCCGTAAGAAGGGCTATGAAATAAAAAAGATCCAGCCAACAAAAGAACTAAAACCGTACAAGCACAGGCCGGCCAATATGAACACGGTTTTGAGGGATCTGAAGAGCCGTGGACTCAACTGCACCCATGTTATGGATGTAGGAGCCAATACCACAAGTTGGAGTCGGATCGCAAAAAATCATTATCCCGAAGCCACCTTTTCATTGATCGAACCTCAGATCGAAATGGAGGAACGATTAAAGCAATTCATCCAAAAACACCCCGGAGATAATTATTACCTGGTGGGTGCGGGAAGCAAAAAAGAGACTCTTATCTTAACTATTTATGATGACTATGCGGGGTCATCGTTTTTACCGAATGAGGATGACCAATTGAAAGAAAAAGGAAAACAAAGAGAAGTAGAGATCTCTACTATGGATGATATTGTTTCTGAAAACTCACTGGAAATACCTCAACTTGTTAAACTGGATATACAAGGATTCGAGCTTGAAGCCCTCCGCGGAGCCACTTCCTTCTTTGGGAAGACCGAAGTGTTTATACTTGAAGTTTCATTATTCGCGTTCGGAAGTGGAGATAAAATGCCTGAATTTCCAGAAGTTATTCGCTTTATGGAAGACAGAGGTTATGTTCCTTATGACTTTCCGGGATTCCTTCGCAGACCCTACGACAATGCGCTGGGTCAATGTGATGTTTGTTTCGTACAAGAGAAAGGCTTCTTACGAACCACGCATCAATGGAAATAAAAATCGGATAGTTCAACAGTAAGTAATCTTCTCAGATCATTTCTGAAAATACTCCCAGGTTACCTCTAGCCCCTGCTTGACCGAAAACAGCGGTTTGTAGTCGAGTAGATTCCTGGCTTTATCAATATTCGCAAGGGAATCGCGAACATCTCCCATTCGAGGAGGACCATGCACGGCTTCCATTGTGATACCCGAAGTTTCCTGAAGATCTTTCCACAACGTATTAAGACTGATCCGTTCCCCGTATGCAATATTAAAGACCTCGTTATCTGCCTCTTCCGAAGCAAAGAACGCCCTTACATTCGCCTGCACCGCATTTTCCACATAGGTGAAATCGCGGGTTTGTTCTCCATCTCCGTTAATAGTTGGTGATTTACCATCTTTCAGGGCCTGCATAAATAATGGTATTACTGCCGCATAAGCGCCTTTCGGACTTTGTTTCGGGCCAAAAACGTTGAAATATCGCAATCCAATGGTCTTGGTACCATAGGTTTTATAAAACACATCGGCATAGATCTCGTTCACCAATTTTGTAACTGCGTAAGGTGAGATTGGTTTTCCAATATTGTCTTCTACTTTGGGTAAAGCCTTACTATCGCCATAGGTCGAACTGGATGCCGCATAAACCATACGTCTTACCGAATCACTTTCCTTCTGGGCAACCAGCATATTGAGAAAACCCGTAACATTTACTTCGTTGGAAGTAATGGGATCGTTTATAGAGCGAGGTACCGATCCTAAGGCCGCCTGGTGCGATACAAAATCGATCCCATCCATAGCCTTTTTGCAAGTTGCCAGGTCCCTGATATCACCTTCCATAAAGTCGAAGGCAGGATCACTCTTAAATTCAGTTAGGTTGGAAATAGATCCTGTAGCCAGATTATCGAATACCCGCACCTTTTTTGCGCTGTATTTCAAAAGATACGCCACAAGGTTAGAACCGATAAACCCGGCGCCCCCGGTAACGAGGAAGTTCAAATTAGAGAGGTCTTGAGTATGATATGGACTGTTGTACAATATATTAGTATTAATCGTGATGATTCGTGATTCGTGATTCGTGATTCGTGATTCGTGATTCGTGATTCGTGATTCGTGATTCGTGATTCGTTTAAATTATTCTTTTTTATTTATTATGTAATTTCTATTCCTTTGTTCCAAATATTTAATTCTTTATGATCCATATCCTCTCATAGTAATCGACTCACTTCTCACTTCTCACTACTCACCACTCACTATTCACAAATAATAGTTCTCGATACTTCGACCCTTCGACAACCCTTCGGCTACGCTCTGGATAACAGCTCAGGGCAACGCAGGCTCAGCAGAACTACGATCCGCCAAGGCGGATCACTCGAACTGACAATCACCTCTCACTACTCACTACTCACTACTCACTCCTACAGTCGGCCGTCGGTTTTAGTTTTATCATAAAAAGCTTTCACATCGAAAAGTACTGAAGTCTTATTCCTTCGTGCATCCACATCGAAATCCTTAAACGCCTTGTGTGATACGGTCAATACCACCGCATCATAATCGTCTGCCAAATCTGCCTCAGAGATAAAAAGGTCTATTCCGAATTCTTTAGCTACTTCATCTTTACTGGCCCATGGATCAAACACATCAATCTTCAGATTGTATTTCTGAAGTTCTTCAATCACATCGATCACCTTACTGTTTCGAATATCCGGACAATTCTCCTTAAAAGTTATACCCAGCACTAAAACCTTTCCGTGCTTAACTTTGCATTCTTTCCGGATCATCAGTTTCACCACCTCCTGTGCTACATATTGACCCATACCATCATTCATACGTCTGCCCGCAAGGATGATCTCCGGATTATAGCCTTCTTCCATGGCTTTCTGCGCCAAATAATATGGATCCACACCAATACAATGGCCACCCACCAGTCCGGGAGTGAATTTTAAAAAGTTCCATTTAGTTCCGGCAGCTTCAAGTACATCCTGGGTATCTATATCCAGCATTCGAAAGATCTTAGACAGTTCGTTTACAAAAGCAATATTGATATCTCGCTGTGAGTTCTCGATCACTTTGGCAGCTTCGGCTACTTTGATAGACGGTGCCAGGTGGGTTCCGGCTGTTATAATCGATTTGTATAAATTATCTATATAAGTTGCTGCTTCCGGGGTAGACCCACTCGTTACTTTTAATATCTTGGTTACCGTATGTTCTTTATCACCGGGGTTGATCCGTTCCGGGGAATAGCCGGCATAGAAGTCGGAATTAAACGTAAGTCCCGATTCCTTTTCGAGGATAGGCACACAAATATCTTCGGTGACACCCGGGTATACAGTCGATTCATAGATAACCACATCTCCTTTTTTCAAAACCTTCCCTACTGTTTCACTTGCCTTTATCAATGGGGTTAAAACCGGTTGATTGTATTTATTGGTGGGTGTGGGAACCGTCACAATAAATACCGAAGCTTCGGCTAGTAAAGACGGATCTGCTGTAACCCGAAGTCCTTCCTTATCTGTTGATTTTAAAGAGGAAGAAAGTGCTTCACTGGAAATTTCCAGTGTATGATCACGTCCCTGCTGTAATTCGCTTATTCTTTTTTCATTAATGTCAAATCCTATAATGGGATACTTTTCTGCAAAGGCCACCGCCAGTGGAAGGCCTACGTAGCCCAATCCGATTATAGCAATAGTAGGGTGTTTTTTCATGAATTTCTATTCATCACAATTGTCAGGCACAAAGATAGGCAGGTTCTTTGTATTGAGAAACTTTAAGTATTACGGATCTGACTTTATTATTTTCACGGATTCTTTGATACTAGGTTATGTTTAGTCGCTAATAGCCCTTCTGATTGTCAAGTTCTCGATACTTCGACCCTTCGACAACCCTTCGGCTACGCTCTGGATAACAGCTCAGGGCAACGCAGGCTCAGCAGAACTACAATCCCACCCCACGGGATTACTCGAACTGACAATCACCTCTCGCCACTCAATAATCACTACTCACTCTCACTACTCACTTCTCACTTCTCACCACTACCCAAACACAGATTGCCACAAATAACGAATGTCGCCGGCGAGACTCCAATTCGATACATATTTTCTATTGATCTTCACTTTGTCGGGCCATATCACTTCATCGTTGAATCGATTTGGATCTTCCTGCTGAAGCAAGAGAGCATCCTCATTTCGATACTTAATTGTTGCGGGGCCTGTAATGCCCGGTCGGATCTCAAGTATAATCCTGTCCTCACCTTTCAGCAAATCCGCATAACCCGGAATATCCGGTCTGGGGCCCACCAGGCTCATGTCGCCAATGAGTACATTCATAAATTGCGGCAATTCATCCAATCTGCTCTTACGCAGCCAGCTGCCGAATGAAGTTTCGGCTTCCTTTATTTTATTAATATCAACATGATCCCCGCCTTTCAGGGATCGAAGTTTGAATAATCCGAAAGGCTTTCCATGACGGCCTATCCGCTGCTGGATAAAGAGTCCATTTCGGCCAGTACTAAGTGTGCAAAGAATCCAGAGAATAATTAATGGGACAATTACTACAGGAAGAACGACATAAGGAGACGATAATATCGAAACTTCGCTTAATAGCCTGTTGCCTTTTGGTTAGCATAATTCTGTTGGAACTCGATGAGGCGTATGATTTATTTACCTCTTAATTTTCGGAAAAATCGTTTGATTCGTTTCTTCAGCGGTGTTTTTCTATCATCATCGTGATACCCGTGTCCGTAGCCGTAGCCGTAGCCGTAACCATAGCCATAGCCATAGCCATAGCCATAACCGTATTTTGCCTTGCCTTCGAAGAAGTTAAGTACAAAACTAATGTTCTTGATCTCTCCGCTCTTATACTTGTCGTTGATGAGGCCGAACATCCCTCTTTTGGTATAATTCTGCCGAACCATATAAATGGTCGCATCGGCGTATTTAAGTCAATTCGAGAGAATCTGAAACCAATCCCATAGGAGGCGAATCCAGTACGATATAATCGTATCTGTCTTTCAGGTAGTTAATTAATTTATCCATTCGCGGCGTCATCAATAACTCTGAAGGATTCGGAGGAATAGGGCCTGCCGTGATCACATCCAGGTGATCCACCATGGTCTTCTGAATGATCTCTTCTTCGGTTGCCTCTTCGATAAGATAATTCACTACCCCAATTTCATTATTGATCTCGAAATCATCGAAGATCTTAGGTTTCTGCAGGTCCAGGCCTACCAGTACGGTTTTCTTCTCACTCAGGGCAAAGACAGATGCAATATTAATAGAACAGAAGGTCTTCCCTTCCCCACTAATGGAAGAGGTTACAAGGACGGTCTTGGTTCCTTTTATTTCCTGTTGTTTGTATATGAACTGTAAACTGGAACGCAGCGATCGGAATGCTTCGGTGATCACCGACTTTGGTTTGCTGATTACGGCAAGATTGTTCTCCAGGCGACTCTTCCCAATAACTCCCAGGATGGGGACCTTGGAAAGACGTTCGATATCTTTCGCGGTATGAATTCGCGTATCGAAGAACACCCTGAGAAACACATAGACGAAACGGAAGTAAGAGCCCGAAAGTAAGAGCGCCATGATATAATTGAGGCGGGTATTTGGCCCCACCTTACCACCCCCGGTGTCCTTGGCGGGATCTATGATCATCACATCACTTACATTGGCCGCCTGCACCAGTTTTGCCTCACTCTCTCTTATCCACGAATAAGTTGTAAGTAGCCTGGCTTAATTGGTATCTTCGCTCTATTTTAAGAAGATCCTGCTGTTCCTTAGGAAGCTTTCGGATTTCTGCTTCATTCTCAACGATCTCTCCATTAACTCGCTGCCAATTCCTGGTTCTTTAATCCTTTGGAAGAGGTGATATTTTCGAGCAATACTTTTTTAATGGCATCGATCTGCCGGTCTATATCTTTAAAGATAGGGGCATCTTCCTTGTAGGAATATTCCAGGGTATTTCGTTCCCTGGCCTTGGAGACAATAAGGCCTACCCCTTCTACCACACTTCCTTCACTAATACCTGCCACAGAAGGTGCCGGCACATCACGATAGTCATTGCGGTTAATCAGGTAGTTCTCAAGGGTGGAATAATAATTCAACTCTCGCTCAATACTCTTCTTTCCGCAGGTCCAGTGCGTTCAAGTTTCATATTAATATCCCTCCCCTCGGTCATCAAGGTCGAAGATCTCATTCTCATTTTTAAATTTATTCAGTTCATCTTCCGCTAATGCCAGATCTTGGCCTCCTATACGTTGTAAGGCTACTGTCAATAAATGCAATGGTCTTGGTAGCGAACAGGTTTTTTCGCTTCAGCATATTTGAATCCAGTACATTCACTGAGGTATTCAGATAATCGACCAGTTTGGCCTTATTCGTGCCATTCAGTCGCATTCTTAGTATGGAAGAACCCGGAGATTCCGTTTGTACGTTAACGTTGAGATAGGCACGTACCACACTGTCGAAATTGCTAAAATAAATATAGTATACCTGGCCTGCTCTGGCTTTTCGGTTCTTCAGGATAGTCAACGAATGGTTCCACTGAAAAAAGGAAGGTCTATCTTCTCTCCCAATTTATATTCTTTGGTAAAACTATTTGCCTCAAAGAATTGCATTTTTTGTTTGCTTGGAATCATTGATAATATTGCAATAACGTAATTGCGACTTTCCTCAAATTCAATTCTCAGGTCGAATCGAAGACTGTCCTTAAATTCCATCCTTAATTTTTGCCACAGGATCTGCGGTTGAGTCGGTATCGACTTTGATCTGCGAAAGGCGTTTGATTATAGGCATCAACCTTCTGGAATTTTCCATCCTTGCAAATAGGTGAGATAGTACTGAAGGCGTTGTATCACTTCTTCGTTATGAGAGCGGGATTTGAGCGTATATAATAGCCGTATTCACTTTATCTGTAGTACCACCCCAGTTAAAGGTAAGGCTGGTGTTGGTGGTAAAGAAAGGATTCTGGTCATCCTTTATGGAGACCATATTCTCGATCTGGTAGATGGGAAGCTTTCTAACATTGATATAATATGCAATTCCAAAAGCAATGGCCAGGATAATTATGAACAAAGGCCAGTGCGAGATCAGCTTGAAAAGAAAGCCCCTGAAGTCGAAATTGGTTTGTATCTCGTTTATGTCGAATTCCTCGTTCATCTATAGCCGTGTAAATAATAAAATGGTGGTTACCAATGCGGTTGTTATGGAAATTATCGTTGTAAAACTTTGTAGTCCGGTAGTTCCGGTACCCAAGCGATTTCTGAGGTAGTGGATTTATAAGTATCAGATCGTTAGGTTTCACATAGTAATAGGGCGAATTCATTGCCTCGATCTGGGTGAGATCGATATGATGCACCATTTGTCCTAATGGATACTGTCGTATCACCACAATATTGGTTTTATCCCCGGTAATAGGTATTTCACCACTATTGGCGATAGCTTCCATGATCGTGGCCTGGTCCCGGTATATTATTTTAGATCCCGGGAGATCCTATCTCCCCATTGATGGTATATCGAATTCCTGCGAGTTTAACGGTAACAAAAATATTAGCCTCTTCCTTGAAGTAATCTTTGAGTAAGCGCTTTTCCAGTTCTTCCCTTACTTCCTCGACCGTATACCCCAGTACATTCACTTCACCCATCGCAGGTATGCGTATGTTTCCATGGGGATCCACCACGAAACCATCAAAATACAATTGTTCTTCTCGTCTGGCATTTACATTCGAAGCATCACTTATCGGGTTGAAAATCCCAACAGTTTCCTGGTCCAGTGCCTTTACCCTGATACTTAAGGAGGTCATTGATCTGCAAGCGATACGGCTCCTGTTCTTTCCGTATGGTCATCAGGCTATCAGTCACAACGCCTCCCTCCTGGAGATAGGTAAGTTGTTTTGTGGACACACAGGAAGAAAGGAGTACTGCTACAAGTAGAAATAGTAATAGGTACTTCGATTTCATGGACAGCCGGGGTTGTTTAACGACAAATATAACGTAAGCAAGCTAATAATAAAATATATTTTAGAGTAACTGGGTAATTTCTGTTTATTTTGCAAAAAACTGGATTGTGAATTTCCTCTCTGTCGAAAACATTGCTAAATCTTATGGTGAACGCGTTTTATTCACCGATATTTCCTTTGGAATCAATGCCGGACAGAAGATAGGATTTGTGGCTAAAAATGGTACGGGTAAGACTTCGCTTCTCGACATCCTGGCGGGCAAGGACAGTGCCGATTCCGGCTCGGTGATCTTCCGTAAAGACCTGAAAGTGGCATTTATTTCGCAGGAACCGGACCTGGATCCTAAACTCACCGTGGAAGAAACTATCTTTTCTACAGAAAACCCTATACTCGAGATCATTTCCAACTACGAAAAGGCCATACTCAATCCCGATGACAGTGAGACCTACCAGAAAGCCTTCGACGATATGGATGCGCACGCAGCCTGGGATTTCGAAACCCTGTACAAACAAGTCCTTTTTAAACTAAAACTCGAAGAACTCGATAAAAAGGTTGGGACGCTTAGCGGTGGACAAAAAAAGCGACTCGCATTGGCCAACGCCCTGCTTATGCAACCGGAATTGCTTATCATGGACGAGCCCACCAACCACCTGGATCTGGAGATGATCGAATGGTTGGAAGGTTTCTTCGCCAAAGCAAATATTACCTTGTTCATGGTAACCCACGACCGATATTTCCTCGAGCGGGTGTGTAACGAGATCATAGAACTGGATGAAGGGAAATTATACAGCTATAAAGGCAATTACAGTTATTATCTGGAAAAGCGCGACGCACGCATTGAGAATGAAGCCACGGAAACTGCTAAAGCCAAACAATTGTTCCATAAAGAACTGGATTGGATGCGCAGGCAACCTAAAGCCAGAACTACTAAAAGTAAGTCCAGGATAGACGATTTTCATGAAATAAAATCAAGGGCACACCAACGACGTAATGAGCATGAAGTGCAGCTGGAACTCAATATGGAGCGACTGGGCACCAAGGTGGTTGAACTTCACGGAATTTCTAAAGAATTCGATGATAAAACACTCTTCTCCAAATTCAGTTATAATTTTTTAAGAGGAGAACGCCTGGGCATCATAGGAAAGAACGGAACGGGAAAATCGAGCTTTCTCAATATCATTACCGGAAGCTTAAAGCCGAATGCCGGGAAGGTCGTTATTGGTGACACCGTTAAATTCGGATACTACACCCAGCGTGGGATAGAGATAAAGGAAGGACAGAAAGTGATCGATGTGATACGGGAGTTCGGGGATTACATCCCATTGAAAAAAGGAAGACAGATCTCTGCCCAGCAATTACTGGAGCGGTTTCTTTTCGATCGAAAAAAGCAATACGACTATGTAGAGAAACTCAGCGGAGGTGAACGAAAGCGGCTTTACCTATGTACAGTGCTGATACAGAATCCGAATTTCCTGATCCTGGATGAACCCACCAACGACCTGGATATAGTAACCCTGAATGTTCTGGAAAATTTCCTGCTCGACTTTCCCGGATGTGTTATCGTAGTTTCCCACGACAGGTATTTTATGGATAAGGTGGTAGACCATTTGTTCGTTTTTAAAGAAGGAGGAACTATTGTAGATTTCCCTGGTAATTATTCCGATTATCGAACGTATACAGATAGTTTTTCGGAAAGGCCCGAGACGGCAACCGAAATAATTCCAAAGAAAAAAAATACATGGAAAGATGGCAGTACAGGTGTAAAACTCAGCTATAATGAACAGAAAGAATATCAGAAACTGGAGAAGGAAATCGCCAAATTAGAGGTAGAAAGGGATTCGCTTCAAAACAAGTTTGCCACTGAAGGTTGGGATGGAGAAGAGATCGATAAGCAGTCTCGAAAACTCCAGCAACTTATTAATAGCATAGAGGAAAAAACCGAACGCTGGTTCGAATTATCCGCTAAAATGGATAGCTGATCTCTCAATCTACTATGATCTATCAGTTAACATCATATTTAAAATTTCTAACCAGGGCCACAAATCAACACGGGGTCCACTCCCCATTCGTTTATAAGCTTATCACGGAGTGTTTCTTTGACAGATCAGAGTATGCCGGATACAAAACTCTGGCAGAACATCGCAAGCAGCTGCTTGAAGATAATGATACTATTGAAGTTTTTGATTTCGGTGCCGGATCGAAAGTTTTCAAATCGAATGTTCGTAAAGTATCTGCCATTGCTAAAAATGCAGGAATCAGGAAAAAGAGACAAAAGCTTCTGTTTCGTTTGGTGAATTACCTAAAACCAGCAAACATCCTGGAATTAGGCACTTCGGTTGGACTATCTACCATAGCCATGGCCCTCGCAAATGACCAGGCAATTGTAACTACCCTGGAAGGTTGTCCGGAAACATCAAATAAAGCCCAACAATATTTTGATGCATTTCATATGAATAACATTGACCTGCGCAATGTTGAATTCGATAGGTATTTATCGAAAACGAATGATGTTTACGATCTGATTTTCGTTGATGGTAACCACAATAAAGACAAGACATTAGCCTATTTCGATATGCTCCGGAAGCATATTAACAATAATTCGGTCATAATATTCGATGATATATACTGGAGTAAAGAGATGACGGCCGCCTGGAAGGAAATTATTGCAGATGAATCTGTTACCGTTAGCATTGATACGTTTCAGTGGGGTTTTATTTTTTTCAGAAAAGAGCAGAAAAAACAACATTTTAGCATACGCATGTAACATAGTTCTTACCCCTGCGTCATATGCTAAAAACTACTATCTTGCAGAAGATAAAATTTGGCTGTGCATACTTATGGACAACGTTATAAAAATTAGAGGTATTCGAAGAGATTTTCCGTTGGGACAGGAAGTCGTAAAAGTCCTTATGGGAATAGACCTCGATATAGAACGGGGAGAATATGTGGCACTAATGGGCCCCTCCGGATCCGGAAAATCAACTTTGATGAATATCCTTGGGTGTCTTGACACGGCTACTGCCGGAACCTACGAGCTCAATGGGAAGGACGTGAGTAATATGACCGATGACGAACTTGCTGAAATTAGAAATACGGAGATCGGTTTCGTTTTTCAAACCTTTAATCTTCTTCCCCGAACCACTGCTTTGGAAAATGTGGCCTTACCCATGATCTATGCGGGCGCCACTAAAGCACAACGTAAGGAACGTTCCGAAGAAGTGCTGGCCGACGTAGGCCTTGCCGACCGTATGGACCATAAACCCAATCAGCTTTCCGGTGGACAAAGACAGCGCGTAGCTTTAGGCCGGGCGCTCGTAAATAAACCGTCTATCATTCTTGCCGATGAACCTACTGGTAACCTGGATTCGAAAACATCGGCCGAGATCATGAATCTCCTGGATGAAATTCACCGAAACGGAAATACCGTGATTGTGGTAACCCACGAAGAAGATATCGCGGCGCATACCCATCGAATTATTCGCTTAATTGATGGCCAGGTAGCAAGTGATACCCGGACAAAATAAATATCTTTGCCGCATGGAAACGCTGCAGGATACTTTAAAGAAGAATGAGAAGCAGAAGGAATTTTACAACAAGAAGAAGAAGTCCTTACCTTCAAAGATCTGGTCGTTCATTCGGGAAAAATCCTTAAAGAACATTCGTAAAGAACTTGGAATACTGGAGCAATCTTATGTGCTTCACAAAGAATGGATGGGTGATCTTTCCAATAAAAAGGTTCTCGACCTGGGTTGTTATAAAGGCAACCGACTCTCTTTTTATTTAGCGACAAATGCCAAACAATATGTAGGTCTGGACCTCAGTGATCTGGCCATTGCTCAATTAAATGATAGCATAAAAGAAATACCCACAGCGAAGGGGGTTGCCGCCGATTTCTTCTCGGATAATTTTCAAGAATCTGATTTCGATTTAATTTATGCCTACGGCGTTCTTCACCATTTTAAAAATGTAGACAACTTAATTGATCACCTGAATGAAAAACTTACAACAGGTGGTGAAATTATAAGTTACGACCCCTTGCAAACTAGTTTTCCCATTTGGTTTATCCGCAAATTATATCGTCCCTTCCAGTCGGACGCCGCATGGGAATGGCCTTTTAGCAGAAAGACATTTAGAAAATTTTCGAAAAATTTTGATGTGATTGAGCGAAGAGGTGTGCTTGGAAAATCGAAATGGTACTTTTTGTACTCCTTACTTCCAATCTCGAAGGAAAATAAACTTCGATGGGGGCAAAAGGCACATCGATACGACTGGGAACAGTCTTCCGTTAGCGATCGAAAATTGTTTGCATGTATGCAATTAAATTTAAGATTGCGCAAACTGTCGAGAATTTAATACCTAAAAATTCTGTAATTGTAACGCATGAAGCATTCCTCGTGAAGACAAAAAATAAGTACCTTTGAATTTATGAATTCTGATTTACTTTCTGATCCCTATGTAATTATCATTGGACTTATGTTCCTGGTGGTATTGGTATACCTCTGGAGTAGAAAAAATACGTCCACGAATCGCAGCCGGCAACAACGGAGTTTCCGTGAAGAATATTACCAAAAAAAGAAGGATAAAAAGAAAGAAGAAAACGAACCAAAGCATGAAAATATACACAAAAACAGGTGATACAGGAACCACTGCTTTATTTGGGGGTACTCGTGTTCCGAAATACCACATTCGCATAGAAAGTTACGGTACAGTAGACGAATTGAATTCTCACCTGGGATTGATCCGGGATCAGGATATCGATGATCAATACAAGGAATTGCTAATGAAAATTCAGGATAAATTATTCACCGTAGGAGCTATTCTTGCCACTGATCCCGAAAAAGCAGTACTCAAGAGTGGGAAAGAACGACTTAATATTCAAAAAATCAGTAATACCGATGTTGAGCTACTCGAATCTGAAATGGATGTAATGAATGACGCTTTGCCACCTATGACCCACTTTGTACTACCCGGAGGACATACTACGGTGTCATATTGTCACATAGCACGCTGTGTTTGCCGTCGTGCCGAGCGTCTTGCAGCCCTGCTAAACTCTGAAGAACCCATAGATGAAGCGGTTTTAAGGTATTTAAACCGTTTGTCCGACTATCTTTTTGTACTGGCACGGAAGTTGTCCAATGACCTGAAAGCGGAAGAAATAAAATGGATTCCGGAGAAGCTATAATTACTTTTACTTTATTGATTTTTAAATAACTGTTATTCAGTTGTTTACACACGTTCTTTAAAATACTGCTGAAATAATTGAATTTTTCCTTGACTTTTTGAAACAAAAAATTATTTTTGCAAAATATAAAAGTTATTACGTACTATGTACTGGACATTAGAATTAGCATCCTATTTAAGCGATGCGCCCTGGCCGGCGACTAAAGACGAACTAATTGATTATGCGATCAGAACCGGAGCCCCACTGGAAGTTGTAGAGAATCTGCAAGCAATAGAGGATGAAGGTGATTCGTACGATTCGATCGAAGAAATCTGGCCAGATTATCCAACAGATGAAGATTATCTGTGGAATGAAGATGAATATTAACAAAAGTTGCCTCGCAACATAAAACATATCTAAAAAGTCTCGTTTACGAGACTTTTTTTGTGCCCGACAATGAAGAGTTAAAAAGCCACTGCGCTTTTTGGCAAACTGGTTTTTTTACAGTTTTTTTGTATGCCTTTACCTCATCATATAGTTGAGCCGAATAAAAATATAAATCATGGGATTGTTAGATAGCGTATTAAAAGTATTTGTAGGAGATAAATCCAAGAAGGATATCAGTGAGATCCAACCCATCGTTGATCGTATTTTAGAATTTGGACCGGCAATTTCGAAATTATCCATAGATGAATTAAGAGGTAAGTCGGTTGAATTCAGAAAGAGAATAAAAGACGATCAGGCAGAGATCAATGAGCAGATAGCAGCGTTGGAAAAAGAAGCAGAAGCAATGGATGATATCGATAAGAAGGAAGATATCTACAATCAGATCGATGCATTGATGGACGATCGCTATGAGATCGAGAAAAAAACTTTAGATGATATTCTTCCCGAGGCTTTTGCCGTAGTCAAAGAAACTGCGCAACGATTCAAAGACAACGAAACTCTTACCGTGGAAGCAACTCCCTTCGATCGTGAATTATCAGGATCAAAAGATTATGTAAACCTGGACGGTGAAAAAGCAATCTGGAAGAATTCCTGGGATGCTGCCGGTAAGGAAGTGACCTGGGATATGGTGCACTATGATGTGCAGCTGGTAGGTGGTGTTGCACTGCATGAAGGTAAGGCAGCCGAAATGCAAACAGGGGAAGGTAAAACACTTGTGGCCACCCTACCCGTTTATTTAAATGCGCTTGCCGGTAATGGAGTTCACCTGGTAACGGTAAACGACTACCTGGCCAAACGTGACTCCGCATGGATGGCTCCCATCTTCGAATTTCACGGATTAACTATAGACTGTATAGACCATCACACACCTAATTCAGAAGAAAGAAGAAAAGCGTATAATTCTGATATCACCTATGGAACCAATAATGAATTCGGTTTCGATTATCTGCGTGATAATATGGCGCATGCACCAGGGGATCTGGTTCAGCGTCCGCACCACTATGCTATTGTGGATGAGGTAGACTCGGTGTTGATCGATGATGCCAGAACGCCGTTGATCATATCCGGACCTGTTCCAAAAGGAGATATTCATGAATTCAATGAATTAAAACCTCAGATACAGGAACTGGTTGATATTCAGCGAAAATATTTAACCGGAGTTTTAGCGGAAGCGAAGAAATTGATCAAACAAGGAGATACCAAGGAAGGTGGTTTCCAACTGCTTCGGGTATATCGCGGACTTCCAAAGAATAAAGCGCTTATTAAATTCCTTTCTGAAGAAGGTGTGAAACAGATCCTTCAGAAAACGGAAAACTTCTACATGCAGGATAACAACCGGGAAATGCCTAAGGTAGATGCCGAGCTGTATTTTGTGATCGAAGAAAAGAACAATCAGATAGACCTCACCGATAAAGGGATTGATTTCCTTTCTGGGAAAGATGACCCCGATTTCTTTGTGATGCCGGAAATCGGTACCGAGATCGCTCAGATCGAGGAGAAAGGTCTTAGCCCGGAAGAAGAAGCGGAACTGAAAGAAGAACTATTCCGTGATTTCGGAGTGAAGAGTGAGCGGATCCACACTATGAACCAATTACTCAAGGCGTATACCATCTTCGAAAGGGATACGCAGTATGTGGTTATAGATAATAAAGTGATGATCGTAGATGAATCTACAGGTAGGATTATGGATGGACGCCGATATAGCGACGGACTTCACCAGGCGATCGAGGCTAAAGAAAATGTGACTGTTGAAGCGGCTACTCAAACTTTTGCGACGATCACGCTTCAGAATTATTTCAGAATGTACCGTAAACTGTCCGGTATGACCGGTACAGCGGTGACCGAAGCAGGTGAATTATGGGAGATCTATAAACTGGATGTGGTTGAAATTCCAACCAACCGCCCTATCGCCCGTAAGGATGTGGAAGATAAGATCTACAAGACCAAGCGTGAGAAATACAACGCGGTAATTGATGAAGTTACCGAATTGAGCGACGCGGGAAGACCGATTCTAATTGGTACTACATCCGTCGAGATTTCAGAATTATTGAGCAGAATGCTTAGTATTCGAAATGTTACTCACAATGTCCTGAATGCGAAACTTCACAAAAAAGAAGCGGATATTGTTGCCGAGGCCGGTGAATCCGGAATGGTAACTATCGCTACTAACATGGCAGGTCGTGGTACGGATATTAAGCTAAGTGACAAGGTGAAAAAAGCCGGTGGTCTTGCGATCGTTGGTACCGAACGTCACGATTCACGACGTGTGGACAGGCAGCTACGTGGTCGTTCCGGTCGACAGGGTGATCCGGGAAGCTCGCAATTCTATGTATCCCTGGAAGATAATTTAATGCGCCTCTTCGGAAGTGAACGTATTGCTAAGATGATGGACCGCATGGGATTGAAAGAAGGAGAAGTGATTCAGCATTCGATGATCTCTAAATCTATAGAGCGTGCACAGAAAAAGGTAGAAGAGAATAACTTCGGAATCAGAAAACGACTGTTGGAATACGATGATGTGATGAATGCACAGCGTGAAGTTGTTTATAAAAGACGTTATCACGCATTATTTGGTGAAAGACTTAGAGTGGATATTGCCAATATGATCTATGATACTGCTGAAGTGATTGCCGAAACCAACAAAGGGGCTCAGGACTATAAGAACTTTGAGTTCGAATTGATTCGTTACTTCTCAATGAGCTCTCCTATTTCTGCAAGTGAATTCGAAAGCTTGGGATTCCAGGAAATTGCCGGAAAGGTTTATAAAGCGGCTTATGAACATTATCAGGATAAGATGACCCGAAACGCCGATATGGCCTTTCCAGTGATCAAGAACGTTTACGAAAACCACAAAGACCAGTACAAGCGAATCCTGGTTCCTTTTACCGATGGGGTAAAAACTCTTAATGTAGCGACCGACCTGGAGAAGGCATATGAAAGTGAAGGAAAACAGCTGGTTCAGGATTTCGAAAAGAATATCACTCTTGCTATCATTGACGATGCATGGAAGACACACTTGCGTAAAATGGACGAGTTAAAGCAATCCGTACAGCTAGCGGTTCACGAGCAAAAAGATCCGCTATTAATCTATAAATTCGAGGCTTTTGAAATGTTTAAAGGTATGATCGAGAAGGTGAATAAAGATGTTATTTCCTTCCTTTTCAAAGGTGAATTACCACAGGAGAACCAGCAACAGATACAGGAAGCCCGCGAAGTTCGGCGTAAGGAAAAACTTAACGAACAGAAAGATGAGATTCCGAACATGGATGAGCGTGCTGCTCAATCCAGGGCCGCCGGTAATACCCAGGGACAACCTCAGATTACCGAAACCATCGTAAGAGAACGTCCGAAAATTGGGCGTAACGCAAGAGTAACCATCAAGAATGTGATGAGTGGAGAGAACAAGACCCTGAAATATAAACAGGCAATTCCGTTAATTGATAAGGGAGAGTGGGTTCTTACAGATGATGAGTGAACCAAACAGCAATATATAGATACCCGGAGCGAAAGCTTCGGGTTTTTTATTGCTTTTTTTTAAGGAATACGCGAAAAATAGGAATGATGACTTCTGTGGTTTGGAATCGGAACTGGAATTCGCGTTAATTTCTGAAACCTTTTACATTATGGTGGAAGGATCCGATACGGCATCGGATGATTTCGAACTTGAGGTAACCTCCTGTGATCCTGTTCAAGCCGTACAAGAAAACTTTTTTGCTGAGGTAAGAGTGAATGGTGAAACAAGAACTCTGAAATTCATTCAATAATTTATTGAAAAACAGTGTTTTAATTTAAAAGTAGAGCTGTTTCGGTATATTTTTTGTGGCTCATTCTTCAAAATCAATGTCATGAAAAAAGTTATATACTTGATGATGGCGATACTACTAATCTCCTGTAGTGCAAACGACGAAAGCGTCATTTCCGAGGAGGTAGCGCTTTTTGTTGATCATTATAAAACAACGTCGATCATTAATGGAACCGCCTTCGTATTCTATGAAAATGCGACTCCGGACAATAATAACAGAATATACGGGCACATTAACCAATTCAACTTTGAACCGGGATTTATCTATAAAATCACAGCTACAAAGACCATAACGAAAAATGCAGGTACTAATGCTAAAACCGTACGTTATGATTTGATTTCAATAAACCAAAAAGATGCTGTAAGCCCGGATGCTGAATTTCGGATTCCATTAATTAAATTTGTGAATGGAAAGGGTATGGCTACATTTATTAGAAGGCAGGCGGATTCCACTTTCATTCTGAGTAATGAGATTCCTTTTAATTGCAATTATTTCTGTATTGACCTGGACAGGGCGATACAACAGGAAAATGCCATCAAAGGAACTTTTGTTCACGGTCCTGAGGGAACCTATATCCTGAAAAAACTAGAAGATTGATTGGCTATTGATATTTTGCTTCTACTAATTTTTTGAGCAGGGGGATCTGCAGTAAGAACAACGACAGAAACATGATTCCATATACGAATATCTTGGATATCTCAAATTCCGGTAAGGAAAGATTGGTCCTTTGAGTTATGAAATCCAGTCCAAACCGTGTACTCAATCCTGATGATGGATATAAGTAGGCGATAACAATAACAGCGACAAAAGCCAAAGCCACACCTATCCATGCTTTGGAAGTAATTAGCGGTTTGTACCTTACTTTTTTCATGGCCTTCTCTTCAACGGCCAGCATTAATTTCGACTTAAAATCGGGGGAAGGCTCCTCCAATCCTGAATCGGAAATCAATTTCCTTATTATTTCATCTTCCTTTTTAAATTGCTCTTCCATTACGATCCGATATTTCCGGGAGGACAAATTGTTTTAACAAAGAAAATAACTTTTTGCGACTCCTGTATAATTTAACTTTAATATTGTCTTCCGTAAGATTGGTTATCGCCGAAATCTCCCGAACCGATTGGTCCTCGAAATAATACAACGTGATTATCGCTGCTTCTTTCTCGGGTAGTTCGGCAATGCACCTTCTTATAGTGTCATTGCGCTCCTGTTGCTCAAGAAAACTCAATGCATTATCAATGGTTTCAACGTTCTTTTCGGTGATATCTTCTATCAGTTCCACCGGTTTCATTCGGCTGGTCTTTCTCACTCTATCAAGTGCTTTCCTATAGGCAATACTATAGATCCAGGTTGAGAATTTAGACTCCCCTCGATAACCATCAAGCGACTCGAAAGCTTTAAGAAAAGTATCCTGAGCTACCTCTTCGGCTTCCTCCTTCACCTTCACAACGCGCAACACCACCGTAAATACCAGATTCTGATAGCGATCGATCAGAATTGAAAACGCGTTGGTATCACCCTGCAACGTTTTCTGGATATAGTGTTGGTCAGTGTACTGATTCATTGCTCATAAGACGCAGGAAAGCTCCATTAGGTTACAGGTTGATGCGCATTATAATTTACGATAAAAATGTAACCTGATCATTAGAAGTTACGTCATAGGTACAAACGAACAAAAAATTATAAACTTAAACACTTAAAATCATGTCAGGATCAGAAGTAATTATACCAATTGTATTTTTCGGAGTAATATTCGGGATCTTCTATTTATTCATTTCAGCGAGAAACAAAGAAAGGCTGGCGCTCATTGAGAAAGGGGCCGATGCTTCCATATTCTATAACAGAAACGGAAGAGTAACGCCTATGTGGAAAGTTATTATTATCAATCTGGCTTTCTTGTTAATGGGTATTGGACTAGGGACATTAATCGCTGAAGGATTTACACAAGGCTTTGGAATGGATGAAGATGTTGCATTCCCCGGTGTAATTTTCTTTATGGCTGGATTGGGTCTTTTTACCGGGTTCTATGTAACCAAAAAACTAAGTAAAGAAGCGTAACTAAAGTTGGTTATTAGTTCGCAAAACCGTTCTTGAACCTTGGTTCGGGAACGGTTTCTTTATTGTAGTTTTATATTGCTGTACGCGGCATTTATGGTAAAAGATCTGTTCGAATTACTGCTTCGGTTAAACCCGTTAACCAACACTCTGCCGTTTTGTTTTTGCTGACTTAGTTCTAACGATTTTGGGTAGAGCAAGGTAGATCGTTTTCCATTGAAATTAAAACTAAAAGCTGACTTTGGGATAATGATAAATGCATCTGTATTGTCCAGATCGAGACTTAGTGTATTAAAATCATCTGAAACATTTTTAATCTTAATATCCCCGAAAGACCCGGATAAAAAGGCAACATTAGTCACTACATTGATACTTACGTTGCTCGAATTCGACTTAAGATCCATACGGTTTACTTTGTTTATCTCGCAATTGTCCACATACTTCAGGATCAGACTTCCGTCATTCCAGGTATTTATGTTAACCGGAGCATATGCAGCATTGATGAGGGTGCTCCCCCCATCAATACTGTTTGCTGTAAATGGTGAATAATTTAGCGTGGCTCGGATATTATAAGCATCGGCCATTTTTATCTCACCATGACGCACGTTAATTTCGGTCTTAGCACCTTTGGGTATACGAATTAACAACGTCTTGGTCGCCTTTACCTTCTTGAAATCACCTTTCTTTTCACCCTGAATGATAATAGACTTATTTCCATGCGGATCCATCATGATCTGCTTGTTCCAGTTTCCACCATTTTCTTCATATTGCTTGGCCCATTCTTCCATTTCCTTACCATATTCCTCCGCCCATTTCTCCATATCTTTACCATATTGTTCCTCAAAACGTTCGCCAAACTTTTCCATCTTTTCACTGAACTCTTCGCCCCACTTTTCCATATCCTTGCCAAATTCTTCGCCAAATCGTTCACCCCATTCTTCCATATCTTTTCCAAGCTTCTCACCGAACTCCTCACCCCACTTCTCCATTTTCATTTCAAAATCAGGTCCAAATTTGTCTCCAAATTCTTTTCCGAAGTTCTCTCCCCATTCTTCCATCACATCCTCGACATTGGCAGACCATTCATCTACTTCCACTAACCAGTTATCAACTTGTCTTACGCTTACGTTCGATTTGTATTTCTTATTCAATTTATCCACATAGGCCTGCTTGTTTTTCTTATACTCTCCTTTATCAAAAGTATAGCCTTTGCCATGCTGGACACTATAGTGATTGTATTCATTTCCATCTTTAAAGTTTGGTCTTTCACCATTGAAGGGCCACTTCGGAAATTTCTCAAGTTCGGGCATTTCCGGCATATTAAAATTAAAGTCGAAATCGGGCATCACAAAGGCCGGCATGTCGAATTGCATATCCATGTCCTCAAGTGCTTTCAAACCTTCCATGCCATGCAAGCCCTCAAGTCCGCTAAGGTGTTCAAACCCCATCCATCCACCGCCGGCATTAGATGTCACTTTTACTTTGTTGCTGTTTCCTAAAACTTCATAATCCCAGTTATCAAGTATCTCCTTTTTTTCCTTTTCTGAAAGATCTTCTCCATCAACTTTCGCAATAACTTCAACCACATCCCTATTCCAGGTCTCAAAGATCACATTGGTATACGAAGTATTCACCGAAACGACTACATCATCTGACACATTAAATCGTTCGGTCTCCTGAACTTGCGCTATTAGTGCGGTCGTGCCTAAAAACAGCATCGCCGCCAGATAAAATTTATATTGTATAGTTCTCATTGTTCTGATTTTTAAGTTCTTGTAATTTGTTCTTTAGTTTGAACAGCAGTTCCAAACGCAATTGCAAATTATCAACCAAAGCAGAGATGGTCACCTCACTGGGCCCTACTTCGTTCAATTCTTTATTTAGTATTTGGTATTCAGAATCTAATTCACTTAAACGCTGCATATATCCGTCTACCAGTTCTTTGTTATCATCGGTTACCTGAAGCGATGCCAATTGAACATCAATGCCCGTGGTATAGTACGACTCGATCTTCTTAAGATCAGGAGATAGGTCTCCTAGAGTGATTATATTCTCGGGAGCGATCTCGGTTTGCGAATTCTCCGCTTTGGTGATACCATCTATGTTTCCATCGTTGGTAATGGAAAAATAAGCGAACGATCCAACGGCGACAAGTACCAATACCACAGCTGCGATACGCAACCAGAAATATATATTTCTTTCCGATTGGGTGTTCGCTGCATTCAGTCTGGCCTCGAACCTGGCTTCATGCCCTTCCGACAACTTTGGCGTCTCCGGCTTGTAATCCCGCATCAGCTTTCTAATATCCTGTCCCATATTCCAAGTGTTTAAGTGTTTTTTTTAATTGATTTTTCCCTCGATGGAGATTTGTTCTGGAAGCGCTTTCGGAAATTCCTAAAACTTCAGAAATCTCCTGATGGTCATAGCCTTCAAGCAGAAAGAGCTTTACAACAACCCTATGGTTCTCGGGTAAGTTTTCGATGGCGTTGTAGACTTCGTCCATAGTGGCCTGATCTCCAACATCCCAATCTTCTTCTCCTTCAGCAATATGAAGCACCCTATCGTCCAGGGATTGGATCTCCATTTTCCGTGCTTTTAAAACATCCAGGCACGTATTAATGACAATCCTTTTCAACCAAGCTCCGAAGGTGACGTCCCCCTGGAACTGATCAATTTTTTGAAACGCTTTAATAAACGTTTCCTGTAATGCGTCTTCTGCAGCGGCAGCATCCTTCATATAACGACTGGCAATGATAAACATCCCATCGCAATACTTTCGATAAAGTGCCATTTGCGCTTTTCGATCTTGCTGTTTGCATTTTTCAATAAGTAACGAATCCGCCACAGATGATGGTTTTTTGGTTGCTGTTCGGTTAAAAGACGACACAGATTATCGTCTGTTGCAAAGAATATTAAATTTATAAAAATGTTATAACTTCACTTCATGAGTAAGTCTGTAAAAAAATCGGGGGCATTGCATGAAATGAAGGGCGTTCCCCAACCCTCTTCAGTAAGTTCAATTGCAGCTGAAAAGGTAAAAAAAAGCAGGAAGAAATATATTTCCACTAAAAAATTACTTGATGGAATGCTGTCAGGGGATAAGAGCGCCCTCAGCCGGGCGATCACATTAATCGAAAGCACCAAACCCAAACACATACAACAAGCCAGGGAATTGCTGGAAGCCTGTCTTCCCTATGCCAATAACTCACTTCGAATAGGCATTACCGGGGTTCCCGGGGTTGGTAAAAGTACGTTTATTGAAAGTTTTGGGAAACTATATACTGAAGAAGGGCATAAAGTTGCTGTGTTGGCCGTTGATCCAAGTAGTAATCTAAGCAAGGGTAGTATTCTAGGAGACAAAACAAGAATGGAGGAATTGGTAAAGAATGTAAATGCCTTTATTCGACCGTCGGCAAGTGGAACTTCACTGGGTGGAGTAGCGAGAAAGACCCGGGAGGCCATTATTCTATGTGAGGCCGCCGGATTTGACATTATAATTATTGAAACGGTTGGGGTTGGTCAAAGCGAGACTGTAGTTCATTCCATGACCGATTTCTTCTTATTGCTAAAACTTGCAGGTGCCGGGGACGAACTTCAGGGAATTAAGCGAGGGATCATGGAGATGGCAGACGCTATTGTAATCAACAAAGCTGATGGTGAAAATATTAAAGCTGCAAAACTGGCGAAAGCGGAATTCAACAGAGCGCTGCACCTTTATCCTGAAAAAGAAAGTGGATGGACACCCAAGGCATTTACCTGTAGTGCTTATACTCGAGAAGGGATCGATCAATTAAAAGAAGTGGTACAGAAGTATATCGATCTCACGCAAAAAAATGGATATTTACAAAAGAAGCGGTTAGAGCAGAATAAATACTGGTTACTGGAAACCATCAATAACAGCTTGCAATCTAAATTTTATGATAGTCCGATTATTAAGGAAGCGTTGAAAGATCGTTTGATGGCACTGGAACGAAATGAAACTACACCGTTTGAAGCTGCCAGATACTTATTGAATCTAAAAACTTCATGAACTTCAACGCTTAAGTCATTTCAATCCAGGGATTTGTTACAATAAACAGAACGCCAATTGTTAGAATCTATTAATGTAAATTGCTCCAGGATCTTTACCGGTATTTCTTTAGTCTCCTTATTCTTTACAAATAAATAAACCGGTTGATCAATCTCCAGTAGCGCCTTAACTTCTTTGGGTTTCAGATAGATCAACTCCACGTTTCCTTCACTATAGAATGTGCCTGAATAGGAAATATCTTTCCAATAATAGAAGGGATACTGCATAGACGAATGGTCTATATTCAAGGACTGTATCATATAAGCATCTGTTTTCATCAATCCCCGCCATTGATTAGAGGCCATCAAAACGATAAAAGCTAAAAAACTTAAAATAGGAAATGCGGCAGCTACGCTAACCACTTTTATCCCGTTCTTCCACCAATGAACCAGCAGCAGAGCCATAGGAACCGTACATGGCAGAACATACGTATGTATCGCTGTGCCTGAAAGCGTAAAGAAAACAGGCGTCCAAAACAACCAGAAGATCAGGAATGATGCATAAGGATCACCGAGTACACTGTGTCTTCGTTTCCATAATTTATAGATCAGAATTTGGATCCATGGAAGACAAAAAACCAGAAGCCATACCCAAATTATACCCCTGGGTTGCGTTTTAACAAATCCGTATCGATCACCTGGCCATTCAGGTTGAAAATATCGTTTGTAATGCTCGCCCACGAAAAAGTAATCCAAGAAACCAGGACTTCTTTCTTCCATTATATAATACCAGGGAACTGAAATCAGTAGAACTATCAATATTCCTAACAGCCAAGGTAATCGCTTAAATACCAAATTCCACCGATCGCGATCCAGCATACACCATAAAAAGATCGGGGGAGCTGTTAAGATGATTACAATGGGACCTTTAGCAAGCATTCCAATACCTATTCCAACAAAAAAGAGATTACCCCATAAACGGCTTGAATCTGCCTCCATTCGTTTCCAAAAAGACCACATAACCAACGTAATTGATAAAAGTAGCGCGCTATCTGTAGACGTAACTCCTGCATGCAGCAGAAACTCGGGAGTAGTCAATAATATAAATGCCAGCAGATATTTAGAATCTTCCTTACGAATTCTCCATTTGGTTAGCAGATAGATGAGAAATACGGCGATAAGGAAAGAAGGAAGACGAGACGCAAACTCATTAACTCCGAATATCTCAAAAGACGCTGCAGAGAGCCAGGTAGATAATGGTGGTTTGGCTAAAAACGGAACGCAGTAATCGAACTGCATAACAACCCATTCTCCGGTTTCTTGCATTTTACGGGCCACTTCAGCATATCGGGCCTCGGTTTTATCCAATACTGGCATCAGGAACATTAGTAACAACCGAAACCCTAATACAAACAGCACAAACGCTTTGAAGAAAAATGGTAGTTTTAATTTACTTGGTTTCATATTCCCTTTTTCCTTTTACCGGCAATAATGTGCTTTTTTTATATCGCTTCCTGATTTGATATATATCCTGCCAAAACTTTATAAAATACGTCCATTTTATTTTGGATACACCCGGGTCGTCCCAGAATCTCAAGGGTACTTCGAGCATTTTTGAAATCGCAGCTTCCCTGCCATAAAAATTGATTAGACGAAAGAAGATTTCCACATCAAATAGCCATCGGGACGTGAACGGTTCTTCAAATAACGGTATGGATACTTCTTTACTGAAAAGCTTACAACCACATTGTGTGTCGTACACCCTAAGGTTTAAAGTTTTTGATATGACAGTAGCAACTATTCGGCTGGCGAAAAACCGAAATTTAGATCGTACGATATGAGAACCTAATAGTGCCATACGCGAAGCAAATACAAAACATAGTTTCTGAGAGCGAGTTAATTCTTGTAATAGTCGGGAAAACTCTGTTAAAGGAGTGGACAAATCCGCGTCCAGGAAACCAATATAGGAATGCGTAAATTTTGAATTGGCATATTGTATACCCTTTCTAACTGATTCCGCTTTACCACTGTTGATTTTCTCATCTAATAGGCAGACCCTGTTCGGATATCTGATACTTATTTTCTGAAGTGTCCGAGCTGTCTCATCATTAGAACCATCATTTACAAAGCAAAGAAAAGCCTGGGGATTAGAATCAATAAAAGCAATATAATCGGATTGCAAAACGCTAATGCGTTTCGCTTCATTATAGCAAGGAATTACAATGCAGAATTGAGTTAAAGTTTCAGATGGCATTATGGTTAATCGTTACCTCGAATTATCGTTTATCCGGGAATACTTGTATAATTGTTCCATAGGTGTTCACTCATCATTTTTTCTACCCATTATATCACAGCATTATGGACTGCACGTAACACATTTTTATGTCACTAACGGCTTCGGCTAATCTACAAAAAATGCCTCGATTACTAAGAAAAGTTCTTTTTGAACCAATTAACCTGTTCACGTAAGCCCTCTTCCAACCTGGTCTTAGGATGGTAATTAAGATATTTTCTAGCCTTATTTATATTTGCTCTGGTTCTCGATTGATCACCGGGACGAGCGGGTTTATGTTCTATATTGATCTTCTTTCCCAGTATTTTTTCTATAGTGGCAATACCGGTAGCCGTACTATTTTCTACTTCAGTACCTAGATTAAACACCTCTCCATTGGTGCGCTCTTCTTTCCCGATCACACTTACGATACCATCTACAATATCCTGTATATACGTAAAGCTCCGAAGGTGTTTCTCGCTACCTTCATACAAGGGAAAAGCTTTATCGTTTAACCCGCAATCAATCAATCGCGTATATAGTTTGTCTGGTCTCTCCCTGGGTCCGTATACGGAATAAAGTCGGAGCGATGTACTTTTTAACAAACCTCTTCGCTGATAGGCCAAAACCAATTGTTCGGCCGCCAATTTTGTAACCCCATACCAAGATGCGGGTAAGGGTGCTTCGTCCTCGGTCATAGTGGCATGTAAGCCATAAATGGACGAAGTTGCGATATTCACAAAGAATGGTTTAATATCCAGGGTTTCGATCGCATCCAGGAGTCTCTGGGTAGCCACAAAATTATTCTGAAGATAATCCTCGAAAGTAGAAGTGATCGCTATACCCGGTTGAGCCGAAAGATGAAACACATAGTCAATACCATCTTCGAATAACTGTGTAAGGTCATCCGTGCGCAAGTCCAATTTTCGAACCGGAATTCCTTTTTCAGAAAGTGATTTGGCGTTGAGCTCCTTTAATTTTATATCGTAATAGTCCGAGAAATTATCAATACCAATTACATCGTGACCCATGTCTGAAAGGCGTTCAGAAGTGTGGGAACCAATAAATCCAGCCGCACCGGTAACTAGTATTCGCATTCAAGTGAATTGGAATACAAAGAAACATCTTTTCCTTCATTCAGCCTTATTCTTTAAAAAAGAAATACTTTTGCACAAATCTTTTGAGCAACAATCTCATGTACGAGTTTACCATTATTGTACCCGTATACAACGAAGAAGAAAATCTGGAACGCGTTGAAAAGGAGTTATTAGCGTACACAAAAATAGCACATAGGAAAACGGCCATACTATTTGTAAATGACGGTTCTAAAGACGGGAGTCAACCCTTAATTGAAGCTATCTGTAACAGGAACGAGGCTTTTAGTTATATTTTGTTCAGGGAAAACCGAGGACTTAGCGCAGCGATAAAAGCAGGCTTTGATCATGTTCAAACCGAATTATTGGGTTATATCGATTCCGACCTGCAGACAGCACCAGAAGATTTTAATCTTTTACTGGACCACATCAAAGAATACGACCTCGTTACCGGGGTGCGCGCAGATCGAAAAGATTCTTTCGTAAAGAACATGTCCTCCAAGATCGCTAATAGCATAAGACGGGCTTTTACCCATGACGGGATGGACGATACAGGATGTCCTTTAAAAGTTATAAAAACCGAACAAGCAAAACGCATTCCAATGTTCAAGGGACTCCATCGTTTCCTCCCTGCTATGATTCTGCTCCAAAACGGAAAAATATTGCAGGTCCCTGTCCGACATTTCCCCCGAATTGCCGGTAAAGCCAAGTTTGGACTGTGGAACAGACTTCTTGGCCCGCTTATGGATTGCTTTGCCTACCTTTGGATGAAGAAAAAGTACATCAATTACGAGGTGAAGAAAAAAGGATGAGCGACCTGCTTATTTACAGTATTGGTTTTACAGCACAAATCTTATTTTCAGGAAGACTGCTCACTCAGTGGATCGTTTCTGAAAAAAAGAAAAGAGTGATTACCCCCTCACTTTTCTGGAAACTAAGCTTACTGGCATCATTTCTACTATTCGTTTATGGTTTTTTAAGAGACGATTTTGCCATAATGCTGGGCCAGTCTCTAACTTATTTTATATACATCCGTAACTTACAGTTACAGGGTGAATGGCAGCGAGCACCTGTCTGGTTCAGGTGGTTCCTGCTAGTTTTTCCGGCGATCATTGTGATCTATTCATACAATAATGGAGAATACGATCTGGACCAGTTCTTCAGCAAGGAGAACATTTCGCTTTGGCTACTGGTTCTTGGAATCTTTTCACAGCTGATCTTTACGTTTCGTTTTGTGTATCAGTGGATCTATTCCGAACGCACGAAAATTTCCCAGTTACCCGTTGGATTTTGGAGATTAAGTGTCCTCGGGGCTTCACTGATCCTTGTTTACGCCATCTTCCGTAAGGATCCTGTACTTTTTGTGGGCCATATTGCCGGGCTTATCATTTATATTCGTAATATCTTTATCTGGAAAAAGCAATTCCGTGAAAGCAATTAAAAACAATCACATACTGTTGCTTGTCATCGCATGCGTTGCAATTTTCTTTGTCAATCTGGATGCACTCTATGTGAACATCATGGAGGCGCGTAATTTTACCACCGCACGTGAAATGCTGGATGACGGAAATTGGCTGCTCACCACCCTGAATGGGGAACCCAGGTTTCAGAAACCTCCCTTACCCACATGGCTCACTGCCTTTTCAGGAGCAATTTTCGGACTTCAAAACATCGCCGCCCTTAGGATGCCGGCCGCCTTCATGGGCCTCATACTGGTTATTACGTCTTATTTTTTCGCATTAAAACTCACAAAAGAAAAGTCGTACGCTTTCATAGCTGCACTAACGCTGGCTACGTCTTTCTATGTGGTTTCTGCCAGCCGTGATGGTAACTGGGATATTTTCACCCATGCATTTATGATGGTATGCATTTGGCAACTTTATCTTTTCTTTACTTCAGATGAAAAAAAATATCAGCATGCCCTTTTGGCTGCCATTTTCTTCGGCTTTTCTTTTATGAGTAAAGGTCCGGTATCATTATATGCCCTATTACTGCCCTTTCTAATTGCATTTGGCTTTGTATATAAGTATCATAATTTTAAAAAAAGGCTGCTCCCATTATCCTTGTTTCTGGTAGTATCGGCGGTGATTTCCGGGTGGTGGCATTGGTATACGTATAATTTCGATCCGGACACGGTAATGGAGATCACCAAACGAGAAACTTCCAACTGGACAGGATATAATGTCCGTCCATTTTATTATTACTGGAGCTTCTTTACTCAAAGTGGGGTATGGACCATTTTTGCTTTTATCGGGCTGCTATATCCATATCTTAAAAACCGGGTATTCAATAAAAAAGCATATCGTTTTACCTTGCTCTGGACGCTAATTTCGCTTGTATTATTATCGATCATTCCTGAAAAGAAATCGCGTTACCTTTTACCTGTTCTTGTTCCACTAGCACTTAACACAGGTTTTTATATTGAGTATTTATTTCGGCGGTTTTCAGACTTAAAAGACAAGAGAGAAACATGGCCGGTATATTTCAATTTTGGACTTATAGCCATGATTGGCCTTGCTTTTCCACTGGCAGGCTATTTTATTCTGAAAGATGAATTAGCAGGTAAGTGGATTTGGTTTATACTACTGTCACTTGTTCTTTTCGGCATAGGGTTGTTTATACTTCGGAATTTATTTAAGAAAAAAATAAGACCCATTTTCTACGGAACGGTGTGTTTTATCGCCGCAATTATGTGCTTTGGAATGCCCCTGGCAAAGTCGCTAACCGTTAATCCAGGCTACAAAAGCCTTTCAGAATTAAATGATTGGCAGAAAAAATCGAAAGTTGAAGTGTACGAACTCACCAATTTCACGCCTGAGCTGATCTGGGCGTATGGCAAATCTATGCGAGTTCTCGCTCATGATGGCGATATAACCATTCCTGGCGAAGAAACATTCGCAGTTTTGGTAGCTAATGAAGATGAAAAGAGATTTAAAAATACATTTGCTGAGTTTCAAATCGAAAAAGTAACTCGATACGATATGAATCCCAAAGCTGAAGGAGACCGTTCTCATAAGACGCGACTATATCGCGATCTATATTTGGTTAGTCGGCGTTAAAACGTCGTTGAGCCAACCTTTGCAATATGTAGATTCCCCAGCCTATCAATCCCCCGAAAAACATCCCTGTTATGGTATCTAAGGGATAATGAACTCCCAGATATATACGACTGTAAGCTACCACGAATGCCCAAAGTAAGAGTAAAAAAGGAAGGTATTTGTAGTACTTCCGAAGGACCAATCCTAAAAACACCGCTGCTGCCATAGAACTTGCAGCATGAGCAGAAAAGAATCCGAAACGGCCACAGCCTTCTGCAATAAATCGCATCTGATGTTGCAGGGCTTCGACCCTGCAGGGCCTCGGGCGTTCGAAACCGTTTTTGAAAACATTCGCTAACTGATCGGTTGCCGTGATCATTAGGGTAGCAGCGATCATAATGATTAATGTACCTTTCCAACCATAATGGCGGTATACCAGGTATAAAAGCAAGGCGTATAACGGAATCGAGGACCATTTTTCCGTAACAATTAACCAGAAGCCATCCCAACGTTCTGCCCCAAGATTATTCAGGAATAGAAAGAGTTCTGTATCATATGTAAGCAGTGTATCAATCATTCCCGTAACGAGCTACTTCCCTATCGTAAAACTTCGATGCCTCTTTGATATAATTTTCCGTTTCCGATTCCAATTCCTTCTGGTCATGCTGATCGAACTCTTCCAGCCATTCCACATCGTCATTCGCCAGGTTGATCACAAACCGGGGAAATTCGGTATGGACAATAAAGATGGCGTCGGGATAGTCTGTATTATCGCCAAGTAGAAATTTAGGAAGTTCCATAGTGTAATTTTCAGCTAAAATACAGGAAAATAAAAAAACCCGGACATGGCCCGGGATCTTTCAACTAAACAAAAATAACTTTTCAACTAAAATCACTGTACCGATATTCGATTGGAACATCCTCTTGGATGTATTGCTATCCGCAAGGAATAATGATGGCTCTAAACTACAAATCACGAAGAAAGTTTCAAAATAACCTATATCGTGATTTATGAATATCATGTCCTGCTAAACAAAGAGCTCATATGGTTGGAACCGCTAATCTTCGGCATACTTATGGATAAGTCGCTTCGACAAATAATTAAATCGGACAAATAACATAACACCACTAGCGGTTAATCCAGCCAACAATCCTATCCAGATCCCGGAACTTCCGTAATCTGCGACCATGCTTAAATAATATGAAATAGGGAATCCTATCAGCCAATAAGCGACAAACGTAATTACAGTCGGGATCTTTACGTCCTGCATCCCTCGTAAGGCTCCCAGAGCTACAACCTGCAGGGTGTCGGATATCTGGAATACAGCAGAGATCAGCAGGAGTTTCGCTGCTATCGTGGCTACCTGGAAATTATCGGCAAATTCGGCTTTATTATCGTAATCCAGATATATTTTGGGCAACGCTTCATTGAAGAGCACAAACAATATGGCAAATACCAACGCCAGCATGGTGGATAGTAGGAATATCGAAAACGCGATACGTCTCAATTCCCGAAAACGCTTAAGACCTTTTTGGTTTCCCACACGGATCATCGCCGCAACACTAAAGCCCATGGCGACCATAAACGTCATTGAAGACAGGTTCAAGGCGATCTGATTGGCCGCCTGCGGATTCTTACCAAGAATACCAGACAGCCATATGGCAGCAGTAAAAATAGCGACTTCAAAAAACATTTGTAGTGCGGACGGAAAACCTAGTCCCATTATCTTATTCAGCATTTTTTTAGATAGCTGAAACAATTTTATATGAAGTACAAATGGCCTTGATTTGTGATGTTGCGACAGTAAATACCATAAATAAGCCACCATGATCACCCGGGATGCCAAAGTGCCAATGGCAGCTCCCACAACGCCTAGTTGAGGCATTCCGAGTTTCCCGAATATAAATATATAGTTGAGTATTATGTTGGCAATATTCGCCAATATGGTCGCATACATTGGGTAACGCGTCATTGACAGTCCATCACTAAATTGCTTGAACGCCTGGAAAACAATGAGTGGAACGAGCGAAATCGCTACCAGATTTAAATAAGGCATTGCCAGTTGCACCACCTCCTCGGGCTGCTTCATGCCGTACATCAATGGTTTGACTGTGAAAACCAACAAGAACAATGCAATCCCCAGCACCGTACAAAGAAATAAACCATGCTTGAAAGATGATTTCCCTGCTTCAAAATTATTTTCGCCATCTGCCTCCGCCACCAGAGGTGTAATAGCGGTTGAGAAACCGATACCCAGGGACATAGCAATAAACATAAAGCTATTACCCAATGAGACCGCTGCCAATTCGGCCGTGCCTAATTGCCCCACCATGATATTATCCACGAGTGCAACCAAAGTATGCCCCAGCATACCCAGGATCACAGGAGTTGCAAGGCGGTAATTATATTTGAATTCTTTGGTGTATTGCTTGAGCAAGGCTTTGGGGTTTTCAGCAAAGGTAAGGAAGCATACGTTTTCAGAAAGTGTAAAAACTAAAGCTTTTTACTTCAGTATAGTTTTAGATTCCACAGTGATTGGCGATCCTTCTGCCAGCATAACCGATCGCGGCGTCGATTCATTCAATATCTTAAAATGAGATCCATAGGCCAGTTCGAAATCAAATTCGATATTATAATCGAGAACATCATAGGCTTTCCATTGGGGATGGGTAACCTCGTATTCTGTGGTTTTCTTTTCTGAAATAGGACTGTATCCCCAATAGTGTTCCGTGATAAATTCGGTTTCAGAATAAGCCGGGAAAGATGTAGCAATCTTTGAAGTAGAGACTTCTATGGACTGTGGTCTATCTTTTTCGAGGTATCCATAGGAAGTTAACAGGGTGGTTTCGGTTTCTTCCCATTTGTGATACATTTTACGGGTTTTATAATGCTCGTTATACAACGTATTGGCCACAAAGGATATCATCGGTTTGGGAACGATCTCACTAACAAACACTACGCCTCTTTTCCATTGCTTTCCATCATGATGACGAACATAGAACCTAAGATTGATCTCTTCAAAGTTACTGTGAAACGGAATTTTAATTCCGAATATCCTGGTGTTAAGAAACATGAACCCCACAAGGCTTACATAACAGCGATTATTCCAAATGTCCAGTTCGGTCTTATGGGGTAAAAAGGGTGTAAGAAGTTCGGGATCAACTTCATAATTGGCCAGGACCAATCGTTTCCATTCCGCGTTCAGGAAACTCATACGCTAGTCTTTTAGATCTCCAAGTTCACTTGTAGTACCATATTTGTCCATGAGGTATACCAGGCTCGCCATCGTGGCACCACCCAGTTCCAGTTCCCGTTTGTTAACAGCATCGAAAGTATCATTTGCTGCGTGATGATGATCGAAGTAACGCTGCGAGTCGGGTCGTAAACCGGCTAATACTATTGTACCGTCTTTCAGTGGTCCGATGTCCGCACCACTGCCTCCTTTAACAAAGGAATGGATCAGATACGGTTCGAAGAGGCTTTTCCAATTTTCTATTTGGGCGAAGTTCTTTTCATCGGTATCGAAAGAAAAACCTCTGGGGGTAAAACCTCCGGAATCACTTTCGAGTGCGAAGACATGTTTCTCTTTTTTAAGTAACGCCTCTTCGGCGTATTTCCTTCCACCCCGAAGCCCGTTCTCCTCATTCATGAATAATACCACACGTATACTGTGTTTGGGCCGATACCCGATCTCCTTAAACAATCGTAAAACCTCCATTGACTGTACACAGCCCGCTCCATCATCGTGAGAGCCGTCACCCAGGTCCCAGGAGTCCAGATGTCCCCCTACAACCATATACCGATTCGGGTAGGTAGTACCCGTGATCTCACCGATGACATTATATGACTGCACATCGGGATAGGTCCTGCAGGACTGCTTAAAATAGAATTTCAGGTTTGGCATTAATTTCAGGGCACTGCTCAGGTAATCCGCACCATTGGTACTAATCGCGGCAGCCGGTATTCTTCGGTTCACCGGAGTATCTCCATAGCTCATTGCGCCCGTATGCGGCAGATCATCCTTCCGTAAATTCATAGATCGGACGATGACTCCAACGGCTCCATATTTGGCAGCCTCCCTGGCTCCCGCGTATCGCTGATCCGCACATCCGCCATAAGCTTCAAAAGTTCGTATCAGGTTAGCTTGCATGGGCCGGTTATAAAACACGATCTTGCCTTCTATCGCAGATCGGCCGAGTGTTTCAAGTTCTTCGAAATTCTGAACTTCTACTACATAAGCCTTGAGTCCGCCATCGGGCGTTGGCACAGAGCCCCCAAGGGCACAAATATCTGTGGTAGAGGATATTCCCGGAGCGGTTTCTATATAGGCATATTCCTTAACGCCGCGAGTCCATTTAGGTACCATTACAGCTTGTAACCAAACCTTATCGAGTCCTAATTTCTTGAGTTCCGATTCGGTGTAGCGAACCGCTTTTTCAGCTTCTATAGAGCCCGATAATCTCCCGCCTATTTCATTGGATAAATGATCCAGCCAATCATAACTTTTACCGTTAAGCAGGGCCGTATCATACAACTTTCGAATTGTTAGGCTATCTTCCTTATTGGTTACTTGCGCCATGGTCACGGTCAAGGTAAAAAGGAAAATAAGGGTGCATATCAAGTTGTTGAATTTCAGCAATTTTAATTCTCTCATAACTCTTTTTTCAATTTCAGCAATCTTTTTATTCGTTTTCCAACTGTTTTTTATACTCCGATATCTTGGATTTTATTTCCGGCTCAAGCTCAGGTTCTTTGATGTCCTTGTATTTTGAAATTTCCTGAAATAGAATTGACGCCACGATCAATCTTGCGGCGGGCTTATAGTCCGCTGGTATAGTATACCAACGTGCATGGGGCTTCGATGTCCTATTCAAAAGATCCTGGTAACAAGCCATATATTTATCCCACAATTTCCTTTCGTCAAGATCGCCCGGCGAGAATTTCCAATTCTTATCACGCTTATTTAGCCTCCGAATGAGGCGATTTTTCTGTTCTTCCTTAGACAGGTTCAGAAAGAACTTAAAGATCAGTGTTCCGTTTTCGGCTATGGTTTTCTCGAAATTATTGATCTGTTCGAAGCGCTTGTCCCAAAAAGCATCATTTATATCGTCTTTACTTTGAACATCCGGAAGATTTTCTCCTAAAATGTAACCAGGATGAACCCTTGTTACCAGTACATTTTCGTAGTGGGTTCGGTTGAATACACCAAACTTACCTCTTGCCGGCAAGGCGATATAATGCCGCCAGATGTAATCGTGTTTACGCTCCAGGTCGGTGGGAACTTTAAAACTGTGCACAACCACCCCACGAGCATTGAAATCCTTAAACACCTCTCGAATCAGGCTATCCTTTCCGGCAGTATCCATACCCTGAAGGCAGACCAGCACCGCGTATTTTCCGTGTGCATACAGGGTATCCTGAAGCTTTCCCAGTTTTTTCCGGGTTTCCCTTAATGAGCTTGTCAATGTCTTTTTATCACTGTTGAAATCCTCAAAAGTCTGAAGTTCTGATATTGAAATCGGTGATTTAATTTCGTATGTATTCATTTCACTTAGCTCCATAATCTTTTATTTCGATGCGAATAGTTTTACATCTTCCTCACTTACTTCCGTATTACCAAGAATGATTAATCGTTCCACGACATTCCGTAACTCACGAATATTCCCGGTCCAATCGTATTCCTTTAATTTTTTCAGCGCTTTTTCTGAAAACTTCTTTTGACCGGTTCCATACTCATCGGCGATCTTTTGTGTAAAGTAATCTACCAATAATGGAATGTCCTCCCTTCTGTCGTTCAAGGCAGGTACTTCGATAAGGATAACGGCTAAACGGTGGTAGAGATCTACTCGGAAATTACCTTCTGAAATTTCCTTTTTAAGATCTTTGTTTGTCGCAGCGATCACCCGTACATCCACTTTAATGTCCTTGTCGCTTCCTACACGCTGCACTTTATTTTCCTGAAGTGCACGCAACACTTTTGCCTGTGCCGAGAGGCTCATATCACCTACCTCATCCAGGAAGATGGTGCCGCCATTAGCTGCTTCAAATTTACCAGCCCTGTCTCTATTTGCTGAAGTAAATGCCCCCTTAACATGTCCGAAGAGTTCACTTTCTATTAATTCACTCGGAATAGCAGCACAGTTAACTTCAATCATAGGTCCTCCAGCTCTTTCACTTTTCTGATGCAACCAGTGGGCCACTAACTCTTTACCCGTTCCATTAGGACCGGTAATTAGTACACGCGCTTCGGTAGGAGCCACTTTTTCGATCATATCCTTTATTTGAGTAATAGCCGATGATTCACCGATCATCTCGTAATTCTTACTCACCTTCTTTTTCAGGCGTTTATTCTCAACAACCAGCTCTTTCCTGTCCAGGGCAATTCGTACCGTATTAAGTAACCGATTAAGATCCGGGGGTTTGGAAATATAATCGAAGGCCCCAAGCCGCATGGTATTAACAGCAGTATCCAGATCGCCATGACCGGATATCATGACCATGGGCATTTCGGGTTTGATTTTTTTAACAGCTTCAAGAACCTCAACACCATCCATCTTCGGCATTTTAATATCACAAAGGATTAGATCAAAATCTTCGTTTTTGATCTTTTCAATGCCTTCCAGGCCGTCATCGGCTTCCATTACTTCATATGTATCACTTTCTTCGGATAGAATTTTTACAAGAACTCGACGAATGGCTGCTTCGTCTTCAACTATTAAAATTTTTGGCATTGTTATAATTTAAATTTAATTCCGCTCCTAAGATAAAAAGTATTTTCCTCGTTGAGCTTATAAAGATTATTCAGTTTGGTGTCACGTAAGCGTATCTCATTGTACCCGGTGTAGGCCCCATAAATGTAGAATAAAATATGTTTACTGAAAAAGTACTCATATCCGAATCCGCCCATCACCGTGGTCATGGAAATATTATCTGCAATTTTGGGCATTCCACTACCATCTGGTATAGGCAGGTCATTCTGTATATTCGAATAAAACCCATCAATCGATATAAAACTTTGTATCGTGTGTTTTTTAGTGATGAAGTGTTTAAGATTCATCTTCGGAATACCTATGGTATACGACCAATCCGGATGAAATTTCTTATAATAATTTAAAACCGGTAAGGGAAAAGGTCGTCCCGCATTCGTACTGTATTGTACCCCTATAATGAACCGATCATTTTTTCCAATGGAATCCCTTGTTCGATCCTTTACAAAATAAGCGGCTCCAGTAAATCTGAGGTCGGAAGCACGCGCTGTTCGCTGCTCAAAATTTGAAGCTATTTCAAATCCTGCCCGAGCACCGAATCGCCATTCTTCATTCATTTTAAAGGTGTAACCTATACCCACACGAAACATTTGAAACTTGCGGAGATTTTCCGTGCTGAAAGGAACAGCATCTTCAATATCAAGGTCGACGTTTCTATATTCAAGCCCGGGAACGAGATAACTGCCTTCCCAGTCCAGTGGAATAGGAAAATTTACGAAACCCCGGAATCTATTGATGCTATTATCTGAATTAGACTGAGGGATAATCAAATACTCAATTCTCGCCAGGTCGGTAGCCTGACTGAAAACCGATGTGCATCCTGAAATCAGAATGCATAGTAAAGCACAACTTTTTAAAGTATTGTTGATATCGATCAGTTTTTATTGATCCTTACTTTGAGTTGGGTAAATGTGGACATCACGTTGAGGGAACGGAATAGTAACTCCATTAGCCCGAAATATTTCGTCTATTCTAAATCGAATGTCACTTTTTATAACCGGGTCAATAAAACTGTCACTAATAAAAAAATTAAGTTTGAAGATCAGCGCTGAATCTCCGAAATCCTCAAACATTACGAAAGGTTTTGGTTTTTTCAGAACACCCTTCTGTATAACCGCACATTCAAGCAAAACTTTTTCTACCAATCGTGTATCACTTCCATAAGCCACACCTACTATAACGCTTTCACGGGTAGTTTTATGATTTTGTGTAAAATTTACAAAGCTGTCAGTAATGAACTTGTGATTTGGAATAATAATCACTTTATCGTCTCGCGTAAGTGTTCGGGTGGTGCGTATCTTTATTTCGATAACGCGGCCCACTTTATCATCAATTTCAATGATGTCGCCCACTAACAACGACTTATCCACAATGATAAAGATTCCGGCGATCACATCCTGTATCAAGTCCTGAAGCGCCAAACCAAGACCAACCAATAATGCGGCCGAAGCAGCAAGGAATGGAGTGATATTTACCCCCGCCAAACTTAAAACGGAGATGACAACAATAATATATACTACGTATTTGATGAACTTGAAGACGCTGATAAATTTCAGCGTATCGGTCTCATCCATATTGCGGGTAAATAACTTCCGTATTAATTTCAGTAAGAAACCGGCCAAAAAGAAAGACACGGCCAGTACCAGTAATAACCCAATGGTGATACTAACTCGACTATCTCCTTCACCAATAGTGAAACCCCAACTGAGGAATTCCTTTATGGAACCCCATATATCCTCTCGTACAACTTCCTCAATCGTATCGGTAACATTTTCTTCTTGAAACATTTTTAATACTTAAGCCACTTTATTATTTCTTTATAGCTTGCTTTTTTACCGTACATTAAAATTCCCACCCGGTATATTTTTGCTGCAAACCATACTGTGCCTATAAAAGTAGCAAATAAAATAACTACCGAAAGTATTTGCTGCCATAAAGGAACTCCAAAGGGTATACGCATTAACATAACTACCGGAGATGTAAACGGAATAAAAGAGAATACCTGGGAAACTGTGCCGTGTGGATTATCTATAACGGTAAAGAATCCTACATAAACAGCGAGTATTAATGGCATTAATATGGGCAGCATAAATTGCTGAGTGTCTGTTTCACTATCAACCGCCGCTCCAATTGCGGCATACAAAGAGGCGTAAAGTAAATAGCCTCCCACGAAAAATAGTATGAACATGATCACCAGATTCGCAAATAGGCAGATTATTCAACTCCATCATCACATCCTGCAAAAAAGCGCCGTCGCTATTAAGCGCCTCAGCCTGAGCCATCGCTTCCTGTTGCTGCATCGCGCCGGCATCTATGCCGAATATTGCGGAAATCACCATCCCGAAAACTCCTATTAAAATTACCCAGGCTAAAAATTGCGTGACTCCTGCCAGCGATGTCCCAATAATTTTTCCCAATAAAAGTTTTATGGGTTTTACCGATGATATGATCACTTCAATGATCCTGCTTGTTTTCTCTTCGATAACGCTGCGCATAATCATATTGCCGTAAATGATAATGAACATGAAAAGTAAGTACCCGGCTAAGCCACCAAAGCCAAGTTTTAGGATCGGCGCTCAATTTGGATGTTTTCTCACCGCCAAAGGTTTCCTGTTTCGTATCGATACGAACTCGCAGCGACTCTATCATCTCCGGGTCCAATCCCGCCGCCTCCAGTTTTAATGTATTCGCTTTCTCAGCGATGGCATCTTCAATATTGTCTAAAACAATAAACGAAGGCGAATCTTCAGAATAAAAGGTAATAGCCTCCGAAAGCTCATCAAGAGATTCAACCTCAGGAATATAAAGCAATCCGTAATCTCCCGATTCTTCAACTCGTTTTCTTTGCTTCGGAAAGGTCACTTCCCGAGCATCATTTGATATACAAGATTATCATCACTTTCAAACTGATCGCAAACAATCCACTTTCATCCAGCACGGATATGGTGCGAACTTTATCATTATTAAGTTGGGACAGATAAGCAACCAATGTAAATATCCCGACCATGATCAACGGACTCAGGAAGGTCATAATAATAAAGGACTTATTTCGAACCTTGTTAAGATATTCTCTCTTTATAATTAAGCGATAAGATGATTCATACGGTCGGGATTAGTTGTTTTGAACAGTTTGGATGAATATATCATTAGCGGAAGGTATCACTTCCACAAAATGCGTTAACTGACCTTTGGTGGTTAAGTAACGATACAAGATCATTAGCCGAAGTAGTATTCCGGGATCTGGACTTTATATTGAAATTCATCATTTATAGTTTTGAAAGTAGCAGGAAATACGTCATAATATTCTGCAAGACGGTTTTTAGCTGCACTATGATCTTCTGAAATCAGACCTATTTCATAAGTGTTCGATCGGAATTCACGTTTGATGTCTATTAGTTTTCCATCGAGGATCTTATTTGCTTCGTGAAGAAGCGCAATATGATCGCACATCTCTTCAACCGATTCCATTCGGTGTGTAGAAAATATCACAGTTGCTCCGTTATCGCGAAGCCGTAATATTTCATCTTTTATCAGATTGGCATTGATGGGGTCGAAACCACTAAAGGGTTCATCGAATATAAGCAACTTAGGTTCATGTAAAACGGTGACCACAAATTGGATCTTTTGCGCCATCCCTTTCGAAAGTTCCTGTATTTTCTTGTTCCACCAATCACCTATGTCCAGACGTTCAAACCAATATTTTAATCGTTTTTTAGCCTCTTGTTTTGAAAGTCCTTTCAACTGAGACAGGTACAGTGCCTGCTCCCCTACTTTCATAGATTTATACAAGCCTCTTTCTTCGGGTAAATAACCAATATACCTGATATCATCGGGTTTCAGGGGTTGCCCGTCCAATATAACAGAACCCGTATCCGGCATGGTAATTTGATTAATAATGCGTAGAAGGGTAGTTTTTCCGGCTCCATTAGGCCCTAAAAGGCCAAAAACGCTTCCTCTTGGAACCGCTATCGAAACTTGATTCAATGCCTTAAATTCTCCAAAAGACTTAGAAACGTTGTCCGCAACTAAAAGATTGTCCATAGTTTTTTTATCGGTGATTAGTTATTCAATGGTTCGGTGCAAAATTCAGGTGCAAAAAACAATTCAAAAGTTTGTAGACCCCTGACCGGAAATGTTACAGAAAAAAGACATTCATACATATTTTTAGTGCTTTTATCCCGGATTCGAGAGTCTTACTATTAATTTAACTTAAAATGGTACTGCTTTAATAGTCCTTTAAAATGCAAAACCCACCCTGAAATTACTTAAAGGGTGGGAAAAAAATTGCTATGAAAAAGAAAAATTATCACTAAAAGATTAGTGACGATTCAAATATATATAAAATTATTTAAATTAGGTAGTTATTCTTACGAAAACATATCTTTCACCTTTTCAAAAAATGACTTATCTTCTTTCTCTGGTTTTGGCTGGAAATGGTCATCAGAGCTCATGTTTTCAAAGAATTCTTTCTGCTCCTTACTCAGGGATTTGGGCGTCCAGACATTTACATGAACCAACAGGTCACCGGTGCCATAACTGTTAATACTTGGGATGCCTTTTTTGCGTAATCTCAGTATTTTTCCACTCTGGGTTCCGGGCTCTATTTTAATCCGAACTTTACCGGTTACTGTGTCTATCTCTTTTGAGGTTCCAAGTACAGCTTCAGAAAAACTGATATACAGATCGTAGTGCAAATTATCCCCTTCCCTCTGAAGCGTATGATGTGGCTTTTCCTCAATGGCAACCAGTAGGTCACCCGCAATACCATTACCACCCGGAGCTTCATTCCCTTTACCAGCAACCTTTAAGTTGCATACCGTCTACTACACCCGCCGGTATTTTTATTGATACGGTCTCTTCGGTAAGTAACATGCCGTGAGCATCAGCATTTGCAGGTTTCTTTTCAATAGTCTGACCCGTTCCTCCACAAGTCGAACAAGTTGTGGCAGTTTGCATCCTTCCCAGGATAGTATTCTGAATTCGGGTAACCTGCCCCTGTCCGTTACAAGTTCCACAGGTTTTATAGCTGGTTCCCTGGGCAACTTTTTTACGCTTAACCTTGATCTTCTTTTCTACACCATTTGCGATTTCTTCGAGGGAAAGCTTCACACGAATCCTTAGATTACTTCCCTTCACACGTCGCTGGCCACCGCCAAAGCCTCCGAAGCCACCTCCGCCGAAGGCACTTCCGAAGATGTCCCCAAACTGACTGAAGATATCATCCATATTCATACCACCACCGCCAAAGCCACCTCCTTCAAAGGCCTGATGACCATATTGATCATATCTCGCCTTCTTGTCAGGGTCGCTAAGTACTTCATACGCCTCGGCTGCTTTCTTGAACATTTCTTCCGCCTTAGCATCTCCAGGATTCTTATCCGGGTGATATTCTATCGCTTTTTTGCGATATGCCTTCTTTATTTCTGCCGCCGTAGCATTTTTAGTAATACCGAGTATGTCGTAAAAATCGTCTTTCATAGCTTTATTGTCCTATCACAACTTTTGGGAATCGAATGATTTTATCCCCCAGGGTATAACCTTTTTCGATCACATCGATAATCTTACCCTTCATATCATCGGAAGGTGCCGGGATTTGTGTTACCGCTTCATGAATTTCTGCATCGAACACATCGCCGTTTTGAGTTCCTACAGGCTCCAGACCTTTGGATTTGAGTGTTTCTCTTAACTTGTTGCTAATTAATTCAACCCCTTTGAAGACATTGTCATCTCCAGATTTCTCAATTTCCTTAAGTGCCCTATCGAAATCATCAATGACCGGCAGAAGCGCTATCATAACATCCTCACTAGCGGTCTTGAACAATTCTATTCGTTCACGACCCGTTCGCTTCTTATAATTCTCGAATTCGGCAAAGAGCCGAAGGTACCTGTCCTTCTCATTTTGAAGCTCATTCGAAAGACGCTCAATGTCTTTCGCATTCTTGTCTTCCTTCTTAGATCCCTTTTCTGAAGTCTCCGCGTTATTCAAAACTATTTCCTCTTCGGCCACAGCCGTTTCTTTTTTACTTTTTTTACTCATCAAAATTTAAATTTTCAATGTATGTATCGGGCTGCAAAAGTATTGCCATTTCTTGTATAATGCCAAAATGTCACCACTTTATTTTATAAAAAATGAGGTCTGATTGTAATTACGAATTTATTATGCTACCGGAATGATTAATCCTTTAGAAGATCGTCCAGGGCACTCTCAAGATTGAAATATTGAAATCTGAAACCTGCTTCCTCCAGCTTCTTCGAGCTTACCAGTTGTCCTTTGAGGACCAGTACAGACATTTCCCCTAATACGAGTTTTAAGACGAACGATGGAACTTTCGGCAGCCATAAAGGCTTTTCGAGAGTTTTCGCAATGAGTTTGGTAAGTTTATTATTCGTTACCGGTGTAGGTGCCACTGCGTTGAAGATCCCATCCCATCCATTTTCAAGGATGGCCAGATATACCTTCACTATATCATCAATATGAATCCAGGATTGCCATTGATTCCCCGATCCCAGAGGTGCGCCCACACTCTTTCTCACCGGAGCTGCAATCGCCGGCAGTGCGCCACCTTCTTTGGCCAGGACAAGTCCTGTTCTCACTATGGCAACTTTTATTCCCAAGGGTGAAAATTGGTGAGCAGCCTCCTCCCAGGTCTGTACAACCTCTCCAAGAAAAGAATCATCCAGATCGGTATCTTCTTCCGTATATAGTTTTGTTAGTGACGGAGTGTAAATTCCAACCCCGCTAGCCGATATGAAATGCTTTATAGTATGTTCATTTTTCTTGAGAGCAGAATACAGAAGTTTGGCGGTTTCAATTCGGCTGTTCAGAATAACTTTTTTGTACGCGTTCGTCCACCTTTTTGATATAGTGGCACCGGCCAAATGAATGATCGCCGAAACATCCTTCAGGGCTTCTGTATCGAGTTCCCCGATCTCAGGATTCCAGTAGAAACCTTTATAGTTGGATTCGGAAACTATCTTGTTTTTCCGTGTAGTCAGATAGTGAACAACATGTCCCTGAGCAATACAAGCCTCAACAAGGTGTGATCCAATTACACCCGTGGCACCTGTGATAAGAATATTCATTAAATTTTTTTCGAAAATTACTCCATTTCCTCACGAACGCCAACTGCTTTAACGCAAGTTTAGGATGCATTAGTTGCCCGCAGCATTTCCCGTTTACCAGGTGGTCCGGGGAGTCGTTCAACCACGAAGCCAACCGATTCCATCGCGCGCCTCACACTTCCTTTTGCCGAATAGGTTACCAGTACTCCTCCGGCTCTGCAAGACCTTAACATAGCTTCGAACATTGTTTCGGTCCACAATTCAGGTTGTACTCTTGGGCCAAATGCATCAAAATAGATAAGGTCGTATTGATCTTCATCTCGTACTTCCGAAAATTGTTTTTTCTGTTTATGCAGTTGAAAATGATCGGATATGGTTGCATTCTCATCCCAGGGAACTCTATGCAGCGGCATAAATGATTCTTCCGATTGGTCCATCATTTGGGCATAATTTAATTCGTTCACCTCTGACGAATCTATGGGGTATGCTTCCACGCCTGTGTAACGAATATTAGTTTTATTCTTTTTGGAATGAAGTAGGGTAAGATAGGTATTCAGCCCAGTGCCAAAACCCATTTCAAGGATAGACAGTTCCTTTTTGGGGTTTTTCGCAATTACATGATCAAGCCCTGTCGCTATAAAAACGTGGAGTGCTTCCGCAATTGCACCGTGTTTGGAATGATATTGTTCATTCCATTCAGGGAGATGGATAGTGATCGATCCATCTCCCGTAATCAGGAATTTACGTTTCAAAATCTACTGCTTCTCTACAGCGGGTTCCATTTCCGGAATCAACACACCACTGGAAGTAAAAGATAATGTTCTTTTTGGCTCGGTGATCGCTGCGATCTCTTCCGGGGTCTTCCCAGCATCTTCCGCATAATGACGTTGATCCTCTACGCTCATTTCAGAAACAAATGCATACCCTTCTACGATAACTTCCTGCCCTGCGATATCCTTAGGCATAAAGAAACCATAATCCTTGAAGCGAATCATTGCTTCTTCTTCACCCATATCCATCTTCATCCAGCAACCTTTGTTTTGGCATACTTCTTTTACTTCGGAAGTGAATTTCACAGCTATGGAATCACCAAGTTGCAAATCCTTGTATTTTTCGATTAGTTCATCTTTGGAAACAACGTTATCCGCCGTGATTTTTTCTCCGAATGACTGATAAGCCATTTCCGGTGTTTCTATTACTACAACAGGTTCTTCTTTCTTTTTATCAGTATTACATGCTGCTAAAAACACTAGGGCTAAAGCTAATAACAATAAATTTTTCATAGTAGTTGTTTATAAATTTAAATAGCCAATAATATACTGCAATTTTATGAAATTTTTTCGTTTTTTATGGACAAAATTTTACCTAATTTTACCATCTAAATTACCCCTTAATGAATATTACCACACCCTCTAGCATAACGGTACAAAAAACTTCCTCATCACGAATAAATGAAGTTAATTTCGACTCTCTCGAGTTTGGAACTGTCTTTTCAGATCACATGTTTTCATGCGATTATAAAGATGGTAGCTGGCAAAATGCAACCATCCTTCCATACGGTCCAATTTCCTTATCTCCGGCCGCCAAAGTATTTCATTACGGACAGGCGGTATTCGAAGGAATGAAAGCCTATAAGGATGACGCAGGTGGCGTGTTTATGTTTCGGCCTGATGAAAACTTCAGAAGGATAAACAAATCATCTGTAAGGATGGCAATTCCGGAATTTCCCGAAGAATTATTTTTTGGTGCGCTGAACACCTTATTGAGTATGGATAAGGATTGGATCAAACCTGGTTTAGGAAATTCACTCTATATAAGACCTTTCGCAATGGCTACTCAGGTTGGTGTTTCAGCATCACCCTCCAATGCATATAAATTTATAATCCTCCTATCTCCGGCCCAGGCATATTACACAGGAGATGTAAAAGTTGTGTTTTCAGAACATTACAGCCGCGCGGCTGATGGCGGTGTAGGATTCGCCAAGGCGGCAGGAAATTATGGAGCTCAATTCTACCCTACCAATCTGGCAAAGGAAAAAGGGTTTCAGCAGGTAATCTGGACAGACTCCCATAAGCATGAATACCTGGAGGAAGCCGGAACTATGAATATATTTTTTCGAATCAATGATTCGCTACTCACGGCTCCGAACAATGATCGAATACTTGATGGCGTAACCCGTAAGAGTCTGCTTAAACTCGCCGAAACTTTAGGTATACCTGCTGAAGTAAGACCGGTAAAAGTTGCAGAAATAAAAGACGCACATACCAACGGATCGCTCAAGGAAATCTTTGGAGCCGGAACCGCCGCTGTAATAAGTCCCATCAGTGCTTTCAGCCATAAAGAGGTCACGTATGATCTGCCCATACTTGATGATAGTTTTGCCTCCATGTTCAAGTCCAGATTAATGGATATCCAATACAACCGCGCTGAAGATCCATTTGGGTGGAGATATCGGGTGCTCTAACTAAGCTTTCAGGATCTCCTGAATGTTGGGCTTGAAGTAATTCGGTCCCTTCAGTACTTTACCGTCTTCCCTGTAAATAGGCTTTCCGTCGGCTCCTAGTTTACTCATGTTGCTGCGTTGGATCTCATTAAAGACCTCCTCGATCTTATGTTGCATCCCATGCTCGATAATCGTACCGCAGAGGATATAAAGCATATCGCCCAGAGCATCCGCTACTTCTACAAGATCATTGTCGTTCGCCGCTTCCAGGTATTCTTCGTTTTCCTCCCGCATCAATTTGTATCTCAACAGATTTTTGGCTTCCCCAAGATCGGCAGTCGGGGAGTTTTTTATACCTAAACCGAAAGCTGAATGAAATTCGTGAACCGCAGCAATTTTGTTCTTCATAAAATGATTTTAAGGTTGTATTTTTGCGAACGTAAATCTACAAATTTATGTTCACTACCGGACAGTTGATCTTTGCTATTTGTTTTGTTGTCGTATTCGTGATTGTAATGATCTTCTCGTATCGTCGAGACAAGAAGTTACATCAAAAACATTATAAAGGAAGTTTTTGGATACTGATTGGATTCCTAGTTTTTGTTGGTCTGCTTTTATTAGTTAAGTGGTTACTGAAACAATAACAAAACCTCCCTGTTCTTCAACAGGAAGGCTTATGTCTCACTATTAAAATCTTTTTCGGATATTATTTAATTTGACAGGAAACCATAATCCTTGGAGTAGTTCAACATCTGCTCCTCGAAGGTTTCCGGTTGCTTGATAGAAAAGCCGGTGATATCCCCTGCTTCATTCATATCAGGTACGAGTACGGGGTTCACAAACCCACTGTAAGGAGCTGCTTTGAATTTGCTGTTCCTGTCCAATACTTCCTTGTGAATAGCCGGATCCACTTCCACACCATAATCCTCCACAAGAGCCTTAGCTGCCTCGTAATCACCTTCTGAAGTGATTCTTTGGGTTTCTTTCAGTAACATACCGAAGATCTCTCTCAGCTTGGCATAGTCCTTAATGTCGTAATATGTCTTACCATCGCGGGTAATTTTCTCGATCACACCTTCTGCCTGCCCTTTTTCAAAGGACCAGGCACTTACCCATTGACGATTACGCATATGCGATTCTTCAACATCGTCTCCTAATTCCAGCCGAACTAACTGGGTAATCAACCCATTTCGTACATAACCATCATAAGCGGCTTTACCAGTCGCTTCCCAGTCCTCTACTAATCCCAGTTCCTGTAATTTAGGATCCATTAGATAATATAGTCCAAACAAGTCGGCACGACCTTCCTCTATGGTTGATTTATAACTTTTCAAAGTCTCCTTAGGAGTACCAACACCCGGATTGATCTGCCCGGAAGCATGTCCAACAACTTCATGAAGTGCCGTATGCAATTTGTCCGCTAACTGACCATATTTCTTCTCCAGTTCTACCTCTTCCTCATCGTTGGCGAATTCCTGTAGCCTTCCACTTCCTCCGGCGTTATTGTATGCGTTGATAATGTTGCCTAATGAAACGGATTTACTTCCGTGTTTTTGACGGATCCAGTTATTGTTAGGAAGATTCACCCCTATAGGTGTACTTGGTGAAGCATCTCCCGCTTCTCCAGCCACGATTACTGTTTTATAGGAAACTCCTTTAACTTCTTTCTTTTTGTGTTCGGGCATTAAAGGTGAGTTATCCTCGAACCATTGCGCTTCTTTCGACAGAACCGCCATCTTTTTGGACATGTCGAAATCCTTTATTTCAACAATAGTTTCATATGATCCCTTGTATCCTTTAGGGTCGTTATATACTTCAATGAATCCATTGATCCAGTCGATATCACCTTCGGTAGAATTCACCCATGCCACAGCATAATCATCCCAGGTATCCAGGCTTCCGGTTTGGTAGTACTCTATAAGAAGGCCAAGTGCTTTCTCCTGGTTTTCATCTTCGGCTACGCCTTTAGCTTTTTCTAACCAATAAATGATCTTATCGATAGCTTCGCCATATAAACCGCCACTTTTGTATACTTTTTCAACTAGCTTACCATTCTCTTTCACTAATAGCGTGTTCAATCCTACTTCGATTGGCTCCTCGCTATCAACTTCGATAGCCCCGTAATAGTTCTCCACATCGGCAGTTGTGACATCCGGGCCATAGAAATTAATGGCACTTTCCAATACGATATCAGCATCCTTTGACAGATTTACTTTTTTGGAATCTTTTTCGTTAAATAGTACATCGAATGCCTCTCCTTCCAGAGCGGTATTTGTGGCCGTCAATAAACCGCTTAGGTAGTCGGCAGAGAAATCAGGTTTTAGCTTAGCCGTACTGTAGTGATGATGGATCCCGTTCGAGAACCACACTCTCTTCAGGTATATTTCAAAGTTTTTCCAGTCTTCGGACTCCCTATCGCCATCATAGGTCGTGTACACATTTTCCAATGCCTTTCTAATATCAAGGTTATGTCGGTAATTCTGAGCCCACATAATATCGCGGCCAGCCAATCCGGCCTGGGTTAGGTAATACACAAGTTTTTGTTCGTCCAGAGACAGGTCATTCCAACTCGGGATCTGGTATCGTAATATTTTCAGATCGGCAAACTGATCGATCTGGTAATCAAAATCATCGGTAACTACTTCAGCCATTTCAGGTGATGTCTGATCCTCTTTTTGGTTATCAGCACAAGAAATAAACATCAAACTGCTTATAGTTATCGCAATAAAAAATTTGCTCTTCATATTAATGGTTTTTATTTTCCACAAATGTAACAAATCATTTCCTCCTTTTAAAGATTTAGAACGCGTTTAAAATTGATTATCTTAGCATATATAATCAACTCCTCTCCAATATGAAAGTCCTAAAATATATTCTGTTCTTGTTGCTCATTATCATTGTGGCAGGTGGTATTTACTTCGGAACCAAGGATGGAAACTTCGACGTGTCGGAATCGAAGGATTTCAACGCTCCTGCTGAAGTGATCTATAATAATGTGAAGGATTATAAAAATTGGGCAACATGGGGCCCCTGGCAAGAGGAAGATGAAAGTATGCAGTTCACTTATGCCGAAAAAACCGAAGGAAAAGGCGCGTCCTATGCCTGGACAAGTGATGAAATGGGCAATGGATCTATGCAGACGGTCAAGGTGATTCCCAACAAAGAGATCGATCAGAAAATTACTTTTAATACCCCCATTGGAGATTCGGAAAGTGACGTGTACTGGCGATTCGAGCCTTCGGAAGAGGCAGGAAAAACCAAAGTGACCTGGGGCATGAAGGGAGAGCACTCTTTTATGGAGAAGATCTTTATGGCGTTTCAGTCTCAAGATTTAGATAATACTATGAAGGAGATGTACATTAAAGGATTAAATAATCTCGAAGTTGAAGTTGAAAAATCCATGAATGCATATGAAATTACCGTTGATGGAATTACCCGTCATGGCGGGGGGTATTACATGTACAATACGACGTCCTCCCGAATGACCGAAATTGGAGAAAAAATGGCTCCTATGATGGGACAGATAGCAGGTTATTTACAGGATAATAATATTAATATGGCCGGAATGCCATTTACCATTTACAACCAAATTGACGAACAAAACGGAACGGTTATCTTCTCTGCTGCCATTCCGGTTGCCGCACGGGTAATAACTCCTCAAGGGAGTCCGGTCCTTTGCAGTTATATGGGGCCTGTAGATGCCTTAAAAACTACGTTAAAAGGAAAGTACGACTATCTATCCCAGGCATATGCAAAAGCCCAGGATTATCTTAAAACAAACAATCTGATGGTCGATCCGGGACGAAAAATGTTCGAAGTGTATGCTAATGATCCGGGTACCGAACCCAATCCTGCCAATTGGATTACCGAGATCTATATTCCAGTATTAACCCCTTCCACACCAGGCTTTAATCAATGAAACACCTCCTATTAATTTTTTTAGGTGGCGGATTAGGAAGTGCGCTGCGCTATGTACTGGGAAAATGGTTGGATGGGATCTATTTGCAATTTCCTGCCGGAACATTCGTGGTTAATATTGTGGGTAGTTTGGTAATTGGAATTATACTGGGGATGTCTTTAAAAAACAGTGCGGTCTCTCAAAACTTCATATTGTTCACCGCCACTGGATTCTGTGGCGGATTTACAACTTTTTCGGCCTTTGCTTATGAAAACTACGCTTTGCTAAAAAACGGAGAGTTCCTCTCTTTTTCTGTCTATACCTTTGGAAGTCTCCTTCTTGGAATAAGTGCCGTAATAATCGGAATATGGATTTCGCGACTTATTTAGTTTTTTTGTAATCTTTAACACCTGCTTCAATCCTCACAAAAAGATCATTTTCCCGTGGCGGTATCGGACAAGAATAGCGATCACTATATACACAATAAGGATTAAATGCCTTGTTAAAATCCAGTATAAAGCTGTCTTTTTCAGGGATACTGAATTCGAGATATCTACCGCCACCGTAAGAACCATCACCACTGGTTAGATCGGTAAAGGGAACAAAAAGTATCCTAGATCCCGATTCATATCCGGAAGGGTCCCTGTATAAATTCAGCATTAGTTCCTTCCCATCCAGTTCGAAGTACGCTTCGCCATATTTTACGTATTCCGCTAATCGTTCCGTACTGGTTCGTAATAAAAATGGTTTTTCATCCGGCGTACGCACCAGTTTTGCATTTAGGCTGTACTTCAGATTTATAGGATAGAACTCAAGAGCTTCAAAACTGGCGATTTTATCCAACTTCAACGGAGATGTTTCAGGATTCCTGAATCTTTCATTTTCCGACTCCTGATAAGCAATGATATCCTTCATCAATTTCCGCTTGTTCTGAGCCACCATAGGTGATAGAAATAAAAATGCAATGATCAGAGTTAAGATTCTCATATTCCGAATTTAGTAAATATTGATAAATTACTTCAGAAAATAATTATTACTTTTGGAATTCAAACAGACACAATGTTAGTCAATACATATACACAAACCGTAAAGCAAGTTACTCGAGACCGAGAACTACGGCGATGTATCTATTGATTTATGTAAGTATAAATTATATCAATTTGAAAACGTCCCGGTAGCCGCCGGGACGTTTTACTTTTATAGAACGACCATAAATGAAAAGGCTATTTAACTCTTATATTAACAACTTCACGGGACTTACGAGGGAGATCTGGTTACTCTCCCTTGTTACCTTCATTAACAGGGCCGGTGCTATGGTGATACCCTTTTTGTCACTTTACCTGGTAAAGGCCAAGGGATTTACCCTACCACAGGTTGGTTGGATTATGAGTTGTTATGGAGTTGGTTCACTTGCAGGTACTTATGTTGGCGGATGGCTTACAGACCGCATCGGGTTTCACAAAGTTATCATTCTTAGTTTATTTCTGGGTGGTTTGGGTTTTATTGGAATTCAGTTCCTCGATACTTTTTATAGCGTATGCATTGGAATTTTTATCGCGATCTTCCTGGTGGATTCTTACCGCCCGGCCATATTCGTAGCTTGTGATGCCTACAGTAAACCGGAAAATATAACACGTAGTATCGCCTTGATCCGACTTGCGATAAATTTAGGTTTTTCCATCGGACCCGTACTGGGAGGTATTATCATTGCAAGGATCAATTATAGTGCTTTATTCTGGATCGATGGGGTGACCTGTGTCATAGCGGCTGCTTTGCTCTATATGGTCCTGAAACCTAAAAAGGTTAATAAAGAAATGGAAAAAGAGGAGGTTTTGAAGGAAGGGCTCCCGCCGTTAAGGAATTTTGCTTACATGATCTTTTTCCTGATCATGGTAGTGAATGGGATTATGTTCATCCAGTATTTTTCGGTGATGCCACTGTATTATAAAGATGTGCATTTGCTTTCTGAAGATCTCATCGGAGGTTTACTCTTTATTAATGGCGCAGTAATAGTTATCATGGAAATGCCTCTGGTAGGATGGCTGGAACGCATACAGATATCGAGAACGATCGCCACCTTCTGGGGCGTAGTATTCCTGGCATTAAGTTTCATTGTACTGAACTTAAGCAGCTGGACAGGGGTATTAATTATTGGGATGCTCTTAATGACATTGGGAGAAATGATAGGCTCCCCTTTTGCCAATGCCCTGGCGCTATCTATGTCTCCTAAAGGGCGAAAAGGCAGTTATATGGGAGTATTCAGTATGAGTTTTTCATTGTCTCATATTATTGGCCATAACAGCGGCATGAACCTGGTAAATTCCTTCGGATACGACACAACCTGGAATATTATGTTCTATGTTTTAATAGGAGTAGCGCTACTCACTATATTCCTGTATCGATTCCTGAAAAAATCAGCTAACTTTACTTCTTATTAAGATACACTATGAGACTATTTTTTCTATTATCTATGTTCTTCGTAATGTTGAGCTGCGGTCATTCACCTGATGAAAAATTTCATGAGGATATGACTAATTCTGAAGTTAAGAAATCATTCCCGAAGCTGGATTCATCGCGCTACAATGTTGCCTTCCTAATTATGGATGGTGTATACAATACAGAACTAACGGCTCCTTACGATATATTTCAACACACCGTTTTCAGGGAAGGGATCAAGGCTATGAATGTTTTTACAGTGGCAAAAACGGATGACGCTATTACCTCTTTTGAAGGTATGCGGATTCTTCCGGATTTCAACTATACGAAAGACAGCATCCCAAAGATAGATATCCTGGTAGTGCCTAGTGCAGAACATCACCTGGACAGCGACCTTGACGATTTAGAAATGCTAAAATTCGTAAGAAAAGCAGATAAAGAAGCGCTTTATGTTACCTCGCATTGTGATGGCGCTTTCGTACTTGCCAAAGCAGGATTACTGAATACTTCGGCCTCCACTACTTTTCCCAGTGATATTGAGACCATGAGGGACATGTTCCCTTCGCTGGATGTTCGGAACGATGTTTTGTTTGTCCATGACGGAAAATATATAACCTCAGCCGGAGGTGCTAAAAGTTTCGAAGCTGCTCTTTATTTATGTGAATACTTATATGGTGCTGAAATTGCACGCTCTCTGGCGGGAGGACTGGTGATCGACTGGGACCTTTCCAAGGTGCCGCATACTGTTATCCCTCAGTGACCGTCCTTACAGGTTTGATAGCCCTGTTCGCAATTATATGCGATAAAACGATCTGTGTTTTTGTTTCCCCGTAGATGATTAACTGGTCGATAAAAGACTCCAGGTGTTTCTGGTTCTCCAGAACCACTTCCATAATGATATTCTCATTGCCGGTAATACGATAACAGTTAAGTACTTCATCATAATCTTTTACCTTTTCCAAAAATGGCTTTAGTTTTCCCATAAACGCCCTGAGAATGATAATTGCCTTAAGCTGATAACCCGCTTCAAAGGGTGAAATGACGGTTTTGTAACCATGAATCAAACCTGAATCCTCCATCTTCCGAATACGCTCCGTCACAGCCGGCGAACTAACCCCAACTTGACGTCCTATCTCAGCACTGGACATGCGGGCATTAACCTGTAAGCATTTCAGTATTTTCCGGTTTAGCAAGTCAATTTTCATTTTAAGGATATCTGATTAAAATATTTAATTATTAAAGCAAAAATACAATTTTAATTTAATTTCAATACCGAAATCGATTTAGTTAGTGGTAAATTTGAGTGATTAAAAAATTGCATGCTCCAAAATGATTCCTAGTTTTCCAAATAAGCTACCGCCTTCGCCTATTTATAAAAAGGCGCAGGACATTTTTACCCTTTCCCGTCATATTTCATTCTATATAACGGATGACCTTGCTGTGCTGCGAGAGGATGGTAATGAAGACCCGTCTATTTATTTTGGCGGAGATATCGTACAGCAATCGATATCACTCGCCCCGGAAATCCTAAAAGCAGAGAGCCAGACCTTTGTAGAAGAAAAGCACAAGTATGCTGCATCCGTCACAAATCTGGTGAACCGTCTTTACAAAAACTGTGAACGGCTGGAACTGTCTAATACTAATGGTAAAGATTTTCTTCCCATCCTGAGAGGTGAGATCAAAAAATTCAGAAAGCTACAGCGCCACTGGATGTTGACGCTATAAATCGCAATCATTCTTTAAGAAAATTAAACGCGCCGTCAACGCTCGGGATAAGCTACTCACACACTGTTCCATTCCGAAAAAGTGGTTCTCTGCTTACATATTGCGTCTGTACTGGCCTCCTACTTTAAATAGGGCATTCGTGATCTGTCCCAGGGAGCAGTATTTGGTAGCTTCCATCAAGTGATCGAAAAGATTCTCATTGTGAATGGCGGCATGCTGTACCTCTTTGATCACTTGAGCGGCTTTTTGCTCATAAGTATTCTGAAGATTCTTTAGCGTATTGATCTGCTGTTGTTTTTCCTCTTCCGTGGCACGGATCACTTCAACCGGCAAAATGGTTGGTGAGCCCTTACTGCTCAGGAAGGTATTAACCCCAATGATCGGGAATTCACCGTTGTGCTTTAAAGTTTCATAATACAGGCTCTCTTCCTGGATCTTACTGCGCTGATACATCGTTTCCATGGCTCCCAGGACGCCGCCCCGCTCCGTGATACGATCGAATTCTTCCAACACAGCATCCTCCACCAGGTCGGTAAGTTCTTCAATAATAAAGGAGCCCTGAATAGGATTTTCGTTCTTAGCAAGACCTAGTTCTTTATTGATGATCAGCTGGATCGCCATCGCCCTTCGCACACTTTCTTCCGTGGGTGTCGTTATAGCTTCGTCGTAGGCGTTGGTATGTAGCGAATTACAATTATCGTAAATAGCGTAAAGTGCTTGCAGCGTAGTCCGAATATCATTGAAATCAATTTCCTGAGCGTGCAAAGATCTTCCTGAAGTCTGAATGTGATATTTCAACATCTGAGCACGTGGATTCGCACCGTATTTGTGTTTTAATGCTTTGGACCAAATTTTCCGCGCTACGCGTCCTATCACCGAATACTCCGGATCTATACCATTGCTAAAGAAGAACGATAAGTTCGGTCCGAATTTATTAATGTCCATTCCACGCGACAAATAGTACTCCACATAGGTGAAACCATTGGCAAGGGTAAAAGCAAGTTGAGTGATAGGATTGGCACCTGCCTCAGCAATGTGATATCCGGAAATCGAAACCGAATAGAAGTTACGCACGTTGTTCTCAATAAAATATTCCTGAACATCTCCCATCAGGCGCAACGCAAATTCGGTAGAGAAAATACAGGTATTTTGTGCCTGATCTTCCTTCAGGATATCGGCTTGCACGGTCCCTCTAACCTGGTTGAGGGTTTCTGTTTTGATCTTTTCATAAATATTTTCCGGCAGTACCTGGTCCCCGGTTACACCTAAAAGCAGTAGTCCCAATCCGTCATTTCCTTCAGGAAGATTCTCCCTGATACCGCGGACGATCGGTTCCTTTATCCTTATAAATTTTATCGATCTTTTTCCCGATCTCTTTTTCGATCCCCTGCTCTTTAATGTACTTTTCACAGTTTTGATCGATGGCAGCATTCATAAAGAATCCCAGCAGCATAGGTGCAGGACCGTTGATAGTCATACTCACGGAGGTCATCGCATCACTAAGATCGAAACCTGAATATAATTTCTTAGCATCGTCCAGGCAACAAATAGACACCCCGGCATTCCCAATCTTTCCGTAGATATCGGGTCGGTGATCAGGATCGTTCCCATACAGTGTTACGCTATCGAAAGCAGTGGATAAACGCTTTGCCGGCATGCCAAGGCTCACGTAGTGAAAACGCCTGTTGGTCCGTTCCGGACCTCCTTCTCCTGCAAACATGCGGGTTGGGTCTTCACCAGTTCGCTTAAAAGGATACAGTCCGGAGGTGTATGGAAATTCACCCGGAACATTTTCCTGAAGGGTCCATCGCAATATATCTCCCCAGGCCTCATATTTGGGAAGCGCTACCTTGGGAATCTGGGAATGGGAAAGCGATTCGGTATGGGTGTCGATTCGGATCTCCTTTCCTCTCACTTTAAAACTGTAGATCGGTGCTTTATAACGATTTACTTTTTCGTTCCATCCTGTGATAACTTCCCAGTTATATGGATCCAGGTCCATTTTTAATCGGTCGAATTCTGCCAGCAGTAATCGCAGGAATTCTTTTTTCTCTTCTGAATACGATGATGAACCGAATTCCAAACCTAATTTTCCAATTTCAGGTTTTAACCCCAGAACAGATTCAATGGTCTTGTAGATCCCAAAGAGCTTTTGAGCCACTGCGACCTGAGCATCAGCTGTCGAATCGTAGAATCGATTATTCTCGGCAATTTCAGAAAGATAGCGTGTTCGAGCTGGTGGGATCACAAAGATCTTTTCAGACATTTCGTCGCTGATCGTGTAGTTACTTTTTAATTTGGAATCTGTTTTTTCATTCAACAAGTCCATCACTGCCTTGTACAGCTTGTTCATACCCGGATCATTGAACTGTGATGCGATCGTACCATAGACTGGTAAATCCTCCTGAGGTGTGTCCCATAGATTATGGTTTCGCATATACTGCTTTTTCACATCCCTGAGCGCGTCGAGAGAACCTCTTTTGTCGAATTTGTTAATCGCCACCAGATCTGCAAAATCGAGCATATCGATCTTTTCCAGTTGAGTGGCCGCGCCGAATTCCGGAGTCATTACGTATAGGGATACGTCACTGTGTTCAAGAATTTCGGTATCACTTTGACCAATACCCGAAGTCTCCAGGATAATGAGGTCGTATTCGGCAGCTTTTAGAACTTCAATAGCTTCGGAAACATATTTAGAAAGGGCCAGATTACTCTGGCGGGTGGCCAGACTCCGCATATACACCCTGGGTGAGTTGATGGCATTCATTCGAATACGATCCCCTAATAAAGCTCCTCCGGTCTTTCGTTTCGATGGATCTACCGAAATCAATCCGATGGTTTTATCAGAGAAATCGATCAGGAATCGGCGTACCATTTCATCCACCAGCGACGATTTGCCCGAACCCCCTGTGCCGGTGATCCCCAGGACGGGAGTGGTTCTATTTTTATTCTTCTCGTGAATTTTATCCAGCGCTTCCTTCGCGATATCGGGAAAATTCTCTGCCGATGAGATCACTCGGGCTATCGCATGTGGATCTTTTTTTGAAAGGTGATCAATTTCACCATTCAGGGAGTCACCAATGGCAAAATCGGATTTCTCCACCAGATCGTTGATCATTCCTTGCAGCCCCATTTCCCTTCCGTCGTCGGGGGAATAAATGCGAGTTATCCCATAATCCATTAGATCTTTAATTTCCGAAGGAAGAATTACGCCACCGCCGCCTCCGAAAATCTTGATATGTCCGGCACCTTTCTCCTGCAGAAGATCGAACATGTATTTAAAGTATTCGTTATGACCTCCCTGGTAGGAAGTCATAGCAATCGCATTAGCATCTTCCTGAATAGCCGTATTCACAACCTCTTCAACACTTCGGTCGTGCCCTAAATGTATTACTTCAACGCCCGTAGCCTGAATGATCCGCCGCATAATATTGATCGCAGCATCGTGACCGTCAAACAGCGAGGCCGCTGTTACGATACGTACTTTATTTTTAGGTTTGTACGGAGTAGATTGCTGCATTTGTAAATTCTGATTAAAAAAGTTGAACAAATTTACTAAAAAGCTACCAAACTAAGCGTTTAACCGAAGATTTAGCATATAGAAAAAAAAGATAAAAGTCGTTTGAATATTGAATATTTTTGTATATTGCGAGTTGAATATTAAACAACATATAACTTATTTATTATGAAAAAAATTTACATTTTGGCTCTTGCACTATGTGCATTTGCTTTTTCTAACGTGAACGCTCAGATAGTTGACGACAACATGGAGTTCTATAATTTAGGCGAAATGGGAACTCAGAATCCTGGAACTTGGACAAGTTGGACCAACGATGGTGGTGCAACGCCTGATGGCTTTGTAGTTACTGATGTTGAAAGTAATTCAGGAGATCAATCAATTCTTTCTGAAGGAGACCAAGGTCGTGATCCAGTAATGCTTTTAGGAAACCAAACTTCTGGTGACTATTCAGTACGATGGGAATTTTTTATCCCTACGGGTAAAGAAGGATACCTTAACATTCAAGGTGAAACTCCACCAGTAGGAACAGCCTTTACTGGAATATTTAATTCAGGTAATATCTATTTTAACGAAGTGGGTGCAAACCCTGGCGTAATTTCAGATTCTAATGGAGATCTAAGTATGCTGACATTCCCAGCAGATGAGTGGTTTACTGTTTTACTCTATGTAGATGTGGATGCTTTAACTTACGAATTTACAATTGGTGGTGTGACATCACCTCCCGCTGCTTTCAATGGTGACACGACTCTAGGAGGTCTTAACTTTTTCCCTGGGTGTGCATGTAGCGAAATGTACGTAGATGATATGTATTACGATTCTGGTGTTCTTCTTGCTAATAACGACTTCGATGAAGTTGCAGTATCTGTTTACCCGAACCCAGTTCAGGACATCCTTAACATCAGCACTGCGTCTGTTGTAGAGAGTGTAGTTGTTTATGACGTGCTTGGAAAAGTAGTGCTTCAGACTCAACCTGACAGTGTTTCTCCAACTATCGACATGAGCAGCCTTTCTTCTGGTGCTTACATGGTACAGGTAACTGTTGGAAATACAACTAAAACTGTAAAAGTTGTTAAGTAATTAATAACTACTGAAAGTAACATTATACTTTTATAAAAGCCCTTCGTACGAAGGGCTTTTTTTATACTTACCAACTCTTAATTATACTTCCATGCGCTTTATTAAAATTGCCTTAGTTTTTAGCATTGTATTTATCACATCTTCCTGCGCCGAACTTCAAGGTGTTGTTAGCACCGTTCCCGGGGGACAAGGAGGAATAGATCCTGTAATGATTGGCAATGGCTTACGCCAGGCTCTTGATTTTGGTATTGACAAACAAGTAACCAAACTCACTCAAAAGGATGGATTTTACAAAAATCAATTGGTCAAGATCCTCCTTCCTCAAGAATTACAAAAAGTGGATAAAACCCTACGCGATATCGGTTTAGGAAACCTTGCAGATGAAGGATTAAAAGCCTTGAATCGCGCCGCAGAAGATGCCGTTAAAGAGGCTACACCTATCTTCGTGGACGCTGTAAAAGGAATTACGTTTAATGATGCCAAGAACATTCTACTGGGTCCGGACAATGCAGCCACAAATTACCTGGAGAATAATACCAACCAGGCACTCTACAATAAGTTCAATCCGGTAATAGAAAGTTCATTCAGTAAAGTTGGAGCCGACCAGATATGGACGAATATCATTAATAAATACAATACTATCCCGTTTGTAAACCAGGTAAACCCGGATCTAACAGATTATGTAACCCATGAAGCGCTGAAAGGAGTTTATAAGATGATCGCTGTTGAAGAAAAGAATATCAGGACTAAAATAAATTCGCGTACAACCTCACTGTTACAACAGGTTTTTGCATTACAAGATTAAACGTTAACTAATTTAACTTCCCGGCACTACTAACGGCAAATTTTATAAATGCTTTAACCACTCTTTGGTAAATATTATCATCTTCTGAATCTATCTTTGTAAAAAAAGATAAGAACTGATGCTAGATTGGTTAAAGAAAAAAACAGAAATCGAGAAATTAAAACTTCGCTACCAGCGCTTAATGAAGAAATCCTATAAAGCTGCGCTTACCGATAATCAAAAATGTGAAAAGTTTCATCAGGAAGCACGATATATCTATAACAGGATTAGAGATCATGAATCGGGTAATCGTCTTTAACTTGATAAAATTCTAGCTGGAAGACAGGATACGCCGCATTTTACCCTGAAGTTTCTCGGCAGCTTGCGCGGCAGCCATAGCAAAATCGTCATCTTTTGAAGCGTAAATGATTCCCCGTGATGAATTAATCAGCAAGCCTACATTATCATTCATCCCATATTTACAAACTTGTTCAAGGCTTCCACCCTGGGCACCAACTCCAGGAACCAGTAAAAAACTATCGGGAATAATTTTTCTTATCTCAGTAAGATATTCGACTTTGGTTGCTCCAACAACGTACATTAATCGTTCAGAATGTTTCCATAACAATGATGTTTGCAGAACTTGTTTATACAACTCCGTATCCTCCAGTATTTTGGTTTGAAAATCGGAAGCACCTTCATTCGAAGTAAGGCCTAACAATATCGTGTATTTGTTTTCAAATGCAAGAAAGGGTTCCACCGAATCCTTACCCATGTAAGGCGCCACAGTAATGCTATCAAAATTCATTTCATTGAGAAAAGCATGGGCATACATAGCAGAAGTATTACCAATATCACCACGCTTTGCATCGGCGATCGTAAAAATATCGGGATAGTTCTCATTGAGATAATCGATAGTTTTCTCCAATGATCGCCATCCCTTTAAGCCATAGGCCTCATAAAACGCCGTATTTGGTTTATAGGCTACGGCCAGGTGATGCGTAGCATCAATAATGGCCTTGTTAAATTCGAAAATAGGATCATCGTGAGCCAGTAAGTGGGAAGGGATCTTTTCCAGATCCACGTCCAGGCCGATACACAGAAAGGACTGTTTTTTATGAATTTCAGAAATAAGTGTCTTCAGCTGCATACTTAGAATGTTTCTCCAGCTTCTTTTAATTTCTCAGTATTACTCACGAGCTGAAGTTCATCAATTATTTTCTGAACGTCACCGTCAATAATATTGCTCAGGTCATATAACGTAAGGTTGATTCGGTGATCGGTAACCCGTCCCTGGGGATAATTATACGTTCTGATCTTCGCACTCCTGTCACCACTTGTAACCATAGACCCTCGTTTCTCTGCATCCTCTGCATGCTTCTTAGCAAGCTCCAGGTCGAACAATCTGGAGCGGAGCACCTTAAAAGCTTTTTCTTTATTCTTATGCTGCGATTTCTGATCCTGGCATTGAGCAACCAGCCCGGTTGGCTCATGCGTAAGGCGCACCGCGGAATAGGTGGTATTTACCGATTGCCCTCCGGGGCCAGAAGAACAGAAGTAATCTATTCGAACGTCTTTTGGGTCAATTTCCACATCAAATTCTTCAGCTTCTGGAAAAACCATGACCGTAGCGGCACTAGTATGAACCCGACCTTGTGTTTCTGTTTGAGGAACCCGCTGAACCCTGTGAACGCCGGCTTCAAACTTTAATGTACCGTATACATCTTCTCCTTCTATTTCAAACTGGATCTCCTTAAAACCACCACTGGTCCCTTCACTGAAATCGACCACACTTACCCTCCAGCCTTTACTTTCGCAGTATTTAGTATACATTCTATGCAGATCGCCTGCAAAGATACTTGCCTCATCTCCACCGGTACCTGCACGAATTTCCATCACTGCATTCTTAGCATCCTCAGGATCTTTCGGAACGAGAAGAAATTTAATTTCGTCTTCAAGTACAGGTATTTTGGCATTGGATTCCTCCAGTTGTAATTTGGCCATCTCCACCATTTCCTGATCACTTCCATCCTTAATGATCTCCTCTGCTTCATCAATTCGCTCTTTGGCCATGATATACGCTTCCCTTTTATCCATGAGAATACGGAGATCTTTATACTCCTTATTCAACTGAATATATCGCTTCTGATCGGTTATGATATCAGGTTGAATAATAAGGTCACTCACCTCGTCGAAACGCTGTTTTACTATTTGAAGTTTTTCTAACATAAATCTTACTAATCCTGCAAATTTACAATAATTACTAATTTCCTGTGAGTGAAGGTTTCACTCCGGGCTAATAGGTAAACTCACCGTATTCCGAACGAATGGTGAGTATTTTTCCTTCTGAAGATGTTTGAACCCTTCCGATAATGCGCGCCTCGATATTGAATGAATTGGATATAGCAATTATTTCAGATGCAACATCCTCCGAAACGTATAGCTCCATTCGATGACCCATATTGAAAACCTGGTACATCTCCTTCCAATCCGTACCACTCTCCTCCTGAATTAACCTGAACAGTGGTGGGATCTCAAACATATTGTCCTTAACAATGTGCAGGTCGTCCACAAAATGAAGAATCTTTGTCTGGGCACCTCCGCTACAATGGATCATACCATGAATGGCTTCTCTATTAATTTCCGATAATATTTTCTTTATAACTGGTGCGTAGGTGCGAGTTGGAGATAACACCAACTTACCGGCATCTAGCGGACTTCCATTGACAGCATCGGTCAATTTCTTTGAACCCGAATACACTAGATCATTAGGCACAGAATGATCAAAACTTTCCGGGTATCGTTTTGCAAGATCATTATGAAACACATCATGACGAGCAGAGGTAAGGCCGTTACTACCCATTCCGCCATTATACACAGTTTCGTAGCTGGCTTGCCCGAAAGAAGCTAATCCAACAATCACATCGCCAGAACGAATGTCAGCATTATCAATAACGTCACTCCTTTTCATTCTGGCCGTCACCGTGGAATCTACAATAATAGTACGAACCAGATCACCCACATCGGCTGTTTCGCCTCCGGTAGAATATATCTGAACTCCAAACTTACCCAGATTTTCAATCAGTTCTTCTGTACCGTTAATAATGGCCGAGATAACATCTCCCGGAATCATGTTCTTATTTCTTCCAATGGTGGAAGAAAGCATTATGTTATCTGTTGCTCCCACACAAAGAAGATCATCTATATTCATAATAAGGGCATCCTGTGCAATACCTTTCCATACAGACAGATCTCCCGTCTCCTTCCAGTACATATAGGCCAGAGAAGATTTGGTGCCGGCTCCATCTGCATGCATAACCAGGCAATATGCATCATCGTTTGTCAGGTGATCGGGCACTATTTTACAAAAGGCTTTTGGAAAAAGGCCTTTGTCCACATTCTTTATGGCTTTGTGAACATCTTCTTTAGATGCTGAAACGCCACGCTGGGCATACCTTTTAGAAATTTCCTGGCTCATGGATTTGTTTAATTACAAAAGTAAGGAATAAAAAAAAGCTCACCATGTGAGCTTTCCTTTAATATTTAATTCCTTTACTGCCAATCGGGCATAAAGGCATCTTCATGTTCAAGTGTTCTGGAATCTGTAGTTTCTACCTCGAGGGTATATACATCCTTCCGAGATAATCCATCGTTGGAAGTATTTGTGAACATCACAAAGGCTTCGTTGGGTGCGAATATTGGCTCCAGGTCATTGGTCCCATTGGGCCGGTTATCTGAAATATCGGTCGTGGTCATCGCAACCATATCGTAAATAAACATCCTGGAATCCAATCTCCTGTACTCTATGTTCTCAGTTCCGGAGATATCGTAGGCGTATAGTATACGCTGTTTGTCGAACGATATGTCCAATCCGCTCACTGCTCCATCCACACCATCAAGTATGGTATCGATAAGCATTCCATATCGGTCGATGGTAATGATCTTTACATCATAGCCATCCAGGTTATTGGTCTTAAGTACAATGAGCTCTCTGTCCTCACTTACCGCTACCTCAGAAATAAGAGAACCATCCGGGGTTTGATAAACCTCTACAAGGCCTAATCCATTGGTAAGTATACTATAGAGTCTGTCCTGTCTGGGATAATAGATAATACCCGAGTTATCAGGCCAGGCGAAATTGATCTCATTGAGATTAAAACCATTTGGCTTCACCGAATTGGTAATCCGTATTTTCTCTGTACCGTCCCGTTTCATCTTAAAGATATCGATTTCAGCCCCATCAGACTGTAAGAATGCTATCCTATTGGCATTCACATTACGACGAGGTCGGTAACTATTCAATTCGGATGAAGTAAGCTGAAACTCATTCCCTTCTTCATCGGCAGAGAATATCACGTTATTATCATTGATCTTTCTAACGAACAGGATTCTGTTATCCACCGGAGCATTCATTACCGAAAAAGCACTCGCTCCACTGATCACAGGATCGTTGATGTTATCCGTTGCCGTTACCTGCCACACATATTGGGTGCCTAAGGTAAGCTCCGAATACGTTAGGGTGGTATCGGTAAGATTCTCAAATAGCATGATCTCGCTGGTATTGATGTTCCTAAGTTCCAGGGCATACTCAATGGGATCGCCTTCAGGATCTGTCGAATCCCAGGTGAAAATAGCTTCTATTCCACTAATTACCTCATTGTCCGCCGGAGTCAAAAGATCAGGCGCCGTGGGTGGACGGTTATTAAAGGTTGAAACTTCCAGCTCGAAAACAACATTGGAAGTGAGATTCCCATTGATGGTCGCCGGAGCAAAATCTGCCAAAAATCCATCCTTCTTGGCCCCAACGGAATAATCTCCAACCAAAATGTTATCGATAACAAAGTTCCCCGAAGAATCCGTAAATACCGTACTCGATACCGGATCTGTAGAAACACGAACATTCTCCAATGGCTCATTAGTTCCGGAAGCAACAACTTTACCGGTTAACCTCCCAAATTCATCATCGCCAATCTTGTTCTCATTACAGGAAAACAAAAGCAGAAATGCAGTTGATACTAGTGCTATATATTTAAAACTCCCATTCATAATTTTCCGCTTAACGGTTAGTCTTTAATTTTGATTTTTTAGAGCCGAAATGATAATTGATTCCGATAGAGAAGGTAAAGAAGTAATCGTCTCTTCTTCCTTGTACCAGGTTATCTATTTTATCTGAAAAAGTCACGTCCCAGTCACCCTTAGCGATAAAGGAAACGCGATCGGAGGCCATAAATTCAAGGCCCGCTCCGAATTTCAGAAAAAAGAAAGTGTCCATTCGCTGCAGATAGATTGCCGGAGAATCGTCTACGAATAACATTACACCGGGACCTCCATATAGAAATGGCGACAGTTTATCGTTCGGTAAAATATTGTATTCAATCGTTCCCGCTTGCGTAAGCCACCAATGACGAGTATCCTGGGACGAATTCAGTCTGAAAAAATTAGTTGTTAACCCAAGACTCAGACTATGTATAAACCGATACTTGTATCCTAATTCCATGTTATAATCCAGCCTCGCAGTGTTGTAATCACCATCTACGTAAGCCAGGCCGAAAGATGCATGCGCCGAATGACGATAGTCATGTAACTGAAAAGCTCTTTCGTACAGATCTGTATTGGCTTCCTCTTCTTTTTCCAGCAGATATTGATCAACGACTTCCTTATCCTTCTCCGGACCCTCAAGGGTAACCCATAACTGGTCTTTGATGCCTTCATAAATTAATACCTCAACAGCCTTTTCAATTGCGGCCTGTACAGCCAGCTGTGTCGGTTCATTTTTGGTGAACCCTGTTTCAACCTCCAGTAAACGCTGGAAATTCACATAACGGAATATACCCACATCTATGGCTTGTGATAAAATCGTCTTGGAGACATTGACTGTTTTCAGGATCTCACCTGTGGAAGTTGAAACAGCTCTTAAGTAAATCGTGATCCGGTCCTGGCGATATTGCGAAGAACCACCAACACCAAAATAACGTGCTCCAACACCACCTGTTAGAATATTCGTATCATAGGATATGATTCCACCTTCCAGAAGAATTCCTGCGAATAACAGCGGACTTAGTCTCTGATTTCTCTCGTCGTCGTTTTTTAAATATTCCTGGCGGGTCGTACGTATAATATTCCGTTCATTCAGGAGATTGGCGAAGTTTTCTCGCTCGATCGGGGTAAACCATTTGGAATCTTCCAGCGCCTTGACAAGGATGGTCGTCGCCCCTTGAGTTACTGCAGTACTAAAAGTACTCCCCGTCTCTATATTTTTATATTGCCCGGTCTGATCCTTAAAATTATAGACCCCTACCACGATGGGTTTATCGGGTAAAGGTAATTTCAGTAATCTCTCGGTGTGCTCTGTATTTTCAGCTATTCTGGCATCCTGAGGACCGGTGGGCTGATTGAAATAAGCTCCGCAGCTCGAGAATAAAATAAAGACTAGCAGAATGCTTATTTTACCAATAATCTGTTTCATATATATTATCCGTTTGGAATAATTATTTGTGTTTGTTCACCTGTGGTGATGTCGAGTATGTTGATAACAAGCCCTTGAGTAGATTCGTAGACCTCATATTCGAGGTTACCATTTCGGGAGGTTCCGAGGGGTGGTGTCTGGTCACCAAACTGGTTATTAAACTGATTATTCAAAAGGCTATCAAAATCGGTTAAATCACCAAAACCTTCAATTCCGAGGGAATCATCGCTGAAAGGATTCTGCGCATTCGCCGAATTTAACAACCATGTATAGTTAAAAGGATCTCCACCGAAAGCAGGGTTTTTTGCCCTGTAGGTAAGCTGCTGTGCAAACCCGTAGGTTCCTATTGAAAGAAACAGAATTAAGATAATTTGTCTCATGAGCTACTATTTATATTGTTTTACTATGTCTTTTTGCTTTTCGAGATTTTGAAAAAACGACATCGTTCGCCGTACTGCAATGTCTGCCATTCCTTTGATAAAATCATTTTGAGGTCTCACAATGAATTCCATGATAATCTCGTCACCTATCTTTACCTGCAGTTTCGTATTATTGGCAATGGCCAATTCTTCTTTGATCGTTACAATTTTAGCTCCATCAACGGTATAATACAGATATTTTGAATAATACTCTGTATAGAAGTCGCGTCCTGGTTTTGTCTTGGTCTCTTCAAGCACAATGCCCCGCAATTCAACTCCGTCACTTTTGGCGAATTCGGTTCGGACATCTGTATTTTCTTTTGGTTTCAGTATGATCTTTTTGTCTTTCGAATCATCATTGATCACCACTCTGTCCTTTCCTAAGAGTTTTTCCTCGACATTATACACCAATAATAAAATAATCACTTTCGTCTTATCGTCAAAATTCACGGTTGTAATCGATAATTTCTTTTTTTCGCCTTCTTCTAGGATAAATCGACCGGTTTGATCGTTTTTAGAGGTGTTACCGTCCGGGTCTGTTTTAATGACTGAAAGCACATAGCTCAGACTCTGGTTGATCATGGTTTTATTATAGGCACTACCAGACACCTGGATAAATTCCGAACTCTGGTCTAATTCGATCTCAGCTGCAACTTCAGTATTGTATATTTGAGCAGTACCCCTAACCGGGAGTGAGATCAAAAAAAACAGCATACACAATGTGATGTATGTTTGTTTATGCATTATTATTGTCGCTTGATATTTCTTACTATTACCGTTTGGTTATTCCCCTGCATGTTAATTTTCATTCGGTCTGATAAGGAATTATTCCCTAAGAATAGTAACCGCTGGTTACTGCCATTTTGAATGACCTGACCGCCATGATATAATTTCAAATCTGAGCCAATATCGTAAAATATATTGTTATTTCCACGCTGGAGTAAAAACTCATCTACAACGACCGCTTGCAGGCTTAAATAAGCCTCATTATTATTCCCTTGCTGGAATGCCGCTACATTACTCTGCGCGGATCTAATTTCAGAAGTGAATTGGTTATTGTTTCCTACCTGACGAATAAAAACGTCATTCGAAACGGAGTTTGTAGCAGGAGTGTTGTTTTTTAAGAATTGAGAAGTATAAAGAGCAAGTTGATCGGCACTGTTGCCAACAAATGCCCGGGGAGTAATCTCGACATTTTTATACGTTTGAGCCTCGGCGATGCCTACAAAAGATAAGGTTATGATCGCAACAAGGTATATGCGATTACTTAGATTCATTTCAATTATTAGTTAGGTTATGCTGCTACCTATGAAGGTAACTATTTTGAAATTCTTTTTTCTATTAATCTAAATTATTTTTTATAATACAGTGTATAAGAGAGATCGACAAGATCTCCCTTATACACTGTCAAAGAATTCTTAGAATCCTCCACCACCATTGTGCTGAACTACACTAGAGCTGTTTCCAGCACCTAATTGAGTAACTGTACTCATGTGTCCAAGACCATGCTGATGCGTGTAACTAAAGTTGTATAAACCAACTTGTAGTACATCAGAATCATTCTGTCTTCCATACTGTTCGGTCCAGCTTCCGTTTCCAACTCCAAATTGAAGTAGGTCAGAATCGTTTCTACGACCGTGCTGATCTGTAACAGCCCAGTTACCTACACCAAATTGAAGCGTAGTATTCGTATTTCTACGACCTAACTGATGCGCTACTGCAATGTTTCCAATACCAACTTGAAGGGCATAAGTATCATTAGCTATTCCCTGCTGCCATGTTCCGGATAAGTTCAATGCTCCTAACTGGATAGCATCTGCATCGTTACGACGACCTGTCTGATCGATTAAAGCACCATTTAAAACTCCTCTTTGGTAGATATTAGCGTCATTCCGACGACCACGCTGATCTACATCAGCATAGTTAGCAATTCCCGCCTGATCAACTCTGGATACGTTACGACGTCCTCGTTGGTCAACTTCAGAATAGTTTAATGCACCAATTTGCGTTGTTACAGACTCATTTCTGCGTCCTCGCTGGTCTACGTTTGAAACGTTGCCTAATCCTAATTGAGCAACATAAGAATCGTTTCTTACACCTAACTGATCCACTTCAGAATCGTTAAGAATACCTATCTGATTCACATTAGAATCATTCATTAATCCAGTCTGATCTACATCAGAGGAATTCAAAATACCTATCTGTACTACGTCACTATCGTTAAATTGAGCAAAACCAACTGCTGCGATGAAAAGTGCCAGTACACTTAAAATTACTTTTTTCATATTGAATATTTAGAGGTTTAATTTTCCGATTATAGGTCGTGTTGAACTACGCTAGAGCTGTTTCCTGCTCCTAATTGAGTAACTGTACTCATGTGTCCAAGACCGTGCTGATGCGTGTAGCTAGAGTTGAAAAGTCCAACTTGTAGTACATCAGAATCGTTGATGATTCCATACTGCTCAGTCCAGCTTCCGTTTCCTACTCCAATTTGAAGAAGGTCAGAATCATTTGCTAAACCATGCTGATCTGTAACACTCCAGTTACCTAAACCAAATTGTAGTGTTGTATTTGTATTGAGAGCTCCCAATTGGTGAGTACCTGCAAGGTTTCCAATACCCACTTGTAATGCATACGTATCATTCGCCACTCCTTCCTGGAAAGTCGCGGATAAGTTAAATGCACCTAACTGAATTGCATCTGCATCGTTGTAAAAACCTACCTGATTAATAAGAGCGCCATTGAATAATCCTCTTTGGTATACATTAGCATCGTTACCCTCGATATACTGATTGACATCAGAATAGTTAGCAATACCAACTTGATCTACTCTAGCATTGTTTATTACTCCCCATTGGTCAACTTCAGAATAGTTAAACGCACCAATTTGAGTGGTTACAGACTTGTTAGCAAGTCCAACTTGCATATTATCAGAATTGTTAGCAAATCCTAATTGAGCCACATAAGAATCGTTTACGATTCCAATTTGATCCACTTCAGAGTTATTCAGGATTCCTATTTGATTCACATCAGAATCATTTAATAATCCAGTTTGGTCTACATCAGAATTGTTTAAAAGTCCGATCTGTACGACATCGCTGTCATTAAATTGGGCGAACCCAACTGTTGCAATTAATAGTGCTACTGCACTTAAAACTACTTTTTTCATAATTTAAAAATTTAGAGGTTATATATTGATTAATAGTAATTCAAAATTTCAATGTAATATTAGCTGTCAACTTCGATTTCGATGTTAATACAACGTATTACTTACGTTAAAAAATAAAGGGGGATATGTTCTTTAATTGCAGGTTATTTTACTAACCTTTAATTTTCAATTCAACCAGAACTTCGGAGATAATACATAAGTGAGATTTGGGATCTCAATTAATTTGGTTTGTTTTATATAACTTAAGAATAAGTTGGAGGAGAATTATTACTCTTAGGTTATACCAAAGATGAGCATTAATTGAGTAAAATGAAATACGAGTATATACGTATATTTCTATAAATCAACATATTGTAGTCCTTTTCCTACCTTGTAGGATAAAGTCTAAAGACGACTAACTTAAAATGATCGACAAAAGTCATAAACCCTGAGAGACTTAAAATGTTAATATTTTGTTAATGTAATTATTTCGAAAAGGTTTTCGATTTTACCCTCATTCCGGACCTTGAAACTACCTCTAAATCAATACTTTTCACCACGCTATCTCGGTATGTTTATTAATCCATGATATCGACTCCTTGCGTATAAGACGAACTACGGTATAAAAAAGAAAAAGCTCACCATGTGAGCTTTCCTTTACTATTTAATTCCTTTACTGCCAATCGGGCATAAAGGCATCTTCATGTTCAAGTGTTCTGGAATCTGTAGTTTCTACCTCGAGGGTATATACATCCTTTTGAGACAATCCATCGTTGGAAGTATTTGTGAACATCACAAAGGCTTCGTTGGGTGCGAATATTGGCTCCAGGTCATTGGTCCCATTGGGCCGGTTATCTGAAATATCGGTCGTGGTCATCGCAACCATATCGTAAATAAACATCCTGGAATCCAATCTCCTGTACTCTATGTTCTCTGTTCCGGAGATATCGTAGGCGTATAGTATACGCTGTTTGTCGAACGATATGTCCAATCCGCTCACTGCTCCATCCACACCATCAAGTATGGTATCGATAAGCATTCCATATCGGTCGATGGTAATGATCTTTACATCATAGCCATCCAGGTTATTGGTCTTAAGTACAATGAGCTCTCTGTCCTCACTTACCGCTACCTCAGAAATAAGAGAACCATCCGGGGTTTGATAAACCTCTACAAGGCCTAATCCATTGGTAAGTATACTATAGAGTCTGTCCTGTCTGGGATAATAGATAATACCCGAGTTATCAGGCCAGGCGAAATTGATCTCATTGAGATTAAAACCATTTGGCTTCACCGAATTGGTAATCCGTATTTTCTCTGTACCGTCCCGTTTCATCTTAAAGATATCGATTTCAGCCCCATCCGACTGTAAGAATGCTATCCTATTGGCATTCACATTACGACGAGGTCGGTAACTATTCAATTCGGATGAAGTAAGCTGAAACTCATTCCCTTCTTCATCGGCAGAGAATATCACGTTATTATCATTGATCTTTCTAACGAACAGGATTCTGTTATCCACCGGAGCATTCATTACCGAAAAAGCACTCGCTCCACTGATCACAGGATCGTTGATGTTATCCGTTGCCGTTACCTGCCACACATATTGGGTGCCTAAGGTAAGCTCCGAATACGTTAGGGTGGTATCGGTAAGATTCTCAAATAGCATGATCTCGCTGGTATTGATGTTCCTAAGTTCCAGGGCATACTCAATGGGATCGCCTTCAGGATCTGTCGAATCCCAGGTGAAAATAGCTTCTATTCCACTAATTACCTCATTGTCCGCCGGAGTCAAAAGATCAGGCGCCGTGGGTGGACGGTTATTAAAGGTTGAAACTTCCAGCTCGAAAACAACATTGGAAGTGAGATTCCCATTGATGGTCGCCGGAGCAAAATCTGCCAGAAATCCATCCTTCTTGGCCCCAACGGAATAATCTCCAACCAAAATGTTATCGATAACAAAGTTCCCGGAAGAATCCGTAAATACCGTACTCGATACCGGATCTGTAGAAACACGAACATTCTCCAATGGCTCATTAGTTCCGGAAGCAACAACTTTACCGGTTAACCTCCCAAATTCATCATCGCCAATCTTGTTCTCATTACAAGAAAATACAATAAGGAAGGCCGCTGCGATTTGGACTAAATATTTTAATGTACTTTTCATGGTTTCTCTATTTAATTTAGATTGTCAACCTTCTTTCGTGGTCCGAAATGATAATTGATTCCTGCCCCAAATGTAAAGAAGTAGTCATCCCTTCGTCCGCGTATTTCATTGTCTAACTTATCCGTAAATGTAGGGTTCCAGTCACCTTTCAGTACAAAAGAAATCCTTTTGGAGACAGTGTATTCGAGTCCGGCGCCTAATTTCATCGTGAGGAATGTATCCCCCCGTTGCAGATACTTTCTTGGTGAATCATCAACGAAGATCATAAATCCACCACCTGCATAAGCAAAGGGTGTTAAACGATCATTGGGTAACACTGTATATTCTGCGAAAAGAGTTTGATCCATCCACCAGTGTTTCGTGTAACTATTAGAATTCAATCGGAAGATCTGAGAGGTTATACCGAGGTTCAGACGTTCAATAATTTTATATTTATAGGTAAGCTCAAAATTGAAATCAAGTATCTCTGTGTTATAATCCGTATCTCCGTAGGCAAGCCCTCCTGATGCATTCAGTGTATGCCTGTAATCATGTTCTAAAAACCTTCGTTCGTAAAGGGAGGTATTTGATTCCAATTCCAACTCTTCATCGTATTGTGCAACCAGGGCTGCATCCATATCTGGTCCTTCCTCGGTTTTCCAAAGTTGGTCTTTTATCCCTTCTAAAATAAGTAGCTCAACGGCTTTTTCAATTGCGGCCTGCACAGCTAGCTGTGTCGGTTCATTTTTGGTGAACCCTGTTTCAGCTTCCAGTAAACGCTGAAAATTCACATAACGGAATATACCCACATCTACCGCTTGTGATAAGATTGTCTTGGATACATTTACTGTTTTCAGGATCTCACCGGTGGAAGTTGAAACGGCTCTTAAGTAAATCGTGATCCGGTCCTGCCTGTATTGAGCGGATCCTCCTGTGCCGAAATAACGGGCCCCGACACCACCTGTTAGAATATTTGTATCATAGGATATGATTCCACCTTCCAGCAGAATGCCTGCGAATAACAGTGGACTTAGTCTCTGATTTCTCTCGTCGTCGTTTTTTAAATATTCCTGGCGGGTCGTACGTATGATATTCCGTTCATTCAGGAGATTGGCGAAGTTTTCTCGCTCGATCGGGGTAAACCATTTGGAATCTTCCAGCGCCTTGACAAGGATGGTCGTCGCCCCTTGAGTTACTGCAGTACTAAAAGTACTCCCCGTCTCTATATTTTTATATTGCCCGGTCTGATCCTTAAAATTATAGACCCCTACCACGATGGGTTTATCGGGTAAAGGTAATTTCAGTAATCTCTCGGTGTGTTTTGTATTTTCAGCTATTCTGGCATCCTGAGGACCGGTGGGCTGATTGAAATAAGCTCCGCAACCACTTAACAACATGAACCAGGAGAGAATTCCTAAATCGATGATCCGTAGTCTCATAGTATTATCCGTTTGGAATGATTATTTGCGTATATTCTCCGGTGGTAATATCCAATATGTTTATTACCAATCCTTCGGTAGACTCATAAACTTCATATTCGAGATTTCCATTTCGGGAAGTTCCCAGAGGAGGGGTTTGCCCGCCAAATTGGTCACCAAACTGGTTTCCGAAGGTATTATCGAATCTTGAGAGATCTCCAAATTGTTCCGTATTGAACTGATCTTCAGAAAATGGATTCTGCGCATTGGCTGAATTCAGCATCCATGTATAATTGAACGGATCTCCTCCGAATGCAGGATTTTTAGCTGTATACGTAAGTTGTTGGGCAAATCCAAATGTGCACATACTGAGAAACAGTAATAATATTAAATGTTTCATAACGGCCTATTTATAGAATTTAACAAGTTCTTTATCGTTCTTTAATCTTTCAAAATAAGCCATCGTTCTCCTGATAGCTTCGTTTGATGTAGCTTGTAAATAGTCATTCTTCGGTTGAACAAAGAATGCCATTATTATTTCGTCACCAATAGTAATTTTTATTATAGTATTGTTTCCAATAGTTAGTTCTTCTTTGATATTAACTATCTTGGGGCCATTGATGTTATTAACCATATATGAGGAGTGATACATATTGTAGAAATCACGCCCGGGTTTTGACTTGGTATCTCCGAGAACGATCCCTCGAAGTTCTACACCATCGCTTTTGGCAAAACGTTCCATGACGTCCTTGTCTTCTTCTGGTGGGATCACGGTGGTTGCTTCTTCCAAATTGTCATTAAGAACAATTCGGTCTTTACCTAACAACTGTTCATCCAAATCATAAATTAGCAATAAAATAATCTTTCGAATGCTGTCCTTATCACTTAAGGTAGTTTTGGAGAGTTCTTGTTTTTCACCAGGTTTTAAAACAAAACGTCCTGCCTGGTCATTCTTAGTCCTGTTCAAAGTTTCAGGATCTTGTGAAATAACAGACAGTACATATCGCAAGCTGTGGTTGATCTCTGTTTTATTATAAGCGAAACCGGTAACTGAAATAAATTCAGTGTTTTGCTCCAAAACAATCTCGGCAGCAACGCGTGTATTATAAATCTGCGCCGAAATAGATCCCGATAATAGGATTATGACACACAGAATCAATTTCGACATGATTAATTTTTTGTTCATCATCTGCGATTTATATTTCTGATAATTACAGTTTGATTATTTCCACGCATGGAAACCCTGATTCGTTCTGAAAGTGAATTACTACCTATATATAATAGTTTCTGGTTATTTCCCTGCTGGAATATCTGGCCACTATGGTACAAAGTCCAGTTCCTTCCTATATCATAGAAAACATTGTTATTTCCTTGCTGTATAACCTGTTCTCTAATATCGACGGAACTTCTGTTCAAGTATGTTTGGTTTTGATTTCCCATCTGGTACAGTACAATGTCTGATGAAGCACTGCGAACATTCGAAATAAGTTGATTATTAAATCCTATCTGCCTTATATGTATATCCCTGGAAGCACGTCTTTGAGTTGTTGCGTTGTTCCGAAGAAATTCTGTGGTCATAAGATAAAAAGGATTGGTCTCACCAATCAAGATAGTTCGCGGTCTGATCTCAACATTTTTGTACGTCTGAGCAAAAGCACCGAACACCGGTAACAAGACAAGAAGAAAAATCCCTATGTGAATTTGAATTTTCATGTCTACTAAGTTTAGTTAATCTAGCTCACTCACTATAGCAAACGGATTTTTAATTGCTCAGTAAAAAAGCTGTTGAAAAAGTCAAAAAGTAGTGTATAAGTGGATCAAATAAGAACCCTCATACACTACTTTCCGGCATCACAGATCAAGCTGTGATGAATTACAGAATGACGTTGAACCTAGAATCCTCCGCCTCCCATGTTATATTGAGTAACTACGGAAGAGTTTCCTGCTCCAAGTTGTACAACAGTACTCATGTGACCCAAACCTTCTTGATGCACATAGCTCATGTTGTATAAGCCAACTTGCAATACATCGGAGTCATTAATAACTCCAAATTGTTCGGTCCATTGTCCGTTGCCCCAACCGATTTGCCAAACGTCAGAATCATTAGCCAAACCTACTTGGCCTACGAAACCTAAATTGTAGTGGCCTAGCTGAATTGAAGTAGAGGTATTTATCATACCTTCTTGCACTACCATTACACCATTATTCCCTCCTAATTGAAGAGCATAAGAGTCGTTAGCAAGTCCTGCTTGAAGAATTAGTGCGTCGTTATCATATCCTAATTGTACAACATCAGAATCGTTCCACCATCCAAATTGTCCAACTGCGGCTGCGTTACCAACTCCTAATTGGAATACAAACGAATCATTTAGCCATCCCATTTGAAGAACATCGGCTTCGTTGTCTCCTCCTATTTGAACAACTAATGATTTATTATCAATTCCCATTTGATCTACCTCAGAATCGTTTAGAATTCCTAATTGGAATACGTCTGAGTCATTTATCCAACCTATCTGATTAACATCAGAAGCGTTTAACATACCCACCTGGAGTACATCACTGTCATTAAATTGGGCGAACCCAACTGTCGCTAACATAAGTGCAAATGCACATAAAACTAACTTTTTCATAATGTGAATATTTAGAGGTTTTGACATGCTTAAAGCATATCGGATTAAGTCTTTATTATTACGTCTTCATGACGTATGACCCATGTTAAACAAGTGAAGTTTCATTTTCAACAGTAAAGCAGGCGTTGGTTCTCTGCTATTGAAATCCAAATTACCTTTTCACTTAAGGAATTTATGAGACAATTAGCTCATTTAACTTGGATGTTCTCATTGAAATGATAATAGTATAAGGAAGAGAGTAGTTCTATTATCAAATTTTACTTTAATGTAGTTAACAATTTAATATAAAACAATAAGCGTATACACGTATTTTCTTACAAATGAAGACTTTATCTAACAATATTGCTAACTATCATATTGACTGATAGTTGCAGATATTAACCCTGTACGGAGTTTGACGTTATCTGTTTGAATTGTAAAATATCCTCTAAATGAAACGGCAATTTTAAATTATAGAAATGAAAAAAGAGTCGCTTTTGCGACTCTTTTTTAAGACTTCGGATTTACCTGGTGAACAGTAATTCACGGTATTTGGTTAATGGCCAAATCTCATCGTCTACCATCAATTCTAGTTTGTCGCAGTGATAGCGAATGTCTTCAAAATAGGGTTTCACGTTATCGCAGTAAGCAAAAGCACGTTTTTCACCATCCTCAATTTTATTTGCTTTTTTGCGTTCATTGATCATATCGGTTATTCCCTTATTGATCCGAGCAATATGTTCACTGATACTTTCGATTAATTGCATTTGCTCTCCCGCATGTTTCTTAAAGGAATTGCCATAGATAGCCTTCAATCCCTGTACATTCTCTATCAGGATGTTTTGATACCTGATCGCTGTTGGAATCACATGATTTCTCGCAATATCACCCAATACCCGGCCTTCTATCTGAATGTGCATTGCATATGCCTCCACCTGGATCTCATGACGAGCCTCAATCTCAACTTTGGTCATGATCTCTAGGTTTTCATAAAGCTTTATCGTTTTCTTAGAGACATTAGCTTTTAAAGCCGCCGGAGTTGTTTTATTATTACTCAATCCTCGTTTAGCCGCTTCTTTCTCCCAGGCATCACCATACCCATCACCTTCGAAACGAATATTCTTCGACTTCTTGATATAATCACGAAGCACATTGAAGATAGCATCGTCCTTTTTCATTTTCTTCTCCTTAATAAGGGCATCTACACTCACTTTAAATTCGATTAATTGCTGAGCAACAATCGCATTCAGTACGGTCATTGGCATCGCGCAATTAGCAATTGAACCGACCGCACGGAACTCGAATTTATTTCCTGTGAAAGCAAATGGGGAAGTTCTGTTCCTGTCTGTATTATCTAACAATATCTCAGGAATCTTACCTACTACATTTAACTTCAATTCGGTTTTTTCCTGAGGAGATAATTTACCATTTGTCACTTTCTCCAGTTCGTCCAGAACTTCGGTAAGTTGTGAGCCTATGAATACTGAAATGATCGCGGGAGGTGCTTCATTAGCGCCCAGTCTGTGATCATTACTTGCACTAGCGATAGAAGCTCTCATCAGTTCTTCATAATCATGAACCGCTTTGATCGTATTAATGAAGAAAGTTAAGAACTGAAGGTTCTTCATGGGCGTGCTTCCCGGACTCAATAAATTTACACCGGTATCGGTCGCCAAAGACCAATTGTTATGTTTTCCGCTTCCATTAATACCTGCAAAAGGCTTTTCATGAAATAAAACCATAAAATTATGGCGATCCGCTACCTTGTCCATCACATCCATTAACAAAGAGTTGTGGTCAACCGCCAGGTTTGCCTCTTCGAAGATAGGTGCGAGTTCAAACTGATTGGGAGCTACTTCATTGTGTCGCGTCTTCACGGGAACTCCCAGAAGCATACATTCATTCTCCAGGTCTTTCATATAATTAAGGACGCGTGTAGGAATAGATCCGAAGTAGTGATCATCCAACTGCTGACCTTTAGCGGAAGCATGCCCGAGCAAAGTACGTCCGGCTAATAATATATCCGGTCTGGAAAATGCTAAAGCCTTGTCGATCAGAAAGTACTCCTGCTCCCAACCTAAAGTAGCACTAACCTTAGTAACGTTCTTATCGAAATATTTGGCCACAACTGTTGCAGCCTTATCTACGGTTTGTAAAGATCTTAAAAGAGGAGTTTTATTGTCCAGTGCCTCTCCGGTATACGCAACAAAAATAGTAGGAATACATAAGGTAGTTCCATAGACAAAAGCGGGAGAAGTAGGATCCCAGGCCGTATAACCCCGTGCCTCGAATGTATTTCTTATCCCTCCGTTTGGAAAACTGGAAGCATCCGGTTCTTGCTGAACTAATTGTCCACCACCAAATTTTTCGATAGCATGTCCATTACTTGTCGTTTCAAAGAATGCATCATGTTTTTCCGCGGTAGCTCCAGTTAACGGCTGAAACCAGTGGGTGTAATGGGTCGCGCCCTTAGAGATGGCCCACTCTTTCATACCTGTGGAAATATGGTCGGCAACAGATCTATCGATCTTAATACCATTCTCGATAGCATCCATCACGCTTTTGTACGAATCCTTCGTAAGATATTGGCGCATGGCGTTCTCATTGAACACATTGTTTCCAAAGATTGAAGAACGTCTTTCAGGCTCTTTAATAACCAATGGCTTGCGGCCGAAAGTTTCTTGAATTGCATTAAATCGTAACGTAGACATAATTTTATTATTATTTTATAGGGTTGAACGGGGCAAAAATAACTTTTTTACATAGAGACCCCCCTAATTTTAATATAAAAGTTATTAAAAATATACGTTCCGTTGTTTATAACCCCCAAAAACGATATCAAAAAAGAAGAAAATTGGTGAATTTGAACATTTTACCCTAAAAAGAAATCAGGTTATAAATGCCAGGCTGATGAATAAGGCATATGCCACGAAAATGATGACACCCTTATAACGACCGATCTCGAAAGATCTTGGTAGAAACGCAAGGGGTATGAGGACCGCAGCAAAACCCAGCATCCAGAAAATATCACTACTGAGCACTTCCTCGCTTTTAACCGCTATTGGTTGAATGAGTGCGGTTATACCCAACACCGAAGCAATATTGAATATATTCGAGCCTATTAAATTTCCCAGTGAAATTGCTTTTTCCTTCTTAAGAGCCGCGATAACGGACGCAGCCAATTCGGGTACACTTGTTCCAATGGCTATCATGGTCACAGCGATAACCCGTTCGCTAACCCCCATCACCGTGGCAAGATCCACAGCTCCCTTTACCAAAAGTTCACTTCCTCCCCAAAGGGCAACGCCTCCTATAAACAACCAGAGAAATATCTTAACGTTGGAAACTTTAGACAGCGCATCGTCCACACCTTCAGGTTCCGCCTTGGTATTCGCACCTCCCCGTACCCTTGCCCTTCGGATGAGCAAAAATAAATACGTTATAAGTAATACCACTAAAACACCACCCTCCAGACGGTCCAGCTCCCTCCCTGTTGAAAGCAAGAAGAACAGAGCCACCGACAAGAACATCATCACCGGCCAGTTGAACTTATAGAAATCCTGATCTATGACCAAGGGGGTGATCATCGCAGTAATTCCCAACACCAGTCCAATATTAGCAATATTCGAACCAATAACATTGCCCAGGGAAATATCGCTATAGCCATCTAAAGCAGCGTTGACACTTACCAATAATTCTGGAGCGGAGGTTGCGAATGAAACCACCGTCAATCCAATCACCATTTTGGACAACTTCAACTTAAACGACAAGGCAACGGAAGATCGAACCAGGTACTCACCACCAACAACCAAAAGGACCAGTCCGATAAGAATATATAGTACGCTCATATATATAGTAAGGTATGCAGCGAAGATAACAAGAATTGATATTACCGATAAATGATTTTTTCGATAATTCTGAAGCGCATAAAATAATATTTAACTAAAATTTAAGTTATATAACTATAAAAACAGTTGTGTAACTATAAAAATAGTTTTAAGTTTGAATCATGGAACGATTAACTAATAAAGAAGAGGAAGTCATGCAGGCCCTCTGGAAGCTCGAAAAAGGATTTGTAAAAGATATACTTGCCCAACTCCCTGAAAAACAACATTACAATACTATTTCCACGATTGTGAGGAATTTGGAAGACAAGGGGTATGTAGATTATAATGCCTACGGCAAGACGCACCAGTACTTTCCGTTGGTTTCCAAGGAGGAATACACCAAACGTTTTATGAATCTGGCTATGAAACGCTATTTCAACAACAATTATAAAAGCATGGTTTCCTTCTTCGCCAAGGAAGAGAAAATAAGTGCGGAAGAATTACGCGAGATCCTGGAAATAATAGAAAACAAAAAGTAATATGGAATTGATCACTTACTTACTGAAATCTGCCGCAATACTTACGCTGTTCTATGTGATCTACGTGGTATTGCTTCGAAAGGAAACTCATTTCAAAGCACACAGAATATTCCTCATCTCCGGGGTGCTGGGATCGTTTCTCCTTCCACTATTATATTTTACGCAAACGATCTATATCGATGTTCCGGTTATAAATGAAATAACATCGGTTCCTGAAAACATGACCGCTTTTTCAGCAACTTCTATAGAACCCGAAGCTGTTATCGATTGGTGGAATGTAGCTATTTTAAGCTATCTTATTGGGTGTAGTTTTGTGTTATTCAGGTTCGTCCGACAACTAATCTCTTTGATTGTGCTTCTGCATAACAATCCGGGTAAACGATATAATGGTTTCCGCTATGTACGCCTCTCGAAAAATATCGCACCTTTTTCCTTTTTTAACTATATAGTTTATAACCCGGATCTTCACGATGACCATGAACTTAAAATGATACTGAATCACGAGCAAGCCCATGCTTTTCAATGGCATTCTGCGGATATAATCCTGGCTAATCTCCTTATCGTCACACAATGGGCTAATCCTCTGGCTTGGCTCTATAAGAAAAGTGTGGAGGAAAATCTCGAATTTCTGGCAGACAACGCCACCGTTATTAAGATAACCTCCAAAAAAGATTATCAGTTGGCGCTGGTGAAAGCTTCATCGGCTCATACTATTCCTGCGCTGACAACAAATTTTTATAAATCATTCATCAAAAAACGAATAATCATGTTAAACAAACGCACATCCAAAAAACACCATGTAGTAAAAGTAGCGGCTGTATTACCACTTCTCGCTGTATTCCTCTGGAGCTTTAATGTAAGAGAAACCATCACCTACAATGAAATTCCTTCGGAACCTGTTTCAGTAAAAATACCACAGGAAACTATAATTGTTGAAGCTAAGGAACCGAAGGCAGTGATCGACCTGGAAGAAGCAACTAATATAAATTTGGAAGAAAATATAGCTGGCGCCATAGCATCAGATAACACTGATGCAATAATCGCTGATGAAAGCGCTTCGGAAATAATAGAAACTATTAGCCTGGTTAGATCATCCAAAAACGTAGAGATCAAGATAACAAAGAATACCACCGATGCCGAACTGGCACAAATTAAAGCAGATCTGAAGCGGGATCATGATATCGACTTCAATTATTCAACGAAAAGAAACAAGAACAATGAAATTACTTCAATTTCTATTCAGTATACCGGCAAGGGAAAGAATGGGAACTATTCTATTTCAGATGACGAGGCCATTTCCGATTTCGTATTTTACATGGATGAGGACGGAAGGAGCGGATTTTATTCCGAAGAATTGGAAGCTTATAGAGCAGAACGGGCTTATGCGCGTGCAGAAAGAATGAAGGATCGCGAATTGGACATGGTTAAACGAAAAGAAGGTCGTGAAAAGATACGGGAAGAGATCATCGTGGAGCGTAACGCGGTTCGTGACGAGATGGAACAAAGAAGAAAAGAGATGAAGGACAAAATGCGGGAGCATAAAAAAACCATCTTAATTGAAAGTGATGATGAAGGAGGCCTTTTCGATGACGATGATGAAGAAATCATTGTAAAAGAGTATGTGATCGCCGGAACAGGCAGTAATGAAGGGAATGACGATGAAGAGATTATAAAGGTAAGACCAAAAATGAGTATGAAAGTAGCTCATTTAGGTATTCATGACGGCGATCATGCGATCATGATCGATAAAGATACCAGTGACGAAACCCTCGCAAAACTGAAAAAGAAACTAGCAGCCAAGGGTGTCGATATCAAATACAATAAGCTGAAGCGAAATTCCAATGGTGAGATCACCAGTATAAGAATAAATGTTAATGATAATAAAGGAAGTAAGCAAACCATATTCGCCAAGACCGATGATGGTGACCCTATCGATGAACTTCTCATTGAAATTCATTAGTACTTCCGGTGTTCAAGTGTTTATCCCGCCAATTGGCGGGATTTTTATTTTGTATCTTTCTATTATGAAAAAAGGCTTCTTTAATACACTGGCTAAGATCAACAAAGCCGTTCTTCCCAGTTTCACCAAAAGACAGCTGGATCTTACGAAAGCCAGCAAATGGCAACTTGCCATTTTTGGATATCGTCTTTGGGTTACAAAAAATGCTTTGGATTAAAACGTGATCAGGGAGCGTATTTCCTGCCTTCTGATCTTTTCCGATCCCCTTAAAAAAGACAACTCGATCAGGAAATTACATTGTAAGATCTCACCTCCCAGTTTTTCAATAAGTTTACAAGCGGCCTGGGCGGTACCTCCCGTAGCGAGGACATCGTCGTGCAGTATCACCTTATCCCCGGGCATGATCGCGTCTTCGTGAATCTCCAGCGCGTCCATTCCATATTCCAGCAGATAGGGTTCTTTTAAAGTATCGAAAGGAAGTTTTCCAGCTTTTCGCAAAGGCACAAAACCAGCATTCAATTCCTTGGCCAGCAGTGTCGCGAAAAAGAAGCCTCTGGATTCAATGCCTACAATCTTATCGACTTTCTGATACTCGGTGAGGTTGGCAAGTTCGGCAGCACAGAACGCCATTGCTTCCGCATTCATTAGTAAAGGGGTTATGTCTTTAAAGGTCATACCGGGTTTTGGAAAATCGGGAATATCTCTGATTAAGGCTTCTATATTGATCATTAATTTTTTGTAAAAGTACTTTGCCGTTAAAGGTAAAAAGAAATATATTTGCACCCCTAAGTTAAGCGGTGTAATTTTGCCATCTGCGTAACAAATTAAAAGGCCTCGTGGCGCAACTGAATAGCGCATCTGATTACGGCTCAGAAGGTTACAGGTTTGAATCCTGTCGAGGTCACGAATAAACAATTCTATTAGAAAAAACGCCAAGCTTGCTTGAGCGTTTTTTTGTTTGAATTGTTTTCAAAGCGGAGCTTTGTCAGGATGGCGTAAGCCAATCCTGTGTAGTGGTTAAAGCGGAGCTTTGTCAGGATGGCGTAAGCCAATCCTGTGCAGTGGTTAAAGCGGAGCTTTGTCAGGATGGCGTAAGCCAATCCTGTGCAGTGGTTAAAGCGGAGCTTTGTCAGGATGGCGCAAGCCAATCCTGTGGTGATAAAGCGGAGCTTTGTCAGGATGGCGCTAGCCAATCCTGTCGAGGTCACCATAAGCGAAAAGTCAGAATGAAAATACAGGCTTTTCATTTGCAAAGTAGAGCACTATGAAGCTGTATTTCTCTACAGATTAGAAACAGGTCACTACTCCTATTAGATTCAGCATTGATATGTTTATTTCTCACAAATAATTGTGTTGTTATTCAATTAAAAATTATTAAATTGAAGTATCAAACACCTCAACGAATAATTGCGAATGCTTTGCTGTATATGCTTAGCTGAATTTAACTAAATCCTAACTACCATGTTAAATTCTATAGGAATCCTCGCTGCACTTTTTATAGTTGTTAGTGGATTCGCGAACGTTCAATCTATAGCTAAGAAGAAAAAAATAGTTGCAGGTGCGGAAGTAGCCTAAGCCGAATTCTTTAAGAGCGATTGGCAGATTGAAAAATATTTTGAAAATGCCATTGGTTACGTTATTTTTCCCAACGCAGGAAAGGCGGCCTCGATATACGGACAAAAGCTGAAATACAATGAGTTTTATATAAAATTTAAATTCTAGCAAATGTCAAAAAAGTTTAAGAAGAGATTACTTATCGCAGTTGTAATCATTGCAGTTCTGGCTTTTTTTCTTAACGCTATTCTCGAGTCGGTACTCAAAAATATTATCACTACCCAATTGGATGTAATCAACGCAGAGAAAGTGTATACCCTGGGAATTGATGATGTCGATATACATATCTTGCGTGGTAGTGCTTCGATCTCTGGACTTTATAGCAGGCCTACCGAAGCATATATGACTTCATTTAAAAGTGGCGAAGAAAAAGATGAAGTTTTAAATGAATTTTATGCATCTAAAGTTGAATTAGACGGGCTGGGGATTTATAAATTACTTTTTGGTAAAGAATTGATAATTGATAGGATTGAGCTAGACGATTTTCATTTTAATTTTTACAGACCTGAGAAAATACATCAAGTGGAAGCTGTGCAGCGGGATGAAAAGCCAAAATTCTCTTTGGATTCTATACGTGTTCCCGGAATTAATAAAATCGAACTAGGAGAAATGATTTTCGAAGACTACGGTATTCACATTATTGATGTTACCAATAACGACACCATTTTTTCTTATGACGGAAAGGAATTTTTGTTTAGCGGTTTAAAAATGAAAGCTATTGAAGAAAGTGAAGGTTATTTCACTTTCGATAATTCTAATTTAGAATTGAACTTGGAGAAACAAGAGTTCAATATTTCTAGTGGATTATATGCTATTTCCTTCGATAAGTTCAATTATCGTTATGCCAACAAGGAATTGCAAATTATCAATTTTGGATTAGAGCCCACTGCCAGTCTTGAAGAGTTTTCAGCAAGATTTAATAATGCCTTCGATGTGAACACCGCTACAATAGATACATTAACTGTATCGGGCTTCGATACACGTTCAATGTTACGATCTGGTGTAATTAATATCGATCAAATTGTTGTAAACGGCTTGGAGGCAAAAATTTTTAAGGACAAAACAAAGCCATTCGACACCCAAAGAGTAGTCTCGTTGCCTCAAAAAGGAATTGAAAACATGGGGCAGCCTTTGCATATTGCCAAAGTTAATCTGCAAAACTCCAGTCTTATTTATTCAGAAACTATTCCAAACAAAAAAGAACTACTAACGGTGTCGCTGGAGAATATCAACGGCGAAATTAGTTATATCACATCTATAAGAGACAGTCTAAAATCGAAGAAAGATCTTGAGGTTAAATTGGAGGCAAGTTTTTTAAATCTTATACCCTTATCAGTAAATCTTACTATGCCGTATCTTACTAAGAATCAATCTTTTTATTGTTCCGGGTATACAAAAGGAGCCACTAATTTTGAGCGCCTTAATTCTATACTCTTTCCAGTGTTGGATATGAAATTTAAAAATGGAAGCTTCGATGGGATGAGTTTCAATATTCAAGGAAATGATTATAAATCGAGTGGTAATTTAACACTTTTATACACCGATTTGGAAGTAGAAATTTTCAATAAGAAAAACAACGAAAGCAAGGCTATCTCCTGGTTAGCTAATTCGGTAGTGAAACGATCTAATCCTAATAAGCAAGGAAAAACTACAGTCTCTGAAGTTGGTTTTGAACGCACTAGATATAAAGGATTGGGCAATTATCTCTGGAAATCTGTGCAATCGGGAATTGTGAATTCACTAGTTCCCTTTGGGAAGCGAAAAAAGAAAAAATAATTCAGTTGCTTCCGAGTTTATTTGTGTTTTCATTTCGCCTCATGCTTGGTCGTAATTTTTTTATTTCCTATTTTTCCGAATGATCAAACTTGACGGCTACATACGAGAGATTCAAGACTTTCCAAATCAAGGTGTGAATTTTAAAGATATCACTGCGCTACTGGCAAATGCTCTAACGGTAATAAAATTATATGAAGAAGATATTAGGCAGGGTTAATATTTACAAGCGTAGTTTGGTTAAAACTACGTCTAAGTTGTTTAAAAACTCGGCTAATATCAAGAAGTTAGAACATCTGGATAAGAACTCGGTGAAACGTGTCTTAATTTCCAGGCCAAACCATAGATTAGGGAATCAGTTACTTTTAACACCGCTTGTTCAGGAAGTAAAAGATATGTTTCCGAATTGTAAAATAGACTTGGTCGTCAACGGCACCTTATCTAATATCATCTTTGAAAATTTCGAATATGTAGATAAAAAAATTCAACTTCCCAAAAGACCTTTTAAATATCTGCATCTGTATCTTCTGGGATGCCTGAAAGTAATGCAGAGAAAGTATGATATTGCCATTTGTGCAGTGAATAGTTCTTCGTCAAGTAGAATATTCGCTAAGGCAGCCAGAGCTAAATATACATTAATTGGCCCGGGAAGTGATGGTGAGAATCACGATGTCACACACATAGCGAAACGTCAATTATGCAATCTGAGGGATTTTGTATATCCAAATAATGAAATCTCAGAAGACAGTATTCCGACGCTTTCCATTGAATTATCTACAAATGAAAGAACTATTGGAGCTAAAATAGTTCAAGATTTTTTTAACAATACAAAGGAAACCATTTCAATTTTTACATTTGCTACAGGTGAAAAATTATACTCCCAATCCTGGTGGCATGAATTCTATTCTCAGCTCAAAGAAGCGTTTCCGAATTATAATATTTTAGAAATTCTACCCATTGAAAACGTATCACAAATAAATTTCGAAGCTAAAAGTTATTATAGTAAAGATATTAGAGAGATTGCTGCTGTAATTGGGAGTACAAGAATGTTTATTGGGGCAGATAGTGGTATTATGCACCTTGCCAGTTCATCAAATACTACCACAATTGGATTGTTTAGTGTTACAGACATACCCACTTACGAACCCTACGGAAATCAAAGCATGGCGGCAAATATGAACGAGTTGAATATGGATCAGCTTATAAATAAAATGAAGAGTATTTTAAATAATTAAAATAACGATTCGGGTCTTCTGCGAGAAGTAATATAATGGACTATATGTATAGCTCGAACTCAGTTCGTATTCTATGTTGGCTTCAATAACATGCTCCGAAAATCGGACATACCACAATCTATTATTTTCTTTATCAGAGTTTGTTAATTATTTCTTTATCCTGAACGAAAAGATATTATTTATACCTTTGAAAACTTAAAATAAAAAAACATGAAAAAAATTACATTCTTATTTCTTTTCTCCATAATACTGACTTTCAGTTCGATGGAGAGTTATGCACAAACCATTGAAATTACACCTTCTTACGGTTATCAGTTCGGATCCAAGCTTTATTACGGTCCTAATTATATTAAGTTCGAAGATGGTGATCAATATGGTCTTACCGTAGGTTTTGAAACCTATGATGACCTGATGGTGGAAGTATCCTACTTTCATCACGGAACCGAAATAACAATTCTCGACAGGTATTACAGTCCATCCGCACAAAGATTAGCCGACCTATCTGCAGATTGGATAATGGTTGGAGGTACCAAATACTTTGAAACCGGTAATTTAAGACCATTTTTAGGCGGTTCAGCTGGATTGGTCTTCGTGAGTCCAAAGAACGAAAATCAAGAGCTATTCAATGGATCCTTAGGCAGTAGTACGAAATTCGCATTTGCTTTTAAAGGAGGTGTGAATATTATGCTAACTGATATGATTGGTATAAACCTTCAAGGAAATCTAATGTTCCCTGTACAGTGGGGTGGCGCCTATGTTGGAGTTGGAACCGGAGGCATTTCCCCCGGAGTAGGTGTGAGAAGCATATCAATCATTGGAGGATTTAGCGGAGGTCTTGTATTCAGAATTAATTAATTCTAAATCACAAAGTGAATTAGAATCGGATTAATCGACAATCCAAACGAATTCACAGATCCAAAAATATAAAATCATAAGAAGCAAGCCGGAAATGGCTTGCTTCTTTTTATTACTGTGTTGATGGTTTATACCTGTTAATACATATTGCGTAAAGCCGTAATATCATTACCATTAAATTCTCCGTCTTCACTGGAACTGAAACAAGCCAGCATTATTGAAGTGGAGTCATAGCCAGTAGGAGTACCACTAATGTGCACCGCACCAACTCCGGCCGAACCTTCATTCACATTCTGTCCGCAACTCTGGCGGCTAAACCAGTCTGTATGACGGAATCCAACCGAATGTCCGATCTCATGTGTAATAACATGCTCGTTGACATTGGTACTATATCCTGCCAGGCCATAGATCTGAACAAATTTATTAGGTAATCCGTTACTAGGGAAACCTGCACTTCCACCCGAACCACCCTGGTTTGGATTGTGATAAACCACCATGTCCTTGCTCTGGTAATTGGTACCGAAAGTAAGTGTAAAGCTAATTGATACACCGCTTAAACGATTGTAATTATTTACCGCCCACTGCAGCGCAGTTCGCTCTTTGCTGGAAAGACCAAATCCTCCTCCACCGGTATATCCGATAATGGAGATATTTCGTCCCTGGCTTACCAGGTTGAATGTGCTGTATTGTCGCGATCCTTGTGCTTCCACAGCAAGTTTGGAAAGGGCAAATAGTTGCTCTTCCGTCATGATAATGTCGTCTTCGAAAAATAGTCTTACTTCACTGCTACCGTCGGGGAAGTAAAAATCATCGTAGCGAATGAAGTTGGTGTTTAATTCAAGAATGGTAGCCGCGTCGATGACTTCCTGGGGAACTTCCTGAGTTAGGTTTGCGTCGGTATCCTCGGGGATGGATTCTGCATCTTTGGAACAAGATGCCAATAATAACCCTAGGCAGAAACTGCCTATGAGTCCTAATCTGAGTTTTCTCATAGTTGATGGATTAAATTAGTAAATATACTTGTTAGGTTAACCAGCTTAAATTTACAACAATTTATCAATCTTGCAAGACTTTATTGTTTCTATTAAACATAACTCAATAAAAATAAAGGAACTATGAGAATAATTTAACATTTTTGTTAAACTATGCGGTCTGAAATTTAAACAATTTCGGCCGAAAGTCCGGCTTCAAGGAGCATTGTACAACGAGGTTTCAGGTCATCGAAGGACCCTGTCTTAACCGTACACTTTCCTTTATAATGAACAATCAAAGAACATTGCTCAGCCTGTTCCGGAGTATGTTCACAGGCATAGATAAGGGTGTCGATAACATGGTCGAAAGTATTCACCTCATCATTGAATAGGACAATCTGATTTTCGGTAGCTTCCTTTTCTGCAAGAAGCACCTCTTCTTCGTATTTCTTTTTGGTACTCATAACACTGGCTAATTTACAAATTTTGCAGCAACCCAATTATTTCGCTCCCTATTTTCAACGTATTTCAGCTGCAACTTAGTACATGTTTCCGTAATTAAAGGTAGGTCCTCCGAATAGAAACCACTTAAAAGCAAAGTACCACCTTTCTTCAGACTGAAGGTGTAAGCGGACATATCATGTAACAGGATATTCCTGTTAATATTCGCAATAATGATATCATATTTATTTTTTTCCGTCAACTGACTACTATCGCCAGGAAACACATCAATGTGTGTACAATTATTGCGGGCAACATTTTCTCTGGAGTTCTCCACACACCAGTCGTCAATATCGATCGCGTCTATCATAGACGCACCGCGCATTTCAGCAAGAATAGCCAGCACAGCCGTTCCACAGCCCATATCCAAGACCGTTTTACCATTCATGTCGGTTTCCAATAAAAATTCCAGCATCATGTGTGTAGTTTCGTGATGGCCAGTTCCAAAGGACATTTTGGGTTCAATGATGATTTCATATGGCAGCTTGTAATTTTTGTGAAAAGGCGCACGTACCACACAGCTGTCCGTAATCTCTATGGGTTTGAAATTTCGCTCCCACTCTTCGTTCCAGTTTACCTGTGCGATCACTTCCGAAGAATATGTAATCTCAAATTCGTCCGATTTCAATATCTGAATATCATTAAGTATATCCTCCTCCCAATCATCCTGCTGAATATAAGCCGTTACCCCATCTTCAGTTTCCACGAAACTTTCAAAACCTTCATCGGCTAATTCGGCAATCAGAATATCCTTGCCTGGTTGGAGTGGCCTAACTTTAAAATGATAACCCAGATATACCATGACTTATTGCTGAAATGCGTTGACTATAGCCATAAAGCTATCCACATCAAGCGACGCACCTCCTATTAGTCCACCATCCACATCGGCCTTACCGAATATTTCTGCTGCGTTGCCTGGTTTAACACTGCCACCGTATAGGATAGATACATTTTCAGCACTCGATTCGGAATAGTTTTCCGCCAATGTTTTTCTAATAAAAGCATGCATTTCCTGGGCTTGTTCCGGAGACGCTGTTTCTCCGGTTCCTATAGCCCAAACTGGTTCATAGGCCAGGACAATATTCTTCCAATCCCTCTCCGCCAGATGAAATAAACCATATTTCAACTGATCTTTCACCACCTCAAATTCACGCCCATGCTGTCTGTCCACCAATTCCTCACCAAAACAAAAGATCACCGTCATATTGTGTTTTAAAGCAGTTGTCACTTTTTCTGCAAGCAGGGTATTCGTTTCACCAAAATACGCGCGTCGCTCACTGTGGCCCAGTATCACCTGATCAATACCAATGCTTTTGAGCATTGTAGCGGAAATCTCACCTGTAAAGGCACCACTTTCGGACTGATGCATATTCTGAGACGACACTGAAATTGGAGAATCTTTAAGTGATTGAGCCGCTGCTTGCAAATTTGTGAAAGTTGGAGCCACTATTACCAGGGTGTTATCCGGTATCGACCTATCTTTTAAGTCGTTCAATAACGCCTCAGTCTCGGCAAGATCACAATTCATTTTCCAGTTTCCTGCAACTATTTGTTTTCTCATGTTGTGTGTTTTGGTATGTTAGTAATTCGGTGTGTTGGTTATAATCTGTTTGATGACTGCAGCTTACTGCTGGCTAATTTTCGGATCCAGCCATCCATAAATGATGTCAACGAATATATTGATCATTATAAATAATGTCGCTATAATTAGCACCGCACCCATAATGACGGGCAGATCCAGTGTGTTTAGCGCATCCACAATTTCTTTTCCCAGGCCGTTCCAACCGAAAATGTACTCGACAAATACGGCTCCGGCCAGCATAGATGCAAACCATCCTGAAATTGCAGTCACCACAGGATTCAACGAATTTTTAAGGGCATGTCTTCTTATTATCGTAACGAATGCCAGACCTTTTGCTTTGGCTGTCCTAATATAATCCTGACTCAATACTTCAAGCAAGGAGTTACGCATGAGTTGGGTAACAACAGCCAGTGGGCGGATCCCTAATACGATGGCAGGTAGTATCAGGTTCTTCCACTGAATATATTTTCCTTCCCCAAAATCATCTACTTCATATAAACTCCCGGTCATGTTCAAGCCCGTATATTCATGCAACATATATCCGAATATCCACGCGAATATAATAGCGCTAAAAAAAGAAGGAACACTCATCCCCAGGGTACTCACCAGTTGAATGGTTTTATCGATCCATCCATCCTTAAAAAGCACCGAAATTATGCCAAGGAGGATTCCCAGTATCATGGCTATAATAATAGCCGAAACCGCTAATATCGCTGTGTTTGGGAGCGTTTCAGCAATTACGTCACTCACCTTCTTTCCGTTCTTCTGAAAGGACTCCCTAAGGTAAGGTAGTTTCAGAACCACGGACGTATTGCCAACATCAAACAAGTTCGCAGCGCTGTACTTATGCTCTGATAGAAATGTATAATCTTCGGTATTTGTGCTATGAAATGATATTGGTGACAGGTCGTTAATATAATAGAGATATTGCTTACCGACCGGCTTGTCGAAGCCGTACTTTTTCTTAACGATCGCAACCTGTTCTGCGGTTTCATTTTGTCCCAGCATCATTCTGGCAGGATCTCCCGGCAAAATTGTAAATAATAAAAATATCACTGTAATTACTCCCAAAAGTGTGAGAAGCGCATAACCTATTTTCTGAAGTATATATCCACCCACCTATTCTTCTTTAACATCGTCTATCGTCAAAACCTTGTATTCAAAATCCTCTCCAAAAAGGGCCTTTGCATATTCTTCTATGGTACTTTCGAAACCAACCATCTTTCTTCGCTCATTAACATTTTCGGGATCTAATATGGGCCAGATCAAATTTCCACGAGCATCGTCATAATTCATTCCCTGGGTTCCATAGACCTGCGGTTCTCCCTTACCCATAAGGTAGCGGTCTTCCATCATTGCGACCAGCCTGTACGGCAATTCTTCGTCTTCTGCAGCCTTTTTTATCATAGGCAGATACTCTTCTATACGGTCCGGGTTATGCTGTAAAACGTACCAGGCCGCTGTGTTAGCAGTATCCACCATAGACTTACCGGGATAACCTCGGGTATCGAAAATTTTCGCAATATAAACCATGTTCGTACTATCAATCTCAGATTGTCTTGCCCATAAGGTGCCCATCGTATAATCTTCTTCCTCAAAGCCAGCTGCTTTCGCCGCATCTGCCCTTTCGACTTCGGTATCCAGATACATAAGTTTGCGATACCGTTGATCCAGTTCAGCGATGCTATCCAGCGTCTTCTTTAGTGTCATATCCATCGCCGGTTTTGAATTCGGCACTGCTGTTAGTTGTAGTTTGGAAGCGTCGTTCCAATGTAACTTTTGTTTGATGGTTCCATTCTGAAGTTCCAATAAACCAGGATTACTTCGTACAATAGTTTTAAGAGTCGTCATGTCGCAGAAGTAGAATTTGAAATTCAAATTATACGCTTCTACCAAAGCGTCTGTAACCTCTTCCGAGGAAGCCGAGAGGCCAATTACCTGGTATCCTTTTTCTATCGCTTTATCTGTAACTTCCTGCACCGGGATAAAACCTTCTTTTTCAGAATTGCTCAGGCTATATGCGACTACCACAATTAAATGATCGGCATTTAAAAAGGTATCCGTATAATCGTCACCTCCTCTTTCCATACTGAAATCATGAACAGGGGGTTCATAACCGGCTTGTATTTCTTTGGTCTCCACACCCAAGAACTCACCCTCCTGTTGGGGGTAATCTCCATTCGTTATAATTATTTTCTCCTCGCCATTTACATTAAATTTCCACGCATATTCAAAAACTGGTTTAGGGGCGCCTTCAGGAACAGACATTCCCTCCGAAATATTGGCATGGATCTTATACGGACGAAAATCGATAATGGGAAGATGCATTAGTACGTGATAGGTAATGGCCAAACAGACCACTCCCGAGGCAAACACTGCCAGGCTTCTGATGTTTCTGCTGAAAAAAGGTTGAATATGTTTTCTTCCGAACCAAAGAATCAGGATAAGAACCAGTAGAAAAACATCTTTGTAGAACGATTGCCAGGGGGTTAACTTCAATGCGTCCCCAAAACAACCACAATCAGTTACTTTCCCCGTAACCGCCGAGTAAAAGGTTAGGAAAGTGAAGAATACGATCATCAACAATAAACTCCACAATGTAAATTTCTTTGCATACCCCAGTATGATCATCACTCCCAATAATATTTCATAGATCACCACGAAAATGGCAATTACCAGTGCAAAAGGAACGAGAAATTCCAGGTTGAGTACTTCCGGCGCGAAATAATCCTGAAGCTTAAACGAAAAGCCAACAGGATCATTCAGTTTGATCAGGCCACTTATGATGAATAAAATTCCAACAAATATTCTGGTTACGCCTACTAGTGCTTTCATTATTGTTCATTTAAATGAATTAACGCGAATACCGCATAATTGATCATATCCTGGTAATTGGCATCTATCCCTTCTGAAACCAGGGTCTTCCCTTTATTGTCTTCTATTTGTTTTACCCGTAATAATTTCTGCAGGATCAGGTCGGTAAGTGAGCTTACTCGCATATCACGCCAGGCTTCCCCGTAGTCGTGATTTTTGTCCATCATGAGTTCCTTAGTAATGGCGATCTTTTCGTCGTATAATGTCAATGCTTCCTCTAATTCAATATCCGGCTGCTCTACAATGCCCTTTTCAAGTTGAATAAGGGCCATGGTGCAATAATTAATGATCCCCACGAATTCACTCACCTCACCTTCATCCACTTTTCGCACCGCATTTTGCTGAAGACTCCTGATGCGTTGCGCCTTGATGAAGATCTGATCGGTAAGTGACGGCAAACGCAGTATACGCCAGGCACTTCCATAGTCCTTCATTTTCTTTTCAAAAAGGGATCTGCAGTTAGAAATTACTGCATCGTATTGTTTGGAGGTATCGGCCATCAGGTCTCTGAGATTTTGCGTAAATTTCGCTTAAATAAATCAATTTAAAAAATTGTATTCACTCAATTGCAAAGGTACGCTTATCGACCTCTCGTCGCCAAGAATAATGGGAATTATCAACGTCACCCCTGATTCATTCTACGATGGAGGAAAGACCACGCTACCACGAGAAATACTGTCTCAGGCAGAAGAGATGTTGAACGAAGGCGCGAGCTTTCTCGATATAGGCGGGTACAGCTCGAGACCCGGTGCGGATGATGTAACGGAAGACGAAGAATTAAGTCGTGTCCTTCCAGCTGTCGAAGCTATTTGCAAAGAATTCCCGGATACCCTTGTTTCTATAGATACGTTCCGAAGTAAGGTGGCGAGAAAATCTATCGCAGCGGGAGCCTCCATGGTTAATGATATTTCCGGTGGTCAAATGGATACCGAAATGATCCCGACTGTGGCTAGCATTCAGGTTCCATATATCGCCATGCACATGCGAGGCACACCACAAACTATGACGCAATTCACCCAATACGAACAGGTAACACGGGATATCCTGCGATACTTTTCAGAAAAAATTGCTGAGGCCGATGCGTTAGGAATCAATGATCTTATTGCCGATCCGGGATTTGGTTTTTCTAAAACCCGAGTTCAGAATTTTACGTTATTGAATGAACTCGAGCTTTTCCAACAGCTTGAAATTCCTTTGCTCGTTGGAATTTCAAGGAAATCTTTTATTTACAAAACCCTTGGAACGTCAGCGGCAGAGGCCCTCAATGGTACCACCGCATTGCACAGTATAGCACTTCTGAAAGGTGCTTCCATCTTACGGGTGCATGATGTGTGGGAAGCCATGGAGTGCGTCAGGTTAGTTTCAGAATTAGGAGAAGCTTAAAAATTTTTATTTTTTAACTACATTTACAAAAACCCTGCGCCCTTTGGATCTTTTTGATTGGACCAACATTCGGATTATAGATATTGTCGACATTGTTCTGGTCGCCATTTTGCTGTATTATCTTTACAAACTTGTAAAAGGGACGGTAGCCATCAATATCTTCATAGGAATTGTTATCCTTTATGCCACCTGGCAACTTACCGAGCTCCTGGAAATGGAAATGTTAAGTTATGTACTTGGAGGATTTTTAGGTGTGGGTATGATCGCCCTTGTGGTTGTGTTTCAGCAAGAGATACGTAAGTTTCTACTTTTATTGGGATCAACAAATTTCCGGGCGAGGAAAAGACTATTCAAACGACTTACCTTCTTCTCTGAAGAGACTACCGCAATTACCAATATTAAGGCCATTATCAATGCGATTGGAAAAATGTCCAGTACTAAAACCGGGGCCCTGATTGTTATTCAACGGAACCAAAGTCTGGATTTCGTTAAAAGTACAGGAGACGCTATGAATGTGACTGTAAATCAGCCTATCGTTGAAAGCATATTCTTTAAGAATAGCCCCTTACATGACGGAGCAATGATCATTGAAGATAACACCATTACCGCTACCAGGGCCATCCTTCCTATATCGAATGACAGAAATTTACCTCAACGGTTTGGCTTGCGTCACAGGGCCGCCATTGGTATAACAGAAAAAAGTGATGCCGTTAGCCTGGTCGTTTCAGAAGAGAATGGGCAGATCTCATACATCAAGGAAGGCGACTTTGTTCTGTTCGAGGACCTGGAAGAATTAAAAAATATCCTCGAAAAAGATCTAAGTTAGAAATGAACTGCAAGAATTGTGACCATATACTTTACGAATCCGACAAATACTGTCTTTCATGTGGTGCAAAAGTCATAAGGAACCGACTAACCATTCGTAATCTGTTTGAAAGTTTTAGCGAACAGTTTCTCAACTACGATAATAAGTTTCTGCAGACCTTTATACAATTGTTTAGAAAGCCTGAGGACGTCATCGGATGCTATATAGACGGGACCCGGAAGAAATATGTAAATGTGGTTAGTTATTTCGCCATCGCAATTACTTATGCAGGTTTCTTCACCTACCTCAACCAGAAATACTTTCCGGATACATATGCAGGATTATTCTCGAGAATGAATCAGGATGAAATACAGGCTCAGTTTTCTACCGATTTCATGTCGGTCTTCATTGAATACCAAACATTAATATTCTTCATACTGGTACCGTTATTGGCTTTGATGACTAAAATTGTATTCCTGAGAAACAAGAAATTTAACTACACCGAACACCTGGTTATAGTTATTTATTCCTATTCCCAGATGTCGTTTGTGGTGACAACAATATCGCTATTCGCGCAATTTAACGAACAGGTTTTCTTTTTGAATTCCATGTTGGCACTGCCTGTTCAAATATTGTATTTCGCTTATGTACTTAAACGACTTTACGGTTTAAGTCTTCTTCAAATATTCTTAAAATCATTACTTTTTCTGGTAATTCTTCTAATCTTCTATATCCTCTTCATAATTCTTACCCTGGTATATATGATATTATTCACTGATACTTTTCAGCAAATGATAGAGGCAGAAAAAGCGAAGCGTGCCACTTCTTACATCATCTCCTCGGCCATAAACTGGACCTCGTAAAGGTTTCTGTAGTGACCGTCTTCTTTCTGAAGTAATTCTTTATGCGTGCCTGTTTCCACAATTTTACCGGCCTCCATAACAATGATCTTATCGGCCTTCTTAACCGTTGCCAGTCGGTGAGCGATCACAATGGAGGTACGTCCCTGGGTAACTTTATCGGTGGCTCTTTGTATCATTTCTTCAGAATAGGAATCCACAGATGAAGTAGCTTCATCCAGCACGAGTATCTCCGGATTACTTACATAAGCACGCAGGAAAGCAATGAGTTGACGCTGCCCTGAGGACAGTGTGGTTCCACGCTCTTTCACATTGTAATGGTAGCCGCCTGGAAGCGTTTCTATGAACTTATGAACCCCGATCTCCTTGGCGGCAGCCTCAACTTCTTCTTCAGTAATAGAAGGATCATTCAAGGTGATGTTATTCATAATGGAATCGGCAAAGAGGAATACATCCTGCAATACGACCGCGATCTGATTCCGGAGCGAAGCCAGCGTATATTCTTTGGACGAAACTCCATCTATCCTGATCTCTCCACCGTTGATCTCATAAAACCGACTTAGCAGATTTATAATAGTCGATTTACCCGCTCCTGTCGCACCTACAATAGCAACCGTCTCAGCGGGTTGTACCGTGAAGGATATCCCTTTAATAACCTCCTCATCCTCATTATAGCCAAAATGTACTTTATCAAATTCTATCGAACCTTCACTTCTGCACATTTCCACGGTACCGCTGTCCTGAATATGCGATTCGGTATCGAGGATCCCAAAGACACGATTGGCTGCTACCATGCCCATTTGAAGTGTATTGAATTTATCGGCGATCTGGCGCAGTGGTCTGAACAACATCTGCGATAGCTGAATGAACATGGCAATAAGCCCAACAGTGATTATGCCACCTTCGGCTGCATTCAACCCACCGTACCATGCTATGAGCCCAATGGCCACACTTGAAGACATTTCAGCGATAGGGAAAAAAATGGAATTATACCAAACGGTCTTAATCCAGGCTTTTTTATGCTTTTCATTGATCTTCTGAAACTCTCTAAATTCTGTATCCTCCCGAGTGAATATCTGCACGATCTTCATTCCTGTTATACGTTCCTGAACAAATGAATTGAGGTTAGCGACCTGGTTTCGTACTTCTTCGAACGCTGTTTTCATCGCTCTTTGAAAGACGCGAGTAGCGTAAAGGATTACAGGGAGTATAGCAAATACAATGAGGGAAAGTTGCCAGCTCTGATACAACATGAAACCCATAATAACGAGCATCTTCAGCAAGTCGCTAATAATCATGAATAATCCCTGGCTAAAGATACTGGAGATGGTTTCAATGTCGTTCACGGCCCGTGTAGTTAAACGCCCCACGGCACTCTTATCATAATATTTCATTTGAAAGCTGAGCATCAGCTTGAACAGTTTCACACGAATATCCTTGATCACACTTTGTCCCAGCCAGTTGGCATAGAAGATGAAGGCGAATTGGAATACCACATCGAAGATTAAAACCACGATCATAAGGATTATGTAAAACATGAGTCCTCTACCATCCTGTGGAATTATCGAATTATCAATCGCCTGGCGCAATAGTGCGGGCTGTAAAATGGAAAGCCCGGACATTACCACGGCGGCAAATGCAACAAAATAAAATGTAAGGCGGTAGGAATTGGCGTAAGCCAATAATCGCCTGAAGAGCTTAAAATCGAATGCCTTACCGGATTCTGCCATTTATTTATAAATAGTTTCTGGGTATTCCACTCTGGTTAAAAATAATCCTCGTGCCGGGGCAGATGCCCCAGCCCTGGTTCTGTCTTTACTTTTGATTATCGCCCTGAAGTCCTCGAGACTTATTTTTTCGTGGCCCACATCCAGTAAAGTACCTACGATCGCTCTCACCATATTCCGTAGAAACCTGTCTGCTGTAATGGTGAATATTATAAAGTTGTCGTCCTCTTCCCAATAAGCTGACTTCACATCACAATAATACGTTTTTACATCCGTATTCGAACGGGAGAAGCATTGAAAATCCTGATGACCCAATAGCAGTTCGGTTGCCTGATTCATCTTTTCTAAATTCGGAATTTGATGGATACGGTAAGCAGTATCATTCCGAAATGGGTCCTTTTCGAGGACAATTCCATATTGATATTCCCGCTCTGTTGCGTCGAAACGTGCGTGAGCTTCATCTAAAACAGGATAGATATCCAGAATGGCTATATCTTCCGGAAGAAATGAGTTTAGCCTGAAAATAGTTTCATCAAAATCCTCTATTTCCTTCTGCATATCGAAATGCGCCACCATGTTTGTGGCGTGTACACCGGTATCGGTTCTGCCTGCGCCGGTAATTTTTATATCGTCGCGAAAAAAAGTAGAAAAAGTCCTTTCAAGTACAGACTGAACACTAATGGCATCCGGTTGAACCTGCCAGCCGTGATAGTTTTTTCCGTTAAATGATATGTCGATAAAATATCGCAAGAATTCCTGTATTTTTGAATTCACAAAGATAGGCATTCAAGCCTGTCTTCCCGAAGTACATTTCACAAACAAATGAAAAAAATCCTGCTACTGAGCGACACCCACGGTTATATGGACGATGTGATATTAAAACATGTCCGGGAAGCCGATGAGATATGGCATGCCGGGGATATAGGATCTGTTATTGTAACCGATGCCATTCAGAAGATAAAATCTCTTAAGGCTGTATACGGAAATATTGATAATGCTGAGCTCAGGGCCGAATTTCCACTGAATAATCGTTTTATGTGCGAAGAAGTTGATGTATGGATCACTCACATTGGCGGGTATCCCGGGCGATACAGTCCTGCCATCCGGGAAGAAATTAGAAGTAATCCTCCGCATCTGTTCATTACAGGTCATTCTCATATACTAAAGGTGATGAACGATAAGAAATTAGGCCTTCTGCATATGAATCCCGGCGCTATTGGCAAACATGGTTTCCATACCGCAAGAACGATGTTGCGATTTACCATCTCAGGTTCGAAGATTGGCAACCTGGAGGTGATCGAATACAAGCGATGATTCCATGCAATAATATAAAAACCCCCGAAGTTGGCATACTTCAGGGGTTTTGCACTAATATACTAAGATGTATGGTTTAGCGTAAACGGTCTACAGATTTTACGAGATCCTCGTCCCTTTTGATGGCCTTATTGGCCAACACTAAAAAAACGATAGAAATGATAGGAAAAAGCACCCCAATACCCTTCTCCGAGACCAAAGTCTCTCCGGATAAAGTTAGCGACCTGTATACGAAAACTCCCAGTAATACAAAGTTTGATATGATATTTAAGCGATTCAGCACAAATTGCAGTTGTACGCTTCTTAAAATTAAATATTGAAATTATAGTCAATAAAACCGATACACCTATCAGTCCTAACACTAACGGCTCTTCGCGACTTATTATTGCAACACCCGATTCATCAAGCACAGATGGAAACCAATAATACAAAGCACCCATTATGAGCGCTGAAATTATTAGATATACCGTCTGAATGCGTTGTAGCATGACACTCCTTTATTATTGGAAAGCAAAAATAAGGTTTCTTTTTAAAAGAATTAAATGCAAAATATAATTTATTGTTGTATACTTGCACGACCAATCGGTAACCACTTCGAATTCGGTTACTTAGTCTTCAATTATTTTTCAACTCACTATCCCGGTCCAAACGACCATTATTATCAGTTAAACTTATAGAATTTTAAATGTTTGAAATTTCAGAATTAAAAGCAAAGAAGCTACCTGAACTTCAGGAATTAGCTAAAACATTAGGTGTACCTAAATACCGAAGTTTAAAAAAATTGGATCTTGTATATAAAATCCTTGATTACCAGGCCGCAAATCCTACAGCGGTGAAGTCAGTGAAGTCAGTTGCCCCTTCAGAAAAGAAGGAAGATGAGCCACAATCAGCTCCCAAAACCGACAACCGGAATACTCGCCAACGTCCACCACGCGATGGAAAGCAGCAAAGTGATAAGCAGCGAAGTGACGGCCAACGAAGTGATAATCGTAGTCAGCGAGGTCCGCAAAAGCAAAAACAAGGACAACAGGGTCAGGGTCAGAAACCAGATACTAGAAAGGCACAAGACAGCAAACAACGTCCTGATCAGAAAAAAGAACAGCCGAAACGGGACCATGGGAACAGAGACCAGAAGGATCAATCCGGAAAGAATGGTAACAAAGACAACCGGAATAGGTATAAAGAACCCGATTTCGAGTTCGACAGTATCATTGAAAGTGAAGGAGTTCTTGATATCATGCAGGACGGATACGGTTTTCTGCGTTCCAGTGATTATAATTATTTATCCTCTCCCGATGATATTTACGTGTCCCAATCGCAGATCAGACTTTTTGGTTTAAAGACTGGTGATACGGTACTTGGTGAAGTGCGGCCGCCAAAAGAAGGTGAAAAATATTTCCCTTTGATAAAAGTGAATAAGATTAATGGGTTAAGTCCGAATGTAGTTCGGGACCGAGTTGCCTTCGAGCATCTTACTCCGCTTTTCCCTGAGGAAAAATTCAATATTGCCGAACGTCAGAGTAATGTGTCGTCTCGGATTATCGATCTATTTACACCAATTGGAAAAGGACAGCGTGGAATGATCGTTGCGCAGCCAAAAACGGGTAAAACGATGCTCTTAAAGGATATTGCAAATGGAATTTCCGCCAATCATCCCGAAGTGTATCAAATCATTCTTCTTATCGACGAACGTCCGGAGGAGGTGACCGACATGCAAAGAAATGTAATTGGAGAGGTAGTGGCTTCAACATTCGATAAAGAAGCTACTGAACATGTTCGTATAGCCAACTTAGTGATCGAAAAAGCGAAGCGTTTAGTGGAATGCGGGCATGATGTAGTGATTCTTCTGGATTCTATAACCCGTCTTGCAAGAGCCTATAATACGGTTCAACCAGCTAGTGGAAAGATATTGAGTGGTGGTGTGGATGCTAATGCGCTGCACAAACCAAAAAGATTCTTTGGTGCTGCCCGGAATATTGAGAACGGTGGCTCTTTAAGTATAATTGCAACAGCGCTTACCGAAACCGGCTCGAAAATGGATGAAGTTATCTTTGAAGAATTTAAAGGTACCGGTAATATGGAACTGCAACTGGATAGAAAAATATCCAACCGCAGAATTTTCCCTGCCATCGATCTTACTTCTTCAAGTACACGAAGAGACGATCTCTTACTAAGCGAAAATACCATTCAGAGGATGTGGGTGATGCGAAAGTATCTGGCCGACATGAACCCTGTAGAAGCCATGGAATTTATTAACGACCGTATCAAATCGACACGAAATAACGAAGAGTTCCTTATTTCTATGAACGCATAGTCTAATTAAATAGTTTAATTAAAAAGCCTCGTGTTTACGGGGCTTTTTAATTTTCTACTTTGAAGTATTCCCGGTAATATTGGTAATTTTCGTCATCGAAGCATACTAAAATGACTTTACCAATTCGATCTGATTGATATGTTGACAATACTTCATATACCAACTGGGCTGCCTTAACTTTGGGAAACCCGTAAATGCCTGTACTGATATTCGGAAAGGCGATAGTAGATACATGATTTTCTTCGGCCAGGATAAGACTATTCAGATAACATTGTTTCAGCAATTCTAATTCGTTGGAATTGCCGTTATTCCACTTTGGTCCTACCGTATGAATGATCTTTTTAGCGCATAATGTACCGGCTGTTGTGATCACCGCCTCACCCACTTTACAGCCTCCCTGTTTATTTCTTATGGCAATACATTCATCCAGGATCTCAGGACCACCTGCCCGGTGAATAGCACCATCCACCCCGCCTCCACCTAATAAAGAAGTATTAGCGGCGTTAACGATTGCATCGGCCTGAACTTTAGTTATATCTCCCTGTATGAGTTCAATTTTCATTGTCGTTGGAATGTCCTAAGAATATGCCATAAAAAAAGCCCCGCTTCGCGGGGCTTTCATATAAGTTGTTAGCAATAATTATTGCTTAACGATTTTCTGAGTTAATGTACCCGCAGAAGTATCAACATTAAGGATGTATACACCTCTTGCAAGGTTTGAAGTATTCATCTGTCCATTTACTAATTGTACACCAGTGTTTTTACCTAATACGTCGTATAGGTTAGCACTGCTCACTTCAATAGTAGAAGGAATGTTTACGTTAAGAACGTCATTTGCCGGATTAGGAAATACAGAAGCTAGATCGGAAATATTATCTCCAACAGCCGCAATGTTATCTCCTTCAAGGTTAAGGATGATGTCATCATCGAACGCACCGATTAATGGAATCGGAGTCGGATCAGTGATACCACAGTCATCAGCAGAAAGATAAGAATCTCCTGTTTCACCTAATGTATTTTGTCCAATACGGAAAGCTACAACGTCGTCATCTAATCCGATAAGCTCAACAACTATTTCGTCAAAGCTATCAACAACAGCAGGAGTGTCTAACGGTAGAAGTACAAGAGTACCAACTTCAGCAGCAGTTACTGTAGTTACAGCAGTTCCGATTAGCGTTAAAGTCCCTGTTGGGAAAGTCGCATCAGAAGAATAAAGATTTAATACAAGACCAGCATCACCGAAGTCAACTTGTCCTACACCAAATTCAAAGTTGTTTACCGAGAAGTTTCCTGTGATACTGAAATCATCAAGGATATAACTTCTCCACCAGTTGTTCTGAGCGGTAGCTCCACCTGAAACACCGCAGGCAACACCAGCTTCAATAGTGGCAGTATCAAGAGAATGTGATACTGTAATTTGCGCATTCATGCAAACAGAGGCAATCATGGCAAGAGTCAATAGAGTAATTTTTTTCATAATTATCAGTTTAAAGTTTAATATTGTGAAACAAATATATGAAAGCAAAATAAATATAAGCAGCGTTTAATCACTTTTTTTTACCGATAATCATCCTAAAATGCCGTTATTATTGTGTTTCTGACAATTTAATAATTGTTTCCTATGAAAAAACTAATCCTCCTCATCGCTCTATTAAGTTTAATTGCCTGTGGCAAAAATGAAGAGAAAAGCACCTTTGATTTCACCACAACGTTTGAACGGTCACAGGGAACAGAAACCGCTACTTACGATGAGGTTATTGAGTTTTACACTCAATTAGCTGAAGCCCACACCGCAGTCGCGATGTACGAAATGGATCGCACGGATAGCGGAAAACCTCTCAACCTGGTAACCTTTAATCCCAATAGAAGCTTCGAATCTGAGTTTTCCGGAAATGATGAAAAACTGGTCGTACTTATAAATAATGGAATTCATCCTGGTGAAAGTGATGGTATCGATGCATCGATGATGCTTATCAGGGATCTGGCCGAAGGAAAGATCGCGGCTCCCCTAAATACGATCGTCGCGGTTATCCCTGTTTACAACATTGGAGGGGCCCTCAACAGGAACAGCACAACACGAACGAATCAGAATGGCCCCGTAGAATATGGCTTTAGAGGCAATGCCAGGAATTTCGACCTGAACCGCGATTTTATAAAAGCCGATACAAAAAATACCAGAGCATTCATAGATCTATTCAGAACCGTGAAGCCTGATCTTTTTGTCGACACTCATGTTAGCAATGGCGCAGATTATCAGTATACGCTCACCCATTTGTTTACGCAGCATAATAAACTGGGGGGTTCTTTAGGCGAATACATACAAGATTCCTTCATGCCACGACTTGAAGACTCGCTTCAAAAAAAGGAGTGGGATATATCACCTTATGTAAATGTTTTCAACAGAACTCCGGAAGCAGGTTTTAGCCAGTTTTTAGATGGCCCGCGCCTCTCAACGGGATTTACCACACTCTATAACACGTTGGGAATGATGATAGAAACCCATATGCTAAAGCCTTACAAATCACGTGTGGAGGGTACGTATACCATGCTTAATGAATTTATCGCAATCGCCGACAAAGATGCCGGGAACATTATAAACATGCGTCAGGAAGCAAACAACCGATTTAAGACTGGAGATCAATATCCATTAACCTGGAAAGTGGACAGCTCAAGTTCCCGCGTGTTGAACTTTAAAGGTTATGAGGCTGAAATGATAATAAGTGAAATAACGGGAGTCTCAAGGCTGAAATATGACAGCTTAAAACCCTATACAAGGGAGGTCACATATTACGATCAATTTGTGCCGGCTACATTTACTACCATACCTAAAAAATATATTATACCCAGAGGTAATTGGAAGATCATGGAACTGATCCGGTTGAACAAAATACAATATGAAAAGGTTGTAAGAGATACCTTGATAACCGGGCAGGTATATAGAATTATATCTACAGAAACAAGTCGAAGGCCCTACGAAGGGCATTACCCGCATTACAATACGCAGGTTGAATTAACCACCGAAGAAGTTTCAATTGAAGTTGGGGATTACATTTTGGAAACGGATCAGCCCGGCATGAGATATTTACTGGAAACCCTGGAACCCATGGCTCCGGATTCTTTTTTCAACTGGAATTATTTCGATCCTATTTTGGGACAGAAAGAAGGATTTTCACCATATGTGTGGGAGGATATGGCACTCGATTTCCTAAATGACAATCCGGAAATTAAAAAACAATTTGAGGAAAAGAAGCGACAGAACCCTCAGTTTGCCCAAAACTGGTATACACAGTTAGACTGGATTCACAAGCAATTCTCCTTATTATGAAAAAGCACATTTACGTTACCCTATCGTTAGGGTGAGTGAATTAAATATTCCTTCGGAAATAGCAATTTGATGTTTTCATAGGATTCCTGAAGTGCTTTTTGGGATTTTTCGAAATTTTTCCATTTTACTTTTTTTATCCCTTCTTTCGGCTGGGGAATTAATGGCCCGTCGTATTCCGAATACATTTCGAACCAATACGTGATCTTGAGTTTGAACTTATCGTTCCGTTTGAAAACATGATAGGTTGTAGTAAGATATTTCTTAACTTCAAGATTCTGAACACCCGTTTCTTCTTTCACCTCCCTGACTGCGGCTTCTTCATGGGTTTCTTCTTTTTTATCCCGCCTTTTGGAAGATCCCATTTGTCGTTTCGGTAAATAAAAAGTATCTCCCTTTTGTTATTGTATACCAGACCTCCCGCCGCTTCAACCACAGGCAATTTCTTTCTAAGAAATTTTTCCAGATACTCTTCATTCTTATGATAAATATTAACATAGATCAATTCGCCATTATTGATCTTCTTGATCAATTTTTTAAACTTCAAACTTTAGGGGAATTGAAGTATACTGCTTACCAATATTTTTCTCAGTTGAGAGAATTATTGGAATTTCTTTGACAAAAACTTTATACATTTGCAGTATGATTTTAAACAAAGAGACGGCACAAAAAACAGCCGAATTACTACTGCAAATTAATGCAATTAAATTACAACCACAAAAACCTTTTACATGGGCCTCGGGCTGGAAATCTCCAATTTATTGTGACAACCGAATTACACTTTCATATCCAGCGATTCGAAATTTCCTAAGAGAGCAGATTGCCGATCAGATCGAAATCTTTACGGTAAGCCTGATGTTATTGCGGGTGTTGCCACAGGAGCAATAGGAATAGGAACATTGGTTGCCGATTACTTAAATCTTCCTTTTTGCTATGTTCGTCCGGAAGCGAAAAAACATGGCCGTCAAAATAAAATTGAAGGATTTGTTGAAGCAAATCAGAATGTAGTAGTCGTTGAGGATCTTAATTAGTACCGGGAAAAGCAGCCTCGCTGGCAGTGGAAGCACTTCGAGAGGCAGATTTAAATGTAAAAGGAATGGTTGCTATCTTCACCTATGGATTTGAAGTGGCAGAAAAGAATTTCAAAAAAGCCAATGTTGAGCTACATACGTTAAGTGATTACAATGAGATTGTTGAGCAGGCCGAAAAATCCGGTTACATTACAACAGAAGAAAGGGCATTGCTGGTGCAATGGCGTGACGATCCTGCTAACTGGGACCCCAAAATGGCCATTAAAATCTCAGATAAATAATACGCCCTCAGGCTATCCTTATTAAACCCGATCCATATGAAATTAAACAGTAAAAAAGTAATTGTTCAAAAGTCTGCTGAGGACCTCTGTACATTCTTAAGTGATGTAAAGAATTTTGAGCAACTAATGCCAGAAAATATCAGCAAATTTGAAGTCATTAGAGTGATACCCTTTTGTTTTCGCTCTAAAAGGAATGCCGGAAATCGCACTGGAAGTAAAGGAGTTATATTCGCCTAAGAAAGTGGTGCTTTGGAGCAATAAGTGATAAAATACCATTTCAGCTTAACCGGCAACATAATGGAAAATGGATGAACCGATTCTTCTGAAGCTGAATTAGATTTTAATGGTGAATTTAACCCTATGATGGCCATGATGATCAAAGGTCCTATCACAAAATTTCTCGAAACCTTAGCGAATAAAATGAAAGACCTTTAATAACGGAGGTAGATTTCAATTGTCATACCGAATTCAAGTCACTTTTTCATTTTCAAGTTCCACAAGTAGCTTATCCATCGCTGCTCACATACCCAGTAATGATTCCGTTGAATATCGATCTGTCCGGGTACTCAAAAACCGAGACCGTATCTTTCCGAATAGCATGGCGCTCGATAGTTTTCAATTAACGATTCGAGAAATCAATGCTTTTCCAAGTTGTCCAAATGCGATGATAGTGATCAGGGCAACCTGTCGCAAACACTTTCGAGATCGAATATCTTTCCAGTTGCTACAATACAGGGACGTCGCTTAGGCAAATCGTAAATTCAGTATTATTTACATTTAGACCAATACCAATTACACTCGTCTGTAACTGGAATTGCCTTGCAATTGATTTTCAATCAAAATACCACATAATCTTTTTACCATATGACATAATGTCGTTCGGCCATTTTATCGTAATGAGGAATATTAAGTTGTTCAATGCCATGTGTTATACCCAAAGAAACGGCCAGATCGTGATCATGGATTGTTCTTCTGATACGAAGATTGTTAAATCGTTTAAACATACTAAAGGTAAGGCTTTGTCCCGCTTTTGACTGCCAGGAATTAGCCCCCATTTGACCACGTCCTTCGGTTTGATGTTTCCGCCAACACAATTGTACCATCTTCAAGTACTACATTTTTACTTAAGTTTTTGAGATAGGTGTTTGTAGAATCAATGGCATTAAGTTTGATTATCTTCACAGAGGAAAAAGAATGTGTTACTATTAGGTTGGCAAAGTGTTTAAAGAAACAAAAAAGTAATAACTTTGCGCAAATAAAAAATTTTTAATGTCGAAGAAAGAAAAAGGAACAGATCAACTAATTACTCAAATAATAAAAGGAATTGAAGAAGTAAAAGGACAAGATGTTGAAATTCTTGATCTTAGAGAAATTAGAAAATACAGTATGTGACTATTTTATAATCTGTACTGGTACTTCAAACACTCAGGTAAATGCCATTGTAAATTCGATTCAAAAAATAGTAAGCAAAGCCATTAAAAGAAAAACCCTGGCATGTTGAAGGAAGTGATAATGCCGAATGGATTCTTATGGATTATGTTCACGTCGTAGTACATGTTTTTCAGAAACATATTCGAGAATTTTACGACATAGAGGGATTATGGGGTGATGCCAAATCAGTAAAAATAGAAACAACTTATTAAAATAATAGAGCCAAATGGCAGAACGAGAATAAAGATAAGAAACCAGAAATTAAGAAGCCAAAATTCAGTGCATATTGGATTTATGGGCGATATTCTATGATATTCTTAGGAATTCAATTTTTTGGAAGTGGAAATTGGTCACAGCCCAGCAAAACCACTCAGGCCGAATTTGAGCAATTTCTTAGAGATGGTGATGTTGAAAAGTTGAAATTAGTAAATCAAAAGTTAGCCAAGGTGTATCTAACACCGGAAGCCAAGAAAAAATCGATACATTCAGTAAAAAGAAGAACAGCTTTTTTGCTCCGCGGTCCAATGAACCTTCTATCAATTTGAGTTTGGAGACCTTCAGAATTTCGAGAATAACATAAAAGAAATAAAGAATGATAGCGATCTGGAGACCAAAGTAGTCTGGAATACCGAATAGTAATATGTGGGGAGAATTATTTCTTACGTTGTTGCCGTTTATTGTGATTATCGGAATTTGGATCTTTATCATGCGACGTATGTCCTCCGGGTGCCGGAGGTGGTGCAGGTGGGCAGATTTTCAATATCGGTAAATCTAAAGCAAAATTATTTGATGAAAAAGCAGATGTAAAAACATCCTTTAAAGATGTGGCCGGACTTGAAGGAGCGAAAGAAGAAGTTCAGGAAATTGTCGATTTCCTAAAAACCCCGGAAAAGTATACCGCACTGGGAGGTAAAATCCCTAAGGGAGCCTTACTGGTAGGACCTCCGGGAACTGGTAAAACCTTATTGGCCAAAGCTGTGGCCGGTGAAGCCAAAGTACCTTTCTTTTCCTTATCCGGATCAGATTTTGTTGAAATGTTTGTAGGTGTTGGAGCTTCCAGAGTACGGGATTTGTTTAAACAAGCCAAAGAAAAATCTCCTTCTATCATTTTTATCGATGAAATTGATGCCATAGGCCGTGCCCGTGGAAAGAATAATTTTTCCGGATCCAATGACGAAAGAGAAAATACATTAAACCAATTGCTCACCGAAATGGATGGTTTTGGCACTAACACAAATGTAATTGTTATTGCGAGCTACCAACCGTGCGGATGTGCTTGATAAAGCCTTGATGAGAGCGGGACGTTTTGACAGACAGATATATGTTGACCTTCCCGATATTAGAGAACGAAAAGAAATTTTCGAAGTTCATCTTCGACCTATTAAAAAGGACGATACCCTGGATACAGATTTTCTTGCCAAACAAACACCTGGATTCTCAGGAGCAGATATTGCCAATGTTTGTAATGAAGCTGCGCTGATAGCTGCTCGAAAAGAGAAGAAATTGGTTGGAAGTCAGGATTTCCTGGATGCGGTAGACAGAATTGTTGGTGGTCTGGAAAAGAAAAACAAGATCATGACACCCGACGAAAAGAAGGCAATTGCATTCCATGAAGCCGGTCATGCTACGGTTAGCTGGATGCTGGAACATGCAGCACCTTTGGTAAAAGTTACCATCGTGCCCCGTGGTCAATCACTAGGTGCGGCCTGGTATCTTACCGGAAGAACGGCTTATAGTTCGTCCCGAACAAATGCTGGATGAAATGTGTGCCACCTTGGGTGGAAGAGCTGCTGAAAAAGTAATTTTCAATCAAATATCAACCGGTGCATTAAGTGATCTGGAAAAAGTTACTAAACAAGCGCGAGCCATGGTGACCATTTATGGATTCAATGATACAATTGGTAACTTAACCTATTATGATTCCAGTGGACAATCTGAATATGGTTTTACAAAACCCTATAGCGAAAAAACGGCAGAACTGATTGATAAGGAAATTTCAAATCTTATTGAAACACAGTATGCAGCGTGCTATTGAGATTCTTGAAAAAGAACAAAGACAAACTCACTGAATTGTCCGAATGAACTTCTTGAAAAAGAAGTAATCTTCAAGGAAATCTTCAGAAAATATTGGGAAGCGACCGTTCAAGAAGCAACTTCCTATTGAGAAGAAAGAAGAAAAGACTGAAGACGAGGTGATCGCACCGGAAGAACCTGTCGAGCCAAAATCGTAAAACTTTAGATTTTCAGTAACATAACTTCAGTATAGATTTTATATCTTTGAGATTAAGCGTAATTAAGAACTCCTCAATACCCTCTAAATGAGTCTATTTAAAAGACTTTTAAATCCTAAATGTAAGTCAGAAGAAAAAGCTAAAAAATTCTGAACATAGTAAATATTTCCCTGAAGAGAAACTTCCTATAGACGAAAGGTTTACCTATAACTTTAATCGCAATGGGGGTAAATTTCTCTACTGTGAAAATATGGAGGAAATTCTGGAGGCTTTCGATAATATCCTGCTTGAAAACGATTGGTATGAGCAGGATGTTTTTTGTTTGGATGAATTATTGACCTCCAGATTCGATGGATTTAATTTGAATTTCGTTCATAATACCTCGGCAACATTCTTCCTTTCAACCTGTGAGTCCCTGGTTTCGAACAATGGATCCATCTTCTTTCTTCCAATCAGATCAAGGAGAAAAAATTACACGAATTACCCGCCAATTTTGTAATCTTCTGCAACTACCAGTCAATTGGTTGAAACTATCAGCGAAGGACTTCGTAAAATTAAGATCAAAGAACAGGAGCTATATTCCCAGTAATATTACGACTATTCAGGACTTCGAAACTGAAAAAGAAAAGGACTTTATGAGTTATGGAAGTAGCACAAAAAACTTATATTTGTTGCTACTGGAAGACCTATAATATGAAGGAAGTTATCGTGCGAACTATATCGGGTGTACTTTACATTTCGATTGTTATTTTTTCTATGTTCACTTCGCGCGAATGGTTTATGGGCCTCTTCTTTGTCCTGGCTGCTATTACATTGAATGAATTTCTACGGCTCATACGATTGAAATCTATTGTCGCCTATATTCTGCTGGTTTTATTTTTTTACTTTTTCAGCTATGAAGTATTCGATATCAATGCCGTTTATCTTCTCTTAATTCTCTGCTGTTTTGTATGCCTGTTTCTGCTGAAGGATCTGGTTTGGACCAGTCAGATGCCAATGTTCGAGAAGAAGAAGTACATTACGGTTATTTTCTACGTGATTAGCGGATTTGTGTTTCTCACGCTTATTCCCATGCAGAATGGAGTTTTCGCACCGGATAGTTATTGTTGGCGTTTTCATATTGGTTTGGAGCTAATGACAGCTTCGCCTACCTAATCGGAAAGAACTTTGGAAAGCGTAAGCTGATGGAACGTATTTCGCCCAAAAAAACTATCGAAGGCTTTTTAGGAGGATTGGCGGGTTCAATCATTGCCGGATTTATTATCTTTAAATACCTTGATTTTTATCCACAATGGATGTGGATCTGTATGGCTCTCATCGCATCCTTTTTCGGGACCATTGGAGATCTAATTCAGTCCAAATTCAAACGACAGGCTGGAGTGAAAGACAGTGGAATCCTGATGCCAGGACATGGAGGTTTATACGACAGACTGGATAGCATTATTTACGCCAGTCCATTTATTTATGCATTTTTAGAAGTCTCTGAATATGTTTCATAAGGAAGGAAATTCGATTATTCTCATAGCTTTGTCTCTCTGTATTTCGTTGAGTTTGCTAACGGAAATGACTGTGAACAATGACCTGCTGAAATATTGCATCATTGGAATTCTTATTATTCTACTTATCCTGGTGCTTCAATTCTTCCGAAATCCTAATCGGGGTTTCGTAATAGATGATTCCAGGTTAATGGCACCTGTCGATGGTAAGGTAGTTGTTATTGAAGAGGTATTCGAAAAAGAGTATTATAATGAAAAACGGCTGCAAATATCCGTTTTCATGTCACCGCTCAATGTTCATGTTACCCGGTATCCGGTTGGTGGAGAAGTGGTTTATAGCAAATATCATCCGGGAAAATACCTGGTAGCCTGGCATCCTAAATCGAGTGAGGAGAATGAGCGAACCACTGTCGTTGTTCGATCTTCAGAATTCGGGGATATAATGCACAGGCAAATAGCAGGAGCAATGGCACGTCGTATTATTAATTATGCTGAAGTAGGACATTCTGTAGACCAGAGTTCAGATAGCGGGTTTATCAAATTTGGTTCACGGGTAGATGTCTTCCTGCCTTTGGACGCAAAAGTGGCAGTGGAATTAAATCAAAAAGTAAAAGGTGGTCTCACCGAACTGGCTTTAAGGTAGCAATGGGAAAATCAAACCTGGATATTGAATTTCAAAAAGCGGTCGATAGTATAAATAATCATGCCGAACCTTTCCCTGCAGACGTTTTGTTGCGCCTGTATGCTTATTATAAGCGAGCAACCAATGACGAGGATCGACCTAGTGGTGGCAAACCTCTTATCGATGCATTTAAAACAAACGCGTTATTCCAATCTAAGAATATGACCGTGGATGAAGCCAAGCAGCTTTATATTGAAACGGCAAAAAAGTATTTCATTTACCGGAAATAACTATTTCAGGCTGGCAAGGCTGGCTTTAAGAGTCTCGATCTTCGCAAGCGCATCGGCTTCTTTGCTGCGCTCCATTTTAACCACTTGTTCGGGTGCGTTATTCACGAAGCGTTCATTGCTTAGTTTTTTCTGGACACTTTTTAAGAAACCTTCCGTATAATTAAGCTCTTCAGCGATCTTGGCAATTTCTTCCTCAACATTTATAGCTCCGGAAATAGGCACAAAATACTCATTGGATTTCACCCGGAATGTAAGTGCTCCGTCCAAGGGTTCGTTTATATAATTCAGATTGGAAAGATTACCGAGCTTTCGAATAATAGAATCAAACTCAGAACTCGTTTTTTCGTTGTTGATCGCGGATAATGCGATCTGTTCTTTAAAGGAAATATTCTTTTCTTTTCGAATGGTTCGGATCCCTGATATTACTTCTGCCGCGAAGTCAAAGTCGGAAATTAAAGTTGCGTCGTACGCAGCAATTTCCGGCCAGCTGGCTATAATAAGCGCCTCCTGAGGCGTTCTTTTCGTGATGTGTTGCCAGATCTCTTCAGAAACGAAAGGAACGAACGGGTGTAATATCCTGAGGTTATCTTCAAGGATTGCGATAACACCTTCAAATGTCGCACTATCTATGGGCTGTCCGTATGCGGGTTTCACCATTTCGAGTAACCAGGAACAGAAGTCATCCCAAATCAATTTATACGTCGCCATTAACGCATCACTAATTCGGTATTTACGAAAATGATCCTCAATCTCGGCCAGGGTTTTGTTGAAATTATTCTTATACCATTCGATAGCAATTGCACCGGTTTCCGAAGGTTCAATCTCTGATGAAACCTCCCAGCCATCAATTAGACGATAGGCGTTCCATATCTTGTTTACAAAGCCACTTCCCTGTTTGCACAACTCTATGTCGAACATCAGGTCGTTCCCTGCCGGGGAACTTAGAAGCATTCCCACGCGTACGCCATCGGCTCCATATTCATTGATGAGTTCAATGGGGTCTGGAGAGTTTCCAAGTGATTTACTCATCTTACGGCGTTGCTTATCCCGAACGATCCCGGTTAAATAAACATTCTCGAAAGGCTTTTCGCCACGATATTCGTATCCGGCTATGATCATACGTGCCACCCAGAAGAAAAGAATCTCAGGCGCTGTAACCAGGTCTTTTGTTGGATAATAGTATTTTATATCGGCGTTTTCGGGATCCATGATACCATTAAAAACACTTATGGGCCATAACCATGAGGAAAACCAGGTGTCGAGTACATCCGGATCCTGTTTTAAATCTGATGCATTCAAATCGGAATTACCGCTTTTTTCCCGGGCGAGTTGCAGGGCTTCTCCTTTGGTTTCCGCAACGACAAAGTCATCAATACCGTCGCCAAAATAAAAGGCCGGTATTTGATGCCCCCACCACAACTGACGAGAAATATTCCAATCCCGTACGTTCTCCATCCAGTGGCGATACGTATTTATGAATTTCTCAGGCACCAGGTTTACATCTTTGTTCACAACGGCGTCCAACGCGGGTTTAGATAATTCCTTCATCTTGAGAAACCATTGATCACTAAGCTTAGGTTCAATAACTGCTCCGGTACGCTCCGAGGTCCCTACTTTGTTGGTATATTGTTCGATCTTGGCTAAGAATCCAAGGTCTTTCAACTCTGTAACGATCTCTTTTCTGGCATCAAACCGGTCTTTGCCTTCATAGTGCAAACCATAACTATTCAGAGTGGCATTATCGTTAAAGATGTCGATAACTTCAAGTTGGTACTTATCACCTAACATTTTATCATTCTCATCGTGTGCCGGGGTCACTTTCAGACAACCGGTACCAAATTCCATGGAAACATACGCATCTTCAATAATGGGTATCACCCGGTTACATATAGGCACAATAGCTTTTTTCCCTTTCAGGTGTGTATAGCGCTCGTCTTCAGGATTAATACAAATAGCGGTATCACCAAGAATAGTCTCCGGTCGGGTTGTGGCGATGGTAATAGATTCATCGCTACCTTCTATTTGATAATTAAGATGATACAGATTTCCCTGTTTCTCTTCATAATTCACTTCTTCATCGGAGAGCGTCGTTAATGCCTCCGGATCCCAGTTTACCATGCGGTACCCTCTGTAAATATTACCCTTTCGATATAGATCCACAAAAACTCTGATTACTGATTCCGACAGATCGTCATCCATGGTGAATTTCGTCCTTTTCCAATCGCAGGAGGCACCTAATTTTTTAAGTTGTTCCAGAATGATACCGCCGTGTTTATGCGTCCAGTCCCAGGCATGATGGATAAATTCTTCACGTGAAATATCTGTTTTCTCGATACCTTCAGACTTCAATTTCGACACGACTTTCGCTTCCGTTGCAATGGAGGCATGATCGGTCCCGGGAACCCACAACGCATTATAACCTAAAAGGCGGGCACGACGAATAAGAACGTCCTGAATTGTATTATTTAGCATATGGCCCATATGTAGCACCCCGGTTACGTTCGGAGGAGGTATAACGATAGCATATGGCGTTCTTTCATCCGGTTCAGAATTAAAATAACCATGCTCCATCCAGTAGCTATACCACTTGTTTTCAACACTTTCAGCACTATATTTCGCCGCTAAACTCATAGTTTGGTCCAATTTTTGGGATAAGTAAGCAAAAGTAGGTATATCTGTATTATTATGAAAGTGAATAACTTATTTTGCAGTTTGCCAAAAAGATAGCTACATTAGCACACCTTAAATTTAATGAAATCATGAAAAGACTAGTACTTATTGCATTAATTGCATTAATTGGACATACTGTTCAGGCGCAGGCTAAAATTAGTTTTAAGTCTGAAACGATCGATTATGGCAAAATCGCCAAAGGAAGTGATGGAGTTCGCGTATTCGAATTTACGAACACCGGAGATGCCGACCTGGTGATTGCAGATGTAAAATCCAGTTGTGGCTGTACTGTGCCGAAAAAACCAGACGGACCAATCGCGCCGGGTGCTTCCAGTAGTATAGAGGTAAAATATGACACAAATCGGGTGGGACCTATCCGTAAAACTGTGACAGTTTACTCTAATGCTGACGAGGCTATTAAGGCGTTGAAAATCAAAGGAGAGGTACTTGCCGAAGGCAAGAGTGTCCTTGAAAAGACAAAATAAGACCACAAACACATAACACAAAAACCCCTGTCTACTGGCCGGGGTTTTTTTATATCACTTCCCGAAGGACAAACTTTTTTTTCTGAACAATACCATTTCTGACAATTTCAAGGTAAATGGTCCTGCCGGCTTTGGAAGAGAATAAATTAATCACTTCATAAAGTTTATATTTGAAACTTGCTTTCCCATTGATACGTACTACCTCATCACCCTTCATAATTCCAGCAAAAGCGGCCGGTGAACCTTCACGAACTTCCGCCACCACGTATTTCGGTGCCAGGAAAAACTGAAGTGTAGGTGATTTATAGACATCAAAAATTGCTGAAGCCTCTCTTTTTTCCTTTGTCATAGTTACCGGGTCTATCTTAAAGTAATCCACTTCTTTAACAGGGATCAAACCATCATGCTCGAGGGTAAGACCGGCCATATTGTAATAGAAAGGATCCTCGAATCGATTGTTCTTTTTCAGGGTCATGGTTTGGTTTCTGTAGTTCATTATCACGGTGAATCGCCGAAGCACTTCACTGCCAATACTCCCTTTTCTTTGTGGCAGTGACCTTATGTTTTTTACCGTGTTGCTGTCCGGAAATGAAGTGGTTACATCACTTAGTTCAAATGAGTTGAGGGAAAGTTTTTTTATTTTGGATCTTTTCCCAAAAATATTACCGCTCAGGCCCAGACCTAAGAAATCGTTAAAGTAATTCTTGGGATTTTCACGAATATAATCCTCCTCATCGAATAGCCAGAGTCCATCGCTGGAACCTGTATCTATAAGTACTAAAGCATCCGATTCACGATTCTGTGACGCAATCTGTATGTTAAAAAATGGTTTTTTATTGTGAAATACAATGGGAAATTCTTCACAACTCTTACATTTTCTCCTCTGAAATGAATCTGGTTGATATAATGTAATACGTCTGGAAGAATAATCAGTCTTAATAACAAAATCCTTGTACAGACCGAATCCGATAATTCCGTGAATAGGAATTCCCATTCGGGTTGAGAAATTGATTTTTCTATCCAGGATCATATAAATTTTATGATGAGTATCGATAGCTTTTCCCACTCTCAACGTATTATCATTACTCACAATGGCATCAATATACCCCCCTTCGCCAAGACCTCGCAATTTCACTGGTTGGGCATTATTTAGCTGAAGGGAATCCATGTCATCTACGGAGAAAAGTAACGTGGAATTAACCCCTGTATCCAATAAAAATGACAATTTGGCTCCGTTAATTTCAACAGGAATAACTACCAGGTTATTCACCAATTCGAACGGAATTTTGTTCCTTTTATATGCTTTAGGTAAGGTAAAACCACTTTGAGCTTTTGCCGGGGCGAACAAAAGGAGCGCAATTACCAGAAGAAGGATTGTGCGTATGGAGTTCGCTAATTTTTCCATCGTATTGAAGATATGGAAAAATTAGCGAACGCCTTTGTTTTCCCTATGGATTTATAAATATATTTCGCAACTTTGTTAAATAATTATAAGCCAATGCCTGTAGTATCTCAAAAGGGTCTGAGAATGCCCGAATCACCCATTAGAAAACTAGTTCCTTTTGCCGAAAAAGCGTACAAAGCGAATAAAACTATATACCATTTAAATATCGGTCAGCCAGATATAAAAACTCCCGTTGCAGTTATGGATGCTGTGGCCAATCACTCCCTCCAAATCCTGGCTTACACCCGTTCCGAAGGTTCAGAAGCATATCGCGAAAAAATCGCGAATTACTATCACAGGCAAAACATTAGGGTTAATGCGACAGACATTATTGTTACAACCGGAGGCAGTGAAGCCCTGCTTTTCGCGATGGGCTCCATTACCGATATCGGCGATGAAATTATTATCCCCGAACCCTTTTACGCCAACTACAATGGTTTTGCAACCGCATCCAGTGTTAAGATCGTACCGGTGATATCGAAGATCGAAAACAATTTTGCTTTACCACCTATTGAAGATTTTGAACGCCTTATTACCCCGAGGACCAAGGCGATTCTCATTTGTAACCCGGGAAATCCAACAGGATATTTATATTCTAAGGATGAGATTAAAAAACTGGCTTCAATTGTAAAAAAACACGATCTATTTTTGGTCGCCGATGAAGTATACCGCGAATTCGTCTACGACGGATTGAAGCATTACTCTATCCTCGAAGAGGAAGGTATGGAAGACTATGGAATCATCATAGATTCTGTATCTAAGCGATATAGCATGTGCGGTGCCCGTATTGGCTGCCTGGTGTCGAAAAACCAACAGGTGATCCAAACAGTTTTGAAATTCGCACAAGCACGATTGAGTCCACCTACTTTTGCTCAGATCGCCAGTGAAGCAGCACTGAACACACCGCAGCAATACTTTGATGAAGTTATTGAAGAGTACAAGGATCGCCGGGATACCCTGATACGTTTGTTGAAAGAAATTCCCGGCGTGAAAGTTGGACACCCAAAAGGTGCCTTCTACTGTATTGCCGAGTTGCCTATAGCAAATTGTGACGATTTCGCACAATGGTTGCTCGAATCATTCGATCTGGACGGTGAAACGGTCATGGTGGCACCTGCGGCTGGATTTTATTCCTCGGAAGGTGTCGGTTTGAACCAGATACGTATCGCTTATGTGCTTCGGAAAAAAAGTCTTATTAAAGCAGTTCGTATTCTGAAAGCTGCCCTGGAACAATACACCGGCTAATGTTCATCGAAAAAAACAAATCACTTCGTGATTACAACACTTTTGGAATTGATGTTTCTGCCAGGGAATTTATCTCGGTTCAAACCTTTGAAGACCTCAAAACAATCTTGAACGACTATGATTCCCACGAATTATTTATTCTTGGAGGTGGAAGCAATATGTTACTCACCTCCCCTATCGATAAATTGGTAGTTCATATCAACTTAAAAGGTATCGAGGTTATTTCTGAAAATGAAGACCACGTTATTCTGGAAGTGCAAGCAGGGGAAAACTGGCATGAACTGGTCATGTTTTGTATAGATCAAAATTATGGAGGCATTGAAAACCTTTCGTTAATTCCCGGAAATACCGGAACCGCCCCTATTCAGAATATCGGGGCTTACGGAGTTGAACTTGAAGATGTATTTGTAAGGTGTGCGGCTCTTGAGATTACCTCTGCAACTACACGGAATTTTACAAAAGAGGAATGTGTGTTCGGGTACCGCAATTCTGTTTTTAAGAATGAGGCTAAAAACCAGTATATCATCACCTCTGTCCGGATGCGTTTAACTCGTGGAAATCATAATATCAATGCTTCCTATGGGGCCATCTCCGATGTTCTTACGGAAAGGAATATCAGCCAACCGACCATTAAAGATATCTCTGAGGCTGTGATCTCCATTCGCAGATCGAAATTACCCGATCCTGAGGAAATAGGTAACGGCGGTAGTTTCTTTAAGAACCCTGTTTTGTCGTCGGAGGATTTCAAGCAATTCCGAAGCAAACATCCCGATGCTCCCTTTTATGAAGTTTCAGCTACTCAATTTAAAATTCCAGCTGGATGGTTAATAGATCAGGCGGGTTTTAAAGGCAAGCGATATGGAGATGCCGGTATTCACGAACACCAGGCCCTGGTACTGGTTAATTACGGAAATGCCACAGGGGCCGAGATATGGGACCTCGCGCTCAGGATACAGAAAAAGGTAAAAGAAGACTACAGCATCTATATAGAACCGGAGGTTAATGTATTTTAATTCATTCCTAATACAGAATTCACCACGTGAACTACGCCATTGCTCGCCTGAATATCACTTTTTCCAACGGTAGAAATATTTCCTTTGGAATCGCTAACTAATATGTCACTACCTTTTTTACGCACCGTTAATTTCTCTCCGGATATAGAGGTGAGCGACACTTTACCTTTTTTAAGGGCCAGGATCAAGGCTACGGAATCATGACTGCCCTCCACGATATGACTTTTTACCATAGACACCAACATGGGTTTATTTTCTACCTTCGGCAGGCTATTAATTATCTCTTCATCCATCGATCTGAAGGCATCATCGGAAGGAGCGAAAATGGTAAAGGGGCCCTCTTCTTTCAATAACTGATCTGAAACCTCTGCCGTGATCATATAGCTGGCAAAAGCTTTGCATTCCCGGGTACTCATTACCCTGGCCATTACACTATTTGCCTGGGCAATAGATTCCTTAGATGGTTCTTTTCGCTCTGGTGCTTCAGCTACAACTTCTTCCACAGGGGCAATTTCTGTTTCTTTTTTTACATCTTGCTTACATGCAGAAAAAATAGAAAAAACGAATAACAGGCATAGGATCGAATATGGTAATTTCATAATGATATTGTATTTTAGAGAGGCTAAAAATAACCAAAATAGCTCCATTTCACCAAGAAAGATCGTATTTTTGCAATTCAATTTATTGAGATGGGACTATTAGTTATTACACTTCTGTTATTACTACTTGCCGTGGCAGGTATAGCCATAAAAATTTGGGGTAAAAAGGACGGAAAATTTGCAGGTACCTGTGCGAGCCAGAGTCCGTTTTTAAACAAGGATAGTGAAGCCTGTGGATTTTGTGGTAAGACACCCGATCAATTTAATTCCTGTACTGAGAAAGCGCATCAGTCGTCTTAATTTTCATTGTGCCAATGCTACTATTGTACCTGCTCGGATTAATTGTTCTGGTCAATTGTATCTACTATATATTTTTTGCTACATTTTTATTTCAGAAGAGTTATGCGAAACCCCTAACCACCCATTATCCAGTATCAGTCCTGATATGTGCTAAGAACGAAGCGGAAAACCTGAGCAATCATTTGCATCTGTATCTGGATCAGGACTACCCGGATTTCGAACTGATCCTTATTAACGATTCTTCCTCGGACGACACCCTGGAAGTAATGAATCATTTCGCTGCTTCGGATCCCCGCATTAAAATTGTCGATGTTGTAAGTAATGAATCATTCTGGGGAAGTAAAAAATATGCGCTCACTTTAGGAATCAAGAAAGCTGCAAATAAAAGGATGCTCTTTACCGATGCCGATTGTCGTCCAGCAACCAATTCATGGATATCTAATATGGTATCCCAATTTTCTGAGGAAAAGCACATCGTTTTAGGATATGGAGCCTATGACAAGTCGGGCGGTCTACTCAATGCCCTGATCCGTTACGAAACAATGGTTGCGGCAATTCAGTATTTCTCTTACGCTTTTAATGGAGTGCCTTATATGGGAGTAGGCAGAAATCTGGCTTATACCAGTAATTTATTTTATGCCAACAACGGTTTTACGTCGCATATGAAAATGCAGTCCGGAGATGATGATCTCTTTGTTAACATGGCAGCGACAAGTTCAAACACAGCAATTCAAATTGCGCCAGATTCTTTCTCATATTCTATTCCGAAGAAAACGTGGAGCAGCTGGATCCATCAGAAAAGAAGGCATAGCAGTACGGCAAAATTTTACCAACCGAAACACAAATTCTTATTGGCCTGTTATTATATATTTAACTTGCTCTTCTGGTTGGTTGCATCCTGCACACTGATATTTTCTAACTGGAAGATTGCCTTGTTTATTATCATTTGGAGGTTGTTAGTTCAATATATTGTACATGGAAAGGCTACTGAAAAATTTAAGGAATCAGGACTTGTTGTTTTTATTCCGCTCCTTGAATTATTTTTAATATGCCTTCAAATGAGTATCTTTATTAGTGGAAGAATTTCAAATCGATCCTCGTGGAAATAACCAAAAATAATTTACTTCAGCAAGTAAGATTGGCTAAAAATGGTAAGCAGAGTGCCTTTAGGTTTCTTCTGGATCATTTTTGGAATGAAGTTTATGGATTTCAGGTAAAGCGCGTGAACGACGAATATGAAGCCGAAGACATTGCCATTGAAACATTTGCCAAAGCATTCGATAAGATCGATACCTTCGATGAAAAATATACTTTTGGAACTTGGCTAATTACTATATCAAAGAATATTCAAATCGATAAGATTCGGAAAAAAAACGCATCCATTCGTTCAAAAACTACCGATACGAGTGATGAACATGTGCATAAAATTCCGGACGACTCTCCTACTCCGGAGGATACATTAATTACCGAACAACACCTGGACGAGTTACTGCAATTTATTAAACAACTGAAACCGCACTACCAGGACGTGATCAATCTTCGTTATTTTCAGGAAATGAGTTATAACGAAATTTCAGAAACACTGGGCGAACCTCTCAACAACGTTAAAGTACGCCTGCTTCGCGCCAAAAAACTCCTGTCGGAAATAATTACTCAAAACCATTCCCGTTGAAGATCTCACTTCAAAAATTAGGGCCCGGATTTATTTTTGCCGGAGCCGCTATCGGTGTTTCACATTTAGTGCAATCTACCAGGGCCGGTGCCGATTTCGGATTCGGACTACTTTGGGCCTTGCTACTCATTAACGCGGTAAAATATCCCTTTTTCGAATATGGTCCGCGCTATGCTTCTGCCACCGGCGAATCCTTGCTTGAGGGGTATCGTAAAATGGGTAAAGGTGTGATCTATGTCTACTTTGTATTAACCTTCGCAACGATGTTCACGATCCAAACTGCCGTCACTATAGTCACTGCAGGAATCGCTACATCCTTGTTTGGTTTTGGTACGCCGGTGGTATGGACCGCCGTAATCACAATTATTTGTTTTGCTATACTGGTGATAGGGCGATACAAAATTCTGGATTCTTTAATGAAGGTAATAGTTATCGGCCTCACAATTAGCACCCTGGCTGCAGTGGCCTTTGCGGTTAATCCGAATGTGTCTACTTCCCTGGAGCAGGTTATTCCTACCGAAACAGCGGCCGTGGCCTTCCTGATCGCTTTTATGGGCTGGATGCCGGCTCCTCTGGATATTTCTATTTGGAATTCCATGTGGACGGTGGAAAAGAAAAAGCTCTATCCGTCTATAGCCCCCGGACAATCCCAATTCGATTTTAATGTGGGTTATATAACGACTACGGTCCTGGCTATTGGGTTCCTGGCCTTAGGTGCTTTAGTGATGTTCGGAGCAAACGAATCCTTTTCACTGAACAGTGGTGTTTTTGCAAATCAGCTTATTTCCATGTACACCCAAAGTCTGGGCGAATGGGCCAAGCTTTTAATAGGCATCGCAGCGCTAACCACAATGTTCAGTACTTCGCTAACAACCCTCGACGGATCTCCCCGGGCGATGCACCGTACAGTTGAAATCGTTTTCGGTAAACCTATGAAGAACGGTTACTTATATTGGTTAATCATCCTGGCAGGCGGTACGCTGGTCATTTTCTTTTTTCTACTGTCTGAAATGAAATTGCTCGTAGAAATAGCGACTATCCTATCGTTTCTTACAGCTCCCTTTTATGCCATCTTTAACTTCGCGCTTATATCCGGAAAACATACTCCTGAAGTCGCGCGACCCGGCCCCATACTAAGTATTTACAGTATAATAAGTATAATTATTCTCCTTGGTTTCAGTGGTTGGTACCTTAATACGCTCTTATGAATAATTTAGTGTAATCTTTGTACATTTGTCGTCGCTATGGAAGTTAAAACTGTCGAAATACAAAAACCGCAACCCAAGCCAAAATGGCTGCGGGTTAAGCTCCCCACAGGCAAGAAATACACTGAATTAAGGGGATTGGTCGATAAATACAATCTACATACCATTTGTACCAGTGGTAGTTGTCCGAACATGGGTGAATGCTGGACCGAAGGCACGGCCACATTTATGATCCTTGGGAATATTTGTACTCGTTCCTGTGGTTTCTGTGGTGTGAAGACCGGAAGACCACAAATGGTAGATTGGGATGAACCCGAAAAAGTGGCTCGATCTATAAAGATCATGAATATTAAACATGCGGTGATTACTTCGGTGGACCGGGACGATCTTAAAGATATGGGATCGATTATATGGGCCGAAACGATTAAGGCAATTCGCAGGATGAATCCGCAGACTACGCTGGAAACGCTAATTCCCGATTTTCAAGGTGAAACACGCAATATCGACCGTATAATAGAGGTAAAACCCGAAGTTGTTTCCCATAATATGGAAACAGTGAAGCGACTTACCCGCGAAGTGCGAATTCAAGCCAAGTATGAACGTAGTCTTGAGGTTCTGCGTTATCTGAGAGAACAGGGCATAGAACGCACCAAAAGCGGAATTATGCTCGGATTGGGAGAAACAGAGCAAGAAGTGTTGCAAACAATGCAAGATCTGCGAAATGTGGGTCTCAACATCGTTACTATCGGTCAATACCTGCAGCCCTCGAAAAAACACCTGCCCGTAAAGGAGTTCATTACTCCGGAACAGTTTAAAAAGTATGAAACCATCGGTCTGGAAATGGGATTCAGGCATGTTGAAAGTGGTGCCCTGGTGCGATCTTCCTATAAAGCACAAAAACACCTTACCTAGCCTATTATGAGCAAGGCAATCAATATTGGCATTAATGGTTTTGGCCGTATTGGCCGAACTTTATTCAGAATACTAATTGATAACCCAAATATAAATGTGGTCGCGATAAATGATATCTCAGACCCCAGGACCATGAGTCATTTGCTGAAATACGACAGTATTCAAGGGGTATTGCCTAATCATGTGAGTTATGATGCTGATACTATCATTTTAGACGATAAAAAGATAATTTTCACTTCAGAAGAGGATATACGCTCGATTCCATGGGGAAATCTTGATATCGTAGTAGAATCTACCGGAAAATATAAAAGTAAGGAGCTACTTCAGAATCATATAAAAAATGGCGCTGCCAGGGTAATATTATCGGTTCCACCCGAAAATGATGATATTAAAACCATTGTTCTAGGGGTAAACGATGATATCCTTAACCAGGAAGACCTAATTATCTCAAATGCCTCCTGTACAACAAATAATGCTGCGCCTATGTTGCAGGTAATTAATGATTTATGCGGAATTGAGCAAGCATATATCACTACCGTTCATTCATACACCACAGATCAGAGCCTGCACGACCAACCTCATATGGATCTTCGCAGAGCCCGTGCTGCCAGCCAATCGATCGTACCAACCACAACCGGTGCAGCCAAGGCTCTTACTAAGATATTTCCCGAATTATCGACAGTTATCGGGGGTTGTGGCATTCGTGTACCAGTCCCTAATGGTTCTCTCTCCGATATCACACTAAACGTAAGGCAGGAAGTGACCATAGAGGCGGTGAATGAAGCCTTTAAACAGGCTTCTCTGGGATCATTAGAAGGAATCCTGCAGTACACCGAGGATCCTATAGTTTCGGTAGATATTATAGGAAATACCCATTCCTGCATCTTCGATGCCGGAATGACTTCGGTTATTGGTAAAATGGTGAAAATCATCGGGTGGTACGACAATGAAGTGGGATATTCGTCAAGAATTGTAGATTTAATCCTACAAATTTCGAGGAAATAACTATATTTATCGCCCAAGTACATAGTTTTGAAGGCTGGAAGTATAAAATTTACTTGCTTGAAAATCTGGGTAATGACCCTTTTTTTGTTTTCATTTGACTGTTTTTCACAACAGGTCGAACAGGATTCGGTACAACTAATTAAGAAATATCAGGCAGAAGCCAGCGATGCGATTACAAGGCAGGACTTTGACAATGCCATCGTACTACTGAACCAGGCTAACCAGCTGGCATCGGCATATTCGGACCAATCTTTCAACATGTCCGTACAATTGGAAATAGCCGAACTTCAATATTTTCTTCAGAATTATCAAAAGGCCAATACAGTAACCGATAAAGCACTTGAATTAATAGAGAATGGTTCGGATGATCTTCTGAAGGCTCAGGCTTTTAAACTCAAAGGCCTTGTACTGACACGTCTCAATATGCTTGACGATGCAGCGGTTTTCTTCGGAAGAGCTGAATCTATCTATACCAACATAGGAACTGAAGCCCAAAGAGCTGAAGTACTATTGGGAATGGGGATATTACAGTTGAATAGTGATAAATTGACCGACGCCATTAACTACTATAATGCAGCTATCCCTGTTTTTAAGGAGAATAATATGTCCTATCAGCTGGCATATAGCTATTTGTGCAAAGCAGAAGCCTTACTGGCACTTGGTGAGGAAGGACCGTTAAATGCCGTGGATCAGGCTGCCGCGTCCCTTGACAAGGCAAATGCCATTACCACCGAGAATTCATTTACGCGACTCCAGGTAACGGGGTACAGAATAGCATCCCAGATAGCGGTGAAGAAAGGAGATCTGGCTGGAATTGAGCGTAATCTTGCACTTTACCAGGCTAAAAGTGACTCTATTCAACAGGTGTATCTGCAAGCCATCACTAAAGGCGTGGAGATAGATGCGAGTGTAAATAATTTTAAGAAGATCATATCAGATCAAAATGAGAATATAGCCAAACAGCAAAAATCCATCAATTTCGGTAGGATGACCACCGGCTTGAGTATTGCTCTTATTATCATACTCTCACTTCTTACCCTATCTCTGTACAAGAATAATAACCTGAGAGCCAAAGCAAACGAATTGCTTCAGGATAAGAATATTGAACTTGCAATTGGCCAAGGAAAAAGCTGAAAAGGCCTCCCTGGCGAAGGCCCAATTCCTCTCAACCATCACGCATGAACTTCAGTACCCCATCTATATGCCGTTACAGGACTAACCCACCTGTTGCTGGAGGAAGACCCTAAACGAGCATCAGAAAGAACATTTGAACTCACTTAAGTTCTCCGGAGAGTATCTTTTATCGCTTATTAATAATATTCTTGATCTCAACAAACTTGAGGCGAATAAAGTAGAGATAGAAAAAACCACATTCCATCTTAAGAAACGCATTAACGATGTATTGATCGCCTTAAAGAAATCGGCCGACGACCGTAAGAACAATCTGCATCTTGAATTCGATGAAACTATCCCGGATCGCCTTGTTGGGGATCCGCTTAAAGTTATCACAGATCCTTATCAATCTAATTGGAAATTCTGTAAAATTCACTCAGAATGGTGATGTAGTTGTTCGTGTTCGAAAATTGGAAGAGAAGAATAAGAAAGTTTCTCTTCATTTTGAAATTGAAGATAACGGAGTAGGTATCTCCAAGAAAAAACAGAAAAGTATTTTTGAAACCTTTTCACAGGCTTCGCTTCAGATCAACAGAAAATTTGGTGGTACCGGCCTCGGACTTTCTATTGTAAAGAACCTGCTTAGAACTTATGAGCAGTAAAATTCAATCTGGAAAGCCAGTTGGGTAAAGGTTCCAAATTCTGGTTCAATATTAATTTAGATATTTCAGAAGAAATAAAAGAAGATATAAACCCCAAAAATATTATATACGACGTGGATTATGTAGCTCTCGAAAACAGAAAGATCCTGGTTGTTGAAGACAACAAGATCAACCAGATGATCACCCGAAAGATCCTTGAAAAGAACAAGATGAAATGTATGGTAGCCGACAATGGAATGGATGCCATCAAAATGGTAAAAGAGAACGAGTTTGACGTGATCTTAATGGATATCCATATGCCGGGAATAAGCGGTATAGAGGCTACTCAGAAGATCCGATCCTTCAACAAAGAAATTCCTATCATCGCGTTGACCGCTGTTACTATCGATGAGAATTTAGACGATTTCTATCGTGCCGGTTTCAATGAAATTATTCCGAAACCATTTAAAACCGAGGAATTCTTTGAAAAGATCTATCGTTCCATTGCAGACAAAACTTTCCGGTAAACGCTAGTTCAGAGAATTATCTTTCTATCCCTTTTTCTATTCTTTCTTTGAAAAAAGCTTGCTGCTCATTTAAGTAAGATAGTTTTGATAGGAAGATAATACAAAGCGAACTTTTCAATATGTGGTTGCAACCGCATATAATCCTTTTCTGTTGTGAGGATAATTTCATACTTCGTCAATTTATTCAATTCTGAATTCGAAAAATCATGATGATCCGGGAACTTCTCATGTGTAAATTGATATTCTTTCTTTTTCAAAAAATCTACTAAAGGTTTCGGATTTGCTATTCCGGTCACCAGAGTAAAGGGCTTATCGATCAAATATGTTAGCAACAGACTTTCAGATTTACCATAGATCATGGTATCATATCCCACTTTGGAGAAGTAGAGTTTCTGATGCGGCTCCAGGCCTAAACGCAGTTGTATTTCCTGTTGTTTTGCATAGGGTACCCATCAGGACATTTGGTCACAACGATAATATCAGCCCTCGCTGCCCCGGTGACAGGCTCCCGAAGCATACCCATGGGAAGCATATAATCGTCTATATAAAGATCGTCGCTGGGAGTGAGCAGAATATTGAGTTGTTGCTTTTACTTTTCGATGCTGAAAGGCATCGTCCAATAAAATGAGATCGGCCTTCGACCCCAGTTTTTCAATCCCCACACGGCGATCTGCACATACGGCTACCGTGATATTTGGAAAGTTTTGTTTAAACTGAAGCGGCTCGTCACCAACATCCCGGGCTGAATGATCTGCTTTAACTTCGAGGTAACCTTTCGTCTTTCTTTTGTACCCTCTGCTTAAAACAGCGATCTTATACTCGTCTTTCAACAGGGAAATCAGGTATGCGATCATTGGAGACTTACCGGTTCCGCCCACCGATAGATTTCCAACACAGATCACGGGAATGTTATACGCCATACTTTTCAGCCAACCCTTGTCGTACAAATAATTCCGAAAAGCCGTTACAAATCCGTAAAGCACAGCAAATGGAAATCCCAGGAATCGAAAGTATTTCATTTGACAAAAAAATCAATTTCTCTAAAGTCGGATAAATAGTCATTTCAGCATATAAATGGGTATTCCACTTATATTTCCGACTTTTTATAAAACGAAAGTATACTTTTTTATCTTTACCGTAAAATAGAAGCGAATGAAGGTTAAAGAGGCTATGCACATCCTAGAGGAGACTCGCTCCTTTATCTTATTCGGAAGACTTCGACAATACCGGATTGTTGGTTGGTGATAAAAATACGGAAGTTACCGGAATACTTGTTACATTGGATACTTTGGAAAGTGTTGTAGACGAAGCAATCACAAAGAAATGTAACCTTATCGTGAGTTTTCACCCCATTATTTTTTCCGGACTTAAGAAAGATAACGGGAAGTTCCTATGTGGAAAGAGTGGTTCAGAAGGCCATTAAGAACGACATCGCCATCTTTGCCGTACATACTGCCCTCGATAACGCCTGGAACGGTGTGAATGCGATGATCTGCGAAAAGATCGAACTGAGTAACCGATCTATCCTCATTCCGCAGCGAGGTACAATTCAGAAGTTAGTTACCTATGTTCCAACCAAGGAAGCCAAAACAGTTAGAGAAGCATTGTTTGAAGCAGGCGCTGGGGCTATTGGAAACTATAGTAATTGTAGTTTTAATACAGAAGGAGAGGGTAGTTTCAATCCCGATGAAAATGCGAATCCAACCCTGGGAACCCGTGGGAAAACTCATTTCGAGGATGAAGTTCGTATAGAGGTAACATTTCAGAAGCATTTAAAAGCAAAGGTGCTAAATGCGCTGATCACCTCCCATTCGTATGAAGAAGTCGCTTACGAGGTGACGACGCTGGAAAATACGAATCAACATATTGGAATGGGTATGATTGGAACAATGGAACGCCCCTTATCTGAAACGGACTTCCTTTCCCATCTTAAAGAAAGCATGCAGACAGAATGTGTGAGACATTCGGCATTAGTAGGTAAAACAATACAAAAAGTAGCTGTTTTAGGCGGTAGTGGTAGTTTTGCCATCGATGCTGCTAAAGCAGCCGGTGCCGATGCTTTTGTAACAGCCGATATGAAGTATCACGATTTTTTTAAATCGGAAGATCAAATATTACTAGCGGACATTGGTCATTACGAAAGTGAGCAGTTCACAAAAGAGCTGATTCTTAACGTGCTCTCGAAAAAAATCACTAATTTTGCACCTGCCTTGCCGCAGGCTAGGCTTGTTTTATCGCAAACAAACACCAATCCTATTACCTATTTATAGAATATGGCAAAAAAAACAGAAACTACTGTAGAAGAAAAGTTAAGAGCGCTATACGATCTGCAATTGATAGATTCTCGAATTGATGAGATTCGAAACGTACGCGGGGAACTACCTTTAGAAGTAGAAGATCTTGAAGACGAAGTAGCTGGAATGAACACCCGACTGGAGAAATTGTCTTCAGATCTTGAAGTAATTGAAACCGGTATAAAAGATAAGAAAAATCTTATTGAAGAAGCTAAAACCCTGATTAAGAAGTACACTTCACAACAAGATAATGTGCGTAATAACCGCGAGTACAACTCGCTTAGTAAGGAGATCGAATTCCAGGAACTGGAAATTCAGTTAGCCGAAAAACATATCAAGGAGTTCAAAACTCAGATAGAACAGAAAAATGTTGTTATTGACGAAACCAAGGAGCGCCTTAAGGCTCGTCAAGAACATTTCAAGCACAAACAAGGAGAACTTGATGAGATTCTTGCCGAAACTGAAAAAGAAGAAAAATCCCTTATCAAGGAATCGGAGAAATACGAAAAGAATATCGAGGAGCGACTGGTGAATGCTTATAAACGTATTCGCATGAATGTCAAGAACGGACTCGCAGTGGTAGCAAGTTGAAAGAGGGGCTTCCGGTGGATCGTTCTTCACGATTCCACCTCAGGTTCAAATGGAGATCGCTTCAAGAAAAAAGATCATTACGGATGAACACAGTGGTCGTATTCTTGTAGATCCCGAACTGGCTGTTCAGGAGCGCGAAAAAATGGATAAAATATTCGCGAAAATGAAATAATCCCTGTTTAAATTATAACAAAGCCTTCACAACTTGTGAGGGCTTTTTTTGTTACTTTTCGGAAGTAAAAAGAAAGAAGCTATGAAAAGATTAACCACAATATTCATCACCGCCGTCTTGTTCAGTCTGCAAGGCGCTTGTCAATCTTCCAATGAAGAAAACAAAAAAGCTGAATCCGAGGCCCAGGCGAATCTTACTCCTGTAGAAGCGCCTGCCCAAAATGGATTGGAACGGGCTTATTTTGCCAGTGGTTGTTTCTGGTGTGTAGAAGCCGTTTATGAAAGTGTAAAGGGCGTTAAAGAGTCTATCTCGGGTTACAGTGGCGGACATACGGAAAATCCTACTTACGAATCCAGCAACACAGGAAGGACCGGTCATGCAGAAGCTGTTGAGATCATCTATGATCCGGAAGTAGTGCCGTTTGCCACCTTGGTGGATGTGTACTTCGGATCACAAAATGTCACCCAGGTGAATGGCCAGGGACCCGACAGGGGTTCACAATACCGTTCTATTATTTTCTATCAGAACGACGAACAAAAAAAGATCATAGAAGAAAAAGTGGCCGAACAGGAAAAGGTCTATGGCGAAGGTAAGGTAGCGGCCCAGATTCTGCCTTTCCAGAAATTCTGGGAAGGAGAAGCCTATCACCAGGATTACGAAAAATTACATCCAAACAATCCTTATATCCGGAATGTATCCATTCCCCGTCTGAAAAGTTTCCAGAAGAAATTCACTCATTTACTGAAGGAGAACAAGGGACATTAAGAAATACCACGATCACAGGGTCTGGTATGAAGCCATCATTTCATACACCAACGGATACAATTTATCCTTTCGCACGTACATGTCCTTTTCTGTTTTTTCTAGATCCGGAAAGATATCATAAGGAGATTCTTCATGCTCATGGAGGTAATCAATTCGGAGCCCGGCTTCGGTTAGTGCCGTAATCACTTCGCCCAACCCGTGATTCCATCCATATTCCTTACTTGTAATAGGCGTTTTTCCATCTTCGGCATATGTACCTTCGTACTCTTCATAGATAGCTTCCTGTTGCTGATACCCATAAACCATTTTTGGAGGGTTCTGCAGATAATCGAACATCCACGCTATAGGATGAAATTCTACCATATAAAAAGTGCCGCCGGACTTCAGTCTTTCTGAAATCATCTTCGCCCAGGGCTTCAGGTCGGGTAACCAGCCAATAACCCCGTAGCTAGTGAAGATTATATCAAAAGTCTCGGAAATGTGTTCAGAAACATCCAGAACATTGCAGCAAACGAAGTCAGCATTCAGATCCAACTCTTCATTTAAACTTCTGGCAAGTTTAATTCCTTCTTCGGAAATATCAATACCCGTACATTTGGCTCCTCTCCTGGCCCAACTTAAAGTGTCCAGTCCGAAATGACATTGCAAATGCAGCACTGACTTACCTGCCACGTCACCCAGCGCATTGATTTCATATGATTTCAAGGAGTCAGCTCCTTTTTTGAACGCATCGAGATCATAGAACTCGCTGGCGGCATGCACGGCTACTTTCTTATTCCAGGTCTCACGGTTGGTATTAAACTCCTTCTGAAAATCCATTGGACTAAATTTCAGCTAAAATAGAAAAAGTTGAATAAGCAATATTTTGTTTAATCTTAACAATGTTTTGTTATACATATTTTAATTTTACATCATGAAACATATCACGCATTCGGAAATACTAAAAATGGACAAGATTGAACGCCTCAATCTTATCAATAGCTGTACTGGCTACAAGTCGGCTAACCTGTTAGGTTCTGTTTCCCCCGACGGGATCACCAATGTGGCTGTTTTCAGCAGCGTAACGCATTTAGGAAGCAATCCACCGCTTCTCGGTTTTATACTGCGCCCTACGACCGTCTCCAGGAATACCTTCGACAACATTAGGAAAACAGGTGAGTTTACGGTGAATCACATACATGCTGGTATGATCGCCGATGCACATCACACCTCTGCTAAATATCCCGGCCATGTTTCGGAATTCGATAAAACAAATCTGAAAGCGCAATTCAGGGAGGGTTTTGCAGCTCCTTTTGTGCAAGGTGCAAAGATACAATTGGGCTGCAGTTATGTGAACGAATACGCCATCGAAGAAAATGGTTGTTTGCTGATAATAGGTTCGATACGGCATATTTATTTCGAAAATGATCTGCAGTTGGAAGATGGATTCCTTGCACTCGAAAAAGCCGATACAGTAACTGTTAACGGACTGGACGGTTATGCTCTTCCAAAGCTGATCGACCGATTCGAATACGCCAAACCCGAATAAATGGCGCACATAAAGACATTTCTTCCCGAAAAGCTCTGCCCGGTCTGCCAAAGGCCGTTCAGCTGGAGAAAGAAGTGGGAAAAGAATTGGGAACACGTAAAATATTGCAGCAAACGCTGCCAGTCTCATAGAAATCGAACATGAAAAATAGCCTGGTATGGTTCCGTATCGACCTGAGAGTTTTGGATAATACTGTCCTTACCGATGCCTGTTCCGGCGCCGATAAAGTGATCGCTGTTTATTGTTTCGATCCCAGGCAATACACTACCGGCGATTTCGGCTTCGTGAAGACCGGTAAATTCAGGACGAAATTTCTTATCGAAACTGTTGCCGATCTAAAATATAAACTTTCCCAACTCAATATTCCTTTATTCATAAGTCTGAAACGTCCCGAAGATTATATCCCGGGGCTTATCGAAACACACGATATCAACCAGCTTCACTTTCAAGAAGAATGGACGCGAGACGAATTAAAAGTGGAAAATAATGTTCGAATGGCTATTAAGGAAAAGATGGAAGTATATAGTCAGTACGACCAATTCTTGTTTCATCCGGATGACATTCCATTCGATCATCCGCAGCAAATTCCTATGGTTTTTACAACTTTTCGAAAGAAACTGGAAAAATATGCTTCGGTGAGAGAACCTCTTCCCCTCCCTTCTCCCCTTACGAAGACTAATTTCGTTGTTAATGAAACCGAATTGCCCGCATTAACTCATCTGGGGCATACTGATTTCGAAGCGGATCCTCGCTCGGCCATGCCTTTCCCAGGTGGGGAGTCGGCTGTCTGGCAGCGAATTCAGCAATATTTCTTTGAATATGAACATCTGAAAAAATATAAACAAACGCGTAATGGCCTGGTGGGAACCGAATACAGCTCGAAATTCTCCCCCTGGCTGGCCAATGGCAGCATTTCAGCCCGCAGTATCTATGAACAGGTTTTGAAATTTGAAGAACAGTTACATAAAAATTCAAGTACCTACTGGATGATCTTCGAACTTATCTGGCGGGATTTCTTTAAATATATTTCGTTAAAACATGGAGATTCGATCTTTCACCTTGGAGGTATTCTGAAGAAAAAGTACAACTGGCAATCGGATGCCGTGGTATTACGGTCATGGATAGAAGGTGAGACCAAGTATGATTTTGTCAATGCCAATATGAAGGAACTCGCAGTAACGGGATGGATGAGTAACAGGGGAAGGCAAAATGTGGCCAGCTTTTGGGCTAAGGAAATGGAACAGGATTGGAGAATTGGCGCAGGTTATTTTGAAAGTTTGCTCATTGATTACGATGTTCACAGCAACTGGGGCAACTGGATGTACAACGCCGGTGTAGGAAATGATCCCAGGGACCGTAGATTTAATATTGAGCGACAGGCAGAGATGTACGACGGAGATCACCAATTCAGAAATCTTTGGAAAATATGAAGACACTACGCTTAATCCTCGGAGACCAGCTTAATCACAAGCATTCCTGGTATGACAGTACCGATGAAGACATCGTCTATTTCATCGCTGAAATGCGACAGGAAACGGATTATGTTAAGCATCACATCCAAAAGGTGGTCGCATTTTTCGAGAGCATGGAAAACTTTGCTGAATGGCTCCGCGAGCACGGTCATCAAGTAATACACTATACCCTGAATTCTGAAGACAATAAACAGGATCTTCAGAAAAACCTTTCCTTGCTAATAGAAACCCTCGAATTCGAGAAATTGGAGTATCAGCTTCCAGACGAATACCGCCTGGACAGGCAACTCAAAGAATTTTGTGCATCCCTGAATATACCTTCGGAAAGCTATGACACCGAACACTTTTTAAGCTCGAGGGAAGATGTCTCCATATTTTTCGAAGGTAAAAAAGAGATGACCCTGGAATATTTCTATCGCGACATGCGGAAGAAATACGATATACTCATGGTCAACGAAAAAGATCCGGAAGGTGGTACATGGAACTTCGATGCAAGTAATCGTAAAAAATGGAAAGGTTCGCCCGAGATCCCTCGCGAACGTGGTTTTAGAAAAGATGTTTCAAAAACCCTGGAAAGAATACAAAAAACCGGGGTTGAAACGATGGGGAATATTGAGCCCTCCTCATTTAACTGGCCTACCTCACGGGAAGATTGTCTTTCAGTACTCAAGTACTTTTGTAAGAATTTGATTGTCCATTTCGGAGATTATCAGGACGCTATGCACACCGATGAGATCTATTTGTTCCATTCACGTCTTAGCTTCGCCATGAACAGCAAAATGCTGCATCCTTTGGAAGTTATTCAATCTGTTATTGATCACTGGAGAGAACGGAATGAGGATATACATATTTCCCAAGTGGAAGGATTTGTACGTCAAATCCTAGGTTGGCGGGAATTCATGCGTGGTATATACTGGAAGGAAATGCCTGAATATTCAAAACTCAATAAATTAAAAAACAAGAACCCTCTTCCGGAATTCTTCTGGACGGCGAACACCAAAATGAATTGTTTGCACCACGCTATTAAACAAAGCCTCGACCATTCTTATGCCCACCATATTCAGCGCTTGATGATTACCGGAAATTTTGCATTGCTCACCCAGTGTCATCCCGACGAGGTGGACGCCTGGTACCTGGGAATCTATATAGATGCCATTGAGTGGGTTGAAATCACAAATACCAGGGGAATGTCCCAATTTGCAGATGGGGGAATAGTTGCCACAAAACCCTATGTTTCAAGTGGTAATTATATCAATAAGCAAAGTAATTATTGCAGCAATTGCCATTATAATGTTAAAGATAAAGTAGGAGAAAAGGCTTGTCCATTCAATAGCCTCTACTGGAACTTCCTGGATGATAAAAAAGAAGATTTTAAGGATAACCAGCGCATGGGTATGATGATGAATCTACTTCAGAAGAAAAGTCCAGAGGAACTCTCAGCTCTTAAGGAACGAGCCGCTAACATCATTAAGAATCCGGATAATTTTTAACCTACGCTATACCCTTCCGCGACCATAGGGACCCATTCTCTGTTCTCTTTTATATAGGCAGCCACAAATGGACATAATGGAGCAATCCTGGCACCCTCCTCCTTTAATCCATTGAGCACTTCTTTTACAATGGCCTTACCTACTCCATTCCCTTCCAGCTGAACCGGAACCTCGGTATGTGTAAGATATATCGCATTTTTAGCTTTGATATATTCTATAAAAGCAGTATAACCGTTTACCTCGGTTTCATAGCGTCTTCTTTCGAGGTTTTTAGTAATGTCAACTTTCATCCCTAAGTTTTATGAGAGCCATCACAAAACGGGGTATTCCCGGTTTTACCACACCTGCAAAAAGCAGTATTGCGTGTTTTAGATTCTTTCGATCCATCCGCATGGGTGATCTCGATCGTACCTTTCACCATTAATGGCCCATTTTCAAGCACTTCAACTTTAGTTTCATTCATAACATCTTGATTTTCTTCAACCGCAGGTCCATCCTTATTCATATAATAGGACAATGCACGACTAGGACATCTATTGATCGTTTGTTTTAAATCGCCGGTACTGCCATTTTCAGCTTTAATCCATGGTTTCTCATCCGGATTAAAAACTCCTGGCAGTCCTTTTACACATTCCTTAGAATGAAAACATAGTTTGGGTTTCCAAACAATAGTAAGTTCACCGTTGGTATATTTTTTTTGTATATCCATAATCTAAAAATACAAAAATTATGAGACGAATTATAGTTTCTGTATTTTTACTGAAACAAACCGCTATGAAATTTATATTTTCCCTTTTTCTTACTTTTCTAATTTTCTTTTCGTGTAATGAAAAAACAGAGAAAAAAGTCGACCCGGATTCTTCGAAATCTGATGTGAAACTCACCACAGCTGAATTAATTGCAAAGCAATACGGGATTGATAAGTGGAGTTCTGTCTCTGAACTTACATTTACCTTTAATGTAGATCGTGGTGAACGTCATTTTGAGCGAAGTTTCATATGGAGCCCAAAAACCAACGACGTTGTTTATATGGATGCTGCCGATACAATTTCGTATAATCGGAACAACGTTATGGATAGTCTGCAGGTTCAGGCGGATAAGCGTTTTATAAATGACTCATTCTGGTTGCTATCACCCTTTAAACTTGTTTGGGACGAAGGTGTAACGATCTCCGAAGAAAAAAATGTGATCGCCCCAATTTCTGGCGATACTTTAAATAAAATTACCATCCATTATGCGGGTGATGGTGGTTACACCCCAGGAGATGCATACGACTTTTATACATCCGATGATCATTTGATAATGGAATGGGGATATCGTGGCGGCAATGCAGAAAAGGCGTCAACATCTACTTCCTGGACGAAGTTGGAATCCTTCAACGGACTAAAACTGAATACCGTTCATCAGGACAGTATCGGTAATTTCAAGTTATACTTCACCGACATCTCAGTTAAATAGCAATATATGGAAACAGCATTATTTGCACTGGCCGGAACAGTAATAGGAGGATTTATCACTTACCTACTCCAGCACCAGCGTTACAAACACGAATTGAGAATAATGCGGGAAGAATTTAAAACCGAGTATATGGCTGAATCCACTGCAAAACATTTCTTAAATCATAAATCGTTTACAGATCGTTCTTTCGACACCTTAAAAAAGAATTTAGGTGGTTTTGAAGATAATGAACTAAGAAAGATCCTGGTACGGGCAGGGGCTGTTCGAACTTATAGGGAGGACGGAAGTGAATGGTGGCGGCTGTTAACTCGAATGGACGAATTTATTAACAATAAACAGCGTTAGTTATTTCTTGACCATTCGTTCTATGAACAGGCGGTCCTCACTACTTTCCAAAGTAACAAAATACAAGCCGTTCATTAGCTCTGAAACATCTAGATTGCATCGGTCGAACTCGTCGAATTCGGCGACCGAAGAATACACTTTTCTCCCCAGGGTATCGTAAATACAAAGTTGAAGATCGTCTTTTGTTTGATAAGCGACCGTTAATCCGCCGTCCGTCGGATTGGGATATATACGTCCTCGTTCCACGATCGAGCCATAAAAATACTGCTCGGCAAAATTGAACGCATTCACTCCTACCCGGGCACCAATGATCCTTCCCGGTATATCATCACATGGCGGATGTATCCCTCCCCAGATTCTAGACAAACTGGTCTGATCGCTGGCATCACGATAGGTTGCCCATTGCAATTGAAAAGGAACACTGGGACCCTTTTCGAATTTTAAGAAATCATCCTTCGGAATATCGAAGACTCCCATTCCACCGGGAAAATATTCGTCTCCGGTTAACAAGGTAAGGACCTCCGCTGCGGCTCTTGAAAAAGTTGAATGCCCTGAAACATAACCTGCAAACGGCGGCGTGACAAATGAAGGTCGCTGATACGGGAACCATTCTTCTGCCAGGATCCATCCTACCCCGGCTTCATCTTCATTCGGATTCACAATAAAATCAGGCCCCCGCCATGTAAAGAGTTTTATCTTTCCTGCATTTTCATTGAATGCTCCCGCTAAGGGATCACCTTCTTTTACAACCTCAATATAATCCTGGATCAAGGGTATCCCATGGGGGTTATAACTCGGCTCATTCAAATCGCTTGACTGACCCTGGTCGGCCATATATCGTATAGCGCTTATGGGTCTGATGTAGTCGTAATATCCTTTGATACCCCAGGCACTGATAGCAGCATCATGCATAGTACCGCCCAGAATAAAGTACGATTTTACATCCCATTCCAGGTTGCTCAGTGGCCTTCCTTTTCCTCTAAATTTCTTTATCAATTGGGGGCGGTCATTTACATAGTTCAATATGGTAAACCAATGACCCGGCGGAGTTTCACTGTCGGGCCCATCGGCCCAAAATTCCGCTAATACCCGTGCATAATCGCCCCTGGGCACTATTTGTGGCTCGTATGGCTGTCCCTGTAGACGGATTGATTTCACGTCCCATGGAAGGATCTCCTCCTTCGATAAAAGTGTAAAATGAATCGTAATCTTCAAAAGTCATTGGATAGGATTCTATAGCGACATTCCCGAGGTTTCTCGGAGAGATATCAATCATTACAGGATCATTCTTGTCCAAATGAGATGCCCAAACTGAAACCATAGCAAACCCCCATTTATAGGGATCATCCAATCCCAGGCCATCTTGTATGTAGGGTGGATCCAATGGATCGTGATAAACGAGGTAATCGAATCCCGGTTTGGGATAGATTGTCAATTGATCAGCATTCAAGGAAAAGGGAGTTACCTGTCCCCATTCAGGACTCAGGAAAGGAGGTTGTCCTCCCGGTATAATATTTCCACTCTGATCCACATAATTCTCAACTTTTAAAGGTTGCCAGTTGTTTGGAAATAAAATATCCGGATTACCTGTAATATCGGTGTCCAGCGGGTCATTAAGCGGCTCGTAATAGGTGTTTTCATAAGCTCCGATTTCATTTGAACCGTCCTGCAACCCGAATTCTATTAACTGTTCAGCCAGATAATTACCCAGAGCAGCTGGATTCCCATTCCGGTAATTCGAATTACTGTAATTGGTATTGTAACCGAAAGAATCCATTAAGTCATCGATAGCGACAAAAATATTATCCTTTCCCGGTGAATTTTCGAAGCGATGTTGCATGAGTCGATACACGGCATAACTTATTGCTTTATGCCTTGCTTTTGAAATATCTTCTTCGGTTGAAAATCCATCGAAACTGCAACTGTAGTTGCCCAGGGTATTCCCTAAGAAGAAAGGTTTTGCATTTTCATCGAAAACGGCCCAGATATCGTACATGGCCACAGAAGAGTGAAACAAGTTTCTTGCATGAACGGTAGGACGTGCAAAATCGTTGCGGATAGCGTTCAGAATTTCTTCATTCCACATACGGGCGACCGACTGAGGGTACACCGCCAGGCCACCAATAATAAAACCGAGTATGAATAAAATCCTGCGCATCATACAATTTTATACAAATATATTGAACAGAGGCCACGAAAGGAAAATCAAACGGATTTAAATTCCTATTTTTGTGAAAGTCGAAAGTCATCAGTGCATGTATCAGAATTCCTTAGAATTTGCCCGTCGGTGTGATACCGAAGATCCGCTATCGCATTACAGGAAAAAATTTCATATTCCGAAAGATAAATCCGGAGCGGAGCTCGTCTATCTTTGTGGAAATTCCCTCGGATTGCAACCTAAAACAACTTCAGAATATATCGGCAAAGAGCTGGAAGATTGGGCGAATTTAGGTGTTGAAGGGCATACGGAGGCAGAACATCCCTGGCTTCCTTATCACGAATTCCTCGCAAAGAAAATGGCCGATATTGTAGGTGCAAGAGCTTCAGAAGTTGTTGTGATGAATACGCTGACTACCAACTTACACCTGATGATGGTGTCATTCTATCAGCCTACGGATAAAAAATATAAAATAGTCGTGGAAAGCGATGCCTTTCCTTCGGATAAGTACGCCATGGAAAGTCAGCTGGCTTTTCACGGATTTAATCCGAAAGATGGACTGGTTCAATGGATACCCCGGAAAGGCGAAGAATTATGCAGATTCGAGGATCTTGAAGCCATTATGAAGGAGCAGGGAGATTCTATTGCTTTGCTCATGATAGGGAGTACAAATTATTACAGCGGACAATCCTTTCCACTTAAGGAGATTACAGAATTAGGCCACCAATACGGTTGCATGGTCGGCTTCGACCTTGCTCACGGAGCAGGTAATATATATCCCGATCTTCATGAGAGCGGAGCTGATTTTGCAGTTTGGTGCAGCTATAAGTATTTAAATAGTGGTCCCGGAAGTCTGGGGGGATGTTTTGTTCATGAACGACACGCCAATAATCCAAATTTAAAACGATTTACGGGATGGTGGGGCCATAACAAACAGACCCGTTTCAATATGCGTCACGAATTCGATCCATTACCGGGTGCAGAAGGCTGGCAGTTAAGTAATCCGCCCATTCTTTCAATGGCGGCAATTCGCGCTTCTTTGGATGTGTTCGCGGAAGCTGGGTTTAAGAACCTAAGGGAAAAATCATTAAAACTGACAGGTTTCCTTGAATTTCTGATCGATGAGCTTCACGACGATCGTATTAGTATAATCACGCCTCGCAACCCCGATGAGAGAGGTGCCCAGTTGTCTATACAAGTGAAAAGCGCGAATAAAAAACTGCATGAAAAATTAACCGAAGCGGGGGTGATAAGCGATTGGCGGGAACCGGATGTGATAAGGGTGGCACCGGCTCCGTTGTATAATAGTTTTGAAGATGTTTATCATTTTGCGGAACGTCTGAAGCACATATTAAATTAGATGAGTAATAAAGAAAATATACTGATTATCGGAGCAGGGTTATGTGGCAGTTTATTGGCATTAAGACTTGCGCAACGTGGATATGATATTACCCTGGTCGAAAAAAGACCAGATCTGAGAAAGATAGAACAGGATGCCGGAAGATCCATCAACCTGGCCTTGAGTGATCGCGGACTTCGTGGCCTTAGAATGGCGGGAGTGGAACAGGCAGCCATAGAACTTTGCATTCCTATGGAAGGCCGTATGATACATCACGAAAATGGCAAAGTCTTCTTAACACGCTATAGTGGCAGGAACCATGAACATATCAATTCGATTTCCCGACCCGGATTAAACATGTTGTTGCTGGATGCCTGCGAGAAAATGCCCAATGTAAAAATGTACTTTGACATGGGGTGTGATGATGTTGATCTCAAGAACGCTTCCGCTACATTTAAGAATTCAATCACCGGAGAACAAGTGAGGCTGCAGGGTGATATTCTCTTCGGCACCGATGGAGCCGGATCTGTTATTCGGAAAAGCATGTTTCTGAATCGGGATTTTCTCTTTAGTTTTTCCCAGAATTGGTTAACCCATGGATACAAGGAAATAACCATACCTGCTGCAGAAGGCGGTGGATATCGTACCGATAAGAGCGCCTTACATATCTGGCCACGAGGTGAAGATATGCTCATTGCACTACCAAATCTGGATGGTAGTTTTACCGTTACCCTTTTTCTGCCTTTCAGCAATAGTGAGTATTGTTTCGATAATCTCACTACCCCGGAGATGGTCATGGAATATTTTAACAAGGAATATCCGGATGCCGTGGCTCTCATGCCAAATCTTGTTGAAGAATTCTTCGAGAATCCTACTGGGCCCCTGGGTACCATAAAGTGTTCTCCCTGGAGTACCTTCGGAAAGACGCTTATCTTGGGCGATGCTGCTCATGCCGTCGTCCCGTTCTATGGTCAGGGAATGAACGCTTCTTTTGAAGACGTAGTTGTGCTAGACGAATTTATTGAAAAATATGAAGGAAACTGGCCAAAGATTTTTTCAGAATATGAAAAAGAACGTAAAAAGGATACCGACGCTATCGCAGATCTGGCATTGGACAATTTCCATGAAATGAAAGAACATACTGCCAGTGATCTGTTTCAGGCAAAACGAAAACTGGAGCTGCAGTTTGAAACCGAATTGCCTTCCGAATACAATAGTAAATATTCATTGGTTACCTTTAATGAGAACATTTCGTATTCGGAAGCTATGAAACGAGGAAGAGCACAGGACAAAGCCATACTTAATTTACTGGCAGATGGAAAATTATCCGAATCTATGTCATTAAAAGACAAACTCGAACTTGTCCGTAATGAAACCACCGAAATACTGCATGACGATGCAGTGGTAAAAAACTTATAGACATGAAAAGCAGATTAGTAGAAGGGAAAGCAACACCTCGAGGCGCCTATCCGCATGTGAAACGTGTAGGTGATTTTATTTTTGTAAGCGGGACCAGTTCACGATTACCCGATAATACCTTCGCCGGGGTTCATCAAGTGGATGAAATGGGCAGCATGCGACTGGATGTGCGGGAACAGACTCGTGCGGTGTTAGAAAATATTAAAGATTATCTGGCAACCGAAGGCGCCACTATGGAAGATGTATGTGACGTTACTTCATTCCTGGTGAACATGAACGATTTTGCTGGTTATAACGAGGTATATGCTAAATACTTCAGTAAAGAAACTGGACCGGCAAGAACGACTGTTGCTGTTCATCAGTTACCGCATCCTCATTTAGTGGTAGAGATAAAGGCTATGGCCTATAAGCCTATTGGTAAATAAGAGGTTATTTCGAAGGAAGTGAGAAATCTCACAAAGACAACATGGAAAGGATATTAAATTACATCAACGGGGAATATTGTGAACCAATCAGCGGTGAATGGATGGATAATTACAATCCTTCAATCGGCGAGGTTTATGGTAAGATCGCCAATTCCAATGAAGCTGATGTGGCAAAAGCCTATGAGGCTGCAGCTGCTGCATTTCCATCCTGGAGTAATACCACCATCGAGGAACGCAGCAGGATACTTCTGAAGATCGCTTTATTAATAGAAGAAAACCTGGATCGACTGGCGCATGCAGAAGCTGAAGATAATGGAAAACCCTTAAGTCTGGCAAAAGCCGTAGATATACCAAGGGCTTCAGCAAATTTCAGGTTCTTTGGAAATGCCATCACCCAGTTTTCCAGCGAAGCCCATGAAAGCGTTGGGCTCAATACCATTAATTTTACACTGCGGCAACCCATTGGGGTAGTGGGATGTATTTCCCCTTGGAACCTGCCGCTTTATTTGTTTACATGGAAAGTGGCGCCGGCTATTGCTGCAGGCAATACGGTGGTTGCAAAACCCAGCGAAGTTACCCCAAAAACAGCATTTTTATTAGGAGAGATCCTTACTGAGGCAGGTCTGCCAAAAGGTGTTTTAAATATCGTTCATGGTACAGGTCCTTCCACAGGACAAGCAATCGTCTCACATCCGAAAATCAAAGCCATATCGTTTACAGGAGGTACCAAAACCGGAGAGCATATCGCCAGGACTGCAGCACCCATGTTTAAAAAACTCTCACTGGAACTGGGAGGTAAGAATCCTAACCTCATCTTTGCCGATTGCGACTATGAAAAAATGCTGGCCGTAACAGTTCGTTCGTCTTTTGCTAACCAGGGCCAGATCTGCCTCTGCGGAAGCAGGATATTCGTTGAAAAGTCTATCTATGAAAAATTTAAAAAGGACTTCGTTGAAAAAGTATCCAAGCTAAAGGTTGGTAATCCCTTTAATGACGACACCAATTTAGGCGCTTTAGTTTCGAAGCCACATATGGAAAAGGTTCAATCTTATATAGAAATAGCTAAAGATGAAGGCGGTAAGATCTTGTATGGAGGAAACCCTGTTGTCGTTGCAGGTGCTGAAAATGGCTACTACCTGCAGCCTACTGTAATTGAAGTCTACGACGATCAGTGCAGGGTGAACCAGGAAGAGATCTTCGGCCCGGTAGTAACCGTCATGTCCTTCGAGACCGAGGAAGAAGCGCTAGAAATGGCGAACAGCGTTCCTTATGGCCTATCTTCAACACTCTGGACTACGAATGTGAATCGAACCATGCGGGTGGCTAAGCAATTGGAAGCCGGTATCGTATGGGTGAACACCTGGTTAAATCGCGATCTTCGAACACCCTTTGGCGGTGTGAAGGCCAGTGGTGTTGGCCGCGAAGGTGGATTTGAGGCTTTAAGGTTCTTTACAGAGCCTAAGAATGTGTGTATAAAGTATATGAGTGGAGTTGGATGTGAGTTGTGAGTTGTGAGTTGTGAGTTGTGAGTTGTGAGTTGTGAGTTGTGAGTTGTGAGTTGTGAGTTGTGAGTTGTGAGTTGTGAGTTGTGAGTTAAATAGTAATAAATTTTGAATTAAATGAATCTGGATTTAACAAATAAAAACGCTTTGATTTGTGGAAGTACCGCAGGAATTGGAAAAGCTTCGGCCAAGCAACTCGCTGCAATGGGTGCTACTGTAACATTGGTGGCTCGAGATGAAGAAAAACTAAAGGAAACCCTCATCGAACTACCTTTTGAGGCAGGTCAAAAACATAATTATATTGTTGCGGATTTCAGTGATCCCAAGGATGTAAAAAAGAAAGTGGGTATTGCCGTAAAGGATAAGATCTTCCACATTCTTGTGAATAATACCGGCGGACCCAAAGGCGGACCAATATTCAACGCGCATCCGGATGAATTTACAAAAGCATTTGCTCAGCATCTTGTCAATAATCAGACACTTGTTCAGGCCGTGGTTCCCGGAATGAAAAAAGCCGATTACGGTCGAATCATCAATATTATCTCGACATCTGTAAAGCAGCCGATCGACGGATTGGGAGTTAGCAACACGATCAGAGGTGCGGTTGCCAGTTGGAGTAAAACATTAGCTAATGAACTAGGGTCCTTTGGAATTACGGTGAACAATGTACTTCCAGGATTCACGGCTACCGATCGTCTGACAGACATTGTTGCCAATGCAGCTAAAAAAATGAATAAATCAGAAGAAGAAGCAACTGCCTTTATGCGCAATCTTGTGCCAGCAAGACGTTTCGCACAGCCTGGTGAAATTGCAAATACGGTGGCTTTTCTAGCAAGTGAAGCAGCGAGCTACATCAACGGAATAAACCTTCCAGTCGATGGTGGGAGAACTAAAAGTTTGTAACTTTAGCTAATGAGAAAAAAACTGCGAATTAACGGTCATTCACACCTCCTTCCCTACCCGGAACAAATTCCTCAGTTTATGAAGGACAAAGGAATTTTCTGGGTGGATAAGGACCGTAAATTCATGCTTCAGAAAGACTGGAGCCGACCCGTGACCGATTCGAGTTTTTTTCTGGACGAGAAGTTGGAGTGGATGGAACGATTTAATATTGATCATGCCGTTGTTCTAAATCTCTCTCAGCTATACGGGAATGGGCTTCGTGTGGAGGAGATGAAAAAAGCCTTAAGATTTCAGAATGATTTTAATGCTCAGGTTCAGCAAGAAAATCCGTCTAAATTTACCTGCGGATTCGTGGTTCATCCGGGGTTTGTACGTGGTGCCCTCTGGGAAATAGAGCGATGTGTGGAAGAGCTGGGGATGCAATTACTTTGCCTTCCAACTCATTATATGGATACCATAGGAACATGGCGTTGTATCTTCGATGAGGAAAACGAGCCTATTTTCGAATTAGCATCTAAATACAATCTGGCCGTTGAAGTACATCCCTACGATGGAGAAAAATTTATCAAACTGGAAAATACCGCCTGGCGTTTTCATCTAATCTGGATGCTCGCACAATGTGCCGATGCTTATCATTTTTTAACATTGAATGGTTATGCCGATAAATATCCGAACATGCGAACTTGTTTCGCTCATGGTGGTCAGTTGGCTCAGATCAACCTGGGTAGGAGAATTCAAGGATTTGATGGGCGTCCGGATCTTTTCGAAGGCATGGCACATCCTCGTAAATCGGTTGCGCATAAAAATATTTTCTTCGATACACTGGTACACGACACCGGTTCTTTAAAACTTGTGGTTGAAAATCAAACCTCCAAGCAGGTAGTAATGGGACTGGATGATCCATATCCGTTAGGAGAGATGGAAAGTGTATCCCAATCCTCATACCCGGGAAAGATCCTTGATCTGGCCATGGAACGCAATATACTTACCGCTGAAGAATGCGATGAGATCTGGGAGGACAATGTTATCCGATGGCTCTGCGGCGATGATGAAAAGGCAAAAGCAAATCTTGTAAAACGAATCCTGGGTGAGTAATGGATTTTCTTCCTGAAAAAATTGACGAATACGTAGTAACCCATTCTCAAGCTGAACCTGAATTACTTCAGGAATTAAGCAGGGAAACCTGGCAGAAAGTACTTGCCCCCAGAATGTTAAGTGGTCATCTGCAAGGAAGGGTATTGAGTATGCTTTCAAAGTTAATTCAACCAAGATATATACTCGAAATCGGCACCTATACTGGTTATTCAGCATTATGCCTGGCAGAAGGAATGAAGGAAGACGGCGAACTCCACACCATCGACATCAATGAAGAATTAGGTGCTATTCAGAGAAAATATTTTAACAAATCTGGATTGGGTGAGCGAATCTTTCAGCACACAGGAAATGCGCTCGATATTATACCGAAAATAGATATTTCCTTCGACCTGGTCTTTATCGATGCTGATAAACACAACTATCCCAGATACCTGGAAATGCTTTTACCCCGAATTCATAAAGGTTCTGTAATTCTGAGTGACAATGTGTTATGGAGTGGTAAAGTGGTGGAACCCGTTAAGGAAGATGATGTCGACACCACAGCTTTACTTCAGTATAACACTTTATTAAACGATCTTCCCAATTTAGAATCCGTAATACTACCTATTCGCGATGGCCTAACGATAAGCCGAGTGTTATAAACTCAGGGAACGAATATCTTATGTTTGATGGCATAAATAACCAGACCTGTCCGATTTCTTAAATTCAGTTTTTCAAAAACAGAATTCCGATACCCTTCAATGGTTTTGGGACTGAGGAACATTTCATCGGCTATTTCCTTATAGGTCTTTTCAGTACAAGCATGACGAATAAACTCTAACTCCCGCTCTTTCAAGGAATCCAGACTGCTTTCCTTGCCTGAAAGTGAATCCACTAATACCTTCGCCACGGTGTTGGTGTGATAATAACCTTTGTCCATCAGTTCATGTAAAGCGCTTTCCAGTTCTGTTTTCTTGACGTCTTTCATAAGATAGCCTTTGGCTCCTGCGCGCAGCATTTTCAGGATGATGCCTTCATCTTCTTCAATTGATAGTGCCAAAACCTTGATCTGAGGAACATTCTTATATAGATATGAAGTTGCTTCAATGCCGTTCATAATAGGCATATTAACGTCCATAAGAACGATATCCGGTATATTCTTCGGATTCTTTAGTTTATCGATCAATTCCTGACCGTTCTTACAGATGTACAGCACCGAGAATTTATCGAAACCATCCACTAATCCTCCAATGGCCTCGGACAGCAAGACGTGATCATCTACAACAACTACTGAATAACTCATATTGTGTTCTATTTATAGGTTAGTTTAAACCGAGTTCCCTCTCCCTCTTTTGAAGTTATTTCAACCGCTGCACCTATAAGTGCCGCTCGATTCTTTATATTCATAAGTCCGATTCCCGATTCTGCATTATTGATCTCCGTATCGAATCCAATACCATTATCACTAGCCTCGATCTTCAGAATACCCTCTTTGAAGTCGACATTTACTTTTAAGACGTCTGCCTTGGAATGTTTGATGGTATTGGTAAAAAACTCCTGTAGCATTCGGAAAATAATCAATTCCACTTTGTTGTCCAGATAGAAATCGGCCTGGCTAAAACTAAGGCTGGCCTTAAGGTATTTCATTCTATTAAAACGTTCCATTTCCAGTTGAAGTGCTTCCACCAGGGATAGATTGCTAAAAGTATCCGGGTTTATTAACTTAGACAGGCTTCTCAACTCCTCCAGGCATTGACCGATAGTCTCAGATGCTTCCTGTACACTATTCGGATTATTATCTGCATTCTGAAGTTGTATTTTTGATAATGTAAGTAGCTGACCAATATTATCATGTAATTCCCAGCTGATATTGCGCAATGTTTCTTCTTTGATCTCGAACTGGGTTTCAATGATCTCTTCGCGATACCTGTTTTCGGCATCCTGTCGTTCATGTAATAGCCGGTTCTTTCGCTTTTGAAAGATCGCGAATACCACGATCACGGTGAGCGCAAGTAAAAATGCGATCAGCGAGAAAATGATTAGAAACGATTGTACTCCTTTTTCGTCCATAAGAAACCAATTATATAACAGCCGTAGAGTATAAGATTCATACTCAAAATTATTATCAGATAGCTTATATCATTAAGATCCGCATATACCGTTAAGAACATTAATGGGATCATTCCCATATAAAATAGCAGCAGGGCTGTAGAGATCCAAAAACTCAACTTATATTTTACTATTAGTACCTCATCGCTATTCAATAGCTTATAGAAATGGAACACGGTAAGCACCAGTACGAAAGAAGCCCCCGTTAAAAAGGTATAACTATGATACTGGGACCAGTCCTCATAAATAAGACTATACGAAGCAACCAACAGGAAGGCCACGGTAAAAACAATTATGGTCCTTCTGAAACGTTTCCTTTTCAGTATACTGTAATACCAGTAAAAATAAAACAGGAAACTGGATATAATAAATCCGTTGTACACCCAAAAGTTATCCGCAGAAAAGGCGTATCCCACCACATCACCGGTCAATTCGATGAGTAAGGTGTACCAGAGAAAATAGAGGAAATATTTTTCATTGGATTCGGAATACTTTCTGTAGTAAACGGTTCCAACAACAGCCGCCAGTAGTTCCAGAAAGAGTGGAATGAAAAATAAAAACTCTATATCCATTTTGATTAAAGATCGTTAGGCGGCCGTCCTCCCTGGGAAAAGTTCATTGCTTTTAAGCTGTCCAGAACTTCATTTTCGATAGGCATGGGAAAAAATCCCTGTTTCAGGGGATTTGGTGCGGCCTGCGCGGTTGGCACCAGGAATACCGTGGCATAACCAGGATCGGGGTAATTACTATCCTCCGGATAGGCTGCAAAATATACACGTATTCCCAAATTATCCTTACCCATTTTCTTTCCTTCGTACTCTACATATTCGATATACTTTTTCAAAGTATCGAGGGAAAACCAGAAATCGCGAGTATCCTGAAAGCCTAATGCACTATCAAGGATCCTTGACCTGGTCCTTTTAAATTCTTCTTCTAAATTATCAGCTTCTTCAATGCTGATAGCTTGTTGAGGAGCTTCCTTTTTAATTTCACAGGAAACAGCAGTCATCAGTAATACAAATAGAAAACATGTGGATACTAATAATCGTACTGGTTTTTTCATGATCTTACTATTTAAGGGTTTTAGTAAAATTAGAGATAAAATCCTGAAATTCAGCTTATAACTTAATCCTATAAGTAGATTATTTGCTTAGTGCTTTGAATCCAAAGGCTTTAGAGAATAACTTATAAAGAAAAAAGGTGAAAAAGACCTATCTCATACAGGGTTTTTCCTGTAAAAAACAGGAGTAATTTCTTAGGATTTTCGTTCAATAATGATATTGAATCTATAATCTAGGATTAGATTTTCCCCAGTATAAGCTTACTGATTCTATAAAAAAGCAGCGCCATAAATATTCCCACGATCGCTCCTATTACCAGATCGCTGGGATAATGAACGCCAACATATATTCGGCTTAACACAAACAACAAAGGCCAGACATAAGCAAGAATGATCCATTTGTTGAACTTCCGTATTGAAAGAAATACAAAAGTGGTTATAGCAAAACCAGACGAAGCATGCCCTGAGAAAAAACTAAAACCATCCGGTTCCTGCAATATCCTTATAAGTCCTGCAAGTTGCACGGTATTGTTGGGTCGTAGCCTTCCAACAAAGTCTTTAGTAAAGTCTGTCAGAAAAAAGGTTAAACCGAAGGTTAAAAGGACAAAACCAATAACGATCAATCCTTTTTTCCAACGGTAATAATGAAGAATAGTTACAAAGAACAGCACAAAAAGCGGAATCCAGCTTTCAATTCTAGTAATAAAAATCCAGAAAGCATCATAGGATTCAATTCCCAAACCGTTGAGCCAGATAAAAAGCTCACGGTCCCAGACCTTTAACTTTTCTAACATCTAAAATTTTCGCTTAATCGAACCGCTAATTTCATTAACCTCTTCCTTCACCTTATCGATCTCTTTTCTCACATCCTTAGTGATATCAACATCGATTCCTTGCTTTTCGGCGCTTTTGGTTATTTCGGTTTTTATATCGTTGGTAGCATCCTTAATTTGCCGCATACCCTTTCCCAGGCCTCGGGCAATTTCGGGCACTTTATCGGCACCAAAGACCATAAGCACAATGAAGAGAATAAAAGCTATCTCTGCACCACTGATAAAGACAGGTAAAATGGTCATTGATGTCATAATGCAAATATACCCAAGATATTCCAAATTGAGAACTTAGAATTAAAAACCCCGCTAAAGCTAAAGCAGCGGGGTTTTATATCGGGACTACTGTCCTTTCACTTTGTTTTTAAAGGTATCGAACTCCCCTAATTTTTTTCGTTTTGGCCAACTATTATTTGATGTATCAATATCGGCTGTTTCTTCATCAGGATCCACCATGATCTTCGTGATCTCCTTATCTGAAGCCACTACCTTCCCAACAGACTCATCATTCTTGCGCCAGATCTGCGGAGGATAAGTAACACGCTTCGTACTTCCATCGCTGTATGTATATTCGGCAATGATTGGCATAGGGATGCCTCCTGGTTTCTCGAAAGTAACTTCGTAGAAATATTTCGGCTTTTTAAGATTCGCTCGTTCCGATTCGGGAATATTGTCCATGATGTACTCCTTCAAGGTTGTAACATCGTCCAGGGAAGCGGTGCGCATACTTTCTTCGAAATCCTCACTATCCTCCTCCACCAGATAAACCAGGGGTGGAAGGTCGCTTTCTTTCATACCTCTTCTTGCAATCATTTCTTTTACTTCCTTATTCATTTTCGAAGTAACATAGAATTTCTTCACCTCCTTAACACCGATATCGGTATAATCTGTGGTATAGAACCAAGATCTCCAGAACCAGTCCAGATCGACTGCCGACGCATCTTCCATGGTTCGGAAGAAATCCTCAGGTGTGGGATGTTTGAACATCCATCGTTGTGCATACGTTTTAAACGCATAATCGAACAACTCTCGTCCCATTATGGTTTCACGAAGAATATTCAGTCCTGTGGCAGGTTTCGAATAGGCATTCGCTCCAAAATTATAGGTATTCAGTCCTTTGGTCATAATAGGTGCTAAATGATCCTGATCGCCCGACATATAGTCTACAATATTCTTGGCCGGACCTCTTCGGGATGGATACTGTTTTGTTAGGTGCAATCGCATCAGGATACCATTCACCGAAATCCTGTTCGGCTACATACTGAACAAACGTAGTTAGACCTTCATCCATCCAGGTCCATTGACGTTCATCACTATTTACGATCATGGGAAGTAATTATGCCCTACTTCGTGAATGATTACACTCATCATTCCATACTTGGTTCGTTCGCTGTAGTTTCCATCCTTATCAGGACGGCCGTAATTCCAACATATCATAGGATATTCCATTCCCTGGTTCTTTGCATGAACTGAAATAGCCTTGTGATACGGATAGTCGAAAGTCATACGTGAATATGACTTAAGCGTACTTGCCACCACTTTTGTGGACCAATCTGACCATAACGGATTTCCTTCAGGAGGATACACAGATACGGCCATTACATCCCTGCTACCTATTTTTACCGCCATCATATCCCACATATATCTCCGTGAAGTTGCAAATCCATAGTCTCGCACATTTTCCGCTCTGAACTTCCATGTTTTTGTCGCAGTAGCAAATCCTGTTGATGCAGCTTCGGCTTCATCTTCCGTTACAATTTGATCACCGGGGTTGTCGTATTCTTTCTTCGCTTTTTCATATCGCTTCATCATCTCCTTGCTGAATACTTCTTTTCGATTCAACAGATTTCCGGTAGCATCCAGGGTATGATCTGCAGGTACCGTTATATTTACATCAAAATTTCCGAAGGGTAATGCAAATTCATCTCGTCCCCAAAACTGACTGTTCTGCCAACCTTCCACATCACTATACACGGCCATTCTGGGATAGAATTGAGCGATCACATAGCCGCGGTTACCATCTTCGAATGTTTCATATCCACTTCGTCGCCCTGTCAATAGTATGATCGGGTATATTGTACCACCATTTTATCGAAAAAGCTAAATTTTTCTCCCGGTTTAAGATCCTTGTGGCATTTCCACACGCATCATTGTTTGATTGATGGTATATGGAAGATTATTTACCTTGCGAGTCTTTTACCTCCTCAATTTTAAAACCCCCATCAAACGGAGCTCCCATATATTGTCCAACGAAATTACCGGCCATATCTGCAGGAGTCGCTCCTGAACCTTCAATTAAAGGCGATTTGGAATCTGTTGATCGCACATTCTGATCCAATTGAACCCATAGATATTCCAGTACATCGGGAGAATTATTGGTATAGGTAATAGTTTCAGTTGCCGTATAATCTGGCGTTTTTATCATCAAGAGTCATGTCCATCATATAATCTGCTTGCTGCTGGTAGTATTGAGGTCCCGGAGCACCACTTGCAGTTCTGTAGACATTTGGAGTGGAAAATTCTTCGTATAACTGTTTGAACCTGTTTTCGTTATAATGACCCGGTTTTCTTTCTTCTTTGTCCTGATTCGCTTCCTGAGCATAGGTTGCACCTGTCGCTATGAAGATCAGCGCCAGAAAAAGGTATTTTATAAATTTCATTTCGTCTTGCTTTTGATTTTTCAGTGGCTAAAAATAGCTCTAATCTTAAAGTTTAAGAGGGTGTTTAATTGAAGTTTAACATTCCGCTGGGATATTCCTTCTCCAGAACAAGACTTCTGCGATTATCCCCGTATTTATAATGTATGATATTCTGCTGTTTCTCGAACATTTCCATGAGCACTTCATTAGTTACTTCCAGTGTTTTTACTTCTGAAATACCCGTGACCTCAAGATAAATAACAACTTCATCCGTCTTGTACTCTTTGCCTATATAGTCATAATTGACTCGGGCACCATTGACTTTAATCTCTAACTTCTGAAAAATATATTGTTTCAAAAAAGCTTCCTCGCGCTCGGTTTCTTTATCCGTATCCAGGCTAAGACCCTCATCATAGCGCGCCTGAAGGGCGTCTTCCATATCATCAATAAATATTTTTGAGATAATTTGAAGGGACTGTTTTTCTGCTACAAATTCTATCTTGGTAATACTCACGTAAAATTTATGAGCAGTCGCTGCTGTGAGCAAAGGGATTACTAGGATAAGTAAGCTAAGTTTAAGAAATTTCATTATTCGTATTCTTCAAAGTTCGTTTGACGTGACTAAAAATTGAATGTTACAAAAACTATTCCTCTTTAACATTCAAGCGTGCAAGATACACCTTGCTTTTATTCTGAAAGGTAATTAACACTACCTCGTAACGGCTGGCATAAAAATCCAGTTCTATCTGGGTGGTTTCAACACAAAATAATATAAAATCATACAATCGGTCTTGCGGAATTTTATAGACATCACGAAAGAAACGTACGGTATAATAATCGATTATTGAAGCCGCGGCTCGATTCTCTGCATCCCATTTCCTTTGAAGTTTAAGCTTTCTGTAATAGCCGCTTAAATATTTATATACAGCTTCAATATTTACATTAGTTGGAAAAAAGGCTGTGGTAACCGGAACTATCTTCTCTTCCGGAATACCCGTGAATCCCGGAATCCCAAGATCCTGAAAGTTAATAGGATCCTTAACTTCGATCTTTTCAACATCTGCCTGAAGATTACCTGAAAGATCCGGGCCAAGAATCACTTCGTCCAGTTCATTCACGAATTCCTGTAACGTTACAATAAGCAGACCTTTCTCAACAATATCAGCGGTGATCTCAACTTCCAACGGATTGTAGTGCACTGAGGAAAACACCAAAGTATCACGACCCTTTACCGTAATAGAAAAATTACCATACAGATCTGTTACCGAATTATATCGGGAGGATCGATTTAATATATGAATACCTTCCACATCATTCTTATTCGTGATCTTCCCCTGCAACAAGATCTTATCCTGAGCAACGCTAAATAAAGGAATTAATAGAAGAATGATCAGGAATTGTTTTTTCACTTATGCAAAATATTCAGTGTGAATTTAAATAAGACATAAGTCTTTGTTAAATTTATCACATATTTAATCGCCCAATGAAGAATCTCATAATTGCCAGCACCTCAACTATTCATGGAGGAACATACCTGGAATACCTACTGAATACCCTTATCAACCTGTACCAGGCAACTGAAGAAGTGCTCTTTATTCCTTATGCCCGGCCTGGAGGAATTAGTCATGACGACTATACCGCGAAGGCTTCCGAAGTATTTTCTAAGATCGATAAAAAGATCATCGGTCTGCATACTTACGATGATCCGGTAAAAGCGATCAAAGAGGCTGGTGGAATATTTACCGGTGGTGGCAATACCTTTGTTTTGGTGAACGCACTGCACAGATTAAAACTGATGGAGCCTTTACGACAAGTAATTTTTGGTGGTACACCCTATCTGGGAACCAGCGCGGGCAGCAACATTTGCGGCATTAGTATGCAAACTACGAACGACATGCCAATTATATATCCACCCTCATTTAAGACATTGGGTATCCTGCCGTTCAATATAAATCCGCATTACCTGGATCCAGATCCTTCCAGCACTCATATGGGGGAAACCCGGGAAACACGAATTAGAGAATTTCATACCCAAAATACGATTCCTGTTATTGGACTTAGAGAAGGATCTTGGTTGGATGTCCGGGCCAACAATATAATCCTCAAGGGAAATCACTCCGCTCGCATTTTCCTTCAGAATAAGGAGCCCATCGAAGTGGATAGCGGCACTGTAATTGATAATCTCTAGGCCATGAATCGAATTTTGTTTTTAAAAACTTGTTTCTATTCCGGCCTTGGCTTAAGTATGTTGCCACATTTTTCTTTTATGCCGGTTCAAAATAAGTTTACCAGGGACCAACTTATTGGAAAAGGTAACCCTGATATTACCGGCAACTCGTATACCACTAAAATGCATAAGGACGCAAGTCTGGCCTTCAAACGGATGCAGGCTGCGGCATCACATTCAGGTATCAAAATTGAATTGGTCTCAGCCTATCGAAGTTTCGAACGTCAGAAGGAGATTTATGAAGGAAAGTACAAGCGATTTACCGAACAGGGACTTGCTCCTGAACAAGCGATCGAAAAAATTATTGAATACTCTACCATTCCCGGTACATCTCGACATCATTGGGGAACCGACATCGATATAATTGACGCTAATGCCCCTCAACCTGAAAATGTACTTCAACCTGAACATTTTCATGGGAAAGGTCCTTTTTGTAAACTAAAAGAATGGCTACATGAAAATGCTGAATTATGGGGATTCTATGAAGTATATACCGACGATCCAAAACGTAAGGGATTTAAGTACGAACCCTGGCATTTTAGCTATGCACCTGTTTCTGTTCCCATGTTAAAAGAATACCGAAATCTAGACGTTAAACAGATTCTTCAGGAAGAAAAAATTAAAGGTTCCGAGCACTTTTCAGATCGCTTCATCAATCGCTATATTTCAGAAAATATCTTGGACATCAACTCCAAACTTTTGTAACTTTATCGAAATTAAGAACTTAGGAAATGGGTCGAAGGAATAGTTGGAAAATAAGAATATTCATCGGTATTGCGATCGTTGCTTTCGCCTTTATACGAAAGTGCTCCAGTACCGAAACCAATCCGTATACCAATAGGGAACAAGCTATCGCATTAGATCCTCAGGAAGAAATTGCCCTGGGTGTTCAAAGTGCTCCGCAAATGGCCGCGCAGCATGGCGGACTATACCAGGATCAACGTATGCAAGCCTATGTGGATATGGTAGGTAATAAGCTAGTCGATAATAGTATGGCCTCTAACAGTCCGTATCAATACGAATTCCATTTGCTCGCGGATGATCAAACCATCAATGCTTTTGCGTTACCTGGCGGACAAATATTTATTACCTACGCATTATTTGAAAAACTGAATGAGGATCAATTGGCAGGCGTATTAGGACATGAAATTGGACATGTTCTTGGCCGGCATTCTTCGGAGCGAATTGCGAATACCGAATTCTGGCAAACCGTTTCTCAGGGTGCTAATGTAGGCGCCAGTGCGGGTGACCTCATCGCAGGTATCGGGCAAAATACGCTTCTCACAAACGGGCGTGGGGATGAATTGGAAAGCGATGACCTGGGAGTCCTCATTATGATGAATTCGGGATACGACTCTTATGAAATGATCAATGTTATGGAAATCCTGAAAGCAGCTGCCGGTCCGAATCGGGTAGCGGAGTTTCAGTCTACCCATCCGGATCCTGATAACAGAATAGAGCGCATTAAGGAAGCCATTGAAAAATACGGCGGAAAGTGATATAAATCCGATATGTAATCCCGCTTAGGCGGGATTTTGTTTTTACCTTTGTTGTATGAATAAAAAAGTACTTCTGCTAATACTAGACGGTTGGGGTATAACCCAGGATCCGTCAGTTTCGGCTATCGCAAAAGCCGATACCCCTTACGTAGATTCACTATATAACAGGTTTCCGAATGCCCAGCTTAGGACCGATGGAATGAATGTAGGTCTTCCTGAAGGGCAAATGGGAAATAGTGAGGTGGGCCATATGAACCTGGGCGCCGGTCGTATTGTTTACCAGGACCTGGCAAAAATTAGCCTTGCTGTTGAAAATGATACTCTTAAAGGAGAAAAAGTTCTTACTGATGCCTTCGAATACGCGAAACAAAACCAAAAGAAAGTTCATTTTCTGGGACTTTTATCGGATGGAGGTGTCCATTCACATATAAACCACCTGAAAGGGCTATTAAATACTGCTTCCGCCTTAGGTGTTTCCAATATGTTTGTTCATGCTTTCACAGATGGTAGGGATGTGGATCCTAAATCGGGAGTGGGATATATTCAATCACTTAAGGATTACTTGAAAACTACAGGGGGAAAACTTGCCTCTGTGGTAGGAAGATATTACGCGATGGATCGCGATAAGCGATGGGAACGCGTTAAAGAAGCCTATGACCTCCTGGTTAACGGTCATGGTGTTTCTTCTGAAGATGTCATCCGAAGTATGCGGGAGAGCTATGAATCCGGGATAACAGATGAATTTATAAAACCGATTGTGATGACCGAGAACGGTCATCCTGTCGCTACAATTTCAGAAGGTGATGTGGTTATCTTTTTTAACTTCAGAACGGATAGGGGAAGACAACTTACACATGTGCTTTCTCAGCAAGACATTTCAGAATATAACATGAAGAAACTACCACTTCATTTTGTAACCCTTACTAATTACGATAACACGTTCAAAGGTATTAAGGTTGTCTTCCAAAAAGAGAACCTGAGAGATACGCTCGGAGAGATTTTATCTGAGAACAACAAAACTCAAATTCGCATCGCCGAGACCGAAAAATACCCACATGTTACTTTCTTTTTTAATGGAGGAAGAGAAGTTCCCTTCGATGGTGAGCGACGAATTCTTTGCCCATCTCCAAAGGTTGCAACCTATGATCTGAAACCGGAAATGAGCGCGTTTGAAATTAGGGATAAGATCATCCCCGAAATAGAAAATGAGACCGCCGATTTCATTTGTCTTAATTTTGCTAACCCGGATATGGTAGGCCATACCGGCGATTTTAATGCTGCTATAAAAGCTTGCGAAACCGTAGATAGATGTGCACATGATATCGTTGAGTCCGCTTTGCAACATGGCTATGCCTCTATCATCATTGCAGATCATGGTAATTGTGAAACTATGCGAAATCCGGATGGCTCGCCACACACGGCCCATACGACCAATCCGGTGCCAATTATAATAGCCGACAACGATGTTACAGCTGTAAAAGATGGTGTCCTGGGTGATATTGCACCTACAATACTTCAGTTATTAGGCGTAAATAAACCCAAAGCCATGACTCGGGAATCACTGGTTTAATCTTTCCCTATCGTAAGATTTCTTTGTATTTTTGCCGTTTTAACCTACGAGATAATGGAGGAGACGTATACTATTGCAGTCGATTTTGACGGAACTATAGTGGAAGATGATTACCCGGGAATAGGAAAACCCAGAATCTTCGCCTTTGAAACCATGAAACGTTTACAGGAGAAGGGTCATCGACTTATACTCTGGACATACAGAAGTGGCAAACACCTGGACGATGCGGTGGCGTTTTGCAAGGACCATGGCATTATATTTTACGCGGTGAACAAGAGTTTTCCGGAAGAAGAATTCGACCCAAAATACAGCAGAAAGATCAATGCCGATTATTTTATAGACGATCGAAATATTGGCGGCTTAGTGGGATGGGGAGAGGTGTATCAGATACTGGTTCGGGAAACACCGCCGGACCTAACTGCTAAAAAACAAAAGAGAAAGTGGTTTAAATTTTAATAACAGAGAATGATCATACCTAAATCAAAAGAAGAAATAGAATTGATGCGAGAAGCTGCACTTGTAGTTTCCAGAACATTAGGTATGCTCGCGAGAGAGGTAAAACCAGGTGTAAATACCAACCAGTTGAACAGCAAAGCAGAAGGTTTTATACGGGATATGGGAGCAATTCCCGGATTTCTTGGTTTGTATGATTGCCCCGCAACCCTGCTCACCAGTGTTAATGAAGCCGTGGTACACGGACTTCCTACCGATGAACCCCTGCGGGAAGGAGATATTGTCGCCATTGATTGCGGAGCTGTCCTGCATGGATTCTACGGAGATCATGCCTACACATTCGAAGTTGGTGAGGTAGCTGAAGAAACCAGGCAATTACTTGATGTGACTAAAGAATCACTTTACCGGGGAATTCGGCAATTCAAAAAAGGAAATCGCGTTGGTGATATTGGCTATGCCATTCAGAATTATTGCGAGTCCTTCGGTTATGGGGTAGTTAGAGAATTGGTAGGACACGGTTTAGGAACCAAACTGCATGAAGACCCGGAGATCCCGAATTACGGGAAAAGAGGTCGGGGTAAGAAATTTATCGAAGGAATGACCATCGCCATCGAACCTATGATCAACATGGGAACTCATAAGGTAAAACAACTCAAGGACGGCTGGACCATTGTGACTCAGGACGGCAAACCTAGTGCACATTTTGAACATGATGTAGCCCTGGTAGATGGTAAACCCGAGTTGCTCTCCACATTTGCTTATATCTATGAAGCACTTGGAATTGTAAGTGACGAAGAGAAGGAATTTCGGCAGAAGGAATTAGTACTCTAAAACAACGCAATGCAGCGGCTATTTAAATTTTTGCTGAATTTATTCCCCAGACCATTATTAATTCGGATGAGTTATCTGGTAAGGCCTTTTATAGCTTTATTTCTGAAAGGATCAAAATATGAAGATCCCATCGATGGTAAATCTTATCGGAAATTTCTGCCTTATGGATATGAAAAAGTACGAGCGAATGTACTTGCTCCGGGGACGCTCTCCCTGGAACGACACCGACTGTGTTGGTTATATCTGAAAAATGAAACAACCCTATTCACAGCACCCCACATCGTCCTTCATTTTGCACCGGAACAAGCGTTTCTGAAGCGATTCAGAAAAATAAAACACCTGGATTATACAACCACAGACCTCAATTCTCCTATTGCAGATGTAAAAGCCGATATCTGTGATCTACCATTTAATGACAACACTTACGATTTCATCATTTGTAATCATGTTCTGGAACATATACAGGACCATTTACAGGCGATGAAAGAACTCTATAGAGTCCTTGCTCCGGGCGGGACTGCAATTCTCCAGGTTCCCTACGATAGAAACCGGGATTCCACTTTCCAGGACGATTCGATAACAGATCCTAAGGAACGTACCAAGATATTCGGACAGTACGATCATGTACGCGTATACGGGATGGATTATTTTAAAACGCTGGCCTCAGTAGGATTTTCAGTAGAACCTGTAGACTATACAGCTTCTCTTTCAGCAGAAATGATCGATAGATACAGACTAGCCAAAGGTGAACTAATCCCTGTATGTAAAAAGTTATAATTCCGCAGTCACAACGTTCATTCGATTAAAGTCTGGATTTATAAACAGCGACCCCCATTCTTTGCTATTTAGATGCTGCTTTCCTACTTTTAAGGTTGCCAGGAAGTTATTTTTAAATGTTACCCGTACTATGATAAAGAAGTTACATCTCATATTACTTTTTTTCATTGTTTTTAGTTCCTTCGGACAAAGTCCGAACGACTGCACCAATGCAATACTGGTATGTGGAAATACTTCTTTTGGATTAGAACCTGATGGGGTTGGTTTCGATGAATTCTCACTTCCCGGAAATGTACGCCCATTCTGCTACGACTTCAATTTAAACACCATCTGGCTGCGTCTTGTGATCGAAGAAAGTGGCGAACTTACCTTCGACCTTATTCCCGACAGTGGCTCTGCAGATTACGATTTCGCCATCTATGGTCCTAACGTCTCCTGCGATGATCTGGGAAGTGCGATCCGCTGTTCGAGTACGAATCCGCAGAACGCAGGTGTGTCTGCCAATACGGGATTAAACCTAACAGAAACAGATCATTTTGAAGGTCCTGGTGAGGACGGAAATGGTTATTTACAATATATAGATGCCTTAGCAGGAGAAGAATATATCATCTTGATCGACCGTCCACACGGATCGGGAGGATTTTCCCTGGAAATGACCGGATCGGCCATTCTGCCCGAACAACCCTTTGCTAATGATGTAGATGATATTGTTACCTGTGAGATGGACCAAGTAGTAGATGGATTCACTGAATTTAATTTTGACCCTCTAATACCCGATATCATACAAGGACAGCCCAATATGACTGTTACATTTCACGAAACCCTTAACGACGCCAATATAGGTGTTAATCCTATTAGTAGTCCCTATATGAATGTAACCAACCCTATGACTATCTATTACAGGATCGAAAACAATAATTCAGGCTGTGTAGACATCAACGACTTTGAAATTCTGGTAGATGCTCCCTTCGAAGTAACCCTACCCGATGATCTGTTTGTTTGTGAGAACACCAGCGATCCTGTCACACTGGCTGCGCAATCCGGCTATGCATATTACGAATGGAGTACCGGAGAGGAAGGAACAAATCTCAATTCAATAGAAATTACATCAGGTGGTGAATACTGGGTCAATGTGACCGATTCGCAGGGATGCAAGGTAAGAGCGACCACTATAGTGAATTCATCCGAATCCGCAACCATTAGCGATGTAGCTGTTGAAGATTTCAGAGGCATAGATAATAGGGTGACTGTAACCGTAGAAGGAAACGGGGATTATCAATTTTTACTGGATGACTTACTGCCTTATCAGGATGATAATTTCTTCACAGATGTAGATCGTGGGTATCACACTGTGACGGTTAGAGATAAAAAAGGTTGTGGAGTAACTCAAGTGGAAGTCCTGGTGCTTGATTATCCGAAATTCTTTACACCTAATGCTGACGGAGTGAATGACTATTGGCAGATCGAAGGAATCTGGGAATTCCCGGGAAGTAAAATCCTGATCTTCGATCGATATGGACGGATTCTAACCGGAATTAGATTAGATTCTTCAGGATGGGACGGTACTAACGATAATGGTGTTCCCGTTCCATCAAACGATTATTGGTTCGCTATTACCATGGAAGACGGTAGAGAAATTCGTGGTCATTTCACTTTAAAACGCTGATTATTTCTTCACTTGTTTTCTGAATCCCTCGGTCATAAATACGTTAGGAGTTTCTGAAGAATCCATATAGGTTAAATAAGCGTCGATACCTTCAGTATTCGATAAAAGATTTTTTGCCCGCTCCAGACCCATCGCCATGAAGGCCGTGGCATAAGCATCTGCCGTAGCGCAATCGGATGCAATGACAGTAGCACTTGTCACGTCACTCTGTTGGGCAAGTCCGGTTAATGGGTTAATAGTATGAACATATTTTTTCCCGCTGATGGAGTCGATCCTGAATTTTCGGTAATTGCCCGAAGATGCTAATCCACGGTCTGAAAGAGTAACTACCTCCGCATAGCTACGGTCATTTATTTCCGAAGTAATTGATTCCACTCCAACTGCCCATGCCTTATCTTTGGCGAGATTACGCCCTGAAGCCAGTATTTCGCCCCCCAGTTCGATAAGATAGTTTGATACTCCGCGCGATTCCAGGTACTGTCCAATACGATCGATTCCGTATCCTTTGGCAACGGCATTAAAGTCAAAATATATCTCGGGATGTTCCTTCCAAATCTTTCCTTCTGAAGTCAACCGTACCTTATCGAATCCAACATAATTTCGCAATGAATCCAGTACAGTTTCACTTATTTCTTGCATTGCTTCTACATCTCCAAAACCATAGGCATTACGAAGGACTCCGATCGTGGGGTCGAAATAGCCCTCAGATTCTTTAAAAACAGATTCGGATAAAGTGTATACATTTTTGAAAATATCATCAACAACAACGGAAGTATCCCCTTTATTTATTCTCGAAATATCGCTATCGGGAAGATAGGTGCTTACAGAGTGGTTTACCAAATTGATCACAGAGTCGATCCCTGATTTTGCGTTGAATTCAGCTATCGTGAAATATTGAATATTGTAAGTTGTACCGAAGGCTTCTCCTGTAAATATATTCGCCTTAGGTTTGTTCTCTGAACAAGCCCCGGCTATCGCTAATAAAGCCACAAGTAGTATAATTCTCATAATATTTCCTGGATTCCTTTGTACACCATTGTATAGTCTTCGTCTTTTATAACCGGTTTAGCATAATCCGATCCATGACCTAAACCAACTCCGGCATAGAAAGTCTTTCCTTCAAATTTGTCGGCATGTGCTTTGATGGATTGCATAAAAACAGGATCATAAACATGAGCATCCTGAGGATAAGAAATGGCACGTACCACTACAAAGTGGAGATCTTTATTCTTGAGTGCAACGAATTGAGGATCCTTTTTGAGTTTGCTGTTCACTCCTAAGAATTCAAAGCCCTGCTCCTCCAGATCTTTTCCAACGATATTCATGGCCAGATTATGTAATTCCTGTGTAGTAAGTGGTACTGACATTATTTAAATTGAACAAATGTAACTTCATTGAAGTACTACGACGGAATTTCCAGGTACTGTCCCATTTTAATATCATACCAGGGATACAGATTATTATAGTTTGGATTTCAAAGTAAATGAGCACTTTGCGCCGACATATTTCGCAGCACAAAAATAAACAATTTTTTACCGGATTCATCCATAGTAAGTTCTGCTATATAGACCATCGAGAAGTATTTGTTCAAAAAATGAAAAAGCCAGGACCAAACATCAGGAATAAAACGATACATTTTATTAAAAAAGACCGCCTCGGTCTGAGGCGGTCATGACATTTGATATTTATCTATAGATAAATTACTTTTTCACAATTCGCTTGGTAACAGAACCTCTTTCGGTACTGATCGTTACAAAGTATAATGATGACTCCATGGCAGACATATCTACTTGATAGCTTCTTACACTATTGAGTGAAACCTCTGCTACCTTTCGTCCTCTTACATCATGAATTGTTATAGATTCTATTCCGGCTCCCGGAGACAGTATATTCAACTGTCCGCTAGTTGGGTTTGGATAGAGGCTTATAGTTTCAAGCGCAAGGTCGTTATTACTTAGAATCTCGCTTTCAAACTGTAGTGTAAATCTTCCGTTGAAGGTTCCTTTGTTACTCTTGAATTCATAGCTCGTCTGTGTAAGATCGGTAATTGAGTTTTCCAGGTGGTCTATCAGATAGATAGATGCATTGGATAGCGCATCACCTTCTAAGCCCGCAATGGAGATCACAAATAGAGCGTCCTCCTCAACCTGGGAAGCAAATCCCATCGGGATCTTAATACCGCTCTCAAAACGCTCACGCGTCTGGATACCCAGTTGTTCACTACCATCTTCCAGATGTGAATACAAGGAGATCATAGTCGCCAGGCGATTGGAGTCCATATTATCGTCCAATTGGGGGGTTCCCGCGGAACGGAATCCAATACCGGTATAACTTCGAAGTTCATAAACATCACTTGCCACTTTCAGCATTAGATTTTCTAATCCCTCGGTGGTTCGAAGCGTTGTATTCCCTGTGGTCAATCGCATACTATTGGTAAAGGTCACCGTTCCCGTACCAAAGGATTTTATACCAAAGCCCTGTCCGGTAGAGATCACCCCGTTAGGTTGTGTGCTGGTTCCCGGATCATTCGCCGCTGGCACACCCATAGTACCATTGTACATAGAGATATCGTCCATAGAGAAGTTTTCGGTACTCGCACCAGGGATCGCCGAACTTGGCGGTGTTAAATGTTCCCAGAAGTACACCTCATTAATCAGTGAGTTATTAGCTATCAACACGCTTGCATCTATAGAAGAAGCATACGGATTGGCCAAAATGTTAGGCGTTCCATCGGGATTGGTTCCCCCGTTGTAAATAACCGATCTGGAAATATTTCCGTTGTTCAGTGTCCCCTGGGTATAAGTTAACGGGAATACTATGGTTGAAACCGGTGGAGGACCGTTATAGGCCGGATCATAATAAGAAGCCTGAGGATATACCAAGTTACCTTCTCCCGGGTTTATGGCCTGGGATGCAGAAGCAGGGTTCCAGGCATCCTGGTTGTCGTCAGCAAAATTAGTGCCGCCGGGGGTCACACCCGGATGCGGTAGAAAATTAGCCGATGTATATACCTGTACATTATAAGCTCCACTGTATACTCCATCACGGGTCTCGCCAGTCATTGGGCTACCCATCACCATAAAATCACGTTGCTTTAACGGAGGGGTCGTTACATCGACATTGATAATAGCTCCGGTAGAAGCGTTCTTATTCACGGCTGCATTTGGGTCTGTTTGCACCACACTTCCCTGATGTTCAACGATCAGTGTTCCATCTACATTTATATTTCCTTCAATATTCATGAAGTTTCCTGCGCTAATATTCACTGTTCTGTTATCATTAATAGTACAGGAACAAGCCGCTATATCACCATCAGTTGCCGAATCAAACGCATCATCAATAACCGCTATGGTCGTTGAGGTTGGTGTGCCTGCACTCCATGAACCACCACTAAACGTGGAAGTGGATGCAGCGCCGGCTAAAACAGTAACCGTTGTAGTACACGTTGATGTAAGGCTACTTGTGTTATCAGTAATTGAGACATCAATAATATTCTCTCCTATATCAAGACAGCTAAAAGTAGATTGACTCAAATTGGACGTTATAGTCCCGCAGCTATCTACCAAACCAAGCATATTAACCAGGTCTATTGTAGCGACTCCATCAGATTCTTGTTGAACTTCAGACCAATTCGCAGCAGCAAATTGACCAATAAATCCAGGTGAAAAATTAGTGACGACACCTGTGGCTGCGCCAAAAGTATTATCTGATGTGTACGTACAAAATCCAAAATCCTGACCAGCAGCTACATCAATTGAAAATGAACCACTTTGTGGATTTCCAGTTGTTGCACTGAGGGCAAAATAAGTTGTTCCCAAAATATATCCGAAGGAATCATATTGAGGTAAATCTGTAGTGGAATAGTCCCAATCGAAAGTTAATGTTGCATCCGCAGTCAAGGTGACCATCAGTGCGGAATAACCGGGGTTGTTAGATTGATTATCTCCACCTACCAAAGTAGCCTGATTTGCAAAAGGATCTAAAACAGCATTTCCTGAAGCATCTAAGGATATAGTGATGTCCTGACATAAGATTACAGGTATGCCATCGGATACTTCTATAGTATCATCCAAATTAACCGATCCACCGGAACATGAATCGTTCACCGTATAGGTAACAGTTGCTGTTCCTAGCCCGGCTACATTTGGATCGAAAGTATACGTATTACCATTGCCATCATCGGTTACTCCTAATCCGGAATAGACGCCACCGGAAGGTGTTCCTCCTCCAAGACCATTTTGAATTCCTTCAGTAATACATAATTTTGAAATACTGTTTGAAAATGCAGCTGTTCCAGGGGGTAAATCAAATGCCTGAGTACCATCAGTTTTACTATTTGTGCTTCCTTGTATTGCACTATAGCCTAATCCTCTTCTGGCAAAAGCATCCCAGATGGTACATTGATTTGCACCACCATATATATTTTGGTCTGCCAACAATATGGCATCTCTTCCGTCCACAAAACCAGGACTGCATGGCTGTAATTTCATCCCTTCTGTAACTAAGTTAAGTGAAATATTATTTCCACCAGTTCCATTATAAATATCACTATCATATCCATGCACAGCAATCAAATCCCATGTCATTTCCCAGAGCATCATAGCCCAGACTGAACCTACGCCATGCGGAGCTACTTCGGTTTTGATGGAATCGTATGTATAAGTGTTGTCATCTGTGTCATATCGTTGGGTTCGAATTCCAGGGCCAGAGGCCGTTTCTCCAACCAACCATGTTCCCATACCACGAGGATCGGTACCCGTATCACCAGGCTCTATCGTCATAACCAAACCATAATAATCACTCCAGCCTTCGCCCATTTGTTCTGTATTTCCTAGACAACCTGCTGCACCAGGTCCACCGGTTAATCGGTTTGATATTCCATGGCCATATTCGTGAATGATCACACCATTATCAAGATCACCATCTCTTGATCCACACACATACATTTGCATTCTAGGATTTCCTCCATCTGCGGGAGTACCAAAATTAGCGTTACATGTTCCTGAACCGTCCTGAGCCTCAGCATTTACACTATCACTTCCGGCACCTCCATTTCCATAATTATTCTCCTGGAAATTCCCTGAAGCTTCATCAAAGCCATACTGATACAGCACATCGTGTATTATATTAGACCAGTAAAACAAGTTCGTAACTGCAGCATCTTCGGATTGGTTCCCATTGGAGTAATTGGTATTTATTGTAAAGTCGAACACCATATTCCCTCCTGGGCTAAATGCATATTTTCCATCCGGAGCATTATTCGCATTATCGTCGTCGTAGGCCTGAACATTATTTCCGCGAGTATAAGTATACTCGTTACCAGCTGCTCCATTAGTATCGTGCCATCCGAAGGGTGATGCGGTTCCATTATCCGGATTGACTTCCAAAGTACGTCCTCCGTGATTTGGTGATTCTATCGGCAATGGATAAACACGATAGCTTCCTACCATGGCCGATTCTTCTTCATCCAATACAGTATGGATAATTAAGTCTTCTATATGGTTGTCATCCTCACAGAAATCTGAGCTATCATTATGATAATGTGAACACAACCCGGTTAAGCAGCTAACGGTCCAATTGTCTTTGTCTATAATGACTCCGCTAGATGCATCGACTCTGAAATTCCACCAATCCGATGATGTGATCTCCTGAACGGACAACTCCCATACGATTGTAGTACCTATGCCTTCACGATAATAGTACATTAATTTCGCAGGTATCTGCGTACCGGAAATTCCAGCTTTGTTGAATAATGTCTTTTGATTTATACCACTTTTTCTTTCCAGAGTTTGGAGATCTGAAATATTATATCCCATTTGCTGAGAAATAGAAGTCAAGGCTTCTTCTGCAGACAAATTAGCGGTAGAATTAACCAGAGTAGCATTGATATCAGGTATAAACCTATTGTTCGTGGAGATCTTCTTTCCATCTGAACCTAAATGAATACTAGATTCTGTACCTGCTATTTCCAGGCCATTAATGGCTTGCCGTAAATATATATGATGGATACCACTAGTACTACTCACATGCTGTGAAGTAATAACATAGTTCGGGCTTTTGGTTTTGATAAGTTCTTCAAGCGAAATAGATTCAGTCTGAACAGCCTTATCAGTATCTCTGGCAGGCACTGGTTTATCCGCCTTTATTTGAGCAAAAATCGGAGTGCTAAACAATACCACACAGATCATTATCCCAAATTTCAATTTGGATACATAATCGAATATTAACAATTTTTCATTTTTCATAGATGACAATGTATTTGGGGTTTTGTCTTGATAATTATCAAAAATAGAGTATTATCGAAAAAAAGCAATTTTTAATCGATGAAATACACGTTTTTTTAATAATTAAGCAAAAAAAAAGGAAAACCGCCACAATATGAGGCGGTTTTTCATTGTATTGTACACTGAGTTATTTCTTTATGATTCGCTTGGTGACAGAACCACTTTCGGTACTGATCGTTACAAAGTATAATGATGACTCCATGCCAGACATATCTACTTGATAGCTTCTTACACTATTGAGTGAAACCTCTGCTACCTTTCGTCCTCTTACATCATGAATTGTTATAGATTCTATTCCGGCTCCCGGAGACAGTATATTCAACTGTCCGCTAGTTGGGTTTGGATAGAGGCTTATAGTTTCAAGCGCAAGGTCGTTATTACTTAGAATCTCGCTTTCAAACTGTAGTGTAAATCTTCCGTTGAAGGTTCCTTTGTTACTCTTGAATTCATAGCTCGTCTGTGTAAGATCGGTAATTGAGTTTTCCAGGTGGTCTATCAGATAGATAGATGCATTGGATAGCGCATCACCTTCTAAGCCCGCAATGGAGATCACAAATAGAGCGTCCTCCTCAACCTGGGAAGCAAATCCCATCGGGATCTTAATACCGCTCTCAAAACGCTCACGCGTCTGGATACCCAGTTGTTCACTACCATCTTCCAGATGTGAATACAAGGAGATCATAGTCGCCAGGCGATTGGAGTCCATATTATCGTCCAATTGGGGGGTTCCCGCGGAACGGAATCCAATACCGGTATAACTTCGAAGTTCATAAACATCACTTGCCACTTTCAGCATTAGATTTTCTAATCCCTCGGTGGTTCGAAGCGTTGTATTCCCTGTGGTCAATCGCATACTATTGGTAAAGGTCACCGTTCCCGTACCAAAGGATTTTATACCAAAGCCCTGTCCGGTAGAGATCACCCCGTTAGGTTGTGTGCTGGTTCCCGGATCATTCGCCGCTGGCACACCCATAGTACCATTGTACATAGAGATATCGTCCATAGAGAAGTTTTCGGTACTCGCACCAGGGATCGCCGAACTTGGCGGTGTTAAATGTTCCCAGAAGTACACCTCATTAATCAGTGAGTTATTAGCTATCAACACGCTTGCATCTATAGAAGAAGCATACGGATTGGCCAAAATGTTAGGCGTTCCATCGGGATTGGTTCCCCCGTTGTAAATAACCGATCTGGAAATATTTCCGTTGTTCAGTGTCCCCTGGGTATAAGTTAACGGGAATACTATGGTTGAAACCGGTGGAGGACCGTTATAGGCCGGATCATAATAAGAAGCCTGAGGATATACCAAGTTACCTTCTCCCGGGTTTATGGCCTGGGATGCAGAAGCAGGGTTCCAGGCATCCTGGTTGTCGTCAGCAAAATTAGTGCCGCCGGGGGTCACACCCGGATGTGGTAGAAAATTAGCCGATGTATATACCTGTACATTATAAGCTCCACTGTATACTCCATCACGGGTCTCGCCAGTCATTGGGCTACCCATCACCATAAAATCACGTTGCTTTAACGGAGGGGTCGTTACATCGACATTGATCGTACCCGAGTTCGTCACTACGCCATCAGGGTCTACCTGTACTACACTGCCCGAATGTTCTACATCTAACGTTGCCGTACTCATTACATTTATATCTCCGTCTACATTCAAATATCCAGCAGCACTAACAGTTAAAGTATTACCACTATTTATCGTTAAGGTACACGCGTTTAGATCGCCATGTGAACTAGTATTATAATTACCATCGATCACAACCATATCGGTTGTTCCCGGAGCTCCTGTAGGAGACCAGTTGGATCCATTCCAGGTCTTCGTCACTCCTGTACAGGCGACAAAAGCTCCCAGTGGACCGAAATAATACGTACCGTCCAGGCCGGTAAAGGTTCCTGTTAAAGTAACGTGACCACCAAATGATCCAATTGATAATGCTGAAGTTTCCACAGAACTACTGTCATCTCTCGCTGCGACCAGATTCACCCTTGCTCCCGGTGCAGCTGATTCCCATCCAGCAATTTCCGCTTCGGTAAAATAAAAGGTAACAGATACAGATGCAGGTGAAACAACGTTCGACGGACTAATGGTAAATGTTTTGTCCATCACCAATTCAGGTGAAGAACTACCATTATACGCTTGAGCACTTGTTCCTGCTCGGGATACGTGTGTTGTTACACATCCACAATCATCACCGCCCGTATTGTTTATTGAAAGCATTACATCTCCCGAAGAACTGTCGTCAGTATACATCGTACCCGCACCCGGAACATCCGTTTGATCGCTCGTTCCAGTATTGACAGCAGTTTGAACAGATGAAGGTTGCGTTACAGTAATAGTGATATTATCGAATAATAAAATTCCATTATTCGACGATGAATTATAATGTCGTACTACAAAATGACCGGTTTGCCCGTTAATATCAGTTCTGTTAATAGTCCTGAATTCACCTCCACCATTTAAAGCGTTTCGATCTTCCAATTGAATACCACCATTAATGGCAGCGGCACTGGATATGTTCGTCGCCCAATAAACGGCATAGTGTTCTATTGAATTATATGCTCCAATTCCGAAAACGAATTCTGTATTAGTCGCATCCGCCGGAATGGAAATAGCAGGACTTATATAGTAATTGTTGGCATTTGCGGTCCCGGACCCTCCTAAAATTGTCAGGTTTGTTTCTGAACCCGGAAAATCTCCCGTGATACCTGTATAGGTAACACCTGTAATATATTCCAACCAGTCGTTTCCATCTCCATCTCCATCTATACTCGTATAACCAGACGCGCCTTCGAAATCATTGGAGTGCAATACCGTGTCAAAGGTTGCTGCTGGTGCGAAATCATCGTCATTTAGAGTTATTGTCAATGAATCTGCAGCTGGATTAGCGGTGGCATCTCCACCATTGGCATTAACAGTAAAATCTATAATCGCTGTTTCAGGACTTTCAACCACGCCATCATTGTAAAAACGAACCGTTAAGTTCTGAGATGCCGTTTGTCCCTGAAGGAAGGTAACTGATGGGGTAAATATTTCATAATCAACACCAATAGTTGCTGTTCCTCCGTTTACGGCAAAAGTTACATCTGCGTTTTGTGATGGTGCCATAGCAATATTTAGCGGGACTGTTACATCTGTGAAGCTACAATCTGTACCTTCTGTTGAAGACGTCGTTGTAGTCCCGTAGGATATCTCGGGGGTTGCAGCTGCTATAGTACCACCCGTGACAATTAAAGAGAAATCCTGCGAACCGCTGGATAAAGAACCTTTGTGAGTAACGGTAAGGGTATATTGCCCTGACGCACCTGATATATCAATTCTTTCAAATGGATCAACATTGTTATCACCGTTGCCATTCGTGGTGACTCCTGTAAGTCTCCATGGTGTGAATGCAGTTCCGTTATTCAAACGCAAATCAAGATCGTTCACCAGAGCCGGCGTATTACTGTTTGTACCATTGTTTACAGTTCCTGCTGGATCGGTCCACGAGATAGACGCCATAAGAGGATTCACGCCGTCAGATTGAATTGTTACCTGATAGGTGGCACCATTTGATAAGTTTAACTCTGAAACTACAGCTGATGTTCCTGCTGCCGATATCGTTTCAGCGGCAACCTTAGCATTTAAAAGTCCCCATCCTGTTTGTGCGTCGGGTCCAGCAGGTGCCTCATCATCTGCCGTATGAAGTGCAAGCCCTTTTAGTGTGGCTGCCTTCATAAAGGAACTATTTATATCATTATAATGTTCTTGAAGTAGTAATAAAGTACCGGTAACATTTGGTGCAGCCATAGAAGTCCCGGAGATGGTTCCATATGCGGAATTGCTATTATCGTACGAGGAAGTCAAGGAGGTTCCATTACCCATAATATCCGGTTTGATACGATAGTCGTCCGTAGGGCCTTCACTACTACTCGAATTTCGGACCACAGAGATCAGCGCACCAGTCGTAGCATTAATACTCGCATCCTGACCATTAGCGATCACCAGGTTATTCTTAGCACAAGCATCCCCATTTAATTTATCGTAAGCGGTCTGTCCATCCAGTGGACTACCGTTTGACGAGTTATCATTTCCATCATTTCCGGCAGACTTGATCTGCAAGTAATAAGGTGCGTTATACATTAAGTTATCCCAGTCTCTCGAATCTGATCCATACTGACCAAACCACGAATCAGGTATCGCTGAAGCGTTATAACCATAGGAATGGTTAGAAAGGAGCATTCCCGAACCAGCTTCAGTAGTAGCTTCAGAAAGGTCACTATTCCAGTCATGGGTAAGCGCATCGGCCTGCCACGCCATGCCTTTGGCACTTGGGTTAAAACCTGAGGCGACAATAGTTCCGGTTACATGCTGAGCATGAAAACTATTTCCATTGAGGGTTGTAGCACCATCATTAATAGTTACCCGATTGTTTCCACCCGCGCCATCAAACTCCTGGTGCGTTGGTCGTGTGGGTCCGCCATCCCAAACGTGGGCGGTCAATCCATTACCATCTACGGTTAATCCAAGTCCACCTCCAGTATTCAGGAAATTGGCCCTTGTAGAAATCGCAGCGTTTACATTATGAAGGGTGTAATAAATTGGGGTTCCATCGATAGCAATCTTTTGAAGCTCGTCGAAAGTACCATCCGGATTATATCGTTTTACAGGAATATTCTTAACTAATGCATATGCAAGTGCGTCCTGCTTTTCGGCACGCTCTATCTCATCATTAAATACAAATAAGTCAGCTAAAGCATTTTGATCATAACTATCTACAATAGCTTTAATTTGCTGAGAGTACTTCGTCGAATCTGTTCTTTTCTGATTCGCGCTATCTGATCGTCTGAGCGTCTGTGCCGGTACTGCAACAAATGACATTAGCAACACAAGTAGCAATAATCTTTTCATAATGATTGGGGTATTAAGGGGCATTTTACGTCGTAAATATCTTCAAAAATAGCATTTTATCGTAAAAATGCAACCTTTTATCGATGAAATACATGTTTTAATTAGAATAAGATCAAAAAAAACGCCTTACGGTAGGTAAGGCGTTGTTTTTACGGTATTAATGATTATCCACCGAAATCGTCAAATCGGATGCTTTCGTCCGGAATTCCGAAGTCTTCGCCCATTTTCTGAACGGCCTGGTTCATCAATGGCGGTCCACAGAAGTAAAGTTCTATGTCTTCCGGGGTTTCATGGAGATTCAGATAATTATCAATCACTACCTGATGAATAAACCCAACAAAACCGTCACCTTCTTCATCGTTGATATCTTTTTTCACCTTCCAGTTATCCTCCGGAAGTGGTTCTGAGAGCGCCAAATAGTATTTAAAGTTTGGGAATTCACGTTCCAGTTCCCTGAAATGATCGATATAGAAAAGTTCGCGTTTAGAACGTCCCCCATACCAATAAGTAACGGTACGCCCGGTTTTAAGTGTTTTGAACAGATGATAAAGGTGTGAACGCATAGGAGCCATTCCTGCTCCACCACCTACATACAACATTTCAGATTCGGAAGGATTGATGAAGAATTCACCGTAAGGCCCTGAAATAGTTACTTTGTCTCCTTCTTTACAATTAAAGATGTATGATGAAGCAATACCGGGATTTACCTGCATCCACTGGTTTTTGGCTCTATCCCATGGTGGCGTAGCAATACGAACATTTAGCATGATCTCACGGCCCTCAGCTGGATAAGAGGCCATAGAGTAAGCTCTTTCAACTGTTTCCGTATTTTTCATCACCAATGGCCAAAGTCCGAATTTATCCCACTCCGCCTGGAATTTGTCCGGGGTTTCATGTTCTTCAGGGTGGGCGGTAATATCAATATCCGCATATTTAACCTCACAAGGCGGAATTTCTATCTGGATATATCCACCAGCCTTGTAGTTCATATCTTGAGGGATCTCAACTACGAATTCCTTTATAAATGAAGCCACGTTGTAATTACGAACGACCGTAGCGTCCCATTTCTTTATTCCGAAGACCTCTTCAGGAATATGAATATTCATATCCTGTTTCACCTTCACCTGACACGCCAATCTGGCACCGGATTTTAACTCTTTTCTTGTAAAATGTGGTGTTTCCGTAGGTAACGCTTCTCCGCCCCCTTCATAAACATGACACTCACATTGAATGCAAGTTCCACCACCACCACAGGCAGAGGGTAAGAAAACCTTCTGATTTCCGAGAGTAGACAACAAGGTACCCCCTGAAGGCACCTCAATTACTTTCTCATCATTTATCGTAATCTTCACCGGTCCTGAAGGCGCGAGTTTTTGTTTCGTGAATAGCAATAAGGCTACCAGTAATAGTGTGAGTACCAAAAACGCAACCACCGTTGCTATAATGACTCCCAATGTGCTTGCTAAAAACATATTATTGTGCTGTTATTTCTGAAACTTCCGATGTTTCGTTCTGTGCTAAATTTTTAGTCGTTTCTTCCGAGGTATTCTCAATTTGTGCCGATCCGGATTCTACGGTTTCAGGCGCATCATCACCTCCTGTCAACATTCCTCCAAAACTCATAAATCCAATAGCCATCAATCCCGTGATAATAAAAGTAATCCCCAAACCACGTAGCGGTGCCGGTACATTTGAATAACGAATTTTCTCCCTGATGGCGGCAATAGCTAATATGGCAAGGAACCATCCTATCCCACTACTAAATCCATAATTCAGGGCTAATGTGAAGCTTTCTATCTCTCTGGATTGCATGAACAGCGATCCTCCCAGAATTGCACAGTTAACCGCGATAAGTGGTAAGAAAATACCCAATGAATTATACAGGGCAGGTGAAAACCTTTCTACAACAATCTCTACCAATTGTACCATGGTTGCAATAGTGGCAATAAATAAAATAAAGGATAGGAAACTAAGATCGTATTCGGCATATTCAGCACCCAGCCATGACAAGGCTCCTTCTTGCAGTATATATTGATCTAATAACCAGTTAAGAGGCACCGTCACGGTTAATACAAAAATTACCGCTGCACCCAGTCCTACTGCTGTACTTACTTTTTTGGAAACAGCCAGGTAAGAGCACATTCCAAGGAAGTAGGCAAATACCATGTTGTCTACAAAGACCGACTTAAAAAATAATTCTACGTGTTCCATAGTGAAATGATTTCAGTACTTGCTACTAATTTTCTTCGATTAATGCTTTATTCTTACTACGCTGAACCCAGATGATGATCCCTACGACGATCAAAGCCATTGGGGGTAACACCATAAATCCGTTGTTCTCATATCCGATTGCGTAAAGTCCGGTTTTTTCAACTGAATCACCAAGAACCTTAAAACCAAATAAAGTACCCGAGCCAAATAATTCACGGAAGAACCCAACAATTATAAGGATCACACCATAACCTAAGGCGTTTCCTATTCCATCAAGGAATGATTTCCACGGTCCGTTCCCCAGTGCAAAAGCCTCGAAACGTCCCATGATTATACAGTTGGTAATGATTAAACCAATAAATACCGACAATTCCTTACTCAATTCGTATGCAAATGCTTTCAGCACCTGGTCTACCATAATCACCAGTGTAGCCACAACAATCAATTGCACGATAATTCTGATTTTGGATGGTATGACATTTCTGAGTAATGAGATAACCACGTTACCCACGCCCAAAACAAAGATCACAGAGATAGCCATTACGATTGAAGGCTTCAACTGTGCTGTAATCGCCAAGGCCGAACATATTCCCAATACCTGAATGGTGATAGGGTTATTATCTGCCAATGGGTCCAGAATTAACTTACTGTCTTTTTTAGATAAAAGTCCCATACACCTAGTTTAATTTTTTGAAATAAGAAACATACATTTTCACATCCTTCTGAAGCATAGCGCTTAAACCATCTCCGGTAATAGTTGCGCCAGCAAGGGCATCTACTTCCTGATCGGTCTTATCTTCATTCTTAGGATCATTGTTTCCTTTGGCAACCTTGATTCCGGAGTATGATCCATCATCCAGAAAACTTTCTCCACTGAAATCGTCCATAAAAAATCGTTGTTTGATCTCAGCTCCAAGTCCCGGAGTCTCTCCTTTATGGTCAAAATAAACACCCTGTATTTTCATAGATCGATCCACAGCTACAAAGCCCCAGATCGCATCCCAAAGTCCTTTTCCGCGTACTGGCATAACATATACTTCCTTTCCATCCTTTTCACCCATAAATAAGGGAAGTCTTCTTTGGTATTTTCCGTCTTTGGCTTTTGCCGATTCTTTCTTTATATCAATAAGGTAGGCCTGATCGTCTTCGGTTACTTCGTTGCCCTGGATCACATATTGCTTCTTGATGTACTTAGCGAATTCCGCTTCCACTCTATCTGTAGGAATGAATGCCACATCGTTCTGCCCTTCATTTTCGTTGATCCCCATAGCATATAGGATATTCTGCTGCTTTTCATATCGCTCATTCGCCTTGATAGTAGGTTTAAGACCATTGGCAAATCCAGCCAATATAGATCCAACAACTACCACCATGATAACTGAGAACAAGATCGTGTAGCTATTCTTTTCTGTGTCGAGTGCCATAATTAAGCGGTTTTTACTTTTAGACGTTTCACTCTTCGTTTTATATTGCCCTGAAGGACATAGTGATCGATGGTTGGTGCAAACACGTTCATTAACAGGATGGCGAGGAAAACACCTTCCGGATAAGCAGGATTGAATACACGTATCATAATTGATATGAATCCAATTAAGAATCCATATATCCATTTTCCTTTATTGGTCTGAGAGGCTGTTACAGGATCAGTTGCCATATAAACCGCCCCAAATAAAATACTTCCTATGATAAGGTGTTGCCAGTAAGGAACCGTCATGAGACCGTAGAATTTACTGCTTTCGGTAATCCATCCCAATTCAGCTACGCCATTGAATATCAAACCCATAGCTACAGCTCCAATCAGTGTACTGAAAATGATTCTCCAACTACCAATTTTTGTGAATATAAGGAACAATGCTCCGAATATGATCAAAGCTTTGGAGGTTTCTCCCACGGAACCGGGAATAAAGCCCCAGAACATATCTTGTAGCGAATACAATGCATCTGCTCTTTCACCATAGGTTGTTGCGATTTCAGCACCGTTGGCTGCCTGTACCGTCAATTCCTGTCCTGATTTGGCATAGTATCCCAGGACGGTTTCACCCGATATTGCATCTATATTTTCTCCTGCCATAATCGCTTTATCGCGAGCCATGGCACCATGTATCCAAACTTTGTCTCCTGTCATCCAGGTGGGATATGCGAAGAAAAGGAATGCCCTTATAGTAAGAGCAGGATTCAGAATATTCATTCCGGTGCCCCCAAATACTTCTTTTCCGATCACGACTCCAAACGCCACAGCTACGGCAAGCATCCATAGTGGAATGTCCACCGGTACAATAAGTGGAACGAGCATCCCCGTTACCAGATATCCCTCTTCTACCTCATGTCCTTTAATAACTGCAAATAAGAATTCGATTGCCAGACCAACTCCATAGGAAACAATTACCAGCGGAAGAACGGTCCAAAGTCCCATAATGAAATTATCCCAGGTAAAGAAGTTCTCCCAAGGTGCGGCCCTCAACGCTTCATCAAGGGCAGCGTAATGCTGATACCCTGCATTGAATATACCGAAGAGCAAACATGGCACTAACGCCAGGATAACAGTATTCATGGTACGTTTTAAGTCATCCGCACCTTTTACATGCGTTCCACCATGAGTTGTATCGTTCGGCAGGTACAAAAACGTATGTAGCGCATTAAATGCCGGTGCCATTTTTTTGCCCTTGTATTTTTCTTTTAGTCTATGTAAATTTTGTTTCAATCCCATAGCATTATCCTATTTCTTTATACATTAAATCGAGGCCTTTTCTAATAATTTGCTGGTGAGGTTGTTTTGAAACACAAACGAACTCGGTAAGGGAAAAGTCCTCAGGAGAAACTTCATACATTCCCAATGCCTCCATCTGATCCAGATCCTCTACCATACAAGCTTTCAGGATTTGTAATGGATAGATATCCAGGGGAAACACTTCTTCGTAATTGCCTGTTACTACGAATGCCCGATGCTCTCCGTTTGTATTTGTGTTGAGTTCATATTTTTTCTTCGGAAGCATCCAGGAGAAAGTCAATGCCCGGGAGGGAGATATTTTGTTGAAAACAGGTTTTGTCCATCCAAAGAATTCGTAATCATCACCCTCAGGAATAACACTCACAGTGTTGTTATAAAATCCTAAGTGTTCTTTAGGTGAAATGGCGGTTCCTGTTAATACATCTCCGCTGATAACACGTATATTCTCTTCATCCAGACCAGAGTCATAAACGAAAGTGGATACTTCAGACCCAATTTTTGTTTTGTAATATTTTGGTGCTTTCACCGATGAACCGGCCAAAGCAATAACACGCTCGGCATTGAACTTTCCAGTTAACAGCAATTCACCTATTATAACAAGGTCCTGGGCGGCTACGGTCCAAACGACCTCACCTTTATTAACAGGATCAATCCTGGCGATCTGTGTGCCCACATTACCCGCAGGATGCGGACCTTTCACGTTGTGAAGGGTCACATCACGCATTCCCGACAGAGGTGATTCTGAACTCCCAACAGATACATGCACCTGTCCGGAAGTTAATTTATTTAAAGCCGTCAATGCCGCCTGTAATTCACTCTCTTTCCTCTGTAAGGTAAAATCCAGGCTTGCAGCGAGCGGAGCCGTGGAATAACCGGAAATGAATATGGCTTTTGGTTCGGAGTCTGGTTTAGCAATGATATCGTATGGACGTTGTTTTATAAAAGGCCAACATCCCGCCGATAACAACAATTCTCTTATCGCATCCGGAGATGCACTTCCCGGATCTAACGTACCAAAATCCTTATATGAGTCTTGTTGCTCACCTTCGATCTGTAATTTTTTAATAACCCGCTTGGCTCCTCTTTCAATTTCTGTTAGTGTTCCGCTAACCGGAGAAACAAACTTGATTGCCTCATTATCTTTTGAATAAAAAATGGTGTCTCCTGCCTGCAATTTTGCGCCTTCTTTTACCACCATTTTAGGTGTTATAAGGTGAAAATCTGAGGGTCTGAGTGCGAAAGTACGAGAGCGGGGAGCATTGGAAAGGTTTTTTTCGGCTTCGCCTTTTAATTGAATGTTAAGACCTTTTCTAATCTTAATGTCTTTTGACATAGGACAGTGGTGTTAAATTTCTTTTTCTTACCGAATGCTTTTTTCGGGTGTGCAAATTTATGAATTAAAAATACCACCACACAAGAAATAGATGCAAAAATTTAATGGGCAAACCGCAAACTTTTTCGGTTAAAATTAAGGCATAAAATTTGTTTATCTTTAGCCTCTAAACTACTTTATATGGGGAGATTTATATTAACCATCGTTATCGTTTTATTAGTAAATCCTGTGCTATTCGGACAGGCAGAAGAAAAACCTGCTCCTGAATATATACGCACCATCCAGTTCGCAGGAACAACTGCGTTTAGTAAATTACCTATCCTCCGACTTGGAGAACGAATGCGCATGTCTTTCGATGCGCTTAACGGTAACGAAGATGATTATTACTATATCATCACCCATCACAATTTCGATTGGACGGAGAGCGACCTTTCCAAAGGGGAATTTCTTAACGGTTTCGATGATGTTCGAATTGAAACCTATGAAAACTCACTGAATACCCTTCAGATTTTTTCGCATTATTACCTCGATATCCCGAATCGGGAAACACGTGCTATTACTCAGAGTGGAAATTATCTCATCAGCATCTACAACGATGACAATGAGCTCGTCTTTTCGCGAAAATTCATGGTCATGGAAAATATTGTGAGTGTAATTGCAGAGATAAGACGATCGCGAGACCTGAACTATATTCGTGAAAAGCAATCGGTGAACTTCAGTATAAATTCTCCATCCCTCCTGTTGATCAATCCGAAACAAACAGTGAAGGTGTTGGTTTTACAGAATAGCAATCTCAAAACAGCAATCACCGATCTTAAACCTCAGTATACCATTGGAAGCGAGCTTATGTATCGCTACGATTCGGAATCCTCATTTTGGGGAGGTAACGAATTTCTGAATTTCGATAATAAGGATGTTCGCGCTGCTATTAATGGTGTTCGCAAAGTAGATTTAAGAGACCTATACGAGAATTATCTGTATACAAATATTTCGAGAAAAGACAGGCCTTACACCTATAATCCGGATATAAATGGGAATTTTGTGGTTCGGAATATTGATGCGGGAGATCCAAGTATCGAAGCCGAATATGTTGTGATGCATTTCGCTTTGCAATATTTTGAAGATATAGGCGATAAAGAAATTCACATCTACGGTAATTTCAACAACTGGACAATCGATGGCAGCACCTATATGCAATACGATAAAGCCAGTGATACATATCGCATGTCCCGTTTATTCAAACAAGGCTTTTATAACTATAAATACGTCCTGGTAGATCGAGATGGTTCGATCGATGAAGGCGCTATAAGCGGAAATTTCTGGCAGACAGAGAATGACTATACCATCCTGGTTTACTATCGAGATCTTGGAGGTCGTTTCGACCGGATCATCGGTATGGGGATGGCAAATTCCACCAACATTACCAATAACTGATCTATTTTCTGTTTTAAAACCGGTCAGATTAATTAACTTTGAAGTATGAGCTCTGAAAAGCCTGTACCTTCCGAGAATCGCCCAGCTGCTGAAAATGAGACAACTTTGGATAAACCTGTAGCCTCCGATAAGCCTGCACCGGCTAAGGGCAGGAAGGCGATGCAATTTCGCGCCACCAAATGCAGAAATTGTGGCCATCCTCTGGAATTAACAGACAGGTACTGTTCGTATTGCTCTCAATTGAATACCACCAAAAACCTAAAGCTTAAAGATTTTTTCGGAGAGTTCCTCGGGAGTCTTATCACCTACGATTCCAAGTTTAGATTTACCTTAAAGGATCTGCTGTTTCGCCCTGGTGTGATGACCCGGAATTATGTGAATGGCCAGCGCTTGAAATATGCAAACCCTTTCAGGTTCTTTCTTAGCGTATCCATTATTTATTTTATACTTCAGGGGCTAATTAGTACAATTACCGGAAGTAGTCAACTCATTCAGGAAAATCAGGAAAACGGTAATGCAGGATTTATTATTGGCCCGGGTTCGAACAATGTAAATCTCCCAACTTTCGCTATGGATTCGGTCCAGGTAGATACAATCATTGCGGAAAATAAAAATATTGCGAAACTCGACTCCATACTTTCAAAAAATAATATTGATCTAAAACAAAGTCAGTTAGATTCTATACTGGCCCAGGAGAAGATCGATGTAGAAAAAGTGAATATGGATTCACTGGTTAATGCATTCGATTTTCTGCCTTTCGTAAGGGGCAATGACAAGCCCACTTATAAGCTAATTTCAGAAGATACCTTATCGGCGATGAATTGGTCAAACAGTAAAGTTCAGCGATTCATACTCTACAGAGATTTTTATAAAACAACGGAAATTAAGAACCCGGTGGTCGCCCTTGACAGTATGAAGCACAATAATACTAGTTTTAACAGATGGGTGTATGGAAAAAACGAATCAATCGAAAAAATAGAACAAAATCCAAGAGAATTTTTTGAATATCTTTTGGAGAAGACCCCGTTCTTCCTGTTCTTCTTCACTCCAATTTATGCGTTCTTTTTCTTGATTCTCTATTCCAGAAAGAAATATACCTATATGGAACACATGATCTTCATCTTCCATATCTTCAGCTTTGTGTTTTTAGCTGGAATAATCTGTCTTATTCCTGACTCAATTATTTCAAAAGGCGAGGATAATATAGTGTTCTCGATAGTGCTCACATTGGTGGGGCCATTCTACTTTTATAAGGCCCTTCGTAATTTTTATCTGCAAAACCGACTCATAACAATAATAAAATTTATATTTTTAAACTGGATTTTCTGGATAGGAGCCTCTGTTGCAGCACTCCTGTTCTTTGCAGTTACTGCGGCAATGTATTAAAATGGAACAACAAATTACAAAAGGAATAAAGATCTCGGTAACCACTCAATATGAGGGGTGTTTAGGGGATGAACATAAGTCAAGTTATGCCTTCTCTTATACCGTAGCCATAGAAAACAACAGCAAGGATACTGTTCAACTATTATCCCGGTACTGGAATATAAAGGATGCTCTAAACAATACGCAAGTGGTAACAGGTCAGGGCGTAATTGGCATGAAACCTGTTCTGGAGCCTGGTGAAATACATACGTACAGCAGTGGGTGCATGCTTTTAGCTCCGGTTGGCGCGATGAACGGGGCATATACTATGATCAATTTCAGCAATAAAACAGCTTTTAAAGTAGAAATTCCTTCGTTTAAGTTGTACGCAGACTTCGCAATGAATTAGAACCTAATCACAAACAAATTCTCCTGGCATCTTCCTTCTGCAGATCCTCATAATACATTTCAACTGAATCATCAACAATCACCTGGGTGATGCTTTTGGTCTTCACAAAAGTACGATCCATAATAAGATCTAATTCCGGATTTCCTTCACCAGCATTTTTATGAAATTGAAGGATGTCCTCCTTAGAAGGACTAAGATGTTCGAATAGGTATTCAGAGAACCAGGTTTCACGTTTTCGTTTCATCTTTTCGGAATATAATAAGGACGACGACCAAATGGCAGGAGCCAATGGTTTTTCTGAAAGATGGTGATTCAATCCATCCCATATTAATTCGTATAGGCGCACATGAGTGGACCATTCAGCTGCGACAATTGTAAACGGCTCAATCCCCTGGAAATCATAATTATCTATGGTGTTTAACAGATCTCCAGTACTAAGTAGATCTGTAACTATTATACCCCTGCTCATCCTGTATTCGGCTTTCCGAGTATGCGCTGTGAAACCCCCGTTCATCAAACTAACAAATCGCTTACGGTCACTCACGCCAATCCAGGTACCTCCGGCAAGGGTGTCCTTCGGAAATAACAAGCGAGCTCCCTCGTGGGAGTATACTTCAGGCATTAAAGTTTCGCGATCCGGAGCTTCATCCCGGTTGGACGTAATGATAAATCCTCCTTCGGACTGAGGCATGAAGGTAAGTGTACACATATTCTTCGGTTCTTATACGGTAAGTGAAATTACAAAATTGATTATGCTTTCGCTGAAATACTTCGATAAATTGACCGATTCGTGAACTTATGTTACATATTTCCTTTGTATTATTTTGTACCTTTGCACCTTGATCGGACTAGCATAAAAAACACCGATTTTAACCATTTATAAACATCTCAAAAACTATAATCATGGGAAAAGGATTTTACGATGTACCTATCGCTGTTAACGAACCAATTTTAAGTTATGCTCCGGGTACTCCCGAACGTGAGGAAGTTCTGAAAACCTATAAGGCTATGTATAATAGTACCATAGAAGTACCTCTTTATATAAATGGCCAGGACGTCACAACGGGAGATACGGTAACCATATCTCCTCCCCATGAACATAAACATTCACTTGGCATCTATCACAAGGCAACAAAGCAACATATCCAGGAAGCTATTGATACAGCTCTTGAAGCCCGGAAGAAATGGGCCGCTTTACCCTGGGAAAATCGTGCGGGTATTTTCCTTCGCGCCGCCGAATTAATTGCGGGACCATATCGTGCAAAATTGAACGCTGCTACAATGCTTGGACAATCTAAAACGGTTCACCAGGCGGAAATCGATTCGGCATGTGAGATCATAGATTTCCTTCGGTTTAATGTACAATTCATGACCGAGATTTACGCCGAGCAGCCCGAATCCACATCGGAAGCATGGAATCGATTAGAATATCGTCCATTGGAAGGCTTTATCTACGCAATTACTCCCTTTAATTTTACAGCGATCGCAGGCAATCTTCCGGCCAGTGCTGCACTGATGGGTAATGTTGTGATATGGAAGCCTAGTCACAGTCAGATGTATTCCGCAAAAATATTACTCGATATTTTCCGTGAAGCAGGTGTGCCGGATGGTGTTATCAATATGGTGATGGGTAACGCAGCGATGATCACAGATGTTTTATTGGCAAGTCCTGATTTCAGTGGGGTACATTTTACCGGATCCACCGATGTATTCAGAGGGATCTGGAAAAAGATCGGAGACAATATTCACAACTATAAAACCTATCCGCGAATCGTAGGAGAAACGGGCGGTAAAGATTTTATCGTTGCACACAAATCGTCCAATCCAAAACAAGTAGCAACAGCTATTTCACGTGGTGCATTTGAATTCCAGGGACAGAAGTGTAGTGCGGCCAGTCGATGTTATATTTCGAAAAGTATCTGGAAAGACGTTAAGAAGTTTGTTATTGAAGACCTAAATTCTTTTAAGATGGGGTCTCCTGAAAACATGGAGAATTTCATTTCGGCGGTTATACATGAAGGGGCTTTCGACAAGCTCGCACGTTATATTGATGAGGCAAAGGCTGCCTCCAATGCGGAAATCATTGTTGGTGGTACTTACGACAAGTCGGAAGGATATTTTATTCGCCCAACCGTCATTGAAACTACAGACCCGAAATACTCTACGATGTGTACCGAGCTATTCGGTCCCGTGGTAACCGTTTACGTATTTGAAGATGAGACCTGGGAAGATACCCTTCACCTTGTAGATGGAACCAGCGAGTATGCACTTACAGGTGCTGTATTTAGCGAGGATCGATATGCGCTTGAAAAAGCCATGAAAATTCTGGTGAATGCCGCCGGTAATTTCTACATAAATGATAAACCAACCGGTGCTGTTGTAGGCCAACAGCCTTTCGGTGGGGCACGCGCTAGTGGTACCAATGATAAGGCAGGAAGTAAGCTGAATTTATACAGATGGATATCACCAAGAATGGTGAAGGAAACTTTTGTTTCACCTACCGATTACCGATATCCGTTCTTAGGATAAAGAAAAAAAGCAGCGAATTCGCTGCTTTTTTATGGTTTGTATTTTAGCGGAAGGTGGACCACGCTTTTGGTTTCGAAGAAATCTTCCTTAAAATATTCATTTAATGGATAGATGGTCGCTTTAGGAAATCCGGAAAGTTCTTCACTCAAGTTACCTCCCTTTAGATAAAGGATACCATTCTTTAATTCATGTCTGCTTTTCTTTGCCACATTATCCTTTACCCATCGCACAAAGGTTTCCATCTGAGCCACGGCCCTGCTTACAATGAAATCGTATCGATCGGTGACAGCCTCTGCCCTATCATTGGTTATCCGGACATTTTGTAAATCAAGTGACTGAGTGACCTCCTTTACAACTTTGATCTTTTTGCCAATACTATCGACCAAATGAAATTCAGATTCCGGGAACAGTATGGCTAAGGGTATACCCGGGAATCCACCCCCGGTTCCTACATCGAGAACCCGGGTATCCGGCAAAAAGGGCTGTATTTTGGCAATTCCAAGGGAATGAAGTACATGACGCAGGTATAATTCTTCTATATCTTTACGCGACACAACGTTTATCTTAAGATTCCAGTCCTGGTACAATTCACTTAATAGCCCAAATTGACTCATCTGAGTCTCAGTAAGGTCCGGGAAGTATTTTTTAATGAGCTCCATTATGACTTATTAACTGCAAACTTAGAATTTCTTTGATAATTTATGATAATGCTATGAATTATTTACGATTACAATGCTTATTTTAGTCGCTTCAATTCAAAATCCACATTTTGAGTAAATAAATTCCTGTGAATACTCCACATATAAAATTTTCTCGCGTAGATTCGGCTAAGTTTTTCAGAACCCTGAATAAACGAGTTAATGATTATTTCAAAGAGAATAATCTTTCCCGAAATGGTAACTGGAAGTTACATCTTAAATCGGTTGTCATGTTTTCATTATACCTGGCGCCTTATTTTCTTTTCTTATCGCTTGACCTCCCCACGTGGGCGCAGATCCTCCTGGCCATAGTCATGGGAGTAGGAATGGCCGGCGTAGGAATGAATGTGATGCACGATGCTAACCACGGGGCGTACTCCTCGAATAAATGGATCAATAAGATCATGGGGGGAAGCATGTACATCCTGGCAGGAAATGTGTATAACTGGCAGGTACAACACAATGTGCTGCACCATACGTATACGAATATTCACGGACATGATGAAGATCTTGAAGCCGGAAGAATACTGCGCTTTTCGAAGCATTCCAAATGGTATAAGCTACATAAGTTTCAACATTATTACAGTATATTTTTCTACGGACTACTAACCATCAATTGGGTCCTAACATCTGATTTCCTTCAGACCAAACGTTATCTTGCACGAAAACTATCTTATGGAAAATTACCTAGTCCGGCGAAACAATGGAGTGTGTTGATAATCACCAAAATCATTTATGTAAGTGTATGGATCGTACTCCCTATATTATTTTTCAATATCGCCTGGTGGAAGATCCTTATTGGCTTTTTTATCATGCACTATGTGGCAGGTCTTATTTTAAGTGTTGTCTTTCAGTTAGCGCATGTCGTTGAGGATGCAGAGGTACTCCTTCCCGATCCTTCCGGAACCATGAAGAATACCTGGGCCATCCATCAACTTTTTACCACCGTTAACTTTTCTACAAAGAACAAAATGGTCAATTGGTTTACAGGAGGTCTCAATCACCAGGTGGAGCATCATATATTTCCGAATATTAGCCACATTCATTACACCAAGATATCCAAGATCGTTAAAAATACGGCCAAAGAATTTAATTTACCTTATAACGAATACAGAACTACTCGTAAAGCTCTTCTTGCGCATTTCAAACATCTCAGGGAAATGGGCTCCAATCCTGCAATTTCAGCCTAATCTATGAATCCTAAGTTATCCGACCGAGTAAACAACATGGCCACCTCTGCCACCTTGGCTATGGCTGCAAAAGCCCGTGAATTACGAGCAGAAGGCAGAGATATTATTGGCTTAAGCCTGGGCGAACCTGATTTCACGGTTCCTGAGTTTGTAAAAGAAGCTGCCATTCAGGCTGTAAAGGACAATTATCACGCTTATACACCTGTTGATGGTTATGTTGAACTAAAACAAGCCATCATCACCAAGTTCAAACGCGATAACCAATTGGATTATTCACCATCTCAAATAGTGGTTTCGACAGGCGCGAAGCAATCTCTTGCCAATCTCGCGCAGGTTTTGCTGAATGAAGGCGATGAAGTATTACTGCCTGCACCGTATTGGGTGAGTTATAGTGATATAGGAAAAGTAGCAGGAGGAATTGCCGTACCGATCGCGACGGGTATAGAAAGTGACTTCAAAGTAACCCCAGAGGCACTGGAGGCCGCCATCACACCAAAATCCAAAATGCTTATATACAGTTCTCCATGTAATCCTAGCGGATCTGTTTATAGTAGAGAAGAATTAAGAGCGCTGGCCGATGTACTGGTGAAATACCCGGACATTATTGTGGTGAGTGACGAGATCTATGAGCACATCAATTTTACGGGAGATCACGCCTCCATGGCTCAATTCCCTGATATGTACGATAGAACTGTAACCGTGAATGGTGTTTCAAAAGCATTTGCCATGACCGGATGGAGAATCGGCTACATCGGTGGTCCTGAATACATAGCCAGGGCCTGTAATAAAATGCAGGGGCAGGTTACCAGTGGCGCGAATTGCATCGCACAGCGAGCAACCATCGCTGCGCTGGAAAATCCACCAAGCAAGATTCAGTATATGGTGGACGCCTTCAAGAACAGAAGGAAATTGGTCCTGGACCTGCTATCGGAAATACCAGGTATTAAGACCAACGAACCTGAAGGAGCATTTTATGTGTTTCCTGATGTATCCTATTACTTCGGAAAAACAATCCAGGGTGTTACCATCGAAAATGCTTCAGACTTCGCGTTATACCTGTTGGATAAGGCCAATGTGGCCACGGTAACCGGTGAAGCTTTCGGAAGCCCGAATTGCATTCGAATTTCCTATGCTGCTTCGGAAGAGGATATCACCGAAGCCATGCTAAGAATCAAATCCGCACTCTCTTAAGAAGAACGCGAAATGGCCAAAATATTACTACTTGGATCGGGAGAATTAGGTAAAGAATTCGTCATCGCCGCACAGCGCATCGGACAAACCGTAATTGCGGTTGACAGCTATGAAAATGCCCCTGCCATGCAAGTTGCTCATGACTTTGAGGTAATTAATATGTTGGATGGCGAAGCTCTTGATACTATTGTCGCAAAGCACAATCCCGATTACATTGTTCCCGAGATCGAAGCCATAAGAACAGAACGTTTCTATGCTTATGAGGCTAAAGGATTTAATGTGGTCCCTTCTGCCAGAGCTGCCAATTACACTATGAACCGAAAGTCCATACGCGATCTAGCCGCCCAGGAACTTGGATTACGAACCGCTCCTTATCAATACGCTTCTTCGGTGGAAGAATTGCAAAATGCCGTTTCTGAAATTGGCATTCCCTGTGTTGTAAAGCCACTAATGTCGTCCAGTGGTAAAGGTCAAAGCACGATCCAATCGGAGGCAGATATTGACAAAGCGTGGCACCATTCACAGGAAGGATCGCGCGGAGATGTAGGGGAAGTGATCGTAGAAGGTTTTATCAATTTCAATTATGAGATCACGCTCCTTACCGTAACACAAAATAATGGCCCTACCCTGTTCTGCCCTCCCATCGGTCACCGGCAAGAAGATGGTGATTACCGTGAAAGCTGGCAGCCAGCTATTATGCGGCAAGAACAGCTCGAAACGGCGCAACAAATGGCAGATCAGGTAACCAAAGCACTTGGCGGTGCTGGTATCTGGGGCGTTGAATTTTTTATCGCGGATGAAGGGGTATATTTTTCGGAACTCTCGCCCAGGCCTCATGATACTGGAATGGTAACTTTGGGTAATACACAAAATTTCAATGAATTCGAACTGCATTTGAAAGCGGTTCTTGGTTTACCTATCCCTGAAATTACGCAGGAACGAATCGGTGCTTCGGCTGTGATCCTGGCAGAAGGACATTCGGATCATCCAACTTTCAGTGGGATCGATCAACTTTCAGCAGCTCCCAAAAGTGATTTCAGACTCTTCGGAAAACCAACGGCCCGGCCAAACCGGCGCATGGGGGTAGTTGTTACGTATGACAATCTTTCGGCAAATATTTCCGAAGTTATTCAAAGGGCAAAAGATCTTTCCGAGATGGTAAAGGTAAATCTGTGATTATCGGCTTCTCCAGAAGAAAGGAGTGAACAATATCAATACCGTAAATAATTCCAGTCGCCCTATCAACATTAGAATGGTAGACCACCATTTTGCCGTATCAGGAAGGCTGGCATAATTACTGGTAGGACCCAGATCCCCTAGTGCAGGACCCACATTACCCAATGTAGAAGCTGCACCTCCAAGGGCGGTATTGAAATCCAGTCCGAGCCAGGAAAAAACCAACACACCAACTATGAAGGACAGCATATAGAGAATAAAAAAGGCGAGAATATTAAATACAATAGGTTGCTGAACCGCTTTACGATTGTAGCGTACCGGCAATATGGCGTTTGGGTGTAAGGTCCTTCTGAATTCGACAATCCCATTTTTGATCATAATAAGATGACGCACAATTTTCACACCCCCGGCTGTAGAACCCGAGGATCCGCCAAGAAACATGAGCCCGAAAAAGAAAATCGTTAGGAATGGGGTCCATAAGGTATAATCTGCCGTCACAAAACCGGTGGTGGTAACGATGGCAAGAACCTGGAAGAGTGCATGACGGATGGCGCTTTCCAGTTCACCCCATACAAGGGGATGCTCCACTAATAAATCTGAAGGATTCACCTGAAAGTAGATGATCGATGCCGCCACGATGGTCAATCCAATAATGAAATAGCCGTAAAGCCTAAACTCCTCATCACGAAAGACCTTACTGAATTTGGTCTTGAACGCGAAGTAGCTCAGGATAAAGTTCGTCCCCGCCAGGAACATAAAGATCATAATGATGTATTGAATAACAGGAGCATCATTCCAATACGCAACACTGGCATTTTTGGTAGAAAAGCCCCCTGTACTAAGGGTACTCAACGAATGGTTAATCGCATCGAAAAAACTCATTCCGGCTACTTTGAGTAGAATAGTTTCAGCCGCCGTGTAACCAAAATAAATAATCCATAGTCGTTTAGCGGTATCTGTTATCCTTGGATGTAATTTATCTCCTCCCGGTCCGGGTGCTTCTGCAGCAAATAGCTGCATTCCCCCTATTCCCAGCAGCGGAAGAATGGCGATGGCGAGAACGATAATCCCCATACCACCGATCCAGTGGGTGACACTTCGCCAGAAAAGCACGCCTTTAGGTATGCTTTCAATGTCGTTCAGAATAGAAGCCCCTGTTGTTGTATATCCACTCATGGTCTCAAAGAAAGCATTGGTAAAACCGGGAATTGCTCCTGTGAATAAATAAGGTAAAGTACCTGCGAGCGACATTATGATCCAGCCGAAGGTTACTACAAGATACCCTTCCCTTTTCTGAATTTCTTTCTTATGAATCCTGGTGATGAGCATTAAAACGGCCCCGACAACCAAAACTGTTAATCCAGAATAGACCATTGGAAAGCCAACCCCATCATCATACGCAAAGCTAACTATCGAAGATAGAAGAATGAAACCACCGTTAACGAGTAACAGCAGCCCCATGAGATGAAATATTATCTTGTAATTAAGCTTGGAAAAAGAGCCCATCAGACGAAGAGTTTTTCAACCTTTTTTATAGATTGTGGTAAAGTGCACACAACAATTCTGTCGCCACTTTTAATCTCGAAACCTCCCAGAGCGATCAATCCTTTCCCATTCCTTATTACACCTCCAATTACGGCAGACCCGGGTAAATCGATATCTCTAACGACCTTATTACACACTTCAGATGAAGGCGTAATAAGAAATTCCACGAGTTCAGCATTCATGTTGTTGAGTTTGGTCATAGCGACGATCTCTCCTTTTCGAATATAACGGAAGATCTTATTCGCTGCCAGGAGCTTTTTATTGATCAGAGTGTCGATTCCTATGGAATGCGAAAGCTGAAAATAATCCATATTCTCAACAAGGGCTATTGTTTTGCGCACCCCTCTCGACTTGGCTACCAGGCACGACATAATATTGGTTTCACTATTTCCTGTTACCGAAATAAATGCATCCATGTCCTGGATCGCTTCTTCTTCTAGAAGTTCAACATTCCTGCCATCACCATTAATTACCAGACATTTGGGGATATCGTCTGCAATTTCGAAAGCCTTCTCTTTGTCCGTTTCAATAAGTTTTACATTGAAACCATTCTTACACAGGAATTGGGCAGTTTGAAATCCAATAGCGCTACCCCCGAGAATCATCACATTCCGAATATCTTCCTTTACCTTACCTGAAAGTTTGTAGATGTGATCGACCCCTGTTTTGGTTGTGGTGAAATAGACCTGATCTCCTTCTTTAAATTGTGTGTCTCCCCTGGGAATCAGGGTATATTGAGTACCATATCGCTGAATGGCAATAGGTACATAATTAAGTTCGCGGTATTCCTCTGCAACTTGTTTGACAGTTTTACCAACAAAGGCTGCTGTGCGTGAAAGTTGCAGACCGATCATGGTTAGTGCCCCTTCATCAAACTCGTAGGTATCGTTGAAGGCACTTTGATTGAGTAATAATTCTATTTCGTTGGCAGCCAATGCTTCAGGGGAGATCAATTCATCGATACCGAACTTAGTAAAACCTACCAGTTCCTTATTCTCAATGAATTCAGTATTGGATATCCTGGCGATTGTTCTTTTGGCTCCCAATTGTTTTGATAAAACACAAACCGTAATATTCGTTGTTTCACTTGAGGTAACACCAATGACAAGATCGGTTCCAGCTACTTTTGCTTCTTTGAGAATTGAAATTGATGTAGCATCACCTCGAATCACGCGAATGTCTAGATGCGTATCGGCATAGGCCAGTGATTCTCTGTTAGTATCTATTAAGGTAATATCCTGAGATTCGAAAGAAAGAAGTTTCGCTAAATGAAATCCTACTTCACCCGCACCTGCTATAATGATTTTCATAGTTATCTGTAAGCAATACGATGTGCAAATGTATATAATTTTAAAGAACGAGCACATTAAAGAATAAGGAACTTAATAGCAATGTGATGAATTTAATACCTCTATTTATGCGGGATTTCCAGAATATTTACTGAAGTTTTTTGAAGCAGGGATTTATTTAAAAAAGTACGTAGCTTTGCAGCCTTGTATTATGGAAGCAGGTTCGTGTTATATGAAAGAGAATGTCACCCCGTATAAGGATTCGGATTTAACCAAGAAGAAACAAGTAGAACAGATGTTCGATACTATTTCTGGTAACTATGATGGGTTAAATCGTGTGATTTCTTTAGGCGCGGATGTTAAATGGCGCAGGAAGGTTGTGAAAATGGTTGTCGGCTCAAAACCGAAATCCATCCTGGATATCGCAACAGGCACCGGTGACCTGGCGATCAAATTCGCAAAACGAAGTGCCGCAGGCAAAATTGTGGGACTGGATATTTCAGAAGGCATGCTATCTGTTGCTAGAAAAAAGACTGAAAGTTCAGAACTTGCAGATAGAGTTTCTTTTGTTAAGGGAGACAGCGAAGTCTTGCCTTTCGATGACAATTCATTCGATGCAATAACCGTGACTTTTGGCATCAGAAACTTTGAATCACTCGAAAAAGGGCTCCAGGAGATATACAGAGTCCTTAGTCCTAAAGGGGTTTTTGTAATCCTTGAAACTTCCGTACCTCAGAAGTTTCCTTATAAACAAGGTTATTTCGTTTACACAAGGGGAATATTGCCATTAATTGGTAAAGTCTTTTCAAAAGATAAAGTAGCATACAGTTATCTATCGGAAAGTGCATCGGTATTTCCTCATGGGGAGGTACTCAACAATATTTTAAAGAAAATCGGGTTTATAGAGGTGAAAAATAAGCCACAAACTTTTGGTGTGGCCACCATTTATAGCGCTACAAAATAACTATGAAAAGAATACTTATTGTCTTAGCCGTTCTTCTCTTTGCCGAAAGTGCACAGGCTCAGTTATTCAGTAAAGAAAGATTGTCGAATTTGGAAAATTTTGACAATCGTTTTCTAACCTGGGGATATTTCCTGGGATTTAACAGTTATGATTTTAAATTTGAATACAAGAACCAGTTCACCGATCAGAATACAGATGTACTCGTTGAAGGTCAGACAGGGTTTAATGTAGGTCTTATCGGTGATATGAGGCTTAACAAATTCGTGAATCTTCGCCTGGAACCCGGATTGTACTATACACAACGAAATTTAATCTTTCCAGATTTTGAAGAGGAAAGGGACTTTCTTCGTGAAGTAAAATCAACTTATATTCATGTTCCCTTGTTGGTTAAAATATCGACCAAACGATTGAATAACGTCAAACCATTCATTGTTGTTGGTGTTTCAACCTCTTTAAACCTTTCCAGCAATGAAAATAATCCCGAAGATAACTTTGAAGGACAGTTCCGAACCACGAAATCAACCAGTTACTACGAACTAGGATTTGGGATCGATTTATACATGTACTTCTTTAAGTTTACACCATCTATTCGAGGCGTATTTGCAACTAGTAATGAATTGGTTGCCGATGATGACCCCAATAGTCCCTGGACGGGAAACATTAACAGGATGGCCACACGTGGAATTTTTGTGAATTTTACATTTCAGTAGCCCTTCTGAATTCACTTAATAGAATTGCTGTGGCGGTCGCCACATTTAAACTTTCAGTAGCCTGATTATTACCAAAACGAGGTATCGTAATTCTAAAATCTATTAATTGATCTATCTCCGGTGATATTCCGTTGGCTTCATTCCCCATTACTAAAATACCATTGGCGGGAAGTGACTTCTCATACACAGAATGCCCGTCCATAACTGCTCCAAATACTGGAAGATTCGATTTTTGCAGATAATCTTCAAGTTTCGTATAATGTACCTGAACCCTTGAGATAGAACCCATGCTGGCCTGAATTACTTTCGGATTATAACAATCGGCCGTATCCTCCGAACAAACCAACTGATGTACCCCAAACCAATCACATAGCCGTATGATGGTTCCCAAATTACCGGGATCACGAACCGCATCCAAGGCAATCACCAGGCCTAATTCACCCATTTTCTTTGTTTCCGGGATCGCGAAAATACCCAGCGCCGTATTGGGCGTTTTTAGAAAACTGATTTTTTGAAGTTCGGCTGGAGTGATAATTTCAGGCTCCTCAGACACCATATCCATCGCTGCTGTAGCGAACAATTGATGCAGATTCATACCCGAACGTATGAGTTCGCCAATTACTTTTGGTCCCTCTGCCACAAATAACCCACTTTTATCCCGGTACTTTTTTTGCTGCAGACTCCTTATTAATTTTATTTGACTTTTACTGATCAAAATATAGTATTTTTGAAATGATAGTAAACCTGGCCGATTGATTAAAACCCTCACAAAAATATCATTAATTTCAGGATTAATAGTACTGTTCTATTCCTGTAATACGGTTAAGCGGGTTGGGACAGATGATTTTTTACTCACGGAAAACAAAATACTTGTCGACAGTATCCAGGTGAAAGACGATAAAGTACTAAGCCAAATAGTACAACGTCCAAATTCAAAATTACTTGGAATACCTTTCGGAATTTTTATCTATAACATCGCAGATCCAAAACCGGATTCTACCTTCAGTAAATGGTTGCAAAAAAACCCAAAACGGGAACAACGCCTTATTAACTTTTATTCAAAGAAACAGGTTGATGAAATGGGTAATAGCTACAGGGGAATTAACAGGTGGTTTGAACGAACCGGAAGTGCACCGGTGATCATAGACCCTGTAAGGACAAGCAAATCATTGGATCGATTAAAAAATTATTATTCCAGCTTTGGATGGTTCAATGTGGAAGGTGATTACAGGATCATTCCAAAAGAGAATAAAGAGAAACGGGCTGGCGTGGAGTATAGCTTGAATTTACACAAGCCCTATATTATCGATTCGATAACTAAACAAATTAGTTCACCGGTGATAGATAGCCTTTTTACGCTCTCCGAGCAAAACTCATTTATTGAACAGGGCAAACAGTTTGCAAATAATGATTTTAACAATGAGCGCGATCGATTAACCATCCAGTTCCGGAATTCCGGTTTGTATTATTTCGATCAGGATTACATCACATTTGAAGCCGATACCGTAGATACAGGCCATAAAGCCAATATCACCTTTATCATTCCGGACCGAAAGATTAGAATTGAAGACAGTACGCATACCGAACCATTTAAGGTCCACAGAATTACTGAGGTGCGAATCGTGACCGATTACACATTTGAAAATAAAGACAAGACACTAACAGACTCCATTAGTTATGAGGGTTATAAATTGTATGGTTACGAACCACTGAAATTCAGGCCCAAGGCGATCACCGATGCCATTTCTATTACTCCAAATGCCATATTTAGGGACATCGACAGAACATTAACCTACAATCAGATTAGTGATCTTCGAATATTTAAATACCCCAACATTAGCTATCAGGAGGATCCGTCGGATAGCACCGGAACAGGTCTCATTGCCAATATTCTGCTTACTCCCAGAAAGAAATATACGCTACAGGTTGATTTCGATGTGATCCCTATACCTTCGACGATCCAGGATTTCGGGATGGGATTCAGTACCACTTTTTTAACCCGGAATGTGTTCCGTGGTGCAGAAACCCTGGGGATCTCCGGAAGAGGAAGTGTGGGTTCGTCAAAGGACGCAGCAGATAGTGATAGCAAGTTCTTCAATATTTCTGATGTGGGTGCAGATATTAAACTCACATTCCCCAGTATACTCTTCCCGATCAATACGGAAGGATTTATAGAAAAATATATGTCGCCTTCAACCAGTATTAGTGTTGGTATTAATGCGCAGAATAATATCGGCCTGGATCGTCAGAATTTCAACGGAATCTTCGACTACCGATGGAAACCATCAAAAATAAAGACGTACAAACTGGAATTTTTCAATATGCAGTATGTTCGAAATTTAAATACAGATAACTATTTCAATGTATATCGAAATTCATATGACGTTCTGAATAATGTTGCCATGGATATTGAAAATACAAATCCAGGAACGATTGATCCTGAATACTACGCGTTTGACGGTGACGGGAACCTAAAACTTAATTTACCAGATGGAGCCGATCGATTCCTCTTTGATATAGGAAATGGTGACATCATGACCACGTCCGACAATACCACAACGGTAAACAATATTAGTGAGCGTAAAGACCGATTGACTGAGAACAACCTCATCTTTGCTACTAATTTCCAATGGCTTCGGGATACCCGTGAAAATATTTACGACAATAGCTTTTCACGATTACGATGGAAAGTTGAAACAGCAGGTAATCTGCTTTCAGGAATTTCAAAACTAGCGGGTTTGAAACAAAATGCGAACGGTCAGTACACCGCATTTGGCGTGGCCTTTTCACAATACGTTAAACTGGAAACCGACTATATCAAGCACTGGGATTTGACAGATGGGAATAAAATCGCTATACGAGCTTTTACCGGAATTGCCATTCCGTACGGCAATAGTAATAGTATTCCCTTTACAAGAAGTTACTTTGCCGGTGGCGCCAATGATAACCGTGGCTGGAGAGCTTACGACCTGGGCCCGGGTAGTAGTGGAAGTGTTGATGAATTTAATGAAGCTAATTTAAAAATAGCACTGAATGCCGAATACCGCTATACTATCCTCGGGGATTTTAAAGGTGCTTTCTTCATCGACGCCGGAAACATCTGGAACGTGTTGAATAATGTAAAAGATGATGCGTCGCGTTTCAACGGCATAGAGGACCTGAAGGATATTGCTATCGCTACGGGTCTTGGACTTCGATACGACTTCGGTTTTTTTGTATTACGGTTCGACGGGGGATTCAAAACATATAATCCGGCCCTACCTCAAGGAGAACGATGGTTCAAAGAGTATAATTTCGCCAATATCGTATACAACATAGGTATCAACTATCCGTTCTAAACCGGTTATTTTTGTTATTTTTGTTATTCAAATCAATCCATATATGAGTCACGAAATATTGCCAGGTGTTGCAACCGGCGACGAAGTTCAGAAGATACATCAATACGCCAAAGATAAGGGGTTTGCGATGCCAGCCGTAAATGTAATAGGTTCAAATAGTATGAACACCGTTATGGAAACCGCCGCCGAATTGAATAGTCCTGTGATTATTCAATTTTCGAACGGAGGCGCTCATTTCAATGCTGGCAAAGGCCTTTCGAACGATAATCAGCGAGCTGCTATTTCGGGTGCGGTTGCAGGGGCTCAGCATATTCATGAAATGGCCAATGTATACGGAGCTACGGTAGTTATGCACACAGACCATTGTGCTAAGAAATTGCTGCCCTGGATGGATGGAATGCTGGATGCGGGTGAACGATTTTACAAGGAGAACGGAAAATCCTTGTATAGCTCACACATGATTGATCTTTCCGAAGAACCCATCGAAGAAAATATCGAAATTTGTAAACGATATCTGGAACGAATGAGTTCGATGGACATGACACTGGAGATCGAATTGGGGATTACAGGCGGTGAAGAAGATGGTGTGGATAATACGGACGTTGATTCTTCACGTCTATACACCCAACCGGAAGAAGTTGCATACGCCTATGAAGAATTAATGAAAGTGAGTAACCGCTTTACGGTGGCAGCAGCCTTCGGAAATGTGCACGGTGTATACAAACCAGGAAATGTCCAATTAACACCTGTTATTCTGAAAAATTCTCAGGAATATGTTCAGAAGAAATATGGTACCGGGCCTAACCCCATTGATTTTGTCTTTCATGGTGGTAGTGGATCTACGGTGGAAGAAATTCGGGAAGCTATTGGATATGGCGTGGTAAAAATGAATATCGACACAGACCTTCAGTTCGCTTTTAACGAAGGGATTCGTGATTATATGAATAGCAATATCGACTATCTAAGGACACAGATTGGAAACCCTGAAGGTGATGACATCCCGAATAAAAAATACTACGATCCCAGAAAATGGCTTCGAGAAGGAGAACTTACCTTTAAAAAACGATTGATTCAGGCCTTTGAAGACCTGAACAATGTAAACACATTATAAATTAAGAAACTCCTCATTGTATGGCTTGGTTTAAAAGAACTAAAAAAGGAATTCAGACTCCTACTGAAGATAAAAAAGATGTACCCAAGGGCTTGTGGTACAAATCTCCTACAGGTAAGATAGTAGATTCAGATGAACTGGAAAAAAACTATTACGTAAGTCCCGAAGACGGCTATCACGTTAGAATTGGCAGCAAGGAATATTTCGAAATTCTTTTCGACGAAAATGAATTTAAGGAATTGGATAAGAACATCATTGCGAAGGATCCACTTAATTTTGAAGACAATAAGAAGTATGTGGATCGATTGAAGGATGCCCAGGAAAAGACAGGATTAAAAGATGCGGTGCGGACTGCGGTTGGCAAATCCATGGGTGAAGAAATAGTTGTCGCTTGTATGGATTTTAGCTTTATTGGTGGTTCTATGGGAAGTGTTGTGGGCGAAAAGATTGCCCGAGCCGCCGATCATGCCTTGAAGAAAAAATTACCATTTATCATTATCTCAAAGAGCGGGGGTGCACGAATGATGGAAGCAGCGTTATCATTGATGCAATTGGCCAAAACTAGCGCAAAATTAGCGCAGCTCGCCAAAGCTAAGGTTCCGTACATTTCACTAAGTACCGATCCAACCACGGGAGGTACTACCGCCTCTTTTGCCATGTTAGGCGACATCAATATTGGTGAACCCGGAGCGTTGATCGGATTTGCTGGTCCGCGGGTTGTGCGGGATACAACGGGTAAAGATCTGCCCGATGGATTCCAAACTGCGGAATTTTTAAAGGAGCACGGTTTCCTCGATTTTATAACACATCGCAAGGACTTAAAACGCAAAATTAATCTTTACATTGATCTTATACTGAACAGATCATTACGAGAAAAGACCGCATAGAAAAAGCCGCTCAATGAGCGGCTTTTTTTTACATCCGTGTTTACTAGTCAAGAATTATAGTGTAATCGACACCATTTACGGTGAGGATGGCAATATTATCGCACGTACCCTCCCCGAAACTAAGTGTTCCCTGATTACCATTTCTGGTTATTTCAACGATTCCACTAACAAAATGAGGACAAGTTGCCTCTCTTCTAAGAGCTTCAGAAATAATTCCATAATGAGTGAAGCCTGTATTTGAGATTACTTCTCGATTTCCGGTTACCAGCCAGACATTGTCCGTCCAGGTTCCACTTCCTACTCCTTCGATCCATTCCCGTACGCGAGTAATGTCTTTTTGTAATACCAATCCTCCCGGAAAGGAAACGTGAAAATCGGCATGAACCGTAGATTGCGGATTTCCGTTCGCATTATTTCCTTCCCTGAGTATTGTGGCTCCCCCGGCTACTTCCAAATCATTCCATTTGAAATTATCCAGGGTATAGGAAATCGTTCTTGTTCCATTCTGAATAGGTCCGTAGGTAATATTTACTACCCCTGAGACCACCGCTCCGTTCTGTAATTGACACCCGAAACCAAAATCAAGGCTTACGAAGGTTACACCGTTCTCCGTGTTAATCGTAATCGTTACGCAATCGGGAAAAAGACTGGCACTTCGGCCCGTGTTTTCTTCAATTTCAGTATACGCAGTCTCCAGCATGAGGATTACCCCCTCGGAAATAGCATCTCCCTGAGAAACCTGTCTGGATTCTTCCACGAATACCAGGTCGGATGAAGTATTAGTTTCAATGTCTGTGGCTTCGTCTTTACTACACGAGGTTAATACAAGACTGAATAAGAATAAGCTAAAAATTCCTGAAATAAATAGATTTTTTTTCATGATACATGATTTAAAAGTTAGTATCATTTGGACTCAAATTCATTAATAAGGTTTAATGAAAACTAGAATTATTTTAATATATACTGTTCATTTTCAATTATTTACACAAAAAAAGCCGCTCGATGAGCGGCTTTTCCTTTTTTATTGAATTATTAAAGAATTATGGGATATTCTTGTCCGTTAATGATCAAAGTCGCCTGATTATCACAGGCTCCCTCACCCCAGTCGATGGCTCCGGTAAATCCTTCCTGTTGAATTTCCAGTACACCACTCACGAGGTATAAGCATGATAATTTTTTAACCAAGGTTTCTGTCACTTCGCCACTTCTAGTGAACCCATTCGTGAATTCTGTATTCCAGTTTCCGTTGATCTCAAAAACATTGTCGATCCAGGTTCCACTGCCAACACCTTCCACCCATTCGATAACGCGGTTTCCCTGTCGGTTTGCCGTAACGTCGGTTCCCGGGAAACTAACGGTGATATTTTCCGTAGCTGTGGATTGAGGATTGCCATTAGCATTTGCAATTTGTCGAAGTATCTCGCCCCCGCCGGTCACACCGTTATTATTATAGGTGAATTCTTCGTAGCTGTAATTTATAGTACGTGTACCACCATCAATTGGTCCGTAATCGATTTCTATTCGGCCCGATACCACTGCGCCATTATTTAACGTACAGCTTTCACCGAAGTTGATCGTGATCGCTCCACCATTTCCCGAAGGCATAATCGTGATCTCTGCACATGAAGGAAACAACGATATAGAACTGCTACGCCCTTCTTCAACTTCAACGTAACCACTTTCCACGATATTAAAGGATCCTTCAACCACATTATCGGTCTGAGCCGCTCTGGCTGTATTTTCCGCGGAAAAATTAACTCCCTCATTATCATCATTACTGTCATCATTACTACAGCTATATAGCAGCAGACCAATGGCCAGAAAAGAAAATAGGGCTGTTTTCTTTAAGTAAGTTTTCATTAGAATTGAGTTTAAAGTTATTAAGTTTAAGACTTCTTTAACGTTTAAAGGTTTAATTAAGTATGTAAATAATAGAAAATATGGGAGATAGTCGTAATATATTAAGCTGTTTTTGTATTTTTGCAGGCTGATAGATCAAAGAGATCATCATATACATAAAAATCATTTAAATAATATTGGCATGTATTTAACACCAGAAGTAAAGAAAGGCATTTTTAAAAAACACGGGAAGACTGAGAATGATACCGGTTCTGCAGAAGGGCAGATCGCTTTATTCACTCACCGCATCGATCATTTAACCAAACACCTTAAGGCGAATCATAAAGATTACAACACAGAGCGTTCGTTGGTTAAATTGGTAGGTAAGCGTCGTTCATTGTTGGATTATCTAATGAAGAAAGACATTATGCGCTACCGTGCGATTGTAAAAGAACTAGGATTACGTAAGTAATAGGAAAGGGATGCTATGGCATCCCTTTTACAATTTTCAGAATTTATTCTGAAACATATAAGAAAAGCTACCCTTAGGTTTTTCATTGGTCAACCACACAACAACACAACTTGCGACCGAGCAACGGCCGTCGACCACATTAACCGTACTACGAAGCTTTAGCGCTGTAGTACAAATGAAAAACAAATTAAATGATACCTAAAGTATTTAAAGAGGTCATCGACCTCGGTGATGGTAGAGAAATTACCATCGAAACCGGAAAACTGGCAAAACAGGCCCATGGTGCTGTTGTTGTACAATCCGGAAAATGTATGATGCTCTGTACGGTAGTTTCGAACTACGAACAGAAAGATCTGGATTTCCTTCCTCTAACCGTAGATTACCGTGAAAAATTCGCAGCTTCGGGACGATACCCGGGAGGTTTCTTTAAAAGAGAAGCAAGACCCAGTGACGGAGAAGTATTAACCATGCGTTTGGTAGATCGGGTGTTACGCCCATTGTTCCCTAAAGATTATCATTCTGAAACCCAGGTGATGATCCAATTAATGTCTCACGACGAAGATGTAATGCCGGATGCAATGGCAGGATTGGCCGCTTCGGCAGCTATCCAGTTATCCGACTTCCCATTTGAATGTGCTATATCTGAAGCCAGAGTAGGACGTGTAGATGGTAAATTCATTATTAACCCAACCCGTTCTCAATTGCAAGAAAGCGACATCGACATGATGATTGGAGCTTCTGCAGATTCAGTGATGATGGTTGAAGGTGAAATGAAAGAGATCTCTGAAGAAGAAATGGTAGAAGCCATCGAGTTTGCTCATGAAGCTATTAAAGTACAGGTTGCTGCTCAAATGAGATTAGCCGATGCTTTTGGAAGAAAAGAAGTTCGTGAATATCCGCAAGAAAAAGAAGATGAGGCGTTGGAGAAGAAAATCCACGATATGGCTTACGATAAAGTATTCGCCATTGCAAAAGCGGGTTCTGCAAAGCAGGAACGCAGTGCGGCTTTTTCGGAAATAAAAGAAGAGATAAAAGCCACCTTTACAGAAGAAGAACTGGAAGATATTGGGGATCTGGTTTCCAAATACTACCGCAAGGCAGAAAAATCTGCAATCCGCGACCTTACCTTAAATGAAGGTTCTCGTCTGGATGGTAGAAAAACAGATGAGATCCGTCCTATCTGGTGTGAGATAGATTATTTACCATCAACCCATGGTTCTTCAATCTTTACAAGAGGAGAAACTCAGGCGTTGGCCACCGTAACTCTGGGAACTTCCAGAGAAGCAAATAAAATTGACATGCCATCATACGAAGGCGAAGAGACGTTTTACTTGCATTATAACTTCCCTCCTTTCTGTACAGGTGAAGCACGACCTATTCGTGGTACATCCCGTAGAGAAGTGGGACATGGAAATTTGGCACAACGTGCGTTGAAAGGAATGATCCCTGAAGATTGTCCCTATACTGTTCGTGTAGTTAGTGAAGTACTTGAATCTAACGGTTCGTCTTCTATGGCAACCGTTTGTAGCGGGACCATGGCATTAATGGATGCCGGAGTACAGTTGGTTAAACCCGTTTCAGGTATTGCCATGGGATTGATCTCCGATGCTGATACAGGAAAATACGCTGTTCTTTCCGATATTTTGGGAGACGAGGATCACCTGGGTGATATGGACTTCAAAGTAACCGGAACTGCCGATGGTATTACTGCATGCCAGATGGATATCAAGGTAAAAGGATTGAGCTATGAAATATTGGTAAATGCCTTAAAACAAGCGCGTGACGGTCGACTTCATATTCTGGAGAAATTGACCGATACCATTTCAACACCGAATGCCGACGTGAAGCCACATGCTCCAAAAATGGTTACTGCAACCATACCAGGAGAGTTTATTGGTGCGTTGATCGGACCAGGCGGTAAGGTAATTCAAGAACTTCAGAAAACTACGGGAACTACCATCGTGATCAACGAAGATCCGGTGACCGAAGAAGGCCTTGTAGAAATCCTTGGAACGGATCAGGATGGTATCGATGCTGTGTTGGCGAAGATCGATTCTATTACTTTCAAGCCTGATGTTGGAAGCGTATATGAAGTAAAGGTGATCAAGATACTGGATTTCGGTGCTGTTGTGGAATATGTTGAAGCTCCAGGAAATGAAGTCCTGCTCCATGTTTCTGAATTAGCATGGGAACGTACCGAGAATGTTACCGATGTAGTAAATATGGGTGACGTATTCGATGTGAAGTATTTTGGAATCGATTCCAGAACTCGAAAGGAAAAAGTTTCGCGTAAGGCGCTTTTTCCCAAGCCTGAAGGATTTAAGGAAAGACCACCGCGGCGTGATGATAATCGCGGACGTGATAATCGTGGACGCGATAATAGAAATCGCGATAATAAGAAACGAGATTAAACTAATTGAGTTTCCGCTTAAAGCTAAAGCCACCCAAAATCGGGTGGCTTTTTTAATTAATAAAATATAATGGGACGTAATATTTAAAACGATTTTGTAGGAAATATTGGCTTAAAAATGATACTGATATCTAACACTAAAATGCCTGGTTAACTGGAAAAACTCTTAAATTTTTCATCTTATATGCTTTTCATAGCGATTTTTTTGCATTACATCGAATCTTCTGAATTTTATTGTAGGAAAATATTACATTCGATGTCGAAGGAAAATTCCTTCAATTAAATAGCCCCCAAATGAGTACGCTTATAGGCCGTTTGTTCGCAAGAAACGACGAATCAGCTTTATACGATGAAGTATGCAATGATCCCAGGAGATCGATCCTGGATTATTTATACGACTTAGCCTCAAATTCAGTTCACATTCCTGAACTGCAATCCCAGCTATCCGATGTAGTATTTGAAATCGACCCATTCTTTGCAGATATGCAATTAGTGGAAAAGTATCTGATGATGGAAGATTATCTTATCCGCAAGGATCCCAAATTTCTAGGATCAGCGATGGACCTTCGAAGGCGGGTTCAGGATAATTTCCCGGAATTGGTGCAGTCGGCATCCTTCAAACTTCTTTTAGAGAATGAGTCCAGTCAAGGTGCTTTGCTCGCTCGGTTATATTTGAACCTGTTATTAAAACGAATACTAAATGATCATCCAGAGAATGGTGTGGTACAGGATTGGCTGGAACGCATTGCGATTAGGTTCCCAGAGAAATCGGACCTTAACATTGTGGAACGAATCAACCTGCTGAGAAGACTGAAAGAAGCCTCTTATGAAATGTATCACGAATTTGTTGAAATCCTGGGTACGACAGTAACTGAACGCTACTATTTTGAAAGTTATACCGAATTAAGCAATATATATAAACATCTGAAAGGCATCAAAGATGTAAATGATGTAATCCCCGACGGTCAAGAAGTTCCGAAAGGCATTCCCGTTCGGAAACTTATTTCCGTTACTGACACTAAGGATGCGGGAAATCCAGATATCATAAGTAAATCGCAGTATAAGTCAATACTAGAAAATATTCTAGACGGGTTTATTCTGGTAGATAAGAAGATGCAAATCGTGGAGGCCAATAACACAGGCATGCAGATAATAGGTCTGGGACCCAACAATTTAAAGTTCCACAACCTTAAGGAATTCCTTCCTGATGAAATATCAAGAGGGCTCCAACAGGATCTCAATCGGCATGATTCCTCTATTCCCAGTGTTATTCTAGGAAAGCGTCTTGAAACTATTCTAACAAATAAGGATGGACAACATGAAGATTATGAGATTTCGATAACTAACAATTACAATAGCGAAAAAGAGACTTATAGTGTACTTCTAACCAATATCAGTCACAAGAAACATATGCTGGATGCCATTAGAGAGGCAAAGGTGAATGCGGAGCGTACCGCTAAGGCAAAATCCACCTTCCTTTCGAATATGAGTCATGAGATCCGCACGCCGCTAAATGTAATACTTGGGCTTTCGGAGATCATAAAGAAAGGGGCTTCCGATGAGAATACGGTTCTTCACAAAAATATTGAAGGAATAGACTTTTCAGCACAAAACCTTCTCTCCATTGTAAATGATATCCTTGACTTTTCAAAAATCGAAGCAGGCAAGCTAACAATCCAGTCCATCGATTTCAATTTGCGTAAAGTCGTTGAGAATCTTTCTGATGGGTTCGAAATCAAAGCCAGGGAAAAAGGTTTGACCCTGATTTCAGAAATGGACCGGAACATCCCGGATATATTGATTGGAGACCAATACCGACTCAATCAAATACTTACCAATTTAATAGGTAATGCTATTAAATTCACTAAGGATGGTCAGGTAAACATTGAAGTTAAAATGATTTCAGAATACAAAGATGATATTAAGATTCGATTTCTAATAAAAGACACCGGTATAGGGATCTCCAAAGAAAACCTATCTAAAATTTTCGATAGTTTCTTCCAGGTTGAAAACAGGGAAGAAACGGAGATGACAGGAACAGGTCTTGGCCTGGCTATTAGCAAGGAGTTAATTAAGCTTCAGGACGGGGAATTTAGCGCAACCAGTGAAATTGGAGAAGGATCCGAATTTGAATTCACACTACCATTCAAACGTAGTAAACTGAAGGGTTTAAACGATTCTATTAAAACCTTTGTAAGGCAGGATAAGAAACTGGAAGGGCTTAAAGTACTGGTAGCCGAGGATAATAAAATGAACCAGTTCTACATTCGCCAGTTGCTCAATAATCTGAATGTATCTGTCGACATCGCCGAAAATGGTCAGGAAGCCGTCGCGATATTCAATCAGGATAAATCCAATTACGATCTTGTTCTCATGGATATGCATATGCCGGTGATGAATGGTATAGAAGCTATTACCAAAATCAGAAAATCTAACAAGGACCTGATTAAAAAAGTACCTATTGTCGCCTGCTCGGCAGATGTATTCCCCGAAGCCCGCAAAAGTGCCATTAAGGCGGGTATCGATTTCTATCTTACGAAACCCTTAAGTGAGGATGCAATCAAGGAGGTATTGTTCTGGTTGATCTCTGATGAAGAATTCGATCCAATGGTCAGCATAGAGAGCAGAGCTGCCAGTTCAAAAACCAAAGAGAAAGAGAGTCGCAGTGTCGATATGAACTTATTGAAAGAAACTTTCGATCATGATGAAGAATTTATCGCTTCCTTACTCGAAGTATTCATCCAAACGACTCCGGAAGACTATAAAAGTATGCGCCACTGTATAGACAGGGAATACTACACCAGAGCCAGTTCCCTCGCGCATAAAATGAAGTCGAGTTTCCAAAATCTGGGTATGACCATTCATGGACACCATCTTCAACAGATAGAGAGCCACATTATTAAAACAGAAGGTATAGAGGAAGCTAAAAAGCACCTTACAGCCTTCAGCAAATTGTATACCAAGGCATTGCTTGAGGTGAATTTGCTTCTGATAGAGTTAAAGCAAAAATAATTCAAATGCCTCCTCAAAGGGTGCCACTTATTCATTGTTCTGTGTAAAGGACCAGATATTACGATGTACTATTATACCATCATCAGTGATTTCCCAACCTTCAAAATGATGGAATAAAGTATCGTTCTTAACTCTGATATATCGTTCCTGAGCAATTAAACTCCCAGTATAATACCTGTAATAAATCTGGCCCCATTTAGACATAGGAAAGCTAAGATCCTGTTCCACGCAATTATTCAAAGTATCCTTATTAAAGGTGTTGAATGTTATCTCGCTTATATCATCAACGATTATCCTACTTCTTAATTCGCAAGGTGTAAGCCCAGGAACACTGTCATTCTTTTTTTTCTTTACTAGTTTCCAACTACCTACAATGGCATCTGGCGGGGGTGGATCAGCACAGGAAATTAAGCAAAGCCCAACGACAATAACCAGTATGATTTTATAGGGTAATTGAACTAAAAACATATTTTTAATATTTAGAATCTTTTTCCAATTGAAACACCAATTCTTGGATATATGTCACTTATGTAATCGGTATTCAGAAAATTCCGTCCCATTCCTCCTAAAAGCTCAACAACCCATCCTTTCCTCGTGAGGAATTTACCCCCTATTGCCAATCCTGCACCCAAACCTATTTCCGATCCAACGACCTCATCATTTCTCTCTTCAGAGAAAACGGCGACATTTGGTTCAACAAAAAATCCCGCTGCACGTTTATTGCCGAAGTAGAGACGGTAAAACGGAACTGCGAGGAAATCATAGTCAATATCGCTATTGACGGACATCCCTAATGAAAACCCTAAGGATGATTCATCATTCAGTATACGCTCATAGGTAATCTCTGGGAAACTTGCGAGCGTAGCAGGCACATTCAAGCGTAGTTCATTTTTGCTGTCATTTTTGTCATCAGCGTCCTGCTGGGCGAAAATTGAAGTTGTTAAAAAGAACAGACTTATCAATATTGTAAGTTTCATAATTTCAATTTGTAATTAGTAATAATAAAGATACTTGCAATATTCACCAATTGATTGTGAGACATAGGAATTAAATCTTATATATTTTTCATTATTTGCAAAATATTTTGATATTTACACTCAAATTGTAAATTATGCAAGAACAATTCATCAAACAGATACGGAGCTTAATACCCGAAAACCTCAACCTGATCGACGAAGTCATGGGGGTATTGGACCTAAATTATGACGCTGCTTACAGGAGGATCAACAACAAGACAAGTTTATCTCTGGAGGAAGCCGTAAAGTTGGCCAAGCACTTCAAATTATCCCTGAACAGGATGTATGAGGTAGGTTCCCAGCACACTTTATTAGCTGAAAAATCCCCGATTCTAAAAGATGAGGCGGATCTGGAACAGTATTTTAAGATATCGCTTCAAAGTATTCTACCGCTCACCACTTTAAAAAGTGCCGAGATCATCTATTCAGCTAAGGATATACCCATATTCTATACCCTCTCGGATACTTATATCACCAAATACAAGTGTTATGTATGGTTGAAATTCCTGAATGAGGATGGCACTATGGAAAAAGTTACTTTTGAGGAATTCCTGAATCATGTCCCTTCTAGCCTGATCTCAACCGCTAATAAGGTTTCGGAAGCCTATAAGAATATCAATATCATCGAATTCTGGAATGACAACACTATAAACGGCACTCTGCAACAGGTTTTTTATTATTTCGAAACTGGCTTATTATCAAAAGAATTAGCTCTTCTGGTCTGTAAAGACATCAATAATATCATCGATCATGTTGAAAAGCAGACCATAGAACAAACCCTGTTGAATTCAAAAAACGACTCCAGTTATTCGCTCTATAAGAGCGACTTGCTTACCATGAGTAATAATATGATGGTGAAGGCCCGGAACAAAAAGATGTTCTTTACCCCTTTTACCGTGCTTTCTTATTTCAGAATAGAACATCCTCCAACTTGCGATGAAATGGAGCAATTTTTCGTCAAACAGATGAAAAACTCGAAATTACTCGTAAACGCAGGTGAAAAGGACAGAACGCTCTTTTTTAATAAAATGCGACAGAAGGTAGAGACCATTATAAAACGTATTAATATCAACCAGGATCTGATATCCTTTTAAATCTAATGTAGATATATCGCTCTATTAAGCCCCGAAAATAGGACCTTTACCGAAAAACAAACAACCTTTTGTAACAAAACGCATCTTTTTTACGTATAACTCAATACGAAAGCGAATTTAACTTAAGAAAGGATAAACCTTAATGAGACAACTTAAAATTACGAAGCAGGTTACTAACAGAGAAACTGCTTCCTTAGACAAGTACCTACAGGAAATTGGAAAAGTTGACTTAATCACCGCAGACGAAGAAGTAGAGTTGGCACAACGCATAAAAGCGGGTGATCAACGTGCGCTGGAAAAGTTAACAAAAGCCAATTTGCGTTTCGTGGTTTCGGTAGCAAAACAATACCAGAATCAAGGACTTACCCTCCCCGATCTTATCAATGAGGGCAACCTTGGGCTTATCAAAGCAGCACAGCGTTTTGACGAAACCCGCGGATTCAAATTTATTTCCTATGCCGTTTGGTGGATTCGTCAGTCTATTCTTCAGGCCCTGGCAGAACAATCTCGAATTGTTCGTCTTCCCCTGAACAAGATTGGAAGTATCAATAAGATCAACAAAACATTTGCATTCCTTGAGCAAGCGCACGAACGTCCGCCATCTGCTGAAGAAATTGCAAAAGAACTGGATATGACTATTAACGATGTGAAGGAATCTATGAAAAATAGCGGCCGTCACGTATCCATGGATGCTCCGTTAGTGGAAGGTGAGGATTCTAACCTTTACGACGTTTTGCGCAGTGGTGAATCTCCAAATCCGGACAGAACCTTATTGCACGAATCACTTCGTACAGAAATCGAACGCGCACTGGAAACGCTTACGCCTCGTGAAGCCGATGTGATTCGACTATATTTTGGTCTTGGAGATCAACATCCCATGACCCTGGAAGAAATAGGTGAAACTTTCGACTTAACTCGTGAGCGAGTGCGACAAATTAAAGAAAAAGCGATCCGCAGATTGAAGCATACATCAAGAAGCAAGATCCTTAAGACATACCTGGGATAACCCTGCGACAAGCTAAGGGACCACACGGTAACCGTAACAACAGTTTATAAAATAACTGTTCGTTTTTTGATTGATGAATGACCCCCGGCTGATTACCGGGGGTTTTTTTGTACCTTTAGTTTAAGTAAGACTAACCATGTTACGGACCATTTGTTACGTGAGCACCGTCGCGCCCTCACTTAATAAGGAAGGCCTTTCGGATCTCTACAAGGAAGTGTTAATTAAAAACGCACTATCTAATATAACCGGTATTCTATTATACTCGGACGGGAATTTTATGCAGATCATGGAAGGAGAAGTAGATGAACTCAACCGACTTTACCATAACATAGAAAACGATGCCCGCCATCATCATCTGATAAAACTAACTGACAGCAAAATATCCCAAAGAATATTCGAAAATTACTCGAACGGCTTCACTATTGTGAACAATGAACCGGAGATCTTTAAATTAAATCTCTATTTGAAATGGTTGAAGGCAAATTTTGAAGGAGATGTTAATAGACTCATTGAAGTCGTTAGACCCTTTTTAAAATATACCTGAACCCATTTCTCCCTCTGTATTCTATCGCGTTTTTTTGTACCTTCGGGAAAACAACCAATCCACCAGTATGTATACTATTTGTTATGTGAGCAGTGCTCGTGTGGATATTACCGAAGATGAATTGACCGCATTGTTCAGAACTACGGAAAATAATAATACCTCTAACAACATAACGGGTATTCTTCTCTACAAAAGCGGCAAGTTCCTCCAGGTTCTTGAAGGGGAAGAAACAGTGTTGAAAAGTTTATACGAAAAGATCGAAGCGGATCCAAGACACAACAATATCTTTGTAATTCTAAATCAGAAATGCAAACGCCGAATATTCGAGAATTACGCGTCCCGATTCAGTATTGTAAAATCGAAAGAAGAGTTACAAACCATCGAAACCTATCTGAATCAAATTGAAGAATCACCAAACCTGAAATATGTAAAAGGTCTTCTCGAACCTTTTTTATTATAAACCTATGAGCACCCTTATTGCACCTTCTATCCTTGCCGCCGATTTTGCCAACCTGCAACGCGATTGTGAACTGGTTAACAACAGCCAGGCAGACTGGTTTCACCTCGATGTTATGGACGGTGTTTTTGTTCCTAATATATCCTTCGGTATGCCGGTAATTAAAGCTATCGCACAACACGCTAATAAAACCCTTGATACGCATCTCATGATCGTGGATCCGGACCGCTATATTAGAACATTTGCCAGATTAGGAGTGAATATCCTTACCGTACATTACGAAGCCTGTACGCACCTGCACAGGACTTTACAGGCCATAAAAGCTGAAGGCATGCAGGCGGGTGTGGCCATAAATCCACATACCAATGTCTCCCTGCTGGAAGACACGCTGCAGAATATCGACCTGGTTTGTGTTATGAGTGTGAATCCTGGATTTGGCGGTCAAAGTTTTATTGAGAACACCTATAAGAAAGTGCGAACCCTGAAAAAAATGATACTGGATCAGGGCGCGGCTACAAAAATTGAAATTGATGGAGGAGTAACCAATAAGAATGCCGCTCAGCTGGTTGAAGCTGGAGCCGATGTTTTAGTTGCAGGCAGCTATATTTTCAAGTCGGATGACCCTACTTCTACTATTGCAGGATTAAAAGAGCTAACGGCTTAAAATCAATATATTTTTATTGTCTGAATTTATAATTCAAGACTTCTTTTAGTTGTTTCCTGTCTATATTCGAAGTTATATTTGGTTATGCAACAAGCGCCTTCCTGCTGTTCGATAAGTAGGTTTCGGCCCGACTCAAAAAGTAATTTGGGACGGGCTTTTTACATAATGTGTTTATTGCGTAAATTGAAAATCAATTATAAGTCTCGAGCATGAATATCTATGAAATTGTCTTTCTTTGCTTTTCGTTTCTTGCTTTCTGTTTGGCATTTCTTCTATTTATTAAGAAACGAGGGGACAAAATAGCGAATAGGCTGTTAGGTATCTATTTGCTGCTGTTTTCATTTAATCTTGTTTATAATGTACTGTACTGGACGAAGGAGTTATTTTCGATAAATTTCATTCATCTTGTCGCCACCAATGTTTTTCCGTGGATACTATATGGTCCGATTTTATATTTCTATGTACGGCGCATAACTTTCAATTCTAAATTTAGATGGCCTGATCTACTACACGGAATTCCGTTCGTTTTTTATTTTCTGAATTATTCGTCCTTCTTTTTTCAAAATTCGAACAATAAGGTTCATATTTTAACCACTGGTACACTCGGTGAATACTTTCATTGGCCTATTCCCAGGAATTACATAGTCCTTATTATTATTATGCTCCTCTATGCGGGCCTGATCTACTTTAAATTCATAAAAGGATACAGAGACGAGAATAAAAGAAAATGGTTAAGCTGGTTAAGTGTATCCTACTTTGGCTATGTAGTCTCATTCATATCGTATTTTGTGTTAAGAGAATTTGGGTTCATCGAAGGCCATTTCGATTATTTCATAAGCTTTTTTATGATCTTTTTTATTGGCCTGGTGACATATTTCGGTTTTCTTCAACCACAAGTCTTCGAGGGTGTTCCCATCAAACAGATCGCGGGATTTTCAAAATATAAGAAAACCGGATTGACAAAAGAACATTCTACCACATTGAAGAATACTCTTATTGATGTGATGCAAACGCAAAAGCCACATTTGAATTCGGAGATCAATCTTAACAGTCTGTCGGAAGAATTAAATCTGTCCAGACATCATTTGTCTCAGATCATTAATGAAAATTTTAAAACCAATTTCTTCGATTTTATAAATCAATATCGAATTAGAGAAGCCATGCAACTCATAAAGGAAAATCCTGAAATAAGTATTTCAGAAATCATCTACACCGTAGGTTTTAGCAACAGGGTGTCCTTTAATAAGGCATTTAAAAAACATACCGGACGTACCCCTTCACAATTTAAAATGTCGCTGGAAAATTAAAACACCTCAACCTGCTTTTTATAAATTGACTGTAATACTGTGTAAAGGTTTGTAAGCATTCACATTATTTCTAACGCATTGATATTTCTTTGATATGGATAATTAACATTAAAACACTTCCATTATGAACATATCAATACTACGACAAACAGTAATTATTTTGATGGTTATCTTATTCCCCATCACTATTATAGCGCAACCGGCAGTCTATATAAACGACAGAGGTAATAACGCAATTAACAAATACGATTTTGACGGTAACTTCATTGAAGTATTTATTCCATCAGGGCTTGGAGGGCTGAGCAATCCACAGGATATTATCTTTCATCCCGACGGGACGGTTCTGGTCTCTAGTTTCCAAAGCAGTGAAATTTTGCGCTACGATGCCGATGGAAATTTCTTAGGAGTTTGGAATCAATCACCGGTAAATATGCCATCCAAGATGATTGTGTCTCCGGACAATCTTCTTTATATAACACAATGGGGCCCAAGCCAACCTACCTCAATGGTAGCAAGATTCAACCTGGACGGCACACCTGCCAGTGATTGCGATAATACAGCCCCGAGAGGACTGGGAGTATTTTTTGATGCCACTGATAACTTCTACGTAGCCTTATGGAGTCCAACTGGCGATGGTGTTGTCCAGCAATATGATTCCAGTTGCGGATATATAACTGATATCATCGATTCTGTTGAACTGGAGGCACCTACCTATACCTGGCAGGATCCGGGTGGAAATGGCGATATCCTTGTGCAGGACTGGACATTAGGTAAGATATTACGCTATAACAGCAGTGGAACGTACCTTGGAGATGATATAACCGGGTTATCTAATCCGGAAGGCTTTGCATATTTACCGAATGGAAACCTTTTAATATCTGAAAGAGGTCTCAATGTAATTACGGAATACGACACAAATAATAATGTGGTGGGGCAATGGAATCAGGGACCGATCTTAGATACCCCAAACTCCATAGTTATTGGAGAACCATTACTATCTGTATCCGAGTTTGAACTGGATCCGGTTTTCGTTACACCCACCGTAGGTAGTAGCTTTGAGTTAAATTCGGATATAGCCTCAGAATATGAATCTTTAGAAGTTTATAATTCTATCGGATTACAGGTTGAAACTATTCTTCTTGAGGAATCAAACAATTGGGATGCTTCTAATTTAGCTGAAGGACTTTATTTTCTTGTTGCATCAAAATACGGACAAAGAATCACTCAGAAAATTGTGGTGAAGGCTAAGTAGACCGCTGTTGGATTAGTAGGTTTCGGCCCGGCTCATTTTACGTGTAAGAGTCGGGCTTTTTGTATCTTTGCATCAAATATTTGTGGTGAAGAACGAAATGGATGTATTGATTATTGGAGCAGGCCCTATTGGGATCGCTTGTGCTTTGGAATGTAAGAAACGAGATTTGAGTTATGTTGTGGTGGAGAAGGGAGCACTCACCAATTCCCTCTATAATTATCCTTTGAATATGACTTTTTTTTCGACTTCGGAAAAATTGGAAATTGATGATATTCCATTTATTAGTGCCAACCCCAAACCCAACAGGGACGAAGCCCTGGAGTATTACCGAAGAGTGACGACATCGAATGAACTTAACATACATCTTTACGAGGAGATCTTGTCTGTAGAAAAAATTGAAGGTCTGTTTATCGTGAAATCAGATAAGGACTCGTATACAGCGAACAATTTAATAGTAAGCACCGGCTTTTACGACATACCCAAATTACTGGATGTTCCGGGTGAGTCGCTTCCTAATGTAAGCCATTATTTTAAGGAAGCCCATCCCTATGTAATGCAAAAAACCATCGTTGTTGGTGCTAGCAATTCTGCCGTAGATGCTGCATTGGAGATTTGGCGAAAAGGAGGAGACGTAACCATGGTAATTAGGGGCCCTGGTATTGGTGATCGGGTTAAGTATTGGGTAAAGCCTGATATTGAAAATCGTATCTCGGAAGGAAGTATTAAGGCAATATACAATGCTGAGATCGCCGAGATCAAAGAAGATGCGGTAGTCATCAAAACACAGGAAGGAGTGCGGACACTCGACAACGACTTCGTGATTGCCCTGACCGGGTACAGGCCCAATTTCAAATTTTTAGAATCACTTGGTGTCACCTTATCCACTGATGGCAACTTTTTTCCAACATACAATCCGGAGACTATGGAATCTAATGTGTCGGGTTTATATCTGGCTGGAGTAATATGTGGTGGAATGGAAACTCACAAATGGTTTATCGAAAATAGTAGGGTACATGCTAAAATTATTGCCAGTGCTATTACGGCTTCAATTAATAGCCCGCATACCTGAAATTAAGCAGATTCTGCGTGTACTTGTAAAGGGCAGGGAAATGGGTTTTGAATTCATCGGGAGATTCTATGAAATACTCGGCTAATATAGCCATGAATTCATATTGATTTGTAAATGCGTATTCCCGAAAATAACGAGTTTCATCCAGTTTATGTTTCAATTCCTCATTCGTTAATAACCGCAGGATATTCTGGAATTGCTTGGCAAATCGTGAAGAATCAATATCGGTCCGTTGTTTAGCTTCCAACTGCATGGCATGCATAAATTCATGAATACCTAAATTAAAATTATCATTGGTAATATTATATCCCATTTCAAAGTGTTCCCAGCTTAGTACAAGGGCTTTTTCACGAGGGTTGAATTCCCCTTTATGATGTGATTCATTAATGGTACTGTAAAACTCCCCGGGATAAACGAGTATATACTCGATCAGTCCATATTCGTAATTTTTCCTTCCGAAGCTTAACATACATCCAACAGAAGCAATAAGAATCTTTATTCTGTCCGTGATCACCAGACCTTCCCTGCCCACAAACTCTTTATCGGAAATAAACGTCGCCACCCGGTGTTGGAATTGTCTTTTATACTTTTCCGAAAGTTTTTGATAAAACAGAAATTCTTCTTCAAGAATTTTTATTTGTTCGGGCCTGAGCTTTTTGTAGACCAGGTAATGCCTGAAAAGGGGTTTGTTATAACGTCCTGCGTACCAATTCTCGAAAGCTCTGAAGATAGCTATAGCGACCATGATTATCACTACGCCATAAGCGTAGGGAGCCAACCAGGTAGCATTCTCATCAACTTGTAATGGTAGCATCATAAAGAATTGGGAAGTAAAAGATAGCTAATAATCCCCTATTAAGGGTAATTCACTGAATAAAAACGTTTTATACCCTCGATTTATTACTTTTTAGTGCTGTCTCCTTTAAAATTTTGGGAACTATTTTTAAACAACACATTGAAAGTGGTTAAACTCCCGTAGCAACGTGTGATATATTGTTGCAGATCCACTTTTTCCTGGTCGTCCAGGTTCTTACTGGAATTGATCTTTTGTTCCATAACCCGTAGTCGATCCCTGAGCATTACGATTTTATGGTAAAAGGTGTCTACAGGAATCTCCTTTTGAGCGAGCGAGATGTCTTTAGGCTTCAATATCATAGTCCCGCCTTTGAACTTATCAGCGATGGGTACAATTTCACTTGCATCGCTCCATTTTTTCAGAATATCCCTCAGACTCTTCTCCACTTCATAAAAACTAACGGTATCTACCTCATCTTCGGCTGCATCAATGACTTCAAATTCTTCATCAATTTCAATTGTTTCCAATCCTTTATCGATAAATGTTACCCAGTACATTTTCGCAGTTACATTGGTTACAACCCCTTTGCCGTGATCCGGATGATCGATCCTGGATCCGATTCCTAATATTTTGTTCATTTTCGAAGAGTTTTAAGCTAGTGAAATTACGTAAAATTTCAGCATGTTAAAATTCAAACCAAAGATTTGTAAAATGACAATTATCATATTATTTCATAAGACTCGCTATTAGTTTTGTAACCAGTGGTAAAAATTTAAAATACCACAGATTACGATTGGATCTTATTTCAAAATATAACGTTCCGGGCCCCCGATACACCAGTTACCCAACCGTGCCGTATTGGGAAAATGATTCCTTCTCGCTCAGAGAATGGAAAAGTTCATTACAGAAAAGTTATGAAGAAAGTCGAGAGGACGGAATTAGCCTATATCTCCACTTACCCTTTTGTGAAAGTATATGCACCTTCTGTGGTTGCACTAAACGAATCACTAAAAATCATGGCGTCGAGATCCCCTATATAAAGGCCCTTATTAAAGAATGGCAATTGTATATAGACCTTTTAGGTGAGAAACCCAAGGTTAAAGAATTACATATCGGTGGTGGAACACCCACTTTTTTCTCTGTGGAACACCTTGAATTATTATTAGAAGGCATTTTCAGGAGAATCAGAAAGCCTATGGAAGTGGAACTCAGTTTCGAAGGCCATCCTAATAATACTACGGAAGCGCATTTGAAAATGCTTGCGGAACATGGATTCACGCGCGTGAGCTATGGTGTACAGGATTACAATGAAAACGTGCAACGGGCGATTCATCGTGTACAACCATATGAACATGTGAAATTTGTGACAGAGACCGCTCGTAAGTATGGATTTACGTCGGTAGGTCATGATATTATCTTTGGCTTGCCATTTCAAACTGAAGAACATGTGGTGAATACCATCGAAAAAACGAAACAGCTTTTGCCCGATCGGATTGCGTTCTACAGCTATGCGCATGTACCGTGGATGAAAGGTAACGGTCAACGAGGTTATAAAGAAACCGACCTGCCTTCACCCTCCGAAAAGCGAGCACAATACGAAACGGGCAAAGCGCTGCTTCTTAAAGCCGGCTATGTTGAAATAGGTATGGATCATTTTGCCCTGCCCGATGAATCTTTGAATAAGGCCAGAGAGGCAAAGCGTATTCATAGAAATTTCATGGGATACACGGCTTCTAAAACACAAGTGATGATTGGCCTAGGTGTTTCCGCTATCAGTGATAGTTGGTATAGCTTTGCACAGAATGTTAAGGGCGTGGAAGAATATCAAAACCTTCTTGAGAACAATATCGTACCGGTTTATCGGGGACATTTGCAGAATGAAGAAGATCTTATAATACGATCACATATTTTAAATCTGATGTGTCATTTTGAAACTTCCTGGAAAGAGGACAGCATGAAATTTTCAGATTTACCGGATGTACTGATTCGGCTGAAGGAAATGGATACTGATGGTTTAATAGAAATACAAAGTGACCGGATTAGGGTCACTGAAAAAGGTAAACCGTTCGTAAGAAATGTATGTATGGGATTCGATTTGCGTTTACAACGGAAACGACCCGAAACACAACTTTTCTCTATGACGGTTTAAGTTGGTTTATTAGTTAGAAGCGTAAAACGGGATGCAATTGATTGGTTTGCTCCCGTTTTATGTTTTACTCATCTTTCTTTTTGCCCTGACTCATAAACGAAATGGTCAAGACCACAAGAATAACAACAACCAGCGCAAAAACGCCAATCATAATTACTCCGTTGCTCCAGTCTGCTAAAGGTATATTCATCGCAGTCATAGTTAATTTATTTTAAGTATAATATTTAATAGTTTTTACCGAATTTATTCCGGTACGACACTCCATTTCAGCATTTACTTTTTCCATCATGGGCTTTGGAGAAACATAGGGGATTCCCAGTCCCAACCCTCGTAAAATGAACAAAACACCAACGACAACTACAAACACAGGGATCACTTTCCGAATTCGTTGACGGATCTTTCCGCTAAGGAAATTTCCGAAGTACACCGCGGTGGTCATCAATGGTATAGTGCCTAACCCGAAAAGAATCATATACAAACTACTATTGAAAAGATCCCCGGCTGCTATCGCACCAAATACAGCCATATAGACGAGGCCGCAAGGCAGAAATCCATTCAGGAAACCAATGGTAAGGAATGTGTCAGGAGATTTCTTTTTCAAGGCAGCACCCAATTTACTTTTCACCGCGGAAACAGCCTTGTACAACGGGCTGGAAAATCGGAATGTTTTAATGGAAAAAGCAGTAATCAACACGGCAGCGATCATTAAAACACCAGTAATGATAGAAATTTTCTGTTGTAAGCCAAACAGGTATAATCCCCTACCCAGCAGTCCGAATAAGAAGCCGATCAAACTATATGTGAAGATCCTTCCCAGGTGATACAAAAGAATCTGGAAAAACCTTCGGGAACTACTTTTGCGGTCCAGGGGAAGAACAAAGGCAATAGGGCCGCACATCCCCACACAGTGGAAACTACCCAGTAAACCCAGTATGAAGCCCGACCACAGCATCTTAATACACTATTGATTCTTTATACATATAATGACCCCCTTCATATTCCCAATCGATGGTAATGTTCCAACGACCGCCCAATAAACGTTCATCAGGTATGAGTAATTGAGAATTGGATATAACTATGGGTATGTTGAAATCCAATCGTTTATTAGACGGTCTGTATAGGAACACTTTTCCTTCTATTTTATCAGGGTCTATTTCCTTAGGAAATGTAAGCAGCCAACCCCCGGTCACTTTTTTACCCTCGATCTTTTCTGAAAGCGCATTGGTATTTTCTTCAGCATCTATTTCATTCTGATATTGCAGATCCTTTTCGTAATAGGCATCATTAACAAGGTCGTGGTTATATTCCTTATCTGTCAACATAGTAATAACCATGAACATGATAAATCCTATGAAAAGGATCATTCCTATTACTAATCCACCACCCCAGTTAATCTTCATAACTCCTGCTTTAATTATAGCTTCTTGGCCCTAAAAAGGCTGTTTTCGTTGTTTCTATTAGCTCATCGCCGCTATAGACGCCAATCTTCACTTTATCTTTATCCCCGGTCAGGTCACTTGCATTTATTTCTATAAATAGAGTGCCTTCCTCCAGGCCTTGTTTCGGTACCTCGAAGTTCTGGTTCTTAACCAGGCGGATGGTTCCTTCGTGCGACAGCAGTTCAAATCTAACATCCGTAATATCTTCTGTGGTTTTATTGATTAGTTTGTATGTGTATACATTACTGATCATATTTTTTTCCATGCGCTCGTAGAGTTGTCCGGGTAGCCGTAACACCCTCGCTTCTACATCATTTCGCAGGAATAACATCCCGATAAACACACCGATAAGAATTACTAATACAGCTGAATATCCTTTCAATCGGGCATTGAACTTGAATTTTTCTTTTTTCTCTATATTATTTTCACTCGCATAACGTATTAGCCCTTTGGGTAAATTTACCTTCTCCATCATGTGGTCGCAGGCATCGATACACGCCGTGCAATTAACACATTCAAGTTGTGTTCCGTTTCTAATATCTATACCCGTTGGACAAACATGTACACACTGAAAACAATCGATACAATCACCTTTCCCGGTGGTCTCACGATCTTCATTCTTCTTGAATTTTGCCCTCCCCTGTTTTTTTTCACCACGTTTGTGATCATATGCCACAACGATGGATTTATTATCCAGAAGCACGCCCTGCAATCTTCCGTAAGGGCAGGCGATGATACAGACCTGTTCTCGAAACCAGGCAAAAACAAAATAGAAAACCGCAGTAAAAATGAGCAATGAAATTAAGGTACTAACATTCTCAATTGGTCCTTCTATAACGTATTCTATGAGCTTATCCGAACCTATCAAATAGGCGAGGAAGATATTTGCTATAAGAAATGATATGACAAAGAACAAGAACCACTTTATTAGGCGTTTTCGGATCTTTTCGGAATCCCATTTTTGTTTGTCGAGCCTAATTTGTTTTCCGCGATCACCTTCTATCCAGAATTCAATTCTTCGGAATACCATTTCCATGAAGATAGTCTGAGGACACATCCATCCGCAGAATATCCTTCCGAAAGCCACAGTAAAAAAGATAATGAACACCACTCCTATGAGCATCATGATCACAAAAAGGTGGAAATCCTGTGGCCAAAAAGGAAAACCAAAAATGTTGAACCTCCGTTCCAGAACGTTGATAAGGATAAACTGATTTCCTCCTATCTTAATGAAAGGTGCAGCAAACAGTAAAGCAAGTAATAAATAACTTACCAGTTTCCGCTTTTCATAAAACCATCCCGAAGGTTTTTTTGGGTAAATCCAGGAACGCTTTCCTTCCTCATCTATGGTCCCAATAGTATCCCTGAATATTTCATTTTCCGGTGTTTCCAATGCAATTTTTTATTAGATTATGGTTCGGTTAATGACCAGGGTTCTTATGTTGTTTTAGGTTTATTAATTGTCGATCATGCCAATTTCGGCAGCTGTAGAATCCACTACAACTTCCATAGATTCCTCATCGACAGCCGGAGTTGCGTCCGGATCCACCCATATCTCTCCTTCAGGATCTTTGGGTTCTGCCGGAGTCGTTCCCTGGAAGGAAAGTAAATAACTCCCCACCTGGGCCATTTCGATCGCACTTAGTTCTGTTTTCCAGGCAACCATCCCTTTACCATCGCGACCTCCTTCAGAAATTGTATTAAATACATTCTTAATTCCACCACCGAGTATCCAGTACTCATCGGTAAGATTTGGCCCAATACTTCCTCCGCCATCGGCTTTATGGCAGACAACGCATTTTTCGGTAAAAATCGTTTTCCCGGCATTTAAATCGGATGCATCGGTAAGCAGTGCAACGGTATTTACATCGACAAGATCTTTTGCATTCTTCTTGTATTCTTCAACCGCCAATCGGGCATCTTCCATTTCTATTTCAAATTCTTCAGCATTTGTAACACCGTCGAAGATATGGTATCTAGCCAGGTAAACCCCAGCAAACACGATCGTGATGTAAAAGCCGTATAGCCACCATGGTGGAAGCTTATTATCCAGTTCTTTTATTCCATCGTAATTATGATCCAGAACTATTTCGCCTTCTTGTTCTATCGGCTTACTCCCTAATAGCTTATTGTAGGCGTTCTTGACACCACGGAATTGTCCTTCTTCACGAATTTTATCATTCTCAAGATATTTCTCTTGCGCTTCCGGACTCAATCCTCGGAAGAGAATAGATGTTAATGAACCTGAAATTACTTCTATGGCTACGGCAAACAATAGTAACATGGCTAATACACCCCAGATGATCGGGTATTTTTCAATGGCCATCTGATCTCCGGAATCTATTGTAAATTCCATCAATAAAAAGGCGATCACTATAAAGCCAATAACGCGTAGATATGATGCGACTGTTTTCATAATTGAATATTGTTGTTAGTGTTATCTTCTTCTAATGGTAAATTACTTACCTCATCTATATATTGCTTTTTAGCAGTAAAAACCCACCAGAAAAGCAAGAGAAAGAATACAAAGAATATTAGCAGCGAGATTATTGGATAGATCGCTACTCCGTCGATATTTTCGAGATTTCCTTTAATAAATTTCAACATAGCTATCTATTTATTTGTTGTTAATTCCTCTGCTGTTTTTACTTTGATATCCGTCCCCAGGCGCTGTAAATAAGCTATAAGCGCTATAACCTCTCGATTGCGCATATCAATAAACTCTTTACCATTTTCGGCCGCAGCTTTTTTATCCGCTTCATAGGTTTTAACGAAATCAGGATCGGAGAACAGATTCTGTTCTATTTCTGTCCCTTGTTCTAGCATTAATTCCTGCGCACCTGCAATTTCATCTTCTGTGTACGGAACACCTAAGGTGACCATTGCTTCCATTTTCTTTTCTGTTAATGATTTATCCAATTCATTTTTTATGAGCCATTTGTATGAAGGCATAATAGAACCCGAAGAAGTGGTCTGTGGATCATAGAAATGGTTGAAGTGCCAGTTATCTGAATATTTTCCACCTACGCGGAAGAGATCCGGACCGGTACGTTTACTTCCCCAAAGGAATGGGTGATCGTAAACATACTCACCAGATTTAGAATATTCACCATAACGCTCAACCTCACTGCGGAATGGCCGGACCATCTGGGAGTGACAGGCATTACAGCTCTCTCGAATATATATATCACGGCCCTCCAACTCCAGAGGTGTATATGGTTTTACACTGGTGATCTTCGGCACATAATCGTCTACAATTAATGATGGAATGATCTGAACCACACCACCAATTAAGATCGCTACTGTAGCATACAGTGTAAGTTTAACAGGTCTTCTTTCCAACCAGGTGTGATATCCTTCTTTGGATGTTTTTCTTTTGGTTACTCGCTTTAATGGAGCAGCTTCAGCCAACTCATCGGTTACACTAGTTCCACGTCGTACAGTTTGAATTACGTTGATGAGCATCATAATAGCACCCAGAATAAACAAACTACCTCCAATGGCGCGCATCCAGTACATAGGAACTATCTCGCTAACCGTTTCCAGGAAGTTACCATAAACCAGGGTTCCATCCGGGTTAAATTGCTTCCACATAAAGGCCTGAACAAATCCGGCCACATACATCGGTAACGCGTACATAATGATACCAAGTGTGCCAATCCAGAAGTGAGCATTGGCCCAGGCATTGGACCACAGGGTGGTTTTAAATAGTTTCGGAATCAACCAGTAGATCATACCGAAAGTGAGGAAACCGTTCCAGGCTAAAGCGCCAACGTGTACGTGGGCGATAATCCAATCGGTAAAGTGCGCAATGGCATTCACGTTTTTTAAGGAGAGCATGGGTCCCTCAAAGGTGGCCATACCATAACCGGTGATAGCTACCACCATAAATTTCAACACCGGGCTTGTACGTACCTTATCCCAGGCGCCTCTCAATGTTAACAGACCGTTTATCATACCACCCCAGGATGGTGCTATAAGCATTATCGAAAATGCCACACCAAGGTTCTGCGCCCAGTCGGGTAAAGCAGTATATAACAAATGGTGTGGTCCGGCCCAGATGTATATGAATATCAGGGACCAGAAGTGAACAATTGAAAGTTTATAAGAATACACAGGTCTGTTTGCCGCCTTAGGAACAAAGTAGTACATCAATCCTAAGAATGGAGTGGTAAGGAAAAATGCCACGGCATTGTGGCCATACCACCATTGTACCAAAGCATCCTGAACTCCGGCATAAACTGAATAACTCTTTAAAGCTGCAACAGGTAGTTCTATACTATTAACGATATGTAATACCGCAACTGTAACAAAGGTCGCGAGGTAGAACCATATGGCTACGTACAAATGACGCTGACGCCGCTTCAGTATTGTTCCTATCATGTTCGCACCAAAAGCAACCCAAACAAGGGCGATGGCGATATCGATAGGCCATTCCAATTCAGCATATTCTTTTGAAGTTGTATAACCCAGAGGCAACGTGATTGCAGCAGCAACAATGATCAGCTGCCAACCCCAGAAATTAAACTTACTGAGGAAATTACTCCACATTCTTGCCTTCAGCAATCGCTGTAATGAATAATACACCCCCGCGAAAATGGCATTACCCACAAAGGCGAAGATCACAGCATTGGTGTGCAATGGGCGTAAACGACCAAAACTTAACCAGGATATTCCGTCGGTTAGGTTAGGGAATAAAAACATAAACGCCAGTAGTAAACCGACGCTCATTCCTATGATGCCCCAGAAGATAGTGGCATATAAAAAACTTCTTACGATTTTATTGTCGTAATAAAACTTCTCTACTTCCATAATTAGTGCTTATCGTTAGTTTCTAATGGTTGATCTTTTGTAGCTTCCTTAACAACTTCATCTTCGAATAACATTCGTATTGAGGGAGTATACGTGTCGTCGTATTGTCCTTTCCGCACAGAAATAATAAAGGCCACAAAGAAACCAAGGGCCACAATAACACTAATACTTAACAAAACGTAAATTATACCCATACCTATCCGTGATAAAGTTGTAAAAGTAACCTGAGTGCCTGCCTCAAAAAATGACATTTATCAGGTTTATTTTAATTTTATTTTCTTAAAAATTGTTCCCCATAAAATCGGGTTGCGATTGTCGTGAATATCACTATACTTATAGAACTAAGTGGCATTAATATAGCTGCTACTACCGGTGCCAGATGGCCTGTCACGGCAAAACCCAGACCTATTACATTGTAAATCAACGACAGCACAAAACTCCATTTTATAATACGAATACCGGATCGTGAAAGCCGAAAGAAATCCATCAAACTTCCAAACATTGTAGCATCCAGAATTCCATCGCAAGCTGGGGAAAATACGTTTACATTTTCGGCAACAGCTACACCAATTTCACTTTGTTTAAGAGCACCCGCATCGTTCAAACCATCTCCTACCATCATTACTTTTTTCCCCTGCTCCTGAAGCTCGTTGATAAACTTCAACTTATCTTCAGGTTTTTGATCAAAGTACATCTTGGTCCCATCGGGAATTAGTCTCGAAAGTCGTTCCCGCTCACCGTCATTATCGCCAGACAATACAATTAATTCCTTATCCCTGGAGAGTTCATTCATTACTGTATTTAAACTTTGCCTGTATTCATTCTGAAAAACATAACATCCCTTGTACAGATTATTGCTGCTAATGTGTACAGCCGTCTTATCCATCGATTCCAGTGGCTGATCTTCGGGACCATTCGGATCGGATACGAAATGATAGGATCCTATTTTGATAACCTGGTTATCCGCAGACGCCGTCATACCTTTTCCTACTCGTTCCTCGAAGGCATCCAGTGTTATGATGTTATGGCTATCCAGCATCTTATAAAGTGATCGGCTTAATGGATGATTGGAAGCTCTCAACGTGCTTGTAAGCAATTCTTCCTCCTCCTTGGTAAGGGCTATTCCTTCATACGTCATACTGTTTCCGTTCCCAGAGGTCAGGGTTCCTGTTTTATCGAAAACTACCGTATCTATGGAAGCCATTTTTTCAATTACCGACGCCTCTTTGACATAAAATTTCATCCTTCCGAAGATCCGGAGCAAATTCCCCAGCGTGAAGGGAGCAGAAAGGGCAATCGCACAAGGACAGGCCACAATGAGAACAGCCGTAAATACATTAAAAGCCTTCGTGGGATCGTTCAACATCCAAAATAGGGTTGCCACAAATGCGATGGTTAAAATTGCAATCGTAAATCTTTTGGATATACTATCTGTAAAAGATTGAAAAGCACTTTGCCGGCTTTCATCGAATACCTCATTGCTCCATAACTGTGTTAAATAACTTTGTTCTACTGGCTTCAATACTTCCACTTCCAGCACACCGGCTTGTTGTTTGCCCCCCGCAAATAATCTGTCACCACTGTTTCGGCTCACCAGTTTAGATTCTCCGGTTACGAAGCTATAGTCTATCAGGGCCTTACCCTTAATCAGGATGGCATCAACGGGTAATAGTTCATTGTTACGTACTATGATTCGGTCTCCTTGTATAATGTCGTAGACTTCTACCTGTTCTTCAACTACCCGTTCTGAATTACTTTTCTTTAATCTGGTAACAGCAATTGGGAAGTATGATTTATAATCCCGTTCGAAGGACAAGTAACTGTAGGTCTTTTGCTGAAAGAATTTCCCAATAAGTAAAAAGAAGACCAGCCCCGTAAGGCTATCGAAAAATCCGGTTCCCCAATCGAATACAATATCCATGGTACTGCGCACGAAGAGTACAAGGATACCCAGGGCGATTGGGACATCGATATTCAATATTTTGGAACGCAGCCCTTTAAAAGCCGAAATGAAATAGTCCTGGGCCGAGTAAAATACCACTGGCACGGAAAAACTAAACATCAGCCATCTGAAAATAGGTTTAAAGCGGTCGAGCCAGAATTCATTTACTTCGAAATATTCAGGGAATGAAAGGAACATCACATTTCCGAATGCAAATCCGGCGACTCCCAATTTATAGATAAGGCTTCTATCTATCGATCGTTTTTTCTTCTTGGAGTCCTCTAAGGAAATATAAGGTTCATAACCAATTCTTCCAAGCAGTTTTACCAGGTTTTTAAGGGTTAATTTTTCAGAATTGAAGGTTATTCGGATCGTTTTTTCAGGGAAATTAACCAGCGAAGCCAGTACTGCAGGTTGCAATTTATTCAGATTCTCCAAAACCCAAATACAAGAACTGCAATGAATCGAGGGAATAAGAAATGAAACCACACTGGTGTGGCCCTCCCTGAATTCCAACAACTTCTCCGCTATAGCTTCATTATCGAGAAAATCGAACTTATAGTCGAATTCCCGGGGCGAAATACCGGGAGTTTTCTCGAGCTCGTAGTAGTAGCTCAAATCATTTTCATGCAAGAGCTCATACACCGTTTTACAACCATTACAGCAAAACGGCATTTCCTTATGATAGATGGTATCGTCTTTGCACGTCTCTCCGCAATGCGAACAGTGCTCCATATCCAATTTTTTACTCATTTACCTCATGCAAATATTTAAATCTGATAAAATGAAAACTATGACAAATATCAGCAAACATCTATGGTGAACATTGTATTTTTAAATATAAAATTAATTTAAATGAAAATCACCCGTAACATACAAAATTTGAAGTGTGGAGGTTGCGCGAATACGGTTAGAAAGGGGCTCGAAGGTATTGCGGGGATTTCAGATGTAATGGTAGACAATGAAGCATCGTCGGTGACATTCAATTATGAGTCGCTAAAGGATTTCAGTAATGCTCATGAGAAGTTGATTGGTTTAGGATATCCATTTGAGGATGACGATAATTCCATAATTACCAAGGCAAAATCCTATGTGAGTTGCGCTATTGGAAGAATGAGTCCTACAGATTCCGAAAATAAGTCGGAAGTCTAATTTAAGCTACATACTGAACCACCGATGAATACGCCAATTTCGATAAATTGGTGATTTTCCTCATTGTTATTAATTTAACAAATGTTGACCTTTATAATTAATCTAAAACCTATCTACAATGAAAGATCATGAAAATTCTCACCTAATGGATAAAGTCGCTGATGCCCTTAGAAAGGCCGCTGTTGAAATTGAGGAGTTTCAGGTGAAATCAGCTTTGGGAAAAGCTGAGGCGCAAGACAAATATGAAGAGGTTAAAAAGAAGTTCAATAGATTTATTCACGATAGTAAATCTAAGATGACGACCGGTAAAGAAAAATTAGATGAACTTCATACCAAACTGGATGAATTAAGAGTTCAATTGGCCCTTGGAAAAGCAGAATCACGCGACACTTTTAAAGAGCAAAAAAGAAAATTACTATCGCTATTGCATCAGATCGAAGTTAAGATCAAAACCAATGAAAAGTTACGTAAGCTGTACGCCATTTTATTGATCGAAATCGAAATCTTTAAAGTTCAGCTTGAAATTCTAGAAGAAAAATTCGATGAAGGCAAAGAGGGAGCTAATGCGGCTTTCGAAAAGGGAAAGACAGAGTTTAATGCGTTCATTAAAGATTTAAAGACTAAAAATGCAAAAGAGGAAGAAACTCGTTGGGAACATTTTCAAGGAGAAATCTCCGAAGCATTCGATCATTTCAAACACGCCTTTAAAAAGGACTGACCTTTTAATTTCGCAGCCATTCAAAGGTTTCAGATTCCCTGTGGAAATAATAATCAATACGGCAATCATTCTATCTCCGGTCGTAATCCCCTTTGCTGATATCTCTTAGCATTCCAATTGCTATAAATGATGCTGCAATTGCACAAATAATCCCAAATAGTGAGTAATCACCCCAGAGCGGCTTAATACCAAAAGTTATTAATAAGGCGGACCCAATAATCAATGCTACCATAATGAAAGCACTAACCAACTGTTTTGTTACTCTGTTAATGGTGTGAACCATAGGGTCCATCCCCTTATGGGTGAGATCCACTTTTACCTGTCCGCTATTTATCCTGCGAATTGCATTTTTAAGGTCTCTGGGGAATTCTTCCATATAACTGCTCAATTCATATATGGAATTGAAAACTTTTTCGCCTAGTTTCAGGGGGTCGAATCCTTTGCTTACTGCATTGGACAAATACGGTTTTACAAGTTCAAATTGATCGAGTTTAGGATCCAGTTTTTGAACCACTCCTTCGATAGTGACCAATGATCTTGCGAACAGGAAGAAATGAGAAGGCACAAGCAGTCCGTTCTTAATAATGATATCTTTAAGATCCATCAGTATAGTGCTCATTTCATTCTTATGGGCTTCCCTAGTATAGTATTTTTCTACAAACTCCGTAATATCGTACTCTAAGCTACGCATATCATCGACTACCATATCACTGGACAGCATTTGTAAGGCTTTTATTATTTTATTTACTTCCTTGCGTTTGATAGCGAGAAATAACTTTCCAAATACTTCTATATCGCGAGGTAGGATACTTCCCATCATACCAAAATCCAAATAGCCAATTGTACCATTAGGCATCACCAATAAATTTCCCGGATGAGGGTCAGCATGGAAAAATCCATATTCGAAGATTTGTTTGAAGAAACTTTTAGTTAATCTCCGGGCAATTACCTTTTTTTCATGCCCTTTTTCTTCCAGTTTGGCTAGTCTATCGATCTTGGTGCCGGACATAAACTCCAAGGCCAAAACCTTGCTGGTAGTGAATTCCTGATATACCTTGGGAGAACAAGCGTACTGATCCTTGCTATGATCCTGGTACCAGTTGTTGTAGAATCTTTGAACATTAATGGATTCGTTGATAAAATCCAGTTCTTTTAGTATGGATTCTTCAAAATTGTGCACAAGTCCAATTGGGTCGAAATTCTTAATAGAAGGGACACGTTTCTCGAGGATTTCGGCAACTTTATACATCACCTTGATATCTTCTATAATCACTTCTTTGATACCCGGGCGCTGGATCTTAAGTGCGACGCGTTTCCCGGTATGCAGCGTTACCTTATGAACCTGAGCCATGGAGGCCGATGCGAAGGATTGAGGTTCGAACCATGCGAATAAATTATCTACCGTCTTTTCCAACTCTTCTTCTACCACCCTTTTGGCAGTATCTTCGGACATAGGAGGTACATTGTCCTGAAGTTTTTCCAATTCAAACGTGAGGTCCAACGGTATTAAATCAGGACGATTGCTTAATATCTGGCCGAATTTCACAAAAGTTGGACCGAGTTCCTCACAGACCAGCCGCATTTTCTCCCATTTGTTATACATGAGAGCATGCTTCCTTGAAGTCTTGGGAACCAATTTCCTTAGAAAAGTATATTGGTCCTTTTCTTCAAGATGCTGAACCAAATCTTCAAAGCCATATTTTACCAAGACCCTTAAGATCTGATTATATCGGGATACCGATTTAAACCTTCGTCCTATACCAGTCAGAATTCCCATGTCAAGTCTTCATTTCGAGCTTATTCATTCGCGCTTCCAGCAACGCAATGTTCCTATCAGCTTTCTCAAGTTCTTCATTCAAGGCTTTTATCTCGTCAAGATGAGCCACATTGATCTTCTTATAAAAAGCTGCAACCAGCTCTTCGATCCTTAACTCGAGTTCCTGCTTCATTTCACCGGCCTTATGTATAATCTTATCCAAAAGTTCCAGTTCATTACCATCTTCATCTAACAAGGGCTCGGAGGCCACTCTATTAATATTTTCCTTTCCTTTTTCGGAATATTCATTGAGCTTCTCCAGCAAATGAGTGTCCTTAGCAATATGATAAAGGCTTGCCGAAAGTGTTAAAAGTTCTATTACAGTTTTTGTTTTCATATCACGGCAATTTTGGAATAGTATTACTAACAAAGTTATTATTTAACATAAAGCTCAACTATGACTTTAATCAGTTGTAATTAGAGCATTTTAGCGTTATTTTAATTCATTAATATTTAAATGAGTACCGTATGTCCACTGCATCCGTCGCTTCCATAATGACCAAGAATGTAGTTTGTGTTTCACCCGAACAGAAGCTTATCGATGTAAAACACATTTATGAAAAAATTAAGTTTCATCACCATATTCCTGTGACAGAAAATGACAATCTTGTCGGCATGGTTAGTCTGATCGATTTTATGTATCGAATAAAAGGCGCAGGACTGGACGATAGCAACACGGTCTATCACGAATTGACTGTAAAGGAAATCATGTCACCCAACCCATATGCAGTAACTCCGGAAACATCCATAGAAGAGATCGCTGAAGAATTAAGTAAGGGAAGATACAGGGCAATTCCAATCGTGAAAAGCCAGAAGATCGTTGGAATAGTCTCTACAGCCGACGTAATTAAATACTACCTCCGTAAAGAATAAGACCACGTTTCGAAAAAGGATACTCCTGGGTGTATTTTGCGCCGTAATCAGCTATAGCCCACCTTGTTCTTTTTATTCGGGAGTTCCCACCGAATCATCTCCTTCAGAAATTCATCCGCTTTTTCAACAATGAACTTTTCAGTAATATCTCCAGGATTGTAAATTCCTAATTCAAGGATATCATCTTCCGCTGGTTTGGATTCGATATAAGGAAACAGGATCACTATGGAAATGTCGCCGTTATAAGTTTGTGAAAAAACCAGGGATCCGCCTGGAATAAACTGGTAGGCAGGCACCCGGTTGGTACAATCGATCAACTCCGGCGGGAATGAATCGAAAGAGATGTTTACCGCTTCATTCGTATATATCCAACTTAGTTCCTGTACCTTCCAACCAATATCGTAACGGCCCACTATGGTATTTAAAGTTTCTCTTATCAGGCCTTTGAGCGTAGTTTTCCACAAGGTCTTCTTATCTACAACCGTCTCTATGGAGGCTTTATAATCGGCTATTCGTTCTTCTAAATGTTCAATTTTCATTTTTCAAGTTTTTTATGGAATCCCGGGTTGCTTTCTTCTTTAGCCGCTCCTGTTTCCTGAAGTAGCCTCTGAAAAAGAAATTATTCTTCATGGCCATCAAGTTCACATTAAGCCTGTTCGTGGCCTCTTTGATGTTTAAAAGGGTGGTATCCAGATTTTGCGCAAATTCTTCATCTTTTATCAGATGATTGAATGCGCCGTCACTGTCTTTGATCTCGGTTAGATACTGATCCAGATTCTCACTAACCTGTTTGATATTGGCTGAAGACGAATGCATATCGTCAATAATGTTTTTCACCTTATCACCGGAAATAGAATCCGTAAGAAGCACCCCGGCAGGGCTTTCGTTGAAGTCTATGGAAGCAACGATCGTATTTAAACGAGATATGGCTTGATTAGCACCCAGACTCGCTTTCTTTAATTGATTCACACTTTCTTTAAGATTATCGGCCATGACAGTGTCGTTGATTAACATCCCTACAGTTCCCCTTCCCTCAATGATCTTTGTAGTGATCTTTAACAGATCGGCTGTGAGTATAGCGGCATTCTCATTGGTAACACTCAAGGTGCTTAGTATATCGTTCGTCCCTATCTTCGTATACGTTCGTATTGTATCTCCCGATTTAATAGGCATGGTTTCACCTTCCTGAGGTAAAATATTGATCAGCATACTTCCCACCAGTCCATCCGAGCCTATGGTGGCAACCGCATTCTTGTTGATACGTCTGGCTATCTTTTCCTGAATCAACATGGAAACAAGGATCCTTGACTGGCCTAGCATCTCTATATCCTTAACGGTGCCTGCATTAATGCCCGAATAGCGAACGTTATTTCCCAGTTGGAGCCCGTTTACGTTAGTAAACTCCGCGTGGATCTTCAGGTTATTTCCGAAGAGGTTTTGCCGGTTTCCTATAAAATACAATGCCGACACCAATAGTACGGTTCCTAATATAACAAAGACACCTAATCGTATTTTTTGTGATATTGTCTTTTGCATGATATCTACGTTTTAAAAAAGGCTTTCACCTTTGGATCTTCAGATCGAATTAATTCATTAAATGTCCCTTCAATATAATTGATCCCATCAACCAGAAGTATAATTCTGTCTGCAATTACTCGAGCACAATCGACATCGTGGGTAATGATCAGAGAGGAAGTTTTGTATTTCTGCTGAATTGTCCTCATCAGGTTTATTATTTCCTTGGATGTAATAGGGTCCAATCCCGTTGTGGGCTCATCGTATAAAATGATATTAGGCTTTAAAATCAATGCCCTTGCCAGCGCTACCCTGCGTTTCATACCTCCTGAAAGTTCAGCCGGCATCAGGTCGACAGCATCGGCAAGCCCAACATTTTCCAGGGCTTCCAGGACTAATACTTCATTACTCTCAGTGATGTGTAATTTCGATTTATGATGTCGCAATGGGAACTCGAGGTTCTCCCTTACCGTCATTGAATCATATAAAGCGCTTCCCTGGAATAAGAATCCAATCTCGGTTCGAAGAATATCCAATTCGGTTTGTCCCAACGCTGTAATATCGCGACCCTTTATACGGATACTACCCTGGTCCGCCTCCATTAATCCCACCAAACATTTTATCATTACCGATTTTCCGGAACCGGATTTCCCCATCACCACGAGGTTTTCTCCTTTAAATAACTGAAGATTGAACCCATTTAACACATGGTTATCACCAAAGCTCTTTTTTAAGGCTTTCAATTCAAGGATAGGTGCTATGTTATCCATTTCCGTCATGACACATCGAAAAATATATCGGTTACAAAAACAGCAATGAAGTCGATTATGAATAACAACATAGAGGTGTAAACAACGGCTGCGTTCGAAGCTTCTCCCACACCAACGGTCCCCTTGCTACAAAAATATCCTTTGTAGCATCCAACTAGCCCGATCGCAAATCCAAAGAAGAAAGATTTTATAGTGGCCGGTATAATATCCGCATATTTCAATGCATCAAAGACCTCATTAAAATATAACGTGAAAGAGACCTCTCCTTTTAAATTTTCAACCACGGCAGAACCGAACAATGCAACGGTATCCCCAAAAATGATCAATAACGGAAGCATTAAAGTCGTCGCCAAAATTCGTGTTACCACAAGGTATTTGAACGGATTCGTTCCCGAAACTTCCATGGCGTCAATTTGTTCTGTAACTCGCATGGATCCCAATTCTGCACCGATTCCGGAACCGATCCTACCTGCACAGATTAAAGCGATGATTACCGGTCCTATTTCCCTAACAATGGATATGCTCACCATCGACGGCATCCAGGATTGCGCCCCAAACTCCATAAGAGTCGGACGCGATTGCAATGTAAAGACCAATCCCAGAATGAAGCCCGTAACACCTACAAGTAATAAGGAACGGTTGCCCATATTGTAACACTGGCGCAGCAATTCCCTGAATTCGAACGGTCTGCTGAATAATTCTTTAAAGAACCTTAAAGCAAAGAACGACATATCCCCAATTTCAATAAAAAAGGATTTAGTCCTTAGTTTTATTACTTTTGGACTTATCATCATACATCATTCTAAATACCTCATTAAATGTATAATTCGATCTACGTAATTAAAATGATATTAATCAGATAAACAATTTTATAGCATAATTGTATCCATATAACCGGTAATATAAAATTGATCACAATACACGATCAAAATTATCAATTATGTTGTATTTTTAGCATACCGCGAATATCGCAGTCAAGTATTTAACTAATCAATTCCCAATTATGAAATTCACATACTTCCAATTAAAAAAAATAGGCCTTATACTCATCGTGTTTATGGCTATTGGCAGCCTCAATGCACAATCCAAGAAAAAAGTAGAGGAACTCAAGATGGAAAGTCAAGCAGCCAAAGCCGATTTTTTAAAAGCTGATTGGCAAATGGAAAAATATTTTACGGAAGCCTATGGCTATGCCATATTTCCCAATGTTGGAAAAGGAGGCCTTGGAGTGGGTGGTGCCGCAGGAAATGGCGTAGTTTATGAGGAGGGAACCGAAATTGGTATGGCCAAACTAACGCAACTCACTATTGGATTTCAAGCCGGTGGGCAGGCCTATAAAGAAATTATTTTCTTCGAGGATAAGGACGCCATGGACCGGTTCAAACAGAATAAATTTGAAGTATCTGCACAAGTTTCAGCGGTCGCTGCCACGGCCGGTGCATCGGCAGACGCTAAATACGTAGATGGTGTTATGATATATACCATGCAGAAAGGCGGCCTGATGTACGAAGCATCTGTAGGTGGACAGAAATTAAAGTTCAATCCTTTTTAAATAGTGAAATCCCTATATGCTCCGCCGCTACTTAGGTTGAGAGCCGCTTTACGCTCGCTTTGGGATCTGAATCCGAGAGCTTCACCAAGAGCATTCTAATCGGGCATCCTCACTTCATTCCATAAAAAAAGCGAGCTTCCAACAAAACTCCACCTATCGGATTCCCTTCGGGCATCCTCAATGGCTCCGTTTTGAAAGCCGAAAAAAGAAATCCTCACTTCATTCCATAAAAGAAAGCGAGCTTCCAACAAAACTCCACCTATCGGATTCCCTTCGGGCATCCTCAATGGCTCCGTTTTGAAAGCCGAAAAAAGAAATCCTCACTTCACTCCATAAAAGAAAGCGAGCTTCCAACAAAACTTCTCCTTTCGGATTCCCTTCGGGCATCCTCAATGGCTCCGTTTTGAAAGCCGAAAAAAGAAATCCTCACTTCATTCCATAAAAAAAGCGAGCTTCCTTTTATGGAAACTCGCTCGTTTTCTCCTGTTTTTCGGCTTATTCGCGACCCCGGGAGGATTCGAACCCCCAACCCTCAGAGCCGAAATCTGATATTCTATCCAGTTGAACTACGGGGCCAGTAATAATTATGTTAACCTGGCCTTGACAATCGTCGATATCGTCTTTCCATCAGCCTGACCAGCCAATGCCTGATTCGCCATTCCCATAACCTTTCCCATATCCTTCATGGAACTGGCGCCGGTTTTAGCAATGATTTCATCTACGATCTTAGCCACTTCTTCCTCAGTCAGCTGTTCCGGAAGAAATTGTTCTATAATGTTAGCCTCTGCAATTTCAGGACCAGCAAGATCTTCTCTACCCTGATCGGTATAGATGGCCGCACTATCCTTTCGTTGTTTGACTAACTTCTGTAATAATTTAATCTCTTCATCTTCACTGAGCATTTCTTTTGCTCCTTCCTGAGTTTGGGCTAATAATATTGCCGATTTTACTGCCCTTAAGGACTGTAAAGCCAATGAATCCTTCTCTTTCATCGCGATTTTCATCGCATCCATAATCTTTTGTTGTAAACTCATTTTTAACGCTTAAATCAGACCGCGAAGATACATAATTATTAACATCCTGAAAAGAAAAGACCTGTATGCATTTTGAAATGTATACAGGTCATTCTGCAACGATTTAATTTAAACAGTTAATCTACATTATCATGAAGGAATGAATTATTTGAACGTAACTCAATGTCATCATCATCGGTATTCACCGAAGTTCTTGAAATGTTAGTATCTTCCGAATTCTCTGTTTCATCCAGATCGATACCAGCGCGTTTATAAGCCGGTTGCTTCTCAATATCATCGATCTTGGAAGTACTGTTTCTGAATTTATAATTGAATTCCTTCATCATCTTCTTACGCTCTTCCGTTCTATCCTTCAAAAGTTTCGAAATCGGAGTGTTTAAAGGATCGGCCGGCTCATTTTTATCGGTTTCGTCAGATTCAGGACTTTCCACGGTTTTTGTTGAAAAAGCAACTTCTTCGTCAACTTCCTCATTATCATCCGGTTTGGCCTCATTCAGCATGGTCTCCATTTCCTGGTAATCATCCAGGCTATAGCGTTTTACACCTTCTTCAGTAATCTCGGTCACAGGCACAACCTCAATAGCATCTTTTACTTCAATTTCCTCAATACTGGAGGCAGCCACCTCAACTTCAAGCTCCTTCTTTTCGGGAATCTCTGAAGATTCTTCACCGGCAAAGGCAGGCAGATCGAACATTAGCATCTGATCCTCTTGTTCACTAAGTGGTACTTCTACCGCTTTTTCCTCGGACGAAACTATTGTTTCTTCTTGTTGCTCAACGATCACAAAATCATTTACATCAATTTCGTTAATGATCACCTGTTCAAATTCCATCAAATGATGAATATCGATCTCGTGGTATACTACATCCATGTTCTTGATCAACTCTGATGTTTCTATATATCCCTCAAATGGTAATTCATCGGTCACGGTTTTCTCAGCTTCAGGGCGTTTTACAATCACTTCTTCCTCTTCCTCTTCCTCTTCGAAAAGGGTATGACGTATAACTTGAGCTTCCCCTACTTTGTTTTTTATTACGGTTTCTGATACGGGAATTTCCACCGGAGTGGCTGTAGGTTCTGGAGTCAATACCTGTTCTGCTTTTTGTTCTTCCTCCAGCGTATGGATTATTTTCTTGGTCTCGGTATTTACTATTTCATCCTGTTGTTCTGCATTGAAACCTGTTGCAATTACGGTAATTGCAATGGCTCCGTCTAATGTTTCATCTTCACCTACACCCATAATAATATTTGCACTGTTGCCTGCTTCATCCTGAATGTGATCACTTATTTCACCGATCTCATCAATAGTGATCTCTTCACCTCCGGAAACAATAAGCAATAGCACATTCTTAGCGCCTTTGATCTTATTATCATTTAAAAGTGGTGAATCCAAAGCCTTGGTAATAGCTTCACCGGCTCTGTAGGCTCCCGTAGCGCTGGCGCTTCCCATTATTGCTGTCCCGCTATTGGCCAGCACGGTTTTCGCATCACGTAAGTCAATATTCTGCGTATAATGATGCGTAATTACTTCGGCAATACCTCTGGCTGCAGTCGCCAATACTTCGTCTGCTTTCGAAAAACCGGCCTTAAAGCCAAGATTACCATATACTTCACGTAGTTTATTATTATTGATCACTATAAGCGAATCCACATTCTGCCGTAAGTTCTCAACGCCAATCTGCGCTTGTTCGTTACGTATTTTTCCTTCAAACTGGAACGGAATTGTTACAATACCCACGGTAAGGATATCCAGCTCTTTCGCCATCTTCGCTATAATGGGTGCAGCTCCGGTACCGGTTCCTCCTCCCATTCCAGCGGTGATAAAGATCATTTTAGTATTGGTAGTAAGCATGTTCTTGATCTCCTCCATACTTTCCACTGCCGATTGCTCACCGATTTTCGGATTCGCCCCTGCACCAAGCCCTTCAGTAAGTGAAACTCCCAACTGAATCTTATTAGGAACAGGGCTGTTCTCCAATGCCTGGGAATCTGTATTACAGATCACGAAATCCACTCCTTTTATTCCCTGGCTGAACATGTGATTTATGGCGTTGCTACCACCGCCTCCAACTCCAATCACCTTGATGACATTGGATTGATTTTTTGGCAGATCGAAAGAAATGTTATCAAATTCTGTGTTGCTGCTCATATTTTTAGTTTTGTGAGATTGTATTTATTCAACTATTATCTTATCGTTTATACTATTCGGCGTTATCTAAAAATTCCTTGAACTTTTCCGCCCACTTATCGAAGAATCGTTTACGCTCTTTCGGCCTATTATCCACCATCTCATCTTCGTCAATTTCCTGAACCACGGAGTCTCCCCGTCCTGATGCCTCCGACTCTACAACTACTTTCATTTGTGCTTCGTGATCCCTGCTGTTTAAACTATCTAACACCAGACCCACAGCTGTTGCGAACATTGGACTGGTTGTTTCAGAATCACTGTCTCCGGCCAGGTGTTCGTTAGGGTAACCGATACGCGTATCCATGCCAGAGATATACTCCACCAATTGTTTCAGGTGTTTGAGCTGTGCTCCTCCACCGGTGAGAACGATCCCTGCAATTAGTTTCTTCTTTTGTTCATCATGTCCGTAATTCTTGATCTCCAGATACACTTGTTCAATGATCTCTACTACCCGTGCATGAATGATCTTCGATAGATTCTTCAAGGTAATTTCTTTAGGCTCCCTGCCTCTTAACCCGGGGATAGAAACAATTTCGTTATCCTTATTCTCTCCCGGCCAGGCCGAACCAAATTTTATCTTTAATAGTTCTGCCTGCTTCTCGATAATGCTGCAGCCTTCTTTTATATCTTCCGTGATCACATTCCCGCCAAAGGGAATTACTGCTGTATGACGGATGATCCCATCTTTAAATATTGCGAGGTCTGTGGTACCACCCCCTATATCGATTAGCGCAACTCCTGCCTCCTTCTCTTCCTGACTTAATACAGCATTAGCTGATGCCAACGGCTCCAGCGTAATACCCGAAAGCTCCAAGCCAGCACTTTTCACACAACGGCCTATATTCCTGATGGATGATACCTGGCCAACGACCACATGAAAATTAGCTTCGAGCCTGCCACCATACATTCCTATGGGTTCTTTTATCTCCGCTTGTCCATCTACTTTAAAATCCTGTGGCAATACGTGAATTATCTCTTCTCCCGGTAGCATTACCAGTTTGTGTACCTGGTTACACAAGCGATCGATATCTTCTTCATCTATCACCTCATCACTGTTAGTTCGCGTTATATAATCGCTATGTTGCAAGACTACGAATATGTTGACCGGCGATCCCCACAACCACTTCACTGATCGCTAAACCGGAGGACGCTTCTGCATCCTGAACGGCCTGCTGAATCGATTGAATGGTTTGGGTGATATTATTCACAACCCCCCTGTGCACTCCCAGACTTTTGGACTTCCCGATTCCCAGGATTTCCATTTTGCCATACTCGTTCTGCCTTCCGATCATAGCAACAATTTTCGTTGTTCCTATGTCTAATCCTACGGCAATATTTTCGTGTTCCATGGCTTTACTTTTTTGTTGCTACTACCTGGTTTCCAAATTGCAGGTCAACCAGTTCATATTGGTTAATCAGATTATCTTGCTTTGTCTTCTTATAAAACGCCTTGAAATTTTGAAACTTCCTGGCTATGTCCTTTGGTTTTCCGAAGCGTACTTGTAAATCATGCTTTCGCAATCTAAGTATGATGCTTCCATTCTTTTCAATATGCAATCCTACTACACCGCTCTTCATAAAATCGTCCTTTTCAATTTCGAGCAGTACCTGTGTTACTTCGCTAAAATCTGATTGAGACCTTCCGGTGATCAGAGGAACTCTGGCAGTATACACCGCAGAAAGCGGCATTTTCTTTCCTTCATCGTCCAGATAGTAGTCTGGTGTCGATGCAACTCTGGCGATTGGATTTCGCTGCTCAATACGCGCCCCTAGTGCTCCGTCTACAGTTACAAAAACCTCAGCATCCCGGATCATAGGATTCCCTAGCAGCCTTTGCTCCATCTCATTCAAAACTAAAGTTTCTTTGACTATACTCGTAACACTATCTACATTTTGTATTAACAATTTATTAACTGCCTCGAGAGTGATAAACGGCTCATTTTCATCGATAAATTCGATACTGATCTTCTCGAGATATCGCTCGTTATTTCGTTGCCTGCTGAAACCTAAAAGAAACACCATCAATACGACAATAACTAAAAATTTTATGAGCCACATATTAATTTTCATCGTTCAGGTATTTGGTTATTTTTTGTACTTCTGAACCTATATCACCAGCACCTACTATAAGTTTTATACGACAAGCTGAGGCTTTTATTGCCGCAGGAAGTTCCTTTTTTAAGATCAATTTGGTGTCGACTCCATTTATTTTATCCCTTAACCATGAGGATGTTACGCCTTCAATGGGCAACTCTCTGGCCGGGTATATGTCGAGAAGAATCACTTCATCGAATTTTGAAAGACTCGCTGCAAACCCATCGATAAAATCCTTTGTTCTACTATAGAGATGCGGCTGAAAAACGATCAGTTTCTTATCCTCCGGATACATTTCGTTAACCGCCTGACACAACGCATCTATTTCCGTAGGGTGATGTGCGTAGTCGTCAATGAGAACCACATCCTCACGTTTTAACTTGTATGAGAATCTTCCTGAACACCTTTGAAATTTAGTAATGCTTTGGGCAGACAATGGGTTGGGGAACCTGCTAAAATTGCCATGCCCAAAGCAGTTACTGCATTATATAGGTTATGATGTCCGGGCAGATAAAATTGTAAATCTTTTATGGTTTCTGAAGGGGTTTTCAGATCAAAAACATAGCTACCATTCTCAATTCGAACATTTCGAGCTTCAAAATCGGCGGTCTCCTCTACCGCCACCGATTTACCCTGAAGGGGCAGTCCTTTTTTATGTAGTAATTTTTCCCTGGATCGGGAGTAGATTCGCAAATTCCTGGAACGCACTTTCCATAGTGTTCTCATCACCATAAATATCGAGATGATCGGCATCCATGGACGTTACGCACGCGATATCAGGATTAAGCGATAGAAAAGACCTGTCGAATTCATCTGCTTCCACAACAGTGATTTCAATGCCTTTGCAAATGAAATTTGAATTGTAATTTTCAGATATTCCTCCTAAAAAAGCGGTGACCGGCATGTCACAGTCTGCCAACAAATGACCCAAAATAGCCGATGTTGTTGTCTTTCCATGCGTGCCAGCCACAGCCAAACATAAAGTGTTCCGTGTCACCTCTCCCAAAAATTGGGCGCGCTTAATCACGGTGAATCCTTCAGATCGGAACCAATTAAGCAAGGTGTTATTATTTGGAATCGCAGGCGTATAGACCACCAGCGAATTCTTGTTATTCTTAATAATCAGAGGTATTTCCGAAACGTCATCCAGATATATTAATCGGTATATCTTCCATAACCAGTTCCTGGGTGAGTTCGGTTTCAGTCTTGTCGTATCCATAGACTTCTTTCCCTTGAAATTTTGCGAAACGTGCCAGCGCACTCATCCCGATCCCGCCGATGCCGACAAAGTATAAAGCGTGTATTTGATCGAGATCCTTCTACAATACTTCTCAGTTAATTTTTCAATTTCTTCGACAATTTCTCTTGTCGCATTGGGTTTAGCGAGCTTCGTTATATTGGCCGATAGTTTTCTTTGTTTCTCCTCGGAATGCAATAATTCGGTGAACACAAATTCGAACTTTTCAGAAGCTTCGCTCTCTTTCAATAATATGGCTGCATTCTTTTTCAGATATCGCCATAGCATTCTTGGTTTGATGATCTTCAGCTACATTGGGAGAGGGTATAAAAATCACCGGTTTTCCTACCAGGCATAATTCAGAAACCGATAGTGCACCCGCCCTGGAAATAATTATATCTGCCGCTGCGTAGGCCAGATCCATTCTGATTTAAAAAAGCATGAACTTGTACCATACCCTTAGTTCTATCCTTATATTCCTCTTCATAGAACTTTCCACATTGCCAGATAACCTGCACGCCTTCTGAAATGAGAAATTCCAGTGAGTTATCTAAAAGTGTATTTATCTTCCGAGCCCCCAAACTTCCACCCAGCACGAGTAAGGTCTTCTTATTGTCTTCAAGCTTGAAATTTGTTAACGCTTCACTTCGTTTATAGGAAATATCCAACAAGTCTTCCCGTACAGGATTTCCCGTCAATACTAATTTTTCAGAAGGAAAGAACTTCTCCATACCATCATAGGCTACACAGATCGTTTGAACCTTATTTTTCAACCATTTATTAGTAATACCCGCATGACTGTTCTGTTCCTGTATAAGACATGGAACTTTATTCATGGAAGCCACTCGTAACATAGGAGCACTGGCATAACCACCTGTTCCTATAGCAGCATCGGGTTTGAACTTACGAACGATCGCTTTTGCTTTAATAATACTCGAAATAAGTTTGAACGGAAACATCAGGTTCTTCAAACTTAGACTCCTCTGGATACCGGATATCCACAGACCTTCTATTTTATACCCCGCCTGAGGTACTTTTTCCATTTCCATACGGTCTTTAGCACCCACAAACAGGAACTCAGCATCGCCATACCTTCGCTTCAACTCGTTCGCAATCGCTATGGCCGGATAAATATGTCCTCCGGTTCCTCCTCCTGATATGATAAATCTATATGGTCTCACTTAATATATCCAATGGGTTTTAAGCCCTTCCATTTCTTTTAGTTTTGCTTCTCTTTTTGCGCTTACGCTAAGCATCATTCCCAATGCCAGGCAGGTCATCCAAATGGAGGTTCCTCCGCTACTAATGAGAGGTAAGGGTCTGTCCTGTTACCGGAAACAATTCTACTGCAACGGCCATATTTATCAACGCCTGAAATACAATAGGCAAGTCCAACTCCGATCACAACCAGTTTTCCAAAGGCGGAACTCGCCTTATGCGCTACGATCACCAATCGGAAGAGTAGTAGTAAATAGAGAAACATTAAAAACATTGCTCCCAGCACACCAAATTCTTCAACGATGATGGCGTAAATGAAATCGGACGATGACTGTGGCAAGAAATTTTTCTGAACACTCTTTCCGGGACCTAAGCCCGTGATACCTCCTGAAGCTATGGCAATCTTTGCCTTTTCGATCTGGTAATCAGCTTCGGTATCCACATTATCCGTAAAATTTTCTATCCGGTTCATCCAGGTGTCTACCCTGTTATCGAATAGACCCGGAAATGACTTGGCCGTCAATACGAAAAGAGTTAACATAATGATCCCGGCACCCAGCACGATGCCTAAATATCTTAACGGATACCCACCCACAAAAACCAAAACCACTACCATCGAGAATATGATGGCCGTGGTCGAGAAATTAGCCGGAAGAATCAGTGCCAGCACAATGAACACAGGAAGCCATAATGGCAATAGTGATTCTTTAAAAGTGATCTCCCTGTCTTTGATCTTCGACAGATATCGAGCTACATAAGTTAGCAACACCACGGCCGCCAAAGTGGATGTTTGAAAAGTCACGCCCACAAAAGGAATTCGAATCCAGCGACTTGCATTGGCTCCTTCAATGGTAGTTCCCTGGGTCATAGTGACCAGTAGCAGAACGATCACCACTGGCAACGCAATAATTGATAGGCCCCTGAAATAGTGATATGGGATTTTATGGACACCATAAAGTATCGCAAAACCTAACAACAAATGAGCAAGATGTTTTAACAGATATGGTAACGTACTACCGTCTCCATAGAGATAGGCAAGGTTGCTACTCGCACTGTACACAGGGAGAAAAGAAAACAACGCCAACAGACCCGCAACTGCCCAAATGGCTTTATCTCCTTTGATATTTTTAAAGATTCCCTGCATTCTATTCTATTAAAGGTTTCTTACCGCATCCTTAAATTGTCTGCCGCGATCCTCGTAATTTTTAAACAAGTCGAAACTCGCACATGCCGGAGAAAGGAGGACAGTATCCCCTCGGTCCGATAACTTGTAGGCAATTTGAACTGCCCCTTGCATGCTATCCGTTTCCACAACGATATCGACACAGCTACCAAACTGACTAATAATCTTTTCGTTATCCAACCCCAGGCAAATGATCGCCTTTACTTTTTCATTCACCAGTGGTAATAATTCGGAATAATCGTTTCCTTTGTCCACACCTCCAAAAATCCATACCGTAGGTGATTCCATGCTGTCCAACGCATAAAAAGTGGCATTTACGTTGGTAGCCTTTGAATCATTGATATACATTACTTTGTTGATCTTAAGGACACGTTCCAGGCGATGTTCTACTCCTTGAAAATTCTCCAGAGACTCACGAATGGTTGTTTTTCGAATTTTCAGCAATGTCGCTATCGTGGATGCCGCCATGGCATTTTTGATGTTGTGTTGTCCTTGTAAACCTAGTGTTGCGATTGGCATAATTTCTTCTTTGTTATTTAGTTTTATTATTATTTTTTCGTTTTCTATAAAGGCTCCTCTTTCAAGTTTTTTAGACAGTGAAAAAGGTAATTTCTGAGATCGAATTGTATTTTCCGAAAGCCATTTCTCAATGGTCAAATCATCAGCATCAAATATGAAAAAGTCTTCCTCCGTCTGATTCATAATAATCCTGAACTTTGATGCCACATACTTATTAAAATCGTCATCATAGCGATCCAGGTGATCAGGAACGATATTCAGAATTACTGCGATGTGGTTGTTATAATTCTCAATACCATCCAATTGAAAACTGCTTAGTTCAAGCACATAATTTTCAAATCTGTTTTCAGCTACCATGCCGGCAAAACTTCTTCCAATATTACCGCCTAGCCCTACATTCAAATCACCATCCTTTAACAACTGATAGGCGAGTGTTGCGGTAGTTGTCTTTCCGTTGGTTCCCGTAATCCCAACCAGCAAAGAATCCGTATAACTTCCGGCGAATTCGATTTCAGAAATCACCTTTATACCCTGTTCTATTATTTTTTGCACAATAAGAGCGGTATCAGGTATCCCCGGACTCTTCATAACCAGGTCTGCAGTCAGAATTTTTTCTTCGGAATGGGTTTCTTCTTCCCACTCGATCTCATTATGTAAAAGAACTTGTCTGTATCTATCCTGTATTTTTCCGAAGTCTGATACAAATACTTCGAAACCTTCTTTTTTACCTAATATCGCGGTTCCTACACCACTTTCCCCCGCTCCCAGAACTATTAACCGATTCATCCTATCTTATTTTAAGCGTAACAATGGTGAGGATCGCAAGAAATATTCCTACGATCCAAAAACGCGTTACGATCTTACTTTCATGAAAGCCCTTCACCTGGTAATGATGATGTAAGGGTGACATTCGAAAGATTCTTCTTCCTTCTCCAAACTTTTTCTTTGTATACTTAAACCAACTCACCTGCAAAACCACCGAAAGATTCTCCATAAGAAATATTCCGCAGAGTATAGGAATGAGTAATTCCTTCCGGACCGCAATCGCGATCACGGCGATTACACCACCTATTGTGAGACTTCCGGTATCCCCCATAAACACCTGAGCGGGATACGTATTATACCAAAGGAAGCCAATAAGTGCTCCCACAAAAGCGGTGATGAAAATGGTCATCTCACCCGTGTTCGGGATATACATAATGTTGAGATAGTCTGAAAAAATGAGGTTACCCGAAACCCAGGCAAACAATGCCAGGGTTACCGCAATGATCGCCGATGTCCCAGCTGCCAGCCCGTCTATTCCGTCGGTAAGATTGGCTCCGTTCGAAACAGCCGTTATAATAAAAATCAAGATCGGGATAAAGATGAGCCATATATAGTCTTTGGCTCCTTCTCCCGCCCAACTGATAAGACTCTCATAATTGAACTCATTCTTCTTCACGAATGGGATGGTTGTTAAAAGAGAATTCTCCTCGGGATAGAATTCCCGGGTTATAGATTGCGTGGTTAATTCGGTTGAAGCAGTTGTATTTTCCTTTTCAAGTCGCACTGTAACATCGGGATGCATGTACATAACTGCGCCCACAAATATTCCCAGGCCCACTTGTCCTATTACTTTAAATTTCCCCGGCAGTCCTTTTTTGTCATTCTTGAATTTTTTAAGGTAATCATCTATAAATCCTATGGTGCCCATCCAAAGGGTGGTTACAATAAGCATGATCACATATATATTATCCAGTTTGGCCAGCAGCAAAACCGGAACCAGGGTTGCTAAAATGATAATTATTCCGCCCATCGTAGGAGTACCGGCTTTTTCATTTTGTCCGTCAAGGCCGAGGTCCCTAATGGTTTCTCCCATTTGTTTACGCTGCAGGAACCGGATGATCTTCTTTCCGAAGAAAGTGGCGATCACAAGTGAAAGGATTACCGCCAGCGCTGCTCGGAAGGTGATAAAACTGAATAACCCCGCCCCAGGGATATCGAAGTTTTTCTCTAAATATTCAAACAGGTAATACAACATATTTATTATTTGTTTAGAGCGGTTATAAATTCACTTACGATCTTAAAATCATCAAAGTCATATCGCTTGCCATTGATCTCCTGATAGGTTTCATGCCCTTTCCCGGCAATCAGGATGATGTCGTTCCTATCCGCTATCTGGCAGGCAGTTTTAATGGCTTGTTTTCTATCGGTAATGGAAAGAGTTCGCTTAAAATGTTCAGGAGGTACCCCGGCTTCAACCTGTTCAATAATTTCTTCGGGACTCTCACTCCTGGGATTATCACTGGTAAAAATCACCTTAGTGCTTAGACTCGCAGCAATTTTCCCCATTTTAGGTCGCTTATCCATATCACGGTCTCCCCCGCATCCTACAACGGTGATAAGTTCCTCGTTCCCTGTGCGAATGCTATTGACGGTCTCCAAAACATTCTTAAGGGCATCGGGTGTATGCGCGTAATCCACGATCGTGGTAATATTCATCCCTTTAGAAACTAGATACTGAAACCGGCCAGCGACGCTTTCCAAAGCGCTCATGAGCTGCAACACTTCTATGGTTTCCAGTCCCAGCAATTCCGCTGTGGCGAAGATGGCTAACATATTATAGGCATTGAAAGCCCCTATAAGTTTCACCCAGAGCTCATGATTATTGATTTTCAACAACAATCCGTTGAATTGATTCTCAAGTATTTGCCCCTTGTAATCTCCATCGGTTTTCAGTGCATACGTATATTTCTTTGCTGAAGTATTCTGAAGCATTACAGGTCCGTTCTTGTCATCGCTGTTTGTTAGTGCGAAAGCCGACGCTGGCAGCTGGTCGAAAAATGATTTCTTTACATCGCGATATTCCTTGAATGTTTTATGATAATCCAAGTGATCGTGCGATAAATTGGTAAACACCCCTCCTTTGAAAGTAAGGCCTTCCGTTCGTTTCTGATGGATGCCGTGCGAACTCACTTCCATAAAGCAAAATTCCACCCCCGCATCGACCATTTCGCGCAGGTATTTGTTAATGGTAAGCGAATCGGGTGTGGTATGGGTCGCCGGGAATTCCCTTTCCCCAACAAGGATCCGAACCGTGGAAAGCAGTCCTGTTTCAAATCCTGCAGCTTTGAACAGATCGTATAATAAGGATGTAACAGTTGTTTTACCATTGGTCCCGGTCACCCCAATTAATTTTATAGAATCCGACGGATTTTCATAATAATTGGAAGCCATAAGCGCCAATGCCTTCTGGCTATCAGCAACCTGAACATAGGTGATCCCGTTGATAATCATTTCGGGAAAGGTTTCACAGATGATAGCCACAGCACCTTTTTCGACAGCCATCTTTATGTAATCATGCCCATCGGAAAGCGTTCCACGAATCGCGACGAAAACATCATTCAATTCCACCTTTCGCGAGTCGAATTCGATATTATGGATTGCCGTAGCCGTATTTCCCACTGTTTTTTCAATGGGGACTTTATAGAGTATGTCTTTTAATAAGATCATCGTAATGTCAATACAATTATCTGGCGTTTACTGAATGCTTCACCAGGTTCGATGGATTGGCTCCTAACCGTTCCATTACCTTTTATTTCTACACGCATACCCAGGTTCTCAAGCAAGGAAACCGCGTCCATACCGGCCATTCCCGTCGCATTCGGTACTTTGGATGCAGTGGTTTGTGTGTTTTTATAATAATTCTGGAAATCTTTCACCATGGCGGGATCCTCTTCGTTTACATTTTTCACCTCAGCAATGAGGGGTGAATCCGTAAATATTTTCTGAGCGATACGTTTAAACACCGGTCCCGTTACATCTGCCCCGTAATACCCTTTTTTAGTACTAGGCTTATGGATGACCACAATGCACGAGTATTTCGGATTTTCTGCGGGAAAATATCCGGCGAAAGATGAAATGTATTTTCTGTCACTCTCCCAACCATCCAACCAATATTCGGTTCGAGCCGTGCCGGTTTTTCCGGCCATGGAAAAATATTCGGAATACAGGCTCTTTCCTGTACCTCGCTTAACGATATTCAGTAAAATATCCTGGATCTCTCTTAAGGTTTTCTCCGAACATATTTTTTCCTTGATAATTTCCGTTTCAAAAGTTTCAACCTCCTGGTTCCACGCTCTGATCTCCCTAATGAATCTAGGCTTAACCATAGCCCCATCATTTGCAATGGCATTATAAAAAGCAAGAGTTTGCAATGGCGTCAAACTAAGGTTATAGCCATAGGCGATAGAGGGTAATGCGTTTTTACTCCATTTAGGGTGCCCCGGCCCCGGTATCTCAGGTTTCCCTTCTCCAAGGATGGGTATACCTATCTTATTATTCAGATTCCAGCTATTGAGGCGATCGATGAATTTTTGAGGATCCTTGGCATAGGCCTCATCGATAATAGTAGCCAGACCGATATTCGACGATACCTCCAGGGTCTTTGCGGCCGAGATCTTACCATATCCACCGCGACGGCTGTCGGTGATATTTCTTCCATAAAAGTGCTTACTACCATTTTGGGTATCGATAACCGTAGCGGTGTCAATTACTTTATCTTCCAAAGCTGCCATCATGGCCATTACCTTAAAAGTGGATCCCGGCTCATGACTTTCCCCTACAGCATAATTTAATTTCTCATAATATGTACCTTCTGAAGTGCGCCCAAGATTTGACACCGCTTTGATCTCACCGGTTTTTACCTCCATCACGATTACCGAACCGTGCTCAGCTTCATAGATTTCCATCTGTTTTAGGAGCGCATGATGTGCAATATCCTGGATATTTACATTGATGGTAGAAATAACGTCGAATCCATCCTGTGGTTCAATCTCATTGTTGTCGGAAACTGGCTTCCATTGGCCTTTGGCTATTTTTTGCTTTAACCTACGCCCGTTCTTACCCTGCAGGTACTGGTTGAAAGCACCTTCAAATCCAACTTCATAAACTCCTGGTTCATTGCGTTTCTGACTTCCTACCAATCGCTCACCTATCTTTCCCATAGGATGCTCACGCACCGTACTCTGATCCATGATAAATCCACCTTTGTACGGCCCTTTACTAAACAGCGGGAAGCTTTTCACCTTTATATATTCCGAATAACCCAGATTCCCGGCCACAAGTAAATAACGGTTCTTGTCTGCCCTTGCTTTCCGGAATCGTTGCTGATAGTAGGACGCAGGCTTACCGAACATTTTACTAAGTTCTTTAGACAAGGGAACCAGGTTTTCTTTGAAGTCTTGTGAAGAAACCGTCACAGCGTCGAATCGGATCTCATATTTAGGTACCGAAGTCGCGAGTAAACTACCGTCGTCTGCGTACACATTACCACGATTAGCCGTTATTTCGAAGTTCCTGGTGGTATTTTTTTCAGCGAGATCACGGTACTTATCACCATCAACAAACTGTATGTTCATCAGTTTAAATCCCACGGCGAACGCGAAGACGAACATACATCCGGCGATAAAGTAGAGTCGGTTTAGTATGTTTCTGTCTTCCGTAGCCACCTTTTATTCTTTCGTTGAGGTTATTCTTATTTTCTGAGGCGGAGTGACAGAGGGTTGCAAGCCATGAGCCGCCATCGCCTTAATGATCCTGCTTTCCAATTTGGTTTGCATAAGTTTCATGCGAATATCCACGTATTCACTTTTTAGTTCTTTTACTTCATTACTGAGATCTGCTATATTATGTACTTTCTTATCGGCACTATGCGAACTCGCAATCATTATGAGCGCGAGGAAGGAGAGAAAAATGATAAAGCGCCAGTTTCGGAAAGCATCATCGCTTACCAAAAATTTACCTTTTACTACGTTGTAAAAACTCTTCTTCATTATAGTTTCTCCGCAATTCTAAGTTTTGCACTTCTTGCCCTTGGGTTTTCATTTATTTCGACTTCCGAAGGAAGAATAAACTTACCTACAGGTTTAAACGGGACTTCTACTCTACCGAAAACATCCTTTTCAGGCTCTCCTTCAAACAAGCCACTGCGCATAAATCGTTTTACCAGCCTATCTTCCAGGGAGTGGTACGAGATTAGACTTAATCGTCCGCCAGGCTTCAATACTTCCTGAGTTTGCTGTAAGAACTCCTTCAAAGCCTCTAACTCCTGGTTCACTTCTATACGAATAGCCTGGAATACCTGGGCTAGTATTTTATTCTCTTTATGCTTCGGAAGAAATCGCGCCATAGCCTTTTTCAATTGCTCAGTACTTTTAATTGGTGCTTGCTGCCTCGCCTCAATGATCATTCTCGCCATCCCGGCCGCGCCTCTAAGTTCTCCGTAGTGTGCAAGCACTGAACGCAACTGGTTTTGGTCATAGGTGTTGATCACATCATACGCGGAGAAGTTTGAATTCTGATTCATCCTCATGTCCAACTCGGCTTCAAACCGGGTTGAAAATCCGCGTTCCGCAATATCAAACTGATGGGAGGAAACTCCAAAGTCTCCCAGTATACCATCTACCTCCTTGTACCCATAGAAACGTAAGAAGCGCTTGAGAAACCTAAAGTTTTCGTTAATTAACAAAAACCTGGGGTCATCGATAGCATTCTCAAGCGCATCTGTATCCTGATCGAAGGCAATCAACTTACCTTCATTTCCCAGCCTTTTAAGTATTTCTTTTGAATGACCACCGCCGCCGAAAGTAACATCCACATATACCCCACTGGGTTGGATATGTAACCCGTCTACCGTTTCAGTTAGTAGTACCGGTTTATGATATTCCATGGTTTGCGTTGCTAGCATCACCCATTACATCTTCAGCCAGATCTGCAAAATCATTGGCAGCGTCGTTTATGGCTTGTTCATATTTCTGTTTATCCCAAATCTCCACGATATTAATGGCAGAAGAGATCACAATTTCCTTATCTACACCCGCAAAGGACGCCAGGTCCTTAGGAATGTTTAATCTCCCGGTATTATCGAGTTCAACGGTTTTAACCCCGGCAGTGAATCGCCTGATGAAATCGTTGTTCTTACGGTTGAACCTATTGAGCTGACCCATTTTCTGCATCAACGCTTGCCACTCCTCCATAGGGTACAATTCAAGACACGGCTGAAACACAGCACGCTTTATCACAAAGCCATTTTGAGCCACGGCAGCCAGCTGCTTCTTAAGTGCAGCAGGCACCATCACACGACCCTTTACATCGGCTTTACATTCGTATGTTCCTATCAGATTGAGCATTAGGTTGTTCTGAATTCGGTATTAATAAATCCAAATATATATAACTTTTACCACTTTTTACCACATTTTACCACATTGTTGATAAGTTTTACCACTGTTCAACAGAATCTATCTTAGCTCCTTGAAATAGTGATAGTTAGATAATTTCACGAGTCATGTAGCTCTATTTCTAAACATCGTTTTGATTAATTATCCGGTATCCTCATCCTTGCATTGCGGAAGTTTCAGTCCAGCGTATAGTTCAACTATTTTTGTGTATTTTAGCGTTTGTTAACCCAGTTACCGAATGGCAAACCACTTTCGAAAAGAAGGAAAATTCAATTATCTTGAAGTTGGAGAGGGAACTCCTATTATCGTGCTGCACGGACTTATGGGCGGATTGAGTAATTTTGATGGCGTTACAGGTTTCTTTCCCGCAAAAGGGTATCAGATCCTCATCCCGGAGTTGCCTATTTACACGATGCCGATCCTAAAGACCAATGTTAAAAAATTTGCTGAATATGTTTCCGAGTTCATAGATCATAAAGGTTTCGAAAATGCGATCTTGCTTGGAAATTCCCTGGGAGGACATATCGGTTTACTTTGCACAAAATTATATCCCAAAAAGGTTAAAGCATTAGTGATCACGGGAAGTTCCGGTCTATACGAAAGTGCCATGGGAGAAAGTTATCCCAAACGCGGCGACCGGGATTATATTCAGAAGAAAGCAGAGAATGTCTTCTACGACCCTAAGGTCGCCACTAAAGAAATAGTCGATGAGGTTTACGCTTCAGTCAATGACAGAAACAAGCTTATAAGAACCCTGTCTATTGCGAAAAGCGCTATACGGCATAATATGTCGAAAGACCTTCCTACGATGGATACGCCAACCTGCATCATATGGGGAAAGCAGGATAATGTCACACCCCCCGAAGTCGCTATAGAGTTTCATGACCTTTTGCCGGATTCCGATCTGTATTGGATCGACAAATGTGGTCATGCCGCGATGATGGAGCATCCGGATGAGTTCAACGTTAACTTGTACGACTGGTTGCAACAACGCGGATACTAATACACTTTATAATGAAAATCGTTTCGGCAGAATTTGTAATGAGCAATAGCGATGTCGCTAAGTGTCCCAATGACAGATTACCGGAGTTCGCTTTTATTGGCCGTAGCAATGTTGGAAAATCATCACTAATCAATATGCTAATGCAGCGAAAAAGTCTTGCCAAAACATCGGGCAGACCAGGGAAAACGCAGCTCATCAATCATTTTCTTATCAACGAGAACTGGTATCTGGTCGACCTGCCCGGATATGGTTACGCCCGGGTGTCCAAGAAGGATAAAAATACCTTTCAAAAGTTTATCACTCAATATTTTGAGAAAAGGAAACAATTGGTTCTGGCATTTGTGCTGATCGATTGCAGGCATGAACCTCAGCCTTTAGACCTGGAATTTATGCAGTGGTTGGGTGAGAGTCAATTGCCTTTTGCCATCGTTTTTACCAAAACTGATAAATTAAAACCAAATGCTCTAAAAGCGAATATTGAGGCGTATCAGAAAAAACTTCTGGAAACCTGGGAAACGCTTCCCAATTATTTCATCACTTCTTCCAGTAAAGGTTTCGGAAGAGAGCAGCTTCTCGATTATATTGACGCGGTTAATAAAGAGATAAACGCGCTTGGATAAGTTGTATCAAGGCTTCCGGTGTAGCTATTGTTGTAAACTCTTCCTCAGAAATAAACATTTCCAGTCCCTCATTTCCTACCATTAATACTAACGGAAAATCATATTTCGGCAACCATTTCGATCTGAATTCCTTCTGAAATTCATCCTTATGCAGGAAACGCATTTCTACATCTGAATTTTCCCTGAATTCTTTCCAGATGCGATTCTCGGTGAAAGTACCAAAGGTAAGTTCACATAATTTGCAATTATACGTGGACGGACTTAGAATCTTATGCATACCATCAAGAACAGCATTTACCGGGCCGGAATCTGCATTATAGACAAACAGAAGTTTCATTATTCTTTTTTAAGCTCCAGCTTCTCTGCGAAATAATCGCAAAAATCCCGCATGGTAGCGGCCATCTTTTCATCGCCCGTTGCACGTTGAAAAGTATGCGACATCGCCATCAGGGTTTGATGGAAAAAGACTTTCATTTCATCCAGGGGCATATCCTTGGTCCACAGATCGATTCGCATCGCTTCCTTTGCATTATGATCCCAAACCGACAGCAACAACGCCTTCGAGGGACTGTTGTCAACTCCTCCATCCGGTGCCGACCAGTTCAAGGATTCGGGGATTTTATTTTCGTCCAGACGTACTTTAATTTTTATTTCTGAAGTATCTTTTGCCATTATTTTTCGGGTTTGTATTTGGAGTTTTTAAATATCTCTTCCGGGGTTTTTATCATGAGTTGGGGAACCGTAACGTTGTTATTTTTCATGTAGGACCGAACGATCTGCCAGCCGATGTACCTTCCTATCATACCAGGAGACTCATTGTCGATTTCCAGGTAGAATTTCGAAAATGGAGCCGGGTTAATAAATCGGCCCGGTAGTTTCGCGTCGGTACTGTATAGAAGTTCGTTTTCAATAAAATAGCGCCACATATCCACCTCATTTTCGGTTGCCCAGGTCATTTCTGCTTCGGTATAGCCAATCTTCTCCGCGTCCGAATAATCAGGAAGCCAGACATCCTTCAAATAGAGTTCCTTTCCGAAGTACATCATTTGCGCCAGAAAGTTGCGCTGTCTGGGTTTGCTGATTAATTGGCGGGAGTAACTGGTCGCCACATCCGGGCCCAATTTGAGATGGTTTTAAGTTCTTGGCGATATATCTCTTAACATTATCGTAGAATTCGTGATCTGCACCCAAATAGGTATCCAGTCCCAACACCAGTAAACTATCGGCCACAATAGCCTTGTTTTGATAATCCACATCGGACGTTATCGTTACTACTGTAGGTGGTCTAAATTCAGGAAAATAGTAGTCAATATGCTTGAATAAAGGGATCAACTGATCTTCGATCACATCCTCCGAAGGAAAAACTCTGGCCACCGCATCACTTAATTGCCGTTGCAACGAATCCGTACATGCGACTCTCCCAAATACTGTCCTGGAATTGTTCCGGAAAGAAAACGGGATATTTCTTTTTCAATTCAGGAAGATCTGAGATTTCCGCTTGGGCAAATTCCTTATCAAACCGAAGTATCTTTATATCCATAGGAATGGCTTCAATCTCCTTTTCTATTTTAGCTACTCCCATTACATGATATCATTAAAAAAATAATAGAAAACAATCCAAAATATTTCATCTTACCGGCTTTACAGATTGTTTAACGCATTGTGCTTTTATAAATTTTGTAATTGCGTTACTTTTGTGCTGCAAATGTATTATTATAAACCCATAAATCCTGTAATATGCAAACTGAAAAAGTTGTCGATCATATTGTAAATTGGCTGAAGGATTACGCCGTGAATGCCAATATGAAAGGATTCGTTATTGGTATTAGCGGAGGGATCGATTCGGCAGTGACTTCAACGCTTTGTGCGCAGAACCGGCCTGGAATTACTTTGCCTTGAAATGCCTATACACCAGGCACCTTCTCAGGTGAACAGAGCTATAAATCACATACAATGGCTGCAGCGATAATTACGATAAGGTTTCTATGACACAGGTGAATCTAACACCGGTTTTCGATGGATTGATCGATGCTATTACCGGCTGTAGACGACGAAGAATCCAGATTTATGTCTCTGGCCAATACCCGTGCACAGATTACGAATGACAAGTCTTTACTACTTTGCCGCCCTAAAAAAATATCTCGTTGCCGGTACGGGTAACAAAGTGGAAGATTTTGGTGTAGGATTTTATACCAAATACGGCGATGGCGGTGTTGATCTGAGTCCGATAGCCGATCTAATGAAAAGTGAAGTATATGAAATCGCCGATTATCTGGGTATAAACCAGGAGATTATTGATGCCGCTCCTACCGATGGACTTTGGGGGGATGATCGAACGGACGAAGACCAGATAGGAGCCAGTTATGATGAACTTGAATGGGCCATGAAAATGCAGGATGCAGGTAAAGAATCCTGCGATTTTGAAGGTCGAAAAAAAGAGATTATGGATATCTATTTAAGACTGAATAGAGCCAATCAGCATAAAATGCAGCCAATTCCTGTTTGTGAAATCCCTCCACAACTTAAAAATTGAGCGTTTTCAACGAGTTTTTTTTACGTTGAACGAAATTTCCTATAAAGCAAAATTCTTTTCTTTAGTTTTGATTTGTAGTATTTCTATTACAAAAAACCTCACACTTCAACAAATAGTATTTGTTGTAGGTGTCTTTAGATAAGACAAATTTGGATATGAAGAAAATTTTTATCGCTGATCATCATCCGGTTACAAGAAAGGGGATCGCTTGTATGCTTAAAAAGAACGATAATTTCAAGATTATAGGCAAAGCAAATAGTGGAGATGAACTGTACAAAAGCTTACAGGAAGAAAAACCCGATATCCTGATCATGGAGATCGATATGCCCCACATTAACGGAATTAATGCATTGAGAGGTATTAAAACGGAATTTCCCGACGTAAGAGTCCTTATTTTCTCTACGCATCCCGAAGAAATTTACGCGTTGCGATCTATAAAATCCGGTGCTGCTGGTTATGTCCCCAAAACCGCATCCACCAAGATTTTCATGAAAGCATTAAAGCAAATTGCAAAAGGAGGTATTTTCCTCAACGAAGACCTTACCTCAACGTTTACAAGTCGAAATGTGGGTGAAACAAGTGCAATTAGCCGTTATAAGAAACTATCGTCCCGTGAAATTGAAGTGCTCAACCTATTGTCCAGCGGCAAACGCAATAAGGATATCGCCAATGCACTTAATATTAACGAAAAGACGGTAAGCACTTATAAAACAAGATTATTAAAAAAACTGAAAGTAGATAATCTGGCCGATCTTATCCATCAGTCACGAATGTTTCAGTTTGGGTAATTAAAGCACCCTTCTTAACTTTTCAGAAAGGACATCCCTCAGGATTGTGTAGTCACTGATATTCTCTAGCACTGTCTTATCCTCATATTCTCCGTTCTTTACGGGACTTTTTGCTAGTTCCTCGATCTTGGACGACACTAAATGACGCCTTAAATTAAGGATGGTTTCACTTACCACCTGGGAAATGGCATGTTTCTTTTCTTTCACATATATTTCCTTCCGCTCCCAGTTATGAAGGTTGTACTTTTCTTCTTCCATCAAGATATGCGTAACGGTTTCAGCCTTTTCCGGCTGTAACTGATTAACCAGATTATCGATCTGAAGATCTTGTTTCTGGTTCAATGTATTGATGATCTCATAGTACAATTCCCTGAAATCGTCGTTCATAAATTCTATTTCGTCGTCCTGAAGGTCCAGATAGATCTTTTCGAAGACCCTGGTCTGTATCTTTTCCGGAGTGAACGCTATCTCTCCACTTTCCGTGGTCTCAAGTATCAGGTCTTCAAATTCTTCCTCTTCTGTGCCATATAACAATAACAATTCGATGATCTTCCGTTCCAGCTCAAACTGGACATCTACCTTCTGAACGGACTGTTTTTCCGAAGGAACTACTCCCATGGTCTCCAAGGGTGGCTGCGGGGCTCTTTTGGCAGCATCTCGTCTTTCTTTCTGAAGCAATTGCGCCAATGTATTGAACAACACCTCCTCCGAAATATCCATGATCCGCGAACATTCCTTGATATATACCTCCTGCTTGATCGCGTCAGGGATCTTCGAAATACTCACCACCATATCCCGAATAGTCTCGGCTTTCCGTATTGGATCATCCTTTGCCTCGGAAGCTAATAAGGAAGCTTTAAAATTGATAAAATCCTGTGAATTCTCATCCAGGAAGGATGTCAGCAGCTCCAGCGAATTCTCTCTCGCAAAACTGTCGGGGTCTTCACCTTCGGGAAACGTACAGACCTTCACATTCATTCCCTGTTCAAGGATAAGGTCCACGCCCCGCAGGGAAGCTCTCAATCCCGCCGCATCTCCATCAAATAACACCGTAATATTCTTTGTGAGCCGATTAATTAGTCGGATCTGTTCCGGGGTAAGTGCTGTTCCGGATGAGGACACAACATTCTCTATCCCGGTCTGATTGAATTGGATCACGTCCGTATAACCTTCCACCAGGTAGCAATTGTCTTCCTTGGCAATAGATTGTTTGGCCTGGTAAATACCATACAATACCTTACTCTTGTGATAGATGTCACTTTCCGGGGAGTTCAGGTATTTGGCAGCCTTTTTGTCGCTGGTGAGAATACGTCCGCCAAATCCCAGTACCCTGCCGCTCATACTTTTAATCGGAAATATGACTCGTCCTTTGAAACGGTCGAATTGCTTTTCTTCCTTTACAATGGTGAGGCCTGTTTTTTCCAGGAATTCGAGTTTGTACCCCTTCTTTATAGCCGTATCGGTAAATGCAGTCCATTCGTTGGGTGAATATCCCAATTCGAATTTTTTAATTGTTTCAACGGTAAATCCGCGTTCCTTGAAATAGCTACCCCCTATGGCCTTGCCCTCCTCTGATTTATGCAGCACAGATACGAAGTAGTCTTTCGCATATTCACTTACCAGATACAAACTTTCCCTTTCATTCGCCAGCTCCTTCTGTTCATCGGTTTGTTCGGTTTCTTCAATCTCAATACCATATTTCTTTGCCAGGTATTTGATCGCTTCCGGATAGGTGAAATGCTCGTGTTCCATTAAGAAAGCAACTACGTTCCCTCCTTTTCCGCTACTAAAATCCTTCCAAATCTGTTTTACGGGAGATACCATAAAGCTCGGGGTGCGCTCATCAGTAAACGGACTCAGGCCCTTGAAGTTACTTCCAGACTTTTTAAGTTGCACAAAATCTCCGATGACCTCCTCTACACGGGCGGTTTCGAATACATTGTCTATGGTGGTTTTTGAAATCAAGAATCAGTAGTTTTTCAGAAGAAAAAGGTACACAAATATAGCAATATAGACAGCTTTGATATGCAAATATGCACCAATAATAAATGGCTCTCCTTTTCAGGAAAGCCATTAACCTATGCTAAAAGCAACTTTTCTTATTAATCCCAGTCCCAACGCAGTCCTAATGAAACATTGCGTTCGTTTATAGGATTATCCTTGAATATAGTATTGAGATCATATTTTACATATAGTGATATGTGTGAATATCCTATATACCCACTTAATCCATAGATAAAGTTGTTGGTATTAAATTCTCCTTTTTGCTTTTCCTTAATTCTTCCTTCACTATTGCGGTACTTGAGTTTCTGACGCGAACTCATTTTTATTCCCCCATAACCTCCAAGTCCTAATTTAAAACTTTTACGGGTACTGTATCTGAAATAATTCTTCTTCTCGATTTTCCTGGAAGGTCCAATTTCAAAGTGGACAGGTATCACGACATTATCTACACGAAACTTCGACTTATCAAGTCGTTCGGGAAATACCTCCAGAACGGTCTCGGTGCCTTTATCAACAAAATATCGATTTTCCGTTGGTTTTAAGCCATTGAACTGAAACGAAAATCCATATTTAATGCGGAGCCAATTGCTTTCTCTAAAGACCCGTGTGCTCCAGGCCAGTCCAAATTCTGTATACTTACTTCCCCAAACTTTATAAGGAGAATCGTTCAGAGATCTGCCTTCGGTAATCACATTGTTGAGTCCAAAGGAGAATACCAGCATGGATTTGGTTCTGCGATCGTGTTTCCGATGTGATTTACTCTTACCCACATACACAAAAGAGCTGTCATCATCATCACTGGTACTAACCTTTATCACTAAGCGATTTTCATCATCGTCAATTGCTTCTAAGTCTTCATTTCGTTTAAGGAAAGCGATCTTATTATCGATGATAGCAATTCGATTTTCAATATTCAGAGCATGCTTCTCGGCAGCATCGGACTTTAATTGATTCGCTTCTTCTTCGGTAATAGAATTATCTTCAAGACGCTCATTGATTTCCTCTACGGTCCTTTTTAATGCCTCTTTTTCCTCAGAGATCGCACGTTCACGCGTCGCCTCAAGTACTTCGATCTTATCTTTGACTTCTGCTTCCTGTGCCTGGGTAACGGCCATACTCAGTACCCACACCGTTAGCACGGTGCAAATTGTAATTAGTCTCATAATGTTCAGATTTTTTCCGCGTCCAGCGGAGTGATTGATGAATAATGATTAATTGTTTCTTTCTACCACTGCAGTACGTATTATTTTGTAGCCATCCCCCAAGGCGTCGAATACTTTATCCCTGAAACTTCGCTCCAACTCGAATTCAACATCCGTTAATAAAGCCGCAGCATCTACTTTGCGGGTTTGTGAATTCAGGATTCTTTTATTACCAATTTCACGTTGGGCACTTTGTAGTAAGGCATCGATCTCTTCAGCAGAAACAGCATTTTCTGTATTTGCTCTTTTTTCAACTTCGGCGACCACTTCATTTATTTTGCTTTTGATGAAATCCTCATTATTCAGAATGATAGGATCTTGTTTACTTTCCAGGATTTCACTTTCCTTCGGAATTTCATTAGCAACAACCACCTCACTTTCCATTGTCGAGGACTTATCAATAGCCGGGATCGATCTGGCAATTACTTCATTCGGTTTAGGAACTTTTTCTTGTACTTTGATTTCTTCGGGTTTTGATTCCTCCAGTACAAGTTCTACATCAGTATTATCCAGAGTAGTGATGATATTTTTAATCGGCAAATCGTTATTCAACCTGGGTTCTTCAACCGAAGTGTTTTCTTCAACTATATTGTTATTTGTGGTAATTGAATTACTATTCAGATACACAGAGGCCAGGATCAAGATTCCTATAAAACTGGCCGCTATAGCAAACCAGGCGCTTCTATCCAGGCCAGACTTCTTCTCTTCGCCTAAACGGGCTTCCAATCGGTTCCAGGTGTCGGGCGAAGGCTGAAGCTCCCGCTCCTGCATCTTCTCTCTTATCGTATCTTCTAACTTAATGGGTGCCATAATTCCTTTTATTTTGTTTGTTGATCATTGTCTGAAGCATACTTCGTGCTTTGAATAGCTGTGATTTTGAAGTTCCTTCAGAAATATGAAGTAATTCTCCTATTTCACTATGCTTGTATCCTTCAACGGCATACAAAATGAAAACTGTCTTGTAACCGTCGGGTAAACCATCTATAAGCTTCTGAATATCCTCTACCTCCAGTTCAGATTCAATATATGCCGAATGCTCCAGTGAGTTCTCAATTTCCGAATCATCCTTAAAAAACAACTTTTTCTGTCTGCGCAGTTCTGATAACGATTCATTTACCATGATCCTGCGTATCCATCCTTCAAAACTGCCTTGTCCGGAATACGAATCGATCTTTGTAAGAACCTTAAAAAATCCGTTCAGCATTACTTCTTCAGCTATATCCGTTTGTTTTATATATTGCCGGCAAACACTAAGCATTTTAGGAGAAAACAATTCGAACAACTCATGCTGTGCTTTACGATTGCTTTTCGCCACTTTCCTAATAAGTGCTGAATAATTCTTATGTAATGAAATCAGTTTCAAAATGCGCTTCGCTGGTTGCTTCTATTTTTAAAGACGACAATACCATTGAAATGGTTGCCTGAAAGTATGAAAAGTATATGGTATGTCGGTATTTTGTTGTGCTTGTTCCTGTCACTTCCTGCGGTCGATCACATAATTGACCATAAGTTCAAGAGAGGTTTTGTAATCTGAATTCGGATATTCGGCCAGTATCTTTAGTGCTTGTTCGCGATATTTCTGCATTTGAACCTCAGCATACTCTAGTCCACCCATTTCCTTAACACAAGCGATCACCTCCTTTACCCGTCTTCGATCCTTATTGTGATTCTTCACCGAATTAATAAGCCATCTCTTCTTTTTCGGATCGGCTTTGTTGATGGCATGAATAAGTGGTAGGGTCATTTTTTGTTCCTTGATATCTATGCCTGTTGGTTTTCCTATTTTATCGTCTCCGTAATCGAACAAATCATCCTTGATCTGAAAAGCGGTCCCGATAAGCTCGCCAAATTCACGCATCTTTTTAACTTCAGCCGCTGGCGCATTTACAGACTGGGCTCCCATGGCACAGCAAGCTGCGATGAGGGTGGCTGTTTTCTGACGGATGATGTCAAAATATACTTCCTCTGTTATATCCAGGGAACGTGCTTTTTCTATCTGAAGTAACTCTCCTTCGCTCATTTCCCGAACGGCCACCGAAATGATCTTCAGCAAATCAAAGTCATCGTTATCTATAGAGAGTAATAACCCTTTGGAAAGCAGATAATCGCCAACCAATACAGCGATTTTATTCTTCCACAGCGCATTGATGGAAAAGAAACCACGACGAAGATTACTGTCGTCCACCACATCGTCATGCACAAGGGTGGCGGTATGGATCAATTCAATGACCGATGCTCCCCGGTAGGTCCGTTCATTGACCTCACCGTTGTTAGTCATTTTAGCGATCAGGAAAACAAACATCGGACGCATTTGTTTACCCTTTCGGTTCACAACGTAATGGGTGATCCTATTTAGCAGGGAGACCTTAGAGGACATAGATACCAGGAACTTGCGTTCAAAAAGGTCCATTTCATACTCAATGGGTTCTTTTATTTTGGCGACTATTTTCATACGGTATTCAAAAATAATTCAAAACACCCTATAAAAATAATAAGAAGCAATGATCCGGTTGAATTTATACTTGTTATTATTATTCGAGATTATAAAGTATCACACTGTTTCTCTATTCCTGTACAAGTTCATATCGATACAATCTACCATACTATTCTTGTTAAGCGGAATCCCCAAGAATCTTTCTATCTTATCCAGGACTGGCATAGGATCATTCAAAGTTTTCTTATAATCGACATATAAGATCTCCACGCCCGGTTCCTTTTTATTCCACACCGAAACATTGGAAAGTAGTTTCTGATATTGATTGTATAATTTTACAGGAAAGTCTTCTTGGTTCTTTCCCAGCATCTTTTGTTGCGACTTAATTACTTCGTTCAGATCCCGGGTCATGAAAATGATCTTATACCTATATTGCACATCCAGGTATTTCAATAGTGGCGCAACTATCTTAACTGCTTTATCTTGTCCCTTGTCCAACCAGGTATTATCCTTATACAATGACATTACAGGTTCGAATTCGTAATAACCTTTTGGATTGGAAACATCAGCTTCACGCTTTTCATCCTGAAGAACATCCACCCCACCCTTATCTAGCATCTGCATCATTAAAGAAGTTCCAGATCGGGGTAATCCAGAGACCACAGTGACCTGATTATCATAATGCATATTGGTCACCTTATCGGAGAATTCCATATTCATGTCTATTTTTTTCTGAACATTCTCGAGTGAATGTCCCACCTGATGGAATTCTTTTGGTTTAAGTTTGGCGGCCATTTCGAAAGCGACTTTAGCATTCTCGAGATCACCCAAATGCTCCAACGCCTGTCCTAATATAAAATGTGCTTTCGGAAAGTATTTTACCAGTTCAATACTCGTTAACGCATAGTCCGCCGCTTCTTCAAATTCATTCAACTGCAGGAGCACCTCTGCCAGTGTTGTATAGAATATCGCTTTTTGAGGTTCTTTTTCGATAGCTAATTCAAGAATACCCCTGGCTTCTTCTATTTTTCCCAGTTGGTATTTCAGTTGTCCGATTCGGAATAGGACTTGTCCCGATTCTTCACGCTCCCTTTCCCTTTCCAGTATCACCAGTGCCTCTCTCGGTCTGCCCATTTCGGTAAGTATCTGCGCTTCGGTGAAATCGAGATTATACTGAACTTCAGTATTGGATGATTTCACCAGATCCAGGTATTTCAACGCCTCCACAAAATCCTTTTCGTAAAGTGAAACACTTATCATGTCCATATAATAAGGTGCATAATCTTCTGGTTCCATTTTTTCGATCAATTCGAGTAAATGGTTCTTTGCAGTTGCATAATCTTTTTTTCCCATGTAGACACGAGCCGTATTATGTTTAAGATCTATTCGTGTTTTTTTTATAGCCACTTCATATTTCTCGTCCAGCTTCTCCACATAACCCAAATCGATCAATTGCTGCATGGTTTCCTCATCAGACATTGGGTCTGTATCGATGTGTTCATCCAAAGTGGCAAAATCACCGGGTTCCTTATCCCAGCTTTCAATGTATGTTGGTGCTACGGTTTTTTCAAAAATGTCTAATATTACTTTACCGTCCATATCTTTTCCTACGGGCAGACCGAAGTGATGCAAAATAGTGGGTGCGACATCGATTAATCCCATTCCAAATACTTTCTGATTCTTTTTAATATTTGGACCGGAAGCCACAAACATTCCAAATTGTCGATGTTCCAACGAGGGAGCTGCCTGGACTTTAGGCATATTTAAAATTCGTTTAGGTCCCGATTCAAATCCGTGATCAGACATGATCATTACAGTAGTATCTTCATCGATCAAACTTAATTTCCGTTCCAGCATCATATCCTGGAACATATAAGCACCAGAAACGGCATCTTTGAAAATGTCATAATTGTTCGCATCAACAGCTGGTAATTTTGGCGGGTGATACTTCATAAAACTATGGCAGATGTGATCGATCATATCATAGTAGACAGCCATGAAATCCCATTCGGAAGTACGCAGCAATCTGGTGGCTGCGTTATGAAGAGAAGTGTTTTCTGAAACGATTTTGGCAATGGCCGAGAGCCCTTTGTGATTCTCCTGGTCCACATCATGTGCCCTGGGGACGAACGGATATAAATGCGCTTCGGTAATTTCGAACGGGAACATTCGTAAATTCTTAAAATTATCTTTCATATCCCAGGGGTGAATACAATATTCACTCATGGGTGTCGCTTTCATAAGGTCGCGTGAAGTTTTTGGAAACCGATCCGATACGATTACTCCGTTGATCGGTTCAACCGGAAAACTTGGCCACCAACCAACAAGATTGGTTTTTATTCCTTTATTGTGAAATATATTCCAGATTGCCCTTGTTTTTCGTGAAGTTGTTGTAACCGGCCGTACGGTCTTCGCATCTGGCGTAACCTCAATGAATCCTAATATACCGTGCTTATCGGGTGTTTTCCCAGTGGCAACTGATGTCCACAACATAGGGGAATAAGGGGGATTCATCGTACTCATATTACCGTATACCCCGTTTTCGATCAATCTCTTTAAAGCCGGCATCTTACCCTGGTGGATAAGTGGCCAAATTATCTCCCAATCGGCAGCATCCCAGCCAATTAAGAGTAGTTTATTTTTCTTCATTATTTTTCTTTTCAGCAACTTTTTCACTTTGATGCTTCTCTCTTACTTTTCTCCAGGCCTCAAAACCAACATCACCTATCGCCAATATTCCTAGTGATCCTACGATGGGTATATTTTCTGGGTCGAAACGCTCTCTTTTTACTTTTTCTTTAGTCATAATTCGATCAAATTATGTATTTATTCCAATAGTTTTTTATATTTTCGGAAAGTAATCCGGTAAAACTGCAAAAGTTTTGCATTAAATCCAATTTGAAATGAAAAAAAATACTTCAAAAAATTTATCAAAAAGATTAGTCCAATATGGTGCGTTGTCTGCTGCTGCACTAGGTGTGGCTGACGCCACAGGACAAGTTACTTACACCGACCTCGATCCAGATGAGGTTCTTAATGTAGGTGATAACTTTGTTGTGGACATGACAGGCAGTGGTGGTACATTCGATTTTTCTAACCCCGATGGTCTCGCCGGTGGAAATGCTGCAATAGTATTCCCTAGTTCTGGTGGTGCATTTGTTGGGTTCACTGCAAGTGGATTTGAATATCCGGCACTGATGGCCGCTGGTGATATGATCGATGGTGCTAGTGGATATACCGCAGCTGGTTTACGTGGTGACTTGAACTACTACGGATGTGCTTATTCTAACAGTCAGTGGTGTGGAACTGTTGTAGACGGATACGTAGGTGTTCAATTCCAGTTCAGTGGAAATACGCATTACGGATGGATTCGTTTAGATACCGATGTAAACGGATCGAATCTTATGGTTATTAAAGATTTCGCATTTGAAGCGACTCCCGACACGGCTATCGAAGCTGGTGATATGGGAAGTCTTGGGTTTGGAGATGAGTCTTTCAACGACTTTAACTACTATGTTTCCGATAACAGATTAAATCTTTCTGCAGCTACAGCAATGGAGCAAGTAACTATTCACAATGTTCTTGGACAGCAGGTAATAAACAGACAATTGTCCTCACGTTCTGAAGAAATTGATATCGCGGAATTGAAGTCGGGTATCTATCTTGCTACTGTTTCTATTGAAGGAACACGTAAGACGATCAAATTTGTGAGATAATCACAATTCAGATATTAAAAAAGCGGCCTTATGGGCCGCTTTTTTTGTTTAATACTTTGCTAAGATTTGTTAGCAAGTTGCCCACAGGCTGCATCAATATCCTTTCCACGACTCCGCCGCACAGTAACCGGGATCCTGTTAGCTTCCAATCCTGTGATATATCTTTCAATTGCGGCATCATCCGCCTGTTGAAATTCGCCATCATCAATTGGGTTATATTCTATCAGGTTCACTTTGCTGGGTGCGTATTTACAAAACTGGATTAGCGCTTTTATATCGGCATCAGTATCGTTGATTCCCTGCCAAACCACATATTCGTAGGTGATCATCTTTTTGGTTTTGGAATACCAATATTCAAGGGATTCTCTAAGGTCCGTTAGCGTGAACTGCTTGGCAAAAGGCATGATCAGTTCCCGTTTTTCCTGAATGGCTGAATGAAGTGAGACGGCCAGGTTGAACTTAACCTCATCGTCTGCAAGTTTCCTGATCATCTTAGGCACCCCCGAAGTAGAAACTGTGATTCTTTTAGGAGACATTCCTAAACCTTCATCGGATGTTATTTTTTCTATAGAAGCTAATACATTTTTATAATTCATCAGCGGTTCACCCATCCCCATAAAAACTATATTAGACAAAGGCCTGTTATGGTATAATCTACTTTCACGATCGATAGCGACCACCTGATCATAGATCTCGTCCGGATTCAGGTTTCGCATTCGTTTCAATCTTGCCGTCGCGCAAAATTTACAGTCCAGACTGCAACCTACTTGTGAAGATACACAAGCGGTTGTTCTTGTGCTCGTTGGGATTAAAACAGATTCTACTACAAAACCATCGTGCAATTTCACTGCATTCTTTATGGTACCATCAATACTCTTTTGAATACTATCAACTTCAATATGATTGATTACAAAAAATTCTTCTAATTGAGAGCGGGTCTCTTTAGAAATATTGGTCATATCCTCGAACTTATGAACACCTTTATTCCAAAGCCATTCATACACCTGATCACCACGAAATCTCTTATCGCCAACGCTTATAAAAAATTCCTGAAGTTGTTCTTTGGACAATGCCCTGATATCTTTCTTTACCGAACTCATGAGTTTGCAAAAGTACCATATAATACGGTACTAAAAAAAGCAGTATTGAAGTTGAAAATTAAAGTGTCGAAGATGTAGCTAGCGGTTTATAATAATCTTCTTGGTACTATCGGCGCCGCTATCCTGATCCATGAGATGTAAAAAATAAATACCCTGGGCAAACGATTCAACATTGATGGTATTCATGGTGCTTGATAAGGAACCTATGGAAATCTGCTGACCGGTAACGGTATAGAACCTGTAAACTAGATTTGGATATCTGGTGTTCATAACAGTAATTTCTGAAGAAACCGGATTTGGATAGATGTCCAATTGTCCTGTTATCTCAAAATCCGTAACATTCAGGATGTTTTGCATACTATCCATATTAGTCTGGCCCGTTCCGGCAGGATCCAACCACTCTTTTAGCTGGTTATCCGGATTTGTTCCCGACGCCCAGGAAACCCCAAATCTTCCGTAAATATCGTAATCGCCATTATTCTGTGTTCCATCGCAATAGGATTGCCCGGCATAGAGCTGCCCAATCACCCTTCCATCCTGGTTAAACAGTGGTGATCCGGATGACCCGCTTTCGGTAGTACCTATTTCCCAGCCGTCGCCATTGCCAACCGAAACCCCCTTAATGAGCCAGACCTCGGTACCATTGGCATTTTCTCTAACGGCACCACTGTCGTCCCGACAAACTTTCATGATATCACCATTGGGATGGTGAATTCCCACTTCAAATTCAGGCAAATCATCGGTGTTATCCCATCCGGCGAACGCAACATCCCAGGTCCCCGGGATATCGTTGTACAATTCTACCAGAGCAAAATCGCTAAGCGTATTATTGGCTTTTAATTCGGCACCACTCATTGTGAAATTCGTTTGTATATCCCCACTGTCATCCTGAGTTCCACAAACAGGATTCGGACTTACCCAGTTAAAACGAATGGACCACAACGCCGGATCGCTGTTTTCCAGACAATGATTGCCAGTTAACAAATAAGGTGTCTTGTCGCGGGCTGTGTTATTCATCAATACGGCAGAGCATAAGTACCCATTTCCTAAATTGAGCAGGGTCACCGCTTTTTTTATAAGATCCTTTTTATTGTCAAAATCAGCCCCAATTAAACAGTTTACATCATAATTGCAGTCACCGGAATCATTTAATCCACGCATTCCATCTACCAAGGAATTCACCTTACCCATGCGATATCCATGTATAAGCCCTTCTACAACCAGAATTGCTTCTTCCGTAATAGATGCGGGTTGATAGTATTCGATCCAGATAATTTCTCCCGAAACAAACCAGGCTCCTAATCGCTTATTCGGTCTGTTCGAATTTTTAGTGTACGTTTTAGAAACATCGGTGCGATCATCATTGTAAAAATGAAGTCGGCCACCATTAGGAATATAGAATTGATTAAAATTAACACTGAGATTTATCGCTTCTGGGGATCGAATGGCAACCTGCCAAATCTTATCGCCATTTGGCAATTCTGTCAACACTCCTTGTTCCTGGATATTCAAAACAAACTCCCGGTTTACACCATAACGCCAGGGTAGACTCTTATCCCGGTCGTTAATGATATCTTCCTGCTGAATTTGGTACAAATCGAGTGGTGGTAACTCGATGGGACTTACCCGTGTTTGGATGTTTTGTTCCCAACTAACGGGTATATTGCTACCTTCATCCTGAGCGTAAGATGAAATAAAAATGGCAAAAAGAAAAAAGTATAGTATGGCTTTTTTCATATAAGGCATTGATTATTCGCGCTATAAGTACACTAAAATACCTTTTTATTTTGATTTTAGGAAATGGATACTGCAGAATGTAAAAAAACCCGGTAAAGACCGGGTTTTTATTCTATATGATCAACATAGCATCCCCATAAGTGTAGAACCTGTATTTCTCCTTGATCGCCTCTGCATAAGCTTCTTTGATGAATTCGTGGCCTGCGAAAGCAGCAACCATCATTAATAAGGTTGATTTAGGTGTATGAAAATTCGTTACCATACTGTTCGCAATACTGAAATCGTATGGAGGGAATATAAACTTATTGGTCCATCCGCTATACGCATTTAAGGTATTATTGGAAGATACTGAGCTTTCCAACGCCCTCATAACCGTGGTTCCTACGGAACAAATTCGTCTTCTTTCCGTGATCCCGGTGTTTATTATATCAACAGCCTTTTGGAGTATAATGATCTCTTCGGAATCCATTTTATGTTTGGAAAGATCTTCAACCTCAACCGGACTGAATGTTCCTAGTCCTACATGCAGGGTTACTTCCGCAAAATTAACTCCCATAATTTCAAGGCGTTTCAAAAGGTGCCTCGAGAAATGTAATCCTGCGGTTGGGGCCGCTACGGCACCTTCCTCTTTGGCAAAAATTGTCTGATATCGTTCCGCATCTTCCGGTTCCACTTCCCTCTTGATATATTTTGGAAGTGGCGTCTCACCAAGTTCGGTAAGTTTACTCCTGAACTCCTCGTACGAACCATCGAATAAAAATCGCAGGGTTCTACCTCTGGAAGTCGTATTGTCAATTACTTCAGCCACCAGGGATTCATCCTCGCCAAAATACAATTTGTTTCCTATTCGAATCTTACGTGCAGGATCTACCAGGACATCCCATAGTCGCGTTTCGGAATTGAGCTCCCTCAATAGGAAAACCTCGATCCTAGCCCCCGTTTTCTCCTTATTCCCAAACAATCGTGCTGGAAATACCTTGGTATTGTTCAAAACAAGTACATCGTCTTCCTGAAAATAATCGATAAGATCTTTAAACATTTTATGTTCGAAAGTCTGATCTTTTCGATTCAGAACCATTAACCTCGCTTCATCCCTGTTGGGAGCCGGATATTCAGCTAATAGTTCCTCTGGAAGATTAAAGTTGAAATTGGAGAGTTTCATTCCCATAGAAGTGCAGTTTAATTACAAAAGCTGCAAATATACAATCTCAGGATAGGGGTTGTCAAGTAATTCGGGGTTTATCTTTGAATTTCTGCTCGAATGCCTGTTTTTGAAATGACATCCCAGAATGATGGAAACGATTTGGAGACCACATTCGGATCCTCTATTCCCAGGGTTTCTCTGAATGCAAGGGGAGCAAAGGCCATAGCCATTCTATGATCATTATAGGTTTTCACAGTTATTCCCGAATTTATCTTTTCTGAAGAATATAGAGAAAGTGTGCTGTCTGTGATTTCAACACGCCCTCCTAATTTTTCTAGTTCCCTCCTCAAGGCGGTCAACCGATCGGTTTCCTTAATCTTTAATGTATGTAAACCTGTTAAATCACAGCCAATTCCAAGGCCAAAACAGGTCACAGCAATGGTTTGTGCTATATCTGGCGTATTGGTTAGATCCAGACGCAGCTGATCTGCAATCGAATGATTGGTTTTCGAAAGTGTAATGATGTTTTCAGATGGATGAAACTTTGTATGCACTCCCAGTGACTTATATATTTCACACAACGCGGCATCTCCCTGAATACTTTTAGATTTATATCTTGTAAGACTTACAGTGAGATCTGCCGAAAGCGCTACGATACTGTAGAAATAGGATGCCGAACTCCAGTCGGATTCAACAGTAACGTTCACCTTGTCTGAAGTCGCTAAGGGGTATACTTTTATAGAATTCTCATCACTATCAACCTTACACCCCACCTGATGCAGTAAATGGCAAGTCATATCGATATAGGGCCTGGAAGTCACTTTTCCTTCCAAACTCAATTCCAAACCTGAAGGCAGTGTTGGACCGATTAGCAATAATGCCGAGATATACTGACTGCTGGTTTCTGAAGGAATACTCAACTTTTCCGATCTTAGGTTACTTCCTGTAATACGCAAGGGCGGAAATCCTTCTTTCCCAGTATATACTATGTTAGCACCCAAACTACGAAGTGCATCTACCAATATCGAGATAGGTCGTTCTTTCATGCGCTTACTCCCGGTTATTTCAACGGTTCTTCCCGATTTCGCGGCGAAATAGGCGGTTAGGAATCGCATAGCGGTTCCCGCATGTTGTATGTCGATATGTTTGGAATTTGGGTCCGAAAGGGCACGTTGCAAGAGAAGGGTGTCATCACTATCGGAAAGATTTTCGATGCTAATCCATGGAAATAAGGCCTGAAGAACCAAGAGCCTGTTAGACTCACTTTTGGAGCCTGAGATTGTAATAACCCGATGGTTATTCACAAAAGCAGGTTCCCGGCCGAGTACAGCTTTCATTTTTTCTGATCTTCTTTTTTTAATCTGGCTCTGAACTTACCGAAGGTAACAAAGAATCCATATACCAAACCTGCCGCTATTAACCCTCCAAAGAAATAAAGTGGATTTTGTTCCGTAAAATACACCATCGAAAAACCTTCGATCGCCCACTTAACAATTGTAAATAATACTGCAAATGCAATAGCCAGTGAAACGACAGATCTCCAGAATCCTTTATGTGAAATTACCCTTTTAAACATTAGTTCAGTTTTTTATTACTGTGATGGCGATCGTGATCACGCGTCGCTTTCTTCTGTAGTTTTTTATTGAAAGCGGATTCCATATCTATCCCGGTCTGGTTGGCGAGACATAAAACAACGAATACCACATCGGCCAATTCTTCTCCCATATCCAGCGCCTTATCGCTATCCTTTTCACTTTGCTCTCCATATCGCCTTGCGATGATACGTGCCACTTCCCCTACTTCTTCAGTAAGTTGCGCCATATTAGTTAGCTCGTTAAAGTAGCGAACACCATGCTCCTTAATCCATTTATCTACAGCTAATTGAGCGTGTTTCAAGTCCATATTTCTAAAATTTATTTGCTTTCTATATTTGTACCGAGATAAAATTACTTATTCTTTGATCAGTACAATGTTCGATTTTAAAATAATTGCGTATTAGATTTGTACTATAACTGCAGTCAAAGTAACAATTTTCATGATTTTTACTGCATGACATTGATCATTTAATCTTTTGTTTTAGAGTCAATAACTATGGTGACAGGGCCATCATTCACAAGGGACACATCCATCATAGCGCCAAACTCACCAGTATATACTTCTTTACCAATCAATTCACCCATTTCCTTAACAAAGGATTCGTACATAGGTATGGCTTTCTCGGGACGGGCCGCTTTTATAAAGGAAGGCCGATTACCTTTTTTCGTACTCGCGTGTAATGTGAACTGACTCACCACAATGATATCTCCGCCTGAATCCAGGATACAGTTATTCATCGCACCATTTTCATCTGAAAAGACCCTGAGACGTGCTATTTTCCCAGCCAACCAGGAAATGTCCTCCATCGTATCTTCGGTTTCAACACCTAACAGTATTAAATACCCTGCACCGATTTGCGAAATAGTTTTTCCCGCGACCGTAACCGATGCTTCTTTTACTCTTTGAATAACCGCTCTCATACTATTTCATATTAACGATATGTATCCTCCTCTCCTCCGGACATGATCTGTAAATAACTTTTATAGCGCGACCAGCCGATCTCCCCGTCTTCCAGAGCCTTCTTAACCGCACATTGCGGTTCTTCGATGTGAAGACAGTTATTGAATTTACAATCCTGTTTTAAGCTAAAGAATTCGGGAAAGTAGTCGCCCAGTTCTTCATCATCCATTTCTACCACACCGAAGCCTTTAATTCCCGGAGTATCGATGATCCTCGCCCCAAAAGACAAATCGTACATCTCGGCGAATGTGGTGGTATGCTGTCCCTGCTGATGCTGTTCGGATGTTTCAGATGTTTTCAAATTTAAACCGGGTTCCAGGGCATTTATCAGGGTCGATTTTCCAACGCCACTATGACCTGAAAACATACACACTTTAGCGTCCATGAGGGCTTTGACCTTATCGATATTCTTACCAGATTTGGCTGATATTCCTATGCAGGTGTACCCAATTTTCCGGTACAGGGCAGCGAGGTATTTAATTTCAAGAAGTTCCTCTTCGGTACAACTATCGATTTTGTTGAACAACAGCACAGCTTCAATTTCGTAGGCTTCGGCGGTTACCAGAAAACGATCGATAAAAGTGGTAAAGGTAGGTGGGTTATTCAAGGTGATCAACAGAAAGGCCAGATCGATATTAGCCGCTATAATATGGGTTTGTTTTGAAAGCTTCACGGACTTTCGAATGATATAATTTTCCCTTTCATCAATAGTATGGATGATCCCCACTGTTTCATCACCTTTGGTTTCCACATCGAAATATACATGGTCACCTACGGCAACAGGATTTGTGCTCTTTATACCTTTCATTCTGAACTTTCCCTTGATCCTGCATTCGTAGAACTTTCCGTTCTCGGTTTTCACCGTGTACCAACTCCCTGTAGATTTATATACCGTTCCTTTCATTCCGTACAAAATTCAGAAAATAAAAATTAACCCCGGTATAAATCTTTCATATTTACTTATAACGCAAACAAAAACACTTATTATGAGCAAAATCCTATTTACATTTTTCATTTTTTTTACATGCATCCAGGTGAACCAGGCACAAACTTACGAGTATCAACCGGTAACCGTAATCGAGTCAATTGTGCCAAATGGTTTAGGGAGGTCCCGAATGATCACGGCTAATGAAGCACGCGATTATAAGGAGTATACGACAACACGTTCGGAAGAAGACAATGACCGGAACAAATCCAGTCGTAGTGATATTCGCGTAAAAGGTTTTGATAAAACCAAACTTCTTAATTTCTATAACATTGGAGGAATACGATTTCAGAACATCGCTGCTAATGATGCCCTGGTAATGTCCAAGATCAACACTATGGCCGAAGAGGGCTGGGAGTTAAGCTGGATTAACAGCGGCGTGGAAAGTGATAGCGGAAAAGGGGATGGTACCGGGATCTTTATTACCCGTTACACACTCAGAAGAGCTAAATAACACCTAATTAAAAAAGAATAAAAGCCCGCTATACGCGGGCTTTTACATTTAGTTCTTTAAGATCTCAATAGGGCCGTTTTCGGTCGAGAGGAACAGGAGTTGCCCTCCTCCATTGATCTTGACCCTGCCCTCAATTGGCTTCTTGGAGTATTCCCGGACATTCATATTTACTTTTGGCATCACTCCGGTTAAATTAAAATCACTCCGTAAGTACCCATTCTTTCGTGAGATTAGACGCACTTCTCGTTTTATCCCTTCCGGTAATCTAACAGTAATCCCGCCGTTCATGGTAACAAGTGAAACAGGCTTATTTGGATTTAATTTCTGAAAACTCATATCGATCGAACCATTGGCCAGATTAACCATCGCATATTCTCCCAAATTAGAAGCTCTTAAGGAACCATTTAATTGATTCACTTCAATACCATTATGCAGGTTTCGAAGTATGATCTCCCCGCCTTTAATTAATTCGGCCTTCACAAATACTTTTTTTGGTATTTCCAGGCTAAAATCCAGAGACTCGAATCCGTTGGGTTCTTGCGCTTTAATACGAAGCGTTCTGCCTGATATTGAAGTTGTGAAAAACCTTTCAGAATGGGATGAAAGGATGGGTTGGCGTTTCCCTTTGCTGTTAACATGAATCGCTTGTAATTGCCCCCTGTTGGCAGAATTTCCTTTGATTTCAATATTACCCCAATAGGATTTAACAAAGAGTGTATCGATATTCGACATATTTAGCATTTCAACCTGGGCCACACCTGCTGCAGAAATTAGCAGACATAGTAATAAAAATTTCTTTTTCATCATTTCGTGTTTTTAGTTTCTACTTTATTTAACAATTCCTCGATCTTATTATTGACCGTCTCATCCAGTGCTTTTGAGGATTTATACTGATGTAAACCTTCTGTTACATTGGAAAAATCTGTTAATTCCAAAGCATTGAGCATGGCCATTTGTACAGTTGGAATCTCACTTTGGTTCAGGTTAGTGAGCAACTCATCGGAATCAAAAAATTGAGGTGTATAGTTCTCAAGTAAGTCGATCATCGCTATCTGTATATTCGGATTTTGTTCTTTAGCCAAGAGTAGTTTAAGATCAAAAACATCATTCTTCGAGAGGCTTTTCGAGTTAAGGTCGTATACGAATGACAGCTTATCAGGGTTAGACGCCAAAGAGGTATAGTCACCCATCACTGAATTATTGTTAAATGGTTTCAACCATAACAAAAGGAGCAGGCAGGCCGCGATCGCTGATATAATGACAAATGATCGAATATTTCGTGTTTTACCAACAACGGACGCTTTTTCGACATTCGCAATAAACTTATTTAATCGAGTATCGGTGGTCCTTGGAACTTCGGTAAAAGGTAATTCCTTCAAAAGTTCCAGCGGAAGACGTAAGGCCTTTACCTCCTCAATTGTTTGCTCGTCAGGCTCCTGAACGACCAATTCGTCAAGGTGATCCATCAATTTCAAAATTTCTTTATCTGTTTTCATAATTCTTTAATTCCTGAATTAGTAATGATGGTATTAAGATTTTTAAGTGCCCTGCATACTCGAATCCTGATACTATTCACGGAAGCGCCTTCTATCTGCGCAATTTCGCAATAGGGTATTTCCAACAAGTAATACATGCTAATTACTTTTCTTTCAGAAACTGGTAATTGCGCCATTGCTTTTTTGAGTAGTTCTGTCTTAAAGTTTTGTTGCAATTCAAAATCTTCCTCGTAGGCTTCTTCTTCCTGAAAAGTATCTATTGACTTGAGTCTGGAACTCTTTTTAAAATGATCCTTAAGTAAATTATTCGACATTTGGTACAGCCAGGATTTGAACTTCTTTGAGGGATCAAAACTGTTTCTATACTTATAGATCCGCTCGAATAATTCCATTAGCAGATCATTGGATACCTGATAATCCTGCGTAACATTTATGAAATAATTCAGCAAAACAATTTTATAACGCGTGTATAGTACTCCCAGATTAGAAGTAATTCCCTCCTGTAGCCGCTGCATCAATATTTCGTCCTTCTCAGATTGCATACACTTTATATACTTCAAAATAAGAAAAGCATTTCATGGAATACTGAAAAATGAGGTATTATCATAAAAAAGCCCGCTTTCCGCGGGCTTTTTTAATTACTAATAACTTTTTTCTGGTGGTTGATCGACTCCTGGTGGATGGCTTTGTAAATGCGAAGTACAAATTCCTCGCTTAAATTCTGGTCCTCCCCCTCGAGGATCATCTTTCCAAGGATCTCATTCCAGCGTTTTGTTTGGAGGATCGCTACATTATTGTCCTTTTTCAAGTACCCAATCTCATCTGAGATCTTCATGCGCTTCCCGAGTATCTCGAGAAGTTTATGATCTATCACATCTATCGTGGTGCGTAATGTGGACAATTTATTCCTGAATTCAACAGCGTCACCTTCCTCCTTCCTAATACGAAGATCGATGGTGATCTGGTCCAAGGTTTTAGGCGTTATTTGCTGAGCGGCGTCACTCCACGCATTTTCAGGGTCGTGATGGGTTTCTATCATGAGACCATCGTAATTCAGATCGAGCGCTGTCTGGCAGAGATCGAAAATAATATCCCGGTTTCCCGCGATATGTGACGGATCGAGAATTAGTGGAAGATCGGGAAACCTATTCTGCAGATCGATAGGGATCTGCCATTCAGGGTTGTTGCGATAGCGGGTTTTTTCATAGGTTGAAAAACCACGGTGGATCACCCCTAAATTTTTTATTCCAGCTTCATAAAATCGTTCCACAGCACCTAACCACAGAGCGAGGTCGGGATTCACTGGGTTTTTAACAAGTACTGGTTTGTCAGTTCCGCGTAAAGCTTCGGCGATCTCTTGCACTATAAATGGTGAAACCGTGGTTCGCGCCCCTATCCAGAAAATATCCACATCGTGTTTCTGGGCGAGGTCCACATGGGCTGGACTTGCAACTTCCGTTGTTATCATCAATCCGGTTTCCTCCTTTGCCCGTTGCAGCCATTTCAATCCAAGTGCGCCCACACCTTCAAAATTCCCCGGGCGGGTACGCGGTTTCCATATTCCGGCCCGCATTACGGTTGTATCGGTATCTTTTAACTGATGTGCTATATTCAGGACCTGGTCTTCTGTTTCAGCGCTGCAGGGTCCTGCGATCACCAGCGGATGGGTTAACTCCATTTTATTTAACCAGTTCCGCAGTTCTTTATTATTTTCCATCTGCCATTACATTTGTAAGTTCACTCGGGACATTCTCCTTATTCTGAGTGTAGGCTCCCACGATTTTAAACTCCTTAACCGTTTTGCTTAATTCTTCCATAGCATCGTAAAATTTCTGAAGATCATTAAAGGTAATATCAATGAAGAACGCATACTTCCATCGCACGCCAGGAACCGGCAGTGATTGTATCTTCGTGAGATTTATATCGTACCCTGCCAGGAGCTGAAGGGCATTACTCAAAGTCCCCACTTCACTTCCTAATTGGAATTTAATGGTCGCTTTATTCGGTATTTTTTTACTGAAGCTGGCACCCCTTTTTCCCATAAGCACAAAACGGGTTTCGTTCTCCTTTATATCCTGAATATTACTATCCAGGATCTTCAGACCATAACGATCTGCTACCTGCTTACCAGCAATAGCTGCAGCACCTTTTATGTTATTCTCCCTAATTCTTTTCGCTTCGGAGGCCGTGTCCTTCCCCTCGATGATCTTGAATTGCGGAGGAAATTTCCGGAGATAATCCTTGCATTGCAGTAGTGCGACAGGATGCGAATGAACTTCAAAAATATCGATGATCGACTCAGTTTCAAGCGCCATTAAATACATCTGAATATTCAGAAAAACCTCATCGAATATCTCAAATTCATCGGCGTCGATTAGATTGTAGTTCGGCAAGATTGAGCCGGCAATAGTATTTTCGATAGCCAGAACGCCATATTCGGCTTTGCCTTCTTTAACACATTGTGTGACATGGTCGAACGCCTCGCACTTTAACAGTTCAATGTCCTGGTTGGGAAATAATTTCTGAACAGCTTCGTCATGGAAAGATCCCTCAATTCCCTGTATTGCAATTTTCATAATTATGAGATTTAATAAATAAAAAAACCCGGAAGTATTTTCCGGGTGAATTATGTTGTTATAGTATCATTACAAATAAACCCGGAGTCTTCCAAAAAAATAGAAAAACCAAAAGTTAAAATATGTAGTGTTATTATTCATCGTTATTGTTATTATCTGTGCTAAAGTAAACATTTAGAGACAACAACAAAATGTTTTAGACGTTTTTTTATTTGTGTACTTTTACCACCAATAATATATGTCTATAACGGTAGAAAATATCAGTAAGGAATACGGCAAGCAGAAAGCTTTGGATGCCGTTTCATTTTCGATTTCCAAGGGTGAGATCGTTGGCTTCCTGGGTCCGAATGGTGCCGGGAAATCAACTTTGATGAAAATTTTAACCACCTATCTGAAACCCAGTGAAGGACGTGCAGAAGTGAACGGATTTTCCATATCCGATGCTAAAAAAGGAGTGCAACAAAGTGTGGGTTACCTGCCCGAACATAACCCCCTTTATCTCGACATGTATGTTCGGGAGTATTTAAGCTTCAATGCAGCGATATACAAAATTCCTAAATCGGCTATTGAAGATGTGATCCAAAAAACGGGACTATCTCCCGAGGCTCATAAGAAGATAGGTTCATTGTCTAAAGGGTATCGACAACGCGTTGGCTTGGCGACTGCGCTGCTGCACGATCCTGAAGTACTCATACTCGATGAGCCCACAACAGGTCTTGATCCTAATCAGTTAATTGAAATACGCGAATTGATCAAATCCGCAGGCAAAAAGAAAACCGTGTTGCTCTCAACTCATATTATGCAGGAGGTTGAGGCCATCTGCGACCGTGTTATTATTATAAACCACGGAAAGATCGTATTGGATAAGAGATTAGAGGAGCTTACATCTGGTAAACAGCAAATTGTCGAGGTGGAATTCGATTACCGGGTTGAGACCGTCGCGCTTCAAAAATTGGGCAAGGTGATAAAAGTTGATAATCCTGCAGGATTTGTGTATCATATCCATTTTGATACTTTAGAAGATATGCGTGGAACCGTATTCGATTTCGCTCATGATAATGAACTGAAGATCCTTCAATTACATCAGAAGAATACTACCCTGGAAAAGTTGTTCACAGACCTGACTACTGAAAAATAAGCCGGCCCCTGAAAAATTCTTCTACTTCCACAATGGGTGGTCTGTTCAGCGCAATAACATCCCCAATTCCTCTTATCTGACCCTTAATCGAAATTTGCGGATTCACGATGATCTTATTTGTACTTCGATGAAATAGGTTAACGTTATTCACAATGAGATCGCCGGCCTCCAAGCGGGGATCTCCATCATCGAAACGAATTCCCAGATATTGAGCTCGTCCCCGTAAAAAGAATCTGGATATTCCATTAGACTGAACACGTAATAGAACAACATCAAGATCCAGATCGAAGTCACCATCGTGATGATACACCTCAAGAAGTTCGGGGTCGTTGGAAATAAGGCTTAATTCGTTAAATCCAAGGGTGCCGATGCTCTCAACGGTAAAGCCGGAACTATTACGAATCTCACGGATATCGGGAGAAGAAACAAAAACCTTGGTGATATTGTAGTCCCGGACATAGTTGCAGCTGTTCCGATCGCTTATTTTTAACGTACTATCCTCTACCACCACCTGGATTTCATTAATTAAATTAGCGCCGGTCTGAACCCGAACGCTTTGTCGATTTCCTTGTTGAATAATAAGCTGAACGCGTTCCCATACCTGGATCTTCTTAAATAGCTTTACGTCGTATTCCTGCTGAACCAGTTCGCCGGAATCCTGAACACAATCCCAGGCATTACTAGAGTCACATGCCCAAAAAAGTGCCGGAACGATAAGCAATAAAATTAATTTCTTCGTCATATTCATTAAATTCTTACACCTATTCCAAATTCGACGGCTTCTGCTTTAGCCCAGTGTGCTTTAACTGTGATCACACCGTAAAACCGATCATTAAAGAAATATCTTTTTATACCCAGTCTATTATATACTCGGTTCTCAAATTCGTAAGGCCAATATACATAATAACCCAATTGTGAAACGAATGCCGATTTACTAAATCGAAATTCATGCCCAATAAACATCCCAATCCTTCTGTAATCCTCGTCACCCGTAAGTCCGTCTCCAGGAAATGCAGCTTCTCTGTATCTAATTAACGTTATCAGGAAATCAGAGAAGAAGAAGTCCACTCCGGCTTGAAAAGTACTTTTGTAATTAATTCTTTTATCCGCAAAGAACGAAAAGGTATAGAACGGAAACTGGCCTAAGCCGTTCACATCGGCTTCATTCTTTCCGGTACGAATAACCGCATTATACTTAATACGTTCCGCGTAATTTATACTCCGCCATGATCCAACCGGAATATAAGTGGGGAAATTTATAGCATCGGGCTGGTAACTTATACCCACATTAAAGAATAATGTATTTGTACTATTATTAGGTGCTCTAAAATTAGCATTAGAATAGTGCATTAGACCGAAACCAGCCTGCACACCCACGCCATCAACAAGGCGTTCCTTCACATAGTTAAACTTCAAATAGGTAGAACTTAAAAATTGACTACCATAAGCATTATTCTGAAAATTTGTTTCAATATCATAGGGATTGGTATTGTAAGCAATACCCTGCCCCATAGTGAGTCGTAAGCTTCGCTTCATAAAATACCAGTTAAAATGAGCGTATAAACCATAATTCTCCCCTAAAAATGGATTCTTCATATCCTGGTACGTAAATGAAAAGCCCCAATCGGGATAATTCCAACGGCCTTCAGGCTCGTTCCAGCCATAAGTTTTACGATTGTACTGGACGATAAATCCGGTAGGATGATCTGTAATTAAATGCGCTATATCCGGGTTATGCTCGAGAATGGCGCCGGTGAACGCATCAACTTCAATTGAAAATGGGAATGTCTCCTTCTGCTGGGCTACTGAAAACTGAAGAGTAAGAAGTATGATGATTAGGCAAAAAGTGTTCCTCATTTTATCATAGAATCATGCAAATATACACTAATCTTCAAATATTAAACGTCCTGTGTAGTATTGATCTACTTCCACAATTTCAGGCCTGTTTACGGCAATAATATCTCCGGTTCCCCTGATCTCTCCTACGATACTTTTCGTGGGATTCACTCGCATGACATTCGCACTGGTTTGAAGGACTGTTAAATCCTCAATTTCAAATTCCACTCCTTCAAACAATGGTATTTCATCAGCAAAGATAAGTCTCGCTTCACGAGAATATCCCTTAATAAAAAAACGGCTAAAACCATTGGCTTGCACAAAAAATCTATCGCATTGGACATCTAATCTAAAATCCCCACTCTTTCTAACATTTTCTATATTACCCGATGTCAAACTAACTAAAAAAAGTGAACGAAATTCCAGAACACCTTGGCTAACAACATCACCTATGGAAGCATTCCTTATTTCGTTTATATCCGGAGCAGTTATAAATACGGTGACATTATCATAATCTCTGAACAACTCACATGAATTGTCATTGCCTATGATTATAGTATCGTCCTTAACTTCAACTGTGATACCATCTAATAAATTTTCTCCAGCTTCAACCCGGACTTCCGTGTTTACACCTTGTTTCAGGGTAAGGTGAACATTGTCTTTTATTTGAATTTTTACGAACGATGGTACTTCATACGATCGAGAAATCCTATTTCCAGTCTTCCTAAAACAATCCGGAGCATCTGCGCTGTTACAGGCTGTGATAAGTATTACGAAAAGAATAAAAAGTTTCTTCATATTATATTATATTCTGATTCCAAAACCCAACTCAATAGCTTCGGCATTCGCGCCATGCGATTTAATAGATAACGTTCCAAACCAATTTTTGTTGAAATAATACTTTCCTCCAAGCCGCGCATACACGCGATCTTCATTCCGGTATGGATAATAAATATAATACCCTAATTGGGTTACGATTCCAAGGTCACCTATCCTGAATTCGTGCCCGGCAAACAACCCAACTCGCTTGTAATCCGTGTCAGGATCAATATTCTGGTAAGGAAAAGCAGCGGAAACATATTTAATTTCCTCTTTCAGGTATTTCGAAAAGAAGACCTCTGTCCCTAATTGAATAGTACTTATATAACTTAGCCTTTTATCGGCATATGCCGAAAGTACAAGGAATGGATGCTGTCCCAGACTAAAATAATCACTGCTATTAATCCCTCCTCTTACTATAAAGTTCCATCGCACAGGTTCCGTTACTTTTTCGTCATCTTTAACGATATATGATACATTTTCAACGTCAGTAGGATCGTAAGACATTCCTAGGGTGAGCGTGAATATATTTGTGCCCGAATTCGGTGCTTTTAATGATCCGTTGGAATGATGAACCATTGCCAGTCCTATGTTCAATCCGAAATTTTTAATAATTTTTGGTTGTGTATACAGGAATGAAAAAGTAGTGGCCGACAATAGATGATTTCCATAGGCAATATTCTTGGGATTGGTTTCAAGATCGAAAGGATTTGAATTGTAACTTAATCCCTGTGCAAACTGAAGGCGAAGCTTTCTTTTCAGAAAATAGAAATTGTAGAACGCCAGCGCACTATAATTTCGTCCCAGAACTTCGTTCCTGAAATCCAGGTATTGGAATAAAACGCCCCAGTCCGGATAATTGAACTTCCGCTGCCACAACTTCTCTCCGTAAGTTTTGCGGTTAAAGCTAAGTGTAGCGATCCCCGGATGTGCTCCAACCAGGTGGGATATATTGGCATTATGACGCAATAAGGTTCCATAGCCATAGGTGGCTTCATAAAAGTCTCGCCCCGGTTTTTTTTCCTGGGCACAGATCGGAAAGCTTAACAGTAAGAATAATAGTATCCTAAAGGACATGCGCCAAAGGTATAATAATCCGTTATTTAGCAAAAGGCAGATTAGAAAGATCCACGTTCCCGCCGGAAAGTATGATTCCTATATTCATGTTGCTGAAACGTTCTTTCTCTTTCAGCAAAGCGGCAAAAGGGACCGCACAGGAGGGCTCCACGATGATCTTCATCCGTTCCCAGATAAAACGCAGGGCCCGTACAATTTCTTCTTCCGTTACCCGGATTATCTCAGGAACCAGGGATTTAATGATGGGGAAATTAACCGAACCCAGTTCGGTTCGCAATCCATCGGCTATAGTGTTTGCGGTAATATTCGATTCGATCTTTCCCGATTGCAAAGATCGCCAGGCATCATCGGCCTCTAAGGGTTCTCCTCCTATCGTTTTACAACCTGACCCAAAATAATAGGTGGCGAGCGCCGTACCGGCTACTAATCCGCCACCGCCAACCGGCGTAAAGATAAAATCGAGAGCAGGACGTTCTTCTAATAGTTCCATAGCAGCCGTTGCATTACCCAAAATCACCTCGATCTGATTGGAAGGATGTAAAAAAGTTGCTCCTTTTTCTTTTTGAATACGCGCCGATTCCGACTCTCTTGCATGTATGGTAGATTCACATTCTGTTACCAAACCATCATAATCTTTAACCGCTTGTTTCTTTACTGAAGGAGCATCGCGCGGCATCACGATATATGCTTTTACTCCAATACTTCGTGCGGACAATGCCACAGCCTGACCAAAATTTCCGGATGAATGTGTAACTACGCCGGCATCTTTTTCTTCTTTAGAAAGTTGAAGGATAGCGTTCATAGCACCACGCATTTTAAAGGCGCCCATTTTTTGGAAGTTCTCACACTTAAAAAAAACGTTTGCTCCTACTAACTCGTTTAGTAATGTGGATCGTAATACGGGAGTGCGATGAATAAATGGTTTAATTGCACTATGCACCTTAAGAAGTTCATCCCGTGTTGGAAGAAGCACTGTATTCATGCTCCAAAAATAGATAAAATTAATTCCTTAGATGAATACCACACTCACGATTTTCCAACGCTTTTACAGGGTCAAAATAATTAAATTCGGCTGGTAAATTAAAGCTGTCCAGGTATTTGCTTAACGCAGCATCGTCGTAATAGTAAAATGGACTCACTTTGATAGCACCCTCTCTTGTGATACTCAGTATATCGAGCGAATCACGATGTGCCGTTTTCCCATTTCTAACATTCGTGAACCAGACATCAGGTTGATGTGCCTCAAGGGCTCTTTTAAACGGTTCCAGCTTCACTTTTTCAGAGAATGAATGGTGTTTCGGGTTATTGATATGGGGCCTTCCCAGGATACTATCCAGATACGCTGTGGTGTATTTAGGAGTGAAAATTTCGATATTCAGATCGAACATATCCATTAGCTTTTTTGCATGCCTGTAGGTATCGTCTGTATTATACCCGGTATCGCACCAAACTACTTTAGTGGTTTTCTCTATCGAAGTAACAGCATGAAGAATTGCTGCGGAAAATGGCCCGAAACTAGTCGTTACCAGTGGTCTTTCCGCAAATTCCAGCATAAATGAAATGATTTCCTTCGGATCTTCATAACGAAGGTTCTGATTGAATAAATGAATGTTTTCAGAAGTAATTTTCAACATAACTATAATAACCCTATAGATTTTGTAGAGTAGGCAAAACTACAATAAAATTCCGAATTGGATTCATTACTTTTTAATTAAGTCGGCCAGTGTTGTATTCTCAAATATCTGAAGGGTATTATCCCGGACCCGAATCATTAACTTATGCACGCTACAGGTTTCTTCATCGGGACAATCATCACATTTTTCATAAAAATTCAAACTCACACAGGGTACCATAGCGATGGGTCCTTCCAAAATTCTGTAAATAGCAGCTATGGGAATTTCCGAAGCTTCCTTCATCAGGTAATAACCGCCTCCTTTTCCCTTTTTCGAGCCCAGATATCCCGCCTTCCGAAGGATTAACAATATGGTTTCCAGAAATTTATGTGAAATGTTCTCGGATTCCGAAATAAGTGAGATCTGCACAGGTCGATTGGTCTCCTGTCGGGCGAGGAAAGTAAGTGCTTTTAATCCGTATTTTGTTTTACGAGATAGCATTTCAGCTTAATTAGTGTAAAGATAATATTTCGTCGACACTTTGTTCTTTTGCTTTAGAACAATTGTCGTGCTATGGACCTAATATTGTCGCTTTTTCCCATGGAGTAATAATGAAGGAATGGTACATTTTCCGAGATAAGCTCCTTGCTTTGCTGTACACACCAGTCTATGCCAACTTCACGAACTTGTTCATTGTTTGAACATTTAAGCACTTCCTTTATAAGGTCTTCCGGCAGGTCTGTAAAAAATCTTTGCGGAATTAAATTCAAATGTTTTTTTGTTGAAATTGGCTTTAATCCGGGAATGATAGGAGCTGTAATTCCCTGATCCCGGCATTTTTTTACAAAATTGAAATATTTCTCATTATCGAAAAACATTTGAGTAACAATATAGGCGGCCCCGTTTTTTAATTTTTTCTTCAGGAAATGAATATCGCTGTCCATATTAGGAGCTTCTATGTGTTTTTCCGGGTAACCCGCCACTCCTATGCAGAAATCTGTCTGTGCCTGGTTCTGAATTTCCTCATCCAAATACTCCCCTCGATTTAGAGCTGCAACCTGCTTTACCAGTCCGATGGCATAATTATGCCCCTCCTTTTCGGGTGTAAAATAGGTTTCTGTTTTAACGGCGTCACCCCTCAGCGCCATAACGTTATCTATTCCAAGGAAATCCAGGTCGATAAGAAAGTTCTCAGTATCCTCTTTCGTAAAACCTCCGCATAATATATGAGGTATCGCATCTACCTGATATTTATTTTGAATAGCAGCACAAATGCCCACCGTACCCGGACGTTTTTTTACGATCTTCTTTTGTAGTAATCCATTCTCCATTTCCTTATACACATATTCTTCCCGATGATAGGTCACATCTATAAAAGGTGGTTTGAATTCCATCAACGGATCGATATTATCGAAAATGAATTGAATATTCTGCCCTTTCAACGGGGGTAATATCTCAAAAGAAAACTGTGTATTCCCGTTGCCATTTTTTATATGTTCTGTTACTTTCATTTATTCTGCTATACTTGATTGCAACCATTTAATAGCCTTGTCTTCAGAAATTCCTTTCCTTAGAGCAAAGTCTTTTACCTGGTCTGATTTAATTTTTCCCAATCCGAAATACCTGGCTTCCGGATTCCCGAAATAATATCCGGAAACAGACGCCGCAGGCCACATAGCCAAACTCTCGGTGAGTGAAACCCCGATGGTCTCTTTTACTTTTAATAGTTCCCAAATAGTCTCTTTTTCCAGGTGATCCGGACATGCCGGATAGCCGGGTGCGGGTCGAATACCTTTATACGATTCCTTGATAAGTTCTTCATTGGTTAATTTTTCGTCGGAAGCGTAGCCCCAATAATCTTTACGGACCTGTTCATGAAGGTATTCAGCAAAAGCTTCTGCCAAACGATCCGCCAGGGCTTTTACCATAATACTATTGTAGTCATCGTGTTCAGCTTCAAATTTTTCGGCCAATTCCTGTGTCCCGAATCCTGTAGACACACAGAAACAACCTATATAATCCTTGATATCGGTCGTCCTTGGAGCAATGAAGTCAGCTAAAGCAATATTTGGCCTTCCCTCAGCTTTCCGTGACTGTTGCCGCAGGGTTCTGAATAATTTAGTTTCTCCAGATCCTTCGGAAGAAACCACAACTTCAATATCATCATCGTTTACGGTATTCGCTTCAAACAATCCGAAAATTGCTTTCGCCTTCAGCAATTTTTCAGAAAATATTCTTTGAAGCATTTTCCTGGCATCCGAAAACAACTCGGTGGCCTGTTTCCCCACAATCTCATCATCGAGGATCTTAGGATACCTGCCATAGAGATCCCAGCTCCTGAAAAATGGTGTCCAATCAATATAGGGCTCGAGAACGGCCAGGGGTAAATCCTTGATTTCATGAATTCCGGGTCGATTCGGAGGATAAATTTCGGCACCGATCCAGTCTATCCGCAATTTATTTTTCCTTGCGTCTCCAAGAGAAATAAAATCCTTCTTCTTCTGACGATTCAGGAAATTTTCCCTGAAATCGGAATATTCTTTTTTCAGATCCGCTTTGTATCCTGCCTTCTTGTCTTTTTGCATTAGATCACCAACTACGGTAACTGCCCGGGAAGCGTCATTAACATGAACTACGGCACTTTGATATTGCGGATCTATCTTCACCGCCGTGTGCGCTTTACTGGTAGTGGCTCCTCCAATAAGCAGAGGAACTTTAAAATCTTGCCGCTGCATCTCTTTGGCCAGGAAGACCATTTCATCCAGCGAAGGTGTGATGAGCCCACTTAGCCCGATTATATCGACCGCTTCCTCCTTTGCAGTTGCGATGATCTTCTCGGGAGGTACCATAACACCGAGATCGACGATTTCATAATTGTTACAAGCCAGTACGACCGACACAATATTCTTCCCGATATCGTGTACATCTCCTTTTACGGTCGCCATCAGGATCTTTCCGTTTGAAGATGAAATTGCGTCTTTATCGTCTTCTATGTAAGGGAGTAGATAAGCTACGGCTTTCTTCATGACTCGGGCCGATTTCACAACCTGGGGCAGGAACATCTTTCCACTTCCGAAAAGGTCCCCAACTACATTCATCCCGGTCATTAAATGACCTTCAATTACTTCAATAGGCTTATTAACCGATTGCCGGGCTTCTTCAACATCTGCTACAATAAAAGCATCAATTCCCTTCACCAAAGCTCGTGTGATTCGATCTTGTAAAGGCAGTTCACGCCAGGACAAGTCGGCAACTTTCTCTTTGCGTTCTCCTTTTACGGTTTCAGCAAAATCGAGTAAACGCTCAGTTGCATCTTCCCTGCGATCCAGAATCACATCTTCCACACGTTCCAAGAGATCTGTTGGGATATCATCGTACACCTCCAGCATAGCGGGATTCACAATTCCAATGTTCATTCCCGCCTGAATAGCGTGATACAGGAATACCGAATGCATGGCTTCTCGAACTACATCATTCCCTCGAAAACTGAAAGAAACATTACTCACTCCTCCGCTCACACTACAATGTGGCAGGTTCTCTTTAACCCACCGTGTGCTTTCGATAAAATCGAGGGCATTACGTTTATGTTCTTCCATTCCTGTTGCCACAGGAAAAATATTCAGGTCGAAGATGATATCCTCCGGTGGAAAATTCAATGTATCGGTGAGGAGTCGGTACGAGCGCTTCGCTATTTCATTTCGCCTAGCATAACTATCTGCCTGGCCGGTTTCATCGAAAGCCATAACAATAACCGCTGCACCATATCTGCGAATCAATTTGGCCTGGTGAACGAATTCTTCTTCACCTTCCTTTAAGCTAATCGAGTTCACTACACATTTTCCCTGGACTACCTGCAGGCCAGCTTCAATAATCTCCCACTTCGAACTATCGATCATTATAGGAACTCTTGAAATATCAGGTTCGGCAACAATAAGATTCAGGAACTTTACCATAGCGCTTTTCCCGTCTATGAGTCCGTCATCCATATTTATGTCGATTATCTGCGCACCTCCTTCCACCTGATGCCTGGCGATTGCAAGAGCTTCTTCAAATTTTTCCTCCTGGATCAACCGAAGAAATTTACGGGAACCTGCTACATTAGTTCGTTCCCCTACATTAATAAAGTTACTCTCCGGAGTGATCACAAGTGGTTCCAGGCCCGATAATTTCAGATATCTTTTTTCTTTTGAAAATCCGCTCATGAAGACATTATACATTTATAAGATTAAGTTCAAGTGGGCGGGGATCGTATTGAGATGCCAGTTGCGCGATCGCCTTTATATGTGGAGGTGTTGTACCACAACATCCCCCCACGATATTGATAAGCCTTTTATCCAGGTATTCTTTAATCTGTTGTGCCATCTGTTCAGGTGTCTCATCATACTCACCAAAAGCATTCGGCAGGCCTGCGTTGGGATAAGCAGATACCGCGAAATTTGTCCTATTAGCGATCACTTCCAGATGCGGTGTGAGTTGTTTAGCTCCCAGGGCACAATTGAAGCCAACACTCACTAATGGGATGTGGGATATTGAGATCAGGAACGCTTCGGCGGTTTGTCCGGAAAGGGTTCTTCCTGAAGCGTCTGTGATCGTTCCACTAACCATAACAGGAATGTCCAGATCTCGTTCTTCCTTCAATTCTTCTATAGCAAACAAAGCGGCTTTGGCGTTTAAAGTGTCGAAGACAGTTTCAACCAACAAAACATCGACACCCCCATCGACCAATCCTTCTGCTTGCTGTTTGTAAGCTTCTCTCAGTTCATCAAAAGAAATAGCGCGGAATCCGGGATCGTTTACATCGGGGGACATGCTGGCTGTTTTATTGGTAGGCCCCATGGCTCCCGCCACGAAACGAGGTTTATTGGGTTCTCTGGCAGTGAACTTGGAAGCGACCTCTTTTGCAATTTTCGCCGACTCATAATTGAGTTCGTACACCAGGTCCTGCATGTCGTAATCGGCCATGGCCACCGTAGTACCCGAAAATGTGTTCGTCTCAACGATGTCTGCGCCGGCCTCAAAATACTTTCTATGTACTTCGGCGATCGCCTGGGGTTGGGTTATGGAAAGCAGGTCGTTGTTACCCTTTACAGATTTGTGAAAATCTTTAAAACGCTCACCACGGAAATCTTCCTCGGTGAATTGATATCGCTGTAACATGGTTCCCATGGCTCCGTCCAGGATAAGAATTCTATTCTTTAATGCTTCTATGAATGCACTCATACTTTTTCTCCATTTACATATACATCGTACGTTACGTCCACCGAGCCTTTAAGGGTTATCGATACCGAACAATACTTTTCGAAACTCAACTGGGCCGCTCGCTTGGCTTTAGTCATGTCGATTTCACCTTTAAGATGAATATTTACATGAATCGCTTCGAAGGGTTTGGCTTGCCGTACTTCCTTTCTTTTTCCTTCCACCTCAATATGATACTGTTTGATCACCTGGCGTTGTTTTTTAAGGATGGAAATGATATCGATAGCATTGCATCCCCCCACTGCCATAAGTAATAATTCCATTGGGCTAGCGCCATTCACTACATCGTTTACCTTGCTATCGATATGCACGGAAACATTGGAGGCGCCTTTGGCATCGAATAAAAAATCATCGTTAATTCTCTCGAGCGTTACGTTCATAGTTTTACTGAATTATTTTTCAATTTTTTCGAAAGAAGTTACAATTCCCTTGATCAGGGCTGAACTAAATCCATGGTGTTCCATTTCATTCAATCCTTCGATGGTGCATCCTTTGGGGGTCGTCACTTTATCAATCTCTTGTTCGGGATGGGCTTCATTTTCAATCAGTAACTTTGAGGCACCATTCACAGTCTGATTCACAATAAAACTTGCCACCTTAGAACTAAATCCTATCTGAATTCCACCCTGTACCATAGCGCGCATAAATCGGAGCACATAAGCAATTCCGCAAGCTCCAAGAACCGTAGCCGCTTCCATCAATTCCTCTTCTATAATCTGGATTTCTCCTATACCATCGAACATTTTCTGAACCTTATCCAGGATCTCCTCGTCTTGGGTATTCGCACAAATACAGGTTAATGACTCATTCACAAACGCCGCCGTATTGGGCATCGCTCTGAAGATCGACAGCTCACGTGAAGTAGCCATCCCCAATTGCTCAATAGTAACACCTGTAGCTAAGGAAACCAGGATATGCTTCCCCGGAATGATCTCATCTCGCAGATCTTCTAAGATACTAAGAATGTTGTGCGGTTTCAAGGCTACAAGAATTAGTTCGGCATTTCTAAATGCTGTTCTGTTATCGGAGGTCACAACCACACCACGATCTTCAAATTCCTTCAGGACAGCCGTATTTCTCCGTGTTACCGTAATATTTGCCGGTGCTGTATAGTTGCTGTCCAATAAGCCTTCCAGGATGGCAATTCCCAGGTTACCACAACCAATTATTGCTACTTTTCTGTCCATATCCATTAGTGTTAATGATACTTTTCCAAATTCAATGTGCCCTAAGGCAACAATACCGATAAAATGCTATAAGAAATAAAACAATGTGAATACATTATTCATTGGTTATCTATCATCTTTGCAGATGTAGAATTTAGCACCTTCTTTCAAGAGAAAGGGTTGCTAAGGTTTCAAAGGGTCTAATCCCTCCACCTTTCTTGATAACAATTCAGTAAAAGTTTGAACTTTATATTCACAAAGATTGAGAAACAGATTCGACTTCTCCAAATAATTCGGATAAAAGTTTTATTCCCGCTACATTATAATGTCCTTAAAACCCACTCAATAGATAGGATTTTAATTCTGAATAAGTTGATATTTTCTTGGCGTTCTTTTGCTTATGCATAATGCTAGCTATAGCTTTCGGCAGCACTATCGTATCTGAGATCGTCTTTGGAATTACATCGAGAAATTTCACCGGATGCGCAGTTTCCAGGAATATTCCGATACCTATATAACCTGTTTCCTTGATAAAATCCTTAAGTGCCGAATAACCAATTGCCCCGTGAGGATCGGCTATATAATCAAAATCGGAAAACAGTTTTTTCATGGTTGTCCGTGTATTGTCATCATCGTAACTGTAACCTGAAAGATTCTTCCTGAGTTTTTCAATATCGTGATCGTGTAGTTCTTCAATCCTGATGAAATTACTCGGTGCCGCCACATCCATCGCATTCGCAATGGTAGCGATAGTTTCTTTCGAGGTATAATCCCCTGTTTTCAGGTAATGAGGCACGATGTTATTTGCATTGGTTCCGGTGATGAAATGCGCTACGGGCAAACCAATCTTTTGTGCCATCATGCCTGCGCAAATATTTCCGAAGTTACCGCTGGGAACCGAAAAGACAATGGATTTTCCTTCCTTTTTCAACCTTTTGTAAGCTATAAAATAATAGAACATCTGTGGCAACCAACGAGCCACATTGATACTATTTGCAGAGGTAAGTTTAACTTTTCCGTTAAAATCCTCATCGAGAAACGCTTGCTTCACCATGGCCTGGCAGTCATCGAAATTTCCTGCAACTTCCAGGGCCCTGATGTTCTTACCCAGGGTAGTTAACTGTTTTTCCTGAATTTCACTCACTTTACCCGAAGGATAGAGGATCACTACTTCCACACCATCCACCTCATAAAAACCATTAGCAACAGCACCTCCCGTATCTCCCGATGTAGCCACCAAAACGGTCACTTTTTCAGCTTTAGACTCATCCCTGTTGAAATACCCCAGGCAACGCGCCATAAACCTCGCACCTACATCTTTAAACGCCAGTGTAGGACCGTGAAATAGCTCCAGGGAAAAAATTCCTGGTTCTATTTCCACCAGTGGGAAATCGAACGTTAAAACCTCAATGACAATTCGGTTCAGTTCCACCAGAGGAATATCGTCTCCCACAAATTGTTTTATGACCTCAAAGGCGATCTCGTGATCCGAGTAGGTTTCTATCGACCGGATGAAGGATTGAGGAAGCGGTTTAATATCCATTGGATAATATAACCCTCTGTCCGGAGCCAATCCCCGGACCACAGCTTCTCTAAAGGAAACGTTTGCCGCCTTCTTATGTAAACTGAAATATTGCATTAATCCTTTACTATGTGAACACCGTTTTTATTAATTTTTGAAACATAAACCCTGTAATCGATACCGGAACTGCTGTAAATTGAATTCCAGGCATCCGCTACCTTCTCAGCATTCCTTTTACCTTTAGATAGCGCAAACACAGAAGGTCCCGAACCGGATATTCCGGCTCCAAGGGCACCGGAAGCCAGGGCGTTTTCTTTAAGCGCGTCAAAATGAGGTATGAAGATCTTGCGGTGTGGTTCCGCAATATGGTCGGTTAAGGATCTGCCTATGAGATCGAAATCGGTGGTATGTAATCCGGAGATCAACCCACCTACGTTGGACCATTGGGCGATTGCCGTTTTCAAGGGAATTTGCTCCGGAAGGATATTTCTGGCGTCTTCGGTATTAACTTCTATCTGCGGATGGATCACTGTCACAATTAATTCAGAAGGCGTTGGAATAGATATTACATCAAGAGGATCATAATCTCGAATAAGGACAAATCCACCGTATAAAGCAGCCGCTACGTTATCTGCTATTTGTGCGCCACAAGCAACTTCTTCACCCAGCATGGCATATTTGAGTTGTTCCAACCGACTGAATTTTCCATCGAGGAAATGATCTATAGCAAAAGCTGCCCCTGAACTACTGGCTGCACTACTTCCTAATCCACTACCGGGCTTATATTTCTTAATAATTTCGATATCAACTCCGAAGTTAGCACCGGCATCCGATAACATCCGGCTTGCTACCACCCCTGCAGCATTCATATTAGTTTCGAAAGGTAATTCAGCACCGTCAATTCTGGTAATCACAACCTGGCCTGAATCGTTCTTTCTAAAAATCATTTCATCCCCAAGTGTTTCCAATGCAAAGGCCATTGCATCGAATCCACAGGAAACATTGGCCACAGTGGCCGGCGAGAAAATTCGTATTTGATCCATAATTTATTTTTTACCCAGGCTAATAATATCGCCAAACAGACCTGAAGCCGTCACCTCTGCTCCAGCTCCCGCACCTTTAATGATGAGAGGCTGATCTACATAACGATCGGTATAATACAATACAATGTTGTCTTTTCCATCCAGATTATAGAATGGATGCTCCTTGCCTACCTCCTGCAGACCGACTTTTGCAGTTCCGTTATTGAATTCAGCTACATATTTAAGTCGGTTACCATTCTTATCGGCCTTCGCGAACAGATCATCAAAATGAGCTGCTTCATCTTTTAGTGTTTGATAGAAATCGGCTACTGTATCCGATTCCATTGAAGTTTTTGGTAAGAAGGATACATTCTCAATGTCCTCCATATCGATCTGATGACCGCTTTCCCTGGCCAGTATCAGTATTTTACGTGCCACATCAACACCACTCAGATCAATTCTTGGATCTGGTTCCGTATAACCTTCATCCTGGGCTTGTTTCACCACATCGTGGAAGGTTGATTCTGTGTTAAAGTTGTTGAATACGAAATTCAAACTACCCGAAAGAACCGCCTGTATAGATGTTATCTGGTCGCCGGAATTAATGAGATTATTCAAGGTATTGATCACCGGCAATCCCGCTCCTACATTAGTTTCGAACAGGAACGGCGCGTTGTAATGCCTGGAGAGATTCTTGAGATTTATATAATTGGCGTATTCTGAAGAACAGGCGATCTTATTGCAGGCGATGATCGATATATTCTCACTTAAGTAAGCAGAATAACTATTCGCCACGTCTTCATTTGCAGTGATATCGATAAATATACTGTTCTGGAGATTCAGATCCGTGATGGTCTCAAACCAATTTGTTTCATCTCTTTTATCTCCTTTATCCAATGCATCCTGCCAATGATCCAGGTCGATACCGTGCTCATCGAAGACCATTTTGCGCGAGTTACTAAGTCCCGATACACGTACATTGAGATAGAGATGTTCGTACAAATGGTCTTTTTGTTGCCGAATTTGATCCAGTAATATTCTCCCAACATTTCCAACACCTACAATAAATAAATTAAGTTGCCGAACCTGTCTTTCGAAGAATTTATAATGCAATGTGTTTAAGGCTTTCTTCACATCCCTGGCATCGATAACTGCAGAAATATTCCGTTCCGAAGCACCTTGTGCGATCGCCCTTATGTTCACATTATTCTTTCCAAGGGAACTGAACATTCTACCACTGATACCCCGGTGATTTTTCATATTATCACCAATAACGGCAATAATTGCCTGATCATTCTCGATCAGTGCTTTGTTGATCTTCCCTAAAGAATTCTCATAAAGGAACTCTTCATTTATAGCATGGGCAGCACGTTCTGCGTCACCCGATTGTACGGCAATACAAATCGAATGTTCCGATGAGGCCTGGGTAATAAGGATAACGTTGATCTTTTCATTGGACAACGCCTGGAAAAGTCGTTTGGAGGAACCGGGTATCCCAACCATCCAGGTCCCCTCGAGGGTAAGCAGTGAAATATTGGGCAGGTGACTTATTCCTTTTACAGGCCCAAAATCCAAATTACCTTCACGGTTTATCAAGGTTCCGGGTGCCTCGGGCTCGAAAGTGTTTTTTATCAGTATTGGAATATTGAGTTCCAGTACAGGCCGTATGGTAGGTGGATACAGTACTTTCGCCCCAAAATGCGATAATTCCATCGCTTCATGATAAGAGATTTCCTCCAATGGAAATGCTTGCTTAACCATCTTCGGATTCGCGGTGAACATCCCGCTAACATCCGTCCAGATTTCTAACACTGAAGCTTGTAATGAAGCCGCAATAATAGATGCCGTGTAATCTGATCCCCCTCGTCCCAAGGTAGTGGATACTCCCTCGGCACTTCGCGATATAAAACCTGGCATAATAGTAACCCGCGCCTCATTCGACCTGAAGAATTCCCTGATATGCTTTGAAGTAAGCTCAGCGTCTACCTGGGCTTGGGTGTACATGGAGTCGGTAATGATAAGATCTCTACTATCCTTTAACAGGGAATCTGATACTTGCTTTTTAAGACTTTCAGAAATAATAAAAGAGGAAAGTAATTCCCCGAATCCTAATACCTTATCCCTTGTTTTTTCTGAAAATTCATTGATTAAATAAATTCCCTGAAGGATCTTTTTTAACTCCTTCAACCCTTCTTTGATATGATCTTTTGCCTTATCGTCCAGGTCTAATTCGGTGGCAGTATTCAAATGCCTTTCCTGAATAGACTCCCATAACTGCAAATAATGTTCATCTTTTTCGTTCGCCAGTTCACCAGCGCGTTGCAGTGTATCGGTCATTCCGCCCAGGGCTGAAACAACGGCGATCACCTGATCGGTTTCAGATTTAGATGTAAGAATAGCAACGACCTTCGCTATATTTTCGGAATTCGCCACAGATGTCCCCCCAAACTTTAAGACTTGCACTTTTTCTTTTGGTTAAAATTTAAGCTGTAAGTATACTAAAATCTTAAGTAATTAGCGATGATGATTATCATATTCACAGGATTTACAACCATGTTTTTTTTAGAAAAACGCTATAATTTCCTTAATTTCAACTTCTATACCTGCGTCATGATGAATTTGCTCAATTTCCTACTCATTTTCACTATGTTTTTTACAATATCCGGCCATACGCAAACCGTTAGCGAGCCTAACTTCCCCGACGATTTTTTTGGTATCTACAAGGGTACACTTAATATCGCTTCTTCGCGAGGACCCTCCACGTATCCCATGGAATTTCATCTCCTTCCTACCGACAGTATTGGCAAATATCATTACATCCTCATCTATGGAGATGGAGACATGCGGCAGGAGCGAAAATATACATTGCTGACCAAGGACGCGGCGAAAGGTGAATATGTGGTCGATGAAAATAACGGGATCGTTCTGGACGATAAAGTAATAGGAAACAGAATGTATAGTCTATTTGAAGTTCAGGGTACAATATTAACCACGTTTATCACTTTTGAAGAGAACCATATGGACTTTGAGATCGTAGCTACCCAAAGAGAGAATTCGAAGACGACATTCGCAGAAAACGAAGAGAAGACGGAAGTGATTTCCTATCCTGTATCTACAATCCAAAGAGCAGTTTTAATTAAACAATAAACTTTTCACATTAATCAGGATTTATGTACATTTGTGCGCTCGGAGAGGAAAGATTTGACTGATTGCAACCTCGGTAAAAAATGCTAAAGGCAGTGAAAACTTCCTTCATTAGGTTCGTCAAATCTTCCCACGAAATTTTTTAATTTATTCATTTATGGCCTATTTATTTACTTCGGAAAGTGTTTCTGAGGGACATCCTGATAAAGTAGCAGATCAGATAAGCGATGCGCTTATTGATAATTTCCTGGCTTTCGATCCACAATCTAAAGTAGCCTGTGAAACTTTAGTAACCACGGGACAGGTCGTCCTTGCCGGTGAGGTGAAATCGAATATATACCTGGATGTTCAGAAGATCGCAAGAGACGTTATTAACCGCATCGGGTACACCAAAGGGGAATATCAGTTCGACGGAAACTCCTGTGGTGTTTTATCTGCCATTCACGAACAGTCTGAAGATATTAACCGGGGTGTCGACCGTGCCACAAAGGAAGAACAGGGAGCGGGAGACCAGGGAATGATGTTCGGCTATGCCACACGGGAAACCGATGACTTTATGCCACTCGCGCTCGATCTATCGCATAAGATCCTGAAAAATCTTGCCGATCTTCGCCACGAGAACAATGAGATCACCTATTTACGTCCGGATTCCAAGTCTCAGGTAACTATTGAATACAACGACGATAATAAACCGGTTGGAATCGACTCTATCGTTATCTCAACCCAACATGATGATTTCGATGAGAATGAGGAACGAATGTTAACAAGAATTAAGAATGACATCATGGGTATCCTCATTCCAAGAGTGAAAGCTCAGTTAAAGCCGGAGATACAAGCTTTATTCAATAATGATATTAAATATCATATAAATCCTACAGGCAAATTTGTTATTGGGGGTCCTCACGGTGATACTGGATTAACGGGTAGAAAGATCATTGTGGATACCTATGGTGGCAAAGGCGCTCATGGCGGTGGAGCATTTAGTGGTAAAGATCCCAGTAAAGTAGACCGCTCTGCAGCCTATGCTACGCGGCACATAGCCAAGAACATGGTAGCCGCTGGTATTTGTGATGAAATACTTGTTCAGGTTTCATACGCTATTGGTGTGGTAGAACCTATGGGAATCTTTGTAGACACTCATGGAACTTCTAAAGTTGACCTGACCGATGGAAAAATTGCCACTAAAGTTTCGGAAATTTTCGATATGCGTCCTTCCGCTATAGAGGAGCGACTTAAATTGCGACAACCGATGTACTCGGAAACAGCGGCATACGGACATATGGGACGTAAGAACGAGATCGTACACAAAACCTTTAAAACTCCCGACAATACCGAAACAACACTCACGGTTGAATTGTTCACCTGGGAAAAACTGGACTATGTGGATAAGGTTAAAGCCGCATTCGGAATCTAAGATATCCTAAATAATATTGTGATTTTTTGCTTTTTGTACTGCCTCTATCTTAGCGTGAACATGTAGTTTATATTGAAATGCTACCAACTTTGCGGGTCGCAATGCTTATTCCAGGGATTTTATAAATTCTCCTTCTTTCCACTGACCTATTAGCAGACTCTTATCCGCCTTTTTGAGGTATCCTCGGCCACTGTATTTCCCATTAAGCCATTGTCCGCCGTAATACGCACCATCTTTGAACCAGAAACGACCTAAGCCATGATATTGGTTTTCATTATTAAACATTCCACTGTATTTATCCCCGCTGGCAAAGGTATAAGTGCCTACGTACATATTTCCATTTCTAAAAAATCCTGTGAAGCTGTCGCCGTTACTCCACTTATATCGACCATACTTGTCCTGGCAGTCTCCAATAGTACATCCGGTATCGTTAGTCGTTGAGCTGAAAGTAAAAGCAGTTTGCAGTTTGCCGTCATTAAAAATCCCCTGTTCCCATTTTTCACCCGTCTTAGTGACACCGATACCGTTCAGTTTACCATTTCTGAAAATACCCTTTATAGTATCATCATTATCTCCGGTATAAATACCATAACCGTCCATTTGATCATTCACCCAGTTTCCGATATAGTCCCCAATACCTTTCCATGAATACAAACCATATCCGTTCTTCATACCATCGATCCAGAAACCATCGTAATATCCATTATCATATTGAAACTTCCCAAAACCATTCTGGCAATCGCCTCTTACACATTTTGTGGTCACAGTCGAAGTGGTCGATCCAGTCGCAGATGAAACTATTTCTATCGGATTGAAAACAAATGATGCCATAGTATAATATCCGGGTAGACGATAGGTTGCAACGCCATCAACTTTCACAACCATATCATTTTCATCTTTTTCGGGAACGACTTTGGAATAATCGATAGTCTCGCCTTCTTTGATCACTCCATACTGACCATTCTCGACATCCCGATACCAGTAGGTATGAGTCTCGGAATAAGGCAATTTCTCACTGGTTTTGGCGCCCCAGCTAGAAAACTTTCTGATATCAGGTAATTTATAGGTGCTCTCTTTATCGGCAACATAGTAAATATAACTACCCTGAATATTACAAAAAGGACCTGTCCTGCTTACATCATCGGCATAGAAAGCAAACGAATAGGGATTGGTAAAATAGAAATTCGGCCCCATGTCCCTACTTAAAATTACTGCCTCTCCTTTTGCTCCATCAGCGGCATTCTTGAAATCGGCGAGTAGATATATAGTTCTGTTCGTCTTGTCCATTACTCCCAGGGTATCCGTTTTCAGATACTTAAGGTCCATAACGTTGGATAATCTATTCCCGTTTTCGTCGTAAAGGGTATAATCAGTGGTGCCCGATTTGGTCCAGTACGCTCCCGAAATGGCACTCACAGTGCTGCTGGGCGTAGGAATCTGGGCAAACGAACAAAAGGATAGTAATAAGAACAGGTTGAAAAGATTTTTCATGATGGCCATATTTAGAGCCGACAAATTAATGATTTTTAACAAAATCTGAAAAAGTCATAAATCAAATCCTACAATTACTTGGCATTTTATCCTTAGATAAGCCGCACCAAATAGTATCTAAAATGACACATGCGGCAACTTGAGCTGTATCCCGTTTATTTTTTGCTGAAGTTTTTGCTGAAACACTTTATAATCATCGCTGTCCGGGTTGAAGGGCCGATGTTCAAGGCCTGAACGGATCGAGGCAATTTCTTTTTGAATCGGCTTGGTTACAGGGTCTATCCATACCCCGGCAAATCGGTCCCAGATAACTTCGACCGCCGTAGTATTGGGGTGTAACATATCTTCTGAATAAAAGCGATAATCCCTTAATTCGTCCATCATAAGTTCGTAGGACGGAAAATAGGATATGTTGTTGTTGCCACGTGTAATTTCATGAATTCCGGCAATAAGATGTGCTTTACTTTGAGTGTTCTCGATAAATCCATCTTTTAAGTGACGCACCGGGGAGACTGTATAAATAATCCGTATGATGGGATTAATGCTTTTGATTGCTCGGGAAATATTCTCAATACTTTTAGCAATACCACTTACAGAAGTGATCTCCTTAGCAAACTCTTTTTGAGGCTTCTTATGGCAATTGGCCACTATTTTTCCTGATGTTAACTGCCGATATCCCCAGGCTGTCCCATAGGTAATTATAATATGAGTAGCTGTTTTTAGATATTCTGATAGGATGGCTAACTTATCATTTAAGATACTCAGAAATGTATCCTTATCCTTATGTGCAATCAGTGAATGCACCTCCATACAGTGCCATTGCCCATCATGTTCGAAGATATCAGTTTCATTAAAATTTTCGTAAGATATAGCACGATGAATCAAGCGTTCAATGGGAAGTGGTTGGAAGATAATTCCAAAGGGATTCTGCAGGTTTTGAAATTTATAATATTCCAGTTTCCCACCTATGTTTTCGGAAAAGCAAGAGCCTAACAACAATACCTTCGAATCATAATCGATCTTATGATCCTCCGGAGATAGCGGTATCTGAGTTTGCAATTTCATATCTATGCGAGATACGACCGGGAGGCCTTAAGTGCCTGGGCAATTCCGTCAGGATTCTTTCCACCTGCAGTCGCAAAGAAAGGTTGTCCGCCGCCACCGCCCTGAATATATTTACCTAATTCCCTAACAATGGTTCCGGCGTTAAGATCTTTGGCACTCACCAGATCTTTTGAAATATAGCAGGTAAGCAGTGCCTTACCATCCTGATTCGAACCAAATACAAGGAATAAATTTTCTACTTCAGCACCTAACTCGAAGGCGAGGTCCTTCATGCCACCTGCATCGAGCGCTACCTCCCTGGTGATAAAGTTGACTCCGTTGATCTCCTCTACTTCATTCTTCAGATCACCTTTCAGGTCCTTGGCTTTGTCCTTCAACAATTGCTGAATTTGCTTCTGAAGCGCATGGTTCTCATCCTGTATCTTTTCAATTGCCTGAACAGGATCCTGTGCATTATGTAATACCTTCTGAACATTCTTCAAGGAATCGCTTCGGTCTACAAAATACGATTTAGCCGCATCGCCTGTAATCGCCTCAATTCTTCGTACCCCCGAAGCTATGGCACTTTCGGAAGTTATAATGAAATGCCATACATCACTGGTATTGGGAACATGGGTTCCTCCACAGAGTTCCATCGACTTCCCGAATTTAATGGCGCGTACAGTATCTCCGTACTTCTCACCGAACAAGGCAAGAGCTCCTTCTTCTATCGCTTGCTGATAAGGAATATTTCGGCGTTCTTCCAATACCAGACTCTCTCGGATTCGTGCATTTACAAAGTCTTCAACCTGACGCAATTCTTCATCGGATACCTTGCTGAAATGAGAGAAGTCGAATCGCAAGTACCGGCTGTGTACCATGGATCCTTTTTGCGATACATGTTCCCCCAGTATATTTCGTAATGCCTGATGTAACAAGTGTGTTGCCGAATGATTTGCTGCGGTCCTTGCGCGTTGTTTAGCATCTACAACCGCTTTAAATCCAGCTTTCGGATCACGCGGTAGATTCTTCACGAAATGAATGATCAGGTTGTTCTCTTTTTTGGTGTCCACTACATACACCACCTCACCATTCTGAGCTTCCAGGTATCCCTTATCACCTACCTGTCCGCCACCTTCCGGGTAGAAGGGTGTTAAATTGAACACCAGTTGATATAGCTCACCTTCTTTCTGACTCTCAATTTTTCGATACCTCGTTATTTTCACCTGTGTTTCCAGGGAATCGTAGCCAATGAACTCTTCCTCGGCATCTTCAGATAGTATCACCCAATCGCCGGTTTCAACTTTGCCTGCGGCACGAGATCTTTCCTTTTGCTTCTGAAGTTCTTCATCGAACTCCTGCTCGTTATACTTGTAACCTCGTTCTCGAAGGATAAGTCCGGTGAGATCTTTCGGAAAACCATAGGTGTCGTATAATTCAAATACCTTTTTTACCGGAGATCTCTTTGCTTTTAGCACCTCCAATAATATTTTCCAATAAAATCAATCCCTGATCCAGTGTGCGGAGAAAGGAATGTTCTTCTTCCCGAATCACATTGGTGATCAGGTTCTGTTCTGAAACTAGTTCCGGGAAGGCATCTCCCAGTTGCTTCACAAGTGTTTCTGTAAGACGGAATATGAAGGGTTCTTTCTTATTCAGAAATGTAAATCCATAGCGAATGGCACGTCTTAAGATTCGTCGAATCACATAGCCCGCACCTGTGTTGGAGGGCAGTTGGCCATCGGCTATAGAAAAAGCAACGGCGCGAATGTGATCGGCAATCACGCGAATAGCAACATCTACCTTTTCATCTTCTGCGTATTTCGTATCGGTTATAGCTTCAATCTCCCGAATGAGTGGCGTAAAAACATCTGTATCGTAGTTACTTTGTTTTTCCTGTAACACCATGCATAGCCGTTCGAAACCCATCCCGGTATCCACATGTTGGGCAGGTAATTTCTCCAGGCTACTATCCGATTTTCGGTTGAATTGCATAAAGACCAGGTTCCATATCTCCACTACTTGCGGGTGATCCTGGTTCACCAGTTCGGCGCCGGAAACTTTAGCCTTATCTTCTTCAGAACGAATGTCTACATGAATTTCACTACAGGGCCCACAAGGTCCCTGGTCGCCCATTTCCCAGAAATTATCATGTTTGGAACCATTAAGAATTCGATCTTCGTCAATATATTGCTTCCAGTAATCGTAGGCAGCCTGATCACGCTCCAGTCCTTCGGCCTCGTCCCCTTCAAAGATGGTCACATAAAATTTGTCCTTATCAACACCATAGACTTCAGTAAGCAGTTCCCATGCCCAGGCGATCGCTTCTTTCTTGAAATAATTGCCAAAACTCCAATTCCCCAGCATTTCGAACATAGTATGGTGGTAGGTATCCATTCCAACTTCTTCAAGATCGTTGTGTTTACCGCTCACGCGCAGGCATTTCTGGGTATCTGCAACGCGTTCGTTTTTGGGTGTGCTGTTCCCCAGGAAAAACTCCTTAAATTGATTCATTCCTGCATTGGTGAACATCAGTGTTGGATCATTCTTGATAACCATAGGTGCCGATGGCACTATCTCATGCGATTTCGATTCGAAAAAATCTAAAAATTTAGAACGGACTTCCTGTGATTTCATACCGTGTAATTTTGGCTCCGATTGTTTATTATTCCTGTCAGCAAAACAATTTCTATCTTTGCATCACGTTAGGTAAAAGTTAGCACTACCCTTCAACGAGCAAAAATAAGTTTTTTTAACGTATGTCTAAGGTTAAATATTTCTACGATAGTGAAACCCTGTCCTATCGAAAAATTGAATCTAAAAAGGGTCGCAAGGTTGGCATTTTTCTACTGAGTTTATTAGGAATGTTCTTAAGTGGTTTTCTGTTACTTCTGGTGTATATAAATCTTCCCTATATAGAAACCCCCAAAGAGAAAGAATTAAAGCGGGAACTGGCCAATATGGAACTGCAGTTCGAACTTATCAATAAAAAGATGGAACAGGCCGAGGTTGTCCTTACCGAAGTCGACGATCGAGACAATAATCTGTATCGCGTATATTTCGAAGCCAACCCGATCCCGGAAGAACAGCGAAAAGCCGGATTTGGTGGTATAAACCGTTATAAGGATCTGGAAGGATTTGATAATTCAAAGCTCATAATCAGCACCAGTAAACGACTGGATATACTTACCAAGCAAATTGTAGTACAGTCCAGGTCCCTGGACGAGATCGCGAAAATGGCGGAAGAAAAAGAAGAACTATTGGACGCGATTCCTGCCATCCAGCCGGTTCAAAATGAAGATCTTACGCGTGTCGCATCAGGTTTCGGGTATCGCACCGATCCTTTTACCAAGGCACGAAAATTCCACTGGGGAATGGATTTTACAGCCCGACGAGGTACGCCTGTCTACGCTTCAGGAGACGGGGTGATTAAACGGGCCGATAACACCGCCTCAGGGTATGGAAAGCACATCCGTATCGATCACGGTTACGGATACGAAAGTCTTTATGCACACTTATTCAAATATAATGTTCGATCAGGTCAGCGGGTGAAACGCGGTGATCTAATTGGATTTGTTGGTAGTACCGGAAGGAGTGAAGCACCTCATCTCCATTATGAGATCTTTAAAGATAACGAACGTATCAACCCTATTAATTTCTACTATGGAAACTTAACTCCGGAAGAATTCGCTATCTTACTTCAATATGCGCAACAGGAAAATCAATCGTTAGACTAATGCATGTAGAACTGCCCGAAAAACGTTACTATGGAATAGGCGAAGTCGCCAGGGCATTCGACGTTAATACTTCTCTATTACGCTTCTGGGAAAAGGAATTCGATGTGCTTCAACCCAAAAAGAACGCCAAGGGAAATCGAAAGTTTACCCAGACAGATATAAAAAATCTTGAATTGATCTACCATCTGGTAAAAGAACGCGGTTTTACGCTGGAAGGAGCGAAAATTCATCTTAAAGAAAACCGGAAGAAAACATTAGACAACTTTGAGATTATTCGTAAATTAGAGACGGTAAAGGCGGAACTGCTCAAAATAAAAGACCAACTCTAAAATCAATAAAACATGAAAAAATGGCTACCCGTGATCGTAATTGTGGGGCTTTTGGTTATATGTGGATTCTACGCAATGAATCTGAATAACTCCCTGGTAGATCTGGATGAAAAAGCCTCGGCTCAATGGGGAAATGTGGAAAGTTCGTATCAGCGACGTGCAGACCTCATCCCGAATATCGTAAATACTGCAAAAGGCTATGCCGAATTTGAGCAGGAAACACTCACTAAGGTGATAGAAGCACGCAGCAAAGCGACCTCCGTTACCATAGATCCCTCCAATATTACGCCGGCCCAATTAGAGCAATTCCAGGAAGTGCAAAGCGGCCTCACATCTGCATTGGCAAGACTCTTAGCGGTTTTCGAACGATATCCGGACCTTAAGGCCAATGAAAACTTCAAGGAACTCATTAACGAGCTGGAACGTACCGAAAACAGGATCAATGTGGAGCGCAACCGCTATAATGAAAAGGTTCTCCCGTATAATACAAGGATCAAAGAAATTCCTGCCAACCTTTTTGCCGGAATGCTTGGCTTTGATGAGCGCACCTATTTTGAAGCTGAAGAAGGTTCCGATAAAGCTCCTGTTGTCGAATTTTAATTAAAAAACCATGTCGAAACTTGAAGACTTTCTAACCAAACAGGAAGAAACCGAGGTAATTGAAGCTATACGAAAGGCGGAAAAAAATACTTCAGGAGAAATTAGGGTGCATCTGGAAGCACATTCAAACATGGATGCCTTTGAACGGGCTGCGGAAGTATTCGAATTTCTTCACATGAGTAACACCAAACTGGGTAATGGCGTGCTTATCTATGTGGCGGTTGAAGACCGCACTCTCGTAATAATGGGGGACAAGGGTATCAATGACGTGGTGGCTACTGATTTCTGGGAATCGACCAAAGATGTGATCATCGAACACTTTAAAACAGCTAATGTAAAACAAGGCCTGGTGGATGGTATTCTCATGGCCGGTGAACAACTCAAGAAACACTTTCCGTATGGCAGTCGGGACGGGAACGAACTACCTGATACTATTTCTGTGGGATAAATGTTGAAAAACCTAAATAAATATTGCCTTTTCTTTGTTTTATTTGCTTCCCTGTTTCTTTCTGAAGCTGTACAGGCTCAATTTGATATTCCCGATAAACCGCCAAAATCACAACAAACCGCAGTATATGATTATATAGAGTTACTCGGTGAAAGTGATGCGAATGCTTTAAGAAGTAAACTGATCCATTACGCCGACACCACCTCCACACAGATCGTTGTGGTGATCATCGGTTCCACCAAAGGAGAGGATATATCATTCCTGGGAGCCAAATGGGGTCAGAAATGGGGTATCGGGCAGGCAGATGAAGACAATGGCATCCTTATCCTCTTGGCCAGGGATGACCGAACCGTCGATATAAATACGGGTTATGGTATTGAATACCGCATCACCGATCGAATGACCGAACAGGTGATCAACCGATATATGATACCTGAGTTTAAGAATGGAAACTATTACGACGGGCTCGATATTGGAACCGATGTCATGATGCAAATGCTGGCCGGTGAATTTAAAGCCGAGCCCGGAAGTGAATTCCCCTATAGCCATGTAATTTTCATCGCCATCTTTATTTTATTTTTAATCATAATGATACGCACCTCTCGCAAAGGTCGAGGCGGTAGAAATGGTGGTAGCGGTGGTGGCATGGGTAGTTTGTGGGATATTATAATTCTAAGCAATGCAGGAAGAACCGGTGGAAGCTGGGGTGGTGGATCCAGCGGAGGAGGAAGCTTTGGTGGCGGTGGCTTTGGTGGCGGCTTCGGCGGTGGTGGTTTCGGAGGCGGTGGTGCCAGTGGCAGCTGGTAATCTCTTAATTGTAAAGATCCTTACAAACACATCTTGGTTTAGGGAAAAGAAATTCGAAGTTCAGCATTATTTCATGCGACCCGAACGTAGCGGTATTCAAACCTGACGTAATATAATCATAAGCGTAGCCTACAGATACACCTTTGGCCACTCTGAAATTAACCAAGGCTCCAAATGAATCCTGTAAGCGATACGAAGCCCCCAACCATAGATTTTGATTGATCAGGAACATGGCTGAAAAGTCGAATGATATGGGAGCGCCATTGGTATATTTAATGATGAATGCAGGTTTAAAGATAAGATTCGGATTTACATCCATTACATACCCTCCATTGGCAAAATAACTGATACGATCCAGGGAAAAATATTCGGAACGGCCTTTATATGTCAATATACGAGGGGCTGACAGGCCAAGGTAAAACGAATCACCACGGAAATATAACCCCACACCAATATTAGGATCCCATTTATAATCGGTATTACGCAGAAATGGATCATTCATATACTGCGGATCATTCAGGAGTTCAGGATCGATACTATATTTTCTAAATCCTGCTTTGAGACCAAAAGTTAGTTTGTACTCATCATACGGATCCAGGTCGATCTTATACGAAACGTCGGAAAATAGATAGGTAGTTCGTTCAAAGCCTAATTTATCATTGATAACCGATAAACCGAGGCCTACGTTCGATCCGGGTACCGAGGTATGTGCCGAAAATGTTTGTGTTACCGGTGCACCGTCCACGCCCAACCATTGATTTCGATTGAGGAGATTTATCACCATAACTTCCCTGGAGCCCGCATAGGCTGGATTAATGGAAATGGTGTTATACATGTATTGTGAGAACTGAGGCAACTGTTGCGCATACCCAACACCAACCGCAAGAAGCAGCAACAGGACGGACGATATGTTTTTTATGCGATTCATCTATTCAGTTCCAAGTAAAATAAATCCTTGTATGGGGTCGTAACCACTGTTTTTCAGGATTACTACATAATAATAGGTTCCAGTAGGCAACAAGGAAGCATTTCCAAACGATCCGGATGGTGAGACTCCGTACCAGTCATTGGAATAATTATCGTCCTTGTAAACTCTTGCACCCCATCGATTGAATATCTCGACCTGTAACGAAATATCGCAGGGTTCATTGGCATCCGGGTTAAGCACATAATTCACTTCAAAGAAGTCATTGAATCCATCATTATTAGCAGAAACCAGTTTCGAGATGGTAATATCATCCCGTGATTTAATACACGGTAATGCAACGCAGGCATTTCCAATGGAGATCTCTATAGTCGTTGCCCATTCGCATTCGTTCTCAAATACGCTATATGCAAACTGGTAGTTCCCGGTATCAAGACCTTCCGGATCGAACACCGTACCATCCAACAGCTCTACATCCTCTCCACGCCATTCACCACTGAGATTAGTAGTATTGGCAATGAGCGTCTCAAGATTGATGGGGTCATCTTCAGGGCAAATTTCAATTGAAACCTCTTCTTCTTCAATAGTTGGGCGGACCATCACAGTCTGCTCGAAAATACTTTGATTATCGCAGTTGTCTGTCACTGTCCACTTGCGAATGATATTATAATCGATATCAGAAATAACGACCATTTCTTCATCGTATTCAATAAAGAGTGGCGCTGTACAATTGTCGTTAAAGTTTAGCTCGGGAACATCCGGCAACGCTCCGCAGCTTACATTGATCTCCGGCTGAAGGGTGGATTCCATGAAAGGTGCCGTTTCGTCTCTAATTATAATATCCTGAGTTACCTCGATTGCGTTGCCACAGGCATCGGTCACACTATAGGTACGGGTGATCGTCTCCGGGCAGATCTGGTTGTCCGACACATCCGAAACAAAGGCAACCACCGGAGTTGAACAATTATCGGCCGCATCAATAACTACGGTAGGATCAGGCTGTGGTACATCTCCTATACATTCCAGGTTGATCGTCGCCGGATTGCTGGCGGTAGGCATAATATCATCCGTGATAATGATCTGTTGTGTGACGTTGATCGAATTGCCACAGGCATCGGTTACGCTGTAGGTACGAGTTATGGTTTCGGGACAGGGTTGATTGTCGGACACATCCGAAACAAAGGCAACAACAGGAACGGAACAATTATCATTCGCATCGGTAACCACGGTGGGGTCCGGAGCAGGTATTTCTCCAGCACATTCCAAATTGATCGCAGCAGGATTGCTGGCAGTAGGCAGTATATCATCGAAAATAATAATCTGTTGCGTAACATTAATCGAATTGCCACAGGCATCGGTTACGCTGTAAGTACGAGTGATTGTTTCAGGGCAGAGTTGATTGTCGGACACATCCGAAACAAAGGCTACAACGGGTGTCGAGCAATTGTCGGCCGCATCGGTAACCATGGCGGGGTCCGGGGCAGGAATATCTCCGGCACACACCACATTTATTGCAGGTGGATTACTTGCTGTTGGGCCTTCGTTATCCGTAACTGTTATCGTTTGAACATAATCGGCGATCGTTACGCCACAGGCATCTGTGAAATTCCAGGTATTGGTATAGGTTCCTGTATTCGGGCAGCTTCCGTTCACTAAAGGTCCTGAGGTCTTATTCAGTATGAAATTACATTTGTCCGGCACGGGTTCCAGGGTCTGTGCCTGGGCTAAGGCCGCGGGGTCGTCACAACTTACGGTAGCGTCCAGTGCTCCTGCCGGGGTTGCCCAGTTCACGATGGGCTGATTTATGTTTACTGCATATGGAACAGCGGTACAGGAATTTGGATCGGCAGTACTTACCGATATAACCTGACCCGGGTTTTGCTCACCAATATAGGTCGCGGTGAACTGGAGATCGAATGACAGGGTACAATCATCTTCCAGAAAATAGCATTCATCATTTATCTCGATTTCCATATCAATATCTATAGGTGGATCACCTACATCCAGCGTACCGTCGGCTACATTAATCACCAGGTCACCAGTCACCGGATCATAGGTATAAGTAGCTCCTGCCGGCAGGTTTGTTATGGATAGCAATGTTGCCTGAGGAGCAATGGTGGTAGACAAAGTAACATTAAGTGCGTTGTCGTTTCCCGTATTCTGTATATTGAAATTGAATCCAAGAATATCTCCGGGGTTAGCCGGGTTTGATCCTGTGGTTTGAGTGATCACCAGTGGGTTAAGACTTGGCCGATATACTTCTACCGCCAGTCCCAGCAGATATAGCCCATAGATCTCCTGATTCGAAGTAAGCCTTAGGGTTGCGCTTGTCTGGTTATTACCAATCACCGAATTCCCCGGATTATCGAGCGGAAAGACGGCTGCATCATATCCAAGTGTATTTAAACTTGCAGGATTACGATCTGTAAAGTCACCATTATTATCTGTGATCCGGCTATTGAAGAAGTTGTTGGCATTACGTTGTGGAGCCGTTATATTGACATAGTTATTAGCGACATTACGTATCTGTAAACGGTCACCCGATAAGTTTCTATCTCCTTCCAATGCTCCCAGTACAATATTGGCATTCACATTACCCCCGGGAGTAGTCTGGAAGCCACTGAAATTGATATCAAAGTTATTGACGATGTTGGTAACATGTGCATACCCATCAAATAAGGTGATGTTCTTAGCAGGAGCAGTAGGACTTTCATAAACGAAAACGATCTGCCAGCCACCTGCTGTTCCAACATCCTGGTCATGCGCCATGAGACCTTCTGCAGCTTCGACATTGGCCACCTGATATGTTCCAAATTTATCCGGTAATGCCAGGACCTGGGTCGTAATGTCCTTTACACATATATACGGGTCATTACTGAAATGGGTGGTTCGACCTCTAAAAATAACATCATCGGCTGTGACCGTTGTATATGTCGTTTCACCCGGCAACATTAATTTTACATCGTTAAAATTCCAATTGGGTTGATTGTCACTTCCGTTAGGTTGCTCCGTATCGGCTGCAGCCCAATAAAGAAATGCTCTAAATATGGTTACGCAGGCACCACCGATAGTAGGATCTGTAAAATTGGCACTACTGGAATTAAAGGTAGCAGGATCACTATCGATGTCTACATATACATTATTATTAAAATCCTGATTGTTTGCGGGCCCATTGTAATTGCCGGTAGGAGTTCTCGAAATCATGTTATTGGCGACGATAGTGAAATCACCGTTAAGGGTTTCACTATAACGCACCGAAAATGGTTCCTGGATTTGTGCGTGGGTCACAAAAACAAATAGGGATAATAAAATTACTAAGTAGGTTAGTTTGTTTTTCATGGTGCTTTTACAACATGATCGTTCCTAATTAATCCAAAATTGTGTTTATTTAAAATGTGTGAGGTTAGAAGACTTTCAATCTTCCTGGAAATCGTAATCCGCCTGAGGGAAATTCTACTCTAAAGTCAGAATTTGATAAGTAATTATGAACAGGGGCTTTTAGATTCTCAACACAATTATACAACAAAACATCGCTAAAACGCACTTATATTCGATATAATACATTATAAATTAACATTTCAGCCATTATTTTTAACAAATAGTAGGTTATATCCTACAAAAACTAATCTCGTTCAACAATTTTTTGAGTGATCAAGTTTATTCTTACAATTTTTACTCTATTGATTCTATTTCATTCATTAAGAAGGTGGTTACAGTTCCACCAAATCATTTTAAGGTTTGTTATCTTAAAATAGACATGTATTGAAGATCGATTCAAATGTGGGGAATTTTCATCGCATTAATTATACTAAAAAAAATAATTTGATGGGATAAAAGTAGCTTATACGAGACAGTTAATCCAAAGAGAATTGTTAATTATTTCTTATAAAATCCTGGAGTTTTCAACCGCAAATAAAAAATAAAATTCGTTTAAACATATCAATTGGAATGTCGTTTTCAGCATCTTCGAAATAACACCATTTTTTTTATCGTATGTAGTGAAATATTCAGTTTATTATGCGATGAATCATTGTGTCTTAAACTTCAAAAAAAATGTTAAATATTCATTTCCTTTTGAATAATTCCACACTTTTTTTCACTTCATTACTGTCTTTCATTTATCACTTAAATATTAAAAAGATCGATTACCTACGTAGAGATATGGCCTGATTATTTCTTACGAATATATATGGTTACAGGCACCCCGGTAAAATTGAAATGCTCCCTTAGTTTGTTCTCTAGAAATCGCTTATAGGGTTCTTTTACATACTGTGGAAGATTTGCGAAGAACGCAAAGCAGGGATGCGGTGTAGGGAGTTGCGTACAGAACTTGATCTTTACGTATTTACCTTTTAATGCCGGCGGTGGTGTTATCTTGATAATAGGTAACATGATGTCGTTGAGCTCGGATGTTTTAACACGCCGACTTCTATTCTTATATACATCAACAGCCGTTTCGATCGCTTTGAATATCCGTTGCTTGGTCAAGGCCGAAATAAAAACAATGGGTACATCGGTAAAAGGTTCACATTGCTTGCGGATGTAGCTTTCCATTTCCTTGGTGGTTCGATTATCTTTTCCTTCCACCAGGTCCCATTTATTCACCAGGATCACAACTCCTTTATTGTTTCGTTCCGCCAGCCAGAAAATATTCTGTACCTGACCGTCGAAACCACGGGTAGCGTCAAAAACCACGAGTACCACGTCGCAATGCTCAATTGCTCTAACGGATCGCATCACCGAGTAAAACTCAAGATCTTCCTTTACCTTACTCTTTTTACGTATACCGGCAGTGTCTACCAGGTTAAATTCAAATCCGAAGCGATTGTATTTGGTATCTATACTGTCACGTGTGGTCCCGGCTATGTCGGTAACCACAAAGCGTTCCTCGCCGATCAATGCATTGATAAAGGACGATTTACCCGCATTGGGACGTCCCACCACGGCGAACCTGGGCAAATCATCTTCATCTCTTTCTTCGGTCTCCGGAAGAACTTTTACAAGGTCGTCCAGAAGCTCTCCGCTCCCACTTCCATTGATCCCGGATATGGGATAATATTGTTCGAATCCCAATGAATAAAATTCCACAGCATCGTGTAATCGATTAGAGCTGTCTACTTTATTCACTGCCAGGAACACTGGTTTTCTGCTCTTCCGAAGTAATTGAGCCACCTCTTGATCCATACCTGTAATTCCCGTATCTACATCTACCATAAAAATTATGGCATCCGCCTCATCGATGGCCAGTTCTACCTGCTTATCGATCTCTGCTTCAAAGATGTCGTCGCTTCCCACTACATAGCCCCCGGTATCGATAAGGGAGAATTCCTTACCGTTCCAGTCACTCTTTCCGTAATGCCGATCACGTGTAACACCACTTATCGCATCAACGATTGCCTCACGCCGTTGTATTAAACGATTAAAGAAGGTTGACTTTCCCACATTGGGCCGCCCCACAATGGCAACGATACTCATACTGCTTGAATTTTGCTGCAAAAATAGTGCTTTTTAGAGGAAGGCTGGCGAATGTTAGCTTTAGTTTATTTAAATTTAGATGCTTTCAACGCCTTATAGTGAAAAATCATGTCGATATCAAATGAAGTTGTATTAAGACCCCGCTTTAAGATCGATCTTGAACGTCATAATGAAGATGCCTTACAGGCCTTCGAACAGGCGAAAAAGTCGAGTAAAGATTTTGTAATTACCCGTGTTGATGATCATGTGTTCTTAAAGATCCCACGGGAAAAACAGCATTACTGGTCGCCGCAACTGGATCTGGAGATTGTGTCTTTTGAAGAAGGCACATCACAATTGCATGGCGTTTTTGGTCCGAAACCTGCGGTTTGGACCATGTTCATGTTCCTTCATTTTGCAGTAGCTTCTTTATTTCTGGGCTTCGGGATCTGGGCGTACACAAGGGCATCGCTGGGTGAACCGTACGCAGTACAATTATTATTAATGGGATTTATGGTTCTTGGCTGGTTCGCTCTTTACTTTGCGGGAAGAATGGGTAAGGCTACTGGCAGGGATGAGATGCATCTGCTGTATAACTTTATGAAGGAGACACTGGAGATTAATTAGATGATTTCGGGTTAGTCTGGAATACTGACTTAAGATTATTGCCTATACATTTCTTCTCGATACATTCTCTTTCGCATTCACTCAAGAGAACACTCGAAGTGACGAAAGTAACAGATGTCCGTTCGAGTGCCGAACAAAGTGAGGTGTATCGAGAACCAATTGATGGATTAAACTCCGAGACAGCTTAGATACTATTGTTTTCTGACTAATGCTCTACTATTTGTATCCAAACCGGCGTAATTGTCTCTTATCGCTTCGCCAGTTCTTGTTCACCTTCACATAGGTCTCCAGGTGGATCTGTTTTCCGAAGAAAGCCTCCAGGTCCTTACGTGCCTCTACTCCTACCCGTTTCAGGGCTGAGCCTTTATGTCCGATTATAATTCCCTTCTGGGTTTCCCTTTCCACCATGATCACAGCACGAATGCGGATGATCTTTTCGTCTTCAAAAAATTCCTCAGTATCGATCTCGACAGAATACGGGATCTCCTTTTTGTAATGCATCAGTATCTTTTCGCGAATGATCTCGTTCACAAAAAATCGTTCGGGTTTGTCTGTCAATTGGTCTTTTGGGTAAAAAGGCGGGGATTCGGGCAGCAATTCAACTATGCGCTGAAAAACTTCAGCAACGCCAAAATTCTCCAGGGCGGAAATAGCAAATATCTCGGCATTGGGAACTTGTTCCTGCCAAAGCTTGAGAGCTTCAGCGAGTTGTTCTTCATCACCTTTGTCAATCTTGTTAATTAGCAGCAACACGGGGATGGGTGAATTCTTTATTCTACTGAAGAAGGCTTCGTCCTTTAATTGTTTTTCGCCGAGTTCGACCAGATACAAAAGTACGTCGGCGTCATCGAAGGCAGATTTCACAAATTCCATCATGCTCGCCTGAAGTTCATAGGCCGGCTTTATAATGCCCGGGGTATCACTTAGGATCACCTGAAAATCCTCTCCGTTCACGATACCGAGTATACGGTGACGCGTGGTCTGAGCTTTAGAGGTAATGATGGACAATCTTTCCCCGACGAAAGCATTCATAAGGGTACTTTTTCCAACATTCGGGTTTCCGATAATATTTACAAAACCTGCTTTATGAGCCATATTCACATTTTGGGCAAAGATACACGATTTCTATTCCGAATTATTCGAATTCAATGTTTAGGAGATTGAAAATATTTGTAACAAAAGTTACCTATGTTCTTTCAGGAAGTGACTATTTTTACATTCTATGATATCAGAACTGAAAGAAAGCTACGGCGGACTCTTCGAAGACGCCCTGATTTCGGAAATCAACCAGGTAGGAACATTCAAGGAAGTAGGCGCCGGCCAAAAACTAATGGAAATAGGTGAATATATTCGTTCCATGCCCTTGCTCGTTTCAGGAGCCATTAAAATACTGAGGGAAGATGAGGATGGTGATGAACTGTTACTGTATTTCCTTGAACGTGGTGAAACCTGTGCCATGACCATGACGTGCTGCGTGGGCCAGACTAAAAGTGAGATACGAGCTATCGCTGAAACCGACGCGAAGTTAGTTATGATCCCTGTTCAGAAAATGGAAGAATGGACAGCAAAATATAAAACCTGGAGGAATTTTGTGTTCCGGAGCTATCACGATCGTCTTGAAGAACTGATGAGGACTATCGACAGCATTGCTTTCCTGAAAATGGACGAACGACTTGTTAAATATCTCAAGGAAAAAGTTAATGTCACCAAGGATCAAACAATTCGCAATACCCACCAGGAGATCGCCTACGAATTACACACATCTCGAGTTGTGATTTCAAGGTTATTGAAGAAACTGGAGAAGCTCGGGAAAATTAAATTACATCGAAACAGCATCGAAGTTGTTTCACTATAGAGCAAGGTTACCACATAAAAGTATAGTGTTATCACAGAGGTTATAGGATATATTGGTGCATTACTGATTGGAGTGGTCCTCGGTCTCATTGGTGGTGGTGGCTCTATACTTACCGTTCCCGTGTTTGTCTATCTCCTTTACATTAATCCTGTAACCGCTACGGCTTACTCACTTTTCGTTGTAGGCGTTTCGGCATTGGTAGGGGCGCTTAGAAATATTCAGAAAGGACTGGTTGACTTCCGGACCGCGATCGTTTTCTCGATTCCGGCCTTTATCGCTGTTTATATCACGAGGAAATTCATTGTTCCGGCTATTCCCGAAACTTTATTCAGTATTGGTGACTACATAGTGAGCAAGAATGCTGGTATTATGGTATTTTTTGCCATCATCATGTTCATTGCCTCATTTTCCATGATACGCAGTAACGGAAAAGAAAATATCAAGTCGGGGAAGGTCCGGCTTAATTACCCGATGATCTTTATTGAGGGTTTTGTAGTAGGATTGTTAACGGGAGTGGTGGGTGCCGGTGGTGGCTTCCTGATCATCCCAGCCCTGGTATTGCTCGCTAAATTACCCATGAAAAAGGCCGTAGCGACTTCCCTACTGATTATCGCTATAAAGTCCCTTATTGGTTTTATCGGGGATATTGAGACCATGGCAATTGACTGGCAATTCCTACTCATATTCACGGGTATTTCTGTGATCGGTATTTTCATCGGAGTCTGGCTGAACAAATTTATCGACGGAAAAAAGCTCAAAAAAGGATTTGGATGGTTTGTCCTGTTGATGGCGCTCTACATTATGTTCAAGGAATTCGGCGGTTAAGACCTTTGTAACCAAAGTTACTGTACAGCTTTATTCATCTTTCTATTTTTATCATTAGTTAATAATAATTTTTATTGAATATGAAAGTAGAGCAAATATATACGGGATGTCTGGCACATGCAGCCTACTACCTTGAAAGTAACGGTGAAGCGGCGATCTTTGACCCTCTGCGCGAAGTAGGACCATACATTACCCTGGCAGAACAGGATAACGCCAGGATCAAATACGTCTTCGAAACTCATTTCCATGCCGATTTTGTAAGCGGCCACCTGGACCTTCAGAAAAAAACAGGCGCTGAAATAGTTTTCGGCCCAACAGCCAAGCCGGGATACGATGCCCTGGTTGCCGAGGATAACCAGGTCTTCGAAGTGGGCGATTACAAGGTGAAAGTACTTCACACGCCCGGGCATACCATGGAAAGTACTACCTACTTATTGATCGATGAGCACGGAAAGGAACATGGCATCATCACCGGAGATACCTTATTTATTGGAGATGTGGGAAGACCCGATCTGGCACAGCACGTCATTTCGGACCTTACCGAAGAAAAGCTTGCCGCACACTTATACGACTCCCTAAGACACAAGATCATGCCATTGAGTGACGACCTCATTGTGTACCCCAATCATGGAGCCGGGTCTGCCTGTGGTAAAATGATGAGTAAGGAAACTACGGATACGCTCGGGCATCAGAAAGAGGTAAATTATGCATTGCGGCCCGACATGACCAAAGATGAGTTCGTTAAAGAATTGCTTACGGGACTTACGCCACCTCCGGGATATTTCCCTCAGAATGTACTAATGAACATTCAAGGGTATGAAAGCCTTGATACGGTTATGGATCGAGGCGCCAGGCCCTTGTCGCCAGATGCATTTGAAGCGGCGGCTAACGAGACTGGTGCTATCGTCCTGGATGTCCGCAATAGAACAGATTTCACTAACGGACACATTCCAAGATCTATTTTTATCGGCCTTGACGGAAGCTTTGCACCCTGGGCCGGAGCGTTAATTGCCGATGTTAAGCAACCCATATTGCTGGTAGCTCCTCAAGGCAGAGAAGCTGAGGTTATCACAAGGTTATCCCGGGTTGGCTTCGATAATACCTTGGGATACCTGGAAGGTGGTTTCGACGCCTGGAAAAAAGATTGCAAGGAATATGATACAGTAACTTCCATTGATGTGAATACCTTCGAAGAGACCTGGAAAGAGAACCATGAAATACCCGTATTTGATGTTCGTAAGACGAGTGAATATAATTCAGAACATATGAAGGAAGCAATAAATACGCCCCTGGATTATATCAATAAGTACATAGCCGAATTCCCAACAAACGAGAATCTTTACCTCTATTGTGGTGGAGGATATCGAAGTGTGATCGCTGCGTCCATTTTAAAAAGCCGTGGCAGACACAATGTAATCGATGTTGCAGGTGGGATTAAAGCGATGAAAAAATCGGAACTTCCATTGACCGATTATGTGTGCCCGACTACTATGCTATAAATTGTTTGATTTTTTGTTTCATACCACTGGGCAATGCCGAAAAGAGCAGGTTATGGATTCCTGCTCTTTTCTTTTTCTTTTGTAACATAAGTTACTGTTTTGGTTGATTTGGCAGCGTACTTTTATAGTGAAATTAAAGCAAGAGAAGATGGAAAATATAGAAGAAAAATTAAGCTACAGTATGCCGAGAATAGGTGATATGGCTCCCGATTTTGAAGCCATTACTACGAAAGGAAAGATAAGGCTATCAGATTACGCCAAGGACAAATGGATCGTGATGTTCTCTCACCCCGCCGATTTCACCCCGGTATGTACTACCGAAATGAGTGGCTTCGCTACACGCAAAGATGAATTTGATGCTCTAAACACCGAATTAATTGGTTTGAGCATAGACAGTATACACGCTCACCTGGCATGGGTGGACAATGTTCGAAACAATATGGGTGTCTATTTCGATTTCCCGATCATTGCAGACCTGGATATGAAGGTTGCTAAACTTTATGGGATGTTGCAACCCAATGAGAGTGAAACTGCTGCGGTAAGGGCTGTATTCTTTATCGACCCTTCAAAGAAAATAAGATTGATCATGTATTACCCGCTTAATGTGGGAAGAAACATGAATGAAATACTAAGAGCCCTTGAGGCCCTTCAGATTTCGGATAAACACAAAGTCGCACTGCCACTGGACTGGAAAAAAGGAGAAAAGGTGATTGTTCCTCCACCAAAAACACTGGCAGAAATGGAAGAGCGAATTCTGGACGATTCCCTCGAGAAGATAGACTTCTACCTGGCTAAAAAGGAGCTGGTGTAGAGGGGTTTTTATGTTAGGTTTTAATGGGGCGGCCTGAAATATGGCTGCTCCATTAATGAATTTTAAAAATGAATAATAAAATTATGTTTTTTAACACCCTTTTCAATGCATCCGGACAAACTTCCGATAGCATTACATTATTAAATACTACAGAATATAAAAAAGCAATTTCTGAAGCCAATGTTCAACTTGTGGATATCCGAACGCAAAACGAATTTCGTTCGGGGCACCTTGCGAAAGCCATCAATATCGATTTCTTTCAGCCTACGGTATTTGCTGAAAAATTCAACAGGCTGGATAAAAGCAAACCCGTATACATCTACTGCCGATCCGGCGGGAGGAGCAGAAGTGCCGCTCAAAAACTATTAAAAATGGGCTTTACCCAAATCTACGACCTAAAGGGTGGTTTAATGCAATGGACATAATTTAAATAATATACCATGAAAATATTGATATTACTTAGTGGATTGCTGTTACTATTTAGTTGTAACTCAAAACAGACCGATTCTTATATAGCCAGCTCAACAGACGTTGAAACAACGCTTACGGATCCTGAACATCCGGGCAAGGCGCTGATGGAGAAAAATTGTTATGCCTGTCATAACGCGTCTGTATCACATGAAGACCGAATTGCGCCACCTATGATTGCCGTTAAAATGCATTATCTTAGGGAGGGAACTTCCAAAGAGGAGTTTACCACTGCCTTGTTGGAATGGACCAAGGAACCCAGTGAAGACAAAGCTAAAATGTATGGAGCCGTGAAGCGATTTGGCGTGATGCCGTATCAGTCATTTCCAGAAGAAACGATCCGCCAGATCTCTGATTATATCTATGACTACGATATTGAAGAGCCTGAATGGTTTGCAGAACACCATGGACAGGGAATGGGACAAGGCAACGGACCAGGAATGGGAGAAGGAAAGGGCCAGGGAAAGCACAGTTGCTCTGAAAATTGTTCCGGAAATTGTAAGGGAATGCACATGCAAGAAGGACAAAATAACAGGATGAGAAACGGCCAGGGCAAAGGAAAGGGTCAGGGCATGGGTAAATCCAAGGGTTAATTTGAGAGACTAACAAGCAGCAAATGCAATTTATAGAAGGGTACTGGAATCACCGATACCTCCAGGGCGAGACTGGCTGGGACATTGGTTATGTTTCCACCCCGTTGAAGGAATACTTCGATCAGCTTGAACGTAAGGATCTCAGAATCCTTATCCCCGGAGCCGGTAACTCATACGAGGCTGAGTATCTTTTTAAAAAAGGATTCTCTAATGTTTATGTGCTGGATATTTCGGTGGTGGCACTTCAGAATTTTCAGAAAAGGGTTCCCGATTTCCCTTCAGAACAAATACTTTGTCAGGACTTTTTCGAATTGGAAGACAGCTTCGACCTTATCATAGAACAGACCTTCTTCTGCGCACTGAATCCTTCGGAACGGCCTCGTTATATTTCAAAAATGCATTCCCTGCTTAAAGAAAACGGAAAACTGGCAGGGCTGTTATTCAATATCCCATTGCATGAAGACCGTCCCCCATTTGGAGGAAATGAGGAAGAATACCGGAACTTATTTTCAGAAAAATTCAACATTAAGGTCATGGAAACCGCCTACAATTCCATACCTGAGCGTTCCGGGAATGAACTCTTCATTAGACTTTTGAAAAAATAATGAAATAAAAGCAGGTAAATGATCACCACAGTAGAATTCTTCAACCTTGTAATAACACCCATCAGAAATTAATTGGGTGACGCCCGGAGGTTTTGGACTTTTATGGCCCGTGCTTAGTGTTTATCGGCTAATCAAACTTCCAACCGAAACCGGTGGTAACAATATAATCCACTTGAGCTCCTTCCAAGACAGGCTTGTTATCATAGTTCAATGAGAATTCTGTCTTGATATAAAAATCCCAGAACAGGTCGTATTTCAGGTAAATATTGTAATCCATACGTATCCGTTCACTTTGAGAAAGACTTGGAAAAATATACAGTGAAGTATTAAGATCGAAATCCTTCACATTATAAATATTGAACCTGGTTGCAATCAGTAATTCGGAGGAAGTTCTGTCTGTGTTTTCACCCAAATATTTCTCTATGTTATAACTGTACCCCGCACTCAGACCCAGATCGAGCGTACTCGTACTCTTTAATAGTTTTCCGAAACTCACACTTGGACTAATCCTACTGGTTAATGCCTGGGCCGTATTGGATAGGAACGATATTTCCCCAAGCAGATACAAATTACCCTTAAAGAGTCGGGTGATATCTACATTTGCATCGGTCCGCTTTGTGTCATTGGCATTATCCTGATTCTTATTTAACGTACTTATCCTACCGCTCATGAGCAAACGGTTTCCGGTATAATCTAATCTACCTGATATTGAAAACTGATTACTATTGTTGGCTTTTGTTAAGTTGAATCCCAGATCTATAGCCGCCTCGAAGCGTTGCCAGAAGTTATCATTTACTTCCTTAAGCGCCAAAATATCGTTAAGCGAATAATATTCAATTTCACCATTTAGCAGACGAATAGACACCTGGCCGGGGCCTTCTGAACTTATTATCCCAAAACGTCTCGCCCCTCCAATAAGGATTATCACGCAACTGCGTTGCACTTTCAGCTCACTAATCTTATCGAACTCTACGAGAAAATCCTTATCGCTATAGGAAGTCTTTATTTGCAGAACACCTTCTGTATATTTCTTTATCTCACCCACGATAATATCGTTGTTCCTGAGCATCAGCGTATCGTTCTGAGTGTAACCCAGGGTACAGATCAATAAGCAGAAAATAAAGTGTTTCATAGAGGAAACTATATATCGAAGATAATAATTAAAATCGCATCATATCATATATAAACAGGACTTAAACCTGGTTTGGTGTTACAAGGTATCGAGTGGACTCGTTACGTCCAGAATGGATCGTGTACTCACGTGTGTATAAATCATTGTTGTTTTAACTGAACCGTGCCCCAGTAATTCCTGGATGATGCGTACATCGGTCCCGGCGTCCATAAGATGGGTAGCATAGGCATGCCTCAGGCTGTGGGGTGTTACGGATTTTTGTATATGTGCTTTACGGCAGGCATCGTGGAAAACTTTCAGCAAGCTTGTTGCTGAATACATTCCTCCTTTCAACCCCTGGAACAAATAGTTTTTGGGTTGGTATGACCGATAGTACTCTCGTAGTTGCCGAAGCAATGTTACAGATAAAGGAACCAGTCTGTCCTTGTTTCCCTTGGCATTTTTAATATGAACCACTCCCCGATCGCTATCAATATCTTCGACTTTCATATTTAGCAATTCGCTTCGACGAAGTCCCAGCCCATAGAGACACATGAGCATTGTTTTGTGTTTGATATTTGTAGTTACGCTTAACATGCGAGTGATCTCCTCTCTGGAAAGTATTTGCGGTAATCTTCTTTGTTTTCGAACCGGGTAGATATTTGAGAAATCTATCTTCCTTTGGTGCATTTCTCTTAGGTAAAGGCCCAGGGCTCCCAGCAATTGTTTATGGCTTGATCTGCTATATTTTTTCCGTTCCACCAATTTCATTGCGTGTCCTACAATTTCAGGGTTTTCGAGTTGATAAATTGGAAATTCGCCTACCTGTTGTTGAAGCATTCGCAGCATTGAAAGGTAGATATTTATAGTGTTGGGGGCGTATCTTTTTAATTCGAGGATCCTGCCGAAATCGGAAAAACTGTGCATATCGTCCATAGTCTTGGTTATTGAAATGTGTTAACAATTGGTACTATAACCAACCCCGGGGAGCAGAACGACACAGCAATTTACAATTTTTTTAATTTAGTACCTTTATACAAACGTTGGGGGTAATGATAAAACACACCATGAAATATCATTTTAATATTCTTCTCTGGTTATTAATCATTTTTTCTTGTCAGGAAAATTTAGATAACGATTATCCTCAATATTATCGGACATATAATCAGGTTCTAAAACTTGAAAAAGAAGAAAACTTTCATGAAGCTTTTAAGTTATTTCAGCAAGCAGAAGCATTGGTTGATTTTGTCCCTGTTCAACACTTACTCAAAGGGCGTACTCTCGCAGTCAAGTTAAAAGATTGTGATCAGGTTTTAAATATTTCCAAAAGCTGTAAACAACGGTTTTGAATATAAAGAATTTAGTTTCCAAGATGATTTATGTTCTGACATCAATAATTCTTCCGTAGTTGCGATAGAGTTTGATGAACAATATCGAAAATCGGTGAAATCGATGTTTCAAAGGGACCAAGTCGTCCGAAAAGGCGAACTTGACAAAGATATGTCCACGGTGGATTCGTTAAATATAGAAATGTTATTAAAGCTTATTGAAGAGAAGGGATATCCAAGTTCAAAATTAGTCGGAAGCATGGTGTCTGGTAACGCTTTTATAATTTTATTGCATTTTGATTCTGACATTGGCAATGTGAAATTAAAATCAATTATGGGGAAGGCCTTTAATGAAGGAATGATTTCCCCTGGCCAGTTCGCATGGATTATAGACAGGAGAAGAAATTGGGGTCCTCAAAAATTAGATCCCTACTATTACCAATTACCAACAGAGAAATATTTTGAGATGAGCAAAGAAGAAATTGATATTATCGATAAGCGAAGGGATTCTATTGGACTCAAACCACTTGCTGAAATGAATATCAGAAGAACCGACAATGGTGGTATATCTATTCAATATTAATAATAAATCACTACCCCCAACAAAGGCTATAAATCAACGCCAGGGTTTTAGCTAAAATCATTAACTTCATCTTCTAAATTAAAGTCGCGACTGATAAATCCGACTCCACGCCGCAGCACTTTTGGGTGTAAAAAACTACCCAAAACCGCTGTCCAAGCGCGTCGAATTTATAGCCGTGGACGTTGTAAAACATTTTGATGAAAATCCGAAGTATAACATTTAAGCCACCTGAGCCAAAACTTAAAGTTCAAAAAATGGTTACAGTTTATATATCGGAAAAGCATTCTGAAATTATAGTTGCGCCTTACTTAAAGAATCCGAATTAGGAATAAACTACGAACAACCGAATTGTGAAGTTATTGACTTGAATAGTTCGTCAGAAAAAATCGGACTGATTACAAAACAGAATTTTGATAAGTTTGATATTAAGAAAAGAGAAGTAAAACGTGGAAATAAATCGGATTGGCCAGCATTCAAAGCTAGTAAAGAAAAATCAATGCGTGGTTTTGAAGAATACTATCAACGGATTTCAATTCCCGGAATTAATGATCGTAATAGTGCTTTAAGAATAGAAACTGTTCTCAAGTTGCCAATTGAAATTGAATTGACAAGTACAATTTCAGCTCATTGTGAACCATCGGATTTAGGAAATAGAATTTTAAAAATATTTCGTTCGGAAATAACTGAGCGGAAATAAAAACGTTTTACAACAAAGTATATAAAAAATAGGGCAAGATTTTAGGTAACATAAAGTTTCGTGCAAATAATTAGCTATCTTTATTTCTGATAAATTTGAACTCGCTTGCCTTTCTGATTCGCACGCGGCTCAATTAATCTGGGAAAAGGAAGATGTTGGTCGGTTTCGCCGCTTCAAGCCGCACGCTGCGCCACGCCCTACTTTTCATATACAAACTCGTTGTGAGTAATTTGGATATGAAGAATAAGAAAGAATTCTTAGAGCTTAGAAATGTATCCGACTATTGGAAAGATTCTCTATGGGAATATGAGAACTTGAAGAATAATCCAAATGATGTCTATTTCGCTTTTAACTTCATTGTTACTGGTTGGCATATAACCGATTGGTATCATAAGGCTAAGTTTCCAGAAGACAATTACAACACTTTAAAAAGTAAAATCGATTTATTCGTAAAATCAAATCCGATAGTTAAAATATCTGAACACCTTGCGAACGGCGCAAAGCATTTTGAAGTATCATTTAATAAACATAATTCGGTCAAAAAAGCTACTAAGGAAAGATATTTTGAAGAAGACTACGTTGAGGAAGGCTATACGGAAGATCCTATTATGATTTACTTGAATGAAGAATTTGATTCCGAATTTGGCGATTCTGTGAAACTCAGTGATTATTCCAGCCGTCTGGTGATCTTCTGGAAGAACATTCTTAGCTCAGATTCGCTAATATAAACGTACCCCAACAGTGGCTATAAATCAACGCCAGGGTTTTAAGCTAAAATCACTAACTTCATCTTAAAATTAATCTCACGGCGAATCCGACATTCCCGCAGCAGCACTTTTGGGTGCAAAAAGCTACCCAAAACCGCTGTCCAAGCGCGTCGAATTCAT